>NZ_LN849007.1:276988-2380284 GCF_001243045.1 Clostridium niameyense | reverse complement strand
CGATAAGCTTCGGGTAGCCGCAAATAGGCTGAGATCCGAAGATTTCCGAATGAGGAAACTCACATGGGTAACCCCATGTATCATATACTCAATACATAGGTATATGAGGGTAAACCCGGGGAACTGAAACATCTAAGTACCCGGAGGAAGAGAAAGAAAAATCGATTTCCTAAGTAGCGGCGAGCGAAAGGGAAAGAGCCCAAACCAGAAACTTGTTTCTGGGGTTGCGGATAGATCATAAACAAGTTTAGTTTTAACCGAAGAAAGCTGGAACGCTTTACCACAGAAGGTAATAGTCCTGTAGGTGAAAAGACGACACTTTAAGATCTACTCCAGAGTACCATAAGACACGTGAAACCTTGTGGGAAGCTGGGAGGACCACCTCCCAAGGCTAAATACTACCTAGTGACCGATAGTGAAGCAGTACCGTGAGGGAAAGGTGAAAAGAACCCCGGAAGGGGAGTGAAATAGAACCTGAAACCGTGTGCCTACAACCGATCGTAGCACGTTAATGTGTGACGATGTGCTTTTTGTAGAACGAGCCAGCGAGTTACGTTATGTAGCAAGGTTAAGTACTTAAGGTATGAAGCCGAAGGGAAACCGAGTCTGAATAGGGCGCTAAGTTGCATGATGTAGACCCGAAACCGGGTGACCTATCCATGGCCAGGATGAAGCGAAAGTAAAATTTCGTGGAGGTCCGAACCACGTTGGTGTTGAAAAACCATGGGATGAGCTGTGGATAGCGGAGAAATTCCAATCGAACTCGGAGATAGCTGGTTCTCCTCGAAATAGCTTTAGGGCTAGCGTCGTGTAATTGAGTAATGGAGGTAGAGCACTGAATGGGCTAGGGGCTGACAACAGTTACCGAACCCTATCAAACTCCGAATGCCATATACTTGTATCACGGCAGTCAGACTACGAATGATAAGATCCGTGGTCAAAAGGGAAACAGCCCAGACCATCAGCTAAGGTCCCAAAGTGTAAGTTAAGTGGAAAAGGATGTGGGATTTCTAAGACAACTAGGATGTTGGCTTAGAAGCAGCCACTCATTTAAAGAGTGCGTAATAGCTCACTAGTCAAGAGATCCTGCGCCGAAGATGTCCGGGGCTCAAACTTACCACCGAAGCTATGGATGTGTACTTCGTACACGTGGTAGAGGAGCTTTCTGTATGGGTTGAAGTCATACCGTAAGGAGTGGTGGACTGTACAGAAGTGAGAATGCTGGCATAAGTAGCGAGAAATAAGTGAGAATCTTATTGGTCGAAAACCTAAGGTTTCCTGAGGAAGGTTCGTCCGCTCAGGGTTAGTCGGGACCTAAGCCGAGGCCGAAAGGCGTAGGTGATGGACAATCGGTTGATATTCCGATACCACCCATTTGCGTTTGAGAAATGGGGTGACGCAGTAGGATAAGATGTGCGCACTATTGGATGTGCGTCTAAGCACTTAGACGTGCTTGATAGGCAAATCCGTCAAGCTTAGTTGAGGTGTTATGGGGAGCTAATTTTAGCGAAGTATCTGATTCCACACTGCCAAGAAAAGCCTCTATCGAGTAAATTGGTGCCCGTACCGCAAACCGACACAGGTAGGTGAGGAGAGAATCCTAAGACCATCGGAAGAATTGCTGTTAAGGAACTAGGCAAATTAACCCCGTAACTTCGGGAGAAGGGGTGCCTACGAAAGTAGGCCGCAGTGAATAGGCCCAAGCAACTGTTTAGCAAAAACACAGGTCTCTGCTAAAGCGAAAGCTGATGTATAGGGGCTGACGCCTGCCCGGTGCTGGAAGGTTAAGGGGAATACTTAGCGTAAGCGAAGGTATGAACTTAAGCCCCAGTAAACGGCGGCCGTAACTATAACGGTCCTAAGGTAGCGAAATTCCTTGTCGGGTAAGTTCCGACCCGCACGAATGGCGTAATGATTTGGGCACTGTCTCAACAGCAAATCCGGCGAAATTGTAGTGCAAGTGAAGATGCTTGCTACCCGCGATTGGACGGAAAGACCCCGTAGAGCTTTACTGTAGCTTAGCATTGAGTTTCGGTATTGTCTGTACAGGATAGGTGGGAGACTTAGAAGCTTGGGCGTCAGCCTAAGTGGAGTCAACCTTGGGATACCACCCTGACAGTACTGGAATTCTAACCGGCGGCCATGAATCTGGTCACGGGACATTGTTAGGTGGACAGTTTGACTGGGGCGGTCGCCTCCTAAAAAGTAACGGAGGCGCCCAAAAGTTCCCTCAGCGCGGTCGGAAATCGCGCGTAGAGTGCAAAGGCAGAAGGGAGCTTGACTGCGACACATACAGGTGGAGCAGGGACGAAAGTCGGGCTTAGTGATCCGGTGGTACCTCGTGGGAGGGCCATCGCTCAACGGATAAAAGCTACCTCGGGGATAACAGGCTGATCTCCCCCAAGAGTCCACATCGACGGGGAGGTTTGGCACCTCGATGTCGGCTCGTCGCATCCTGGGGCTGAAGTAGGTCCCAAGGGTTGGGCTGTTCGCCCATTAAAGCGGCACGCGAGCTGGGTTCAGAACGTCGTGAGACAGTTCGGTCCCTATCCGTCGCGGGCGTAGGAAATTTGAAAGGAGCTGTCCTTAGTACGAGAGGACCGGGATGGACCGATCTCTGGTGTACCAGTTGTCACGCCAGTGGCATGGCTGGGTAGCTATATCGGGACGGGATAAACGCTGAAAGCATCTAAGCGTGAAGCCCACCTTAAGATTAGATTTCCCATGACATAAGTCAGTAAGACCCCTAGAAGAACACTAGGTAGATAGGTTAGAGGTGTAAGCGTGGTAACATGTTTAGCTGACTAATACTAATAGGTCGAGGGCTTGACCAAAATATACTGTGCAGTTTTGAGAGAACATGTTCTTTCATTAGTATCTGGTGATTATGGCTTGAAGGTAACACCCGTTCCCATGCCGAACACGAAGGTTAAGCTTCAAAGCGCCGATGGTACTGCAGGGGAGGCCCTGTGGGAGAGTAGGTCGTTGCCAGATGATTAAAAGCACTAAGTATAGCTTGGTGCTTTTTTTATATTTATAAATTAAAGGGGTGAAGCAATGTCTAAGGAGGGTAATAGAGAAACCTTTTCTTCAGGTCTGGGAGTATTTTTTGCAACTTTAAGTTCAGCAGTAGGATTGGGGAATATATGGAAGTTTCCTTATTTAGTAGGAGAAAATGGTGGTGGTACTTTTTTACTTATTTACTTATTATGTGTTTTACTTGTAGGGATTCCATTAATGATTAGTGAATTTTATATAGGAAGGAAAACTAGAAGTAATGTTATTGGTGCAGTTAGTAAATTAAAACCTAATACTTCTTGGAGAAACATTGGATATGCGGGTATTATGGGAAGTTATTTCATAATTTTTTATTATACTACAGTAGCAGGATGGGTTTATTCTTATGTATTTAAATCAATAAAAGGTGATTTTAATAATTTAACATTAAATAGTGCCAATAATATTTTTACTAGTTCTATATCAAATACTATAGAGCCTATACTGTGGCAAATTTTAGTGATTGCTTTAGTATCAATCATATTAATATTAGGAGTTCAAAAAGGAATAGAAAAGGTTGCTAAAACTTTAATGCCAGTGCTATTTATACTTATTTTATTATGTTGTATAAGGTCATTAACACTGCCTGGAGCTAGCCAAGGAATAAAATTTTTATTTCATGTGGATTTTTCAAAAGTTACAGCAGATTCTATCTTAGTAGCTCTAGGACTTGCTTTTTTTAAGTTAGGAGTAGGTTCTGGAAGTATGGTGACTTATGGAAGTTACTTTACAGATGATAATAATATGATAGCTACTTCGGCAAAGGTTGCTGTATCAGATACATTAGTTTCTGTTCTTGCAGGTCTTGCTATATTTCCAGCAGTTTTTTCATTTAACATGGAACCAACAGCCGGTAGGGGGCTGTTATTTATGAGTATTCCTTTAGTATTTTCAAAAATTTTCATGGGGAAAATATTATTGACTATATTTTTTATACTTACAGCTATAGCATCTACTACAGCTATTATGTCAATATTTCAAGTGCTTATAGCTTATTATACAGAAGAAAAAAATATATCCTTGAAGAAAGCAGTTATTTTTAATGCTATTATAGTGAGCATCATAGGTAGCTTAGCTACTTTATCATCTAGTAATTTAGGATTATTATATAACTTTAAAATATTCGGCAAGACATTCTTTGATATATTTGATACTATGTCATCAAATATATTGTTACCGTTAGGGGGGCTTTTAACAGCTATATTTGTAGGATATGTTAATAAAAAACAAGATATAGTAAAAGAATTATCTAATAATGGAAATTTAAAAAATCAAAAAATAATAAACATATATTATTTTATACTTAAAACTATAACTCCTGTGTTATTAGTAATAATTTTCTTAAATTCTTTAGGAATAATTAAATTTTAATATAGAAAAATATAATTATATTAAATAATATATAATTATATTAGTTATATTTTGGAGGAGCTGATTTTATGCTTTTAAAAGAATTAAAAGACATAATAGATAATAGCAATAATATAGTATTTTTTGGTGGTGCAGGAGTATCTACTGAAAGTAATATACCTGACTTTAGATCTAATAAGGGATTATATAAAACCAAAAACAATTATTCCTATCCTCCTGAAGTTATGTTAAGTCATAGTTTTTTTGAAGAACATACAAGAGAATTCTATGAGTTCTATAAGAAAAAGTTAGTTTTTAAAGATGCTAAACCCAATTTGGCACATCTAGCCTTGGCTAAACTAGAACAACAAGGTAAATTAAAAGCAATAATAACGCAAAATATAGATGGATTACATCAGAAGGCTGGATCTAAAAATGTATTAGAACTTCATGGTAGTGTATATAGAAACTATTGTGTAGATTGTAATAAAAGCTATGATTTAGAGTATGTATTAAATAATAAAGAATCAATACCCAAGTGTTCAGTATGTGGAGGTTTAGTTAAGCCAGATGTAGTATTATATGAAGAAGCATTAAATATGAATACTATTTATGATTCTATTAAATATGTACAAAATGCAGATGTATTTATAGTAGGAGGAACATCACTTGTAGTATATCCCGCAGCTAATTTAGTGAATTACTATAATGGAAAAAAATTAATACTTATAAATAAGGGTATAACATCTTATGATGAACAAGCAAATTTAGTTATTCATGATAGCATAGGTTCTACTTTAGGTAAAATAATTAAATGATTTTATATATGAAAATCTTTTAGTTTTAAAAGATTTTCATTTTTTTATTTAAATTTGTGTTGACTATACACAAAAATTTTGTTATAATAAATAAGGTCAGTTGGAAAGTGGCGCTATAGCCAAGTGGTAAGGCAGAGGCCTGCAAAGCCTTTATCCCCAGTTCAAATCTGGGTGGCGCCTCCAAAAAAGCATTCTAGATTTATCTAGAATGCTTTTTATTTTATTATTTTAGAAATTACTTCTAAAGAGGAATTTTTACAATTTAATTTTATCTTAGCCCCTATAGGCAAAGTTAATTTGGGATAAGAATGTCCGGACATAAAATTTAGTAATGTAGGTTTATTTAATTTAACAATTCTGTCATATATTACCTCACTTGTTGTTAAACTTCTTTGATAATGAGGGAGGGTACAATTAGTAAATTGACCTACTATTATTCCTTTACAACTAGATAACTTATTACTAAGAATTAATTGAGTTAGCATTCTGTCTATTTTATAAGGAGGTTCTCCTATTTCTTCAATAAATAATATCTTATCTTTAGTATCTATTTCATATGGAGTTCCAATAGTATTGCATATCAAAGATAAATTACCACCTACTAAGGTACCTTCTATTACTTCATCAGTTATAGATTTCATTTGTACATCTGGTGGATTTTTTATAAAGTAAGGAGTTTTTGTATTCATGATAGTATTTAGAAAACTCTTTGTAGTAAATTCATCTTCGAATTTACAACTTACCATAGGACAGTGAAATGTAGGAAAATCACATTGAGAATAAAATAGGTTTAGTAATATAGTTATATCACTAAAACCGCCAAATATTTTTGGATTTTTTTTAATCATGTCCAAATTTAAATAAGGAAGGATACGCATGGATCCATATCCTCCTCTGGTACATAATATCATATCTACAGAGTCATCTAAAAACATATTCATTAAGTCTTTAGCTCTATCTTCATCGCTTCCCGCTAGGTGCCCCCATTTATTATAAACATATTTACCTTCCTTTATATTGAATCCTAAAGATTTTAAATAGTTTACTCCTTTTTTTAAATAATCTGTTTTAACTGGACTAGCAGGAGAAACTATTCCTATAGTGTCTCCTATCTTTAAATGATTTAAAATCATTAATAATCACTCCTATAGATTATAATATTTAATTAAAGTAGATCTTTTCTGCGAAGAAAAATAATAACTAGTATACAAATTATAACTGTTATTATATTAGTTATTAAAAATGCATTAGGTGTATTATTAAAAGGAATTCCTTTAACATTCATACCAAAAGATCCAAAAATTATATTAGGTATAGACATTACTATAGTGATGGATGCTAATAATTTCATAACTATATTTAGATTATTTGATATAACAGATGCAAATGCATCCATAGTACCACTAAGAATGTTACTATAAATATTCGCCATTTCTATAGCCTGTTTATTTTCTATAATAACATCCTCTAGTACATCTTGGTCTTCAGGATATTTTTGTATTAAATCTAATTTAAGCATTTTTTCTAGAGTTATCTCATTAGATTTTAAAGATGTAGAAAAATAAACCAAAGATTTTTCTAAAGAAAGTAATAAAATAAGTTCTTTATTTTTCATAGATTTGTGCAATTTTTTTTCAATCAATAAACTTTTTTTATCAATTTGTCTTAAGTATAGTAAGTAATAGCTAGCAATCCTATATAATATTTGTAAAATGAATCTAGATCTTTTAAAAGTATAAAAAGATTTTATTTTTGAATCCATAAAATCTGTTAATATTTTGCTATTTTTTAAACAAACTGTTATTAAAATTGTTTCTGTATAAATTATTCCTAAAGGGTATGTATCATAAGTTAAAGAGTTATCTTCCATTTCAGTAAAAGGAATATCTACAATAACTAATGTATTATTTTCTTCCGTTTCAATTCTTGAGGTTTCTTCTTCATCTAAAGCAGATTTTAAAAATTCCACTGGAATTCCGACCTCTTTAGAAATAAATTCTAATTCATCTTGGGAAGGGGCAACTATATTAATCCAAGCACCTGGTTCTATAGTATCCAATTGTTTTATTGTTTTATCTTCTTCTGTATTTTTATATATAGATATCATTGTTATCACCTCAACTGTTTATATTATATATTATGAATTTACTTTAATATAATGATTATTAATATATTTTAATATAATATGAATAAAATTTAAATGCTTGTTTATTTTTTAACTAAATATTATTTTAATTTACAGTAAAATGAAGAAAAACACTGAAATTCACTATAAAACTATGAAAAAACAAAATATATAAGCATAAATCATTATAAATCCTAAATATTCTGGTGGAATAATAATTAAAAGCTTAGTATAATCTCTATCGTAAAGATAATACGAGGAATTTTTCGGGGGGTTTTTTATGGGAAATATGTATAAGGAAACTATAATTAGAAAGAGAGTGCCAGTTCTATTATTTGTAATAATTTTATTAACTATATCCTTGTATTTAATGGAGTTTATAAAAGGGTTAAAAATTAATGTATATAACATACAACAAATACTGAATAATCTAATAATAGCATTCTTGATATTAATAAGTTTATTTGAAATAGTTAAATGTAAAGTTAGATATACTTATTTTATAATTGCAGATCAGTTTATTATACATAAGATAAAAGGTAGTGAAGATAAAGTAGTAGAAAATATAAAATTAAAAGATATTATTTACTTTGGCAAAACTAACAGAATAAAATCTAAATTTATGCTAACAAACTGCAAAAAATATACTTGCTCTTTATTTAATGGAGAGGCTTATTATTGCATATATAAAAAAGGAGATAAAACTAAAAAATTCTATTTTGAACCTAGCTATAACTTAATAAAAAAATTAGAATACTTTTCAAATAAGAGATTAGCAAGCTAATCTCTTATTTGCTCTAGAATAAATTAATTATTATTATACCCAAAATGAATTAAATAATTTATATTATCAATATATATAATAAATAATTAGTAAAAAATTAAATATATTATATATAGAGTATTGTTTTATATACAGGATAATCCTTAGAGAATATTTTAAAAAATATTTTAGTGAACAATATAACATTTTTTGGTGTATTGAATAAAATATATATTAAGGGGCAATAATTTAATTATAATAACTGAGATTAAGGGGGATATATATGAAAAAACAATACTGTATTATATGTGGTAAGCCTCTAAATAGTGGTATAATATTAAATGGCAAAGGTATTTGTAATGATTGTGAAAAAAGAATGATTAACACTAAAATGAATACAGATTTCTATGAATTTTATAAAGACTGTATAAGAAAAAATTTAGTTCATACGATTATAAAGGATGAGGAAATTAAATGTCAAAATTACCAATTATAAAAGGAGTTTTAAAGTATATAGAGGAAAATAATTTATTATTTTCTATGCCAGGACATAAAGGCGGAGCAGGATTTTTATATACTAAAGAAGGAAAAAGTTTTATGGAAAATATTATTAAGTATGATTTAACCGAAGTTGATGGTTTAGATAATCTTCATAATTCTGAAGGTATTATAAAAGAATCCGGCAATCTTTTAAGCCGGTTATATAATTCTAAAAAGTCATATTTTCTTGTAAATGGAAGTACTAGTGGCAATTTAGCTATGATTTTTTCTGCTTTTAAAGAAGGGGATAAGGTAATAGTAGAAAGAAATTGCCATAGATCTATTTTTAATGGCATAGTTATAAGAAAATTAAAACCTATATATATAAAAAATAAAATATATGATAAATTTAATGCTCCTTTAGCAATTGATTTGGAGCATTTTTTACTATTAATAGAAGAAAATAAAGATGCTAAGGGAATAATAATTACATATCCTAATTATTATGGTATATGTCCAAATTTACAACTTATAATTAATAAGGCTAAAGAGTGCGGTATGAAAGTATTAGTAGATTCTGCTCATGGAGCACATTTTGTAGCAACAGATAAGTTACCAGAAGATGCATTAAAATTAGGAGCAGATATGGTAGTTATGAGTGCACATAAAACATTACCAAGCTTAACTCAAACAGCGTTTTTACATATAGGAAAAAAGTGTGATATAGATATAAATAAAGTTGATTTTTTTGTAAGTTTATTTTTAAGTACAAGCCCTTCTTACATCTTCCTATGCTCCATGGAGTATAGTAGATTTTATTTAGATGAATACGGAAAAGATAACTATAATAAGTTTATAAAATTATGTGAAAGGTATAGAATAAAAATAAATAGTATACCTAATTTTCATGTAATAGGAGAAGAAGATAAAAAAATATTTAATTATAATTTTCAAAATGTAAAATATATAGATCCAACTAGATATGTAATAAATTTAAATAATGGATTAAGTGGATATAAATTATTGGATTATTTAAGAGAAAATAAGATTCAATGTGAAATGGCGGATTCATCTAATATAGTTTTAATATTATCTCCTTTTTATAGAGAAAAAGAAATGGAGAAATTATATAATTGTATTAAAAATTGTGATTGTAATTCTTTGAAGAGTGATGAAATAAAAACAGTAAAATATTTAAATGACTTAAATAATCAACAAAAATTATTACCATTTCAGGTTATAGACAAGGATAGTCAATGGATAGATATAAAAGAATCGGTAGATAAGATAAATTATAATAGTATAGTACCTTATCCTCCAGGTGTACCTATCATAATGCCAGGAGAATTAATTACTAAAGAAATAGTAGATGCTATATGTTATTATATTTATGTGGGAATAGATGTATTAGGAATACAAAATAACAAGATTCAAATAATTAAGTAAATTATAAGTTTTTGTGGAGGAAACTATATGAATAAAGGTAAATTAATAGTTATAGAAGGTACGGATGGAAGTGGTAAAGCCACACAAACTAGTATGTTATATGAAACATTTTTAGGTAGAGATTTAAAAGTAAAAAAAGTTGAATTCCCAAATTATAAAAGTGACTCATCATCTCTTATAAAAATGTATTTGAATGGAGATTTTGGAGATAAACCAAATAGCGTTAATGCTTATATTGCATCTACTTTTTATGCTGTAGATAGGTTTGCATCTTATAAAGTAGAATGGGAGAATTTTTATAACGAAGGAGGTATTATATTAGCAGATAGATATACTACATCTAATATGATACATCAAGGAGCTAAGATAGATGATGAAAAAGAAAAAGATTATTTTTTAAGATGGTTATGGGATTTGGAATTTAATAAAATCAAACTTCCTAAACCAGATTGTGTAATATTTTTAGATATGCCTCCCAAATATAGTAAAAAGCTTATGAGTAATAGAGCAAATAAATTTACTGGTGGCAAAGAAAAGGATATTCACGAAAAAAATGATATATATATAAAAAATTCTTATGATAATGCAAAGTATATTGCAAACAAATATAATTGGTATAGAATTAATTGTGTAGATAATGATAAAGTGAAAACTATAGATGAAATACATAAAGAAATAGTTAATAAACTA
The DNA here is from genome assembly GCF_001243045.1 of Clostridium niameyense. Taxonomy (GTDB): domain Bacteria; phylum Bacillota; class Clostridia; order Clostridiales; family Clostridiaceae; genus Clostridium_F; species Clostridium_F niameyense. The sequence goes on along the minus strand of NZ_LN849007.1, from coordinate 2,369,555 downwards.
AAGGAATTTATATAAATTTATTAAGTATATACTTATAAATAATTGTAAGTATTAAAAAAAATATAAATTAATAATGGGTATTTCTTTAAGGAGGTATTTTATATGAAGTTAATTATAGCTATAGTCCAAGATGATGATTCTGGAGAATTAGTAGAGGAATTAACAGATTCAAACTTTAGGATCACAAAATTAGCTACTACCGGTGGATTTTTAAAATCAGGTAATACTACTCTTATGATAGGAGTGGATGAGGAAAATGTTGATGCAGTGGTTTCAAAGATAGAGGATATATGTAAAAAGAGAAAACATATGATTACATCACCTTCACCTATAACTGAATCAACAGGAGTTTATGTCCCATATCCTATAGAAGTAGAGGTTGGAGGAGCTACTATTTTTGTAGTAGATGTAGATAATTTTATTAGAGTTTAACGGAGGGATAATATTGAATTTGGATACAATAATAGGACATGAGAATATAAAACATCAATTAAAAAATGCTATAGAGAAGGGAAGATTTTCTCATGCTAGTATTATTGTGGGGGAAGATGGAATAGGAAAAAGTTTAATAGCTAAAGAAATAGCTAAAATGCTTATAAATAGGCATGAAGACAGAGATTATGCGGATATAGTAGAATTCAATATAAAAGATAAGAAGTCTATAGGTATAGATGATATAAGATTAATAATAGAAGAAATAAGTAAAAAGCCTATAGAAGGCAATAAAAAAATAGTTATTATGTATAAGGCACATTTAATAACAGAAGTAGCTCAAAATGCATTTTTAAAAACTATAGAGGAACCTCCAGAAGGAGTTTTTATAATTCTTTTATGTGAGAGTATAAAAAAAATGCTAGATACGATAGTATCAAGATGCGAGATTTATAAATTAAGTAAACTAAACTTCCAGCAAATGAAAAAATTTGTAGAGGATAAATATAATAATTTAACTAAAGATGAGATAAATTCTATAATTGTATTTAGTGATGGTATACCTGGAAGAGTAGAAAAATTTATAGAAGATCAATCCCTTCAAGAAATAAGAGAATTCACATTAAATATTATAAAAGATGTAGATAATATAGATAGCTATAATTATATATATAAACATGAACCTTGGCTTTTAAAATATAAAAATAATTGGGAAGAAATACTTACCTGTTTTTTAAGCTATCTTAGAGATGGATTAATTTATAAAGAAACAGGTAAGGAGGATTTTCTATTAAATATAGATAAGAAAGATGAAATTAAGTATATTTCTGAAAAATTTTCTTTTATAAAATTAAATAAAATGATAAGTATAGTAAATAATACACAAGATAAATTAAGTAGTAATGTGAATTTTTCTTTGGTATTTGATGAGATGCTTATAAAAATGCGGGAGGTATAGTATGATACAGGTTGTGGGTATACGCTTTAAAAAGGCAGGAAAAATATATTATTTCGATCCTAAAGATATGGATATAAATAAAGACGATTATGTATTAGTGGAAACAGTAAGAGGAGTAGAGTTTGGGCATTGTGTTATAGGAAAGCGATACATTGATGAAAAAGAAATAGTATCAACGCTAAAAAGTGTAATAAGAAAGGCTTCAGAAGAAGATATAAATAAACATAAGGAAAATAAGGAAAAGGAAAAAGAAGCCTTTAAAATATGCATAAAAAAAATACAAGAACATAAGTTACAAATGAAACTTATAGATGTAGAATATACATTTGATAATAATAAAGTAATATTCTATTTTACTGCAGATGGAAGAGTAGATTTTAGAGAACTTGTTAAAGATCTAGCTTCTATTTTTAGAACTAGAATTGAGTTAAGACAAATAGGAGTAAGAGATGAGGCTAAAATGGTAGGTGGATTAGGACCTTGCGGAAGAACTATGTGCTGTTCTAGTTTCTTAGGAGATTTTGCTCCAGTATCAATAAAAATGGCTAAAGAACAAAACTTATCACTCAATCCTACTAAGATTTCAGGGATATGTGGTAGACTTATGTGTTGTCTTAACTATGAACAAAAAACTTATGAGGGTATAAGAAAAAAGCTTCCTAAAGTGGGGTCTATAGTAAATACAGATTACGGACAAGGTGAAGTGGTTTCTAATAGTGCAGTAAAGGAACAAGTTAAGGTGAAAATTAAAAATGAAGAAAATGAAGAGGTTATAGAACAATTTTCCATACATAATATTGAATTAGTGTCAGGGAATTATGAAGGTAATGTTGATAGTGTAGATGAAGATGAATTACAGATAGATGATACAGAAAAACATAAGGATATTATAAGAGAATTATTTGAAGAAGGGTAGGAGTTAACATATGAAGGTAGTGCTAAGGGTATGCGATATGAAAACACTAAGAGATGTTAATAAGGTAAAGGGAGCAGTTTCTAATAATCAAGGAGTTATAGCATGTCAAATAAATAATGAAAAGAAGGAAATTAGTGTTATATATGATAATTATTTTGTAGATTCAGATACTATAATTGAATCAATAGAAAGTGAAGGTTATACGGTTATATAAAAATTACTTTAAAAATTATTGGAAACGTGATAAAATATAAATCATATGAATTTTGTAAATTAAGGAGGTGTTTACATATGGCATATAAAATAACAGATGCTTGCGTAAGCTGTGGAGCATGCGCATCAGAATGTCCAGTTAGCGCTATAAGCCAAGGAGATACTCAATTCGTTATAGATGCAGATACTTGTATTGAGTGTGGAAACTGTGCAAACGTTTGTCCAGTAGGAGCTCCAGTTCAAGAATAATTGAGTGATAAGAGACCGTCTTTTAGACGGTCTTTTGTTATTATTAAATAAACTTGTGGGTTAAAAAATTATTTTGATATAAATAGGTTATAATATATGGTATAAGGAGAATTATATGGATAAAAATTTAGTTAGAAATGATGAAACTTTAGATGATCTTCAATTAAAGGGAATTAAAGTTATACAGAAAAAGAATGGCTTTAGATTTGGGATAGATGCTGTGTTATTAGCTAATTATACTAAAGTAAAAAATGGAGATAGGATTGTTGATTTATGTAGCGGAACAGGAATTATTCCTTTTATAATAGCAGGTAAAACAGATGCAGAAAGAATAACAGGAGTAGAAATTCAAAAAGATATGATAGATATGGCAAATAGATCTGTGAAATATAATACTCTTGAAAATAAATTAGATTTTATAAATGCTGATTTAAAAGATTTAAAGGTTTTAAAAAGTATAGGATTAGTAGATATAGTTACTGTAAATCCTCCATATAAAATTTATGGAACAGGACTTATAAATGAAAATGATAAAAATGCTATGTCAAGACATGAGATATTTTGTAATTTAGATAATGTTATAGAAGCTGCAAGAATTTTATTAAAAGATAAAGGCAGATTTTTTATGATTCATAGACCAGAAAGAATTGCAGATATTATGTGTTCCATGAGAAAATATAAAATAGAACCTAAAGTAATAAGGATGATACATCCATCTTATAATAAGGCACCTAGTATGGTTTTAATAGAAGGACAAAAAAGCGGGAAAATGTTCTTAAAATGGGAAAGACCATTATATGTATACAATGAAAATAATGAATATACCAAAGAAGTTAAAGAAATTTATGGAATCAAATAATTAATAGAAAGTAGGATGATATATGACTAATATAGAAAAAGGGAAATTATATGTAGTACCTACGCCTATTGGTAACTTACAAGATATAACGTTAAGGGCATTAGATGTATTAAAAAATGCAGATATAATTGCTGCAGAAGATACGAGACAAACATTAAAATTGCTAAATCATTTTGATATAAAAAAACCATTAGTAAGTTATCATAAATTTAATGAAGAAGATAAGAGCTATGATATTATAAATGGTTTGAAAAATGGAAAAACTATAGCTTTAGTTTCAGATGCGGGAATGCCAGGAATATCAGATCCAGGAAGTATATTAATATGTAAATGTATAAAGAATAATTTAAAATTTGAAGTACTACCAGGAGCTACTGCAGTGATTACGGCATTAGTATATTCAGGATTAGATACTACAGCTTTCATTTTTAAGGGGTTTGTACCAAGGGATAATAAGGGGAGAAAAAGTTTAATAGATGATATAAAGACAAGAAGGGAAACTTTAATATTTTATGAATCACCCTACAGGTTAAGAGATACATTAATATTTCTTAAAGAAAACTTGGGTAACAGGGATATATCTGTATGTAGAGAACTTACAAAAATTCATGAAGAGATATTAAGGGGAACTTTGAGTGAAGTAATAGAACATTATGATAAAAAGGATCCAAAAGGAGAATATGTACTAGTATTACAAGGTAAGACTTTAGAGGAAATAGAAAAAGAACAAATAGATAGATGGGCAGATATGAGTATAGAAAACCATATAAAAAGTTATATAGAGGATGGATATTCAAAAAAAGAAGCTGTAAAAATGGTTGCAAAAGATAGGAAGTTGCCTAAATCTGAAGTTTATAAATACTCTATTAAAATATAGATAAAAGATTTAAAAAATACCAATAAAATCTAAAAATATTAACATTATAAAAAAATTGTTAACTAAAGTTGAGTTTATAAGGTAATTACTATATAATTAAATAATGTAAATATAAATAAATATTTAGGGAGGAAGATATAGTGAATAGGAAGGCAGTATCAGTTATTGTAGCATTGGCATTGGTAGTATCAGTCAATGTAACAACAGTTAAAGCGAGCCCTTCAAAAAGTGGACAAGGTACTAATATAACCGAAGTACAAGATAAAACAAAAGAACTTGAATCTAAAATAGAAGTTATGGACTCTAAGATAGAAAATATTATATATAAGATAGAAGATAATAAAAAGGATATAGAAAAAAATAAAAAAGACGTAGAAAAACTTCAAAAAGATATAGAGAAAACACAAAAAGACATAGATGCAAGAAAAGATGTATTTAATAAAAGAGTAAGAGCCATGTACATAAGTGGTGTGGATAGTTATGCAGATATACTATTAGAATCTAAAGGTGTAGGGGATTTTCTAGAAAGATTAGATACAGTTAAAAAGATCATAGGTTTTGATCAAGGTGTTATAAGTGAATTAAATGATAAAAAACAACAGGTTGAAAATAAAAAAGTTTCTTTAGATAAAAAAAATAGTGAAATAGCTTCATTAAAAGTAGAAAATGAAAAGAAACTTTCTCAAATTAAGAATGAAAAAAGTATTCAACAAGTAGCATTAGATAAATTAAATGCAGAAAAAAAAGAGTATGAAGCTAGGCAGAAGGAAGCGGAGAAGAAGCAAGCTGAGCAAATCAAAAGTGTACAAGCAAAACAATCAAATGTTAAGTCAACTAGTTCAAATTCAGGAGCTTCAACAAATTACTCAAGAGGTGGAGGAACTACAGTAGTACCACCAAGTAGTGCTAATACTGGGGATGTAGTATCATATGCTATGAATTTTTTAGGTACTCCTTATGTATGGGGAGGTACAAGCCCTTCAGGATTTGATTGTTCAGGTTTTGTTCAATATGTGTATAGTCATTGCGGGGTTAGTTTACCAAGAACTTCTGAATCTCAAATGGGTGTAGGAACTTCTATATCAAGAGATCAATTACAACCAGGAGATTTAGTATTCTTTAGAGGCGGTGGACATGTAGGTATATATGTAGGCGGTGGAAGTTACATACATGCTCCACATACTGGAGATGTTGTTAAGATTTCATCTTTATCAGGAAATTCAAGTTATTGTGGTGCAAAAAGAGTTAGATAAATATATAATAAATATACTAAATAAAGCTACATTTTGTAGCTTTATTTTTATGTAAAAAAATAAAGCCTCTAAAGAGACTTTAAGGTAAAACTATTTATTTTCTTTTATTTCATTAAGACAGTTTTTACAAATATTTTTTCCTTTGTAATTTATAACGTCTCTAGCATCACCGCAGAATATACATGCTGGTTCATATTTCTTAAGTATGATTTGTTCACCATCTACATATATTTCTAAAGCATCTTTTTCAGCTATATCTAAAGTTCTTCTTAATTCTATTGGAATAACAATTCTTCCTAGTTCGTCTACTCTTCTAACTACTCCTGTTGATTTCATTAATTTTCCTCCTTAAATAATATCATTTTTCGACATGCCATCAATTAAATAATAGCAAATATGACATTAAAAGTCAATAGTTTTTTAAAATTGGTTTACAAAATTAATATGTATTTCCATCTAAAGTTAATATACTACCATAATTGCTAAAAGTCAATATAGGTTCTACCTAGATTTTTAAGGGTTTTAAGCAGAAAATCACTGTAAAATTAGATATTTTAGTAATTAACTTTTATTTTAAAATTTATTTATATAATAAAAGTATAACAAAATAAAACAAAATAAAATAGTAACAAAATGGATAAACATAAACAAATGTCGAAAATATAAATAAAATAATATGATAATAATATATTAAATAAAATTTTTTAACAAATCAAGTATAACATGTAAATTTTTTGTATAAACATATTTTGTTAAATAAGTAAAAGCTATTTTTTATTTAATATGATATAATAATTTTACTATAAAAAATTAAGGGGGAATTTTTATGAAGTTTTTTATTGATACGGCTAATATACAAGAAATAAAAGAAATTTCTAAATGGGGAATCTTGGATGGCGTAACTACTAATCCCTCATTAATAGCCAAGGAGGGTAGGGATTTAAAAGAAGTCATAAATGAGATTTGTAGTTTATTAGATGGTCCGATAAGTGCAGAGGTTATAAGCGTGAATTGTGATGATATGATAAAAGAAGCCGAGGAACTATGTAGTATAAATAAAAATATAGTAATAAAGATACCTATGATTGAGGAAGGCATAAAAGCTGTTAAGGTTTTACATGAAAAGAATATAAAAACTAACGTAACTTTAATTTTTTCCGCTCAACAAGCATTAATTGCGGCTAAAGCTGGTGCTAGTTATGTAAGTCCTTTTGTAGGAAGATTAGATGATATAGGGGATTATGGTGTAGATATAATAAGAGACATATCTGAAATATTTAATATATATGATATAGATACAGAAATAATAGCTGCTAGTATTAGAAATAGTAATCATGTTTTAGATTGTGCAAAAGTAGGGGCAGATATTGCAACTGTTCCATATAAAATATTAAAACAGATGATTAAACACCCATTAACAGATATTGGACTAGAAAAGTTTTTAAAAGACTATAATAATACAGCTAAATAAAACATATTCATACATTTTAGAATAAGTATGTACAAAATAAAAAAAAATTTTTAAAATCTTTCATGAAGTATTTTTATGAAAAAAATATTGTTAATAAGTTAAAAAGTATATTGTTGATAACATTAATATAATGTATAATAGTTTAGTAATTCCAATGATTGAGTTTGTCCACAATTTATGTGGATAAACTCAAGCTAATTGTGGATAATATATTTATACTGTTAATATAAAATATTTTGAAGAAAGTTTCATATGAATTTTCAATTAATAGAAATTTAAATATAATGGAAAATAATACATGTTACTTTCTTTAAATAATATAACTTTTTAACAACTTTTTTAGTATATAATTATAGTAAAAGATAAAAATATTTATTATAGTTATAAATTAAATTTTAATATTATTTTGGAGGTATGGTAAGTGGATGATATAAAATTTAGTGACATAGAATATATAAATAAATTAGCAGAAGAAATATCCCATAATACCATAGTTGACTATGAGGATTTACCAAGATATGATTTATTTCTATCTCAAGTAATAGACTATTTAAATGATAAGTTTGAAGAAGAGGATTATACAAATAATATTATACAAAATTACATAAAAAATGAAGTTATATCTAAGCCACAAGATGGAAAGAAAAGGGGATATACCAAGCTTCATTTGGCTCAATTAGTATTATTAAGTTATATGAGACCATTGCTTACTACCGAGGAAATAAAAAAGGTATTTGTATTAGCATTTAACCAGATTAATGATAGAAGTGATGATATAATATCATGGGAAATGGCATATAAAATATTTTCAGACATTCAAAAAAATAGTTTTGAGGAATTTGTTTCTAAACAACATTTTAATGAAAAAAAACTTAAGAAAATAATAAATGATTTAAATTTAGAAACTGAGGAAGAAAATAGAATAGCAGTTTTTCTTATAGTTATGACTTTAATATGTCAAGCAAGTGCCATAAAGAAATTAGTAAAAAAAATAGTTAACGAGTATACTAGTAATAATGAATTAGAGGAAGATACAAAATAACTTTAGATCAATAAAATACCTAGTAATAATTAAATGCATTTTTAAATTTAATTATTACTAGGTATTTTTTATAAGTATATTAATTCATAAAAAAATTTTTTTATACTATTATTCAAACAAATCAAATAATTATTCATAATATTAATAATAAAAAAATACACAAATTGGCATTAAAATAGTGAATTTTTATATTTATAAAATTAAACCAGAATTAATGGTATAAATATTAGTTTAATACAAATTTTTACATAAGATTTTAAATGTATAATTTTGCATTTATGCACTAAAAGTAATAATCATCACTGTTGACAGTAATATAAATTATTATTAACATGAATGAGAGGATTAAATATTAATATATTAGAATATATTTTTTATTTTTTTGCACAATAAGTATTGAATAGTATTTTGTTTGGGAGGGGGCAAAAAATGAGTAATAAAAAAAGAAATATACATGTATACTCAGAAATAGGTAATTTGAAAACAGTTCTTCTTCATAGACCTGGGGAAGAAATAGAAAACCTAACTCCGGATTATTTAGAAAAACTTTTATTTGACGATATTCCTTTTTTAAAAGTTGCGCGTGAGGAACATGATATATTTGCAAAGACTTTAAGAGATAATGGAGTAGAAGTATTATATCTAGAGGATTTGGCCGCTCAATCAATAGAAGATATTAAGGTAAAAGAAAAATTTATAACTGAAGTTATAAAGGAAAGTGGAATAAAAGATAAGGTAGCTGCTGATAAATTAAAAGAATATTTATATTCCATGAGTAATAAAGAAATAATTTATCAAGTTATGGCAGGTTTAAGAAAGAATAAACTAAATATAAATGAGCATGAAGATTACCCATTTTTAATGTATCCTATGCCAAATTTATATTTTACAAGAGATCCTTTTGCTTGCATAGGAAAAGGCGTAAGTTTAAATTCTATGAGAACCGAAACTAGAAAGAGAGAAACAATTTTTGGAAAATATATTTTTAAATATAATCCAGAATTTAAAGATTCCGATATTCCTCTATGGTATGATAGAGGAGAATCAGATTGCATAGAAGGTGGCGATGAACTAGTTTTATCACCAGAAGTTATAGCTGTTGGTCATAGCCAAAGAACTGATAGTGAAGCTGTTTTAAAATTAGCTAAGAAAATCTTTGAGACAGAAAAGACTTTTAAGGTAGTTTTATTATTTGAGATTCCTAAAACTAGAGCTTTTATGCATTTAGATACAGTATTTACTATGCTAGACTATGATAAGTTTACTGTTCACGGAGGAATAGAGGGAACTTTAAAAGTAAATGCTATAAGTTATGATGAAAAAAATAAGGAACTAATAGTAAAAGAAGAAGTAGATAGCTTAGAGAAAATTTTATCTAAATATTTGAAGAGAGATATAAAAGTTATACGTTGCGGTGGAGGCGATGTAGTTATATCTGCAAGGGAACAATGGAATGACGGTTCTAATACTTTAGCCATAGCTCCAGGAAAAGTTATAACTTATGAAAGAAACTATGTAACTAATGAAATATTGGATAAAAGCAATGTAGAGGTATTAACAATACCTTCATCGGAATTATCTAGAGGTAGAGGCGGCCCAAGATGTATGTCTATGCCTTTATACAGAGAAGATTTAAATAATTTATAAATTATAAAAAACACATATGAATAAAATTAATTTTATTCATATGTGTTTTAAATTATTCTAATAAACATATACTTTGAGAAGCTATGCCTTCTTTTTTTCCTGTAAATCCTAAGCCTTCTTCTGTAGTAGCCTTTATGTTTAGTTCATCAATTTCTATATTTAAGGTTGAACATATATTTTTTTTCATTTTGTCTATATAAGGAAATATTTTAGGTTCTTGCGCAATTATAGTACAATCAATATTTTGTATTTTATAACCCTTTTCTTTAATTAAATTTTTAACATGTTCTAATAAAATTATACTGGATGCATTTTTATATTTCATATCTTTATCAGGAAAATGTTTTCCTATATCCCCCAAGGATGCAGCACCTAATAAAGAATCCATAATAGAGTGGATCAAAACATCTGCATCAGAATGACCCAATAATCCTTTATTGTAAGGAATTTTAACGCCTCCTATGATTAGATTTCTACCCTCTACTAATTTATGTACATCATAACCTAAACCAACTCTCATTAATAATTCCTCCTATAACTTAGTTATAATAAATAATATATATGATTTAAAAAAAAGTGCAAGCTTTTGCTGCACTTTAAGATATATTTTTTTTGTAGTGGATTAGCTTTATTGATCTGTTAATATGATTTTTATAGAAGAATAGAAGTTTATTTCTAATAAAATTAGTTAAGAATAATAAGAAAGGTCTTCTATTATTATTTATTAAGGTTTTTTTTCTAAAATCCACATATATAACTTTTTTAAGCATATATACACGACCTTTCATAAATAATATTATATTATAATTATAACATATAATTGAATGAATGTTAAGAAAATTTTAAAAATTAGAAACATTTATGGTATAATATATGCAGAAATAGAAAAGTTGTCCACAAGATATACACATTATGTGGATAATGTTAATAATACACAAAATCTAGAATTACATCAATATATATAAATATGCACCAGATACAACTAATATCCATAAATTTACAAAATAATAATTATAGTAGAAAAATTAACATATACACCACAAGTTATCAACAGTTAACATGTGGATAATGTTAATAAATAATAAATAATACATATATATATTGTATATGATATACTTATTAATTAATATATACACAAAGATTCAATATAATATCCACAAATTTAAATTTAGTTGATGGATAAAATTACTTGCTATGATATAATAAATTTATCCAATAAATTTTATTAGTGATATTAGGAGGAGTATATGAACAAAAAAATAAAATTTAATATATTGAGTGCTATTTTTTGCTTTATTTTAAGTTTATCAGTTTTTGGCTGTAGTAAACAAGAAGCAAGTAATACTAAAAAACATACTAATAAGACAAAAGTAGAAGAGAAAAAGCAAGGTAAACAAGAGAATGAAATAAGAGAATTTAAAAAAGAACCTCTAATTTATAATGATAAAAGAATACCTGTACTTATGTATCATTCAATAGATTACGAAAAAGGAAATGAATTAAGACTTCCCAAGGAAAAATTCAAGGAACAAATGAAATATTTAAAGGATAATGGATATACTACATTATCTTTAGATGAGTTATATAATTTCTTAGTACATAATAAGCCAGTACCTGAAAAATCCATAGTTATAACTTTAGATGATGGATATGTTGACAACTATGAGAATGCCTATCCCATAATAAAGGAATTTGGATTTAAAGCTGCTATATTTGATGTAACTAGCAATATAGATAAAAATCCCAAAACTATAACCTCAAAACAAATAAAAGAAATGAATGATAATGGAATAACTATAGCTAGTCATACAGTAAATCATGATCAATTGGATATATTATCTTATGAAAAACAACTTGAAACTATGAAAAAATCTAAAGAGGATTTAGAGAAAATCTTAGGTAAAAAAGTGAATTATATAGCATATCCTTATGGAAAATGGAATAAAGATACCCTTAAAGCAGCTAAAGAAGCAGGATATACTATGGCGTTTACTACTGATGGTTCTTGGAGTGGTAAAGATGATGGAATTTATGGTTTAAATAGAGTATATATAAGTGGCGCAAAGGGAATAGATGATTTTAAATATAGAATAAGTAATCCTAATTATAATAAAGTTAAATAGTATTTAATAAAAAAGCATTAAAAACTTAAATTATAAGTTTTTAATGCTTTTTTATTTCCAGGGCAATAACTTCTATAAAATTATAATTTAATGGTTTTAATTTGATATAAATAAATGTTATTTTATATTGTTACATCATATATATTAATTATATAGTATTTTACTTTAAGGAGAGAATCTATGATAAATTTTATTTGGGCCTTTATATTATTAGCAGGAATAATATTTGGTATTATTACTGGTCAAGGTGAAAATATATCTAAGATTATTATAAATTCTACTAACTCTACAGTTAAGTTAGTTATAGGTTTGTTGGGTATTATGAGTTTATGGTGTGGAGTAATGGAGATAGCAGAAAAAAGTGGTTTAACAGATAAGATAGCTAAAGGTTTAAAACCTATATTAAAACTTATATTTAAGGAAGCAGGAAAGGATGATAAAGCTTTAGGGGCCATGACTATGAATCTAACAGCTAATATGATGGGGTTATCTAATGCAGCTACTCCTTTTGGTATTAAAGCTATGGAAGAATTGAAAAGATTAAATTGTAATAAGAATATTGCAAGTAATGATATGGCCTTATTTTTAGTATTAAATGCAGCATGTATACAATTAGTACCAACTACAGTTTTGTCTATAAGATCGGCTTTAGGGTCTAAAAATCCTGGAGAAATAATAATACCAGCTATTATAGTTACAGCTGTGGCTGCTTTTTTTGGAGTATTATTTTCAAAAATATTGGCAAAATACTTTTAATTAAGGAGGGTTTATGCAGTACATAATAAAGGCTATTATTCCCATTATAATATTTTTTATAATTTTCTATGGTATGTGTAAGGGAGTAAAGGTATATGAGTGTTTTATAGAGGGTGCAAAACAAGGGATGAAAATATGTTTTAGAATATTTCCATATTTATTAGCTATGATAGTTGCAGTAAATGTTTTCAGGGAATCTAAAGCTTTAGCTTATTTAATTAATTTAGTATCACCTATAATAAATACTATAGGTATACCAGGGGAGTTAGTACCATTAATATTTATAAAACCCTTATCAGGAAGTGGGGCTTTAGGAGTTTTTGCAGACATATTAAAACAGTTTGGACCTGACAGTTATATAGGAAAAATGGCATCTATATTAATGGGATCTACAGAAACTATATTCTATACTATTACGGTGTACTTTGGATCAGTAGGGATAAAAAAAGTAAGACACACTATTTGGGCAGCTGTTTTAGCGGATCTGGTTGCTATAATAATGACAGTGTTTATAACAAATCTTATGCTTATTTAATAAAAAGGGCTCCTAATTATTAGGAGTCCTTTTTTAAAAATCTATGTTTTGTTGTCTAAAAAAATTTCTTTTAAAGAGTATTAATAAAGCTATGCCTTCAAACACCCATTGGATAGTAGTGATCCACCATACGTAGGTTACCCTACATTTTAAAATATATATAAAATAGAACATTAAGGGAAGTCTTATAATCCAACTAGATATAAAAGACACTAAGAAAGGTGTTTTAGTATTACCAGTACCTTTCAATGCACCACCAAGTATCATAGATATTCCCATAGGGATTTGTTCTAAGGCTGCTATCATAAGGCATATGGATCCCAATTTTATAACTTGTATCTCTTTATTATTTATAAAAAGTTTTATTAAAAACTGTGGAAATAGCAGAAATAAAAGTGCTGTAATCCCCATTATAAATGACCCTAAAATTGTGCAAGTATAGGAGTATTCTTTAGCAGATTTAATATTATTTTCACCTATTTTATTTCCAGCTAATGTGGTAGCAGCTACTGCGAACCCCCAACCTGGCATAAAGGAAATAGATTCAACTGTTGTGGTTATTTGATTGGCAGCAAAGGCGGTTGTCCCTAAGTGCATTATCATAAAAGTATTAATAAGTCTGCTTAAATCTAGTGAACCCTGATGTAATGAGGAAGGAATAGATAACTTAAATATATATTTTAATTTGTTTTTATCAATCTTTTTTATATATTTAATATGTGGTTTAATAATTGATCTTTTTATGGTATATAGATAAATAAATATAAAACCACTTATATGACCTAAAGAGGTAGCTATAGCAGCACCTTTTATTCCCAATTCAGGTAAGCCTAATCTTCCAAAAATTAAACCATAATCTAAAGTTAAATTTATTATATTAACTAGTATAGATGCACAAAGTGGAGTTTTGGTATTACCATAGCCTCTTATTATTCCGTTAAGTATACTGGTAATCATATTAAAAAAAATTCCTATAGATACGATTTTCATATAAATGATACCATTTAAAATAACATTTTTCTCTGCTTTTGCCATAGTAAGAATATGCTTTGGAAAAATAAACATTATACAAGATATAATAAATGATATTATAATTCCTAAAAATAATCCTAAAGATGCGTATTCTTCTGCTTCTTTTAAATTATTACTTCCATATTTTCTTGCTACAGTTGACGTTATGCCTACAGATAAGCCTATAGCTATAAAAATATTTATAAACGTATATACAATCTCTGAACTTAGTCCTACAGTGCTTACAGCTACACTACCACCATATTGTCCAACCATCATGGTATCTAATACCCATATCATCATATACAAAATCATTTCACCTACAGCAGGCAAGGCTAAATTTAATACTTCCTTTACTATTTTTTTATTTAGAGTCATTTGATATCTCCTTTCAAAGCTATATAAATCTTATCTTACTTTATATTTATAAGTAAATCAATATTATAAAATATAAGTGTTTTTATGATAAAATTAGATTATGTAATTTGCACTGTGAAGGGTGATGATATTTTGTTAAGATGGAGTGAACTATATAGTGAATGTATGAAATGTAATAAGTGTACTTTGGCAAATGATAGAACTAATGTAGTTTTTGGAGAAGGAAATATAAAAGCAGATATTATGTTCATAGGAGAAGCGCCTGGGGCAGATGAGGATAGAACAGGAAATCCTTTTGTAGGAAGAGCAGGACAACTATTGACAAAAGGTCTAAATTCACTAAATTTAGTTAGGGAAAGGGATTATTACATATGTAACATTTGTAAGTGTAGACCTAAAAACAACAGAACTCCAACAGAAGAAGAAGCAATGGAATGTATACCATATTTGAGAAATCAAGTAGCTTTGGTAAAACCGAAAATAATAGTTTGTTTAGGGGCTACATCTATGAAATATATATTAGGTAAACAATATAGAATAACTAGAGACAGAGGAAAATGGTTTGAAATAAAGGGTTATTATATAATAGGTACATTTCATCCAGCAGCTATATTAAGAGATGAGAATAAAAAGAAGTTTTTCTGGCAAGATTTAAAAAGTATTAAAGCTAAGTATGAGGAATTTATAAAAAATTAAATTAGTCTTTTATGAATATAAATTTTTAATATAGGTCAAAATAAAAACTAATAATTATATATTATTGACATAATTGAATTTATGGAATATGATTATGTTAAATGCAATGATGGAAAGAGTAGTAAATTGGGTTATATAAAGAGAACTGGGGGTAGGTGAAAGCCAGTTATACAAAGATTTATGAAGATGGCTCTTGAGCAGGTTATCTGAAATTATAGTAGGGTAGCACGGTTACAACCGTTATATTGTAAGGTGATGATATTATTATGATGGAGTCACTTACAGATGTCTTTATTGCGAGATAAAGATGAATTAGAGTGGTATAGCGAATTGTTACGCCTCTATATAAAGTATTTACTTTGTATAGAGGTTTTTTTATTATAAAAAATAAGGAGGCTAAAACATGAAAAAGGGAAATTATTATGTAACTACACCTATTTATTATCCGTCAGCTAAACTTCATATAGGAAATACGTATACTACAATAGCTGCAGATGCTATTGCTAGATTTAAAAGACTTACAGGTTATGATGTAATGTTCTTAACAGGAACAGATGAACATGGTCAAAAAATACAAAGGTTAGCTGAGGCTAAGGGAATAACACCTAAGGCATATGTAGATGAAATAGTAGCAGGCATAAAAGATTTATGGAAAATGATGAATGTAAGTTATGATAAATTCATAAGAACTACAGATGAATATCATGTAGAAACAGTGCAAAAAATATTTAAAAAGTTATATGATCAAGGTGATATATATAAGGGAGAATATGAAGGATGGTATTGTACTCCTTGTGAATCTTTCTGGAGAGAATCTCAATTAGTAGATGGAAATTGTCCGGATTGTGGAAGACCAGTAGAGAAAACAAAGGAAGAAGCATATTTCTTTAAAATGTCAAAATATGCTCCAAGACTTATAAAATATATAGAAGAACATCCTGATTTTATACAACCAGAGTCTAGAAAAAATGAGATGTTAAATAACTTTTTAAAACCAGGACTTCAAGATTTATGTATATCTAGAACCTCATTTGATTGGGGAATACCAGTAACTTTTGATGAAAAGCATGTTATATATGTATGGATAGATGCTTTAACTAATTACATAACAGCATTAGGTTATGGAAGTGAAGATGATAGTTTATATAGAAAATACTGGCCTGCAAATGTACATTTAGTAGGAAAAGATATTTTAAGATTCCATACTATATATTGGCCAATTATGCTTATGGCCCTTAATATGCCATTACCAAAGCAAGTTTTCGGACATGGATGGCTTTTGGTAGATGGGGGGAAAATGTCAAAGTCAAAAGGTAATGTAGTAGATCCTGTAGTACTGGTAAATCATTTTGGAACAGATCCTGTAAGATATTATCTACTTAGGGAAATACCATTTGGTTCAGATGGAATGTTTAATAATGAGATATTTATAAAAACTATAAATTCTAATTTAGCAAACGATCTTGGAAATTTACTTTCAAGAACTGTAGCTATGATAGAAAAATACTTTGGTGGAATAATGCCAGCACCAATTGTAAAAGAAGAAATTGATGAAAGTTTAATAAATCTGGCTTTAGATACACCTAAGAAAGTAGAAAATTATATAGATAATTTAAGAATTCCAGAAGCATTAGATGAAATATGGAGATTAATAGGAAGGGCTAATAAGTATATAGATGAAACTACTCCATGGATTTTAGCTAAAGATGAAAGCAAAAAGGAAAGATTAGGTACGGTATTATATAATTTATCAGAAAGTTTAAGAATAATATCTGTATGCGTATCAGCGTTCTTACCTGAAACTAGTAAGAAAATAAATGAACAATTAAATATAGATCTTATAACATGGGAGAGTTTAAGTGAATTTAATGGTACTAAATCTAATATAACCGTTAAAAAGGGAGAAGCTATATTCCCAAGAATAGATGTAGATAAAAAAATAGAAGAATTAAATAAACTAAAAGAAAAGCAAATGAAGGCAGTTAATAAAACTAAAATGCAACCAATAAAAGAAGAAATAACTATAGATGATTTTGAAAAAATAGATTTAAGAGTAGCAAAAGTTTTAGAATGTGAGATGGTAAAGGGAGCTAAGAAACTTCTAAAATTAAAAGTAGACTTAGGTGGAGAGCAGAGGCAAGTAGTATCTGGAATAGCAAAATATTATAAGGCAGAGGAATTGATAGGAAAGAAAGTTATATTAGTTGCTAACTTAAAGCCAGTAAAATTAAGAGGTGAATTATCTCAAGGAATGATACTTGCAGCTTCTACAGAAGATGATAGTGAATTATTTGTGTCTACTATAGATGGTGATATTAATGAAGGAAATGTAGTAAGATAAGGATAAATTCATCATTTAAATGATTTTAGACTGATGGCATAACTGTCATCAGTCTTGTTTATTGTATAAAAAGTTTACAAATATTGAAATTATTAATAGTAGAATTTATAATTTAACTTATACTAATATAAGTTAAATATTTTAAGATAAGGAGATATTGTATGAAATTCTTAATAGCAATGCTAATAGGGGGCATAATAGGATACCTTACTAACTATATAGCTATAAAAATGTTATTTAGACCATATGAAGAAAAAAGATTTTTAGGAATAAAAATTCCGTTCACCCCAGGACTTATTCCTAAGGAAAAGTCAAGAATAGCCAAAAGTGTAGGAGAAGTTATAGGGGAACACCTATTATCTACAGAAACCATTGTTAATTCGTTATGCAGTGAAAGTATAAATAACAAGTTAAAAACTTGGATTCGTCAAAGAGTACATATTTTAATTACCTCAAAGGATACTTTAGAAAAGAAAATTAGAAATATTTTAGGTGAAAAATATAATTCCTTCATATTAGGACTTAAAGAAAATCTGAATAATTTAGTTATTTTAAATTTAAGGAATAATGACAATAAAATAAAGGAATTTATAAAAGAAAAATTAAGTAAAATATTAAGTGATAATCCCGATAAGATTATTAATAATAATATTTACAAAGAATTAAAAAAGCAATTAACAAATATGTTAGAAGGTTATATAAACTCTGATGAATTTATTTTAGTTATAAACAATTTAATAATAAATAAAGTAAATGAAGGTAAAATAAAACAAAAAACATTAGGAGATTTACTACCTAAAAGTTTCACTGGAAATATAAAGGTATATATATATAGTAAAAGAGATAATATAGTTAACTATATAAAGTCATCATTAAAGGAGGAAAAAAATTATAATAAATTAAAGAAAATATTAAAAAATGTTATAAGTAATAATGTAAATTCTCTTATGTCTATGTTTATTGATGTAGATTCTATGACGGATAAAATTGTTGTATTCTTAGAGAATTATTTAGAAGAAGAAGAAACAAAAGATAATTTAATGGAGATAATTAATACAAATATTGATAAGTTATTCTTGGTAACCATAGAAGATATTACAAATAATTTACCTGAAAATAGTAAACAATCTTTAATAGAAGAAGTGAGTAATGTGATAACTAGGGAAATTAAACATATAAACATTACCAATAAATTAAATGACAAAATAGATGACTGCATTATGAGGGGAGATTTATTCAGAAGTATGACGTTTAAATCAAACTTATATGATTTAATAAATAAAAATATCGAAAAATTTATTTACAGTGAAAAGCTTGAAAATATGGTTAATAGTTTAATTAATGATATGATAGATGCTTTTATGAATACATCTATTAAAGGATTTACTGAAGGTAACGAGGAAGGAATTTTAGCAGTAGTATATGATATAGCCCAAAATAACTATAAAAGATTTGTAGAGAATCAAGCTGGTGTAGTAATAGACGTTTTAAATATTTCAAAAATAGTTGAAGATAAAATAAATGAATTTGATGTTGAAGTGGCAGAGGAGATTATATTACAAATAGCTAGTAAGGAATTAAAGGCTATTACTTCTTTAGGAGGATTATTAGGAGCTATAATAGGAATATTATCACCTTTATTAGGTTCTATATATTAAAGGTTTATTAAAGAAAGTAAATTAAAAAAATTTGTTTTATATTTCTAAAAAATTTTTTGACTAATTTTAATTTATTAATTATAATATATGAAAATGCAAAATTTATGAAGTAAGTATTAAAAAACTTTAAACATAAGGAGTTAATTGGAGGGAATCCTGTGAATTATAAAATATTTGATGCACATGCTCATTATGATGATGAAAGTTTTAAAGAAGATAGATATGAAGTTATAAAAGAATTAAAGGACAATAAGATTATAGGTGTATTAAATTGTGGAGCGTCAGTACAATCTTCTAAAACATCTTTAGAGTTAGCAGATAAGTATGATTTTTTTTATGCTGCTGTAGGAATACATCCAGAGCATGCCTTTGAAGCATTAGATTCATTAGAAGAGATAAAAAAATTATCAAAGCATAAAAAAGTAAAGGCTATAGGGGAAATAGGGTTAGATTATTATTATGATGAAAATCCTGAAAGAAACGTTCAAATAAAGGCTTTTGAAAATCAAATGGCTTTAGCAGAAGAACTTAATTTGCCTGTAGTTATACATGATAGAGAAGCTCATAAGGATACTTTGGACGTTATAAAAAAATTTCCTAAAGTTAAAGGAGAAGTGCATTGTTTTTCAGGTAGTGTAGAATTTGCAAAAGAATGTATAGAGTTAGGATATTATATAGGAGTTACAGGAGTAGTCACATTTAAAAATGCTAAAAAAATTATAGATGTTATAAAAAATGTACCATTGGACAGAATTGTTGTAGAGACAGATTGTCCTTATATGGCTCCAGTACCTTTGAGGGGAAAAAGAAATAGATCAGAATATATAAAATATATGTTAGACAAGATTTCAGAAATTAAGGATATACCTGTAGAGAAGGTTAGTAATGAAATTATAAATAACATTATAAATTTGTTTAATATAGATATTATTTAATAAATTATGATTAATTTATATATTTTGGCATATAATTATAATAAATTTTATTTAAAAGAAGTATTCCACCAATACCTTTTGATTTTAGCAATTATGTTTATCATATTTATATATATAATATGCACATTAGCTGCATTAATTTGTAAACTAGCTAGAGCAAATTTGACAGATTTTAATATACAGAATATAATATCAATGTTGCTCTTGCCCGGAGGAGGTTTTAAAGGTGGAAAAAATAAAAAAGAAAATAAAAAATTATTTTTCCAACGGTCCTAAGGCAATTTTTGTTATTGGAGCAGTATTAATAACTGTAGGCATAATAACTTTAAGCATGAAAAAAACAATAATTGTTTCAATAGACGGAAAAGAATATAAAAAGATTACAACATTCAAGGACACATATAGAGAAGCACTAAGTGCAAATGACATATCTTTAGGATCGAAGGATAAGGTAACCCCTAGCTTGGACAAGAAAGTTGAAGACGGAATTAATTTAAAAATAAAAAAAGCAGTAAAAGTAAATGTAGAAGTTGATGGAAAAAAATTAGCTATCAAATCTGCAGAAGACAATGTAGGAAATATGCTACAAAATGAAAAGATAAAGTTAAAGCAATCTGACAAAGTATATCCAAAAGAAGATACTCCAATTAAAGATGGATTGAATGTATCAATTACTAGAATAGAAACTAAAGTATTAAAAGAAACAAAAAATATGGATTATGAAGTAGTAACTAAGGAAGATAGTTCTTTAGAAAGAGGAAGTAAAAAAGTTATACAAGATGGACAAAATGGAGAAAAAGAAGTATCAACAGAAGTAGTATATGAAAATGGAAAAGAAAAGACAAGAAAAATATTAGCAGAGACAGTAAAGAAAAAACCAGTAGCTAAAGTAGTAGCAGTAGGAACTATGAAATCTGATGTTGCATATTCTGGAATAAATCCTTCAAGAGGAGGATCAGTATCTCAGAAATCTTTAAGAATGAGAGCTACTGCATATACTTCAAGTTATGAAGATACAGGTAAAAGCCCTGGGAGTTCAGATTTTGGTATAACAGCTACAGGTACTACTGCAAAAAGAAATTCTTCAGGATATAGTTCTGTGGCAGTAGATCCTAGAGTGATACCATTAGGGACTAAATTATATATTGAAGGATATGGATATGCCATAGCAGAAGATACTGGAGGAGCAATAAAAGGTAATGTAATTGATTTATACTTTAATTCTAAGTCAGAAGTTGATAACTGGGGTTCAAGATGGGTAAATGTTCATATTATTGATTAGGAGCACTAGCTCCTATTTTTTCTATTTAAATTATTTATATTTATGGAGGATATTATGATTAAAGAAGTCATTGTAGTGGAAGGAAGAGATGACATTACAGCAGTAAAAAGGGCTACAGATGCGGAATTAATTGCAGTAGGTGGATTCGGAATAAATGAAAGTGTTATAAAAAAGATTAGGGAAGCACAAAAAAGACAGGGAGTAATAGTTTTAACAGATCCAGATTATGCTGGTGAGAAAATTAGAAAATACATATCAAGAAGGGTAAAAGGAATTAAGCATGCATACATATCCCAAGAGGAAGGTACAAAAGATGATGATATAGGAGTAGAAAATGCTGAACCAGAGGCTATAATAAAAGCTTTGAATTCTGCTAAATGCGAAATAAAAGAATATAGAGAAGAATTTAATATGAATGATATGGTGTTTTTTGGACTTACAGGTAGAGCAGATTCTAAAGTTAGAAGAGAAGAACTAGGAATAAAATTAGGAATAGGGTATGGGAATACAAATCAAATATTAATGAGACTTAATAATTATGGTATTTCAAAGAATGAATTTATAAATGCTATTAAAGAGATAGATAAGGAGAATAATAATGGATAAATTCACAACTAATGTGGTTAAAAAATACGATTTTAAGTTTAATAAAAATCTAGGACAAAATTTTTTAACTGATGATTCTGTTTTGCAAGATATAATAGATGGAGCAGAAATAAGTAAAAATGATTATATTATAGAAATAGGACCGGGAGTTGGGACATTAACAAAAGAACTTTTAAAGGTAGCAAAGCATGTGTACTCCATAGAACTAGATTCAAATCTTATACCAATTTTACAAGAAGAATTAAAAGATTTTGATAATTTTACTTTAACTCATGAAGATGCATTAAAAATTAATTTTAATAATTTTATAGGAAATAAAGAGCCAGTAAAATTGGTAGCTAATTTGCCCTATTATGTTACAACACCAATTATATCAAAATTACTTAAAGATAAATGTAATTTCAAATCTTTAACAATAATGATACAAAAAGAGGTGGCAGAGAGAATTAATGCGGAACCCAATTGTAAAGAATATGGGGCGTTAACAGTTTTAGTTCAATATTATTGTAATACTAAAATAATAAGAAAAGTTTCTCCTAACTGTTTTATACCAAGACCTAAAGTAGATTCAATGATTATAAAGTTAGATAAACTTTCCGAACCTAAAGTTTTGGTTAAAGATGAAAAATTATTTTTTAATGTAGTAAGAAGTTCATTTAATATGAGAAGGAAAACCCTTTGGAATGCTCTTAAGAGTTTAAATTTAGATAAACAAGATATGGAAAAGGCTTTTTTAAATGCTAATATTGATCCTAAAAGGAGAGGAGAGACCCTTTCATTGCAAGACTTTGGAATGCTTTCTAATTGCATTTATGATTTAGTAAAATAATAAAATTATAAATATATATAGTTAATCTAGTTCACTTTTTGAACTCTATCTCATATATTATAATGAATAATATATGTGGAGGTACAAAAAAGTTGGCACAAAAAAAGAGTTATAGTAGATACTTTATAATATTACAAGAAGATGAAAAAGGATACTCGTTAGGTGTAGATAAATCATCATCTGGTTATGTTAAGATGGAAGTTAAAGATACTAAATGTAAAATTTCTTATTATGTACAAAATATAAAAAAGGAATCGGCTCCTTATTACATGATATTAATATGTAATAAAAAAGACACCAATAGTATAATAAAAATAGGTGAGATGAATATAGACGAGTATGGTAGAGCTGATATATGCTATGAATATCCAGTAAATAATATAAGTAATTCAGGATTAGGTATAGATAAAGTTTCAGGAGCTGCTATAGTAAAGTTTATAGATTCTAATATAATATCAGTCATGAGCGGTTTTTCAACTACAGATATTCCTAGATGGAAGGGCTTTGACATAGCTAATAATAAAGTTAAAGAGGCCAAAATAAAACCACAAAAAAAAGATAATAGAAGTATATTTGATGAATATGAGGAAAAGATAGAAGAAGTTAAAAATTCAAAGAAAGTTCAGTCAGACGATAATATTAAGAAAAATAAGTGTAACATAGAATTAAGCTTAAAGGAAGAAAATTTAGAAGAAAAAAGTTTAAAAGAAGAAAACCTAAAAGAAGAGGATTTAAAAGAAAAAATCAGAAAAGATAAAAGTCAGGAATTTACTAAAAATAAGGATAATAATTTATTTATAGATGATAGTATTAAAAATAAGCCACAAATAGATAATAAAAGTTGTAAAGAAAATTATGAGTATCCTTTAGGCGAAGATGGAAAGTATTTTAAAAATATAGCCAAGGATTTAGAGATAATTTCTGATTTTGCTGACCAAATTAAAAGATGTAAGTGGTATAAAGTAGAGATAGAAAACATAGATGATATGAAAAATACTTGTGATTATGATAAATATATGATTCTTTATAATCCAATGAATAGTTATTATAATTATATAAAAAAATATGGTCATTATCTTTTAGGTTATAAATGTGATGAATTGGGTAGTGTGAAATA
Source organism: Clostridium niameyense (assembly GCF_001243045.1). GTDB lineage: Bacteria > Bacillota > Clostridia > Clostridiales > Clostridiaceae > Clostridium_F > Clostridium_F niameyense. The sequence continues at coordinate 2,345,371 of NZ_LN849007.1, read as the reverse complement.
TATAGTTTATGGAATACCAGGGGAAAAATCAAAAGAGGATCAACCATATGGTGGAAAATCAGGATTTGTAACTTGGGTACCAACAAAAAGTGAAAAACAGGGTTATTGGTTAATGTTTTATGATTATAAAACATCTACTGTTGTTTTACCAGTTAAATAGAGGCATGAAAAGGTCATGCCTCTTAATTTTATTTAATATATATTTAGTATAATAATACTTATGTCTATTTCATATAAATGATATTAGAAGTTTATTTTGGAGGTGAAAGTCATATCTATTTATATAAATAGATTTAATATATGAATATTATAATGGTAAACAAAAAAAGATTAGGTGTTACTATAATAATAATAGGGTTAATGCTTATTTTGTGTGTATTTGAAAAAAATTTTGAGGGACGTTTAAGAATAACTGCTTTAATTCATAATAATATATCTTCATTCCAGGAATATAAAGGTCTTAATGGTAGGTTAAGCTACAAACTTCCTTCAGGATGGAAAACAGAGGAATATAATCATATAGGTAGTGAAATTATTTATAATAATAGTTTTAGAGATGATAAAAGTGGAATTCATGGATTTATTCAGGTATGGAATTATAATGGTGATTTAAAAAGCTTTTTGAATCATAGCAAAAATATATCTAATCGCCAAAATATTAGTTATAAGGAATATAGTGTTAGTACCATTAAAATAAATGAAAAAAAGGGATATATGCTTCAATATACTATTACAGGTGATTATTCTAACGCTGATAAAGAAGATAAAGAATATAGAGCTTATGAATACTTTATAAAAGATAAAGATAAATTTTTTAGAATTTCTTTTTTTATGGATGATAAAGACTTTCAAGAAAGTATTACAACTGTATTTGAAACAATATTACAAACATTTAAATATAAAAAATAAAAATAACCATTGTACTTACATAAGGTACAATGGTTATTTAATTTACAAGCAAAAAAATTATGTTATAATGTTGTTATATTTTATTCTTAAAGAAAGGCATATTACTAGAAATTATAATTTAAATATAAGGATATGTTAATTTGATTGGAGGTAAAAGATTATTTATGAAAACTAAAAATAAGTTTAATCATAAATATATTTTTATTTTTCTAATATTTATTTTAAGTTTTTCTATTACTGGATGTGAAAGTATAGATAAAGTAAAAGTAAAGTTTGGATTGAAAAATAAAGATTTTGAATATATAAAAGAAAATAAAATACAAAAAATAGTAATACAGAATACAAGGGATAAAGGCTTTAGATTTGTAGTTACAGATAAAAAGGCTATAGGAGAGCTTTATAATATTTTATCAACAGCAAAGCCTGCATCCACAAAATCTAAATTGGAACCAGATTATATATTTGAAATGGATGAAGGAAATAATAAAGTTCATAAATTTAATTATATTGCAGGACTAGATAAAAAGGATGCTGGAAACTTATATAGCAATAATAGAATATATATTGTATCTAAGAGAATAGATAATGATATAATAAAAAGTTTTTGGACTATAAGAAAACCTAAAGATTTTGAAGATGTATATTATAAATCTATAATACAGGTATTAAAAAAATATGGTGTAGATAAAAATAATAAAAATAAAGTTGGTATAAATTTAAAAGATGATGTAGATATATCTAAATTTATATTATCTACAGATTTAGAAGAATTTAAAATAGATTTGACTAATAATTTTAAAAATGTATCTATAGTCACAAAAGATGATAGGGATTATAATATAGTTTTAAATATAAGAACAGAAGGGTATAAGTCTACTATGTATAAAGCTATAGTAAATATATATAATAAAAACAACAGAACAGAGAAAAAATATTATATAATGAATGAATATAAAAATGGTAGATGGGATATACAAATACTAGATAAGAAATCAGATAATTTTTAGATTTAAATACAGATTGAGAAATCTGTATTTTTTATAATAATTATTTTTCTAGAAGGTGTTGTATTTATTTAGTAAGTCATCAAATATAAAGTAAATAAAGCTTAAATGTATTTATGGCATTTGATAATAACATTATAAGTGGTATAATTACAATATAAAATTTTAAATGATACATTGGGAGGTAGAAATATGAGTAATTGTGATAGCTGTCCAAGCAAAGGTAGCTGCAGTAGTGAGGGAAGCTGCTCTAAGGATTTACCTAAATATGGGAAGGTAAAAAATATAATAGGTGTAATTAGTGGAAAAGGTGGGGTTGGTAAGTCTACTATTACAGGGGTATTAGCAAGCAAATTAAGAGAAGATGGTTATAAGGTTGGAGTTTTAGATGGAGATATAACAGGGCCTTCTATGCCAAGATTTTTTGGGATTAATAAAGAAAGAGCTTCTATATTTCAAATAGGAGATACGGAAGAGGTAAGAATTGAACCTGTAGTAACAAAATCAGGTATAAAAGTAATGTCTTTAAATTTACTTACAGAACAAGAAGATGAACCAGTAATTTGGAGAGGACCAGTTATTACTGGCGTTTTGACTCAAATGTATACTGATACTGAGTGGGGAGATTTAGATTATTTACTTATAGATATGCCTCCAGGAACAGGAGATGTAGCTTTAACGGTAATGCAAAGTATACCATTACAAGGTATGGTTGTAGTATCAACACCACAAGATATGGTTTCAATGATAGTTAAAAAAGTAATAGTAATGATAGAGAAGATGGATATAGATGTTATTGGTGTGGTTGAAAATATGTCCTATATAAAATGTGATAAGTGTGGAGAAAAACTAAGAGTATTTAGTAAAAAATCACCACAAGAGCATGTAAAATATTTAGGAGTACCCCTAATTGAAGAAATGCCTATAGATTTAGATTTAGCAGAAAAAGTTGAAACAGGAATAGTAGAGGAATTTATTAATGAAGGTATAGAGTATAGTAGTTTATACGAGAATTTTAAAAAACTTAAAAATATAAAATAATTATATAAATTTAAATAATTAAAAATAAAACACTATTTTGATTCATAAAAATAGTGTTTTATTTTTTGGCTTTTATTATAAGTATAAAAACTAAATAAAAGATAAATATAAATATATAAATTAATTTATATATTTATAAGGAGGAAAACAATGAAAGCAGAAGTAGATAAAGATTTATGTATAGGTTGTGGATTATGTCCTGAATTATCAGACGGAATGTTTAAATTAAATGATGGAGGTAAGGCAGAAGTAGTTTTTGAACCCATTCCAACAGATAAAGAGCAATATGTTAAAGAGGCAGAGTACGCGTGCCCAGTTAATGCTATACGATCTATTATATAATTTATAATAATTAAAAAAAGTTATTATAAATTTTATTATTAATATTATATTGAAAAGTATTTATAGGTATTTTATCTCCAATTTTAAGATTTTTATCAGAATTATAAAGCTCAATATTGGTAATTATTCCGTTAGATAATCTTACAATAATTTCATTTGATTTTACATCAATAATTTCTCCTAGCATAATATCACCTCAATATATAGTTTTTAAAATTATATTAATATTATTCCTTATATATTTTTTATTTATATTAATATTGTGTTTTAAGGGTCGATAATTATAAAAAAATATGATAAATTTGTAAATATAACTATTAAATTAAAAAGGGAGATTATTTTGTTTAATTTGTTATTTTATTCATTTATATTTTTAATTATTTTAGAATTGATAATAATATGGAAATTAAAAAAATATATAAAAAAAATGCATAATATAAAGAATAAAATTTACTTTGTAGCAGAAACTGCTGTAAAAGAAGATGATATAAATAAAATATATGAATTAGCTTTAAAAGTAGCTATAGAGAGTATTCCTAAGGCAAGTAAAGGAAGCATATTAATGTTAAATGATAAAAATCAATTTTACTATGCCAGTTTAGTAGGATATTCTCCTAATGTAAAAAATTTAACATTAAAAAAAGAGGAGATTTACTTATATAAACTTAATAATTTTAAAGAAACTACGTTAATTAAAAATCCTTGTAAATTTGATGAAGATAATTTAAGCATTGACACAGTGGACAAGCTGAAAAAATTAAATGCTTTAAATTTAAGTTGTTTAATTTGTTCACCTATATACATAGACAATAATATTATAGGTGTTATGAATATAGATTGTGAGAAAAAGGATTATATTTTTAAAAGAGACGATATAATTTTAATTGATTATATAAAAAATCAATTGCAATTAGTTATAAAAGGTATAATTACTAAAGAAAAATTAATGTATCTAGTTAATTATGATGAACTTACAGGAACTTATAATAAAAGATGTTTTCATAAAGTTATAAAAGGTAATGTAGAAAAATTAAGGAAAGATAAAAATCAAGCATTGGTAATAATTGATATTGATAAGTTCAAAAATATTAATGATTTATATGGTCATATAATAGGAGATAAAATATTAAAGAACTTTTGTAACATAATTAAGGAAAATTTAGATGGTGAATATACATTGTTTAGGATAGGTGGAGACGAATTTGCAATTTTATTCTATGATATATCAAAAAAAGGTGTTATAAATAAAATGGAAAAGATAAGAAGTTATTTAAATGATACAAAAATATATAATATAGTAGTAAATTTTAGTTATGGAATATGTTTTTTCAGTGAATGCCAAGGTATGAATTGGGAAGAAATAGTTAGTTTAGCAGATAAAAATATGTATAAAAATAAAAGAAAAAATAAGCTTAAAATATTAACGTTTTAAGTTTCTTTAATAGTATAATATTATTAAAGAATAAGGAAGTGAACATAATAGTGAATACTAAAAATAATAAAAATAGCTGTTGTGTAAGACAATTATATGAAACTTTGCATGGACTAAAATTAAGAATACTTTTAGAAGGAATTTTAGTAGGTATAATTTCAGGACTTGTTGTGGTTTTCTACAGAATGCTACTTGGGAAGGCAGAGAATTTTACAAAAGAATTATATAAACTTTTAACTTTCAATAAAATTTATATTCCTTTAGGATTAATATTACTTATATTATGTGGATATATAGTTGGAGTATTAGTTGAAAAATATCCTATGATAAGTGGAAGTGGTATTCCCCAAGTAGAGGGTATTTTGACAGGATATTTTAAAGTATCCCCATTTAAAATTCTTATAAATAAGTTTGTAGGTGGAGTAATAGCGATTGGAGCAGGATTATCTTTAGGAAGAGAAGGCCCATCTATACAGTTAGGTGCAAGTTGTGGACAAATAGTATCTAGAATTTTCAAAAGAGTAGAATTAGAAGAGAGATTTTTATTAACTAGTGGTGCTAGCGCGGGTTTAGCAGCTGCATTTAACGCACCTTTTGCAGGAGTTATATTTGCATTAGAAGAAGTTCATAAAAACTTTTCTCCATTGGTGCTACTTGCAGCAATGTCTGCATCAGTAACATCAGATTTTATAGCTAAGCAGATTTTAGGGGGCAAGCCTTTATTTAGTATAAAAGGAGCAAGGGGTCTAAAAGTGATTCCTGTTAAGTATTATCCCTTGTTGATTATTTTAGGAGTTTTATTGGGAGTTGCGGGAGCAATTTATAATTATAGTATTTTAAAAACTCAAGATATGTATGGAAAAATAAAATCTGTAAGAATAAGATTAGTAATACCTTTTATTTTTGCTATCATATTTGGAATTCTATGTCCTAAAGTTTTAGGAGGTGGAAATGAAATAATTTATGGATTACTAAAACAAGAAATAGTTTTGAAAACTGCAATCATACTTTTACTTATTAAGTTTATATTTTCGATAATAAGCTTTAGCTCGGGTTCTCCTGGAGGAATACTATTTCCATTGTTAGTATTGGGAGGATTATTGGGGGCAATATTTGGAGAAACATCTGTTATGATTTTTGGAATTAGCTCTAATTATGTGTGTACCTTTACAATATTAGCCATGGCAGGAATGTTTACGTCTATTGTTAGGGCTCCAATAACAGGAATAATGCTAATATGTGAAATGAGTGGCTCATTTACACATTTACTAACTGTTACAATTATATGTACAGTAGCTTATTTAGTAGCAGATTTGTTGGGAAGTGATCCAATATATGAATCACTTCTTGATAGACAAATAAATAAGGAGAAAAAATATAAAAAGAAGATTGAGGAAGGAAAGACATTTATAAAATATGTTGTTCATCAAGGATCAGATATTGAAAATAAATTAGTAAGAGATATAAAAATACCACATGATGCATTAATAGTTTCTATAGATAGAGGTGGAAAGGAAATAATACCCAAAGGGGATACTAAAATATTAAGAGGAGATTATATTTTAGTGTTAGTTAATGAAGATAATAAAACTAGCGTTAGAGAAAAGTTAAGAGATTTATGTGAAAAATTTTAGTTTTTAATTTATTTGTATTTTTTTAGAATAAGATATACATAAAAGTAGAATATGTATATTTTATTCTTATTTTTTTATCAAGATATTCAAATAAATTGGATATTCCTACAATTTTCTAATAAAATATGAATTATTATAAATATCAAGTATATACTTAATATAAAATTTAATATAAAAGCTAGATAATGTATAGTAATTAAACTTAATCTTATTATTTATTTAAATATAAAATTGCTGAAAAATTTTTAAGATAGTATAATAGTCAAAGTACATGTGCACAATATATTGTAGTCGGGAGGAATTATAAATGCTATATGTTGTAAAGAGAGATGGTAGAAAAGCGGAATTTGATGCAGTGAAAATAACTAATGCCATAAAAGGTGCTGCAGAGGAAATAGCATTTGATATGAAAGAAAGTGAATACATAGATTTAACACAAAAGGCGTTAAAGAAGATAGAAGCTAGGTTTACAGAAGAAATTACTGTAGAAGAAATTCAAAATATAGTACAAAAAACTTTAATGGAAAATAACTTTAGGGAAATAGGTAAAGCTTATTGTAATTATAGAAGAGAAAGAACGAAAATAAGGGAATTAAAATCAGACCTAATGAAGGTTATAGAGAAAATAGGTGTAGAAACTGATAGGGATAATGCAAATGTAGGAAATAATTTTAGCTCTAAATTATTAAGAATTGCAAGTGAATCTAATAAATGGCACAACTTATCTAGTATGTCAAAGCATTTAGCCAAAGCACATGAGAACGGAGATATATATTATCATGATTTAGATAGCTATAATCTAACTATAAATTGCTTAAATATAGACACAGGTAAAATTCTACAAAGAGGATTTAATACTGGATACGGAACAATTAATCCTCCAAAAAGAATAGAAAGTGCAGCTGAGTTAAGTTGTATACTTCTTCAATCTACGCAAAATGATATGTTCGGTGGTCAAGCTCATGTTAATTTTGATAATGATTTAGGTTTATTTGTTGAGCCTACAAGACAAGAGTTAAGAAAAGAAGTATTAAGTAATCTAGAGAATCTAGGATATGATAAAAATAATATAGATGAAGAAAATGTTAATAAATTAGTGGAACAAAGATTAGAAGAACGCATACACCAAGCAATGCAAGGTATAGTTTATAATTTAAATACAATGCACTCTCGAGCAGGATCTCAGGTGCCATTTAGTTCTATTAATATAGGAATACCTGAAAATAAAGATGCAGCTTTAATATGTGAAATATTTTTGAAAGAGTATGAAAAAGGATTAGGTAAAGGAGAACAACCTATATTTCCTAATATAATATTTAGAGTTAAAAAAGGAGTAAATAGGGAATCACAAGATCCATACTATTATCTATTTAAATTAGCATGTAATATAGCAGGTAAAAGAATGAATCCTACATTTATGAATTTAGATGCAGATTTTAATAAAGAATATTATGATAAGGGAATAATACCTGCAACTATGGGATGTAGAACTTATGTATGTTCTAATATAAACGGAGATGAAGGTCCAGCAGGAAGAGGTAATATAGCTCCAACTACAATTAACTTACCTAGAATCGGTATATTGGCTAAACATGATTTAACTAAATTTTTTACTTTATTAGATAGTAAATTAGAATTAGTAAGAGAAGCTTTACTTCATAGATATGATGTTTTAAAAAATTTAAAAGTTAAGGATTTACCTTTTGTTGCGGGTCAAGGACTTATGAAAGGATCAGAAGGTTTAAATCCTGAAGATTCTATTGAACCTATATTAAAGCAAGGAAGTTGGGCTATAGGATTTATAGGGCTTGCAGAAACTCTGACAGCACTTATCGGTAGCCATCATGGAGAAACAAAGGAAGCTAGAGAATTAGGATTAAAAATAATAAATTATATAAGAGAATTTTGTGATAAATACAAGAAGAAAGATAACCTAAATTGGAGTTGTTATGCTACACCAGCAGAGGGTTTAAGTGGAAAATTTATAATTCAAGATAAAAAAGTTTTTGGTATTATAGAAGGTGTTACAGATAAAGATTACTATACTAATAGTTACCATATTCCAGTAGGATATTCTATATCAATAAAAGATAAAATAAATATAGAAGCACCTTATCATAAACTATGTAATGGAGGTCATATAACTTATATAGAGTTAGATGATTATCCAACAGAGGATGTTATAGAAGATATAATAAGATACTCTTACACTAATACTAATATATCCTATATGGGAATAAATTTTCATATAAAATATTGTAGAAATTGTGGTTCTTATTTAAAAGTAGAAGAACATAAATGTAATCATTGTGGTAGTAATGATATTCAAGGAATATCTAGGGTAACAGGATATTTAAGTTTAGATGAGAGATTTGGCACAGGAAAGGTAGCAGAAAGAGCTGATAGAACTTCCCACAGTTCAAATCATATAAAATCCTATAATTTATAATAGATAGAAGGGATTATTATGAAAAAAATATATTTACAAGTGGCAGGATTTCTAGATAATTCTTTAGTTAATGGAACAGGATTAAGATCAGTTTTATTTGTATCTGGATGTAAACATAATTGCAACGGATGTCATAATAAAGAGATACAGTCTTTCTGTTATGGAGATAGAGTTTCTTTAGATAATATTTTAGATAGGATAAAAAATAATATGCCACTAATAAGAGGGATTACATTTAGTGGTGGGGAACCATTTGAGCATGTGGATAAATTAATTATTCTAGCAAAAGAAATTAAAAAATTAAACCTAAATATATGGTGTTATACTGGGTATACTTTTGAGGAAATTTTAGAAAGAAGCAATGAAGATAACAATTGGAAGGAATTCATTAGTTATATTGACGTTTTAGTAGATGGTAAATTTCAAGAACACAAAAAAGATACATCTTTAAAATATAGGGGTTCAAAGAATCAAAGAATAATTGATATGAATAAAAGTTTAAATTGTCATAAGGCAATAATTTTAAGTTTATAAAAAATACTCTAAATTCTATATGAAAGGCATGTTCTGAAAATCCAGAATATGCCTTTTAAAGTTTTAATTTAAAAAATTAATTATAAGTTATTCCAATTGTAAAGTATTAAAAATATATACCAAATTGGTATGTTTTTTTATAGTATTATCTATAAATATAGTATTGCTGCTTACTTTTGTATTATTTTGCATATGAATTAAAAATTTCTCTATACCATCTAATTTTATTTTAAGATTATTTGTTCCAAAATGCATAGGGATTACTATATGACTTTTTATATTCTTACATAATAAAGAGGCTTCTTTTCCATTTAATGTGTAGTTACCACCAATAGGAATAAATAATATATCTATTTTGCCTAAGGCGTTTATAAATTCTTTAGAAAGTGTATGCCCTAAACCCCCTAGGTGGCAGAGAGTGTATCCTTCAATATTAAATTTAAATATTAGATTTTTTCCTCTCTTGAGCCCATTTAATTTATCGTGATAGCTTTTGAAGCCTTCTATTTCAATATCTTTAAATTTATATTTAGTAGCACTATTTATTAATACTTGGCTTGAATTTAAATTGTTTTTTACATTATGGTCAAAGTGATTATGACTTAAAGTAATTATATCGGCATTGTATTCGATGGGATTATAACCAATGAAAGGATTATAAGGATCTATTAATAAAGTTGTTCTAGATTTAGTTTCTATAATAAAACAAGAATGTCCAATCCATTTAATTTTCATTATTAATCTCCTTTAAAAAATATTTGTTATAATGTTATTGTTGTTAGTAAATAATATTATATGTAATTTATTAAAAATCTTTATTGTAAGAAATAAAATTTTAATTTTTAAAAATAAAGTAATTGACAATAAAAAATATGTATACTATAATATCTTAAAAGCTATGATAAGGAAGAGTATTTAAGGTTACTTCTTACAGAGAGCAAGAGTTGGTGAGAGCTTGTGGAATATACTTAAAGAAAATCACCTAGGAGCTGGAAACTGAACGTATTTACTAGTAAGTATTCTCGTAGTTCTGCGTTAAAGAATAGGGTATAAATAGCTTGCAATCTAAGTTTATTGTAGTAGTTAGAGTACTTGAAATATTAAGCACTTATAGGTGGTATAGCGAATGTAAACTTCGTCCTATTTTGGATGGAGTTTTTTTGTTAAATAAAATAATAGATAATATGGAAAGGAGCAATGAGCAGTATGTATAATAAGATTGATTCATCTAAAAGTTTTGTTGAGAGAGAAAAAGATATAGCGAAGTATTGGAATGAAAATGATATAATTAATAAAAGTTTTGATTTAAATCAAGATGGAGAATACTTTACTTTTTATGATGGTCCACCAACAGCAAATGGAAAACCTCATGTAGGACATATTCTTACAAGAGTTATGAAAGATTTAATTCCTAGATATAAGGTTATGAAGGGTTATAAAGTTTTGAGAAAGGCAGGATGGGATACACATGGTCTTCCTGTAGAACTTGAAATTGAAAAGAAATTAGGAATTTCAGGTAAGCCACAGATAGAGGAATATGGTATAGAGAAATTCGTAAAAGAGTGTAAAGATAGTGTATTTAAATATACTAGCTTATGGAAGCAAATGTCTGAACAATTAGGTTACTGGGTTGATATGGATAATCCATATATAACTTATGATAATAATTATATAGAATCTGTATGGTGGGCATTAAAACAAATGTGGCAGAAAGAACTTTTATATAAAGGACATAGAGTAACTCCTTATTGCCCAAGATGTGGTACAGCACTATCTTCTCATGAAGTTGCCCAAGGATATAAAGATGTAAAAGAAGCTACAGCATTTGTTAAGTTTAGAATAAAGGGAGAAGATAATAAATATTTTCTTGCATGGACAACAACTCCTTGGACATTGCCAAGTAATGTAGCTTTGGCTATTAATAAGTCATATACTTATGTAGAAATAATAAATAATGAAGAACATTATATTTTAGCTAAGGACCTTCTAGATAAAGTAATAGAGGGCGAATATGAAATAGTTAAAGAATTTAAGGGCGAAGAAATTGTAGGCATTGAATATGAACAATTATTTAAATTTCATATTCCGGAAAAGAAAGCATTTTATGTAGTTCATGCTGACTATGTTACTCTTACAGATGGTACAGGAATAGTACATACAGCTCCAGCTTATGGTGATGATGATAATAAGACTGGAAAGAAATATGATTTACCTTTAATTAATTTGGTAGATAGCGAAGGAAAATTTGTAGATGCTGTGGGGCCTTGGAAGGACTTATTTGTAAAGAAAGCAGATCCTAAAATATTAGAATACTTAAAAGAAAACGGTATGCTTTATAAATCAGAGAAGTTTACACATTCTTATCCACATTGTTGGAGATGTAATACACCACTTCTTTATTATCCAAAGGATAGTTGGTTTGTTAGAATGACTTCACTTAGGGATGAACTAATAGAAAACAACAATAAAATAAATTGGTATCCAGACAATATAAGAACAGGTAGATTTGGTAAATTCCTTGAAAATGTTGTGGATTGGGGTATTTCAAGGGACAGATATTGGGGAACTCCACTTCCAATATGGGAATGCGAATGTAGTCATAGAGAATGTATAGGAAGTATTGAAGAACTTAAACAAAAGGGAATAAATGTACCAGAGGATATAGAACTTCATAAACCATATATAGATAGAGTTCACTTAAATTGTCCACACTGTGGAAAAGAAATGGTGAGAACTAATGAAGTTATTGATTGTTGGTTTGATTCTGGTTCAATGCCATTTGCACAACACCATTATCCTTTTGAAAATAAGGAATTATTTAAGAATACATTCCCAGCACAATTTATATCAGAAGCAGTAGACCAAACAAGAGGATGGTTTTATACATTACTTGCGGTATCTACATCATTATTTGGAAAAAATCCTTATGAAAATTGTATTGTCTTAGGTCATGTTCTTGATAAACGCGGACTTAAAATGTCAAAATCTAAGGGAAATGTAGTAGATCCATTTGAAGTATTAGGAAATGAAGGCGCAGATGCTACTAGGTGGCACTTTTACACAGCTAGTGCTCCATGGTTACCAACAAGATTCTCAGAAGATGATGTAAAAGAAACTCAAAGAAAATTCTTAAGTACCTTATGGAACGTATATTCATTCTATGTTTTATATGCAGAATTAGATAATTTTAATCCATTGGAATATAAAGATTTCGTATCAGAAAATATAATGGATAAATGGATTTTATCTAAGCTTAATTCTTTAATTAAGAATGTTGAAGAGTACTTAGATGGGTACAAAATTACCCAAGCAGCTTTAGAGCTTGAAGATTTTGTTGATGAGCTTTCAAATTGGTATGTAAGACGTAATAGATCAAGATTCTGGACTACAGAACTTACAGAAGATAAGATAGGAGCATATACAACACTATATAGAGTATTAACTACACTTATAAAGGTAGCAGCTCCATTTGTACCATTTATTACTGAAGAAATGTATAAAAATTTAGTTGTTAATTTAGATAAAAATGAAGAAAAAAGTATACATTTATGCAAGTGGCCATCTTTTAATGAAAGTGTTATTGATAAAGAATTAGAAGGAAAGATGGATTTAGCATATAAAATAGTTAAACTTGGACGTAGTTCTAGAAATTCAGTTAATATTAAGAACAGACAGCCGCTTTCTAAAATGCTTGTAAGTACAAAATCTTTACCAGAATATTATGGACATATAATAAAAGAAGAGCTTAATATAAAGGAAGTTATATTTGGGGCAGATCTTTCAGAATATGTTAATTTTGAAGTAAAACCAAACCTTCCGGTACTTGGAAGAAAATATGGTAGATATATACCAGCTATAAGAAAAGCCATAGCTTCAATGAGTCAAATGGAATTAGCTCAAAATATTAATAATGGTAAATCTGTATTTATAAATGTAGAGGGTTTAGAAGATCAAATAGAACTTACATCTGAGAACTTACTTATAACTATGCAGGGACTTGAAGGTTTTGCTTTCTCAGGCGAAGGAGATGTAGGAATAGTTTTAGATACAAATATTACAGAAGAATTGAAAGAACAAGGTTTTGTAAGAGAGATATTAAGCAAAATACAAAATATGAGAAAAGAAAAAGGTTTTGAAGTAGCTGATAAAATTAATTTATATGTAGCTAACAATGATATGCTTAATGGTATAGTTAAAAAGTATGAAGACCAAATAAAGTCTGAAACTTTAGCATTAGATGTATTTTATAATGAGGATAGAGAATATTCATCATGTAAGATAAATGATGAAAGTTATAATATTTCTGTAGAAGTTATAAAATAGATATTAGTTTTATGCATAGAATAAACTTATTTATTCTATGCATGTTTTTTTAGAGACAGTGAAATAAATATCTAATCTGTATATAATAAGGTTAAGATATAAAATATTTTTATAAATTAATAGAAAGAATAATATAGGGAGTGATTATATATGGCAGTATCTATAAAAGATGTAGCCAAAGAGGCAGGCGTTTCTATAGCCACGGTTTCAAGAGTACTAAATGATATAGACGTTGTAAATGAAGATACTAAAAAGAAAGTTGTAGATGCTATAGATAAATTGGGTTATAGACCTAATATAGTTGCAAGAAGCTTAAAAACACAAATATCTAAAACTATAGGTATAATAATACCAGATATATCAAATCAATTTTATCCTGAAATAGTAAGAGGAGCGGAAGATGTAGCTAACATATATGACTATAATATTATGCTATGTAATACGGATTTAGATCCAGAAAAGGAAATGGAATATTTAAGAGTTTTACGAGAAAAAATGGCTGATGGTGTGTTGTATATGAGTAACTCTTTAGAACCTAATATTTTGGAATTAATAGATAAACTAAGATTTCCAGTAGTTTTAGTAGAAACAAGGGATAAGGAAGAAAAAATACCAAGTGTTACTATTGATAACTTAAAGGCTTCCATGGATGCAGTACAATATTTAATAGATAAGGGTAATAAGAAAATAGCTTACATAGGATTATATGAGGATATGGCCAATGAGGCGGTGTTAAGATATAAAGGATATGAAGAAGCTTTAAGAAAAAATAATATAGAATTAAATAAAGATTTAGTAGTTTTTTCTGGATTAAAAGCCAAAGATGGATATAATGGTATTAATAAAATATTAGAGAAAAATGAAATAGATGCAGTATTCTGTGCAGCAGATGAAGTTGCCATGGGTGCTATAAATGCATTGAGAGACAAAAGCATAAAAGTTCCAGAAGATGTGGATGTAATGGGATTTAATAACATATATTCTTCAGAAATTTTTTATCCTAAGTTAACTACAGTAGCTGAGCCTATGTATGATATGGGGTCTGTAGGAATGAGAATGCTCATAAAGATTATTAATAAACAAGAGCTAGAAGAAAAACATTATGTATTAACACATAGAATAGTAGAAAGAGATTCTTGTAGAAAATAGTTATTCTAATAAAACTTTGATAAAAGGATGTGTAATTTAATAACACATCCTTTTTTATTTTTATTAAAAAAGTAGAATAATTTAAAAGCTAATCACTTTTTATATAAAAATGTCCAACGATTTTTTTGAAGTATATAAAATTAAATGGTATAATTTAACATAAAAGTAAATATATTTTATAGTTTGAGGGCGGGGGTATAAAGATGAAGTGTATCGGAAAAATAAAAAATTTATTTTACTATTTACTAAATGTAAAAAAAATTAACGATAAAGTAATAACTAATATTAATAATTATAATAAAGTGTATGAGAAAGATGAATTTTTAAGTAATAAGTATTGTATCGTGAATAATTTTAATAGCAAAGATTGGAGCATAACAATAAATAAAAAAGCTGGAAGGCTGTATGATGAACTGTTTAAATATTATATGGATTCTACAGAGAGTAACTGCAGAAAGGAATTAGTGTTAGGACAGGCTATCTTAAGTTGGAAAAATAAAAAAGAAATATTACATCCTATGTTTATTACTCCATTAAAGATTGAATACAATATGGAGAAAGAGTCCATATATATAAATTCTGCTAATAAAACATATATGGAAATAGGAATATATGATTTTATAGATTCAGATAAATTTCATGACATATTAAAAATAAGGGAGCAATTTAAAGATTCTGATATTAATCCTAATAATAATGATGAAATAAAATCCATAGTTTATAACATATTATGTAAATTAGGTTGCAATAAAAAGCTTAAATCTTTAACTAAAATAGATAAAATAAAGGACATAGATATAAATGATGAAATTAACATATACGATTGTCCAGTAATTATTATGAGAAAAAAGGATGATAGTTTGTGGAGTTTAGAGATAAATTCCATTATAGATGAAATAGAGAATGGATATAATATACCGGAAACTGTTAAAGCATTAGTTCAAGAGAAAGAAATAGAGCAGGATGAAAATACAAAAAGGGAGTGGGAGCAAACCTCTAAAAATATATTATTTCCATTGTCAGCCAATGAGGAGCAAATAAGTGTAGCAAAAAAGATAGCAGATAACTATGGTGTAGTTGTTCAAGGTCCACCAGGTACTGGGAAAAGTCATACTATAGCTAATTTGATATGTCATTTTCTAGCACATGGTAAGAGAGTACTGGTTACTAGTGAAACCTCAAGGGCATTAAGAGTTCTCTCGGATAAGATACCAAAAGAAATAAAACCTTTGTGTATTAATCTTTTAGATAGTGAAAAAGATGATTTCGACCAACTTGAAGATTCAATAAAAGTAATATTAGAAAATTTATCCAAGCCATCAGAGGAATTATTAGAGGAAATACGTATATTAGAAAAGGAAATAAATAAGTCTAGAGTTGAACAAGAAAGTATATTAGAGAAATTAAGGGAAATAGAATTTTTAGAAAGTAAAAAAATAAATCATAATGGTCAATATTACAAATTGATTCATATAGGTAAATGGGTTAGAGATAATGAATCTAAATATGGTTTCATAAAAGATAGTATAAGATATGATGAAATTCAACCTATAACAGATAAGCAATTTTATAAAATAGTAGAGTTATTTAAGAATAACCATAAGGATTATTTATTAAAGTTAAATGAATTAATTGCTACTATGGACAAATTACCAAGTTATGAAAAAATAAGAGATAATATGCAAAGGCTAATTTATCTAAATAAAAATTTTGATCTTTATAAATCTAATTTAAAAAGTTGGTATATACCTTCGGAAAATAAATGCAACTATACTACTCTGGTAAATTTTTTGAGTAAGGCTAAAAAAGATATGTTAAATCTTCAAAAGAATGAAACCTTTAAGAAAATATATCATTTATATAATTCTAGTGATATATTTAAACAAGCTTTGAATAATGCAATAATATATTTTGAAAGTTACTTTGAAAGATTAAAAACAATTAGAAAAAGTACAGATAACTATTTTGTGAAAATACCAGATCATATAGAATTAGATACTTTATGTAAAGATTATGAAAAAGTATATAATAATATAAAGTTAAAAGGTAGGGTTAGTAAATTTTTCAAAGTATTGCACGGGAAATATGAGTACATATTGAAAGAATGTACTGTTAATAATAAAAATATAGATACTTTAGAGGAAGCGGAGGTATTAAAAAATTATATAGAAGAACAAAAAATTTTTGTATCGTTAAATAGATTATGGGAAAATGTTAGTTCCAATTATTTTCCTACTAAATCTTTAGGAAAAATAAATAATCCTGTGGAGTTAGAAGATTTAATAAATAATTTAAACATTATAATTAACTGGAATAAGGAATATAAGGATAAAATAATTTTATTGTTAGGAAAAATACGAATACCTACAGATATAAACTGGTATGAAGTAAAAACTTATGATTATTTAATGCAATCTATTAAGTATATTAAGCATATAGAAGAACATAATGATTTGAAAGCATATATGGAGGTTTTGAAAAAATATATATTTAATAGACAGGAAATGAACGAATTACTAGAAGGCATTGAAGAAATGAATTTACTTAAAATAAAACATGCTTATATTTATATTCAGAAGATTAAAGCATGTAAATCAGATATAGATGAAATAAATTATATTTATAAAAAGTTAAGTAGTATTTGTCCTAAAACTTTAAAGTATATAGTAGAAGGTAAAAATCTAAATAACATGGATAGTTTTAGTAAAGCATGGAGATGGGCACAATATAACAGTATATTTATAACATTGGATAATTTAGATGAAGGTGAGTTACTTTTAGAGTTAGAAGATGAAAAAAATAATGAGCAACTATTGATAAGGGAAATGGTTGCTAAAAGATCTTGGTATAATAGAATATTAAATATTACAGAAGCACAAAAAAGAAGTCTACTTTCTTGGGGACAAGCTGTTAAAAGAATAGGAAAAGGAAGAGGAAAATTTACATTGGAGTATAGTAAGATAGCTCAAGAAGAAATGGAAAAATGTAAATCTGTAATACCCGTTTGGATAATGCCCTTAAATAAGATTATAGAAAATATGAAGCTATCCAAAGACTTATTTGATGTAGTTATAGTTGATGAAAGCAGTCAAAGTAATATATTTTCAATATGTGCTTTAATGAGGGCTAAAAAGGCAGTAGTTGTAGGAGATGATAAACAAATAAGCCCAGAGGTTGTAGGTGTAGATCAAGGAAGTATTAATAATTTAATAAATAAATATTTAAAAGGAATTCCTCATAGTCAATGGTTAGACTTACAAAGTAGTTTATATGATACAGCTTTGAGAGTTTTTCAAGGTAGAGTAGCATTAAAAGAGCATTTTAGGTCCATTCCTGAGATTGTTGAATTTAGTAATAGGCTTTGTTATTCAGATTTTATAGTTCCATTAAGGTATCCTAGAAATAACGAAGTTCTCAATCCTTGTATTAATGCTATTAAAGTAGATGAAGGATATAGAGAAAAAAATAAACAAATAAATATTAAAGAGGCTAATTCTCTAGTTGATAAAGTGGTGGAATGTTGTAAAAATAAAAGATATAAAAATATGACTATGGGGGTGATATCTCTTCTAGGTGATTCTCAAAGCGATTATATAGAAAATATTTTAAGAGATAAATTAGGTGAGGAAGAAATTATAAAAAGGCGATTAACTTGTGGAGATGCATATTCTTTCCAAGGAGATGAAAGAGATGTAATGTTTTTATCTATGGTAGTTGCAGATAATGTTAAATATACAGCTTTAACTAAAGAATCAGATATTAGAAGATTTAATGTAGCAGCAAGTAGAGCTAGAAATCAATTATTTTTATTTTACTCTGTAGATGTAAGTAATTTGAGTAAAAATTGTGTAAGATATAAATTAATAAATTATTGTAATAATTATAAGAAATATAAAGCAGAGCTTCCTAATGTAGATTATGTGGCACAAACTAGACTGCAAAAGGATGTCTATAACGAAATTAAAGAAGGCTACGATGTAAAAACCCAAATTAAGATAGGCAAGTATAAAATAGATTTTGTTATAGAAGGTGCTGGGGGAAGGTTAGCTATTATATGTGATGATGGAAACTTATATAATAATAATAGTTTAGATGATATGGTAAAATTTCAAATGGATTTGTGTAGGTTAGGATGGCGCTTTTATAAAATAAAGGGAAGCCAATTTTATAGAAATCCTAATAGAGAAATAAATAAACTTTTACATGTAATAAAGTCTACGGTGTTAGATATATCTCATAAAGAACTATTGCAAGATAAATTAAAGGTGGTCTAATCTAAAATGAAAAATTTTTCACCAATGCTATATTTAATACATAGTATAAAATATAGCATTGTTTGGAGAGGATTCTGTGTTATACGCATTAATACTTGCAGGTGGAAAAGGAACAAGACTCTATCCATTATCTAGATCGAAAAAACCTAAGCAGTTCTTAAAGGTTGTGAATAATAAAAGCTTTTTAAGAATAACTGTAGATAGAATAAAGCCCTTAGTAAGTAGTGAAAATATTTATATAGTAACAAATAAAGAATATAAGAGTAAGATATATGAGGAATTACCAGAAATTAAAGAAGAAAATATATTTATAGAACCTCAAAATAGGGATACAGCAATATGTATAGGACTTTCGGCTATAAAGTTTTTAAAAAAGGATAATGATGCATGCATGATAGTTTTACCCTCAGATCATTTTATAGAGGGTGAAAAAGATTTTATAGATACGATAAATGAGGGAATAGAAATTTCACAAAGAAGAAGGGGACTAGTTACTATAGGAGTGAATCCTAGTAGAGCGGAAACAGGGTATGGATATATAAAAATGGGAAGAAGGGTAAATAGCGTAATTTCTGCTTATAAAGTTGAAAGATTTGTGGAAAAGCCTAATCTAGAAGTAGCTAAAGATTTAATAGCAAAAGGCGATTACTTATGGAATAGTGGTATGTTCATTTGGAGAGCGGATGTGTATCTACGAGAAATGGAAAAATATTTACCTAAAATATATAAAAGCATGATGAAGATATATGAAAATTTGGGGACAGAATCAGAGGACAAGACTATAAAAAATGAATACGAATGTATGGAAGGTATATCTGTAGACTTCGGTATAATGCAAAAAACAAGAAAGGCTTATGTTATAAAATGTAATTTTAGGTGGGATGATATAGGAAGTTTTAAAGCTCTATCGAGATTTTTAAATAAAAATCAAACTAACAACGTTTCTGGAAATAATTATCTAAAAGATAGTGAAAATTGTTGTATATTTGGAGAAGATAAATTGATTATAGGATTAGGGCTAAAGGATTTGGTTGTAGTTGATGGAGGGGATATACTTCTTATAATGGATAAAAATAAAGATCAAGAACTTAAACATTTGGTATCGGAGATAAAAGGCGATGATGATTTAAAGAGATATATATAATCGGAATTATTGTTAAAAAAGTGTGTATTATGTGATAAAATTAATGTAAATATATAATATATTTACATTAATTTTTTGTGCATTATTTGTTTAAGATAATATTAAGCATAAAATTAAGTAATAAAGTAAGGGGATTGATATTATGAGTAAGATATTGTATTATGATTGTTTTTCTGGAATAAGTGGAGATATGAATTTAGGAGCGTTAATAAGTTTAGGAGTAAGTGAGGATTATTTAATTAAAGAATTATCAAAGTTAAATATCAATAATGAATTTAAGATTAAAGTAAACGAAGATGAAAGAAAAGGAATATCAGGTATAAAGGCAGATGTAATCTTAACTCATAGTCATGAACATAACTATGAGCATAATCACGAACATTGTCATGAAGAAAACCAACATGATCATAGTCATAAGAACGAGAATTGTCATGATCATCATAGTCATGGAGAACATGAACATGATCACCAACATAGTCATAATCATCAGCATAGAAATTTAAATGATATAAATAAAATTATAGATAATAGTATATTGAATGATAATATTAAAAGAATAAGTAAAGATATATTTTTAAAGGTAGCCGAGGCTGAATCTAAGGTACATAATAAATCTTTAGAAGAGGTTCATTTCCACGAAGTAGGAGCCACAGATTCTATAGTAGATATAGTAGGTGCAGCTATATGTTTAGATTACTTAAAAGTAGATAAAATTATGTGTTCCAAAGTGGAAGTAGGATCAGGTTTTGTAAAGTGTGCACATGGAACTTTACCAGTACCAGCACCTGCAACTACAGAAATATTAAAAGATGTTCCAGTTACATCAGGTAATGTACCCTTTGAGGCTACAACTCCAACAGGAGCTGCTATAATAAAATCTATTGTAAATAAGTTTACAAATGATAAAGATTTTAAAATTATAAAGACAGGATATGGAATAGGTGGTAAAGATGAAGGAGATATTCCCAATGCATTAAGGGTATTTTTAGCAGAGGATATTATAATGGAAAAGGAAAATACCTCTATTATAATGGAATGTAATATAGATGATATGAATCCTGAATTTTATGAATATGTTATGGATAAATTATTTGATGTGGGAGCATCTGATGTTTACTTTACTCCTATAATTATGAAGAAGACCAGACCTGCAGTTAAGCTAAGTGTTTTAACAAATGTGAAATTTGTAGATAAAATAGAGGAGATAATATTAAAAGAAACTACTACATTAGGAATAAGAAAATATAAAGTAGAAAAAGTAATGCTTAATAGAGAGATAGAAAAGCTAGAGACTAAGTATGGTAAGATAGATATAAAAAATTCCTATTATAAAGGAGAGATAATAAAGCGAAAACCAGAATATGAAGATTGTAAAAAAATATCTTTAGAAAACAAAGTTCCTATAAGGGAAGTATATAAGGAAGTTTATAAAAATTTAAAATAAAAGAGAGGTATTTCAATGAATAAGTATAAAGAGCTTATTACCTATTTAAAAAACTTAAAAAGTGTAGCCGTAGCTTTTTCGGGGGGAGTGGATAGTACATTACTTTTAAAAGCTTGTAAGGAAGCTTTGGGTGATAATGCTATAGCTGTAACCGTTGCTTCACCATATGTGCCTAAATGGGAGATAGAAGAAGCCAAAGAACTTGTGAAAGAAATGGGTATAAAAAGCTTTTTTATAGAAGTACCTATTTTGGAGGAAATAAGATCTAATCCAGAAAATAGATGTTATTTATGTAAAAAAGCTATATTTAATAAAATAAAATTATTAGCAAAAGAAAATGGAGTTGAATATGTAGTAGATGGTACTAATGCAGATGATATAAAAGATTACAGACCAGGATTAAAAGCTTTAAGAGAATTAGAGATAAAAAGTCCATTTTTGGAAAATTCCATAACTAAAGAAGAAGTTAGAGCTTTTTCTAAGGAATTAGGGCTAAAAACTTGGAATAAACCAGCTTATGCATGTCTTTTATCTAGAATACCTTATAATCAAAATATAGATGAAAATGACTTAAATAGGGTTGAGAAATCAGAGTTGTATTTAATGAATTTAGGATTTAAAGGAGTTAGAGTAAGAAGTCATGGAGATTTAGCTAGAATTGAAGTGCAAAAAAATGATCGAGAAAAGTTAATTGATGGTAATATATTAGATAATATATCTATAGAATTAAAAAGATTAGGATTTAAGTATGTTACTTTGGATCTAGAAGGTTATAAGATGGGAAGCTTAAATGAAGGAAGAACTAATAAATAGAAACTTATTATGGGGTGGTATAGTGAATACAAAAGATATTAAAGTTTTATTGCAGAATGTAAGAGACCAAAAAATATCTATAGATGAAGGTACGAAGGTATTAGAAGATTTACCCTTTAAGGATTTAGGATATGCTAAAATAGATAACCATAGAGAGATGAGAGTTGGATTCCCTGAAGTAATATATTGTGCTGGTAAAACTTCAGATCAAATAAAAGGTATTGTAGAGTTTATGATGAAAAAGGATAGTAATATTCTTGGTACAAGGGCATCTAAAGAAGATTATGAAGCGGTAAAAGAAGTATGCCCATTTGCGGAATATAATGAACTTGCAAGAACTATAATTGTAAAAAAGAGGGAAAGTAAAAGCTCTAAATCGTATATTGCTGTGGTTACAGCGGGAACTTCTGATATACCAGTTTCAGAGGAGGCAGCAGTAACTGCAGAAATATTCGGGAATAAGGTAGAGAGAATATATGATGTAGGAGTAGCAGGTATACATAGATTATTTGATAAGATAGATCTTATAAGAGGAGCAAAGGCTATTGTAGTTGTAGCAGGTATGGAAGGAGCATTAGCAAGTGTAGTAGGAGGTCTTGTTGATAAACCTGTTATAGCAGTTCCAACTAGTATAGGATATGGTGCAAACTTTCAGGGATTATCTGCACTTTTATCTATGTTAAATAGCTGTGCAAGTGGAGTAAGTGTGGTAAATATAGATAATGGATTCGGAGCAGGATATCTGGCAAGCATGATAAATAAACTTTAGTATAAACAATTTAATAAAATGTTTTTAATAAGAGTACTATGTGTTAATTATCTCATATGATTAATAATAAATATTTTATTAATTATATTTAGTTATTTTAATGTATAGTACTTTTTTATTTACAATTATAAGGGTATATGGCGTAATATATACCTTATAAGTATATAAAAATTATCATAATATTTTTTTAATTAAATATATATATTTAATAGGGTATTGGGAATAATGTTAATATATAACATTTTATTAATACTTTGTAAATGATTATATGAATATATTGACATTTGGTCACTTAGGAATATAATGGAAATAAGGTTTACGGAGTTAGGAATAATAATCTTTTTTAAACAGGAGGAATATTAAATGAAGGTAACACAACTTTTGGAAAAATCTGCTAAGGATAAACTCGTCAAAAGTGCAGCAGGTTTATTAAGTAAAGATCCTGACAAAAATATAGATAAACTTTTTAATTTAATTAAGAAAACTATAAGCAAGGATAAAGAGAATGTAAAAAGAGTTCAGGTTGTAGAAGATGAGTATCATAATAATCCAGCTACTAATAAGTTTGTACAAAATTTATTTAAATCAACTAATCCTAAGTGTTTAGAAAAATTTTTTACTAACTTTTTTGCAAATGCTGTGTGGTATGGTATGCCAAAAAGAAAAAAGATTTTTGAAAATGAAGGTATAAAGACTCCTTTTGTGATGCTTATTAGTCCTTCAATGAGATGTAATTTGAGATGCACAGGCTGTTATGCAGCGAACTACAGTAAAGATGATGACATACCTTATGAAGAAGTAGATAGAATAATAAAAGAGGCAAGGGACATAGGCATATATTATTTTATAATTTTAGGTGGAGAGCCATTTTTTAATAAATATATGCTAGATATATATGAAAAATATAATGATTGCATGTTTACGCCTTTTACTAATGGAACTTTATTTGATGAGAAGTTAGCAGATAAAGTACAAAAACTGGGAAATGTAATACCAATGTTCTCCTTAGAAGGATTTGAAAAAGAAACAGATGAAAGAAGAGGAAAAGGCGTATTTAAAAAAGTTATGAACGGTATGGATTTGTTAAGAGAAAGGGGAGTTCTATTTGGTGTATCCACAGCTACTGGTAGAAATAATATGGAAACTGTAGTATCAGATGAATTTATTAATATGTTAATAGAAAAAGGAGCTAAAATGAGTTGGTACTTCATATTTATGCCAGTAGGCGAGGAACCTGACTTTAATTTAATGCTTACTCCAGAGCAAAGAATAGAACTTGGTAGAAGAGTAAGAAAAATAAGAAGTACGAAGCCATATTTTGCTATAGATTTTTTTAATGATGCTCCATATGTTGGTGGATGTATAGCAGGAAAGTTTTATTGTCATATAAATTCTAAAGAAGATGTAGAGCCATGCATATTTGCTCACTTTGCCACAGATAATTTAAAAGGCAAATCAGTAATAGATGTATTTAAAGGACCCTTCTTTAAAGAATTAAGAGATAGACAGCCATATAATGATAATCTATTAAGACCATGTATGATGATAGATAATCCTAATGTTATTAGGGAAGTAGCTGATAAAATTGGAATTAGGCCTACAGATAAGGGCGCACATATGATGCTTCATAATAAGGAATTTCAACATAAATTAGATAAATTAGCAGAAGACTTTAAGCCTTGGTCAGAGAAATCTTGGAAAGAGGATTTTAATGAAACAGGCAATTATAAAATGTCAAAAGGTTAAATTTTTATTTTAAAGTCCCCACTTTGTTGGGGACTTTTTTATATGGTATATTTAATATATAATAAAATATAAATTGCACCCTTTAATAGGAGGACTAAATTAATATGAAAAAGAGAAATATTCTTTTAATAATTTGTATTTTAATTATACCTATAGTATTTATAGCTTGTAAAAAAGGATCAAATAGAAAAAATTACATTAAATCTAGATTAGTTATATGGGGCGAACCCAAATATAATCAATCTATGGATATTGCGGTAAAAGATTTTAATAAAAGATATCCTAATGTAGAAGTGAAATTTTATAAAAAAAGTTATGAAGATATATTAAATAATTTCGGTAAAAGTAATAATGAAAAAGAATATCCTAATATAATATGTTTAAAAGATAGTGATTTAAGCGAATTTGCTTCTAAGTACTATAAAGATATATTAAATTTAAATAGTGAAATTAAACCTTATATAAAAGATTTTATACACTATAAAAAAAATATAATAAAGATAAATGAAAATTATATAGCTATACCTTATGATGTAGAACCTGTAGCCCTTTATTATAGAAAAGATATATTCAACAAATATAATATTGATCCAGAATCTATAAAAACCTGGAATGATTTTATAGAAGTTGGAAAGATGATGGATAAAAAAAGTAACAGTAACGTAAAGATGATATCTTTTAATCTAGATGATAATAGTATGTTAAAGATATTATTAAATCAATTAGGGACATATTATTTTAATTATGACAATGACGTTACTATAGATAAAGAAGATTCAAACAAAGCTATTAATCTTTTAAAGTCTATAAGAAATTTTAATATTGTTATTAATAATAAAGGTGATTATAGAAATGTTATCAATAATGAAAATATAGCCACAATTCCAAGTAATTGTGAATTTGCCCATTACTTAATAAATAAATATCCTAACAGTAGCAAAAAGTGGGGAGTAATAAAAATGCCAGCCTTTGAACAAGGGGGTAAGAATTCTGCAACTACAGGGGGGACATCTTTAGTTTTAATAAAGTCATCTAAAACTAATAAAGATAATTTAACTTTAAGTTTAGCTAAATATATAACTTTAAGCAGAAGAAATCTAGAAGAAGGTTTTAAGCAATATGGTTTGTTTCCATCATATATACCAGCTTATGAATGTGATGTTTTTAGAAAACAGGTTAATTATTTTGAAAATATGAGAATTTGGATGATGTTTAGTAGTATATCAAAGCAAATTCCTAATATAAACTATACAGAAAATTTTAATGCGGTGGAAAGAGTGTTATTAAAATATAAAAATAATATATATACTAGTGAGAATATAAAAAAGGAATTACAAAATATCAAGGAATTTATAAATAATGTAATAAAATGATGAAAATAAGCGCTATAAAACGTTTACAAAGCACGAAAGGTATTGTATAATGTAGAAGGGGAATATTAGGGGGCTTAATATAAGAAGCGATAGCTTGGAATAATACTTAAAATTTTAGAGTCAAAATTAGAATTTCTAATTTTGACTCTTTTTCTTTTAAAGTTAAAGATATTAATTTTTATATAATTCATTATATAAGTCTAAAGTTAATTTAGAAGTTTTTTCCCAAGAAAATAGTTTAGATCGTTCATAGCCATTTTTACTTAATTTACGTTGTAAAGCTTCATTGTTTAGCAAATTTTCTAATGAATTTATCATATCATCTGTATTTAAAGGATCTATAGTTATACAACTATTACCAACAACTTCAGGTATTGAGGAGGTATTTGAGGTTATTACAGGGGCACCACAACTCATAGCTTCTAAGGGAGGTAAACCAAAACCCTCATATAAAGAAGGATATACAAAAGCACTACACGCATTATAAAAAATAGGAAGATCTTTTTCTGGAACAAAGTCTGTAAATATTATGTTAGAGGCAATCTTTAGCTTATTAGTTAGTTCTAATAATTTATTTCCCTCATCTTTTTTTGCACCTATAATCACAAGTTTATATTTATTTTGCAACTTATTATAAATCTTAGAAAAAGATATTATAAGAGATTTTACATTTTTTCTAGGGCTGAAACCACCTATATATAATATAAAAGGACAGTCAATTTTATATTTATGTTTAAGTAAATTTAAGCATTTATTTTTTTCTAAGGGTTTATATTTTTTCCCAGCTGCTAAAGGAATAACTTTAACTTTTTTTTCATCCATAGGGAAAAATTTTAGAATATCATTTTTTGAATGTTGAGACACAGTAATAATTTTATCTGAAAGATACATTATTTTAGGCATTTCTCTTAAAAATTTATTCAAATAACCTTTTCCAACAGTTTCAGGCATTATATAAGGAATCAAATCATGAATGGTAACTACTATTTTACAGTTTATGTTCTCACATAGTCCTATGCCATTTTGAGGAATATGATATATGTCAGGCTTTAATTTATTTATGTTATTAGGGAAATAACATTGTTCAAAAAATCTACTATACTTTTTAGATGTAAGTAATATATTTGTATTATGTTTTTTGAAATTATTGTAGTTACCTCCAGCCCAATATATATTAAAGAAATAATTACTATTTTTATTTATCATATATTTTAATATATTTTCAGTATAAGTACCTATGCCAGTACCCTTATACCAGTTTATTCCTCGGGCATCTATAGAAATTTTCATTTTATTAACCACCCCATTAATAAGAATTTTATTATAAATAAACTGAAAAAGAGTTAAAAAATATCTTTACTGTAATATATATTATTAACTACTATGAAAAATGTGCCATTTATCACCAACGTAACTTAATTAACATATAATATATATAAATTAATTTAATAATGGAGGAATGAGTTTGAATATATCATCTGTAGCAAAATTTGTAGAAAATAATTATGATATTACGGCTTCTTCCATAGAAAAAATAAAAAATGTGTATAAAATAATTGATTATAAAAACAATGCGTATTGTTTAAAAGTAGTAAGGTATAACTTAAAACATTTTCTTTTTATACTTAGTGCTATGAAACATCTACAGAATAATGGTTTTAAAAAAATCCCTGGAATCTTACCAAATAATAAAGGTCAAGACTATATAAAGTTTGAAAAAAATTATGCTTATATGACTAAATGGATTAACTGTAGACAATGTAGTTTTGATAATCCAATTGATGTGTCTACTGCAGTAAATAAATTAGCTCAATTGCATATAAAAAGTCAAAATTTTTATATAACTAAAGATATGGAGCCAAGAATAGGTTGGTTTAGATGGATTAAAACTTTTTATACTAGAAAAGATGAAATATTAGATTTTAAGAAAAAAATTAATTTAAAAGAAGATAAATCAGAATTTGATTCACTATACTTAGATATGATACAAGAGGAAGTTTTTAGGGCAAATAAATCTATAGAAAATCTAATACAAAGTGAATATTTAAATAAAATGTTAGATGAAATAAATAAAAGAGGTTTCTGTCATCATGATTTAGCTCATCATAATATTTTAATAGATAATAAAGGAGAAGTAAACATTATTGATTTTGATTATTGTATGTTAGATAGTAGCTTACATGATTTATCTAGTATTATGATAAGAATTATGAAAAATGGAAAGTGGAGTATTGATACAGCTAAAAGTGTATTGAAAACTTATGATAAGACTAAAAAAATAGAGCCTAGGGATATTACTATAATGGCAGCTTTTATGGAATTTCCTCAAGATTATTGGCAAGTAGGCATACAATATTATTGGGAAATGCAACCCTGGAGTAACGAATTTTTCTTAAATAAATTAAACAAGATTTATGAGGATAGGGAGGAAAAGCAAGAATTCATAGAAGAATTTAGGCTATTAAAAATTTGAAGAGGGGGATTTATATGTCCAAAAAAAAATATTATAAAAAAAACATACCTGATGATTTAAATGAAATAGAAAATTATGATAAAGAACTTAGTGAATTAAAACAAAGTGTTAAAAATTTAAAAGAAATAAAAAAAAGAAAAAAGAAGATAAAAAAACTAAGGGAAGAAAAAAAAGAAGTTTTAAAAAAAATTAAAAAAAAATATAGGTAACACACCTTATGGGAGGTGCATTTAATGATATGAGTTTAATAAAAGAAGAAGAAATTGATTTTAAAAGTTATTTGCAAATAAAAGGGATAAAACTAGTTGAATCCTTTAATAATGACTTAAATAAAAAATCTATTAGAGAAGACCATATTCTAGAACAATTATATAATATTAGTTTGTTTCATAAAAAAACTTTAGGATATAAAAATTATTTTAAGAATGAAGTAAATAACAGAACTGGTAAAAATGTAGAAAAAAATAAGGTAGCTTTAAAAAAAGTAAAGAAATTTTTATATGGGTTACAACATAAAACGGATATTAATGAATTTGAGAATATACTACTAGAAGAATTGCCTAAGTATATAAAAAGAGGAGAAAAGTCAATAAATTTTGTATATGAAGATAGTTATTTGGATTTAATATTAAGAAGTATGAAAAGACGAGAGATATGTCTAAGTAAAGTTTATTTTGACAACTTGAGAAAAACAAATGACTTAGAGATTATAGAATTTAATAATTGCTGTTATGATATGGTTGAGATAGATGCTATAGATTTTTTATATAAAATAAAAAAGAAAAATTTAAAGGTGGATAAGTGTAAATTAATAAAGGAATTTTGTTCTATGGAGAATCTACAAGATAGTAGCTATAATTTTATTTTGGGTATGATTTCTTATCCTTATTATATAATTAGATGTTGTACTAGATATATGTACAAGAAAAAAAATTGGAATGAAAAGCAATATATTAATAGTTTTAATAAGGCTAAGAAAATGGATGGAGATAGTTTAATCTAAAGGAGTGATGAAGTGGATAAACTAGATAAAGAAGTTCTTATGAATTACAATTTATCTTTAAATTTGTTTGATAAATTTGATTTAGAGATAAGAGAAGTACTTCCCATTAGGAGCGTTTTTTTATTAAAAACAGATAAAGGGGAAAAAATATTAAAAAAATTAGATTATAGTATAGAACAATTAAACTTTATACAAGAGGTGTTAAATTATATATCAATAAGATTCCCTAGAGTGATGAGTTTTATGAAAAATAAAGAGAATAAAATTTATACAACATATGATAATGAAATTTATTGTATTATGAATGTGATTAAAGGAAGAGAGTGTGATTTAAATAATCCATTAGATTTAAAAGTAGCATCTTTAGGACTTGGGGAAATGCATAAAGCCTCTATGGGATTTAATACAAATTTTCAAAAAAATATTTTTTTAGGGAAAATGATAGATAATTTTAAGACTAAAAAGAAGGATATGAAATTCTTTAAGGAGATAGCTAACGTCCATGATAATAAAACTGATTTTGATAATATATTTTTATTTTATGTAGATTATTATATTAGTCAAGTGGAAGAATCTATAGAGGTATTAGAAAATAGTGACTATTATGCATTATGTAAAGAAGAAGATAAAATTGCTATTTGTCATCATGATTTAGCTTATCATAATATAATAATTGAAAAAGAAGAAGCATATTTTATAGACTTCGATTATTCAATTATAGATCTGAAAATTCATGATCTATGCAATTTTATAATTAAATCCATAAAAAGATTTGCATTTGATATAGGGAGAACGGAAAACATATTGGATAATTACTGTAAAACTAATAATCTGGATAAAAGGGAACTTAAAGTATTATATGCTATGCTTAATTTTCCAGAGGATTTTTATAGTATATCTAAAAATTATTATACCAGAAAGAAGCAATGGGGAGAGGGAGTATTTCTAAACCGATTTATTAAAAAATGTGATTATAAGGAATACAGAGAGGACTTATTAAAAGAGTTTAAAGAAAATATATTATAATATAAAATGACTTCAGTACTTAATGTACTGAAGTCATTTTATATCCAAAGTTTTTTTATAAGCATTTAGGGTATCTTTAGCACAATTGTTCCAGCTAAATTTTTTAGAACGATATAAACCTTTATTAGATAAAATTCTTGATAACTCAGGGTTTAATAATACTTTATATATACAGTTACACATATCATCTATATTATTAGGATCTGTTAATAATGCGGCATCTTTAACCACTTCTGGAATAGAAGTAGTATTTGATGTAATAACAGGTGTGCCACAAGCCATAGCTTCTATGGTGGGAAGACCAAAGCCTTCGTAAAAAGAAGGATAAATAAAAAGGTCTGCACTGTTATAAAAGTAAGGTAAATCATTTACAGGTATGAATCCTGGAAATATAATCTTATTTTCAAGTTTTAAATCTTTAGCTCTTTGCATATATTTTTCACAAAGAAAACCTTTTTTACCTACTATGATTAAGGATATGTTTTTTTTATATAAACTAATAAATTTACTAAAGGATTCAATTAATCCTAGTATGTTTTTTCTTAAGCTAAAGCCCCCTAGATAAAGTATAAAATCCTTATCTATTCCATATTTGCTTTTTAAAATATTTTTACACAAGGTTTTATCTAAAGGCTTATATATATCTTCAGCAGCTAAGTAGGTAACGTGTATTTTATCTTCTGGATAATTAAAAGATTTTATTATATCTTTTTTAGAAAATTCTGAGACGGTTATTATAGAATCACTTAAAGATACTATTTTTGGAATTTGCTCTGAAAAAATTTTTAAATATCTATCACTTACAGTTGCAGGCATTCTGTAAGGAATTACATCATGCAATGTTATTGTAAATTTACAGCTTTTATCAGTTGGAAGACCTACACCATTTTGAGGAACATGGTAGATATCAATATCACTATGTTTTAGTGTATTGGGAATATTAATTTCTTGCCAAAAGTTATTGTTTAAATTTGGTGTATAATTGGGGGTTTCTGGAGTGAAAATCAAATAATTATTTGCATTATCTATTTTATTTAGAGAATTTATCAATTGATAGGTATATGTGCCTATACCAGTACCCCTATACCAGCAAGCAGCTCTACCGTCAATACCAATTTTCATATACACTGTCCTTTCGAATTTCTCCTAATTCATTATATTAAGATCATTATAAAAATGTTAAAGTTATTCTAAAATGAAAAAACATTACATATAGATTAAAGGAGGTGGTTAACTATGATGAGAGAATTTGAAATTGAAAGGCAGTTTAATATTAAAATTGAACAACTTAAACCTCATAAAGGGGTATATTATTTAAAGACTAATAAGGGAGATTTATGTTTAAAAAAAATTGATTACGGAGTACAAAAACTGCTATTTGTGTACGGTGCCAAAGAACATTTAATAAAAAACGGATTTCAATATGTGGATAAATATTCCTTAAATTTAGATCAGGAACCTTATGCACTAGTAAATGAAGATATATACACAATATCTCAATGGATTGATGGGAGAGAGTGTAATTTTAAGGATAAAGAAGATTTAATATTAGCAGCACGATATCTTGGATATCTTCATATAGCATCAAAGGGATATGAGCCTCCAGAAAATAGCAAGTTAAAGACAGATTTAGGTAGGTGGCCTCATTTAATGAAAAAGAGAGTTAAAGCATTAAATAAAATGAGGGATATGATAAGAAAGAAAAATAATAAGAGTAAATTTGATTTAAATTATATCAAGAATGTAGAGTTCTATAAAAATCTAGGTAAAAGAGCTATGGATGTACTAGAAAATTCTGAGTACTTAAATATATGTAAAGCTACCGAAAAAGAAAAAAGTTTTTGTCACCATGATTTTACGTATCATAATATTATAATAGATAAGGATAATCACGTAAATGTTATAGATTTTGATTACTGCAAAAGAGAGATAAAAACCTATGATATTTCAAATTTTATGATAAAGGTATTAAAGAGAAATGATTGGAGTATGGATTATGCCAAAATAATACTAAATTCTTATAATGCTATAAATCCTTTAAAAGAAGAAGAATATGATACTTTATTTGCATTTTTACTATTTCCACAAAGATTTTGGAGATTAAGTAATAGATACTATTATAACGAAGTAACTTGGCCTCAGAACACTTTTAACAATAAAATGGAGGAATTAATCTCTGAACAGGAAAAATATATCGATTTTATTAAACAATTTAAAGAGATTTATTTACATTAAAATGAAATATATTTTTAGACATACAAAAATATATAATTTTGTATGTCTTATTTTTTTTGGTAAATCACAAAATGAATAAGGATTTCATAATATATAGTGATTTATTATTATGGAGATGAAGAATTTGAATATAGGAGATATAGTGGTAAGAAAATCTTACGGAAAAGATATTACCTTTAAAATTATAGATATTAAACAAGGTAATAAAGGAACTATATATACATTAAAAGGAGTAAATTTAAGAATAATAGCAGATTCACCAGCTTCTGATCTTGAACAAGTAGCTATAAGTTCAATGAGTCATGAAGAAAAAATATTCAATAAACAAGTAAATGCTTCAATAAATAAAATATTACAAAATAGAAAAAATACTGGCATGAGAGGTGAAGGCAACTATAAAAAAAAGAATATAAGTAAAATGTTTAGGAGTAGTAAAAGTATTAATGATAAAAATTTATACTTTGGAAGACCAGGAAAAATACTTCATATAGATGGGGATTCAGAGTATTTGGATACATGTATTAAAGTATATAAACAATTGCAATTAGATATAGTAGGGGAAACTGTAATGGAAAAAGATCAACCTATAAAGGTATTAGAGTTAGTAAAAGAATTTAAACCAGATATAGTAGTTATCACAGGACATGATGCGGTTATAAGAGAAACCGATGATTATACAAATATAAATAATTATAAAAACTCTAAGTATTTTATAGAAACTGTATCTAATTTAAGAGATTATAAAAGCAATTACGATGATTTAGTAATTTTTGCAGGTGCTTGTCAATCCTGTTATGAAGCTATATTAGATGCAGGTGCTAATTATGCTAGTTCGCCTGGTAGAGTTTTAATTCATTGTCTTGATCCTGTATTTTTATGTGAAAAAATAGCATATTCAAATATAGAAAAAGTAGTTTCTATAGAGGATGCACTAGAAAACACCATAACTGGCTTAAAGGGTATAGGTGGATTACAAACTAGAGGGAAGTATAGAAAGGGTTTTCCAAAATCACCATATATATAGAAGTAACGGAATAAATTTGTATATATACAAGAAATGAAGGGAACAATAATCTGAAAGAGAAATATTAAATAAAATGTTAATAGTTTATCAAAAAATAATATTGACAAATACACTTATAAACTGGTAAAATAAAAAGTTTACTTGACAAAATGTAAACCTTCATATATAATGTAAGGTGTAGAAAGAGGGTGTTAACTATGGAAAAAAAGAACGTAATTGATACCATTAAAAAAGACATAGAAAGCCATGTTGGAGATAAAGTTACATTAAAGGCTAATGGCGGAAGGAGAAAAACTTTCGTTAATCAAGGAATTATAGAAAAAGCTTATCCAAGTATTTTTCTTATAAGACTTGAGGATGACACCCAAAGGAAAGTCACATATAGTTACTCAGATGTATTGACTAAAACAGTTCAATTAGATTTTGTTTTATAGATTTATTGGTACTTCAAAGTACCAAATTTTTTTTGCCTAAAAATATAAATTAGTCATATTATCCATAAAATCAATATATACATTAATAGTAGGTTTTATGGGAGGGAAATATTTAATGGAATTGAATTTAGTAAAGGAAAATATAGAATGTGAACAATTATTAGGAGAAAATTTTGTGGATACACCAATAAAAGGTGAGTATGTTATTCCAGATACACATCCTGATGTGCAAGAAATTCTTATGATAGAGTCTAAACCATCTATAACAAATAAAGAAGTTATAAGAGATAATGTATATATAGAAGGTATCATTGATTATAATGTATTTTATCTTGGAAAAGAAGAGGAGACAGTATTATATAATGTTACTTATACCACTAAATTTTCTAACGAGATTCAAATTTCTAAAGCAGAGACTAATATGACTTGTCAGGCAGAATGTTTTATAGAGGATATGCAATGCAAAATAGTAAACGAAAGAAAAA
The DNA here is from genome assembly GCF_001243045.1 of Clostridium niameyense. GTDB lineage: Bacteria > Bacillota > Clostridia > Clostridiales > Clostridiaceae > Clostridium_F > Clostridium_F niameyense. Next base: position 2,310,311 of record NZ_LN849007.1, on the reverse strand, counting down.
TATCCATTCAAGGTATAGTTAAACTAAAAGGAGAAGTTTATAAGGATTATAATTTTGAGATAATAAAAGATTTAGATGATGTAAAAGATATACAAATGCTTAGAAACCCTATTTCTGTAGACAAAATAGTAGGAACTACAGATGGAGAATTAATAGCCAAATCTAATATGAAAATTAGTAGTGATAAACCAGAGGTAGAAAGTATTTTAAGGTATGACGTTAATATTCATAAAAGGCAAGTAAGGGTTTTAGATAACATGATTAGTATAGAAGCCTTTGCTCATATAGGATTGATTTATAGAGCCAAAGATAGTAAAGATATATGTTATTTAGATGATGATGTATTTATAAGTAAGGATATAGAGTTAGAAGATGTAAATCCATCTATGGATAATTACACAGATTTTGTAGTGGATGCAGTTAGTATAGATGTAAAAGAGGACGACTTAGGTGAAAGAAGAATAATAGATTTAGAAGCCCTTATAAAAGCTAATATAAAGGTTATGTATAAAAAGGAAATTGAAGTTATAGAAGATATATACTCACCTACAATGAAACTTACTATAGATAAAAAAGATTATGAGTTGAATGTTATGCAAGGTCATTCCAGCGTAGAATGTATAGTTAAAAATAATATAGACATATCATCAGATATGCCTAGAATAAGAGAAATAATAATGAGTAGTGCAAATGTTTATATTACAGATAAGAAGTTAGTAGAAGATAAGGTATTGGTAGAAGGGGTATTAAATGTAGAAGTAATGTATAAGACAACAGATAAGGATAAATATATTTATACAGTAAAGGATAATATACCTTTTAGTTCTGCAGTAGAAATACCTAATTGTAAAATTAATATGCATTGTATAGTTAAAGCTACTTTAGAAGATATAGAAACTTCAATAGAAGCTAATACTATTGCAGTAAAAGCTATTGTTAACTTGTATAGCAGAGTCAATTATGTAACTAATAAAGAATTTTTAGTTAATGTTGAGGGCATAGAAGATGAGGTACCACAAAAGAAGGCTAGTATAACAATTTATGTAGTACAGCAAGGAGATACTCTTTGGAAAATTGCTAAGAGATATTATACTACAGTTGATACATTAATATTAATAAATGATATTGAAAATGCTGATGTTATAAAACCTGGAGAAAAATTAATTATACCAGGAAGGGCAGTTATATAGGTTTGAAAAAAATACTCTAAACTGATAACTAAGTTATAGTTTAGAGTATTTTTTTATTAATTATTGCATGAATAAAAACACACCATATGGAGAAAATAAGAGATATCCATAAAAAGGAGAGTGGATGTAATTTGGATTATAAGTTAGAAGGAAATTTAATAATAATAGGTGGAGCAGAAGATAAAAAAAACAATAAAAATATATTGCATGAGGTATGTAATAAAATAGATAAAAATAAAGATGAATTAGTTATAGCAACAGTAGCTTCTACTCTTCCAGAGGAATTAGGAACTGAGTATAAATATATATTTGAAAATTTAGGAGTAAAAAATATAAATATTTTAGATGTTAAAACTAGACAAGATGCTAATAATATTAATAATGTAAAAATTATAAAAAACGCATCATTAGTATTTTTTACAGGAGGAGACCAATTAAGGATAACTAGTATATTAGGCGGAACTAAATTATACTCTGTTATACATGAAAAATATAAAGAAGGGTGCATTTTTGTAGGAACTTCAGCAGGAGCTTCGGTTATGAGCGATACAATGATAGTTTCAGGACCTAGCGATGAATCCCCTAGAAAGTGTACATTAAAAATGGCTCCAGGATTAGGACTTATAAAAAATGTAATAATAGACCAACATTTTGCCCAAAGGGGAAGGATAGGAAGATTATTAGTTGGTATTGCAGAAAATCCAGAAACTTTAGGTATAGGTATAGATGAAGATACAGCAATTATGGTAGATGAGAAAGCTAAGTTACAAGTTATAGGATCTGGTGCAGTGTATGTAATAGATGGAATGGGTATAACCAGTACTAATGTGTCAGAGCAATATCCGGATGAAGTATTATCTATGTATGATATTAAATTACATGTTCTTAAGAACAAGGATAAATTTGATTTAAATTATAGAAAACCTTTGTAATAAACATAATACATATGTTTTTATAAAAGAGGAGGAAACATTGAGAGATGAAGATAGAAAAGGTAAGGGTATTTGAGGGAAGAAATATATATTCTCATAAAAGATGTATTAAAATGAATTTAGATTTAGAAGGATATAGTGATGTATCAAGCAAAGAAATAAGTGGGTTTAATAAAGCCCTATTAGGTTATTTACCAAGTTTAAGGGAACACTGTTGTTCAATAGGAGAAAAGGGTGGATTTTTACAAAGGCTTTATGAGGGTACTTATTTATCTCATATATGTGAGCATACCGTAATAGCCTTAGAAAATATACTGGATATAGACGTTAGCTATGGAAAAGCAAGGGAAATAGGAGGAGAAAAATATTATATAATTTATGAGTATAAATATAGGAATACTGGAATTGAATGTGGCAAAATAGCTGTTGAATTAATAAATAGTATAATAAATAATAAGGATTATAATTTAAAAAATAAAATAGAACAGCTAAAATATATTTTAAAAACGGAAGAGCTAGGTCCAAGTACATTAGCAATAATAAATGAAGCAAAGAAACATAATATACCTATTACAAAAATAGGAGAAAATAGTATGTTTCAATTAGGTTATGGGGTAAATTCCCAAAGGGTTGAGGCAACTATATGTGACAGTACAAGTACAATATCTGTAGATATAGCTTGTGATAAATTATTGACTAAAGATATATTAAATAATCAATGTGTTCCCACTGCTAAAGGATATAGGGTAAATAACTATATAGATTTATTAATTAAAGCAGATAATATAGGGTATCCTGTAGTTTTAAAACCACGCTTTGGAAATCAAGGAAAAGGTGTTTTCGTAAATATAAAAACGCAAGATGAACTTATAAATGATTATAGAATACTTAGTAAAGATTATAAAGAGATAATAATAGAGAAATTTATTCATGGAAAAGATTATAGGATATGTATAGTAGATGGTAAATTTATAGCTGCTGCTCAAAGAATACCCCCATACGTTATAGGTAATGGCATAAATTCTGTACAGGAGCTTATTAGTGAGTTAAATAAAGACAGCAGAAGGGGAGAAGGTCATGAAAAGCCATTAACTAAAATAAAAATAGATAAAGAACTTAAGGAAAATATCGCTAAACAAGGATTCGATTTAAATTCAATAATATCTAAAAATCAAAAAGTAATATTAAGACAAAATGCTAACTTATCTACAGGGGGAATAGCAATAGATTGCACAGATATAGTTTCTGATGATGTAAAGGATGTATGTATAAGGGCAGCAAAAGCTATAGGATTAAATATATGTGGTATTGATTTATGCTGTAGAGACATAAGTAATCCTTTAGATAAGGATAGCGCTATAATGGAAGTTAATGCAGCTCCTGGAATAAGAATGCATCAGTATCCTTATAAAGGTAAAAGTAGAAATGTAGCTAAGGCTATAATTGATATGATGTTTAAAAATAATAAATCTAGCATACCTATAATTTCTGTAACAGGTACTAATGGAAAAACTACTACTACAAGACTTATCTCTCATATTCTTAAGAAATGTGGAAAAAGTGTAGGAATGACTACTACAGGAGGAATATATATAAATGACAAGTGCATAGAAAAAGGAGATACAACAGGATATGATAGTGCTACAACTATACTTACAAATAATGAAATTGATATAGCTGTATTAGAACTTGCGAGAGGTGGATTAATAAAGGGAGGTCTTCCTTATAATTTATCTGACATAGCTATTATAACTAATATAACGGAAGATCATTTAGGATTAGATGGTATAAATACTTTAGAAGACATGGCTTATGTAAAATCTTTAGTGGGAGAAGCCGTAAAAGAAGATGGATATGTGGTCATAAATGCAGATGATAAGGCTAGTATTAATATAATAGATAGAATGAGATCTAAAATTATATTATTTTCTAAAGACAAAGATAATATAATTCTGAATAAATATTTAAAACGTGGAAGTATGAATGTATATTTACATGATGATTTTATTTATATGCAACAAGGAAATATAAAAAAGTCAATTATAAATGTAAAGGATATCCCTATTACCTTAGGGGGAAAATTGGATTATAATATTGAAAATTCCATGGCTGTTATTTCGGCACTTATAGGTATGGGAATAGACATAGAATATATAAAAGAAGGTATTAGTACATTTTATAGTAATGAATATGACAATCCTGGAAGATTTAATTTATATAATCTAGAAGGATGTTCTGTGATATTGGACTATGGTCATAATATTGAAGGATATAAAGCAGTATTTAATGGTGTAGAAAAAATAAAACATAAATCAACTATAGGAGTTATAGGAGTTCCAGGAGATAGAACTAATAGTAGTATGATGGAAATAGGAAATATATGTGGAAAATTTTTTGATTATATATATATAAAAGAAGATAGGGATAAGAGAGGAAGAAAAGTAGGAGAGGTAGCAAACTTAATTAAAAATGGCATATTAGATACGGGATTTGACAAAAATAAAATAAAAATAATACTAGATGAGGAAAAAGCATTAAAGGAAGCTATTGAAAAGTCTAATAAGAATGATTTAGTAGTTATGTTTTTTGAAGAATTTGAACCAGCTTTAAATATAGTAAAAGAAAAAGCTAAAAAAGGAAAAGGTAATGAAGAAAGTATAGCATTAGCTTAAAAATGAATAATAGTTTTATAAAAATAAAGTTACATTTATTGTAGCTTTATTTTTTTTGGTGTATTATAAGTTTGATAATATAAAATTTTGGAGGTAGGGTATGTTAGCAAAGTCTTATGCTAAAATAAATTTATCCTTAGATGTAATAGGAAAAAGAGAAGATGGTTATCATTTATTACGTATGTTAATGCAAAATATAGAATTATATGATTTGATATATTTAAAAAAAATAAGTCAAGGAATTAAAATAAATTGTAATAAGGAATATGTTCCAAGTGACAATAGAAATTTAGCTTACAAGGCTGCAGATATGTTTTTAAAAGAATATAATATATCATCAGGAGTTTGTATAAATATTAAAAAAAATATACCTGTGGCTGCAGGTCTTGCAGGAGGAAGTTCAAATGCAGCTACAGTTTTAAAAATTATGAGAGATATGTTCAAGCCTGAGATTACTAATGAGAAGTTATGTAAAATGGGGGTAAAAATTGGAGCAGATGTTCCATATTGCATACAGGGTGGAACATCTTTATGTGAGGGAATAGGAGAAAAAATTACTTATATAAGTGATTTTAAAGGACATATACTTGTACTGGTTAAACCAGGCTTTGGGGTATCAACTAAGGAAGTATATAGTGAGTTAGATTTAAATAGAATCCATAAGCACCCTGATACTGAAGCATTAATGAAAAAAATAAAAGAAAATAATTTAAAATTTATTGCTAACAATATGAAGAATGTTTTGGAAAATGTTACTTTAAGAAAGTATAAAATCATAAAAAATATAAAAACAGAAATGATAGGTTACGGAGCTATAGGTTCTATGATGAGCGGCAGTGGTCCTAGTGTTTTTGGTTTTTTTGATGATATGTTAAAAGCACAACTTTGTTATGATAAAATGCGATTAAAATATTCAGAAGTGTTTATAACTAGAACTATATAATTAAATACATGATTTAGATGAATTCCTAATTAGGAATTCTTTTTTTTGTTGAATAAAATTAATAGTTATAACAAAAAATATAAAAAGATATTTTAAATTTTAGGAGGAGTTTATGGTAGATATAATAGGAATATTTGATATATATTTTATGATTTTTATGATACTTCAGGGAATAGTGGCCATATTCATAGATGCTCCTACTTTTAAAAAGAACAAGATGAATAAGTTAAATATTCAATCTAAAGTATTAGGAATCATTATTATACTTATAGGAATTACGTTATATATAATAAACATAATTTCTATTTAATTTTATAAGAAGTGGAGGTGTAATTATGAAAGAGCAAGTAAGGGAAGAAATAAGTTCTAAAATTGAGGAAAACATAAAGTATGTAAAAGAATTATTAGATGACAGTTCTGATATAGTTTTTAGAGAATTCTTTATAGGCAATAATATAAAGGCATTTATGGTTTATATAGATGGATTAGCAGAAAAAGAACTGTTAGATGATTATGTTTTAGAATCTCTTATGTTTGAGGGAAGGCGTATAAAAGGCCCTAAAGATATAAAAGATAATATTTTATCAGTATCAGATGTGAATCCCATTGATAAGTTAGACAAAGTGATAAAATTAGTATTATCTGGGGATACAGCATTATTTATAGATGGATTAACAGAATGTTATATAATAGCTACCCGCTCGTGGCCTACAAGGGGAATAACAGAACCAGCTGCTGAAACTTCTATAAGAGGTAGCAGAGATGGATTTACAGAAACTATAAGATTTAATACCGCATTAGTAAGAAGAAGAATAAGAGATACTAGATTTAAAATTATATCTAAATCTGTGGGCGTAAGGTCTAAGACAGATATTGCTATTATGTATATAAAAGATATAGTTAATCCAGATATTTTAGAACAATTATATAAGAAAATAGATCAAATAAAAATAGATGCTATTTTAGACAGTGGGTATATAGAACAACTTGTTCAAGATAATAAATGGTCATCTTTTCCTATGGTTAAAACTACAGAAAGACCAGATGTAGTATCATCTGCCTTATATGAGGGTAGGGTAGCTATTTTAGTTGATAATTCTCCTTCTGCTATAATAGTACCTACTACATTACCCAGCTTATATCAATCACCAGATGACTATTATCAAAGGTGGACAAATGCATCTTTACTCAGAATAATAAGATTAATCTCTATTATTATTTCATTAACATTACCAGCTATGTATGTAGCAGTTACATCCTATCATGAGGCTATTATTCCGACAAAGCTTGCTTATTTCATTGCTGCCTCTAGAGAGGGCGTTCCGTTTCCTGCTTATATGGAGGCTATAATAATGGAATTAAGTTTAGCACTTTTAATGGAGGCTATAGTTAGGTTACCTAAACCTATAGGATCTACAATAGGAATTGTAGGTGGATTGATTATAGGGCAAGCAGCTGTTTCTGCAGGTATTGTAAGCCCAATTATGATAATAATAGTATCTATGACTGCTATAACAAGTTTTACTTCACCTAATTATGAGGTAAGTTCTTCTTTTAGGCTAGTTAGATTTGTATTAATTATACTTTCTAGTTTATTGGGCCTTTATGGAATAATGTTAGGATTAATTATTTTATTAATACATTTAGTAAAGTTAAAGAGTTTTGGAATACCATATCTATCTCCTATAGTAAATCCTAGTATAAGTGATTTTAAAGATATGTATATAAGGTTACCTATAAGATTTTTCAAAAAAAGACCGGACTATATGAATACTAAAGATAAAATAAGACAAAAGTAAAAATTATAAAATAAAATAGTTTGGAGGAATTAATATTGCAACGTAATGATAATTTTTCTACTTCGTATAGTCTATTTGCCACTATTGTAACTAGTGTTATAGGTATAAGTGTATTTTCTTATGCTAGTGATTTATCGGCTATAGTGGGTAGTGATGCATGGATAATAATAATATTAAATACTATTATTAGTTTTGTATTAATATATTTAATGTACAAAATAATAGAGATGAATGATTTTAAGGGATTCTATGAAATATTACGAGATAATTTTGGCAGATTAATAGGGTCAGTAGTATGTTTTGTCTTTATTGTATATAATATAATCTACATATCTGCTGGTTTGAGAGTATTTATAGAAGAAATAAAGCTATACCTTCTTGAGAAAACTCCTACTGAATTTTTAATTATAATCACAATTTTAACAGCAATATATCTAATAAGAGGAGAACTTGATACCTTAATTAAATTTAATGAGGTAACATTTTGGTTTAGTTTTATACCAGTAATATTAATATTATTTTTTGCATTATATGAAATAGATTTTACTAATTTATTACCTATATTTAATAATTCCCCCAAAAATTATATAAAAGCTATTAATAAAACTATAATAAGATTTAAGGGTATAGAAATGGTGTTTTTGGTAGTACCCTTTATGAAAAAAAAGGATAAAGCACCAAAGGTACTTTTAAAGAGCATGATTTTTATAGGATTGTTTTATTTATATGTTGTAGTTTTATCTATAGCTATGTTTTCAACAGAACAAATAAAGAGTATGTTATGGCCAGGAATAGTTATGATAAGATCTATAGATATTCCTGGAGCTTTTGTTGAAAGATGGGACGGTATAGTTATGGCTATATGGGTTATGTTCTTTTTTACTACATTTGGGAATTCATATTATTTTTCAGCAGATGTACTAAAAGATGTCTTTCAAATTAAAGACATAAAGATAACAACATTTTTAATAGCACCTATTATTTATGTTATATCTTTATACCCTCAAAATGTTACTCAAGTATACAACATATCCAGAAATATACAACCGTACTTATTTTTTATAACTAATGTAATAATAATAATTTTATTTATATTAAGTAAAATAAAAAATAAGAATAAAAATAAAGTTAAGAGAAAAAAGGTATAAGCATAAAATTTTTATAGGAGTTGTTATAATATGAAATTAATAAAAAGATTTATGATATTAATGCTTATATGTTCATGCATATGTATGTCAGGGTGCTGGGATAAAGTAGAGATAGATAAAAAATTTTTTATATCAATGATAGGAATAGACCCGGGAAAAGATATAGATGAAGAAAAAGAAATAAAAAAGTTGCCTAATCAATCATCTTTTTCAAATTCTAATTTCGAAAAATTAAATATAACTTATGCCTTTCCTAATATAGGGCAATTAAGTCCGGAGAAAGGTGGTAGTACTAATGAAAATAGTATAAATGTTAATGCATACTCAATGGCTGATGGAGTAAAAAAAATTATAGAAAAAAGCAGTAGAACTATTAGTTTTGGCCATTTAGAGGTAATTGTTTTAAATAAAAAAATATTAGAGCATAGAGATACATTTAAAGAAATATTAGATTATTTACAAAGGGAGCCTTCCATAAATAGAATGGTATATTTAGTTTTTACAGAAGAAAATACAGAAGATATGTTGAAGTTCCAACCAGATGTAGAAAAGAGTATAGAAAATTATATGGTAGGTATGTTAGAAAATAATAAAAAAAATAATACATCTTTTCCTTTGAAATTTAATGATTTTTTAAAAAATATAACTTCTTACAATAATACCATAGTGCCTATTGTAAATATTGATAAAAATAAAAAGCAATTAAAAATAGATAAGGTTGGATTAGTAAAAAATTATAAATTGGTAGGATATTTGGGAAACTATGAAGGAAATACAGTATCATTACTTAATGGAAATTTTAAAAAGGGAACAAGAAGTATAGTTAAAGAGGGTAGTGTTCTAGATTACTCTGTAGAAAATTATGAAAGAAAAATAAGAGTAAGTAATAATAAAGATAAACTTAAATTTGATATTTATATTTTTTTAGAGGGAGAAATAAAAGGTTATAATGTAGATAAGAACATATTTTCTAATGAACAGATAATGGTGATACAAGATTATTTTAATAAAGTTATAGAAAAAGAATCTACAGAAGTATTAAAGAAAACTCAAGGAGAATACAATACGGATGTTATAGGATTAAAGGATTATTTATATAAATATCATCCTAGAATATGGAGTAAAGTAAAAAATAATTGGGATGAAGATTACAGAAACTTACCAATAAGTATACACGTAAGCAGCAAAATAAGAAGAATGGGAGCAACAAAATAATATTTATATAATAGTGAATATAACTATAATACTTGTCAATAATATCTAATGAAATTAAATATACATAAAAGGAGAGATTTTTATGAAAAAGATAATGGGTATTATAAGTATTATAGTTATATTTTTAATTGGTTTACAATTTATATATATTAATAATAGTACAAGCGTTGGGGAGGATATATCACATAAAATAATAAGATTTCATGTAATAGCAAATAGTGATACATTAGAGGATCAAAGTTTAAAATTAAAAGTTAAAGACGAAGTAATAAAATATATGATGCCAAAATTAAAGGAAAGTAAAAATATAAATGAATCTAGAAAGATATTAAGACAAAATGATAATGCTATAAAAGAGATTGCATTTAATGTAATAAAAGAATATGGCTATGATTATTCAGTAAATACATCTTTAGATAGAGAAAAATTTCCTATAAAAACTTATGGTAATATAACCTTACCTCAGGGTGATTATGAAGCATACAAAATAACAATAGGATCTGGGGAAGGACAAAATTGGTGGTGTGTTATGTTTCCTCCATTATGTTTTGTAGATGTTACAAAAGGACAAGTTTCTGATAAAAAAACAGAGGAACAAATGAAAAGAGTTTTAAATAGTAATGAATATAAATATATAGATAACAATAATAAGCCTGTACAGGTTAAATTTAAAATAGCAGAATCTTTAAAATAAATAAAGTCTCTGTGATGGATTAATACACAGAGACTTTACAATAAAAATTTATTGCTAGCATTAATAAGATACTTTTCTAAAGATTTAAAAAAATTTTTAGAAGAAGTATCAGAATAAGTTTTTTTTTCAGATTTCTTATTTTCTTTAATATTCATTAAAAAAAAATTAATTAATTCATAAACCTTATTTCCAGAGTAAGGTTTAGCAAATTTATTACAATTTTTCCTCATAATATTTAATTTCTCAGGGGAAGATAGTAAGTTACTTATTATGTCCTTAGTATTTTCTAAGGAATCAATGTTTACAGCTAAATTATGCTTTAATAAAAATTCTGTATTTTTTTCTTCTTGACCAGGAATAGGAGAAAATGTGGCTATAGGTATATTACATATTAAAGCTTCTGTAATTGTAAGCCCGCCTGGTTTAGTAAGAAGTAAATCACAACATTGCATATATTTATTTACTTTGTCTGTAAATCCTATAATTTTAGTAGCTTTGATTGAAGATTTTTTTAATTTATTAAGTTGAGAAAAAAGTTTTTCATTACTGCCGGTTATTATTATTATTTGTATATCTTGTTCTATCTTTAAAAGCTCAGCATATAGTTCAGTTATTTTACCTATACCTAAGCTTCCCCCCATTACTAATAAGGTAGTTTTATTAGTGGATAATCCCAAATCTTTTAAAGTTTCTTCCTTATTAAACTTTTTCAGAAAGTCTGGTTTTACAGGTATTCCATAATCAAAAACTTTTTCTTTTAATACTCCTCTTTTAGACATTTCATCGATCATGTCATTATTGGATACTACATAAGCATCTGTATGTTTTTGTATCCACAAACTGTGAGGAGCATAGTCTGTAAGTATAGTTAATAGAGGTATATTTAATTTACCTTTTTCCTTCATGATTGATACCATTTCTGCAGGGAATGGATGAGTACATACAATTATGTTTGGATTAAACTTTTTTATTATAGGTGATAATTTATAAGTCATAATTTTGTTGAAATTAGAACTTATCATTGATGCTAATCCATCATCCGATTCCGAATGTGCGTAGAGTTTCCCAAATAATGATGGAGTTATTTTTATAGTTTTTAAATAACTACCTATAACTACTTTATCAATTATTGGATTAATATGTTTTAAGGTATCAATCACCTCAACTTTAGCTTTTGGATTATTTAATTTTATATAGATTTTAAGTGCTTCAGCTGCATGACTATGACCACCACCAGCAGAAACAGATAATATTAAAACTTTCATTCATTCACCCTCTGATTTATTAAGTAATAGTTTTTAATGCATTTATGAGGAACGCAATAATGAAACATATTTACTTATACATAATAACATTATATAAAATAAAAGTATAATAATAAACTAAATTAAAAATTTTTCTTTAAATATTATTATACATTAAAAATGAAAATAAATACTTAAATTTATCAATTGTAATAATTATGAATAAGCTAGGGAATAAATACAGATAATATGTAGAGAAAAAGTTGGGAGGTTATGAAAATGAAACAAAGTAGCAAAAGAATATTATATACCTTAGTTGTAACCTTGATAATAGTTTTTTCTACTACTTTTTCAGTATTAATGCTTCTAGAAAGAAATGATTATAAAAATTATCTACAAGGTGAATATAGCAAAAACATATACGAACTAATATCATCGGTACAAAATATACGAACAAATTTATCAAAGGCGGCGATTGTAGGCTCAAGGGATCAAGAAATTGTAGTGTTTGAAGAAATATTTAGGCATGCATCTACCGCTAATGATAAATTACATTCCCTGCCTATATCTCAAAATACTATAGGAGATACAAGTAAATTTTTGATTCAGGTTGGTGATTTTTCTAATAATTTAACAAAATCCATAGTACAAAATAAAAATCTTTCTACAAAGGATTATGATAATATAGAAAAATTAAAAAATGAATCTCTTAGATTAGAGAATCAATTAAGAAATGTAGTTATGGATATAAATGAAGGAAGAATAGGATGGGGAGAAATAAGAAAAAAGGTAAGTGGTGTATTAGCAAGAGAAGATAAAAATTCAATAACAAATCAGTTCCAAGCTATACAAAAACAAGTTATACAATATCCAGCTTTAATTTATGATGGACCTTTTTCAGATAATATTTTAAAAATAAACCCTAGAATTAATAATGATAAAGTAGTAAATGAAAAAGAAGCAGAAAAATTTATTAGAAAAATAATAGGTGAAAAAAATATAGAATCTGTAAAATTAGATGCGAATAAAAAAGGTAGTAGGATAGATAGTTATAGATTTTTAGTTTCTATGAAAGGAAGAAAAGGAAACAACGGTAATGTTACTGCGGAGGTAAGTAAACATGGTGGTAAATTACTATATATGCTAGATCAAAGAAATGTAGGTCAACCTAAAATTAAATCTAAGGAAGCTGTTGAGATAGGAAATAAATATTTAAAAGAATTAGGATTTAATAATATGATTCCTACATATAATTTAACTTATGAGAACATAATGGTAATAAATTATGTATATAAACAAGGAAATACAATTATTTATCCAGATCAAGTTAAATTAAAGATAGCTCTAGATAACGGAAACATTATAGGAGTGGAATCAGAAAAATATTTAATTTCACATTATAATAGGCAATTAAATAATGTTTCTAAGATATCAGAAGCAGAAGCTAAGAAAAACATAAGCAAAAACTTACAAATTACCAATGTTAGATTAGCTGTTATTCCTACAGAAAATGATAATGAAGTTTTAGCTTATGAATTCTCAGGAAACTATAAAAAAGATAAATTTAAAATATATATTAATGCAAAAACCGGATATGAAGAAAAAATAATACAAATTATTGATACTCCTAATGGGGAATTGACAATATAACTTTTATAAAGGAAAATAATATAGAGTGAGTATATAAAATATATTCACTCTATTTTATTGATTTTATTATTGAATTATAATAATAAATGTTGTAAACTATGAAATAAAAAAATATAGAGAGGTTGAATTTTATGGTAAGAGCTTTAGCTATGATATCAGGGGGATTAGATAGTATACTTGCAGCAAAACTTATAAAGGATCAAGGCATAGAAGTTATAGGTATATGTTTTAAGTCTTATTTCTTCAACGAAAATAGTGCTATAAAAATGACTAAGCAAATTGGTATACCTTTAAAAGTTATAGATTTTTCTAAAGAACATTTACAAATGCTTAAAAATCCAAAGCATGGATATGGAAAAAATATGAACCCTTGTATTGATTGTCATGCTATGATGATGAATTATTCAGGAAAGTTATTAGAAGAGTTTGATGCAGACTTTATTATTACAGGAGAAGTATTAAACCAAAGACCTATGTCACAAAATAAATCAGCTTTAGATATAGTAAAAAAAGAATCAGGATTTAAAGATAAAATATTAAGACCTTTGTGTGCTAAAAATTTAAAGCCTACTTCTATTGAATTAGAAGGATTAGTAGATAGGGAAAAACTATTAAATATATCTGGTAGAAGTAGAAAAATTCAAATGGAATTAGCAGAAAAGTGGGATATAAAGGATTATCCTTCATCAGCAGGGGGATGTAAGCTTACAGAACCTAATTATTCTAAAAGATTAAGAGATTTACTTAGTCATAGAGAAAATGAAGACCCACGAGAAATTGAATTATTAAAATATGGACGACACTTTAGAGTATCTGATAATGCTAAGATAATATCTACAAGAACTAAAGAAGAATGTGATGATATAAAGGGGTTATTACGTCATGATGATTATATATTTTTAGCAAAAGATTATAAAGGATCCATGGTTATAATTGTAGGAGATCCTGGTATGGAAGATATAGAGGCTGCTGCAAAGATAACTGCTAGGTACTCAAAAGGAAAAGATGAAAAAATAGTTACTGTGAAATATGGAAAGTTTAATACCCCATCCAATAATTCAATACAAGTGGAACCTCCTACAGAGGATTATATAAATAGTTGCATAATATAATAGAAGGGGAATGGTAAAAGTTATGAAGAAAAGAGCTCTTATACATGTTTTAAGTTCCCAACCAGAAAATGATGAAAAAGAAGAATCAATAGAAGTAGTTACTCCGGGTAGTTTTTATAAAAAAGATAATGATTATTATGCTGTTTATGAAGAAACAGAGATATCTGGTATGGAGGGAACTACTACTACGTTAAAGATAGGTGCAAATAAGTTTTCATTAATAAGAATGGGAAGTACTACAACAAAAATGGAATTTGAAGAAGATAAAGAAAAAATATCTATGTATAGTACACCTTATGGGACTTTAGAAATAAACATCATTACTAAAGAGTTACAAATAAATGTAGATGATACAGGAGGCGAAATTTTTATTAGTTATGATATGGGTATTTCGGGAGAAGATACTCAACATATTAATTTAGATATAAAAATAAGACCTCAATAGAAAAAAACCTCATCTGGTTATAGGTGGGGTTTTACTTATGTTTAAAAGCATATCATATTGGCAATATTATTAATAAAAGTATATGGGGTGGTAACATTGTCTTATTTTGATAATAGTAATGATAAATATAGTAATATAATAAAGTTGCTATGTAAATATAAAGGAATATCCGATGAGGATTTAATAAAAATAATGAAAGATGAAGATTGTAGGTATTTATTATTTTTATTAATAAGAAAATATAATTGCATAAACATGAAGAGATTAAGTAAAGATTTTAAAATAGAAAGTTATAATCATTTATGTGATAACTTAGAAAGAGCAGAAGAAATGTTATTGTTAGATAGAAAAATAAGAGACATGTTTTTTGAGGCTGGGGATATAATAGATAATACAAAATAATAAAATCAAAAAAATAAAAAAAAGTAGTAGCACAATGTTTTAAATTGTGATAATATATATAAGTATTTTCATAATAATATACATAGAAAACCCATTCTATCATTTTGTGAGGGTAATGTCTATTATATATGAATTTCAATAGATTGTCAATAATTTTTTGGTAATTATATAAAGTTTTATATTAGGAGGAAGTACATGAGCACTAAATATATATTTGTAACAGGAGGAGTTGTTTCTTCATTAGGAAAAGGAATAACGGCAGCTTCGTTAGGAAGGCTATTAAAAAATAGAGGAATTAAAGTTTCTATACAAAAATTTGATCCATATATAAATATTGATCCAGGTACAATGAGCCCATATCAACATGGAGAGGTTTTTGTTACTGAAGATGGCGCAGAAACAGATTTAGACCTAGGACATTATGAAAGATTTATAGATGAGAATTTAAGTAAAAATAGCAACGTAACTACAGGAAAAATATATTGGTCAGTTATTTCAAAGGAAAGAAGGGGAGACTATTTAGGAGCTACTGTACAAGTTATACCTCATATAACTAATGAAATAAAGTCTAGGGTATATAGAGTAGCTAAGGAAAAAGATGTAGATGTTGTTATAACTGAGATAGGAGGAACTATAGGAGATATAGAATCCCTACCGTTTTTAGAAGCTATAAGACAAATAAAATATGAAGTAGGAAGAGAAAATGTATGTTTTATACATGTAACATTAGTTCCTTACCTAGGAGCAGCTGGAGAACTTAAAACCAAGCCAACACAACATTCCGTAAAAGAACTTAGAAGTATAGGAATTCAACCAGATATAATAGTTTGTCGTTCAGAAAAAAATATACCAGAAGATCTAAAAAAGAAAATTGGATTATTCTGTAATGTTGAATCAGAAGATGTTATACAAAATCTTAATGCATCTAACTTATATGAGGTTCCATTAATGCTTCATAAGGAAGGGTTAGATAATCTGGTTTGCAAAAAACTAGGATTATCTTGTAATAAAATAGATAATTCAGAATGGAACTCTATGGTAGAAAACATAAAAAATATTTCAAAGAATGTTACTATAGCTTTAGTAGGAAAATATGTAGAATTACATGATGCATATATATCTGTTGTGGAAGCATTAAATCACGGGGGATATGCTAATAATTGTGATGTTAATATTAAGTGGATTAATGCAGAAGATATAAAAGAGGAAAGTATAGATACTTACCTAAAAGATGTAGATGGTGTTCTTCTACCAGGTGGATTTGGAGATAGAGGTGTAGAAGGTAAAATTCTTGCTGCTAACTGGGCAAGAAAAAATAAAGTGCCATTTTTGGGTATATGTTTAGGTATGCAATGTGCAGTAATTGAATTTTCTAGAAATGTTTTAGGATTTAAGGATGCTAATAGTTCAGAGATAAATCCAAATACTCAATATCCTGTAATAGATTTGATGCCAGATCAAAAAGATATAGATGATAAAGGTGGAACTATGAGACTCGGTTCATATCCTTGTAAATTGTTAAAGGAATCTAAGGCATATGAATCCTATGGTGAAGAAGTTATATATGAAAGACATAGACACAGATACGAATTTAATAATGAGTACAGAAACGAATTGACTAAGGCAGGTTTAATTTTATCAGGATTAAGTCCTGATGAGAGATTAGTAGAAATAGTGGAAGTAGAAGACCATCCATTTTATGTAGCAGTTCAATTCCATCCAGAACTTAAATCAAGACCTAATAGACCACATCCATTATTTAAAAGTCTTATAAAAGCAGCTATAAATAATAAATAGTAAAGAATGGCTATTAAAAATAATTTTTAATAGCCATTCTTTTTATTTAAAGTTATTGAAAAATTTTATTTTATATGCCAATTAGAGGAATTTTGCAATATTTATAGAATTATATATAAAGAAAAATATCAATTAATAAAATTAAACAAAGAATATTGAAGTTTATTGAAGAAAATAAGAGGAGGTGACTTATTATGGCTTTACAAACAGAACTGGCTATAGCTATTAAAAACGAATTTTGTGAGTATGATATAGTAGACTTTTCCTTATTTAACATATCAAAAATAAATTATAGTAATACACTACTAAAAATAACTAAACATAAGTTCAATAATATTTATTTTAATGTAAAATGTCCTTTATGTGGAAATATTCATAAATATAATTATAATATAGTTGAGTTTCTAAAAAGAGATATGATAGTTGGTGGTTGTGAAGTTTTGGGGTCACCACTATTTTACATAGGTAAAAAAGAAATGGTTGAAAAAAGAGCAAATAAATATAATGAAATATCTAGAAGTTTATATATGATGATGTAGAAATTTTTCTACTCATCTATTTACATTTATTTAAAATGATGTGGATTAAAATATGTAAATAGGTTATAATATACAATATGCTTTAACATATATTTTCTATATTTTTTATTTAAATCTTTTCTTACTGAGTTCTTTTGGTATTTTCCCATATTCATATATATAAAATTAAATAATGAGAGGTGTTGTTTTTGACAAGTAAAGGATACGATAGTATGACCGTAAAAGAATTGCGTGAAATAGCTAAAAAGCTAAACGTAAAAAATATATCCAAATTTAAAAAAAGTGAGCTTATAGATAAAATCAAAGAGATTAATCCTACAGTAATAGAGAAGAACGGAGAAATATTAGTAGAAAAAATAACCCATAAAAATACTACTAATACATTTAACGAAGTTAACAATAAGCACAATAATGAAAGAGATAAACCAAATTTAGTACATAGAAATGTAGAAGAAGATAGAGGAAAAAAAGAAAAATTAAAAAATATGATAAATGAATCCCAAAGTGCAGTAGGAGTTTTAGAAATAATTGAAAATAACACTTATGGGTTTTTAAGGGGAAATAATTATTTATCAGGTCCGGAAGATATATATGTGTCACCATCACAAATACGTAAATTTAATTTAAGAACTGGAGATGCGGTACAGGGTAAAGTTAGAATACCTAAAGAAGGAGAAAAATTTAAGGCATTAATATATGTTGAAAAGGTGAATGGAGAAAATCCAGAAAGAGCTATAGGAAGAAAGCCATTTGAAAGTTTAGTTCCTATATATCCTAATGAAAGAATAAAATTAGAGTATAATTCACAAAATTTGTCTACTAGGCTTATGGATATAATTTGCCCTATAGGTAAAGGACAAAGAGGTATAATAGTAGCCCCTCCAAAAGCGGGAAAAACCACTCTTCTTAAAAAAATAGCTCAGAGCATTTCAAAGAATACTCCATCAATAAAACTTATAGTATTATTAATTGATGAAAGACCAGAAGAAGTTACAGATATGCAAAGATCTATAAATGGAGAAGTAATATATTCAACTTTTGATGAAGAACCTGAACATCATACGAAAGTGGCTTATATGGTACTTGAAAGAGCTAAAAGAATGGTAGAACAAGGACAAGATGTAGTAATACTTTTAGATAGTATTACAAGATTGTCTAGAGCATATAATTTGACTATAAATCCTACAGGTAGAACATTATCTGGAGGATTAGATCCTGGAGCTTTAGTGATGCCTAAAAAATTCTTTGGAGCAGCCAGAAATATAGAAAATGGTGGAAGTTTAACTATCTTAGCTACTGCTCTTACGGAAACTGGTAGTAGAATGGATGACATGATATATGAGGAATTTAAGGGTACTGGAAATATGGAAGTACATCTTAATAGAAAACTACAAGAAAGAAGAATATTCCCTGCTATAGATATATATAAATCAGGTACTAGAAGAGATGATTTATTATTCGCAGATAATCTAGAAAAAGAAACTGCATTTAATATTAGAAATTTATTGTATAGTGAGAATAATACGGATAATGTAACAGAACAAATCTTAAGTTTTCTTTCAAAAACAAAAACTAATAGGGAATTTTTAGAAATTATAAATAAAATAGATATGAATAAAAACAACAGAGGATAAAAAAATAAAGGCAGAAAATCTGCCTTGGGATTTGCCTAATCTAAAGAGATTAGGTTCTTTTTTTATTTTACATCTTCGCTAGATAAATTAAATTTCTTCATAAATTTATCAACTCTTCCACCAGCATCAACAATCTTTTGTTTACCAGTGAAGAATGGATGGCATTTAGAGCATATTTCTACTTTTAATTCTTTTTCAGTGGAACCAGTTGTAAAAGTATTACCACATGCACATTTAACTACAGCATCATGATGATATTCTGGATGTATGCCTTCTCTCATTATTTTCACCTCTTTCAAATTAAGTGTTAATATCACTATTTTAACTACATTATTATAACATAGGCGTTTCTTTTAAGTCAACAAATTAAAGATATTGTATAAAATGGTTTAAAAGATTATTTTAAGATATATTTTAGCATATAAGTATTATTTTTAAAATAAACTAGTCCTTTATTATAGTTATTAGTTTTGATAAAATAGATTTGTTTATTATAGTGGAGGTGTTTTTATGTACGGACCGAAAAATCATGGATGGATTGAAGTAATAGCTGGACCTATGTATAGCGGAAAAACAGAAGAACTTATAAGAAGGCTTAGGCGTGCAAAACTTGCAAAACAAAATATACAAGTATTCAAACCAGAGATTGACAATAGGTATAGTAAGGATGATATAGTATCACATATAGGGGATACTATGGAAGCTATTCCTGTTAAAAGCAGTGAAGATATATTAAAATTATTACTAGAAGATACGGACGTAGTTGCCATTGATGAGGCACAATTTTTTGATGAAAAATTAGTACATATAGTAAATAGTATAGCCAATAATAATAAAAGAGTCATATGTGCAGGATTGGATATGGATTTTAAGGGAGAACCTTTTGGATGTATGCCAAAGCTTATGGCTATAGCAGAATTTGTGGACAAAATACAAGCAATTTGTATGGTATGTAATAATCCCGCTACAAGAACTCAAAGATTGATAGATGGAAATCCTGCTAGATATTCAGATCCAGTAGTCTTAATAGGAGCTAAGGAATCTTATGAGGCAAGATGTAGAAAGTGTCATTGTGTTCCAAAGTAAATGAGGTGATTTAATGGGGATAAAAACAAATGTTGGTGGACAGGCTGTTTTAGAAGGAGTAATGATGAGGGGGAGAGATGGCATAGCCACAGCAGTCAGAGTGCCTAGTGGTAAAATAGAAATCGATAAACAAAATTATATTTCTTATACTAAAAGGAATAAAATATTTTCAATGCCGGTAATAAGAGGTTTTGTATCACTTATAGAATCTTTAGTTATAGGAATAAAAACTTTAAATTATTCTGCTTCATTCTTTGAAGATGAGGAAGAAGAGAGTAATTTTGATAAAATATTGAAACAAATATTTAAAGATAAAGCAGACAATATATTGATAGGAATTAGTCTTTTCATATCTTTTATAATAGCATTATTATTATTTTTTGCTTTACCAACCTTTACGGCAAATTTATTTAAAAAAATAGGGATTAGAGGAACAATAGCATTAAATATAATAGAAGGAATAATAAGGGTAAGTATATTTTTGTTATATATTTTTAGTATAGGTAAATTAGAGGATATAAAAAGAGTTTTTGAATATCACGGAGCTGAACATAAAACTATATATTGTTATGAAAATGAGGTAGAACTTATACCTGAAAATTGTAAAAATTTCAGTAGATTACATCCAAGATGTGGTACTAATTTTTTATTTTTGGTTATGATAGTAAGTATAATCTTATTTTCATTTACAGGATGGAATAACATTTGGGAAAGAATTTTCTGTAGAATAATATTGTTACCTTTAGTTTCAGGTATTACTTATGAAATTATAAAATGGTTGGGAAAAAGCGAAAGTTATTTTGCCAAATTTATAGCTTATCCAGGTCTTATGCTACAAAAATTAACTACTAGGGAACCTGATATACAGCAATTAGAGGTTGCTATTGCGGCACTAAAGGTTGCAGAAAATATATAAAATTTGATGGAGTGATATAGTTGAACTTGAAAGAAGTATTAATAAACGGATATAATAAACTTAAGTATGAGGCTATAGATAGCTATCAATTAGACACCCAGCTTCTATTGTGTAAAGTATTAAATAAAGATAGGATATTTATATTAACAAACCCTGATTATAAATTAAATGAAGAAGAATTAAATAAGTTTTACGATTTGTTAAATTTAAGAAAAAATAAAATGCCTATGAAATATATATTAGGCAAGGCTGAATTTATGGGAATAGAATTTAATGTTAAGGAAGGCGTTTTAATACCTAGGCCAGATACAGAAATACTAGTAGAGTCGGTTATAGAAGAAATAAAACAAAATAATTTTACTGATATATGTGATTTATGTTGTGGAAGTGGGATTATAGGTATAACTATAGCAAGATTTTTAAAAAATACTAATATAGAGAGCTATGATATATCAGATATAGCTTTTAATGTAACTTTAGAGAATATAAATAAATTTTCTTTAGGTGAAAGGGTAAAGGTTTATAAAAGTGATTTATTACAAAGAGCAATAGAAAATCATTTAAAATTTGATGTTATAGTGTCTAATCCACCTTATATAAGAGAAAAAATTATAGAAACTCTTATGGAAGATGTAAAGGAATATGAACCATTTGAAGCTTTATGTGGAGGAAAAGACGGATTAGATTTTTATAAAAAAATAGCTTTTCAAAGTTTGAAGGTTTTAAAAAAAAGTGGTATTATAGCTTTTGAAATAGGATATGATCAGAAAGAAGATGTAGAAGAAATACTAAAAATGTACGAATATATAAATATAGAATGTATTAAAGATTTAGCAGGAAAAAATAGAGTAATAAAGGCTGTTAAGGGGTAAAATTATTTGTAATTAATTTATTAATTATGGTATAATATTATGTTGTTAAAATATATTTACGGAGTGAGAAAATAATGTTAGAGAGACTTAATTTTATAGAAAATAAATACGAAGAACTATCTAATAAAATTAGTGACCCTTCAGTTATGGCAAATCAAAGTGAGTGGCAAAAACTTTGTAAGGAACATGCAGACTTAGAAATTATAGTTACAAAATTTAAAGAATATAAAAAAGTAAAAGAAGACTTAGAAGCAGATAAAGAAATGTTAAAGGAAGACATAGACAAAGAATTAAAAGAAATGGCTCAAGAGGAAATAAAAGAGTTAACTATTCAAGAAGAAGAGTTACAAAATGAGTTAACTATACTTTTATTACCTAAAGATCCCAATGATGACAAAGATGTTTTTATAGAAATAAGAGCAGGTGCTGGTGGAGAAGAAGCAGCATTATTTGCAGCAAACCTTTTAAGAATGTATAGTAGATTTGCAGAAAGAAAACATTGGAAAGTTGAAACTATAAGTTTAAATGCTACAGATATTGGTGGACTTAAAGAAGTAACTGTAGCAGTAAAAGGAAAAGGTGCTTATAGTAAATTAAAATATGAAAGTGGAGTTCATAGAGTTCAAAGAGTTCCTGATACTGAATCAAGTGGTAGAATACACACATCTACGGCTACAGTAGCGGTACTTCCAGAAGTAGATGATGTAGATATAACTATAAACCAAAATGATTTAAGGATAGATGTATTTAGAGCTTCAGGGCATGGTGGTCAGTGCGTAAATACTACAGACTCAGCAGTAAGAATTACTTATTTACCTACAGGTCTTGTAGTTACATGTCAAGATGAAAAGTCACAGTTAAAAAATAAAGAAAAAGCTATGAAAGTTTTAAGGGCTAGATTATATGAAGAAGCAGAAGCTAAAAGACATGCCAATATAGCAGAAGATAGGAAGAGCCAAGTAGGTACAGGAGATAGAAGTGAAAGAATAAGAACTTATAACTATCCACAAGGAAGGATAACAGATCATAGAATAGGATTAACTTTATATAAATTAGAATCTTTCTTAGATGGAGATATAGATGAGGTAATCGAGGCTTTGATTACTGAGGATCAAGCAGAGAAGATGAAAGATTTAGGGACTAATAAGAATGGTTTTTAATAAAGTAGTATTTTAGAAAGAAGAGGTAATTATGGATTTAAATAAAGCTATTAGAAAGCAAAATAAATCTTTTAAAAGATTTCTGCTATCTATGTGCTTTATTTTTTTGCTGCTACCTTTAATTCTGTATTTATATGGTGAGTTTAACAATATATTCTATTTATCTTATTTGATGTTAATAGAGGGATTAATTATAATATCTATTTTAATTAGAATAAATAGAGAAAAGCTAGAATTTTACTATAATAATAATAGATTAAGAGTAATATTAGGATTAACCAATAGGAGACTAAACATAGCCTGCGATAAGATAAAATTTGTTCACGTTGAAAATTTTGAAGATGTTTATGGCAATGAAGACTTTAAAATAATTTTATTATCTAATTCTAAATTTAGAAGTGAAAGAATGATACCTATAAACAAAAAGTTCTTACAGAAGTATCCTTATATATATCAATTTTATGCTAAACTTAAAAAAATTGATCCAGAAAGAGATTATTATTATACTGTTATAAAAAGAGGTGGATTAAAAAAATATTATTTGTTAGATGCTATTTATAGAACTTGTGTGTATGCTAATTTTACAGATGAAACTGTAGAAAAAATAAAAGAATTAAGAAAAGAAATAAATATAGATGATTAACTATAGAATATTTACTAAAATAAAGTAATAAATATCATATATAAACAATAATTAAGGTGATTTTTTGCTAAGTAATACGCTTTATTTTATTTTAATAGGTGGATTTGTATCTTTAGTAGGTACAGTCCTAGGAGCTTTAATAGGGGTATCTATAAAAAATCCTTCAAATAAACTATTATCTAAGCTTGTAGCATTTTCTGGCGGTCTTATGATGGCTATAGTTGTTTTTGATCTTATACCTGAGGCATTAAAAAAATGGCATTTTCCGGGAGTAGTACTTTTTTGTATATTAGGTATAATAATTATAATGTTTGTGGATAACAAGACAAATAGTATAAACATTAATGAACATAAAAAAGTAGCTTTTTTAACCTCTATAGGCATCATGCTTCATAATTTTCCAGAAGGTATTATAATGGGATGCGGATTTGCAGCGGGTAATAATCTAGGAATTAAAATGGCAATAATAATAGCCATACATGATATACCAGAAGGAATAGCAGTAGCTGCACCTTTAATTGCTTCAAAAGAAAATGTTGTTAAAACTTTTCTATATGTAGTGTTTACAGCACTTCCTACATGTT
The DNA here is from genome assembly GCF_001243045.1 of Clostridium niameyense. GTDB lineage: Bacteria > Bacillota > Clostridia > Clostridiales > Clostridiaceae > Clostridium_F > Clostridium_F niameyense. The sequence continues at coordinate 2,285,634 of NZ_LN849007.1, read as the reverse complement.
TAGGAACTTTTTTTGGAGCCTTTATAGTAAATATTTCTAATTTATTATTAGGAATGTTTATATCTTTAGCAGCGGGAATAATGTTATACGTTGTATGTATGGATATGATACCAGAGGCTGCTTATCTAGGTGATAAAAAAATATCTTTTATATACGGTAGTATAGGTGTAATTATAGGTTTAATCATAATTAATATATTGTAACTTAGGATGGTGTTTAAAATGGATACAAAGGTTATAAAGTTAGATAAAAATAAATTGGATTATAAGGAGGCTATAAAAGAAGCAGGTAAAGCTCTAAGAGAGGGAAAATTAGTAGTATTTCCTACGGAAACAGTGTATGGATTGGGTGCTAATGCTTTGGATGAAGAAGCAGTAAAAAAAATATTTAAAGCTAAAGGGAGACCACAAGATAATCCTTTAATAGTGCATATTTCTAATGAGAGGGAAATAAAACCTTTAGTTACAGAAGTTCCTTCTATTGCAAAAAAATTAATGGATAAATTTTGGCCAGGACCTATGACTATAATATTCCCTAAAGCAGATATTATACCACATGGAACTAGTGCTGGGCTTGACAGTATCGGGATAAGGATGCCATCAAATGATATTGCGAGAAATTTGATAATGGAGGCTAAAGTGCCAATAGCAGCACCATCAGCTAATTTATCAGGTAAACCTAGTCCTACTGATATAAACAGATGTATAGAAGATTTATCAGGTAAGGTTGATTATATATTAGGTGGAGAAAATTCAAAAGTAGGGGTAGAATCTACAGTAATAGATTGCAGTACTTATCCTCCTTGTGTACTAAGACCAGGTGGAATAACTTTGGAAATGCTTAAAGAGGTAGATGAGAATATATATGTAGATCCTGCTATAATGAATAAACCAAATGAAGATTTTAAACCTAAAGCCCCAGGAATGAAGTACAGACATTATGCACCTAATGCTCCATTAAAAATAATTCAAGGAGATTTAAATAAAACTATTGCAAAAATTAATGAAATAGTGCAAAATTATATAGATGGTGGAAAAAGAGTAGGCATAATTGCTACAGATGAAACTTTAAATGAATATAAAAGTGGAGAAATTGTGTCTTTAGGTAGTAGAAAGGAATTATGTACTGTAGCACATAATTTATTTAATGTACTAAGAGAATTTGATGATAAGAATGTAGATATAATACTTTCAGAAGCCTTTGAAGAAAAAGGTATAGGACTTGCGATTATGAATAGGCTTAAAAAATCGGCAGGTTTTGATATTATAAAGTTAGATTAGGAGGAGCTAATGAATATATTGTTTATTTGTACAGGTAATACTTGCAGAAGTTGTATGGCAGAAGCTATATTTAATTCTTTAAGTGATGATAGTGATATTATAGCAAATTCAGCTGGTTTAGCTGTTGTACCAGGAAGTGTTACTTCAGATAATACTTGTACAATTGTCAAGGAAAAAAATGGAGTAGATTTAAGTAACAGAGAAGCTGTACAATTGACAGAAGATATGATAGAAGAAGCTGACTTAATACTAACAATGACTTATTCTATGAAAGATTTATTGATAAATTTACTAATGGGAGACAGTAATAGAATTTTTTGTATTAATGAATATGTAGGATTAGAAGGGGAAATTTTAGACCCATATGGTGGGGATATTGACGTATATGAACAAACCTATGACCAATTAAAAAATAATATTATATTGTTATTAAAAAAAATAAAAGAAGATATACATAATTAGTTTTATATGGTATCTTCTTTTTTTGTAGATAAATAATTTGGAGGTGCTTTAATGAAAATAGCATTAGGTAGTGACCATGCAGGGTTACCATTAAAAAAACAAATAATAAATCACTTAAAAGAAAAGGGAATAGAGTTAGAGGACTTTGGTACATATTCAGGAGAATCATGTGATTATCCAGATTATGCAATGAAAGTAGCTGAAAATGTAGCTGCTAAAGAATATGACTTTGGTATATTAATATGTGGTACAGGTATAGGCATAAGTATAGCAGCTAATAAAGTACCAGGAATAAGGGCAGCTTTATGTAGCGATACTTTTAGTGCTCATGCTTGTAGGCAACATAATAATGCTAACATATTAGCAATAGGACAAAGAGTTGTTGGATTAGGCTTAGCATTAGACATAGTAGATACTTTCTTAAATGCAAAATTTGAAGAAGGTAGGCATCAAAAAAGGATAGATAAAATTACTGAAATTGAAAAGAAATACAATAGATAATTTGGGAGGAATAATAAATGAGTAAAGTAACACAAATAGGACATCCTTTAATACTTCATAAACTATCTCTAATAAGAGATAAAAATACGGGATCAAAAGACTTCAGAGAGCTTGTAGAGGAAGTAGCTATGCTTATGGCATATGAGGTTACAAGGGATTTACAGTTAGAAGATGTTGAGATTGAAACACCAATATGCATAACAAAATCTAAAATGCTTTCAGGAAAAAAGGTAGCAATTGTTCCAATATTAAGAGCAGGTCTTGGAATGGTTGGTGGAATGACTAAATTAATTCCAGCAGCTAAGGTTGGACATATAGGACTTTATAGAGATGAAGAAACATTAAAGCCAGTAGAATATTTCTGTAAGTTACCTCAAGATATAGAAGAAAGAGATGTTATAGTTACAGATCCTATGCTTGCAACTGGCGGATCTGCTAAAGATGCTATAACATTATTAAAGCAAAAAGGAGCCAAAAATATAAGATTAATGTGTCTTATAGCTGCTCCAGAAGGCGTAGAAGAAGTTCAAAATGCTCATCCAGATGTAGACATATACTTAGCTAACTTAGATGAAAAACTTGATGAGAATGGATACATAGTTCCAGGTTTGGGAGATGCAGGAGATAGACTATACGGAACAAAATAGAAAATATAAGACGAAGAAATTTTAAATTTCTCCGTCTTTATTTTTATTATTTATAAAATATATTATGCTAATACTTTCAATTATTTGATTTTTATTATAGAATAAAATGGAGTTAGGCTTTATAAAGGATAATGTAAGTAAGGAGGAATTATGGTTAGAATAGATAAGAATAACTATTACTTAGATATATGTGAAACGGTTTTAGAGCGAGGAACTTGCCTTAGAAGAAATTTTGCTGCGATAATAGTTAAAAATGATGAAATAATATCTACAGGATATACAGGAGCACCAAGAGGAAGAACAAATTGTTGTGATATAGGTGTTTGTAAACGGGAACAATTAAATGTACCAAGAGGAACTAGGTATGAACTTTGTAGATCTGTTCATGCAGAACAAAATGCTATTATATCTGCAAGAAGGCAAGATATGATAGGAGCTTATTTATACTTAGTTGGAAAGGAACATAATAGTGGGGAATATGTAAAAAATTCTGCACCTTGTTCTTTATGTAAAAGATTTATAATTAATGCAGGAATAGATAAAGTAGTTATAAGGGATACGAAAAAAGATTTTAGAATTATAGAAGTAGAAGAATGGATAAAAAATGATGATTCACTTAACGGAGAAGATTCTTATTAATAATAGTCATACTATTTAAGGGGAGTTTTACTATGAATTTAAAGTTGTACATTATAGGAGCAGTAACAGCAGTAATTTTATCAGTTTTATTAACTCCTATGATAAGAAAATTTGCGTTTTATATAAAGGTAGTTGACATACCTAAGGATAAAAGAAAAATACATAAAAAGCCCATACCTTTACTTGGAGGATTAGCTATATATATATCCTTTGTAATATCTTTAATATTAAAAAAAGGAGCTCTAACATTAGAAGAAGTAGGTATAATTTTAGGCTCAACAGTTATAGTCATTGGAGGATTTATAGATGATAAATATAATTTATCCCCTATAAAAAAAATAATATTTCAATTGAGTTCAGCTATTTGTCTTATAGTGTTTGGTTTAAAAATAAAATTTATAACTAACCCATTTTACTCGTCTATTTTATATGTGGATTTAAAATTTTTATCTATACCAATCACTATAGTTTGGGTTATAGGTATTACTAATGCATTAAATCTTATAGATGGATTGGATGGATTAGCAGCAGGAGTAGCATTAATTTCTTCTATTACTATGTTTGTAATATCTATACTAAATAGTAGATGGGAAGCAGCAATTTTAACCAGTATATTAAGTGGAGCTATTTTAGGATTTTTGCCTTATAATTTCAATCCTGCATCTATATTTATGGGGGATACAGGATCACAGCTATTAGGATTTCTTCTATCTGCTATATCTATAGAAGGTGCTATTAAGTCTGCTACGGCGTTTGCAGTAGTTGTACCTATATTAGCTTTAGGATTACCTATATATGATACATTATTTGCTATGATTAGAAGAAAAATAAATGGTAAACCAATAATGCAAGCAGATAGAGGGCATCTACACCATAGACTTTTAGATATGGGATTAAACCAAAAACAAGTAGTTATAATTATGTATTTTATAAGTGCAATTTTAGGAAGTTTTGCTATATTAGCTATGCAAATTAGTAATCAAAAAGCATACTTTTTATTAGCTGTTGTAATGACAATAATTATCTTAGCGGCATGGAAATGTGGATTTTTTAGCCATAAAGAATAATGGAGGGAATATATATGGAAATAATAAAAACTATTACCATATTTGGTACTAGGCCAGAAGCCATAAAAATGGCGCCCCTAGTTAAAGAACTAAATAAAAGGGGTAATATAGATAATAAGGTTTGTGTAACAGCACAACACAGGGAAATGTTGGATCAGGTATTAGATTTATTTAATATAGATACGGATTATGACCTTAATATTATGAAAAAAAAGCAAAGTTTAACGGGAATAACCATAAATGTTCTTGAAGGATTAGAAGAAGTATTTCAAAGAGAGAAACCAGATTTAGTATTAGTTCATGGAGATACTACAACTACTTTTGCTGGAGCTTTAGCTGCTTTTTATCAAAAAATAAAAGTAGGTCATGTAGAAGCAGGACTTAGAACATTTGATAAGTATTTTCCATTTCCAGAAGAAATGAATAGAAAACTTACAACAGGTATCTCAGATTTAAATTTTGCTCCTACTATAGGTTCTAAAAATAACCTATTAAAGGAGGGGGTAGATGAAGAAAGCATATTTATAACTGGTAATACAGTTATTGATGCTATGGAGTTTACAGTAGAGAATAACTATGTATTTGATAATGATGAGCTTAATACCATAGACTATAATAATAAAAAGGTTATTATGGTTACAGCTCATAGAAGAGAAAATTGGGGCAAAGGCATAGAGAATATATGTAACGCATTAAAAAGAATAGTTGAGGAGAATGAAGATGTAGAGATAGTATACTTAGTTCATTTGAATCCGGTAGTTAGAGATGTAGTTTATAAAATATTAGGGAATGTAAAAAGAGTACATCTTTTAGATCCTTTAGATACAAAGCAAACTCATAATTTAATGAATAAGTGCTATATGGTTATGACGGATTCAGGTGGACTTCAGGAGGAAGCTCCACATTTAGGAAAGCCTGTATTAGTGCTAAGAAATGTCACAGAAAGACCGGAAGCTATAAAAGTGGGTACAGTTAAATTGACAGGCACAAATGTAAATAATATATTAACATTGGCTAATGAACTAATAAAAAATAAAGAAAGTTATAATCTTATGAGTAAAGCAATAAATCCGTATGGAGATGGAAAAGCCTCAGAACGAATAGTTGATAGTATAGAATATTATTTTAAAAAACGATCTGAAAAACCTAATGAATTTAATTATAAATACTAATTTGTTATAAATAATTTAATAACATATGGTTAAAATAAAGAGTAATATAAATATTTTATTTATATTACTCTTTTTATAAAAATAATTTTTAAAAATTTATAAAGTTTTTTGCATAAATTAAAAAAATAATTTCATTATTTTTTTTGGATTTGGTTAATTATGTTATATTCTATTTAACAATTCATAAAATTATTTTATATAAAATTATTTTAATCTGCTAAAAAACTTAAAATAACTATAAATTAATAGAAAAAAATTTTAAATATTTCCATATTAATATTAAATTGAAGGCAAAAATCAGAATGTTTAGTATAATCCAACTAAAGAATAATTCTATTTAATATAATCTTAATATAAAGAAAATCATACATAACGTTAGTTATAATTACATATAAAAAATTATATTAAGTAAACTAAGGTAAATGGCTATAAATGGCTTTAAATAGACTAATTTTGAATTTCACTTATATAAGCTTTGATACTATAATAAGTTATCAAAAACATGACTCCGGAGGAATTGATGTAATGAAAGATTTTAAAGAAATGCTTTCTAAGATTTTTATATTAAATTTATTTTTAGGTGTTTTTATATTTTTACTTATTAAATCAATCTTTAAAGTTCAGTTGGGAACTTACTTCTTAATAGGGTTAGTAGTAGCTACAGTTAATTTATTTATAAACTCTATTGGAACTAAATTGGCTATGGAAAAAGAAAAAAGATCATATTTAACCTTATTAAGTTTTGTACTAAGAGTTTCTTTGGTATTATTATCTGTTGTAGTTGTATGTAAAAGTAATTTTCAAAATGTAATATTTCTTCTTTTAGGTTATAGTTTAAACTTTATATCTATAACTATATATGGTATAGGCCTAGGTAGAAATAAGGCATAAAGGAAGTGATAATTTGGAAAGTTTTTCTCCGTTATTTTATTTGAATTTGTTTGGTTATAAATTAGGAGTTACAGAAGCTATAGTAACTCAATGGGTTATTATAATAGCTGTCTTAGTACTTAGTATAATATTTACGCGAAATCTGACTAAGATACCAAATAAGAAACAAACAATAATGGAAATGATGTTACAAGTAGTAAAAAATTTAATAGATGAAAATATGGGAAATAGCTTTAGGGTATTTGGTCCATTTGTTTCTGCAATGATGATATATATACTTTTGATGAACTTAGTTGGATTAATAGGTATAAGGCCCCCTACAATGGATTATAGTGTAACTTTAGCTATGGCACTTATTTCTTTTGTGGTTATACAAGGTTATGCAATAAAAAAATTAGGGGTTGGTAATTATTTTTTTGGTTATGGTAAACCATATTTGTTTTTAGCACCATTTAATATCATAGAAAGGGTAATGTTACCAGTTTCTTTAAGTTTAAGATTGTTTGGAAATATGACCGCAGCAGTTATGATAATGGATTTGATTTATTCAGGTCTAGCTAAAATTAATTTGGCAGCACAGTTAGTAATTCCAATACCATTTCATATGTATTTTGATTTGTTTGATGGAACTATTCAAATGGTTATATTTGTTATGTTAACTATGATTAATATAAAAATCGTATGTGAAGAATAATTATTATTTAAGGAGGAGATTTATATGACAGTAGATCCAAAATCATTTATATCAGGAATGGCAGCTTTAGGTGCAGGAATTGCAGCTTTAGGATGTATAGGAGCCGGAATAGGTACAGGAAATGCTACAGGAAAGGCAGTAGAAGGTGTTTCAAGGCAACCTGAAGCCAGTGGAAAAATAATGAGTACGCTTATTATAGGTAGTGCATTCTCAGAGGCAACAGCAATATATGCTTTAATAATTGCATTCTTACTAATTAGGTCAATATAGGAAATGGAAGCCTATAAAGTTTAAGTAGGAAGGGAGGCTTCTTTTAATGGAAATAAGCATTCCACAAGTTGTTTTTAATATAATAAATTTTATAATTTTATTATTTATTGTAAAACATTTTTGGTATGACAAAATAAATTCTGTAGTAGAAAATAGGCAAAATCAAATTATAGATAAAATAAAGAATGCAGAAGAAAATGAAAGAAGAGCTATAGAGTTAAAAGAGGAAAATGAATTAGCCTTGTCAACTGCAAAAAAACAAGGAAAAGTAATGGTAGAAGATTATAAAACAAAAGCTGAAAAAATATATGATGAAATAATCAAAGAGGCTCATGAAGAGGCTCAAAGAATAATAGAAAGATCTAGATTAGAAGCTGAAAGAGAAAAACAAAAAGCAGAAGAAGAAGTTAAAAATCAAGCTATACAACTTTCTATAGCTATGTCCTCAAAAATATTAAAGAAAGCAATAGATGAAAAAGAACATAGGGAACTTATAAATGATTTTATAAGTAAGGTAGGTATGTAATATGTATGAGTATTTAGATAAAAGGTATGCTTTGGCACTTTATGAAGTTGCAGAAGAAAAAAATAAAGTAGAACAGTATATAAAAGAGTTAAAAGATATAGTTTATATGATAAATACTAATAAGAATATTAGAGAAATTATAAAGCATCCAGAAATAAGTACTTCTAAGAAAAAGAACATATTTGTAGATATTTTTAAGGATAAAATAGATAAAGAACTCTTATCATTTTTATTGGTTCTTATAGAGGAAAATAGAATTCTCTATTTAGAACAAAAACTCAAGGAAATGGAAAAGATATACTTAGATAAGAGGAATATGATTTCAGCGAAAGTGAAAACTGCTGTACCCCTTTTAGAAGAAGAGAAAAAACAACTTATAGATAAATTACAAAAGCGATACAACAAAAATATAGTTTTGCATGAAGAGATAGATAAATCAATTATAGGTGGGGTTTATGTAAGAATTGGTGATGATGTTATAGATAATACTATAAAGACCAAATTACAAGATATGAAAAAAGTTATGATTAAAGGATAGTATAGGTGGTGAGATAGATGAATATAAAGCCAGAGGAAATAACATCAATTATAAAAAAAAGAATAGAACAATTTGATACATCTTTAGAAACGATAGATTCTGGAACTATAATTCAAATAGGTGATGGTATAGCAAGAGTTTATGGATTAGACGATTGTATGGAAGGGGAACTTATAGAATTCCCCAATAATGTATATGCTATGGCACTTAACTTAGAACAAGATAACGTAGGCTGCGTTTTACTAGGACCAGAAGAGGGGATTAAAGAAGGAGATGTAGTTAAGAGAACAGGAAAGGTAGTAGAAGTTCCTGTAGGTGATGCTTTAATAGGAAGAGTAGTTAATTCATTAGGTTCTCCATTAGATGGAAAAGGTAGTATATTAACAAATGAAACAAGACCAGTAGAAACAAAAGCGCCGGGAGTTATTGACAGACAGTCTGTAAAGGAACCCCTTCAAACAGGAATAAAGGCTATTGATTCTATGATACCAATAGGTAAAGGTCAAAGAGAATTAATAATTGGCGATAGGCAAACAGGAAAAACTGCCATAGCTATTGATACAATACTTAATCAAAAGGGAAAAGATGTTATATGTATATATGTAGCAATAGGACAAAAACAATCTACAGTAGCACATATATATAATGATTTAATTAAAATGGGAGCTATGGATTATACTATAATAGTTTCTTCAACAGCATCAGATTCAGCTCCGCTTCAATATTTAGCACCTTACTCAGGATGTAGTATTGGAGAGTACTTCATGTATAAGGGCAAGGATGTTTTAATAGTATATGATGATTTATCAAAACATGCGGTAGCTTATAGAACTATGTCATTGCTTCTTAGAAGACCACCAGGAAGAGAAGCTTATCCTGGGGATGTATTTTATCTTCACTCTAGATTATTAGAAAGATCAGCAAGATTATCTGATAAATTAGGAGGAGGATCATTGACGGCTCTTCCTATAGTAGAAACTCTAGCAGGAGATGTTACAGCATACATACCAACTAATGTTATATCTATTACTGATGGTCAAATATTCTTAGAATCAGAATTGTTTAACTCAGGACAAAGACCAGCCGTTAATGCAGGTATATCTGTATCTAGAGTAGGTGGAAATGCACAAATTAAGGCTATGAAACAGGTAACAGGAACGCTTAGATTAGAACTTGCACAATATAGAGAATTGGCTGCTTTTTCACAATTTGGATCAGACTTAGATAAAGAATCGAGAAAAAGATTAGAAAAAGGTAAGAGATTAGTTGAGATACTAAAGCAACCCCAATACAAACCTATACCTGTAGAAGAAGAAATAATAATTCTTTATGCAGCTGTAAATAATTATTTAAATGATATACCTATAAATAAAATATCCCAATTTGAAAAAGAATTATTAGAGTATGTAGATACTCATCATAGGGATGTAAAAAAAGAAATATTACAATATAAAAAACTTACAGATGAGATTACAGAAAAAATTAATAAAGTCATTTCAGAATTTAAAAAGATATTTTTAAATAATATGTAATATTTCTAAGGAGGTAAGGTATGGCAGCGTCAGGGCTTATTGGAATAAGAAGAAGAATAAAATCTGTAACGAATATAAGAAAAATAACAAAGGCTATGGGGCTCGTAGCTACTGCTAAACTTAGAAAAGCAAGAGTAAATCTAGAAGTAAATAGAAAATATTATAATGCTTATAGAGAAAGTATGGATACTATAGTTAATTCTATGGATGAAAAGAGTATTTATATTAATGGTAATAATAGTGAATATAAGTTATATGTCATACTTACATCTGATTCAGGATTATGTGGTAGCTTTAATATGAATGTTATAAATAGATCAGTAGATGAAATAAAAAAAGATAAAGAAAAATCTAAAATTATAGTAGTAGGTCAAAGAGGAAGAAATTATTTAAAAAGATTAAAGATTAATACTTTAGCTGAATATGTGGAAATACCAGACGTACCAACTTTAAAAGAAGCTAGAATTATAGAAGAACATATATTAAAGTTATATAATTCTAAAGAAGTTGGTGAAGTATACATTGTGTATTCTGAATTTTATTCACCAGTTAAGCAGGAAATAAAGATAGAAAAACTACTTCCATTTAATAGAGGTGAAGTTGATTCTAATAAGTATATAGAATTTAATCCTCAATCTGATAAATTATTAGAAATAGTAACAGAAAATTATATAAAAGGTAGTATCTTAAATTTTTTACTTAATTCAAAGGCTAGTGAGATAGGTTCTAGAATGACAGCTATGAATGGAGCTACAGATAATGCTAATGATTTATTAAGTAATTTAAATTTGAAATTCAATAGATTGAGACAAAGCGCTATAACTCAAGAAATATCAGAAATTGTTGGTGGAGCAGAAGCTCAAAGATAAGTGGAGGTGAGATGTTGTGTCAGAAAACATTGGAGAAGTAATTCAAATAATAGGTCCGGTTATTGACATAAGATTCAATTCTGAAAATCTTCCAAACATATATAATGCGTTAGAGATAAATGCTGGAGATAAGATAATTATTGCAGAAGTTGAACAACATGTTGGAGATGACATAGTAAGAGCTATAGCTATGGAAAATACTGAAGGACTAACAAGAGGAATGAAGGTTTTAGATAAAGGAAGACCAGTTTCAGTACCAGTAGGTAAGGAAGTCTTAGGAAGATTATTTAATGTTTTAGGTCAGCCAATAGACGGAGAAGGAAATATAAATACGGATAAGGAATATACAATTCATAGACCAGCACCAACTTTTGAAGAACAATCTGTAGAACCGGAGATTTTTGAAACGGGTATAAAAGTAATAGATTTATTAGCTCCCTATGAAAAAGGTGGTAAGATAGGATTATTTGGTGGCGCAGGAGTAGGAAAAACCGTATTAATACAAGAATTAATAAATAACATAGCTAAAGAACATGGAGCACTTTCTGTATTTACAGGAGTGGGTGAGAGAACTAGAGAAGGAAATGACCTATATTATGAAATGAAGGATTCGGGTGTTATAGATAAGACTGCGTTAGTATTTGGTCAAATGAATGAACCACCAGGAGCTAGAATGAGGGTAGCTCTTACAGGTCTTACTATGGCGGAATACTTTAGAGATCAAGGCCAAGATGTATTATTGTTTATAGATAATATATTTAGATTTACACAAGCGGGTTCAGAAGTATCTGCGCTTTTAGGAAGAATTCCAAGTGCTGTTGGATATCAGCCAACCTTAGCTACAGAAATGGGAGCTCTCCAAGAAAGAATAACATCTACTAAACATGGTGCAATAACATCAGTTCAAGCAGTTTATGTTCCAGCAGATGACTTAACGGATCCAGCACCAGCTACTACATTTACTCATTTGGATGCTACAACAGTTCTATCTAGATCTATAGCAGAATTAGGTATATATCCAGCAGTAGATCCATTAGAATCTTCATCCAGAATGTTAGATCCTAGGATAATAGGTGAAGAACACTATAATGTAGCTATAAAAGTTAAAAATATATTAGAGAGATATAGAGAACTTCAAGATATAATAACAATTTTAGGTGTAGATGAATTATCTGAAGAAGATAAGTTAGTAGTAAGTAGAGCTAGAAGAATTCAAAGATTTTTATCACAACCTTTTACTGTAGCAGAACAATTTACAGGTATGCAAGGAAAATATGTTCCTATTAAAGAAACAGTTAGGGGATTTAAAGAAATATTAGAAGGAAAATACGATGATATACCAGAAGCAGCATTTTTATTTCAAGGCACTATAGACGAAGTATTAAAGAAAGCAGACGAAATGAAAAATCAAGAGTAATTTTACTCATACTTATTTATAAAAAGGAGACTAAATATGAGAGATAGTATAGAACTAACTATATTTACTCCTGAAAAGAATATAAAAATAGGAGAAGTAAAGGAAATAATAATTAAAAGTGAAGATGGTAGTCTAGCTATATTACCTAATCACGTACCTATGATTGCTGATTTAAAACCTACAGTTACTAAATTTATAGATGTTAATGATCAAAAGAAAAACATATTTACATCTACCGGCATAATAAGATTTATAGAAAATAAGGCGAACATAATATGTGATGCTAGCGAATGGCCTCAAGATATAGATTTGAAAAGGGCACAAGATGCTAAAGAAAGGGCAGAAAAAAGACTTAGTGAAAAACAATCTAGTACAGATATAGCTAGAGCAGAGTTAGCATTAGTTAGAGCCATAGCTAGAATTAAAGCAAAGCATTAAAGGATTATATAGACTCTTATTTTAATATTTAAATTAGTTTAGATATTAAAATAAGAGTTTTTTTATGGAAAAAATCACATTTTTTTATTTAATTTATATATTAATAATATACATCTAGAATATAATTTGTAAAATATGTAAAGAATCTAAAGAGGAGGGGGATAAAAAATGAACGTATTGAAAAATAAGTATTTTAAAATGATCTTTCCTTTAGTGTTTATATTGTTTTTACTATTTAAAAATTGTTGCTATGCAACAAACAAACAGGACTTATTTAATAAAATAAAAATGGAAACTAATAGTTCACTAGTAGAAAAGGGTTGTACTATAAAATTTAGTACAAGTTTCGATGATAAAAGGATAATTAAAGATATAACAGATTGTATTATTTTGTGTAATATAAAGGATATTAAGCTACAATGTGATGGGAATTATTACTGTATAACTATGTGTAATAAAGAAATTGAGGGAAATATTTATATTAATAAAGAGTCATCAAATAATTTGGTTGAAATAAAAATTACTAGTTTAAAAGATAGTAGTAATTTTAAAAATATAAAAAATAGTTTAGAAAAATATATAAAAAATATAGATAATGATAAGGTTATATATGAATATTGTAAATTAAAAACTTCTGATAAATCTATATCAAAAACTAATGAAGGTATTTTGAATATTTTAAAAAATTGTAAGGCTAAAAATATAGAAACAGTGAAACTAAACAGTGGGTATAGTACCATATGTTATACAGGAAATTATAAGCCTATTGTAAGCAATGGAAAAGCTATAGATTTTAATTATTCTGTATGTAGATATAATTCAGGTAATTATATAATAATTGGTACTCCACAGATAAACATAACATATTAGCAATAAAGAAATGGAGGAAAAAAATGGATAAGATAGTGGTAAAGGGAGGTTCGAAATTAAAAGGAGAGGTAAACATAAGTTCAGCTAAAAACTCAGTTCTACCTATTATTGCAGGAAGCATATTAAGTGCAAATAAATGTGTTATTAATGGAGTATCAATGCTGGAAGATGTTTATGTTATAAGTGATATATTAAAGAGTATTTGTGCCGATGTAGATATAGATGAAACTAATGAAAAAATAGTAATAGATACAAAGAATATAATAAATAAAGAAGCAGATTCTGAGTTAGTAAAAAAAATGAGAGCTTCATTTTTGCTTATGGGTCCTATGTTATCTAGGTTTGGAAAATTTAGAATTTCAATGCCTGGAGGATGTAATATAGGAACTAGACCTATAGATTTACATCTTAAGGGTTTTACAGCATTAGGAGCTAGAGTAAGTATAGGACATGGATATGTAGAATGTTTAGCAAATAAACTTATAGGAAATAAAATATATTTAGATTTTCCTTCTGTAGGAGCCACAGAAAATATAATAATGGCTGCTGTTATGGCAGAGGGAGAAACAATAATAGAAAATGCAGCTCAAGAGCCAGAAGTGGAAGATTTAGTAAATTTTTTAAATTCTATAGGGGCTGATATTAAAGGAGCTGGAACAGGTAATGTTACTATAAGAGGTGTAAAGAGCTTAAATGATTCAGTGTATGTTCCCATTTATGATAGGATTGAAGCAGGAACTTTTATGATTGCTGCGGCTATAACAAAGAGTAGAATCAAATTGAATGGTATTATAGAACAACATTTAAAACCTATTATAGCTAAATTGAGGGAAATGGGAGTAACTATAGATATAAAAGGGCATTCTGCTGTAGTAGATGGATCACAAGGTTTGAAAACTGTTGATATAAAAACTATGCCATATCCAGGATTCCCTACAGATATGCAAGCACAAATGATGGCATTATTAAGTACTATAAAAGGAACAAGCATTATTACAGAAACTATTTTTGAAAATAGATTTATGCATGTATCTGAAATGAAAAGGATGGGTGCTAATATTAAAATTAACGGAAGAAGTGCCGTAATAGAAGGTGTGGATAAATTAACAGGTACAGATGTTAAAGCTACAGACTTAAGAGCAGGAGCAGCCCTAATTCTATGTTCACTAGCAGCAGAAGGTTATACGGAAATAGGAGATATATATCATATAGATAGAGGATATTTTAAGATAGAAGATAAATTAAAAAAATTGGGGGCTCAAATAGAAAGAGTTAATAGATAATATTTAAAATAAAATAACCTTACTGATATTTTTCATTAAATATTGGTAAGGTTTTTAGCATATTTTAAAGTATAAAAAATATAATTATACTGATTAACGTTATATAGAAAAGAGGGGGTAACATGAGAAAAGTAAATGATTATACACATATAAAAAGATTATTTTATATAATGGTTTCAAGTATAATTTGTATAGTATTACTTGCAGTAGTTTTATCTATTTCTAATACTAAAATTATAACTAAGAAAAAAAATAATAATGAAAGTGTATCACAAAGTAATATTTTATATGAAAAATATGATTTAACGAAAGAACCTAAAGTAAGAGTTTATTTTATTAATGAAAAATGCGTAAGAGAAATACCTTTAGAGACATATGTAAAAGGAGTGGTATGTTCTGAAATGCCAGTGGAATTTAATATAGAGGCTTTAAAAGCTCAGGCTGTGGCGGCAAGAACTTATGCATTGGCTCATATGAAGGATTTTGGTAATAATCAATATAATAAAAGGTTAAATGCAGATGTATGTGATAGCATACAATCTCAAGTATATATGACAAAGGACAAGAGGATAAAATCATGGCCTAAGAGTAAAAGTCATGAATATTGGACTAAGATAGAAAAAGTTGTAGAAGATACAAAGGGAGAATTCTTAGCATATGATAATGATATAGTTAAAGCACCTTATTATTTTTCCACAAGTAATGGAAAAACAGAAAATAGTGAAGATGTTTTTAGTAAGGAGGTACCTTACCTTAAAAGCGTAGAAAGTCCTGGGGAAGAAAAAGCTCCTAGATTTAAGGATAGTAAAAAATATACTAAGGATCAATTCCTAAATATAATAAAAAAACGATATAGCAACTGTAGCGTAAAAAATATGAGAAATGAAGTGGTAATTAAAGATAAAACTAAGGGTGGAAGTGTAAAAAGTGTTAAGGTAGGAAATGTAACTATAGCAGGAACAGAATTTAGGAAAATTTTTAAATTAAATTCTGCTAAGTTTTCTTTAGAATTTAAAAATAAAGATATTATAATTAACTGTGAAGGATATGGTCATAATGTTGGTATGAGCCAATGGGGTGCTAACAGTATGGGTAAGTCGGGAAAAAAATACAAGGAAATATTAATACATTACTATACAGGTGTTAACATAGAAAAGTTTAAATATTAATTAAAAACACAATGAATTAAAGAGTTAATTTAAAGGCTACTTGGTTCATTGTGTTATTTTTTTATTATTTATAAAGAATTTTATTTTTTAAAGAGCACAAAATGTAGAAATTTAATATAAAAGAGAGAACTATTTTATTGATGAAAATGTATTTTTTGTTATTCACTGGACAAACTAAAGATGGAGGTGTTCATATGGAAAAGAAACCATCTAATAAAAATTCAAATTTTTTTAGAAGGGAGGGGTTTTACGTAATCTTATTTCTTTGCCTTTGTATAGTAGCTACGGTAGCTACACTTACATTAAAAAATAGTAAGCAAGCAAAGAAGAATCCTATCAATAATAAGGTAGTAGAAAATCGTAGTAATAAAGACTCAGCGCAAGCTGTAGATCATACACAAAAAAATTATGATAATGCACTTGAGGTAAAGAAAGAAGATAACAAAAAAGAAACTGAAAAGAAAGATGATAAAAAACAGGAGACTGCTAAAGTTTCAAAAACACAAGATACTAATTTTATAAAACCAGTAGAAGGAACTTTGGCTAGGGTGTATTCAGAAGATCCAGTATTTTGGAATTCTACATCAAGTTATAGATCTAATCTAGGAATAGATATAAAAACTAGTTTAGGAAAGCCTGTATTTTCAGTAGCAGATGGAAAGGTAGAAGATGTAGTTACTTCAAGCCAAGATGGTGTTCAAATAATTGTTAATCACCAAAACGGATTAAAAACTATATATGCAAATTTAGATCCTAAAGTAAAGGTATCTAAGGGTCAACAAATTAAAAAGGGTGATCCAATAGGATGTATAGGTAAAACTACTTTAAGATCAGCTTATGAGAAGTATGGAGATCATTTACATTTTGCAGTTATGAAGGGAAATAACTACATAAATCCTTCTAAGTATATAAAATATTAGTTTCATGCCATTTTCTGCTTTTTAAGCAGAAAATGGCTTAACACAAATGAATTTAATCATTTATATACGCATATTTATAACTATAAAAGAATTAAGGAGGTAGTAGCAATTTGAAAGATTACATTGAAGAAAGAGTTCTTGAAGTTGCTAAATATATTATAGAATCTAAAGCTACTATAAGAAAAACTGCTAAAGTTTTTGGGGTAAGTAAAAGTACTATACACAAAGATATGACAGAAAGATTACCTAAAATAAATCCTCAAATTGCTCAAGAAGCAAAGATAATATTAGAATACAATAAAGCAGAAAGACATATAAGAGGTGGCAGAGCTACCAAAATGAAATATAAAGCTATTGAAGGTTAAAAACATTCCTATTATAATGAGAATAGATGATTTAAAATTTATGTTTTTAATAAACTTAAAGTTTATTATAACTCAATAAGAGTAGGAGTGGATATATCAATGTTTTTTAGTGTAGGAACTGATATGGGAATTGACTTAGGTACGGCTACGGTACTTGTGTACATCAAGGGTAAGGGAGTTATACTAAATGAGCCATCCGTTGTAGCTATAGATAAAAATAAAAATAAAGTACTAGCAGTTGGTGAAGAAGCTAGACAAATGATAGGAAGAACTCCAGGAAATATAGTAGCCATTCGTCCTATGAGGGATGGAGTAATTTCTAATTATGATATTACTGAAAAAATGTTAAATTATTTTATTAGTAAAGCTTGTGGAAAGAAAAAAATGTCTGCACCAAGAGTAGTTATATGTATTCCTTGTGAAGCAACAGAAGTGGAAAAAAGGGCAGTCATAGACGCTGCTAAAAATGCTGGAGCTAAAAAGGTATTTTTAATAGAGGAACCTTTAGCAGCAGCTATTGGTGCAGATTTAGATATAACAAAAGCCAGTGGAAGCATGGTAATAGATATAGGAGGAGGAACTACTGACATAGCTGTTATTTCATTAGGCGGAATAGTAGTTAGATCCTCAATTAAGATGGCAGGAGACAAGTTTGATGAGGCAATTATAAAATACATAAGAAAAAAACATAAACTTATGATAGGAGAAAGAACCGCAGAAGATCTAAAAATTAATGTAGGATCAGCATTCCAAAACAAAGAGCCTATTTCTATGGAAATTAGGGGAAGAGATTTAGTAACAGGTCTTCCTAAAAATTTAACTGTTACTTCGGGTGAAATGAGAGAAGCATTACAAGAAACTGTTAATGCAATAGCTGATCTTGCTCATTCCGTTTTAGAAAGAACTCCGCCTGAATTGTCAGCAGATATAGCGGACAAGGGTATAGTTATGACTGGAGGGGGAGCGTTACTAAATGGACTTAGTGATCTTATAGAAAATGTAACAAAGGTTCCAGTACATATAGCCGAAAATTCAGTTTCTTGTGTGGCAGAAGGAACTGGAAAGGTGTTAGACTATTTAGATAAGATGGGAATATCATCATCAGGAGATGGACTAAATTTAGTTGAATAAATTTTTAGTTGTTTTAAAAGGACTATTTTTAGTCCTTTTTATTCATTTATCATATAAAAACAATGTAGGAGAGAGTCTGTTATAGTTTTAGCCATATTTGTAACTAAACTTAATCTAATATTTGTATTATTAAATAGATCAGTATTTTGGTTAGAATCTACTATACCAACTATTGATATTTCACCAACATCGGGAAGAGATTTTCCTACCCCTTTACCAGGATGTACAGGATAATCCCTTGCTTGTATTTCACCAATACTATTTTTATCACCTAAACAGGCATCTATAGCTAATATGTTACTTTTAGGATGTAAACTTTTTATTTGAATTAACTTTTCCTTAATGTTTAATGCATGAATAGGATGATCTACAGTACCATAAACATTTAAAGGAAAGTTTTTGTGTTTTAACATACTACCAACTATAGGGCCTAAAGAATCTCCTATACATCTATCTGTTCCAATACATACTATTATAGAATCTTTATTTATGTATTCTTTTAAAAAGTTGGCTATTTTATAGTAAGATAGAAGATCCTTATAATAGGCTTTTATTTTATTCATTTTGTATCCCCTCCTTTATAATAATTTATATGAGGGGTTTCAAGCAAATATTAAAAAAAATAAACAAATTATTCTTTATCTTCTTTAAACCATATATTTAATTGATCGGTATTGGTTAAGCAACTAAGAAGCCTATCTTTTACTTTAGGAATGTCTTTTTCTAAATTGTATGTAAGTTCTTTCATATACTGTCTTTTAGTATTTCCATTAGCAGGACAAGGATTTTCAACTATATTAAAGTCATACCTCTTTACTAAACTTTTAATTTCTCTTTCGTCAATATAAATCATAGGTCTTATGATAGTTACATTGCTTCTACTTAAATAAGTTTTAGGAGAAAAACAATTTATTCTACCTTCGTATAACATAGACATTAATAATGTTTCTATAGCATCGTTTTTATGATGACCTAAGGCTATTTTATTGCAACCCAATCTTCCAGCATAATCATTTAGGGCTCCTCTTCTTAAATTAGCACATAATGAACAGGGATTCTTTTCTTTTCTTAGATCAAAAACAATTTCTTTTATATTAGTATCATAAATATAGAAAGGAACATCAATTTCTTCACACATTTTCTTCATAGAAGAAAAATCAGCTCCAGTGCCTGGATCTAATGTAATTGCAACTAAATCAAACTTTTGTGGAGAAAATCTTTGGTAGTTTTTAAGTAAGTGAACTAATGTAATACTATCTTTACCACCAGATAAACCAACTGCGATTTTATCCCCATCCTCTATTAAATTAAAATCTTGAACGGCTCTTCTTAATTTACTTAAAAGTTTTTGCATATATAATCCTCCAATATAACTTTCATAATATATAAATAAAATTATAATATAATGGAATATATAAATAAAGAGGTATAAGTTGTAATAATAAATACGTATCTATGTAATGTTAAGATATAATGAGTAATATAAAGAAATTTAAATATAAATTTAAATTATAGCATATAATGACATTTGAAATTATATTGATAAACATATATACTATTTCTTGTCGATAAGACAATAAATTAAATGAATTGTGCTGGCATGGCTCAATTGGCAGAGCAGCTGACTTGTAATCAGCAGGTTGTAGGTTCAAGTCCTATTGCCAGCTCCAGATGTGGAGGAGTTCCCGAGTGGCTAAAGGGGGCAGACTGTAAATCTGTTGCGTTTCGCTTCGATGGTTCGAATCCGTCCTCCTCCACCATTAACTTATTTAAGGGCGCATAGCTCAGCTGGGAGAGCATCTGCCTTACAAGCAGGGGGTCACAGGTTCGAGCCCTGTTGTGCCCACCATTGTATTAAAATTTTATATATGCTGGCATGGCTCAATTGGCAGAGCAGCTGACTTGTAATCAGCAGGTTGTAGGTTCAAGTCCTATTGCCAGCTCCAGATGTGGAGGAGTTCCCGAGTGGCCAAAGGGGGCAGACTGTAAATCTGTTGCGTTTCGCTTCGATGGTTCGAATCCGTCTTCCTCCACCAAATACCTTTACTTATATAAGTAAAGGTACTTTTATGTTTATAATTTATTAAAATATAAACTAATGTAAAAATTGTTGACACAAAAATTTTACTATGATATCATTCATATATATTACATAATTAAATTAATAAAGACTCTTATCAAGAGAGGTGGAGGGAAAAGGGCCCTATGAAACCCGGCAACCAGTGAATTATCGCTAAGGTGCCAATTCCTGCAGTATATTCTGCAAGATAAGAGAGAAGTTAGATATTAACCTCTTCTTATTGAAGGGGTTTTTTATATGGTAAAAATAGAATGGAGGGAAATATATGAAAAGATTATTTACATCTGAATCAGTTACGGAAGGACATCCAGATAAAATATGTGATCAGATTTCAGATGCGGTATTAGATGCTATATTAGCTAAGGATCCTCATGGTAGAGTCGCTTGTGAAACAGCTGTAACTACTGGAATGGTAATGGTAATGGGGGAAATATCCACAAATTGTTATGTGGACATACCAAAGTTAGTTAGAGAAACTGTAAAAGAAATCGGATACGATAGAGCAAAATATGGATTTGATTGTGAGACTTGTTCAGTAATTACATCTATTGATGAACAATCATCAGATATTGCTATGGGTGTAGATGAGGCTTTAGAATCTAAAAAAGGTGAAATGGAAAAATTGGAAGCTGTAGGTGCTGGAGATCAAGGTATGATGTTTGGATTTGCTACTAATGAAACTCCAGAATATATGCCTTTACCAATAGCTATGGCTCATAGATTATCAAGAAGATTATCTGAGGTTAGAAAAGATGGTACTTTAAAATATTTAAGACCAGATGGAAAAACTCAAGTAACAGTGGAATATGATAATGACAAGCCAGTTAGAATAGATGCTATAGTGGTTTCAACTCAACATGGTGTTCACGTAGAACAAGAACAAATAGAAAAAGATATTAAAGAACATGTAATAAAAGCAGTAGTTCCTAAAGAACTTTTAGATGAGAATACAAAATATTATATAAATCCAACTGGAAGATTTGTTATAGGTGGACCTCAAGGAGATTCTGGATTAACAGGAAGAAAAATAATAGTAGATACTTATGGCGGATATGGAAGACACGGTGGTGGAGCATTCTCTGGTAAAGATCCAACAAAGGTAGATAGATCTGCTGCTTATGCTGCAAGGTGGGTAGCTAAAAACTTAGTAGCTGCAGGGGTAGCAGATAAGTTAGAAGTTCAATTAGCTTATGCTATAGGAGTAGCTCAACCAGTTTCAATTACCGTAGAAACTTTTGGAACAGGTAAAATTACTGAAGAAAAAATAGTGGATATAGTAAAAAAGGTATTCGATTTAAGACCAGGTGCTATTATTAGGGATTTAGATTTAAGAAGACCTATATACAAGCAAGTGGCAGCTTATGGACATTTCGGAAGAACAGATATCAATATTCCTTGGGAAAATTTAAATAAAGTTAAAGAGATTAAGAAGTATTTATAATAAATAATAAAGAGGAAGTGGATTTTAAATATATCCAGTTCCTTTTTGTGTTTTATAGAAATATTAGTAAAATGATTAATATGAAATATAATATGATATAATTTAAGAAAAAAGAATTAGGAGAGGTTTTATGCAGGAATTGCAGGGAATTGTAGAAGATATTGTTTTTCAAAATGATGATAATGGTTATGTAGTAGCAAGAATTAAAGATAAGAATGTTTTGGTTACTATAGTTGGATTTATACCATACATCATGGAAGGGCAAAATTTAAGATTAGAGGGAAAGTGGGTAGTGCATCCTCAGTTTGGAGATCAATTTAAAATTGAAAGTTGTGAGGAATTAGTCCCAGATACTACATTAGGAATAGAAAGATATTTAGCGTCAGGTATAATATCTGGTATAGGACCTGTAACTGCAAAAAAAATAGTAGGAAGATTTGGGAAAGAAACATTAGATATATTAGATAATAATATAGAAAGACTAAAAGAAATAGAGGGTATAGGGGACAAAAAGGTAGCAACTATACAAGAATCTTATAGTAAGCAAAGAGAAGCAAGAAATATAATGATGTTTTTTCAAAACTATGGAATAACCCCAGGCCAATGTATGAAAATATATAAAAGATATGGAGAAAATTCAGTAAATATAGTAAAAGAAAATCCGTATACCTTAACAGAAGAAATAGCAGGTATAGGGTTTAAAACAGCAGATAAAATAGCAAGAAGTTTGGGTATAGACCCCAAATCGCCTTTTAGAATACAAAGTGGCATAAAATATGTAATAAATCAATTTTGTGCTATGGGTAATACATATATGCCTTTAGATAAACTAAATAAAGAGGCAGAACGTATATTATCTATAGGTGAGGAGGAAATAGATAATAATTTATATTCTTGTGTAACAGATGAAAAGTTAAAGGTAGAAGTAGTGGAGGGCAAAAAGTGCATATTTACATTACCTTACTATTATTGTGAATTAGGAGTTACAAAAAAAGTTATTACACTAGGCTTATCAATATATGATGATATAAATATTAATGTAGGAGAAGAAATAGAATTATTTGAAAAAGAAAATGGTATAAATTTTGCATGTTCTCAAAAAGAAGCTATAGAGGGCGCCTTTGAAAATAGTATTGAAATAATAACAGGAGGACCTGGTACAGGGAAAACCACTATTATTAATTGTATAACAGATATATTTGAAAAAAATAACAAGACTGTATTTATGGCAGCACCTACAGGAAGAGCGGCAAAAAGAATGTCTGAGGCTACAGGTAGAGAATCTAAAACTATACATAGATTACTAGAAATGGGAGTTGGGGAAGATACAGATATGATATTTTCAAAAGATGAAAATACTCCTCTAGAATGTGATGTATTGATAGTTGATGAGGCGTCTATGATAGATATAATATTAATGAATAACTTGCTGAAGGCTATATCTCAAGGTACGAGGTTGATAATAGTAGGAGATGTAGATCAATTACCATCAGTAGGACCAGGAAATGTTTTAAGAGATTTAATAGAAAGTAAATGTATTAAGGTAGTTAGGCTAAAAGAAATATTTAGACAATCAAAAGAAAGTATGATTATAGTAAATGCGCATGAAATAAATGAAGGTAAAATGCCAAGACTAAATAAAAAGGGAAAAGATTTTTACTTTTTAGAATCTGATAAACCTAATAATATTGAAAAAACATTAATAGATTTAATAAATAGAAGGTTACCCAAGTTTAATAAGAATTGGGATAAAATGAATCACATACAAATATTATCTCCTATGAGAAAGGGTGTTTTAGGAGTAGATAACTTAAATGGAAAGTTACAAGAAGTATTAAATCCTAAGGCTAAATTTAAACATGAAATAGAATTTAAAAATTGTATTTTTAGAGTGGGAGATAAAGTAATGCAAATAAAAAATAACTATTCATTAAAATGGACTCGGATTGCAGGTTCGGGAGAAGATGAAGGTGTAGGAATATTTAATGGTGATGTAGGATTTATAGAAAGCATAGATGAAGATAAGGCTACAGTATCTGTAATATTTGATGATGAGAAAAAAGTAATATATGATAAGATGTATTTAGATGAATTAGATTTAGCTTATGCTATAACTATACACAAAAGTCAGGGAAGTGAATTTCCTGTAGTTATTATACCTATGTTTATGGGTCCACCGTTATTAATGAATAGAAATTTATTATATACAGGTATAACTAGAGCTAAAAAATTAGTAGTTTTAGTAGGAAATTTAAAAGCTATTAGTTTTATGGTTAATAATGATAGATCTTTTGAAAGATATTCCTTATTAAAATGGCGTATATGTAATGTTCTAGATAACGATATTATTATAGAGAATTAGATACTGTTTTATATAAAGGAGAGTAGCTATGATACTGCTTAAAAATTATAATGGAATTGATGAAATTAACGAATTTAGTGATTATATATTAAATTGGTATAATAGTAACAGAAAGTTACTAAATGTTGTATCTGTTCCATATAACACTTGTGAATTTTTTATAAAGACTATATTAGAATGTATATTATTTGGTAATAATGTATTATATATAACTAATGAAAACGAAAATAATATAAATATAATAAACCATATAAAAAAAAGTACCACATTTAGGCAATATTCTTATATCAGAAGTAGTGATTTGAATATAAGTTCAAAATTTAAAATAGCTAATTTTAAAGTAGCCAATAATTTAAAAGAAAAATTTGATTTAGTTATATATGATGATATAAGTAGTTTTTCAAATTATAATAATAAAGAAATTAAAGAGATAATTGAACTAAGATTAAAAAAATCAGGAAAAGGAATAATATATTCTATTGAAAGTTTATTTAAATTTAATAGAACCATATATATACCTTTAAGATGGAATAAGATTCCTATGATTGAGCCTAGAATAATGTTAACCAGGATAAATTTAAATAAAGATATGCCATTTATTATATATGACTATATTCAATGGTCTATTCAATCAAAAAGAAAAATTTTAATTTATACTCCATTTTATGATTTAAGTGAAAATCTATATAGTTATTTAAATAATTACAATAAGAAAATAAACGTTAACATAATTTTAGACAATGATCATAAAAGTAGTAAAACTATAAACAATTTTATGAAAATGAAAAAAGGCATAATAATAACTAATTATTACAGAAATGATTTTTGTAGATTTAAAGACACAGATTTAATAGTGTATAGTGCGGATAGAGAAGATTTTCATTATAAAAAACTTACATATCTTTGTAGTACAGTGGGAAGAGGTGAATATGATTTTAGAGGAGAAGTGATATTTTTAGCTAATACTGAAACAAAGGACATGGAAAAGGCTAGGAATATTACTGTTAATTTTAATAAGGAAGCATGGAAAATGGGATTATTAAGTATATAAGGTATGTTTTAAATTGTATTAAGGAAGTTATATATCCTTATGAGGATAAATGCATCATATGCGATGAGTATACAAGAGAAGAATTAATATGTAATGTTTGTAAAAAAAATATTAGATATTGCAATGACTCTTTAACTATAGATAAGGAAGAAATGACTTTTGCAGCTTATCCTAGCACGTATTATTCAGGAGTTATGGTAGAACTTATATTAAGGCTTAAATATAAATCAGATTTTGGTGCTGGAGAAGTAATAGGTAATATTATGATAGATAAAATATTAAATGAGAAATTAGATTTTGATTATATAACCTTTGTACCATCTGGTAAGGAAGCTTATAAAAAAAGAGGATATAATCAAAGTGAATATCTATCTAAAGTTATAAGTGATAAAATTCATATACCTATGATTTCATGTCTATATAAAGTTAAAAAAACTAAGGATCAAATAGGATTAAGTACTATAGAAAGATGGGAAAATGTAAAAGATAGCTTTAATGTAATAAATAACAATAAACTTTACAATAAAAATATATTGTTAATAGATGATGTTTTAACTACAGGAGCTACAGTATTTTATTGTGCTAGTAAAATAAAAAAAAGTGGGGCTAAAAATATTTATATATTGACTGCGGCTAAAAGTAATGTATAATTTAAATATAGAAAAGTTAGGTTTGTGGTTGAAAGTCGATGCCAGTCGCAGGCAAAACGATCCACGTAAGTTAAATAAAATATTTAATGAGCATGGTGCGGCTTAGAAGTAAGTCCTGCCGCCTTAAAGGCGAGAGAATTAATAGTGAGAGGTTAAATCCGGGTAGCAAAAGTTCCAGCAGGCGAGTGTGGGGTCAAAAACCAGGTCAACTAACTTTAATTATAAAAAAGGCTTATAGAGTAATCTGTAAGCCTTTTTTATAAAAGACATTTCTTAAACCTTATTAGTTAATAACTATTATAAAAAACTTAATATTTTGTAAATTCTAAAAAAACATATTGTAATTTTAAAATAATAGTATTAGAATATAAATAATAAATATAAAATTTAAACATAAAATATAAACATATACAGATAAAAATTTATATAAAATCCCATAAGGGATAATAGAAAGAGGGGCTGAAGAATGAAAATAACAGTAATAGGTAAAAATATTCAGGTGACTAACGCTTTAAAGGAAACGGTAGAAAGAAAGCTATTGAAACTTGAAAAATTTTTCAACCCTGATGTAGCAGCAACAGCTACATTAAGTGTACACAAAAATCAACATGTTATAGAAGTTACTATTCCATTTAATGGGGTAATATTAAGAGGTGAAGAATCAACAGATGATATGTATGCTTCAATTGATTTAGTTGTAGATAAACTAGAAAGACAAATTAGAAAACAAAAAACAAGACTTGAAAAGAAAATGCATAACAGTTCATTGAGATTTCAGTATATACCAGATTACTCAGATAAAGATGAATATAATGATTCAAAGATAGTGAAAACCAAAAGATTTGCAATGAAGCCAATGTCTTCGGAAGAAGCAGTGCTTCAGATGGAACTTTTAGGACATAACTTTTTTGTATATAAGAATGCAAGTGATGGAGAGGTAAATGTAGTTTATAAAAGAAAAGATGGTAACTATGGTTTAATAGAACCTGAATTTTAAAAATTTAAATATACAATACAGCATACTCATATGAGTATGCTGTATTAATTTTGGTAAGATGGAAATACTAATTTTTAGGAAATACTTTTACAAAATTTACATAATAATAATATATAAAAGTTGAATAGGGTATGTTTAAATGATATAATTTAAAAGATTAGAAATTAAATAATTTAATATAGTGAGGATGAAAAATATGAAGCTTTTTGATAAACTATTTGGTACATATAGTGAAAGAGAATTGAAAAGAGTAATTCCAATAGTAGACAAAATAGAGTCTTTAGATGAACAAACTCAAAAATTAAAAGATGAAGATTTTCATACTAAAACTCAAGAATTTAAAGATAGATTACAAAATGGGGAGAGTATTGATAGTATATTACCAGAAGCTTTTGCTTTAGCAAGAGAAGCTGCTTATAGAACTATTGGTCTTAAGCATTATAGAGAACAACTTATGGGAGGAATAGTTCTTCATCAAGGAAGAATTGCAGAAATGAAAACTGGTGAAGGAAAAACTTTAGTTGCAACTTTACCAGCATATTTAAATGCATTAACAGGAAAAGGCGTACATATAGTTACTGTTAATGATTATTTGGCAAAAAGAGATAGAGATTTAATGGCACCAGTATATGAATTTTTAGGATTAAAGTCTGGGGTTATTTTACATAATTTAACTAGTGAACAAAGACAAGAAGCATATGCAGCAGATATAACTTATGGAACAAACAGCGAGTTTGGATTTGATTATTTAAGAGATAACATGGTAGTTTATAAAGAAGAAAGAGTTCAAAGAAAATTAAATTTCTGTATAATTGATGAAGTGGACTCTATATTAATCGATGAAGCAAGAACACCTCTTATAATATCAGGTCAGGGAGAAAAATCCACTGAATTCTATAAAGTAGCAGATTATTTTGCTAAGTCATTAAAACAAGAGGAACATTTTACCGTAGATGAAAAGGCCAATTCAGTAATACTTACAGATAGCGGTGTAGAAAAAGCAGAGGACTTTTTTAAATTAGAAAACTATGCAGATCCGGAAAACATGGAAATTCAACATCATGTAGTTCAAGCTTTAAAAGCTAACTATATGATGAAAAAAGATAAAGATTATATGGTTAAAGAAGGAGAAGTCCTTATAGTAGATGAATTTACAGGAAGGGCTATGGAAGGCAGAAGATATAGTGATGGTCTTCACCAAGCCATAGAAGCTAAAGAAGGGGTAAAAGTTGAAAGAGAATCAAAAACTTTAGCTACAATAACATACCAAAATTATTTTAGAATGTATAACAAGCTATCTGGTATGACAGGAACAGCTCAAACAGAAGAAAATGAATTTAGAGAGATATATGGATTAGATGTAATAGTTGTTCCTACGCATAAACCTATGATAAGAATTGACCAACCAGATTTAGTTTATAAAACAGAAAAAGGTAAATTTAAAGCTATAGTTTCAGAAATTGTAGAAAGACATAAGAAAGGTCAACCAGTATTAGTAGGTACAGTTAGTATAGAAAAATCAGAATTGTTATCTTCTATGCTTAAGAAAAAAGGAATACCCCATCAAGTATTAAATGCTAAATTCCATGAAAGAGAAGCAGAAATTGTATCTTATGCAGGAGAATATGGCATGGTTACTATAGCTACGAATATGGCAGGTCGTGGTACAGACATTAAATTAACTGGTAAAGCAGAGCAAGCTGGAGGACTTATTATTATAGGTACTGAAAGACATGAATCTAGAAGAATAGATAACCAGTTAAGAGGGCGTTCAGGTCGTCAAGGAGATCCTGGTGAATCTAGATTTTATGTATCTTTAGAAGATGATTTAATGAGGATATTTGGATCAGAAAAGATACAAGGAGTAGTAGAAAAGATAGGACTTGGTGATGATGAAGCAATAGAAAGTAAAATGGTAAGTTCAGCTATAGAAAGTGCTCAAAAGAAAGTAGAAGGAAATAACTTTGATATAAGAAAAACTTTACTTCAATATGATGATGTAATTAATAAACAAAGAGAAATTATATATAAACAAAGAACTGAAGTATTAGAAGGTGAAGATTTAAGAGATCAGATTATGGCAATGATGAAGGATTTAATTTACACTTCAGTTGCATCACATGTTTCAGGATTAGAAGAAGAGTTTGAACAAGAGCTAAATAATCTTGTTAGTTACTTAGAAGACTTATACTTACCAAAAGATAGTGTAACAGTGGAAGAACTATCAAAGTTATCTGATGAGGAGATAAAAGAAAAGCTACTAGATATAACTATAAAGTTATATGATGAAAAAGAAAAACATATTGGTTCAGAACAAATGAGGGAAATAGAGAGAGTCATATTACTTAGAGTAGTTGATACTAAATGGATGGATCATATAGACAATATGGATCACTTAAAACAAGGAATAGGACTTAGAGCTTACAAACAACAAGATCCAGTTCAAGCTTACCAATTTGAAGGAAGCCAAATGTTTGATGAAATGATTTATAATATAAAGGTAGATACAGTTAGATACTTATTTCATGTAGAAGTTGAAAGAGCACCAGAAAGAGAAAAAGTTGCTAAAGAAACTTCAACTAACTATGATAACGATGGAGTTGTTAAACAAGAACCTGTAAGAAAAGAAAATAGAATAGGTAGAAATGATCCTTGTCCATGCGGAAGTGGCAAAAAGTATAAGAACTGTTGCGGAAGAAATGCTTAATTAAATAATAAAAGTACCAGAAACTAATGTAGAGCAATTATTAGTTTCTGGTTTTTGTGTCATTAATTTTATATTAAGAGGTGAATATATGATAATTGAAATTCAAGAGCTTATTGATGAAGTTAAGGAGTTTGATAAAACTTTAATAGAAATAAGGGAGTCACTTTGACATAGGGAGTATAAAAAATAGAATATCCGAACTCCAAAATAAAATGGGAGAACCAAATTTTTGGGACAATATAAGTTTAGCTCAAAAAATAACTACTGAAGAGAAATACTTAAAGGATAAATTAAATAAGTTTGAACAGTTGAGAACTCAAACAGAAGATCTTTTAATATTATGTACTATGTCTTTAGAAGAAGAAGATAGATCCATGATTAAAGAAATTATAGCAGAACACCATAAATTAAAAAAGGAAATAGAAAGATTTAAAATAGAAACACTTTTATCTGGCGAGTATGATAGAAATGATGCTATTATGACACTGCATTCAGGTGTTGGAGGTACGGATGCCCAAGATTGGACGGAAATGCTTTTTAGAATGTATACAAGATGGGCAGAAAAGGAAGGTTTCAAGGTTAAAATAATGGATTTACTTGAAGCTGAAGATGCAGGAATAAAGAGTGTGACCTTGAAAGTAGTAGGGGAATTTGCTTATGGCTATTTAAAGGGAGAAAAAGGTGTGCATAGATTAGTAAGAATATCTCCCTTTAATTCTAATGGAAAGAGACAAACATCCTTTGCATCTATAGAAGTGCTTCCAGAACTTACAGATGAACAGGAAATAGAAATTAAAAATGACGATTTAAAAATAGACACTTATAGATCTGGGGGCGCTGGGGGACAGCATGTAAATAAGACAGAATCTGCTGTTAGAATTACTCATATACCTACAGGTATTATAGTACAGTGTCAAAGTGAAAGAAGTCAGCATACTAATAGGGAAACAGCTATGAAAGTTTTAAAATCAAAGTTAGTGGAGTTAAAGGAGAGAGCTCATAAAGAAAAAATTGAGGATTTAACAGGTGAATTAAAAGATATGGGTTGGGGAAGTCAAATAAGATCTTATGTATTTCATCCATATAATTTAGTAAAAGATCATAGGACTGGAATAGAAACAGGAAATGTATCTGCAGTAATGGATGGAGATATCGATGATTTTATAATGGAATATTTAAAGGGATGTTTTTAATAGAAAAATAATATATTAATGGTGAAATATAAGTATAAAAGCAATTAAATTTAGAAGCTAAAATCTGATTTAATTGCTTTTATAAAAGTACTTTTAATTTGCTTTATGTTTCGGTCTTAAAATTAAAATTAGAGATACTATAGATAATATAGAAAATTCTTTATAGTAAATAAGGAATAAATTACTGGAAAATCCATAGTCCACTATTTGCTTGCTTACTACCTTATAACATCTATTTATAGAATTTTTATTTATAAATTCTACCCTATCACTAGGGGTGTGTATTTTGGAAATATCATTATCACAAAATGTTATAGCTTTTATATTTTTTGATCTAAAGGAGCAGTGATCGCTAGCATCTTCAAACATATAATTAAAATTTATATGTTCACTACTGCATCTATAAGAGGTATCTTTTATAAGAGGAGTGTTTGCATTATCTTTATCAGAACCCATAATGCATAAGGGAACTGATTGATTTCCACCTATCATGTCAAAATTTATAACAGTACTATCTTTTATTTTATTGTAAAATCTTTCAGCAAAGACCTTTGAACCAATACATCCAAACTCTTCAGCATTAAAGGCTACAAAAATTATATCTCTATTAGGCGTACCTAGGGATTTTATATATTTACTTAATTCTAATAAAAAACATGTACCAGAAGCATTATCCAGGGCTCCAGGGTACATAGTTCCCTTTAAATCTTGCCCTAAATGATCAAAATGTGCAGACAATATAAGAGGAGGTTTACTAGAGTCTACTCCTTTTATACAAGATACTACGTTAGGAATTAATGCTTTTTGTACTGTATAAGGTATAAAACAACTAATTTTATATCCTATGTTTATGTTTCGTTTTAAATCTTTCAAGACATCTTGTGTTACCATTATATACATGTTACATATATCATCCTTCATAAAGGAACTTCTAAAGTTTAATTTATTGTTTTCTGGAGAATATATAATAAAAATATTGTTACCATTTTTAATTTGAATTACATTTTTAGCTTGAACTACTTGACTATCTTTACTAAAAGTAAATTTATTTTCTCTAAAATTAAGCATATCTTCTTTAAAATCTTTGCCGTAGGAGTATTCTTTTATTATTTCATTTTTAGAATTTATAACTTTAAGATAAGGATTTCCAGAGATTTTCATAGGATAATAACAATAAAAGTTATGAAAATAAGTTTTATTATAAGGGGTTAATCCATTATTATTAAATGTATTTTTTATGAATTCTGCAGTTTGTTTATTTTCAAAGGTTCCAGGGAGTCTACCTTTAAAAGTATCAGAAGATAAGTAACCTATGTTTTTAATCACTGAATCCGAATTGAATTCTTTTATGGTTAAAAAGCTTTGAAGACTAAAGCATAGTAAAATTAGTGAAAAAGTAATAAGAATATCTCTTATTGTTTTTTTCATAGGATTCTCCTTATATAATGTTTACAATGTTAAGTATATTAATTTACCAAAAAATATATAACTGCTATAATATATTTTTAGTGAGTTATTTAATATAAATATTTATTATTGGAGGTAAAAATGAAAGATATAAATGTAATATTATCAGAAGAACTTAATGTATCCTTACAATATATAAATGCTGTAATTGATTTATTAGATAAGGGAAACACAGTTCCATTCATAGCCAGATATAGAAAAGAAATGACAGGAGGTATGAGTGATACTGTATTAAGGCAGTTATCAGAAAGACTTACATATCTAAGAAATCTAAATGATAGAAAAGAAGATGTTATAAGATTAATAGAGGAACAAGGAAAATTAACAGAGGATATAAAAAGTGCTGTAATTGGATGTAAAACTATTACAGAAGTTGAAGATATTTATAGGCCTTTTAAGCCTAAAAGAAGAACAAGAGCTACCATAGCCACAGAAAAAGGACTAAAACCTTTGGCAGAGGTAATTTGGGGTGGAGATTTTAAAGAAGATATAAGAGAATATGCAAAAACTTTCATAAATGAAGAAAAGGAAGTTAAAACTTTAGAAGAAGCCCTTCAAGGTGCAATGGATATAATAAGTGAAATTATATCTGATAATGCAGAATTCAGAAAATGGATAAGAAGTTTTCTTATAAGAGAAGGACTTATAGAAACTAAAGGGGATAGCAAGGAGCCTACTCCTTATGAAATGTATTATGATTATAAAGAAGCAGTAAGAAATATACCTGCCCATAGAATATTAGCTATAAATAGAGGGGAAAAGGAAAAAATATTAATTGTAAAGATTATTTGTAATGAAGATAAGATTATAGAGTACTTAAATAGAAATTCTTTAAGAGAAAATGATAAAACAGATTTTTATATAAAAGAAGCAGTTAAGGATTCATTAAAAAGACTTATATATCCTTCTATAGAAAGAGAAATAAGAGCGTATTTAACAGAAAAGGGTGAAGAAGGGGCTATAAGAATATTTAAAGAAAATTTAAAAGCCTTACTTATGCAATCTCCTATTAAAGGAAAAGTAGTTTTAGGCTTTGACCCAGGATTTAGAACGGGATGTAAAATTGCAGTACTAGATGATACAGGTAAATTATTAGATACAGCTACAGTTTATGCTACAGCAGCATCAGATAGGCAAATACAAGAAGCAATAAAGACCTTAAAAGAATTAATATATAAGCATAATGTGGATGTAATATCCTTAGGTAATGGTACGGCTAGCCGAGAATCTGAGGAGATTGTATCTCAGATTATAAAAGAAATAAAAAATGAAACGGGAAAAGATTTATACTATGTTATAGTATCTGAAGCCGGAGCGTCTGTTTATTCTGCATCTAAATTAGCATCAGAAGAGTACCCAGATATAAATGTATCTTTAAGAGGTGCAATTTCTATAGGAAGAAGATTACAGGATCCTTTAGCAGAACTTGTAAAGATAGATCCTAAATCCATAGGTGTCGGACAGTATCAACATGATATTTCAGAGAAAAAGTTAGATGAGTCTTTAAAAGGAATTGTGGAAGATTGTGTTAATAAAGTAGGAGTAGACTTAAACATAGCAACTCCATCTTTATTATCCTATATATCTGGAATTAATTCGGGCATAGCTAAAAATATAGTAGCATATAGGGAGGAAAATGGTAAATTTACTAGTAGAAAAGAACTTTTAAAGGTAAAAAGACTGGGACGGAAAGCTTTTGAACAATGTGCAGGATTTTTAAGAGTTACAGAAAGCAATGAACCGTTAGATAATACAGGGGTGCACCCAGAATCTTATGAAGCAACAAGAGAGTGTATCAAAATTTTAGGTTACAATATAGAAGATATTAAGAATAATAAATTAATAGATATAGACGATAGGGTGAGTGATATAGGAATGAAGGTGTTATGTGAAAAAATTAATGTAGGTGAGCTAACCCTATTGGATATTATGAAAGAAATAAAAAAACCTGGAAGAGATCCGAGAGAGGAATTACCAAAACCTATATTAAAAACAGGAATAGTAGATATGTCACAGCTTAAACCAGAAATGGTACTTATGGGTACTGTAAGAAATGTTGCAGATTTTGGAGCTTTTGTAGATATAGGAGTTCATCAAGATGGATTAGTTCATATAAGTGAGCTTTCAGATAATTTTGTAAAACATCCATTAGATGTAGTAAAAGTTGGAGATATAGTAGAGGTTAGAGTTATAGATATAGATGAGAAGAGAAAAAGAATAGCTTTAAGCATGAGAAAATAACGATAGATTTTATATTTATTAGGTTGAAATTAATATGGCATTATTATATAATTAAATTGTAAAAAATAATAGTTATTAATATCTTCAGGGCAGGGTGAAATTCCCTACCGGCGGTTATAGCCCGCGAGCCGAAAGGCATGATCTAGTGAAATTCTAGAGCCGACAGTAAAGTCTGGATGGAAGAAGAGATGCAATTGTAATTATGAGTCCTGAATTTCAGGACTCTTTTTTATATCAATTGTAACATCCCTGAAAATATTACAGTATGGGAGGTTATATAAATGAGAAATACCAAAATAAACAAACTAGTTAAAATTTCTGTTTTAAGTACTATTGCATTTTTACTTATGTTTATAGAGCTACCAATACCTATATTTCCAGGTTTCCTAAAGTTAGATATAAGTGATTTACCAGCTTTAATTGGAGGCTTTGCATTAGGACCTGTAGCAGGAATAATTATAGAATTACTTAAAAATGTACTTCATGGTATATTTAAAGGAAGCACAGGATTTGTAGGTGAATTTGCTAATTTTATAGTAGGATCTGTATTAGTTATAGTATCTTCATATATATATACTAGAAAGAAGAATAAGAAGAATGCTATTTTAGGATTATCTATAGGAACTGTGGTTATGTCTATAGTAGCAGGAGTATTCAACTATTATATACTTTTACCTTTATATGAATCTATATTAAATTTTCCAATAAAGGATATAATAGCGGTAGGTAGTAAAATAAATTCTAATATTACAGATTTAAACTCATTTATACTATGGGCTATAGTTCCTTTTAATGTGTTTAAAGGTGTAGTGGTTTCATGTATTACTGGGGCTATATATAAGAGTGTATCTCCTATATTACATGAAGATATACAAAAGAATACAGATTTAGCCAAAAATAATTAATAGTATTTTAAGGGGTTAACTCACAAAGCATAAAATGCAATATGAGAAACTCCTTTTTATTTTATAGTAAAAATTTATTTAAAAACTTAATCATTATAGTATATTTGCTGTTACTTAAAAATATTTTTATATAATAATTTATTTTGCCAGGGTTCTCTATTAGAGAATAAAACTAAAAATAATGTTCTGTGAATTGGTTACTTTAGGAACTTATAGATTTATACGATAATAAAGTAAATTATTTAAGAGGTGAAAATTATGCCTATTATTGGGAATATAAATGGAGCTTATGCTTCTAACACAAGAAAAATTTCTAGTAAACTATCTTTTGATATAGATGAAGTATTTGTTGCAAGAATAGTAAATAGAGGAGAAGATAATGATATATTATTAAAATTGTTAGATGGATGGGAATTTGTTGCTTCTCTAGATGACTTTGAAAATTACTTACCAGAAGGTCTTGCTAAATTTAAGGTAACTGGATTTGAAGAAGGAAAGTTATTATTAGAGCTTTTAAGTACAAATGTCTTGGAAAATAAATCTAAAGAAAATGACTCTATAGACACTCTTTTATTAAAAGAAAATATAGATTTAAGTGAGACACAATATGAAGTATTAGAAAAGATGGTTAAGCATAATATTCCATTAACTAAGGAAAATATATTTAAGGTAATGAATTTATCAGATTTTATAGATAAATTAAAACAAAATCCAGAGGAAGGAAATATATTTATAGATAGATATTTAGAAAGTAGAAATATAGATTTACAGAGTGAAGAAGGACAAAATGTTAAAAATATTATTACAAATTTAATTGATGAATTTAAAAATATAAATCAAGATGATATTTTAACTCTTATAGAAAATAGTGTTGATTTAACTCCAGAAAATATAAAAAGTTTTAGAGAAGTATTTAAGGAAAATCATACAATATATAATGATCTACAGCAGTTAGATAGTGATATTAGGGACAATAATATGAGTGGTAAAGCAATAAATGTAGAGATAGATAAAAGTGAAGTTTTAAGTAATATTAAAAGTTTAATATACTCAAATAAAGAAGAAAATATAAATATAGCTAAACAGTTGCTACAAGAAATGCCTTTAGAAAAATTAAATCTTATTGAAAAAGAGTTAACAGATAAGGAAAAACAAATTTTAAATACCAAAGATTCATCAGATAAAAATACAATAGAAAATAAAGATATAGAAAAAAATATTAGTAGTGATTTAAAAAATGCTATTAATATAGATAAAGCCAATAAACAGGTTTTAGATAAATTTACTGAAATAAAAAATGAAATAAGTGGTAAAACTTTAGATATGAAAAATATTATAAAGGAACTTATAAGTAATTCATCTGATAGTAATAATAACTCACAATTATATGATAAAATAATAGGTAGTTTAAAAAATAATATAAATAATTTTAAGATGTTTAATACTATATCTAATGAATATTATTATATGGATGTTCCATTGAATTTACAAAATAAAGATTATGAATGTAAAATTATTATAAAAGATGAACGAGGAAAAGGAAAACAAATTGATAAAAAGAATGTTAAAATAGCTACATCTATTACAACTGAGAATATGGGTATAGTAGATGCCTATATAAAAGTAACAAATTTTAATATGGACGTAAACATAAAAACTAATGAGGAATGGATGAAATATGTAAACTCTAAAAAAAATAAATTAGTAGAAGATTTAATGACTATGGGTTATAGTATTAGTATTAAGGTTGAAGAAAAATTAGATGATTTAAATTTATCAAATTCTAGAGAATTTTTTAATGATAATAATTTAGGTACTATTAATGCTAGAGTTTAGTTTCAAAAAGGTTAGGTGATGATTGTGGGACAAAGAAAAAAGGCCGCAGCTTTAAAATATGAACAAAATTATGAAGCACCTATAGTAAGTGCAGCTGGTATGGGACATATAGCTGATAAAATCATAGAAAAGGCTAGTGAAAATAAAGTGCCTATAGTTTATGATAAGGAACTTACAGAACTTTTGACTAATGTAGACGTAGGAAACTCAGTACCTTATGAATTATATGATGCAGTAGCTAAGGTAATAGCTTATGTTATGGATTTAGATAATAATATAAAAAAATAGGGGTGGATACATTGTCATTATATGCAATATCAGATTTGCACTTAGCGTTTAACGAAGATAAACCTATGGATATATTTGGTGATAATTGGAATAATCATCACGAAAAAATAAAGAAAAATTGGGAAAATAAAATAACAGAAGAAGATACTGTGCTTATAGCAGGAGATATATCTTGGTCTATTAATATGGAAGAAGGCTTGGAAGATTTAAAATGGATTCATAATTTACCAGGAAAGAAAATACTAATAAAAGGTAACCATGATTATTGGTGGACATCTATTAGTAAATTAAATAATTTGTATGAAGATATGAATTTTATACAAAATAATTTTTTTAAGTATGAAGACTATGCTATATGTGGTACAAGAGGATGGATAGCTAGAACTTCTGATAATTTTACTCAACATGATGAAAAAGTATATAATAGAGAGATCATAAGATTGAAGCTATCGTTAGAGGCTGCTAAAAAACAAAATATAAATAAATTTATAGTAATGATGCACTACCCTCCTACTAATGAAAATTTTGATGAATCCGATTTTACAGAAGTTTTTAAGGAATATAAAGTTAGTAAAGTTATTTATGGTCACTTGCATGGCCCTAGCACTAAGAAAGCATTTGAAGGAGTAAAAGATGGAGTAGAGTATTATCTTACTTCTTGTGATTATATAAATTTTGATCCCGTAAAAATAATATAATTTTACGGGAATTTTTATTGACATATATATCACTATATCGTAATATATGAATATAATAATATTATAAAAATAATACTATATTAAATTAAGAAAGAGGTAGACTAATGGAAAAAAATTTTGAGATTTATAATGATACAGCAGAGCTATTAAAAGTTTTAGCTCATCCAGTAAGAATATGCATAATAAAAGGCTTACTGGAGAAGGGGAAATGTAATGTAACGCATATGCAAGATTGTTTAGAAATACCTCAATCTACAATATCTCAGCATCTTCAAAAATTAAGAACTGCAGGAATAATAAAAGGAGAGAGAAATGGTTTAGAAATAAATTATCGTGTATGTGATGAAAGGGTTAAGGCTATAGTGGAATTACTTTTTAAAGAAGATTAGATAGTTTAAATAAAAATAATTTTATTGGGAGGATTCCTTAAATGACAAAAAAAGTTTTAATTATAGGAGGTGTAGCAGGAGGCGCTTCTGCTGCTGCAAGACTTAGACGACTTGATGAAAATGCAAAAATAATAATGTTTGAAAGAGGAGAGCATATTTCTTTTGCCAATTGTGGGTTACCTTATTATATTGGGGAAACTATAAAAAATAGAGATAATTTATTGGTTCAAACCCCTGAAGCTATGAAGGCTAAATTTAATATAGATGTAAGAATTAATAGTGAAGTTATAAGTATAGATGCTGACAATAAAAAAGTTACTGTAAATAGTAAAGAAAATGGTATATATGAAGAAGATTATGATTATATAATTTTATCTCCTGGTGCTAGTCCTTTAAAACCAGCAATAGAGGGCATAGATAATGATAGAATACTCCAACTAAGAAATATAGCTGATACAGATAAAATAAAAAAATATGTGGATAGAGAAAATGTCAAAAGTGCTGTAGTAATAGGTGGAGGGTATATAGGTGTAGAAATGGCAGAAAACCTTAAAAAAAGAGGGTTAGGAGTAGTTTTAGTAGAAGCGGCTCCTCACATATTGAGCCCATTTGATTTTGATATGGTAACTTTTGCAGAAAAAGAATTAGAGGATAATGGGATAGGATTAATACTAGAGAATGGAGTAAAGAAATTTAAGGAACTGAATGATAAAATAAATATAACTTTGGAAGATGGAAAAGAACTTAATACAGATATAGTTATTTTAGCTATAGGGGTTAAGCCAGATACTTATTTTCTAAGGAATACGGGTATAGAATTGGGTTCTAAAGGTCATATACTAGTAGATGAGCATATGAAAACTAACATAGAGGGTATATATGCGGTAGGAGATGCCATAGAAGTAGTAGACTATATTAATAAAAATAAAACATCCATAGCTTTGGCTGGGCCAGCGAATAAACAAGGAAGAATTGCAGCAAATAATATATGTGGATTTAATTCTACCTATAGAGGAACTCAGGGAACAGCTATAATTAAAATATTTGATATTACAGGGGCTAGCACAGGGAATAATGAAAGAACCT
Source organism: Clostridium niameyense (assembly GCF_001243045.1). Classification (GTDB taxonomy): domain Bacteria; phylum Bacillota; class Clostridia; order Clostridiales; family Clostridiaceae; genus Clostridium_F; species Clostridium_F niameyense. The sequence continues at coordinate 2,245,562 of NZ_LN849007.1, read as the reverse complement.
TAAAAAAATATAATATTTCCTATGAAGTTGTGTATATACACGTACAATCTCACGCTAGTTACTATGGGGGGGCTACTCCTATTAGCTTAAAACTTATATTTGATAAGGATGGAAAAATTTTAGGGGCTGAGGCTTTTGGCTATGATGGTGTTGATAAAAGAATAGATGATATAGCAACAACTATAAGACTTCAGGGTACTATATATGATTTGGAAGAGTTGGAGTTAAGTTATGCACCTCCTTATTCTTCAGCTAAAGATCCTGTAAATGTTATAGGTTTTGTAGCAGAAAATGTTTTAACAGGTAAAGTAGAAAATATAAGGGGAGAATATATAGACTTTAGGGATGATAATAAAGTATTACTTTTGGATGTAAGAGATGAAATTGAAGTAAAAAATGGAACTATAAAAGGTGCCATAAATATACCTTTAAATGAATTAAGAAATAAAATAAATGAACTTCCAAAGAACAAGGAAATATGGACTTATTGTCAAATAGGGCTTAGAGGATATATAGCGGCTAGAATTTTAATGAGTAATGGATATAAAGTTAAAAATTTAAATGGAGGATATAAAACTTATATTATGAGTAAATTTGTTCCTAAAAAATTTAATAACATAGAAAATAGCAATAAAGAACAAACTGAAAATATGAAAGTTGAAGAGGAATTGTTATTAGATGCTTGTGGATTAAGTTGCCCTGGACCTTTAATGAAAGTTAATTCTTATGTAAATGAAATGAATCCTTATAATGTTCTAAAAGTTAAAGCTTCAGATCCAGGTTTTTATGAAGATATAAAATCTTGGTGTGAAAGAACAAATAATGAATTAATATCAAGGAATAGAGAAAAGGGGATAGTAACAGCTTTTATAAGAAAGGGTAAAGAAGATATAAGTTTAAGTAAAGAAAAAACAAAGGTAGAAAATAATAATCTACAAAAAGATAATAAAACTATAGTAGTATTTAGTGGAGATTTAGATAAGGCTATTGCATCTTTTGTTATAGCTAATGGAGCATTATCCATGGGAAAAAAAGTTACTATGTTCTTTACTTTTTGGGGACTTAATATACTTAGAAGACCAAAAAAAGTTCATGTTAAAAAGGGTATTTTAGATAAAATGTTTGCTTCTATGATGCCAAGAGGAAGTGAAAAATTAAAATTATCTAAAATGAACATGATGGGAATGGGACCTAAAATGATAAGGAAGGTAATGAAAGATAAAAATATCTCTTCTTTAGAAGAATTAATTAATATAGCCATAGAAAGCGGAATAAATATAGTAGCATGTCAGATGTCTATGGATGTTATGGGAATAAAAAAGGAAGAATTGATAGAGGGTGTAAAAGTCGGCGGTGTAGGCTACTATTTAGGTGAAGCGGAAGATTCTAATGTAAATTTATTTATATAAAATTATAATAAAAACCCATGTAGTATTTTTCTACATGGGTTTACTTTTTAAAGAACCTTGAAAAAAATCCTATTTTCTTATCTTTTTTTATATTAGTATCTTCCTGTATAGTTTTATCTATATTAGAGTTAATTTCTGTTAATTTTTCTTCCTTTATTAAGTCTTTTTGATCACGAGCTAAATTTTTTAATCTAATATTTATTCCGTGAGAAGTTACAACGTTGCTCAACCATCTTAATGCCTCATCAGAATTTCCTGTTCTTCTTAATAGTTCTCCTATAAGATACATAGTAGTGTATTTATCCATGCCATATATGGGGAAGTTTTCAGAGGAATAAGCTTCTTTAAAAGCTTGTAAAGCTTGATTTAAAAACAAAGTTTCTTTTGATAGGTTATTTTTAAGCCTATACATCCAGGACAATTTTAAGGAGTTCATAGCTTTTGCGCTCCACCTAGATTCTATTACTACGTAATTTAAAAGAGAAATTTTATAGCGTTCAATGGCAATATCAATATTATAAACTTCAGGATATTCTTTGTGATTCCAAGTAGGAGTAATTCGCTCTTTTACTGCATCTAGTTGAAAATTTCTTATTTTATTAAAATCAGATTTCATAGCTGCATAGCCACAACTGCTACAAAGCCAAACATCATAAAAGTAAGGATTAACAACAGAATATCTTATAAAAAGATCTGTATCCTTTTTTATCATTCTATAAGCGGAAGTTTTTACTGCTTTGACTTTAAAAACATTTCCACAAACAGGACAAGTAACTTCTTTATTATATAAAAGATTTTTCTCTCTTAACCATTCAGGAGTATTTTCTTTAAAAGGTACCCACTTAGAAGTAAATGTTTTTTGTGAAGGTACATTTTTATTTGTCAGATGTGAGTCAGAATTCAAAGTTATCACCTTCAGTATAGTATTTTATTAGTATTATTATATCAAATATTAAATTAAAATTATATTATTTACTATAAATATTGTATAATAATATTAATATTTAAAAATTTAAATGAAACATATTTTGAAAAGGGTGGAAGGCATGGCATTAGGAGAATGGAAAACTTTTTTAATACCTTATCAACAAGCTGTAGAAGAGTTGAAAGTCAAATTTAGAAGTATAAGAAAAGAATATAGACAAAAAAACGAATATTCACCTATTGAATTTGTTACAGGAAGAGTTAAGGAAATATCGAGTGTATTAGAAAAGGCAAATAAGTTTAATATACCTTTAGATAGAATTGGCTATGAAATGGAAGATATAGCAGGTATAAGAATCATGTGTCAATTTACAAGCGATATAGAAAAGGTAGTTAAGTTGGTTAGAGAGAGAAAGGATATGCAAATAATATATGAGAAAGATTACATAACCAATGTAAAGCAAAGTGGTTATAGAAGTTATCATATGATAATAAAATATCCAGTTAATATGGCTGAGGGAGAGATAGAAATTTTAGCAGAATTTCAAATAAGAACTTTAGCTATGAATTTTTGGGCTACTATAGAACATTCATTAAATTACAAGTATAAACATGATATTCCTGCAGATATAAGATTAAAACTTAAATCAGCTGCAGATGCTGCTTTTCAATTAGATGAGTTAATGCTAGAAATAAAAGATGAAATAAAAGATGCCCAGAAGTTGTTTGAGGTTAAGTCTAGTTTAGTATCAGATATAATGAATAATATATTAACTTTATTATCCATGGGTAAGGTTGCAGATTCTACTAGATATCAAGCTCAATTAAACAAACTTATAGAAAAAGGGGAAGTATTTGAACTAAATAATCTTTTATATTCCACAGAAAAGACTATAGATATGTACAAGTAAATTATAAGATAAAATTTAAAAGCCTCAGGCTAAAACTTATATAAGTTTTAGCTTAAAGGCTTTTAAATTTAAGTTTTAGAAATATTATTTAGCTACAATATTAACTAATCTATTTTTTACTACAATAACTTTTCTTACAGTTTTGTCTCCAATATGATTTTTTACATCCTCATTATTAAGTGCTACTTCTTTTATTTCATCTTCTACTAAGTTTGATGGAATATTTATTTTAGCTCTTATTTTTCCGTTAATTTGAACAGCTATTTCTACTTCATCTTTTACGAGACCTTTAGGATCAAATTTAGGCCATTTTTCATTAAATATGGAGTAATTAAATCCATTTAATTCCCATTGTTCTTCGGAAAAATGAGGAGCAAACGGTGCTAGTAACTTTATAAAGTCGCTTATACAATCTTTTAAGAAATTAGGATTTTTAAAAGATTTATTACTAATATACTTAGATAAAGCATTAGTAAATTCCATTAATCTCGCTATGCATGTATTAAATTGGAATTTTTCTGCATCTTCTGTAATAGATTTTATTGAGTTGTTTCTAACATAGTTTAAATCCTTTTCTTCAGCATCTATAGTAGATTTATTATTTTCTGATTTTACTAGTTCTTCTCTACAAGATTGTAAAATTCTATCTACTCTATCTACGAATTTACCTATAGATTTAATTCCGTCGTCGCTCCAAGCTCCACCTTCTCTATAGTCGAAACCAAACATTAGATACATTCTAAATACGTCAGATCCAAATTCATTTATACAGTCATCAGGAGATATAGTATTTCCCTTAGATTTACTCATTTTTAATCCATCTGGTCCTAATATTAATCCTTGATGAACTAAAGATTTGAAAGGTTCATCAAAGTTTAAATAACCCATATCTCTTAAAGCTTTAGTTATGAATCTAGCATATAGAAGATGCATACAGGCATGTTCAGGACCACCTACATATTTATCTACAGGAAGAAGTCTATCTATTATTTCTTTATTAAAAGCTTCTTCAGAATTATTATTATCTGGATATCTTAAGTAATACCAAGAAGAACACATAAATGTGTCTAATGTATCAGCTTCTCTTGTTGCATGACCTCCGCATACAGGGCAAGTTGTATTCATGAATTCATCACATTTTTTAAGTGGTGATTCTCCGTCTGGTGAAAATTCTACATTATATGGAAGTTCCACAGGTAAATCTTTTTCAGGTACAGGAACAATTCCACATTTATCACAATAAATCATAGGAATTGGTGCACCCCAGTATCTTTGTCTTGAAATAAGCCAATCTCTTAATCTATAATTAATCTTTCTTTTTCCAAGTCCCATAGACTCCAATTTCTTAATTATAGCTTTAATAGCTTCTTCACCAACTAAACCATTAAAATCTTCACTGTTTATTAGTTTACCGTATTCTGTATAAGGAAGAGAATCTCCACCTTCTATAACTCTTTGTATTGGAAGATTATATTTAGTAGCAAAGGCAAAATCTCTTTCATCATGAGCTGGAACTGCCATTACACATCCTGTTCCATATGTATTCAAAACATAATCTCCAACCCATATGGGAACTTTTTTCCCGCTTATAGGGTTAATTGCATAGGATCCTGTAAATATCCCTGTTTTTTCTCTACTTATAGATTGTCTTTCTATATCAGATTGATTTTTAGCTTGTTCTTTATATTCATTAACTTTATCTTTATATTCATTGGTAGTTATTTTATCTACTAGTTCATTTTCAGGAGCTAAAACTACATAAGTAACTCCAAATAAAGTATCCGCTCTTGTAGTGAATACATTAAAATCTAGATTAGAGTCAACTACTTTAAAGTTAACCTCAGCACCTATGGATTTTCCAATCCAATGTCTTTGCATAGCTTTAGTTTGCTCTGGCCAATCTAAATCATCAAGTTTCTCTAATAGTTCATCTGCATAATCAGTAATTTTTAAGAACCATTGCTCTAAGTTTTTCTTTTCTACTTGACTACTACATCTTTCACATTCACCATCTATAACTTGTTCATTGGCTAATACAGTGTTGCAACTTGGGCACCAATTTACAGGAGCCTTTTTCTTATAAGCTAAACCTTTTTTATATAATTGTAGAAATACCCATTGAGTCCACTTATAATATTCAGGAGAACAAGTTACTATTTCATTTTCCCAATTAAACATAGCTCCCATAGCCTTAAGTTGTTCTTCCATAGTTTCTATATTTTTAAATGTAGAATCCTTTGGATGAATACCTGTTTTTATAGCAAAGTTCTCTGCAGGAAGGCCAAAAGCATCAAATCCCATTGGTTGAAAAACATTAAATCCTCTCATTCTCTTAAATCTTGCCCAAGAGTCTACAGGTCCATAGTTAAACCAGTGACCTGCATGTAGTTTACTAGCTGATGGGTAAGAAAACATTTCAAGAACATATAATTTTTCTTTTGAATCAGACTCTTCAAATTTATATAGATTACTGTCTTCCCATTTTTTTTGCCATTTCTTATCAATTTGTGTACTATAATTACCCATTGTTTGCCTCCTAACCTTATACATATATTTTAAAATAATTTTATTAACTAAAAAAATAAAACCTCATCTCTTTTCTTTATAGAGACGAAGTTTTTCCGCGGTACCACTCTAGTTAAACCCAAAAAAATAGGTTTCACTTAAAAATATAACGGTTTAAACCGTGCCTACTTCTCATAGACAAACTCCCAAGCAAGTTCATATTTTTCTAACACTACTTTTCAGCTACCAGTAGTTTTCTTAAGATAGAATAAATATTACTACTCTTGTTCAATGTTTTTATATTAATTTATATTAAATTGTATATGATGATACCTTTATTGTCAAGGATTTAAAATATTATTTTTTTAAAGGATAAGGCCACTTATTTATACCACCTAATTGGTATATATTATGAAATCCTATAGAATCTAATATTTCACCAGCCCTTTTAGAACGTATTCCAGTGGAACAATATAAAATTATTTTAGTATGCTTATCTAGGTTCTTGGACAAGACGCTATCTTTTAGAACTTGTAAGGGTATATTTATAGCTTTAGGAATATGACCATTACTAAATTCTTCTGGAGTCCTAACATCTATGATTAATGCAGTTGAAGAAGGTGTAGATAAAATTTGCTGCACTTCTGTAGAAGAAATAGGTTTATATGCTTTAACATTATATGTTGGAATTACTAAAATAGTTGTTAATATAAATGAAAATAAAGTGTAGATTAATAACTTATTTCTTTTAAAATTCAATGTTTACACCTCACTTAAAGTATTTATATTTATATTCTGCTCAAGTAAGGATATTTTATTAAAATATTTTATGAATAGTCTATGTAATATCAAAATTATATGGAAAGCAGAGATATGTAAAAATTCATTTAATGATTTAAAAAAGCCTGCTTTGTCTTTAGAAAAATGTATTGAAAGTTATTATATAACTGTATACAATTGTATGTAATTAGATTAATTGAAAAATTTTACGTTAGGTTTCTTTGAAGGTCTTTCTTTGGTGTGTATAATCACTTGGGGTATATTTATGTGTTATTGCTTTATAAAAAAGAAAAATCCATACAAAGTAAATTAGAACAGTTATTAAATTAAGTACACTATTAGAAATAATAAGAGTGGTTCATACTTAACTTTTATTATTATGAAGTTATAAATCAACAACTAAGGCTAATAGAGCTTAAAATAAAAAGAGTTCGAAAGTCGAACTCTTTGGCTGCCCATGCTGGACTCGAACCAACAAATACCTGCTCCAGAGGCAGGCGCCTTACCATTTGGCGAATGGGCAATATAATTAACACAATAATTATATCAAATTAAATAAATTTGTCAATATCAAATAACAATTTATGGATTATTATTGTTAATCTTATGCAATAAATGTTTTTGTATATAAAATATAAGTAAAGTTAAAGCATAGTCAAATATTATAAATATTAGTTCACTAATGATTATATATATATAAATATTCTTATATATTATTTTAACTGATGGAAAGAATAGTTTTCCTATAAATATAAGTATAAGTATACTTATATTAAAGTATAGATATTTTAATAATATTTCAATAGAAAGTTTATTTAATTTTTCTATATAATATTTTATAATTCCATAAAGCCCAAAAAATATTATATAGCATAACACAGTACCTCTATTGAGTCCTATTATCATAGCAGATAATAAACTTGTAGCTATATATACTAACAATGTATTTTTAACATTAGTAGTTATTACTGATATAGGAGTAATAGCAGAGGCTAAGCCTAATAAATATAGTTTATTTATTGGTAAAAGGCTACTTAAATATACACATATAAAACTTAAAGCAGAGTATATACCACCTTTAGCTAAATTTGAAGATTTCATACTATAGTTCAAAATTTATCATCTCCATTTATATTTAACAGCAGCTTATAAGATCTCCACCCATGCACTCGCAACAGCAATCCATACAGTATATAGTTCCACAAATTCTGCATATATCAGAATCATTTGTCCTCTGAGAATAGTATGGTTTTCTATAGGAATCATTACTCCTATTTATTCTATTTAAAGCATCCCTATATTCAAAATTTGAAGGATCTAAATTGCAAGCGGTATTAAAGTGATTATAAGCTACATCGTACCAACCTTTAGAATAATTTAAAAGTCCCATAAGGTAATGCCATTCAGCATTTCTTACATTTATATTATTTAATTTATGTTCTGCTGAGGCAAAATTTCCTTGTTGAATATCTATTCTAATAGATGCATATGTATTATCTGATGAACTATAACTTGAGTTATAACTATTATTATCAGCATGGTTTTTCATAAGTGTATCATAGGCCTCATTGATTTCACACATTTTTTGCTCTGCTAATTCTCTAAGAGGATTATCTCCATATTGATCAGGATGATATTTTTTAGCTAAATTTCTATAAGCTTGTTTTAATTCTTCTTTTGAAGCATTTTGTGATACTCCTAAAACCTCATAGGGATTTTTCATTTAACTCAACTCCTCGTAAAATTTTTTCCATTTTTTCCATAATACCAAATTGAAGAATATTATATAGTAATCCTTTATTTTTAATTATAGGTAATTTGTTAAGATTTTCAAGACAGCTATTTGCGCAATTTATTAATATAAAATCAATCCTGTCTTTTATGTATGTTGAAAATTCTTTATAATTCATATTATTTTCGTTAAATAGATTATTTATTGCATTAAATTTATTATTTTTCATGTCTTTTTCTAAGTCATCATAAGCGTCTATAATATATATCCATTTTCCAAGATTATATCCTAACCAATATAATGCATTGTTAAAGTTAAAGTCTTTATAGGAAGATAAAATATAACCAGTAAGATCCGCAAAGTTATGAGATAATTGGTCTATACTTTTATTTTGAAAATTCTTTTCATCATTATATAGATTTTTCAAACTAGTTTCTACATAGTCTATATGCTTTTCTAATAATAAATTATTTTTATTTAAATATTTCTTTAAAAACTTAGAATAAATTTTACTTTTTACAGAATTATCATCTGATATATTATCTAATAATTTATAATAGCTTAAAGCTACATTAAAAAAAGCAGCATAGTGGAGTGCTTCATTATTTATCATTATAACTTTCTTTTTTATAGGGTGTATTATACAATGTTCTTTAACATAATTATTTTTGGTATTATCTAAAGAATCTAAAAGTATAGCTAAAAAAGTCATATCATAATTTATGGTAGCCCTTGGGAGGTTTCCAAAATCTTTTTTTATAGTTTTACACAAACCACAATAGTAAGCTCTAAATTTTTCATACTCCTTAATTTTTAGTTCCATTTTGCAAGGGGTTACATATCCAAACATAAAAGCTATTCTCCAGACTTAATTTTTAATATTTCATATATTGTTTTAGATGTAGTGTCATTTATAGTATACCCTAAAAGTTCTACTACCTCTTTTAATTCATCTTCATTGTTAGTTTCAAGTTCTATATATGGAAATGGACAAAAAGAGGGATCATTTATATCTATTTCTATTAAGGTATTTTTATATTTATAGCTTTCCCTATATTTTTTTATACATTGCACTAAATTAAGACCTAAGGCTGAAAATATATTTTTTCCTTCATTTAAATTAGATATTTTTATTTCATTTTCATCCATAACTTTAAACTTGTTTTGACTTAGTAGTTTTTTTACAGTCATATAATATATTTCTTTATTATTTATAAGATCCTTTATATATCTAATTCTAGCATATCCTTTATTTTTTATAAGTCTATTATCAGGAAAGTCGTATATATTATTTATTTGATTTTCTTGTTTTACTTTTTTAGCTCCTATTTGTACTAATTTATAACGAATTTCATCTATATTTATATCTATAATTCTAGTTTCTAATTCTTTCAAAATTATCACTCCTAAAGTATAAGTGCTTAATATAATGAATTATAACATAAAGTAGTCTATAGTGTATTTAAATTTTATGATAATATAATATCTATAAAACAAATTAATTTTGAATTTTTTATGTATATAAAATATAATATAATAAATGCTATATATTGGAAATAGGAGTGAGTTTTTTGGAATACATAAAAGAAATAAATATAAATGAGGCTGTAATTCATATTTTAGATAATAATAGTGATGAGCCTATTTTAAATCAGTATAGACTTAGTTTAGATGATGAAATTTATAAGTTTATATTAAAACATATAGATAGATGCTTAAAAGATGAGGAACTAAAATATGCTGTATTTAATAAAGAAAGAAATATAGTAAAAGAAATATCTCAAGAATATTTAAATGGTCAAAATGATTTAGTTGATGTATCTAAGGAATTAGCTAGTCAACTTTTTATATTGATGAAGGGAAATGAAAATATTTCTTCCTGTGATTTAATGGTAGTTTCTATATCTACAGAGTATGGGCCTATGCTTGCTATATTAAAAATGGATTATGTTAAAAATTATATACATGTTGTAGATTTTGTGGATGAAAAAGTGGGAATAAAAATAGTACCTGAACTTACAGGACTTCCAGTAAGCTCACAAAAAATACAAAAGTGCGCATTTATAAAACCCATAAGAGAGGATCAGGACTTTAATTTAATGGTAATAGATAAACAAAGTAAATCAAAAAATGAAGAGTATGGTTCAAATTACTTTATAAATAAGTATTTAGGATGTACTATAATTGCTAATGAAAGAGATATTACTAAAAGTTTTGTAAAAGCCACAGAAAAATGGACTAAATCAAATCTAGAAGAAAATGCATCTTTATCGGAAAAGGTTATAAGAAATGTAAATAAGGCCCTAAAGGAAAAAGATACCATAAATGTAGAGGAGTTATCCCAAGATATTTTTGGAGATTCAGAAGCTAAACTTAGTTATAATGAGTTTATAGCCGAGCAAGGGGTAAATGAAAAGGTTACTGTAGATAAAGAATGGGTAGAAAAGAAATTTAAAAGGATTAGGCTTAAAATAGATAAGGATATTGATTTATATATAGATGAGCAATCTTATCATGACACAGATAGGTTTGAGATAAAAAGAGTAGGAGATGGTTCTGTAAATATAGTAATAAAAAATGCTTATAATTATATACAAAAATAAAATTTATTTTAAATAAAAGGTATGTTATTAAATAACATACCTTTTATTTAAGGTTATTTTAAAGAATCAGTTGATCCTAATACATTTTTGATTTTAGTTTTAACTATATTTTCTATTCTAGTTCTTCCAGCTCCTAAATATTTTCTTGGATCGAATTCTTTTGGATTGTTAGCAAGAGTTTCTCTTATAGCAGCTGTCATAGCTAATCTTAAGTCAGTATCCATGTTTATTTTACATACAGCCATTGAAGATGCTTTTCTAAGCATATCAGCAGGTACCCCTTTAGCTCCAGCTATGTTTCCACCATATTTATTACAAGTTTCAACAGATTCTGGATCAACAGATGAAGCTCCGTGAAGAACTATTGGGAATCCAGGTAACTTATTTTGAATATCTTCTAATATATCAAATCTTAATTCAGCTTTTCCAGCGAATTTGTAAGCGCCGTGGCTTGTTCCAATAGCTATAGCTAATGAATCAACACCAGTTCTATTTACGAAGTCTACAGCTTGATCTGGATCAGTATATATATGTACGTCGCTCTTAACATCGTCTTCTATACCAGCTAATACTCCAAGTTCAGCTTCAACAACAACTCCATGAGCATGAGCGTAGTCAACAACTTCTTTAGTCTTGGCTACATTTTCTTCATAGTCATAATGAGAACCGTCAAACATTACAGAAGTAAATCCTGTTTCTATAGCTAATTTTACAGTTTCAAAATCTGGGCCGTGATCTAAATGTAGGGCTATATCTATTCCAGTTTCTTCTACAGCAGCATCTACCATAGCCTTTAAATATTTAGGACCAGCATATTTTAATGCACCAGAAGATACTTGTAATATAACTGCAGAATTTTCAGCTTTTGCAGCATTTACAACTCCTTGTAATATTTCTAAGTTATTAATATTGAAGGCACCTATAGCGTAATTACCTTCATAAGCTTTTTTGAACATTTCCTTAGTTGTTACTAATGCCATTTTTAAACTCCACCTTCCAAAGTTATTTTAACCCACGGGACTTTGTAAGTCCCGGTGGGACTTTTCAACATTCTAATATTAATTATAAGCTATTAAAACATTATTTTCTATAGTTTATTATAAAACATTTAGATGGTTTTTTAAAGTATAGTAAAATAAATATGAGTTATATACAAAGAACTAGTATAGTACTATATAATAAAAACAATTAATATAGTACTATATTAATTATAAAATATTTGTTATATTAATTCTTTCCATTTCTATAATATGTTTTAATAAAAATTTTATGACGTGGATTGATGCTAAGGATTCTTCTTTATTATTAAATTTTGTATATTGAGTTAGTTTCCATAATTCATTATTCATATTATCTACTTCTGAGTGATGTACCATTGAAGATATAACGCTATTTTCTTTTTCCCATTTTTTAAGTAAATCTACAGAATCATTATAAGAAGCTTCCCAAGAATCAGATTTTATAGATTGCTCTAATACTTCACATTTATTTATAAGATCGTTACAAGTATTAGTTAATTTAAAAGAATAAATAGCCAATACTATAATAGTTATAAAAAATATAATATAAGAAATTTTTGCCTTTTTAATAATATCACCTACTTATAAATCTTTTTTCTGATAATAAAATTGCCCTTTAGAATTTATTAAAGCTATTATTAATTCGCTATAAGATGATATTTGATTTTGCTTAAGTTGGTCTTTTAACCACTTTTCATCTTTTTGGGCAACTTTTAAGTTATCCAAATTAACTTTTCCATCTAATATTAATGTAATTGGAACTTTGTCTTGTGAAGCTTGAATAAACAAATCTTCCTTAGTAACTGTGGCTTTATTAGTTTTAGGAATTACAGATAATTGACCGCTTGTTTCTAGTATAGCGTACTCTACATCTTGTATATCATAATAACCTTGAAGTCTAAGTTCTTCCATTAAATCATTTATATTAAATCTTTGATTTTTTAGCTCTTGCTTAATTATTTTACCTTGATCAATTAATATACTAGGTTTTCCGTTCACCCAAAGTCTTATTTTTTCACTTTTAAGTTGTAGTATAGATACTGTAGTTTGTATTACTAATAAGGTTAAAATAGGTATAACACCATGTAGTAGTGGAATTTCTGTATCTTGCATAGGTAGGGAAGCTAATTCTGAAATCATGATAGTTATTGCAAGTTCGAAAGGTTCTAATTCTCCTATCTGTTTTTTTCCCATAAGCCTCATGGATAAAATAACTAAAAAATATAGTATTATGGTTCGTATCAATACTATAAACATATACAATCCTCCTTATAAATATATTGTGACAAATTTTAATAAAAATATGAGTATAAGTAGAAAATTATATTTTATAAAGTATAATGGTATTAATAGTAATAAGGGAGATGAATATATGAAAGAATTTAGGTTAACATTACCCAATAATAAAGATATATACGTTTCCGAGGAATGTACTTTGTATGATGTAATAAAAAAGTATAATTTAAAAGGTTTTATACCAATAACATTAGCTAAAATAGATGATGAATATTATGAACTTAATTCTAAGATAAATAAAAGTGGAATTTTTAAGATTATTGATATAAGGGAAGATATTGGTCTTAGAACTTATATAAGAACTTTAAGATTTATTTTAGTAAAGTCTACTTTAGATTTATATAAAGATGCCAAGATTATTATGGAACACTCTTTTGGTAAGGGATTATTTGGGGAAATTCACAAATCATCACAGTTAACAAAACAAGATATAATAAAAATAAAAAATAAAATGTTAGAAATAATAGAAAAAGATTTAAAAATAGAAAAAATTTATATGGAAAAGTCAAAAGCTATAAAAATATTTGAAAATTATGGTATGATTGATAAGGTTAGACTTTTAAAACAAATGCCATTTAAGAAAGTTAAATTATATAAATTAGGGGAAAGATATGATTATTTTTATGGTGCCATGGCATATTCTACAGGTGTAATAAATAAGTTTGATCTTATTTATTATGATTCAGGATTTATATTAAGATATCCTACGGAGAAAGATATCTTTAATATACCTAAATTTATTAATTATCCAAAGTTATTTAAAATATTTAGAGAAACAGAGAAGTGGGGAGATATACTAGATGTACCTGATGTAGGTGCTTTAAATGATAAAGTAGATAATAACGAAATTATAGATATAGTTAGGGTATCGGAGGCTTTACATGAGAAAAAAATAGCAAATATAGCTGATAAAATAAAAGAAAAAGAAAAAGTTAAAGTAGTGCTAATATCAGGACCTACTTCTTCAGGAAAAACTACATTTTCGAAAAGGTTAGGTATTCAATTAAGAGTTAATGGGCTTATTCCGTTTTCAATATCATTAGATAATTATTTTGTAAATAGGGAGTATACTCCTAAAGATGAAAAAGGAAACTATGATTTTGAAAGCATTAATGCTTTAGATCTACAATTATTTAATAATAATTTAAAGGATATGTTAGAAGGTAAAGAAGTAGAGCTTCCAACTTTTAATTTTAAAACAGGAAAAAGAGAATGGAAAGATAAAAAAGTTAAATTACCTGAAAGAGGAATATTAATTATAGAAGGCATACATGGATTAAATCCTATATTAACTAAAGATATATCAAATGATAATAAATTTAAAGTATATATAAGTGCTTTAACTCAATTAAATTTAGATAATCATAACACAATATCTACTACCGATGTTAGAATTATTAGAAGAATAGTTAGAGATTATTTATTTAGAGGATATGCTGTGGAGGAAACATTAAAAATGTGGCCATCCATAAAAAAAGGAGAAGAAAAAAATATATTTGTATTTCAGGAAAATGCAGATATAATGTTTAATTCTACTTTGGTATATGAATTATGTGTATTAAAAAAATATGCTTTATCAGAATTAAATAAGGTAGATAAAAGTAGTACAGTATATTATGAAGCAATAAGATTAAAGAGTTTTTTAAATTTTTTTAAAGAAATAGATAAAAATCTAACTCCTGAAAATTCCATATTAAGAGAATTTATAGGGGAGAGCTGTTTCCATTAGCAAATTTATATAATAAAATGCGTAGAATTCTTTATTTATAAAGATTTTGCGCATTTTATTTTTATTATTTTATAAAATAGGGCTGTTGTAACAATTAGTAGTACCTAGAATAAGATATTAAGGGAAAGATGAGATATTAACTCAAAAGGGATAAACTAAAAAGATGTTACAAAGGAGATTAATATGAAAAAAATATATATAGTATTTTGTATGATTTTAATAATATTTAGTACTTCTAATAGTTTATTAAATACTATAATGTATTCTTTAGCTGTAATTCCAGTAGCTGTAATATTGGGGGAACTCACATCCACCATATCAGAATATATAGGAGAAAAAAAAGGGGGACTTTTAGCAGCAGCTATAGGTAATATGCCTGAATTAACAATGGGACTTTGGTCTATTAAGTGTGGGATGCTTTCTATGGCAAAGGCAGCTCTTATTGGATCTATAATAAGTAATATATTATTAGTTTTAGGAATATCTATATTTGTAGGTGGAGTAAAATATAAAGAGCAAAGCTTTAATAAAATAGTAGCAAGAACTAATTTTAGTATGTTGTTTATAGCATTATCTACAATGATAATAGTTGCAGCTTTAAATATGCATAAAGGTAAAATTTCTCCAAATTTAATAAGTACTTTGAGTGTAAAAATTGCTATAATATTCATTTTTATATATATACTGGGACTGATCTTCTCATTATATACCCATAGTAATCTTTTTGTGGTAAGTGAATTGGGAGAGCAAAAAATGATTAAGAAAGACAAGCAATTTTTTAAATTATTCATAAATATAATTTTGATTTCTATAATTCTTTATTTTATCAGTGAGAAGCTTATTTTAAATATAAAAGAAGTAGTTAAGTGTTATAACATATCTCAAGAATTTATAGGGATAATGTTTATACCTATACTAGGTAATATAGGAGAAAATGTATCAGCTATATTGTGTGCAGCTAAAAATAAAATAAATTTAAGTTTAGAGATAGCAATAGGTTCAAGTATACAAATTTTCTTATTTGTTACCCCTATATTGATTATATTTTCTTATTTTTGTGGACTAAGTATGACGTTTTTATTTAGTAGTTTTCAAATTATTATAACTATAATAGCAGCAGGGATGTCTTTTTTTGTATTCCAAGATGGAAAAACTTATTGGTTCGAAGGAGCTATATTGATTGCAACCTATTTAATAATAACCTTTGCTTATTACTATGTGGCATAAATAAAAAATAAAACACGGGAAAATCTTTTAAATTAGATTTTCCCGTGTTTTATTTTTTATAACTTATTAGAATTTCTTTAATCTTATACGACTTACCATTAAATAGGATAATGCTATAAGTAATATTATAGTAAGTTGTTGATTAGTGATTCTATTCATTGTTATTAAAGAATAGAAAGCCATGAACATACCAGCTAATGTTATTGGTATTCCATAAAAGACACCATCAAAATCAGTAGTATTATATCGAGCTAACCTGTAAGCTCCAGATATAGGGAATACAAGAACAAGTATGTATCCAAGTATACCTAAATTTACGAAATTATAAGCATGAAATATTAATATAGAAGGTGCAACACCGAAAGAAACTAAATCTGCAAGAGAATCTAATTCCTTGCCTAAGTCACTATCAACTTTTAAAAATCTAGCAACTCTTCCATCATATCTATCCATTAAACCTGCCAATAATATAAATAAAGCAGCCCATTTATAATTATCCTGAAAGGTCATCATTAAAGACATAACTCCACAACCTAAATTTCCCAATGTAAATGCATTTGGTACGGCACTCTTAGCTATTTTTGCCATTATATTATCACTCCTAAAAAAATATATATAAATTCTATAATAATTTTACAAATTAAATTATATATCATTATACAACATTTTTACAATAACTTTAAGGGGAAAAAAGTAAAATGACACTTATTTGTAAACACTATACTACTTATTATAGTAAATTTTAAAATAAAAATAAGTGTTTATGGTTAAAATAATTTTGGAGGTGTTATTATGAACATAGATGAAGTTATGAGTAAAGATGTTGCTACACTAAATAGAGAAGATACAGTACAAAATGCAGCAGAACTTATGTCCAAATATAATGTAGGATCTGTACCTGTGTGTAATGGTGAAAAAGTTATTGGAATAATTACAGATAGGGATATAGCATTAAGAGCAGTAGCTACTGGGAAAAATAGTGCTAATTTAAAAGTTTCAGATATAATGACATCAAATCCAGTAGTAGCCAATACAGATATGGATATACAGGATGCGGCAAGAATAATGAGTGAAAGACAAATAAGAAGATTACCTGTTGAAGATAATGGTAAAATATCAGGTATAGTTGCATTAGGGGATATAGCTGTAGATCCTAATTGTAGCCACGAAGCTCAAGAAGCTTTAAGTGATATTTCTGAACAAAATAATTAATAATTCCAATATCCACAGGATTTTATGCTATAATCTTGTGGATTTACTATATATAATGATATAATTAAATGGTTATAATTTAAAAAATCTATAAGAGGAGATTGAAAATGGATAAGGTAAAATTTATTTATAACCCATATTCAGGAGAAAAAACTATAATATCTGATATAGACACGGTTATAAAGATTCACCAGAAATATGGATATGAAGTAGTGCCTTATAGAATAGACTTAAACTGTAATCTAGAAGAAGCTTTTAATGATATAGATAAAAGCTATAAATATGTACTAATTGCTGGTGGAGATGGTACTGTAGATAATGTAGTAAATAATATGAAAAAATTAGGTGTAGAAATTCCTATATCAATATTACCTGTAGGAACAGCAAATGATTTTGCTAAATTTATAGGTATACCATTAGATATAGAAAAGGCATGTGAACAAATATTAAATAGTACGCCTAAAAAGTTAGATATAGGAAAAATAAATGATAAATATTTTGTAAACGTAGCAAGTACAGGGCTTTTTACTGATGTATCTCAAAAAACAGATATAAATCTAAAAAACACCATGGGTAAATTAGCATATTATATAAAGGGAATAGAACAATTGCCTAATTTTAGAAAATTAAAAATTAAAGTAAATTCTAAAGAAATTCAGTTTGATGGAGATATGTATCTAATGTTAGTCTTTAATGGACAAACAGCGGGAAACTTAAATATGGCCTATAAATCTAAGGCAGATGATGGATTATTAGATGTAATAATAGTAAAGGCATGTATGATAAAAGAAATGATAGGATTATTTATTAAAATGATAAGAGGGGAACATCTAGAAGGTGTAAAATCTATAATATATTTTAAAACTAATAGAATAGATGTAGAGTGTAATGAGAGCATAGTCACAGATATAGATGGCGAGAGAGGTCCAGATTTTCCACTAACTATAGAATGTGAAGAAGGTGGAATTGAAATTTTAGGGGTAAAACATTAAAAATTTAGGAATAGTTTAAAGTTAAAGTAAATAAATATAAGTAATAGTACTAATTTTGGAGATGAATTATGGCTGAATTTTATATTTATATACTTTGTATATTTTGTATATTTTTTATATTATTTCAGGGATTAAAAAATAAAAATGTATTACCTTATAAAATGAAGTTGATTTCTACAGTTTTATATTTACTTTTAATATTTAAGTTTATTGGGATAATAAGCTTACTTCTATTAAGTAATATAAAGTATTTATATATATTTAAATACTTTTATTTTATAGATTTTATTGCTATGCCTGTAGGAGTATTGTTATGTTTTTACATATGTATAAGGAATAATAAATTTAATTTAAATTATATGTATTTTATTATAGTGTTATTTTCGTTAATGTATTTATTACTAGTTATGAGATATCCTATAAATATAGATATAAGTAATAATGTTTATGTAATGAATATATTAACACCTTTTAATATATATTTTTATTTTATAATTATTAACCTAATATTTTTATTTTTAGCTTTTTTAAATACGGGTAAAAAACAAATAAATAGGAATATATTATATTTAATATTTATAAGTAGTATAGTAAATATAATAGAAATATTAGTATACTTATTTAAAATCACAAAAATGCCACCAGGAGTAGTTGGAAATCTAATCTGGATATATACTATTTATTATTCTCTAAGCAAACTACGAAAAACAAATTAGGCATGCAATACTTTATGTATTACATGCCTAATTTTAATTTTTATTTTTAAATCTTTTTTTCCCATAAGATTTGTTATTAGGTTTTTCCTTATTCTTTGTACGTATTCTTTCATAAGATTTTCCATAAGGCTTCATATTAGTTTTTTTATAAGGGATTAGACAGTTAGGTCCATTTCCAATTAAATCTTCCCTATGAGATTTAATTAAGGCTTTTTTTACTAAATCATAATTTTTAGGTACAGAAAATTGAAGTAAAGCTCTTTGCATACTCTTTTCTTCTGCTGATTTAGGTACATAAACTTTTTCAGAGGTTAGTGGATTTATGCCTGTATAGTACATAGTTGTAGATAAGCTACCAGGAGTTGGATAAAAATCTTGTACTTGTTCTGGAGTATATCCCATCTCTTTTATATATTCAGCAAGTTCTATAGCTGCATTTAAATCACTACCGGGATGACTGGACATTAAGTAAGGAACTAAAAATTGTTTTTTATTTAATTTTTTATTTATAGAAAAATACTTTTTAACAAATTTATCATAAACTCGCCTATTAGGTTTTCCCATTAATTTTAATACCTTGTTACTTATATGCTCAGGAGCAACTTTAAGTTGACCACTTATGTGGTGTTTACACAATTCATTAAAGAATTCATCGTTTTTATCATAAATTAAATAGTCAAATCGAATACCAGAACGTATAAAAACTTTTTTTACTCTAGGTAATTTTCGTATTTCCCTAAGTAAATTTAAATATTCTTTATGATCTATAATAAGGTTTTTACAGGCTGTTGGAAATATGCATTGTCTATTTTTACAAGTTCCATGAGTTTCTTGTACCTTACAGGCTCTATGTCTAAAATTAGCAGTAGGTCCACCTACATCATGTATATATCCTTTAAAATCTTTAAAATTTGTTATATCTTTAGCTTCGTTTATTATAGATTTAGAACTTCTATTTTGAATTACCCTTCCTTGATGAAAAGTTAAGGCACAAAAAGAACAACTACCATAGCAACCCCTATGACTAGTTATAGAAAATTTTACTTCGGAGATGGCAGGTATGCCTCCTTTTTTCTCATACATGGGGTGATAGGTTTTAGCAAATGGAAGGTCATATACTGCATCCATTTCTTCTTCTGTCATAGGTTCTTGAGGCGGATTTTGTATTACATATCTATCTTTATGCTTTTGAACTATGGTTGATCCTCTTATAAAATCTTGTTCATAATATTGAACCTTATAGCTTTCAGCATAAGATTTTTTGTTAGAAGAAACTTCTTCAAAAGAAGGACAAAGATTATAGTTTTTTAGATTATCTAAATCTTTAGCTACATAAACTGTTCCTCTAACATCATTTATTTTATGAATATCCATTCCGTATTTTAAAAGATTAGCTACCTGGACTATAGGCTTTTCTCCCATACCGTAAATCAATAGATCAGCACTGGAATCCATAATAATGCTTCGTCTTACTTTGTCGTCCCAATAATCATAGTGAGCAAATCTTCTAAGACTGGCTTCTATACCACCTATTATTATAGGAGTATCTTTATAGGCTTCTTTAATTTTATTACAGTAAACAATAACTGCTCTATCTGGTCGATGGCCAAATTCTCCACCAGGTGAGTATAAATCACTATGTCTTCTTTTTTTAGAAGCAGTATAGTGATTTACCATTGAATCTATATTACCGGAGTTGACAAGAAAAGCAAACTTAGGTTTACCTAACTTTTTAAATTCATTTATGTTATTCCAATCAGGTTGTGCTATAATACCTACGGAAAATCCTTCACGTTCTAGAACTCTACCTATAATAGCTGTTCCAAAAGATGGATGATCAACATATGCATCTCCAGTTACTATTATAAAATCTAATTGCTCTATATTTAATTCTTTTAAATCATCTTTATTTACAGGCAAAAATTTGTTTTTATTCAAACTTATTCATTCTCCTATCTATTTTAAATTATGGTGCAATACTATTATTATACAAATGTATAAGTTCATTATCAAAAATAAATTTAGTTGCAAAATGCACTAATTATAAATATAATAAAAATATAAGAATATATTAAGTTTATTTACAGGAGTAGCAAAGTTTTGCTACTTATTTTTAAATTAAGGTGGTGAGCACTCAATGGATAATGGTCCTCTTAGTCGGAGGTGTATTAAAATAAAAAATTTAATAGATATTATTCAAGGAGACATTTGTGCTTTAAATTCACCGTTATTTTATAAATTATAATTTAACTTTTTAAGTATGTAAATGTTTCTCTGAATAATGGAAGGAGGAACATTTATGAAAAAATTGCAAAGTTTTTTCTTAACTAAAGTTCTAAATAAGAAAGTTTATGATGAATATGGTGATTATATAGGAAAATTAATAGATATATATGTAACTACAGAAGATGATTATCCTAGAGCTATAGCATATAAACTTAAAAAAAATGGGGAAATATATAATTATGAATTTAAGAATATATCTTTTTACGAGAATGAAGGAAAGATAATAATAAGAGTGATAAGTACTAGGGATATAATATTACAAAAGTATTCTTATCTTTTATCAAAGGATATTTTAAATAAACAAGTTGTAGATAAAGAGGGTAAAAATTTAGTAAAAGTAAATGATTTAAGAATAGGAGAAATGATAGGGGAATATAAGGTAATAGCCTTAGATACAGGACGTTTATTATTAGGTAAGAAAATTAGTATAGTGAATTCTTTAGAAAAATTATTTAATAGAAAACCTTCTGATTTTTTAATCATGTGGGATAATGTAGATTCCCTAGATATGATTAACAATGGTATAAAGTTAAAAGTATCTTATAAAAGTTTAAGTGATCTAAACTTAAAAGATTTATCCGTAATAATAGAAAATAAGAATATTAATTATAGTATTTTTTCTAAAAAATAGATTTTAAAGGAAACATAATAGAGTTATGTTTCCTTTTTTAATTTTACTTAGTATTTTTTATGAATTTATGAGCAAACTAAAATTAAAATATTCTTGGATAATCATATGGTTATTGGGAGGATTTCTAATGAAAAAAAATATATATTTTAAAAGAGCTTTAATTTATTTATTAGCTATAATGATAGCTTATGGAAGTACTACATTTTATACATTACCTTATGAAAATGCAGCTAAAGCTGTGGCATACTATTATGGAAATAGAGGAAGTACCATAACAGAAGCCCAAAGAAAGTTAAAAGCATGGGGTTATTATGATGGATCTGTAGATGGTATTTTCGGATATGGGACCTATACAGCTATAAGAAATTTTCAAGCAAAGAATGGATTGAAAGTAGATGGCATAATAGGAGATAGAACTTTAGCTGCATTGGGAATAAACGTGGGATCTACTTCTACATCATCACCGCAGTATTCTAGTAATAATCAGGATGTAATGTTACTTGCAAGACTTATAAATGGTGAAGCTAGAGGAGAACCTTATGAAGGACAGGTAGCTGTAGGAGCTGTAGTTTTAAATAGAACAAGAGATTCAAAATTTCCAAATACTATAGCAGGAGTTATATATCAACCAGGTGCTTTTACAGCTATAGTAGATGGTCAAATTAATGCGAATCTAGAACAAAGTTCTATAAATGCAGCTAGGGATGCACTAAATGGATGGGATCCCTCAGATGGAGCTATATATTATTTTAATCCAGTTACAGCTACAAGTAAATGGATATGGTCCAGACCTCTAATAAAAGTAATAGGTAAACATAGATTTTGTAGCTAAGTAGTTGACAAAATTCAAAATTATCATATAATAATATTATATAATTCATACTAAAGTACTCGGAAATACAATTTAAATACTATGATAAAGAAAAGTAAGTTAAATAACCTTTTAAGAGAGGGAATCGTTTTGCTGAGAGATTTCTAAAGGAAGTTTATCTGAAGTGCGCTTTGGAGTTATGTGCTGAATTAAGTAGGTTACATCGGGTTCACCCGTTATAGTGATAGAGTATAATTTAGGTACTTGAATAAAGTGAGGTTTTAAACCTAACTAGAGTGGAACCACGGATATTAACTTCGTCTCTATATATAGAGATGAAGTTTTTTGTATTAAAATAAAAAAACAAGGAGGATATTTATATGATCTATGAAAATTTAGTAGACTTAATTGGAAATACACCTTTATTTAAATTAAACAATATGACAGAGGACAATATGGCGCATATATATATAAAGCTAGAGAAATTTAATCCAGGAGGAAGTATAAAGGATAGGGCAGCTTTGGGAATGATAGAAGCAGCAGAAAAGGATGGAATATTAAAAAAAGGAGATGTGATAGTTGAGCCTACTAGTGGAAACACTGGAATAGGTCTTGCTATGGTAGGAAGATTTAAAGGATATAGAGTAATAATTGTTATGCCAGATTCTATGAGCATGGAAAGAAGAAGTATGTTAAAAGCTTATGGTGCAGAATTAATTCTTACAGAG
Source organism: Clostridium niameyense (assembly GCF_001243045.1). GTDB lineage: Bacteria > Bacillota > Clostridia > Clostridiales > Clostridiaceae > Clostridium_F > Clostridium_F niameyense. The sequence goes on along the minus strand of NZ_LN849007.1, from coordinate 2,222,051 downwards.
GGTAACAAAGGTATGCAAGGTGCTATAGAAAAAGCAGAAGAAATTGCTAAGGGTAAAGATGGTTATTTTATACCTCAGCAATTCTCTAATAAAGCTAATGCACAAAAACATTATGAAACTACAGCTATTGAAATACTTGAAGATTTAGGAGAAGTGGATGCATTCGTATCTTCTGTAGGTACTAGTGGAACTTTATCTGGTGTAGGCAAGAAATTAAAGGAAGTTAATAAAAATATTAAAGTAATTGCAGTAGAACCTTCTGATTCACCTGTTATATCAGGTGGAAAAGCAGGATCACATAAAATACAAGGTATAGGAGCAGGATTTATACCAGAACTTTATGATAAAAATGTAGTGGATGAAGTTATGACTATAACCAATGAAGCAGCATATGAATATGCTAAAAATGTTGCTAAAAAAGAAGGAATATTGCTAGGAATATCTTCAGGAGCTAATATTGCAGCAGCTTTTGCAATAGCTAAGAAGCTAGGAAAAGGCAAAAAGGTTGTGACTGTAGCTCCAGATGGAGGAGAAAAATATATGTCTTTAGGACTATATGACTAATATAATATGGAGGAGATTTTATGAAAAATCCATTTAAACTATTAATATATGATCTAAAAAATGCTATGGAAAAAGATCCAGCAGCTAGAAACTCTTTGGAAGTTTTTATATTGTATCCTTTTATCCATGCATTAATACATCATAGAATAGCACATTTTTTCTATAAAATTCATTGTTTTTTTATTGCGAGACTTATTTCGCAAGCTAGTAGATTTTTAACTGGTATAGAGATTCATCCTGGTGCCGTTATTGGTAAAGGATTATTTATAGATCATGGTATGGGAGTGGTAATTGGGGAAACTGCAGAAATTGGAGATAATGTTACTCTATATCACGGAGTAACATTAGGAGGAACAGGAAAGGATAAAGGTAAAAGACATCCTACGATAGGTAATAATGTTGTAATTGGAAGTGGTGCTAAGATTTTAGGACCTATAAATATCGGAAACAATGTAAAAATAGGAGCTAATGCAGTAGTTTTAAAAGATATACCATTAAATTCTACAGCAGTTGGTATACCAGCTAAAGTAGTTAGGATAAGTTAGAATTATAAGATTATTGTTTTAAAACTATGATGAAAATGAAAAAAATGTGTAATGATATAATTTTTCATAAACTATCTCCTAGCTTATTGAGTAAAAACAAAATAATCATAATAGACTTTTGGGATATTTACAATTATAATCTATTATATATGATTTAAATTAGGATATTAGTTTTATAAGATTATAGATTGTTTAACATGTGAGGTGTTATTTATTATGATTTCTCCTAAAATGATAAGATTAATAGGATGCCTTCCCAAAGGTCCCTTAAAATTCATCGCAAATACGATATTAAATGGGTATATACGAAAATATGCCAATATTACAGTAAGTGGTTATGAAAATTTAAATGATGTGGAAAAGCCTATTATATTTATATGTAATCATTTAAGTAATTCTGATGCTTTAGTATTAAATAGGGCATTGAAAGATCAGGATATAACTTTTATAGCTGGGGTTAAACTTAACGATAATTCATTAACCAAATTAGGTATAGAAATAACAAAGACTATTCCTATAAAGCCAAATACAGCAGATAAAGAAGCTATATATAGTATAGTGAAAACACTAAAGGCAAAAAATAATATTTTAATTTTTCCAGAAGGTACTAGAAGTAGAACAGCTGGATTAATAGAACCTAAAAAAGGTGTTATTTTGATTCAAAAGCTATCTAAAGCTACAGTGATTCCTTTAGGTATAACAGGAACAGAAAAGTTATTACCTATAAATGATAAAGATATGGGATTAGAATCTTTTCAATTTGCAAAGGTTAATTTAAATATAGGAAAGCCTATAGAAATACCTAAAAAATTAAAAGAAGAAAATAAGCATGAATATGAAGATAGGGTTATGGATTATTTTATGTATAAAATAGCAGAACTTATACCGGAAGAGTATAGAGGAATATATGCTTATAAAAAGTAATTAAGGAGTGGAATTATCATTGGAAAAGGACAATGTAGAAAAAATTATTAGTTTACTTAAAAGCACATATCCAGATGCTAAATGTGAATTAAATTATAATAGCTCTTTTGAACTTTTAATAGCTACAGTTTTATCTGCTCAAACTACAGATAAAAAAGTTAATGAAATTACAAAGGATCTATTTAAAGAATTTAAAACCCCTAAGGATTTTCTAACTCTAAATGAAGAAGAATTACAGGATAAAATAAGAAAAATAGGTTTATATAGAAATAAGTCCAAAAATATATTAGCTCTTTGTAGAGAGTTAAAAGAAAAATTCAAAGGGGAGATACCAAAAAAATTTGATGAATTAGTATCTTTACCAGGGGTAGGAAGAAAAACTGCTAATGTAGTATTAGCGAATGCATTTAATGTTCCTACTATAGCAGTAGATACCCATGTGTTTAGAGTTTCTAACAGAATAGGAATTGCAAATAGCCAAAATGTTAATAAGACAGAACAACAGTTGCAAGAAGTAATTCCAAAATCACAGTGGATACTAATGCATCACTTATTGATATTTCATGGTAGAAGATGTTGCATAGCAAGAAATCCTAAATGTAGTCAATGTACTATTAAGGATTATTGTAATTATTATAAAAAAAGGTAGAATTACTTTAATGTTTCTATTGGAATGTTTTAGTTTTATATACTATATTATATTAACAATTTTTAATAAAAGATATCCACATGTGGATATCTTTTTCGATAATATGTTTATAAATAATAAGGAGGGAAACGTATGGATATTAAAAAAAAGTCTTTAGAAATACATAAACAAAATAAAGGTAAATTAAAAATAGAGGGAAAAATCAAAGTAGAAAATAAAGAAGATTTAGCTATAGCATATACGCCAGGGGTAGCACAACCTTGTTTAGAGATAGCTGAAGATAGAGAAAAAGTATATGATTATACTATAAAAGGAAATACTATAGCAGTAGTTACAAACGGTACTGCAGTATTAGGACTTGGGGATATAGGACCGTATGCTGCATTGCCAGTTATGGAAGGTAAAGCCTTATTATTTAAGGAATTTGCTAATATAGATTCATTTCCTATTTGTATAGATAGTAAAGATCCTGAGGAAATAATAAAAACTATCAAATTAATAGCACCTACTTTTGGTGGAATAAATTTAGAAGATATAAAAGCACCAGAATGTTTTTATATAGAAAAGAAATTAAAAGAGGAGTTAGATATACCAGTTTTTCATGATGATCAACATGGAACTGCTATAGTAGTTTTAGCTGGATTATATAATGCTTTAAAAGTTGTATCTAAAAAATTAGAAGAAACAAAAATAGTTATAAATGGTGCAGGTTCTGCGGGAATATCAATATGTAAGTTACTTTTGGAGGCGGGAGCTAAAAATATTATAATGTGTGATAAAAAGGGTGCATTAGTAGATGGAGATAAAGCGTTAAATGATGCACAGCAAAAAATAGCTAAAATTACTAATAGGGAAAAAATTCAAGGAAATTTAAAAGAAATAATAAAAGGAGGAGATATATTTGTAGGAGTATCAGCACCAGGGGTTTTAAGTGAAGAAATGATAAAAACTATGAATAAAGATAGCATAATTTTTGCTATGGCTAATCCCACGCCAGAGATTATGCCAGATATGGCTAAAAAGGCTGGTGCAAAAGTTGTAGCTACAGGGAGATCAGACTTTCCTAATCAGATAAATAATGTGTTAGTTTTTCCAGGTATATTTAGAGGTGCATTAGATGTTAAAGCAAGAAATATAACTGAAGAAATGAAATTAGCAGCAGCTAAGGCTATAGCTTCATTAATAAATGATGAGGAAATTAATGAGGAGTATATAATACCAGAAGCTTTTGATAAAAGAGTAGCTAGAGCTGTAGCAGAAGAGGTTAAAAGAGTATCATTAAAGTTACACTAATTATAGCATTTCAAACATAATATAATTAGGTATATTATATTCTTTATATTTATATTAAAAGAATGTATTATTTAGAAATACATTCTCTTAATATAAATAAGTATTCTCTTGTATTGTTGAGTTTTTATAATATTTATGTATTTTTTACCTATTTATTTTATTAGTTCACGTCTTAAAAAATCTAATGCTCTTAGTACGGTACGGTTTCTTATAAATTCTCTATTTGCAGGATAATTTAATTCTTTAACTATTACTTTTCCTTTAATATATAGGCCTATGTATACTAATCCTATGGGTTTACCATAAGATCCACCTCCAGGGCCTGCAACTCCAGTAGTTGAAATGCCTATGTCAGTTCCACAAGTTTTAGCTATACCTTCTGCCATTTCTTTTGCAACCTCGGGGCTTACAGCAGTATATTTTTCTAAGGTTTCTTTTTTTACATGTAATCTTTTAATTTTAGATTCATTACTATAGGTTATAGAACCTTCTAAAAATACAGAAGATATACCAGGGAAGTTAATAAGTCTTCCAGCTAAAAGTCCACCGGTACAAGATTCGGCCGTAGATATAGTCAGTTTTTTTTCTATTAATAGTTTTGCAACCACATTTTCTAGAGAAGTTTCTCCAGTTCCATATATATTATCTTTTAATCTAGTTCTTATTTCATTTTCTACAGGTGTTATTAATTTTAATGCTTCTTCAGAGGTTTTAGCCCTAGCTGTTATTCTCAATATTGTTTCTCCAGGTTTTGCATAAGGTGCTACTGTAGGATTAGTTTGATTTTCTAATAAATCACCTACAATATCATTTACATCACTTTCTCCCACACCTACTATTCTTAATATTTTAGATTTAAAAGTAGTATTAGTTAATCTTTCAAGATAAGGTACTACACTATTTTCAAACATAGGTTTCATTTCTTTAGGAGGTCCTGGGAGTACTATTATAATTTTATTGTTTTTAGAGATGGCACAACCAGGTGCTGTTCCGTTGGGATTTTGAAAAATATCACTAATTTTAGGAAAGTAAGCTTGTTTTTTATTACTATCAGTCATTTTTTTATTATAAAAACTTAAACGTTTTTCTATATTTTTTAATGATTCTTCATGTAGGAATAAATCTTCATTAAAAAATTTAGAAGCTATTTCTTTAGTTATATCATCTTTAGTTGGTCCTAATCCACCAGTAGTTATAACTATATCGCAATATTTAAATGCTCTTTCAAACTCTTCTAAAAGTCTTTTCTCATTATCTCCTACTACACATTGATGGTACACATCAATACCTAGATGAGCTAATCTCTGAGAAATATATTGAGTATTAGTATTTATTATATCTCCAAGTAAAATTTCAGTACCTACGCATAGAATTTCAGCTTTCATATTAGTTCGTCTCCTTTAAAAATTTAATTAATTATAGGAACATATTTATCTATGAACTGATAAAGTTTTTTAGTATATTCCTTCTTATTATACAAATAGGCTTGTGCATGACCTGCAGCAGGAGCTATATAGAGCTCTTTTGGATTAGGTTTTCCTTTATACATATCTTCACTCATTTTTTTGGGAATAAAATAATCTATATCTCCATGAATAAACATTATAGGAGTTTCTACATTTTTAACAGCATTAATGGGAGAGACTTTGTTATAAGTAAAACCAGATCTTATTAAGGCACATGTACCTGAATAAAATATTAAAGCATTAGAAATAATTTTATTGGAAATATGCAGATCTTTATTCATTCTATATATTAAAAGTTCCTTTAAATCTGAGTAAGGACAATCAGCCACATAAAATTTAACCTTATTTTTATTTAAATTTAATTGGGAATGTAATAAAACAGTAGCAGCACCTAGAGATTCTCCATGGGCACCTATTATGCCACCCTTATTTTTTTTATAAAGCCAATCTATACAACGATCTAAATCATATTTTTCACAGTATCCAAAAGTTACGTCATTACCCCCAGTCAGTCCATGATAGCGGGAATCGTAAACTAGTACATTAAATCCTTTATCTAAATATAAATCTGCATATTTCATAGATTCCCAACGTGTACCTTTAATTCCATGAACGATAACTACAGAGTTTTTAGTAGGTGTAGGATTTATTAAATAGATACCTTTAATATTGTAGCCATACTTAGATTGAATAGTTACATTTTCTTTTGCTAATGATTTAAATCTTTTTTCATTAAAAGTACACTTATAAGTATCATACATATTAGGAATTCCCCTACTAGTTTGAGCCTTACAGGCTTCATAATAAACTAAATTTCCAGTGTAAAAACCTAAAAGGTTTATTATGAATAATAATATTATTAAAGGTATAGTTATAATCTTTTTTATATTAGATTTCTTTTTTATTTCAGTACTAGGTAGTTGTTCCATAGTTTCCCCCTAAGCTAAAATAGGATATATTTGTAAATTATATTGTTAAATATGTAATAAAATACTAGGATACACAATATTTTATTATTAGGTCGAAGGTTGCAAGTATGGCTTCTATATGGGTTCTTTCATAAGCATGAGAGGAATAAACGCCAGGTCCTATTAAAGCTGTTTTTATATCCCAACCTGCTCTTAATGCAGCACTAGCATCCGAGCCATAATGAGGATAAATATCTATTTTATAAGGTATATTGCTAGTTTTGCATATATTGATTAATCTCTTTTTAAGTTCTAAATCATAAGGTCCAGATGAATCTTTTGCACAAATACATACACTATATTCAGAAGAATTTTGACCTTTCCCAGGGGCTCCCATATCTACAGAAATAAATTCTCTGGTGTTATTTGGGATATAACTAGCTCCATGACCTACTTCCTCATAATTACTTATTAAAAAGTTAGTAGTATAAGGTAACGTTAAATTATTCTTAGCAATATATTTTATAGCATAGAGTAAGATGGCGGTTCCAGCTTTATCATCTAAATGTCTACTTTTTATAAAATTTTTTTCAGTGAATAAGGTTCTAGTATCAAAGCATATAAAATCTCCTACGTTTATATTTAATTTTTCTACATCTGATTTTGAAAAAACCTTTTCATCAATAATAACTTCCATATTAATAGGAGAACGCTTAAGAGTTTTAGAGTCATCACCATGTATATGTACAGATGGTTTTATTGTTTGTATAGTTCCTGTATAAACTTCATCATTTAATGTATGAACCGTACAATTTTCACCTTCTATGGAGTTCATCATATATCCACCAATGGGAACTATAGATAAAGAACCATTATTTTTTATTTCTTTAACCATGGCTCCTAATGTATCCACATGAGAGGATAGAGTTCTTTCATAGGATCTATTGGTGCCCTCTAGGGTTATGATTAATGCTCCCTTATTTGTAACAGTATAAGGAATATCTAAAATATCTAATTCTTTTTTTATATAATCTGTTACATTATAAGTAAAGCCAGTAGGGCTTGGAATAGATAATATATTTTTTAAATAATTTAATAGAGACTTTTTATGGAAATCCATTAAAAACACATCCTATTCAATAATTTTTAAAAGTTAAGATTAATTTCAAGTATATACTATAATTTAAAAATTTTAAACATTTAGCAAACAAATTAAAGCTTAAAACTGTGTAAAGTTAGGAATTTTTGTAGTATAATTATTATGACTTTAGTGAGGTGATATTTTTGGGAAAAGTTACAAGAGTTAAAAAGAATGCCACAACTAGTAGTAAAAACTTATTATTGATTGCTGTTGTGTGCAGTATTTTAGCAGTATTTTCAGGTTTTTTTGTTTACCAATACAATAAAGTTAAATTTTATAATAATTTAATTTATCCAGGGGTAAGTGTAGAAGGAATTGATGTTTCTGGAAAAACTAAAAAAGAAGCTAAAATCTTAGTAGAAAAGGGGTATTGGAATAAATTATTAGACAAAAAAGTTAAAGTAGAAGCTAAGGGAAAAGAATATTCAATAAAATATTCAGATTTAAAGGCTAAAAATAATTTGGATAAAGTAATTAATGATGCTTTTTCTTATGGAAAAAACTTAATTATTTTCAAAAGATATAGTATTATTAAAAACAAGCCTTCCAAAAATTACGCTATAGATTTTGACTATGATAAAAAGGTTTTGGACTCATTAATAGGGAATGTTGAAAAAAATGTAAATGTGGATCCTGTAAATGCTTCTTTGACACCAAATGGAGGTGGATTTTCAGTTATACCTCACACCAATGGTGAAAAATTAGAAAAAGATAAGTTAAAAAAGGACTTAGTAAATAAAATTAATAAAGATTTATCAAAGGATATATGTGAAAAGGCATCTATAAAAGTTGTACAACCTAGAATAACTTCAGATAAATTGTCTGTGATAAATACTAATATAGGTTCTTTTTCTACTCAGTATGGAGGAATATCTTCACCACAGCGAGCAAATAACATAGTATTAGCTACTAATGCTATCAACGGTAAAATATTAATGCCTGGTGATATATTTAGTTTTAATAATGTAGTAGGTGAAAGATCAGCGGAAAAGGGATATCAAGCAGCTCCAGTTATCATAGGAGATAGAGTAGAAGATGGATTAGGTGGGGGAGTTTGTCAAGTATCTTCAACTTTATATAATGTTGTAGAGAAAGCGGGGTTACAAGCAGTAGAAAGGACACATCACACCAAACCGGTTCATTATGTACCAAAAGGTAAGGATGCTACAGTAAGTTATGGTAGCATAGATTTTAAATTTAGAAATAATTTAAATTATCCTATTTATATCGAAGGATATACAAATGGAGGAAGTTTAGTATTTAATATATACTCAAAGGGTTAAAATATAATTGGAATTATTAAATTAATATTTAAATTAATATTTATACCATAAAAAAATTAACATTTTGTTATTTTTTTATAATCTTTACTAAAAGCTAATAATAGAGTAATATAATATTTGTACTAATTAGTACAAATATTATATTTTTTTTGTAAGAACGGAGGAAGGGTTTTGAATTTAAACATAGTATTATTTCAGCCAGAGATACCGCAAAACACAGGTAATATAGCAAGGACTTGTGTGCTTACGGATTCAAAACTTCATTTAATAAAGCCTTTAGGATTTAGTTTAGATGAAAAACATTTAAGAAGAGCAGGATTAGACTATTGGAAATATTTGGATTTAACTATATATGAATCTTATGAAGAATTAAGAGAGAAATACAAAGATTCTAATTTTTATTTCTCCACAACTCATGGAGACAATTATTATAATGAAGTTAGATTTAAAAGTGGAGATTTTATAGTATTTGGTAGAGAATCTTCAGGATTACCAGATGAAATTAAAAATAATAATTTAGATAAATGTATAAGAGTACCTATGTTAAGTAGTAGTACTAGATCATTAAATTTATCAAATACAGTTTCTGTAGTAGCATATGAAGCACTAAGACAAATAGGTTTTCCAAATATGAAATAGTAGGAGGAATAATTAAATGAATAAAATAAAGATTATAACTGATAGTACGGCAGATTTGCCAGATTATATAGTGGATAATTATGAAATAAAGGTCCTCCCGTTATTAGTTAATTTTGGGGAACGTAGTTATAAAGATGGTGTAGATATAAAATTATATGATGTTTTTGACAAAATAGAAAGAGAATGTATTTTCCCAAAAACTTCTCAGTTAAACCCTCAAAAATTTGCAGAATGTTATAAAAATTATTTAGATGAGGGATATAAGATAGTTTCTATACATTTATCTTCTAAAATGAGCGGAACGTATCAATCTGCTTGCATAGCTAGAGATATGTTAGATTCAGAGAATATAGTAGTTATTGATAGTAATAATGTAACATCAGGTCTAGGACTTTTAGTTATGAAGGCTTGTAGACTTAGAGAGCAAGGATTATCTATACATGAAATTGAAAAAGAAATTAATGAAACTAAACCTCATGTTAAAAGTATTTTAGCTTTTGAAACGTTGGATTATCTTATAAAAGGAGGAAGACTTTCTAAAACTGCAGGTTTTATAGCCAATGTTTTGGGAATAAAGCCTATTCTAGCTGTAGAAGATGGATTAATGGTGGTCAAAGATAAGGTTAGGGGAAGTAAAAAGGCTATAAGGGCTATACTAGAATACATTAATAAATTAGGTATTAAAGATAAGGAACCATGTGTATTGTTACATGTAGATAATAAAGATATTCTAAGCACTCTTAGAGAAAATTTAAAGGATAAAGGAACAGATTTTATAGAGTGCGAGGTTGGATGTGTTGTAGGTGTACATGCAGGACCAGGAGCTTGTGGTATATTTTTTATAGAGGATTATTAATTTCTAATTATATGATTTTATGTAAATAACAATTAGCTTATTTACATAAAAATTTTTTATGCAAATAATTTTTCGTGCAATTAAAAATATTCATATAATTAGAAATTATTATGCATATAATGATTAATATAGTATAATTAAAATTTATTAAAAATTCATAAATTTGAAATAAATTTAATAATAAAAGAAGGATTTAATATGGATTTGTAGAAGTTAGTTAAGTATATTGAGTAAATTATAAAAGAATTTTTAGGGGGGAATTTTCAATGAAAAAGAAGAAACTAGTAGCATTGGTAGCTTCAGCAATAATGGTTGTTACATTATTTGCAGGTTGCGGAAATAGTGAAAGTGCAGATTCATCTTCCGCAAATAAGGATAAGAAAATTAAGGTGGGATTATCTACTGATGAAGGTGGACTAAATGATAAATCATTTAATCAAGCCGCAGATACAGGGGTTAAAAAAGCTCAAAAGGAATTTGGAATCGATTACAAACCTATAGAATCAAAACAGAAAGAAGATTATGAATCAAACTTAGAAGCGTTAGTAAACGATAACTGTGATTTAACATTTGGTGTAGGGTTTCAAGTGGAACCATCAATTAAAAATATAGCAGAAAAATATTCAGATAAAAAATTTGTTATAATTGATCCTAATGATTCAAAGGTGGATAAAAAAAATCTTCAAGCTATAAAATTTAAAGAAGAAGAAGGATCTTTTTTAATGGGTGTTATAGCAGGTAAAATGACTAAAACTAATAAGGTTGGATTTATAGGTGGAAAGGACAATGTACTTATAAAAAGATTCGAAGTTGGGTTCGCTGCAGGAGTTAAGGCTGTAAATCCAGAAGCTGCAAAAGGATTAATTGGAAAAGGTTCTGAAAAGGGTTCCATGGTAAAATATGCAGATAGTTTTGGAGATACAAATAAAGGATATGAATTAGCAAAATCATTATATGGTTCAGGCTGTGATGTTATATATCATGCAGCAGGTGGAGTTGGAATTGGATTATTTAAGGCGGCAAAAGAATTAACTAAACCAGATAAACCAGTTTGGGCTATTGGTGTTGATTTAGACCAATCAGTTACAGTACCAGAATATAAAGATATAATATTATCAAGTATGATAAAGAAAGTAGATGTTGCTACATATAAAGCAATTAAATCTGTGATTGATGGAAAATTTGAAGGTGGCAAATATATAGAATTAGGATTAAAAGAAGATGGTGTTGATATAGCCCCTACTTCAGATAAGAATACACCAAAAGAAGTATTAGATTTAGTAGATAAATATAAGAAAGATATAAAAGAAGATAAATTTAAAGTGCCAGCAACAAGAGAAGATTTACAGAAATTCAATGCTCCAGAAGTAAAATAAAATTTTACTAAAGGATTATAAAATAAAAGCTAGATGAGTGTAAACCATCTAGCTTTTATAAACTACATACTGTATTTTTATTAGGGCATTTTAATATTAATAAAAAATGGAGGGAGGCAACTAGTTGTTGTAAAGGTATTCAATAACTAGGAAAGGCTAATGGATAAAGTAGTAGAAATGAAAGGTATAACTAAAGTTTTTCCTGGTACTGTTGCAAATGATAATGTAAATTTTGAGCTTTTTAAAGGAGAGACTCATGTATTACTAGGAGAAAACGGTGCTGGTAAGACTACCCTTATGAATGTATTATATGGACTATATCAAGCTGAAAAAGGAGATATATTTATTGAAGGGAAAAAAGTTAACATAACAAGCCCTAATGATGCTATTAAATTAGGAATTGGTATGGTTCATCAACATTTCATGTTGGTTAATAACTTTACAGTAGCAGAGAACATAATTCTTGGAATAGAGCCAAGAAAGGGATTAAAGTTAGACATAAATAAAGCTATTAAGGATGTAGATAAAATAGCAAAAAAATATGGATTTTCAATAGATCCTAAATCTGTTATTGAGGATATATCTGTAGGTCAGCAACAAAAGGTTGAGATTTTAAAAGCTTTATATAGAGGAGCTAACATATTAATATTAGATGAACCTACAGCAGTTTTAACTCCGCAGGAAATAGATGAATTGGGAGAAATAATAGAAAATTTAAAATCACAAGGTAAATCCGTAATCCTTATAACTCATAAATTAAAGGAAGTAATGAAAATGAGTGATAGAGTAACTATAATAAGAAGAGGAAAAGTTACGGGAACAGTAAAAACTTCAGCAACGAATATAGATGAATTAGCAGAGTTAATGGTAGGAAGAAAAGTTGACTTAAATATAGATAAAAAACCCCAAAAATTAGGTAAAGAAATATTAAAAGTAGAGAATATCGTGGCTAAAGATAGAAGGGGAGTTTCAGTACTTAAAGGGGTAAATCTATCTATAAGAGCAGGAGAAATAGTAGGTATAGCAGGAGTAGATGGAAATGGTCAAAGTGAATTTATAGAGGTATTGACAGGGCTTTCTAGGGCAGATGGTGGAAGTATAAAACTCAAGGGTGAAGAAATATTAAACAAGAGTTCTAGAGAAATAATAGATAGTGGTGTTGGACATATTCCAGAAGATAGACATAAAAGAGGACTTATACTTAAATATTCTTTGTTTGAAAACTCTATATTAGGTATACATCATAAAAAACCTTTCAGTAAGGGATTAATAATGAACTATGCTGAAATAAGAAAACATTGTAATAGACTTATTAATGAATTTGATGTTAGAACACCTAATGATGAAGTTTTAGCATCAGCTTTATCTGGAGGAAACCAACAGAAGCTTATAGCAGCTAGAGAAATATCAAAAAATCCAGATTTATTAATTGCATCTCAACCAACTAGGGGATTAGATGTGGGAGCTATAGAATACATACACACAAGATTAGTAGAGGAAAGAGATAATGGTAAAGCTGTTTTACTTGTTTCATTAGAATTAGATGAAATATTATCTTTATCAGATAGAATTGCAGTTATGTATGATGGTAAAATTGTAAAAATTGTAGATAGAAAAGATGCTACAGAACAAAAACTAGGAGTATTGATGGCTGGAGGAAGTACTAGTGATTATAACAAGGAAGAGGTGAAATAAGGTGGATAATGAAAACGTTAAAAATAATAAAGATAATCCTATAATAAAGATATTAAAATCATTAGCTTTTCCACTTTTAGCTATAGTAGTTGCTATATTTGTATCAGTATTCTTTGTAATGTGGGCAAAAGGATATTCAATACTTCAATATTTTTCTGCTCTTAAAGATTTATTTAAGACTATATGGAACGGTAGCTTTGGAGACACAAGAAAAACCTTAGAAACAATGATATATGTTACTCCTTTAATTTTTACAGGAGTTGCCAATGCCATAGCATTCAGATGTGGCTTATTTAATATAGGTGTAGAAGGTCAGTTTATAGTAGGTATGATATCAGCTGCAATTATAGGGCTTATACCTGGATTAAATACAGTTATACATTCAATTCTAATAATAGCGGGGGGTATAATAGCTGGAGGAATTTGGGCAGCTGTGCCAGGATACTTAAAAGCAAAAATAGGAACTAATGAAGTTATAAATACAATAATGATGAATTATTTAGGTTTGTATTTAGGTAACTATATAATATTAAGGTCAAGATTTGCAGTTAAATCTTCTGCAAGTACAAAGATTATTCAAAAAAGTGCTCAATTATTAAGATTTAGTAATATGAGTAGAGCCAATATAAGTTTAATCATAGGAATAGTTTGTGCCATATTAATATATTGGATACTTTGGAAAACTACAATTGGATATGAAATAAGGGCTGTTGGATTTAATCCACAAGGTGCAGAATATGGTGGAATAAATATAGCTAAAAATACAGTTTTTGCTATGGTTTTATCCGGGGCTATAGCGGGAATTGGTGGTGCTACACATATAGCAGGGGTTATGCATCAAGCACAAGATATGATGGCTTTACCTGGATTTGGTTTTGATGGTATAGCGGTTGCTTTGCTTGCCAAAAATAATCCTATAGGATGTATACCTTCAGCAATATTATTTGGTGCATTAAATAGTAGTTCAAAGATGTTACAACTAAATGGAATACCAAAGGAAATAGTTTATTTAGTACAATCAATAATAATTATATTTGTAGCAACAGATTATATAGTAAGATACTTTTCAGAAAAGAAGAATAGGAAGGTGTTAGTCAATGAGTAGTTTAATGATAATAGGACTTATAACAGCAACATTAAGAACGGCCACACCTTTAGTTTTTGCAGGACTTGGTGGAGTGTTTTCGGAAAGATCTGGTGTAGTTAATATAGGACTCGAAGGTATGATGATAATGGGGGCTTTCTTTGCTGTATTTGGTACATATACTACGGGAAATCCGATAATTGGAATATTATTTGCTATAATAGCAGGAGCATTAATTGCACTATTACATGCATTTTTAAGTGTAACGTTGAAAGCAGATCAGGTTATATCTGGTACGGCTATAAATCTTTTTTCGTCAGCTCTAGCTAGTTTTTTGATATTTAAGATATTTAAAAAAGGTGGACAAACAGATATAGTTAAAGCACTTCCTTATAATGTGCCATCATTTATAAAGAGTATTCCTGTACTAGGTCCTATTATTGGAGGCATAAATTGGTTTGTTATAATTGCAATAATCGCTGTCATAGTATCACATTATGTTTTATTTAAAACTCCTACAGGATTAAGAATAAGATCTGTAGGTGAACATCCTAAGGCAGCAGACACTTTAGGAATAAATGTATATAAAGTTAGATATCTATGTGTTGTATTATCTGGAGCTTTGGCAGGATTAGGCGGAGCTGCATTAATTGGAATAACTCCAGTTTATAGAGAAGGAATGGTTGCAGGTCGTGGATTTATAGCTTTAGCAGCAATGATATTCGGTAATTGGAAACCATTTGGTACTATGGGTGCATGTTTATTATTTGCTTTTGGTGGTTCTTTTGAAATATTTGCTCAAGGCTTTAGTTGGAATTTACCTTCAGAGTTTTATTCAAGTATACCATATATTTTAACTATGTTAGCCTTGGCAGGTTTTGTAGGAAAAACAACAGCACCTGCAGCAGATGGTCAACCATACGAAAAGAATAGTAGATAATTTTAATGGGGTTAGAAGTAAGTTTCTAGCTCCGTTTTTTTATTTATGCCATCTATTCTTATTTCCTTGACTAAATTTTTTATAAGTTTTCGTTTACTATCAATATCCTTACAATTAATAAAAATGTTTTTAAAATTGCTTAGTTGTTTTATGAAAGAATCTTTATTATAATTAGAAACATTATTTAATAAATTCTCCTTTTCTTTCTCTTCAATATTTTTTTGTAGTTCATTTACTTCTTTTTTTAGTTCTCTTATTTGTTCTAAAAAAATATCCTCTAGTTCATCATCTAAAGATAATTTTAGTACTAAATTTTTTATTTGTTTTTGTTTTTTATTTAAATCATTCCTTAATTTTGAAGTATCAATAGGTGTGTTATTGGTATGTATATTATTAATTTTATAGTTATAAAGGGCATTTAATACAGTTTCTTCTACATCACTAATTTTAATCATTTTATTTTTACAATGTTCTAATCCAGTATCTTTTTTAGCACATGCAAAGTATTTATAGTAGCCTCCATTTGTTTTCTTTTTTTGTTTTGTTCTCATATAGCTGCCACAATAAGAACATCTACATAGGCCATTAAGAAATGTAACATCACCGGTACCACGTCTACCACTATTATTTTTACTTTTAAGAATGTGTTGAACCTTTATATACTCCAATCCACTTATTATGCCTTTATGTTTTCCTATTGCTACAATCCATTCAGATATATTCCTAAATTCTACTCCTTCATCGTTAGTTTTATTGGCTTTCCCATAGCTCACGAGTCCATTTCCATTTAGTTGGCCATAAAGGTTTATTCCTCTATTAGTTAAATACTTGGATATTTCATTATCACTTTTTACATAGACTAAGTTGGTTAATATTCTTTTTATACTGGTGGGAGATTTTTTTATATTGTAGCTTTGTTTAAGCCATTTACTTACTTGAAATAAGCTTTCAGTTTCTAAATATTTATCAAATATTTCTTTGACTGTTTTTATAGTGTCATTATCTTCTTTTAAATATTTTTCTTTTTTAATAGTTATAGTTTTATATCCGTAAGGAGTTATACCACCAGTCCATTTACCTTTTTTCGCCATTTCATTCATATTTGAAATAACTCTTTGAGATATATTTTTTCTTTCCATTTCAGCTACTGCAGCAAGCATAGTCATCATTAATTTGCCTGCAGGAGTTGATGGATCAAAACCCTCTGTAACAGAAATTAAATTAACTCCTAGTTTATCAAGTTCTTTATGAAGCTTTAAAAAATCGAGTGCATTTCTAGCAACTCTATCGAGTTTCCAGAATACTATGGCTTTATAGTATCCCTTTTTTACTAATATCATCATTTTATTAAAATCAGGTCTAATCATATTTCTTCCACTATAATCATCATCAAAATATTCATCTATTAAAGGATTTTTATAAATTCTTTCAATATAATTACGACAAATATTAATTTGATTTTTTATACTTTCACCAGTTTCTTTTTCCTCGCTTCTACGAGCATATATTGCTATTTTTTCTATTTTCAAAACCTCCTTATTGAAAACCGAATATATGTTTGATTATAATTTAAAAAATATATTATAAATTAACTAGTTGTTTTAAAGCTCTTGCGGGAACTTCAATACAACTAGCTATTTGTTTATAAGTCATTTGATACATTTCTATTTCATCAAATTCTATATTACTTAGCTTGAGTGCAAAATAATCAGCTTGTTTTTCGAATTTAGGAATATTTAATAAGTCTTTATTTAGCGAATGTTCAATATCGGGTTGTAAAATTGCATGACCTAATTCATGTCTTAAATAAAATAGTTCATGTTTTTTATGTAAGTTATTTCTTATAAAAATAATTTCTTTTCCATAAAAATTTCTTATATAAACACTATGATTATCTTGTAGTAACTTATTTACTGGTTCTAACTTAATAATAAATATATTTAATGCATCACATAGTTCATAAGGATTATTAGTGCCATATGTGTCTATTAGTCCTAATACAATGTCATCAATCCAGTGCAATATAATCACCTACTTTTTAAATTTAAAACTTATAAGTTCCATTTGTTTTAAAAGTTCATTAGCGAAGTCTAATATTTCATTATCATCTAATTTGTCAGAATCAAAACCATTAGAACCGAATATTTGATGTTTATTTACATACTCTCTAGCTTCATCAGAGTTAGTAAATTCTTTAGGTATAACAGATAAGTCCTTTTTTATAGATGTATCTGTTTTTTCTTTTTTAGTTTCTTCATCAAAGAAGTCGTTTACTGAAACACCAAGAGCGTCTGCAATAGTTTTTAATGTATCAATACTAGGGTTATACCTATCAGCTTCTAAGTCGGCTAAGTAACCTCGCGATATATTACACTTATCAGCTAAAGCCTTTTGAGTAAGGTTAGCGCCTTTTCTTAATTTTTTCAAAGTAACACCTATTTTCATTTAAAAACCTCCTTAGTGTGTCGGAATTACCGACCATATAAGTTTATTATAATTGTTCAACAAATTAAAATCAATATGCAAAATGACGGAAATACAAGCATATAAAAGGAAAATGAAGGCGTGACACTACAAATGCTTAAAAATGAATAATTATAGTCGTTAATTCACGACAAGGAAACTTTACATATTGACGTGAATACATTACAATTAACGTATCGAAAGGAGGTTGAAACATGATATCAGAAAACAAAATCATTATTGGGAAAATTTTAAAAGAAGCTAGAATAAAGGAAAACATGACGCAGGCAAATCTATCTAAAAGAGTAGGGATTTCTCGAAGTTATTTAGCTGATTTAGAAGCGGGAAGATATGCACCAAGCTCAGAAAAATTGCTGATTTTAGCGAGAATTTTAAAATTAGATATAAATTCTTTAATAGATAAGATTAAACATTAACAGGAGATGATTAAATGAATAATGTACAAGTTTTTAAAAATCAACAACTTATACCATTACAACATAACGATAACGGTGAAGTAATAATCAGTGGGAGAAAACTACATGAATTTTTAAAAGTTCAACAAGATTTCTCACATTGGATTAAAAATCAACTTGAGGCAGTTGGTTCGGAAGAAGATAAAACACACACGCTTTTAAAGACGAGTGCAAATAATGGTGGTGGTACTAAGATCGAATATATTTTAACACTTGATACTGCGAAAGAAATTTGTATGATAGCTGGTGTAGCACCAAGAACAAACATAGATACTAAAAGGTTAAGTAAACAAGCAAGGCAATATTTTATAGCAGTGGAGAAAGCATGGAATAGTCCAGAAATGATAATGAAAAGGGCTTTAGAAATTGCAAATAAAAGCATTGAAAAATTAAGATTAGAAAATGCCGAAAAAGAAAATCAACTTCAAGAGCAAAAGCCTAAGGTTTTATTTGCAAATGCAGTTTCAGCTTCACATGCTTCAATTTTAGTAGGAGAACTAGCTAAGATATTAAAACAGAATGGAGTTGATATGGGACAAAACAGATTATTCAGATGGCTTAGAGATAATGGTTATTTAATTAAAAGAAAAGGAACTGATTATAACATGCCAACTCAATACAGTATGGATATAGGACTATTTGAGGTTAAGGAAACATCAATAACACATAGTGATGGACATATAAGCATAAGTAAGACACCTAAAGTAACTGGCAAAGGTCAAATGTACTTTATAAATAAGTTTATAGAAGGACAAGCTGAAAGTGAGATAGCTTGTAACTAAGGGAGGTGAGTAAATGTTACTTGAATGTAAGATTATAGGAAAACAGGATCCAAAGGAAGCAACAAAAATATTGAATAGAGTTGTAAGTGAACTTATAAGGGATGGAAAAATAAAATTAGATTTTCCAGAGGAAAATTTGAAAACAAGTAAACAAGGAGACAAGTAAATAAGTAAAAGGTTTTAGTAATAGAATAATAAATGCTAATAATCAAGTAAGTTTTTAGGAGGAAATAGGAATGGATAAAAATATAATTATGGTGACCATAATAGCAAGTATCGCAGTTTCAACTATTACAGTCACAACAATAAATATGATTATTAATTATAAATTTTTAAAGAAAGTAGATAAAATAACAAATGAATTTATGGAAGAATTAAAGATTATAACTTTAGATGCATTAAAAGCTATGAAATACAGGTGTTAATAAAATTTAAACCGTAATTTGTTAGCTCAAGTACTCCATAGCGAGGATGTAGGCTTCTATTTTTAAATTCTGGTCTTATTAAATAAGTAAGTTTAATTTGTGGTTTTATAAAGTTTTCAAAAAAATCAAGAGTATTTTTATAAGCTTCAATATCAGAAAGTTCAGAATTATAACCTATAGAAATTAAATTCAATCTGGATAGGTTATCTAGTGCCATATGTAAAAGATTTAATGATTTTTCATCAGTAATACAATCTAATTTTATTAAATCTTTAACGACAGCACATCCGGTTCTACCAAAGGAAGAAAACTCATTTTCTAACAGCATATAAGTAATAATAGGATGTTCAGGTTTATGAGATAATTCTTTTAAAACTAAAGCATCAAAAGGACTAAGTTGTTTTATTATTTCAATAAAAGAAGAATGCGAGAAATTTTTATTATCAATATTCATTGATGAAGCAATAAGTTTTGAAAACATTTTTCTGAATTCATCTTTTTCAATATAAAACTTAGATGCATCTAGAGCAGGACCTACAATATTTAAAGGTGGTTCCACTAGTTTTTCTTCTGGTATTTTAGAAAGCTCATTTTTTATATCTTTTTTATATTTTTTCAGATTTTCATTTTGTTTGATTTTGAACTTATCAGTTGGATAATTTATAGGGCTAAAAATTAAATGAAAAATATTACCAAGGGTTTTACCAATTTCCTTAGCAGCTGGAGAAAGAGATTCATCTATAAATTGTGGACATTCAGGCAGTTTTATTAAATTTAATTCAGACATAAATACACTTCCTTTCAACAAAATTGTACCACAAAAAGAAGATTAATAGTAAAAATATACAACCATACCAATATAAATTAAAGACGTAAAGTCTTTATAAAAAATTTTAACAAGCTAAAAAAGTTTATATTTATCCAATATATGTATATGATAGAACATTGTAAATAGTACCTTAATCCTTGTAACTAAATGAGCTAATTCGAGCGGGAGTAGGCGAAGATAAGAGCCACACTAAAATAAAATGTATAGCCACCGCCAAGACAATTAGTTGATTTAGTTACAAGGAAGGTAAGAAGGTAGGTGATATGTTGACGACTGTAGGACAGTTAATACTTAGTGTATATAGTTTATTAGCAATAACCTTTTTAATCATTCTAAATATTAAAAGAATGATTAAAGAAAGTGACGAAGGTTGGGAGCTTGTTTTATTAATACCAGTACTTGTATTGCTAACAAATATAATCTAAGGAGGTTTTTAAAAATGAATGAGAATTGGTATGTATTAGCTGTAGCAATACTTACAGAAAAATCCCGTACAGTGGAACAGGCCTTTGAGTTATATGAAAAGGGTAAAGTAAGTAGAGGAATAAAGAGACCAAAAGAAGATATAGAAGATATGTTGAAACTAAGAAACAAATTAACAATAAAAGAATTAGCAGAAATCTATGGAACTTCTCGTGGTGGTATAAGTGGACTTATTAGTAAGTATAAAAAAAGAGCTGCAGCAACAGCCCAATAAAAAATTTAATTAAATATTCGTAATTACAGTTTATAAGATATTGGGGGTTTTGTAAAGTATATAGATTTTTACGAAGGAGGTAGCTAAGTGGCAAATAGAAGAATGTTTAGCTTATCAATTATAGATACAGATTTATTTTTAGATATGCCTTTAAGTACACAAGCACTGTATTTTCATTTAAGTATGAGGGCAGATGATGATGGTTTTATAGGAAATCCAAAGAAAATACAACGAATGGTTGGAGCAAGTGATGATGATATGAAAGTTTTAATAGGTAAACAATTTATAATACCATTTGAAAGTGGTGTTTGTGTAATAAAGCATTGGAGAGTACACAATTATATTCAAACAGATAGATATAGTCCAACATTCTATAAGTTAGAGAAATCAATGCTTGCAGAAT
The DNA here is from genome assembly GCF_001243045.1 of Clostridium niameyense. Lineage (GTDB taxonomy): Bacteria > Bacillota > Clostridia > Clostridiales > Clostridiaceae > Clostridium_F > Clostridium_F niameyense. The sequence continues at coordinate 2,200,613 of NZ_LN849007.1, read as the reverse complement.
ATAACAAGACTTATAATTTATCTATGGATACAAATTGTATACAAGATGGCTCCAATATGGATACACAGGTTAGGTTAGGTAAGGATAGGTTAGAGATAGAGTTAGGTAAGGATAGGTTAGAAGATACAACTAAAGTTGTTAGTAGTATTAAACTACAACCTATTATTGATAAATGGAACTCTTTGAAACTTAATAAACTAATTTCTATAAATAGTGGTACAAGTAGATATAATATGACCAATGCAAGAATTAAGGAATATGGTTTAGATAAAGTAATCAATGCCATAGACAATATTAATTATTCTAGTTTTTTAAAGGGACAAAATAATAGAGGGTGGACCATAAAATATGATTGGTTTATAAAGCCTAATAATTTTATAAAAGTATTAGAGGGTAATTATACAGATAAAGAAAGCAATACGGAATCAATTGAAAGTGATAATCCATTTTTAAATATGTTAGGTGATGAAGATGAATAATACGGATACAATAAAAATTTTAAGTGTAATAAAAGCTGCTTATCCACAATGGGCAAGAGATTTAAAACCTATAGATGCTAAAGCTATGGTTAATTTATGGTCAAGCATGTTACAAGAGTATGAATATAACTTAGTGCAGATTGCAATTAAGAAAATTATAGCAACTAATAAATTTCCTCCAAGTGTTGCAGAAGTAATAGAAGCTATAAATTATATAAAAACGGGTGGTCAAAGTGAAATGACAGAGATTGAAGCATGGGGATTAGTTAGAAAGGCTATAAAAAATTCAGCTTATAATGCAGAAGAAGAATTTAATAAGTTACCAGTAAAAATACAGCAAACTATAGGCAGCCATAATATACTCCACAATTGGAGTCAAGAAAGTGTAAATGCTATAGAAACAGTTATAGGATCTAACTTTATGAGAAGTTATAAAGTAACTGTAGCAAATAAAAGACAGGAAGAGCAGTTACCACAAAATATAAAGACTATGTTGGGCAGTATAGCAAAAAAGATGATTGAGGGGGAATAAAAAAGTGTCTAGATATAGGTTTTGGACACCAGAGGAACAACAATTTTTAGAAAGAAATTGTAAGGCAATGGACATTGAAGCTATAGGAAATAAATTAAACAGGAGTGTTATAGCTGTAAAGCTTAAAGCAGAAAATATGGGACTAACACTTAAAGGGGCAGAAAAAATAAGAAGAAAAGAAAAATATAAGCCTAAGATAATCAGTTTTACTACTGGAGATATAGTACAAGTTAAATATTTAAGAAATACTGAAAGACTTAGAAGTGTTGATATAAAAGGTAGGGTAATATTTAAATCAAAATATATAGCGGTTATAAAAACAGTACAAGGATATACAGAGGGCATAAATTTAAATGATATGAGGTGCGGAAGAATTAAAGTTGAAAGGATGTAAAATATGCATTTAATGATTTTAGATAAAGAGGAAACACTTCCAGAAGAACTATTAAAATTGCAGGAAGAAGTTAATGAAGTTAAGGAAGCTATTTTAAATAATGATACAGAAAATACTACAGAGGAGGTGCTAGATGTAATACAGGTATGTGTTGGTATGTTGTATACACTTAAGAAAGCTAAAAATGTTGATATAAGAAAAGAGTTTAATAAACATACTAAGAAGCTAGTTAAAAGAGGTTGGAAAGATAAAGGAATAGTTTTAGTACAAGCTTATAAAGAATAAAAATATTGATAATTTAGGAAGGTGAGGTAATTGAAAAAGCCAATACTTTTTAATACAGAAATGGTTGAAGCTATTTTAAGCGGAAGAAAGACAACTACAAGAAGAATAATAAAAGATGTTTCTTCTAGACTTAATTTTATAGGAACTAGTTCAGAAGATGGAGTTATATTTAATCATGCAATATTTGGACATGGGGATATTGATGATATAGCAAATGTAAAAGTGGAAAAACGTATTAAAGCTCCATATCTTCCAGGAGATATTCTTTGGGTGAGAGAAACATGGAAAGTGCAAAGCCTAAGCAATATGAATTATAGAGCTAAATTTTTATATAAAGCAAAACCTAATTATAAATTAAAAACAACTAATGTAGATAGTGAAACGTATATAAAATTATTAAGATATGAAAGTAAGAATGGTTGGCATCCTTCTATATTTATGCCAAAAGTAGCAGCAAGAATATTTTTAAAAGTAAAAGAGGTAAGAATTGAAAGATTACAAGGATTAGATTACCAGGGAGCATTAGGTGAGGGAATAATAGGATATGACGGATGGACCAGTAAGTTTAAAGAACTATGGAATAGTACATTAAAAAAAGAACAGTTAAACAAATATAGTTGGAACAGTGATCCTTGGGTATGGGTAATAGAGTTTGAAAGAATTGAGGATTTTAATGAATAGATATAGAGTTGAATTTAGAGTAAATAGTAAAGATTATTTTAGAAAAGATTGTAGTGAAAATCAATTGGAGCAAACTAAGAATTTTATAAAAATCATTCAATTAAAAAGTATTCAAAGAGGTAAATGTTATTATAGAAGGTTTCCGCTAGGAGAAAATAAAAAGATATATTTTTAAATATTAAGACACAATATGAAATTAATGTGAAGTATTTTAGGGAGGAATTTATAATGAAAAAAGAAAATGAAGTTCAACAAGAAAATATACAAAAACTAATTATATTAGCGAAGGAAAATCCAACATTAAGAATAATCCCAATGGTAAACTCCGAAGTGGTTGCAGATGATGGATATTGTTATTGGACAGGTAGTTGGGAAGAAGCTTATATAGATGAGGTTTACGTAAGTGATGAAAGAATATATTTCAAGTCTTTTGATACTGAAGAATTGGAAGAACAGTATATAGATAATTATGATGAAGGGCATCCAACAAGTGAAGAACATATTAAAAAGTAGGCAGAAAATAAGGTGTCAAATTTACCTTGGGAAAAGGTTATTGTAGTTTATATTAATACACCATAGTTAAGTTACAATTCAAAAGAAGGTGGGTAGTTATATATGAATATTACAGAACAAATAATAAATGAATTAAAGGAAGATTCATGTGAATTATATTACAAAGAAAGAGATATATTGGAAAAGATAACTCTACTTGAAAATATGATACAAGAAGCTGACGAGTTAAAGGGAATATTAAAAGAAGAATTAGAAGCAATATTGAATTAAGTCGCACTTCAAATAAAATACGAAGGAGGATGAAAAGTGAAAATTTATATAGCTGGAAAAATAACTGGATTAAAAGATTATAAAAAAATATTTAAAGATGCCGAATGTAAGTTGAAAAAAGAGGGTAATATTTGTATGAATCCTAGTATTTTACCAGAAGGATTTCCCTATGAAGCATATATGCCCATTTGTACAGCTATGATAGATCAATGTGATTCAGTATATATGTTAAATAATTGGGAGGATAGTAAAGGAGCTAGGGTAGAATTAGAATATGCAAAAGTAACTGGCAAGAAAATTTTATATCAAGGTTAGAAACTTAGGAGGTTGTATTCTAATGCAGATTATACCAGGGGAAAAAATAAAATTTGGTAAGCAATGTGATATGTTTAAAATCATAGATAAGCAATTGAAAGCTAATAAAAAGAGAAACATTAGGAAGTAAAAATTAATAGGTAGAAAGCTATTCAGATATACCTTTCTACCTAAACTGTACTAGAGTATTAATTAGGTAGTACAAAGGGGGATAAATATGTCTTATATAGATTCTGTTTTAGATAGAGCATATAAAAATGTTATAGCTAGAATTTGGAATAATGCTAAACCTAAAAATAAATATAAAAGGAGAGTGAAAAACAGAAATAAATTGTATAAATATAGATTGCAATTAGGAAGAGTAAAGAGAAAAAGAAAGGGTGGAAAATAAATGAATAAGGTTGTTTTAATAGGAAGGTTGACCAAGGACCCGGAGTTAAAATTTACACCTGGAAATGGTACAGCAGTAGCCACATTTGTTTTAGCAGTAGAAAGAAGGTATAAAAGGGAGGGACAACAAGAAGCTGATTTTATTCCTATAGTAGTATGGGGAAAACAGGCAGAAGCTACAGCAAACTATGTGGCTAAAGGTAAATTAGTAGCGGTGCATGGAAGAATTCAAACTAGAAACTATGAAGCTAAAGATGGCACAAAAAGATATGTTACCGAAGTAATATCGGAGGAAATACAGTTTTTACAATGGGCAGACAAGCCTGCGAATAGTTCTACACAATGGAATGATGTTGTTTCAGTTGAGGATGATGGAGATATACCATTTTAAAATAGAAAGGGGTTAATTTTATGGAATATATAAAAGAAATTAATATAAATGAAGCTGTAATTCATATTTTGGATAATAATAATGAGGAGCCTATTTTAAATCAATTTAGACTTAGTCTAGATGAAGAAATCTACAAGTTCATATTAAAGCATCTAGATAAATGCTTAAAAGATGAAAATTTGCAATATGCTAAATTTAAAGAAGAAAGCATAGTAAAGAATATTTCACAAGGATATTTAAATGGACAAAGTGATTTTATTGAAGTATCTAAGGAATTAGCTAAGCAACTCTTTATATTGATGAAAGGAAATGAAAGTATTACTTCATGTGATTTAATGATAGTATCAATATCTACTGAATATGGTCCTATGTTAGTTATATTGAAAATGGATTATGTAAAAAATTATATCCATTAAGTAGATGTAATAGAAGATAGAATAAAAATTAAAATATATCCTGAAGTACAAAGTTTACCTGTCAGCAGCACTAAAATTCAAAAATGTGCATTTATAAAACCTATAAGAGAGGATCAGGACTTTAATTTAATGGTAATAGATAAACAAAGTAAATCAAAAAATGAAGAGTATGGTTCAAATTACTTTATAAATAAGTATTTAGGATGTACTAGAGTAGAAAATGAAAGAGATAATACTAAAAAGTTTATAAAGGCTACAGATAAATGGATTAAAACAAATTTGGGAGAAAATGCAGAGTTATCAGAAAAAGTTATAAGAAACGTAAATAAAGCTTTAAAAGAAAAAGATACCATAAATGTAGAAGAGTTATCCCAAGATATTTTTGGGGATTCGGAAGTTAAATTTAGTTATAGTGAATTTATAGAAGAGGAAGGAATAAAAGAAAAAGTAATTATAGATAAGGATTATGTAGATAAAAAGTTTAGAAAAAGAAAATTGAAATTAGATAACAATATAGAAATATGTATGGATGAAAAAACTTATAATGATACTGATAAATTTGAAATTAAAAAGGCTGGAGATGGCTCTATAAATATAGTTATTAAGAACATATATAATTATATTCAAAAATAGGGGGAATTAGATGTTAACTATACTGGCTACAGTTATTATAATTATAATGACAATCATAGTGGCAGTTATAAAGACAAGTAAGGAAGAAAATAATATTTGTTCTTTTAACTGTAAGAATTGTGGGGAGAAAGATGTATGTGAAATAAGGAAAAATAAGGAGGAGTAAATGAAATTTGAACATAAGATTGAAAAAATATTAAATGAATATACAACGTTAATAAATGAGATTAAAAATTTAGAATTAAATATTGAAGAAGTAGAAAAGGATTATAAAGGAATAGGTGCTATATCTTATAGTGAAAAAACAGGTCAAACTTTTAAAATAAACAATTCAGTTGAAGAAGAAGTTATAAATAAAGAAGAAAGAATAAAATATTTAAAGAGGATAAAAAGAGCTAAAGAGATAGAAGTGGAAAAAGTAAATAATGCGTTGGAGGTATTAAATGAAAAAGAAAGAAGAATAATTGAATTAAAATTTTTCAACGAAAGAAAAAAAAGCTGGACTAATGTAAGCAGAAGAATGGATATGTGCGAAGCTTGGTGCAGAAATCTTAAAAATAGAGCAATAAAGAAGATGATACCTGTATTATTTGTAGAGGGTAGCGAAAAAGTAGCGGGAAAATAGCGTTATAAAGTATAGAAAAGTAGCACCTTTTTAGTTTAATATATAAAATATGGATTAAAAGATTTTTATTCATTTTCATATTTAGAAAAGCACTTAACTGTTATAGTTAGGTGCTTTTTACATACTTAATAGAGCTTAAGAGATTATATTCATATACATAGGTGGTGAGAGGTTTGAAAATAGAAAAAATAATAGAAGCACAGCAACCAAGAATGCATAAGGAATTAAAGAAGAATAGAAAACATAATAAAAAAAAGAGTAGGAGAGGAAATAAAGAAAACCTCTCCTTTAGTGATTATGTGGATATGATGAAACATGATAGATATAAAAGACACAAGGGAGCTTTAAGGCAGGTGACAAAATGAGTTGAATTTTGTAGAGCCTATAAGAGATACACAAAAGGTTAGAGATATACAAGAGTACTTAAAGAGAACAGATGAAAGAAACTATATATTATTTATTACAGGAGTTTATACAGGACTTAGAATAAGCGATATATTAAGACTTAAAGTTAAAGATGTTAAAGATAAAAGGTTTATTTATATAAGAGAAAAGAAAACATCTAAGCAAAACATAATAGAAATAAATAAGCTTCTGGAGAAAGAATACAAATGGTATTGTTCCAACAGAGAGTTAGATGAATATTTAATTAAATCAAGAGAAGGAGTTAATAAAGCCATTAGTAGAGTTCAGGCTTATAAGATAATTAAAACTGTAGGAAAAGACTTTGGAATAGGTAACTTAGGAACTCATACGCTTAGAAAAACCTTTGGTTATCACTACTATAAACAGACTAAAGATGTAGCAACATTGATGAAGATGTTTAATCATAGTGATCCTTCAATAACACTTAAATATATTGGAATAATACAAGATCAAATGAATAAGGCTAGAAGGGATTTTAAAATTTAAAAATACATATGATTTTTATTTTTTTATGTATAAGGATTAACATAAATGATAGGTGTTAAACTAATAAAATTAAAAACTAATATAAGTATTATAAATGCAATGCTTATTAAGTATTAAGCGAGTTTAACAGAATATTAGATATGTTAAGTTAAAAAGAAAGAAGATGGTTGAATGTTAGGTTATAAAGAATGACAACAACTGAATTAGTAAATTGGATTAGAAAGCTAATACAACATAATAATATAAAAGCTTTTTATAACTCTGTTCATTGGTTAGGCAAAAGAGCTGAAGCATTAGAAAGAGATAACAGTGAATGTCAGAAGTGTAAGGCTAAAGGATTATATAGCGAGGCTCAATGTGTACACCATAAAGAGCATGTAAGGAAACGACCAGATTTAGCATTAACACTAAGCAATTTAATATCTTTATGTAATAGCTGCCATGATGAAGAACATCCTGAAAAGCTAAGACGCAAAGCAAAACCACAATTGAATGAAGAAAGATGGTAAGAGTGCAGAATTATTTAGTATCTTATACACCCCCGGGTCAAAAAAATAAAAAAATTTTAGAGTAATGGAAGAACGGGTAGAAGGGTAGACAAAAGATAAATTTTAATGCTTCACATAAGGGGGGTGCACACTTAATAAAAATAGGGTGCATTTTAGAGGAAAAGAGGTGATTAAAATGAATGAAAGGGAGAATTTAACAAAGAGTGAAAAAGCTTATGAAGATTATATTTTAGGTATGACATATCAAAAAATTGCTGATAAATTTGAGGTATCAATTAATACAGTTAAATCATGGAAAAAAAGATATAAATGGACACGAGAAAGCACACAAAAAAAGGGTGCATCAAAAAATAGTGTGCATAAGCTGGGAAATATTTTATTTATGGAAATAAAAAGAGATTTATTAAAACAATTAGAGTCAAATGGAACATATGGAAAACACTATGAAGATTTAATAAGTGACTATATGTCCTTATGGAATATTAAAAATAGATTAATAGAAGATATAAAAGAGCGTGGTGTTTCAGTAGAATGGAATAATGGTAAACAACATGGCAGAAAAAAGAATGATAGTATTTCAGAATTAAATAAAACAAATGCTCAAATGTTAAAAATACTGAATGAGTTAGGACTTAAACCAATTCCACAAGAAGATGATTATGATGATATTTAATCAAAATATTGATGAATATATTGATTTAGTAGAAAATAATAAAATTATTACTAATGAAGATATAAAAAAAGCTATAAGGTTAGTAAAAGAAAAGTTATCACAACCTAATGTACTCATAAAATCTGAAATGATTGATAAGGCAATAGAGAAAATAGAGCAGTATTTTAAATTTAAATTATTACCTTGGGAAAGATTTATTATAGGATTAATTCATTGTTATTATGATGATGGTACTTTAGTTTGGGATACGTTTTTTCTATATATGGGAAGAGGTGCAGGTAAAAATGGATTTATAAGTGGAGTATCATGGTATTTAACTACTAGTTTTCATGGGATTAAAGAATATAATGTTGATATTGTTGCAAATTCAGAACAGCAAGCTAAGACTTCATTTGAAGATGTATACAATATTATTGATGATAATAAAAAATTAAGTAAAGCGTTTTATTACACTAAAGAAAAAATAATTTATAAAAGGACTAAATCGTATATAAAATATAATACTTCAAATGCAAGGACTAAAGATGGTTTAAGACCAGCTTGTATAATATTTGATGAAATACATGAATACGAAAATTATGACAATATAAAGGTTTTTAAATCTGCGTTAGGTAAAAAGAAAAATTGTAGAACTTTTATGATAAGTACAGATGGATATGTTAGAGGTGGTGTTTTAGACGACTATTTAGAAACTTCACATTTAATACTGGAGGGTGAAAATAAAAATAGTAGAATGATGCCTTTACTTTATCATTTAGAAAATAAACAAGAAGTTAAAGATAAATCTTTATGGGAAAAGGCAAACCCATCATTGAGATATTTTAAAGACTTACAAATTGTTATGGATCAAGAATATATAGATATGGAATTTAATATTCAACTATATACAGAATTTATGACAAAAAGAATGAATATACCTGAAGGCAATAAAGATGTTGAAGTAACTTCATGGGAGAATATACTTGCGACTAATCAACCTATTCCTGATTTAACTGGAGCTACTTGCAGAGTAGGAATAGACTATGCTAAGACAACAGACTTTGTGTGTGCTGGGCTTTTAATTAAATTTAAGGGCAAATACTACTGGATAAGTCATACCTGGGTATGTAAGAAATGTAATGACTTAGTAAGAATTAAGGCTCCATTGGAAGAATGGGCAAGTGAAAAAGGTGGTAAACTATTAACTTTTGTTGATGGTCCTGAGATACCACCGGAAACAGTTGCTAATTGGTTGGCAGAGCAAGCACAAAGGTATAATTTAACTATGCTAGGAATGGATAATTATAGATATACATTATTAGCAAAGGCCTTAAGAAGAGTAGGATTTGACACTGATAAAAAAGGTGCAAATAATATAAAGCTTACTAGACCGAGTGACCAGATGAAAATATATCCCATTATTAATAGTGAATTTACTAATCATAATATTATATGGGGTGATAATCCACTTATGAGGTGGTATACAAATAATACTTGTTTAAAAGCCGAAGCACATGATAACTATAGTTTTGGTAAGATTGAACCTAAAAGCAGAAAGACAGATGGATTTATGGCTTTTATAGCTGCAATGTGTGCTGATGGTACAGAATTACCTGATAGTGGAGAAACAGTAGATATTGATTTTGGAGTATATACTTATTAAACAATAGGAGGAGATAAAATGGATCTCAATAATAAAGATGGTAAAAAGTCTTTAGAGTGTAAAGTCAGTATAAAAGGTACGGATGTATTTAAGAATATAATAAACATAATAAAAGATATAACGGGAGATAAGAGAATACCTAATCTAGTAAGAAAAGAATACAAACAAAAAATAATGTCTCTAGTAGAAAAAGATAAGTCTTAGTAATAAGGCTTTTTATTTTACCTTGAAAGGGGGTGGAATATTGAAGGTTATAGATTGGATAAAGGATTTCTTCGGATTAGGAAAAGATACATTGTATTTAACTGATAAGGCTCTTAAGCAAGATGTTCAGCTTGAAATAGAAGCTTTTGCAATATCTTCAGCAGTAAGCTTTATAGCTAATGCAATAAGTAAATGTGAATTTAAAACTTATATAGATGGTAATGAACTTAAAGACGATGAATATTATCTTTGGAATATTGAACCTAACAAAAACCAAAACTCTAGTCAGTTCTTACAAGAACTTATATCAAAATTATTGCTTAATAATGAGTGTTTAGTTATAGAAAGTAATGGTCAGTTAATAATTGCAGATAGTTTTAATCAACGTGAATATGCTTTAGTAGAAAATATATTTGAAAATGTATCTAGGAAGGATTTTACTTTTAAACGTTCTTTTAAAATGAGTGAAGTTCTTTATTTTAAGTATAGCAATGATGATGTCCAAGTATTACTTTCTAATTTATTAAAAGGGTATAACAACCTTCTTAATATGGCTATAGGAAAATATAGACGTTCGGGTGGAAGAAAAGGAATATTAGATATTGATGCAACGGCAACAGGTAATAAGGACTTTCAAACTAAATTTGATGATTTAATGAACAATAAATTTAAACGTTACTTTGAAGCAGAGAATGCAGTACTCCCACTAGAAAAAGGTTATAAATATGATGAAAAAAATGGAGATGGGAATAAAAAGTCTACAAGTGAGATAGTTGATATTTCTACTATAACAAAAGAGGTTTTTGAAAGAGTTGCTCAATCTTTAAAAATTCCACCAGCATTATTACGTGGAGATATAGCAGATGTAGGGAAAATTACAGAGAATTTTTTAACATTCTGCATAGATCCTATAACTGATATTTTATCAGAGGAGGTAAATCGTAAGAGATATGGTAAATCATCATTTTTAAAAGGTTCGTATATGAAAATTGATACTACTTGTATAAGGCATATAGACATATTTTCTGTTTCCGAAGCTTTTGATAAGCTTATTGCAAGTGGTGGTTATAGTATTGATGAATTAAGGATTAAGGCAGGTGATACAGATTTGAATGAGGATTGGAGTAAAAAACATTGGATGACTAAAAATTATTCAGATATAGAAAATGTGAAAGGGGGTGAAAATGTTGAATAAATCAGTATACTTAATAAAACAATCTACAGCACCTAATACATTAGATTTATACATTTATGACTATGTAGAAGGTGATAGCTATGATTGGTGGACAGATGAAAAAATAGAAAGTCAAACGTCTGCAAATTATATTCAAAAGCAATTAGAGAGTATTAATAATGTAAGCAATATAAATATTTTTATTAACTCATACGGTGGAGAAGTTAAGGAAGGTTTAGCAATTTATAATCAACTAAAAAGGCATCCAGCACAAAAAACAGTATATGTAGATGGTTTTGCATGTTCTATAGCAAGTGTGATAGCTATGGCTGGTGACAAAGTAATTATGGGAACTAATACTCTTATGATGATACACCATGCAGCTATGGGAGCATGGGGAAATGCTGAAGAACTTAGAAAGGCTGCCAATGATGTTGAGGTAATAGATAAGGCTAGTTGTTCAAGTTATTTAACTAAAGCCGGAGATAAACTTTCAGAAGAAACTCTAAATCAATTACTGGACAATCAAACATGGCTTAATGCAGAGCAATGTTTACAATATGGTTTATGTGATGAAATAGCAGGTAAAGAAGATGATAATGTATCAAAAGCTCAGCAAAGATTTAATCAAGCTATAAAGCAACAAATGGAAGGTTTAAGACAACAAGTTAAAGTTCCGGAACAGTTTAAACAAAATAAAACTAATGCAGAAAAATTAATGCAACTATTTAAAAAGAAAGAAGGAATAAAATAATGAAATCAAAAGATCTATTAAAACAAGAATTAACACAAAAATTTGCAACAGCTATGCAATCAGAAAACCAAGAAGATATGATAAACGCATTTGTTGAATTTGCTACAGGAGTACAAGAAGAAGTACTTCAAGATTTTAGGAAATATCAGCAAACTCAAGATAAAGAAATACTTCAAAAGAGAGGTATTCACCAACTAACTCAACAGGAAACTAAATTTTATCAAGCATGGATAGATGCAGCTAAAGATTCAAACCCTAGACAAGCTATAACGAACCTTAATATAGCACTTCCTGAAACAGTTATAGATAATGTTATGGTTGATATGAAAGCAGCACATCCTTTACTAGAAATGATTGAATTTCAAAATATGACGGCATTAACAAAAATGCTTATAAATAAAAAGGGTATTCAGCTTGCTAAATGGGGAACAATCTCAAGTGCTATTACAAAAGAATTAGAAGGAGCAATAGGAAAACTTGATTTAAGCCTTAACAAGTTAACTGCATTTATGCCAGTTGCTAAAGATATGCTTTTAGTAGGTCCGCAATGGATTGATGCATATGTGAGAACTATTCTTTCAGAAGCAGTTGCCTATGGACTTGAAGAAGGAATTATAAATGGTACAGGTGTTGATATGCCTATAGGAATGAATAGAGATATACACCAAGGGGTAAGCTTTAATACTTCTACAGGCTATCCAAAGAAAAAAGCTAAAAAAATAACTAATTTATCACCAAAAACTTTTGGAGAATTATTAGCGACCTTAGCAAAAGATCCTATAGATGAAAAAAAGGCAAGAGTAGTTGATAATCTGATAATGATTGTTAATCCTTTTGATTATTATAAAAAGGTAATGCCAGCTACAACAATTCAATTACAAGATGGAACTTATAAAAACAATGTATTGCCTTATCCAACTAAAATAATTCAATCAACTCAAGTAAGTGAAGGAGAGGCTATTCTTGGACTTGCTAAAAAATATGCAATGGGAATAGGAACCGGATCAAAAGATGGTAAAATTGAGTATTCAGATGAATATAAGTTTTTAGAGGATGAAAGATATTACATCATCAAGCTTATTGGTAATGGCCAGGCATTAGACGATAATGCATTTTTATTATTAGATATTAAGGGATTAGAAGATATGACAATGACTATAGCAGTAAAAGGTGAGGCAAAGGCTCAAGGAGATGTTTAAAATAAATGTCAAAAGAATTATTAGATGCTGTTAAATCCTATCTTCATATAACTTGGAAGGATGAAAATACAGAAAAGAATTTAATAGATGCAATAAACAGCAGTAAGGCACGTTTGCAAGAAATAGCAGGTGTGCCACTTGATTTTAATAAAGAAGGATTAGCAAGGGATTTATTAAAGGATAGATGTAGATATATAAATAGTAATGCTCTTGAAATGTTTGAAACAAACTTTGCTATGGAACTTCTGAATTTGCACATACAAGGTCAAGTATCTGCAATAGGAAGTGATACAAATGAAAATAAAAGTGGATAATATTGAATTTATTAGTTTTTCAGATGGTATATGCGACATTTACGAAGAAGATGAAGAAGGCAATAAAAATTATAAACATAAAAATTTAGGTTTTAGTAATAGAGTTTTAGGCTTTAAAAGATATTTTACAGCTGCTGCTAATCAAGTTAAAACAAATAGAGTCATAAGAATACCTCAAGTTCCTAATGTAGATAATCATGATACTTTAGAAATTAGGGGTGTAGGAAGATATGACATTGAATTATCTCAATTTATTTATGATACTAATCCACCAAGTATTGATTTAACATTAAGGCAACTTGAAATGTTTGAGGTGAAATATGAGTAATATACAAATTGATGATATGAGTGATTTCATAAGTGAATATATGAGTAATTATACTCAGGATATTACAGATAGAGTAAAAAAAGCAGTTGATACTGTAGGAAAAGAAGTAAATGAAGAAGTGAAAAAACATATAACTTTTAAAGAACATACGGGTAAATACGTAAAAGCATTTAGGGTAAAAAAACAATTTGAAGATAGATATAATAAAAGAAATACCTGGTATGTAGCTAACGGGCAACATAGATTAACGCATTTGTTAGAAAATGGCCATGCCCTAAGGCAGGGTGGAATGACTGAGGCCTATCCTCATATAAAATATGGTGAAAATCTTGCTAAAAGACGTATGGAAGAACTGGTAAAGGAGGCTGTGAAAAATGCTGGACATTAAACAATGGTTACAAAATACAGGCATGAAAGTTGCAGAAAACTATTTTAAAAAGCCTCCTTCATTGCCATATGTGATATTTAAAGAAGATATAAAAGTAAGAGGTGCTGATAATAAAAACAATTTATCAGATAGAGATATAACAATTGAGTTATATTCAGAAATAATAAATCATAAAGCAGAAAAAAATATAGAAAATCTGCTAGATGAAAGATCAATAGAATATTCAAGGAATCGTACATGGATTGAAAGTGAAAGTTTTTTTCAAACAGTGTACGATTTTAATTTTATAGAAAAAATTTAGGAGGAGATATAATGGCAGCAGAAAATGAAAAAATCGTATTAGGATCAGGAAAACTTTATATAACAGAATTTAAGGGTGAAATTCCAGATAGTAAGACTATTGAATTAGAATCTAATTTACTAGGACTTATACAAGGTGGAGCCACATTAGAATATAAACCAAAGTTTTATAAAGTTAAAGATGATTTAGGACTAGTACAGAAAACTATTTTAACAGATGAAGAAGTAACATTTAAAAGTGGAATTATGACATGGAACGGTAATACATTAACTAAGTTATGTTCTACTGCAAGGGTAACTGAAAATGATGGCAAGAGAATTGTTAAAATAGGAGGAATAGGAAAGCAAGATGGTAAACAATACATCCTTAGATTTGTTCATAATGATCCTATAGATGGAGACATTAAGGTAGCTATAGTAGGCCATAATGAAAAAGGATTTAGTTTAGCTTTTAAAAAGGATAAAGAAACTGTTATAGATGCTGAATTTAAGGCAGCACCTATGGATAAAGAGGGAACAAAAATTATTTATGAAGAAGATATTCCTAAAGAACACCACTAAAATAATTATGCAAAGGAGAGTAAATTATGTTTGATATAAATACTGTAAATAAAAGATATTTTAACATTAGAATAAATGAGATAATACTTGAAGTTGAACCTCCAAAAGTTAAAGCCCTAAAGAAAATTACCAATCTATCAAAGTCCAAGGATGATGATGCTATTGATGATTTAACAGATGCAGTTAAAATGATTTTAAGTAAAAATAAATCAAAGTATGATGTTACAGAATTAATTGATGAACTTGACTTTGACCAATTAAATCAAATATTAACTGCTTATTTTGACTGGTTAGCTAGGGAAAAGAACTCAAAAAACTAAAAATCCCTTATTATCCTAAGGATGAGGATGAACATGAGGGAAGCTATAAGGTCAGTACAATTGAAGAAAAGATTATTTGTGAATATACCGGTTATACATTTTACCAATTAGAGAATTTAGAGGTATTTGAATATTGGCTATTATTAAGAGATGCTATTGTTTATAACTATTTACAAACAGAAGATGGCAGAGAATATCTTAATAATTGTTGGAGGTTGGAACAAACTCAACCGGATAGAAAAAAATTAAGAGAAAAAATGAAAAAGAATTAGCTTACATTACTTTTAGTAAGCTAATTCTTTTTATTTATTTAAGAAGGGAGGTAAGATATGGCTAGCAATATAAAAGGCATTACTATTGAAATAGGCGGTAATACAGGTCCTTTGGATAAGGCCCTTAAAAATGTTAATAAAACAAGTAGGGATTTACAAAGTGAACTTAAAGGGATTAATAAGCAATTAAAGCTTGATCCTACTAATACTACACTGTTGACCCAAAAGCAAAAACTATTAGCTGAAAGTGTAACTAATACAAGAAGTAAATTGGATACACTTAAAGAAGCTGAAAAGCAGGTCCAGGAACAATTTAAACAAGGTAAAATAAGCGAGGAACAGTACAGAGCATTACAAAGAGAAGTAATTAAAACGGAAAATAAATTAAAAAGTTTAGAAAATCAAGCTAGCAAAAGTAATGCAACATTAAATAAAATTTCTAAAACAGCTGAAAAAGTTGGAAATGCGGCGGGGAAAATTGGTGACAAAATGATGCCTGCTACAGCTGCTATTGCGGGTGCGGGTGCTGTAGCCTCAAAATTTAGTATTGATTTTGAGAATAGTGTTGCAAAAACAAGTACCATAGCAAATGAAAGTGAAGTTAGTATAGGAGATTTAAGAAAAGGAATTTTAAAACTATCTGATGATACTGGAATTGCAGCAACTGAAATTTCTAATAATGTCTATGATGCTATATCTGCAGGACAAAAAACAGGAGATGCAGTAAACTTTGTAGCGAATTCTACTAAATTAGCTAAGGCTGGATTTGCTGAATCAGGTCAATCCTTAGATATATTAACTACTATAATGAACTCATATGGCATGAAGGCAGAAGAAGTTACTAAAGTATCAGATGTTTTGATAACCACTCAAAATTTAGGTAAGGTAACCGTTGGTGAATTAAGCTCATCTATGGGAAAAGTTATCCCTACTGCAAATACTTTTGGGGTTAACTTGCAACAAGTTGCAAGTGGTTACGCTATTATGACATCAAAGGGTGTTAAAGCAGCTGAAACAACAACTTATATGAATTCTATGTTAAATGAGATGGGGAAAAATGGAACTAAGGCCAGCGATGCCCTTAAAAAGGCTAGCGGTAAGACATTCCCTGAGCTTATTAAGAGTGGTAAAAGTGTTGGAGATACATTAAATATAATGAATGAATATGCTAAGAAAAATAATCTTAGTCTTTCAGACATGTTTGGTAGTGCTGAAGCGGGTAAAGCAGCCCTATTATTAAGTAATAATGCTGGAAAAGATTTTAATGATATGCTTAAAAATATGAACAATACCGCAGGAGCAACAGACAAAGCATTTAAAAAAGTAAATAATACAACTGGTGAAAAATTAAAAAAGTCTATTAACCAATTAAAAAATGATGCTATTAAACTTGGAGATTCAATTGCACCTATAATACAAAAACTTAGTAATCTAGCTGGAATTTTAGCTAAAAAACTAAGCGGATTGAGTAAAGGCCAATTAGATATGATTGTTAAAATAGGATTAATAGTTGCTGCAATTGGTCCTATTGCCAAGGTAGTACAAGGAATTACCCTCGGTGTGAAAGGGTTAACTATAGCGTTAGGCTTTTTAATGGGGCATCCCATTATTGTCATTATAGTAGGAATTGTTGCAGCGATTACTCTTTTAGTTATAGGTATAAAACATTTGTGGAATACGAATGAGGGGTTTAGAAGTGCCATAATAAATATATGGAAGGGTATAAATAAAATAATAGGAACAGTTTCAAATGCAATTGTAAAGTTTTTTACTAAAACAATTCCAGATGCATTTAATTCATTAATTAATTTTTTCAAAGGCATTCCTGCGTGGTTTAATGGATTATGGACAGGTATAAAAACAAATACAAAAGATATATGGAATAGTATGAAAGAGTTTTTTATAAATTTATGGGAAGGTATAAAACAAATTTTTAATTCATCATTAGAAGGCATTACTTCCTTTGTTATGAATAAATTTGGCTTTTTAATAGATGGAATAAAGAATGTTTTTGATGGAGTAAAAGAATATTTTTCAGGAGTTTGGGAAGTCATAAAAAATATTTTTTTAGGTGCAATTTTAATAGTTATAGATATATGCACAGGAAATTTTTCAAAGTTAAATACAGACTTAATGCAAATATGGGATAATATAAAAGAAGGATTTTCGCATATATGGAATGGTATAACTAAAATCTTTACTACAATCTTAGAAGTACAAAAACAAATAGTAATAAGTGCTTGGAATGGTATAAAAAATATAACCATGAGTATATGGAATGGAATATGTTCCTTTCTATCTAATCTATGGAATAATTTAAAAACTATGTGTATTAATACATGGAATAATATGTGTACTAGCACAATTAACTTATGCCATGATATAAAGCAAGGTGTAATTAATATATGGACTAGTATTTTAAACTGGTTTACTACATTACCAAGTAGATTATATAATTTAGCAGTTAATATGTTTACAAGCATGAAAAATGGTGTAATTAATACAGGCCACTCTATTATAGAAGGTGCTAAAAATATAGGAACTAATATAATAACCGCTTTCGAAAATTTACCTAGCAAAATGTTAGAGATAGGTAAAAATATAATAGACGGACTTTTAAATGGTATAACAAGCGGTGTAGGAAAAGTAGTTGATGCAGCTAAAAATCTTGGCAATAGTGTATCTAATAAAATAAGGGAAACATTAGATATTCATTCACCTTCTAGGGTTACACGAGCTTACGGACAATATACATCCGAGGGTTTAGCTTTGGGTATTTTAGATAATTTAGATAAAGTAAAAGAAGCCTCTGAAAAGGCAACGAATGTAGTAAAAAATATTCTATCAGATAAAGTTATAGATGTAAAAATCAAGACAAATACAAATGAAAATGAGATAAAAGATAGATTAGCAAGACAATTAAATTGGGGAGCTAATCATAGGGATGAATATCAAAAGTATTTGGAATTTGTTGATAAACTTAATAAAGAAGAAGTAGAAAAATCTAAAGATTATTTAAAAGAGGATTATGAAAATAGAGTTACTCATATAGAAAATAGATTAAGAATTTTAAAAAATGAAAATAAAATTGAGCTACAAACAGAAAAGGCCCGTATAGATTCACAAATAGCGTATTATCAAAAATTACAAAAAAACACCCAGGATAAAAACGCTAAAAATACTTATGCAAATAAACTATATGATTTAAGACAGTATCAAAAGCAGGTGTTAAATTCTACTAAAGCAGTACAAGAAAAACAAATTTATGAGTTAGAACGCTCTAAGAATGCTTTAAAAGAGTATTATGATAATGGTTTTAAATTATTAGATAAAAAAGAAAAAGCAATTTTAAAATCTTTTAAAACAGAAGAAAATTCTTTTAAAGATTTAATGATAACTTACAATACTGCAATTAAACAGTTAAGTATTAAAACAGGAGATTTAACAAAAGACTTAGAAAATCAACAGGCAATAGTAGTATTACAGTCTAAAAAGATAGAGGCTTTAAGAAAAAGATATGAAAAATTAGCTTATACTTTTGGAGCAACAGCAGAAGAAACTATAAAGGTTAGAAAAGAATTTGAAGATGCTAGGATAGAATTAGACAATATGGCCAATGCAGTTTCAGAAGCCAATAAAAAAATATCTGATAATATAAATAAATTTCAAAATCAAATTATTAATTCCTTAAAAGAAAGATATTCTCAAGAATTAAAATTCCAAGAAGATAAAATTAATAAAGAATTAGAAAATCTAAATAAATGGAAAGATGAATCTATCAAAAGAATAAATGATGTATACAATGCTAAAATAAAGGCATTAGATGATGAACTAAAAGCTGAAGAAAAAGCCGATAAAGATAAAGAAGAATTAAACAAAATACATTCCTTAGAAGATGCCTTAAAATTTGAACATAATGAATTTAATAAAGCTGAATTGCAAAAAGAATTAAATAGATCTATTGCACAAAGAAATAAAAGACTTCATAGGGAAGATATAGAAAATAAAAAAAATACTCTTGAACAGAAAAAGCAAAATGAAGTTAATAGTATAAATAATTTATATGATGCTAATAAAAATAACTTAGAAAAACAATTATCAGATACTAAAAAATTCTATGATGAAAAATTAAAAATGACTAATTTACAAGCTGAATCTGAAAAACTTATAGTATCCAATAATCAAGCTGAAATAGTTAAATTAATAAAATCGTATGACAAGGATTATGAAAATGCAGGGAAAACCCTAGGTGAAAGACTTGCAGATGGTATGAAAGAAAAAATAAATCCAGTAATTGATATGATTAAAAATATAGGAGAAACTATAAGTTCTATTAGAACTGATGAAATACAAACTGCTATTGATAAGGCTAATTATAATCCTATTTCAAATATAGGTAATAATGGCATAAATAAATCAACAACTAATACTAGTAATACGGTAGTAAATAATAATATTACCTTTAATAGCCCGAAGGCCTTAAGTCCTTCAGAGCAGAGAAGTAAAACAGAAACAACTTTAAGGAATTTAGCATTTGGAATGTAGGTGATAAATTGCAAAAAATAATATTTAAAAATGAAAGAGGACAGAGTATAGAATTAGGAAACTCTGTCCCTTTTATTTTACAAAAGATTGAAAACACAGGAAGTCCCAAAACAACTATTTTGTCTAGTAAAGCACCTGGCCAAGATGGAAAAAGCTATCATGGAACACTTTTAGAAGAAAGGTTAATACCTATAACTGGAGTAATTGTAGGTGATACTATGGAAGATATGTATGCTAAGAGGCAAAAATTATGCTCTATATTTAATCCAAAGCTGAAGGGTAAACTTATTTATATAAATAATGCTGCGGAGCATACTGTAGATTGTACTGTGGCAGATAGTCCAGCATTTAAAGAACAAATAGTAAATGCTCAGGAATTTTTAATACAGTTGTATTGTCCCAATCCTTTTTGGATGGATTTACACGAAGCTAAAGAAGAAATAGCTTTATGGGTTGGAGATTTTCATTTTCCTCTTATAATTCCACAGGAAACAGGAATTATTATGGGACATAGAATAAGCAATTTAATAGTTAATGCTAAAAATAAGGGTGATGTTGAATGTGGTATGCGTATAGAATTTAAAGCACTTGCAACAGTAGTAAATCCTTCACTTTATGATGTTTATACTCAAAAATTTATTAAAGTAAAACGTACTTTAAATGTTGGAGATAAGCTAGTTATAAATACTAGCTTTGGAAATAAAAGAGTAGAAATGGTTAAAAGTAATGGAACTAAAATAAATGTATTTAATTATATAGATCTTGAAAGTGAGTTCCTACAATTAAACGTAGGAGATAATCTTTTGAGATATGATGCTGAAAAAGGTATAGATAATCTTGAAATGGCATTATATTATAAGCCTTTATATATGGGGGTGTAAGCATGAATAACGTACCAATTAGAATTATAGACCAACAATTTAATTTATTAGGTGAAATTGATGATTATGAATCTTTGATATTTATCCGTAAATTTAGCCCAGTAGGTGAATTTGAATTACACATAAATTTAAATAAAAATAATGCTGATAAGCTCCAGGAGGATAATTTAATTCTCTTAGGAGCTTCCTTTAATAAGGTTGGTATTATAGAACATATTGAAAAAACTATGACTGAAGATAGTAAAGAAGAATTAACCATTAAAGGACCAACTTTGAAAGGTATATTAAAAAGAAGGATAACTATTCCACCTATAGGAAATAGTTATGATACTGCAGCGGGATTTCAAGAAACTATAATTAAGAAATTTGTAAATAATAATGCAGTAAATCCAGTAGATAAATATAGAATTATTCCTAATTTAATTATTGCAGAAAATAAAAGCAGAGGTGTACAAGATGCCTGGAGGACTAGATATGCTAATCTAGCAGATAAAATAACGGAGATTGCAGAGTATTCTAATTTAGGTTGGGATATTACTTTAGATACCTTTAATAATAAATTTGTATTTGATGTACTGGAAGGAAGAAATCTAACATCTGAACAGGAAAAAAATCCTCCGGTTATTTTCAGTGTAGATTTTGACAATATAAAGAATAAGCATTTTATTAAAAGCCTGCTTAATTATAAAAATATTGCCTACTGTGGTGGTAAAGGTGAAAATGAAGAAAGATTAATACAAATGGTTGGAGCTGCTAAGGGACTAACTAGGAAAGAAATTTTTTTAGATTGTGGACAGGCCGAAAATATTAAGGAATTAAAGAGTATCGGGGAGCATAAACTTAAAGATTTTAAAATAATAGAAACTTTTGAAGCAGCAGTAATCCCATATGGTTCTTTTAATTATGGCCAGGATTGGGATTTAGGAGATACAGTAACCGTATTAGACAGAAAGTGGGGAGTTATTCTTAATACAAAAATAACAGAAATAAAAGAGATCTACGAAGTTAATGGATTTAATTTAGAAGTTACTTTTGGAGAACATATACCTAATTTATTAGATACTATAAAAAAAATATCTAAAAAGGAAGTGAACTAATGGAAAAGTCAGGTTTTTTTAATGCTATGAAAGTAGGTGATACTTGGGACAGAGTATACAAGGCAGAGAATTATGCTGAGTATTTTGCTAGCTTTATAGGCAATGGAGTATTCCCAATCCCTAAGATGGGTTTGCAAGTTGTAGAAACAAGCAAAATGCAAGTTATCTTAAAAAAAGGTAAGGGATGGATTGAAGGCTATAAATATGAAAATACAGATGATTTAGTATTAAATATAGACGTAGCAGATGGCGTACTTAATAGAATCGATAAAATTGTATTAAGATATGATGTAGCTAAAAGAGAAATAAGGGCAAGGGTAAAAAAAGGAGAATTTAAAAGTCAAGCTACAGCTCCTACAATACAAAGGGATGCGGATATGTATGAGTTAGCTTTAGCAGATATAAAAATTAATGCTGGAGCTATAAAAATTACTCAATCAGATATTACAGATTTAAGACTTAATAAAGAATTATGTGGTATTGTACACGGTACTGTAGATCAAGTAGACACTACTCAAATATTTAATCAATTTGAAAGTTGGTATAGTCAAACTAAAGAGGCTTATGATAAAGACATTGCAATATGGACCAAAGAAAAAAAACAAGCCTTTGAAAAATGGTACAGTGAAAATATAAATAAATTCTTAGATCAATGGAATAATTGGTTTAATCCTAATACAACTAAATGGGAAAAAGATTTCAATAGTTGGTTTGATACTCTAAAAGATAAACTAGATGGAAATCTAGCAGCTAAATTAAGCAATGATGTAGAACAGTTGAAGAAGGATATTAAAAACATCAATATACCCGTAAAATCTGTAAATGGTGAAATTGGAGAGGTAGAACTTAAAGCATCAGATATAAAAACAGAAAATGGACAAACAGTTGAATCGCAATTGGATGATAAAGCGAATAAAATTATCGAAGATGATAGTAATGATAAAAAGTATGAATTAGGTATAAAGAATGGGCTTTTATATTATAAGGAGGTGTTGTAGTGGCAGAGGAAATTTTTATAGCTGATAAAAAAACATTAGATGAAGTAAATAAAAACAGCAAAAACATTCTTAAGAATACACAAAAATTAATTTCAACTAATTCAGAACAATTAATGTTTAATCAATATAAAATTTTTGGAATGAAAGATAAATATATATTCGCAGAAACATACTCATATAGTGAAAAAGAAATAATTGCGTTAGAATCAAAAAATGGTGGTATTTTTAGATATTTAAATGTAGAAGTTGGTCCAAGTGTTTCGAATTCTGATTATGAGTATATATGTAAAAACATTAAAATAAAATTAATCATTGATGGTATTGAATATATTTTATCAGAAGCTAATCAATTAGGGGATTCATCAAATTTATGCGTGAAATTAGATATATCAGAACTAGGTACACTAAATAGCTATTTACAACACGTGTCAGAATCGAATTTGAAAAATTACGATGTGCCACCATTGTATGCTCCCGATAATGAATTTACATCAATAGTAGACAAAATACAAACAAAAAAATTTGATAACCTAAAAGGTACTGAGCACGTACTTTTCGAAATCTATACGACATACGAAAGATATATTAAATTTAATAAGAGTTTTAAAGTAATAGTATGTGGTGAAAGTCAAGCATATTCAGATTGTAAAGTAAGAGCGAAAATAGACTTCCTAGGAGGAATTAAAATTGATTAAAAAACAATATGTAAAAGATGAATTTTTATTTATAGAGTATGATAGTGGAGCAAGTGTTAAGGTACCATTTCAAAAAGAACCTTCCGAGGCTATTCGGGAACTCCCTAAAAACCCAATACTAGAATTGCAAAAACAAGTAAATGCCTTGGGAAAAGAGTTAAGTCAAGCTAAAGTAGAAAATATTAAAAAAGATAGTATTATAAATACTTTAGGTAAAGAATTGGCACAAGTAAAAATACAATTAGCAGGAGGTAATAAATAATGAATTTTTGGAGTTTGGCATGGGAATATAAATGGTGTACGTTAGAACAGTTAAGAACAGTGGTAAGAACTAAACAAAGACCTTTTGGAGAAATAACACCAGAAGAATTCAAGAAGATAACTGGGATGGAGTTTTAATTACACAATAGAAAAATATGATAACTCAAGAACTATTACATATAAGTTGTCATATACAACATCATAAATTACTTGAAAATTCAATATTGAGGTACTACCTTTAATGTATACTTAATGATATAATCTTAGTATGTAGGAGGTGTAATATGAATCATGAACGAAGTGAAGGGACTTTTATATTAGGTTCCTATTACTCAGTGGAAGAAGTAACTGAAATAAAAAGCAATCCTGCATTTAAGAATTCAGTAGCTAAGAACATATTAGATTTAAGATATGCTAATGAGAATCTTATGCAGCAAATATTCAAAACTAAGATATTTAAGTTGTTAGACAAATTTTTTAAAAAAATCGTTAAGTAAAAAAGATAGTGCCGCATTTTCAGTAATGAGAATGTGGTTTTTTATTACGTAATTCAAATGATAAATAATGCTACATAATTAAATTTTATAAAGGCAGAATAGACACCTATAGGGTGTTTTTATTTTGCCTATTTGTAGCAATAGTAGTATAATATATCCATATTATGGGGGGATATATTATGAAAAAAAGAATATTTATTGAAGGAAAAAATCCAATGGAAAGAGCATATATTGGGTGGCAAGATAAAGAATTATCATTATATGGTGTTAAAGAGGGATATAAACTTTCGGCTGATGAGTTAGTTAATATCGCATTGCAAAAAGGTAAAGAAAATAGAATTGATGTTTTGGATCAATATATATTTCCTATAATGCATTCATACAGACATTCAATTGAGATTAGTTTAAAACTTATATATTATAGAATATATGGAAAATTACCCAATAATGGAGGAGGCCATAATCTAGTTGACATATGGAACAATAGGATTGTAGGAGATGCATTTAAAGGGTTGAATTTAGATATACCTAAAGATGAATTAGAAGAAATAAGGAATCTTTTAATAGAATTAATAGGAGAAGATTTAAATGAGTTGAACGGAAAAGATTCAAAGGCTGATGTTTGGAGATATTTAATGAATACTCAAGGAAATTTATATTTTATCAAGTGGAAATTTATAGATTATGTAAATCTTAAAAAAACTATGAATTACTTATATAATCAGCTAGATGCTATATATCTTATGGTAGATCATGTATTGAGTGAATAATTGAGAATAAAAGAACTTACTTAATGTAGGTTCTTTTTTATATTAAAAATAAGAGAGGTGCGAAAATGGATAAAGAAAATATTTTTAACACTATTATAGCAGGAGCAGGAACATTGTTTACTGCTTTATTTGGCAGTTGGGATTTAGCATTACAAATACTAATAATATTTATGGTGTTAGATTATATAATGGGAGTTTTAATAGCTCTAAGTAATAAAACATTATCCAGTAATGCAGGATTTAAAGGACTTCTTAAAAAGACAGTTATATTAGTAGTTCTTATAGTAGCAGTTTCTTTAGATAAGCTACTTAATACTGGTAGTTGGGTTTTCCGTACCCTTGTTTGTTATTTTTACATAGCGAATGAGGGTATTTCTATTTTAGAAAATTGCGCATGTTTAGGAGTACCAATACCAGAAAAAATTACAGATGCTTTAGCACAATTAAAACAAGGTAATAAGAAAGAAATTAAAGAGCAGAGCAAATAGTTCTGTTCTTTTTTATTAAATTTTTAGGAGGTATTTTTTATGAAAGGTGTAGATATTAGCAATAACAATCAAAGACCTATTGACTTTACAAAGATAAGAAAGAGCGGTGTAGAAATAGTATACTTAAAAGCCACAGAAGGAGCAACATTCCAGGATCCATATTGTAATGAGTATTATAATCGTGCTAAAGCTACAGGTTTAAAAGTAGGATTATATCATTTTCTAGTAGGTACTAGCTCACCAGAAAGTCAGGCACAAAATTTTTATAATATGCATAAAGGGAAAACATTAGAAATAATGTCTAACTTAGATATAGAAAGAAATAATTTCAATGTAATGGACTATGCTTTAAGATTTATTAAAAAGTTTAAAGAATTAAGTGGGAGAGATGTAAGTGTATACGCAAGTCCTTATTTTATTAATAATAATTTAGATATTAGATTAAA
This sequence comes from Clostridium niameyense, assembly GCF_001243045.1. Lineage (GTDB taxonomy): Bacteria > Bacillota > Clostridia > Clostridiales > Clostridiaceae > Clostridium_F > Clostridium_F niameyense. The sequence goes on along the minus strand of NZ_LN849007.1, from coordinate 2,174,461 downwards.
GCAATATCCTTTATGGGTTGCACATTATGGAGTAAGTAAACCTATGGCCAATAAAGTTTGGGGAAGTACTTATGCAGGGCATCAATTTACAGAGCGTGGAACTATACCAGGAATACCAGGTATTTGTGATATTAATAATTTTAATGAATCTATATTAGAGGATAATAAGGGGGAAAAGAAAGTGAAAAATATAGTAATTTATAATGATGGAGCAGATCAAAGAGCGGCTGAATATTTAGCAGATTTTTTAAGCTGTCCTACTATAAGTAATAGTAGACCATTTGATTACTCCACTGTAGAGCATGTATATGCAGTAGGTTATACAAAGGAACATTATACAAGCTACTTAAAAACACTTATAAGTGGCAATGGCAGATATAATACTCTGCAAGAAGTCTTGGACTTTATAAAAAAGAATAGCAAATAAAACATTAGAGAGTAGTTGCAGTTTAAGGCTGTAGCTACTTTTTTTTACTTTTTTGAAGGAATTCTAAATAATTTGTAGAATAACATACAAAAGATGAAAATATTAACATTAAATATGCGATATAAGGTAATGGGGGATTAGTATGGGATTTAAATATGATGAAAATTATTTTAGTAGGATTAATCCTAGTATATATGGGAATAAATCATTAAGAGAGCCACAAATTCAAGGATATTATCATGTATATGAACATTTTGTAATAAAAAAGAAAAGTACTCATTCCATAGTCATTTTACCAACTGGAGTAGGGAAAACAGGACTAATGGGATTACTTCCTTATAGTATAGCTACAGGAAGAGTTTTAATAATAGCACCTCAAATAGTTATAAAAGACACTGTAATAGATGAACTAAACCCTGATGCTCCAGATAATTTTTGGATAAAAAGAAAGGTCATTGATAAACCTAAAAATTTACCAACTGTAATTGAATTTGAGGGTAATAAAACGAAACAAGAAGTTCTTGAGGCTGCTAATATAGTGGTAGTAAATGCTCAAAAACTTCAATGTAGATTAGAATCGTCACCTTTAAATTTTTTACCAAATAATTTTTTTGATATGATTATAATTGATGAGGCTCATCATTCAACTGCTAAAACGTGGGTTGAAACTACTCAGCATTTTTCAAATGCAAAAGTTGTTAAGGTTACTGGAACACCTTTTAGAACAGATAATAAGGAAATTGCAGGAGAATTAGTATACAAATATAAACTAAGTCAATCAATGGCTAATGGGTTTGTGAAAAGTTTAGAAAATTTAGAATATGTACCAGGAAAATTATATCTAACCCTAGATAAAGATGATAGTAAAAAATATACTATTGAAGAAATAAAAGAAAAAAATCTAAAAGATGAAGAATGGATAAGTAGATCTGTAGCTTATGCATCTGAATGTTCTGAGAGTATTGTAGACAAAAGTATTGAGTTATTAGAAAACAAACTAAAAAATAATACTGTTCCACATAAAATTATAGCGGTTGCTTGTAGTATTTGGCATGCTGAACAAATAAAAAAAATGTATGAAAAAAGAAACTACCCAACAACAATAGTTCATAGTGATTTAAGTAGTGAAGAAATAAATAAAGCTAAAAGTGACATAAAAAATCATAGAGTTAAAGTCGTTGTTAATGTTTCTATGTTAGGTGAAGGATATGATCACCGATATTTATCAGTAGCCGCTATATTTAGACCTTTTAGACATGAACTTCCATATGCACAGTTTATAGGTAGGATATTAAGAATTATTCCTGAAGATGAAGCAACCAGAGCAGATGATAACATAGGACAAATTATTTCTCATAAATATTTAGATATGCAAAAGTTATGGAAATTTTATAAAAAAGAAATACAAGAAAGTGAAATAATTAAACATTTAAGGGATGTTGATTTATTATATGAAGATATACAATCAAAAAATAATAAAAATAGTGATGTAAAAAAGGATGATTTAGGGATTGTTTATCAAGATGGTAGTGGTAAACTAATAGGAGATGTTTATTTAACAACTGAATTAATAAAAAAGAAAAAAGAAGAAGATGTAGAACGTGAAATAAAAATTAAAGGAATTCAAAACCTACTAAATTTAAATAAAGAAGATGCAGCTAAAATACTTGATCAAGCAGAAAGTACTGAAAACTCTATTAAAAGACCAGACAAGTATTTTGCAAGTAAGAAGAAGGATATTGATATAAAAATAAAAGAAGATATAGTACCAAACTTAATTTCAGAATTTAATATTGACCAAAAGGATAACAATTTAAAATATTGTCTTTTATTTAGAGGACCTAGGTATGCTTGGATAAAAAGAAAAATTAAAGATAATGGTGGAATGCTAGCTGTATATTTCACCCAATATCTTAATAATGAAATAGGGTTAAAAAGAGATAAGTGGTCTATAGATGATTATGATATAGCTAATGAAAAATTGCCAGAATGCATAGAATATGTAGAGAAGGTTTTAGCAGACTATTTAAATATTGAATAATCTATTATATAATTTATATAGGAGGTTTTAACTATGGATACATATATCAATAAAATTTATGATTTGCTTTACTCACCTATTGTAACACCTTATAATCTTTTAGAAAATGCTAAGTTAGGTAACTATAAATATGTTAAATATTACAAAGGGGATATTGGATTAATATGTGAGATGAAGTGCTCAATAGAACTTGAAGGAGAGGCTATATTTTACTATTATTTTGATAATAAAGATTCTTTACTTAAAATATATATGAAAAAAAATTGTGAAAAAGATATTGTGTTTGATAGAGATTCAGAGTTAGAAAAAATTAAAAGTGATTATCTCAATGATAAAAATATTTTAAAAGGTAAAGCTATATAAAAGAGTCCTGTTATCAGGGCTCTTTTTTATGGATTTTTCTATGGAAGTTGTTTTATTGAGTGTATTTTAAAACATGATGAAAATATTTTCCCAACAGTTTTAATTGTTAGACCTTTTATTTCTTCTTCTAATAATAATTTACCTTTTAATATTCTATATACTACTATGTGTATAAATAATATAAACACATTATTTAACTAATTACTAATTGTCAAAAGGGAATTACTTATTATAAAAATATTACTTATTATACTGTAGGAATAAAATAGCTTAGATACTAATGTCTAAGCTTAATTTCATACCTATTATAGAGGTATATATAACAGGTATATATGAAAGGCGAATGAAAAAAACAGTATTTAAAAAATATGTATAATATTTGAACTTTATGTAAAAATATTATATAATCAACATGGTATATATTTCATTTCATAGAAATTTTAAGGAGGATATTATCATGAAGTCACTTACAATTATTTTGTTTTTAATTGGATTAATTGGGATTATTGTTTCAATTGTTTTAATTATTAAAAACACTATTAAAAAGCAGGATAATAAAAGAAATAAAAAAATATTAATTGGATTTATTGTTTTATCAATAGTAGCATTTATTGCAGTGCCTACTTCTAGTACTAAGAAAGAAGTAAAAACAAGCAATAAAGTTGTAACAGAGGATAAAAGGATTCTAAGTTCAAAAGATAAAGAACTGTTAAAAAAGCACTATAAAGATTTTAATGAGGCACAAAGGGAACAATTTAATAAACTGAAACAAAAATACGAAAAAATTTCTTCTAAAGAAAAGGAAAGTATTAAAAGCGACTATGAAAGATTGTTAAAAGAACAGGACGTTCAAGCTAAAAAATTGAAAGACGAAGAAAAAAAGAAGGCTGAAGAGGCAAGGGCAGCTGAGGCTAAAAAATGGAATGATTTTGTAAATAAAAATAGTAAAGAGTTATCAGCAGGTGAACATACGGTAGGCAGTCATATAGATCCAGGAGCTTATGATGTTACTTTTAATGGTTCAGGAAATTTTAATATTTATTCGGCAAAAGGTTCACTATTAACTAATGAAATAGGCGGTAATGATTTAGGAATTGATAAGTATAGAATAATATTAACACAAGGTAATAAAATAAAAATTTCAAGCATGAGTGTTAATATGAAACCAATAAAAAGAAGTTTAATACCTTATAAAGAAACAAGTATTTATTCTGGTTATTGGATTTGTGGAGAAGATATAACAAGGGGAAGATACAAAGCTATGGCTGAAAGTGGCCAAGGAAATTTTATAATATATGGAAAGTCTGGGAGAGCAAAAACAAATGAGATATTAGGCGGAGATATAGGCGTTAATGAAGTAATTATAGATTTAGAAGATGGGGATATAATAAATGTAGCAGGATTAAAAAGTGTAAAATTAACACCTGAAAAATAAGGAAATAGTAAGTATAATAAAAAACTCTAGAGGATTAACCTTTAGAGTTTTTATTTATACTTTTCTATTACTTTTATTATATCTATTATTAGATTCTTATTCCTTTTATTTTCTAAATTTAAATTATGCCTTTCCTTTGTCCTGCCTAGCAAGTAATCTAGACTTACATTGAATATATTAGCTAGTTTAATTAAATTATTTATACTTGGTTCTATAGAGCCAGCTTTATACCCAGATATGGCTTGCCTAGAAACATTTTAAAATTTTCATAGTCTAATATTTATTCTCTAAATTCCCTACTTATTAAACCATAGTAATATTGAAATAATCTTTCTTGTTTGTTAGTCATTTTTTAATACCTCCATGTTATAATAATTTAAAACTCTTTTTAAATAACATAAAGTATGATATTTTAATATTAAGGAAATAATAATGCAGGCTAGTTGTTTATTTTTTGCGTATGGACAACCATACGAAAAAGGTCAAAGATAAAATCATATAGGGTTGGAGTGAGATTCCAACTCTATATTTTGTAATAATAAAATTAATCATTGTATAATATTAAGGTATGCAAAATTAATTATTGTTATAACTTCTTTAAAACAGTTGAAATTATTTATTGACTGCTATATAATAATTATTAATAAACAATAATTATTATATTCGGAGGAGTATCATGGGTATAGCTAATAATGAAATAAATTTTGATAGTATTATAGGAAATTTAGGGAAGTGTTGTTTGACAGAGAAACTATGTAATAAGTGTGATAAAGAGAAGTGTTTAATTGGATATTCAAAAAAATCCATATTAGAATGTTTAAAAAATAATGTTACTTATGTTGAGGATGGATTTCAGAATATACCTATAGCAGATACAAGATTATACGAGGAAGAAGATTTGATAATAGGAATATCAGATATTTTAAGACAATGCAGAAGTTGTAAAGAAGATCATTATGATAACTGTGTAATAAATGTTTTAAGAAGCTGTTATGAGGTAATTTTACTTGGAGAACCTCAACAATATAAAGGAAGCGCCCTAGTTTATTTAAATGAATTAAAAAGTTTAAATGAAAAAGTCGGAGAAAAAATTATGAAGGTATATTTAGATAAATAATATATAAAATAAATAATATATTATATAAAGTGTTTCAAAATGAGTTTCTAATCATTTAAGGAAGCACTTTTTTATATTTAGCTTATTTTATTTATAAATTGTGAAATAATTATTAATGTTAGTATACTTCTTTTATGATATAATGAAATTGGAAATGGGGGTGCGGTATTTTTAATGAATATGAACTTCAATTTAATGTTGACTCAGCAGCAAAAACTAGTAATGACACAGCAAATGCAATTATCAATAAAGATGCTACAGATGTCTACTTACGAGCTTCAAAGATATGTAGAAAAAGAAGTTCAGGAAAATCCAGTACTAGATGCTAAGATGGAATGTAGAGAAGAAAAAGATGAAGTAAATTATAAAAAATTGTTAAAGCAGTTAAAAGAAGATAGGTATGATGGAGCTAATTATAATTATTATAAAGATCAGGAAGATGTATCACCTTTTAACTTCATTTCCGAAAAAAAATCTTTAAAAGAGTATTTACAAGAGCAAGTAAGAGAGATAAGTAAAGATAATTATATTAAAGCTGTATGTTTTTATCTTATCGAAAATATAGATAAAAAAGGATATTTAAAGGTTAAAGAAGAAGATATAGCAAAAGAGCTTAATACAGACGTAAAAGTTATTAATGAAGCTATAGAACTTATACAATCCTTAGAACCAGATGGTATAGGTGCAAAGAATTTACAAGAATGCTTAAAGATACAATTAAGAAAAAAAAATATAAACGATGAAAATATATATTACATAGTTGACAATTGTTTACCTTTGATAGCCGAGAATAAATATAATGTAATAGCAAAAAAATTAAATATAGGTGTTAAAAAAGCACAAGAATATGGAGATAAAATTAAAACTCTTCAACCTAAGCCCTCTAGGGGGTTTTACACCGGTGAAGAGGTAAAATATATAGTTCCGGATGCTTACATAAAGAAAATAGATGGTGAATATTATATAATAATGAATGATGACTTAGTTCCTAAACTTACAGTAAATAATGTATATGAGAAGATAGTTTTAAACGATACTGATAAAGAAGCTGTAGATTTTGTAAAAGAGAAATTAAATAGCGCTATATTTTTAATAAAAAGCATAGAAAACAGAAAAAGTACCATATATAAAGTGTTAGAAAAAATATTAGAACTACAAAAAGAATATTTTGATTACGGCATAGAATATTTAAAGCCTATGACTTTAAAAGAAATAGCAGATAGTTTAGATTTACATGAATCTACAATTAGTAGAGCTATAAGAGATAAATATATACATACTAATAAAGGTACAATTTTAATAAAAGATTTATTTACAAATGGTATAACTTCCAATAATATGACTGGTGAGGATATATCTGTTGAATTTATAAAAAAACAAATAAGAGAACTAATAGATAATGAAAATAAAAATAAGCCTTTATCCGATCAAATTATTTCTAATATGTTAAATGAAAAAGGAATTAAAATATCAAGAAGAACCGTAGCAAAATATAGAGAAGAAATGAGCATTAAGTCTTCAAAATGTAGAAAAAGATTTTAGAGCATGGAAGGATTCCATGCTATTTTTTATTTTCGATAAAAAAATAGTTTTAGGGAAGATTAGATATGTATTAAAGAAATATTTTATAAATTTAAAGTAAAATTTGCAAAAAACCCTTTTAAAATAAAAGTATTTATTTTATAATATAAGTGGGACATAAAAATAATACAAGGGACATTTTTAGACCATCATAAAAAAGGTCTGGGGAGTGTTGATATTGAAAGAGATTCTTAAGTTACAACAAAAAATAGTACCGGAAATGCTTAAACTATTAGAAAAGAGGTACACTATATTAAGAACTATATACTATAAACAACCTATAGGCAGAAGAATATTGGCTAATGATTTAGGCATAGGTGAAAGAATAGTTAGAACAGAGGTTAACTTTTTAAAAAGTCAAAATTTGATTGACATAGATTCTTCTGGTATGACGGTAACTAAAGATGGTGAAAAAATAATAGATAAACTAAAAGAATTCATTCATGAGTTAAAGGGACTATCAGATATAGAAGAATTGATAAGAAATAAATTAGAAATCAGTAATGTTATTATAGTTCCTGGGGATTTAGATGAAGACATAACTGTAAAAAATGAATTAGGAAAAGTAGCTGCTAACTATTTAAGAGGAATTTTGACTAGTGGTAATATTATAGCCGTTACAGGAGGAACTACTGTTAAAGAAGTAGTAGATAATATGCCGAAAATTAATAATTTAAATAATTTAGTAGTTGTTCCAGCAAGAGGTGGAATAGGTAGAGATGTAGAAACTCAAGCTAATACACTGGTAGCTAATTTAGCAGGAAAGATAAATGCAAATTATAAGCTTATGCATGTACCTGATAATTTAAGTGAAGAAGCAATAGAAGCAGTTATGAAAGAGAAACAAATAAAAGAGGTCTTAGATATAATACATCAGGCTGATATATTGATACATGGTATAGGTATAGCTGAAGTAATGGCTGAAAGAAGAGGAGTTTCAGAAGAGGAAATAGACTCTATAAATCACAATGGTGCTTTAGGTGAAGCTTTTGGATATTATTTTGATATGGAAGGTAGAATTGTTTATTCAAGTCCAACTATAGGAATAAAACATGACAATGTAAAACATGTAAAAGATTTAATTGCCATATCAGGAGGAACAAGTAAGGGAAAGGCTATACTTGCTGCAGAACTTAGAAATACAAATAGCACATTAATTACAGATGAGGGTGCAGCTATAGAAATAATGAAGATATTAGAAGAAAAAAATTAAATAATTTATATATATAAGTAAAAAATAAAAATAAATAAATTAAAATGTTAATTAATTTTAGGAGGTACTTAGTATGGTAAAGGTTGCTATTAATGGTTTTGGAAGAATAGGAAGAAATGTATTTAAAGCTTTAGTTAAAAATTATAAAAATGAATTAGAAGTTGTAGCTATAAACGACTTAACTAGTCCAGCTACATTAGCTCACTTATTAAAATATGATAGTTTATATGGAAAATTTGATGGAACTGTTGAAGCTAAAGAAAGCTCAATAGTAGTAAATGGAAATGAAATAAAAATATTTGCAGAAAGAGATCCTAAAAATATAGATTGGAGCTCAACTGGAGCAGAAATAGTTATAGAATCAACAGGATTATTTACAGATGCTACAAAAGCTCAAGCACACTTAGGTGGAACAGTTAAAAAGGTATTAATTTCAGCACCAGCTAAAAATGAAGACAAAACAATAGTTATGGGTGTTAATGAAAAAGAATATGATGCAGAAAAACACAACATTATATCAAATGCATCTTGTACAACAAACTGTTTAGCACCATTTGCTAAAGTTTTAGACGAAGTTTTTGGAATTGAATCAGGATTAATGACAACTATCCATTCATATACAGGAGATCAAAGAGTTTTAGATGCTCCTCATAAAGATTTAAGAAGAGCAAGAGCAGCAGCAGAATCAATGATACCAACAACTACAGGAGCTGCTAAAGCAGTTGCATTAGTATTACCTCAATTAAAAGGTAAGTTAAACGGAATGGCAGTAAGAGTACCAACTCCAACAGTTTCATTAACTGATTTAGTATGTACAGTTAAGAAAGATGTTACCGTAGAAGAAATAAATGCAGCATTCAAAAAAGCAGCTGAAGGAGAATTAAAAGGAATATTAGGATATAGTGATGAGCCACTAGTATCAGTAGACTACAGAGGAGATGAAAGATCTTCAATAGTAGATGGTTTATCAACAAGCGTAATAGACAACAGATTAGTTAAAGTTGTTTCTTGGTATGATAATGAATATGGTTATTCTCACAGATTAGCAGATTTAACTAAATACGTTGCAGATAGATTATAATATTATAATAGTATAAAAATATAGAGGACTAATTTAGCTGAAACTTATATCTAAAATAGTATCCTCCTTTTACAGAAAAGGTTTGGTTTTATCTATAAGTCCAAACCTTTTTTAACTATAAAATATATAATAAAAAATAAGTATATTATTTATATTTATATTACAAATAATATAATAGTAAATATTGACATTGTAGTATGAAAAAAGCTAAAATAATATAAGATAGTATAGCATAAATACATAAAGTGTATACTATTGCCTTATTAAAATTTATTAAGAGGTGAATGTCAATGAATTATAATAAAAAAACTGTTGAAGATATAGAAGTTAAAGGTAAAAGAGTATTAGTAAGATGTGACTTTAATGTTCCTATAATTGATGGAAAAATAACTGATGAAAATAGATTAGTTGGAGCACTTCCAACAATAAAGTATTTAATAGAAAAAGGTGCAAAGGTAATACTTTGCTCTCATATGGGTAAACCAAAAGGCGAACCTAAAAAGGAACTTTCATTAGCTCCAGTAGCTAAAAGATTATCAGAAATGCTTAACAAAAAAGTTGTGTTTGCAGATGATGATAATGTAGTTGGAGAAAATGGAAAAAAAGCTATTGAAAATATGAAAGATGGAGATGTAGTATTACTTCAAAATACTAGATATAGAAAAGAAGAAACTAAAAATGAAGAAAACTTTTCTAAAGAATTAGCATCTTTAGCAGAAGTATTTGTAAATGATGCATTTGGTACAGCGCATAGGGCACATTGTTCTACTGTAGGAGTTACTGAATATTTATCACCATCAGTATGTGGATATTTAATTCAAAAGGAATTAAAATTCTTAGGTAATGCAGTAGAAAAGCCAGAAAAACCATTTGTAGCCATTTTAGGAGGAGCAAAAGTTTCTGATAAAATAAATGTTATAAACAACTTATTAGATAAAGTAGATACTTTAATAATAGGTGGGGGAATGTCATATACTTTCCTAAAATCTCAAGGATATACTATTGGAACTTCTTTAGTTGAAGAAGATAAAATAGAATATGCGAAAGAAATGATAGAAAAGGCAAAGGAAAAGGGAGTAAACTTATTATTACCTATAGATAATGTAATAGCAGATAAATTTGATAAAGATGCAGAAGCTATTGTAACAAAGGATCAAAATATTCAAGATGGATACATGGGACTTGATATAGGACCTAAGACAGCAGAGTTATATAAAGATGCAATAAAATCTGCTAAAACAGTTATATGGAATGGACCTATGGGAGTATTTGAATTTAAAAATTTTGCAAATGGTACTTTAGAAGTAGCTAAAGCTATGGCAAACTCTGATGCTGTAACTATAATAGGTGGAGGAGATAGTGCTGCTGCAGTAAATCAATTAGGTTTTGGAAATGATATGACACATATATCAACAGGTGGTGGAGCTTCTTTAGAATTTTTAGAAGGAAAAGAACTACCTGGTATAAAAGCACTTAATGATAAATAATTTAAATTTATTATAAATATGGAGCGTGAGTTTATGAGAACACCAATAATAGCAGGAAACTGGAAAATGAACAAAACTGTTGATGAAGCAGTAGAATTAGTTAGAAATTTAAAACCGCTTGTAAAAGATGCAAAATGTGATGTAGTTGTTTGTCCAACTTTTGTATGCCTTCCACAAGTATTAAAAGAAGTAGAGGGAACTAATATAAAAGTTGGAGCTCAAAATATGCACTTTGAAGAAAGTGGAGCATATACAGGAGAAATATCTCCATCAATGTTAGAGAACTTAGGAGTTAATTATGTAATAATAGGACACAGTGAAAGAAGACAATACTTCAATGAAACTGATGAAACTATAAATAAAAAAGTTAAAAAAGCTTTTGAACATAACTTAATTCCAATAGTTTGTTGTGGAGAATCTCTTGAAGAAAGAGAAGGAAACATAACAGAAAAAGTTCTAGAAAAACAAATAAAAGAAGATTTAAAAGAGCTTACAAATGAACAAGTAGAAAGATTAGTAGTAGCTTATGAACCAATTTGGGCTATTGGAACAGGAAAAACAGCTACAGATGATCAAGCTAATGAAACTATAGGATATATAAGATCTGTTATAGAGGGAATGTACGGAAAAGAAGTAGCAGAAAAAGTCAGAATACAATATGGTGGTTCAGTTAAACCTAACACTATAAAAGCGCAAATGGAAAAACCAGAAATAGATGGAGCATTAGTAGGAGGAGCTAGCTTAAAGGCTGAGGATTTTGCAGCTATTGTAAATTTCTAAAGGCTGTTTTTAAGGAGGTAAATTATGAACAAAAAACCGGTACTTTTAATGATATTAGATGGATTAGGTATAACTAATAAAGTAGAAGGAAATGCAGTTGAAGCAGCTAATAAACCTAATCTAGATAATATATTCAAAAAATATCCTCATATGAAATTGGGAGCTAGTGGATTAAGTGTAGGTCTTCCTGAAGGACAAATGGGAAACTCAGAGGTCGGACATTTAAATATTGGAGCAGGAAGGGTAGTATACCAAGCACTTACAAGAATAACTAAGTCTATAGAAGATGGAGATTTTTTTGAAAATAAGGCTTTAAATAAAGTAGCAGATAATGTATTAGAAAATAATTCTTCTATGCATCTTTTAGGGCTTTTATCACCAGGTGGTGTTCATTCTCACATAGATCATTTAAAAGGATTATTAAAATTCTGCAAAACAAAGAACATAAAAAATGTATATTTGCATGCCTTTTTAGACGGAAGGGATGTAGCTCCTTCTTCTGCTAAGGAATATATAAAAGAAATAGAAGATTATATGAAAAAAATTGGAGTAGGTGAAATAGCTACAGTGTCAGGCAGATACTATGCTATGGATAGAGACAATAGGTGGGAAAGAGTACAACTTGCATATAATGCTGCAGTACTTGGAAAAGGTGAAATAGCAGAAAGTGCCCTAGAAGCTGTAGAAAATTCTTATAAGAATAATAAAACAGATGAATTTGTACTTCCTACTGTTATAGTAAAGAATAAAAAACCTATTGCGAATATAAAAAATAAGGATTCTGTAATATTTTTTAATTTTAGACCAGATAGAGCAAGAGAAATAACAAGGGCTATAAATGACAAGGTATTTAGTGGATTTAAAAGAGAAACATTAGATTTAACTTTTGTAACTATGACAGAATATGATAGTACATTAGAGAATGTATATGTAGCTTTTCCACCAGAACATTTGAAAAATACTTTAGGTGAGTATATAAGTAAAATGGGTAAAAGACAACTTAGAATAGCGGAAACAGAAAAATATGCTCATGTCACATTTTTCTTTAACGGTGGAGTAGAGGAACCAAACGAAAATGAAGATAGAGTTCTTGTACCATCACCAAAGGTAGCCACTTATGATTTAAAACCAGAAATGAGTGCATGTGAAGTTACAGAGCAATTGTTAAAAAAATTAGATTCAGATAAATATGATATGATAATATTAAATTATGCTAATCCAGATATGGTGGGACATACTGGTATATTTGAAGCAGCTAAAAAATCTATAGAAGCTGTAGATAAATGTGTAGGTAAAGTCGTAAGTAAAGTGTTAGAAAAGGAAGGTACAGTTTTAATAACTGCTGATCATGGTAATTCAGAAGAAATGATAGATTATAACACTGGAAATCCATTTACTGCACATACTATAAACCAAGTGCCTTTTGTATATGTATCTAACGAACCTAAAAAATTAAAAGATAAAGGCATATTAGCAGATATAGCGCCTACAATATTGGAAATTATGGGACTTTCTAAACCAGAAGAAATGACAGGGAATAGTCTTATAAAATAAAAGTAAAACTAGTATTTTATACTATAAATTAAATTAATTAGGAGGAGAAAAAGATGAAAAGTTATATTGAAATTATTGATGTATATGCAAGACAAATTCTTGATTCAAGATGTAACCCAACAGTTGAGGTTGAAGTGGAATTAGAAGATGGAACAGTAGGTAGGGCTGCGGTGCCATCAGGAGCTTCTACAGGAGCATTTGAGGCAGTTGAATTAAGAGATGAAGACAAATCTAAATATTTAGGAAAGGGAGTTCTAAAAGCTGTAGATAATGTAAACACTATTATCGCTGATGAACTTGTAGGAATGAATGTTTTAGATCAAGTTGCTATTGATAAAGCAATGATAGCATTAGATGGAACAGACAACAAAGCAAAATTAGGTGCTAACGCTATGCTTGGAGTATCATTAGCTTGCGCTAGAGCTGCAGCAGAAGCTTTAGGAATGAGCCTTTATCAATATATAGGTGGAGTAAATGCTAAAGTTTTACCAGTACCTATGATGAATATAATAAATGGAGGAAAACACGCAGATAATAACGTAGACCTTCAAGAATTCATGATTATGCCAGTAGGAGCTTGCTGCTTTAGTGAAGCTTTAAGAATGTGCTCAGAAACTTATCATGCATTAAAATCAACACTAAAAGCACAAGGATATGATACTGGAGTAGGTGACGAAGGTGGATTTGCTCCAAATTTAAAATCTAATGAAGAAGCTATAAAAGTTATAGTAGAAGCTATAGAAAAAGCAGGATATGTTCCAGGAAAAGACATATGTATAGCTTTAGATCCAGCTTCATCAGAAATATTTGAAGATGGAAAATATCACTTAAAAGGTGAAGGAAGAGTATTAACTCCAGCTGAAATGGCAGATTACTATGTTGAATTAGTTGGAAAATATCCAATAATCTCAATTGAAGATGGTATGGCAGAAGAGGATTGGGAAGGATGGAAGATCCTAACTGATAAAATAGGACATAAAGTTCAATTAGTTGGAGACGACTTATTTGTAACAAATACTGAAAGATTATCTAAAGGAATAGGTTTAGGAGTTGCTAACTCAATTCTTATAAAACTAAACCAAATAGGAACTTTAACTGAAACATTAAATGCTATAGAAATGGCAGAAAGAGCTGGATATACAGCAGTTGTATCACACAGATCAGGAGAAACTGAAGATACTACAATAGCAGATCTTGTAGTCGCAGTAAATGCAGGACAAATAAAAACAGGTGCTCCAGCAAGATCAGAGAGAGTTGCAAAATACAACCAATTATTAAGAATTGAAGAAGAACTTAATGATATGGGAGAATATAGAGGATTAAGAGCTTTCTACAATATCAATAGATAATTACCAATTATGTAAAAAGCAGGATTTAATTTATAAATCCTGCTTTTATTGTATTAAAAGTTTTTATATGATAAAATAATTATATCTAATTTTACATACACTAGAAATTAAATGTAATGAATAAATTTGTAAATAGTTAATATATAGGAGGACTAAAATGAATATTCTTTTTACAGTTTTGCTAACTATAATTTCCATAGTATTAATAGTAGTTGTACTTATGCAACCTAGTAAGACTAATGGTTTGAACGGATTAGTTGGTGGAAGTTCTGAAACTTTTTATTCTAAGAATAAAACTAAAACTTCAGAAGCACTTTTGTCTAGAATAACTGTAGTATGTGCTATACTATTTGCTATTTTAATTTTAGCTCAGAATATAATGGCTAAATAAAAAAAGACGACTTTGTCGTCTTTTTTTATTGACTATTGGATATAATTACTATAACATTATAGCACAGAAGTACTTTACACATAAAATTAAATTTTATGTGTAAACTAACAATATAAAATATTCCTTTAGATAAGGAGGTGTCTATCTTATGAATATAAGAGATAAAATATTTGATTTTATGAAAGAACAAGCATATAAACCCATGAATATGAAAGAGTTAAAAAGGGTTTTTGATGTAAGTAAAAATGAGGAAAAAGAATTTGAAGATGTGTTAAGATACATGGAAAAGGATGGGGACATAGTAAAGACAAGAACAGAACACTATGGTATACCATCGCGAATGGGACTTGTAGTTGGAAAACTTCAAGGACATCAAAAAGGATTCGGGTTTGTTATAGCAGAGGAAGAAAGAGAAGATATATTTATACCAGCTTCTAACATGAATGGAGCCATGCACAATGATAGAGTAGTTGTGAAAATACTTAAAGAAGAAGTTAGAAAAAGAAAATGTGAAGGTGAAATAATACGAATTCTTGATAGAGGAAATAAAACTGTTATAGGTATATATGAAGACAGTAAAAATTTTGGCTTTGTAATTCCAGACGATCAGAAGATATATCAAGATATATTTATACCAAAAAGTCAGAGACACGGGGCTAAAACTGGTCAAGTAGTAGTAGTGGAAATAACAGAATACCCAGAAAAGAGAAGAAATCCTGAGGGTAAAATTATAGAGATATTAGGATATAAGGAAGATAAGGGAGTAGATATCTTAACTATTATAAGAAAAAATAGACTCCCAGAAGAATTTTCACCAAAGGTAATAAATTATGCAGATAGCATACCAGATACAATACCACAGGAAGAATATGAAAGAAGAGAAGATTTAAGAGACTTAACTATAGTAACCATAGATGGTGAAGATGCAAAAGATTTAGATGATGCTATATCTTTAGAAAAATTACCTAATGGTAATTACTATCTGGGCGTTCATATAGCGGATGTATCTAATTATGTAAAAGAAAAGAATCCTTTAGATAAAGAAGCATTAAAGCGAGGAACTTCTGTATATCTTATAGATAGAGTAATCCCTATGTTACCTAAGAAATTATCGAATGGTATATGTAGTTTACATCCAAATGTAGATAGACTTACTTTAAGTTGTTTTATGGAAATAGATAAAAAGGGTAAAGTTATAGATCATAGAATAGTTGAAAGTATAATAAAAAGTACAGAGAGAATGACTTATGAAGCTGTAACAAAAATATTAAGAGATGAAGATGAGGAAACTATCAATAGATATAGTAACTTAGTAGATAACTTTAAACTTATGGAAGAACTTTGTGAAATTCTCTATGAAAAAAGGATGAGAAGGGGAGCTATAGACTTCGATTTTGAAGAATGTAAAATAATTTTAGACAAAAATGGTAAACCAATAGAAATAAAACCTTATGAAAGAGCAATTTCTAATAGAATAATAGAAGAATTTATGTTGGTTTGTAATGAAACAATAGCAGAGCATATGTATTGGGCTAATTTGCCTTTTGTTTATAGGACACATGAAGAACCAGATGAAGAAAAGTTAATGCATTTTAATGAATTTGCCCATAACTTAGGATATATTGTTAAATGGAATAATGATGTTCATCCTAAAATGTTACAAGGGATAATAGAAAAAGTAAAAGGAAAGAAAGAGGAAACTGTAGTAAGTACTTTGCTTCTTCGTTCTTTAAAACAAGCAAGATATTCTCCTGAATGTATAGGACATTTTGGATTAGCAGCAAGATATTATTGTCATTTTACATCACCTATAAGAAGATATCCAGACCTTATGATACACAGAATAATTAAAGAATATATTAATGGAAAAATAAATGATAAAAGGGTTAAAAGATTAGTAGCTGAAGTAGATATTGCATCAAAACAATCTTCAGAAATGGAAAGAGTAGCTCAAGATGCTGAAAGAGAAGTAGATGATTTAAAGAAAGCTGAGTATATGAGTGAAAGAATAGGAGAAGAGTTTGAAGGAATTATATCTTCTGTAACTAACTTTGGAATGTTTGTAGAATTACCTAATACTATAGAAGGTTTAGTTCATATGAGTAACCTATTAGACGATTATTATGTATATGATGAAAGACATTTAAGTTTAATAGGAGAAAAAAGTAAAAAAGTATACAGATTAGGTGATGAAGTAAGAATAAAGGTTTCAAAAGTAGATTTGAATAGTCATGAAGTTTATTTTGATCTTATTAAAGAAGATGATGAAAAAATTGAAGAAATAGAAGATAACGATACTAGTTTATAATAAATTTAAAGTTTATTTAAAAGAAACTCATTTTGAGTTTCTTTTTTATTGAATAAAAATAATTTTGTAGGTTATTCAATTATGTGTAGTTGATTTCTAATAATATTAAAATTAGACAGTAAATATATATAGTGATAAAATTAATAAAAATATATTAATATACTAATATTATAAGTAGATATTTTCAAATCTAGAAATAGAAATTTATAAAACGGAGGCAAAATATGAATATATTATTGACTAATGATGACGGAATAAATGCAGAGGGAATAAAAGTATTAGCTAAGTCATTATATAAATATCATAATGTTGTAGTAGTAGCGCCAATGGAACAAAGAAGTGCATCTAGTCATTCTATAACTATAAATGAATCTATAATAGTTAAAAAGGATAAAATAGAAGGACTAGATGTAGAGGCTTATAGTATAAGCGGAACACCTGCAGATTGTGTAAGGGTTGCTTTAGATAAGTTAGTTAAGGATAAAATAGATATAGTCATATCAGGAATAAATAGAGGAGTTAACATAGGAAATAGTATACTTTATTCAGGAACAGTTTCAGCAGCTATAGAAGGATCTATGTATGAATTACCTTCAATAGCGGTATCTACAGAAATAGTTAAAGGTAAACAAGAAGACTATCAAATAGCAGCTAAATATCTTTTGAAGATATTACAACAATCAAGTAAAAAATATTTAAGAAATGATGTAGTTTTAAATTTAAATATACCTTATTGTAAGGAGGAAGACATAAAGGGGATAAAAATATGCAAGATAGGCAATAAGGTTTATAACAGTTATTTTGTAGAGGATGACTTTGTAGGTAATAATAGAGCATATAAATTAACTGGAAATATAAATGAGGATATTTCAGAAGATACAGATGTATATTATATAAGAAATAAATATGTTACATTAACACCATTACATTATGATTTAACTAATTTTAATATATTGTCTGAAATGACTAAGATATTGAAATAGCTTACTTTTAATTTGAATTTAATAATAAAAAATGATATACTATAAACTACTATTTTGTTTAAGTATATCCATTAGGTGGTGAATTTATGGCTAAATCAAAGGGAACAAAATCCCTTGCAGAAAATAGAAAAGCAAGGCATGATTATTTTATAGAAGAAAAATATGAAGCAGGAATAGAGTTAGTAGGAACGGAAGTAAAGTCTATAAGAGCAGGAAAAGCTAATTTAAAGGATAGTTATGGAGAAATTAGAAATGGTGAAATTTTCATTAGAAATATGCATATAAGTCCTTATGAACAAGGAAATATATTTAATAAAGATCCATTAAGGGATAGAAAATTATTACTTCATAAAGCAGAAATAAGTAAATTATTAGGCTTTACAACTCAAAAAGGTTATACATTGATACCATTATCTTTATATTTAAAAAATGGCAGAGTTAAAGTATGTTTAGCTGTAGCTAAGGGTAAGAAAAATTATGATAAGAGAGATGCTTTAATTGAAAAGGCTGCTAAAAGAGAAATAGAAAGACAAGTTAAAGAAAGAATGAGATACTAATATAATTATTTTCATTAATATATTTTTTAAATTTGTTATGGGGATGATTTTTTGGGCAAAGTAGAAAAGGAAAAAAATATAGTAGAGCTTATGATAAAAATTTACTGTAGAAAAAATCATGGCTGTAAGGACAAACTTTGTCCACAATGTGAACAACTTAAAGAATACGCTCATCTAAGACTTTCAAACTGTAAGTTTGGAGATAAAAAGAGTAGTTGTAAAAAGTGTCCTATTCATTGTTATAAAAAGGATATGAAAGAAAAAATTAAGAAAGTTATGAGATTTTCAGGTCCAAGACTTTTAATATATAATCCCATAGCAGTAATTAAACATTTATTTTATTAATTAAATTGATTTAAAATCCATAAAGATTATAAAAAAGTTTGCACAATAAATATTTATTGTGCAAACTTTTTTATAAATAAAATATATATGTTTTTTAATTAGAAAATTGACTATTATAAAGATCTGCATAAAACCCATTTTTATTCATTAATTCATCATGAGTACCTTGTTCAATAACATCACCATGATTCATCACTAATATTAAATCTGCATTTTTAATTGTGGACAATCTATGAGCAATTACAAAATTAGTTCTTCCTTCCATAAGTTTTGTCATGGCATTTTGAATATAAGCTTCTGTTCTTGTATCTACAGAACTTGTGGCTTCATCTAATATTAAAACTTTTGGGTTAGCAAGAATAGCCCTTGCAATAGTTAATAATTGTTTTTGTCCCTGAGAAATATTAGAAGCTTCTTCATTTAATACAGTATCATAACCATCTGGTAAAGTTCTTATAAAATAATCTGCATGAGCAGTTTTAGCAGCTTCTACAACTTCTTCAAAAGTAGCATTTTCTTTTCCATAGGCTATATTATCTTTTATACTTCCATTAAATAACCAAGTATCTTGAAGTACCATACCAAACATACTTCTTAAATATTTTCGGCTGAAGTTTTTTATATTTATTCCATCAAACATGATTTCTCCATCATTTATTTCATAAAATCTCATTAATAGATTTATCAAAGTAGTTTTACCTGCTCCAGTTGGACCTACAATTGCAACAGTTTCCCCTTTTCTTGCAGATACATTCATATCTTTCATTAATAAATTTTCTTTGTTATATCCAAATTTAACATTCTTAAACTCTACATTCCCATTGGGATAGTTTAATTCAATAGGGTTATCAGGATCTTTAATTACTTCTTCTTTATCTAATATTTCGAAAACTCTTTCAGCGGAGGCCATAGTAGATTGAAGGATATTTGCTATATTCGCAGTCTGATTAACATTTTGAGTAAACTGTCTTGAATATTGAATAAAGGTCTGAATATATCCTACACTTAATTTTCTCTTAGTAACTAATATACCACCAACAACAGCAATAATAACGTAGGCAATATTATTTATAAAATTCATTAAAGGCATTATAAGTCCTGACATAAATTGAGCTTTCCAAGATGATTCATAAAGTTTATTATTTATTTCATCAAACTCTTCAATAGCTTTTTTATCACGATTAAAAGCTTTTATAACAGTGTGACCTGTGTATATCTCTTCTATATGACCGTTAAGTTCACCTAATTCCTTCTGTTGAGAAGTGAAAAAACTTTGAGATTTTTTTATAATAGGTCTAGTTGCTATAATACAAAGTGGGATAGTTAAAATGCATATTAATGTTAACATAGGACTAATAGTTAACATCATTATAATTATACCTATCATAGTTATAATGGCATTTATAATTTGAGTTAAGCTTTGCTGTAGAGTACCACTTATGTTATCAATATCATTAGTAGTTCTACTTAAAATATCTCCTTTTGAATTAGAGTCAAAATATTTTATTGGCAATTTATTTAATTTATCATTAATATCTTTTCTCATATTTTTTACAGTATTTTGGGCAACGCTGGCCATTATATATTGTTGTAAATATAAAAAACAAGAACTTAAAATATAAAAACCTAACAATAATAATATATAATTTGTTAATTTAGTGAAATTTATAGATGCATTAGGAATTCCTTTAAATTTCAGAATCATTCCTTCAAGTATTACATTTATAGTATCCCCCAGTAACTTTGGACTAAAAACAGTAAAGGCTGTGCTTAATATAGTCATTATAATTACAGAAATTATTTTAAATTTATAAGGGCTTAAATAGTTTAAAAGTCTTATAGAAGTTTTTTTGAAATTTTTAGCTTTTTCAACTCCTATGGGAACTTTATTTATATTTTTATTTATACTCATTTTTAAGTTCCTCCTCTGAAAGTTGTGATGAAGCAATTTCACTGTAAATAGGGCAGGTTTTAAGCAACTCATTATGAGTACCCATTCCAACTATATTTCCATTATCTAATACTAAAATTCTATCTGCATCTATTATAGTGCTTATTCTTTGAGCTACGATTATTACAGCAGAATTTTTAGTTTCATTTTTTAATGCTGCTCTAAGCTTTGCATCAGTTTTAAAATCAAGGGCTGAAAAACTATCATCAAATAAATAAATTTCAGGTTTTTTAATCAAGGCCCTTGCTATAGATAAACGTTGTTTTTGTCCTCCAGAAAAGTTTTTTCCACCTTGCTCTACTAAAGAATTAAATTCATTATCTTTTTCAAGTATAAAATCATAGCATTGAGCTATTTTAGTTGCATGTATTAAATCATCTTTAGTTGCAGCTTCATTTCCAAATTTTAAGTTATCTTCAATAGTTCCTGAAAAAAGTATAGCCTTTTGTGGAATAAGTCCAATTTTATCCCTAAGGCATTTTTGAGTTATATTTTTTAAATTTATTCCATCTATTAATATTTCACCTTTAGATACATCATAAAATCTAGTTATTAAATTTAATATGGTAGATTTTCCAGAACCAGTTCCACCAATTATAGCAGTAATTTCACCAGGATTGCTTTTAAAAGAAATATTATTTAGAGCTGGATTTTCAGCGCCAGGATAAAAGTAAGATACATTTTTAAATTCAATAAATCCTTTCTTACTATTTTCTTTAGAGGGAGTTTCAGGATCTACTATTTCAGTTTCTGTATTTAATACTTCACTTATTCTATCTGCAGAAGCAGAGGCTCTAGGTATCATAACAAATAGCATACTAACCATTATAAGTGAGAACATTATTTGCATTACATATTGTAGAAATGCCATTAAATTTCCTATTTCCATAACACCTGAATTTATTCTTTTAGCACCAAACCAAAGAATGGCTACAGAAGTTAAATTTAATATAAGCATTAAAAGGGGCATTAATAGAGCAAATAATTTATTTACTTTTATAGCGTTATTTGCGAAGTCTTCATTGGCTAAATTAAATCTATTTTTTTCAAAGTCTTGTTTATTAAAAGCCCTGATAACTCTAATACCGGTAAGATTTTCCCTTAAAACTTTATTTATTTTATCAAGTTTTACTTGCATTGCCTTAAACATAGGCATTCCTTTTTTACCTATAATTAATATAGACAATATAACTACAGGCATGGATACTAAAATAATTAAAGATAGATGTTTATCAACAGATACTGCCATTATAACTCCCCCTATAAACATGAGAGGGGCAGTTACCATCATTCTAAGTATCATAAGTAAGACCATTTGTATTTGATTAACATCATTTGTTGTTCTTGTAATAAGGGAAGCTGTACCTAATGTATCAATTTCATTTAGGGAAAAGCTTTCTGTTTTAACAAATATTTTTCTTCTTAAATCTTTTCCAAATCCCATGGAAACTTTTGAAGATAAAAAACTTGCAAATATTGTGCATGCACTTCCGATAAAAGCTACGGCTATCATAATTCCACCAATTTTAAGTATATAATTAACATCTTTTCTTATGATTCCGTTATTAACTATATCTGATAATAATGTAGGTAAATATAATTGAGACATAGTTTGTATAAAAAGTAGTATTAATACTAAAATCAGATATTTAACGTAGGGTTTTAGGTGCTTAAGTATATTTAACATTTTTTCACTCCTCAAATAAAAAATATTTATAAATATTTTTATAGATTATTTTCAAGATTTAATTTAATTTTATTTAGTAAATAAATTAAATTATTTTTTTCTTCTTCACTAAAGTTTAAAAGACTTAAATTTTCCATGTTTTTAACTATAATTTTAATTTTTTCACAAGCATTTAGGCCATCATTTGTTAAAAAAATTCTAGATGTTCTAAGATCAGTTTTATCAATAACTTTATAAATCATACCTGCTTTGGTTAATCTTTGAACCATTACTGTTATAGTTGACGGTTTTATATTTAATTTTTTTGATAGTTCTTTTTGTATAATTCCATCTTTTTTATATAAAGTCATTAAAAATTCAACTTGACCTGGATGAATTCCGTATTCAGCTAAAGCTTTATTAGCGGTTAAAAAATGTAGTTTTACAACATTTCCAAATAGCTTTTGGAAAGAAGAACATTTATCCATAATAAAAAATCCTTTCTTTTTAAATTTAATTAGGCGACTAAGTATTTTATAATTTTAATACTTAAAACACCAAAAGGCAAGTTATGAATCTGTAAAATTAATATATAAAAGTTCAAATATTTTTTACAAAGCATCAAAAGGCATTTTATTAAATTAAATATAAAAATGGAGTATCTCAACATATTTTGAGATACTCCATTTTAAAAGTTAATAATAATTTTATAAGTTTTTTCTTTTTGCAAGTCCCGTAAGCATAAGTGCAATAGCACCATCACCAGTTATATTACATGCTGTTCCAAAACTGTCTTGAAGTGCAAAAATAGTTAATATTAAAGCTGTACCAGATTCATTAAATGCAAGAACACTTATGATAAGACCTAAGGATGCCATTACTGTACCTCCAGGAACCCCAGGTGCACCGATTGCAAATACTCCAAGTAATATTATAAAAAGTAACATATTAGACAGAGTAGGCAAATGACCATATAAAATTTGAGATACAGTCATTACAAAGAATACCTCTGTTAATACAGAACCGCATAAATGAATATTTGAACATAAAGGTATAGCAAAGTCTACAATATCACCTCTAAGAATTTTTGATTTTTTAGCACATTTTAAAGCTACAGGTAAAGTTGCGGCACTAGACATTGTTCCTACAGCTGTAAGATATGCAGGTCCATAATGTCTTAGAACTTCCATTGGATTTTCTTTAGAAATAATCCATCCAACAAGATAAAGTAGAGTTAACCAAATAAAATGACCAATTAAAACTATAACTATAACTTTTAAGAAAACAGGAACTTGTTTAGTTATTGCACCTTCATAGGCTAAACTGGCAAAAGTTGTAGCTATAAAGAAAGGCAATATAGGAATTATTACTCTATTTACTATACTTAAAACTATATTTTGAAATTGATCTAATATTTTTTCTATTAAATCTGAATTAGTCCAACCAGTAGCTAACCCTATTAGTAAAGATAAAGCTAAAGCACTCATAACACTCATTATAGGCGGAATGTCTAATTTAAATATTAGTTCTGGTAGTTTTTTTAATCCTTCAGCATTAGATGCAATAGAGAGTTTTGGAATTAAAGTATAACCAGCAATCATAGATAAAAATGCAGCTCCAACAGATGATATATAAGCTATAAATATGCTCATACCTAAAAATTTACTAGCATTGTGCTTTAATTTAGCTATAGAAGGAGTTATAAAACCTAATATTATTAGTGGTACAGCAAAGAAGATTACTTGTCCTAAAACATATTTTATAGTTACTGCTATACCTATGGAAGATTTGGAGGCGTAAGAACCAAATAACACGCCTATAAATACACCTAGGGCTAGTTTAAAAATTAAATTGTTAAATAATTTCTTCATAAATATTTCTCCTTTAAATGAATTTTAAAAATAAAAAAACTCCTAGCCTCCTATCAGAGGCAGAAGTATGTTCCGCGGTTCCACTCTGTTTATATACAAAATAATTAATGTATATAACTCTTAAAATATCGGGTACTATCATACCCTAACGCTGTAACGTGCGTTCACGCTAAAATCTACTTAATTCGAAAAAGGGCTCCTAGAGGCACTTCTGATAACTTTGCCTTAAAGTCCCTTACAGCCAGGGGAGACTTCTCTCTTAAAGGTTTCATTAACGTACTTTCTCTAATCATAGCTTTTAATTTTTAATAAAATTTGATGATTTAATATTTGAATAAATTATAAATAATATATGAGTAGGTGTCAATAGGAATATTTAAAGATTAACTTAAATTTATAAATTACATATTTTAGTATATACTATAAGTAAAATAATATGTTTATATTATATGATTAAAAAGCGTATTTGTGATCATGTTATAAAAAATAATCAATAAATTACATTAAATGCAATTTGACATTTAATATTCTATATTGTAAACTATATTTACTGAAAAATTAAATAAGTTTGCGCATACTCATATTAATATGGGGGCGTAATGGTTTCGACGGGGGCAAGTTGTCCTTGAGAAGCGAGTCGAAGGTTTCCTGGACCTGCGTTAAAAAACTGGGAACTAAATATAATCGCAAACGATAATTTTGCATTAGCTGCCTAATAGTTGCAGCTCGTCAGCCTAAGAGTCCCACGACTTAGGGTCTGGCGTCGACAGTGGGGTACCGAGCCTTACAAAGCTTTGAGTAAGAAACGGAATAAATGAAGCTACTGAATCTAAGAGCCTGTTTACCGGCGCTTAGAGGAGGGAATGTAAAAAGGTAAACTGCACTCGGAGATGCTCAAGGGTTACTGCTTTCGGACAGGGGTTCGATTCCCCTCGCTTCCACCAAATAAAATCCACGACAAATTTGTCGTGGATTTTCCCGTTAAACAAGATAAATAAATTTACAATATAATGGGGAAGATTGAGTATAATTGATAATAAAATCATTAAATAATATAATATAAAATAAAAAGGAAGTGAGTTTATAATGTCACGTCGCAAAAAAGTTAGCTCCATGCAAAGATTATAGTATATGAAAAACTTTTGTTTGGAGCAAATCGAATATATAAATATTGAGTTTTTCATATTTTAATTAATCTTTGCATCTTCATTTATGTATTAAATGTAGATTGGAGCGAAGAATTTATGAAGTATGAAAAAGCACAAAACATATTACCACAACATATAATTGAAATAATCCAGAATTATATGGATGGAGGATATATTTACATACCTAGAAAAAATGAAAATAGAAAATCTTGGGGAGAAAATACTGAAACAAAAATATATCTTAAAGTACGAGATAAAGAAATATTTAATAAATATTCCTCAGGAGTATCTGTTAAAATCCTATCTGAAGAATATTTTCTAACAGAAGGAAGTATTAGGAGGATAATAAGAAATCAAAGAAATTATGATTAATATAAAAGGCATATTTTCACAGTTATTGCTATGAAAATATGCCTTGATTTTTTATTTTCTATACCTATAATAATTGTTTCTATATTTTTATATTAGTTTGTATATGCTACCTATTGTTTAGAATATTTTATGTAATTATAAACATTACAGATTTATTTATGAACTTGGTTTGTAGGTTTCAAGGAGTTATTATTTATTAAGGACATATAAAGAGAGGAATAATTCGTGAGTATTTTAATAATCAGGAGGTAGTAGATATGAACAAAGAAATGATAAAGCTCCCAGAAGAATTATTTGATCATACTCCTTTGGAGCCCATAAAAGTTTTTGATAATTTATACTGTATTGGTACTCGAAGTGTTGCTGTATGGGTTATAAAAACATCTGAAGGAATTATTTTAATTGATTCCATGTGGAGTAATGGGGATGCACAATTAATTATTAATGATATGAAAAAGTTGAATTTAAATCCACATGAAATTAAATATATTATTATTACACATGGACATAGAGATCATTATGGCGGGGCGCAATTTATTAAAGATAATTATAAAGCAAAGATAATAATGAGTGAAACAGATTATAATTTTATGAATGCATCAAATTCTAGAGAAAATAGATATAAATCACCGAGTTGTTCAGTTGACATTATAATAAAAGATGGAGAAAAAATACAATTAGGGCATACTACAGTAACTATTGTAGAGACACCTGGTCATACTCCAGGATGTGTGTCTTTGATTTTTCCTGTTAAACAACATGGAAAAATTTATAATGTAGCCCAATGGGGGGGACTTGGTATACCAAATAATTTAGAAGAAAAAATAAAATATAGAAAATCAATTGATTATTTTGAAAAACATACTCAAGAACAAAAGGTAAGTGTTGAAATTACAGCTCATTTGTTTTGTGAAAATGGATATTCAAAATTAGAGTCTGTAAGAAATAATAAAGCTAACCCTTTTATAATAGGTGAAATAGGCATGAAAAGTTACTTTAATAATTTGCGTAAGGAAGTAGATTATAGTATATCAAAACAAATGGTAGAAGAATAATTATAATTAAACTTTTAAAATTACTGTGAAGTTACGTAATTATGAAAAATATATAATAAATAAAAAAGTATTAATGAGATTTTAGCTTATTAATACTTTTTTATTTTAATTGGTTTGTATCAAATTTATAAAGTTATAATATAGTTGAGCGTATAAAAAGGTTTACATAGAAAAAATATCATATTTATAAATAAATTTAAAGAAAAACCATGTAAGTATACTTATTAATAATACAAATATATGATATAATATTACAAAATAATATAAAATAATGTGAAAGCTCGTATAGTATCGGAAATATGGTCCGAGAGTATCTACCTACTAACCATAAATTAGTGGACTACGGGGTATTGTGTATTTATTAAATAGATATAAACTATATTAATTATTATAAATACAACACCTCACTTAAATTTGAGGTGTTTTTAATTTATAAAAAAATTTCTCTATTTAAGTACTTAATATCTTGCAGTATAGAATAAGATTTAGAGCTTTAAAAAGAGAAGGGAAAGTAGTAAAAATGAAAAAAAATGAAAGGGATATGCAGTTAATATATGGGGTTAATGATAAGCCACAAATATTAATGCAGGTTTTATTAGCATTACAACATATTTTCGCTGCTTTTGGTGGAATAATTGTTGTTCCTATTGTTCTTTCTTCTGCCTTAGGGCTTGATGCAAAAACATCTACGATTTTAATTAGTAGTACAATTTTAGCTGCAGGAATAGCTACTTTTATTCAATCAAGGGGATTTGGCCCTATAGGAGCACGAGTCGCTTGTGTCATGGGAACAGATTTTACATTTGTTGCACCGGCAATTGTAGTAGGGACAAAATTTGGACTAGCAGGTATTTTTGGAGCAACAATTCTAGGAGCTAGTATAGTAATTATTTTAAGTTTTTTTGTTAAACCCTTAATGAAGTTATTTCCACCAATTGTAACAGGAACTGTGGTATGCTTAATTGGATTAACGCTATTACCAGTTTCTATAGACTGGGCTGCTGGTGGAGTTGGAGCATCTAATTATGGTAGCCTAAAAAACATTGCTATTGCTTTATTTATAATGATATTTACATTAATGCTAAATCATTACGGAAAAGGCCTATTAAGTAGTGCCTCAATTTTAATTGGTATGGTATTAGGATATATAATTTGCATTCCTTTAGGAATGGTAGATTTCTCATCTGTGAGAGAAGCTAGTTGGCTATCCTTTCCACAAATTTGGAGTTACGGTATTAAGTTTAATTTAGAGGCGGTACTACCTTTTATTCCTGCTTACTTTGTTACTATCATTGGAACAGTAGGATGCCTTAAGGCTATTACAGAAGTTTCCGGAATTGAAGAACAAGAAAAGCCTATAGCATCAGGAGTATTGTCTGACGGAGTAGGAAGCCTAATAGCTGGTATTTTTGGAGCATTACCTAATACATCTTTTAGTCAAAACATTGGATTAATTCCTTTAACAAAAGTTGCTAGTCGTTATGTAACAATGATGGCGGGAATATTATTAGTGATTTTAGGATTATTTCCTAAGTTTGCAGCGTTAATTAACATAATGCCACAACCTGTATTAGGGGGTGTAGGTATTGTGATGTTTGGAACAGTTGCAGCAGCAGGAATTCAAACTTTAAGTAGTGTAAAATTAAATAATCGTAATATGTTAATAATAGCTACATCTATTGGATTAGGATTAGGTGTTACTTTTCGTCCAGAGTTTATAAGTAAATTACCAGAAGCTTTCAAGATGATTTTTTCTTCAGGAATTTCTACGGGAACTATAGTAGCATTGTTACTTAATTTAATACTAACAGAAAAAGAATAAGAAAATTTATGAGGTGATATAATGGAAAAGTTACAAAAGCGTATTTTAGAGGATGGACGTGCATTATCAGAAACAGTATTAAAAGTTGATTCTTTTTTAAATCATCAAGTAGACCCAGAATTAATGTATGAAATGGGTACTTATTTTAAAAATTATTTTAAAGAACACAATGTTACAAAGATATTTACAATAGAAAGTTCAGGAATTGCTCCAACTGTTATGACAGCAATTCAAATGAATTTACCTATGGTAACATTAAAAAAACAAACTTCAAAAATTTTAAGTGGTGAAGTTTATCAAACAACAGTACATTCTTTTACAAAGGGATCAGACTATGAATTAACATTATCTAAAAAATATATTAGTGAGGAAGATAATATATTAATTATAGATGACTTTTTAGCAAATGGAGAAGCAGCTTTAGGAGCAGCTAGATTAGTTGAAGAAGCGGGAGCTAAAGTTGCAGGAATAGGAATTGTTATAGAGAAATCTTTTCAACCTGGTCGTAATAAATTAGAAAATCTAGGATATGATGTATATTCCTTAGCACGTATAGATAAGCTTGGAAAAGATTTAATTGAGTTTGTAAAATAGATAATAAAATAAAAAATTTTAATTAAAGATTTTTAATTAAAATATTTTGAGATATTGGTATAATATTTTTATAGGTATTATGCCAATATTTTTTTGTATAAAAATATAGAAATTTATTTATTAGAATTAAAGAATAAAAAACATAAAATAGTAGCTTTTATATATAATTTTATAAAATAACTATAGAAATAAATTATAGAATTTATAAAAAAATAAAATAAAAGGGGTGTTAATTTTAATAAGAATATATTTTTAATTCTTATTAAATCTTATTTATGGATAAAAATATTAATATATTAGTAGTAGAAGATGATAACGACATAAATACAATGCTTACTAAATTAATGAAAAAAAATAATTATAATGTTGTACAAGCATATTCCGGTACAGAAGCTATGCTCCATATTAAAAATGATGAATTTCATTTGATTTTGCTTGATTTGATGCTACCTGGTATTACAGGGGAAGAACTTATACAAAATATAAGGAAAACTGAGGAAATGCCTATAATTATTATCTCAGCTAAAGTTGATAAAAATGATAAAATTAATTTATTGAAGTTAGGTGCAGATGACTATATTACTAAACCTTTTGATATAGAGGAATTATTTGCTAGAGTTTATTCAAATATAAGAAGATATATTAAATTTAATAGTAACAAGCAATTAAAAAATAATTTAATTTATAAAGATATAAATTTGAATAAAGATACTAAAGAAGTTT
This sequence comes from Clostridium niameyense, assembly GCF_001243045.1. Taxonomy (GTDB): domain Bacteria; phylum Bacillota; class Clostridia; order Clostridiales; family Clostridiaceae; genus Clostridium_F; species Clostridium_F niameyense. Next base: position 2,144,247 of record NZ_LN849007.1, on the reverse strand, counting down.
ATGTAAATAATAAAAAAATAATTGTTACTGTAAAAGAATTTTTAATACTAGAACTACTTTTAAGTTATCCTAAGAAGATTTTTTCTAAAGAAAATTTATTTGAAAGTGTTTGGAGAGAAGAATATTTTGGGGATGATAATACAGTAAATGTTCATATGAGCAATTTAAGAAATAAATTACATAAAGCTAATCCTAACGAAGAATATATAGAAACTATATGGGGAATGGGTTACAAATTAAAAGAATAGATAATTTTTTATAAAAATAGATATTAAACTTAAAGAATGTATTTAAGGTTTTCTTAAGGATTTCTTTAAGTTTTTTTATGTTACCAATTATAAAATAATCTCAGAGTTGAAAATAAGGAGAGATTATTTATGAGAGAATTTTTAAAAATTAGTAATGTTACTAAAACCTACAGAGAACAAATTGTATTAAATAAGGTTAATTTATCCATAAATCAAGGAGAAATTATAGGTCTTGTAGGACCTAATGGAGCAGGAAAAACTACTTTAATGAAGATTATTGCAAGACTTATAAAAAAATATGATGGAGATGTTTATATAAATAATGAAAATATAAAAACAAATAAAAAATATGATACAAAACAAATAGGATGTGTAATTGAAACTCCAGGATTTTATCCAGAATTAACAGGTTATGAAAATTTATTATTTTTTTCAGAAATATCTGGATTAAAAGATAAAGATGAACTAAATGAAATAATAGATAGACTGGGTATAAGAGAGTATATAAATAAAAAAGCAAAAAATTATTCTTTAGGAATGAAACAAAGATTGGGAGTGGCTCAAGCAGTTTTGTCTTATCCAAAAGTATTAATATTAGATGAACCTACTAATGGATTAGATCCAGCTATAGTACCTCAATTAAGAGAATTCATAAAATATATAGCAAGGGAAAAGAAAACCGCTATACTTATATCCAGTCATATTCTTTCAGAAATAGAATTGATTTGTGACAAAGTTGCATTCATACAAAAAGGAAAAATAATTAAATTTGAAAGTTTGAAAAAAGAAAATAAAGACACAATTAATATGGCTTTTGTAACAAGTAAATTAGAGGAATTAAAAATATTTTTTAATAAGAAAAATTATAATTATAAAATATTGGGTGAGGATAAACTACAACTTGAAATAAACCCTAAAAATTTAGATGATTTGGTTTTAAATATAGGTAGAGAAAATATACCTCTTAGGGGAGTGTATGAGGTAAAAGAAAGTTTAGAAGAAAAATATTTAAAAACTATGGAGGAAAAATAAAATGAGTAGATTATTAAAAATATCTTGGTTTAATGTTAAAAATATTATTAATTCAAAAAAATTTTTATTAGGAGTGTCTTTAGCTTTTGTTTATTCTCTATTATGGATTTTATTAGTTCATCCATCAAAATACACTCTTTTAGGTTATTCCTTTGAAATTGGGCGCTTTTTATATGTGATTATATTATATTCAACAGTTTCAATGCTTAGAGATGATATAAAATCTAATTCATCAAAAACAGTTTTTAGTGGAATTTTTAGTAGAGTAGAAATAATGTTATCTAAAGGAATTGGTTTGTTAATTTTAGGAGTTTTATTTTTTTTAATAGTAGAGATAAATAATTTATTAGCAGCTTTTATATTGTATAAAAATATAGGAATTTCAGGATTTTTAAATTTTGATCATTTACAATTATTTATTGTTTATGTTGTAATAACATTTTGCATGGGAAGTATAATGCTGTTTATAATTTCTATAAAATTTAATGATAAAAAATCTATTTTATTTTATATATTAATGTTTAGCATGATAAATTTTTATACATCCGCAATAGTAATGCTTGTTCATAGAAAACCAGAATTTGCAGAAAGATTTTCCCTTTATATGAAAACACCTTTTTATAGTTCTATGGAATTAACTCAAGGATATTTTAATAAGAATTCATTAATTATAAATATAGTTTGGGCATTAATATTTTTTATAGCATCTATTATTATTATGAATAGAAGGGAAATAAAATAAATAAGTTATTATGCTATATATCAAAAGGAGAATATTTATGGAAAGAATTTTATCTATTATAGGTTTAGAAATAAACAAAAAAGGTTTTTTAAAAAAATTAATACTTTCTTTAATAATTATAATGGGAATTTTATTTTTAAGTATAATTATTACAAAAGAAAAAATTAACACGGTTCCTGCAATGCTTTTAAAGGTAATTTCTTATGTTATTTTAGCAAATTATAGTGTTTCATTAACTGAAGAATTTACTAATAAAACAGATAAAATAATATTTACAGGTATATTTACAAGAAGTGAAATTATGACTTCTAAATTAATAAAGTTTATATACATAAATATAATAAGTTTTATATTTTATGAAATAACTTTAATTTTATCTAATAGTTTTAATAAAGAAGTATTTTTAAATAATTTTTATGCTTTTATTATTTATGCATTTACTTTAGGATCTTTTATATTATTAGTTTCATCCATTACGTCTAGTACAATAATTACAGGGGTTATCTCCTATATATTATATTTTGATTTAACATTAATCATGTTAAGTCAAGCTTTAATATTTATAAAAAGCCAATTAATCAGAAATATTATAGAAAATTCACCTTTTTATATAGTTAATACAGGTTTTTATTTAGGTAATTATACTGGGAAGCAATCTATACTAATGATAATTTATGGATTAATATTTTTATCAATGTATTGTGCTATAATTAATAAAAAAGATATATAACATTTGCTTATAGAGTTAATAAACAATAACTATAATGCTTTGGAGGAAATTTATATTATGGCAGATGAGGTATTAAAGCTAATTAATGCTACCAAAAAAATTAAAGATATAAATATACTTGATAATATTAATATGAATATAAAAAAAGGACAAATTTATGGACTTATAGGTTTGAATGGAGCGGGAAAAAGTAGTTTATTAAAAGTAATATCAGGGCTTTATAAGATAGATAGTGGTAGCATTGAAATTTTTGGAGAATATGAAGAGGAAAAAATAGGGCAAGGTAGAAGTAGAATGGGTGTAGTTATAGAAAATCCAGCTCTTTATGAAAATAAGACTGTTTATGAAAATATATATATTAATAAAATTCAAAAGGGTATACCAGGGAATGATTGTATAGAGGAAGCTCTAAAAAAAGTTCAATTAAAAAATGTGAATGATAAAAAAGTAAAATTTTTATCTTTAGGAAATAAACAAAGATTATCTATAGCTATGACATTACTTGGAGAACCAGAATTTTTAATTTTGGATGAGCCAATTAATGGGTTAGATCCTAGAGGAATAATAAAACTGAGGGAATTATTAAAGAAAATAAATATAGAGTATGGGGTAACTATACTTATATCTAGTCATATATTAGGTGAACTTTACCATATCGCAAATTATTATGGCATAATTCATGATGGGAAATTAATAGAAGAAATATCTTTAGATGAGTTAAAGAGCAGAACAAAAAAATTTATTCATATTAAAACAGGTGATACTGGTAAGGCCGCAGTAGTGATAAATAAAAAGTTAAATACTTTAAATTTTGATGTTTTACCTAATAATGTAATAAAATTATACGATTATATAGATGAAACAGAAAAAGTTATAGAAATACTTGTAAAAGAAGGGGTAACTGTAAAAGAAATTATGCCTAAAGGGGAAGATTTGGAGGCATATTTTTCTAAAGTTATAGGGAGATTTAAGAATGCTTAATTTATTAAAGGCTGAATGTTATAAATTAAAAAAATCTAAAATGTTGTATTTTTTTATAGCACTAACTATTCTTCAATTAGGAGTAATTTATATTTTTTCACCAAATTTAAAATCTAAACAAGGGGAAGAGGCTTTATCATATATATTTCTTATGCAAGGTTCTTTAGGAAATAATATACTTGTAGGAATTTTTGCTGTAGATTTTATAGTTACAGAATTTACTTCTGGATATATTAAAAATTTAATATCTTATGGACATAAAAGAAAAGATATTTTTTTATCGAAATCTATAGCATATTATATCGGAGTATTAGCAATTCAGTTTTCTTCCATTTTAATTATGATACTTTTAGATATATTAATTAATGGTAATAGTAAGTTTATTTATTTCAATTCTTTAGCATCTTTAGTAGTAAAATTATTAATTATATTATTGATATATATTAGTTTGGCAAGTATTATTGTTTTAGCAGCTTTTTTATCTAAAAATTATATAACTATCGGTATTGTTATTGCTTTAGATTTTTTAAATAGAGTTTTAAATGTGATTAATGTACAAAAACCTTATCTTAATTATATATTTAATAAACTCATATTTTTTCAAATTAATGTTGTATCAATTGATAAGGTTACTTATAATCAGTATTTTCAAGCTATTATAATAGCATTAGTAACTTTAATAATAAATACTTTATTAACAAATTATATATTTAATAAGTCTGATATTAAATAGTTTTTATATAGGTAAATAAGTGTTAAAGTTTTTATTAATATTAAAGGGCTTGGTGAGAGGCAGGAAATAAAATGATATTTCTAATTTTAATTTTAATAATCCTAGTAATAATTTTAAGTATTAGATTATTTTATTTAGAAAGTCAATTAAGTAATTTAATAAAACAACTTTCATATATAAATAAAAATAATACAAATAAAAGTATAACTATAGGATTATTAAATAAAAAAATTGAAGTTCTATCTGAAAATATAAATGAAATTATAGATAAAAAGAAGCAAGGTGAGGCAAGTAAAGTTAAGTTAGAAAATGATTTAAGACAAATTATAGCTAATATGTCTCATGATCTTAGAACACCATTGACTTCAATCGTGGGATACATTCAATTTTTAAAGTTAGATAATATAAATGAAATAGAACGAAGGGAATATTTATCCATAGCAGAAAAAAGAGCGAAATCCTTAGAGGGTTTATTAAATGATTTTTATGAATTATCTTTAATAGAATCCTTAGATTATAAAGTTAATTTTGAAAAAATAAATATTACTAGAATAGTAAAAGAAAGTGTATTAGGTAAATATTCAGATTTCATTGGTAAAGATATTAAGCCAAATCTAAAAATTTTAACTAAAAATATTTTTATAATTGCAGATAAAAAATTATTGGAAAGAATAATAGAAAATTTATTAAGTAATTGTATTAAATATGCTAAGGATAATATAGATATTATCTTAAAAGAGGAAAATAATAATATTTTATTAAAAATAAGCAATACTACTGAGGAGTTAAATAAAAAAGATGTAGAGTATATTTTTGATAGATTTTATATGGCAGATAAAACTCGTTCAGGTAAGGGTACAGGACTTGGTCTATCTATCGCAAAAGTATTAATAGAAAAAATTAATGGTGATATAAAGGCAGATATTAAAGAAAATGTTTTTACTATTTGCTGCAGATTTAAAATATTAGAATAAAAAGGGGACTTTTCATATTACAATTACTCCTAATCCATCGGGAATAACTGCTATTTTAGCATCTTTTCCTTCAAAAGTATAAGCATGTTTCATATGCATATTTTTTATGATTTCAGGATCACACATATCGGTCACCATGATTACTTTAAATTTATCTAGTATTCTTGTGCAACAGAATATATAATTTTTTTATTTTCATCTAATACTCCATTTATTATAAAAGCGATTTACAGTAGCACATACTATATCTTTGTGGATTGGATTATCCTTTAACATACTTGTTCTAGCATGAGGAGCTGATATAAATTCAGAACAATGATTTGCTAGAATGGTTGTAGTTGATACAATTCCAGGTAATACTCTCTTTCTTTCTCCAGAAAATCCTGCAAAAAATGTGATTCTATAAAATCCTGTTGCTACTAAAATTTTAATACTTATATTTGAATTTGATTTTCTAATTTTTTTGAATACGAATTATAATTTTAATTGCTACAGATCTTGTATGGTCACTACTTATTATGATCACACTTTTCTTCATTTAACTAAATCCTCTAATCCTTTGGAGCGAATTGGATTATCTAAGGATTTTTCAACAATTTCTTTTTGAACAAGATTGGTTTTATAAGTAGTTGCCTTAGACTAAAGGATTTCAACTAATTTTTATCATCTACTTTAGCATTTATAGTTTCTTTATGTGTATAATATTTTGCAGTAAAAAAATACATATATAATATGTAGGAAAATTTTTTATGATAGGGGAATTTGCCTCCTTCTAAAGAAAAACTAAGATTTTCAGTAGTAAAAAGTATATATATAGGTTAATACAATATTTATTCTTATAATATAAATTTAAGTTATGTTTACTTTGAGATGAAATTATGTAATAATAAAAAATTGTATAATTAAATTTATAGAGGACGGTTTAAAGAGCATAAGGGCATAATAATAATGATTTTACATAGTGAGGAGTAAAAAAATGAAAAAGGGATTTGACCACAAAAAATATTTAGAAGAACAATCAAAGTATATTTTAGAAAGAGTTAATAATTATGATAAGTTGTATCTAGAATTTGGTGGAAAACTTTTATTTGATCTTCATGCTAAAAGAGTTTTACCTGGTTTCGATGAAAATGCTAAAATAAAATTATTACATAAACTAAGAGAAAAGGTAGAAATAGTTATTTGTGTATATGCAGGGGATATAGAAAGAAACAAAATTAGAGGAGATTTCGGCATTACTTATGATTTAGAAGTTTTAAGATTAATTGATGATTTAAGAGCTTATGATCTTGATGTAAATAGTGTAGTAATTACTAGATATGATGGACAACCAGCTACTACAGTATTTATAAATAAGCTTGAAAGAAGAGGAATAAAAGTATACAAGCATAGAGCCACTAAAGGATATCCAACAGATGTAGATACTATTGTAAGTGATGAAGGATACGGAAAAAATCCATATATTGAAACAAGCAAACCTATTGTTGTAGTAACGGCACCAGGACCAGGGAGTGGAAAACTTGCAACTTGTCTTAGCCAACTTTATCATGAATATAAAAGGGGTAAGGTTGCAGGATATTCAAAGTTTGAAACTTTCCCAGTATGGAATGTACCATTAAAACATCCTTTAAATATAGCTTATGAAGCTGCAACAGCAGATCTTAAAGACGTAAATATGATAGACTCTTTCCATTTTGATGAGTATAATAAAATAGCAGTAAATTATAATCGAGATATTGAAACGTTCCCTGTACTTAAAAGAATAATAGAAAAAATAACAGGGGAAGAAGCTGTGTATAAATCCCCAACAGATATGGGAGTTAATAGAGTTGGATTTGGAATAATTAATGATGACGTTGTAAAAGAAGCATCTAAGCAAGAGATAATAAGAAGATGTTTTAAAACAGCTTGTGAGTATAAAAAGGGATATGTAGATAAGGAAACCTTCCAAAGAGTTAAACTTATAATGGAAGAACTTAACCTAAAGGAAGAAGATAGAAAAGTTGTTATTCCAGCAAGAGAACGTTCAGCAAAATTAAAACAAATGGCTAATAAAAACGAAATTTGTCCAGCAGTAGCAATGGAATTACAAGATGGAACAATAATTACAGGTAAAGGTTCAAATACTATGCATGCAACAGCAGCTGTAATATTAAATGCAGTAAAATATTTTGCAAGTATTAATGATGATATTCATCTTATTTCACCAGTTATATTAGAACCTATTATAAATTTAAAATCAAAAACATTAGGAAATAAAAATCCAGCTTTAAGTTGTGAAGAAATATTAATTGCACTTAGCATATGTGCAGCTACTAATCCAATGGCTCAAGTTGCTATAGAAAAATTATCAGAATTAAAAGGATGCCAAGCACATTCTACAGTAATTTTAAGCACTAATGATGAACAGACATTTAGAAAACTTGGAATAGATATAACTTGCGAGGCTGAGTATCCTTCAGAAAATCTTTATTATAACAATTAATAATTAAATATTTAACATATAATATATAGTGTATAAAAGGCTGGTAAGTACATTAAAAATCTATCCAGCTTTTTATTATACGGGTATTTTGTTTTTATTTATATATAAATTCAAGAATAAGGCGAAATACATAATAAAAATGAGGTATATCAAAGTTTCTATCGGTATCTTTATACAACTGTAATTAAACTTAAAATACAGTATTTGAATTTAATAGTTTATACTGGTACAATTAACAACGATTAACATAACCCTATTATTGTTCAATGATTTGTGGACAGTAATAGGTTTTTTTATAATGTTAAGGAGGATTCACTAATGAAAGATAATATTGTACGACTGCGTCAGGAAGTATTTAGAGATGATGCTTTAAAAATTGTTGATTGGTTAGAGGATACCGAGGTAACACAATATTTAAATGAAAGGCAAAATGCTGGAAAGAGCATTAAGGATGTAATGTATAGGGTTAATATGCCTATCCTTACACATTTGTTTAATCAAAATGGAAGCTTTTTTATGATAACGACAAAAGAAAAAGAAACTGTGGGATTTTTAAGACTTATACCAAAAAATAATTATGCAGAAATAGTAATAGTAATAGGAGACAAAGAAAAGTGGGGAAGAGGTTTAGGAACTAATGCTATATTAGAAGGATTAAAGCATGCTTTTTTCGAGTGGAGAGTTGATGAAGTAATTGCAAAAATTAATTTTAATAATAAACGATCAAAAAGAGCATTTAAAAGGGTTGGTTTTACAGAAAATAAAGAATTAGCAAAGGAAATGGAATATTCTATTTCTATAAATAAATTCTTAAAATTAGTAGCATAAATTATTCTAATTTAATACTGCTTAAAACATAAATTAACCTTCGGTATATAAGTAATATACTTGAAGGTTAATTTTATGGGCATATTTATATAAAATTTAAATTATAAACATATATTTTCAAAATTCAATGTTATATTGTAGAATTATATATAACATAAATCACTATATTTAGTTAATTTTTGATAAAATTTGATAATAAGTATTTTATTTTGTTTAGCTTAATAGTATAATTGCATTGAAAGTAATAATTAAAAAGTAACAAAGGAGAAAATATATGTTAAAAGTACATTTCCCAATATTGATTTTTAGAATGATACCTGAAACACTTATAATTTTTTTATTAATTAATAGTCTTTCAAAAATTAAGATAAATAAAGCGAGGTATATTGCAAGTTGCTTAATTACATCAATATTGATCTTTCTAGTTAGAATTTTACCTATACACTTTGGAATTCATTTTATTATAAATATTATAGTTATTATATTTATAAGTATATTAATAAATAAAATTCCTATTAATAAGGCCATAGCATATTCTATGGCAAGTATGATGCTCTTATCTGTGTGTGAGTGGATAAATTTGTTCATATTAGAATATATATTAAAGCTAGATATAGGCTTTGTATTTTCGTCCTCATACACAAAACTTATATGTTTTAGTCCTTCTTTGATTTTATTATTAATTGTTGTTTTATTAATTAGAAAGTATGTAAGTGAGCATCAAAGATTTAATTAAAAATATTTTATTTAGATAATATATTATTTATTAAAAGTAAATGACATTAAAGTATATTACATAATAAAAAAATCTTAATGGATGTGATTGATATATGAAACAATATATAAATAAGTTGGAAAATGATATAAATGACATAATATCTTCTGTAAGATTATGCTCTTTATTTTTTTGTAGTATTGTTGTTTATAATATTTTATATTCAAGAAAGATACTTAGTTGTATTAAATTAGGACTTAATGTTCGTACACTTAGTGTATTAGTTGTTGTTACTATATTGATTTATTTCTTATGGATATCATATTCAGTTAAAATTTGTAAAAATAGATACAATAAAAAAATACAGATAATAGACAATACTGTATTCATAGTTATATTTTCTATTTTGATTATATTTTCAGGTGATTGTAATAGCCAATATAAATTTTTATTTTTATTTGTAATTATCACGTCTACAATACAATCAGGTATGAGGCAAGGAATGATTGTTTCAATAATTTCCTCAGTAATAATATTATCTATAGATTTAATATTTGGATGTAATATAGGTGTTAATGAGCAGTTTGAAAATGATTTGATAATGGTTGGGGTGTTTATTTTAACAGCTTGGCCTTTAGGATATTATGTTAAAATAGGTCGACAAAATTTAGATGAAAAGGAGAGAAAACTTAAATTATTAACTGATGAATTAAGTGAAAAAGATAAAGAAAGAAGATATATAGAAGAAATACTTTTAAAGAATGAAGAATGCTATAATTTGCTTATAGAAAATTCAAGAGATGCAATTTTAATTCATAGACAAAATAAATTAATTTTTGCTAATGAAGGTGCAGCAAAATTATTAGGTGTAGAAAAAATTGACGAATTAGGACATAAATCTGTATTAGATTTTGTGCCTAAGGATAAAAAAAATATTATGAGAAAAAAGTTAAATGATATATATACAAATAGATCTACATTAATACATTTTGAACAAGAAATAATAAATGCAAAAGAAGAGAGTATACTTACAAGAAGTACATCAACTTATTTTATATATGAGGGAAAACCAACTATATTAACTATATTAAGTGATATTACCTCAGAAAAAAAAGTTGAAATATTAAAAAGAGATGTACAAAAAAATATAGAATTATTAAATGAAAGTAGAGCATTTAATAAACTAATTACAGAGTTTTTAGCCAATATATCTCATGAGTTAAAAACACCTTTAAATGTTATATTTTCAGCAGTTCAGTTATTAGATTCTTATGATGTTAATGATATAAACAAATTTTTAGAAAAAAAACATAAATATTTGGATATGATGAGACAAAATTGTTATAGACTTATGAGACTGATTAATAATTTATTGGATATAAGTAAACTAGATGCAGGTTTTTTAAAATTAAATAAAAAGAACTATAATAGTATAAGCTTCATTGAAGATGTTACTCTATCTGTGGCTCCATATGTTGAAAGACAAGGGCTAAATTTAATCTTTGATACGGATGTAGAAGAAAAGGTAATGTGTTTTGACGGAGATAAGATGGAGAGAATACTTCTTAACCTATTATCTAATGCTATAAAGTTTACTAATCCAGGAGGAAATATATATGTAAACATTAAAGATGCTGGAGATAACATTATAATTTCTGTGAAAGATACCGGTACGGGTATACCCGAGAAGAAAATAGGGAAAATATTTGAAAGATTTTCTCAAGTAGACAAGACTTTCAATAGAAACAGAGAAGGTAGTGGAATAGGATTATATATTGTAAAATCTTTTGTAGAAATGCATGATGGAAGTATAAGTGTCACAAGCAAAGTTAATGAGGGTACTAAATTTACTATAAATATTCCTGTTAAAAAGATAGAAAACAACAATTATATTGAAGAATATGATTATAAAACATATATAGAAAGTGTAAACATAGAATTTTCGGATATATATTTAAATCATAATTTGAAAAAAAATTAGAAAGACCATATCAAAATTATTTTTTTAATAATTTTGATATGGTCTTTTTCTATAATTAGTATTTTAATATAAATATTTATACATAATTTTTAATTTAATTAATAAATTATTTTCTAAAGCAAAATTAATTATTTTAGAAAATTTGTATTAATTACTTATATTATGATAAAATAGATAAAAAAGGTATAAAAAATAATACTTGTAATTTTTGAGCAAAATAACAACATTTATTATGAATTATATTATATAAATTGGTTTGGTTGTTTAAAATAATACATTTTATAGAAAAATATAATATAAATTACTTTTATTGACTTTATTGGTAAAAATATATTATAATAAAACAAAGGAGAAATTATATATGCTAAAAATATCATTTTTAGAATTATTTTTGAGAGTTGTACCTGAGTCGTTTCTGATTGTTTTTTTAATTTATATTATGTCTGGAGAAGAATTTTATAGAAGTAAATATATTATATCTAGCTGTTTATTTTCAATTAGTATATATTTGATAAGATTTTTACCTATTCATTTTGGAATACACTTTATTCTTAATACTATGGTGCTTATATTATTATGTATATTAATTAATAGACTTAGTATTCAAAAGTCTATAGGATGTGGATTAATATCTATGACAACCTTAGCCTTGTGTGAATTAGGAAATTTATTTTTCTTAAAAAATTTTTTGAAAATAAATATTGAGATTTCAATGAATTCTCCTTTAAAAAGAGTAGAATATTTTATGCCATCATTGATTTTACTTTTATTTATTGTTTTAGTTGTGTATAAACTTGTTAATAAATCATTAAGGGGTAAGGATAAATGTATTTAATAGAAGTTATATCTGATAAGGTAGGAAATAAAATTACAGAAAGCTTAAAATTAGATGAAGACTCTAAAGAAGTTATTATTTATGGGACATTTGTATTGATACATACTTTATCTTGTATCTTATCTATTATAATATTTGGTGCAATTTTTAATGTATTTTTAGAATCAATTATTATATGTATATGTGTTAGTCTATTAAGAAAATATTCAGGAGGTGTACATGCTGATTCACCTGGTAGGTGTTTAGTAATAGGTACAGTTATAATTGTAGGACTAGCTATTATAATAAAAAAGATTTTTTGTAATTTTAGTTATGTTTTCATTTGTACAGCATCATTAATAAGTTTAATTTTATGCTTTTATTTAGTAAATAAGTATGCTCCAGTAGATAGTATACAAAAACCTATAGAAGATGTACATCAAAAAGAAAAGTTTAAAAGATATTCCAAAGTAATAATTAGTGTATCTACTTTAATTGTGTTAATACTGTTAGGAATTTATTATAAAAGTAAAAATAATTTTATATTAAATTTTATAAATTGTATATATGTGGGATTATTGTGGCAAAGTTTTACACTTACATCAAAGGGTCACATATTTGTAAAGAAATTTGATAAATTATTGGAGAAAGTAATAAAAATATAATTTGATTTGTCCATTGATTTTTAATTTATAACAATTAAAAAATCAATGTACACATATATAATAATATTATTAATCAGGGGGAATAAATAATGAAGAACTTAACAGGAAAAAAATTATCAAAATTAAGTGCTAAGGTATTAAAAGGTGTAGCTAATTCTACATCAGCATCAGTTTGTGCAATAGGAGCATATCAACCTAAAGAACCTAAATGTTTAAAAAAATAAATATATCATGGCAATACAAGGATCTTTAAAGATCCTTTATTGCTGATATAAATAATATTAATGGGTGTGATTATATGAGTGATTTTATGAAGGAAAGGGAAAATAATATAAGTAATATAATATCTGCTGTAAGATTAGCTTCTTTATTTTTTTGTAGTATTGCATTCTATAATATTTTATATTCAAATAAAATTCTTAGCAATATTACTAATAGTAAGCAACTTAATATGATTACATTGGGTTTATTGGTTACCATTACTATGCTAGCATATTGTTGGTGGATATCGTATTTTATTAAAACATCTCAAAATAATAATATTAAAAAAATCCAAGTGGTTGATAATTCATTATTTATATTTATTTTTTCTATTTTAATAATCTTCTCTAATAATTGCAATAGCCCATATAAATTTTTATTTTTATTTGTAATTATTACATCAACCATACAATCAGGTATAAAACATGGCATGGCTGTTTCAATAATTTCCTCAATAATAATATTATCTATAGATTTAATATTTGGTAAAAATATAAATGTTAATGTACAGTTTGAAAATGATTTAATAATAGTAGGGGTATTTATATTAACAGCTTGGACTTTAGGATATTATGTTAAAATAGAGCAGAAGAATTTAGAAAAAAAAGAGAAAAAACTTAAGTTATTAACTAATGAATTAAGTCAAAAGGATAAGGAAAGAAGATACATAGAAGAAATACTTGTAAAAAATGAAGAATGTTATAATTTACTTATAGAAAACTCAAGAGATGCTATTTTAATTCATAGACAAAATAAATTAATTTTTATAAATGAAAGTGCAAGAAAACTATTAGGATTAGAAAAATTTAATGAATTTAGTGATAGATCTATATTAGATTTTATTCCTGGAAATAAAAAAGATACCATAAAAAAGAAATTGAAGGGAATATATGAAAATAAGCTTACTTTAGTACATTTTGAGCAAGAAATATTAAATGATAAAAAGAAGAGTATACTTACAAGAAGTACTTCAACTTATTTTATATATGAAGGAAAACCTACTATATTAACTATATTAAGTGACATTACTTCAGAGAAAAAAGTTGAAATATTAAAAAAAGATGTAGAAAAGAATATAGAATTATTAAATGAAAGTAGAGCATTTAATAAATTAATTACGGAGTTTTTAGCTAACATATCTCATGAATTAAAAACACCTTTAAATGTTATATTTTCTGCAGTTCAATTATTAAGTTCTTATAAGTTTAATAATATGGATGAATTTACAGATAAAAAACATAAATATTTATATATGATGAGACAAAACTGCTATAGATTAATGAGACTAATTAATAATTTATTAGATATAAGCAGATTAGATGCAGGTTTTTTAAGATTAAGTAAAAAAAATTATAATAGTATAAGTTTTATTGAAGACGTTACCTTATCTGTGGCTCCATATGTTGAAAAGCAAGGATTAAATTTAATTTTTGATACAGATGTGGAAGAAAAAATAATGAGTTTTGATGCAGATAAAATGGAAAGAATAATTCTTAACTTATTATCTAATGCTATAAAGTTTACTAAACCTGGAGGAAACATATATGTAAATATTAAAGACAAAGGAGATAGTATTATAATTTCTGTTAGAGATACTGGCATAGGAATACCAGAAAAAGAAATAGGAAAAATATTTGGCAGATTTGCTCAAGTGGACAAGACTTTTAATAGAAATAGAGAAGGTAGTGGAATAGGGTTATATATTGTAAAATCTTTTGTAGAAATGCATGGTGGAACTATAAGTGTTACAAGTAAGATAAATGAAGGTAGTAAATTTATTATAAATATTCCTGTTAAAATAATTGAAAATAGTCCTTGTGTTGAAGAATTTGATTATGATAGAGATATAGAAAGTGTGAATATAGAGTTTTCAGATATATATTCAGATTATATTTTAAATTAAGTTTTAAAGAAAATATATAATTAATAAAGGAATGTGTAGAATATTATTTTACGCATTCCTTTAATTTATATAAATTTTTACTAAGTTAAAAAAGTACAGGATAGACAATTGTTAATATTTTTGCATCTTCTTTTAAAGGGTTTATTAATATATGAGGCGAAGTAGAAGGAAAATGAATAGAATCACCTTTTTTAGCTATAAATTCTTTGCCATCTAAGTTTAGTATAATAACCCCTTCTAAAACATAGATAAATTCTTCACCTATGTGACCATATTTATCTCCATGTTTTTGTTCAGCAGGAATAATAAGCATCATAGCCTCCATATTTCGTTGAGGGAAGGTGCCACTTAATCTAGCAAATTTAGAATTAGAGTGTTCTATTTGAAAAACTTCTTGATCTTCATTTTTTACTAAAAAATTATGTGACATTGGTTCTTTAAAAAAATAACTCATAGATACATCTAAAGCATCTGCTATCCTTTTTAAAGAAGTGATAGCTAAGGAAGATGAATTATTCTCTACTTGAGATAAAAAGCTTACAGATAATCCAGTCTTTTTGCTTAAATCCTTTAAGGTAAAATTCTTTTTTTTTCTTAGATCTCTAATTTTATCCGCAATTTCGTTAATCATGTTTATCCTCCAATGAAAAGTTAAAAAAACAGAAAAATCATACTTTTCTTTCAACATAATAACATAATACTTTTTTCAGTTCAAGCTATAGAAACATATGAAATTAAATTTTTAATATAAGAGTTATTTGCAAAAAAACTGTTATAAGTTTAACAATATATTAAATAATAAGTAAAAGTATATTGGATAGATATAAATTTAATATATACAATATAATTTTAATATTTCAAAAATTTTTACTGTAGTACTGAAAAATGTATGTACATGCTAAAAATATTATGATATTATGAAAATATATTGAAATATTTAAAAAATTTTTATTTAATAACAATAAACAATTTAAATTGACAAAATGGAGGAAGAAAGATGAAAAAGAAAATTGGTTTATGGGACTTAGTTTTCATGAATGTTTCAGCTCTTTTTGGAATCAGATGGATTGCTAAATCAACAGCATCGAGCTTTGGTTTAGGATTAGGTGCTATTCCTATGTGGGTTATATTCTCATTTATATTCTTTTTACCAACAGCACTACTATGTGCTGAACTTGCTGCCACTTATCCAAGAGATGGTGGACTTTATGAATGGGTAAAAGAAGCCTATGGAGAAAAATGGGGATTCATGGTTTCATGGCTAAATTGGACTGCTAAATTATTTTGGTATTCATCATTTTTAACATTTTTATTAGTTAATGTATCATATGCTTTAGGTAAACCAGAACTTGCTGGTAATAAAATGTTCGTACTTATATTATCATTAATTATATTTTGGATATTATCATTAATTAGTACAAAAGGTATGACATTTGCAAAGATATTTACAAATGTAGGAGCATTAGGTTCTACTGTACCTGCTGCACTTTTGATAATAATGGCTTTTGTTTCAGTATTTATATTTGGTCATAAATCAGCATCAACATATACAGTTCAAACTTTAGCACCGCAATTAAATATGGATACTTTAGTTGCTATATCCTCTGTAATGTTTGGACTTGCAGGATCAGAAACAACAGCAAACTTTATAACAGAAGTAGACAATCCTAATAAAACATTTCCAAAAGCTGTGTTTATATCAGCGGCAATAGTTGCAGTATTATATGTTTTAGGTTCAATTGCAGTTACTATGATAGTACCTACAAAAGATATTACAGCATCTGAAGGTATATTAGTAGCTTTAGGAACAGTTGCATCTAGTTTAGGGATTGGACCATGGTTTATAAGAATTATAGCTTTAGGAATATCTTTATCAGTATTTGGAGCAATAATTTTATACATAGCATCACCTATAAAGATGTTATTTGGTAGTGTACCAAAGGGAGTATTTTCTGAAAAATTTACAAAGGTTAATGAGCATAATATACCAGTGAAAGCTGTTATGTTACAAGCTACAATAGTAAGCATTATCTTATTAATTACTACATTACTTCCATCTGTTGATGCTATATACAATATATTAGTTACAATGACAGCATTAACATCATTATTCCCTTATGTTCTTTTATATTTAGCTTATATTAAATTAAGAAAATCAAGACCAAATGAGGTAAGACCTTATGAAATGGCTAAAAGTACATCAAAAGCTGTAACATTAGCTAAAGTATTATTAGCTATAACTGTACTTGGAATAGTATTATCAGCAGCACCAGTTATGCCAACATTTAAGGAAAACTTATCATATGAAATACAAATGATAGGTGGAGGTCTTATAGTTATATTAGTGGGATTGAGAATTTGGAGTAGATTTGTTAAAAGAACAGGCTTTAAAGAAAATTAGAGTAAATAAAATAAGTTAGAGGCTATCTATGATAGTCTCTTTCAGCATACGATTTAATTTCCCTGTTTTTACAGAGAATTAAAAATAAATATTTTTAATTTTAAGGAGGCCACTTTTATGAATAAAAAAAGACTAGAAAAAGTATTAAAGGGAATGGAAGAAAGAAATATCAGTCAAATGATAATTTCTGATGCACCAGCTATATTTTATTTAACAGGAAAATGGATACACACAGGGGAAAGATTAATAGCATTATATCTTAATGTAAATGGAAACCATAAATTATTTATAAATGAACTATTTCCAGTTACTGAGGATTTAGGAGTAGAAAAAATATGGTTTGATGATAATCAAGATGCTGTAGAGTTAATAGCTAAATATGTTGAAAAAGATAAACCAATAGGTGTTGATAAAAATTGGCCAGCTCGTTTCTTATTAAGACTTATGGAATTAAAGGGTGGCAGTGAATTTATTAATACATCTATTATAATAGACAGAGCTAGAATGTTTAAAGATGGAGAAGAAAAAGAATTAATGAGAGAATCATCAAAAGCTAATGATGAAGCTATGAGACAAATGCATGAATTACTTAAGGAAGGATTAACTGAAAAGCAAATGGCACAAAAATTAGCAGGAATATATGAAAGCTTAGGTGCTGAAGGTTTTTCATTTGATCCTATAGTAGGATATGGTGCAAATGCGGCAGATCCTCATCACGAAACTGATGGTTCTACGCTTAAAGAAGGAGATTGTATTGTTATAGATATAGGTTGTGTTAAGAAGTCTTATTGTTCAGATATGACTAGAACCTTCTTCTATAAATCTGTTCCAGAAAAATCAAAAGAAGTATACAATACAGTTAAAGAAGCAAATGAAGCTGCTATAAAAGTAGTTAAGCCAGGAGTAAGATTCTGTGATATAGATGCAGCAGCTAGAAATGTTATAGAAAAAGCCGGATATGGAAAGTATTTCACACACAGAACAGGCCATTCAATTGGAATAGAAGATCATGATTTGGGTGATGTTTCAGCAGTTAATACTGAAGAAGTAAAACCAGGTATGATATTCTCAATAGAACCAGGTATATATTTACCAGGGGAAGTTGGGGTTAGAATAGAAGATTTAGTTTTAGTAACAGAAGATGGTTGTGAAGTATTAAATAATTATAGCAAGGAATTAACTATAATAGAATAATTTATTTTTTTAATAATATAAAATGAATGTTTAAAATGGCTATGAAAATGTATATTCTAAAATATATATTTTTCATAGCTATTTTTTAAAAAAATAAATGATAAAAATTTAACAAAAAAATATTGACTAATAATAAAAAAGGTATTATTATATAATTGTTAAATAAATAACAAGTAGCAAGTTTAGGTATTAGGAAGAGTAATATAAATAAATACCTAATATGTTTTAAATAACTTTGTTAAAAAATAAACTATATTTTAAAGAGGTGTTATTAATGAAAAATGTGACAAATCAAGATTTAATGAAAAAAATTGAAAAAATTAAAGAAGCACAAAAAATTTATTCCACATATTCACAAGAGCAAGTAGATAAGATTTTCAAAGCTGCAGCTATGGCAGCAAATAAGCAAAGAATAAGACTTGCTAAAATGGCAGTAGAAGAAACTGGAATGGGAATAGTAGAAGATAAAGTTATAAAAAATCATTTTGCCTCTGAATATATTTATAATAAATATAAAAATGAAAAGACCTGCGGAATTATAGAAAAAGATGATTCATTCGGATTGATTAAAGTTGCAGAACCAATAGGGGTTATAGCAGCTATAGTTCCTACAACAAATCCAACATCAACTGCAATATTTAAATCATTAATAGCACTGAAAACTAGAAATGGTATTATTTTTTCACCACACCCTAGAGCTAAAAAATCAACTGTAGAGGCGGCTAGGGTTGTACTTGAAGCAGCAGTTAGAGCTGGAGCTCCAGAAGGAATAATAAATTGGATTGAAGAACCAAGTGTAGAGTTATCCAAGATTGTAATGAGTGAAGCAGATATAATTTTAGCAACTGGTGGACCAGGAATGGTTAAATCAGCTTATTCATCAGGAAAACCAGCTATAGGAGTTGGTTCTGGTAATACACCAGCTATAATTGATGAAACAGCAGATATTAAAACAGCAGTGAGTTCTATAATACTTTCTAAAACTTTTGATAATGGAGTTGTATGTGCATCAGAACAATCAATCGTTGTAATAGATAAAATATATGATAAAGTGAAAAAAGAGTTGCAAGATAGAGGAGCCTATATATTAAATCAAGAAGAAAAAAATAAATTAAGGGAAATTATTTTAGTTAATGGTTCTATAAATGCTAAAATAGTAGGACAATCAGCTTGCAATATAGCAAACATGGCGGGTATTAAAGTACCAAATACAGTAAAAGTACTTATAGGAGAAATTGAATCTGTAGAACTTCCAGAACCATTTTCTCATGAAAAACTATCTCCAATACTTGGCATGTATAAAGTGAGGAGCTTTGATGAAGCATTAAAGAAAGCTTGTAGACTTATAGAATTAGGGGGATTTGGACATACATCTTCATTATATGCAGATACACTAAAAGCTAAAGATAAAATAAATAAGTTTATGTTTACTATGAAAACAGGAAGAACAATTATAAACATGCCAGCTTCTCAAGGAGCTATAGGAGATATATATAACTTTATGTTAGCACCATCTCTAACTCTTGGTTGTGGTTCTTGGGGCGGAAATTCTGTATCAGAAAATGTAGGACCTAAACATTTATTGAATATTAAAAATGTAGCTGAGAGGAGAGAAAACATGCTTTGGTTTAAAGTACCTGAAAAAGTTTATTTTAAATATGGATGCCTTCCAGTAGCTTTAAAAGATTTAAAGGAAATGAATAAGAAAAGAGCTTTTATAGTAACAGATAAGGTATTATATAACCTTGGATTTGTAAATAAAATAACTAATGTTTTAGATGAGATCGGCATAGTATATAAAGTTTTCTTTGATGTGGCTCCAGATCCAACTTTAGATACTGCTTATAAAGGTGCTGGAGAAATGGAAGAATTTAAACCAGACACAATAATAGCTGTTGGTGGGGGATCCTCTATGGATGCTGCTAAAATAATGTGGGTATTATATGAACATCCAGAAGTAGAATTTGAAGATTTAGCCATGAGGTTTATGGACATAAGAAAGAGAGTTTATAAATTCCCTCATATGGGAGACAAGGCTATGATGGTATCAATACCTACTTCAGCAGGTACAGGATCGGAAGTTACACCTTTTGCAGTTATAACTGATGAAAAAACAGGAGTTAAATATCCACTAGCAGATTATGAATTAACTCCAGATATGGCTATAGTAGATGCAGAACTTATGATTAATATGCCAAAGGGATTAACTTCAATATCAGGAATCGATGCATTAACGCATGCTGTAGAAGCTTATGTATCAGTTATGGCATCAGAATATACAGATGGAATAGCTTTAGAAGCCATAAAATTAATATTTGAATATTTACCAAAGGCTTATAGTGAAGGTTCAAGTAATATAGAAGCTAGAGAGAAGATGGCTAATGCTTCAACTATGGCGGGTATGGCATTTGCAAATGCTTTCTTAGGAGTTTGTCATTCTATGGCTCATAAATTAGGGTCAATGCATCATGTACCACATGGTATGGCTAATGCAATATTAATAAATGAAACAATTAAGTTTAATTCCGCAGATGTACCAACAAAACAAACAGCATTTCCACAATATAAATATCCAAGTGCTAAGGCTAAATATGCGAAAATAGCAGATTATTTAAACCTAGGTGGAAAAGATGATGATGAAAAGGTAAAATTATTAATAAAGGCTATAGATGAATTAAAAGCTAAAGTAGATATACCAGTATCTATAGAAGCAGCGGGAGTTACTAAAGAAAAATTCTATGAAAAATTAGATGAAATGTCAGAACAAGCTTTTGATGATCAATGTACAGGAGCTAATCCAAGATACCCATTAATAAGTGAAGTTAAACAAATGTATATAAATGCTTTCAGTACAAATAAATAAGACTAAATAGAAAAATATTAAATATAAGGTGCTAATTTAAGTAATAGTTTATTAAAGCTATTATGTAAAATTAGCACCGTTTTTTATTAAATTTAAAAATTCTACTAAAATACTATTGATTAAATTGATCAATTAGTATATAATTTTAATTGATAATGATATTCAATAGCTACATAAAGTTTATAAGGGGGGTTAGTATGAGCGCTTTTGTTGTAGGTGGGGATAGAATTAATACTATAAAAGAGAATTTAAAAGAAATGGGTTTTGATGAGATAAATCATATTTCAGGAAGAAGAAAAAGACATAGAAAGTTACAAGTTCCAGTAAATACTGATTTAGTTTTAGTTTTAACAGATTTTATTGGACATAATGTTGTAGAATCAGTAAAAGAACAAGTTAAAGCAAACAAAGATACTCAAGTAATTTATGCAAAACGCTCTTGGACTAATATTGAGAGGTGTTTAAGACAAACTTATAATAAACAAATATAAATTAATGATTTAGAGGAGTTATAGTATGAGCAAAAGATTACTTCATAGATATATGAAAACAATAAAGGATATGGAAGATAAAAAATATTTGTTTTCTATGATTCTGTACTTAATTGCTCCAACCATTGAAGGTGTGAAACCATCTACTATTGTAACTTTACCAACTAGCGGAAGAAATCTTAGCAAACTTTGGGAGTTATATAAAGAAGATTTTTTAAATATATACAATATAAACTATATAAAAATGAAAGATACTGATAAAGCCACTATAATATTATTTTATAATTCAGATAGTCTAAAAGAGACTTTAAGTGATTTAGAAAATATAAATTTTTTAGAACAGTTTGGTTATAAAAATAAAATAAATATAAATGAAAGTATACTACATTTAAAAAGTAGATTTAAGAATATATGCCCACATGAAATAGGAATATTTTTAGGAATTCCTTTAGAAGAGGTAAAAGTATTTATGGAAGATCCTAAAAGTAAGTGTATTTTTTGTGGTTACTGGAAGGTGTACAAGGATATTAAGAAGGCTAAAAAACAATTCTATATTTATGACAGAGCTAGAACGCACATAATTTTAGATGTATTAAAACATAGTGAAAATTCTATAATAATTTAGCATAAAGTTACTTTACAAGTAATTTATTTTTTAAAGATAATATGATAATGATAATCAATACTAGGAGGGATTTTCTGTGGAAAAGGATTATTTAAACAATGTAAAAGTTAATAGTACGGTAAAGGTTGTAGGTATTACACCTGGAAGCAAAGTAAAAAGAAGATTACTAGATATGGGAATAACAAAATCTACACAAATAACAGTAGATGGGAAAGCCCCTATGGGGGACCCAATATCTATAACTTTAAGAGGTTACCATTTAACTTTAAGAGAAAATGAAGCTAAAGACATTTTGGTAGAGGTGATTTAATTATGGAACAAAATTTAGCCCTTTCTTTTGTTAATAGTGGAAATGATGTAAAAGTTCAAGACATTAAAGGTAACGAATCTATGGTTATAAGGCTTAGAGAAATGGGATTTATAAATGGAAATATTATAAAGATGATAAAAAATGATGTAGGACCTCTTATATTAGGAGTAGGCGAGAGCAGAATTATTTTATCACGAGGAATGGCAACAAAAATTCTAGTTAGTGAAATGTAAATGGAGGGACGATTAATGAAAGATAGAATTACGGTTGCTTTAGTAGGTAATCCAAACTGTGGGAAAACCAGTTTGTTTAACTCACTTACTGGAGCAAAACAACATGTAGGTAACTGGGCCGGAGTTACTGTAGAAAAAAAAGAAGGTAGAATGAGATTTGAAGGCAGAGATATAAGAATCGTAGACCTTCCAGGAACATATAGTTTAGGAGCTTATTCAGAAGATGAAATAGTAGCTCGTAATTTTATATTAGAAGAAAATCCAGATGTAATAATAAATGTAGTAGATTCAACAAATATAGAAAGAAATTTATATTTAACAGTTCAGCTTTTAGAAATGACAAATAACGTAGTATTAGCTATGAATATGATGGATGAAGCTAAAGCAAAAGATATAGAAATTGATTTAAATAAGATATCTAATTCTTTAGGTATAAGTGCAGTAGCTACAGTAGCTACTAAAAAAATGGGATTAAAAGAACTTATGAGTGCAGCTATTGCAAAAGCAGACAAAGGTGACAAGTCATCACCAAAGTTTGATTATGGAAAAGAAATAACAGAAGAATTAAATAGTATAAAAAATATAATTGAAGATAAAAATATAAATATCGGATATCCTAAGGATTGGACAGCTATAAAATTATTAGAGAATGATGATTATATTATAGGTAAGGTAAAAAATGAGAGTAGTGGAGACAAAGCTTTAAGTTTAATAGAAAAAATACAAAACAATATAGAACAAAGCTATAGCTTAGATGCAGAAACTCTTGTAGTAGATAAGAGATATGATTTTATATCTGGTATAGTTTCAAGAGCAGTAAGAAGAAATGAGAAAATAACAGAAACTTTATCAGACAAAATAGATAAAGTAGTCACTAATAGGTGGCTTGGAATACCTATATTCGCAATAATAATGTTTTTTATGTATCAAATAACTATGAAATTTGGAAATGACTTTTTAGGAGATGGCATGGTAGCACCTGCATTTGAAGCTATAGGTGAATGGGCTGGTGGAGCCTTAGCAGCAGCGGGAGCTTCAGAATTCCTTTCTTCACTTATAGTAGATGGTGTAATTGAAGGTATGGGTTCGGTGTTAACATTTGTACCTCTTATATTTGTTATGTATTTGCTTATATCTATACTTGAAGATAGCGGATATATGGCTAGAGCAGCTTATGTTATGGATAGATTCATGACGTCTATAGGATTACATGGTAAAACAGCTATATCTATGATAATAGGTAGTGGTTGTAACGTTGCAGGAATAATGTCAACAAGGACAATGGAAAGTAAAAAGGATAGAATGATAGCAATTCTAGTTAACCCATTTGTATCTTGTGGTGCTAGATTGCCAGTTTATGCCTTGTTTGCAGCAGCGTTCTTTGGGGACAAGAAAATTGGGCCATTCTCAGCATCGGGAGTAGTTATATTTTCTTTATATGTATTAGGAATATTAGTAGCTATAATTATGGGAAAAATATTTAGTAAAACTTTATTTAAGGGTGAAAGTTCTTATTTTGTTATGGAACTTCCTCCATACAGAGTTCCTACTGTAAAAAGTGTATTTATACACATGTGGGAAAAGGCTAGTGCTTTTGTTAAAAAAGCAGGAACAATTATATTTGGAGTAGTACTTGTAGTATGGCTTTTATCAAATCTACCATTTGGCGTAGAACCAGGTTCTGCAGAAAGTGTTTTAGGACAAATAGGAGCATTTGTAGCACCTATGTTTAAGCCAGCAGGATATGGAACATGGCAGGCAGGAGTTGCATTAGTTACAGGGGTACTTGCAAAAGAATCAGTAATAGCAACTTTAGGAACTGTATATGCAGTAGGTGAAGGTCCAGCTTTAACAACAGCAATACAAAATATATTTACTCCATTAAGCGCTTATGCTTTCATGGTTATGACTCTTTTATATACACCTTGTGCCGCAGTAATAGGGGCAGTAAAGAGGGAAACAAACTCACGTAAATGGGCTTGGTTCACAGCAATATATACTTTTGTTGTAGGTTGGGTATTCTCAGTTCTTGTGTTCCAAATAGGTAAATTATTAGGCTTTAGCTAAAATGCCTCATGAAATTAAAGAATTTGAATTTTATCATGACATAATTTAGTGGAATTAGTACAAAAAGTTATATTTATAAAAAGAGGCTTTTATGCACTTTAAGGTAATTATGATTTATTTTATATGTGAATATTAATGAAAATTTTCAGGAACTTTCAGGAAAATATAATTAAAAAGGATATAATGGTGACTTATAAGTTTACCATTGTATCCTTTTTGATTGTAAAAAGGATTATTTATAGTTAATATAGTAATTATATCCAATTATTAATATTAATTGAACTAAAATAATAGACACTATATAATAATGAATATAAATTATACACATAAAAGGAGGCAATATGAACTTTATACAAAATATAGACATATCAATATTAAATTTTATTCAGGAATATTTAAGGAATGGATTCTTAGATAATTTTATGCCCTTAATAACTAGATTAGGGGATTTAGGAATTATATGGGTGGCCATATCTTTAATCTTAATACTAAGCAGAAAGTATAGAAAAATAGGACTAATGTGCTTAGGATCATTAATATTATCTACTATAATAGGTGAAGGAATACTAAAACATACTATTCAAAGATCAAGACCTTTTGTTGCAGTAGATAATATAAAATTATTGGTAAAAGCACCAACATCATTTTCTTTTCCTTCAGGACATTCATTTTCTTCATTTGCTGTAGCCACAGTTATAGCAAATAAAATAAAAAAATATAAAATTCCAGTATATATATTAGCATCACTGATAGTATTTTCTAGATTATATTTGTATGTTCATTATCCATCTGATGTTTTAGTAGGAGTATTACTGGGAATCGTTTGTGCTAAAGTAGTTTGTAAATTTTATAAAGATAATTCTAGATATTAATTTAAAGTTAAAGTTTTATATAAAATAAAGAGGGACAGTTCATTTTATTTTTCATAGATAGTGGAAATAAAGTGAACTGTCCCTATTCATTTTTAGTAAATAAATTGTACAAAAAATGTTTACTAAATTTATAAAAAAATATATTGACTTTAGGTCATTTTGGTATATAATATTAGTGTACAATAAAATGACCCAAAGTCATTATGCTAAGATAACAAATTGGTTTAGTCGATTTATCAACTATAATAATTAAAAAATAATTTACTTTTATAAAAAATGAGTAACTTATGCCATTAATAGTGTAGGACTTATAAAATAGAAATTAATTATGAGGAGATGATTCCAGTGAAAAAATTTGGCAAGTTTATTGCAGAAAAGAGAGTAATAGTTCTCATAATTGCCATAGCGTTATTATTACCATCTTTTTATGGCATGGCAAAGACAAAAATAAACTATGATATACTATCTTATCTTCCACAGCAACTGGATACAATGAAGGGGCAAAAAATATTAGATAAAACTTTTTCTAGTGCGGCTACTTCTATGTTAGTAATAGAAAATATGGAATCTAAAGATGTAGTCAAAGTTAAAGAAAAAATATCAAAAGTTGATGGTGTAGAGAAGGTAATGTGGGTAGATGATATAGTAGATACAAGTATACCAAAAGATATATTACCAGATGAGCTGAAAAATGCTTTCTACAGTGGTAACTCAACATTATTAATGATTAAGTTTAAACAATCAGCAGCATCAGAAGAAACACAAAATGCAATAACATCTATAAGAAAAAACCTTAATAAACAATGTTTCTTAAGTGGAATGTCAGCAATTATTAAAGATACTAAAGATTTATCAGACAAAGAAACACCTTTTTATGTGTTAATAGCAGTAGTACTTTCAGTTATAGTATTAATATTAACCAATGAATCCACATTAGTTCCATTTATATTCCTTATATCTATAGGATTCGCAATTATATATAATATGGGAACTAATATATTCTTTGGAGAAATATCATATATAACAAAAGCCTTAGCTGCAGTACTCCAGTTAGGAGTTACTATGGACTACTCTATATTCTTACTTCATAGATATGAAGAGGAAAAAGAAAGATATGAAGATAGAGAAGAAGCCATGGCGGAAGCTGTTGCAAATACAATAGTTTCCATAGCGGGAAGTTCATTAACAACAATTGCAGGATTCTTAGCATTGTGTGCAATGCAACTTGGAATAGGAAAAGATATAGGTCTTGTAATGGCAAAGGGTGTAATGCTAGGAGTAGTATGTACAGTAACAATACTTCCAGCCTTTGTATTATATTTTGATAAAGGTATTCATAAATATGTTCATAAAACTATATTGCCAGAATTTGACAAAACAGCAAATATAGTTACAAGAAAATATAAAACATTTATAATGATATTTTTAATAGCATTTTTACCAGCAGTTTATGGACAAAAAAATACAAAGGTTTATTATAATCTAGATGAATCATTACCTAAAAATATGGAATCAGTAGTAGCTCTTAATAAATTAAAAGATAAATACAATATGACAACTACTCATTTCATAATAGTTAAAGATTCAGTACCATCTTATAAACTAAAAGAAATGGTAAATAAAATAGAAAAAGTAGATGGTATAGGAAAAGTATTATCTTATGATAAATTAATAGGAGCTGCAGTACCAGAAAGTTTCTTACCAGCTGAAATAAAGGATAATTTTAAAAAAGGCGGATATAATTTAATAATCGCAGATTCAAAATATAAAGCAGCAAGAGAAGAAGAAAATGTTCAAATTTCAAAGATTAATAAAATAGTAAAAAGTTATGATAAAGAAGGAATGGTAGCAGGAGAAGGACCACTTACTAAAGACTTAATAGAAATAGCAGATAAGGACTTTAAAAATGTAAGTTATGTTTCTATATTAGCTATATTTGCAATTATATTCTTTGTATTTACTTCATTATCTATACCAGTAATATTAGTTGCAGCTATCCAATTAGCTATATTTATAAACATGGGAATACCTTATTATACAGGTACAGTAATACCATTTATAGCATCTATAGTAATTGGTACTATACAATTGGGAGCAACAGTTGACTATACAATATTGATAACCAATAGATTTAAAGAAGAATTAAGAAATGGATTAGATAAATTTGAAGCTATGAAAATTGCGGTACAAGGTTCAGCAAAATCAGTAGTAACAAGCTCACTTACATTCTTTAGTGCAACAGCAGGAGTTGCTCTTGTATCAAAAATGGAATTAATTGATAGTTTATGTATACTATTAGCTCGTGGAGCTCTTATAAGTATGTTTGTTACAGTATTTATACTTCCATCAATATTACTTGTAACAGAGCCCATTATATCAAAGACAAGTAGGAATTGGAGGAAGGTATCTTCACGTAAGAATATAAAAAAAATGTCTGCTTAATAAGATTATAATCTAACGAGAAATAATATATGAGGGGTTGATATGATGAATTACAAATGTATGTCTAAAAAGGTTGCTAGTTTAGTGGTAGTTGCAACTATCCTTAGTTCTAGTGCAGTTCAAGCTGCTGATGTGATTACAAAAGATGAGTCTGTATATGTTACATTAAATAAGAACGGAGTAGTAAAAGAAAAAATAGTTAGTGATTGGTTACATTCAGAAAATCCTAACGTTGAAATAAAGGACAAATCTAACTTAATGGGAATAAAAAATATAAAAGGAAATGAAAAACCTGAAATATCAGGAGAAAATATAACTTGGAAGTCTGATAAAAATGATATATTTTATCAAGGAAAAACAGATAAAAAACTTCCTTTCGATGTTAATATAACTTATAAGCTTGATGGAGAAGAAATAAAACCAGAAAATTTAGCTGGAAAATCAGGTAAGGTTACTATAAATGTAAAAGTAAAAAATTTAGATGCTCACAAAGTTGATATAAATGGAAAAGAAAGAACTATATATACTCCATTTGCAGTGGCTACATTAGTGAATTTACCAATGGATAAATTTACTGATGTTACTGTAAACGAAGGAGAAATTATATCTGATGGAAATAATCAAGCTGTTACATTTGTTTCTATTCCAGGATTAAAAGAAAGCTTAGATGTAGATAGCAGTTTAATGAATTTAGACTTAAAAGACGAATTAGAAATAACAGCAAATGTTAAAGATTTTGAGTTGTCTCCTATAATGATAACAGCAACTACAAAATCATTAGATATGAAGAAAATCGAAGAATCTAAAGATGTAGATGAATTAAAAGACGGTATTAATAAATTAAAAGATGCAACTTCTAAACTAATGGATGGTTCTAATAAGCTATCAGATGGTGCTAATAAGTTATCAGTAAACATGAATAAGCTAGATTCAGGACTTGGTCAGTTACAATCTGGAAGTGTTTCATTAACAGATGGACTTTTGAAATATGCAGGGGGAGTAGGTGCAGCTAAGGAAGGATCTACAAAGTTAAACGTAGGAATAAAACAATTAGATGCAGGAGTTTCAGAGTTAGGATATGGTGCAGTACAATACGGAGAAAAAGCACAAGAATATGCAAATGGTACACAAAAATATGCTGAAGGCGGAAAAAAATATTTAAATGGTACAAAAGAATTTGCTGCAAAAAGTAAGGAATATTCACAAGGCACAGCAAAATTTGCTACAGAGCTTAAGAATAATTCTGGAGCATTAGCAAAAGGATCAGATGATATTAAAAATGGTTCAAATAAATTAGCTGAAGGTGCAAATAACTTGTCACAGAAAACAGCTGAGTTAACTGCAGGAATAGATAACTTAGCAAGTAAAGGTGGAGAGTTATCTCAGGGCGGAAAAGGTATTGAAAACGGACTTAATCAGAGTTTAGGATCTGTGGGTCAACTTAAGGCAGCTAAACAAAAAGAATTAGCTGGCATAAACGCTTCAATACAAAATATTGAACAAATGAAAGCTATGGTTAATTCTATGTCAGCTACACCAGAAGAAAAGCAAAAAATAATAGCTCAATTAGAAGGTCAAAAAGCAGCATTACAACAATTAAGCGGAAGTAGTAATGGTATTATAGATGGATTAGGTGGATTAGAAAATGGCTTAGGCCAATTAAAGGTTGGATCTGAAAAATTAACTGGTGGATTAGATCAATTTAATCAAGGTGTAACTAAAATTCAAGATGGTGCTCATAAATTGACTGGTGGTAGTAAAGAATTAGCTAATAAATCTACAGAATTAAGTGAAGGAGCCAATAAACTTAATGGAGGATTTGCTAAATTAACTCCTGCAATAGCTGATGCAACAGGTAAGTTTACTAAGGCCAGCGAAGGATTTACTAAAGGTTCAAAAGACTTAGAAGCAGGTAGTAATCAATTATCACAGGCTCTTCCTCAATTAAAGGAAGGTTCAATTAAGTTAGGTGCTGCTGCAAACAAAATTAGTAACGGAGCTAAACAAGTTTCAGGTGGTAGTAAGAAACTAATAAAAGGAACTTCAGACTTAACTTCAGGACTTTCATTATTAAATTCAAATTCATCAGCACTTTTAAATGGTAGCTCACAAATAAAGAGTGGACTTAATACAGCTAAAAATGGTTCATCTCAACTTGCTGCAGGAGCAGGCCAGCTTTCAAATGGTGCAAAAGATTTAAGTGCAGGTATGAAGAAATTTAACGATGAGGGAATAGAGAAAATAGATAAAGAAGGCGCTGGAAAAATAACAGATATACAAGATTTATTAAAAGTAAAAGATGAAATAGTTGATTTATCTAAGAACTATGGAACCTTCACAGGAAAAGGTAGCGATATGGATAGTAATATAAAATTCGTTATGAAAACTGATGAAATAAAAAAAGCTAAAGTAGAAACTGTTAAAAAAGATAATAATACAGAAAATGAAAAAGGTGGATTTGCAAACTGGTTAAAAGGATTATTTAATTAAGTATAACTATTTCCATATATGAATATGGTTCTAAATTATAAAAAAGCTGATTTTTGAAAATCAGCTTTTTTATAATTAAAAATAAAAGGTGCTATTGCACCTAAAAATATTTCTATTAAGAGATAATAACTTTTAATTTACACATAATAATTTAACCGATATACACAAAACATTATCATTTAAAGTGGCATTTATTTCTCCATCCATATTTTCTATTAACTTTTTAGCAATAGTTAGTCCTAATCCTGAATTATTACGGTCTCTTGCTATATTATTTGTAAAGAATCTATCATACAAACTTTTTATATCTTCATCTGTTAAATTATCAGCTTTATTTTTAAACTCTATTATTACAAATTTTCCATTAGAAAAAAGATTTATTTTTATATCTTTACCATTATGCTTTAAAATATTTTGAGTTAAATTTACTAAGACTCTTTTCATAGCTTTTCTATCGCCTAATATAAATAAATTGTTTTCCTTAATATTTATACTAGGTTCAATATTCTTTATGTTAAAATCCTCATAAAAGGCTATTAAAACCTCAATTAATAAATTATTTATATTTATTTTCTCTATGTCTAAAGGATAATTTCCTTCCTCAATTCTAGACAATTCAAAAAGACTATTTAAAAGTTCTTGTAGTAATATAGCTTTTTCATTTACTATTTTTAAATATTTATTCACTTCATATTGTCCCATGGATTTACTATTTATGTATTCCACATAACCCTTTATTGATGTTAATGGAGTTCTTAAATCATGAGATATATTAGTTATCATATTCTTTAAATTTTTATTATTTTTTTCATATTTAAGTCTCTTAATTGTAATGTCATCTAGTAAGAAATTTATTTTTTTTATTAATTTAACAACTTCTTTATCCATTGAAATGCTTACTATTCGTTTATTACTATCATCATTTTTTATTATTTCTAAGCTATTATTAATATTTTTTATATCATTTTTTAATGTAAAGTTTTTTATAATAGCATAAATTAATGCTATTGTTAATATTAAAATCAATAGTTCCTCCATCTTTATACCTATTTTCTAAATTTTATTTAATATCCATTTTATTTATTCTTAATATCCCAATTGTAGAGCTTACTATTATTATGATTAATCCCATTAATATAAATGTTATATTATCACTGAAGGTATTTGTTCCTATATGAGCAGCTTTATCTAAATTACTAATGGGCTCATATCTTATAATATTTAATGATAGATTTTGGAATAGGTGAACAATCATGCAAACCAGTACTTGATATAATAAATATATACTTATTACTATTGATTTACTTCTAGTTATAGATCCAACCATAAATGTTGTAGAGATGATGGCTATATATAATGGAGTTTGTATGGAAATAACTTTTATCGTATTTAATAGTAATTTTATAGTTGAATTTTAAATTTTCATGTCTATATTTAAATATTAAACGTTATTGTTTAAAAATGTTTAAAGAAAATCATTAAGAAAGTATTAAGTTTAATCTGCCATTTTAAATCCAATTCCCCATATTGTTTTTATATAGTCTTCATCTTTGTTTATATTACTCAATTTATTTCTAATATTGCTTACATGTACACTAACAGTATTATCATCACCTAAAAATTCTTTTTCCCATACACTCTCAAAAATATTATTCTTAGAAAATATCTTTTTAGGATTACTTAATAATAAATATAAAATATCAAATTCTTTAGTTGTTAGATAAACTTCAATGTCTTTAACAAAAACTTTTCTAGTAGACTTTTCTAATTCAATATCTTTATATAAAAGTACATTATTAATTTCAGTGTTTTCGGTGTTTAATAATCTTCTTAAAGCTACTTCTATCCTAACTAATACTTCTCTTGCATCAAAAGGTTTTATAATATAATCATCTGCACCCATTTTTAAAACATTAATTTTACTGTCAATATCATCTTTAGCTGATATAACTATTATTAAATTATTATTATGTTTTCTTATTTCACTTATTAATTCTTCACCAGAAAGTCCAGGTAACATTAAATCCATTAAAATGAGCTGAAAATCTTTTTCTTTCATGCAAAATTTAGCTTCTGTTCCGGAAAACGCTTGTGTAACCTCGTAACTTTCATCTATTAAAATATTAGTTAATAGATTATTGATATCACTATCATCTTCAATAACTAAAACTTTTATCATTTTATAACTCCTATTTGTGCAATAAGTATAATCATCATTTATTTTATCGTAATGTTTATGTTTACCTATATTTTTTTGAAAGTTTACCTTTTTTATCATATCTAAATTATACAAAAAAAGTTGTTTTTTCAAAATAAACTTTTTTAATTATGAAAAATAAAATGTGTCTTTTAATAGAAATAATTTTCTTAAGAGATGAAATATTTTTTATGTACATAGATTCCATAGTCACCTTATATAAATAGTAAAGAAGAAATAATTTTAATATATTTGTAACTAATGTTTAAATTAAATTTAGTATATTTATATTAGGAGGCATAGGGGGACTATTATGAAAAAAAATGAAATTGACTTAAAAAAGGTTAAAAAATTATTATTAAGTACTACGGTAATATTAACTATATTTTTAGTTAGTTTTGGGATAACCAACTATGTTTTACACAAAAGGCGTAATATTATTTTGAAAGAAACAGATAATAAAAAAAATACTAAGCAGACTTTTGATGCAAATAAATATAATTTGGATAAGTTTGACGCTAAAGATGTATTTAAAAAGGATGGTAAGAAATTAGCATTTCTAACTTTTGATGATGGACCAAGTAATACAGTAACACCAAGGGTATTAGATATACTAAAAAACTACAAAATTAATGCTACATTTTTTGTAGTAGGGAATCTAGCAGAAAATAATAAAAATTTAATAAAAAGAGAAGTAATTGAAGGGCATTCTATTGGAAATCATACTTATTCACATAACTATAAAAGCATATATTCAGATACCAATGTTTTTATAAATGAGGTAGATAAAACTCAACAAATTTTAAAAAATATTATAGGAGAAAATTACAATATAAAATTAGTAAGATTCCCAGGAGGGGCATTTGGAGAAAAGTTTAAACCATATAAACAAGTTTTAGAAGAAAAAGGATATTACTATATAGATTGGAATGCATTAAATGGGGATGCAGAGGCACAAAATGTTCCTAAGGAAAAACTGATAGATAATATAAAGGCGACTACAAAAGATAAAAATCATGTGGTAATATTAATGCATGATGGGTATTGTAAAGAAACTACAGTAGAAGCATTACCTTATATAATAGAGTATCTAAAATCTCAGGGGTATGAATTTAAAGCTTTAAAATAAGTAATTTGGAGTGGTATTATGTTAAATAAAATACTTATAGTAGAAGATGAAGCCTCTATTAGAGGATTTATAAAAGTAAATTTAAAAATGAATAAATTTGATGTAATAGAGGCAAGTACAGGAGAGGAAGCTATAGAAAAGGCACAAAAATATTTACCAGATATAATAGTATTAGATATTATGTTACCAGGCATTGATGGGTTTGAAGTTTGTAGGTCTATAAGGAGCAAACTAAAAGATGTAGGTATAATAATGCTTACAGCAAGAGGTCAAGATATGGATAAAATTTTAGGATTAGAAAGTGGGGCTGATGACTATATGGTTAAGCCCTTTAATCCCTTAGAATTAACTCTAAGAGTAAAAGCTCTAATAAGAAGAATTGGAAATGGAAATGATGTAGAAGATGAGAATATAATTTTGTCTGGTCCTTTTAAAATGGATATGTACTCTCAGAAATTATATAAAAATAGTGAAGAGTTAGAATTAACTCCAACGGAATATTTAATAATGAAGATATTTATGAAAAATCAAGGAAAAGCTTTCAGTAGGGATGAGTTGCTAGATTTAGTATGGGGATATGATTTTGTTGGAGATTCTAAAATTGTAGATGTAAATATAAGAAGATTAAGATCTAAAATAGAAGATAACCCATCTAGTCCTGAATTTATAAAAACAATTTGGGGTACAGGATATAGATGGCAAAATACATAAATAGGAGTAATTATGAACAGTGTAAAGAAAAGATTAATGATAAATTTTATATTAATTATTATAATTAGTGTTTTTACATTAGAAATATTACTCATAGATTTTACAAAACGTTATTATTATAATAATTTAGAAGAATTACTTACGAATCAAATCAAAACTTCTGCAGACTTTTATAATAGATATTTTTCTAATTCATCTTTAGAGGATAACATATTAGATAATGTGGATGTATTTTGGAGGCAAACCTCTGCTCAAGTTCAAATAATAGATTTATCCGGAAATGTTTTGATGGATTCTATAGGTGTTACCCATAATAGTCTAATAGATAGTGTAGATTTCAAAAAATCAGTAAAAGGTAAGAAAGGTCTATGGGTAGGAAAATTAGACTATGATGGATATGGTGCTATGTCAGTATCTTATCCATTAAAATCCGATGATAAGGTAGTAGGGGTACTACGGTTTATAACCTCTTTGAAAGAGGTAAATAAAGATATAAGAAGGGTAAGTGTAGGTTTTATATTTATAGGTATAATAGTTATAATTATATCCATATTAGTAAGTTTATTCTTGGCTAATAGTATTATAGAACCTATAAATGAACTAACTTATGTAGCCAATAAAATGGCAGCGGGAAATTTAAAGATAAGAAGTTGTAAGAAAGTTGATGATGAAATAGGGGAACTCTCTGATACATTAAATTATATGGCAGAAGAAATTATAAAAAGGGATCAGCTAAAAAACGAGTTTATATCTTCAGTTTCACATGAACTTAGGACACCATTAACATCTATAAAGGGATGGGCTATAACTTTAAATTCAGATCAACTAAATGATAAAGATATATTAAAAGACGGTTTGAAAATTATAGAAGATGAAAGTGAAAGACTAAGTGATATGGTAGAAGAATTATTAGATTTCTCAAAATTTGTGTCAGGTAAAATGCAGTTAAATAAAGAGGAAATTAATATATGTACCATAATAGAACAAGTAAGAAAACAAATGACACCCTCTTCTATAGAAAATGGGATAAACTTTAAGGTTACATGCATGAAAGATCCTATCTATATAAAAGTAGATAGGAATAGAATAAAACAAGTGCTTATAAATTTATTGGATAATGCATTTAAATTTACATCTTATGGTGGAGAAGTAGAGTTGTTTGTAGATTGTACTAAAAAATATTTAAAAATATATATACAAGATAATGGTATAGGTATAAGCCAAGAAGAGTTACCAAAGGTTAAAGAAAAATTTTACAAAGGTAAAAGCAGTAAGTCAAAAAATGGTATAGGGCTATCTATTTGTGACGAAATAATTAAACTACATAATGGAGTTTTTAACATAGAGAGTAAAATAAACGAAGGAACAACGGTCTTGGTTAAATTACCTTTTGAAATTTAAAAAACTAGGAGAATAGTAATGAAGAAAGCAAAATATATAATTTTACTGATTATTTTAATAATATGTTCATTATCTGTAGGATGTATGAAAATAGATAAATTGAATGGTGAAAATATAAGTACGCCTAACAATAATTTAATTCCTATAGAGGGGACTTGGAAAATAGAAATTTATAGTTGTTTAGATAGTAATTTAAAAGATAATAATTTAAATCAATGGAAAAATAAATATGCAATATTTAATAAAGACAATATTGTTTTAGGAGACGAGGTATGTGAGAATCCTCAATACAAAATAAAAAAGGTTAATTCAGATCAGTATTTTTTATATAGATTAAGAATTAATCCGGGTAATATTAATATCAAAAATAAGGAAATAGAGATAATATCAGTTTCCTCTGATGATAAACCTTTTTATGATTTTGCTAAAATAAGTAATGAACAGTTGTTGATAAATTTAGAAAATTGTATACTATCTTTAAAAAAAGTTTCAAAAGACACTAATATTAATAAAGATAATTTTATTAATAAAGATAAAAGTAAATCAAGTGGTAAAACAAAGAAAAATAAAGAAGAAGTTTTAAGATCTGGTGTGTTGTTAGGTCTTAAAAGTGTAGAAGAAGATGAGGAATATCCATTTAAAAGTAAAACCAACTACAGAACATTGTGGATATCTTCAACTAATAAGTCGTTAAATCCCGTAATAGAAGTAAGCAATTTATTTCTTCCAAGAAAAACAGGATTTTGTGAATTAGGATTAAGTAGGCAAACATTAGAGAAAAATGATTGTGATGTGTTATTTACTAAATTTTATAGTAATACATCTCCTAAAGATAATTTTACTACAATATCAACGGATAAAGATATTTATAGAAATATATTATTTGTAAGCAACGATTATATCTCTACGGAGTATACTAAAACAAATAAAAGTTCAGAAGGAAGATTCTACAAATTAAAAGTAATAGCAATAGATAATATAAGTGTAGATATGGGTGTTAAAATATCAGAAGTAGCAGGTATAACTGGCAAAAAATCCTTGGAATCATCAACAGAATCTTATCTTTTATCAAAAGGAAAGGAAGAAGTAAATAAATTATCTAAAAATTCTAAAGAACAGGACTTTTTTTTAGATAGAAGAAATGGACATTGGATTATGAAGGGCAGACTATACGGAATCCATGATAAAAAAATATATAGAGATTTTAATATAAATTTTCCTATACCAAAAAAATTGTTAAATTATGATGAACTTCAAATATCTTGGAATAGTATAAAATCAAAAGTACCAGATGCTGTAGATGCCTATACATCTCCAAATAAGGATTTGGCTTTAATAATAACTAATGGTAAAATATATATTTATACTATAGAAAATGATAGGTTATCTAATAAACCTATATATAATATAGATATAAAAAATGAAAAAGTAGTTATGGCGGAATGGGCAATGGGAGATTATGTAGAAAAATGGAAAGAAGCTATTACAAAGAATAAAGAAGTTAAATTTATAAATAAACATTAGAATTGGAAGGGATAGCATGAAAAAAGAGAATTTTAATAATGCTCTTAGTGTGGCTAAGGATATCTGTTTAAAAAAGTTAGAACCAGAAAATATAGCAGTAGATTGTACTATGGGGAAAGGCAACGATACAATATTTTTATTAAATATAGTAGGATCAAAGGGTAGGGTTTACTCTTTTGATATTCAAAAAGAAGCCTTAGAAAAAACTAAACAAAAATTAAAAGGTGATGAAAGTGTTATCTTAATAAAAGATGGACATGAATACATGGACAAATACATAAAAGAAAAAGTAGATTTATTTATGTTTAATTTAGGATATTTACCAGGCTCTAGTCATGGAATAACAACTAATGCAGAAACTACATTGATTGCGTTAAGGAAGGCTATAGATTTATTAAATGATAAAGGTATAATTTTAATGGTAATATATCCAGGACATGACGCAGGAAAGCAAGAAGAGAAGATTTTAAAAAGTTATACTAAGACATTAGATCAAAAGATTTTTAACGTAATGGAAATTTGTTTTAAAAATCAAGTGAATAATCCACCTATGTTAATTTGTATAGAAAAGAGATAAAAAAATCATGTTTTATTATGTAAAATAATGATTTATAATAGATACAACTAATGAAAATATAAAAAGTTACAAAACTTATATATAGATAAAATTAAAGATTAGAGAGGTAAATATGAAAAATAGAAAAGATATTTTAAAAGCTGTAGTTTTAATAACTATTGTTATTTCTATGAGTATTTTTATATTTAAGAATTGGAATACTTTAAGACATTTAAATATAGAAAATTTTATAGGATACTTAAGAAAAAGTGGAAAATATTGTGCTATTTTATTTATAATTATATATGCAGTAAAGCCACTAGTATTACTTATACCATCTTCTATGTTATCTTTAGTCGCTGGAACCTTATTTGGACCTATAAAAGGCTTTATTTTTAATATACTAGGATTCTTTTTATCAGGATCTTTAGCTTTTTGCTTAAGTAGAGTGTTAGGTCAACCTTTTGTAGATAAATTACTTAAAGATAAAGCAGTAAAATTAAAGTGTGATACAAAAGAAGAAGGATTTAAAATAATATTTCTATTAAGATTCCCACCAATATTTCCTTATGACCCTATAAGTTATGGAGCGGGACTTACTAAAATGAGGTATAGAGACTTTGTAGCAGGGTCTTTATTAGGGGTATTACCGGAGACATTATGTTATTCTTATATGGGAAAAAGTATCACAAATCCATTTACATACAAGTTTATTATACCCTTAATATTAGTTGTATTAACTACTATAATAGCAATTTATTTTTATAAAAAAAGTAATAAAAATGTTGTGGAAGATAAAAAAAAGTCTTAGCTTAGAGCTGAGACTTTTTTATTTTTTTAAGGGAATATAGAATTCAGGAGTAGAGTCTATTATTGTTTTGAAATCATAACCTGAATTTTTATAATAATTTATAATTTTTGGTAGTGCCTTTACAGTATTTTTATTGTTAAAGTTGCAATGAGCAAGGATGAATATAGTGTTACTATTTCCAATAACCTTTTTAGAATTTTGAAGTAATTGTTCTGGTGATAAATTTGGATTTACTCCATCTTGAAGGTCTACGTTCCAGTCATATATTTTAAAATTATTTTTATGGAGTTCATCTACTAAGTCACATCCAAGAGAATTATGTCTACTATGAAGTCCACCTGGAAATCTTATAACATTATATTGACTACCAGTAAGTTCCTTTACAAGTTCTTGAGTTTTATTCATTTCATCTAAAAAGGATTCTTTACTAGAATATATTTTTGAGTCATTGTGGGTATAAGTATGAAGACCAATACCATGACCCTCCTCATATATTCTAGTCAATATATGTTCTTTTTGCTTAATTTCTTTTCCAACCACAAAGAAGGTAGCTTTAACTTTATATTGTTTTAATACATCTAATAATTGATCAGTAACCACATAAGTGGGACCATCATCAAAAGTAAGGTAAACAACTTTTTTATTTTCTTTCTGAGGTTTAAATACACTGTTAGAATAGTTATAATCATTTAAAGATTTATATCTATATAATATTTTACCAGTTAAAAACATATTAGAAAGTATGAGTAAAACAATAATAGATGCATAGATTACATAGTTTTTATCTTTGCTCAAAACACATCATCTACCTTTCAAAATTAACGTACATGAATTAAATGGAAGAATATATTTTTATCTCCCCAACCTAAATCCCAAGGTACATGATATCTGTCTGTAGTATGAGAATTAATTAAAGGGTAACCATGAGAATCCCAACCAGTAACTACAGCAAAGTGATCTATATCATTACCTTTGGCATAGCAAACTAAATCACCTAAATCTAATTTATCTATAGCACCGTTTGGATGTTTATCTGTAGCTTTTATTAATTTCTCAAAAGAACCTTTTTTTATTAAATATCCCTTACCGCTATATACAATATAATTTCTAAAAGCATCAGCATTTACCCAAGCTTTACTTCCTTCACCACCGTTATATTTGTTATAAGTACAGTACCAAGATCCATCAAAAGGTAATCCACCAGCTTCTTCATCGCCTAGAACTTGAGAAACAAAATTAGTACAATCCCCACCAGCGCCAGTAAAGTTTTTATACTTTTTATTATGTTTTAAATTGTTGCCACTAGCCCAATCTACTCCACAGTATTTATCTGCATATTCTACAGCACCCATTCTATTGTATTTGCTACTATAACCAACATTATTAGGATCTTTAGGCTGTATTTTTAAATCATATTTTTTATGATTTTTTAAATCTTTTTTTAAATTTTTATAACTACCAGAATAAGCTTTTAGAGCATCCTCAAAACAGTCGGTATACCAATCTGTAGATATAACATATTTATCACCTTTTTTTATTAGGTTTACTGTGTGAGCTACCCCAATACCAAAAATATTTGTTTTAGGGTTTTCATCTTTGTCATAAATGTAATCAAATTTGTAGATTTCATCTAGGATAACTCTTATCTTACCGTTTTTATTAGGATAAATTTTTTTAATTTTTATATTTGAAGATACTTTAGTGAATTTTATATCTCGTTTATAAGCCCAATCATTTAAGTATTGAATTCTCTTAACTTCATGTTCTAAGCACCACTGACCATGTTTTTTAGAAGTATCAAAATAAGAAGAAAAAGAATCTAAGTCTAAAGTTACAAAAGCATTGCAACGTTTAGAGTAAATATTTTGGATTTCTTCTTTAATTTTTTCCTTGTCTATTGAATCATTATTTGTAACATTACTATTTGATAAATTTTTACTTTGTTTGGTGGTGTTTATAGATTTATTAGTTTCATTTGAAAAATTATCAAGGTTTTTACTAAAAAGTGTAATAGTAAATAAAAATATTATAAATATAACAAAATATAACCTTTTATGTGTATTCTTCATTAGTATCCTCCTGTACAGTATTTTATATTGTAAGGTTTTAATCATAATAAGCTTTTTTTATTAATATATAAAATATTAGATATTTTAGTATTTCCCAAATTCAAAAATAAAAATAACTATTTTAAGAGGTAAGTTATGTTAAAAAAATATACGTTTAAAGAAATATTAGATTTGTCAATTCCTATAATAGCTGAAATGACCCTTTATAATTTAATGGGGGTTTTTGATACTATGATGATAGGAAATTATGGTGGTAATAAATATTTGAGTGCTGTAGGACTTAGTAATGGAATTACCTATAATATATCCAATATATTTGTTTCAGTAGGACTTTCTGTAGCCATAACATCATTAGTAGCCCAAAGTGTAGGAAGAAGGAATTATAAAGAAGCAGAAGCTTATGCAACTTTAGGATTCATAGTAGGAAACTTAATAGGGTTTTTTATAAGTTTTAATATGTATAAATTTAGCAAAAGAATATTATATATGGCAGGTGGAAGAGGCGAAATATTATATATAAGCAATATTTTTACACGAATAAGCGTTATAGGTATTTTTTTAAAAA
This sequence comes from Clostridium niameyense, assembly GCF_001243045.1. Classification (GTDB taxonomy): domain Bacteria; phylum Bacillota; class Clostridia; order Clostridiales; family Clostridiaceae; genus Clostridium_F; species Clostridium_F niameyense. The sequence continues at coordinate 2,102,204 of NZ_LN849007.1, read as the reverse complement.
TGAATACAGAAATTATAAATTCAGTTTTAAGAGGGTATAAAAATACAAAAGTTCCATTTATAACTTCCATAATAATAAGTAGTTTTAAAATTTTATTAGATTTTATTCTTATATTTGGTCATGGTACAAAAGAACTAGGGATAGTTGGAGCAGCAGTAGCTACTTGTATAGCTCAAGCTATAGGGTTAGTATTTTCAAGCTTTTATATTGTAACTAAATTAAGAGTAAGACCATTGTTTGAACCCGTTGTTAGCAGTAATATAACTAAAATAAAAGAAATTTTTAGAATATATGTTCCATCTTTTATGGAAGAAGGAGCTTATAGTATAAGTAGACTTTTATGTTCTGTTATGATAATAGCTTCTGGTAGTATAAATTTTGCTGCAAATGAAATTGCAAATACTATAGAAACAATATCTATAGTTCCAAGTTTAGCTTTAGGAGTAGCAGCTACAAGTTTAGTAGGAGCAGCTTTTGGAGAGAAAAATTATAAAAAAGCTAAAAAATATGCTTATGGGTGTACAGCTATATCTGTAGTTATAGCTATAGTATTTTCCTTAGTATTTCTTTTAATGCCTAATTTTTTAGTACATTTTTTTGTACAAAATAAAGAAAAACAAGTTATATATTTAGCATCCATGTGTCTTTTAGTTGGAGCAATAGAGCAACCTTTTATAGCTATATCTACAGTTTATGAAGGTGCGTTAAAAGGAATGGGTGATGGAAGAACACCTCTTATAGTAACTTTGATAACTGGATGGATTTTAAGAGTTCCTTTAATTTATTGCTTTATATATAAATTAAAATATTCTGTAGTTTATGTATGGTGGATTACAAATATACAATGGATTGTAGATGGAATTTTAATTTGTTTAATGTTCAATTTAGGATTTTCCGGAAAATTAAGAAAATACGGAAAATATAAACTTTAATTTTCAATGTTAAATCAATGACAAGTAGTGGCAAATAAATGGAATATTATAAAGATGAATTAAAAATTAAACAGTAAAATTATTATTTAACATTTTAAATCTTAGAAAAATTTAGTATATATTTTAAGAAAATTTAGAAATAATCTTAAAATACTAACGAAAGCCTATAATTCAATTATAAAAGTATTTATAAAAATGTTTAAAAGTGTTAATTTAGATTTTATATAGTTATTAATTTATATTTATAAAAAGATTAAGTAGAGAATATTAAGTAATAAAATATACTATATAATAGGTTGCAAAACTATTTTTTATATTTTGTATTTATATATTATAAGGTAGATTTTCTTACTATGTAAGTGTTAAAAACACCACAAATTTCTGTAAAAATAAGTAAAAAAACATAAAGAAATATATTGTGTTTTGAAATGAAGTTATGATATAACATAGATACCAATAATTTTAGTGTTTAATTGGAGATGATTATTATGCAAACAACTACAATCATAACAGCAGAGAAAATATTAGAATTAATAGCTATAGTAATTTTATCTGGGGTGGTCTTTGGAAAATTAAGTAGAAAACTTCATCTTCCAGATGTTGTTTTGTTTATATTAGCAGGAGTTTTGTTAGGACCACAGGTTTTAAATATAATAAATATGAACAGTCACCCTGTAGGAAATCAACTTATATTAACTTTCGGTGCTGCCTATATACTATACGATGGTGGTAGAGAAATAGATCTTAAGGTATTTAATAATGTAAAAGTATCAGTATTATTATTATCCACAATAGGTGTATTTATATCTACAGGTATAACAGGTTATTTTGCCTGTAGGATTTTTCATATAGATTTAATCTATGGAATTTTGTTAGGTGCAGTTGTTTCTTCAACAGACCCATCTGTATTAATACCACTATTTAAAAATATGAATGTAAGTAATAAACTAAAACAGACCATTATATCAGAATCAGCTTTTAATGATGCAGCAGCAGCTATAGTTACTTTTGCAGTATTAGGAACTTTAACAGGAGAGAAATTTTCATTAGGTACTAGCGCATTTAACCTAGTTAAATCAGCTTTTGGAGGTATTGCAGTAGGAGTTATCTTAGGATATGTTGCTACAAATCTTATATCAGATAAAAAAGTAGGGATTTTAAAGGAATATTCTTCAGAAATGGCTATAGTTGCTGTTATAGGAGCTTATTTAATTGCTGAACATTTAGGCTTTAGTGGATTTATGGCAGTATTTATGATAGGTATGGTATGTGGAAACAAGAATATTATAAAATGTAGAATTCCTGATGAATATCAAGTTACTCACCTTAGATTTAAAGAGGTTTTAACTATAATTCTTAGAATGATGATATTTGTTTTACTAGGTTCACATATAGACTTTGATATATTAACAAAATATTTCACAAAAGATATATTGTTGGTAGTTTTATTAATATTTATTGCAAGACCTATATCAGTTTTAATATCTGTTATATTAGATAGAAGAGCTAAATGGAATATAAAAGAAGTTATATACCTTATGTGGGTAAGAGAAACAGGAGTAATCCCAGCAGCATTAGTAGGAATGCTTATGGCTATGAAGGTTAAAAATGCAGATATAATAGCTTCTGTAACATTTATGACTATAATAATAACTTTAACCTTCCAAGCAAGTACAGCTCCATTCCTAGCTAAAATTTTAAAGCTAGATGAATCAAAAATAACAGAAAAAACAATACAAGCTAAAATGTAGTATAGCTTGATTTACTTTGCCATGTCCAATATAAAAAGAAGTGCCTCAAAATGATCTACATCATTTTGAGACACTTTTTTAGTTATTTCTCCATTATTGAAATCCATATCTTTTAATATAAAATTTTTTATTTGCTACAATAGTTTTTAGACTATAAATCATCCTATCTATTTCATAACAATCATTATACATTCCGAAACTTATTCTAACCATTCCAGGCCTTTCAAGACCTTCTTTAAAGGCGTATTTTTTAACATCTTCTTCAGATATATTTAAAAGTCTTTGTACATAAGGTTGTGCACAAAAACAACCGCTTCTAACAGCTATTCCGGCCTCTTTGGATAAAATTTCAGCTGTAACACTATGATGAATACCTTTTATATTAAAAGGTATAATTGAAACTTTAGGATAATTATCATCATGAGAGTAAAGCTCTATATCTGGTATTCTCTTCAATTTATTAATAGTATATTTTAAAAGGTATTGTTCATATCTTTCAATATTGTTCATACCTAATTTATTCAAAGTGTTTATAGCTGTAGTTAAAGCTACAACCCCCATAAGGTTTGGAGTACCTGCCTCCTCTTTTTCTGGAGGATCCTTCCATATAACAAAATCTTTTGTAACAGTTTTAACAGTACCACCACCACTAATTTCAGGATCACCTGCCTCAAAAGTAGATTTAGGACCTACTAATACTCCTATACCAAAAGGAGCGTACATTTTATGGGCAGAAAAAGCTAAATAGTCAATATGATTCATATCATTATGAGGTTTCATATTTATAGCACAATGAGGTACAAGTTGAGCACCGTCTACTAATAACTTAGCGTTAAATTGGTGAACTAAAGAAGCTATATAATAAATAGGATTTTTATATCCTGTAACATTTGAAGCTCCTGTTACAGTTACTAATTTAACTTTACCCTGATATTTAATGAGTTTTTGTTTTAAATCTTCTATAACAAGACGACCACAATTATCTACTTCAATATAATCTACATTGTATTTTCCTCTCCAAGGCAAGTCATTTGAATGATGTTCCATAGAAGTAGCTAATACTATAGAGTCAGGATCATCGCTACATAGCCTATAAGAGAGCTTATTAATTGCTTCTGTAGTATTTTTTACATATATTATTGTGTCGTAATTAAGATCTGCACCTATAAAATTTGCAACAGTATTTTTAGATTTTTCATATATTTCAGAGGAAAGTTGAGATTTATATCCAGTACCTCTGTGGATAGAGGAATACCACGGAGCAAAGTCAAAAATTTCTTCCATTACAGATACGAAAGCTGGAGTAGTGGCAGAGTTATCAAAGTTTATAGCTGTAACTAATTTATTATTATTAATAGGAATTTTAGTGTCCACTCCTACTACCAAATATTTATATGGAGAATTTTTAATAAAATTCATAAGCATCACTCCAATATATAATAAGAAGCAAATAAGGAAAATGACACTAATTTAATGTAAAAAAATAATTAATTTTAATATAGGCATACAGCATAAGTAAAAACTTATTATAACTATAAAATAATAATATTTAACTTTTTGTTAATAAAAATATAAAATAATAAATGTTAAAAAATCATTAAAGACATTTAATAAAGGTTATACAGGAGTTGATGAAATGAAAAATAAAAAAAGAATTATACCGGGAGTACTACTTTCTTTTGCTATAGCATTGGTAGCTAGTTATTTTGGTAAGTTAGCACCAATAATAGGAGCGCCGGTATTTGGCATAGTTATAGGTATAATAATTAATAATTTTATAGGAAAAGCAGATTGTACTGTAGAAGGAGTTAACTTTACATCTAAAAAAATATTACAGTGGTCAATTATAGTGTTAGGAGGGGGACTTAGTTTAACCCAAGTAAGAAAAACAGGATTAGAATCATTATCTGTAACATTTTTTACTATAACAACAGCATTTATAACAGCTTATGTAGTGGGAAAATTTCTTAAAATTCCAGATAAACTAAGAACATTAATAGGTGTTGGTACAGCAATTTGTGGAGGATCTGCTATAGCTGCTATATCACCTATTATAGAAGCTGATGATATGGAAATTGCCTATTCCATATCTACCATATTTTTATTCAATATAATAGCAGTTTTAATATTTCCACCTCTTGGACATATGTTAGGTTTTTCAGATAAAGCTTTTGGACTTTGGGCAGGTACAGCTATAAATGATACATCTTCAGTAGTAGCAGCGGGATATGCTTTTAGTAATGTAGCAGGAAAATATGCTACTATAGTAAAATTAACAAGAGCTACAATGATCATACCTATATCAATAATATTTGCTTTTATAACAGCCTATAAAAAGAAAAAACAAGCTCAAAAACAACAAGGAAAAGTAAATTATTCTTTTAAAAAGATATTTCCATGGTTTATACTATGGTTTTTAGTAGCATCACTATTGAATACTATGGGATTATTTAAGGGTAATACAGTACATTATATAAATGAGATTGGAAAGTTTTTAATAGTTATGGCTTTATCTGCAGTAGGATTAAGTTCTAACTTCAAAAAGATGATAAAGTCGGGATTAAAACCCATACTTTTGGGAGTTATAGTATGGTTTAATGTAGCTATAGTTAGCATAATAGTCCAATTTATAACAGGACAAATTTAATAGAATAACTTTTTAATATATCTAGATTTATTTAATATTAAATCTAGATATATTTGTATATATAAATTTAATATTAAAATTAACTGATAAGGAGTTCACAAAAGTTTTAAGGTATACTATAATGAATTAGCATTTACCTTGATAAAAAACAAAGGAGGAAAAAACATGAACTCTTATTTGATATTTATAATAATATATTCCCTTATACTAATAACTGCAGGATTTTTTACTACTAAATATGTTAAAAGTTCTTCAGATTTTTTTGTAGCAGGGAGAAAACTAAATTCAAGACTACTATTCTCAACTTTAATAGCTGCAAATATAGGAGCGGGTTCTACAGTTGGTATAACAGGTATAGCTTATAAGTATGGTGTATCATCTTATTGGTGGATATTTATGTCTGCTATAGGTACTTTGGTATTAGCTTTTGTAGTTGGGCCTAGAATTTGGAGAATATCTAAAAAATATAATTTATATACTTTAGGAGACTATTTAGATTTAAGATATTCAAAATATTTTAAAGGATGTATATCTATAATGATGACTATAGGAACAGTAGCTTTATTTGCAGGTCAGCTTATGGGCATCTCTTGGATTTTAAATATAACTTCAGGTATAAGCAAAAATGTAGGAATATTAATAGGGGCTATAGTAGTAGTAGTTTATTTTTCAGCAGGGGGACTTTTATCATCATCTATAGTAAATATGTTAGAACTTATAGTAATTATATTAGGTTTTATAATAGCTGTACCTTATGCTGTTTATCATATAGGAGGATTTGGTGAATTACATGCAAAGATCATGGCAAATTTAACTACAGTAGAAAGCAGTAAATATTTTAGTTTAACTGGTATTGGAATAACTCAAATAATAGGATGGTTTTTAATGCTTACACCTTCATTTTTTATATCACCAGGATTAATAGGAAAAGTATATGGAGCTAAAGATGAAAAAACTATAAAAAAATCAGCTCTTTGGTGTTCTATAGTACAAATATTATTTGCTTTTTTACCAACTATACTTGGTATGTGTGCTTTTGCTAAATTTCCAAATATTAAACAACAAGAATTAGCATTACCTATGGTCATGAAAAACATGCTTCCATTTTCAGTATCTGCTTTAGCACTAGCAGCTATTTTCGCAGCAGAAGTAAGTACAGCAGATGCAGTGCTTTATATGCTTACCACAACTTTTACAGAAGATATATACAAAACATTTATAAGTCCTAACATAGAAGATAAAAAACTATTAAAAGTAAGTAGAATAGTTACGATACTAGGAGGAGTATTAGGAATAGCTATGGCATTTTTACTTCCTAATATAATAACAGCATTATCAATCTTTTACACATTAATGTCAGTTTCTTTAACAGCACCATTAATGTTTGGATTGTTTTCAAAAAAAGCTACTACAAAATCAGCATTTATATCAGCTTTAATAGGAATAGGAGTTACTTTAGTTTGTGAGATTTATAATAAAGGAAAGGGTTTATGGATATTAAATGCACAATCTACAGGTATAATATTTTCATTAATTATAATGATTTTATATATTTTATTTAAAGGCAATAATACTCAGAGTAAAAAAATATAAAATTATTAAAATCTTACGATTATAAATATATAATATTAAATAATTTAAATTTTTTTCTACAATATAATATTTTTCATTTTAAAAACATATACTTAAATAGTTAAACACAATATTTATAAATAATTAAAAAAATAATTAACAAAAAAATTACAAAATGAAACAAAAATATTACTAATTTTTATCTGTATAGATGGCTTATTTAGAGGGGTTATACATTATAAACTATATTTTAATATTAATTAAAAATATTAAAAAAATCACCCTGTAAACTAAACTTATTATAAATACTTGTAAATCGATTACAAAAAACATATAATAAGAATGGGAGTTAATAAAGGTAGAAAAAAATATAAATTTGTTATATTATGGAAGGTCAGTTAGTAAAAATATACTTGCAGATACGCATAAATTCTTATAAAATAAGTATATTGCATATTAAATAAAATTCATATATAAATTACAGCTTTTTTGCGTATTTTGTACTTTAAAATAAAAGATAATACAATATAGGCAATTTTTGCATTTTTATTTATTGGCATAATAGTTGCTAGTATTTATTATATTTTGTGTAGATAATATATAAAAAGCATGTATTCATAAGGATGGGAGGATTAATATGGAATTATTAACTTTTAAAAAAGGTATATTTCCACCTCATGGAAAATATCTTACAGAAAAAAAGCCTATAGAAGAATATCTACCAAAAGGCGACTTAGTTTTCCCTATGTCACAACATATAGGTGCACCTTGTAATCCAATAGTAAAAAAAGGGGACAGGGTATTAGTTGGACAAAAAATAGGTGAAGCTACAGGGTTTGTTTCAGCGCCAATATATAGTAGCGTTTCAGGAACAGTAAAAAATATAGCACCAGTTTTACTTGCGGCAGGCAATAAGGCAATGGCTGTTATTGTAGAAAATGATGGACAATATGAGGAAGCAGAGATGCCAAAGCCAAAAGACTACAAGGAAATGACAAAAGAAGAGATAATCAAAATAATCCAAGAGGCGGGAATAGTTGGTATGGGTGGAGCCTGTTTCCCAACTCATGTAAAATTATCACCACCACCAGATAAAAAAATCGATTCAATTATAGTAAATGCGGCAGAATGTGAGCCATATTTAACTTGTGACCATAGACTATTACTTGAAGAACCAGAAAAAATTGTAGAAGGTTTAAAAATAGTATTAAAAGTATTCCCAGAAGCAAAGGGATATATAGGAATAGAAAATAATAAACCAGATGCAATTGAAACAATGAAAAAAGCAGTTCTAGGGATAAATAATATAGAAGTTAAAGTATTAAAAACTAAATATCCTCAAGGAGCTGAAAAACAATTAATTTATGCTATAAAAGGTAGAGAAGTACCATCTGGTAAATTACCAGCAGATGCAGGTTGTGTGGTTCAAAATACTGCAACAATATATCAAATATATCAATCAGTAGTACTTGGAAGACCTTTAATGGAAAGAGTTATAACAGTTACAGGAGAAGCTGTTAAAGAACCTAAAAACATTAGAATGAAACTTGGAACAAATTTAAAAGAATTAATAGATTTCTGCGGAGGATTTAAAGAAGATCCAGTTAAGGTTATAGCAGGTGGACCTATGATGGGTATGACTATGAGTACATTAGATGTACCAGCAATAAAAGGTTCATCAGGTTTATTATGCTTAACTAAAGCACAAGCAGTATTACCAAAATCATCAAGCTGTATAAGATGTGGTAGATGTGTAGAAGCATGTCCTATGAACTTAATACCATCTACATTAGATTCTTTATCAAAGAGACATGAATATGCATCTTTTGAAGAATTACACGGATTAGATTGTATAGAGTGTGGTTGCTGTACATTCGTATGTCCTGCAAAACGTCAATTAATACAATCTATAAGAACAGCTAAGCGTACAGTTATAGCTGAGAAAAAGAAAAATAAGAAGTAAGGAGTGACTTTGGATGTCTGAAACAATGTTTACATTATCTTCATCTCCACATATTCGTTCAAAAGATTCTGTGCAATCTATAATGAGAGATGTAGTAATTGCATTAATTCCAGCGATAGTTGCAGCAGTATATTTCTTTAAGCTAAGAGCACTTTTAGTTATATTAACAGGAGTTATATCTTGTGTTGCAGCAGAATATATATGGGAAAAATCAACAGGAAGAGAAATAACTATAGGAGATTATAGTGCAGTTGTAACAGGAATATTACTTTCTTTTAATGTACCGCCAACACTTCCACTTTGGATGCTAGTAATAGGAAGTTTCTTTTCTATTATAGTCGTTAAAGAATTCTTTGGTGGAATTGGACAAAATGTAGTTAACCCAGCATTGGCAGGAAGAGCGTTTTTATTAGCATCTTGGCCAGTGGCTATGACAACATGGACAATTGATGGAATTGCTACAGCTACACCACTTAATATCTTAAAGAGTGGACAAGGAAACTTACCAAGCATAAGTGCAGCTTTCTTAGGACATATAGGTGGATGTATAGGTGAAACTTCAGCTCTTGCATTACTTATAGGTTTTGCTTATCTTTTATATAAAAGAATTATAACTTGGCATATACCAGTATCTTATGTAGGAACAGTATTAGTACTTACAACAATTATAGGAAGAAATGGCTTTATGTCAGGAAATGCTATATATGAAATATTTGTTGGAGGATTAATGCTTGGTGCTATATTTATGGCAACAGATTATACAACTTCTCCAATGACTAAAAAAGGACAGGTGATTTTTGGTATAGGATGTGGTCTTATCACAACAATCATCCGTATATTTGGAGGATATCCAGAAGGAGTTTCATACTCAATATTATTAATGAACTTATTTGTACCTTTAATAGATAAGTTTGTTACTCCAAAAGTGTTTGGGGGTGCTAAATAATGGGAAAAAATAAAAATGAAACTTTACAATTAGGCTTAAAATTATTATTAATAACAGCAGTAGCAGGTCTAATTTTAGGAGGAGCTTACAGAATAACAAAAGAACCAATAGCAAAGCAAGTAGCTAAAACAAACAGTGAAGCTATGAGAGAAACACTTCCAAAAGCAGATAAATTTGAAGTAATGGAAGGAAAAGCTAAAGGACAAGTATTAGAAGTAAATGAAGGAAAATCAGGCAGTGAAACTGCAGGATATGCTATAAAAGTTTTAACTAAAGGTTATGGTGGACAAATAGAAATGATGGTAGGTATTTCAAGTGAAGGAAAAGTTCAAGGAATAAAAATACTTTCTCACTCAGAAACACCAGGACTTGGAGCAAATGCACCACAACCAAAATTCTCAGGACAATTTAAAGGAAAAGAAACTGATAAAGATTTAGAAGTTGTTAAGAAGGCACCATCAAATCCAAATGAAATCCAAGCTATAACAGGTGCTACTATAACATCAAGAGCTGTAACTAAAGGCGTTAATGATGCAGTTTCTTATTATAAAGATGAGTTGAAAGGAGGACAAAAATAATGAGTAGTTTTACAGAGAGATTAAAGAACGGAATAATTGATGAGAACGTTACTTTTGTTCAAGTTTTAGCAATGTGTCCTACTTTGGCTGTAACAAGTAGTGCAATCAATGGTATAGGAATGGGACTTGCATCTACAGTAGTTTTAATGGGATCAAACCTTGTTATATCATTACTTAGAAAGGTAATTCCAGATAAAATACGTATACCAGCATTTATAGTTGTAATAGCGGCTTTTGTTACATTACTTCAATTTTTAATGCAAGGTTTCGTACCAGGATTATATAAATCACTAGGTATATTTATACCGCTTATAGTTGTTAACTGTGTTATCTTAGGAAGAGCAGAAGCTTATGCTTCAAAAAATCCTCCAACACCTTCAATATTTGATGGTTTAGGTCAAGGATTAGGGTTTACTCTATCATTAACAGTAATAGGTATGATAAGAGAATTATTAGGAGCAGGTCAATTATTTAAACATCAAATAATGCCAGCTTCATTCCAACCAGCTTTAATTATGATACTTGCACCAGGAGCATTCTTTACATTAGGAATACTTATGGCAATTATAAACAATCATAAATTAAAAAAATCTAAATAAACCAAGTGAAGGAATACCTAATAAGAAAGAAGGGTGAATTAAACAATGAAAATATTTACTTTAGTTATATCTGCGTTATTCGTAAATAACTTTGTATTGTCAAGATTCTTAGGAATATGTTCTTTCCTTGGTGTTTCAAAAAAAGTTGAAACTGCTACAGGAATGGGACTTGCGGTTACATTCGTTATGGGTCTTGCATCACTTATATCATATATAGTTTATCATGCGATACTTGTACCACTTAATATTACTTATTTATATACTATAGCATTTATATTAGTTATAGCAGCATTAGTTCAATTCGTTGAGATGGTTATTAAAAAGAAGAGTCCAAGTCTTTATAAGGCATTAGGAATATTCTTACCACTTATAACTACAAACTGTGCAATACTAGGTGCAGTTATAATCAACATGAACGATAAACTTAACTTAATAGAATCTTTAGTATTTGGAATTTGTTCAGGATTAGGATATATGCTTGCAATAGTTTTATTAGCAGGTTTAAGAGAAAGAATGGAAGCATGTGATAAGATGCCTAAAGCAATGCAAGGGTTACCAATATCCTTAATTACAGCAGGACTTATGGCAATTGCATTCTTAGGTTTCCAAGGATTATTACATTAGGAGGTGTAGAGAATGAACGAAATACTATTTCCTATATTAAGCTTAGGCGGACTAGGACTTGTGTTTGGTGTACTTTTAGGATATGCATCTAAAAAGTTCGCAGTAAAAGTAGACCCTAAAGTACCACTTATAAGAGACTGTCTACCAGGAGCTAACTGTGGTGGATGCGGATTTGCAGGTTGTGATGCTTATGCACAAGCTGTAGCAGAAGGAACTGCAAAGCCTAATTGTTGTTCAGTAGGTGGATCAGAAGTAGCAGGTAAAGTTGCAGAAATAATGGGAGCTTCAGTAGAAGATTCAGAACCATTAAAAGCATTTGTAAAATGTAACGGAGATTGTGAAAAAGCTAAAAAAAGAGGAAATTACTATGGAGATATAGATTGCCAAGAGGCATCTGTATTACCAGGAGCAGGAGATAAAGCTTGTTCTTATGGCTGCTTAGGATATGGAAGTTGTGTTAAGGCATGTCAATTTGATGCTATACATGTAAAAGATGGTATAGCACAAGTAGATCCAGAAAAGTGCGTAGGATGTGGAGCCTGTGTAAAGGCATGTCCAAGAAGCATTATAGAATTAAAACCATTATCTTCAGTAGTAAGAGTTGCTTGTAACTCAAAGGATACATTAAAAGCAGTTAAAGATGTATGTTCAGTAGGATGTATTTCATGTAAATTATGTGAAAGAAACTGTCCAAAAGAAGCAATTTCTTTTGAAAACAATCTACCAGTTGTAGACAAAGAAAAATGCGTAAAATGTTTAATCTGTGTTAAAAAGTGTCCAACAGGTGCTTTAATAGCTTACGGAAAAGATATAAAAGTTAAAAAAGCAGAATAAAATAGTGTGTTAAAAAGCTTTCAGCCCAGTTTATAAGCTGAAAGCTTTTTAATATGAAAAAATTTTAAAAACATTACTATATTTTAGCTATAAATTAGTGTATAATATACTAAAGGAATAATTTTCATAATGCTATAAGTTGGAGGGAGTCAAGTGTACAAAAGATTAGGAAAGTTTTTTACAGTAGCATTATCAGCAATGCTTATTTTATTATCAGCAAGTTTTAGTAAGGTACAAGCTGCTGAAGTATATAGATTAAGTGGTAAAGACAGAATGAGTACAGCAAATGATGTAGCTTTAAAGATATTTAAGGATTCAAAACCAGATTCTATTGTATTAGTAAATGGTTATAGATATCCAGATGCAGCTACAGGAGCACCACTTTCAAAATTAGTGAAGGGTCCAGTATTACTTACTAATGGATTAAAATTAGAACCTGAAATATTAAAAACTATAAAAGAGTTAGGTGCTAAGAAAGTATACATATTAGGTAGTGCAGGAGTAGTATCTAATTCTATAGAAAATGAGCTTAAAAATAGAGGATTTAGTGTTACTCGATATGCAGGAAAAGACAGATATGAAACTAATATTAAAGTAGCAGAGCAAATATTAAAATTAAATCCTAAGTGTAAAAATTGTCTTATGGTAAGTGCCGGGGACGACAATAGATATCCAGATTCTTTAACAGTAGCCCCAATAGCAGCTATGAAAGGATGGCCAGTAATATTTGTAAATAAATACGAAGTGCCTAAAATAGCTAAAAATTTAATAAATAAAAATAAATTGAAGCCACTTGCTGTAGGTAGTAGTGGAATACTACCAGACTCTGTTATAAAATCAGTAAATGGGGAAAGAATAACTAAAGACAAAGATGCTAAAAATAGATTTGATACTAACTTAACAGTTTTAAAATATTTCCAAGAAAAAGGGGATAATTTAGATTTTAGCAAAGTATATATAGCTCAAGGAGGAAGAACAAAAGATCAATTTGCAGATGGATTGGTAGCCGCAGCAGCTGCAGCTAAAACAGGTTCACCTTTAGTGCTTTCAGGAAATGGAGCAGGAGCTATAGAAGTAGAAAATGCTAAGAAATTTATAGTAAATAGTGTAGACCCACATAGTAAGATTTACTTAATCGGAGGTCCTACTTGTGTATCAGAAATAATAAAAAATGATATACAAAATGAAATAGCGGATAATAATAAATTTGAAGTAATATCAATAAACTAGCTATACCTTCTAAAACTGCTAGCAAAATATTTTGCTAGCAGTTTTTATTTATTAAGTTTTTCAAAGATTTTTACATTATTTAAGTTTTTCTTTAAGTATTTAGTAGATAATCCTATAAAATAACCTGTTATTATAGCTGATATCATAAGTACAGGTAAATAAACATATATCCTTAAATCCTTTACTATAAAAGAGGCTACTAAAAGTTGACCTATATTGTGAAAAATAGCACCAATTATACTTATAATAGTTAAACTTAAATCCTCTTTGAACTTATAATAAAGTATAATCATTACAATATTGCTTAACACACCACCAGCTATACTAAACATAAAAGAAGACATATTTCCAGAAAACATAGTACCAAGTAAGGTACGTAAAAACATAACTAAAAATGCTTCTCTCCAACCTACCATTATTAAAGTAACCAAAGAGATAATATTGGCAAGGCCTAATTTTATACCGGGGAAAAGTACAGGAATCTGAGCTTCAATTATGTATATAATTAAAGCTATTCCTACCATTAAACTTAGAAATACCATTTTTGTAGTATTTAACTTAGTAGTTCTATTAATCATAACAATATGCTCCCTACTTATATTTTAATAAGAAACTGCATCTATTTTAGAGTCTTTACCTTCTATAACAATCATTAACTTATGAGGCAAGCAAGCGGCAGTTTCTCCAGGTTTAGAGAGCCAACCACTTTTTACACATACTTTATCATGACAATCTGCGTCTATGAATCTAATTCTATGAGGCTCTAAAATGATGGTATTATAATCTTTATCTTTATAATATATATTCCATTTTTTCTTTTCTTTTACCTTGTTTAAATCTATTCTTTCAATAACTTTTCCATCTTGTTTTATAACTGCTATAGCTTCCTTTTTAGAATTTTTTCCGTATTTAAAAAATACTATAGAACCTAAACTTGCAATAAGAATAACAGCTATAATGATAGAGGCAATTTTATCTCCCTTTTTCATTTAAACACCACCTAGAGTTTATTCTTTTATTAAAGTAAAATCAGTATTATTTAATTTAAATTTATTTGTAAGACCAGAAGTTATATAAACTTTTTTGTCCTTTGTTACAAAAACAGCTTCCACACCTTTTAGACTTTCTATAAGCCTCATTCCATCTTTAAGACCTAATGTATAAACACTAGTAGATAGAGCATCCCCATCTATAGATTTATCTGATATTATACTTACGCTAATAAGACCTTTTTCTGCAGGATATCCAGTTGAAGTATCAAATATATGGTGATACCTTTTTCCGTCTTTTTCAAAGTATCTTTCGTAGTTACCAGAGGTTACAATAGATTTATTAGATAAAGGAATCATACCTAAATAATCTCCAGAAGGATTTATAGGATTTCTTATGGCTATATTCCAAGGGGAATTATCTGTTTTATTTCCAAGGACATATATATTTCCACCTAAACTTACAAAAGCAGACTTTATGTTATTTTCAATTAAGACTTTTTTTACTTCATCTGCAGTATAACCCTTTGCTATAGCTCCTAAATCTATAGCTTGGTCTTTATTTTTTAACATTATTGTAGAATTTTTCTCGTCAATAATAATATCCTTATAATTTATAAGTTTTAATTTTTCCTTTATTTCATGGAGAGAAGGAACTCTAGCTTTATCTGTACCTATGCCCCAAAGGCGAACTAAGGGTTCTACAGTTATATCAAAAGTACCCTTTGTTTTATTGCTGTAATATAGAGAAGATTTTATAACATCTAAAGTATTTTTGCTTACCTTTACTGGTGCTATACCAGCATTTTTATTAATTTTAGATATCTCACTAGTATCAATATTAGTAGACATTTTATTTTCAATTTCAGAAACTTTATCTACACATTTTTCAGAAGCTTCTTTAGCATTTTTTCCATAAACTTTAAGATCTATAATGGTACCCATTAAATAAGTTTGACGATTTACAACAGGTTCTTCTTTTTTAAAACTACAACTAGTAGCTATCATTGCAAAAATGAATAATGTAGAAAATAAAATAATACGTTTAATTTTCATAACAAAGCCAACCTTTCTTGTTTAGTTTCTGTTTCATATTAATAATTATATCTTTAATGAAGTTATTATAAAAGTATTTAAAAGAAATTTAATAGGTAATATACATGGGAATAGATACATAGAATTATAACACGTGAAAATTAAGGAGATTATGTAATACGAATCTTTAAGGAGGAAAATGTAAATTAATATAGAATAAGTAATAATAATAATAATAAAATATAAATGTTTTTTTAAAATCAAAATTATACAAAATAAAATAAAGTTAGTCATTTTTATATTAAAAACAATACAAAATCATGTCGAAATAAATAACAAATGGAAAATAAATTATAAAAATATGTCATATTAAATAGAAAAATGTTACAAAAAATATATTAAATTCATATAAAACAAGCAATATATATATATGGAAAAATGTCCAAGCGTATGCTATAATTAAGCATGACTTAGCATGGGCTTTTTAGAGCTCATTAAAATAAATGGGTTTAATTAAATAGCTTAATTATATTTTAAAATTAATACATTAATAAATTTATTATTATCTATAACATATTTGAGGAGGGTATAGACTATGAACAAGAAAAGTACAAGAGCACTAGCAAGTGCTACAGTAGTAGGATTAGTTTTAACAACAGCTATTTCTACAGGAAACGTACAAGCAGCACCTGGAAAGGTAGATAGACTTGATGGGGCAAACAGATATGAAACAGCTGCTAAGGTTGCAACATCAAATTGGAAAGCTGGAGAAACTAAAAATGTAATATTAGTTTCAGGACAAGGCTATGCAGATGCTTTAAGTGCATCATTATTAGCTCAAAAATTAGATGCACCAGTATTATTAACTGGAAAAGATAGCTTAGATGCTAATACAAAGAATGCTATAAACAAATTAGGAGCAAAAAATGTTTATATTTTAGGTTCTAAGGGAGTTATAAGCGAAAACATTAAATCTTCTTTAGAAAATGAAGGTAAAACAGTAAAAAGATTAGCAGGAAAAGACAGATATGAAACTAACATAGCTATAGCTAATGAATTAGTAAGCAATCATGGCGTATCAGCTAAAGAAGTTTTAGTTGTTAATGGAAATAAATACTTAGCAGATGCACTAACAGCTGCACCAGTAGCTGCTAAAGAAGGAAAAATACTTCTATTAGTAGGTGAAGATGAAAGTACAGCAAATGAAGCAAAGAAATTTATAGATGCACATAGTTCAAAAGTAACAGTTATAGGTAGAGATGTTACAGTATCAGATGTAATCTATAATAAATTAGGAGCAAGCAAGAGAGTAAAGGGTGGAGCTGATAGATTTGAAACTAATAGATTAGTTTTAGATGCATTTAACATGAAGGGCTCACATTTATATATAGCTAATGGACAAAATGATCACTTAGTAGACTCATTAGTTGCTTCAGCATTAGCTGGAAAATTCAATTCACCAGTAGTTCTAGTATCAAATGATAAAGATACAGATGCTAAGGCAGTTAAATATATGAAAGAAAACTTAAAAATAAATGATAAAACTGATTTAAATGTAGTAGGTAGCGAAGCAATTCTTTCTGATGATTTAGTTAAGGATATAGATAGTGTTGTTACACCACAATCAGAAGATGTAGTTGCAGCAGAAAAAGCAGTTAAAGCTTATGAAAGTGCTAAATTAACAAACGCAGAAGAAATTAAAGCTGCTAAAGAATTAAAAGCAGAAGCAGTTAAAACAGTTAAAGTTGTTAAAGATGAAGCTAAAAAAGCTGATTTTGAAAAGAGAATCGCTGAAGCTGATAAGAAACTAGCAGAAGCAGAAGCTAAGTTTGCAATTGCTGCTGACTCTGTAAAATCTTTAAATGAAACAGCTATTCAAGTAAGTGGATTAGCTAAAGATGTTAATGAAAAAGCTTTAGAAGGAAAGAAAATAACTTTAAAAGCTAATGATGTAGAATTAACAGCAACTTATGTTAAAGGAAGTCTTACAGAAGACGGAAAAGCTAATTTCGTATTAGAAAATGGAAAGAAGTTAACAGATACTGTTA
Organism: Clostridium niameyense; assembly: GCF_001243045.1. Classification (GTDB taxonomy): domain Bacteria; phylum Bacillota; class Clostridia; order Clostridiales; family Clostridiaceae; genus Clostridium_F; species Clostridium_F niameyense. The sequence continues at coordinate 2,084,456 of NZ_LN849007.1, read as the reverse complement.
AATATACAGTATCAGCTGATTGGGCTAAATTAACTATTGATACATTTACAGCTAGAGTAAAAACACCATATATAGCTAAAGTAGAAGTATCAACAAAAATTTTACCGGCTAATTTAGAAAAGAAGGATAAAGACTTAAATTTAGTTCGTTTTACAGCTAAAAATCAATATGGTGAAGATTTAACATTATCAAAAGAAAATGTTAAAGGTCTTGAAGTTAAGGGAACTATAAATGGAGCACCATTAAAAGTTGAAGAAATAAACAAAGATAACATAGAAAAAGGCATAATTCAAATAAATGTAGATCTTAAAGAAGGAGATAAAATATCTCTAGCATTAACAAAGAAAATTAATGAAAAAGATGTTGAAGTAGGTAATGCATCATATGTTGTAGTTAAGGGAGCAGCTCAAGTAGCTACAGATTTATCTGATATAAAAGCTACATACAAAGTTGCAGAAAATGGACATGAAAAAGATAAAAAAGCTGAAGAAGTATTACCAGATGATCAAATAGATTTAAAATTAGAGGTTAATGACCAATTTGGTAACCCAATGAAAAATGATACAGATGTAAGATGGGTTGTTGAAGAAGGAAAAGACTTAATAAATGTTACAACACCAGATTATAAAGATGGAGTAGTAGATTCAGTTGACTTTGCATATACAGCTAAGAATGCAGGAAAAGTTAAAATCACAGCTTACAATGTAGGAAATGGTAAGAGCAAATCTTATACAGTAGAAATAGGCGCTAAGAAGTTAACTGAATTAAAGTTAGCAGATGAAGCTGGAACAAGATTTAATAAAGATGAAAACATAGTTAAAGTTGTAACTCCAAACGATGGTGCAAATTTAAAAGCTTCAGATATTAAATTTGATGTTAAGACAGAGGAAAAAGGTTTAACTTCAGCTGACGTAGAAGTTTCAGCTAAGGTAAGAGGCGGCGAAGATAAAGATAAGAAAAATGATATAGTTATCGCTGTTAAATCTAAAAAAGCAGGAAAGTATACAATAACTCCTTATGTTGGGGAAAGTTTAGAAAAATCAACAGCCCACGGAGATGCTTTTGATGTAACAACTACAGTGGATCAAACTGTAACTAGCATAGATGATATTAAGTTTGATGCTGCAGAATTAAAAATAGGAACAGAAATAAAGAAAGATGTTACATTTAGAAATAAACATGGTGAAGTGGTTGTTGTAGAAAACAAAAAAGCTGATGTTACAGTTACACCAAATATAGATATAAAAGATGGTGCAAATGTTGCTACAGTAACTAAAGAAGAAAAAGATGGCGTTGCTAAGAATATATTAACTTTAAAATTAAAGGATGCTAAAAACTACAATGTAGTAGTAAACAAGGGTGACGTATTTAAAGCTTATAATTTAAAATTTGTAGGAGCAAAATTCACAGCTATAAATGCAGGAGCAGATATAACAGGAGTAGTTGCAGGAGATGCGGAAGTTAATAAAGCTAAATATCAAGAAGTTAAATTTTTAGATCAAGATGGAAAAGCAATGGATGTTAAAAAAGAGGATATAAAGGTATCTGTTACAAAACCAGACGGTCAAGAATTGGATGAAAAAGACTTAAATAAATTAATAACATTAGGAAAGACTTATAGTGTTGACAAAAAGGGTGTTGTTAATTTCGAAGAATCAGATGATAGTAAAGATAATATAGTAGCATATAAAATAAGCCCAGTAGCAACTCTTACACAAGGAACTTATACAGTTAAGATTGCAGATAAAGATAATAAGATATCTGATACAGTTACTGTAACAGTTGGAGCTAAGAGAGTAGCTAAAGCAGTAGAAGTAACTGCAACTTCAGCAAGTATCGCATTAAACGGAAAAACTGAATTAAAGATAGTTCCAAAGGATCAATATGGTGAGTTGATAGAAGTTGGAGCAGGTAAGATAGAAATTAAAGCAGGAGATAACTTTAAAATAGGAGCTGTATCTGAACTAGAAGATGACAAAGCTGTTAAGGTTGGATACAAAGCAGAGGTATCAGGAATTGCTAAGGGTTCAGGTGAAGTTGTTGTTAATGTTAAAGATGGCGACAAAGTTCTTGCAACTAACAAAGTTAAGATGACAGTTGACTCAGTGGCTGGATTAATAAACAGTGTAGAAATAGATAAAGAAGGAATACAACCAGCATACTCAACAAAAGAAGCAGGTACTAAGGTGCAATTAAAGGCTATAGCTAAAGATGCCAAAGGACAAGTAGTTCCAGTAGATGCATCAAAAGATTTAGCATGGAAGATAAAATCTGTAAAGGGAAAAGTTGCGGCTGAGGATCCTAAAAATGTTAAAGATGCTACAGTTGCTACAGTTGGAACAATTGCAGAACATACAGGAGAATTTACTCCAGCTCAAAACTTCAATGGAACAGTTACAATAGAAGTTTTAACTGCAAACATGAAATCAGCAGAAATAACTTTAACTTGTGATAGTAAAGAAGCAGCACCTCAAAAAGGAACAACTAATGTTGTAGCAAGTGAAGACAAGAAAGTTCTTGATGGAAACAAGGATAAATCAGGAATTCAAGTTCTTCTTGATGGAAAAGATGCAGATGGAGAAAAAGATGGAGCAGTTGTAGTAAAAGTAGTTGCTAAAGATCAATTTGGCAAAGATTTTAAAGAGACAAAAATAACTAATGCTAATGCTAAAGTAATGGTAGATGATAGATCTGTAGTAGATGCTAAAATAGATGATGCAACTAACTCAATTACTTTAACATCAAAAGCAAAAGGCACTGCCAATGTAAATGTAATATACAATGGAGATACTGTTAAATTAGAAGTTTCAGTTAATGAGGAAGCGGCTAAAGCAGCTAAAACAAAAGCTGAAGCAGATAATTTAGCAAAAGCTACTCAAGAAGCTAAAGAAGCCTTAAACGGAGCTATAACTAAAGCTAAACAAGGAAAAGATGCAGTTAAAGAAGGCACTGCAGCTGATCAAGTAGAAGAAGGAACTGATTTTGTACTAAAAGCAGATAAGGAAGATTATAATAAGGCTATAACTACAGCTGAAGGTATAAAGGATAATGGAAAATCAACTAAAAAAGAATTTGAAGATGCTTTAAAGGAGTTAAATAAAGCAACTGAAACATTTAACGGAAAGAAACAAAAAGGAACTAAGAAGGCACAAGATACAGATGCTACATTAAAGACTTTCACTATAGGGGGACAATCTGTAGTAGATCTTGAAAATGTAACAACTTCTGGAGCAGAAAAGACTTTTTCTGATTTCTCAAGTGATGCGGTAAAGGGAATAAATGTAGAAGCAAACTCAAAGAAAGTAAAAAAAGTAGTTGTAAAAGTAGGCAAAGATGAAGTTAAAGGCAAAGATTTAGCTGAGAAGGTATTATCTGAAAAGGATGTTATAACTGTAGAAGTTACAGCTGAAAGTGGTGCTACAAAAACTTACAAAGTAACTGTGAAAAAAACTGTATAATAAAAGTGCGAAACGTTACCTTATAAGCCTTATGGCGAAATAGGTGGAAAGTATTTAAGGGAAAAGAAACATTGCCTTTTCCCTATTTTCTAACTGTTCTATTGATTAGATAGGTGAAATTCCTATTCAGAGTAAACAGCACAATGCTCTGAGCTTGAGTTCTCTATATGGATTTAAACTGCTAAGTTAAATTTATGAAGCTAGGTAAGGTCGTAATACGTGAGAGTCGTATGCGGAGTTCTTTAAAAGATTGCTATGGTAAGGAAGACGAATCCATTATAATGCGTCTTATAGATACAATTCATGCTGTTAAATGATGGTTATGCTTACAGTTTGGCATGAATCAATATAATTGAAATATTGTATTGGCTTTGGAATAATTGGCTGTTAAACTAAGGCAAAGTAAGTCGTTAGTGGATACCTAAGGCAATTAAAAAAAGGGATAGATAGAACCGAACGTTTGATGTCGTATATAAATAGGTGTAGCAGCACCAATGACTTATATACGGGCTCAGCAGGTTCATAGTAGCGATGAAACTCAGCTGAAAGTTAGATTTTTAAAATATCTAAAGTACCTTTATGGTAACATAGGGGAAGGATAAAACTGAGTTAGCAAGGGAACCCAGTCGGTAATAGGAAGTTAAGTATTAAATAAATTTCAAATAAATGAACGGAACATATCAAAACTAAAACCTATCAATATAATACTAATCAAGAAAATCATAAACATAGCCAGATCACATCACTGGTTGAAAAATAAATAAACATGTCAATAAAGGTCATTGGGTGGAGTGAATCTACCCAATGATCTTTATTTTTACTAAGATAATATCTCTACTAATATATAAGTAATTATAGAAGGTGTTGTTATATGAAAAATAAAAAAACAATATTAAGTAGTATAGTAATATTAATTATAATATTGGGAGCATTTATATTTAATTCTCAAAGAATAAGCTACACTAAAGAATTTACATATCATCCTAAGTATAAAAACATGCAAGTTCAAAAAAGTGAATCAGCTAAAAGAGATAATCTTGGAAATGCTGTATATAAAGTAAAAGGGACTAAATATAAGAGCTATCTGAAAGGCTATAAAAGAGTTTTAGAAAAAGATGGATGGAAAATTATAAAAGATAATAACCTAGAAAATATAGAGGCTAAAAAGGATGGGCATATAACTAAAATTAATGTAGTTGACGCTAAAGACCATTTAATTGTATTAGTTTGGACAAAATAAAAAATAGGAAAAGACTATTAAATGAATATATTATTTAATAGTCTACTTTTATACTAATTTAAAAATAGACAAGTAATAACAAAATATTTATAAAAATAAAGGTTGAACAACATAAATATTTAAAAAAATATATAATACTACAAAGTAATCTAATAAAATACAATATTCAATAAAATATTTTTTATTTTACTATTTTAAAAGGGGTAAAAAAAACCTTGTTATTAACGAAAATAATAAGATATAGTAACAGTTTTTATATTAAAAAACATTATTATAAGAATCTAAACATAAAATAAACTTTAGACTAAACCTTATAATTCCAACGATTACATAGGTTTTTAAAGTTACAATGAGCACCCATGTATGTAAAAATTAGGTTATATTTAATCCAAAATATTTATAGATATCCTAATATTTATAAAAAATGTATAATATATATTTATAGAAAAAACTTGCGGTATATGCTATAATTAATCATAAATTGTAAAATATTTTGAATGAAATATTGTATTGTTTTAATTATTTTTTAAAATATTAATATATTTTAGGAGGGTATAGACTATGAACAAAAAAAGTACAAGAGCACTAGCAAGTGCTACAGTAGTAGGATTAGTTCTAACAACAGCTATTTCTACAGGAAACGTACAAGCAGCACCTGGAAAGGTAGATAGACTTGATGGAGCAAACAGATATGAAACAGCTGCTAAGGTTGCAACATCAAATTGGAAGGCCGGAGAAACTAAAAATGTAATATTAGTTTCAGGACAAGGTTATGCAGATGCTTTAAGTGCATCATTATTAGCTCAAAAATTAGATGCACCAGTATTATTAACTGGAAAAGATAGCTTAGATGCTAATACAAAGAATGCTATAAACAAATTAGGAGCAAAAAATGTTTATATTTTAGGTTCTAAGGGAGTTATAAGCGAAAACATTAAATCTTCTTTAGAAAATGAAGGTAAAACAGTAAAAAGATTAGCAGGAAAAGACAGATATGAAACTAACATAGCTATAGCTAATGAATTAGTAAGCAATCATGGCGTATCAGCTAAAGAAGTTTTAGTTGTTAATGGAAATAAATACTTAGCAGATGCACTAACAGCTGCACCAGTAGCTGCTAAAGAAGGAAAAATACTTCTATTAGTAGGTGAAGATGAAAGTACAGCAAATGAAGCAAAGAAATTTATAGATGCACATAGTTCAAAAGTAACAGTTATAGGTAGAGATGTTACAGTATCAGATGTAATCTATAATAAATTAGGAGCAAGCAAGAGAGTAAAGGGTGGAGCTGATAGATTTGAAACTAATAGATTAGTTTTAGATGCATTTAACATGAAGGGCTCACATTTATATATAGCTAATGGACAAAATGATCACTTAGTAGACTCATTAGTTGCTTCAGCATTAGCTGGAAAATTCAATTCACCAGTAGTTCTAGTATCAAATGATAAAGATACAGATGCTAAGGCAGTTAAATATATGAAAGAAAACTTAAAAATAAATGATAAAACTGATTTAAATGTAGTAGGTAGCGAAGCAATTCTTTCTGATGATTTAGTTAAGGATATAGATAGTGTTGTTACACCACAATCAGAAGATGTAGTTGCAGCAGAAAAAGCAGTTAAAGCTTATGAAAGTGCTAAATTAACAAACGCAGAAGAAATTAAAGCTGCTAAAGAATTAAAAGCAGAAGCAGTTAAAACAGTTAAAGTTGTTAAAGATGAAGCTAAAAAAGCTGATTTTGAAAAGAGAATCGCTGAAGCTGATAAGAAACTAGCAGAAGCAGAAGCTAAGTTTGCAATTGCTGCTGACTCTGTAAAATCTTTAAATGAAACAGCTATTCAAGTAAGTGGATTAGCTAAAGATGTTAATGAAAAAGCTTTAGAAGGAAAGAAAATAACTTTAAAAGCTAATGATGTAGAATTAACAACAACTTATGTTAAGGGAAGTCTTACAGAAGACGGAAAAGCTAATTTTGTATTAGAAAATGGAAAGAAATTAACAGATGCTGTTAAATATACAGTATCAGCTGATTGGACTAAATTAACTATGGATACATTCGTAGCTAAAGTTAGTGCAACTTATGTAGCTAAAGTAGAAGTATCAACAAAAGTTTTACCAGCTAATACAAAAGATTCAGATTTAAATTTAGTTCGTTTTACAGCTAAAGATCAATATGGTGAAGCATTAGATTTAGCAGGAAAAGTTGATGCTATTAAAGTTACTGGAACTATAAATGGAGCACCATTAAAAGCTAATGAAATAAATAAAGCTAATATTGCAAATGGTGTAATTGAAATAGATAAAGACCTTAAAGAGGGAGATAAAGTATCATTAACATTAACAAATACAGTTAATGATAAGGATATAGAATTAGGTTCTGTATCATATGATATAGTTAAAGGAGAAGCTCAAGTAGCTACAGATTTATCTGACGTAAAAGCTACATATAAAGTTGCAGAAAATGGACATGAAATAAATAAAGCTGCTGAAGAAGTTTTACCAGGAGACCAAATAGATTTAAAATTAGAAGTTAATGATCAATTTGGTAATCCAATGGCTGAAGATGCACATACAACAGTAAGATGGGCAGTTGAAGAAGGAAAAGACTTAATAACTAAAGTTGATGGAAATGCAATAGAAGAAGTATCAGATGCTCCAAACTTTAGCTTTAAAGCTGCAAAAGCAGGAAAAGTTAAAATCACAGCTTATAATGTAGGAAATGGTAAGAGCAAATCTTATACAGTAGAAATAGGTGCTAAGAAGTTAACTACATTAACTTTAGCAAATGAAGCAGGAGCAGGATCATATAACAAAGACGAAAATATAGTTAAAGTTGTAACTCCAAACGATGGTGCAAACTTAAAAGCTGAAGAAATTAAATTTGATGTTAAAACAGATATAGAGGGTGTAGATGTATCAAAAATAGTTACAGCTAAAGTAAGAGGCGGAGAAGAAGCTAACAAGAATGATATAGTTATTGTTGTTAAGACTGATAAGCCAGGAAAATACACAATCACTCCTTATGTTGGAGAAAACTTAGAAAAATCAACAGCACATGGAGATGCTTTTGATGTAACAACTACAGTAGATCAAACAGTAGCTAGCATAGATGAAATTAAGTTTGATGCTGCAGAATTAAAAGCAGGATCAGAAATAAAGAAAGATATTACATTTAAAAACAAACACGGTGAAGTTGTTGTTGTAGAAAATGGTCAAGCTAACGTTACAGTTACACCAGCGAAAGATGGTGCTGATGTTGCTACAGTAACTAAAGAAGAAAAAGATGGTGTTTCTAAGAATGTATTAACTTTAAAATTAAAGGATGCTAAAACTTACAATGTAGTAGTAAGCAAGGGTGACGTATTCAAAGCTTATGATTTAAAATTTGTAGGAGCAAAATTCACTGCTATAAATGCAGGAGCAGATGTAACAGGAGTAGTTGCAGGAGATCCAGCTGCTAAGGGTAAGGTACATGATCAAGAAGTTAAATTCTTAGACCAAGATGGAGTAGCAACAGAAGTCGAAGCTAAAGATTTAACTGTAAGTGTAACTAAACCAGATGGTCAACCATTAGAGAATGTAGAAGATTTAGTTCAATTAGCATCAGCTTATGGATTTAACAAAGAAACAGGAGCAGATGAATTTGCTAAAGCAACAGGAGTTGCTAAGGTAAAAGGCTTTAGAGTAAAAGCATCAGATGCATTAACTCAAGGTGTTTACACAGTTAAGATTGCAGATAAGGATAATAAGATATCTGATACATTTACTGTAACAGTTGGAGCTAAGAGAGTAGCTAAAACAGTAGAAGTAACTGCAACTTCAACAAATGTTGCATTAAACGGACAAACTGAATTAAAGATAGTTCCAAAGGATCAATATGGTGACTTTATAGCTAATACTGCTGGAGTTAACATAGAAGTAAAAGCAGGAGATCATTTTGCATTAGAAGGAGCAGTAACTCCAGTAGAAGAAAAGGGAGCTACAGTTGCATATAAAGCAATAGTAAAAGGAACTTCTAAGGGAACAAATGATGTTATTGTTAATGTTAACGGTGCAATAGTAGATGGAAAAACTCCAGTTCTTGCAACTAACAAAGTTAACATGACAGTTGATTCAGTAGCTGGATTAATAAATAGCATTGAAATAGATAAAGAAGGAATACAACCAGCATACTCAACACAAAATGCAGATAATAAAGTAAACTTAAAAGCTATAGCTAAAGATGCTAAAGGACAAGTAGTCCCTGTAGATGCATCAAAGGATTTAGCATGGAAGATAAAATCTGTAAAAGGAAAAGTTAATGATAAAGATGCTACAGTTGCTACAGTTGGAACAATTGGAGAACATACAGGAGAATTTACTCCAGCTCAAAACTTCAATGGAACAGTTACAATAGAAGTTTTAACTGCAAACATGAAATCAGCAGAAATAACTTTAACTTGTGATAGTAAAGAAGCAGCACCTCAAAAAGGAACAACTAATGTTGTAGCAAGTGAAGACAAGAAAGTTCTTGATGGAAACAAGGATAAATCAGGAATTCAAGTTCTTCTTGATGGAAAAGATGCAGATGGAGAAAAAGATGGAGCAGTTGTAGTAAAAGTAGTTGCTAAAGATCAATTTGGCAAAGATTTTAAAGAGACAAAAATAACTAATGCTAATGCTAAAGTAATGGTAGATGATAGATCTGTAGTAGATGCTAAAATAGATGATGCAACTAACTCAATTACTTTAACATCAAAAGCAAAAGGCACTGCCAATGTAAATGTAATATACAATGGAGATACTGTTAAATTAGAAGTTTCAGTTAATGAGGAAGCGGCTAAAGCAGCTAAAACAAAAGCTGAAGCAGATAATTTAGCAAAAGCTACTCAAGAAGCTAAAGAAGCCTTAAACGGAGTTATAACTAAAGCTAAACAAGGAAAAGATGCAGTTAAAGAAGGCACTGCAGCTGATCAAGTAGAAGAAGGAACTGATTTTGTACTAAAAGCAGATAAAGATGAGTATAACACTGCTATAACTACAGCTGAGGCTATAAAAGATAATGTAAAGTCAACTAAAAAAGATTTTGAAGATGCTTTAAAAGAGTTAAATACAGCAACTGAAACATTTAACGGAAAGAAACAAAAAGGAACTAAGAAGGCACAAGATGCAGATGCTACATTAAAGACTTTCACTATAGGGGGACAATCTGTAGTAGATCTTGAAAATGTAACAACTTCTGGAGCAGAAAAAACTTTTTCTGATTTCTCAAGTGATGCGGTAAAGGGAATAAATGTAGAAGCAAACTCAAAGAAAGTAAAAAAAGTAGTTGTAAAAGTTAAAGATGTTGAAGTACAAAGCACAGATTTGGCTACTAAAGTATTGGCTGAAAATGATGTTGTAACAGTAGAAGTTACAGCTGAAAGTGGTGCTACAAAGACTTATAAGGTAACATTAAAAAAATAATAAAATTTAAAAATGAACGGAATTTTAATCATATCTAAAATCATAAATATGATCAGATCATATCACTGATTGAAAACTAAATATATCATGTCAAAAAAGGGACTACTAGATAAATATCATCTAGTAGTCCCTCCCTTTTATAAAATATAGGCAATTTATAGTTAATATATATAATGGTTACATAAAAAATCAAATATAGTAATAATAGTGAAAAATAATATTAAATTATGTAAATATAAAACGAATATATTTATAGTAAGTAAAAATAAAATATATTCTACTTAAAACATATGATGTATTTAATTTTTATCTTACTTTTTTACATTTATTAAAAATAATAGGAGGTATAAAACATGAAAAAGCAAACTACAAAAACATTAGTAAGTAGTACAGTAGTTGGATTGGTTTTAGCTACATTTATTCCAGCAGGAAACGTAAAAGCGCATAATGATTATGTGAAAAGGTTTGTAGGGGCTGATAGATATGAAACAGCTGCTAATGTTGCAAATTCAAATTGGAAATTAGGCGAAACTAAAAACATAATATTAGTTTCAGGTGAGGGTTATGCCGATGCCTTAAGTGCATCCTTATTAGCACAAAAATTAAATGCTCCAATATTATTAACTAGGAGGGATGAATTAAATAAAAGTACATATGATACTATTAATAAACTTGGGGCAAAAAATATTTATATTTTAGGGTCTGAGGGAGTTGTAAGTAATAATATAAAGACTTTCTTAGAAAAGCAAGGAAAAAGAACAGTAAGATTAGGAGGCAAAGATAGATTTGAAACTAATTTGGCTGTGGTTAATGAATTGGTTAATAATCATGGTGTAAGTCCTAAAGAGGTTCTAGTAGTAAATGGTAACAGATATATAGCTGATGCTTTAACAGCGGCGCCAGTAGCTGCAAAAGAAGGTAAAGTACTTTTATTAGTTGGTGAGGATATAAGTAGTGTTCATATAGCTAAAAAATTTGTAGAAACTCATAATTCTAGGGTAACAGTTATAGGAAATAAAGTTACAGTATCTGAGCATATTTATAATAAACTAGGAGCAACTAGAAGAGTAAAAGGGGGAAAGGATAGATTTGAGACTAATAGGTTAGTACTTGATGCTTTCAAAATGTACAATTCCCGTGTTTATATAGCTAATGGACAAACAAATCATTTAGTAGACTCACTTGTTGCATCGGCATTAGCTGGAAAGTACAAATCTCCTATAGTTCTAGTTTCAAATGTTGAAGAAACAGATAATAAGGTAGTTAATTATATATATAATACCCTAAAGGTAGATAATAAGAGCAACGTAAGTGCCATTGGTTCAGAGACTATTCTTTCTAATGAATTAGTAGAAAAAATAGATAAAGTTATAAAATTAAAGGATTCTAATGAGGTTGAAAACGATAAAGAAAATAAATTAGAAAAAACTTATTTAGATGTAGTAAAAGAGGATGGAAAAACATCTATTGATGAAGATCCTAATCAACCAGGAATTCAAGTATTATTAAATAATAAAGAAGATGTTAAATTTAAGCTTGTGGAAAAGGGTAACAAAACAGTAGCAGTTAAAGAAGTTAATGATAACTCAATAGACTTGGGAAACGCATCTGTAGTTAACAAACAAGTTGTGGGAGAAACTGTAACTTTAACAGCTATTAAAGAAGGAAAATCTACAATTACTATAACTTGTGGATCTGAAAAAATTAAAATAGATGTTGTAGTTAAAAATAAAGAAAAGACACAGGTTCATGAGGACTCCAATAAGGAAAATCATAAATCAGAACAAAAACCTAAAGATTCTAATGGACAGCCTAAAGAAAAGGATGAAAAGGGTCATGAAAGTGAAGATGAAAAACCAGCTGTGGATCCAGTTGTAAAACCACAACCAATAGCTAAAGTTTTATTAGCAGATGGGTCTGTTGTTGGAGCAGTTGAGGGCTCTGAAAAAATAATAGTACCTACAGGAAAGAAATATAAAGTTACAGTAGAGGGAAAAGTTAAATATGTAAAAGCCAATGGAGAGTTGTCTGACAGGGAGGAAGATTCAGCGGTTTTAGCTGGAAAGGAAATAATAGGATTAATTAATGGAAAACAATATAAAGTAGAAGAAATTGCCCAACAATAAAAGTGCGAAACGTTACTTTATAAGTAAATAGAATTTACGAAAAAAGTGGAACAAAAAAGTTCTAACTGCTCTATTGATTGGATAGGTGAAAATCCTATTCAAAGTAAACAGCAAATAGCTTTGAGCCTAAGTCCCCTGCACGAGTTTAAATACTGTTATATTTAATTTGTGAAGCCAGGTAAGGTCGTAATCTGTGAGAGTCGGATGCGGGGCTCCTAAAAAAACTGCTATGGTAAACGGTGCTAATCCATAAGTATGCGTCTTATAAAAATATTTCATACTGTTAAATTGATAGCTATGCTTTGGGCTTGGTATGAAACAATTAAGTTGAAATGCTTAATTGGTTTTGGAAAAATTAGCTGTTAACCCAAAACAAAGTAAGTCGTTAGTGGATACCTAAGGTAGTTAATATAAGGGATAGATAGAGCGGAACGTTTGATGCTGTATATGAGAAGGTGTAACAGCACTAATGATACATATACGGGCTCAGCAGGTTCATAGTAGCTATGAAGCTCAGCCGAAAATCAGAGTTTGGAAGTCTCTGAAATACCTTTAAGGTAACTTAGAGGAAGGATAAAACTGAGTTAGCAAAGGAACCTAGTCGGTAATAGAAAGTTAAATGGGAAGTTAAGTATTAAATTCAAGTTAGTCATATCTAAAAAAACGAACCGTGTTATATGATTTTTAAAATCGTGTAAGATGGTTTATTGTCGATTATCTAATTTTCAAGCCTTACGTAAATTATAAGAAAAATTTATACATAGGAAGGTATGTATTTGAAAATTAAATGTAACATATTGTAAAAAAAGAAAATATATATGATATAATTGGTGGTGATATTACAACTTCCGACTTCCTATTAATCGAGTGAACGCCTTATGCCATGAAAGTGGCACGTAGGGTGTGGACCAGTTAAAAACCTTATAAAAGGTTAGACTTGGGATAGCAATAATAAGAATTTTGAGTTTATCAATGGAAAAATTACTAAATATAATGGAAATGAAAAAAATGTAGAAATTCCTGAAAAAATTAATGGTGAGAAAGTAATAATTATTGGATCAGGGGTTTTTATGAACAAGAAATTAGAATCAGTAAAATTGCCAGAAACTATAGAAACTATAGAATATCAAGCTTTTGCTAAAAATAATTTAACCAGTATTAAATTACCTAAAAGTTTAAAGGAATTAGGTAATTTGGCATTTAGCGACAATAAATTAAAATCTGTAGATATACCTAAAGGTATAAGTAACATAGCTACAGGATGTTTCTCAAAAAATGAAATAACTTCTATAAATATTCCTAAAGGGGTTAGCACAATAGGTAGAGCTGCCTTTATGGGGAATAGGTTGGAAAGTATAATTATTCCATCAACGGTGGATACAATTGGGGCAGGGGCTTTTTCAAAGAATAAATTAAAATCCGTAACTGTGCCGGAAAATGTTAGTGATATAGGTAAAAGTGCCTTTGAAAATGGCGTTGAAATAACTTATGAGAAGTTAACTGAAGCTATTAAGTACGGAGAAAAAATAAATAAAGATGGAAAAAGTAAAGAGGACTTAGATAAAATAAATAATGCTATTAGTGAAGCAAAAAATTTAAGTCAGAATAAAAATGCTAATTTTAAGGATGTAAATAATAAAGTTAATAATATTTACGAAAGCATAATATCAAAGGATTTGGAAGTTTCAAAGGGTAATATTACTAAATATAACGGAAAAGAAAAGGACATAGTTATTCCAGATAGTATTAATGGAGAAAAGGTTATAAGTATAGATAAAAAAGTGTTTGCTAAAAAAGACTTAAGCTCTCTAAAGCTACCAAAATCATTAAAACAAATAGGTGACGCTGCTTTTATGGGCAATAATTTTAAATCTATAACATTGCCTTATGGATTAGAAAGTATTGGCATGGGAGCTTTTATGGGAAATAAATTAGAAGCTTTAATTTTACCTGATAGTGTTAAATCTATAGATTCAAGATCTTTTATGAATAATGAATTAACATCTATAACTCTTTCAAAGAATATGAATGAAATACCATCATTTGCTTTTAATAATAATAAATTAAATGAGATGATTATTCCTAGCAATATAAAAATTATACGTGGGGGATCATTTCAAAAGAATAATTTTAAAACTATAATTATTCCATCAACAGTAAACGAAATAGAAGCTAAAACTTTTGATGATACAACTAAAGTAATTAGAAATACTGAGAAAGTTTCTTTGAAGAGTATAAAACCTTTAGGGGATTTGGTAGTGAACATAGGAACAAGTGGAAAGAATGTTATTGCTAAATTACCTAAACAAGTAACTATAGTTGACTCAAAGAATAAAGAACATAATGTAGATGTAGTTTGGAGACTTAGAGGATATAAGGAAAATGAAGAAAAAGAATACGAGGCTACAGCAAAAATAAAACTTCCAGAGGGACTTGTTCAGCCAACTCCAGCTAAAGACTTAAAAGTATCAGTAAAAATAATAGTTAAATTAATAGATAGCAAGTGGAAAATTTCAGATTTTACTTTTAATGGTACTACTATAACTGGATTTTCTGAAAGTGGAAAAGAAAAGTTTACGTTAAATAAAGATTTAATTTTACCGGATACAAATAAGGATGGGGCGAAGATAACAGAGATAGGGGATAAAGCCTTCTCAACTGAGCTTAGAATAAGCGGTGCTAAAGACACGTTAAAAAATAAGGATAGTGCTAAACAAGATTCTAAATTAGCTCTACATTCAGTAAAAATACCAAGTACTGTTAAGGTAATTGGAAAAGAGGCTTTTCGTAATAATCTTTTAACTAAGGTTGATTTGCCAAAAGGATTAACTACTATAAAGACTTTAGCTTTTAATAATAACAAGTTGGAAAAGTTGGCTGTTCCAGACAGTGTTACTAGTCTTGAAAATGGTGCTTTTACTTATAATAATATAGATGATTTAATACTTTCTAAAAATTTAAAAACTATAGAAGTTGCATTTTCTTTTAATAATCTTCAAAAATTAATAATTCCAGAAGGAATAGTTAAAATTTCTGATAGAGCATTTAGTGATAATAAAATAGAAAAATTAACATTACCTAGTACTTTAGAATATTTATCAGGATTTAACAATAATAATTTTAAATCTATAACTATTCCTAAAAGTGTAAAAGAGTTAGGTTTAAGAGCTTTTGAAAGAAATAAGATTAGTTCTGTAGTCATTCCAGGAAATGTTAAAAAGATAGGAAAAAGTGCATTTGGAAACACTTGGCATGATACTTTCTTAACTTTTGTTACTATTGAAGAGGGCGTTGAGGAAATAGATAAGTATGCTTTTTCTCAAGATCATTTAAAAGATGTGCAAATTCCAAGTACTGTTAAAAAAATAGAGGATAATGCTTTTAGTAAAAATTTAGGTCATGATGGAGTGGTTTATTTATTTACACCAGGATATAAAAATTTAAATAATATACAAGATTCTAAATATCATGTAGTTAATCCATCAACTATAAGAGTTCAATACAAATGTGAAGATACAATATTAAAAGAGGAAAATATAGCTTACAAATTAGTAAAGGTAATTAAAGATAAAAAAGAAGTTCAGGAGAGAAAATATTTTCATATAGGGGATAAGGGAATATCAATAAATCCTTACTATGAAAATAATGAATATGAAATAATAGACAAAAATGAAAGAAAAGTTGATCTTAAACATAAGGAAAATACACTTATTATTGAATGTAAAAAGAAAGATGTGGTGGATGAATTAACCATTAAATCTATAGGAGAAGTAGCTCCTGTAGTAGTAAATGTTGGAGAAAATGAAGATTCTGTAAAAAATAAATTATCCAAAACAACTTATATAACTGATTCCAATGATAAAAAGCATGAAGATGTTAAGTTAAATTGGAAACTTGAAAATTTTGATGGAAATACTAAAGGAGAGTATAGAGCCATAGGAACTTTTACTTTACCACAAGGGGTGTCACAACCAGATACTCCATTAGAATTAAAAGTCAATGGTAGAATAATAGTAAAACAAAATCTTACTGTTGAAAATAATAAATGGGATATAAGTGATTTTATTTTCGGAAAAGAAGTAGAGATAAAAGATGGGGATAATACTAGGAAAATAGTAGATGAAAGAATTATAGTTGGTTTTTCAAAATTAGGAGAAGAAAAATTAAAATCTAATAAGAATTTAATTTTACCCAAAGTAAATAGTAAGAATGAGGCTATAACAAGAATTGAAAATTATGCATTTAAAAATAAGGGATTAGAAACAGTAGTGATACCAGATGGAATAAATGGATTAGTAGTTGGTACAAATGCCTTTGAAGGAAATAAAATAAATAAGGTATATATTGGAGAAGGTGTAAAGGAATTAGATGCATATGCTTTTGCAGGTAATAAATTGGAGCATGTAGAATTTCCAGGAACTTTAAAGAAGATAGGAAATCATACTTTTGCAGATAATAACTTGATATCAGCAGTATTTTCTCCAGAAACTGAAAAAATAGCTATAGATCGTTTTTCTTTTAGAAATAATAAAATAACATCTATAACTTTATTAAAGGATGTAACAAAAGTAAATGGTCAAGCATTTGAAGATAATAAATCATACAATAGTGATGGAAAAGTTCACATATTTACAAAGAGCTTTGATCCTAACGATTGTAATCAATGGTTTCCAAATTCAAAATATCACAAAATAATTCCTTTAAAATAATTAATAAGAAAATCAATAATGGATGGTTTTAAAAACATCCATTATTGGCTATAAAAATATTCATATTGAATAAAAAATATTTAGGGTATTATGAATAAAATAATTAAAAAACAGTTTTTATAGTATTAAGTAAAGTAAGGTTAAAAACGATAAATAAGTAAATATTTTATAAAATTTAACTTAATTATGAATTAAACTTGAGATTAGAAAACTTCCAACTTTCTATTATCGATAAAACGCCTTATGCGATGAAAGTCGCACGTAGGGTGTGGACCTAAGCGAAAACCTAATATGGTTAGCTAGGGATAGCGAAAAAATAACAAAAGACACAGATAAAGAAAAAGAAAAACAAACAGAGAAAGAAAAACAAGTTGAAAAAGAAAAACAAAAAAAATTAGCTGATGTTCAATCAGTGCAACGAGTTAAGGGTAGTTTAAAATTAAACAATTTAAATAATATAACTTCAGATGTAAATCTTCCATCAGAAAATAATGGGGTTAAGATTACTTGGACATCTAATAACAAAAGTATAATTAGTGATGCTGGAAAAGTTACAAGACCAGAAGCTAAAGATGGAGATGCTATAGTAACATTAACAGCTACTTTCACAAAAGGAGAAGCTAAAGATACAGAGAATTTTATAGTAACTGTTAAAGCTAAAGAGATTACTGATGAGGAATTTGTAGATGAAGCACTTAAATCTATACAATTAAAACAAGATCTTAATTGTATAGTTGATAATATAAAACTGCCATCTTCAGATGAAAAAAATACAGTTAATATAACTTGGAATTCTGATAAACCATCAGTAGTTTCAAATAATGGGGAAGTTACAAGAACAGATAAAGATGAGAGAGTAGTAATAGAGGCTACTGTAAAAAAAGGTTCAATTTTAAAAACTAAAAAGTTTAATATAACTGTTAAAGCAAAAGAAAAAGATGTAGAAGCAGAAATAAATTTAGTTGCTAGTTCTTTAAAAATAAACAATGCAAACAATATAGATAAAGATATTGATTTACCAACTTCCGTAAATGGAGCTCTTATAGCTTGGGTATCAAATAAACCTTTCATTGTAAGTAATTCGGGAAAAGTTATAAGACCTGAAATAGGGAAGAAAGATGAAAATGTAACTTTAAAAGCTACTATAACTAAGGATGGCAAATCTGTAACTAAAGATTTTACTATAAATGTATTAGCACAAAAAGAGTTGATAGCAAATACTCCAGAAGAACTTGATAATATTGTAAAAAAAGCAGTAGAAGATTGTAAAGAAAAAATAGAGATATCACTACCTAATTTTTCATCAAATCAGGCTGCGTACAATTTTAATAAATTTAATGATTCAATGACAGAATTAGGGGGAATGGATTTTGGTAAGCCAAGCCCTAAAGGTAGCTTTAAATTTGATGGAATAAAATGCATTATGACTATAACATTTACTTATAATAGAGATATTAATGAGATTAAAAGACAAAAAGAAGAAACTTTAAAGGAAGTAAAAAGAATAGTTAAAGAAAAGACTAATGATAAGATGAGTAAATTTGAAAAGGAACTTGCTCTTCATGATTATTTAGTTAAGATTGCAGATTACAATTCAGCAAACTATAAAAATCATATTAATGAGTTAGAAGATCATAATGCTTATGGAGTTTTAATAAAACATATTGGTGTATGTGAAAGTTATGCAAAGGCTATGAGTTTGTTATTAAATGAAGCAGGAATTGAATGTAAGTATGTTACAGGTGTTTCCGTTAGAAATGGAGTAGATGGTGGTGGACATGCTTGGAATATAGTTAAATTAGATGATGGCAATTGGTACAATTTAGATGCTACGTGGGATGATCCAGTTTCAGATAGAAATGGAACTGCTAGTTTAACAGAGGATTCTAATTCTACAGTTAACCATACTTATTTTAATATTCCAGATAGCATTTTTAACAGAGATCATAAAAGAGGTAAATTTGAACAAAGTTTTCCAGCATGTACAGCTACGAAATATTCTTATAATAATATGGATGTAGATGAATATGATAACAAAGGACAATTAATTAAAAAGGTTACCAGTATAAAAGAATTGGATGAAGCAATATTGGACGCTCTTAAAAATAAAAAATCAAATTTAAGTTTAAGAATAAGAGGCTTTAAAATGTCTCAAGAAGATTTAGGGCAAGAGTTAAGCAAAGTTGCATCAAAAAATAGAATTGGATTTAATGGTGGATCTATAAGTGTACCAGATGAATATCATGTTAATTATAATATAAAATACTAATATTTTAATAGAAGGGACTATCTTAGTGCATTAAGGTGCAATAAGAGGTCCTTTTATTTTAGAATAAAATTATTTTTAGACTTAATTAATACTAAATATTTAAAATTACACAAAAAACTCCTAGAGCTATAATCAAACTTCAAGTAATTTTTTACAGAAAATATTAATTATAAAATTTTTTATTAAAATCTATAGAATTCAATGAAAAAATTTAAATTTATACTAAGTTAATACATGTAGATAATTAAAAATCTAAAAAGTTAATTGATAAATCATATCAAGTTGTTAATAAAAATGTTACAAAATTATAAAAAAATCAACATATTTATGGAAAGTAAGGATGAAATATGTTACAATTAATCTTAACTTGTAACATATTTTCAAGAAAATATAAGAATTTATATGGAATATAATATTAAATTCAATTATTCTTGAAAATATTAATATAAATTAGGAGGTAAGAATATGAATAAAAAAACTATAAAATCGCTATCAAATTGTACAATGGCAGCTGTGGCTTTAACAATTGGAATATCTACAGGAAATGTACAAGCACAAAATAGTAATGTACAAAGATTTGCAGGAAACGATAGATATGAAACTGCCGCTAATGTTGCAAAGTTAAATTGGGAATCAGGAAAAACTGATAATGTAATATTAGTTTCAGGTGGAGGATATGCTGATGCTCTAAGCGCATCATTATTAGCACAAAAATTAAATGCACCAATACTATTAACAGAAAAGGATGTATTAAATAAAAATACATATGATGCTATGAATAAATTAGGAGCAAAGAATGTTTATATTTTAGGTTCTGAAGGTGTTGTAAGTAATAATATAAAAGCCTCATTAGAAAAGTCTGGTAAAAAGGTAATAAGATTAGCGGGAAAAGATAGATATGAAACTAATATAGCAATAGCTAATGAACTAGTAAGTAAACACGGTGTAACAGCTAACGAAGTTTTAGTTGTTAATGGAAATAGATATTTAGCAGATGCACTAACAGCCGCACCAGTAGCTGCTAAGGAAGGGAAAATATTATTATTAGTAGGTGAAGATGAAAGTACTTCAAATGAAGCAAAGAAATTTATAGATAAACATAATTCAAAGGTAACAGTTATAGGTAGAGACGTTACAGTATCAGATACAATCTATAATAAATTAAGAGCAAGTAAGAGAATAAATGGTGGAGCTGACAGATTTGAAACTAATAGATTAGTATTAGATGCTTTTAAATTAAAGGGTTCCCATGTATATATAGCTAATGGAGAAAAAAATCATTTAGTAGATTCATTGGTTGCATCAGCCTTAGCCGGAAAATATAAATCTCCAATAGTTTTAGTATCAAATGGCAAAGAAAGTGACAGTAAAGCTGTTAGTTACATAAAAAATAATTTAAAAATTAATGATAAGGTTAACCTTAATGTAATTGGTAGTGAGAAAATACTTTCAAAAGATTTAGTTCAAAAGATAAATGAAGTTATTGAAATAAAAGAGTTACCAAATAAGCCAGAAGATAATTTAAAAAATATTTCTTTAGATATAGTAAGAGAAGATGGTAGAACTACTGTTGATGAAGATTATGAAACACCTGGAGTTCAAATATCATTAAATAATAATGAGTCCATCAAATTTAAAATCCTAGAAAAAGCAGATAAAACAACAGTAGTTAAAGATATTACTGTTCAATCAATAGATTTAGGAAAAAATTCTGTAGTTAATAAAGATGTTTCAGGTGAAACTATAACATTAACAGCAGTTAAAGAAGGTAAATCTACAGTTACAATAGGACAGGGTCAACAAAATATTAAATTGGATGTTACAGTTAGAAGACCATATTTACCTCCAGTAAAAGAAAATAATCATAATGTAGTACCAGAATTAAATCCAGTAGAGGTTCCCCCGGTAGTAGAACCAGAACCTGAAGTGGTACCAGAATTAAGAGGAGAATCAGAAGTAGTAAAGAAACCAGAATTAAAACCAGCATCAGAAGTAGTGGAAAAGGCAGAATTAAAACGAGAATTGGTAGTAAATAACCATAAAGTAGAATTAGAAAGTAGCATAGAAAGACATGGCCAAAGAGGCAGTATGGGTACAGAACAAAAATCACATGTTAAAATTATAATACCAGAAAATGATGGATTAATAAAAAATGAACATGATATTACAATTGCAGGCAAACAAGTAAAAGTTAAATCAAGAGATAATGCTACGGCTATAAAACACAAAATTATTGAGATTTTTAAAGATAATAAGGATTGGGATGTAGAGAATATTTATATAGTGGAACAAGGAAATAAACCATCTACAGTATCTTTCACGTCTAAGCATTATGAAAATAACATAAATGATTTAGCACAAAATACTGATGAAGTTAAGTTCGAGCAAAGAGATGAATCCTATGGAAGAAAACCAATTTATGAAATTAAAGAAATTTGTAATATAAATGTAACAGGCGTCTCAAATAAGCAAGAAACTATAAAAGTTAATGTTTCAGCTGAAAAAAATCATGTATTAAATCAAACAGTTAATATAGATGTTAAGCCTACAGATACTACTAAGGATGTGGCTAGATCTATATATAATGCATTCAAAAAAAATGGAACACTTATTCACGTGTATAATATGACATTAGATGAGAGAAATTCTAGAATAATATTAACTCAAAAAATGGGAGAGTTACTTGATACTAAAGTAACTATAAAATAATATAAAATTACCCTTACATACAATATAAATATAATGTATATAAGGGTAATTTTTTATTAAATAAAGAACAAAAAATCTAATATTAACCTAAATAATTGTAACTAAACCGTGATTTGTTATAAGTGATATTTTGAAAAACACTATAATATTACATGAAACCTGGCAATAAATTAAAAAGATATGATAAAATTAGTCTATAATATTTTTAATAATCACAATTTTGATGAATTTATACTATGCAAGGAGAATTTATGAAAAAATTAAAAGTATTTTTTATAATTTATATTATTATATTTATATTTTCATGTAATAAAGTTTTTGCAAAAAATAATGAAAAAAAATATGAGGCTCCAAAGGAGTTAGGAAAATGTTATTATGCATCGAATTCAAATTATAATAATGAATTATATGATAGTATATTGAGTGATATTTTAAGTTTGAAAAAACATCAGATACATCTAGATACTCTCATAATAGTAAGGAGGTATTTGATACCTTAGATAAAATTTTAAATGACCATCCGGAAATATTTTATTTTGACAATACTGCACAAATTTATTTTTGGAGCAATGGTGTGTTGGAATTAAAATATAAATATGATGCTAACACTATAATGAAAATGAAAAATGAGTTTAATAATAAGATAGATGAAATTTTAAATAATATTATAAAACCTAACATGACGGAATTTCAAAAAGAAATAGCAATACATGATTATATAGTTTTAAATACAAATTATATTTTAGATACTAAAGGATTAAGTTTTACATCCTATGGATGTATTGTAAATAATGAGGCGGTGTGTGATGGATATACTAGAGCTATGCAAATTTTACTTAATAAAGTTGGAATTTATGCTATAAGAGTAGTGGGTTTTGCAGGAACGGATCATGCTTGGAATATAGTAAAGATAAACAACAAATTTTATCATGTAGATGCAACTTGGAATGATTCTAATTTTTATAAAACTAATGCTCATTATAAATATTTAAATGTTACAGATGAAGAATTATCGAAGGATCATGTATGGGATAGAACAAAGTTTCCTAAATGTACAGATAATTACTTTAAATATCTTCATAAGGCAAAAAGTGTAGTAAAAGATAATAATTATATTTATTATAGCAATAAAAATGATGGTAATGGAATTTATAAAATGAGTTTTGATGGTAAAGAAGACATAAAAATATTTCAACAATCAGCTACATATTTAGCTCAGCATGGAGAATGGATTTATTTTTCTAATTATTCCGATGGTGGAAATCTATATAAAATAAAAAAAGATGGACAAGAACTATCAAAAATATTAAATGTTTATGTTAAAGATTTATATATAAAGGATGGTTACTTATATTATTATAATATTAATAATGCTATAGAAGAAAAGTTAAAGCTAGAAGATTATATAGAAGATAAAGAAAAATTAGAGATACTTTTTAGTGAGTTATTTAAAGGATATAAATTTTGGGAAAATAGATATAATGTGCATTCTAATAAGATTTGGACTATAAATTTTAATTCCAAGTTAAAAGAGCAGGAGTTAAATAAGATAGTATATGTTTTAGATGGTTCTCTTAATATAGTACCTAATATAGATACAAAAATTTCAAATAAAAGCATTATAGTAAAAAATAGAGAAAATTATAAACTTGGTTCTACCTATTACCTAGTTATAAAAAACTCTATAAAAAACTATAAAAATATTAATTTACAACAACCTATTATAATGAAATTTTTTATAACATATTAAAGATTTATTGTTTATAGTATAAGAAAAGAAAATAATTAACCATGAATCTATAAGTAATAATTATATAATATTAAGGAATTTTGGGGTTATTTGTATATATTTGCTGTAAGAATTATGTTAATATTGTGTATGGAAATATATTTTATAAAATAACATGGGAGGTAATACAATGAAAAAAAGATTATCATTGGTAATAAGTCTTGTGTTAGCTGTAGGGCTTATGTGTGTAGGCTGTGGTAATAAGGCAACTGTATCTAATGAAAAATCATCTGATAAAAAACAATCAGGAAAGATTATGTGTATAGGCTCATCTACTATGGCCCCTATAATTTCTAAAGCAGGAGATAAATTAAAAAATAATCATGGAACTTGGAAAAAAATGAAGGAAGGTTTACCTGATGAAAATATAGAAGTATCCGTATCTTCAGGTGGATCTGGTGCAGGAATAAAAGCTGCTTTAGAAAAAACAGCTAACTTTGGATTAGTATCTAGAGAAGTTAGTAAAGAAGAAAAAGGAAAGTTAAAAAAATACAATGAAACTAAGATAGGGTATGATGCATTAACTTTATCTGTAAACCCACAAAATCCGATTTTAAAAAACAAAAAAAATCTTACAACATCAGAAATTCAAAAAATATTCTCAGGAGAAGCAAAAACTTGGAAGGATGTAGATTCATCTCTACCTGATAATAAAATAGTCATTGTGGTAAGGGATGCAGGTGGTGGAGCTGCTAAGGTATTCCAAAAAGCTGTAATGGGAGATAAAAAAGTAAGTAAAGATGCTGTACAAGCACCATCTATGGGAGCTTTAACAGAAAAAATAATAGAAAATAAGAATGCTATAGGATATGCGTCAGTAGGTCTTGTAAAACAACATGAAGGAAAATTAATTCCAATGGAAGTTGATAAAATAGCTCCAACAAAAGAAAATATAGCTGATGGAAAGTATAAAATTGCAAGACCTCTTTTACTTGTAAAAGATGGGGAACTTACACCAGTGGAAAAAGCTTTTGTTGATTTCTTAAAAACTGATGAGGGTTTAAAAATTATAGATGATTCAGGATTTGTTTCAGTAAAATAATATAAAAAATGGATATAAGAAAGGAAGTTTTTCCTTTCTTATATTTATTAAGAGGTGAATATTTTGCATAAATTTTGGGATAATTTTTTTCACATATTTATAAAAATTATAACTTTATTATCTTTAATAATTTTATCTCTAATTTTAATTTTTATATTTAGAGAGGGAATAGCTACTTTTCAGCATGTATCTTTTTTAGATTTTATAACAAAAACTGTGTGGGAACCATTAGATGAACCAGCTAAGGTGTCTATATTTCCATTTATAGCATCAACTTTGTATGTAACTTTTCTAGCTATATTAATATCATTGCCTATAGGTATAGGAGCTTCAATATTTTTAGCTAATATTGTTTCAGAAAAAATAAGAAATATATTAAAACCTA
The DNA here is from genome assembly GCF_001243045.1 of Clostridium niameyense. Taxonomy (GTDB): domain Bacteria; phylum Bacillota; class Clostridia; order Clostridiales; family Clostridiaceae; genus Clostridium_F; species Clostridium_F niameyense. The sequence goes on along the minus strand of NZ_LN849007.1, from coordinate 2,059,281 downwards.
TGATAGAAATGTTATCTGGTATACCATCAGTTATTTATGGTTTTATAGGACTTTCAGTAGTGGTTAAATGTTTAGAGAAAAGACAAAATATTTCTTCAGGTGAAACAATTTTAAGTGCTTCTATAGTTTTATCAATTATGATTTTGCCTTTTATAATATCTAATTGTACAGATACTATGGTTAAAGCTTATGAAAAGTATTATACTTATTCACAAGCTCTCGGCGTTTCAAAGTGGTATATGATGAATAATTTAGTTATACCAGCTTCAAAAAAAGCTATAATAGCATCTATTGTATTAGCTATAGGAAGAGGCATGGGGGAAACTATGGCAGTAATGATGGTTATAGGAAACAGTTCTGTAATGCCTAAGCTTTTAAGTAAGGGGGAAACTATACCTTCATTAATAGCACTAGAAATGGGTTCAGCTCAGATAGGAAGCGTACATTATCATGCTTTATTTGCATCAGGATTTATACTTATGATTATATTAATTGTTATAAATATTATATTTTATCATATAAAGAAAAGCATAATTTTGTAGAAAAGAGGCCTAGTTATGAAGAAGTCTTTTAAAAATATATTATTATTTTTATGGTATTTTTTAAGCATTTTTATAGTAATTTCTATAGTTTTTTTTATAATTATTTATATATTGAAAAAAGGATATGTAGTTATAAATAAGGATTTTTTATTAGGAAGACCGGAAGGAATACCCTTAGGAAAAGAGGGAGGCATACTCCCCGCTATATTGGGAAGTTTATCTCTTATGCTAATAAGTTGTGTAGTTGCAGCTATACTTGGTATAGCTACAGCAATTTATCTTAGTTTATATAGCAAAAATAAAAAAATTAATTCTTTAATGCATATAATTATAAATTCTATTTCAGGCATTCCATCTATAGTTTTGGGTTTATTTGGATATTCCTTTTTAGTATTTTTTTTAAAGCTAGGGGTATCTCTTTTAGCAGGAGGTATTACATTATCTATTATGATTTTTCCTTATATAGAAATAAGCACAGAAAAGGCTTTAGAAGGTGTAGATGAGAATATAATACTTTCATCATATGCGTTGGGTATGGATAAAACCTATACTTTATTTAATATAATATTGCCTGAATGTATAGAAGAAATCGTGTCTGGAATTATGTTATCTAGCGGATTTGCTATGGGGGCTACAGCACCAATTATGCTAACTTCTGCAGTAGTTTCAGCACCAAATCCTAATTCATTTTCATCACCAGTTATGGCACTTTCTTATCACCTATATATATTAATAAGTCAGGGAATATCTATGGAGAATGCTTATGGAACTGCATTTGTTTTAATAGCTATTCTTATGATTTTAAATTTTATGGCTATGATAGTTGTAAGAAAAGGGAGGGCATAAAATATGGAAAAAATAATAGATGTAAGAGACTTAAGTGTATATTTTGGCAAAAAACAAGTATTAAAAAATATAGATATTTCCGTGGAAAAAAATAAAATAACTGCAATAATGGGGCCCTCAGGTTGTGGAAAATCTACATTTTTAAAAACTTTAAATGGCATTACAAAAGAAAATACTGAATCCAATGTAAAAGGACAAATTTTATTTAATGGTAAAGAAACAAATGAAATGCCTTTAGACAAATTAAGAAAAAGTATAGGATGTGTTTTTCAAACTCCAGCACCATTTCCTTTTTCTATATATAAAAATATTAATTATGTATTGAAATATTATGGAGTAAAAGATAAGGATACTGCTAAAAATATAATAAAAGATAAATTAGAGTTAGTTGGATTATATGAAGAGATAAAAGAAGATTTAAATATGTCTGCACTTAAATTATCTGGTGGTCAGCAACAAAGATTGTGTATAGCAAGAGCTTTAGCTGCAGAACCCGAGGTGCTTTTAATGGATGAGCCTTGTTCTGCTTTAGATGTAAGAAATACTGCTATTATAGAAAAAATGCTACTTGAACTGAAAAAACATTATACTATAGTTATTGTTACTCATAATTTAGCTCAAGCAAAAAGAATTTCAGATAAGACAATTTTTATGTTAGATGGAGAAATTATTGAAGTTAATAAAACAAATAAAATGTTTGAAAATCCTAAAGACGAAAGAACACTAAATTATATACAGGGTATATTCGGATAGAATTTAAAAATATGTGTAAATAGGACATAATAGGAGGAACTCATGGAATCTATAAATATTCAAGGAAGAGAAACTTTAAATATAAAAAATATAGTTTTTGATTATAATGGTACTATAGCAGTAGATGGAATTCTAAATGAATATGTAAAAAAGAATCTTGTGGAACTAAGTAAAAAATTTAATATTTATATATTAACAGCAGATACTTATGGAAATGTACAACAACAATGTAGGGATTTACCCATTAAAATAGAAACTTTTCCAAAGGGAAATGCAACTAAGTATAAAAAAGACTTTGTTCATAGTTTAGATTCTAAAAATACTGTGGTAGTAGGTAATGGTATGAATGATATAGAAATGTTTAAAGAAGCTGTATTGTCTGTTGCAGTTATAGGAGAAGAAGGTTGTGCAGGTAGGCTATTATTAGAATCAGACATAGTAGTTAAAGATATAAATTCAGCTTTTATTCTATTTCAAAATACTAATAGGATAATAGCAACTTTAAGGGATTAAGTTACTTTTATATCTATAAATTAAAGTTTAAGTAGATAAAAATAATACCTTAGAAGAATTAAAAAAATTCTTTCTAGGGTATTTTTATTTTTCAAAAATAGATAATTATAATTTAAATATGTATTGTTATTAAAATATATATAATAATTTTATGATAATAATAAAAATTAGTGAAGTTAATAATTAATTAATAAAAAATTCTCATTGTAAATGTACGATATTTCAAAAAATAAAAAATTGGTTGACAATTCCAATGTAAAAGTATTATAATTTAGTAACAACATTACAATTATATAAGTTGCTACTATTTAAAGAAAACATAACCAATGATTAAGACACAAAAGTAGACGAGTTTATAGAAAATTTAGAGTTAGTATACTCCTTTTAGAGTCCTAAAGCCTATATATTTATAAAATTGTTAAAAATAAATTATTAAATAAATAAAAAATTAAATACAAAATGTAAAGGGAGATGTATGTTATGAGTAAGAAAGGTGTCGCCAGTAGTAACGAGGAAAGTTTTGAAAGAGTTTTATCCAAAAAAGATATTATGGCCCTAGCCTTTGGAGCTATGATCGGTTGGGGATGGGTTGTTCTTACAGGACAATGGATAAAAGGCGCAGGAAGTTTGGGGGCGATGTTAGCTTTCGTAATAGGGGGTATAATGGTACTCTTTGTAGGTTTAACTTATGCAGAATTAACATCTGCTATGCCTAAATGCGGAGGAGATCTTGTGTTTAGCTATAGAGCCTTAGGAAGAACTCCATCCTTCATATGTACTTGGGCCATAATTTTAGGATATATTTCCGTAGTTGCATTTGAGGCGGTAGCTTTTCCAACTGTATTAGAAAACTTATTTTCATTTTCTTACATGAAGGGCTATATGTATACTATTGCTGGCTGTGATATTTATGGTACATTTGTGTTAATTGGTTCAGGAAGTGCTTTAATTATAACAGCAATAAACTATTTCGGTGCTAAACCAGCAGCTTTCATGCAAGGTGTAGTAACATTTATGATTGCATGTGTAGGAATTTTATTATTTGGTGGAAGTTTATTTAATGGAAGTATACAAAATATTCATCCTACATTTGTAAATGGAGGAAAGGGAATTTTAGCTGTAACTATTATGACACCATTTATGTATGTTGGATTTGATGTAATTCCACAAGCTGCGGAAGAAATAAATGTACCATTTAAGGAAATAGGAAAGATAATAATTTTATCAGTAATTATGGCAGTACTTTGGTATGCTATGATAATATATAGTACATCAATATCCCTAAATTCAGGTGAAATAGCTTCATCAAATTTAGTTGCTGCAGATGCTATGAAAAAAGTTTTTGGCGGAAGTGTAGTAGCATCAAAGATATTGATATTAGCAGGAATAGGAGGAATAATAACAAGTTGGAATTCTTTCTTTATAGGAGGAAGTAGAGCCATATACTCAATGGCAGAAGCAGGAATGTTACCAAAATTTCTAGCTAAAATTCATCCTAAGTATAAAACACCAACCAATGCAATCCTTTTAATAGGTTTGGTGTCTAGTATTGCACCTTTCTTTGGTGAGAAGATGTTAGTATGGTTAAATAACTGTGGTGGATTTGGAATATTACTATGTTATTTAATAGTTTCTATATCATTCTTAGTTTTAAGAAAAAAGGAACCTAATATGGTAAGACCTTATAAAGTTAAACATCCTAAATTTGTAGGAGGAATGGCTATAACTTTATGTTTATCAATGCTTTTAATGTTTATGCCAGGTTTTCCAGCTTCTTTAAGTTGGCCTTATGAATGGGGAATAATTATAATGTGGTTTGCCATTGGTGATATATTATATTTATTTGCAAGGCGTAAAGAGGAGAAAATTAAATCGACCTATAAGTCACAATCTATATCTTGTAAAAAGGTAGAAACATGTGAATCAAATATAAGAATTGTAAAATAATTTTATACGAAAAAGTACCAACTTTAATAATGAAATAGAATTGGTACAATTTGAAATTAATGATTATGTTATAATATGGATAAATTAACACTATCAAATATAATATTAAATTTGATAGTGTTAATTTATTATAAACTATTGTGGTGTTATTCTTCTAAATAGTTCCCCTATTTCATCACCAAATTCCTTTATGCCTTTACCTCCCATAATACCTTCAGACACTTTTGATATTCTTTGGTAAATATCAGCATCAGCTGAAACAGCTACATTGTCTATTTCCTTGTCTGTACTTTTTACTTTATCTTCTACTTTCTTTTTTAATTCATTAGTAATTTTTCCTTCAGCAGAGCTAGGTAAAGTTACACCTACTAAAGCTCTTTTCTCGGAGATAACTACGCTAGCCTTTTCAATTCCGTCTATTTTTACTAATTCATCAGCTATTTTTTTAGCTCTATTGGATAAATCACCATTTGTTACTTCTGGAGTAGTTTTATTTTCAGTAGCTTTTTGATCAGCAGTGTTTGTATTATCATTAGCTTTTTGCCCAGCAGTATTTGTATTATTGTTAGCAGGAGGGTTTTCACTTGTTTTATTAGCGCAACCTGTTCCCACAAAAACTAATAAAAATAAAGACAAACATAAAGATAAAATGTTTCTATTTTTTAATTTCATAAGATCACCTCGCTCTTATTTTGCTCAATTTATATTTTTTTATTAAAAATTTTATTAAAAAATATGTAAACTTTAATCATAAATATAAATTGATTTACAATTTTTTAGAGGTTATAATATATTTTGTAAATATAAAATATAAACGGAGGTATTTTAATGAATAAGTTAAATCGCCAAGAGTCTAAAAATGAAAACGCCAATTTAAATATAAAATTATCTGTTCCTAAAAAAGATGAAGATATTATGTCTAAGGTTCAAAAGGAAATACTTCAAGAAGAATTAGATGAATTAGTTCCTATAAAAAAGGATCAAGTTAATGTAGCAGGTATATATGCATATGATTTAGGAGATAAATACGAAATAAAAATTTATTTAAGAAATGGACTAGCTAGAGAAATAAATTTTGAAGATATTCCATTTAAAATAATAAATTCTGAAGGAAAAGTTTTAGCAGAACAAATTTTTGATTTAAAAGATGTTGGTAATATACCACCTTATGCTGCTAGACCTTGGGTTCTTTATTTTGATAAAAAAAATATGCTTGTAGATAAAATACCTATGGATGATTGGAAGATAGTTTTTGATAATAATTTAAAAGCTTTAAGAAATCTTACATTAGATTACGAAAACTTACCAGACGATATAGATGAAGAAAGTAAGAAAGTTTATGATGATTTTTTAAATGAATTACCATCTTTAAAAGAAGGAGAGGTAAGTCTTTCAACTTTTAGTATAGGAATTAATGAAGATGGAAATTTATTAGTTACTATAGTAATAAGAAATGGTAATGATAAATCAATTAACATAGAAAAATTACCTATGAGTATTTTAAATGAGTCAGGTAAAGTTGTAGTTTCAAATGTATTTGAAATGGAAGATTTGAGTGTATCAGCTTTAAAAGCTAAAGTATGTAATTTTATTTTCCCTTTAAATTTAGAGAATAAAACAGTAATATCATTAGATAGTTGGAAAGTAGAATATAAAATTTATTAAAATTCTAAGTCAGGGATTATTTCTTTTAATTTTAGGGATAATTCCTTTTTATTTTTAATTTATAAAAAGTTGGTGAATAAAATTTGGGCGATATAAAAGGATATTATTATTTAGGTAAACTATATCCATGTGAAATAAAAAATAAAAAATCTGTGTATTGTGATCTAGAGTTAAAAAAAGAAAAATTTTATATCTATATTAATGAAGGAATTCTAGAGAAATATAAAAAAGATATAATAAATCAGAGCATAGAAAAATTTTATAAAGTTAAAGCTTATGAAATATTAGAACAAAGAACTAAATACTATGGAAATAAGATGGGATATTTACCTAATAAAATTACGGTAAAATCACAAAGAACATTATGGGGAAGTTGTTCATCTAAGAAAAATATAAACTATAATTATAGGCTTATAATGGCACCTATAAATATTATAGATTATATAGTAGTACATGAACTTTGTCATCTTAAACATATGAATCATTCTAAGGATTTTTGGAATATGGTGGAAGGTACAATAGTTAATTATAAGGAAAGAAGAAAATGGCTTAAAGAAAATGGCTCTAAACTTTTTGATTATAAAACATAAATTTGGATATAAATATAGAAAAAAGTTGGAGGTATATATATGAATAAAGTCATGCTTATAGGTAGACTAACTAGGGATGCTGAAATTAGAGAAATAAAAGAAAGAGAAATATCTTTTTTAAAATTTACATTAGCAGTAAGTAGATATTATGATAAACAAAATAATAAAACTGATTATATTCCAGTAATAGTTTGGGGAAAGCATGCAAAAGCTATAGAAAAATATATGCTAAAGGGTAAGCTTGTAAGTGTTATAGGAAAAATTCAAACAAAAAGTTATGAGGACAAAAATGGATTTAGAAGAAAAATAGTAGAGGTAGTTTCTAATGAAATAAAGTTTTTAGATCCAAAAAAGCTAGAGAATGTAGTAAATAGTTAGTAAAAAAACAATATCAAAAGTATCTTATAATTGCTATAGAATAAATATATTTTTTAAGAATAAAAATAATATTAGATTTTCTTATTGGAAAACTATAGTATTAAGGAAAGGAGAAAATGTGTATAAAATCTATGCTGTGATATTTTAATAAAAATATTATTATGTATATGTTTTTACATATTTTAAATATGAGAAATTATGGGTATATACGATATATTTGTGATAGCATTAGCTCTTTCATTAGATGCTTTTGGTGTTATGCTATGTATAAGCATTAACGAAGAAATTAAACTTAAAAATAAATTATCTTTTGCAATTTCTTTTGCATTTTTTCAATTTTTATTTGCATTTATAGGGGGATATGGAGGATTTTTATTCACAAGATACATAATGTCTATGCCTAAAATAATTGGAGGCTTTATTATTTCATTAGTAGGAGTTTTAATGATTAAGGAGGGTTTTCAAAAAAAACAAGAGTGTATTTTTTGTAGAAAATCTATGTATTGCATTTTGGGAATTTCAGTTAGTATAGATGCTTTAGTAGTAGGCTTTACCACACTTAATTTCATAAATAATTTAATAATACTTATGCAAATGACTTTAATTATAGGTGTGGTTACGCTGTTTATGTGTGTTATAGGAATTACAATATCTAAATATATAAAAAAAATAGCTATTATTTCTGAGTATGCGGATTATATAGGAGGATTTATATTAATTTTATTTGGCATAAAAATGATACTTTTTTAGCAATAATATTAAAAAAATGTTGAGTTTTTGTTGTACTATATTGTATCATTATCGTAAGGTGATAATATGGAATTAAAAAAAATATTAAAACAAAATAATTTAAAAGCTACTAAAGCTAGAATGAGTATACTTGAGATATTAATAAATAAAAAACACTCTTTAGATGTAGAAGGCATTTATAGTGAACTTAGAAATGTAGGAGTAGATATTGATGTATCTACTATATATAGAACATTAGAAGTATTTAAGGAAAAAAATATAGTGGGAAAGTTCGATTTAGGTGAAGGAAAATATAATTATAAAATTAAAGAAGATAATCATAAGCATATTATAGAGTGTAAGTTATGTCATAAAGAAGTAGAGATTGATTGTCCTATGGTTCAAATTGAAGAATTAATAAATAAAAAAACTGGTTTTTCAAATGTAGATATATTTCACGAAAAAAAAGTAAAGGGTATATGTGAAGATTGTGCAAAAAAAAGATGAAAATAAAAAATAATTATTTTTTATTTTCATAATAAGATTTACTATCTGAATTAGTATTTTTATATACTTTCTTTACTTTCCAAGAACCTTTATTATTCTTGTCTAAAAATACATTATAGCACACTTTCTTATGAGGAGATTTTTTAGTAGTTCCATAAACCTTTACTACAGCCATATTTCCATCAGAAAATATTAAATTAAAATTATCTATATTGTACATTTTATGTTTATTAAATAAATTAGAAGTCATATATTTTTCAACGCTATAAGTTATATCTTTTTCTTTAGCGCTTTTATAAATATAATGTGTTGCACCAAATATAGATGTAATTAATAATAAAATAACAATTAGTTTTTTCAAAATCAACCTCCTATAAAATGGAAATTATACTATAATAATAACCAATTATTACTTAAAAGTAAACGGTTTTTTATTTAATATGGAGAATTTTATTAATTTAAAGATGAATTTATGAGGTGTTTATTGTAATGAGGCTTGAATTTATAAATAGAGTCAAACCAGGTGATGTGTTAGGTAGAAATATATTTTCGGAAAAAGGACAAGTTTTATTAAAATCAGGAATAAAACTTACACAAGGATATATAAATAAATTAAGAAATTTAGGTGTTTTATATGTATATGTAGAAGACGCAAGATTAGAAGATGTAGTGGTAGAAGATGAAAAACTTATGAAACTCAAACAAACTACTATGAAGTCCATGGCTAATATAACAAAAAATATTCATGATTTCAACGGAAAAAAGTTGAAGGATTCTTTTAATGAAGTAGAAGAAATGATAAATTATATAATAAATATGGGGGATGTAAATAAAAGTTTATATGATATAAAAACTTATGATAATTATACTTATGTACATAGTTTAGATACTTGCATTATGACTGCATTTTTAGGAATGTCTTCAGGATTAAATGAATTAGAATTAAAAGAAATTTCTATAGGAGCTATATTACATGATATAGGTAAAATTAAGATTCCAAATAATATTATAAATAAAAAAGGTAAATTAACAGATGAAGAATTTGAGGAAATAAAGAAACACCCCATATATGGGAGAGAAATGCTTGTAAAAAATTTAGCTATATCAAATAATATTATTAAAATAGTAGAGCAACATCATGAGAGAATAGATGGGAACGGATATCCATATGGACTTAAAGGAAGCCAAATTTGTAAAAATGCTAAGATAGTTTGTATTTGTGATGTTTATGATGCTGTAAGTAATGATAGATGTTATAGAAAAAAGTTTACACCAAATGATGCTTATGAGCTAATATTATCAGGTTCGGGAGTTATGTTTGATGAAGAATTAGTAAGAAATTTTAAGAATACTTTTGCTATATATCCTTTGGGATGTAGAGTTAAGTTATCTAATGGAGAAACAGGATATGTAATAAGACAAAATAGAGGATTACCTGATAGGCCAGTAGTACGAATTTTTTATGATAGTTTAAATAAAAGCAATAATTCTTATTATGAAATGGACTTATTAAATAATCCCAATATAGTAATAGAATGTGTAGCATTATAAATAACGGTGTTTTTATAGTTATACGAGGTGAGTAAAATAGAAAAATTTATTAAAAATTTTATAGAAAAGCTTATAAGGGTTAATGGGTACAATATATTAGAAATTGAATTATTTTCAGGAATTCAAGGTCAATGGGCTATTGCTAAAAGGTATGATAATCTGGATCAGATTATAATTTTTTCTCATAAGGATATTTTTGAAAAATTAAATTTTAATTATTTAGAAAATTATTTTAAGGAATTATTAAAAAATCAGAATGTCGTCTTAAATATAGTTTTATTAACAGATGTGGATAAAGTTGATGAAATTATGAATAACATAAATTATAAATATCTAGAAAATAAATCTATAATCATAAATTATAAATCTCATACTATACTTTATTCTGGAAGTGAGACTAATAAAACTACAGAAGACATAATAAGTACCCCACCAAAACAGAATCTAAGTTCCATATATAATAAAGAAAATAATAGTACAGTTATAACTTATTCCATAATTGTAGCTAATATAATAATGTATATATTAACAGCATTTTTATCTAGAAATATATTTGACAGTGATATAAGAGTATTAATTGTATTAGGAGCTAAGGTTAACTATTTAATATCAAAAGGTCAATATTATAGATTTATAACTTCCATGTTTCTTCATGGTGGATTAGTACATATAGGCTTAAATATGTATTCTTTATATTGTATTGGACCCTTAGTGGAATCTTATTTTGGAAAAATAAAATATTTGATTATTTATTTTGTATCGGGTATGTTAGCTTCTATTTTTAGTTATATCTTTTCACCAGCAATATCTATTGGAGCATCAGGAGCTATATTTGGTGTTTTAGGTGCAACACTAATAATAGCTTATAAAAATAAAGAAAATATAGGAAAAGGATTTTTTAAGAATATAGTTTCTGTTATAATAGCTAATTTAGTTTTAGGATTTTCTATTTCTAATATAGACAATTTTGCCCACATAGGTGGATTAATTGGAGGAATAATAATATCCTATATATTGAATAGAAATGTTAAAGTATAAAAGTAGATATAAATAAATTTAAAATAGGAAATTGTTAAGAGAGTAATTAAAAGGCATTTAAAACTTTTAAATGCCTTTTAATTACTAATTTCCTATTTTAAAATATAGAGCATATTAATTTTAAAAAGATTTTAACAAAAATCTTCTGTATATAAGGTTTCTTTTTCTATAAGTTTTTTAGCTAACTTATCCAGTACATGTTTGTTTTCTAAAAGTATTTGTTTAACTTCATTATATATAGAATCTATCAAATTTTTACATTCATTTAATATATTATTTTCATCTATATTTAACTTATTTGAAAGTTCAGCTAGATTCAATAAACCTAGGGTTTCACCCATTCCATATTGAGTTATCATAGTATAAGCAATAGATGTACTTCTTTGTAGATCATTGTGTGCCCCGGTAGTTATTTGATTTTTACCAAATATAATTTCTTCTGCAGCCCTACCACCTAAAAGAACCATTATTCTTTTTAAAAGATAGTCTTTACTTTGATATAAGCTATCTTCCGGTATACTTAGAGTATAACCACCAGCACCTTTAGTACTTGGTATAATAGTTACTTTTGATATTTTTTCGTTTGGTAGTACTTCTTTTGTTATAAGAGCATGTCCTATTTCATGATAAGCAGTTATTTTTTTATCTTTATTTTTAATATAGTCTCTATTTTGTTTTTCATAACCTGCCAATATTATTGAAAACGCCTTATCAACATGAATATCTTCTATTTTAGGACTATTTTCTTTACAAGCTAATATAGCAGCTTCGTTTGTTAAACTTTCAATTTTAGCTCCGGAAAAATATGCAGTTTTTTTAGCCCAATCTGTTACGTCAATATTTCCTATAGGTTTATTTTCTAAATGTAATTTTAGTATCTTCTCTCTTGCATGTATATCAGGTAAATTGATTTCTATATGCCTATCAAATCTACCAGGTCTTAAAAGAGCCTCGTCTAATACATCTAATCTATTAGTAGCTGCAATTACTACTATACCATCACTTTCATTAAAACCAGACATTTCAGTTAGAAGGGCATTTAATGTTTGATCTCTTTCTTCAGAGCCTCCCATTTTTTGAGAAGATCTTTTTTTACCAATTGCGTCTATTTCATCTATAAATATTACGGCTTTTCCGCCATTATTTTTAGCCTTCTTAAATAATTGTCTTATACGGCTAGCTCCAACCCCTACATATACTTGTATAAAATCTGATCCTGAAACTGCGTAAAAAGGTACTTTAGCTTCAGAAGCTACAGCTTTAGCTAGAAGGGTTTTACCAGTACCAGGCTCACCATATAATATAATTCCTTTAGGCATTCTAGCACCGTAAGAATTATATTTTTCTGGATTTTTTAAAAAATCTACTATATCTCGTACACTTTCTTTTGCTTCCTCATTTCCTGCAATACTTTCAAAGTTATATCCTGTTGATTTTACTTCTTCAGATTCTAAGGCATCTATAGAGGCAAAACTTTTACTTTTAAATTTAGTATTTTTTAGAGCAATAAATACTATTGAAATAAGGGAAGCAATTAAAGTTACTACAGGAATTAATTCTTTTAATGTCATAGGTGAGTTTTCTGATATGTTAATTCCTTGTTTTAAGAGATTTTCTTTAAAATTCAAAGAACGAGGATTATCTGTTTGATAAATTTCACCATTTTTTAGTTTAACTTCTATTTTGGAGGTATCTGTAATATAAACTTTAGATATTTTTTTATTATCAATATCTTTTAAAAAGTTATTATAGGATATATAGGTGTTTTTATTAGTATACAAGTTAATAGAAATCATAGCTATTATAGAAATTAAAGCTACAATTATAGGAAGTAGTATAATTTTATTTTTTATTTTACCCATTAAATTTCTCCTTTCTATAAGGAAAATTTATATAATTTACATGTCTTTTAAATTAAAAGTTTGTACAATTATACTATAATATTTTTAAAATATAGTCTAACGAAAATCATAAATTTTACTAAAGTAATTTATGGTTATATTATTGTTTTATGGATTCAAAGTTTAGTGTATACTTATGTATAAGGAAATTAGTAGGGGGAAAGGTAATATGAAGTTATCATCAGCAGAAGTTAAAATATCCTCAGAAGATATTTTGAGCATATTAAAGGATTTTGTAAAAGTTGAGGGGTTGGAATTTAAAGGTATAGTTATAGATGAGTTTATAACAGTTGAAGGTTTATATAAGAACGGAATGAATATATTATTTAAGGCTAAACTTGGACTAGGTAGTATAGTAGATAATATTTTAAATGTGAGAATATTTAAAGTAGAAGTATGTAACTTAAAAATACTTGGTGGTATTAAAAATTTAGCATTAAAGGTTTTACTCAAAAATTTTCAGGAATATGGAATTTATGTACATAAAGATAATATAAAAATAGATTTAGACACTTTATCAAAGAAAATACCTTATGTTTATTTTAAAATTAGAAAAATTAATGTGTTAAATGGGTTTATAGAAGCAACAGTGGATAATATTATTTATTCCCAAGATAATAAGGAAAAGATAAATAGTAAAGTCAAAACTAAAAAAAATTATAAATTGGGGTATAAAAAAGATAATTATTCAGAACTTAGAATAAGTTTTAAAAATAAATTACCTAAAAAATATAAAAAATTATTTGAGTATTCTATGATTGTTCCAGATATAACAGTACTTTTATATAGATTATTTAAAGATGATAGAATTAATACTAAAAATAAAGCTTTAGTCGCAGGAATTTTAACTTATATTGTTAGTCCTATAGATATAATACCGTCATTTATACCTTTTATAGGTAAAATTGATGATATTTCCATAATGTTCTTTGGACTTAATAAGATAATTACTGAAGTACCTGAGCAGGTAATAATAGATAATTGGGAAGGAAAAGATAATATAATTGTTTTAGTAAGAGATGCAGTAAAGTATATATCTAGCATAGTTGGAACAGAAAATATTAAAAAATTTATATATGCTATAGACAATATTTTTAAAGGCTTTGAACAAAAAAAAGCAAAGCAAAGTTTTCAGGAGGTGGCAGTTGTAAATGAAAAAAGTAACTATATACACTGATGGAGCTTGTAGAGGAAATGGTAAAGAAAATACCATAGGGGCTTATGGCATAGTTTTAATGTATGGAGATTGTAAAAAAGAAATAAAAAAGTCCTTCAAAAATACTACTAATAATATAATGGAACTATCTGCTGTAGTAGAAGCATTGTATATACTTAAGGAGCCTTGCAATGTAGAGTTATATAGTGATTCAGCTTATGTTATAAATGCTATAAATCAACATTGGCTGGAAAACTGGAAGAAGAATGGTTGGAAAACAGCTTCTAAACAGCCCGTAAAAAACAAAGAGCTGTGGGAAAAGTTAGATGACCTTTTACAAAAACATAAGGTGAAATTTATAAAAGTTAAAGGACACAGCGATAATAAATATAATAATAGATGTGATAAATTAGCAAATGAAGCTATGGATGAGATTATTTAAAAATTATGTTTAATAAAATAAAAAAATGCATATTCTATACTTAAATACTAAATTAATAAAAGAGGTGTAGAATATGCGTAGTAGATTTTTATCAGGTGTTACTGCAGGTGCAATTATAGGAGCAACTGCAAGTATGTTAATAGCTCCTAAATTAGATAGAGGAACTAGAAGAAAAGTTAGAAGAACGGGTAGAAATATGATGCATGCTGCAGGAGATATGTATGAAGGCATGAAGGGAATCCTAAGATAAATAAATAGTGGGATATTTAGCTTTAACTAAATATCCCACTATTTATTTTTTACTTAGTATATTGTAGTATTTTATTATTTTATAGTTGAAAATAGAATTAACCTTTAAAAGTAAAAGATCCTGTAATTAATTTAATTTAAATTTTATGTTAATTGAAAAGATGTGGTATAATATAATTGTTAAATATATGTATAATTAAACAAATTATAGATTTGATAATTAACATTAGATAAACTGTTTGGACCAAATTGACAAATGAATAAAACTATGTTAGATGAGGAAGGTATAGATAGATGGAAATACTATCTTTAGGAGAAAAAATAAAAAGAAGAAGAAAAGAATTGAATATGACACTAAAGGATTTAGCTGGAGATAGAATTACTCCTGGACAAATAAGTTTAGTAGAATCGGGAAAATCTAATCCTAGTATGGATCTTTTAGAATATTTAGCAGAATCATTAAATACTTCTATTGAATATCTTATGGAGTCAGAAGATACCCAAGCAGAAAAAATCTGTGAATATTATGAGAATATAATAGAGTCAAGCATATTAAATGATAATTTGAATTTAGCAGAAGAATATTTAGAAAGATCACTTCATTATGTAGAAAAATATGATTTAGAATATAGAAAAGCTAAAAATTTATATTTAAGAGGACTTATATATATGTATAAGGGAGAACTCCCTATAGCCCAACAATTTTTGCTATCTTCAAATGTAATTTTTATAAAAAATAATAACTTTGAAGAAATAGTAGATACTTTTGTTAATTTAGGTAAGATAACTATAAAATTAAAGGCTTATCATTCCTCATGTAGTTATTTTCAACAAGCTGAAAAAGTTTATAATGATAACGATATAGGGAATGACTATCTTTTAGCTGAAATATATTATTATATAGCCTATACTTATTTTAAACTAGATAATTTAAATAAGGCAATAGATTATTCTTATTTAGCCAATGAAAAATTTAAGCAATTAAATAATAAAAAAGAATATGCAAATACATTGTTATTATTAGCTCAAGAATACAGTAAAAAAGGTGATATAGATGCTGCTATAAGATATTCATCTAAAACTTTAAGTGTTTTTAAGGAAGTAGAAGATGTAAAATACACTGCTGAAATTGAGGATAGTTTAGGTAAGCTATTTTATGAATTTGATAATTTAGAAGAATCTTTTATACACTTTGATAGAGCCAAAGAAATTAGAAAAACAAATAAAGATCCTTTGATTATAAAAACTTTAATAAATATATGTGAAAATTATATAAAACAAAAAGATATAGATAATTGTAAAAATGTATTAGATGAAATTATAGTTAATTTGGAGACCGCTGATGAAAATGCTTTAGTAGATTATTATTTATTAAAGTATAGAGTAGAAATATTATCTGGAAATGTTAAAGAAGCAGAAAATACAATATGTAGAGCATTAAGTTTTGTTGAAAATATGGATGATAAAGAAAAGGTAGCAGAAATATCTATAATTATAGGTAAATTTTATATAGATAATGGAAAAGATAAAGAAGCGGCAAATTATTTGAATTATGGAGTAGAAATGTTTAAGGAAATAGGGATACTGAAGGATATGTAACTAGATTTATGTTTGGATGGGTGATAATTTTATGGAGATACTTTCTGTAGGACAGAAAATCAAAAGATCAAGAATATACAAAGGATTTACATTAAAAGAACTAAGTAATAATAAAATATCAGTGTCAAAATTAAGTTGTATTGAAAATGATAAAATCAAACCTGACGAGGATATTTTAGAGGAACTATCACAAAAACTAGAAATTGATGTTAAGTATCTAAAGTCTGGTGTTAAAGAACAGATAATTGAGAATATAGATAAATTAACAGAGAGTCCTAATAGAGAGGATTATGAAGAACAATTAGAGTATAATCTAAAATATGCGCAGGAATATGAATATTATTACATAGCATTTTATATAATACATTTATTATTTAATTATTACTTAGATAATAGTGAAATAGAAAAACTACAAATTATAATATCAAAATACTATGATTATTGGCTTAAATCTGGTGTAGAAGAAAATAAAGTTATATATTATATGGATATAGCTAAATTTTTTTATAATACAAATGAGTACATAGAAGCTGCTAGTTATTATAGCAACATTAGAAAAATTGCCTATAATAAGAAAGACTATATATTATTATCAGAAGTTACTTATGATGAAGCAGCTTGTTATATGAAAATAAATGATTTTTCTAAAGCTTACGACATAGCTATAAATCTTATAGAATTAATAGATTTCTTAGACAATAAAACAAAAAAAGCAGAGGTTTATAAAATATTAGCAATACTTTCTTTAAGGCTTGATAGAGAAAAATTTGAACACTATGAAGAAAGATCTTACCAATTATATGGTGATAGATGTATAGAAAAAGCAGAGGCTACTTTTAAATATGCTTCAGTTATGTTTGATATAGGGGAGAAGGACATAGCTGTAGAGTACATAAATAAATCTATTTCTTTATATCCAAAGTGTAATAGTAAAAGATTTATTTCTTTTATGTTGGATATTATTAGGATATTATTAGAAAATAATATTTTAGAAAAAGCTAATGAACTTACGGACGAAATTTTAGATTATTCTATAAAAATGAATGATTTAAGATTTATAGAAAAATCTTATTATTATAAGGCATTGATATTTGAAAAACAAGGAAACTTAAGTACTGCTGAAATGTATATGAATTTATCTTTGGATTCTATATTAAAATTTGGATCAAAGCAGGAAGTTTACAAAAGATATATGAAAGTAGGACAAATGTATCACAAAATGGGTCAAGTAGGGGAATCTATAAAGTACTTTAGTTTAGCAATTAAAATTTCTAAAAAATTATAAAACATGAATAATAAAAAACACTATTAATTTTATTAATTATAATAACGTAATAGTGTTTTATTTATAGATAATAATAATAAATTAACATATTTTTAAAAACTTAATCATACAATTAAAATTAGCCATATATTGCATTATAAAATAAAAGAGTATTTAAATAGGGGGAATTTAATTGTTTAAAGCACCATATATAGAGAACCTTTATAAGTCAATGAGGAAAGATAATCTTGACGCTATTATTATAGGTCCATCACAAGATCTTGAATATCTTTTAGATTTTTCACCAGTGAGAGATGAGAGATTTCAAGCTTTATTTTTATTGAAAGATGGAGGATATTTTTATGTTACTCCAGAATTAAATTATGAAGAAATTGCAAAGAAATTAGGTGAAGATGGAGAATATTATATATGGGGAGACGGAGAAGGTTTTGTACACAGCGTAATTCAAGGATTAAAAGATTTTAATTTGTTAGATAAAAATATAGGTATTAATTGTTCTATAAGAGCTATAGATATGCTTGATATATCAGAGAAATTTAATGGTAAGTTTTTTAATGCCCATAATCTTTTGGAGAATTTTAGAATAATAAAAACTGAAGAAGATATAGAAAAAATGAGAGTAGCTGCTAAGATGGCAGACGAAGTTATGGATCAATTAACTAAATTTATAGAACCTGGTATTACAGAAAAAGATATTAAGGATAAAATAAAGTATATATTTAATGAATTAGGGGCGGATGGACTTGCATTTGAGCCAGTAATTGCATCAGGTCCTAATAGCTCAATGCCTCACTATAGTGAAGATTCTAGAGTAATAGAGGAGAAAGATCTTATTATTCTTGATTTAGGATGTAAATATAAAGGATATTGTTCAGATACTTCACGAACTTTTTTTATAGGTGGTATTACAGATGAGGAAAAAGAAATTTATAAAATAGTTAAAAAATCACATTATGAGGCAGAAAAATTTGCTAAGGTTGGTGTTACTTGTGGAGAAGTTGATAAGGTTGCTAGACATATTATAAATGAAGCAGGTCATGGTGGACACTTTTTAAATAGAACTGGTCATGGTATAGGATATAGTGTTCATGAAGCGCCATATATAAGAGAAAATAATGATATGGTATTAAAACCAGGCATGGCCTTTAGCATAGAGCCCGGAATATATATACCAGGTGAATTTGGTATGAGAATAGAAGATATTGTAGTTATAGACAAAGATGGTAATCCAGAAATATTAAATAATTTTTCAAGAGACATAATTATTATAAAATAAATGATAGATTAAGAAATTTCGATTAAAATATAAAAATAGCTATGCAGATGAAGTTTAAATTAAACTTTTCGGTATAGTTATTTTTATTTAAAAGTGGTAAATTATTTAATAATAAATATTTTATTGATTTAAGGCAGATACTTTTATATAAGTATATATTTTTTAATACGAGGTGATAAATTATGGATATAGAGAAACTTACTTTAAAAGTACAGCAATCTATAAATGATGCACAAAAAATAGCTGTAAAGTATAATCATCAACAACTGGATGCTATACATTTATTTAAAGCTCTTATATCCCAAGATGAAGGCTTAATTCCTAATATATTTAGTAAAATGGGTATAGATACTAGAGTTTTAAATGATGAAACTAATAAAAAATTAGATAGTATGCCAAAGGTCTTAGGAGAAGGAGCACAAAGTGCTGGAGTATATCCAACAAGAAGATTTGAAGAAATATTTGTAAAGGCAGAAGAGGAAGCTAAAAGATTTAAAGATTCTTATATAAGTGTGGAACATGTAATGCTTGGAATTATGGATGTAGACAAAAAGGAAGTAGGTTCCATATTAAAGGAATTTAATATAACTAAGTCTGAATTTTTAAAAGTATTATCACAAGTTAGGGGAAATCAAAGGGTAGATACACAAGACCCAGAGGGAACTTATGAGGCTTTAGTAAAATATGGGCGAAATTTAGTGGAAGAAGCTAAAAAACATAAATTAGATCCTGTAATAGGAAGAGATGAAGAAATAAGAAGGGTTGTAAGAATATTATCTAGAAGAACAAAAAATAATCCTGTACTTATAGGAGAGCCTGGCGTAGGTAAAACTGCTATAATTGAGGGGTTGGCAGAAAGAATTGTAAGAGGAGATGTACCTGAAGGGTTAAAAGATAAAGTTGTATTTTCTTTAGATATGGGGGCTCTTATTGCTGGAGCAAAATTCAGAGGTGAATTTGAAGAGAGATTAAAAGCTGTTTTAAAGGAAGTGGAAGGTAGCAGTGGAAAAATAATATTATTTATAGATGAAATTCACACTATAGTAGGAGCAGGTAAAACAGAAGGATCAATGGATGCAGGAAATCTTATAAAACCAGCTCTTGCAAGAGGCGAACTTCATTGTATAGGTGCTACGACTTTTGATGAATATAGAAAATATATAGAAAAAGATAAGGCGCTAGAGAGAAGATTTCAACCGGTTATAGTAGATGAACCAACAGTTTCAGACACTATATCTATATTAAGAGGACTTAAAGAAAGATTTGAAATATATCATGGTATAAGAATTCATGATTCAGCTATTGTAGCTGCTGCAAAACTTTCTAATAGATATATTACAGATAGGTATCTTCCTGATAAGGCTATAGATTTAATAGATGAAGCTTGTGCAATGATAAGAACAGATATAGATAGTATGCCAGCTGAAATGGATTCTATTAAGAGAAAGATATTTCAGTTAGAAATTGAAAAGGAAGCTCTTTCAAAGGAAAAGGATAAATCATCTAAAGAAAGATTGACTGTTTTAGAAAAAGAATTAAGTGAATTAAAAGATAGAGATAAAGAAATGACCTCAAAATATGAAAAAGAAAAGGGTCAAATAACAGATGTAAGAAATTTAAAAGAAAAATTAGATAATATAAGAGGAGAAATGGAAAAGGCAGAAAGGGAATATGACTTAAATAAAGTAGCTCAATTAAAATACGGTGTTATTCCTGAATTAGAAAGACAAATAGAAGAAAAGGAAAAATCTATAAAACAAGGCAATAATGAAAATGCTATGTTAAAAGAAGAAGTTACAGAGCAAGAGATTTCTGAAATAATTTCTAAATGGACTGGAATACCAGTGTCAAAATTAGTTGAAAGTGAAAGACAAAAATTGTTAAAGCTAGATGAAGAATTAGCAACAAGAGTTATAGGTCAAAAAGAAGCTGTAAAGGCTGTTGCTAATGCAGTAATTAGAGCTAGAGCAGGTATGAAAGATCCTAAAAGACCAGTAGGTTCATTTATATTCTTAGGTCCTACTGGAGTTGGTAAGACAGAACTTGCTAAAACTTTAGCCAGAACATTATTTGATAGTGAAGAAAATATTATAAGAATTGATATGTCAGAATATATGGAGAAATATTCTGTATCAAGACTTATAGGTGCTCCTCCAGGATATGTAGGTTATGATGAAGGGGGTCAACTTACAGAAGCAGTAAGAAGAAAGCCGTATAGTGTTATATTATTTGATGAAATAGAAAAGGCTCATGAAGATGTATTTAATATATTCCTACAGATATTAGATGATGGAAGACTTACAGATAATAAAGGAAAAGTTATAGATTTTAAAAATACTATAATTATAATGACATCTAATTTAGGTAGCCATTATTTACTAGAAAATAAAAATAAAGAAGGTATAGATGAAGAAATAAGAGATAAGGTTGAAGATGAGTTAAAAGCTAGATTTAAGCCCGAATTTTTAAATAGATTAGATGATATAATACTATTTAAACCCCTAAATTTAGAGGAAATAGAAAGAATAATAGATATATTCTTAGATGATATAAGAAATAGAATTGAAGATAAACATATAAAACTTGAAATTACTGAAAAGGCAGAAGAACTTATGGCAAAAGAAGGTTATGATCCACTATATGGTGCAAGACCTTTAAAGAGATATATAGAAGATACTATAGAAACTGAATTAGCAAGAAAGATTATAAAAGGGGATGTATATGAAGGAACTACTGTTAAAGTAGATGTTTATGAAGATGAATTAACCTTTGATGTTTATAAGTAGAAGTAATATAAGGTAGAAATTTTTATTTATATTTTATAAGAAAAGAGTTTTCGTAAAATACTTTAAAAATATAATTTACGAAAACTCCTTTTTTAATTTTTATTTTCTCTAATCATAATAAACTCTTTGGCTTTAAGTTCTAAGGTATCATCAATAGGGTTTAGTTCTATTTTTGTATTATATTTTTTTTCTAGTGCTAAAGATAATAGCCTATCTGCAAGTTCTGGATTTTTAGATAGAAGGCATCCATGGAAATAAGTTCCAAATGTATTTTTATATATACAACCTTCTTTTTCATCTTTTCCGTTGTTTCCATAACCCACAACTACGTTTCCTAAAGGTTTTAGATCTCCTATGTAAGTTCTGCCGGAATGATTTTCAAATCCTACATAAGTTTCATTAAATTCTTCATTTTTTATAATAGTATTACCTATGAATCTAGTATTGCCTGATTCAGTTCTTATATTAAGTATGCCTAAGCCTTCAAGTTTTTTTCCTTCAGGTGTTGTATAGTATTTTCCAAGAAGTTGATAACCACCACATATAGCCAAAAGGACTTTACCACTCTCTATGTATTCTCTTAGAGCAGGTTTTTTATTTTCTATCATATCTTTTGAAACTATAGATTGTTCATAATCCTGTCCACCACCAAAAAGTGCTATGTCAAATTTGTCTGCGTTAAAGTCATCATCTAAAGATACATTAAAAATGTTTACTTTTATACCTCTTTGCTCTGCTCTATATTTTAATATAAGTATATTTCCCAAATCTCCATAAACATTTAATAGATCTGGATACAAATGACATATATTAAGTTCCATCTAATCACCTTCTTTTCATTATTACCAAAGTTTCTTTATATAGCCTTTGCTATTTAGAAATTTTCTAAAGTCAATCATAGCAGTATAAGTTGTAAGTACATATATAGTATCTTCATTAGAATTTTTTATTGAATTTAAAAGCTCATCATGATTTTTACAAATATCAAAATTCTCATAAGGCATACCAGCTATTTTTAGTCTTAAAGCTATATCATATAATCTTATACCAGATAACATGATTTTATTTATATTCATGGAATTGAATTTTTCAAATTTTACATCCCATATCCAAGATACATCTCTTCCATCCGCATAATTATCATTTAAAATTATGGCTAAATCAACTTTTCTTTTATCCAGAGTAATAGTATTTATAGCTTGATCACAGCCAGCAGGATTTTTAACTAAAATAATTTTTACTTCTTTGTTATCTATAAAAATGTTTTCTTGTCTTCCAAAGCTACTTTTTTGACTTTTTAAAGAATTATATATTATAGACTTATCTATTCCAATAGTTTTAGCTATGGAGTAAGCACATAACCCATTATAAATATTATATAAGCCAGATTGATTTATATAATATTCTTGTCCATTTATTACTACTAAAGATCCTTCAGGAGTTAAGTCCTCTACTTCATCTATACAATAAGTTAAGTGAGGTCTTTCATATCCGCAATTTTTACAATAATATTTTCCTAGATGGTTATAGGTTAGAAATTCATACTCATAAGGGCTCTTACACTTTTTACAGAATTTAGCGTCAGCGTTTAAATCTATTGTTTGTTTAGAGTATTTAAAGTCTTTAAAACCGTAATATAATATATTATTAGGAAGAAAACTTCCTAAATCACCTAATAAAGATTCATCTCCATTTAATACTAAAGTTGAATCTGGAGCTTTTTCTACTCCTTCTAATATTTTTCTCAAGGTAGTATAAACTTCACCATATCTATCTAATTGGTCTCTAAATAAGTTAGTTACAGTTATTATTTCTGGAGATATGTATTCTGTAATAAATTTCATATTGGCTTCATCGACTTCGATAACTGCATATTTTTCTCTTTTATCGTTGAAAGAGAAATTTTCTACAAAACAAGAAACTATTCCAGGAAACAAATTTGCACCTGTTCCATTAGAAATTACAGGTTTTTTAGTATCTTTAATCATATTATATATCATACTGGTAGTAGTAGTTTTTCCATTAGTACCAGTAACTAATATTACCTTATAATTTTTAGATACAACTTTTAATATATTTTTATCTAATTTTAAAGCTACCTTTCCAGGAAAATTGCTTCCTCTTTTAAATAGGGATCTAGATAACTTTAAAACCGCTTTTGAGATTATTATACTGAAAAAAGATTTTATATTAATTTTAGACACTCCCTTTAATCAAATTAAATATTAATTACCAATTAATTTAATAAAATTTATACTACAAATTATTATAATATACTTTTATACTTTTTTACATCAATATTAGTAAATACATGGCTAAATTTTATTTGTTTTTAATGAAAAGTTGGTGTTTAATATTAATATACATAATATTCTTACCCTTTATTGATATATTATTACATATAATGGAGATAAATCAAATATTAAGTATATAGGCGCTTTAAAAGTTTCTATAATAATAATTTAGAAATACCTATAAAGATTAACAACTAAAAAATATGTTGTTTTTACATAAAATTAAAAATTACAGATTTTAAATTTTAATGTGTATATTTATGTTAATTATAAAAGAAAAACCAGAATTTTAATTTAATATAATAAATATATATATAATGATATTAATCTTTAAGGAAGTAGTATGTATCCTTTAAAATTTGAAAGTATTTACCTAGAAAAAATATGGGGAGGAAGAGAATTAGAAAAATTTAGAGATGATATTCCAAAGGGGAATATAGGGGAAAGCTTAGACTTGTGCTGTTATAAAAATTCAATAAGTATTATAAAAAATGGTGAACTAAAGGGAAAAAAACTAAAAGAAGCTATTAAAAAGTACAAAGAAAAATTGCTAGGAACTCATATAATAGATGAATATAAAAGATTTCCTTTGATTTTAAAAATAATAACTGCTGAAGATAATTTATCTGTTCAACTTCATCCAGGAAGAAAAGATAAACTGGAAAAGGGAGAAAATAGCAAAGCAGAATTGTGGTATATTGTAGACGCCAAACCAAACGCATTTTTAGTCCTTGGTAGTAAAATTAAGGATAAAAAGTCTTTAAAACATATTTTAAAAAAAGGGGAATTAGAAAATTATTTAAATAAAGTAAAAGTAGCAAAGGGAGATATATTTTATGTAAATAGTGGTTTAATTCATGCTATAGGAAAAGGAATAACTTTAGTTGAAATACAGGAGAGTAGTGACACTACTTATAGATTATATGATTATAATAGAGGAAGAAAATTAGATATAGATAAGGCTTTAAAATGTATAGATTTAGATATAATTCCTGAAAGAAAAAAAGGGATAAGTATAAAATACAATGGTTATATAAAAACCTATTATTCTTTATCTCAAGAATTCTCAGTAGAACTTTATAAAATTAATAAATACTTAGAGGAAGAAAGTGATAAAGAAAGATTTTTTACATTTACTTGTGTAGAGGGAGAAGGAATACTTATATATGATGGTGGTAAAGAAAACATAGAGAAAGGAGAAACTATATTAATACCAGCGTTTCTCGGAAAATATAGAATTAAGGGTAAGTTGGAAATATTAAAATTTTATGTACCAGATATTAAAAAGGTAGAAAAACAAATTTTAGATACAATAAAAAATAGTAAATAAATTTGATAAATATATTTAGTTTAAAAGTATTATATAAAATAGTTAGAGTAAGAGAATTGATAAGATAAAAAAGTGGAAAGTTAGCAATCAGAGTTTCACATTGTATTAAGTGATTCTGATAATAACTTTCCATTTTAAATTTACTTATTGTTATTTATCTAATGAATATTTTATTTTTTATATTGAATCATTACTTCTCTTTCGATATTTTTTCCATCTTCAGAAAGCCTAATAGTATTTATTTCATTTTTTAAGTTTAATCTATAATATTTTTTTACTTTTATAAAATTAGCTCCATTTATACTAATATAGTATTCATCTAACATTACGCTATTTTTAAAGGCACCTATATAAAATTCTAGATTTTCATTATTATTTGAATTTTTCTTGGATAATATTAAGGTGCACTTTTTATCTTTATAATCGTTATTATAATCTTCTAAAGGAGATATACTAAATAAATCTTCTTTAGTTACAAAAATAGTAGGTGGTATATAACCCTTATTAGTTTTTATTTCTGGAATATTACCAGGAGGTATAAAGGTTATACTAGAATTACTTTTTATTGCATCGTTTATATTATTATCTATATTTATGGTATAACTATAAAAATATTTATTGTACTCTTTTATATATTTATTTTTATCCTTGATTCCTACTATGTTTAAAGAATTTAAATCATTCTTTAAAATTTCAATAGCACTTAAAGGGGTACTACCTTTAGCCATATAACAATTATTTACTACATCAAACATTACCCATTTTTTATATTTAGAACTCCATATTTCACAAACTTTAAAGGATGTATCATCCTTTTCATGTTGAGAATCTTTTATTTTATATTCTCCTATTCTTGAATAAATACCGAGAGATGCTACACTTTGAGTAAAAACTTCTGCATATTCCTTATCAGATCCAGTCTTGCCATTTTTTAGTTCTTCTAGTATTGATAATGCATCTTTATTACTACTAATGCTATTCTTTGAAAATTTAATTTTACCTTGTATCCAAGAGATAATTTCACTGGATTTTTCAAGTTCGTCTTTTTTTGAAGCAACTAATTCATCTAATTTATAAGTAGATTTTAATTGCTGACCGTTAGGAGTCTTGCCATCATCATAATAAAAATGTATATACTTATCTTCATAAAAATTATCCCACTTATTTATAAATATCCCTTTAGATTTGCGATTATTGCAAGATGAAAGAATTAAAGGAAATATTATTAACACTATAGGAATGATTAAAAATTTTAACTTAGTTTTGTCTTTAAAGTTATTCAAAGTATTTTCTCCTTTCATATGTTATAAATTTTCTTTAATGATTATCGTATGAAATAATAATTAATTAAAGAGAATCAATAATGATGTATATATATTTTTTTATTGTTGTGTAAGAATAAAAAAATAGTATAATAGAAGGTGATTTATTATAAATATAGTAATAAATATCCAAATAAAATTAGAGAGTGAGGAGTTAACTAAAATGCTGTTAATATTAAAATCTATAATAATAGGTATAGTAGAAGGTGTAACGGAATTTTTACCTGTGTCTTCAACAGGGCATATGATAATAGCAGGATCTCTTATAGGATTTAATGGTTCTGTATACGATAAAAGTTACATAGATATGTTTGAGATAGTTATTCAATTAGGAGCAATATTAGCTGTAGTTGTACTTTATTGGGACAAGATTATAAGTACGTTAAGAAACTTTTTGCCTAGTGACAGGGTTCCTGTAAAGAAATGCGGATTAAAGTTTTGGCTTATGATAGTAATCGCTTGTATACCTGCTATGGTAATAGGACTACCTTTTCATAATAAAATAGAAGAAAAATTATTTCATCCTTTGCCAGTGGCTATAGCATTACTTGTAGGAGCAATTTGGATGATATATGCTGAAAATAAATATAGAAATAATACTAGAAGTTCAAGTATAGATAGTATTAATGCTAGGCAAGCTGTAATTATAGGGTTATTCCAATGCTTAGCTTTATGGCCAGGAATGTCAAGATCAGCATCTACAATAATAGGTGCATGGATAGCGGGACTTTCTACAGTGGCAGCAGCAGAATTTTCTTTCTTTTTAGCCATACCTGTTATGGTAGGAGCTTCAGGAATATCTTTGATAAAACATAATGTTTTTAGTACATGCTCATCTATGCAACTAATAGCTTTAGCAGTAGGCTTTATTGTAGCTTTCTTAGTAGCACTTGTAGTTATAGATAAATTTATAAAGTTTTTAAAGAAAAAACCTATGAAAGTTTTTGCTGTATATAGAATATTTGTTAGTATAGTGTTATTTATATTAATAGCTCTTAAAATAATAAGTTAGCATTAGATTAAATTAAAAATCAATTAAATATAAACCTATATAAAATGAGAAATTGGTGTCAGGAGATTTAAATGTAATTTTAAGTAGTATCTGATAACTGATTTCTCACTTTTATTTTAAGAAATAAACTTATATTGTAATGTTTTTGTGAGATCCAATAAGAATTGATGTGAAATTCCATAGCTTGTACTAAATAACAGTGCCAAGTGTATCTTTATATGAAAATTTTAATAATAAGAAGAAAAAATAAGTATAAATAAAATAATTTCTTTAAATGATACGTATTTAATTAATAATAGAGTAAAAATATGATAGAATACTTTATGTCGTCGGCAAACGGCGAAAGAAACTTAGAGTTGACAACATAAAAAACATATGTTATCATAACTAAGCATTAGCAAATTGGTCTTTGAAAATTAAACAGAGAATAACAAGAAATTTTTCTTGTAACACAGCCAGTAACAAGGTATAAAACCTTGTCAATGATTTTGAGAAGATTAAACTTTTAAATTGAGAGTTTGATCCTGGCTCAGGACGAACGCTGGCGGCGTGCTTAACACATGCAAGTCGAGCGATGAAGCTTCCTTCGGGAAGTGGATTAGCGGCGGACGGGTGAGTAACACGTGGGCAACCTGCCTCAAAGTGGGGGATAGCCCTCCGAAAGGAGGATTAATACCGCATAACATGAGAGAATCGCATGATTTTTTCATCAAAGATTTATTGCTTTGAGATGGGCCCGCGGCGCATTAGCTAGTTGGTGAGGTAACAGCTCACCAAGGCAACGATGCGTAGCCGACCTGAGAGGGTGATCGGCCACATTGGAACTGAGATACGGTCCAGACTCCTACGGGAGGCAGCAGTGGGGAATATTGCGCAATGGGGGAAACCCTGACGCAGCAACGCCGCGTGAGTGATGAAGGTCTTCGGATTGTAAAGCTCTGTTTTCTGGGACGATAATGACGGTACCAGAGGAGGAAGCCACGGCTAACTACGTGCCAGCAGCCGCGGTAATACGTAGGTGGCGAGCGTTGTCCGGATTTACTGGGCGTAAAGAGTGCGTAGGCGGATGCTTAAGTGAGATGTGAAATACCCGGGCTTAACTTGGGGGCTGCATTTCAAACTGGGCATCTAGAGTACAGGAGAGGAAAGCGGAATTCCTAGTGTAGCGGTGAAATGCGTAGATATTAGGAAGAACACCAGTGGCGAAGGCGGCTTTCTGGACTGTAACTGACGCTGAGGCACGAAAGCGTGGGTAGCAAACAGGATTAGATACCCTGGTAGTCCACGCCGTAAACGATGGATACTAGGTGTAGGAGGTATCAACTCCTTCTGTGCCGCAGTTAACACATTAAGTATCCCGCCTGGGGAGTACGGTCGCAAGATTAAAACTCAAAGGAATTGACGGGGGCCCGCACAAGCAGCGGAGCATGTGGTTTAATTCGAAGCAACGCGAAGAACCTTACCTGGACTTGACATCCCCTGAATAACCTAGAGATAGGCGAAGCCCTTCGGGGCAGGGAGACAGGTGGTGCATGGTTGTCGTCAGCTCGTGTCGTGAGATGTTAGGTTAAGTCCTGCAACGAGCGCAACCCCTTTTATTAGTTGCTACCATTAAGTTGAGCACTCTAATGAGACTGCCCGGGTAACCGGGAGGAAGGTGGGGATGACGTCAAATCATCATGCCCCTTATGTCCAGGGCTACACACGTGCTACAATGGTAGGTACAAAAAGATGCAATATCGTGAGGTGGAGCAAAACTTTTAAAACCTATCTCAGTTCGGATTGTAGGCTGCAACTCGCCTACATGAAGCTGGAGTTGCTAGTAATCGCAAATCAGAATGTTGCGGTGAATACGTTCCCGGGCCTTGTACACACCGCCCGTCACACCATGAGAGCTGGTAACACCCGAAGTCCGTGAGGTAACCGTAAGGAGCCAGCGGCCGAAGGTGGGATTAGTGATTGGGGTGAAGTCGTAACAAGGTAGCCGTAGGAGAACCTGCGGCTGGATCACCTCCTTTCTAAGGAGTATAAGAAAGAGTAACATCTTTCTTAAGGCTGAATTCTCTGTTTAATTTTGAGGGACCAAGTGTCTTTCTAATAACTTTTAAAGGTAATATATAAGCGGAGTTAATAGTAAGTTTGTTTAAAACTATCAACTCTAAATTGTAGATTATCTTAACGCAATATGGGGGTATAGCTCAGTTGGGAGAGCACCTGCCTTGCAAGCAGGGGGTCAGGAGTTCGAATCTCCTTATCTCCACCAAATTGTGGGCTTATAGCTCAGCTGGTTAGAGCGCACGCCTGATAAGCGTGAGGTCGATGGTTCGAGTCCATTTAAGCCCACCAATGTTCTTTGAAAATTGCACAGTATATATAGTAAAGCCAAAGGTAAAATTACCTTTGTAGAACAAATAGATTTTAGGTCAAGCTACAAAGGGCGCATGGTGAATGCCTTGGCACTAGGAGCCGATGAAGGACGTGATAAGCTGCGATAAGCTTCGGGTAGCCGCAAATAGGCTGAGATCCGAAGATTTCCGAATGAGGAAACTCACATGGGTAACCCCATGTATCATATACTCAATACATAGGTATATGAGGGTAAACCCGGGGAACTGAAACATCTAAGTACCCGGAGGAAGAGAAAGAAAAATCGATTTCCTAAGTAGCGGCGAGCGAAAGGGAAAGAGCCCAAACCAGAAACTTGTTTCTGGGGTTGCGGATAGATCATAAACAAGTTTAGTTTTAACCGAAGAAAGCTGGAACGCTTTACCACAGAAGGTAATAGTCCTGTAGGTGAAAAGACGACACTTTAAGATCTACTCCAGAGTACCATAAGACACGTGAAACCTTGTGGGAAGCTGGGAGGACCACCTCCCAAGGCTAAATACTACCTAGTGACCGATAGTGAAGCAGTACCGTGAGGGAAAGGTGAAAAGAACCCCGGAAGGGGAGTGAAATAGAACCTGAAACCGTGTGCCTACAACCGATCGTAGCACGTTAATGTGTGACGATGTGCTTTTTGTAGAACGAGCCAGCGAGTTACGTTATGTAGCAAGGTTAAGTACTTAAGGTATGAAGCCGAAGGGAAACCGAGTCTGAATAGGGCGCTAAGTTGCATGATGTAGACCCGAAACCGGGTGACCTATCCATGGCCAGGATGAAGCGAAAGTAAAATTTCGTGGAGGTCCGAACCACGTTGGTGTTGAAAAACCATGGGATGAGCTGTGGATAGCGGAGAAATTCCAATCGAACTCGGAGATAGCTGGTTCTCCTCGAAATAGCTTTAGGGCTAGCGTCGTGTAATTGAGTAATGGAGGTAGAGCACTGAATGGGCTAGGGGCTGACAACAGTTACCGAACCCTATCAAACTCCGAATGCCATATACTTGTATCACGGCAGTCAGACTACGAATGATAAGATCCGTGGTCAAAAGGGAAACAGCCCAGACCATCAGCTAAGGTCCCAAAGTGTAAGTTAAGTGGAAAAGGATGTGGGATTTCTAAGACAACTAGGATGTTGGCTTAGAAGCAGCCACTCATTTAAAGAGTGCGTAATAGCTCACTAGTCAAGAGATCCTGCGCCGAAGATGTCCGGGGCTCAAACTTACCACCGAAGCTATGGATGTGTACTTCGTACACGTGGTAGAGGAGCTTTCTGTATGGGTTGAAGTCATACCGTAAGGAGTGGTGGACTGTACAGAAGTGAGAATGCTGGCATAAGTAGCGAGAAATAAGTGAGAATCTTATTGGTCGAAAACCTAAGGTTTCCTGAGGAAGGTTCGTCCGCTCAGGGTTAGTCGGGACCTAAGCCGAGGCCGAAAGGCGTAGGTGATGGACAATCGGTTGATATTCCGATACCACCCATTTGCGTTTGAGAAATGGGGTGACGCAGTAGGATAAGATGTGCGCACTATTGGATGTGCGTCTAAGCACTTAGACGTGCTTGATAGGCAAATCCGTCAAGCTTAGTTGAGGTGTTATGGGGAGCTAATTTTAGCGAAGTATCTGATTCCACACTGCCAAGAAAAGCCTCTATCGAGTAAATTGGTGCCCGTACCGCAAACCGACACAGGTAGGTGAGGAGAGAATCCTAAGACCATCGGAAGAATTGCTGTTAAGGAACTAGGCAAATTAACCCCGTAACTTCGGGAGAAGGGGTGCCTACGAAAGTAGGCCGCAGTGAATAGGCCCAAGCAACTGTTTAGCAAAAACACAGGTCTCTGCTAAAGCGAAAGCTGATGTATAGGGGCTGACGCCTGCCCGGTGCTGGAAGGTTAAGGGGAATACTTAGCGTAAGCGAAGGTATGAACTTAAGCCCCAGTAAACGGCGGCCGTAACTATAACGGTCCTAAGGTAGCGAAATTCCTTGTCGGGTAAGTTCCGACCCGCACGAATGGCGTAATGATTTGGGCACTGTCTCAACAGCAAATCCGGCGAAATTGTAGTGCAAGTGAAGATGCTTGCTACCCGCGATTGGACGGAAAGACCCCGTAGAGCTTTACTGTAGCTTAGCATTGAGTTTCGGTATTGTCTGTACAGGATAGGTGGGAGACTTAGAAGCTTGGGCGTCAGCCTAAGTGGAGTCAACCTTGGGATACCACCCTGACAGTACTGGAATTCTAACCGGCGGCCATGAATCTGGTCACGGGACATTGTTAGGTGGACAGTTTGACTGGGGCGGTCGCCTCCTAAAAAGTAACGGAGGCGCCCAAAAGTTCCCTCAGCGCGGTCGGAAATCGCGCGTAGAGTGCAAAGGCAGAAGGGAGCTTGACTGCGACACATACAGGTGGAGCAGGGACGAAAGTCGGGCTTAGTGATCCGGTGGTACCTCGTGGGAGGGCCATCGCTCAACGGATAAAAGCTACCTCGGGGATAACAGGCTGATCTCCCCCAAGAGTCCACATCGACGGGGAGGTTTGGCACCTCGATGTCGGCTCGTCGCATCCTGGGGCTGAAGTAGGTCCCAAGGGTTGGGCTGTTCGCCCATTAAAGCGGCACGCGAGCTGGGTTCAGAACGTCGTGAGACAGTTCGGTCCCTATCCGTCGCGGGCGTAGGAAATTTGAAAGGAGCTGTCCTTAGTACGAGAGGACCGGGATGGACCGATCTCTGGTGTACCAGTTGTCACGCCAGTGGCATGGCTGGGTAGCTATATCGGGACGGGATAAACGCTGAAAGCATCTAAGCGTGAAGCCCACCTTAAGATTAGATTTCCCATGACATAAGTCAGTAAGACCCCTAGAAGAACACTAGGTAGATAGGTTAGAGGTGTAAGCGTGGTAACATGTTTAGCTGACTAATACTAATAGGTCGAGGGCTTGACCAAAATATACTGTGCAATTTTGAGAGAACATGATTCTTTCAAAAAGGAAACTCATTTAGCTAAAGCTAAGGAGTACTGATTCAAAACGAAATCAAAGATTTTTGTAAATCAGCATCTGGTGATTATGGCTTGAAGGTAACACCCGTTTCCATGCCGAACACGAAGGTTAAGCTTCAAAGCGCCGATGGTACTGCAGGGGAGGCCCTGTGGAAGAGTAGGTCGTTGCCAGATAAAATGTTCCGCAGTAGCTCAATGGTGGAGCACTCGGCTGTTAACCGATAGGTTGAAGGTTCGAATCCTTTCTGCGGAGCCATTTTTATCAAATATTAGAAGTATTAGGTTTTGGTTTTAACTAAAACCTTTATTTTTTTATTTATATTATAAAAAGCTTTCGTAATATTCTACGAAAGCTTTTTAATATCATTAAGTTATTTACTTATATTCTTTCCATCAGAAGTTAGTATTATATCTCCATCGATATCTGTTCTATAAACTTGTATATTTCTTTTTTTCAATTCTTTTAACGTTTCTTTGTGGGGATGTCCATAATCATTATTTTTACCGCAACTAATTATTACTGTCTTAGGATTAGTTTTATCTAAAAATTCTTTTGAAGAAGAGGAATGGCTACCATGATGGCCTGCTTTTAATACATTACAAGAAATATCTATATGGTTACTTAACATTTCTTTTTCGCTTAGTTTTTCTGCATCTCCAGTAAATAAAAATTTAGAACTTCCATAAGTAATTTTGATAACAGCGGAATAATCGTTAGTTTTCTGATAGTTATCATTATTAGGGGCTACGAACTTTGCTTCCGCATTGTTACCTATATCTAAGGTTTTGCCTGCTTTAGCTACGTTTATTTTTAAATTTTTATTTTTCAGCTCGCTGATCATATCTTTAAAAATTTTTGTATTAGCAGTTTTTTTAGGTGCATAGAAATTATCTACTTCAAAATTCTTTAATACTGCTGGAATACCACCAATATGATCTTCGTGTGGATGAGTTGCTATTACATAATCCAGCTTTTTTATGTTTTGCTTTTTTAGATAAGATACTACTTTATCTGAACTTTTTCTAGTACCTGCGTCTATAAGTATATTTTTATCATTTAATTGAATTAATTCACTATCACCTTGTCCAACATCAATATAGTGAACAAGCATTTTATTATTACTATTTGAAGTAGATTCCTTTGAAACTGATGTATTGGCACAAGCAGTAAATGCAAAGGTTATTAATAGAACAAATAATATACTTATGTACTTTTTTAGTGTTTTCATTATTTCAACTCCTTTAAAATTGTTATTATGACTCATTATTATTTTACTATGATTATAGTTAAAGTAAAAGTGGATAAGTTTTTTCTATTATATTATAATAGAAAAAGTGAGTGTAAATTAAAATATACTACATAAATTTTAAAAGGGAGAGTTAAACATGAGGACTATTATTTTATATTTGAGTTTTGCAGTGTATATGCTTTTAACTTTTTTCAAAATGCTTAAGTTAAAATATTTAAAAAAGCATAGTGACGAAGAAAAAATTCAAAAGTATATAAACAAGATTGTAATAAATTGGGCAAACTTTACTTTGAGAACTGTAGGTATAAAAGTAAACAAGAAAGGATTGGAAAACATACCTGAGGGTACATGTTTATTTGTTGCAAATCATCAAGGATTATTAGATATACCTGTGGTTATATCTTCTTTAGGAAGACCTGTAGGTTTTGTAGCTAAAAAGGAAATGTTAAAGGCTAAAATATTAACTTATTGGATGAGACAAATAAAATGTGTATTTATAGATAGACAAAATGTTAGAGAGGCTATAAAAACAATAAACGAGGGAATTAAAAATCTGCAAGATGGCTATGATATGCTTATATTTCCTGAAGGAACTAGAAGTAGAGGAGAAAAACTAGGAAGCTTTAAAAAGGGTAGCATGAAATTAGCTATCAAGGCTAAGGTGCCAGTAGTACCTATAACTATAGATGGTACATATAAAGCAAGAGAAGCAAATAACGGATGGATAAAGCCTGCAGAAGTTAATTTTATTGTGGGTAAGCCAATATATGTAGAAAACCTATCAAGAGAGCAACAAGGTAATTTATCAGAGGAAGTTAGAAATATAATTCAAGATACTTTAGATGAAATAAGAAAATAATAAAGTTTAACTACCAAGTTCATTTATAAGAAGTGAATTTGGTAGTTTTTTTATAAAATTAATAAGTTTTTTTATTATTCATTTTATGTATTGCAAGTTAATATAAAGATGGATTAATTATCAGATTTTTTTATAAAAATATTAAAATGAATTAAATATAAAATAAACTTTCAAAAAATGAATAATTTTTCTTGAATAAAATAATAGAAGATGTTAAAATATGAAGTATAAATATAAGAAACATTACGTATAATCTTAATTATATGGCTAAAACCTTTTATAAATATTCATTATTTTTTTATCTTTTTACTATTAAAATATAATTAAAAAAATAAAAATGCAAGAAATGATTTAAAAAATTCATAGATGAATGAAAATAATGCAAAAAAGTATTTTCATATTAAAGAAATTATGGGGGGATTATGATGGATAAGAGTAATTATTTTTCATATGGACAGATTTTAAAAGATATAAATAGACCTAATTTATATAAGGATATATTTCCGTATACTGAACTTCCAAAAGTAACTTTTAATAATATTATGTTGCCTATGGACCTTCCAAAGGATATTTTTATTACGGATACTACTTTTAGAGATGGTCAGCAATCTATGCCACCGTATACTACGGAACAAATAGTAAAAATTTATGATTATCTTCATAATCTTGATAATAATTCAGGAATAATAAGACAAACAGAGTTTTTTTTATATTCTAAAAAGGATAGAGAAGCAGCTAGAATTTGTATGGAAAGGGGATACAAATTTCCAGAAGTTACTTCATGGATAAGAGCTAATAGAAAAGATTTTAGTCTTGTTAAGGAAATGGGAATAAAAGAAACAGGAATGCTTATGTCTTGTTCTGATTATCATATATTTAAAAAATTAAATATGACGAGAAAAGAAGCTATGGATATGTATATATCTTTAATTTATGAAGCATTAGAAAATGGCATAATTCCAAGATGTCACTTAGAGGATATAACAAGAGCTGATTTTCATGGATTTGTAGTTCCTTTTGTAAACAAGCTAATGGAAATTTCAAAACAAGCTAATGTTCCAATAAAGATAAGAGCTTGTGATACTTTAGGATTAGGAATACCTTATGTAGGAGCTTCACTTCCAAGAAGTGTTCAAGGTATTATATATGGTCTTAGAAATTGCTGTAATGTTCCTTCAGAAAGAATAGAATGGCACGGTCATAATGATTTTTATTCTGTGGTAAGTAATGCTACAACTGCTTGGCTGTATGGATGTTCATCTATAAATACTTCTCTTTTAGGAATTGGTGAAAGAACAGGGAACTGTCCATTAGAGGCTATGGTTATGGAATATGCTCAACTAAAAGGAAATGTTAAAAATATGAATTTGCATGTAATAACTGAAATAGCAGAGTATTTTAATAAAGAAATGAATTATAGTATACCTGCAAGAACTCCTTTTGTAGGAAGAGATTTTAATGTAACTAGAGCTGGTATTCATGCAGATGGAATCTTAAAAAATGAAGAAATTTATAATATATTTGACACTGATAAAGTATTAAATAGGCCAATAGTAGTAGCTGTTAACCAATATTCAGGATTAGCCGGAATAGCAGCTTGGATAAATACCTATTTTAAATTAAAAGGAGTTAATAAAATAGATAAAAAGGATAAAAGAATTATTCCTATAAAAGAATGGATAGATAATGAGTATAAGTATGGTAGAACAACTATCATAGGAAATAAAGAATTGGAATTTGTAGTAGAACAAATAATGCCTGAAATTTTAAAAACTGTAGTTAATTTATAAGTATTATTTTGAAACGAATTAGTAGAAATATTTTAGAATGGGGGAACTACAATTGGGATTAAATGTAGCAGAGAAAATAATAAAATCACATTTAGTTAAAGGAAACATGAAGGTAGGAGAAGAAATTGCACTTAAGATAGATCAAACTTTAACACAAGATTCTACAGGAACTATGGCTTATCTTCAACTTGAAGCTTTAGGGGTAGATAAAGTAAAAACCAAATGTTCAGTAGCGTATATAGATCATAATATACTTCAAACCGGTCCAGAAAATGCGGATGATCATTTATATATACAAACCATAGCAAAAAAATATGGAATTTATTTTTCAAAACCAGGTAATGGTATATGTCACCAAGTTAATTTAGAACGATTTAGCTCTCCAGGAAATACCTTATTAGGATCGGATAGCCATACTCCTACAGCGGGAGGTATAGGAATGCTAGCTATAGGAGCAGGAGGGTTAGATATTGCAGTTGCTATGGCAGGAGGAGAATATTATATAAACATGCCTAAGATAGTTAAAGTTAATTTAAAAGGTAAGTTAAGACATTGGGTTTCAGCTAAGGATATAATTTTAGAGATTTTAAGAAGACTTTCTGTTAAGGGTGGAGTAGGAAAAATATTTGAATATACAGGTGAAGGTGTAAAAAGTCTTTCAGTACCAGAAAGAGCAACTATAACTAATATGGGGGCAGAACTTGGAGCTACCACTTCCATTTTTCCTTCTGATGAAATTACTTTAAGTTTTCTAAAAGCTCAAGGAAGAGAGAAAGATTATAAGGAAATAATTGCGGATAAAGATGCTACTTATGATGAAGAAGTAGAAGTGGATTTAAATACATTAAAGCCATTGGCTGCATGTCCACATAGTCCAGATAAGGTAGTGCCAGTATCTGATTTAAAAGATATTAAGGTAAGCCAAGTAGCTATAGGAAGTTGTACTAATTCTTCTTATATAGATATGTTAAGAACAGCTAAAATATTAAAAGATAAAACTGTAAATGATAATGTATCTTTAGTTATAGCGCCAGGTTCTAAACAAGTTTTAAATATGTTAGCAGATGAAGGGGCGCTATCCTATTTAATAGGTTCTGGTGCTAGAATATTAGAATGTGGATGTGGTCCATGCATAGGTATGGGGCAATCACCTTCTACAGATGGGGTTTCTTTAAGAACTTTTAATAGAAATTTTAAGGGTCGTTCAGGGACAGCATCAGCTAAAGTTTATCTAGTAAGTCCTGAGGTGGCTGCTATATCAGCTTTAACTGGATATATAACAGATCCTACAGAATTTAATGATTTTCCAGAAGTGAAAATGCCTGAAAAGTTTTTAGTAAATGATAATTTAATAGTATCACCAGCAGAAGATAAAAGTGAAATTAAAATAGTTAGAGGACCTAATATAAAACCATTCCCTAAATCAAAAATGTTAGATGAAAAATTAGAAGGGAAGGTTTTAACTAAAGTTTATGATAATATTACTACAGATCATATAATGCCATCTAATGCTAAATTATTACCATATAGATCTAATATACCGTATTTATCTAAGTTTTGTTTAAGACCTTGTGATGAGAAGTTTTCTACAAAGGCTGAAAAATATAAGGGTGGATTTATAGTTGCAGGAACTAATTATGGGCAAGGTTCTAGTAGAGAACATGCTGCATTAGTACCACTTTATTTGGGGGTAAAAGCAGTAATTGCTAAATCTTTTGCCAGAATTCACAAATCTAATCTTATAAATAATGGAATAATACCTTTAGTATTTAAAAATGAAAATGATTATGAAGATATAGATGTATTAGACGATTTAAAAATAGAAAATTCTATAGAGGGAGTAAATAAGGGTATTATTAAAGTTAACAATATTACAAAACAAAAAGAATATGAGTTTTTATTAGAGGCTACCGAAAGACAAAAGCAAATGTTAATTGAAGGTGGATTATTAAATTTAATAAAAAACAGATAATAATTTATTATTTATAACTATATTTTTAATAAATAGATTTAAAAGAAAAATAATTTTAAAAAGTAATTAATTGAAATTAGTTTAGCGTATTTAGATTTTTCATATTTTAAATACAAAGTCAACTAAATATTGGAGGGTGAATTATGGCTTACAATATAACTTTAATACCAGGAGATGGAATAGGCCCTGAGGTAACTTATGCAGCTAAAAAAGTGTTAGATGCTTTAAATATAGATATAAATTGGGATATAAAAGAAGCAGGCGCAAGTGTAATAGATGAATATAACACTCCTCTTCCAGATAAGGTTTTAGATAGTATAAAGAAAAATAAAGTAGCACTAAAGGGTCCTGTAACTACACCAGTTGGTAGGGGATTTAGAAGTGTAAATGTTATGCTAAGGAAAAGTTTGAATTTATATGCTAATATAAGACCGATTAAAACTTATAAAGGGGTTACCTCTAAATATAAAGATATAAATTTAATTATTGTTAGAGAAAATACAGAGGATTTATATGCAGGAATAGAACATATGATAACTGATGATATAGCAGAAAGTGTAAAAATAATAAGCAGAAAAGCTAGTGATAGAATTGTAGAACATGCCTTTAACTTAGCAAGAAAAGATAAAAGAAATAAAATTACTGCAGTGCATAAGGCTAATATAATGAAAATATCTGATGGGTTATTTCTAAAATGTGCAAAAAAAGTAGCAAGTAAGTATAAAGACATAGAATTTGAAGATGTAATAGTGGATGCTATGGCTATGAAATTAGTGTTAAATCCTGAACAATATGATATTTTAGTTATGCCTAATCTATATGGCGATATTTTATCTGATATGGCAGCTGGATTAGTAGGGGGACTTGGATTAATTTCAGGAGCTAATATAGGAGAGGAAGTAGCAGTGTTTGAAGCTGCTCATGGAGCAGCACCAGATATTGCTGGAAAAAATAAAGCAAATCCAACAGCTTGTATATTAAGTGCAGCCATGATGTTGAAATATATTGGAGAAGATGAAAAAGGAATAAAAATAGAAAAAGCTATTGAGAAAGTTTTAGAAGAAGGAAAATGTTTGACAGAGGATTTGGGAGGAAATAGTTCTACAGAAGAATTTACAGAAGAAGTAATAAATAAACTTAGTATATAAAGTAGGTTGTAAATATAGATTTTCTTTTTAAGAAGAAAATCTTATTTTTTATTTAGGGTATTTTCAAAGGCAGAATTATATGTTAAAGTATAAATATGTTTTAATGTTTTATCGTGTTAAAGTGATAAAGGGGATTGGAGGGTTTTATTATGGAAAATATAGCAGTTAATACTGATTATATGAAAAGTAATAAAGTTATAATGGAAACAAAAAATATTACTAAAAAATTTAAAAAATTAACTGTTTTTAATGATTTAAATATAAAAGTAAAAAAAGGTGAGGTACTAGTTATAATAGGGCCTTCGGGGTCA
Organism: Clostridium niameyense; assembly: GCF_001243045.1. GTDB lineage: Bacteria > Bacillota > Clostridia > Clostridiales > Clostridiaceae > Clostridium_F > Clostridium_F niameyense. The sequence goes on along the minus strand of NZ_LN849007.1, from coordinate 2,018,863 downwards.
GGTAAAAGTACATTTTTAAGGTGCTTAAATGGACTAGAAGAAATACAAGAAGGAAGTATTGAAATTAATGGTGAAAAATTAAATATAAAAAATAAAAAAAGCATGAAAAGATTATCCTATAAAATGGGTATGGTTTTTCAAAATTTTAATTTATTTCCCCATAAGACTGTACTTCAAAATATAATTTTAGCTCCTCTAATTTCTAAAAAAGAAGATAAACATGAAGTTTTAAAAAGGGCTAGATGTTTATTAAAAAAAGTAGGATTAGAAGATAAAGAAGATTTTTATCCAAATAAGTTGTCAGGTGGACAAAAACAAAGGGTAGCCATAGCAAGATCACTTGCTATGAATCCAGATATAATGCTATTTGATGAACCCACATCTGCTTTAGACCCTGAACTTGTAGGGGAAGTTCTATCTGTTATGAAAGAATTAGCTAAAGAGGGAATGACAATGATTGTAGTAACTCATGAAATGAGTTTTGCAAAGGAAGTAGCTAATAGAGTTATTTTTATGGATAATGGAAAAATAATAGAGGAAGGAAAACCTAATGAAATTTTTAATTTTCCCAAGGAGAAAAGAACTAAAGAGTTTCTAAAAAAAATATAAATAATCTTATAAATGATATAAAAGAGATGTTTTAAGGTTACTATGAATAATTAGAAAAATTTTGTAATGAAGGCTTGACTATATATTAAGTTAATATTATAATAAATTAAAAGTGAATAAATAAGGATAGAGGTGCAATATTAAATAGTACTCTTACAGAGGTAAGCACTATGAAGTAAGAGAAAAGGTAATATTGCCGAAGTGTACAGTTAAGGCTTTAAGATTGTATGCTGGGACTACATAGAATATATGTAGGACTGTCACAAATTATTTTGTGGAGAGCTATCATTCAAAGGTATCTATGTTTGTATTGTAATTCTAGATGTTTGCAATATTAATTTATTAAGTTTATTTGCCTTGAGTGAAAAAGCACTCAAGGCTTTTATTTTTAATTTAAACCTTGTAAGCTTACAAAATGGATTTTTATAAAATATTTATTATCTTAGCTAAGAAAATTAATATTATACCTTTGATAGTTGATGATGGTTTTCCTCCCCTTATTCACTAAAATTTTAAGTCTTAAAGACTTATAAATTTATTAAAATAGAGGAGGATAAAAAATGATAAATAAAAAGAGAACAATTCTAACTTTAACTTTATGTTGCATATTTGTTTTATTAATTTCAAACGGAGTAATGGCAGCAGACATTGATGCTAAAGCAATAGCACAAAATGCTAGCAGATTAGGTATTTGGACACTTCTACCACCAGTAATAGCTATAGTATTAGCATTCATAACTAAGAATGTAGTTATATCTTTGACTATAGGTGTATTTTCTGGATCTTTTCTACTACAATTAAGAGGGACTAATATATTTGGAGCAATTTTCAATGCGTTTTTAGATTTAGTAAATAGAATACTAACTTCTCTTGCAGATCCATGGAATGCGGGAATTATACTTCAGTGTATGACCATTGGTGGACTTATTGCTGTAATTTCAAAGATGGGCGGAGCTAAGGCTATAGCAGAATCTTTAGCTAAAAAGGCTAAAACTCCAAGAAGTACTCAAATTATAACTTGGTTTTTAGGAATACTAGTATTCTTTGACGATTATGCAAATTCACTTATAGTAGGACCTATAATGAGACCAGTTTCAGATAAAATGAAGATATCTAGAGAAAAGTTATCTTTTATAATAGATGCCACAGCAGCACCTATTGCAGGAATAGCTGTTATATCTACTTGGGTAGGATATGAAATAAGTTTAATAAAAGATGCTTATGCCAGTATAGGCGAAAATATAAATGCCTATGGATTATTCTTACAAACTATACCTTATAGATTCTATAATATTTTAATATTAATGTTTGTTGTATTTCTAGCATTATTTGCTAGAGATTTTGGACCTATGTTAAAAGCAGAAAGAAGAGCTAGAACTACAGGAAAACTTTTATCAGATACAGCTAATCCAATGGTATCCGATGAAACTACAGAACTTGAGCCAAAGGAAGGCATAAAGTTAAACATATGGAATGCTATAATACCTATATCTATATTAATATTGGGTGCTTTTGTAGGATTTTATTATAATGGTTATCAAGCTATAATGGGTGGCAAGGATAAGGCATTAATACAATTACTTCAAAATTCCCCATCATCATTTGAAGCTATTAGAGAGGCATTTAGTGCTTCAGATGCCAGTGTAGTTTTATTCCAATCTGCATTACTTGCAAGCATTGTAGCTATAATAATGGGAGTGTGTCAAAAGGCATTTAAGGTTTCTCAGGCTATAGATACTTGGGTAACTGGTATGAAATCATTAATAATAACAGGAGTTATATTACTTTTAGCATGGTCTTTAAGTGCGGTTATAAAAGAACTTGGAACTGCTACATTTTTAGTATCTATTTTATCAAACTCTATACCAAAGTTCTTATTACCAAGTATTATATTTATTTTTGGAGCTATAATATCTTTTGCTACAGGAACATCTTATGGAACTATGGGAATATTGATGCCTCTTACTATTCCATTAGCTCATGCGATATCACCAGAATATAGTTATGTAGTTATGTGTGCAAGTGCTGTATTAACAGGAGCTATATTTGGCGATCACTGTTCTCCAATATCAGATACTACAATACTATCTTCTATGGGAGCAGCGTGTGATCACTTAGATCATACTTCAACTCAAATGGTGTATTCTTTAACTATAGCATTTTGTTCAATAGTATTTGGATATATACCTGTAGGAATGGGTATTCCTGTTTATATGGTATTGCCCTTATCAATAATATTGGTAGGTTGCATTGTTAGATTTGTAGGAAAACCAAATGATATTATAGAAAATGAAAATTCAACTTCTCAATTAGGAGAAAAAGTTAGTGTTTAATTAAAATAAAAATGATTATCAGAAACCTATAATGAGGTATATCTGATAATCATTTTATTTTTTAAATTAGTTTTAGTTACTCTTCTTCACCATTAGATTCTCTATCTCTTCCGAAGAAAGAAATTGCATATAAACCAGCTATACCCACAAGAGCATATATAACTCTTGAAAATGCAGATAAATTTCCGAATAAAGCTGCAATTAAATCAAATCTAAAGAATCCTATAAGACCCCAGTTTATAGCTCCTATAACTACTAATACAAGTGCAATAATATCTAATGTTTTCATAACTTACATCTCCTTCATTAAATTTTCTAATATTAGTATTTACAAAATTTAATAAAATATAAGTTATAAGAACATTTTATTTTATTGTTTTGTTTTATTTGTTGTTATATCTTCACCAATCCATTTATTTGAAAGCTTTTTTAAGGTACCATCTTTTCTCATGTCGTTAATAGATTTATCTACTTTTTCACGTAAGGTATCTCCTTTTTTAGTTTTAGCAAAAGGAAAGGCTATAGGAGCATAATCTATAGGTTGTCCAACTAATTTTAAATCTAAATTAGATTTTTTTATAGAGATTAAAGCTTCTATATCTTGAGCAAACACAGAATCTATTCTTCCAAGATTTAAGTCTGTATAATTACCTTTTAGGGTAGCACTAGTATAGTTTACTATTTTAATTTTATTTTCTGGATCCTGTTTTTTTACTATGTCATTGGCTACAGAACCTATTCCTATACCAACGGTTTTTCCATTTAAATCATTTAAAGTATTTATTGAATTATTATTACTTTTAACTACAAGTTGCATACCGCTGTATTCGTAAGGTACAGAAAAATTATATTTTTCTTTTCTTTTATCTGTAATAGAAATTTGAGCGGAAACTGTGTCTACTTTATCTGAATCTAATAATCCGAATAAACCACTAAAATCTGCACACTCATATTTAATTTTGGCACCAGTTCTTTTGCTAATTTCGTTCCATAAATCAATTTCAAAACCTTTTAATTTATCATTTTCTTTAAATATAAAAGGATAATATCCTGGGGATATAGCTACTCTTATAATATCCTCTTTTTTTTCTACAGTTTTACTAGAGTTATTTTTATTAGTACATCCCATTAATGAAATTACAAATAATATAGTTACAACTAATAGGAAACAATGTTTTTTGTTCTTTAACATATCATACCTCCATATTTTGTTATTATATAAAAAATATATTCTTAACACGCCATAAGTATATTAAAAATAGGTAATTTTGTCTAATTTTAATATTTTATGTTTAAATATAGCGGTATAATAAAAATAAATAGATATTTAAATTTCAAAAGTAAAATTATCTATAAGTCTAGTGTTACCAACATATACAGCTATAGCTATTAATATGTTAGAATCAATATTTTCTACAGATTGAAGGTTTAGGCTATCTACAATTTCTACATAATCTATCTTTGCTAAAGGTTCTTTTTCTATTGTTTCTATTATTAAATTTTTTATTTTAGAGGGATTTCTTTCTTCGCTTTTTAATAAATTTAAAGCAGTTTTTAAGCTTTTATTTAAAACCAAGGCAGCTGTTCTTTCTTCTTTATTTAAATAAGAATTTCTAGAACTTTTAGCTAAGCCATCAATTTCTCTTACTATAGGGCAGCCTACAATTTCTACGTTGAAATTTAAATCTTTAACCATTTTTTTTATTACAGCTAATTGTTGGGCATCTTTTTCACCAAAGTAAGCTTTATTTGGAGTTATTATATTAAAAAATTTTGTAAGAACTGTACATACACCTTGAAAATGACCAGGCCTTCTTGCACCACATAAGTTATTTGTTAGTAAACTCACATTTACATGAGTATATGTTTTATTAGGATACATTTCAGAAGGTTCTGGATTAAAAACTAAATCTGCACCAATACTATCACATAGAGCAGAATCTTTATTTAAATCTCTAGGATAAGAGGCATAATCTTCATTTGGTCCGAATTGAATTGGATTTACAAAAATAGATACAATAACTTTATCATTTTCCTCTCTAGCTTTTTTTATAAGAGATGCATGTCCCTCATGTAAATAACCCATAGTAGGAACATAACCTATAGATAAATCATCTTTTTTCCATTTATTTATTATATTTTTTACTTCTTTAATAGTATGCATTACTTTCATAATATAAGCTGATAAAATTCAGCTTTTCACCATCCTCTCATAAATTCTATTTTAAAAATTTTTTAGTATAATTTTTCTATTATTTCATCATCTATTTTAAAAGAGTGTTCTTTCTCTGGAAAATTTTCACTTTTAACTTCATTTATATAGTTTTTCACACCTGAATTTATAGCAGAACCTACGTCACCAAAGGATTTTACAAATTTAGGTTTAAAATCAGAAAACATAGATAACATATCATGATAAACTAAAATTTGACCATCACAATACTTACCAGCACCTATTCCTATGGTTGGTATAGATATAGATTCGCTTATAATTTTTGATAGTTTTTCAGGAATACATTCAAGCACTATAGAAAAAGCACCTGCATCTTCTAGTTTTTTTGCATCTTCTATTAATTCTTTTGCTTTATCTAGCTCTTTTCCTTGAACTTTAAAACCACCAAACATGTTTACAGATTGAGGAGTTAATCCTATATGTCCCATTACAGGAATTTGAGCTTTTACTATGGCTTTAACTTGATCTATTACAGTAGCGCCACCTTCTAGCTTAACTGCAGAGGCTTGGGCTTCTTTTATAAAACGACCTGCATTAACTACTGCATCATAAGTAGAGGTTTGATATGACATAAAGGGCATATCACCAACTACTAATGAGTTAATAGCACCTCTTGCAACGGCTTTTGTATGGTGAATCATATCTTCCATGGTTACACTTAAAGTATTTTCATAACCTAAGCAAACCATACCCAAAGAGTCACCAACTAAAATGCCATTTATTTTGCAAGAGTCTATAAGTTTTGCCATAGAATAGTCATAAGCTGTGAGCATAGTTATTTTCTCATCTTTGTTCTTGAGTTCTTGAAAAGTTTTGACTGAGTTTTTCATATAATTTGACCCTCCCTAAAATATTTCTAAACCTATAAATTTTAAATTAATAGGGTGGGTAGAATTAGAATGCAACTGAATTGTTATAAATTATATAAAAATGATATGAAAAAATATCCCAAATATATTTGGGCAAAAAATGTTATTAATATAACTGTCCCATTCCTATAGATATGAGCAGTATGGGTAAAAAATAAAAACAATTCGGTGCAGTTCCGTATGGATACTACCCAACAATATATTAACATGTATACATTTTAATCACAATATTATCTTTATTTTATAATTAATAATATATTAGAACTTAAAGAATGTCATAGATACTAGATTAGAATAATTTTAATATTAAGGTGTTAGTAATGCTATTAGATTTAAAATAGTATGTACTAAGGCAAAAGTTATTAAATAATATTCAAAGAGAGTACCTATAAATGCTATAAAGTTCTTTTATTTACTGTTTAGAAAAAAATTATTTAATAATAATTAGGATATAAAAAACTTTTTTAGTATAATAGATAGTAATACATTAAGAAATTTCAAGGTAGGTGATGATGAGGTTGGTTAAACAAGAAGATATAGCAAAAATGCTAAATATATCAAGAACAACAGTAGCTAGGGCTTTAAATGGTAACAAGAATATAAAGCCAGAAACAAAAGAAAAAATACTAAATTTAGCTGAAGAGCTAGGATATAAAAAGAATCCTATAAGTAGTTCATTAGCTAGAAAAAAGAATAAAAATATTTATGCTTTTATAATAGAATCTAGAAATAAATATTATACAGAAAAAATAAAAGCTGGACTTAAAGAAGCAGAAACAGAATTTAGTTTTTATGGATATAGTATAAACATAATACAAACAGATATAGAAACTCCAGAGAAACAACTAATAGAATTAAAAAAAATAATAAAAGAAAAAGATGTTGAAGGTATAATAATAACTCCATTATTAAAAAAAGAAATAAAAGAAATAAAGATGCAAAATCCTCAAATACATTTTATTACTTTGGATATACCACTTGATAATTCTATTTTTTATGTAGGTCCAAATTATTTTAAATCAGGTAGAATAGCGGCAGAAATACTTATTAGTACATTGCAACAAGATGAAAAAATCTTAGTGTTAGATACAGTAGATGATAGAATTTCATCAAAATTATATATGGATGGTTTTTTAAGTAGAGTTAAAGAAGAAAACACAAATTTTATAGTGGGTCCGATATATTCAGAAAATCTAATGAAGGATATTAAATCAATTTTAGAAGAATATATGACTACTAATGTAAAGGCTATTTATGCTACAAGATTTTTAACAGATATAGTTAAATATATAGATAATAAATACAATAAAAAAATGAATATAATAGGAAATGGTATGTCTGAAGATATGAAAAAATTAATTATGAATAAAAAAATAATTGCAACAGTTATTGAGAAATGTTATGAAGAAGGATATTTTGCTGGAAAATTCATGTTTGAAAAATTATATAAAGACATGGAAAATGTAAATAATAAGTATATTATGGATAGCAGAATAGTAGTCAGGGAAACTATGCTTTAATTATAAAAATTTAATATTTATATAATTAAGGCATTTTTCATACTTGTATAAAAAACGTTTGCAGTTTAATATTTAATTATATAAATTATAAGGGAGGATTAATATGAAAAGTATAACTTCTGATATAGTAGTTGTTGGAACTGGCATTGCAGGAATATCAGCAGCTATAGAGACAGTTAAGGCAAATAAAAATACTATTTTAGTAAGTAGTGGAAAGTTTTGTTCTGGAGCTAGTTTTTATCCTGGCACTTGGGGCTTAGGTATGGTTGTAGCTGAAGATGAAGAGGATAAAAAAGATTTTGTTGATACTATAATGGACGTAGGATGTGGAATACCTAATGAAAAATTAGTAACTACCCTAATAGAAAATGCTGAAAGCTATATAAAAGATTTTATGAATTTAGGTATTAAGTTTAGAAGACCAATAGACGGAGAAAATGTTATACCATGCTTTGATAAAAAGCCTAGAAAGTGGTATGGCTTTGATTTTAAAACTGCAAAAATAGCTTTCTCAAAATTAAAAGAAGATAAGAATTTAAACATTTTAGAAAATACTAATTTAATTAAGATAATTAAAGATGAAAAGGATAGTTTTTCTTCAGCTATATTTATTACAGATGAAGGAGAATATATACAAATTTTTGCTAAGGCAATTATAATAGCAACAGGCGGTTTTACAAATATATATAAATATAATTTAAGTACAAAAGATATGGCTCTAAATGCTCATATACCAGCAGTTGAAGTAGGATGTAAGCTTATAAATATGGAGTTTATTCAATTTATACCAGCTTATATAACACCACATTATAAAACTATATTCAATGAAAGAGTTTTTAATTATATAACCCTTAAAAATAAAAATGGGGAAAGTATTTTAAAAGATAATTTACCTAATTTTTTAAATGAAAAGCAAGTTTTAAAAGAAAGATCAACACATGGACCTTTTACTAGTAGACTAAATTCAAAATATGTTGATATCAATATGTTTAAGGAATATCTAAAATCTAAAGAAGGCATCAGATTTACTTATCCTAAAGATATATTAAATATAAAAGATACACTTATATTTAATTACTTTAAATGGTTAGAATCAAAAGGTGCTTTAGATGATAGTGAAATAATAATTATTCCATTTGCCCATGCTGCTAATGGTGGAATAGATATAAATGAGAAAGCTGAAACTTCAATAAAAGGTATATATTCAGCGGGAGAGGTTACAGGCGGTGTTCATGGTGCAGACAGAATAGGAGGATTATCTACAGTTAATGCTATGGTATTTGGAAAAATAGCAGGAAAAGAATCAGTTAAGTATATAGATAAAAAAGAAATAGAAGAACCAAATAGTAAAAAGGATATTGAAAAGTATTTTATAGAGGAAAATAACTTAGTTAAGGAAGTTAAAAATTATGATTTAGAAGAAAAGATAACTTATATAAGAGAGCTTATGTATAATAATGCTTCTATAATAAGAAAGAAAAAGGATGTAAAGGAGGCCATAAAAATTATAGAAAATATTGAAAGTGAGTTTAACATATATAATTATTTGTATAATTCACAACAAAGTAAAAAAGCGTTTGTATTAAGAAACTATATAAAAATGAGTAAGGTTGTATTAAATTCTATATTAAATAGAGAAAATAGTTTAGGTTCTCACTATATAGAAGATTAAAAAAATTAAAAAAAGTACTTGAAAATGTTCTCGAGAACATATATAATGAAACCATAAAGTTAAGAAAACATTTACAAAGGTTTTATAAATTTATTATTTCATTAACTATTATGTAAAATAAAAACTTATAAATTTAATTTGCGCAAAAATGTTCGCGTGACCAATCGTAAATTTTATAAATTTTAAATTATAGGAGGACGTAAAATGAAAGGAATTTTTTCAGCTTTATTAGTACCATATGATGAAAACGGAAATCTTAAGGAAGAAGGATTAAGACAATTAGTACGTTATAATATTGATGTATGTAATGTAGATGGTCTTTATGTAGGTGGAAGTACAGGAGAAAACTTCATGTTAGCTACAGAAGAAAAGAAAAGAATATTTGAAATAGTTAAAGATGAAGCAAAAGATGCTGTGAAATTAATAGCACAAGTAGGATCTATTAATTTAAAGGAAGCTGTTGAATTAGGAAAATTTGCCACAAAATTAGGATATGATTCTTTATCAGCAGTAACTCCTTTTTATTATAAGTTTGATTTTAGTGAGATAAAAAATTACTATAACACAATTATAGAAGAAACAGGAAATAACATGATCATATATTCAATACCATTTTTAACAGGTGTTAATATAACTTTAAATCAATTTGCAGAGCTATTTGAAAATGAAAAAGTAATAGGTGTTAAATTCACAGCAGCAGATTTCTATTTATTAGAAAGATTAAGAAAAGCTTTTCCAAATAAATTGATATTCTCAGGATTTGATGAAATGTTATTACCAGCTGTAGTTTCAGGAGTAGATGGAGCTATAGGAAGTACATTTAATGTAAATGGAAAAAGAGCAAAAGAAATTTTTGAATTAGCTAAAAAAGGTGAAATTCAAAAAGCTTATGAAATTCAACATGTTACTAATGATTTAATAGAAGGTATATTAAGCAACGGATTATATCAAACTATAAAAGAAATGTTAAAAGATAAGGGTGTAGATGCAGGATATTGTAGACAACCTATGAAAAAATTAAATGATGAGCAAATTAAATTTGCTAAAGAATTATCTAAAAAGTATCTATAATTAAATTTTAAAATATATTGTATTAAAGTAATTTAAAATTGAGAGCTAAGGGCGGAATAAAACTCTTAACTCTCACTTTTTAAATAATATATTGGAGGTATATAAGCATGAAGGCATCATTTGAATTTTTAGATTATATTGTTCTAGTCGCTTACCTTTTATTTGTATTATATGTAGGGGTTAGGGTTGCCAAAAAGGAAATGAAAGGTAAAGAATATTTTAAAGGAGATGGAACTATTCCTTGGTGGGTTTCGGCAGTAAGCTTATTTGCTACAATGTTGAGTCCAATATCTTACTTAGCATTAGCAGGTCGTTCGTTTAAAACCGATTGGGCAGCATGGGTTGCACAACTTGGTGTATTTATAGCAGTTCCATTAACTATAAGATTTTTCTTACCAGTTTATAAAAAACTTAATTTAGATACAGCTTATGAATATTTGGAAAGAAGATTTAATAAAGGATTAAGACTTTTAGGAAGTGTAATGTTTATAGTTTACCAAATAGGTAGAATGTCTATAATTATGTATTTACCATCTTTAGCATTGGCAATGGTTACAGATATAGATATAAATATATTAATAATTGCTATGGGGGTAATTGCAATTATATACTCATATGTTGGAGGTATAAAATCAGTGTTATGGACAGATTTTATACAAGGTACGGTTTTATCACTAGGAGCAATATTCGTAGTAATTTATATGGCATTTACAATTCATGGTGGATTAGGAGAAGTTGTTAGAGTAGGTGTAGAAAACCATAAATTTTTACAATTATCAAGCATGATGAATTTAAGCATATATAAAGAAGGATTCTTTATAGTTCTTATAGGAGCAGGTTTATCAACATTAGCATCTTACGTTTCAAGTCAAGATATGGTGCAAAGGTATACAACAACTACAGATCTTGGTGAAATGAAGAAAATGACATATTTGAATGGTGCATTATCTATAGGAATAGCAACTGTATTCTTCTTTATAGGAACAGGACTATTTGTATTTTATAAACAAAATCCCGCTTTATTAGTATCCGGGGCAGAAGATAAAATATTTGCAACTTATATAGTTAAACAATTACCAGCAGGTATTTCAGGTTTATTATTAGCAGGCGTTTTTGCAGCAGGTCAATCAACATTATCTACTGGATTAAACAGTGTTGCTACAAGTTGGACATTAGATATTCATAAAGTAATAAAAGGAAGCATGGACAATGATTCAGCAACAAAAATGGCTAAAATACTTTCTTTAGGAGTAGGAATAGTATCAATAATAGTAGCTATAATACTTGCTCATTCAGATTTAAAATCAGCATATAACTGGTTCAACGGATTTATGGGATTAGTTTTAGGTGTTGTTGGAGGACTTTTCGCATTAGGTATATTTACTAAAAAAGCTAATTCTAAAGGTGCTATAGTAGGATTTATAGTTTCAAGTATATTAGTTGTATCTGTAAAATATTTTACACATGTAACATTTTGGATGTACTCTGTTATAAGTATTGGAGCATGTATGTTGTTTGGATATGTGTTTAGCTTATTATTTAAAGAAGATGAAAGAGATTTAAAAAATCTAACTATATATGATAGGGATAAATAATTTAAACATATAAAATCTAGGAGGTAGCTAATATGATATTAGATAATATAAAAAATGCTGGACTTTATTATAGTTCGGATACAAAAATAGGAAAAGCATTAGAATATCTAAAAAATAAGGATTTTTCAAAGGATGAAAAAGGTGTACATCAAGTTGATGGAGATGACTTATATTATGTAGTTGTAGAGTATAATACTAAAGAAAAAGAAAACGGTTTCTGGGAATCTCATAAAAAATATATAGATATACACTATATGATAAGTGGACAAGAAAAATTATTATATTCTAACTTTAATCACGTAGAAATTGAGAAAGATTATGATGAAAAAGGTGACGCCTATATATTAAAGGGTAAAAGTGAAGGAGAATCAATTTTAAAAGAAGGATTTTTCATGTTATATTTTCCAGAGGATGTTCATATGACAGGAATAAGAGTGAATTCTTCTGAGCCAATAAGAAAAATTATATTCAAGGTTGCTATAGACTAAATTTGTGGTTGGATGGTGAAATTATATGTTAAAGACAAATAGTATGATAGACAGAAAGAAAAGTTTTATGGAAAAGGTTAAGGGAGGACTAATAGTTTCTTGCCAAGCATTAGACGATGAACCACTTCATAGTTCATTTATAATGTCAAAGATGGCATTAGCAGCTAAAATAGGTGGAGCAATTGGAATTAGGGCAAATACAGTAGAAGATATTAATGCTATAAAAGCTGAAGTTGATTTACCGATTATAGGAATAATAAAAAGAAACTATGGTGAATGTAATGTATATATATCACCTACTATGAAAGAAATAGACGAACTTTGTGCAGAGGGTGTAGATGTTATAGCAATAGACGCAACTAAAAGAGAAAGACCAGATGGAAAATTACTAAAAGATTTTATAAAAGAAATAAAAGACAAATATCCGAGCCAACTTTTAATGGCAGATACATCTGATTTAGAGGAAGCAAAGTTAGCAGAGGAGTATGGTTTTGACTTTGTCGGTACAACTATGCATGGATACACAGATTACACAAAGGGTTCAGATATACAAGATAATGATTTTCAATTTTTAAAAGATGTGATAAACTCAGTAAATATACCTGTAATAGCAGAAGGTAAGGTAGATACTCCTAAAAAGGCTAAAAAATGTTTAGACCTTGGAGTATTAGCCGTAGTTACAGGGGGAGCTATTACTCGCCCCCAACAAATAACTAAAAAATTTGTAGATGGAATACAAGGATAACAAATTAAATTTATCAGTGTACTTTTAAGGGGGTAGCAAAGAATGGTATATATAGCTTTAGATATAGGTGGAACTGAAATAAAATATGGATTAGTAAATGATGATGGATTTATAAATTCTTTTTATTCAAAAAGTACTTTTGCCTCTAAAGGGGCAAGCTATTTATTGGAGAATATAAAATCTATAATAGAAGAATTGATTGTAGAGAGTAAAAAAAATAATAGAAAGATAAAAGCTATAGGTATAAGCACTGCAGGACAAGTAAATAGTGATACTGGAGAAATTATTTTTGCTACTGAGGCAATACCAGGATGGACAGGTGTAAAACTTAAAAGTATAATAGAGGAAGAATTTAACTATCCTTGTACTGTTGAAAATGATGTTAATTGTGCAGCATTAGGTGAAATGTGGCAAGGTGCTGCTAAAAGAGAAAAAAACTTTTTATGCTTAACACTTGGAACTGGAATTGGAGGAGCTATAATAATAGACGGAAAAGTATTTACAGGAAATAGCTATTCTGCAGGGGAACTTGGACATATCACATTATATCCTAATGGAGAGCAGTGCAACTGTGGCCAAAGGGGATGTTTCGAAAGATATGCTTCAACTTCAGCTTTAGTAAATAGAGCTAAAAAGATTTTAATAAAAGATAATTATAATAATATAGATATTGATAATATAAATGGTAAATTTATATTTGAAAAAGCTCAAAATGGTGAAAAAATATATTTAGATATAATAGATAAATGGACTTATGATATAGCCTTAGGGTTAAAAACTCTTGTGCATATTTTTAATCCTTCTCTTATACTTATTGGTGGAGGAGTGTCTGCACAAAAAGAATTTTTAACAGATAGAATATCAAATCATTTAAGTAAAATGATTATGCCGTCTTTTAATAAAAATTTAAAAATAAAGACTGCAGAATGCGGTAATAAGGCAGGTATACTTGGTGCTATAAATAAAATTAGTAATTAAATATAAAACTAAACTTAAAGAAGTTATTTCATGATAAAACTTGAAATAGCTTCTTTAAGCTTTTATAGTGTAATTTTAATTTTTGTTTTAAGAATAAAATATTTAAATTTAAATCCAAGTATAATTTAGTATTAAGTATATAACGTATATTCCCAATAAAAAGCTTCCTTCTAACTTTGTAATCTTATTATTTTTATTTTTACAAAAGATACGAAAAGACACTAATATGATTAACATAGCTGGTATTTGTAGTCTATAAAAATTTGATGGTACAACTATTCCTTTGTTAGTTACAGCAGCAGCGCTACCAGTTACAAATAAGACATTTAATATATCCGCACCTATAATATTTCCAACGGCTAGTTCACCATGCCCTTTTTTTACAGATGTAATAGCTGTAACTAATTCAGGTAGACTTGTTCCAAAAGCTACTAGAGTAGCAGCAATAACGCTTTGAGGTATTCCTATACGAACAGCTGTAATCTCAACGCTTGGAATAAGTACTTTAGATGAAATAATTACTAATGCAATTGACAAAATTAATTTTATAAGTTGAAAAATAAAAGGTTCTGATGCTTGTAAAGTTTGACCTTCCGCTGCCACTTCAGAATTAGATTTTTTCCCTAATTTAATAGTAAATATAACATATAAAACTAACAATATTATAAATATAAATCCCATTTTTTGAGTGATTATTCCATTAGAGCTCTTAGAAAAAATAGGTAAACTAACTATAGCTAGTAAAACACCAGATATAAGCTGAAGAGGACCTTGATAATTTATAGTTTTATTGTCTATGTTTAAATTACCTATTAGCGCTGAAAGTCCGATAATTAATCCTGTATCTGCAATAATTGAGCCTATAGAATTACCTAAGGCCAAATCCGGGTTACCATTAATTGCAGCTAATACAGAAACGGTTACCTCAGGTAGAGTAGTTCCTAAACTTACAATAGTAGCTCCAATGATCATCTTAGGTATACCCCAACGAACAGATATTTTAACGGCCTCATCAACTAAAAGATCTGCAGCTTTTCCTAGTAGAAATAAAGTAATAGCAATAATTATAAGTAATATTATAGTTGAACAATGATTTAGAGTAGAATACAGTAGATTATCCATAGTTTTCTCCTTCTCTTTTAAGTAATTTGTATTAAATGAATAAAAACTCTACAGTTTATTTTTTTATAAACTGTAGAGTCTCGCTAAACTAATTAGTTATCAAATAATATATTTAATGAAAACCTTTGTTAGTTACACTCCATCATGGAAATTATATAAATATAAATGTTAATTGTCAAGAAATGAAAGATTAAATATTTATTTATAATTAACAAAAAAGGTATATTGAAGATAGAAAGATACTATAAAAATTTTATTTAGTATATAATTATAGATAGATAAATTTAAATATTATAAATAGGGTATTTTAGTTTATAGTATGATATATTTTATGAGGTGTGATTTATGAGTTTAAGATTTATATATGGTAGAGCAGGTAGTGGAAAAAGTTTTTATTGTTTAAATAGTATAAAGAAAAAAATAGAGGCGGGATGTGAAAAACCCCTTATATTTTTAGTTCCGGAACAATTTTCTTTCCAAGCTCAAAAAAATTTATTAGATATAGCTGGAGAAAAGAGTAATTTAAATGCTGAAGTTTTAGATTTTAAAAGAATGGCATATAAAGTTTTTAATGAAATTGGTGGCATAACAGCAGAACATATGAATGAATCGGGAAAAAGTATGCTTATATATAATATAATGGAGGATAATAAAAATAATTTTAAGGTATTTAAAAAATCTGCAAGACGTCAAGGTTTTATAGCTACTATTTCTGATATAATAACAGAATTTAAAAGATATAATGTGTTACCTAATATGTTACTTGATACATTAGAGATTACAGAAGATGAAAATTTAAGAGATAAATTAGAGGACTTATATTTAATATTTAATGAATTTGAAGAAAGATTACATAAAAATTATATAGATAGTGAAGACGATCTTACTATCTTAGCTGAAAAACTTAAATACTCAAAACAATTTGATAATGCAGAAATATGGATAGATGAGTTTTCAAGCTTTACTCCTCAAGAATATGCCGTATTAGAACAACTTTTTTTAAAAACTTATAGAGTTAATATTACTTTATGTACAGATTATTTAAATGAAGGAAATTTTATAGATAATACAGATTTGTTTGCACCTATAAAAACTACAGAAGAAAAATTATTAAGAATAATAGAAGATAATAATATATCAATGGATAAACCTATAGCTTTAAAATGTAGTCCTTGCGAAAGATTTAAAGAAAGCTATGAACTTCAACATTTAGAGAAAAATATTTTTTCTTTTCCTTATAAAGAATACAAAAATTATACTAAAGATATATGTATGTTAAGGGCTTTAAATAAATATACAGAAATAGAAGATACAGCAAAGAATATAATAAAAACTTCTAGGGAAAAGAATATTAGATTTAATGATATAGCTGTAGTTACAGGAGATTTAGAAGGGTATGAAAATATTGTAAGTGTAGTTTTTAATCAGTATAATATACCGTTTTTTATAGATAAAAAAAGAGAAATTAATAATAATCCAATAATAATATTGATACTTTCAGCTATAGAAGTATTAGCGAAAAATTGGACTTATGAATCAGTATTTAGATATTTAAAGACTGGTCTTTTAGATTTTAAAAAATCTGATATTGATATTCTTGAAAATTATGTACTTTCAAATGGGATAAAAGGAAGTATGTGGACATCTTCAAGGCCTTGGGAATTTAGAGTTACTACAGATTATGATTTAGGTGAAAATGCAGAGGAAGAATTGTTAAATAAGATAAACCATTTAAGATTTGAAATTGTTGAACCATTAAATAAATTTTACAATTATAGTAAAAATGCAAAAAATACTAGAGATATGTGTGCTACTCTTTATGAATTTTTATGTTATATAAAAGTACCAGATAAAATACAATGGTGGATAGAAAAGTTTAAAAGTGAAGATAAAATAGAAAAAGCCAATGAATATAATCAAATATGGGATATAGTCATAGAGGTATTAGATCAATTAGTAGAGGTTATAGGTAAGGAGAAAACTTCTTTTAAAGAATTTTCTAAAATACTCCAGACAGGATTTTCAGAATATGAAATAGGACTTATTCCACCTGCATTAGACCAGGTTATAGTAGGGGACATAAAAAGATTAAGGAGCCATGATATAAATACACTTTATATAGTAGGAGTTAATGATGGTATATTTCCTACATCTTTAAATAATGAAGGTATTCTTACAGATGAGGATAGAATATTTTTAAAGGAAAAAGGTGTTGAAATTGCAAAGGATACTAGAAGTGCTGCCTTTGAAGAGCAATTTTTAATATATTCTACTTTAACTACTCCATCAAAATATTTAAGGTTGAGTTATACTATAGCAGATGAAGAAGGAAAAACTTTAAGACCATCTATAATTATATCTAGGCTTAAAAAAATATTTATTAACATATGTGAAGAAAGTGATGTAATAAAAAAGGAAAATGATGAAGAAAAGTTAGAAAATATATCAAGTCCTAAACCTACTTTTAATTATTTAATATCTAAATTAAGGTTAGATTCACAGCAAGGAGATACTAAAAAAATAGATCCTATTTGGGCAGATGTTTATAAATGGTATGAATCTAAAGAAAAGTGGAGTAAAAAATTAAATAGTATTTTAGAAGGGTTTAATTATACAAATCAAAGCGACTATATAGAAACTAAAAAAGTTAGAAACTTATATGGGAAACCTTTAAAAATAAGTGTATCCAGGTTAGAAAAATTCTCTCAATGCCCTTTTGCTTATTTTATTCAATATGGATTAAAAGCAAAGGATAGGAAAATTTATAATTTAAGTTATCCAGATTTGGGTATATTCATGCACAATATATTAGAAGTATTTTCAAAAGAGCTAGAAGAGAAGGGTATAACTTGGGAGGACATAGATTCAACTTGGGCAGAAGAAAAAATAGAAAATTTAATTAATAAAGAATTAGAAAATAAGTCATCTATATTAACTAGTTCTAAAAGATATGAGCATATAACCAATACAGTTAAAAAGATATTAACAAAATCTATAAATATTATTGGGTATCAAGTTAAAAGAGGAAATTTTAAACCAAGTTATTATGAGTTATCTTTTGATACAGAAGGGGATTATCCACCAATTTCAGTAGAACTTCATTCTGGTGAAGTTGTAAATCTAATTGGTAGAGTAGATAGAGTGGATTTGTTGAATAAGGATGGAATTACTTATTTAAGAATAATAGATTATAAATCTGGAACAAAAGAATTTAAATTATCAGATGTATACTATGGGCTTCAATTACAACTTCTAATTTATTTAGATGCTATACTTACAGAAATGTCAGATAGATTAAATATAAAGGGAGAACCGGGAGCTATATTTTATTTAAAATTAGATGATCCTATAATTAAAACCTCTAAAGAAATAAGCAATGAGGAGATAGAGAAAAATGTAATTAAAACTATGAAAATGAAAGGCTTGGTATTAAATGATACTGAAATCATAAAAGATATGGATAAGTTTATATCAGGTATGTCAGATATTATTCCTGCTAGTATTAA
The DNA here is from genome assembly GCF_001243045.1 of Clostridium niameyense. GTDB lineage: Bacteria > Bacillota > Clostridia > Clostridiales > Clostridiaceae > Clostridium_F > Clostridium_F niameyense. The sequence continues at coordinate 2,000,122 of NZ_LN849007.1, read as the reverse complement.
TAAAAAAGGGGAAGTAACAAATTATAGTTCTTCAGTAGCTACATTAGATGAATTTAATCTTTTAAGAGCATATGTAAGATATATTGTAGTGCAGATATGTGAAGAAATGTTAGAAGGGAATATAAAAATATCTCCTTGTAAAAATAAAGATGAATATTCCTGCAAATACTGTATTTATTCATCTATATGTAAATTTGATACAGAGATTAGAGAAAATAAATATAATATTTTAAGTGAGAAAAAAGATAAAGAAGTATGGGAATTAATGGAAGAAAAGCTTGAAGATTATAAACAAAATTAAAAATTATTATGTAGTTTATTTTTTATAGTAGAAAATTATTAATTTTTATGTTATAAATTAATAGATTAGTTCTTTATTTTAAGATATATTTTTGTATAATAGAAATAACATAAAATCTATAAGATAAAAAGGAGATACTTATTTATGGTAAGAAGTCTTTTTCAAATATTCATTATGTCTGCAGTACCTCTTACGGAACAAAGGTTGGCTATTCCTGTAGGAATAATAGGATATCATTTAAATCCCATGTCAGTTTTTGTAGCAAGTTTTTTAGGAAGTTTACTTCCAGTACCTTTTGTTTTATTGTTCTTTAATACTATATTTAATTGGATGAAAAACTATAAAATTTTTGATAAATTTGTTTTATTTATAGAAAATAAAATAAGAAAAAATACAGGCAAAATGGAAAAGTATAAAGAACTAGGATTAATTGCTTTTATAGCTGTTCCTCTTCCAACAACAGGTATATGGACAGGAAGTGCTATAGCTGCATTCTTAGGATTTGATGTTAAAAAGTCTTTTTTGTGTGCAGCTTTAGGTGGAATAATTTCAGCTATTATAATAACAGTGTTAAGTGTATTTTTTCCAGCCATTTTAAGTGTATTAAAGATAAGTTTTTAAAAAAACCACTGTAGAAAATTTTACTACAGTGATTTTTTATGAAATTTAATTGTTTTTAATAAGGTCTACCTGAATGCCAAGGTCTTCTATGATCATGACGTCTTCTTCTTCTTCGTCTTCTTCTTCTGTTTAAAAGTTCATCTATAAAAATAATTCTTATTAAGTCTCTTGTAGGGTTATATATTCTATAGCCATCGCCTCTCATGCAGTCTTCTTCAGTTTCATATAACTCAGATTTAATTTTTTCATGAATTTCTTTACACATATCATCCATTTTATCTTCAGTAGGACAATACATAATGTTAGTTTCTTTCTCTAATTTGTTACAATAATTATTAATTATAGGATATACTTTAAAGTATATTTTAGGATATAGTTCTTTTAAATCCTCATCACTTTCTTCGGGACAAACCTTTTCAAAATTCTCCTCATATACCATAGGGCATAATGGCATCATAGGGTACATGTACATATGTGGATTGCAATAATAATTATACATTTAAACCTCCTAAAGTATCATAGATTATAATTCATATTATGAAATTAAATATTTTATGTTAATAATTTTTACATATATATAAATTTATTAAATTATAGGTTTTAATAGTTTGCTAAATCTATTAATATAGGGTAATAATATTATAATATTCCTTAATAGAATATTATAAGCACTTAATATAATGTATATAATTAAGTTTAAATTATATAAGGAGGAAAAGTATGTTTAAGAATAAAAAATCTTTAGTAGAAAATAAATTAGATACAGTAATAGGAAGTGACACAAGTATTGAGGGAGATATAAATTCTTCTGAAACAATAAAGATTGATGGAAAATTAATAGGAGATATAGAAGGAAAATCACAAGTTATAATTGGAGAGCTTGGATTAGTACAGGGAAATATTAATGCAAAAGATATTACTATATCAGGAAAGGTTGAAGGTAATATTATATGTAATAATTTAATACAAATTAAGTCTTCTGGAAAAGTTTTAGGAGATATACAAACTATAAATTTAGTAGTGGAGGACGGAGGGGTAGTAAATGGAAGTTGTTCTATGAAGGTAGATGATATAAAAAGAATAGTAGGTCCCAATGTTTGTCAATTATAAAAATTAATATATAATTAAGATAAAGTACGTTAAATTCTAAGAGGTGGATAAAGTGAATAATACAAAATGGACTAAGGAACAAAGGCAAGCTATATATACAAAAAATTGTAATTTATTAGTAGCAGCAGGGGCAGGAGCAGGTAAAACTGCTGTGCTAGTAGAAAGAATAATTGAGAAAATTTTGGATTTAAAAGAACCTGTGGATATAGATAAATTATTGGTTGTTACTTTCACAAATGCTGCAGCTTCAGAAATGCGTGAAAGGATAGGAGATGCCATATCAAAAAAGTTAGAGGAAAATCCTGAATTAAAAATTTTAAGAAAACAATTAACCTTATTAAATAAATCAAGCATAATGACAATCCATTCTTTTTGTTTACAAGTTATAAGGAGTAATTTTCACAAGATAGATATTGATCCTAACTTTAGAATAGCAGATGAAACGGAATGTGTATTAATGAAACAAGAGGCTATAGATGATGTTTTTGAAAAGTTGTATGAAGAAGAAAATATAAGTTTCTTAAATTTAATAGATGCTTATAGTAGAAAAACAGATATTAAATTACAAGATTTAATATTTAGACTACATAGTTTTGCTAAAAGTTCCCCACTACCTTATGAATGGCTTATAAATATGGCTGAGGTGTTTAATGTTGGGGATGATTTTCACTTTAATAAATCAAAGTGGGCTAATATATTTTTAGATAATATTAAAATAGATATAGAAGGTTATAGAGATATAATGGAAAAATCTATAGATATTATAGAAAACTCACAAGGGATAGAACATTATTATGAGCCTTTTAAAATGGAATTGGATTTTATAAAGTCATTATTAGAGGAAGAGGATTTTCAAAATTTTAGGAGGATTTTAAAAAACTATAAACCAGTTAGGTTGCCATCTAAAAGAAGCAAGGACGTAGATAAGGAAATAAAAGATAAGGTAAAAGGAGAAAGAGATAAAATTAAAAATAAAATTATAGAACTTAAAGATGAACTTTTAAACTATGAAAATGATTTTATAGTAGATCAATTTAAATCAGTATATCCTTTCATGAAATCTTTATCTGAACTAGTTATTTTATTTGATGAAAATTATAAATCTAGAAAAAAAGAAAGGGATTTAATAGATTTTAATGATATAGAACATTTATGTTTTGAAATTTTAACTGAAAGAAATGAAAAAGGAAATATAGTTCCATCAGAAATTGCTTTAAATTACAGAAAAAAATTTGAAGAAGTGCTTATTGATGAATATCAAGATAGTAACTTGGTACAAGAAGTAATTATGACTATGGTGTCTAGAACATTAGGACATTGGTATGTTAAAGATGGTTCATTAATTTTTAAACAAGAAAATATAGATAAAGAAGTACTACAAAGAGGTGTAGACATTCCTAATAGATTTATGGTAGGAGATGTAAAACAAAGTATTTATAAATTTAGGCAAGCAGAACCAGAAATATTTTTAGAAAAATATAATAACTATGATGAAGAAGCGGGTTCAAGTAATAGAGAAATAAAATTATTTAAAAACTTTAGAAGTAGAAAAGAAGTAATAGATGGAGTAAACTATATATTTAAACAGATTATGTCTAAAAGAGTAGGGGAATTAGATTATACAGAAGATGAAGCTTTGAATATAGGGGCAAAATATAGTGAAGAAGTATCTGGAGAGTCTATAGACCTATGTTTAATGGATAAATCCTCTGAAGTAAAATCTGATATAGTAAAAGAACAAAATTTAGAGGAAGAAGAATTAGACAATATACAATTAGAAGGAAGAATGGTAGCACGGAAGATAAATCATTTAATGAAAAGAGAAGGGGCAAATTCCTTTAAAGTTTTTGATAAAAATATAAATGCTTATAGAGATATTAAATATAAAGATATAGTTATATTACTTAGAACTACTTCTAATTGGGCATCTGTTTTTATAGAAGAACTTACAAGGGAAAATATACCAGTTTTTGCAGATACAAATTCAGGTTATTTTGAAACATTTGAAATTAAAACCATGTTATCTTTATTAGAAATAGTAGATAATCCATTACAAGATATACCTATTTTATCAGTATTACGTTCTCCAATAGCTTCTTTTAGTGATGAGGAATTAATAGACATAAGGCTTGTAAATAAAAATATACCTTTTTATGAGTCTATGGTTTTAATATATAAATTACTTAAAAATGAAGAGATAGAAGAATATCATAAATTTTATTTAAAAGAAAATCAGGACCTAACAAAAGCTTTAAAAGAAGATACGAAAGAAAAGATAATAAATTTTATAGACAAATTAAACTGTTATAGAGAAAAATCATTACATATGGATATAGATGAATTTATATGGTATTTATATGTGGATACGGGCTATTATGGATACGTAGGGGCTTTACCAGGTGGAGAACAAAGACAGGCAAATTTAAGAATTTTATTTCAACGAGCTAAACAATATGAAAATACTAGTTATAAAGGATTATTTAATTTTATAAACTTTATAAATAAATTAAAATTCAGTAATGGGGATATGGGGAGTGCCAAAATACTTGGTGAAAATGAAAATGTAGTAAGAATTATGAGTATACACAAAAGTAAAGGATTAGAGTTCCCAGTAGTTATATTAAGTGGAATGGGTAAAAAGTTTAATACTACAGATATGAATAAGAATATCATATTTCATAAAGAGCTAGGTTATGGTCCAGATTATGTGGATATAGAAAGAAGGATATCTTATCCTACATTAATAAAGAACATAATAAAAAACAAGATAAAATTAGAAACTTTATCAGAAGAAATGAGAATATTATATGTAGCATTTACAAGAGCAAAAGAAAAATTAATAATGACAGGACTAATAAGTAAGTTAGAAAAAAATATAAATAAGTGGGTAGATTATTCAGAGAAAGAAGAAAAAATTCCAAAGTATGTGGTCTTAAATGGACAATGTTACTTAGACTGGATAGGACCAGCTGTATTTAAACATAAAGATAGCTTAAATATTAGACGAGAATTAGGAATTTTATCAGGCGGATTTAATAATTTAGAAGATGATTCTAAATGGAATATAGAAATATGGAATAAGGAAGACTTATTAAAAGAAAAAGTAGAAGAGCAAGAACAAAATATAAGTCAAAAAATAAAAGATCTAGTTATGGCTTCAGAAGAAAGTAATTATAAGGATGAAATAGATAAAAGATTAAGTTATAAATATAAATTTAAGGAACTTTCAAAAATACCAACAAAAGTATCCGTGTCTGAAATTAAGAGAAGATTTTCTATAGTATCTAATGAAGAGGCTATGTCTATATATAAAAAAGTAGAATTAAAAAAACCTTTATTTTTGAAAGAGGATTTAAATATATCTGGGGCAGAAAGAGGAACTATAATACATTTAGTGATGCAGCATTTAGATCTTAATAAAGTTTCTAATTATGAGGAGATAGAATGTCAAATTAATGAGTTAGTGCATAAGGAGTTTATAACTAAAAAGTCATCTGAAGTTGTAAATATAGATAAAATATTAAAGTTTTTCAAGAGTGAATTAGGTCAAAAAATGATAAATTCCAATAAAGTAAAAAGAGAAGTACCTTTTTTTATAAAAATTCCTGTTAATGAAGTATATAAAAATTTAGAAGAAGATATATATAATGAAGAAGAACTAATTGTACAGGGTATAATAGATGCTTATTTTGAAGAAGATGCTGGACTCACATTAATAGATTACAAAACAGACTATGTTAAAGATATAAATGAAATAAAAAAGAGATATAAGTTACAAATAGATTATTATGAAAAGGCTTTAGAAAAGATTACAGATAAAAAGGTTATTCATAAGTATTTATATTTATTTTCAATAAATAAAGTTGTAGAAATTTTTTAAAGTAATTCCAATAATATATATATTTTAACAAAATAGAAGGAATATTTATATTATTCATAGAATTTAAATATAATGGTCATGATTTCATAATTATTACAATAAATATAATTTGAAAAAGGTGGTGTAGGGGCATTGGAAAATAAAATTACAGGAAAAGTATTTACGTTAATTGCTATATTAATTTCTTTGATGTGCATAGTTATGTCGTTTATAAGTAAATCCATTTTTAATAAGGTTGTTATGCCTAATATAAATCCTGCTAATGCTGACGCAGTTTCAAGGTCATTTAATGGATCAATTACTAAATTTATTTTAATAGCGTTAGTTCTAATTTTAATAGCCTCATTTATAATGATTAAATTATATGTAAATGTAATATATAAAAATGTAAATGACATTTCTACTAATCTTGCTAAAATTGCAGAAGGAGAGTTTGCTACAAGACTTTCAGAAAAAGGTACATTAGGTGAAATAGGCATAGGGGTAAATAAAGTAGTTAAAAATACAAAAAAGATTTTATCAGAATTACTAGAAATGTCTCAGAAAAATAGAGTGTCTTCAGGTGAACTTAGTAAAAATGCGTTATCTACAAGACAAGCTGCGGAAGATATATCTCTTTCAGTAACATCTGTAGCAGAAACTTCAACAGAGCAATCTAATTATGCGTTATCTACAAGAGAGAGCACTAGTGAATTAGCAGAAAACTCAGAGATTATAAGACAACATGCTATAGAAAGTAAAAATGTTGCCAAGGAAATGATGGAGATAGTAAAGGAAAACAAAGAAGTATTTATTACTATGATAGAAAAGATAAGATTAACAGGAGAGGTAAGTGAAAAACTAGCTAATAATGTTAAAATATTGGAGAATGAAGCGGAAGAGATAAGCAAAATTACAGAGGTAGTAACTGAAATAAGTGAGAGAACAAATTTATTAGCTTTAAATGCAGCTATTGAAGCAGCTCGTGCGGGGGAACATGGTAAGGGATTTTCAGTAGTAGCAGATGAGGTAAGAAAATTAGCAGAACAATCATCAAAATCTGCAGCAGAAATAAGAAAACTTATAGAGAATGTAAACCATCAAATAGCTAGTATAACTGCAGAAGCACAAGATCAAAGCAAAGAAGTTATGGAAGATATAGTTTATGCAAATAAATCTAAAGAATCTTTTAGTGAAATAATAAAATCTACTAATACTACTTATAATGCAGTAGAAGAAATATACGATTTAGCAGAAAAAAGTTATGATATTTCAACAACTGTAGATAATTTAATGGAAAATATGACATCAGGTTCGCAACAGTGTGCCTCTATGACAGAAGAAATATCTGCATCTTCAGAGGAACAATTATCTTTAATAAATAAAATAACATCTATGATAAGGGAAATGAATGAATCTACAGATAATGCTGATAAACAATTAAAACATTATGTATCGGAGATAACTATAGGAAAAAATCAGGAATCTCTTGTAAATAATGCATTTAATGTATTAAAGGAGTTAGAAAATATTATATCATCTAAGGATTTACAGTCTAATGAATGTTCCAGTTTGTGTAGAGAATTTGTTTCTAAACACAATGAATTTGAGTATATGGGAGTAATAAATGAAGAGGGTTTAATGAAATCATCAAATATGGAAATTGTAAAAGGTAATGATGATTTTAAATATAGGCCTTATTTTAAACAAGCTATATCTGGTAAGGAATATAAAAGCAATCCATATATATCAAGTGTAAGCTACAACTATTGTATTGCCATAGCAATACCTTTGAAAAATAAAGATGGAAATATTAAAGGGGTATTAATGGGTGATGTATGTATAGAGGTAGATTGCGCTTCTCATAAATAAATATATTAATTAAGGAGGAATATCATGGATAAATTATTGGAAAGATTTTTAGGCTATGTGAAAATTAATACTCAATCTTCAGAGGAAGGGAATAATACACCTAGTACTAAATGTCAATTGGATTTTGGTGCAAAATTAGTAGAAGAATTAAAAGCTATAGGACTTAAAGATTGTTCTATAGATGAAAAAGGTTATGTAATGGCTACTTTGGAAGGGAATATAGACAAAGATGTAGATCCTATAGGATTTATATCTCATATGGATACTAGTCCAGAAATGTGTGGGGAAGGAGTAAATCCTAGAATAGTAAAAAATTATGATGGCAAGGATATACTTCTTAATGAAAAAGAAAATATAAAATTAACTATTAAAGAATATCCTGAAATACTTAACTATAAAGGAAAAGACTTAATAGTGACTGATGGTACAACCTTACTAGGAGGAGATGACAAGGCTGGTATTGCAGAAATTGTAACAGCTATGGAATATTTGATAAACCACCCAGAAATTAAACATGGAACTATAAAAATAGGATTTACTCCAGATGAAGAAATAGGTCAAGGGGCAGATTATTTTAATGTAGAAAAGTTTGGAGCTAAAGTAGCCTATACAGTAGATGGAGGAGTTTTAGGAGAATTAAATTATGAGAACTTTAATGCTGCAAGGGCAAAAGTATCAATAAAAGGAATAAATGTGCATCCTGGCTCTGCTAAAAATAAAATGATTAATTCTATTTTAGTTGCAAACAAATTTATGAGCATGCTTCCAGCAAATGAAACACCTGCTACAACAGAGGGTTATGAAGGTTTTTATCATTTATGCTCTATAAATGGAGAAATAGAAAATACAGAACTCAATTATATTATAAGAGATTTTGATAGAGATAAATTTGAAAAAAGAAAAGAAGAAATGAAATCTATAGTTTCACAAATAAACGAATTATATAATAAAGAAATTGTAACTGTAGATATAGAAGATCAATATTATAATATGAAGGAAAAAGTAGAACCAGTTAAGCATGTAGTAGATATAGCCTATAAAGCTATGAAAGAAGAAGGTATAGAACCTCAAGTAGTGCCTATAAGAGGTGGTACTGATGGTGCAAGATTATCCTTCATGGGACTTCCTACACCAAATTTATTTACAGGGGGGCATAATTTCCATGGAAGATTTGAGTATATTCCAATAGAATCTATGGAAAAAGCAGTAAAAGTTATATTGAATATAGCAAAAATATATGCAGAATAATATAATCCTTTAAAAATAAGAGCTTTATTAGCCATAGCTAATAAAGCTCTTATTTATAATATAAAAGTATATTAATGATAGTTTTCAATTTCATAAGCATTATCACTAAGTGTTTTGTTAGAGGTAAAATTTTTGTAAAACTTTTCTGCTGCTTTGTAACCGGATTTATATAATTTCAATGTTTCTTGTTTTGAAATGTCAAAATCTATAGAATTCATACCATCAGTAGGAATTAATATAGTTCTCTCTAAATTTTTTTTAGTCATCCAACTATTTCTTTTTTCAAAACTCATTGTATCAGATATATCAAATAAAAAAGACATAGGATCAGTTTTACCAATTCTTGTATTACTTATATCTGGATTATCAAATTTAAACCCTATTGTAGGTATTTTAGAAATAGAATTTTTTTTATCAAATATAGAGATTGGATAAGGGCACGATATCCCACCATCCACCATATAACTTATACCATCACCATGAATAAATTTTACAGGTTTAAAATAAAAAGGAATGCTAATACTCATTCTAACAGCTTTTGATATTTTAAAGTTAGAAGCTGTTAGACCATAACGAGATAGATCATCAGGGAATACAGCCATTCTTCTTCTAGTTATATCTGCAGTTACTATCTTTAGGCGGCATTCACCATTATTCATTAAGTCATTAAAAGTACTTATTCCCTTAGATTTAAGTAAATCTTCAATCCAATTTTCAATATAATCACCAGAATAAATACCTTTATCTTTAAAAAATCTTAAAGCTTTAACTACTAAAGTCAATCTCTGCGAACTTTCTTTATCTAAAAAATCTATAAAATTAGTATTCATTTTTTTTAAATCTTTAGATGTATATCCAGAAGCTATTAAAGAAGCTATTATTGCACCTACAGAAGTTCCAGCTACCTTTTCCCATTGAAATCCTTTAGATTCCATATAGCTTAAAGAACCTAATATTCCAATACCTTTTATACCACCGCTATCAAATACAGCATTAGCTTTCAAATAAATCCCTCTCCTTCAAAATAATTGTATAAGTATATTATAATACAAAAGATGTAGATTGCATAAAAACATTTAATAAAAAAACATCTAAATAATTATTAATTCTAATTATTTAGATGTTTTATCTATTATTTTAAATTAATATTAAATTTTAAATCATTTCTAATTTCTATATTATCTAGAGAAGAAATAACTAAATTGTATTTTTTACTAGAATCTAATTTTTCAAAGTCTATAGTAAATTCATTTAAATTGTTAGGATTTCTTTTTATATTATAATTTTTGTAGCTAACATCATTGCCAGCAGTATCTTTTATATGAATACTAGTGGCTTGTATATAAGGGGATATACCTTTTGCAATAACCTTTAATGTAGTTTTATCATTTTCTTTTATTATATCCTTAATTATAACATCACCAAATTTACCTTGAGAAAATTTCATTGGTAGTGGTGAATTTATAGGTTTATATAACTCTTTGACGAGATGTTCTTTTCTAGTTAAGTTTCCATTACTATCTACGCTACCTTCTACAGAAGGTGTTATATTACAAGGAATTATGGTTAAATATTTTGGTGTATATTTTAAAGGCTCATAGTTCATAGTGCATTTAAAACCAGTTTTGTTAGAATTTCCACCGGTTCCGCCTGCACTAGGCATAATTTCATTTCCCTTATCATCAAAAGCAAGCCAATAATCATATTTTAATAATTTATGATTTATATTATTACTATTTTTATATTTTCCATCTATAAAAATAGAGGTATCGATAGGGGAAAAAACAACTTTATCTACATTTATAATACTATCCTCTAAATCTATTTTATAATTTGGTCTAAATACAGTACTTTTATCCATTAAGTCTTTTTTTGATATAGAGAATGCAAAATTCCAAGAACCTTTTTTACCTAATATATCATTAATTTTAAGATCTACATTGAACTTTGAACTATTTGGAATATCAGTCTTGATTTCTTCGCTACATATATAAGTATATTTATCTTTATATTCTCCTATAGAACTTCCATGAGTACCATTTGGACTCTTACCGTTTAATAATAAATATTTAGATAATCCAAATACTTGTAAATCTTTTAGTTCCTTTTTACTTTTGATAGTGTAACCTATTATCATTCTTGAATCGTCTGCTAGAGCTTCATTTATAGTTATAGTTACATTATTGTCGGTAATGCTTTTGTTTACTAGCTGAGAGAAATTTGAATACTCACCAGTACTACCGAATTTGTCATTTAAGGTTTGAATTATGGAATTTAGTATAGGTATATCTTTTGCAGAGACAGTTGGAATAGAAAAATTTCCAAAAGAACATATTAAAGTTATGGCTGCAACTAAAGCTCCATATTTTAAAATTTTTATTTTTTTATGAGGGTTAATTTCTTTATTTAAATTTTTTATTATTCTCTTTTTTTGTATATCAGAAATTTTTTCATCTTCTATATTAAATTCTTCTTCAGCTATTTCCACATAATTAAGTAACTTAAAAATGTCTTCTTCCTGTAAGTTAAATTTATTATTATTCATTAAAATATTTCTCCTTTCAAGAATCTAAGCTTTTCTTTTAAAAATTTTCGACCTCTAGAAAGCTTTTTATCTATACAGTTTCTATTAGTTCCTAAAATTTTAGCTATATTTTCTATATCATCATGTAAAAAATATCTTCTTATAAATATTTCTTTATCTTTAGGTTTCATATTATTTATTTCTTTTAAAAGTTCATATTTATTTTCTTTAGATATAATTAAATCTTCTGTAGTGTTTTTATTAGATAGTGAATTTCTATAATCATCTAAAGATGATTTACTATATTCTTTAAATAATTTCCTTTTATAATCAATAGCTTTATATTTAGCTATGGCTGTAATCCAATTTTTAAAGTTACCATTATTGATATCAAAACTATCTATGTTATTCCATATGGATAAGAATATATCATTTACACATTCTTCTACAAATTGATTATGAAAGTTGGAATTTAATACACTACTAACTACTTTAAATATTAAATTAATATATTTATCTACAATATATTGTAAAGCTTTTGAATTTCTTTTTTGTATTTCTGTTATAAAATTATTATCATCTATGTTCATAATTTCCTCCTTAAGAAGCTTCTCATATATTAATACGAATGAAGATAAGTTTTTCTGACATCAATTTATATAATACTTTTCTATAATAAAAATTTTATCATGTTAAAAGTATATTTCTTAATAAAATAAAGAAGTAAAATAATAAGGATTTATAGAAAATATAAACTATAAATATTTAGAATATATGAAATACAATTGCATAAATTATGTTTATTTGTATATATTTAAATTGATAAAATAATATTTATAAAGTAAAAAATATTAAATAAATATAACTTAAAACAAAGGTTTTTTAGAAAGGAGGAGAAAAGGTAGGATTAATTTACCTTACGTTAATCTTAAATATCTAAGGCATTAAACAATAAATTAGTATTAAAATATTGAAGAGTGACTAATTTTGAATTATGTGAAATTAGGAAAAAGTTAGAGTATGCCGATGATTTGAATAGAAGGGTAATGGGAATAAAATTAACATTAAGGTACTAAAGATATAATAACATATAGATATTTTTAGTACCATTTTAATATATCTTTATTTATTTAATAATATAGAATTTTTAGTAAGTACATAATTTGTTTTCTAGATATTTAAAACATAAAACAAGGATACTCGTCATAATTAAATATAATACGGCAGCTATAAAAAATGGTGTTATAGTAAAATCTCTTGTAACAATTTCTTTAGTAGCTCTTAACATATCACCTATTCCTATAGCAGCTATTAAAGCCGAATCTTTTATTAAATTAATACTTTCATTACATATAGGAGGCAATATGTTTCTTATAGCTTGTGGCAGAATAATATTAAACATAGTTTCTGTATAACTAAACCCTAATACTTTTGCTGCTTCATACTGACCATTATCTATAGAATTTATACCAGCTCTGAATATCTCAGCTAGATATGCTCCATAGTTCATTATAAAAGCTATAGAGGCAGCAGTTAAAGGCTCTAATCTTATACCTATTACAGGTAATCCAAAGTATGCAAAAAATAGTTGAAGCATTAAAGGAGTTCCCCTAAATAGCCAAGTATAAAAATTTAAAAATACTTTTATAGGTTTTATCTTAGAAGTTTTACCTATTGCTACTAGAGCACCTAAGGGAATAGAAAATATTATGGTTATAATAAATAATTTTATAGATATTATACCTCCTTTTAGTATGAATATTGTTATATCTGAAATATTAGACATATAATTCACCACCTATTTTTTTATAATTGATTGTCCGAACCATTTTTCTGATATTTTTTTAGCAGTTCCATCTTTGATAATTTCATCTAAGGTCTTATTAACTTCATTTTTGAAGGTACTATCAGATTTCCTAAAACCTATGCCATAGGATTGTTTACCAAAGTCATCATCTAATATATTAAATATATTAGTTTTTTTAGATATGTAATATCTAGCTACAACCTCATCTACTACAACAGCATCTACACGTTTAGATTGTAAATCCATAAGAGCTTCTGTATTATTTGAGTATTTTTTTAATTCTTTTAAGGAATCAGCTGTTTTTTTATCTAAATTTAAGGCATTTTCACTACTACTACCTAATTGAACAGCCACTTTTTTATTTTTTAAATTGAATTTGTTTTTTATATCAGAGTTTTTATTAACAACAATTACTTGTTTGTTCTCTAAATAAGGTTTTGAAAAATTTATTTGTTTCTCTCTATCTTTTGTTATTGTAAGACCATTCCATATAACATCAATATCTTTATTATTTAAACTTAAAACTACTCCGTCCCATTCTACAGGCTTAAATTCTACTTCTAAATTCATTCTTTTAGCTACTTCTTTAGCTAAATCTATATCAAAGCCAACTATTTCACCCTTATTATTTTTAAATCCCATAGGCGGAAAACTATCATCCAATCCAATAACAAATTTTCTTTTAGATTTTATATCTTTTAATGAAGTATCTTCCTTACCTTTTTTATTACAAGCAATTAATGATAAAGTTAGTGATAATATCAAAAATAAAATTAATGAAAAATTTTTTTTCATTTAAAAACCTCCTTTTTTTTAAAATTATAGTGTTATTATACTTTAGTATGATAAAATTGTAAAGCGATAAACTAAATTTTAAAAAATTGTAAATTATGGATAAATCATTAACATTATAAAATGGACTTGAATAAATAAGAAATTAGTGATAGAATGTAAAATTATTAATTTAAAATAGAAGGGTATTACATTTGAAATAGAAAGGAGGAATGTTTTATGATGACAAATTCAGAAACTTATTATGGAATTGATAAGTGGCGTACTGTGATAAACCTTATTTCACTAGCGTTAATAAGTTTGATATGTGGAGTATTAATATTAAAATATAGAAGGGATTATACGTATTTAGGGTATATATTTTTAATTTTAACTTTTATATTTATGTTTAATGGAATTAGAATGATCAATTATATGACTTGGGGTAAATTTAAGCATAGAGATAGGATGTTAGATTTAGCCCAATGGAAAGGTGCGGAAAAAGTTTTAGATGTAGGAGTAGGAAAAGGCTTAATTCTAATAAAGGTTGCTAAAAAATTAACTACGGGAAAAGTTACAGGTATAGACATATGGTCAAATGAGGATATGCTAGATAAGTCTAAATACTATATAAATAAAAATATAGAAATTGAAGGAGTAAAAGACAAAGTCAGAATAAAAACTCAAAATGCTGCAGCAATGTCTTTTAATGACGAATACTTTGATATTGTTTTATCAAACTTATGTATACACAATATAGAAGATAAGGTGGAAAGAATGAAAGCTATAGATGAAATGGCTAGAGTGGTTAAAAAGGGTGGAAAAATAATCATATCTGATTCTAAGTATATGGATGAGTACGAACAAATATTATTGGATAAAGAATTTAAAGTTAATGTATTAAACGGATGTGTTTGGAGTACCTATCCTGCATTAAAAATTATAGAAGCAATAAAACAATAATAAAAATTTAAGATTATGCGTTAATTCAATTTAAGATTTAAAGTCATATTTTGTTAAGTTAAAAAATAAGAAATTAGCAATCATAAGTTATACAAGCTGTATTGAGTAAATTTGATGCTAATTTCTTTTTTATTTATGTGTATTTAATTATTTTAGTGTTAAATTTGAATATCATTTATCTTTGTACCTTTAGTGAGTATTCTATTATATCGTCTAATAGTTGACCAAAGGATATACCTACATCTTTTGCACTTTTTGGGAATAGACTATTTTTAGTCATACCCGGTAATGTATTTAATTCTAGTATATAAGGAATACCATTGCTTATTATCATATCAACCCTTACATAAACACTACATTTTAATTCTTTCCAACAAGCTAAGGCCATTTTTTCAACTTGTTTATGAAGATTTTCTTCTAATTGTATTACAACTTCTTCTGAACCACCATCTTCATATTTAGCTTTAAAATCAAAGAATTCTGCGCCTTTTTGTGGTCTTATTGCAAGTACTGGTAACATTCTACCATTTAATATGCAACAAGTTATCTCTTCGCCTTTTATATATTTTTCTATCATAACCTCATTGTCATATTCTAAAGCCATTTCTACGGCATTTTTTATATTTTCTTTATTTTTAATTAAATTAGTAGCTACACTTGAACCACCACTATTAGGTTTAACAAAGAAAGGATATCCAATTTTCTCTAATCTATCATAATCTATGTCATCTATTGAAGATACACAAATCCAATCTGCTGTATTTACATTTGCTTGTTTTAATATTTTTTTAGTGCTATCTTTATCCATACATATACCGCTTGCTAAAGGTCCGCAACCTGAATAAGGTATGTCTAAAGTTTGAAGTACTGATTGTACAGTCCCATCTTCACCAAATTTGCCATGGAGAGCTAAAAATGCAAAATCTATTCCTTTAACTTTTTCCACTATGTCTTGTTTTTTGTCTATAACTATAGGTAAAACTTCATATCTATTATTTTGTTCTAGAAATTTAACTACTTCTTTACCTGAATTTAAAGATACGTCTCTTTCTGAAGATATTCCGCCCATTATAACTCCAATTTTCATTATATAATTCCTCCAATACTTATTTCATAATTAAAATCTCTCTTAATATTATTGTATACATTTATAATATATAATAAAGTACCACCTTAACTATTTTTTTATATATTACTGGTCTTTTCATGATTTTTAAAATGTTGCAAATAAAATATATTAAGTATAGAATAGAATTATAAAATTAAATAATATCGTTGTAGGGGTGCCTTTTTAAGGCTGAGAAGAGAATACTCTAACTCTAAAAACCTGATCCAGTTAATACTGGCGTAGGGAAGCAACAATTTATACGAAACTTTTACAAGGTGTATTGCTTCTTCAATACATCTTTTTTTATAAATTTTAGTTTGTTTTCTACTTAATCTTTAATGCATTTCATCTCTTCTCTTACCCATAATTTTAGGAGGTTTTTAAAATTGAAAAAAGTTTTAACTATAGCGGGTTCTGATAGTTGTGGCGGAGCAGGTGTACAAGCTGACATTAAAACTATGAGTGCTTTAGGTGTTTATGCTATGAGTGTAATAACTGCTTTAACAGCTCAAAATTCTGTAGCAGTACAAGATGTTTTTGAGGTACCTATAGATATGGTAAATTCTCAAATGAAATCTATATTTGATGACATAAAAATAGATGCTGTAAAGATAGGTATGTTATCTAACAGTGATACTATAAAGGCTATAAATAATAATTTAAAAAAATATAAGGCTAAAAACATAGTATTAGATCCTGTAATGGTATCTAAAAGTGGTTACTTTTTACTTAAACCTGAAGCTGTAGAAGAATTAAAAAAATTAATTTCTACTGTAACTTTAATAACACCTAATATACCGGAATGCGAAGTTTTAAGTGGTATGAAAATTACTTCAGAGGAAGAAATGAAAAAAGCTGCATTGATTATACAAGATATGGGGATTGATAACGTTTTAGTAAAGGGTGGCCATAGGTGTAATGATGCTAATGACATTCTTCTTTCAAAAGATAAATTTATAAAAATCCCTGCTAGTAGAATTCAAACTAAAAATACTCATGGTACTGGATGTACATTATCTTCTGCTATAGCTTCTTATTTAGCCAAGGGATATAACATAGAGGAAGCTGCTAAATTATCAAAAGAGTATATTACAAAAGCTATAGAAAATTCATTTCCTATAGGCGAAGGGGTAGGTCCCGTAGGTCATTTTATAGAGCTTTATAAAAAAGCTAATTTAGAATTTTAGTATAGTAAATATTATAAGGAGATGTAAGAATGAATAAAAATATAATAAAAAATATGAGAGATAAAACTCCACTTATTCACTGCATAACTAATTATGTTACTATAAACGATTGTGCAAATATTTTATTATCTTATGGTGCTTCTCCTGCTATGTGTGAAGCATATGATGAAGTATATGATTTTGCAGCAATGTCTTCGGCTTTGTATATAAATTTAGGTACTTTAACTAAAGAACAAGAAGCAGCAGCTATATTAGCGTCTATGTCTGCTAAAAATCATAATGTACCAGTTATATTGGACCCTGTTGGTTGTCCTGCTATGAAAAGAAAAGTGGAAGTTATAAAAAGAATAAGTGAAGTAGGAAGAATAGATATTATAAAAGGAAATATAGGTGAGATTAAATATTTATCAGGAATGAATTCAGAAACTCGAGGAGTAGATTCTATAGATAATGGAGAAAATGCTTTAGAAGCTTGTTTAAAACTTTCTCAAAGATATAATTGTGTAGTTGCGGCTACTGGAAAGAAGGATTACATATCAAATGGAAAACAAGGGGCTATAATAAATAATGGTACAGAAATGCTTACAAAGGTTACGGGTACAGGTTGCATGCTAGGGGCTCTATGTTCCGCTACTGCTGCAAGTTTCGATGATAAGTTTATATCTACAATAACTGCCATATTATCTATGAATATTGCAGGAGAAAAGGCATATAGGAGGGCTAAACTTCCAGGTAGTTTTAAAGTCGCACTGATAGATAGCATATATACATTATCTGATGAAGAAATATGGAAAGAAGGTAATATAGAGTGGATATAAACTATGGACTTTATTTAATAACTGATAGAAGATTTTTAAAAGGAAGAGAGTTAAAAAAGGTAGTGGAAGATGCTATATTAGGTGGAGTTAGTATAGTACAAGTTAGGGAAAAGGATGTATCCACTAGAGAATTTTATAATGTAGCCTTAGAGGTTAAAAAAGTAACAGATTATTATAAAATCCCTATAATAATTAATGATAGATTAGATATTGCTCAAGCTATAAATGCACAAGGAGTTCATTTAGGCCAAAAGGATATGGAACTTTCCATTGCGAGAAAAATATTAGGACAAGATAAAATAATCGGAATATCAGTAGGAACTGTTAAAGAAGCACTAGAGGCAGAAAAAAAGGGTGCAAACTATTTAGGGATAGGAACAGTTTTTCCTACAGGAAGTAAAAAAGATATTGCAAATTTAATAGGTATAGATGGATTAGAAGAGATTAAAAATAATATAACAACTCCATCTGTAGCTATAGGTGGAATAAATAAAGATAACTTTAAGGAAGTAATGAGTACGGGAGTTCAAGGTATCTCGGTTATATCAGCCATATTAAAAGAAGATAATGTAAAAAAAGCTGCGGAGAATTTAATTATAAAATAAGTTTAAAAATATATATTTTACTTATAAAAGATAGGGCTATCTCACAATGCATAAAAATGTAACATGGGAAGCCCTTTTTGTTTATAGTAAAATTTTATTTAAAAGATTAATAATTTATAATATATTTAGGATATTTTAATATATTTTTATAATAATTTATTTTCACATATCTATATTTACTATTTACATGGTTCAAAATTCCTTTGAAAATTTTTTATTATATTTAAATCATTAGGTCCACACCATATGCAATAAGTTTTCTTGTAACTAAAAATAAATATCTGGTCTAAGTCTTTAGACATAAAAATCGTAATTGAATCATTGGAGCCCTTAACTTTTGTATGAGCTATATATAGATTATGATCATAAGAAATATTTTTAAGATTATATGTATTGTTATTTATAGATAATGTGCCTTTAAACTTTTCCTGAGTTTTTAATTTTGATATTTCAAATTTAGTATAGGATTTTAACTGTAAATTTACATTAACAGGTTCTTTTTCTTCAAATTTATTTGAAACTGGAGTGTAATAATAACCATTATAATTTTTAATAGTTTTGTTATATTTTATAGGAATTAAGCTAACAAACAAAAAATTAAAATAATAATAGGAAATATATAGTCAATTTTAAGAAACTTTTTATCAAACATTTAGATATCTCCCTTTTTTATTTATATAAAAAGGATACAAAACTTATTTAAGTTTTATATCCGTAGCATATACCTAAAAAATATAAATTTTATTTATTAATTTGAAAGTGCATTATTGGACAAAAAACCTTTATTTACCAATATATGTCTTGATGATTCATCACAAGGAATATAATCCTTGCTCAGTAAGTTATTTATGTAAATTTTATTGTATATAAATGCAAAAACTATAGAACTAATGCCAAATGTTATTAAACATGTAATAAACATTATAAGTGCCCATTTCCAATCCCCACGAAATAGTGCAGGGAAAAAACCAAAAAAGAAAGTGGTCCAAGAAAATCCAACTTTGCATTGAATTAGTTGATTTGTTTTTTTATTTTTTAAATTAACGTTCATAAAGTCTCCTTCCAGTCTATATTTATATTTTTTTATTGGTATAATACATTTATATTATAGCAGAGTTATACTATAATTAAAAACCTTTTTATCAAAAAAATAATATAAAAGGTATAAATATGAATATAATCATAATTATGATATAAATTTGATTAAAAATGTAATTTAGACTATTATTGGATTTTATGGTATAAAAGATTACATTAGATAATTATGAAAATATAGCTTTGTAAAATAAGGTGAGGTGGTAAAGTGTTTTTTGATATAAAGTTAGATAAGAGTTCACCAGTATATATACAAATAAGTAACTATATAAAATCTATGATACTAAAAGGAATGATTAGAAAAGATGAAAAATTACCTTCTACAAGGGAACTTGCTTCTTTATTGAAGGTTAGTAGGAATACAGTAAATTCATCTTATGAATTTTTGGAAGACGAAGGATTTATATATATAAAAAAGGGAAAGGGAGCTTTTGTTTCAAATATAAATGTAAATTTTCAAGAAAAATGGGAGATAGATTGGGAAAATAATATAAATGAATATGCTAAAAATGCAGAACAATTAGATATAGTAAAACACGAACTTTCTTGGAAAAAAGGAATGATATCTTTTAAAAGCATAGCCCCAGATGAAAGTTTATTTGAGGTGGAGGAATTTAAAAGGGCATTTTTAAATAGGATCTCCATAGAGAGAGAAAAAATATTAAATTATGGTTATGCTATAGGATATAAAAATTTAATAAAGTATATTAAGCGTTATATGGAGAATAAGGGAGTATACACAGAAAATAAAGGTATATTAATTACTAATGGTTTTACAGAAGCTTTTGATATAGTTTTAACTTCTCTTGTAAATAAAAATGATAAAGTATTATGTGAAAATCCTACTCATAATACAGCTATAAAAATAATGAAGCTTCACGATATAGATATTGTAGGCATAGATATGGACAAAGACGGTATAAATATAGGTAAATTGAAGAAAACTATAGATGAAAATAAAGATATAAAATTGGCCTATTTAGTACCTTCTTATCATAATCCTACAGGTATAGTTATGAGCCCAGAAAAGAGAATATCTGTATATAACATATTGAAAGAAAATAATATACCTATAATTGAAGATGGTTTTAATGAAGAACTTAGATATTCAGGAGATCATGTAGCACCTATAGTTACATTTTGTGGAAAAGGAAATAGTGTATTATATCTAGGTAGTTTTTCTAAGGTTTTATTTCCTGGACTTAGAATTGGATGGATATTAGGAGATAAAAAACTTATAGATTATTTAGAAAGTGTAAAAAGAAGTAGGGATATACACACATCATTTTTAGATCAAGCAATTTTATATGAATATCTAAAGGGAGGAAATTTTGAGAAATATATAAAAAAAGTAAGAAAAATATATAAAGAAAAGTATGAATTTGCAATAAAGTGTGCTAAAAAATATATACCTTGCGATTATATATTAGGAGAAGGTGGACTTCATATATTTATAAAACTTAAAGGAATAGATTCTAGGCAAGTTTTAAAAGAATGTTATAAAAAAGGAGTGGTGTTTACTCCAGGAGATATATTTTATGTAGATGAAAAGGGAAAAGACACTTTAAGGCTTGGAATATCTAGAGTTACTTTAGAAGAAATAGATAAAGGTTTTAAGATTATTGGAAACTGCATAAAAAATATATAATGATTATTTGTAATAATTAAGGTATAATAAATATTAATAAAATTTGTTGGGACGGTGAAAAAATGAAAAAAGGATTAAAAACTACTCTTATAGTAATTGCTGTAATATTAGTAATATTATTCCCTTTAATTGGCTCCTATAATGGTATGGTGTCTATGGAACAAAGAGTAAATCAGGCTGCATCTAATATAGATACGAATCTTCAAAGAAGATCAGACTTAATATCAAATTTAGTAGAAACAGTTAAAGGATACGCAGCACAAGAAAAAGACATTTTTAAAGGAGTTGCAGATGCTAGATCAAAACTAGCAGGTGCTCAATCTATGGATCAAAAGGCTAATGCTAATGAAGAGCTTTCTTCAGCAGTCTCAAGATTGTTAGTAGTGGTTGAAAGATATCCTGAATTAAAATCAAGTCAGAATTTTAAGGATTTATCCATAGCATTAGAAGGAACAGAAAATAGGATAGCTATAGCAAGACAAGATTATAATAAAGAAGTAACTAATTATAATACTAAAATTAAAAAGTTTCCATCATCTATTATAGCAAATATGTTTAGATTCCAAGAAAAACCTTATTTTAAGGCAGAAGCTGGAGCAAGTAAGGTACCTAAAGTAGATTTTTCAAAGTAGGTAGATAAAAATGAATAGATTTTTAAAAAAACTATCTTATGTTTTTTTATTATTTGTTATAAGCTTTTTAGTAGTATCAACTCCTGTAAAGGCAGAAGAGAGTTTTCCAAAACCTACTAACTTAAAATATGTTAATGACTATGTAGGAGTTATAGATGAGCAAAATAAGGAATATATTATATCAGTAGGTCATGAATTAGAGAAAAAAACAGGTGCTCAAATGACAGTAGTCATAATAGATTCTTTAAATGGATATGACATAGAATCTTATACTAATAAGTTATTTAGACAGTGGGGTATAGGAAAGAAGGAAAAAAATAATGGAGTTATGATATTACTTTCTATAAAGGACAAAAAATGGAGAGTAGAAGTAGGAAAAGGGCTTGAGGGTAGAATAACAGATATATATTCCTCAAGAATTATGGAAACTGTAGCTAAACCTTCATTTAAAGAAGGTAATTATGGGCAGGGACTAAAAAAAGTATATTCAGTTTTTGCAGATGATATTGCTAAAGAATATAATGTAACTTTAGATAAAAATGAAAAAGTTCAAGTTCCTAAACAAAGGAAAAAAAATAATTCTAAAATTCCATTTATATTTTTGGGAATCTTTATGTTTGATTTAATATTTAATAGAGCAAGAATGAGTAAGTTTATGTTAAAATGGATGTTTTGGAATTTATTGTTTTCTGGAAGACCAAGACGACGTGATGATGATGACGATGATTTCTTTGGAGGACCAGGCGGCTTTGGAGGCGGAAGCTCAGGAGGCGGCTTTGGTGGATTCGGAGGAGGAAGTTCTGGTGGCGGAGGTTCATCAGGTGGATGGTAAATTAAATATAAGCATATTTAAAAAAGGAAAGTTAGTATTTATTACTAATTTTCCTTTTTTAAATTAAGAAATATATTATAATTATTTTAATACATTTTATTCCATAAAAAGGAAAACGGATATTAACATAGAATTAGTAATTTATAGTAAAATTTTACCATAAGGAGGATTTAAAATGGATATCTTAAAATTTACTTTATTAATGTTAGTATTATTTTTCTTTACGTTATGGGCAATGTTAACTTTTATTAATTTATGGTATAAGACCAAAATAGGCGGTAAAGTTATTTTAAATATAAAAAGAGGATTTGAAAGAAATATAATGATTTTAATGGGAATATTAGTAATGGTATTAGCTACTTTAAGCAATAATCCTAGTTCATATGTGGAAATTATAATTGCCATAGTTATATTGTATAATGGTATAGAAAAATTTGAAATTATGGAGAATGGTATTTTTGTAGAAGGTAATTTTAAAAAATGGGAGGATATAGAATCTTGTAATTGGCATGAAGTACTTAATAATACATTAGTTATAAAAGGCAAATCTAATACTAATTCTTTAAGAAGATTTAATACAATAAAATTGAAGTTAAAAAAGGAAGAACAGGATGAAGTATTCTATATGATAAAATCAAATATAAACCATTCATTAAAATATGTATCAAAATGATATTAAGTTTTATTTTGATACACAAATATGTATTATTTTGAGAATAAGCTACAAAAAGTACTTATTTATATTGTTATAAATGGTGGTATATTTATTGCTAGTAATATTTAGGTAGGAATTATATAAATATTACTAGGAGGTATACCAATGAATAAAAATTCAAAAGTTCAGCAAATGGTTAGAGCAGCTTTACTAATAGCCTTAGGATTGTTGTTTCCATACCTTTTTCATACTATAAAAAATGCAGGCCAAGTATTTTTGCCAATGCATATTCCAATACTTATAGGTGGATTTATATTAGAACCACATTTTGCATTAGCAGTTGGAATATTAACTCCATTATTAAGTCACATATTTACAGGAATGCCACCAATCCCTTTTGTTTATGTTATGATTTTGGAGCTTTTAACTTATGGACTTGTTATTTCTATATTATATAATAAGTCTAAAATGGGTATGTATCCATCATTGATAATAGGAATGTTAAGTGGTAGAGTAGTAAATATATTATGTAATTATTTAATTTTACATTTAATTATGTCTAAACCATTTAAATTAAAATTTGTAATAGCAGGTTTATTTGTCAAAGGATTGCCTGGGATAATTATACAATTAATCTTAATACCTATATTAGTTAAGGTATTACAAAAATCATCTTCAGGAAAGGTTGAATCAATGTAATGGAGGACAAAGAGTTTTTTAATAGTTTGGCAGAAGAATGGGATAATATTTGTGAACATCCAAAATATAAAGTAGATTATGTAATGTCTAAAATAGATTTAGAAAATGGAGATAAAGTTATAGATGTAGGTAGTGGTACAGGAGTACTTATACCTTATATAGAAGAAAAGATAGGTAGTGAAGGATATGTAACAGCTATTGATCTAGCAGAGAATATGATAAAGGTTTCTAAGAGAAAAAATAAATTTTGTAATTTGGAATTTATAATTGATGATTTTTTAAATTATAATTCTAAAGAGAAAGTGGATTATATTATTGCTTATTCTTGTTATCCCCATTTTAAAGATAAAAATAAATTTTTTGAAAAAGCTAATTCTTTATTAGAGGTTGGAGGTAAAATAGTAATTGCACATATTGAAAATAAAGAATTAATAAATTCTAGACATAAAGAGGTTGATGATAAAATAAAATCTGATATTTTGCCTAATGTAAAAAAAACTGCCCAATTAGTAGAAAGACATGGTTTTAATGCTATATATACTGAAGATAGTGATGAGTATTATATTTGTATAGGAGAAAAAATTTAGTGTTTAAAATATAATTTATATAAAAAGGCTATTTTAGATAGAGTATTTCTATTTAAAATAGCCTTTTTATTAATTCACTTAAAATGGATAAAATACCATCTATATATTTGATTTGTCTTATTTTAAGTTATAATATAGTTAATGATTTAATAGAGGTGATTTTATGAGAATATTGCATACTTCAGATTGGCATCTTGGAAAAAATTTAGAGGGCTTTAGTAGAATAGAAGAACAAGAAAAATTTTTAGAAGATTTTATAGATATAGTAGAACAAAACAGTATAGATTTAGTTATAATAGCTGGAGATATATACGATAATAGTAATCCCCCAGCTAAGGCAGAAAAGATGTTTTATAATTCTGTAAAAAAAATTAGTGGAGATGGCAAAAGGGTAGTTCTTGTTATATCAGGTAATCATGATAATCCTGAAAGGTTAATAGCTGCAAGTCCATTAGCTTATGATGAGGGTATACTTCTTATGGGAACCCCTAAGACAATAATACCTAAAGGGGTATTTTCAAATTTTGAAATCATAGATTCTGGCGAAGGATTTATTGAGATAAAAATAAAAGACGAAAAAGCAGTAATAATAACGCTACCTTATCCTAGTGAGAAAAGACTAAATGAGGTATTATATAAAGAAATAGATGACGATGAAAAAAGGCAAAAAAGTTATTCTGATAGAATAGGAGAGTTGTTTGATAAACTATCTTTAAAATATAGAGATGATACTATAAATCTTGGTGTATCTCATATATTCGTAAATGGAGGAGAATCATCAGATTCAGAAAGACCTATACAATTAGGAGGAAGTTTAGCAGTAGATGCAGATAGATTACCTAAACAGGCTCAGTATATAGCATTAGGACACTTACATAAACCACAAAAAGTAAAGGGGATAGAAAATGCTTATTATACAGGTTCGCCTATACCTTATAGTAAAAGTGAAAGAGGTTATAGTAAGTGTTTAAAACTAGTAGATGTTGAAGTAGGAGGGAAAGCCAAAATCCAAGATATATATATAAATAATTATAAGCCAATAGAAGTTTGGCATTGTAGTAGTGTGGAGCAAGCTCTAGAAAAATGTAAAGAAAATCAACATAGAGATATGTGGTTGTACCTTCATATAAAAACTGATAGATATATAAATGGTGAGGATATAAAGGCTTTAAAAGAAATAAAGAAGGATATTGTGGAAATAGTTCCAGAAGTTCAACAAGATGAGAATGAATTTATGCAAAGAGATGTAAAAGAAAAATCTATGTCACAATTATTTAAAGAATTTTATTTTAATCAAAGGGGATTAGAGCCTACAAAAGAAACTATGGATTTATTTTTAACCATTGCTGAAGAGGAGGAGGAACATGAAGCCTAAGAAGTTAATAATTAAAGGATTAAATAGTTTTATAGAAAAACAAGAAATAGATTTTGAAAAATTAACTGAAAGAGGTTTATTTGGTATATTTGGACCTACAGGTAGTGGTAAATCTAGTATATTAGATGCTATTACTATGGCTCTATATGGAAATATTGCAAGAGATAGTTCAGAATTTATTAATACATCTATAGATACGGTATATGTAGATTATGAATTTGAAATAGGAGTAGGATATACTAGAAAAATTTATATGGTATCAAGGACTATAAAAAGAGATAAAAATGGAAGATATAAAACTTCTTCAGCAAGGCTTGTGAGTAAAATGGAAGATGGGGAAGAAAAGGTAGTTGCAGATAAAGCTAGAGATATACAAAAAAGCATAGAAAACATAATAGGGTTAACCTCTCAGGATTTTACTCGTTCTGTAGTTTTACCACAAGGTAAATTTAGTGAATTTTTAAAGTTAAGTGGAAAAGGCAGAAGGGACATGCTAGAGAGAATATTTGGGTTAGAGAAGTATGGAAAAGATTTATCTGAAAAGATAAGAAAAGAGAAAAATAAATGTTTAAAGAATTTAACTTATTTAGAAGGAAATTTAAAACAATATGAAGGATTATCAAAAGATAATTTACAAGTAGTGAAGAATGAATATAAAAACCATTTAGAAAAAAAAGAAAAATTAGAGGTATTGAATAAAGAGTTAAAGTTTAAATATGAAAAGTATAAAGTAATTTGGGATTTACAAATAGAACTTAACTCTTATTATGAGAGATTTAAAAAATTAAAGCTTAATTTAAGAGATATAGAGGATAAAAAAACTAAAGTATTAAAAGGAAAAAATGCTTTAAATGTAAAACCACATTTACAATCTTTAATAGATACTAAAAATAATAAAGATATCAATGAAGAAAAATTAAAAAATATAATTGTACAGTTAGAAGATGTAAAAAAAGAAGTAGTAATTTTACAAAAAGACTATGAAAAATCCTTATATGAAAAAGATAATGAAATTCCTAAACTTATAGAGGAACAAAATAAAATTGAACAAGCAATAGATATAGAAAAAAAAGTAAAAGAAATTGAAAAAGAAAAAGATGAATTATTAAAAGAGCATAATAAATTTAAAAATAAATTAAAGATGCTGACAAAAAATCTAGAAAAAATAAATGAGGATATAAATTATTGGGAAGAAAAATTAAAACTAGAGGAATCAAAAATAAATTCCATAAAGGTATCCCCTGAACTAAGACAAAATCTTCAAAAGTTATTTACCTTAGAAAAAGAATATAGATTCCTGGAGAAAAATTTAAAGGATACAAAGAAAGAACTTGAAAGTGAAAATTTAATTATTAAAAAAGAAAGAAGTCAATATGATGAACTTTTTAATAATCAAAAAAAGTTAGAAATTAATTTAAAAAAATTATTAAGTTATAAGGAGAATTTAAATAATAATTGTCCGGGAAATAGTGATGATTTACTACAAAAACAAAATGAAGTAAATAAATTAAAGGAAAAATTAAATCATTTATTAGAATTTAATGATAGAAAAAAAGAACTTAATGAAGATAAAGAAAAAAAAGAAAATAAAATATCTTATTTGAAAAATGAAAAGATGAAAATAGAAAAAATAAAATATAATTTAGAACAAGAAATAGATGAATTAGAACAAGAAATAAAAAATTTAGAAGAAAAAAATATAGCAGCTATATTAGCTGTTAATTTAAAAGAGGATAAGCCTTGTCCTGTATGCGGATCTATTCATCATGTAAAATTAGCATCTAAGGTTGATTTAGATAATATAAAAATAGTTAGGTCAAATAAAAATAAAAAAGAAAAACAAAGAGAGAGTTTATTAGAAAAAGAAAAAAATATAGAAGTTCAGCTAGCTTCCCTTACAAGTGAAGAAGATTTAATAATAAAAGAATTGAAAAAATTATCTACTGAAAAAGATAATCTTTCAGTAGATGAATTAAAAATAATGTTAGATAAGAAAATAAAAGAATTTCAGACTATGAAAATTAAGTTAGATAGATGGAATAAAGATAAAGAACAACTAGAAAATAATATAAGCAAGGAAAAAGAACAAAAAAGTAATATAGATAAGTTAGAAGCTAAATATAAAGAATCTATATCTAAAAGGCAGGAAAGCATAAATAAATTTACAAGAAATAAATCTACCATGGAGAAGGAATGTCATGATAAACAGGAAGAAATAAAAAAATTAAAACAACAATTTAAAATAGAAGATACAGAAAAAGAGTTAGATAAAATTAAAAAATTTGATGAGGAAAGCCTTAAACTTACAGAAAATATTAAAAAACATAGAGAGAAGTTAGAGAAACTCAGAAAAGAAAAAGAAAATATAAATGCAAGTAAAAGTGATTTGCATTCAAATATTACAGGGATAATAAAGGTAGGAAAAGAAAAGAAAAATTATATAGATAAAGAAAAGGAAGAAATAAAAAAAATATCTCATGGAAGAGAATTACATAGCTATTTATGTGAGATAAAAACTAATATATATAACATAAAGAAAAAAGAAGAAAATCTAAAAATATATTTAGAAGAAGAAAATAAAAAGAAGGAAATTTTAAAAGACAACAAACTGAAAAGGGAACAGGAAAAAGAAAGTTTGAAGAAATTATATTATAAACAGCAAGAAAGGTTGACTTTAGCTTTAGAGGAAAATGGATTTAAGAATTCTGAAGAAATGAAATTATTTCTTATTTCAAAAGAAGAAATAAATTTATTAGAAGAAGAAATACAAAGTTTTGAAAAAGAGTATAGTAGATTAAATACAAGTATAGAAAATGTAGAGGATAAATTAAAAGGAGAAAGTATAAAAGAGGGTAAGTGGATACAGATACAGGAAGAAAAGAAAAATAACGAACTAGAGTTAAAGAAAATAGGAAATATAATAATAATTAAAGAAAAAGAAATGAATGATATGGAAGAAAACTTAAAAGTCTTAGGTACATTATTAAATGAAAAAGAAAATTTAGAACATAAAAAAGCACTTTTAGAGGATATAGACAAATTAATACAAGGAAATAAATTTGTAGAATTTGTTGCTATAAATCAACTAAAATATATTGCTTTTGAATCTTCTAAAAGATTAAAAGATATTACAAGAGGTAGATATGCTTTAGAATTAGATTGTAGTGGTAATTTTACTATGAGAGATGATTTTAATGGCGGTGCTATAAGACCTACTAATACATTATCTGGTGGAGAAACTTTTTTAACATCTTTAGCTTTAGCTTTGGCCTTATCCTCACAAATACAACTCAAAGGAAATTGCCCTTTGGAATTTTTCTTTTTAGATGAAGGGTTTGGAACTTTAGATACAGAACTTTTAGATACAGTAATGACTTCTTTAGAAAGTCTTAGAAGTAATAAATTGAGTATAGGTATTATAAGCCATGTAGAAGAGCTTAAAAATAGAGTGCCAGTAAAACTTATAGTAAGTCCAGCTATACCGGGACAATGTGGTAGTAAAACACAATTGGAATATAGTTAATGGAGGAGAACATATGAACAAAATTTCAGAGAGAATCTTATATAAGGCAAAATGGATATCATTAAAAGAAATAAATTATGAAAATAATGAAGGAGAACAATTAAAGTGGGAAAGTATAGAAAGAACAAATACTACAAAAACTGTAGTTATTATAGCTAAATTAGTTCCTTCTGAGAGATATATATTTATAAAGCAATATAGACCAGCGATTGATAACTATGTTATAGGATTTCCTGCTGGATTAGTAGAGCGAGAGAATATAGAAGAAGAGGCACAAAGAGAACTAAAAGAAGAAACAGGATATGTAGGAAAAATAGTTGATGTTGGCATTGAGATAAAAACAAATCCAGCATTACTTACAGATTCCACGAGGATTGTAAAAGTTGAAGTTGATGAAAATAATCCAATAAACAAAGAACCTAAGCAGAATTTAGAACCTTCAGAGGATATAGAAGTTATATTAGTAAATAAAAACGAGGCAAAAAAATTTTTGGAGGAAGAAAAAGAAAAAGGAGTAGAAATAGGGATAGGACCTTGGTATGTTTTTGGATTTAATTTATAGATTAAGTTACTAAAAGTAGTATAGATTCATATTATTTTAAAGAGAGTAATTTTTGGTAAAGTGATAGTAATGAGTATAAAACCTACTAGATTACAAATGGGTGACACTATTGGTATAGTAACACTAGGAAGTCCTTTAAATAGTATATCTATAAATAGAGGAGTAGGCATATTAGAAAATATGGGATTTAACGTTGTATTAGGTAAGTATGTATATAATAATGAAGGATACTTGTCTACTAGTGAAGAAAGAAGAGCAGAGGATTTAATGACTATGTTTGAAAATCCTAATGTAAAGGCTATAATACCTACAAGAGGAGGAGTTGGGGTAGCTGGAATTTTACCCTATTTAGATTATAATATAATAAGACAAAATCCCAAGATTATTACAGGTTATAGTGATATTACTATATTATTAAATGTATTATATAAAATAGTTGATTTAATAACTTTCCATAGTCTTTTACTTATAGATTTTAAAGAAGATACGCCAATTTATAATTATAATGGATTTTTTTCAGCAACAACTTCTACCACAGCTCCTAGAGATTTAAATAATCCTGAGGGTATACCTTTATATGGAAATAATCTGGGTATAATATCAGCTCCAGTAGTTGGTGGTAATTTATCATCTTTTATAGATAATTTAGGGACTCCATATGAAATAGATACAAAGGGTAAAATATTATTTTTAGAAGAAGTACATGAACCTATAAATAAAGTTTACAGATATATAAATCATTTAAAGTTAGCTGGGAAATTTGAGGATTGTGTTGGAATTATAATGGGAGAGTGTACGGGATGTAATGAAGCTTATGGAAAGACTTATGAAAATTTATTAGATGAAGTGATACTAAGATTTAATAAACCTACTATTACTAACTTAGCAAGTGGTCATGGATATTATAAAGCTACTATACCTATAGGAGCCGAAATAAGGATGAATACTTTTAATAGTACTTTAACTATATTAGAACCAACAGTGTCGTTATAACTAAAAAATAAAAGAAGCTTTTACTTATAAAAGCTTCTTTTATTTTTTAGTTATATGAATAAAATGTTAATTAATTTTATTTGTAAGTAAATTCTTAAGTATAATAATTTCAAAATTGTATGATTATTGAAGGCTATATATCAAACAAGAAGTGAAATAAATCATTCATTATTATATAATGATAATAACCAGAGATAACATTAGAATTTGTTAATAAACTATAAAATATAGATTTTTAGCCATTTGACGTAGAGTGTAAAATTTTATATAGTATAGAAAAAGAAACTTTTAATTCATTTTAAGAAAAATATATTGAAAAAAATGTAAGATATTATATTTTATAAATTAAAATGAATTTATAAAAATACATAAATATATTAAATATTTGTGTATTAAGAATAATAAAAAATAAATACTGCATCACTTAAAATGAAATGACATAAAAAAATCATTTATAAATATGAAAATGAGGTGTTTAGTGTGTTGGACAGCGGTTAGCGCAATAAATTAAATTTTCCACAATCATTAAATGAATATATTTTTTATATTAATTCATTTGATAAAAATATTTCGCAATAAAAAATATTTAAAAAAGAATTAATATATAAGATAATGTATTATTATAAAAAAATTAATTTATATTAATTTTCTTTAAATTTTATGGAGGTATTTATGATTTTCAAAAAAGAAAACCTTAAAAGGTTGCTATTAGTTATGATGGGAAGTTTAATTTATGCTATAGGGGTTAATATGTTTCTTATCCCACACAAACTTTTAAGTGGAGGAGTAGCAGGTATTGCTATAATGCTTCAATATGTAACCAATATACAATCTGGTTATTTTATACTTCTTGTAAATATACCTATATTTTTAATAGCTTTTAAAGAAGTAGATTTAGATTTTGGTATTTTTAGTTTTATAGGTATGATCACAATGTCAACTTTTTTAATATTGACTAAAGATTATACAAGTTTTTATAAGATGAATGATGTGTTATTATCTTGTATTTGTGGTGGTGTTTTAAGTGGCGCAGGTATGGGACTAATATTTAGAAATAGAGCCTCTCAAGGAGGAACAGATATAATATCAGTTTTAGTAAAAAGAAAACTAGGAATAAAGATATCCACTATGGATTTTATAATAAATTGTATAGTAGTGACTATAGGAGCTATATTAGGAAGTTTCGAAGTAGCAGTTTATACAATAATTTCAATGTTTGTAAAATCACAAGTTATGGGAAAAGTTATAGAAGGATTCGATGGAAAGAAAATACTATTTGCAGTAACTAAAAATGATATAAAGATAAAAGATTCTTTATTAGATAAGTTAGGAGTGGGAGCTACTATAATTTATGGAGAAGGAGCATATACAGGTGCAGAGTTAAAAATAATATATTGTGTAATGACTGCCCAGCAAATAGTAAAGGCCAAAAAAATAATAGAAGATATAGATAAAAGTGCGGTGATATCAGTCTCTAATGCTACAGAATGTCAAGGTGGAGGATTTAAAGCAGCTACTTTTTAAAAATATATAATTTAAATTAAGGACAACTAAAAAGTTGTCCTTAATTTTTTATAGTATAAAAATAGAAGTTATTTTGTTAACTCAAAACTACCACAATCTGTTTCTTCAATTGTATCAGCACTATGTGCATGTTTTGTTACCTTTATTTTATTTAAAGTACAATAATCTGAATTTTTAGCATGATGCTTACATTCATCAACAGAACAACCTATACTATCATTATATTTCATTTTTATTGCCTCCTTTTTAAATCTTGTATATTTAGTATTCGAAAGTTAATAAAAAATATGTGAAAAAAAATTTGGTAAATTTATTTTAGATATTGCAGTTTGTATTATAAAATGTTATATTATAATTGAACATATGAACAATTATTCATATGAAGGGAGAGTAAAAGATGAATACTAAGAATACAACTACTGAAACATGCTCTTGTAGTGTAATTCACCATGAAATAATAGAGAAAGTTAAAAATAATATGATAGATAAAGATAAAGTTATAGAACTAGGTGACTTTTTTAAGGTATTATCAGAACCTACAAGAATAAAAATACTTTATGCCTTATCTGTATCAGAAATGTGTGTATGTGATATAGCTAATTTACTTGAAATGACTCATTCTGCAGTATCACATCAGCTCAAAGTATTAAGATCTGCAAGACTTATAAAATACAGAAAACAAGGAAAGGTAGTCTATTATTCCTTAGATGATTCTCATGTTGAAAATGTATTTAAACAAGGATTAGAACACATAATGCATAAATAAATCAATATTTTCAATAATTAAAGGATGGTGGGAGTATGAAAATAAAAAAGGAAATTTTATTGAACGGACTTAACTGTGCTAATTGTGCTGCTAAAATAGAAGATAAGGTTCAAAAGTTAAAAAAAGTAAACAACGCTTTCTTAAATTTTAATACATCTACTTTGATGGTAGAAATGGATTCAAGTGATGAGGAAATAGTATTTAAAAGTGTAGAAAAAATAGTTAATAGGATTGAACCAGGCGTTGAGGTTTTGGATAAAGCAAAGTACAAGCAAAAAAACAAAGTGAAAATTCCATCTGGTAATCAAATTCATGTTCATAATCATATTCATGATAATGGATGTCACTGTCATGAGCATGAACATTGTAATTCGAATAATGATAATGATTCCCATAATCATAAAAAAATAAATCTGATGCAAAATAAAGAAATCATAAGAATTATAATAGGTATTATTTTATTAGGTTGCGCCACATTTGTTAAAACTAATATAGAGTTAAAAATAGGATTATATATTACAGCTTATATATTAATAGGAGTGGATGTACTTTTAACTTCTATAAAAAATATTTCTAGAGGACAAGTATTTGATGAAAATTTTCTTATGAGCGTGGCAACTATAGCAGCTATATTTGTTGGACAATATCCAGAAGCTGTAGCTGTTATGTTATTTTATAAGATTGGAGAATATTTTCAAGAAAAAGCAGTTAATAAATCTAGAAAATCTATAACAGAACTTATGAATATTAGGCCAGATTATGCTAATTTACAAAAGTCAGATAATATTATGGAAGTAGTATCACCAGAGAGTGTAAAAGTAGATGACGTAATAGTAGTAAAACCAGGAGAAAAAATACCTTTGGATGGTATCATAGTAGAAGGTAATTCATCTGTAGATACTTCAGCTATAACAGGGGAATCTTTAGTGAGAGAAGTGAGTAAAGATAGTGAAGTTTTAAGTGGATATATAAACAAAAATAAATTAATAAAGATAAAAGTTACTAAAACTTTTGGTGAGTCTACAGTATCAAAAATTTTAGATTTAACAGAGAATGCTGCAGCTAGGAAAGCTAAGACAGAAAAGTTTATAACTAAGTTTGCTAAATATTATACTCCAATTGTAGTTTTTTCTGCAATAGCTTTGGCAATAGTTCCTAAATTTGTAGTTAGCAATTATAATGCTAAGGAGTGGATATATAAAGCAGCTGTATTTTTGGTTGTATCATGTCCTTGTGCATTAGTTATATCAATCCCTTTAAGTTTCTTTGCGGGAATTGGTAGTGCATCTAAAAAAGGAATTTTAATAAAAACTGGTAGTGCTTTAGAATCATTATATGATTTAGATTGTGTAGTATTTGATAAAACTGGTACTTTAACTAAAGGAATATTTAAGGTGTCAGAGATTAATCCTAAAGGTATATCC
Source organism: Clostridium niameyense (assembly GCF_001243045.1). Taxonomy (GTDB): domain Bacteria; phylum Bacillota; class Clostridia; order Clostridiales; family Clostridiaceae; genus Clostridium_F; species Clostridium_F niameyense. Next base: position 1,965,013 of record NZ_LN849007.1, on the reverse strand, counting down.
AAGGAGGAACTTTTAAAATACGCAGCTTATGTAGAGGTATATTCAAATCATCCAATTGGAAAATCAGTATTAAGATATTATAAAGAAGATATAGATAATAAAATAATTACGAAATATGAAGAAATTGTAGGTAAAGGTGTAAAGGCTTATATAAATGATGTGGAAGTTATAGCAGGAAATGAAAATCTTATGAGTGAATTGGGAATAAAATATGACAAAGTTTCTAAAGAAGGGGTAGTACTATATATATCTTTAAATAAAAAGTATGTAGGAAATATAGTAATAAGTGATGAAGTAAAGGAAGATTCTAAAAAGGCCGTAATGTTGTTGAAGAAAATGGGCATTAATAAAACAGTTATGCTTACTGGAGATAGAAAGAGTACTGGAGAAACTATAGGAAAGAGATTAGGAATAGACGAAATTTGTGCGGAGCTATTACCACAAGATAAGGTAGAAAAGATGAAGCAGTTAAAGGAAAATACAAATTCTAAGAAAAAGGTAATGTTTGTAGGAGATGGAGTAAATGATGCACCAGTTTTAGCTATGTCAGATATAGGTGTCTCTATGGGAGGAGTAGGTTCAGATGCAGCTATAGAAGCTTCAGATTTAGTTCTTATGCTAGATGAACCTTCAAAATTAATTGATGCTTTGAAGATTTCTAAAAAGACTCACAAAATAGTTTGGGAAAATATTATATTTATTTTAGCAATAAAAGTAATAGTTTTAGTATTAGCAGCTTTTGGCATTGGTACTATGTGGATGGCTGTGTTTGCAGATGTAGGTGTAGCTTTGATATCTATCATAAATGCTTTAAGAATACTTTAATGTTTATAATGGATTTAAAATTTGTATAAAAAAATATTTTATACACACATTAATTAGTGAACTAATTAATGTGTAAAGGAGTAATTTTTATGAGTTTAAATCCATTTGAAGAGAAACCTGTAAGTATAGAATCTACTATCCAAGATTGGGGAAGTTTATATCCTAAACAATATAATAAAAATGAGGTAGATCCCTATACTAAAACACGTATTATTTTGATGAATGGTACAGAATTTGAGGCAAATTGGTTTTCACACCAATTTTCACGTCATTGTGATAATAATGATTTAAGACGTGAATTGGCACTTACGAGAAGAATAGAACAACAACAACAAAAAAAGATAAGTAATTTAAGACCATTAGATGAAACTATATTAGAAACTACTATAAGTTATGAACAACTTGCAGTAGATTTAACTTGTGCACTTGCTAAAGTAGAAAAAGATAAAGATGTAAAGAATGCTCTTGATTTTGCTTTACTTGAAGACTTTGACCATTTATATAGATATTCAAATTTACTTGAAATGGAACAAGGATCTAAAGCAGAAAATTTAGTAGGTCATTATACAGAAATTATGCCAGCACGCCCAACAATATCACATCATAGACATCCTTATGATTCTATGAGAAGATCTACAGACTCTAAGAAAGCAGATTTATTAACGAATCTTAATATAGGAATTATAACAGCAGCGGAACAGCAAACAATGAATTACTATATGAATGTTAGTTCCTTATATAAAACTGATATAGGAAGAAAGCTTTATTTAGAAATAGGTATGGTAGAAGAACAACATGTTAGTCAATATGGTAGTTTAAAAGATACTAGATGTACATGGCTTGAAGAATTACTTATGCATGAGTATACAGAATGTTATTTATACTATTCTTGTTATGAGGATGAAAAAGATGAAAATATCAAAAAGATATGGGAAGAATGTTTTATACAAGAAGTTGCACATCTTCATAAAGCAGCAGAGCTTTTACAAAAATATGAAAATAAGCAATGGCAACAAGTTATACCTAATGGAGAATTCCCAAAATTATTGAATTTAGGACCAAATAAAGAATATATAAGGGATATATTAACAAGAACAGTTAATTTAACTGCAAAGAGAGAAGATTATGCTGAAGTTTCTAGTTTGCCTCAAGATTACGATTTCTTCAAGTATCAAGATATTGTAAATAAAAATATTACTAATGTAGCAAGTCATGTGGTTATAGGTGATCATATAAGACAATATGGAACAGATTATAGATTTGAAGAATCAGTGAATCCTATCGAGGAACTAAGAGATAGACACTGTGACAATATTACAGTTGGTAGAGTTAAGTAATATTAAATCTAGTATATACAGATAAGGAGTATATTAATTTTAAATTTTAATATATTCCTTATTTTTAGCTAAATTTTGTAATAATATAGTTAGTTTTTATTGACTTAAGATTAAATGTGTACTATAATTAATTTTGTTAGTTATTAAGGCCTCTTGGTCAAGCGGTGAAGACGCCACCCTCTCAAGGTGGAGTCAGGGGTTCGACTCCCCTAGAGGCTACCATATTTTTAAAAACGTTGTAAACATAAATGTTTACAACGTTTTTTATTTATAAAAATTAACAATTCCAAATATGATTTTTAAATAATTATATTGTATATACATTACATCCCTAAAATTAACACTTCACAATAAGTAATATATACTTTGTACCATTTTGGAAAAAAAAGAAAGTTTATTTATAGTTTTCGTAAAAATCCCCATGGTAAATTTATTATCACCAATTTAACCACAAATGCATTTAAAAATATAATAATACTTTTAATACTATTTTTATGTAAATATAGACATAAAATAAATAATATTACTAAATGTTTAAATGTTTTATAAGAATTTCTATTTAAAAATTTTTATATTTATTGTACAATAATGAAAGATGTATATTTAAAAAGAAAGGATTTTTTTGATGGAACATAAACAAACCAGTAGGAAAAAGAAAAAGTTTTCTTTTAAGATAGTTATATGCTTTATAGTTTTTCAATTATTTTTTACTGCTATAACTGCTCCTTTTATAATATTTCACGGTCCTTTTAAAAATGTTAAGAAAACTTTAGTAGGGGCTGCTATGACAACACTTCGACATCAATATATAGCTACATTATTTTTATCAGATAACGAAATAAAACAAATATTAAGTGAAGATACTATACAAACTATAAAACAAGATAAAGAATCCTTATTAAAATTTGAAAACAAACACGATAATACAATAGAAAGATTCGATATAAGTTCTGGGAAGAAATTTAAAGGATATATGCTAGTAGTGCATGACCCTACTAGGGTAAAAATAGGGTATAGTAAAAAATTAGGTATACAAGGTGAGCTTACAAGTCAAATAGCTAGAGATAATAGAGCTGTAGCGGCTATAAATGGTGGTGGATTTACAGATAAGTCAGCAGGAACTAATTGGACAGGTACTGGTGGCGCTGTAGAAGGATTAGTAATAAGTGAAGGAAAAGTTGTTTATAATAGTAATAAACAAGGAAACTTTAAAGGTGAGGTAGCTGCAATAACTAAAGATGGAATATTAGTTGTTGGTGAACATAGTTTAGAAGAATTAGAAAAGTTAAATGTTAAACAGGCTATAACTTTTGGCCCCCCTCTAGTTGTAAATGGTAAAGGTACTATAACATCTGGAGACGGTGGTTGGGGGATAGCTCCAAGAACTGCTATTGGACAGAGAAAAGATGGAGCAATACTTATGTTAGTAATAGATGGAAGGCAAGCATCAAGTGTAGGAGCCACTTTAAAAGATGTTCAAGACATAATGTTACAATACGAAGCTTATACAGCTACTAATTTAGACGGAGGATCTTCCTCTACTATGTATTATGAAGGAGACGTTATAAATAATCCTGCTAATTCTTTAGGAGAAAGATCGGTACCAACTGCTATATATGTAGCACCTTAGGAGGTAAAGATGAAGATATTTAAAAAATTAATTATATGGATTATGATTTCATTAGTAGTTCAGTTTGCAGGATTATTTTATATAGACAGATATTTTTTAGCGTCAGGCGGTACAAAAATAAAATCTAAAAAAGTTACTAATACAGAAGTTAAAGAGAAAGAAGCAGAAGTAAGTATACCTGAAAAAGTAGAAGATTTAGACATATCTTTTAATGGAAAATATATATCTTATTTTGAAAATAACTCATTAAATATAATAAATACTAAGACTGGAGAAAAACAAAATTTAGATTTTGAAAGTAAAAAAGATGTTTCAAAATATATGTGGTTACCAGATAGAAATAGAATACTTTATGCTGAAAGAAAAGGAGAAAAAATAATACTAAATTCCTATGATGTAGATAAAAGCAAGAAAGATAAAACAGCGGAGTTTGATCTTCAAAATTCTAGCTCAAAGGTAGAGGATATACAAGTAGCTCCATTACCTAATGTAATATATGTAAAGGTAAATAGTGGAGGAACTACAAGTAAGATATATAATATAAATATAATGAAAGAAAAAAAACGAGCAGATCTTTTATCTAATGAGGTAAAAGACATGAAGATTATACCTCATGAGGATACTTTGATTTATGAATCAAAGAGAAAAATTTATTCTACTAATAGAGAAACTTCATTAAATATAGAAGGAATTAAGTCTCCTAAACTTTTATCTATAGATGACAATGACAAGATATATATAGGAGAAATGAAAGACGATAAAATAGTAAAAATATGTTATGGTAATTTAAAAGAAAAAACCTCTAATTGGAAGACTTTAGATATATCTAATCCTTCATCAGTAGAAGATATATATGTTTCACCTTTAGGTCAGGTTTATGTAAATAATAATATGAAGGGTACAGTAACTAATTTAAATACAGGTAAGGAAACAAAATATACAGGTACTATAATAAAAATGTATATAGATGGAATTACATCTATATGTGAAGGAAAATTATTAAAAACAAAATTTAATTAATATATTTTTAAAATTTAGAGCCTCAAAAGAGGCTCTAAATTTTATATAATAGTATATATGACTATTTAATATTTTTAATTAAAAAAGAAAGGATGAGAGCTTTGGCATTAACTGATAAAATTTTATATAAGATACTTATTATACCAGGTATATTATTAGGACTCACGGTTCATGAGTATGCTCATGCTTATGTAGCTGACAGATTAGGGGATAAAACACCTAAATTTCAAGGACGATTAACTTTTAATCCTTTTGCACATATTGATGTAATTGGATTTATTATGATATTATTAATTGGATTTGGTTGGGCAAAACCGGTAGAAACTAATCCAAGTGCATTAAAAAGAGGGTATAAGGATGCAATAAAGGTTTCTATAGCTGGAATTCTAGCTAATTTAATAACAGCATTTGCTTTTGCACTTATTATAGGAGGATTATATAAACATGATTTAATAATATTAAGAGATGTAACATCTTTAAAAGGTATAATAGGTATTATTCTATCTTATACAGTTAGTATAAACTGTATGTTGGCGGTATTTAATATAATGCCTATACCAGGATTAGATGGATTTAATATATTAAGAGATTTGGCACCTAAAACTTTTTATAAAGTATCAAATGTAATGTATAACTATCAATTAATTATTCTTTTAATATTTGTAGTAACTCCTATAGCTAATTATCTAGTAGGAATTCCATCAAATCTTTTATCCTATTTATTTATGAAAATTTCTATGAGTATTTTTTAATGTTGGTAGGTTGTTGATTTAGGAACTGAACTTTCTTATTTACTAGGAAATAGGAAAATTTTATAATATAAAAATAATATGTACAAAGTACATATTATTTTTATATTATCTATCTTTATATTAATGTAGAAAAAATAATAAAAGATATATTGTTGCTAATATTATGGATAATATCATAATAGGGAATCCTAACTTAAAGTAATCCTTAAAGTTTATTTTATAACCACTTTTTTCTGCAATACCTATTACAACTAAGTTAGCAGAAGCTCCTATCATAGTTCCATTACCACCTAAACAAGCACCTAAAGATAATGCCCACCAAAGAGGGGTTACATTAATACCACCTAAGCTACCTATGGCTTTAATTAATGGTATCATAGTAGCTACAAATGGAATATTATCAATAAAGGCAGAAGCTATAGCAGATATCCATAAAATAAATATACCAGTAAATAATAGATTACCCTTAGTTAAATCTAAAGCTTTCTCAGCTAAGATTCTCATTAAACCTACTTCCTCTAATACACCAGTCATTATAAATAATCCTATAAAGAAGAAAATGGTACTCCATTCTACTTCTTGTAATATTTCGTCAGGTTCAACTTTACTAATACCTAATAAAATTGCAGAACCAACTATAGCTATTGTAGCAGATTCAAAGCCTAAAGAATCATGAATAAGAAATCCTATTAATGTTAATGATAGTACTATTAAGGATTTTTTCATTAGTTGTTTATCTCTTATAGCTTTATTTTCATTTAGTGACATTACCTTATTTATAGATTCCTCTGTGGTAACCATGGAATCTCTATATATTTTTTTGATTACCCAAAGTGTAATTATTAAAATTACTAATATAACAGGACCTAAATTTTTTAAAAAGTCTAAAAAGCTTAGGTTTGCAGCACTACCTATCATTAGGTTTGGTGGATCACCAATTAATGTGGCAGTACCACCTATATTGGAGGCGAAAATCTCACACATTAAGAAAGGTATTGGATTTATGTTCAAAGTTTGAGTTACAACTAAAGTTACAGGAACTATTAGGAGTACGGTTGTAACATTATCCAAAAGTCCAGAAAGTATAGCTGTAATTATAGAAAACATTACCAGTATTTTTATAGGATTACCTTTAGCAAATTTTGCTGCTTTTATGGCTATATATTCGAATATCCCACTTCTTTTGGTTATGTTAACCATAATCATCATTCCAATCAATAATCCTATGGTATTAAAATCAATTTTTAAGAAAGCTTCTTTTTGAGAGATTAATTTTAGTAGTAGCATTAAAGCAGCTCCACTTAAAGATGCTACAACTCTATTAATTTTTTCAGAAATAATCAATATGTAAACTATTATAAAAATTACAGTAGGCAGTATTACATTTAAACTATAAATTTTAATCATCTCCTTTATTTTTACTGTACGATTAGATTTTAATACGAAACAGTAAATAAATAAAGGTATTTTAAATTAATTATATAATTAACGAGAATATAGTTTAATTTACAGCATTATATAATTCTTTATATATAGATTGCACGCCTTTATACCAATTTTTGTCTTCAGCATATTTTTTATTTATCCATTTAAAGGGGTTTTCGCCCTTAGGCATATCTTTTAATAAATTAAATACAGTTTTCGCAGCTATTTTCGATGTATCTTTAATATTTGTATTATATTCTTTCCAACTATGAAATACATTAAAAGGATTATTGGCTATTTTTTTAGCATACTCATTATTTTCAGGAACAAAATTCTGTTCTTGTCCGGTTATGGCGAACAGTAATAAAGGATTTATATCAAATTCTTTAGCAGAATTTATAATAGAACTAAAGTAAGGTTCTTTAGCCAGCATAGATTTTTTGGTAGACAAATAATTTTTTAATTTAACTTCATTTATAGAACTAAATGTTATATCTTTAGGAATGTTAGGATTAATAATTCTTAAAGTATGCTTATATACTTTATTACAAGAGACACTTTTAGTTTGTGTGGAACTTTTATTTATAGTACTTGCGGTTAAGTAATTACTTTTAACATAAAAAACAATTAAAAACAATGCTAATACAATTAATCCTGAATATAGTGATTTATTAAATAATTTTCTAAAGATATCAATTGTATTATGTTCTTTAATATTGGTGAACTTAGAATTAATATTGGAATCAATATTTGTATTATTGTTGATAACTTCATCTTTTAAAGAGGAGGTATCTAAATCACAAGTTAATTCTTCTAAAGATAATTTATCAGAATTAGTTGTAATAATAGGATTTATAATTTTTTCAACTATTAAATATTCTTCTAAATCTTTTCTATCTATTTTTATTTTTATATTATTGTTTATCCAAGTTAGTAATATTCCAATTTGTTCATTGTCTAATTTTTGATAGTTTATATAGGAATAAAAAATATCATACATCTGAATGTGGTCTTTTCCAGATAAAAATGTATTTTTAAATATAATATTCTTAAGGTCTTTTTTTATATAAGAAGGAAAACCTTCTAATTTAGAATTAATAATATCATGTATGGTGGAAGATAACATATAAGATTTATTTTTCGAATCTTCTTTAAAAAATTTAATATTTATATATTGTTTAATTCTTTTAATATCATTATTATTTATAACTTTAGTATCTTTTAGTTCTTTTAAAAATTTATTCATATAACCAATCCTACATATATTAAAATTTATTACATTGCATAATATATGAATTATCGTTAAATACAAGTAGCCCTTAAATGTAATCTGTGAATAAAAATAAGGGTGTGATATAATATTTCAAGGGAAAATCACTAAAATAAATCGGAGGTATAACAATTTATGAGGCTTAGAAAAAAATGGTGGGCAAGACCAGAAATAGAGAAAAGCGATATATTTATAAAAAACCATAGGGAATGTAGGGGAGAATGGTCAAAAGAGTTTAATAATAATAATGAAATACATTTGGAGCTTGGATGTGGAAGAGGGGGATTTATATCTAAATTAGCATATAACAATCCCAATATTAATTACATAGGTGTGGATTTGAAAGATGAGGTTATAGTTTATGCTATAAGAAAAGTTAAGGAAACTGAAAATGAAGATGGTAGTGACCTTAAAAATGTAAGATTTCTTACTATGAATATAATGAGTATAGCAGAAGTGTTTGAAGAAAATGAAATAAATAAAATATATATTAATTTTTGTAATCCTTGGCCAAAAGAAAGACATAATAAGAGAAGACTAACACATACCAAATTTCTAACGGAATATAAAAAGTTTTTAAAACCTAATAGTGAAATATGGTTTAAAACAGACGATAAAGATTTATTTGAGGATTCAAAGGAATATTTTAAAGAAAGTGGTTTTGACATTAAATATATAACTTATGATCTTCACAATAGTGACTTTACAAAAAATACAAAGACGGAATATGAAGAAAAGTTTTCATCTATGGGAATGAACATAATGTTTTTAATTGGAAAATTGAAATAATATATTATAAAACAGATGGATTAAAAAATAAAAATTTTAATCCATCTGTTTAAAATTTTAGGTATTATGATATATTGTTATATTTGTCTTTATCATATTTGGTTAAAAATAAAGTTAATTCTTCAGTATGTTCCTTTTCTTCAGAAATTACTTCCATAAAAGTATCAACTATGTCTTTATGTTTAATATGCAGTACTTCATCCTCATAAAGAATTATAGCTTCTAATTCGCCTTTTATATCACTTCTTACATTGTTTAGTATAAGTTGTTCGTTATATTTAGGACGATATTCAGGAAATTTAGGACATTTATTAGTTAGATTTAATTCTGATTTTACTTGTTTGTAGCGTTGATATTCAGTAGGATCATATTTTCTAAGTAATTCTAAAAACATTCCAAAGTGCCTTTTTTCTTCTTGCATTATGTGATGCCAAAGATCATTTAACTCCTTAATATTAGAATTTGCTATGTGATGTGCGTAATCATTAATAGCTACTATTTCAGCTATCATAGCTTCTCTTAATAGGTTAGTGAAACAAAAAGGAAATCCTTGAGGTTGTCTTAATGTAGTATAACTCATATAAACACTCCAATAAAATTTTATTCATTAATATTATATTGTTTACAAAGAAAAAAGTTGACTAAATCCTATAAAAGTTTAATGTGTTATAATAACTAATATTATATAAATGAAGGTTGATTTTATGAGTTGGAAAGAGGAAATAAAAATATCTGTTAGAAATTTAATAGAATTTATATTAAGATGCGGTAACATTGATATGGCTTATACAGGGCACAATAGGGCGTTAGAGGGAATAAAGGCACATAAAAAAATACAAGATATAAGGAAAAGAAATGCTACTCCATTACTTATGACTGAATATGATAAGGAAGTTTTTTTAAGATATAGTATGGAGTATAGAGATTTTTTATTTACAGTAGAAGGAAGAGCTGATGGAATAATTAAAGAATTAAACAATATAACTGTAGAAGAAATTAAAAGTACAAATAGGCCTTTAGAGGAATTAGAATATAATAATATGCACTGGGCACAAGCGAAGTGTTATGGGTATATATATAGTAAGCAAAATAATTTAGATAAAATAAATATACAATTGACGTATTATAATCTACAAAATGGAGATATTAAATCTATAATAAAAAGTTATAATTTGCAGGAACTTGAAAAATTTTTTAATAATATTATAGAGAAATATTATATATGGATGGAACTTAATTATAATTTTAAAGTAAACAGGAACTTATCTATAGAAGATTTGGACTTTCCGTTTAGAGAATACAGAAAAGGACAAAGGAAGCTAGCAGTTTCAGTATATAAATCTATAGTAGATAATAAAAATATATTTATACAAGCCCCCACAGGTATAGGAAAAACTATATCTACTATTTTTCCAACGGTTAAAGCTATGGGAAAGGGAAAAGTAAACAAGATTTTTTATTTAACTGCTAAAAATACTACTAAAAAATATGTAATTCAATGTCTTAATTATATGATAGAAAAGGGTTTATATCTTAAAGTTATATTTATAACCTCTAAAGAAAAAATATGTTTTAAAGAAAAATGTGAGTGTACATCAAAATTTTGTGAATATGCTAAGGGTCATTTTGATAGAATTAATGAATCTATATTAGATGTATTAAATAATGAAAAATTGATAACAGAAAATGTAGTAAAGGATTATGCATTAAAACATAAAGTATGTCCTTTTGAGTTAAGTTTAGATTTAAGTATATGGTGTGATGCTATTGTTTGTGATTACAATTATGTATTTGATCCAAGAGTTTATTTAAGAAGGTACTTTTCAGATAGTAATGAAGATTTTGTATTTTTAATAGACGAAGCTCATAATTTAGTAGATAGATCTAGAGAGATGTTTTCTTGTAGTATATTAAAAAAGGATGTTTTAAATCTGAAAAAAATTTTTAGGGATAAAAATAAAGAGCTTTATAGAATTTTAGGAAAGATAAATTCTTATATGGTTTCTATAAAAAATATGTATGAATTAGATAATAGTTATATTAATGAGGAGCCGCCTGAAAAACTTTATGAGTTAATTAATATATTTATATCAAAATGTGAAGTTTATTTTAGTAAAAATAAATATATTATAGATGAAAAATTAATGGAATTTTACTTTAAATGTTTACATTTTATAAAGATATATGATATCTACGGAGAAAATTACATAACTTATGGAGAGTTTATTAATGGGGATTTATCACTAAAGTTATTTTGTATAGATTCTTCTTCTTTATTAAAAAATGTACTAAAAAATAGTAAATCTTCTGTGTTTTTTTCTGCTACTTTAAGTCCAATAAAATATTTTAGGAAGATATTAGGCGGAAGTGAAGAAGATTATTTATTAAAGTTACAGTCTCCTTTTCCAAGTAAAAATAGATGTACTATTATTGCAAATAATATATGCACAACCTATAAAAATAGAAAAAATACTTATGAAAAAATAAGTGATTATATAAAATTGATGTTGAAGGTTAAGATGGGAAACTATATAGTATTTTTTCCATCTTATAAATATATGAATAATGTTTATAACTGCTATAAGGAAAAATATTTAGAGGATAATATTATAATCCAAAATTCTATTATGACAGAAGAAGAAAGAGAAAGTTTTTTGCAAAATTTCATACCTAATCCTAAAGAAAGTATGGTGGGTTTCTGTGTTCTAGGAGGAATATTTTCGGAGGGTATAGATTTAAAAGAAGATAGAATAATAGGAGTCGCAATTGTAGGAATAGGATTGCCACAGATATGTTTAGAGCGAGACATAATAAAAAATTATTATGAGTATAAAATAGGTAAAGGATTTGAATATGCATATATTTATCCAGCTATGACAAAGGTATTCCAAGCGGCTGGAAGACTTATAAGGGATGAAAAAGATAAAGGGATTATATTATTACTAGATGAAAGATACAATAAGTATCCATATAGCTTACTATTAAGTAGTGAATGGAGTAATAATTTTATAGTTGGAAATGAAAATAAGGCAAAATTTTATCTAGATAAATTTTGGATTAATAATTAAGAAGTTAAATTAGATTAAATAAATTTTAGTTGGGGAAAATAAATATATAATTTAAATAGGGAGGTGCTTTTAAGTGTCTTATGGTAGCGATAATTTTGGAAAAGATATTGTAGCTTTAATAAGAGATAATGAAGGTGCTGTTAGTGGTTATAAACTAAATAATGGTGAGTTACTCACTAAACATGAAGCTATAGAAAGAGCAGCAGAGGGAGAAATAAATGATGTAGTTATAGGTACAGCTAAAAGTGGAGAACAATATTTACATGGAATTCCTAAAAATACTGGAGGAATAGATCTTCAAAGTCTCCCTAGTATAAATGAAAATCAGTTTAAATAATAAAAACCCTAAATTTAGGGTTTTTATTATTTTGCATATTTTGCTTTTTCTAGTATCTCATCAAAATTTGGTTGTTCTGTAACTTCAGGTACATATTCTGTATAAACAATTTTGTTATTACTATCTATTATAAATACTGCTCTAGTTAATAAACCTAATTCTTTTATATAAGTTCCATAATTTTTACCTACTAATCTATCCTTAAAGTCTGATAGAGTTATAACTTTGTCTATATTATGAGCACCGCACCATCTAGCTTGAGCAAAGGGTAAATCCATTGAAATTGTATATATAGTTACATTTGGAAGTTCTGCAGCTTTAGAATTAAAAGTTCTTGTTTCAAGATCACAAACCTCAGTGTCTAAAGAAGGAACTATAGATATAATTCGTATTCCTTTTGTATCTTTTAATGAAACAGGATTCATATTATTGTCAATAGCTGTAAAATCAGGAGCAGTATCTCCAACTTTTACTTCAGTTCCTTCAAGGGTTATAGGATTTCCCATAAATTTTATTTTCATAAAACATACCTCCAATAATATTTATTATATAATAATTAATTTTATATGATACTATAATAAGAATTTATTTTCAAATAAATTTAATTATTAACTATAATTTATAAATTATTTTTAAAAGTGTTATAATCAATTTATATTATTATTATTTAATTGATAAAAAAATATTATAAATAACTAAAGAATATATAAATTAAGTAGATAATTAAGGGAGAGGTTTTTAATGTCAAATTTATCTGGTAAAGTTGCTATAGTTACAGGGTCATCTAGAGGAATTGGGAAAGCAATAGCTATTGAACTTACTAAAGCAGGAGCTAGTGTAGTTATAAATTATCGACAAAATAAAGAAGGTGCACTGGAAACTTTGCATTATATAAAGAAATTAGGTGGTTATGGAGTAATTTATAAAGCAGATATTTCTAAATATGATGAGGCTAAGGAACTTATAAAATATACTATACATAATTTTGGTAAAATAGATATTTTAGTTAATAATGCTGGTATAGCTAAAATAGGTTTATTTATGGATATGAATGAAAATGATTGGGACAGTATAATAGATACCAATTTAAAAGGAGTTTTTAATTGTACAAATAATGTTGTTAAGTATATGCTAGAAAAACAAAGCGGTTCTATAATAAATATATCTTCTATGTGGGGAAATGTAGGTGCCTCTTGTGAGGTTATTTACTCTGCTGCAAAGGGTGGTATAAATTCTTTTACAAAAGCTTTAGCAAAAGAACTTGGTGGAAGTAACATTAGAGTAAATGCAGTAGCGCCAGGGGTTATAGACACAGATATGAATAAATGCGTAAGTTTAGAAGATATGAATAATTTAAAAGAAGAAATTCCACTTATGAGACTAGGAAAAGGTGAAGATATAGGTAAAGTAGTATCATTTTTAAGTAGTGATGATGCAAGTTATATAACCGGACAAATAATTACTGTAGATGGTGGCATGTGCTAGAAATATATTACACAATATGTTATAATTTTCTTAAATACGATTTAAAATTAAATTAAAAAATGTTTAAAATATGAGAGTGGTGAGCCATGGAAAATGTTATAATACTAGACGATATGAGTTATGTAAGGTATAGAGTTAGAGAACTTTTAGCTGAAAAAAATGTAAAAGTTTATGAAGCATCTACTTCCTTTGAATTTTTCAATAAGTTAACCGAAAAAAAGAATGATATAGATTTAATTATATTAGAAGTAGGTCTTATAAAAGAAGATGGTTTTGAAATAGTTGAAAAAATAAGACAAAAAAGCATAGATATACCAGTTATGATATTAACTAAGATGAATACAAGAGAAGCTTTTGCTAAAGTAATAAGAGAAGGCGAAATAAGTGATTATGTATTAAAACCTTTTGATAATAAGATTTTACTAGATAGAGTTATGAAATTAGTAAGAAAAAATAAAATTAATGAAAAATATCAAAAACTACAGGATCAACAAACAAGTAAAGAAGTTGAAAAAGTTAATAATGTTAATAATGTTAATAAAAATGATGAAGTAAAAATAAAATCTGAGTTACCTGAAGATTTTACACATTATTTTATGGAACAACTGCTTATAGCTAAAGAAAATAATATGAATTTATCTGCAATGATATTTACTTTAATTAAGTCCACGGAAAAAGAAGAAAAAATCGATATGAAGGAAACATATTTGATACTAACAGATATTGTATTTAAAGGTATAAAAGGAATATTTAAAACACCTAATTTTATAACTAAACATGGATTTTTAACTTTTTTAGCAGTATTACCAGGATATGATGAAAGTGAAGTTGAAAATCTAAAGTCAAAAATTAATGAACAATATGATGTACTATCTATAATAAATACACAACTTTCAGAGTATCATTTAGAAAATGCATCTATAACTTATCCTGTAAGTGGACAAGATTGTCAAAAATTAATGAATAAACTTATAGAAAATATGAAAGTTAAAATTGAGATGGAATAAAAGAACAAGGTTTTTCCATATTGTGAAAAAGCCTTGTTTTTATTTTTAAATTTAATTATTTTATATAAGTACTATAAACATATCCTGTTATATTATTAATATTAATTTTATACCAACTACCAACAGTATCTAAAATTTTAACTTTATTACCATAAGCAAGCGAACTAATAACAGTACTGCTTAAAGATGGATTACTTCTTACATTAAGTGAAGAATATTTATTTGATAAAGATACTACTCCATATGAATTAGTAGTTACAGATTTATTACTTATATAATCAGCGCTAACATAAGCAGTAGATGAACCGTATTTGATTTGATACCATTGTCCACTCTTTCCTGTTATATTAACAGAATCACCATTATTAAGACTTCCTATAATTTTAGATGAAGTATTCGGTGAGATTCTTATATTTAGTTTAGAATTTGAATTAGATAATTTTACAGTACCAGTTCCTTTAGATGAAATATTATTTTTGTTAGAGTTACTATTTGTATTAGAGTTAGTAGTACAATTATTATCCAAAGATATATAATTAGAGTTAACATAAGCGATAGATGAACCATACTTAATTTTATACCAACTACCAACTTGACTTATTATATTAACAGAACTACCATGTTTAAGACTTCCCATAATTTTAGAAGAAGTATTAGTAGAGGATCTTACGTTTAATAGGGAGCTTTTATTGGATAAAACAACATGTCCATTTTTAGTAATAACATTATTACTATTACCACTACTATTATTATTGTTACTATTATTATTGTTTAAATATCTAGAGTTTATATATCCTATGCTATTTCCATATTTGATTTTACTCCAACCATTATTTTGATTTATTATAGATACAGTACTATTATTTGATAATGAACCTATTATAGAAGATGATAAAGAAGGAGCACTTCTTACATTAAGTGATGAGGAATTACTACTTAATTTTACTTTGGATGTAGCAATAATGTTATAGTTATTATTATCGCTATTACTACTGTTATTATTATTTAAGTATTTAGAACTTATATATCCTATATTATTTCCATATTTGATTTTACTCCAACCATTATTTTGATTTATTATAGATACAGTGGTATTATTTGATAATGAACCTATTACAGAAGATGATAAAGAAGGAGCACTTCTTACATTAAGTGATGAAGAATTACTACTTAATTTTACTTTGGATGTAGCAATAATGTTATAATTATTATTACTACTGCTATTATTATTAGTATTATTACCACTAGAGCTTGTACCACTTCCTACATATATGTAACCCTTTAAATATAAGTTACCTCTATGTTTCATTTGTTCTTTAGATAATTTTTTTACATAGCCATCATAATCTCCCCTAATAGAGGCATTACCTTCATTAAAATAAACTGTATCTCCACTGACTTTTTCTATAAATCCTACATGACCGAACCCTTTTGAACCACCACTCCATACAACTATAGAATTATCTCTAGGCTCTTGACCATAAGAATAAACATTACTTTTTATATTACAATTCCACCAATCAATGGCATTGCCGTAAAATTGACTAGGAAGAGAAACTCCTAATTTTTCGAGAGTTCTTCCATAAGTGAACCAAGTACATTGACCTTTATAACCACATTTCGTAAAAATATTACTACTATTATAAGCATTACTACTTAAGTTAGGATTCATACTTGTATTATAGGCAAAGACAGCTATGGAATGTTGGGCTACTAAAGCTGTAGATAAAACACAAGTAAGAGCTGTTTTTTTTGAACTTTTCATAAAAAATCCCCCTATATAAAATGGATTAATGTTGTTTAACTTTTGTAAACTAAATTTTATAAAATTATTTTAGTTTAAAAAACTAACTAAACTTTTTATCGAAGTTTTAAAGTCATAATTAATAAGTTATAAATAAAATATAACATATATTTTAATTTAATTCAAAAAGTATATAAATATGAAAATAAGAATTAAAATGTATATAATATTACTTAAATGATATATAGCATTATTATTCAATATATGAAAGGATAATAGTATAATTGTTTTAGAAATATAATTTTATTAGGAGGATTTTATGGCAAGAGAAGAGTTTTATTTTAAGGGTAGAGAGGACATTAACTTAAAGGTTTATAAATGGAATCCTAAAAGTAAGGTAAAGGCTGTTATTCAAATAGCTCATGGTATGGCAGAAACAGCATTAAGATATGAAGAATTTGCTCATGTATTAAATGAAAATGGTTACAGGGTCTATGCAAATGATCACAGAGGTCATGGTGAAAGTTGTAAGAAATTAGAGGAGTTAGGCTATCTGGGAGAGCAAGATGGATTTTTCTCTATGATAAAAGATATGAATAAATTAACAAGCATTATAGAAGAAGAAAATAAAGATTTACCAATTTATTTATTTGGACATAGTATGGGATCTTTTTTAAGTCAAAGATATATACAATTATATGGTTATAGGATTCAAGGATTAATATTGTCAGGTACTAATGGTAAACAAGGGTCTATGGTGAATTTAGGGATTCTTATTGCCAAATTAGAAATGATCTTAAAGGGAAGAAAGCATAAAAGTAATCTATTAAATAAGTTATCTTTTTATAGGTTCAATAAAAGTTTCAAACCAAACAAAACAGATTTTGATTGGTTAAGTAGAGATGAAAAGGAAGTTCAAAAATATATTAAAAATCCTTATTGTGGTACTGTATTTACAACATCATTTTTTTATGATTTTTTTAGAGGATTAAAGTCTATATGGAAAGAAGAAAATATAAAAAAAATACCTAAAAATCTACCTATATTTATAGTAGCAGGTTCTAAAGATCCAGTGGGAAATGATGGACAAGGAATAGAAAATTTATATAATTGTTATAAACTTTTAGGTGTAAAAAATATTAAATATAAATTATATAAAGATGGAAGGCATGAAATATTAAATGAAATAAATAAAAAAGAGGTTTTTAGAGATATAATAAGTTGGATTAATAAACAACATGAAAATATTGAAGTTTAAAGTTAAATTTATAAGATTGTTAAAAAATGGGAAATCAGAAAATCAGAAGTTACTTAATAGCAGTATAAAGTGTATTGAGCAAATCTGATACTAATTTCCCATTTTTTAATGTACCATATTATTTATTTTAAAATTAATTAAGTTTAATAATTATCAAATTTATCTATTAGCTGTCTTAATTTTTGGGCTTGCATAGCTTCATTTTCAGCAAAGTCTCTAAATGTTTCAGAAGTTTCTCTGTCATCTATTTTTTTAGAGTACATTTGATAATCACGTACATTTTCTTGGGCATCTAATATTTTCTTTTTTATTATATCTTTTGTAGTTAAATCCATTTTTCATCCTCCTCATATTATTTATTATTAGTTTTACAATTTGTAGTTTTAATTATTCATAAGGAAGATATGATTATAATACAAAAAATGATAAAAGTTTTTTATTACACAAAAAACTAGGTTTAATATAAGTTTTTATGTGTATTATTCATATAAAAATTTATGAACTTTATTGTATACATTTTTGCTGCCAATTACAACTAATATATCTCCTTTGGTAAATATGTATTCTGGACCAGGAGAAATAATTATGTCATCTCTTCTTCTAAAAGCAACTATAGTTGCTTTTGTTTTTTGCCAAAATTTAACTTCATTAACCTTTTTACCGATAAATTTACAATGTTCTTTTATGTCAATTTCGATCAATGTAAAAGGTGATATATTTTCAAATCGTTCTACTAAGTCTAATATTTTATTAAAATTATCTTCTAATTCTTTATCTAGTTTTCTACGTTGTGCTAATATATCAACTATATTTTCTTTAACAGTTTTTAAATAAACATTATTTTTATTTCTTTCAATAAATTTTTCAGCAGCCGATATTGATAATATTTCAATACCACTGCCTTTATTAGAAACTACTACATCCATATCTTCTAGAAGTGCTATAGCTCTTCTTATGGTTTCTGGAGATACATTATACATACTAGCTAATGTTGATCTGCCGCTAATTTTTTCATCTGATTTTAATTTACCCCTTACTATACGATTAGCTATGTCTAAAGCTATGTTTTTATATAAAGGACCAGTACTGCTTTTCATCATAATTCCCCCACTGAATATATTCTTAATCTTATAACATATTACTATATTTTCAATATTAAATCTAGTTAGTAGTGATATTGTGATTTTTAAAATATAAGGATTGTAATCTAATTTGTATATTAAATGAGAAGACCACTAATATTTATTAAAAGTGGTCTTTTAAGATTATCTTTCTTCTTTTATTAAACCTTTTCTATAGGCTACTAAAAGCATTTCAAGATCATGAATTTGAGATTTTATATGTTCACCTATATCAGTATCTGCAACTCTTTTTCTAGAAGATACATGTTCTAATATAATGGTAGAAGATAATATATCATTACCATCTACTATAGCATTTTCTATGCAATCAAAAGGTTCATGAGATGTTAAAAGTAATCCATAGGAATTATATATTAATGTATACCCAGCTATACCAGTTTGCGGTTGATAGGCTTTACAAAAGCCACCATCAATAACTAATAATTTTCCATTAGCTTTTATAGGACTTTCACCCTCTTTAGTTTTTACAGGAATATGCCCATTTATTATATGTGAGTCAGTAGTAGGTAGATGAAATTCTTTAAATATCATATTACACATATTTTCATCATTTCTATAATTGTAATATGAATTTTTTTCTTCTTTATGAGTTGTTTTATCATCAATAAAATATCTTTCAAAAGTAGTCATTTTTGTTTTCCCGAAAAGTGGTGAATTAGGTCCACACCATAAATACCAAAGCATATCCATACCATATAATTTAGATTCAGGATCTTCTTTAAAAAAGAAGGCTTCTCTTGCACAATGATCTAATTTATCTAATAATGCTTTGCCTTTAAAATTTTCATTACAAATAAGCACTTCTTTAAGAGAACCATCTTCGTTTAAAGGTATGCATCCATGATATAATAAGTTAGAATTACAGGTTAAATACATACTTCCATGACTATAAAAAAATCTTATGTGTCTTTGAAGTTTTTCACTATTTAAAAATGAGTTTTTAAGTTTTTCGATTAGATCTTTTTCTCTTTTATTTAATTCATATGGATTTTTAGGATCTACTGTAGGAAAATTAGTATCATTTAATTTGTAAGTTTTTCCTTCTACAGTTACGATGTTTTTTTGTAAATCCATTTTATCTAAAAGCAATCTTTTTTCCATTTTAAATTCAGGTCTTCTTTGTATAATTTGTCCCTCTAATTTAAACTGAATTATGGATATAGCCTTATGCATTTTAGATAATAATTTCTTATCAGTATCATTTAAAGTTTTATCTATTGTTCTAGGTTTAAAACCTTTACATTCATCATCTTCATAAAAATCCATAGCAAAAGTAGCTAAAGGCAGTAAATTAATACCATATCCATCTTCCAATGTAGATAAATTAGCATAACGAAGAGAAATTCTAATAACATTTGCAATACAAGCTTCTGATCCAGAAGCAGCACCCATCCAAACTATATCATGATTTCCCCATTGAATATCTATAGAATGATGTTTATATAAAGCATCAATTATTATGTCTGCGCCAGGACCTCTGTCATAAATATCTCCTAAAATATGAAGTCTGTCTACTACTAATCTTTGAATAACTTTTGATATGGCTACTATAAATTCAGAAGCTCTATCTATATCTATAATAGTTTGAATTATACTATTATAATAACCATGTTTGTCCACTCTATCCGCTTGTTCATTTAATAATTCTTCAATTATATAGGCAAAGTCTTTAGGTAATGATTTTCTCACTTTGGATCTAGTATATTTTGCAGATACTACTTGGCATAGTTTTATAAGTCTATATAATATTATTTTATACCAGTCTTCTAAGTTGCTTTCAGATTTTTGGATTAATTCTAACTTTTGTTCAGGATAATATATTAAAGTAGCTAAATTTTTTTTATCATTTTCCCTTAGGGAATTACCAAAAATATCATCTATTTTTCTCTTTATAACTCCAGAAGCATTTTTAAGCATATGAGTAAAAGATTCATATTCACCATGCACATCACTTATAAAATGCTCTGTACCTTTTGGTAAATTTAATATAGCTTGCAAATTTATAATTTCTGTACTAGCACTAGATATTGTAGGATATTGTTTAGATAATAATTTTAAATATCTTAGATTTTGCTTTATTATATGCAAGTTATTTTCATCATATAAAGTCATAGCTTTTCTCCTTTTTATTATTATAATTAAAATATACTATACATTAATTATATAATATGTTACTAATAATATATAATATATTTTTTAAATAATATACAACTTATATTTATAATATAAAAAATAACATATTTACACAAGATGTAAAATTATTAATTTTAATATAAATATAGGTATAATTACAAATATTTTCTTAAATAAGTTAATTTATTAAGATATAATACAAAATTACTATTTATAGTATAGTAGTGTTTAAGAGGTGTTTTCAATGTATAAAATATGTAAGGTTATAAAAGTTACAGGAGAAATTTTAGGGGAAGAAATAGAAAATGGAACCATAATTACAGGAAATATGCTTGGAAAAATAGCTGAAAAAAATAAACATGAAAGGTTAGCCAATGTTTTTAGAAAAGGTAGTAAAGTTTTGGGAAAAGGAAGTTCTATAACTGCAAAAGTAATTTTTTCTACTACAAGTAATTTCTTAAATAAAAGCATAAAGGTAAGTAAACTTACAACTAAATTTTTAGAAAAAAATGCGGTGAAAACAGAAGTAAAGATTTATGGAGATTCTAAAGAATTTTATAAGAATAAATGTATAGATGCAGAATATAAAATAATAGAATAATAATTCTAAAGATTAACACCCTATTTATGTATGAAGGGTTAGGGGGATATACATAAATAGGGTATATATTTTATCTACTATTTTTATGGAAAAACAGAAGATAAATAGCTAATGCTAAAAATAATCTATCTAAATCTAACTTGTTAGCCATATTATTTTGATTTGAATTAGTATTTTTAGAGTCTTCTTTTAGGTTTTTAGATATTTGCAAATTATTTATTCCTATATAATCAGCAAAGCTTTCAATTTTTAAGTACTTTATTATATTTTTATTAGCATCAAAATCTATAGTAGAAACTTTATTGTATCCATCATTTTCATTCCAGGTTTTTTCTCCGTTTAAGGTTTTTAAAATTTTATTATTTTTATCACAAATAATTATTTTTATAGGAAAATAAGAGGTATAATCTAAGGAAATTTTAGATATCTCATTATCAAATAATATATAGCGATAATTATCTGGATAATTTTTATGTTTAGTCCATGTAGCTATAATAGGAATATTGTCTATATTGCCACATCCATTTTTATTATGTTCTAATAAGAGTATCCACCCAGGAAATTTTATAGTGCTTACATCGGTTTTCAAATCTGGTATATTAGAAAAATCTTTTCCACCTTCAAAACTTATAATAGAATTTTTTAGATTTTCTTTTTCCGAATTTAATATTTTAAAATCTGTACTTTTAGATTTAAATTTTTCTTTTGGTATTTTTTCTTTAAAACAAATTTTTTTTTCCTTTATATTTTTGGATGAATCTGAATTACTCATAGAACTCCTTTTACTATAGTGCTTTATATATTTTATGTTGAACTATATAAATTTGTGATTATATAATTAACCCCTGGATATAATCCAGGGGATATTTTTAACACCACCAAATAGGGCAGCAACATGAGAATATTGCTAATAAGAATATTAGGCCAATTAGCCAAAAGCAACCACAACACCACATAGGTAAGCCCCCTTTTCTTAGGTTTTAGTTTGTGTCTAATAATATAGTATTCAATATATAAATATTGTTTACTATAAATTATATATTTTTAAAAAAAATTATTAAAATAAGGGCAAGGCATATTAGGGTAAGATCTCATATTACAATTCTTTAGTGACATTAAATTATAGTATTTTTTTAATCTATTATTAACGATATTCCAGTTTACATTTTTGAAAAATACATCTATATATTTACTTTTATCGGTACCAAAATCTAAGAAATAAGCGTGTTCGTATACATCCATTATTAGTAATGGATAGGAAAGCCATATAGCTCCATTGTCATGAGTATCAGAACCAAAGATATGAAGTTTATTATCTAAGGGATCTATACAAAGTATTGCCCAACCTCTAACGGATAATCCTACTTCTTTAAAATATTTTAAAAAATTATCTAATGAATTAAATTCTCTAAGAATTTTATCTAACAATTTACCACAAATAGGTGTAGACCCAGAAGTTATATTATTAAAATAAAGTTCATGTAATTTAACACCATCTAATGCGTAGCTTTCACCTCGTTTTAAACAACGCATTTTACTATAAGTAGAGTTACTATTAGGGAACATATCAGAATTGTTTGGTATACTCCACATTTCATTTATTTTGTCTACATATCCCTTATACAGTTTATAATGTTCAGTTAGTTGTTTTAGAGTAATACCCTTTACATTTGAAAGGTTATAATTTTGAGCTTTTATTTTACACAAGACGAGTGTCCTCCTATAAAATTTATTATAATAATAGGATATTAAATTAATAGATTTTTGTTATTATTTTTATTAATTATTTTTATAATGGTTTATTTATGATAAAATAAGTAATAGTTATATGTAATAATTTTACATGTTATATCATAAAATATAGGAGGAAAAATTATGGGGATAAAAATTACTACTTTAATAGAAGATACTTCAGAAGATAGTAGACTTAAATATGAGCATGGATTATCTATATATATAGAAACACCTTACTGTAATATTTTATTTGACACAGGATCTACTGGGAATTTTGTATATAATGCAAAAACTTTAGGAATAGATTTAAATAAAACTAATTATATGATATTAAGTCATGCTCATTATGACCATTGTGGTGGAGTAAGAAAATTTTTTGACCAAGTCCTATATTATCCAGAAGTTTATATAAATAAATATTTTTTTAAAAATAGTAATAAGTTTAAAATATTGAAGGATAATTCTTATAAGTATTTAGGAATAGATTTTGATGAGAATTATTTTTTACAAAAAAATATACCAATAAATTATCTTCAAGAAGATATTTTTCAACTAGAACATTCTATTTATTTATGTGGAAACTTTAATAAAGAAACAACTTGTGAATTAGAAAATGATAAAATGCTAATAAAGAAGGGAGATGGCTATGTTCAAGATAGCTTTAAAGAAGAAATTACGTTGGTCATGGATACAGATAAAGGTTTAGTTGTTTTACTGGGTTGTAGCCACGTAGGAGTAATTAGCATGTTAGAGAGTATAAAGAGAAGATTAAATAAAAATATATATGCTATATTAGGGGGAACTCATTTAATTAATGCGGATGAAAAAAAAATAAAAAAAGTTATTAAAAAGTTAGAATCTATGAATATTAAACTCATAGGAGTTTCTCATTGTACAGGAGAATTAGCTACAAATAGTTTAAAACAGCTTAAGAATAGATTTTTTATTAATTGTACTGGTACTCATTTAGAAATTATTTAATAAGAGTAAATAGAAAAAACCTATGGAAATATTTTCATAGGTTTTTAATTGTTTTTTAGTTCTTCATAATCTACATCAATTACATTTTCTTTTGATATATCGGGTATATCATTAGTTGAATCTTTATAAAAATTTGTATTACTGTTTTTTTTATAATTTTTTTTGTAGCTTTTCTTATTAAATTTTAACTTTATATAATCATAGGCTTTGTATACACACCATATTGCAAATCCTGCTATTAAAATAGTTGGTAATAATTTTACAAAGAAAATTATACTTAAAACGCATAGGGCAATTATAGTTATTATACTAATAATTTTTCCAATATTATTACTGTAAGGCATTTACCTAATCTCCTTTTTCTTAAATTATCATAAATTATAACATAATTAAAAAAGTAATCTATATTATTTTTCTTAATATTTTATTAATAAAGTATAAATAGTTTTATTATGAAAAATAAAAATAGCAGAATTTAATCTGCTATTTTTTAAATATCGATATTTCGATCAATTAATTGAGATAAAGATATAAAAGTGTCTGTTCTTTGTACACCTTTTACAGCTTGGATTTTATTCATCAATAGATGTTGAAGATCAGTTATGTTTTTACAAATTACTTTTATAAATATAGAATATTGTCCAGTGGTATAATGTAACTCTACGATTTCTTTTATATTATTTAATTCTTCCAATACACTATTAAAGTCCGAAGCTTTATCTAAATAAATTCCTATAAAGCAACATACATCATAACCTAATTTTGAATTATTTATAATTAATTTTGTGCCTTTGATTATTCCCATATCATGCATTTTTTTCATTCTTACATGAATAGTTCCACCACTGACATGACATTGACGAGCTATTTCCAAAAAAGGTGTTCTTGAATCTCTTATTAATATCTCCAATATTTGGACGTCAAGTTCATCTAGACCTTCTATTTTTAAGTTCATATTTACACCTCCATAAGTATACAAAAACTATTAAATAAGATAACAGTCTTTATAGTAACTTATAAACATTATATCAAAAAAAATATTTAGTTGTTAAGTTTCAGAATGATTTTAGTAAATATATTTTAAAAATTTTGTTTCCATGTTGATATATTATAAGAAATATATAATAATAGTATAGTATAATGTGTATAATAAGGAGGGGTAAGCTATGCCTGTTTGGTTAAAATTTATATTGCAAGTATTACTATTTTCTATAATAGTAATTGTAGGCTATACTGCGCTTAGAATGTTTGTTTTGGATAAAATAAAAATTAATAAATGGATAGTATTAGCTATGACAATGTTAGTGTTATTATTTCCAGCACTTATTAAAGTTAATATTAATGGAACGATGTGGCAATATGTTCAATCTTCTATAGTAATTATTCTTACCTTATGGTTTATAGATTTAATGGGATTTAGTGCTGGAAAACCTAGAAGTAATAAAAATGATGTAGTCATAAGACCAAAACCAAAGCCAAATAGAGTAAAGAATAAAAATAAAAAGAATAAGGACAACTAATAATTATAAGTTCTTATAGATAAACATATAGGTTAAAAAGGAAGTAGATATTTAAATATAAATAAATTTCCTTTTTAAAATAGGATGTATTATTATGATTTTTGAGATTATAGTAATGCATCCTATTTTTGTATTGAGAAATAAGTCACAGTTGTTATATTTTTTACAAGAGGTATTAAAAAAACATATAGAATTTTGTAATAAGTTTTATTATAAAATATAATAATTCACACCATGATTTTAAATAAATTAAAATTACTTTTAAATATTTTTGAAAGCGTTAAATTTATATCATAAAATAATACCTTATATAATAAAAATTCAACTAAAATACTATCAAAATATAGTGAAAATACATATAAGTAAATCATAGAAGAAAAAATATAAAGAATATAGTTAAAAAAATAACTATAAAATAATTTTTCATATAATTAAAAAAAATAATTATTTTCACAAATGAAAAAAATATTGACAAAATAATAACATGGTGGTAAATTACTAACTAACAAAACTTCGTTAAATAAAGTTGGAAGTTAGGAGGAAATTACATGGAAAATGATAGTCATAGAAATAAAAGAAAGATAGGTCTTTTTGCTGCTACTTGTGTAGTTGCTGGAAACATGATAGGTTCGGGGGTATTTATGTTGCCAGCTAGTTTAGCTGCAGTGGCAGGCCCAGGTTCCATATTAATGGCTTGGATGATTACAGGCATAGGATCTATATTTATGGCTTTATCTTGTGCTAGGCTAGGAAGTAGAATTCCTAAGACAGGGGGACCTTATGAATTCGGAAAACTTGCTTTTGGAGATTTTATAGGGTTTTTAAATGCATGGCTTTATTGGAGTGCTACTTGGATATCTAATGCAGCTATTATAATAGCGATAGGAAGTTATGCATCCTACATTATACCAGGTTTAAATGATGGATTTAACGCATTACTGTTTAATAGCTCTATATTATGGATATTTACCATATTAAACATTAAGGGCACTAAGGAAGCAGCTAAGTTTGAAACAGCTATCACTGTATTTAAGCTCTTAGTATTTATATTCTTTGTAATATTTGCAGGAATGCATTTTAACTCTTCCAATGTTACTCCGATGTTACCTAAAGGAAAAGGAATGAATACATTACCATTGGCTGTAGCTACAACACTATTTGCATTTACAGGATTTGAATCTTCAGCAGTAGGTGCAGAACACATAGAAAATCCAGAAAAAAATATAAGAAGAAGTACAATATTGGGACTTTCAATAACAATTGTATTTTATATAGCTATTAGTTTTTTTGCAATGGGGGCTATGCCAGGAAATATTTTGTCAAAAAGTACGTCTCCAATGACAGATATAATGGCTCAATTTTTTGGTAAGTCAATAGTAAATATATTTAATTTAGCAATAGTTATAACAATATTGGGTACTATATCTGGATGGATAATGCTAGCAGCTCAAATGAGTTATGCAGTAGCTAAAGATGGATTATTTCCATCAGTATTTGCAAAGTTACATTCTAAGCACAAAACACCATACATGGGGTTAATAATAAATGGAATATTAACTAATATATTATTGATATTAAATTCATCTAAGGGTATGGTATCTGCTTATAATTTTATGATATTACTAGCTACTCTATCATATTTACCTGTTTATGCTACGACCAATGCATCAGATATGATATTATTATTTAAATGTAAAGGTAATGTAACAATAGGTAAATTCATAAAAATAGCCATAGTTCCATTGATAGGTTTTATATATGCTTGTTGGGCAATGTATGGATCTGGAGCTGAAACAGTATTATATGGATTTATGTTAATGCTTGCAGGAATTCCAATATATATATACATGAAATTGAAATCGAGAAAAGACTGCTCTAAAGATTTAGTAGAAGAACTTATGTAGATTTAAGTAAGTGTACATGCTGTACTATTCTAAAATTTAAATATGTTAGAAAAGCATTGATAAAATAAATTTAAAAGTTTATTTTATCAATGCTTTTCTATATGTTTTATTTTATTAAAATAAAAAAAATTATAGAATATAAATTTAATATGTTTTTTTATTTTACAAAATTTAAATATTAAAATCCTTAATAAAATTAGTTAAAAAACTAATAATAGTATTATATTAAAATAATATTCTATAAAACATATAGGAAAATATGTAATTATATTAACATGAAAAAACTTATTATGTAATTTAAATTAAAATGGAATTTAAACTAAAGATGAAAGGGATGAAAATATGGATAGCCATGGACATTTAAAAGGGCAAATGGGATTATTTACTGCCATATTTTTAGTAGCAGGGAATATAATAGGTTCAGGTATATTTATGTTGCCAGCTACATTAGCAGCGGTATCAGGACCTGGAGCTACAATGATAGCTTGGATAATAACAGGAATAGGATCTATTTTTTTAGCTTTATCTTTTGCAAAACTAGGATCAAAAATTCCCAAAATTGGTGGACCTTATCAATATGCTAAAATAGCTTTTGGGGATTTTGTAGGATTTTCAAATGCATGGCTTTATTGGAGTGCTTCTTGTATATCTAATGCAGCTATAATAACAGCTATAGGAAGTTACTCATCTGCATTATTACCAACTTTAAAAAATAATAATTTATATGCTTTTTTATATACTTCAGGAATTCTTTGGGTATTTACTCTTTTAAATATTAAAGGGGTGAAAGCGGCAAGTTCTTTTGAGACAGTTATAACTATATTTAAACTTGTTATTTTTGTTGTGTTTATAGCTGTTGGTATATATTATTTTAATCCACAGTATATTAAACCAGCATTCCCAAAGGGAAAAGGTATTAATACTTTACCAGCTGCTGCAGCTACTACACTTTGGGCATTTTCTGGATTTGAATCTTCATCTATAGCTGGTGATGAAATTGATAATCCAGAAAGAAACATAAGATTAAGTACTATATTTGGATTACTTATAGCTGTGGCAGTGTATATCCTTATAAGTTTTTCTGCTATGGGTGGATTACCACAAGATATAATAGCTAAAAGTAATTCTCCTATGAGTGATATATTAGCAAAAAACTTTAATAATGTAGTAGTAAATATATTTTTAGTGAGTGTAGTAATAACTATATTTGGGACTATAGTAGGATGGATAATGTTAACTGCTCGTATGTCTTATGCAGCGGCATTAGATGGACTATTCCCTGAAATTTTTTCAAAAGTTCATTCTAAATATAATACTCCATATGCAAGTCTTATTATAAATGCTATATTTACTAATATGGTGTTGCTTATGAACTATACATCTTCCTTGACATCAGCTTATAATTTTATGATATTATTAGCAACATTAGCTTATTTGCCAGTTTATGCATCCACTAGTGCTGCAGATATAATTCTTACATCAAAGCTAGATGAAAGATTTAGTGTAGGAAGTTTTATAAAAAATAATATTGTACCATTAATAGGTTTAGTTTATGCTACATGGGCAATATATGGAACAGGAGCAGAAGCTGCTTTATATGGCATAATACTTCTTATGTTTGGATTACCAATATATTTATATATGAAATTAAAAAATAAAGGGGATATTGATAAATTAAGAAAATATTAAATTAAGTTTTAATTAAATATATTTTATGGTATTCTTAAAATATAATGTCTCATTTTAAAAAGTACAATTTTAAAATGAGACAATTTTTTCATTTTCATATTAGACCAATGAGTAATGGAATTATAAAGGGGAGAATTTTAATGATTTATAAAATTAGAGGCATATATCCTAAAATACATAAAACTGCTTTTGTAACTCAAAGTGCAGATATAGTAGGAGATGTTATATTAGAGGAATTATCTAATGTATGGTTTGGTGCTGTTTTAAGGGGCGATACTAATACTATTAAGGTAGGAAAAAAAAGCAATATTCAAGATAATTGTGTACTTCATTCAGATAAAGAAGATGAATATGTTATAGATATAGGAGAAAATGTAACAGTTGGACATGGAGCTATACTTCATGGATGCAAGATAGGAAATAATTGTCTTATTGGTATGGGAAGTATTATATTAAATGGAGTTGAAATAGGAGAAAACACTATAATAGGAGCGGGAAGTTTAGTTACATCAAATAAAAAAATACCATCAGGAGTTTTGTGTATGGGGTCACCGGCAAAAGTAATAAGAGAGCTTACTGAAGAAGAGAAAAAGGCTATAATTGAAGATTCTAAAGAATACTTAGATTTAAGTAAAAATTTTAAATAGATTTTAATAGATAATTTTACAGTAAAATAATATAATAAAAAATTGCTTATTACAAAAAATAATAAAAACAGTAGGAGGTGTTTATGAAACAGAAGATACTTCAAGGGTTTTTATTATTTTTTTTATTGGTAATGAGTACAATTAATTCACAGGTTTTTGCAAATGAAAAAATACCAGAAGTGCACTTTATAGATGTAGGTCAAAGCGATTGTATATTAATAAAATCAGGTAAAAAAAATTATCTACTTGATACTGGTTGGGGATATCATTCTAGTAGGGTAATATCATATCTCCAATATAACAATATATACAAAATAGATGGAATAATATTAACACACTATCATGATGATCATTATGGTGGTATGGATATGATGTTAAAAAGTATGAAAGTAAATAAAGTTTATTTGCCTAGACATGAAGCAAAGGATAAACAAAAAGTTTTAAATTGTATAAATAAAAATAAAGTTAAAATTGTTTGGATAAAAAAAGGCTGGAAACTTAAAGCTAGAGGTGTATATTTAGAGGCTATAGGACCTATTAATAATAACTTGAAAAATGAAAATAATAATTCTATAGTTCTTCAAGGTAAGGTAGATAATATAAATTATTTATTTGCTGGAGATTGTGAAAATGCAGAAGAAAAAGATATGATAAAAGAAGGATTATTAAAAAAATGTGAGGTTTTAAAGGTATCTCATCATGGCTTTAATACAGGAACTTCTGATGAGTTTTTAGATACTATAAAACCATCTGTTGCTATAATTACTTCTAATGGTATGTATAGTCCTCAAGATAAACTATTGAACAGATTAAAGAGCAGAAATATAGACATATTTACAACAAAAGATTATGGAAATTTAATTATAAAAAATAAAAAGATTAAATCTACAAGAGTTATTAAATCTATTTTAAAAAATTATGATATTAAAAGATAGATAAACAAAAATATTCCTGTGTATTTTAATAATACATAGGAATATTTTTATTTTTAAATAAATTATTTTTCTTTTGCTCTTATAAATATTTTGATTATTTCATTTACTATTAGAGGTACTACAGATAGAATACTTACAAATATCCAGTCAGAGGGAGTTAAATCAAATACTTTAAATATAGAAGATAAAAATGGTATGGTTATAACGATATCTTGTAATAAGATTCCAAATAATATGGAGCCTATAAGAAATTTGTTACTGAATAACCCTAATTGAAATATAGATTTTTTACGGCTTCTCATATTAAGAGAATGAAATAATTGGGATACACTTAATACTACAAAAGCCATAGTTTGGGCATGCATTAATGAGTTAGAATATTTTATTCTCCCAAATTCAAAGGCAATTAAAGTTAAAATACCTATTAAAATACCATTTAATATTGTAAATAAAGTACCACCATTAGCAAATAAACCTTCATTAGGATCTCTAGGCATTTCATTCATAACATCAGGGTCACCAGGATCTATACCTAAAGCCAAAGCAGGTAGGCTATCTGTAATTAGATTGACCCACAAAAGGTGTATAGGTCTTAAAGGTGATGGCCAACCTAGTATAATTCCTATAAATAAAGCTATAATTTCGCCTAAGTTACAAGATAAAAGGAATATTATAGATTTTTTTATATTATTATAAATATTTCGTCCTTCTTTTATAGCAGATACTATAGTAGAAAAGTTATCATCTGTTAGTACCATATCAGAAGCGCCTTTGGCTACATCTGTACCAGTTATACCCATGGCTACCCCTATATCAGCAGTTTTTAAAGAAGGAGCATCATTTACTCCATCGCCAGTCATAGATACTATATTTCCTTTATTTTTAAAGGCTTTTACTATTTTAACTTTGTGTTCAGGGGACACTCTAGCAAAAACTCTTAAATTATCTATTTTATTTAATAATTCTTCATCAGACATATTATCTAATTCATGCCCAAAAATAGCTTGAGATTCATCTTCAGCTATACCAAGTTCTTTAGCTATAGCAAATGCTGTAACTTTATGATCTCCTGTAATCATTATAGTTTTTATACCAGATTTTTTACACTCAGCTATAGAGTCTTTAGCAGTTTCACGAGGAGGATCAATCATACCCACTAAACCTATAAAAGTTAAATCTTTTTCTAAATCTTCTTTATTATAATTTTCTTTATCTAAAATTTTAAAAGATGCACCTAATACCCTAAGAGCATTTTTAGACATTCCATTAGAAGATTCCATTATATCTTTTTTTAAATCTTCAGTTAAAGGAACTACCTCACCATTTAAATATATATTTTTACTTATTTTAACTAAGTTATCGATAGCACCTTTTGTCATAACGTAATATTTATCATCAAATTTATTTACTGTTGTCATTAATTTTCTGTCAGATTCAAAAGGAATCTCATCTATCCTTTTATGATTTATTTCTAGTTCATCTTTTATTAAGGAATATTTTGCTCCTGCTTCTAAAAGGGCTATTTCAGTAGGGTCACCAGTACTAGATTCCTTAGAGAAAGTTGCGTCATTACACAAGATTAAATTATTAAGCAACAAGTTATGTAACGGATTTTTTATGTCTAATTTATCTAAAGTGTCTAAGGTTTTATCGGCATAAAATTTAGTTACTGTCATTTTATTTTGAGTTAGGGTTCCAGTTTTATCCGAACATATTATATTTACTGCACCTAAGGTTTCAACAGCAGGTAATTTCCTAATTATAGCATTTTTCTTTATCATTTTTTGAACGCCCATAGCTAAGACTATAGTTACTATAGCAGGCAGTCCTTCAGGTATAGCAGCTACAGCAAGACTTATAGCTGTTAAGAACATTTCTAAAGTATTTCGTTTTTGGATAAGTCCTACTAGAAACATTAATGCACATATACATAGTGCAGCAATTCCTAATATTTTGCCAAGTCCAGCTAATTTTTTTTGTAGAGGAGTCAATTCTTTATCTTCAGATTCTAACATTTTAGCTATTTTACCTATTTCAGTATTCATACCAGTAGCTACAGCTACTCCAATTCCCCTTCCATAGGTTGAAAGAGTGGACATGAATGCCATATTTTTTTGATCTCCTAAGGCTATTTTTTCATCTGTAAATACCTCATCTGAACTTTTTTCTACAGGTACAGATTCTCCAGTTAATGCAGATTCCTCAATTTTAAGGTTAGCAGTTTCTATAAGTCTTAAGTCACAGGGAATATGCCTACCAGCATCAATTATAATTATATCTCCTGGGACTACTTCATCTGAGGGAACCTCATCTAAATTGCCATTCCTTTTTACTAAAGCTTTAGGATTAGAGAGTTGTTTTAAAGCTTCTAGAGCTTTTTCAGCTTTAGCTTCTTGAATAACTCCAACTACTGCATTTATGATTATAACTATAGCAATTATTATAGCATCACTAACTTCTCCTAATATTCCAGAAACTATTGCTGCAGCAAGAAGGATATAAATTAATATATCATTTAACTGTTCAAAAAATAGTTTTAACATAGACTTTTGTTTTTTTGCATTTAGTTTATTAGATCCATATTTTTCTGTTCTTTTCTTTACTTCTTCTAAAGTTAATCCAATTTGAGGATCTACATCTAATTCTTTTAAAGTTTCTTCAGAAGTTTTATTAAACCACATACCATTCACCTCTAAATTATTATTTGTAAAATTTCCTATAATATTAGGATATTTGTATTTTGTTTTTAGTTAATAAAAAAGACCTTTGTCCTATATAAAATAGGACAAAGGTCTTGCAATCTCGCAGGAGAAAACTACCCGGGTATTAAAACCGTAATGACGAATAGTTAAAAGTAAAAACTTTTGCTACTCCCCTCTGTCTTTATAAATTGTAACATATTATAACAATAGCTACAATATTTATTAATTATTTTTTTGAATATTCTAGAAAGGCAAAATTCCATAAAAAAATATTCCTAGAATACCAGATATAACTATAACTAATATAGGATTTATTTTTTTAGATAATAACAATAATAATGTTATTATGCCTATTAAAATACTTTTTAAATCTTTATAAGATTCCATAGAAAGTGATAGGAAAGTGTATATTATAAAACCTATTAAAGTAGGGCGCATTCCCATAAGGGCAGATTTCATCACATTAGATTGTTTAAATTTCATGATAAAATGACTCGCTATACTCACTAGTATAAAAGAGAAAGCTATTACCCCTAAAGTAGCAAATATGCTTCCTAATACACCACTTACTGTAAATCCTACAAAAGTAGCTGAATTTATTGCTATAGGCCCAGGTGTCATTTGAGATATACCTATAATATCTATAAATTCTTTGTAATTTATCCAATGCCTACCAGATACTATTTCTTTTTCTATAAGAGGCAGCATAGCATAACCCCCACCAAAACTAAACATACCTATTTTTAAGAAGGAAAAAAACAATTTAAGTAAAATATTCAATTATTTCACCTTCTTTCTAAAATATAAGTAGCCATAAGTAGCAGATGTAATTATAATTATAACAGGATGAACTTTAAAGAATTTTAATAAAATAATAGTTATAACTATTATTATATAATTTATATAACTTTTATGTAGAGATTTACCTAGATTTAAAACTGCAATTAAAACTAGAACAGGTACAGCACCATTAATTCCTTTAAATATTAAATCGATATAATAATTATTTCTAAATTGCATAAAAAATTTTGCGATACATAATATTATAAAGAAGGATGGTAATACAGTCCCAAGCAAAGCTATAATTGCTCCTTTTAAATTAGCTATTTTATAACCTATAAATATAGAAGAATTAACAGCTAAGGCTCCTGGAAAGGATTGAGATATTGCTAATATGTCTAAAAAGTCTTCTTTAGATAGCCAGTTTTTCTTATTAACTACTTCTTCCTCTATAAGAGGAATCATAGCGTAGCCACCACCAAAAGTAAAAGCACCTATTTTAAAGAAGCTTAAAAACATTTCTAAATAATTGAACATAAAAATCACCTCGTTTAGATATAAATAACAATATAATTATAGCTTATAATCATAAAAATATACTAAATATAATTAAAGTTAAATAAATATATGATAATATGTTTTATTTCTCTTTCAAGTTTTGATATTATAATTATTATAGGGGGAAAGAGTAATGAAAAATTTAAAGGAAATGAATAAGGAAGAATTAGATAAATACATATGTGATACAGAACAACAAATACATAAATTAATAGAAGATTATATACATAAGATAAATAATAAATTGCATCAAAATAAACATATAAGACGTTCAAAGGAAAGATCTTATGATATAGGAAGATTGTATAAATATGTTGAATGGGTAAATGATGGTATAGAAATGAATGATAATGTTAAGAATAGAATTAGAGTTGTTCCAAAGCGAGGGGAAGTATGGACATGTGAATTAGGTCAAAATATAGGTTCAGAAGAAAATAAAATTAGGCCTGTAATAATAATACAAAATGATACAGGAAATCAAAATGCACCTACAACTATAGTAGTGCCAATTTCAAACAGACCTAAAAAAATAGCAGTACATATTTCTATAAGAAATGGAGATTTCCAACTTGTAGAAGGTGAAAAAATGGAGATAACAGGAACAGTTTTAGCAGAGCAAATAAGAGTAGTATCTAAAGCTAGGTTAGGTAGACATGTGGCAACTTTGTCGGATAAATTCATGAAACTTTTAGATTCTAAGATAAAAATTTCGCTAGATTTGTAGTTTATGGAATTTAAAGATAGAAATTTATAAAAAATATTAATTTTTTTTGAATTTATGTTGTATAAATTTTAATTTAATGATATAATAACTATTGTTTGAGGCAATAATGTAAATATAAAATATATGATTCTTAAACATACCTAGCAGTGGTTAGGAGACTATATCCCATATATCCTTTCTAAAAATGAATAACATACTCGACAAAGGTCGGGAGATTATATAACATATCTAAAGGCTGATACCATTATCAGTCTTTTATTGTTTTGGTAGGATTTTTTATAGATTCCTGCCATTTTTATATATTTTTAATAAAAAATATAATATAATATTAATATAACAAGAAATTTAAGGGGTGGTTTTTTGGAAATAAAAAGAGTTGGGACAAATACACCTATACCTTCAGAGAATAGAAAACTTGTAGGAAATAAAAGAGGTTTTTCGCAGAATTTTAATTTTGCAAGGCAACAAAAATCAGAGCAGGAACTTAAAAAAATCTTAGATGATATAAAGAAAAAAGGTAATAGATTAGTTATAACTAAATGTTATGCTGATGTAAGAGCTTATAAAAATTTAATAAAAGAATATTTAAAATCAGTATTGCAGTATATGTATAGTGTAAAAAAAGATATAAGTTTTTGGCAAACTCAATACTACATAACTGTAGAGACTATAGATGAAAAGCTAAAAGATCTTACAGAAATGCTGCTAGATTCAGAAAAGGATAATTTAGATATAGCTAAAACTATAGATGATATAACAGGATTAGTAGTAGACATATACAAATAGAAAATATTATTATTTAAAATAATTAAGTAGAATTAAATTGTAAATGAGAAATTAATTATAGAATTATTTAATGTATTTTAAAATCCTAACTTATTAAATTAGGTTATATAAAAAAATATAATATATGGTGTACAGGGGTTACTCTAAAAAAATTAGAACTTCTTATTTTGAGTTTTAGATATAGGCGTAGAAAATATATCTAAAATTCAAATAAGAAGTTCTTAGTGAATTAAGTATTTTTATATCTAGACGTATAGAGATTATATATAGGTTATTATATTTTTATTAGTTTTTCCAAAGATTAAAGCTTGCATCTGATGGCATTTTAAAATCTCCACGAGGAGATAGACTTATAGTTCCTACCTTAGGACCATCAGGTATTGCAGAACGCTTAAATTGTTGAGTGAAAAATCTTTTAATAAAGTAGTTAAACCATTTTTCTATAACTTCTTCAGAATAATTATCTTTAAATGCTACTTTTGCTAAATTTATTATTTTGTCTGGAGTAGCTCCTTGACGTATAAAGTAATATAAGAAGAAGTCATGTAACTCATAAGGTCCTACTATCTCCTCTGTTTTTTGTGATATTTTACCTTCTTTATCTTTAGGAAGTAATTCAGGACTTACAGGTGTATCTAATATATCTATAAGTATTTTAGAAACCTTTTTAGAAACTTCTTTTAAAGCTACATATTTTACCAAATATCTTACTAATGTTTTGGGAATAGAACAGTTTACGCTATACATAGACATATGGTCGCCATTATAAGTGCACCAACCTAAAGCTAACTCTGATAAATCTCCTGTTCCTATGACAAGTCCACATTCTTTATTTGCAATATCCATAAGAATTTGAGTTCTTTCTCTAGCTTGAACGTTTTCGTAAGTTACATCATGTATATTAACATCATGCCCTATGTCTTCAAAATGTTGTAAGCATGATTTAACTATATTAATTTCCCTTAAATCAGTATTTAAATTTTTACATAAATTTACTGCATTATTATAAGTTCTATCTGTAGTTCCAAAACCAGGCATTGTAATAGTTACTATGTTTTTTCTAGGTATGTTTAACATATCAAAGGTTTTAGATGTAATAAGTAATGCTAAGGTTGAATCTAATCCTCCAGATATTCCTATAACAGCTTTTTTTAGTTTAGTGTGTTCTATCCTTTTAGCTAAGGCAGAAGTTTGAATATTGAATATTTCTTTACATCTTATTTCTCTTTCAGATTCTTTAGAAGGTACAAAAGGGTATTTGCTAACAGATCTGTCGAAATTTAATATATCAGTATTGTCAAATTGAAAATCTATTTCATAAGGTTCATAATTAATAGATTTATAATTATCTTTAAAGCTTATATTTTTTAATCTCTCATTGTTAAGTTTATCCACATCAATAATCGAAGTTATGACTTCATTATCTCTTTGAAACCTATTATTTTCTTTTAAAATAGAGCCATTTTCTCCGATTAACAAATGACCACTAAAAACTAAATCTGTAGATGATTCATAAATTCCTGAAGAAGAATAAACATAAGAAGCCATGCATCTACCACTTTGAGATGAAATTAAATTTCTCCTATAGTCGGCCTTGCTTACAATTTCATTAGAGGCAGATAAATTACCTATTATATTTGCCCCCATTAAAGAAAGATAACTACTAGGTGGTATTGTTACCCATAAATCTTCACATATTTCAAAAGCAAATTTAAATATACCACTTTTAAAAATTAAATTTGTTCCAAAGGGAATATCTTGTTGGAAAAATAGATCTATTTTTTTGTTTATTAAGTTTAGGCCTTCAGTAAACCATCTTTTCTCATAAAATTCTGTATAGTTAGGGAGATAACTTTTGGGAACTACACCTAATATTTTTCCTTTAAATATTATAAAGGCACAATTATATAAAGTATTTTTATATAAAAGAGGAGCACCTACTGCTATTAAAATATCTTTATCAGTTGAATATTTGCATATAGAATATAGTCCGTTAAGGGCTCCTTTTAAAAGTAAGCTTTGGGTGAAAAGTTCTCCACAAGTATAAGAAGTTATACACAATTCTGGTAATACTATAAATTTAGAATTATCATTTAAAGCTTTATCTATGCACTTTAATATGTTTTTTATGTTAAAATCTATATCAGCTACATTAGTTACTGGACATCCGGTTGATACTTTTA
Organism: Clostridium niameyense; assembly: GCF_001243045.1. Classification (GTDB taxonomy): domain Bacteria; phylum Bacillota; class Clostridia; order Clostridiales; family Clostridiaceae; genus Clostridium_F; species Clostridium_F niameyense. Next base: position 1,926,047 of record NZ_LN849007.1, on the reverse strand, counting down.
TGTAATATTGTGAATTCTTCATTTTAATTCCTCCAATTTAAAAAATTCCTTATGTTATTGATTATACCAAATTAATCATATTTAATTAATAGAAGATTAGGTTATAAATTTATTTTTTGAAAATATTGTTATGATTTAGCTATAGCCTTTTTAAAAAATTAATGTATAATGATATTAATAATTAACAATATTTTCACAGAAAGGAGGACATTTATAAATAAATATGTTTAATTCATTTAATATGTTCTTTTGGATAATAATAGGTACAGCTGCATTGCTTATAGATGTATTTACTAGTTCTTTTTTATTTGTATGGTTTACTATTGGGGCTATAGTGGCTGCAGTAAGTGAAATGTTTAAAATTTCATTTATGATGCAGATCATTCTATTTATAGTTATAAGTATTCTAACTATGCTTATAGGATATCCATTAGTTAAAAAAAGTATTAAAAAAAGTGGATGTGAAAAATTATCAGTAGATAAAAATTATGTAGGAGAAGAATTTACAGTTGATAAAGATATTGATATAGAGTCTATTGTTAAATTCCAAGGAGCTTTTTGGAGAGCTGAGAATAAGGGGGAATTTATAAGTAAAGGAAATAAGGTAAGAATAGTTGCAGTAAAAGGTAATAAACTTATTATCGAGAAAATAAATAAATAATAGGTTTAGATATAAAATATATTAAGGAGTGATTAAGTTATGATAATATTAATAATACTTGCATTAATTTTAATAACATTTTTAATTTCTATTAAAGTGGTAAATACTGGACAAATCTTTATAGTTGAAAGATTTGGTAAATATAATAGAATTTTAGAACCAGGTTGGCATTTAATTGTTCCATTTGCCGATTTTGTAAGAAAAAAGGTGTCAACAAAGCAACAAATATTAGATATAGAACCTCAAAGTGTTATTACCCAGGATAATGTAAAAATATCTATAGATAATGTTATATTTTATAAAATAATGAGTCCTAAAGATGCTGTTTATAATATAGAAGATTTTAAATCAGGAATAGTCTACTCTACTATAACTAATATGAGAAACATTGTAGGAAATATGAGTTTAGATGAAGTATTGTCAGGAAGAGATAGAATAAATTCAAAATTACTTCAACAAATAGATGAAATAACAGATGCTTATGGTATTAAAATTTTATCTGTGGAAATAAAAAATATAAATCCACCAATAGAAATACAACAGGCTATGGAAAAACAAATGAAAGCAGAGAGAGATAAAAGAGCTGCAATTTTACAGGCAGAAGGGGAAAAACAATCACAAATAGCTAGGGCAGAAGGACAAAAGCAAGCTAAAATACTTCAAGCAGAGGCTGAAAAAGAAGCTAATATAAGAAGAGCAGAAGGACTTAGAGAATCTCAATTATTAGAAGCAGAGGGTAAGGCTAGAGCCATAGAACAAATATCTGTAGCAGAGGCACAAGCTATAAGAACGGTTAATACATCAATTATAGAATCAGGCACTAATGAAGTTGTTATTGCATTAAAACAAGTAGATGCATTAAAAGAAATGTCTAAAAACCCAGCTAATAAGCTTATATTACCTAATGAAACATTATCTTCACTAGGTAGTATTGCAGCAATAGGAGATTTATTAACTAAAGATAAAAAAGGTGATAATTAGTTTATAAAAAGGTGAATATATATGGATAAAGAATTTGTGTCAAATAATAGAAAAAAACTAATGAGGGACATAGAAGATGACTCTGTAATTTTAATTTTTGCTGGTAAAGCACCATACAAATCAGCAGATGAAACTTATGCTTTTACTCCCAATAGAAACTTCTATTATTTAACGGGAATAGATGAAGAAGAAATAATATTATTAATGGCTAAAAAAGATAATATATTTAATGAATGTTTATATATAAAAAGACCAGATGAGATTATGGCAAGATGGATGGGACCTACTATTAGCGAAGAAGAAAATACAAAATTAACAGGAATAAAAAATATAAAATATTTGGATGAATTCTATGAAGACTTTGCTACTTTGTTAAATAGAGTTGAGTTTTCTAATATATATTTAGATTTAGAAAGAAGACAGTGGAATGAAAGTTCTACAGAAGCACGCATATTTGCAAAAAACATAAGAAATAAATATCCTTATTTAAATATAAAAAATGTATATAATAAAATTTGCAAATTAAGAACTATCAAAACTAATGAAGAAATAAAGTTAATAAAAACAGCTATAGATATAACTAAAGATGGAATATATAATATGATGAAAAATATTAAACCAGGAATGATGGAATATGAGGTAGAAGCATATTTTGATTTTATATTAAAGAAAAATGGAGTAAAAGACTTCGCATTTCCAAGTATATTAGCATCAGGAGAAAATGCTACAGTACTTCATTATTATAATAATAATTGCAAAACTAAAGATGGAGATTTATTATTTTGTGATTTAGGTGCTCAGTATAAATACTATAATGGGGATATAAGTAGAACCTTTCCTGTAAGTGGTAGATTTACAGAGAGGCAAAAGGATATTTATAAGGTAGTGCTAGAGGCAAATAATGTTATAAGTGAAAATGCAAAACCAGGAGTTAGTTTTAGTGAATTGGAAAACGTAACAAAAAAGGTATTAGCTGGTGGATGTAAAACTTTAGGACTAATAAAGGATGAAAGTGAACTTCAAGAGTATTATTTTCATAGTTTCGGTCACTATTTAGGTAGTGATACTCATGATGTTGGAAGCTATAAAGAAAATTTAAAAGAAGGCATGATAATAACTGATGAACCTGGTTTGTATATAAAAGAAGAAGGAATAGGTATAAGAATAGAAGATGATCTTTTAATAACCAAATATGGATGTGAAATTTTAAGTAATGATATTATTAAAAGCATAGAAGATATAGAAAACTTTATGAAATAAATTAGATGGGGGATGTCTCACAATGTATAAAAATACAATATGAGAACTCCCTTTTCTATTTTAGATAAAATTTTTAATATTAAATTAATATAAGATATGGAATATTTCTATGCATAATTATGTAAACGTTTTTATAAGAAAGATAATAAAAAAAAATAAGGGGTTTTCACTTAAAATTAAAGGTTTTCTTTGTTGACTGAAAAATGTGAGGGTGTTAACATTAAAATGCATAGGAGGTAACAAATGGAATCACGGAAATATATGGAGAGATTAATAAATTCCTATAAAACATATTTTAAAGTTCAAAGAAATATAAGTATATTAGCAAATAAATTAGATGTATTTGCTACATGCAATTTAGTTAATGTAAGGACTATGTTGACTGAAAATGATATTATAGATAGTTTTGAAACTAACGAATACTGTTTTGTAAAAGAGGTAAATGAAATTTCAGAAGATTTTTTAGATGGTTTTACAAAAATGCTTATAAAGGCAGAGTCAAAATATGTAAGTCCTCATAAGGATCATAAAAGTTCTTATATAACGGGAATAATTCTAAGTAATACTCCAGTAAATTTTAAAATAAAAAAGTTTATAAAAAAATTTAAATATTGTAAGGCATATAAGTTTTATTGGTATGGTTGGTGTGATATACGTCTTATTTTAGTAGATTTGACTAATGAAGAAATTATAACTAATAAAGCTGCTAAGGTTGTTAAAAAAGTGTATCAAGTACACTTTAATAAAGAATAGGAGGGATTCTTATGAATTCACTAGCATTGCTTTTAACAGGTATAATTTTGTTTTTTATTGCTTATTTAACTTACGGAAGGTGGCTCGCTAAGCACTGGGGAGTAGATATTAGTCGAGAAACTCCAGCTCATGTTAAATTTGATAATGTAGACTATTGTCCTGCAGATGCAAAAATTTTATTAGGACATCATTTTTCATCTATAGCAGGAGCAGGTCCTATAGCAGGTCCTATACAAGCAGCTATATTTGGCTGGGTTCCAGTAATGCTTTGGATAGTTATAGGAAGTATCTTCATAGGTGGAGTTCATGATTTTGGATCATTATTTGCATCCATAAGACATGGAGGAAATTCCATTGGGGAAATTATTCATGCTAATATAGGAGAAAAGGGAAAAAAATTATTTAATGTATTTGCTTGGGTTACTCTTGTATTAGTTGTGGCAGCTTTTAGTGATATTTGTGCATCTACCTTTGCTTTTGATCCAGCTAAACCCAATGCATTAACTGGAGCTCAAGCAGGAACATCTTCAATCTTATTTATATTTTTGGCTATGGGATTTGGTTTTTTTGTATATAGAAAAAATGCACCTATAGGAGTATCTACTGTAGTAGGTGTTGCATTATTATTTTTTTGTGTTTATATAGGTTATAAATTTCCAGTATTGAAATTAAGTAAATTTCAATGGCAAATAATTTTGCTTATATACATTACTGCGGCATCTACAATGCCAGTGTGGCTATTGTTACAACCTAGAGATTATCTATGTTCATTCTTATTATATGCTATGCTTTTAGGAGCTTTTATAGGTATAATTTTACTACACCCAACAATGCAATTAAAACCTGTAACATCACTTACAGTAAAAGGAAAAACTTTGTTTCCATTTTTATTTGTTACAGTAGCTTGCGGTGCAGTATCTGGTTTCCATTCACTCGTAAGTTCAGGTACAACTTCTAAACAATTAAATAAAGAAGGAGATGCTCAACTTATAGGATATGGATCTATGCTTATAGAGGGTATAGTTGCTATTATAGCTTTAATTTCTGTAGGATATGTAGCTAAAGCAGAAGGAACTCCAGCTCAAATATTTGCTAATGGTTGTGCTGAATTTATGTCTGCATTTGGAATACCTATATCTGTAGGTAAGGTATTTGTAACATTATCTTTTTCAGCTTTTGCTCTAACAAGTTTGGATACAGCTACAAGAATAGCTAGATATATATTCCAAGAATTTTTTGAAGTTAGGAAAGATGGTACAAGATCTCCACTTGCTAATATGTATACATCTACTATAATAACTGTTTTATGTGCATTAGGACTTATATTATATGGATATGATAAAATATGGCCGATTTTTGGATCAGCTAATCAGTTACTAGCAGCTTTAGCTTTATTATCATTAACAGCTTGGCTTACAAAACTAGGGAAGAAAACAATGATGATAAAAATACCTATGGTATTTATGTTTGCAGTTACTTTAACAGCATTATTTTTAGTTATGAAATCTTATTTATTTGGTGCTAATCCAAATTATATATTAGGAATTATGGCAGTAGTATTGTTTATACTTTCCATAGTTCTTTTAGTGGAGGCTTATAATGTACTAAAAGGAAACAAAGATAATAATAAAGGTATAAAGGCTTAAATATTATAAGTAGATAAAGAGCTATATCAAAGAATTTTATTTTGATGTGATCCCTTTCGTGTAAAATTTTACAATTATTTATATAAATAAAATAATTTTATTAGGATAAAATATTATTGCAAGAGAATTTATAATTAATAATAAGTGTGATACCATTAAAGGTTTTAAAAATTTCTAATCTAGTATATTATATTAAAAATATTTATATTGTACTAACGGATATTATTTAAAATCTTTGAGGCTGATAACTTTGTAGGGTTAGTTAGATGAAGTTTTGTATTAATACTTATAATTAATTATTAATATTTCTTGTGTAACTTATAGAATTAGGCAGGTGTAAGTACACCTGCCTATAATATATTATATATAGTAATTACTTGCTATATTTTTATATCTTTTTATATTTAAAAATAATTCTCTATATTTCTTATAAATTATAAGTTAGATTAACGGCAAAATAGGGCTAAAAGTGCCAGATAACAAATCCAGTTATTGCCGCCAAAACCATTATTACAACAACTATTATTGCAACAACCTCTATTGCAACCACAACTTCCTAAAAAATTAGAACATCCACAACCTCTATTGCAACCATAATTATATCCACGACAGCAACTAGGAGAACAACATTCATATTTTTCATATCCACAGCAACAATCGCGTTTATGATGTTTATGACCCATATATATCCCCCCATTCTTTTAGGGATTAGCTTGTCTAAAATTATTATATATAATTTATATTAGTATTATATGAGGGGGAGTGAATAGTGTTACATAATTATTATATGAAAACTTATGCAAATTGTTTTTTAAATAGATAAGTATTGAAAAAAATTAGCTATTTATATACAATTAATCTTAGATGTGTTTGAAAATATATATAAGAATAGGAGAATGAATGTGAGTTTTGACAATTTAGAAAATTTAAGTAATACTAAATATTCATTAGAAGAGTTATTAAATAATCTTACAAAAAATGAATTAACAGATATAAGGAAAACATTAGATGTAAAGGGCGTAAGTAAATTAGCCAAGAAGGATTTGGTAGAAGTTTTAAGTAATAATATACAATCTAATTTAGATCAAATAATAGACAAAATAGATTTTTATCAATATGTATTTTTAAATAAATATATTAAGGAAAGTGAATATATAAGTGATAATTTAGAAAAATGCCAAGATGAACTTATTTCTTTAAGAAATATGGGGTTAGCTTTTCCAATATCCTCTAATAATGAAAATTTGGTTGTTATACCACAGGAAGTAGAGGAGACAATAAAGAATAAGGTAGTAGACAACAAAGAATTTAATTTAGGATTTTTTATTTCTAATGAAGTGCTTAAAGCAATAGAGGTTTTACTTCATTACTACGGTGCTTTAGAGATAGACGAGTTGTATCCTATTTTAAATAACTTATCTAAAAATCTAAGTGGTGGAAAAGATATAGAAATTGAATTCGATAAAAGATACTTAGAGAATATATTAAGTGAACATAATAGAAATTATTACGGAATAAAAAATAAAGGTAATGCATTCTATAGTAAGAATGTTATTGACTTATATTATGTATTAGATGGGCATAAAAGGGTTGCCTACTTAGATTATTATGATTTACATATAGATGAAATAAGAAATTTCAATCAAAAAGAATTTTACATAAAAGAACTAAAAGAATTAAAAAAATGTTTGAATGATAATTTAAATATGTCCTCAGAAAAATTGGATAAAGTAGTATTATTAGCTTCTTATATGCTAAAGAATGCTTTTTCCATAGATTATATACTAGATACTATAAAGGGTAAAGTATATATTAGTGATAAAGGTTTAGAAGAAAAGATAAATTATTGTTTAATAGAAGCTAATGATAGAATCGGCAAATGGTGTTTAAGAGGATATAGTATAAATGAAATAAAGAAAAAACAAAAGGAATTATATAATAAATCATATAATAAACAAAAGATAGGTAGAAATGATCCTTGTCCTTGTGGAAGTGGTAAGAAATACAAAAAATGTTGTATGAAAAATAAAAAATCAGATATATAAATAATAACCCCATGAACTACTAAGTAAACATAGTAGTTCATGGGGTATCTATTTGCGTAAATATTAAATTATTATGTAAATATTGAATTGTATGTTGACAAGAAAATAAGACTAGTGTACTATAATGATAGTACACTAAAACATTAGGAGGAGTTTAATGAAAATAAATTTTAGCGATAAAATTCCAATATATATTCAAATAATGAATTATATAAAAGAAAATATAGTTAATGAAAGTTTAAAACTTGGGGATAAATTACCTTCTGTAAGGGAATTTTCTAAAGTTCTTATGGTGAATCCAAATACAATGCAAAGGGCATATCAAGAATTAGAGAGAGAAGGAGTAATTTATACTCAGAGAGGTATGGGAAGTTTTATTAAGGAGGACATGAATATGGTAAAAAAATTAAAAAGAGATATGTCTTTAGAAATAGTTAATAATTTTTTAGATGGTATGAAGAAAATTGGATTTAATGAAAAGGAAATTATAGATATAATTAAAGGCCAATTAGAAAAGGAGGATATATAAAATGGATACTATATTAACTTGTTCTGATTTAAAAAAGTGTTATTATAAAAAAAATGCATTAAATGGTTTAGATATGGAAGTAAAAAGGGGAAGAATAATTGGATTGTTGGGACCTAATGGTAGTGGAAAAACTACTTTTTTAAAAATAGCTGCAGGTCTTTTAAGAAAAACCTCAGGTGAAATTTTGATAAATAAAGATGAAATAGGAATTAAAACAAAGGCTAAAGTAGCCTATTTACCAGATAGAAATTTTTTGTATAAATGGATGAAGATTAAAGATAGTATAAATTTCTATAAGGATTTTTATAAAGATTTTGATAAAAAAAAGTGTGATGAACTTATTGAATTTATGGAATTAGATAAAGAAAGTAAAGTATCATCATTATCTAAAGGTATGGTAGAAAAATTATTGTTAACTCTAACATTATCAAGAAGGGCGGATTTATATCTTTTGGATGAACCTTTAGGAGGAGTAGATCCTGTAAGTAGAGATAAAATATTAGATGCTATAATAGACAACTATAGAGAGGATAGTTCTATGATCATAACTACTCATTTAGTAAATGATATAGAAAGAGTTTTTGATGATGTTTATTTTATATCAGAAGGAAAAATAATTATAAAGGGTGAAGCTGAGGAGCTTAGAATAGAAAAAGAAAAATCAATAGATCAAATCTACAAGGAGGTATTTAGATAATGGGTAAGCTTATTAAATATAATTTAAAGTCATATTATAAAGAACTCATAATATTAATTTCTTTAATTTTAATTGGAAATATTTTTTTCTTAAGTAGAGAAAATATTTGGCCAAGAGAAGCTATATTTATGTTATCACTTATGGTATGTATCTTTTCAAATTTTATAGTTTTTATATGGAATATACAAGTATTTAGTAAAGATCTTTATTCTGATACATGTTATTTAATTTGTTCATTGCCTGAAAGAGGAAGTAGCATTTTAGGGGCTAAAATAATTACTTCATTTATTCAACTAGTTGTGGTAAATATAGTAGCAGGATTATTCTTTTATATTAATATGATAAAAATTCCACAGGGATATGATGCTATAAGCAGGTTTATTAATTATAAGTCTGTTACATTAGTGTGCATATTTTATGTTATAACTTATTTAGAACTTTTGCTATCAGCATATTTTTCTATAAGTTTATCCAGAATAACTATTAAAAGAAGAAGGTTCAATAAACTTGGATCATTTGCTATATTTTTATTTATAGGTTGGGTTTTAGCAAAGATAGAGGGCCTCATTTCTACTTCTTTTGATAAATTTATAAATTTTAATCTTGTTTCAAATAGCGTAAATTTACGCTTCTATATGCCCAATACTAGTATTAATGTTGCTGGTTTAATATTTAATCTTATATCAATAGTGGTAATGTTTTTAGTAATTTCGTATTTACTAGAAAAAAAGGTTGAAGTATAAAGCAGTATTTTAAAATAAATTGAGAAATAGGAAATTAGAATTTTGAGTACTAATTTCCTATTTTATTTATACACTGTATACTGAATTTTGAAAAATTAAGGAATATTCTAAAAATTAAAGTTTAGTTAATAAATTTAAACGTAATGTTAATAAATGGTTAATTTGTTAAATTGATATCTATCTTATTGGTTGATATAATTAATGCACAAACTCCATTTAATAACAAATATGTAAGGAGGTTTAAAATTTATGAAAAGTAAAAAATTATTAGCTACAGTCTTAAGTGCTGTAATTACTCTTTCTACAGCTTCTGCAGTTTGTGCTGCTCCTGTAGGGAAAGAGAGTAAAAGTGAACCAAAAACTACAACAATATTTTGGGAAAAGAGCGAACAAAACACCAAAAGAGCTACTACTGGTATAACTCAAAAGAAATTTAATAACTCTAAGGAAATAACCAAATTCTTTGAAGAAAATACTTCTAAATTTGGTGTAGAGAAGGGTTCCCTTAAAAATATGAAAACTGTAAAGGATGATAAAGGCAAAACTCATTATCATATGATTTATCAAGTAGAGGGTATCCCTGCATACTATGGAAGGATTGTTTTTACAACTGAAAAGGATTCCTCAATGGATTCTATAAACGGTAGAATTGATACTGCCTTTGAAAATGGTAATTGGAAGAATAAAGTAAAGTTATCAAAGGAGAATGCTATAGAAAAGGCTAAAAGTGGCATAAAATATGATAACCTATCTAAATCAAAAGCAGAGTTATATTTGTACAATTTTGAAGGAAAACCTTATGTAGTTTATTTAGTGAATTTAATCACAAATGATGGAGAATGGAATGTTTTTGTTAATGCTGAAAATGGTTCTATAGTAAATAAATTTAATAACACTCCTACTTTAATTAATGAGAAAGATCAAAATAAGCCTAATGCTGAGGAAATTAAAAGAGAGGCTGAAAAGGATAAAAATTCTAATATAAATAGTGTAGTAAATGTTAATGGGAAAAATTCCAAAGGTAAAGGTAAAACTAGTCTAGATGGAATAGTAGATATTGATTTAACCTATAAGGACGGAAAATATTATTTAAAAGATAGTAATAAGAATGTTTATTTATATGACATAAACAATAGTTGGGCTTGTTTATATAACTACCCTAAATCATATATATTAAGAAAATCAAACCTTGTAGAAAATAACAACAACAAGTTTACAGAGGATAAGCATGTTGTTGCAGTAGATGGTTATGTTAATTTATCTAAGACTTATGATTATTATAAAAATAAATTAAATAGAAATAGTATAGATAATAAGGGCATGAATGTTGAAGGATTTATTCATGCTGGTAAAAACTTCAATAATGCCTTTTGGAGAGATGACCTTGGGGCTATGTTCTTTGGTGATGGGGATGGAAAACTATTCTCACCATTATCAAAAGCTTTAGATGTTGTGGGTCATGAAGTAAGTCACGGTATAACCAGTAAAGAATCTAATCTTAGATATGAAAACGAATCTGGTGCTTTAAATGAAGCATTTTCTGATATTATGGGAGTAGCAATTGATGGTAAAAACTTTGAGATAGGTGAAGAATGCTATACACCAAATATTGAAGGAGACACAATGAGAGATATGAAGGATCCATCTAGAGGTAATCAACCAGCTCATATGAAAGACTTTGTATATCTTCCTAATGATAGTGAGCATGATAATGGTGGAGTTCATATAAATTCAGGTATAATAAACCATGCTGCTTATTTAATTGCAGATGGTATGGAAAGGGCTGGAGAAAAGAATAGTAAAGATATTATGGCAAAATTATTTTATAGAGCTAATTGCTATGAGTGGGATGAAACAACAAATTTTGCTAAATGCAGAAATGATTTAATTAAAGTTACTAAAGATGTTTATGGTGAAAATAGCAAACAAGTAAAAATCGTTGAGAATGCTTTTGATAAAGTTGGAATAAGTGCTACACCTCAATTACCATTATAATAAAAAATACATTAAATGAATAAAAAATATATATAAATAAAATGTAAATAAATAAGATGATCTCTTAATTACATAGAGATCATCTTATTTATATATACTAATTATATTATATGTTTAATTTTTATTCTATAAAATTAATAAATTATAAGTAATAGTATATTGGGGGCTAAGATGTTATGAAAAGTAAAAAATTATTAACTGTAATTTTAAGCACAATAATGACGCTTTTACCAGCTTCAGCAATTTATGCTGCAGGACCTATAGGTAAAAAAAGCAAGAATGAACCTCAAATAACCACAATATTTTGGGAACAAAGTAAGGAGCATAACAAAAAATCAACTACTAATATAAAAGAAAAAAAATTTAATAATTTTAATGACATAAACGAATTCTTTAAAGAAAATATCTTTAAATTTGGATTAAAGAAAGGCTCTCTTAAAAGTACAAAAACCTTGAAAGATGAAGATGGCAAAACTTATTATCATACAATTTACCAAATAGAAGGTATACCTGTGTATTATGGAAGAATAGTTTTTACAACTGAAAAAGATTCTACAATGAGTTATATAAGCGGTAGAGTAGACGCTGCTTTTGAAAATGAAAGTTGGAAAAATAAAATTAAACTATCAAAGAATGAAGCCATAGAAAAAGCTAAAAATAATATAACGTATGAAAAACTACATGATTTAAAGGTAGATTTATATTTATATAATTCTAAAGGAAAGCCTTATATAGTTTATTTAGTAGATTTAGTTACAGACACAGGAAATTGGAATGTTTTTGTTAATGCTGAAAATGGTTCTATAGTAAATAAATTTAATAATACTCCTACCATAATTAATAGTAAAAATTAATATTATAGCTAATTAAAATAATATTATAGATGAAAATTTTAAAACAATAATGAAATATTTAAAAATAGGAAATTAGAGTTATAGTTATTATACTTTAAAGTTTTTAAGAATAATAACTTATGATTACTAATTTCCTATTTTTTATTAATTTAAATTTAATTAATTTGCTAAAATTTTAAAATATTAGGAATAATTAAGAGGAATATGCCATAGTAATAAAAGTATTAAAGCCTACAATTATTTTAGTTTTTATACTAGTTTTATTTTGAGAAATTTAAATGTTTTAAAAATTTTTTCTTTTTATTATGATAAGTTCATTATTATGGAACTTATTTCATAAAGTAGATATTTTTAAATCTTATTATCAGAATTATATGGATGATATTTTTAAGTTTTAATTAAAATAATAAGATTTTATTATTTATAAGTTAATTTTAAAATACAAGATATATTGACCATTGAACAAACGTTCGATATAATAAAAATATATCATAACTTTAAAATAGGGGATGAGTTAAATGAGTATACATGAAGTTAATGAAAATTATAATTTATTTATTAGAATTAATTATAAAACTGGAGGGAAAAATATAATTAATAAAATAAATACACATATTAAAAACGATACAAAGGGTGAAAAGTACATAATAGGTGGGGGGATTATTAATAAATCAGGAGGAACTTTTGTTTTTCAAGTAAAAGATTTAGAAGAAATCAAAAAAATAAGCAATAAAACAAATAATTTCAATTATAGTATATTTGCGGTTCCTAAAACTTTAAATTAAGATAATTATGTAGTAGAATTAATATGTAATATATCTGCTATTGTCATGAAATTTTAAAATGTTATAATTAACCTATATGTAAATTTAGGAGGAATATTAATTGGAAAAAATTGCTTTAATAACAGATACAACTTGTGATTTATCTAAAACCCTGCTAAAAAAATATAATGTAGAACAATTAGCGTTTAGAATAATATATAAAGATAAGGATTATAAAGATAAAATCGAAATAAGTTCAGAAGAAGTTTATAATAATTTAGAAAATGAGGTTCCTACGTCTTCACTTCCTTCTATGGAGGATATGGAAAATTTATTTAATGAATTAGAAGAAAAGGGATATACTCATGTTATAGCTGTTGTATTATCTAGTGGATTATCAGGTATATATAATGCTGTAAAAATAGTTAGCGATAATCATCCAAAACTTACTACATATGTGTGTGATTCAAAATCTATTTCTTTAGGAGAAGGTATAGTTGTAGTAGAATGTGCTAAAATGATAAAATCAGGTAAAAGTTTTATGGAAATAGTAAAGCATATACCTAATATAATCAGTAGAATTCAAGAGTTCTTTGTGGTAGGAACACTTGAGTATTTGAAAAAGGGTGGACGTATAGGAAAAGTAGCAGGAACTATAGGAGAACTTTTAAATATTAAGCCCATAGTTTCTATAGATAGTATTGATGGAAAATATTATACCTATGATAAAGTTAGAGGTAGAAAACAATCTTTAAGTAGACTTATAGACATAGTAAAAGATATATTAAATAAAGATAAATGTAGTATATATGTAATGCATGGTAATGCAGAGAACGAGGCAAAAAAAATATTTGATATGTTAAAAGTCTTGCCTAATGTTACTTCTGCATTCTTTGGAGGATGCATAAGTCCAGTTTCAGGAGTACATAGTGGACCAGGATTAGTTGGTGTAGCATGTTTCAAGGACGAATAACATTAATTAATTTGGTGCAGATATTGAAAAAAGCTCCTTGATAAAGTTAATGAGAGGGACTTTATCACGGGGTTTTTTATGCTGTATAAATTTTACTTATTCTCTAATTACTATCAATTAAATTTTTTAAAATATATATTAACATAAATACGTTTTCAATATATAATATGATATGGCATGATATAGAAGAAATAAAATAGGGGGTAAGAATTATGTATTATATTTTTATATTTGTAGCTAAAATATTGGAAGTATCGTTAATGACTATAAGGACAGTACTTATAACTCGTGGGGAAAAATTATATGGATCTATTATAGGTTTTATTGAGGTAACGATATGGCTTTATGTAACTAGTTCAGTTTTATCAGGTATAAAAGATGACCCTATCAGAATGGTGGTTTATGCATTAGGATTTACCTGTGGAAATTATTTAGGTTGTGTTATAGAAGAAAAATTGGCAATAGGATTGCTTACTATAAATGTAATAGCTTCTGAGAAAGATGGAAAAAAATTAGCAGAAATTTTAAGAGACAAAAATGTTGGAGTAACTATTATAGATGCAGAAGGAAAAGTAGATCAAAAGAAAATGTTAATAATACATGCTAAGAGAAAAAATAGAGAACAAATAATAAGAACTATAGAAGAAAGTAATATAAATGCAATGATATCTATAAATGATATAAAGACAGTTTATGGAGGGTATGGTATAAGAAAATAGTAGATTATATTGATTTTGCATATCAGTACTTATTAACTTATTTTAAATAGACCTTATATATTAGTGTAAGGTCTATTTATTTTAAACTTGCATAAATAATTAATAAATACATAATTATATGTGACTTTAAAATATTTAAAAATTTTTAATAGGTTATTTAAAGTATCTACATAACAAAGTCTTATACTACTTATGGTAATAGAATAATAGAGACTATAAATTTATAGGGGGTAAAGATGAACAAAGCAAAATCATGCGATTATATAAATAAATTTAAAAATGTATTATTAAGAAATTTAGATATAGTATTATTTTTGGTTATTGTAACTTTAAAGGTAATGATTTATGGAAAAGAAATATCTCCAGAATTTTTCAGTTACAAATATATACTCTTACCAGTTGTAGCATCTATATTAATTCTAATATCTGTAGGATATTTTTTAAAAAGAGAGAAAAGAATAAAGTTCTTATACGTTTTAAATATAATAATTACCTCAATTATTATAGCTGACTTACTATATTTTAGGTATTCTAAAGATATTATATCTTTTGGTGCTATAAGGAATGCTTTTTTACTAGGGGGAGTAGCTTCTAGTATAACTAGTTTATTTAGGATTACAGATTTTCTTTATTTCTTAGACATAATATTGTTTTTACCATTAGGGAAAATTTATAAAAACAAATCTTTTAAAGAAAATGAAAAGTTTGTAAGAATTAGAACTGCTCTATTAATACTTGTTATAGGTATCTCATTAGACGGTATAAATATATATAGATTATCTGTAGATCAACCAGGACTTCTTCATACTATGAGTAATAGAATATATATAACAAGAGTTTTAGGAAATGTTAATTTTCATGCTATAGATGCATATCAATTTACTAAGAATAAAATAAATAAAAGTAAAAAATTGTCCCCAGAAAAAGAACAACAAGTAGTTAATTCTCTCAAAGAAAAATCTACATCTCAAGGAGACAAATATAAAGGTATAGCTAAAGGTAAGAATTTAATTGTAATACAGGTAGAGGCTCTTCAACAGTTTGTTATAGGTGCACAAGTGGAAGGACAAGAGATAACACCTAATTTGAATAAGTGGTTAAAAAGAAGTATGTATTTTGATAACTATTTTTATCAAGTAGCAGCTGGAAATACTTCTGATGCAGAATTCTTATCTAATAACTCATTATATCCAGCTTCATCAGGAGCAGCATATTATATGTATAGTTCTAACCAATTTAAATCTTTACCTAAAGAGTTAGGAGATAAAGGATATTATACTGCAGCAATGCATGGTTATAAAAATGGGTTTTGGAATAGGAATGTAATGTATAAAGCTCAAGAGTTTCAAGATTTCTATGGTGAAACAAGCTATAATGTAGACGAAGAGGTAGGTTTAGGACTCAGTGATAAATCATTCTTTAATCAATCTATGGAGAAGATAAAAACATTTAAAGAACCGTTCTACAGTTTTTTAATTACTTTAAGTAGTCATTTCCCTTACGATGATGTAAAGGGATATGGGGATTTTAATGTAGGAAAGTATGAGGGTTCTTTCATAGGAAACTATTTGAAAGGAATACATTATACAGATACTCAAATAGGTATATTTTTAGATGAGTTAGAAAAGGAAGGGTATTTAGATAATTCTATAATAGTGCTTTATGGTGACCATAATGCTATATCTAAAAATTATATCCAAGAGTTATATGATTTTGTAGGGGAAAAAGAACCTAATGATTTAAAATGGTATCAACTTCAAAAGGTTCCTATGATGATACATTTTCCTCAAGATCAGTATAAGGGAGTAAATAATATTTATTCAGGACAAATAGATTTATATCCTACATTAGCTAACTTATTTGATTTACCTAAAGAATATATGCTAGGAAATGATATTTTAAATGCAAAGGATACAAAAGTAACATTTAGGAATGGATCTTTTACTGATGGAAAAATATTTTATGTTTCTTGGACAGGTGACTATTATGATATAGAAACAGGAGAAAAGATATCTGAAACAGAAGAAATGAAAAAACAAAAAGCTGATTCATTAAACCAATTGCAGTGTTCAGATGAATTATTAAATCATAATTTGATAAAAAAATTAGAAATGGAAAAAAGTAAGTCTGAGTAATCAGACTTACTTTTTATTCTTTAATAATATCTTCTATATTTATATTATATTTATTTATCTTTCTATAAATGGTAGCCCTACTTATTCCTAAAAGTTTGGATACCTGTATAATATTTCCTTTACAATGAATTAAGGCATTTTTAATAGCTTTATGCTCTAGTTCAGATAAAGGTATTACTTCATCATTGATGTTAACATGGTTTAAATTTAAAGTGCTAGTGGTTTCATCAGAGGTTATAGGTTTATTTAATTTATCACTTAAATATTTATCTGTGATAAGGTCTCCTTCACATATATAGTAGCTACGTTCTACAATGTTTCTTAATTCTCTAACGTTACCTGGCCAATTGTAGCATTTAAGTTTATCTATAAATTCGGGAGATACTTTTTTAAAATTACCAGGATTCTTTATATTTAATTTATCTATAAAATAAGAAGTTAAAGTTTCTACATCTTCAATTCTATTTTTAAGGGGAATTATATGCACATTAATTACATTTAATCTATAATATAAATCTCCTCTGAAGTTTTTATTTGTTACCTCATCGTTTAACTTACGATTGGTAGCAGCTATTACTCTAACATTAACCTTTTTTTCATAAGTTCCTCCAACCCTCATAATTTTTAAGTTATCTAAAACTCTTAATAACTTAGATTGTATATCTAAAGGTAGTTCTCCAATTTCATCTAAAAATATAGTACCACCATCAGCTAATTCAAATTTTCCAGGGTAGCCACCTTTTGAAGCTCCAGTAAAAGCTCCTTTTTCATAACCGAATAGCTCGCTTTCTACGAGTTCTCTTGGAATAGCAGCACAATTTACTGCCACAAAAGGGCCATGACGTCTATTGCTATGGTTATGTATAGCTTGAGCAAAAAGTTCTTTTCCAGTACCGCTATTTCCTTCTATTAGAATGCTACAGTCAGATTCAGAAGCCTTTTTTGCAAATTCTATTATACTTTTCATCTTTTGATTTTTTGTTATGATATCATCAAATGTATAGGAAGCCTTATATCCAACTACATTATTAACTAATTTGTGAATATGACGTGTATCTCGTAAAGCTAAAACTGCTCCTAATATTTTATCTTCAAATTTTACTGCCATTATGTTTGTAATACATTTTATGCAATTATTATTTATATAAAAATTACAATCTACACTAAATTTATGATTTCCATTTTCTATACAATCATCTATAAAACCATGTGTTTTCACAATATCTTTTATAGAAAATTTTTTAATTTTATCTTCTGTGGAATTTAATATATTTAGTGCCATAACATTTGTTTTAATAATATTAAAGTTTGTATCTATAATTATAAGGCCTTCATAGGCTACATTAAGGGTAGATTCAAATAAACAGTGTTCTAAACTTTTATTTTCGTCATTATTAACCAAACTTTTCAAATCCAAAGATTCTATGTGGTTAGTATTGATTATCAAAAATATCACCTCAGTATAAACATTCAGTTAAAATACTATTATGAATTAAGTATAACATAATTTTAGTTAGATATTAAGATATATAACTTTATTTTAATTGAGTTTAAAATTTAAATAAAATATACAAAAATTGACGATATTCTGAGAAGAAATAATATTAATTGTTTAAATTTATCTTGAATATTTAAAATAGGTTGACATATAATATTAAAAATATTATAATTTTTAGATAAAGTGTAGACTATAAAAGCTATGAAGAGAAGAGTAAGTATAGATGTATTTTAAAGCGAGTGGATGAGGGTGTGAGTTCCATAAATATTCTATAGTGAAGAACATCTCAGAGTTTCTAACCGAAATTGTATTAAAGTAGGCTTAGAGGTTTCCAAAACCTTATCTTTGGATTGTATAAATTATTGTTTATGCATTTTAAGCAGGCTTATTGCAATTTGGGTGGTACCGCGGAAGTTAACCTTTCGTCCCTTTAGGGATGAAAGGTTTTTTATAATGTATAAAAATAAAAAGGAGGATTTAAAATGGAATCAGTTTTAATTAAATCTTTATACAGAGAAACAGAAAAGTATTCTGGAAAAGAAGTATCATTAAGTGGATGGGTAAGAACAGTAAGAGATTCTAAAACTTTTGGTTTTATAGAGATTAACGATGGTAGTTTCTTTAAAAATGTTCAAATAGTTATAGAGGATTCATTAGATAATTTTAGAGAACTTTGTAAAATGGCTATAAGTACATCTATATCAATAGAGGGTGTTTTAGAAATAACTCCAAATGCAAAACAGCCTTTTGAAATTAAAGCTAAAAAAGTTGTTATAGAAGGAAAGTCACACAGTGATTATCCATTACAAAAAAAGAGACATAGCTTTGAATATTTAAGAAGTATAGCTCACTTAAGACCAAGGAGTAACACTTTTTCAGCCGTATTTAGAGTGCGTTCATTAGCAGCTTATGCGGTACATAAGTTTTTCCAAGAAAGAGGATTTGTTTATGTAAATACACCTATAATAACAGGTAGTGACTGTGAAGGTGCAGGTGAAATGTTCCAGTTAACTACTATGGATTTAAAGAATATTCCTAAAACTGAAGAAGGAAAAGTTGATTTTTCAGATGATTTCTTTGGAAGAGCAGCTAATCTTACAGTAAGTGGCCAGCTTTCAGCAGAAACTTTTGCTTTAGCTTTTAGAAATGTTTATACTTTTGGACCAACATTTAGAGCAGAAAATTCAAATACTGCAAGACATGCATCAGAATTCTGGATGATAGAACCTGAAATGGCATTTGCAGAACTTAAGGATTATTTAGATACAGCAGAAGATATGGTAAAATACATAATTAATTATGTTAGAGAAAATGCACCAGAAGAAATGGAATTTTTCAATAAATTTGTTGACAAAGGATTATTTGAAAGATTAGATAATGTAGTAGGTTCAGATTTTGCTAGAATTACTTATACAGAAGCTGTAGATCTTCTTCAAAAATCTGGTGCGAAGTTTGATTATCCAGTAGAATGGGGAATAGATCTTCAAACAGAACATGAAAGATATTTAACAGAGAAAATATATAAGAAACCAGTATTTGTAACAGATTATCCAAAGGATATAAAAGCTTTCTATATGAGATTAAATGATGATGGAAAGACTGTTGCAGCTGCAGATCTTTTAGTTCCAGGAGTTGGAGAAATAATAGGTGGAAGTCAAAGAGAAGAAAGATTAGAAATATTAGAAAAGAGAATGGCAGAACTAGGTCTTAATAAAGAAGATTATTGGTGGTATTTGGAATTAAGAAAATATGGAGAAACTAAACATTCAGGATATGGATTAGGATTTGAAAGAATTATAATGTATATGACAGGAATGGGAAATATAAGAGACGTAATACCATTCCCAAGAACTCCAGGTTCAGCTGAATTCTAATATTGATACTTATAAATATTTTTAAATAATGGATATATATTAAATTAATCAATGCATAAATAGTTAAAACAATATAATTAAATTATAATGTATTATATTAATTAAATTAAAAAAGGCGTGTACTTATTGAAAAATACATGCCTTTTTAATTATATTAACTAATAAAATTAAGTAGTTTAGTTACATTAGTATATAAATTTGTAGCTTTTATACTAAAATTCCTGCAATACAAGCAGTTAAGAAACTAGCTACAGTACCTCCGATTAAAGCTTTTATTCCAAGTTGTGCTATTTCACTTCTTCTTTTTGGAGCAAGTTGTCCAATACCGCCCAATTGTACTGCTATAGAACTAAAGTTAGCAAATCCACATAAAGCATAGGTTAATATAGTTACGGTTCTTGGAGTTAATGCTCCTTGTTTTATAAGAGTAGATAAGTTTGAATATGCTACAAATTCATTGATAACAGTTTTTTGACCTATAAGAGATCCAGCTGTTAACATATCTTTAGAAGGTATTCCCATTGCATATGCAAAAGGTGAACATATATAACCCAATACATTTTCAAAATTTAAACCGTTTATTCCAACTAAATGACCAATTCCTTCTAATCCTGCATTTAGCATAGCTATTAAGGCTACAAAAGCTAATAACATAGCACCTACATTTAAAGCCATTTGAAGACCTTCAGAAGCACCTCTAGCAGCTGCGTCTATTACGTTTTTGTCTAATTTTTCTACAGCACAACTAACATTACCTTTAGTTATTGGCTCTTCGGTTTCAGGTACTATTATTTTTGCTGCAACGAAAGCCGCAGGAGCAGACATTATAGAAGCTGATAATAAATGTGCTGAGCTTATACCCATTCCTATATATCCGGCCATTACACTACCAGCTACAGTAGCCATTCCTCCTACCATTACAGAGTGAAGCTCGGATCTTGTCATCTTATCTATATAAGGTTTTACAATTAAAGGAGCTTCAGTTTGTCCAACAAATATGTTTGCAGCAGCAGATATAGATTCAGCTCCAGAAGTTCCTAAAGTTTTAGCCATGAAGTTAGCTATATGCTTTATTAAAAATTGCATAACCCCTAAATAATATAGAACTGACATTAGAGCAGAGAAAAATATAATAGTTGGTAATACTTGAAAAGCAAATATAAATCCAAAGCTATCAGTATTAGTAATTAAGCTACCAAATAAAAATTCTGAACCATTTTTAGTAAAGCCTAAGATTGTTGTAACAAAATTGGCAAGCTTTTCAAAAGCTATTCTACCGATAGATGTTTTTAAAATTAAGAATGCAAAAATGAATTGAATAATAATTCCTACAGAAACAAGTTTAATGTTAACCTTTTTTTTGTTCTCAGATATTAAATAGCAGATACCTAAAAAAACAAAAATACCTAACAAGCTTATAAATCTTTCCATAAAATCCTCCTTGTAAATCATCTCTTGTAAAAAGTTGATAAATATAAAATTGTGTATTTGGATAAGAATTGAACTTATACATAATTTAATAAAAAAATACAGTGTATACATTTACAATTTCTTTAATACTACAATATGTTAATAAAAAATTATTTTTCTGCGAAATTATTATAAATTTTTATAGAAGAAAAGTCAATGGATAATATATGTATTAATGTAAATTTAGCATAAAAAAGCAATTCATCACTAATAATAATTATTTAGTGATGGTCATTATTAGTGCAATTTAACATTGGAGTTTCAAATTAATATCATGATTGGTATTGTAGAGGTAGAACCTAAAGATAAATCATTAAATAGAGTTGAAACCATTAATGTCTAAAATAAGAAATCTACCTTAAAATCTTAAGGTAGATTTTTTTATCTATCTAAAAAACCAGATATAATTACTGTAATAGGTATAGTAAAAATTAATCCTATACTTCCTGATAAGGTTTTTATTATTTCACATACTATCATATCTTGATTTATTATATCTCCTAAAGTTATACCATTAGCCATATAACTTAAAATAAGAAAAGTTGCTCCACTAGCATAAGCAAGTACTAAAGTGTTGGACATAGTCCCCATTATATCTCGTCCTATATTCATACCAGCCTTCATAAGTTTAGGGGTACTTATGTTTCTATTAGCTTGTCTTATTTCGTACATAGAAGAAGATATAGACATACTTACATCCATTACAGCTCCTAAAGCACCTATGAGAACTGTAGCAAAAAATATGTTTTTAAAATTTAAGGAACTATTTAAATTAGAATATAAAAGAACCTGAGCCTCTTCGGAACTTATAGCATTTACTTTACATAGGTTTCCAACTAGTATGGCTATCAACTCCGAAATAATAACTCCGCCAGTAGTTCCTAATATAGCAGATATAGTTTTTTTGTTTATACCACTTACTATTATAAAGGTAGTAGTAGTAATACAAATGCATACTAAAATAGATATTATAAAAGGATTGTATCCTTTCAAAATGTATTTTAAGAACACATTAAAAACAAAAAATACAGTAATACCTAAAGTTAATAAAGATTTTATACCTTTCCATCTTCCAATTAGAATCATTATAATACAAAACCCAATTACAAAATATTTTAGATACTTATCTCTAGCCAATTGATATATACTAACAGAAACTAACTTTCCGTTATCTTCTTCAGTAATTAACATCACTTCATCTTTTTCTTCATAAAATGTTCCATTTTGCTTAGATAGGTTTACATGATTATCAATGGATACCTTTTCACCTTTATGACTTCCTTCTAATATTTCTACTTGTAAATTTTGAACTTTTATTTTATTTGATTCTTTTCCCTCACCTTGAGTTTCATTATATTCTTTGGTAACTTTTAAAATTTTTCCTCTAATAGGATCATAAGAAGCAATATTATTTTTATCTTCAGCATAAGTTTTCCCAGTAAATAAAAGTATCAATAATAAGGTAAGTATAAAAAATATGTTTTTAAATTTTAAGTTCATTATTTTCCTCCTTTTGTATTAACATATATTGGTCTTATTAAAATATATTATGTTAATTTAGTTATATTACTAAAAATTTCATATAGCCATATTAAGGTTATAAATGATTATTACAAAATTGTAATAGTGAAATTTATGCTATTGTAATAAAAGAAGTTTAATATGTAGTTTGTAGAAGAAAATATATTCAATAAGAGGAGTGAATATAAAGTGGAATTATTAAAAGTTAAAAATCTTTGTAAAAGTTATGGAAAAGGTGAAATAAAGGTAGACGCATTAAAAAATATTAATTTAAGCATAAATCAAGGAGATTTTGTAGCTATAGTAGGAGCTTCAGGATCAGGTAAAAGTACATTACTTCATCTTTTAGGTGGAGTAGACAGACCTACATCTGGAGAAGTTATTTTAGATGGTACAAACATTTATACATTAAAAGAGAATGAACTTGCTATATTAAGAAGAAGAAAAATAGGATTTATATTTCAATTTTATAATTTAATACCAGTTCTTACAGTAGAAGAAAATATAGAAATGCCAGTTCTTTTAGATGGAAAGAAGCTAGATAAAAGATATATGGAAGAGCTTTTACAAATTTTAGGGATTGGAGAAAGGAGAAATCATCTTCCATCACAGTTATCTGGGGGACAGCAACAAAGAGTATCTATAGGAAGAGCTTTAGCTAATAAACCATCTATAATACTTGCAGATGAGCCTACAGGAAATTTAGATTCTAAAAATTCAAAGGAAATAATAGAACTTCTAAGATATTCCGTTAAAAAGTATAATCAAACTTTAATTCTTATAACCCATGATTTAAATATTGCAAAGATGGCAGATAGAGTTATAACTATATCAGATGGTGAGGTTAAAGGGGATGAGGTGATTAATAGTGAAAAGCTATAGTGAAATAACTACACGATATTTGAATGAAAATAAAAAGAGAACAGTATTAACTATAATAGGCATAATTTTAGCCATATCCTTATTTTCAGGCATTGGAAATTTATTCTTTAACATGAGGGACGGATTAGTAGATAGAAAGAGAAAGTCTGTAGGAAATTATGAGGTAAAGTATTGTGAAATAAATAAGGACAAAACAGATAAACTCAAAAACAATTTTGAAATTTCAAGTTATGGCATAAGTAAAGAGAATACTATCTTAGGCATAAATGATGGTAAAGATAAAAAAATAGTAAGTTTAGATCTTTATGATGATGGTATGTTAAGTAATGTAATGACTATAGATATTAAGGAAGGAAGATTACCGAAAAATTCTAATGAAATAATTTTAGAGAAAAGGTCAAAAAGAAAATTTAAAAAAGAAGTAGGGGATTATGTACAGTGGTTTAAATTAGATTCTGACTTAGTAGATAATGAAATTAAGAATAATCCCGAAGTTATTAAAGAAATTAAAAATGGAAATTTAAATATAGATATTAAAAAGTTTAGTTTAAATCAAGTAAAAAAGTATAAAATAGTAGGATATTATGAACCAGATAAAAGTTTTTCAAGTAATTATTACAAAGCCATAGGCTATTTAAATAAAAGTTCCTTAAATAAAGATGATAAATATTCTTTTTATGCAAATCTTAAAGAAAAAAAAGATAAGAGAAAAATTGGAATTAAGGTAGGTAAAACTATAGGTGTAAGTGAAACTATAAATTCTAAAGGTGAACAAATAACTTTTAATGAAGGTTTATTAAGAATTATGGCACAAGGAAACAGTACAATACTTAATAAAAGTACAAAAAATATATTTATATTTGTAGTAGGTTTAATAGTAATATGCACAGTGGCAGTTATTTATAATGCTTTTAATATATCAGTAGCAGAACGAATAAACCAATTTGGAACATTAAGGAGTATAGGGGCAACACCTAGACAAATAAGAAATTTGGTTTTTAAAGAGGCCTTTATAATGAGCATTATAGCTATTCCTCTAGGAATTTTAGCAGGTTATATAGGTATATATATTACACTAAAAATTATGCCTATATCTAATTTATTTATCTTTGAAGGCTTAAATATAAAATTTTATAAGGAAGTTATAGTAATATGCATAATATTAACTTTAATAACCATATTATTATCAGTTATAGGCCCTGCAAGGAAAGCATCAAAAGTTTCACCAATAGATGCTATAAGAAATTCATCTAACTTAAAGAAAGAAAAAATAAAAAGAAGAAAAGGAAGGATATCAAAGTTATTATTTGGAATTGAGGGATCAGTGGCTTATAAAAATATAAGAAGAAATAATAAAAGATTTATAATAACTGTATTTTCTCTTATGATATCTTTAATAATGTTTATATTATTTAGTTCACTTAGTAAATTAACCTTAGATGCACAAAAAAAGTTCACAGAATCTTTTGCTTTTGATGCTTTAATGGAAACTAAAAGTGAAATAAATAAAGAATTTATTTCTAAAATTAAGAACAGGGAAGGCATAAAGGAGGTATATACTCCTAAGATTAAATCAGGCTTAATATATATAAAGGAGAATATGATAAATAAAAAACCTTATAAGGATGCAAATGCAAAACAACCTACTAGTGAAAAGATTAAAAATGAAAATTATGTTTCTTTATATGCTTTTTACACTTCTTATGATTATAATTCTCTCAAATTGGCTAAGAATAATTTAAAAGCAGGAAATGTAGATATAGATGCTTTGAATAAAAATGGTGTACTAATTATAGATACAAATAAAATTTCTAAAAAAAATGGTGGGAAAATAGTAAGTAATATTACTAAATATAAAGTTGGAGATAAAATAAAAATTCCAAAGTCTAAAGAAATGTTTTATCCTAGTCCTTTTGAAAATAAGAAAGTAGATTTAAATAAACCATACAAACAATCTATAGAAAATGGCGAGTTTATGGAGTTTACTGTAGTAGGTATTTTGGAAAAAGATGAATTTAATAAACTAGTACCAGATAGTGTGGGGTTAGTATTTAGTGAAAAATGTTTTGAAAATAATTTTGGTAAAATCCCTTTAAATAGTGTCTTTGTTAGTTATAAAGACAAAAATGCTAGAGAAAAAAACTTCGCTTTCTTTGAAGATGGGGCTGAAGAATTAAATGGTAGCTATATAGATCTTTATAAAAAAGTAAAGGAAATGGAAAGTGTTGAAAAACAAATTGCAGTATTTATATATGGTTTCATAACTATAATAACTATAATTGGTATAGTAAATATAATAAATACTATAAGTATGGGATTACTCCTTCGAAAATCAGAATTTGCAACGTTAATGGCTATAGGAATGACCAAAAAACAGTTAAAGAAAATGGTAATTTTAGAAGGAGGATTGCACGGTATTATTACAAGTATTTTTGGTATTATTATATCTTTAGGATTATATAATCTTTTATTACAACAAGTAAAAGCAGTTGCGGATTTTGAAATTAAATTTCCAATAGGAATATTTTTATTAGGGGTATTAGGAGTAATGATAGTAACATTTGTAGCATCTATAGTGCCACTTAGAAGATTAGAAAAGATGAGTATAGTGGATAATATAAGAGCTAAAGAGTAGTTCTGTCAGTAATTATTATAAAATAAAAGTTTATATTTACAAATATATAAATATAATGTATAATGATTCAAAATAAAAACTTATCTAGAGAGGCGGAGGGACTGGCCCTATGAAGCCCAGCAACCTATGTTTATATGTGGTGCTAATTCCAGATAGATGAGGATATTAATTGAAACGGCTTGAAAGGTCTTAGGAAAATATCCTAAGATCTTTTTTTTATAAACAAAAGTTAAATATAGGAGGGTATTATGGATATTAGAAAAATATTTGAACAAAAAAAATTAGTGTTTTCTCTTGAGGTGTTTCCACCCCAAAATAAATTACCGGTAAGAATTATTTATAAAACTTTAAATGAATTAAATCACTTAAATCCAGATTTTATAAGTGTTACATATGGAGCAGGAGGAAGCACAATAAATAATAAAACTTCTGAAATATCATCTTTAATAAAAAATGTATATAACATAGAGCCATTAGCCCATTTAACATGTATATCATCTACAAAGAAGGATATAGATGATATAACAAATAGACTTAAGTTAGAGGAGGTAAGTAATATATTAGCTTTAAGAGGAGACAATAATGGTCTTGAAAAAAAGGATTTTAATTATGCTAGTGATCTCATAAAGTATATAAAACATAAGGATAAATTTAATATTATTTCTGCTTGCTATCCTGAAGGTCATATAGAAAATAAGAATATAGACTTAGAAATGAAAAATATGAAAAGAAAGATAGATAGTGGGACTACAAGTTTTATATCCCAATTGTTTTTTGATAATAATCACTACTATGATTTTTTAAATAAAGTTAGGAGTAAGGGAATAAATGTTCCTATTCAGGCAGGAATCATGCCAGTTATAAATAAAAGGCAAATAGAGAGAATAAGTTCTTTATGTGGGGTTAAGGTACCAAGTAAATTTATTAAAATTATAAATAGATATGAACATAGTAGCGAGGCTTTAATGGAAGCAGGAATTGCGTATGCCGTTGAACAAATAGTGGATTTAATTTCTACAGGTGTAGAAGGAGTTCATTTGTATACAATGAATAATCCATATGTAGCTAGTAGAATTTCAGATAATATAAAAATTATATTGGAAAGTATTAATAGGGAAAAGGTTAGTTAATATTAAATAAAATAGATTTTAGGTGATGAAATATGAATAAAGATGATTTAATTATTGATAAAAATGAAGTGTTAAGATATTTGGGATACAGAGGGCAAAATTTAAGTGAAAATTTAATTAATAAAATACATTCTGTAAGAATAGAAAGCAAGAGTTTATTTCAACCTAAATTTATATATGACATTTATTCTATAAATAAAAGCGATGATAATGTGGAAATAACTGGCACAAGTTTGAAGTTGTTAGGAAAAGACATAAATAAGCTATTAAAAGATTGTGATAAATGTATACTTATGGCAGTAACATTAGGGAATGATATTGAAAGAAGAATAAGATTTTATGAAAGAGTTGATTTAACAAAGGCAGTAATACTAGATGCTTGTGCTACTACAGCTGTAGAGGAAATTTGCGATTTAATACAAAATAAAATAAAAGAAGAGTGTATTAAAGAAGGAGAATCTTTAACTTTTAGATATAGTCCAGGATATGGGGATTTATCTTTGGATATACAAAAAGATTTTATAAATGTATTAAATGCAGAAAGAAGGATAGGAGTAACAGTTTCAGAACATATGTTATTATTTCCTAGAAAATCCGTGACAGCTATAATAGGTATAAAAAACGTATATGGAAATAATGGCAAATATACTTGTACAAATTGCAGTAATTATAATACGTGTTACTATAGGAAAGAGGGGAAAAATCATGGATGTAAGGGAGTATATTAAAAACAATATTTTAATTTTTGATGGGGCTATGGGAACTATGCTTCAAAGAGAAGGATTAAAATTAGGAGAAAATCCTGAAAAGTTTAATTTTACGGAAAGAGAAAAAATAATAGACATTCATAAAAAATACATAAAATCAGGGGCTAAAGTTATAACTACCAATACCTTTGGAGCTAACGAACTAAAGCTTAAAAATTTACCTTATACAGTAGAAGATATAATACAACAAGCAATAAAATTAGCAAGAAAAGCTATAGGTAATGGAGAATGTTTAGTAGCCTTAGACATAGGCCCTATTGGAGAGTTATTAGAGCCTATGGGTACATTAAGTTTTGAAAGAGCAGTAGAGATTTTTAAAAGGCAAATTAAAGCAGCTACAGAAATAGGCGTGGATATTATTCTTATTGAGACCATGACAGATTTATACGAAATGAAGGCAGCTATAATTGCAGCAAAGGAAATTTGTAATTTACCTATATTTGCTACTATGTCTTTTGAAGAGGATGGGAGAACCTTCACAGGTTGTCTACCGGAAAGTATGGCTATAACTTTAGAAGCTTTAGGAGTAGATGTATTGGGCGTTAATTGTTCATTAGGACCTAAAGAACTTAAACCTATAGTTGGAAAAATAATAAAAAATACTAATTTACCTGTTATGGTTCAACCTAATGCAGGACTTCCTAAAATAATTAATGGTGATGCAGTATATGATATAGGGGAAAAAGAATTCTGCAAATATGTAGATACCTTGGTATCTTTAGGAGTCTCCATTATTGGAGGATGTTGTGGTACTAATCCGAATTTTATAAGATGTCTTAAAACCATGGTAGAAGGTAAAAAGATTATTAAAAGAGAAAAACAAAGAAAGTATGCTATAACTACTCCATCAAAAGTAGTAGAAATAGATGAAGTAAGAATAATTGGAGAAAGAATTAATCCAACTGGAAAAAAGAGGTTGCAACAAGCAATTTTACAAAAGGATATAGATTATATATTAAAACAAGCTATAGATCAGATAAAAGCAGGAGCAGAAATACTAGATATTAACCTAGGACTTCCTAAAATAAATGAAAGTGAAATAATGAAAGATATTATAAAGGAAATTCAAAGTATAACGGATGTTCCACTTCAAATAGATTCTAGTAACGTGAAAACTATTGAAAAGGCCTTAAGGGTATACAATGGAAAGCCTATTGTTAATTCTGTAAATGGTGAGGATAAATCTTTAGATGGTATATTACCTTTGGCTAAAAAGTATGGGGCAGCTGTTATTGGATTAACCCTAGATGAAAAAGGTATTCCAAGTAAAGCAAAGGGCAGATTTAATATTGCTAAAAAAATAATAAATAGAGCTAAGGAATATGGCATTAAAAAGGAGGATATATATATAGATTGTTTAACTTTAACAGTATCTGCTCAACAAAAGGAAGTGATGGAAACTTTAAAAGCTATGAAAATGGTTAAGGAGAAGTTAAACGTAAAAACTGTATTAGGTGTATCAAATATATCCTTTGGATTACCTAATAGGGATTTAATTAATGAAACTTTTTTAGCTTTAGCTTTAGGAGCTGGATTAGATTTACCTATAATAAACCCTAATAAAGAAGGAATAATAAATGTTATAAGTACTTTTAAGGTGTTAAATAATAATGATAAAGGAGCAAAAGAATATATAGAAAATTATTCAAGCAAAGTAATTAGTAGAGTTATAGTGGGAGATAGAGAAATATATAAATCCAAGAAAGAAAATGAAAATACATTAGATGGTGCCATATTAAAAGGATTAAAAAATACTACTAAGAATTTAACAGAAGAACTTTTAAAATATAAAGATGAAATGGAAATAATAAATGAATATTTAATACCTGCATTAGATAAAGTGGGATTCAAATACGAAAGTGGGGAAATATTTCTTCCGCAACTTATTCAGGCAGCAGAAACAGTAAAGATATCTTTTGATATAATTAAGGAAAGAATAGCAAAGGAAAATAAGTGTCAGATAACAAAAGGAAAGATAATCTTAGCTACTGTTAAAGGGGATATTCATGATATAGGAAAAAATATAGTCAAGGTTATATTAGAGAATTATGGATATGATATTTTGGATTTAGGAAAAGATGTTCCAGTAGAAAAGATAGTAAAAGAAGCAATAGATAATAAGGTTAAATTAGTAGGATTAAGCGCTTTAATGACCACCACTGTAAAATCTATTGAAGAGACTATTAAGGCTTTAAAGAAAGTTAACTTTTCAGGAAAAGTTATGATAGGTGGAGCTGTGGTTACTTCTAAATATGCAAAAGAAATAGGAGCAGATTTTTATTCAAAGGATGCAAAACAAGCTGTTGAAATAGCAAAAGAAGTATTTAACTTTTAATAATTAAAATATGAAGTGTTGTATGTTAAGGAGGATAAATTGAGTAATATTTTATTAGTTGAGGATGATATGGCTTTAGCCATTGGCATGGAATATACCTTAAATCAAGAAAATTACAAAGTAATGAAAGCTAAAAGTTTAAAAGAAGCTAGAGAACTAATTGAAAAGGAAAGATTTCATTTAATTCTTTTAGATTTAATGTTACCAGATGGAAGTGGATATGATTTTTGTAAAGAAGTTAAAGAAAAAAGAGATATTTCTATAATATTTATAACGGCTTGCGATGAAGAAGCTAATGTAGTTTTAGGTTTAGATATGGGCGGAGATGATTATATAACTAAACCTATTAGAATAAGAGAACTTATATCAAGAATAAATGCAGTCTTAAGGAGAAAATCTGAAATAGAAATTAAATCAGAAGAAAATTTATCCAAAGAAAAAAATAATAAAATTATATGCGATGATTTAGTAATAGAACCCTTAAAAGCTAAAGTATCAAAAAATAATGAAGAAATTATGCTAACGGCAGCAGAATATAGATTACTTTTAATATTGATACAAAATAAGGGCAATGTTCTATCTAGAGATATTATATTAGAAAAGCTTTGGGATGTAGATGGAAATTTTGTAGATTCTAATACTTTAAATGTGTATATAAAAAGATTAAGAGAAAAGATAGAGGAAAATTCTAAAAACCCCACATATATAAAAACTGTTAGAGGAATTGGTTATAAATGGGGTGAATAAAAGAGGTAATAATGATGAGGGGATATTTTAAAAATCCAGAAATTAAAAGAATGACTTTAGAATTTAGTTTTGTATTTATAATTTTTATGATTCTAAGTTGTGTTGTACTTAAAGTTCAAATAGATCAAGTTAATGAAAATTATATAGAACAAAATACTTTAATAGTAGGAAATATATTATCTACTCATCCTGAAATGGAGAAAGAAGTATTAGATTCTATAGTGCTGAAAGATAAATCAAATTATGATTTAGGTAAAAAGATACTTAATCAATATTCTTATGATAAACAATTAAAAATATATAAGAATCCATTGATGGTTAATTGTTATAAATATTTTTTGCTGAAAGTATTATTAATATTAATATTTTTTTCATTAACTATATATATATTAGTCATTAACAAATTTATAGGATTTTATAAAAAGGCAAAGTTTTTTACTAAAGCATCAGAAGAAATTGTAGAAGGAAATTTTGAAAAATTTAAGGATGAAAATAAAGAGGGGGATTTTTACATATTATCTCTGCAGTTTAAATTAATGGCAAATAGGTTTTATGAGTCTCTACAAAATTTAAAAAGAGAAAAATTGTTTCTTAAAAATATTATATCAGATATATCACATCAACTAAAAACACCTCTATCATCACTTATAATGTTCAATGAACTTATGAAAAATGAGAATATGCCTAAAGAAGATAGAGATAATTTCTTAGATTTAAGTGATCAGCAACTTAAAAGAATGGAATGGCTTATTATAAATCTTTTAAAAATAGGAAGATTAGAAGCTGGAGTTATAGAGTTTAATATGATTAAAAATCCCCTTTACATAACTGTAAATAAATCATTAGCAGGACTTATACAAAAAGCTAAAGAAAAGAGTCAAGATATAATAGTTGATATAGATAAAAGTGTATATTTTAAGCATGATATGGATTGGACGGGAGAGGCACTTTCCAATATTATAAAAAATTCTATAGAACATACAAAGGATAATGGAAAGATAGTTATAAGTTGTGAGGAAACTCCTATATCAATATCTATATTTATAAAAGATAATGGTGATGGGATTCCTAAAAAAATACAAAAAAAAATATTTAAAAGATTTTATAAAGGAGAAAATTCTATTAATCCTTGCAGTATAGGTATAGGATTATCTTTAAGTAAGTCCATTATAGAATCACAAAATGGAAGTATATCAGTTGAAAGTGAAGAGGGAAGAGGAACAGAATTTGCTATAATATTTCTTAAAACTATAATATAAAATGCTATGTTTTTATATTATATAGTATGTGCAAAAATGAGAGTAATATCATAATGATACTACAACTATATCATTATGATATTTTTTAAGTGAAAATTCTAAAATCCAAAAGTTTTTTAATGTGGCACGTATATTGCTATATAATATATATGGGGTATTTATTTTATAATTGGAAAGTTTAAATTTATCATAAGTATTTCAGTATTTAATAAAAAGCCTAAAAAGATTTCATTAATATATATCATTTAAAGGGTATTCAATAATAATTGTTGAATACCTTTTTATATGTTTTTAATAGAAATAATTTAATGATAAAATATAAAAAGGAGGGTGATAGTTTATGGATAAAAATGTTAAGTGGGTAAGAGAACAGAAAGTTATAAAAACAATGCAAAGTCTTAAAGAAAATAATATGAATGCTTATTTAGTTAATGATAAAGATGAACTTATAGCTCAAATAGAATCTATAGTAGAAAAGGGAGCTAAGGTTTCTTGTGGGGGTTCTATGACTTTGTTTGAAACAGGAGTTATAGATCATTTAAAATCGGGAAGATATAATTTTTTAGATAGATATAAAGATGGATTAACTAAAGAAGATATAAAGAACATATATAGAGAAAGTTTTTTTTCGGATGCTTATTTTGTAAGTTCTAATGCAATAACTGAAGATGGAGAAATATATAATGTGGATGGTAATGGTAATAGGGTAGCTGCTATGCTATATGGTCCAGATAAAGTTATTATAATAGTTGGAATAAATAAAATAGTTAAAGATATAAAGGAAGCTATAAGGAGAAATAGAACAGAATCAGCTCCTGCAAATGCCAAGAGATTAAATAGGGAAACTCCTTGTAGTAAGGTTGGTTATTGTATGGATTGTAAAAGTAAAGATAGAATATGTAATGAATACACATTGATAAAAAGACAAGTTAATAAAGATAGAATACATGTAATATTTTTAAATGAAGATTTGGGATATTAATAATATAAAAGTAGGGAGGGATAAAATATCCCTCTTTAACTGTTTAAGACTCCATTATCTTTTAAGTCATCAATTGGTGCTAAAACTGTTTTATTAGTAGATAAGTTTTTCACTTTAGCCATTTTAGAATTTTTATCTACAGCTTTTATAACAACAGGTTCTTTTTTGCAATACACATCAACATTTCTAGAGTTAATTAAATCAATGGCTCTATTAAGATCCATTAGAAACACTCCCTTTATAGTTTATAGATTTAAATTGTAATTTAATAAAGTATATATTTATTTTTAGCGTAAATTTTTAAATTATGTGTAAATAATAGTTGGTATTATTTAATAAAAAGAAAAATAAAATATTCATAGAATTTTTATTAAAATAATAGTAATATTTAATTATATAATTATTTAGTAACAGAGTAGGCAAATATGCGTTAAGGTTTAGAGGACGGGAAGTTGTCTCTAAAAGAAAAGCTTAAATTAAGTTTGCGATATATTGCCGCATTCCGCTGTTACATTAGAGAGCCAATTTAAAATAATTAGGTAAAAGAAGAATAAAACACTTCTTTCTCTTTAGTGTAACCTGGTGGAGAAAAAGGAGGTGTTTTATTTTTTTGTTTAATTAACTAAAATTTATTATTCATTTTATAAATTTGTGTTAGGAGGAGAATAAATGAAGAGAAAGATGGAAGTCAGGGCTTTAGTTACATGCGGAATTTTAATAGCTATTGCTGTATTATTAAGATCATTTTCTATAATGGTTCCTATAGGTGGTGCTGGAGCTATGAGAATAGGCTTTGCAGGTGTGTTTATAAAACTACCAGCTATACTTTTTGGGGCCACTATAGGTGGAATGGTATCTGGTACAGTTGATATATTAGCTCATTTAATTTATCCTAAGGGAGCATATATACCTTTTTTAACTATAACTAGTATAATAAGTGGAATATTAACAGGTCTAATATGGAATAAGGTTAAAGATATGGATGTAAGGAAAATAGAAAAATCATATCCTATATTTTTTGCAATTTTAGGGGTAGTAACAGTAATTATTCATATGATTATAATATTTTCAAGTAAGAGTTCTTTAATTAAAATTAAAAGTGCATTTGAGAAGAAATATTTATTTTCATTAATATCTATAGAAGTAATAGTTGTTTTGGCCTTTATAGTATTTGTGTTAAATATAAAGTTAAAAAACAATAATATTTTAAAAAACATATATGAAAACTATATGAAAATCATAATAACTATAGGTATACCAAGAATAATAACCACAACAATAAATACATTTATTCTTTTGATGTTTATACCAGCACTTCAAGGAAAAAATTTTATGTTTTTATGGGTACCTAGAGTAGTAGAGAGTATATTTATGATAGTATTTGAGTCTTATTTAATTTCTTTATTGTTATCTGCTTACAAGTCTATGAATTTTGTAATAACTAAATAGAATAATCAGTTTATTGTGGAGGATATTTTATGAATTGATAGAATAGATAAATATATGAATAAAATTTTATAAAATAAAGAGGATGATTCTATGAAAGTAGTTGTTATAGGACCAAGAGGAAAAATGGGAAAGCTTGTAGTTAAGGCTTGCGTTGATAATGAAAAGTTAAAATTGGTAGGTGCAATAGGACCTAAAGGCAGAGATTATATAGGTGAAGATGTAGGAGTAGTTTCAAATTTAGGTAAAAATGTAGGTTGCAAGGTTTTGGACAATTTACAATCAATTAGGGATTATGATTGTATCATTGATTTTACCGATACCAAGACATCTATGGAAGTGTTTGAAAAAGCATTAAAAGCTAAAAAAGCTGTTGTTTGTGGTACTACAGGTTTTTCACCACAGGAGATAAGTAGAATCAAAGAAATTTCCAAAGAAATACCTGTAGTTTTGGCAGGAAATACTTCTATGGTAGTAAATCTTATGTATAAGTTAGTTGAGATGGCAGCTGAAACTATAGGAAATATATCTGATATTGAAATTATAGAGATGCATGATAGATACAAAAAGGATGCGCCAAGTGGCACATCTTTAGAAATTGGCCAGGTTTTAGCTAAGGCTTTTAATAAGGAATTGAATAAATTAGCTGAATTTGGAAGATATGGTTCAGGGGAGAGAGAGGACGGAAAGATAACCTATCACTCTTTAAGAGCTGGAGATATATCAAGTAGTCATACAGTTATGTTTGGTCTTATGGGTGAGAGATTAGAAATAACTCATCATGCCCATAATTGGAGATGTTTCGCTAATGGTGCTTGTAAGGCTTCTTTATATTTAGAAGATAAAAAAGCTGGTTTATATACTATGAAGGAAGTGTTAAATTTGTAAAAGATAATTTATTAATCTAAAAAAATAAATTATCTTCTTCATATTACTATAAGTAAACATATAATAGTTTATTGTGTTTTAGAAATCGACGGACCTTTAATTTTGCATTATTAGATAAGTTAAATATAAAACCTAAATTATATGTAGGAAGCTTGAGTGATTGGATAACTTATAAAGATAATATTAAATATCTGAAATAAAATAAAAAGGTGAACTTCATTAATTAGAAAAAGTAAAGTACAAGTACATAAAATGAAGTTCATCTTTGATTTATGAATGGAAAAATTCATATTAATAAAAAAAATATTTTATACAATGGTAGAATTCTTAAAAAACCTTTGAATTCAACAATGAAAACGGTTAAAACTTTGTTAAATATATTTGTATAATTATAACGATTATTAATGAATATCTGAATAAATATACATTTATTAGAATTAATATTAGAGGTGATTTGCTTGATTCTTATAAAAAACGCTAATATTCATGGAATGAATGGTAAAGTTTGCAAGAAAAGTTGTATACTAATTAACAATAATACAATAGAAGAAGTTGGCGAAAATATTGATTTATCTAAAATATATATAGAAAATTTAGAAGTTATAGATGCTAAGGGAGCTTTTGTTATGCCTGGAATGATTGATGCTCATTGCCATTTAGGAATGGTAGAAGAAGGAATTAAATTTGAGGGAATGGATTTAAATGAAAATTCAAGCCCAGTAACACCACATATGAGAGCTATAGATGGTATAAATCCTAAAGATACTTCTTTTTATAAAGCGATAAAAGCTGGTATAACTACGGTTATGACAGGGCCAGGTAGTTCCAATCCTATAGGTGGGCAATTTGCTATAATGAAGACAAATGGTATTTGTGTAGATGATATGATTGTAAAACAACCTGCAGCAATAAAAATAGCTTTTGGGGAGAATCCTAAAATTACTTTTGGAAAAAAGTCAAATATACCTATAACTAGAATGGGTATAGCGGCTCTAATAAGAGAAACTTTGTTTAAGGCTAAAAACTACAAAGCAAAAAAAGAGAGAGCCTTGAGGGAAAATTTATTTTTTGAAAAAAATATAAAAATGGAGGCCTTAATGCCCGTATTAAAAAAAGAAATACCATTAAAAGCCCATGTGCATAGATCAGATGATATATTAACAGCTATTAGAATAGCAAAAGAATTTGATGTAGATATTACATTAGATCATTGCACAGAAGCACATTTAGTTTCAGATTATATTAAGAAATCATCTTTTCCAGTAATTTTAGGGCCTAATATTAGTTTTAATGGAAAAGTTGAAACTAAAAATAGAAGTTTAAAATCTTCAATATTATTAAAAGAAAAAGAGATTGAATTTGCATTAATAACAGACCACCCAGTAGTTCCAATAGAATATTTACCGTTATCTGCAGGACTTCTTGTTAAAGAAGGTCTGGATGAGGAGGAGGCTTTAAAAGCTATTACTATAAATCCTGCTAAGATTTTAGGAATTTCAAAATTTTTAGGAACTATAGAAAAGGGGAAAATTGCAGATATAGTTATATATGATGATAGTCCATTAAAAATAACATCTAAAAACTTATATACTATTATTAATGGGGAAATAGTTTATCAATATAATTGCTAGATTTTAATAATTAATTACTAAAATTATATAAACCTTTATACAAACTGACAGAAAAAATGCATTTTTGTCAGTTTAATTTTAATTAAAAATATATGAGAATATTATATTGTTATAATGTTAACAGAAAACATTTTCATAATACATATTTTTAAATATTCAGAATTTTAAATAAATATGCTTAAAGTGGATGAAAAGTTGATATAAATATAACAATATCTAGATATAATCAAAGAAAATAAGAGAAAATCAATAGTAAAATGAATAAATGAGTGTTAGGAGTATGTAATTAAGGGACAAAATAAAAATTTCTGAATTTATTTAATTTTGAAATTTGAATTTTTATGATATAATAACCATAAAAATTATGCATGAATTTTAAATGTGAATTTAAATAAGGGGGACAAAAATGAAAAAATCATCAACCAAAGATTTTGTAGTTATTGGTTTTGCACTCTTTGCTATGTTTTTTGGAGCTGGAAATCTAATCTTCCCTCCATATATGGGGAAAGCAGTTGGAACCAAAGCACCAATTGCAATGATAGGATTTTTAATTACTGGTGTAGGATTACCATTGAGTGGAATTATAGCTTGTGCTAAAATTAATGGAACTTTCTC
Organism: Clostridium niameyense; assembly: GCF_001243045.1. Taxonomy (GTDB): domain Bacteria; phylum Bacillota; class Clostridia; order Clostridiales; family Clostridiaceae; genus Clostridium_F; species Clostridium_F niameyense. Next base: position 1,887,612 of record NZ_LN849007.1, on the reverse strand, counting down.
GGATATTTCAGGAAGGGTTGGTAAAGGTTTTTCAGTTATAGCAACTACAGCATTGTTACTTGCCATAGGACCAATGCTTGCAATACCTAGAACCGCAGCAACAACTTATGAGCTTGCAGTTCATCCTATATTCCCATCAATTAGTCCTTTTATAGCAGTTTTAATTTATTTTGCTATAGTATTGGCTTTTGTTTTAAGGCCATCTGGAATAGTTGATAGTATAGGTAAAGTTTTAACTCCAGCTTTATTGGTTATGTTAGCAATAATAATAATAAAAGGTATAATATCTCCAATAGGACCTGTAGTTAATACTAATTTTGAAGGTGCGTTTTCAAAATCCTTGCTTGAAGGTTATCAAACAATGGATGCTATGGCATCTGTAATATTTGCATCTATAATTATTTCTTCAGTAAGATCTAAGGGGTACAAAAAGGATTCGGAAGTAATCAAAGTTACTGTTAAATCGGGGTTAGTAGCAGTACTTGGATTAGGGTTTGTATATGGTGGACTTATGATTTTAGGAAGTCAAACATCTACATTATTTACAGGAGAAATAGGTAGATCAGCTTTAGTTGTTGAAATAGTTAAAAGAGAATTAGGAAATGCGGGAACTATAATTTTAGGAGCAGCTGTTGGGTTGGCCTGTCTTACTACTGCTATAGGACTTGTATCTACAGGAGCAGATTATTTTAGTAGATTAAGTAAAGGAAAAATACCTTATAATGCGTTTGCTATTATAATAAGTGCCATAAGTGCTATGCTTGGAGTTGGCGGAGTTGAAAAAATAGTTGGATTTGCAGTACCAGTATTACAAGTTTTATATCCAATAGTTATAGTATTAATTATTTTAACATTAGCTGGTAGTTTAGTTAAAAATAATAAAGTTGTTAGAGCAACTGTATATGTGACTTTAATAGTTAGCATATTAGATACATTAAATCTTTTAACAAATGGTAGTATTGGTTTATTAAAATCAATAGTTGGATTTATGCCACTAGCTAGTGCGGGTTTTTCATGGTTAGTGCCATCTGCTATAGCTTTAGTAATATCTACTATAGTTTATAATAATAAAGAAAAAGAAGCATTACAAGCAGACTCTTAATATTAACATTACAAGCATTTTGCATTTTTGCAAAATGCTTTTTTATTGCATAAAAAATCTATGAAGAAAGCAAAATAAGTGTGGAGGTGTTTTTAATGAATAATAATTTGAGTCAAAAAGAAAGAATGCTTTTAGAAGATCAAAAAAGTCATGAACAATTGTGTATAGAAAAGTATACTAATTATGCAAATCAAGCCCAAGATCCACAATTAAAACAAATATTTTTACAAAGTTTAGAGGATGAAAAACAACATCTAAACACTATAAACCAAATGCTAAATGGTCAAGTGCCTAATTTAGCTATGGAAAAATCTAAACAACAAAACTCAAATAAAAATATGAATGCTCAAATGCCTAGTAATAATACATCAGCAGGTTTAAATAGTAAATCAGATAAGGAACTTTGTGAAGATATATTAATGACAGAGAAATATGTATCCTCTACATATGATACTTCAATTTTTGAATTTACTAATACTACATTAAGAGATGATTTAAATCATATACAAAAAGAGGAACAGAACCACGGCAAGGCAGTATTTGATTATATGCATAGTAAAGGTATGTACAATGTAAAATAATTAAATTATTATAACGTAAAATTTTTATATAATATTACTATAGAAATAGGCTGTGAAAAAAGTGATTTTTACACAGCCTTAAAAATTATAAACTATTTTTCATTATATTATCGTATCTATACATTCCTACAGGATTTATTTGAATTCCTAATATATTTTTGTGACTTGCTATAGCAGATTTAGGATGATATAGGAATATCCAAGGTACATCCTCTATAATGATATCTTGAATTTCTTTATAAACATTTTTTCTTTTTTCAGGGTTAACTAACTTTTTAGCTTTGTCTAATTTTTCTATTACTACAGGATTATTATATCTTGCTATGTTTGACATATTGCTTATATTAAATAATGGTTGAAGGAAATTATCAGCATCACCGGAATCAGCTACCCATCTACTTATAGCCAAATCACATTGTGTGATATTATTTAGTTGTAAATATTCTGAGGAATGAACTTTTTTTAATATACATTCTATACCTAAATCCTCTAAATCTTCAACTATACATCTAGTTATTTTCTTAAATGTAGTTTTATCATCATCCCTTACCAATATTTTTAATTTATCTCTATTTTTATTAAATCCATTTTTAAGAAGTATATCTTTTGCTAAAGATTTGTTGTAAGAAAAACCAGTTAAATAAGAATTATCAATAATACCAGGAGGAATAGGACCCTTAGCTTCTTCGCCCATTCCATATAAAACTTCATTTATAATTCTTTTTTTATTGATAGCTAAATTAAGTGCATATCTTGCTTCTTTATTTTTGCAAAAGAAAGAAGTAGAATTTAAATTAAAACTTGCGTAGCAGGTGGACATTATACTTTGTGTAGTTATAGATATGGAATCTGATGATTTTATATTTTTAATTTGTTCTTCATTTTCTAAAGCAATAAAATCTAAATTTTTATCTAAAAAATCCTTAGTTGAATTTTCAGAATTAAAATTTATTTTTATTTTATCTGTATAAGGTATTCCATTATAAAAATTTTTGAAAGCACGTAGTATACAAAAAGAATCAGTATGATCGTCTAATATATAAGGTCCACATCCTATCACGTTACCTTTTTTTATTTCATCTTTATCTAATATAGAACAAAATGATAATGCTAAATTTAATAAAAATCCACTATAAGGGTGGGAGAGTTTTATTGAAATTCTATATTTATCCAATACTTGTATGCCAATTACTTCATTTGAATATCCATTTTTAAAATCAGAACATCCATTTATATATTCCAATACCCAAGAATTCGGAGAATTTAATTTAGGGTCTAACACCCTTTCTAAAGAACATTTTACATCCTGTGCGATAATTTCTTTTCCGTTGTGAAAAGTTATACCCTTTTTTAAATTAAAAATCCATGTTAAATTATCTTTCTCTAAATGCCAATTTTTAGCTATACCAGGAGAAATTTCTCCATAGGAATCTATTGTTAGTAAGCTACTATGTATATTACTTAAAATAAGACTACTATAAAAATCATAGCTCATGGCAGGATCAATATATTGGAGTTTTTTACTTAAGTAAGTGTTTAAGGTTATACTACTATCACCTTTTGTAATATCTAAATGATTTAATAAATTATTATTAATAAGTTTTAGATTTTGGGATACTTCTGATAAAGATTCTAGTGAAGTTTTACTATAATGGGCATTTAAAGAAGCCAGTTCTGTTATAAACATTAGTTTTTCGGAATCAGAACTCATATCTTCTGTAGCGCTTATTACATTTTCTAAATGTTTAACTTGCTCCGTAATAGCATCATTGATTTCCTTAGATACTTTAGTACTAGATTCTATAGAATTTATTATAGTATTAAAGGCAGACATAGTTTTATTGGCTATCTCAGTACCTTCATTTACCTTTTCCATAGTTTCATCTATAGAATCTATAGTTCTATCAATACTAACATTTATATCTTTTATACTATCGGAAATATAGGCTATGGATTCTACACTTCTTTGAGCCAGTTTTTTTACTTCTCCAGCTACTACTGCAAATCCTTTACCATACTCACCAGCTCTTGCAGCTTCTATAGATGCATTTAAAGATAAAAGGTTTGTATTATTTGCTATATCTTTAATGATAGTTAGCATATTATTTATATTTTCAGCTTTAAGATTAAGTTCATTAACTACATTTTTTGAGGAATTCATAGATTTTCTTATATCGCTCATTGCATCTATAGTATTTTTTACAGCTATGCTACCTTCTTTAGCAACGATTACAGTATTTTTAGAAATTTCTTTAGAGTTTTCGGTACCAGAAAAAACTTCCTCAGACATAGAATAGTAATTGTTTATTTCTTTTGTTACTTTTGCTATAGAATTTATTTGTGCTTCAATATAATTACCAATATTTTGTGTCATTTCTATTAATTCTTCAGTAACAGAATTTGTTTCTAATATTTTATTATTTATTTTTGTTACTATTTTTTCTTGATTATTTGTTAATAAATATAAAATGTTATTTTTATTAACTATATGAGTATCTTTCTTTTTGTTATCTAAACTAGTATTTATTTTTTTATAAGACTTATTTTTATTAAAAAACATTAAAAAACCCCCCATTTTACTTAATAAATAAACAATTATAATTATCATTTTAGCTTATTTAAAAAGTTAATTAAAGTACTTATTTGTAATATTTTTTATAATAAAACATTTTATGGTTTAAAAATGTAATTTTGGTCAAATAAAACTATTTTGCGGTAACAAAACTAAATTTAAATTCATAGCATAAAATATGAGAAAATATTTATTTGGAGATGAATAAATGAGTGAGTTGATGAAATTATCTCAAACTCATGTTGGTGATCAATGTATAGTAAAAAATATAAAAGCTAAAGGACTATTAAAACAAAGGTTGTTGGATCTTGGGGTAATTTATGATACAAAAATCTATGTTTTAAGGAAAAGTCCTTGGGGAGATCCTACAGCTTACATTATAAGGGATACATGTATTGCGCTTAGAAAAGAAGAAGCAGGAGATATATTAGTGGAAGTTTTATAAAAATTGGAGGTGATGTGTTGGGATTAACTTATAGTTCTTCAACTAAGAAATCCTTAGAAGATTTATTTGATGTAAAAAGGGAAAGTTCAGAAGATTTTATAATAGCTTTGGCAGGAAATCCTAATACAGGAAAGAGTACAGTATTTAATTCTCTAACAGGTTTACACCAGCATACAGGAAATTGGCCAGGAAAAACTGTAACAAATGCTCAAGGAAACTTTAAACATAAAAATAAAAATTTTATAGTAGTAGATTTACCAGGAACATACTCTTTATTATCAAGTTCTATAGAAGAAGAGATAGCTAGAAATTTTATATGTTTTGGTAAGCCGGATATTGTAGTAGTAGTAGTAGATGCAACTTCTTTAGAAAGAAATTTAAATTTATTATTACAGATCACGGAAATAACAGATAAGGTTATAGTTTGTTTAAATTTAATGGATGAAGCTAAAAAAAAGAATATACGTATAAATCTAAATACCCTTTTTAAAGAATTGGGAGTACCTATTGTACCTACAATAGCTAGGAATAATGATGGAATAGAAGAGTTAAAGGATAACATGTATAGTATGTGTATTGGAGAATTAAAAACTAATCCTGTACAGGTAGATTATGATTATGAAATAAACAAAGAGTTAGAAAAAATAACCCCCTTATTAGAAAAAATTTTTAAAAGTAAAATTCCGTCAAGATGGTTGGCGTTAAGACTTTTAGACGGCGATAAATCTATATTAAATTCTATAAGTAAGTATTTAAAGTTTGATTTGACTAAAATTATAGAATAGAGGGGTGAGGTTGTGGAAAAAAATGAATACTCAAAAGCAGATATAAAAAAATTATTTTATGAGATAAGATCCTTTAGAAAAGTTCAAGAAGATGGTGTAAGGGATAAAGTTGTGAAAAATATATATGAAAAGGCAGAAAGAATAGTAGATTTATGTTTAAAAAAAGATGAAAAAAAATTACTTTCTCAACAAAAAATTGATGATATAATAACTTCAAAAGTTACAGGAATACCTATAATGCTTATGATACTAGCATTAACATTGTGGATCACTATAGAGGGAGCTAATGTCCCATCAGAACTTATTGCAAATTTTTTATTTGGAATAGAAAGAAAATTTACTAAATTTTTTAATTATATAAATGCACCAAAATGGCTACATGGTATATTAGTATTAGGTATGTATAGAACTTTAGCATGGGTTATATCTGTAATGTTACCACCTATGGCTATATTCTTTCCTATATTTACGCTGTTGGAGGATTTAGGATATCTACCTAGAGTAGCTTTTAATATGGATCATGCTCTTAAAAAAGCTTGTGCACATGGAAAACAGGCCCTTACTATGTGCATGGGATTTGGATGTAATGCTGCAGGCGTTATAGCTTGCAGAATAATAGAATCACCAAGGGAGAGGTTAATTGCAATTTTAACTAATAATTTTGTGCCTTGTAATGGAAGGTTCCCTACACTGATAGCTTTATCTATGATTTTTGTTGGACTTAAATTTCCAAGCGGAGGCAGTAGTATAATGGCTACCTTAATGGTAGTAATGTTGGTTATAATAGGAATCTTAATAACTTTAATAGTGTCTTTTGTATTATCAAAGACTATTTTAAAAGGAGTACCTTCATCCTTTACTTTAGAACTTCCTCCTTACAGAAAACCACAAATAGGCCGAATACTTTATACTTCCATTATAGATAGAACTATTTTTGTTTTAATGAGGGCTATAATTGTTGCTATACCTGCTGGTGTTGTAACTTATATTCTTGCAAATGTAACTTTAGGGGAAACTACAATATTAAATCATTTAGCTAATGGTTTAAATCCTTTTGCAAAGGCTATAGGATTAGATGGATTTATTTTGTTGGCTTTTATACTAGGATTTCCAGCTAATGAAATAGTATTACCTATATTAATGATGTCTTATTTATCGAAAGGAACTATGCTTGATTTTGAGACACTAGAACAATTTAGGAACATATTAATTAATAATGGGTGGACATACCTAACACTTATAAATACTATGTTGTTTTCATTGTTACATTTCCCCTGTGGCACTACAATTTGGACAATTAAAAAAGAAACGGGTAGTAGAAAGTGGACATTATTTGCTGTATTGATGCCAACAGCTATTGCCATATTTGTGTGTTTTTGTACCACTCAAATATATAATCTATTAAAATTAATTATGTAAACAATATTCCCTAAATATAAAAGTATTACAAATAGTATAAAAAATGATGTATTATAATTATATATAAATTAAAAGCTTGGAGGACATAATGAATATTTACTTAGTAAGACATGGAGAAACGGAAGAAAATAAAAATAAAAATTACTATGGAAAAATGGATGTATCTTTAAATAAAAGAGGTGTAGATCAATCAAAAAAGGTTGGAAAATTTTTAGAAAACATAAAATTTAATAAAGTATATGTAAGTAATAGAAAAAGGGCTAAAGATACTGCAAACATAATACTTAAAAAAAATAAAGCATCTTTAACACAAGGGTTTTCAATTAATAATTTATTAATTGAAGATAGCAGAATAAATGAGTTGAATTTTGGTGAATTTGAGGGTAAAACTTATGATGAAATAGGAAAATTATATCCAGAGCAACAAAGATTATGGGAAATGGATTGGAAGAACTTCACACCGCCATCAGGTGAAAGTGCCATAAGTTTTTTTTCAAAAGCCAAAGATTTTATAGAAAGTATAAAAAAGCAACCAGAAGGTAATTATTTAATAGTTACTCATGGCGGTGTAATTAGAATGATATATGCTTATTTATTAAAAGAGGACATGGATTTTTATTGGAATTTTTCATCAAGAAATGGAGATATAACTTTAATTAAATATGAATATGAAAACTTATTTATAGATTATATAGTACCTATAGGTTTATTATAAATTAAACAAAGGGAGGGTGAAGATGAGAAGGACATTAAATGATTTTTTGCTTATGATTCAGTTTTTTACTAGAATACCCATAAATAAAAATCTGGATTGTTCAAAAGAAAACTTTAAAACAGCAGCAATGTTTTTACCAATTGTAGGGTTAATTATAGGTATGATAAATTTTGCTATATATATATTATTTAAAGATTTATTACCATATAAAATAATTGCTATAATAATATTATTAATAACGGCTATGATTACAGGAGGATTGCATTTAGATGGACTTGCAGATACCTTTGATGGATTTTTTTCTTTAAGAGAAAAAAATAAAATTATGGAGATTATGAAGGATAGTAGGATAGGTTCTTATGGAAGTATAGCTTTAATATTTGATATAATACTTAAAATAGAAATATTAACTTTATTAATACAAAAGGGTATAACTATATCTTTGATTTTATTACCTATTGTAGGAAAAAACAGTATTTTGTTTTTATGTCTATCTAGCAAGACAGCTAAAAAAAGTGGCTCTGGAAATATATTTATAGGTAATATGAGTAAGACTATAGTTTTAATAAGTAGTTTATTTACATTAGGGGTAAGTACATATTTCTTGGGAATTAAAAATGCTTTGAGGATTATTCTTACCATCTTAATAGGAACATATTTATTTTATTTATTGTGTTTAAGAAAAATAAATGGATTAACGGGGGATACCTTAGGAGCTAGTAATGAGATTATAGAACTTATATTTTTATTAACTATGCTTATAATATATAGATAATAGTTAAAAGAAAGTGAGGAAAATGGTGAATATAAAAAAAATTAGAGATTTAACTTTAATTAAATTAGATGAAAGTAAAACTATGGTTATAGCTTGTGATAGTTGTGGTAGTATAGGCATGAAACAATATGATGTTTTAAAAATACCAGCTTTCTATACAGGAAAATTTACTGCAAGAGTAGGGATTATGGAGGTTATATCAACAGGGGCTGAGGTAGTTACAATAACTAATGCAGTATGTTGTGAAATGAATCCAACAGGTTTAGAAATTATAAATGGAATAAAAGAGGAACTAAAGCAAGCGGATATTTCTGATATAGTTCTTACAGGTAGTACGGAAGAAAATTTTCCTACTTATTCTACAGGGGTGGGGATGTCTGTTATAGGAATAGCTGATAATTCTAAAATAAAAATAAATAATATAAAGAAACCCTGTGTTGTAGTTTCTATAGGATTGCCTAAAGTAGGGTCTGAGATAGATTTAAAAAATGATAATGAAATTATAGATTATAAATCTATAAAGAAATTTTATGAGAATAAATTAATATACGAAATAGTTCCTGTAGGGTCTAAAGGTATTTTATATGAAGCCCAACTATTAGCTAACAACAATAATTTATTATTTCAACTAGATAATAAGGATGAGAAGTTTATTAAAAAATCTGCGGGTCCATCTACAGTTATTATAGCAGCGTTAGATGAGAAGGAATTAAAGAATTTAAGAAAAAATGTAAAAAACATAACAGTTATAGGGCATATGAGATCTAATAATTACTCTTAATTAAAAAGTATTATCTTCATATCATCTACATATGCGCATAGTATAATGTAAATTGTTTATTAACGAAATAAATTAAGTATAGGCTGTAAGGAGGGGTACTTTTGAAGAAAATTTTAAGTTATGCCACGGCGGGACTGTTAAGCGTTTTCATGTTATCTAGCAATATAGTATTTGCAGCGCCCAATAATGCACAATCTTCAACAGCAAGCAATATTTCAGAAGTTGAAAATAAAATAGAGGTTTTAGATAGTCAAATAGAATCTACATTAACAAAGTTAAATAATAATAAAAAAGAAATATCTGATACAGAGAATAAAATGAAAAAATTAGAAAAAGACATAGATACAGTACAAAAAGATATAAGCAAAAACAAAGAGATATTTAATAAAAGAATTAGATCTATGTACATATCAGGTGCAGAAGAATATTTAAGTGTAATCTTAGATTCTAAGGGAATAAGTGATTTTATAGACAGATTAGAATTTTTAAAAATTATTGTAAGTAATGATAAAAAAGTTATAAATGGTTTAAAAGAAAAAGAAGAATTTATGGCTAAAAGTAAAGCAGAGCTAGTTAGTAGAAAAGAGAAGTTAGTAGCTACTAAATCAGAAAATGAAAAAAATCTTGCAAAATTAAAAGCAGATAAAGAGAAACAAAACACTCTAGTAGCAGAGTTTCAAAAACAACAATCTACAACTGAATATGCTTCAAATTCAGGAAGTGCACAAACATCTACAAGTTATTCTAGAGGAGGAAATGTTTCATTTGGAAAATCAGGTGGTGGATCTGGATCAGTTGTGTCTACTGCATTAGGATATTTAGGTACACCTTATGTTTGGGGTGGAACAAGTCCATCAGGTTTTGATTGTTCAGGATTTGTTCAATATGTTTATGCTCAAAATGGAGTAGGACTTCCAAGAACTTCTGAATCTCAAATGGGAGTAGGTAACCCAGTATCACAGGGACAATTACAACCTGGAGATTTAGTTTTCTTTAGAGGTGGAGGACATGTAGGTATATATATAGGTAATGGACAGTATGTACATGCACCACATACAGGAGACGTAGTTAAAGTATCATCATTATCGGATAGGTCTTTCTGTGGAGCTAAAAGAATTAAATAGTTTAAAATATAAAAATAAAATGGATAAAAATATTTCCTAAAACAATTTATTTACTTTAAGGAATATTTTTATCTGTTTTATTTTTTTGTTTAATAAATTTTCATACTAATATATTTAAATTACCTCTAGCTTATTTAAGTTAAATATGGTTATAATTTTCATAAGGAAATAAAAGTATTTTAGAGGTGATTCAATGAATAATATTCTTATAATAGAAGATGAAAATAAAGTTTCTGAAGTCATAAAAGTTTATTTAGAAAGAGAAGGATATAATGTATACTGTGCCGATACAGGTTTGGGTGGAATAGATATTTTTAAAAAAGTAGATTTTCAATTGATTTTATTAGATTTAATGTTACCGGACATAGATGGTGAAGAAGTATGTAAAGCTATAAGAAAAATGTCTGAAGTATATATATTTATTTTGACAGCTAAAGGAACATTAAATGATAAGATTCAGGGTTTATCTATAGGAGCTGATGATTATTTTGTAAAGCCTTTTAGTCCAAGAGAGTTAACTGTTAGGGTTAATGCTCTTTTCAGGAGAATTAATAAACAAAATAAAATATCTATATTATCTTTTAATAAAGGCAACTTATTAATTGATACAGAGAAGAGAATAGTTAAAGTAAAAGGAAAACAGATTTGTTTAACTCCAAATGAATTTGATATTTTATATATATTAGCTAAAAATAAAGATATGGTTTTAACTAGAGAACAAATTATAATAAAAGCTTTTGGTATTGATTTTCAAGGAATAGATAGAACTATAGATGTACATATAAAGAATATTAGAAAAAAAATAGAAGAAGATAATAAAAATCCTAAGTATATAGTAACAGTTATAAGAGCTGGTTATAAGTTTTGTGGAGATTTTTAAATGGTTAGTATAAAGAAAAAATTAGGAATTATTTTAACTTCATCATTTTTTGTATTAATGCTTTTAATTTTAATTTTTGTAAATATAACTGTAAATAATAAATTTAATAAGTATCTTATGGGTATTGAAGATGGAAGAAATGAAAGAATAGTAAAATATTTTGAAGAAATATATAAAAAAGAAAAGCATTGGGATAAAAATTCCGTAAAAGAAATAAAATATGATAGTAAAATAGAAGATTACTATATTACTTTATTGGACAAAAATAAAAATATTATATGGTCAACAGTTCCTAAAGATAATATTAAGTTTAATAAGAAAATTTTAAATTCTAGAAAAGATACATATTCCTTTAAAAATTTTAGTTTAAAGAATAATGGCAAGATAATAGGATATGTAAGGATAGGGTATAATTCTTCTGGTAGTATATATAAGGAAAATGAAAATTTTAGGTTAGATATAAATAGAAGTATTATAATAAGTGGTATTATATCAATTCTGATAATAGTAATAGTAAGTTTTTACATATCAAAAGAATTTTCTAAACCTATTAAAGATATATCTAATATGTATTTTTCATTATCAAATGGAGACTTTGATGTGCGTTCTAATATAAAAACTAATATAATTGAATTAGAAAAATTAAAAATAGGTGTAAATTCATTAGCAGAAAAATTAAAGCAACAGGATATGTTAAGAAAAAGACTTGTATCTGATATATCCCATGAAATAAGAACCCCATTAAATATATTAGAGAATAATTTAGAAGCTATGATTGATGGATACTTTGAGGTTACCAATGAGAGATTAGTATCTCTTAATGAAGAGGTAATTAGATTTGGAAAACTGTTAAATAATTTAAATGTGCTGAGAGAATTTGAGGAAGAATCACTCTCTTTAAACTTTACTAAAATAGATTTAAATCAATTATTAAAAAATATTTATTATGATTTTGCCTGGTATGCAGAAGAAAAAAATATAAAATTAATTTATAATTTAGGACTGGAAAAAAAATATTTTATATTGGGAGATAAGGATAAGTTAAAACAGGTAATTATAAATATTTTATCAAATTCTCTTAAATTTATGCCTAAAGGTGGAAAAATAATATTAAGTTTATATGAAAAAAATAAAAAAATAATAGTATCAGTAGAGGATAATGGTATGGGAATAAAAAAAGAGGATTTACCTTTTATATTTGAAAGATTTTATAGGGCGGATAAAAGCAGAAATAGAATTGAAGGCATGGGACTTGGACTTACTATTATAAAAAAGATTATACAGCTTCATTTAGCTACAATACAGGTAGAAAGTGAAGAAGGGAAAGGAACAACTTTTACCATATTTTTTAATGAATTGGATAAAAATAATAAGTAGATTTTAAAATAACACTCTGGTTTAAATTACATTGTTATTTAATGGCATTTAGTTATTTAAGAATATTTTTGTTGAAAAAAAGTAACAATATTAATGTATTAAAGAAAAAGGGGTGTTAGTTATAATGAATTTAACTCAATTAGAACTTCAAAATTTAAGACACTTAATAGGTGCTCACGAAACTGCTCATAATAAATTAAGTTGTTATGCACAACAATGTCAGGATCCTGAAATTAAGCAAATGTTCCAACAATCTGCTGATGAAGCTAATAATACAAAACAAAAATTAATGACTTATTTAGGATAATTTAAGGAGGAATAGTAATGCAAGAAAAAGATATGATGAATGATGTACTTTCAATGTTAAAGAGCAGTTTAACTAAATATTCAGGTTTTATTTCTGAAACTAGTAATCAACAATTAAGACAAGAATTACAACAAATAAGAAATAAAGATGAAATGAGCCAATATAATTTCTATAAAGTAGCAGAACAAAAAGGATTTTATAAACCAGCAGCACAAGCTACACCACAGGAAATACAAGAAGTTAAAAGTCAATTAAGCTGTTAAGAACAAAAAGTTTTATTAATAAAAACACTAAGATTTGATAATTTAAAATCTTAGTGTTTTTTATGTATAAATATATTATTTTATTGTATTAAAATTTATAAGAATGTATTATATACTATAAATATAATGAAGAATAAAATTTCATGGTTTTAAATATTTTTTATAAATTTTAGGAGTAATTTGGGGAGTGATTATAGTGATACTTAGTAAAGAATTTAAATTTGATGCAGCTCATAATTTAATTCATTATCATGGAAAATGCGAGAAACTTCATGGTCATACATATAAATTAGTTGTAAAGCTTTCAGGAACATTAGATAAAGAAGATATGATAATGGATTTTACCGAACTTAAAAAGATCGTGAAAGAAAATGTATTAAATGTGTTAGATCATGCATACATAAATGATATAATAAAGCAACCTACAGCAGAAAATATAGCCATATGGATTTGGAAACAACTTTTTTTAAAACTAAAAAGGGATAATTGTAGTTTATATGAAATAGAAGTTTGGGAGACTGCTACGAGTTCTGTTGTTTATAGGGGTGATTTGTAGGTGAAGGATATACAAAAACAAAAGGATTTAAGAAATATTCCATTAAAAAATGTAGGAATAAAGAATTTAAAATGGCCGATTATAGTTAAGAATAAGGATAATGGACATCAACATACTGTAGCAGAGTTATCAGTATCTGTAGATTTACCTCATGATATAAGAGGAACTCATATGAGTAGATTTATTCAATGTCTAGAAAACTTGGAAACTGTAAACTATAAAAATTTAGAAAATACATTAGATGAACTTAAAGAAAAATTAGAAGCTAAGGTTTCAACTTTAAACATGAAATTTACTTATTTTATGAATAAAAAATCTCCCGTAAGTAATATTAGCTCTTTAAGTAATGTGGAATGTTTTTTAAAAGCTATAAAAGATAAAGAATTTGAACTTATTTTAAAAGTTGCCACACCAGTTCAAACCCTATGTCCCTGTTCAAAGGAGATAAGTGATAGAGGAGCTCATAATCAAAGAGCTATAGTTACTATAGAAGTAATTGCTTCAAAAGTAATATGGATAGATGATTTAGTGGAAATAGCAGAAAAAAGTGCCAGTGTTCCAGTATATTCTGTATTAAAAAGAGTAGATGAAAAGTGGGTTACGGAAAAAGCTTATGATAATCCTAGGTTTGTAGAAGATGTAGCTAGGGAAGTGGCTTTGAGGCTTGAAGCTAATGCAATGATAAAATCCTATAGAGTTTTAGTAGAAAGTATGGAGAGTATTCATAATCATAATGCTTTTGCTACAGTTGAGAAAGGATGGTAAATTTGATTATTAAGTTAAATGAAAAAAGTTTTCCTGAAGAATTTCATAAAATAGGAGTACATAGTGCTAGTGTAAATATATTTTTAAACAAAAATAATATTATACCTTTAAAAATATTTGATGTACAATCACCAGCAGCTAACATAATAAAACAGGAACTAATAGCCCTTGGAGGAGATTGCGCCGTAAATAAACATTGTATAGATTGTAAGGTAGAAACTTCAGATATAATTCTTTTAGGAACTTGTAGACAATATAGAAAACTAATAGAGAAAATTAGAAATATGACCTTTTTTAAGATTCCTAAAATAATAGAAGAGTTAGAAGATTATTTTATTAATAAAAATAAAGAGTTAAGAACAGTGCTATGTGATGGAAGAATAATAAATTATGAAAAAATGAAGGTAATGGGTATTATAAACTGCACTCCAGATTCTTTTTATGATGGTTCTCGAAAACAAACAATGGAAGAAACTTTAAAAACAGCGGAAAAAATGTTAAATCAGGGAGCGGATATTTTAGATATAGGAGGAGAATCTACAAAACCAGGTTCAAATCCTGTAAGTGAAGATGAGGAAATAAGAAGAGTAGTACCGGTTATAAAGGCAATAAAAGAAAAATTTAAAGATTGCATAATATCAATAGATACTTACAGAGCTAATACAGCAAGAGAGGCTATAAAAGCAGGAGCAGATATTGTAAATGATATAAGTGCAATGAAGTTTGATTCTAATATGGCTAATATAGTTAAAGAATATAATGTACCAATAATACTTATGCATACAAAAGGAAAACCTAAGGATATGCAAGTAAATCCTACTTATAATGATTTAATGAAAGAGGTTTTGGAATATTTTAATGAAAGATTAGAGTATGCAAAATCTAATGGAATATCAGAAGATAAGATTATATTAGATCCAGGTATAGGTTTTGGAAAAACATTAGAACATAATTTAAAGCTTATGAATAGAATTTCAGAACTGAAAAGTTTTAATCTCCCAGTACTGTTGGCTGCATCAAGAAAATCTACTATAGGTAAAGTTTTAGGGGATATACCTACAGAGGAAAGATTGGAAGGTACTATAGCCTTATCTTGTTTAGCAGTAGAGGAAGGATTACAAATGATTAGAGTTCATGATGTGCAAGAGAATATAAAGGCTATAAGAATGTTAGAGGCAGTAAGATGCATATAGCTTATATAGCCTTTGGTAGTAATATGGGAGATAAAAGAGATAATATAAAAAAAGCTTTAGATAAAATAAGAGAGAAAAAAATAAACATTATTAAGATTTCATCTATATATGAGACTGAACCTTATGGAGTATTAGATCAAGATAGATTCTTAAATGGAGTATTAAAGGTAGAAACTACCTTAGATCCTAACGAGTTATTACAAGAACTTTTAGCTATAGAAAAAGAATTAAAGAGGGTAAGAAAAAGAAAATGGGGTCCAAGAACCATAGATTTAGATATAATTTTCTATGATGATTTAATAATAAATGAAGAAAATTTAAAAGTTCCTCATCCAGATATGCAAAATAGAAAATTTGTTTTAAAACCCTTATGTGATATAGATTCAGAGTTATGTCATCCAGTTTTTAAAAAATCTATGAAGGAATTATATGAATTGTTAGTTTAAAGTAGATATTATATTAAAATACACTATAAATGATTAAATTTTTTTATAAAGTTCTGTTGAAAAATATATAAGGGACTCTCACATTACATTTTGTGTATTGGGAGAAGTCCTTTTAGTTTTATAATAATATAATAAAAGGTATATTTTATTTATTTTTATTTTGTATTTTTTTATTTATTTGATTAACTCTATGTTTCCATATACTATATTCAATTATCCAAATTACAATATATATGAAAATAAATATAGCAAAATAAGTTATAGTCCCTATAATAGAACGTTCCATCCAATGAGTTAAGTAAGCTATAGGGAATAATGTAAAAGATATAATAATAAAGTGAATAAAGGATTGCTTTAAAATGCTCCAGTCGTCGCGTTCCCATACCACTGAGCTAGAACAACAAATGCTACCGAAAATACCTGATAAAACAAATTGGATAATAACCGCATTAATTTCATTTCCACATTGTTTAATTAAAATAGGAACTGCTGGAGAATAATAACCATTAGCAAAAATTAATGAAATAATAATTGTGATAGTATAGCTTATAAAAGTCCCCAAAGGGAATCCTAAAAATCCTCTATAAATTATTTTCTTCTTCATATAAACCACCTCAAATTCCTAATGTTTTTTTGATTTTGGAGACATAACGCCGAGAAACATAGGTTGTAATGTTACCAGATAATTTTACACAAATAGTCCCACTAAAACTAAGATCCATATTTTTAACCTTTTTTAAATTAATTATCTCTGAATTAGAGATTCTTACAAAAGTACTTTTGTCTAATCTTTCCTCAAATTCGTAAAGTCTTAGTTTAACTATAAATTCCCCTTCGTCTGTTATAGCATATACCTTTTGATTTGAAGTGAAAATTCTAATAATATCATCTGGGTTAATTATCTGCAGAGTATCTCCTTTAAAACCAGCTATTGTCTCTGGCTTAGTATATGAAAGCTTTTTTATGATTTCATTTACTTCTTCTGTAATTTTATTAGTGAGTATTATTATTTTTGGATCTTGACAATTTTCTTCTATTTTTATTTCAACCTGCATTATGTCACCTCCGTTTTTCATTGCAACTATATTATAAGAAAAATTATTTATTTTGAATATTAATTTTAAATAGGTGGTTGTTTATAGAAGATAAGTGGTATTTTTATATAAAAATATATGAGTTTTATTTAATTAATGAATGTATATTAAAAGCTTAACATAAAATAGTATGATAATTATAGAAAATAAAGTTAAAAATAAAATTTTTACAAAAGTATTGCACCTTACCTTACGTTATGGGTTATTATAGTATATAATAAATTAAAGATATGAATGGTAATACTTTAATTGGATTATATTTATTTCTTATAATTTATATAGAGGTGTTTATATGGAAAAAAGCACTGAACAATTATTTACTATAGGTGAATTTGCTAAAAAGGCAGGTGTTACCTTAAGAACTTTAAGATATTATGATAAAATAGATTTACTAAGTCCTACCTCTTATAATGATGCAGGCCATAGATTATATAGCAAAGAGGATTTTGGAAAGTTGCAAAAAATATTAACTTTAAAGTTTATAGGACTTTCTTTAGATGATATAGCTAATATAATGAAGTATGATTTAAATCATAGGGACTTAAAAAAATCTTTAGAAATTCAAAAGGAAATAATGAAAGAAAAAATAAAACATATACAATCTGTTATAAAAGCTTTGGATGAGGCAGCTAATATGTTAGATTTAGATAAGGAATTAGATTGGTATAAGTTTGTTAATATAATTAGTGCTATAAATTCTGATAAAAACTGGGCACAGCAATATGAAAATGCATCTAATTTAAGAGCAAGAATTAAAATACATGAATTATTTAGTACTAATAAAGAAGGATGGATGCAGTGGTTTTTTAAGCAACTTAAACTACAAGATAATGTTAAAATATTAGAATTAGGTTGTGGTGATGCTGCTTTATGGAATAAAAATTTTAAAAAGATTCCAGAAACTTGGGACATAACTTTAACGGATTTTTCTAAAGGTATGTTAAAAGATGCAAAAAAAAGTTTAGGTTATAAAAAGGATAGATTTAAATTTAAAATTGTAGATGCTCAAAGTATTCCTTTTGAAGATGAGAGTTTTCATGTGGTTATTGCAAATCATATGCTTTATCATGTAGACAATATAGATAAAGCTTTAGATGAAATAAAAAGAGTATTAAAGCCTAAAGGTACTTTTTTTTCATCTACTGTAGGAAAAAATCATATGAAGGAAATAAGAGAAATTATATCTAAATTTAATATATATAATTTAACTAGTAAAAGTTGGGAAAGTACAGATAGTTTTCAATTGGAAAACGGTTTAGATGTAATATCTAACTACTTTAAAAAAGTTTACACAAAACGATATGAAGATAATTTAATGGTAACAGATCCTGTATATATACTAGATTATATATTTTCTATGCCGGGAAATAACAAGATAAGTTTATCTTCAAAAGATTTAAAAAATATTTATGATTATTTGGAAAATGAAATAAGAAAAAAGGGAAATATATATATAACAAAAGATACAGGATATTTTAAAAGTATAAAATAATGAATTTATGAAGGGAAGGATTATTATGAAAAAAATACCATTTTCACCACCAGATATAACACAAGATGAAATAAATGCAGTAGTGGAGGTTTTAAAATCTGGTTGGATAACTTCAGGCCCTAAAACTAAAGAATTCGAAGAAAATTTAGCTAAATACTGTGATTCAAATAAGGCTATTGCTCTATCTAGTGCTACAGCCGGATTAGAACTTATACTAAAGACTTTAGATATAAAAGAAGGAGATGAAGTTATAACTACTCCTTATACTTATACTGCTACTTCTAGCGTGCTAATACATAGAGGTATAAAACCAACTTATGTAGATGTTAAAAAGGATACTTTTTTAATAGATATAGATAAATTAAAAGATGCTATAACTCCAAAAACTAAGGCTATATATACTGTAGACTTTGCAGGTGTTCCCGTAGATTATGACGCAATAAGAGAAATATTAAAGGAAAAAGGTCGTGAAGATATAGTTTTAGTTTCAGATTCTGCACATTCATTAGGTGCCATATATAAAGGAAAAAAAGTAGGAGGTCAAATGGATTTCCATGTATTTTCTTTTCATGCAGTAAAAAATCTTACAACAGCAGAAGGTGGGGGAATAACTTTTGATAATAACAATTTTAAAGGAAGAGAAGATCTATTAAAGGATTTCAAATTAGAATCTTTACACGGTCAATCAAAAGATGCTTTATCTAAAATGAAAGCAGGGGCGTGGGAGTATGATATAGTAACAGATGGCCATAAATGTAATATGACAGATATGGGAGCGGCTATAGGGCTTGTTCAACTTACAAGGTATGAAGATATGTTAAGAAAACGTGAAGCTATATTTGATACTTATACAAAAGTATTAGCTGAAAAAGATTGGGCTATAATACCATTTAAAAAAGATGAAATCAGAGAAACTTCTTATCATTTATATCCTTTAAGAATAAAAGGATTTAATGAAAAACAAAGAAGTGAAGTTATAAAAATATTGGCTGAAAAAGACATAGCAACAAATGTACATTTTAAGCCACTTCCAATGTTTACATTATACAAAAATTTAGGATATAAAATAGAAGATTATCCAAACGCTTATGCTCAATTCTGTAATGAAATATCTCTACCAGTGTATTCTACATTAACATTAGAAGATACAGAATATGTAGCTAAAGAACTTGTAAAAGCAGTAGAAAAAGTAATTAAATAGATTTTAAAAGGAGAGATTTAAACATGAAAGTTAATTTTTATACGTCTCAAAGAGAGTATTCAGAAAAAAAAGCTGAATTTGATAAAGCTATATTTGATGTAATAGATAGTGGAAGTTTTATATTAGGACCAACAGTAAAGAATTTTGAAGAAGAAATAAAAAAATATACAGGAGCAAAGCATGCTATAGGAGTAGCATCAGGTACAGATGCCTTGGTAATAGCATCTCATATTTTAGGTTTTGAAGATGGAAAGGAAGTTATTACTTCTCCATTTACATTTCTAGCTTCAACTTCTTGTATTGCAAAGCACAGAGCAAAACCTGTATTTGTAGATATTGATGAAGAAACATTTGAAATGAATTTAAATCAAGTAGAGTCAAAAATAAATTCTAATACAGTAGGTATATTACCTATTCATTTATTCTCTCAAATGAATAACATGGATAAAATAATGGAAATAGCTAACAAGCATGATTTAAGAGTTTTAGAAGATGCTGCAGAAGCCTTTGGAATGAGATGGAAAGGTAATGGAGAAACATATAGACATGCAGGTACTATTGGTGACTTTGGTATATTCTCATTTTTCCCAACTAAAACTTTAGGTGGATATGGTGATGGTGGCATGATCGTTACTAATAATGATGAACTAGCAGAAAAAGCTAAAATGTTTAGAGTACATGGAGCATCTAAGAAATATCATTATGATTACATAGGATATAATTCAAGATTAGATGCAATGCAAGCATCAGTACTTTCTGTAAAGTTAAAATATATAGATGAAGCTATTAAAAATAGAGAAAAGTTAGCCAATATGTATATGGAAAGACTTAAAGATTGTAAGAATATAAGATTTCCTAAAATAAAAGGAGATCAAAAACCAGTATATTATGTATTTAATATATTAGCAGAAAGAAGAGATGAGCTAGTAGCTTATTTAAAAGAACATGAAATAGGAAATAGCATTTATTATCCTATACCGCTACATCTTCAAAAATGTTTTAGTTACTTAGGATATAAAAAAGGGGATTTCCCAGTAGCTGAAAAAATTTCAAAAGAAATATTAGCATTGCCAATATATCCTGAACTAAAAGAAGAAGAAGTAGATTTTGTTTGTGAAACAATTAAGAAGTTTTATGAAAAATAAATAAAAATAATCTAAAATATCTAGAATGGAATTTATAGTACCTTCTAGATATTTTTTTGAATTCTTAATACTTTGCTATAATAAATATATAATTTTTTTATGTAATAAGGAGAGATTTTCATGGAATTTGATATATTTAAAATAGAAACATTTATACCTGAAGAATATTTAAAGGTTCTTAGGGAAAATTTAAATTCTATAGGTGCATTAACTATAGGTGGAAATTATGACAGTTGTATGACTATTACAAAAGTGAAAGGTTCATGGAGACCTTTAAATGGAGCAAATCCCTTTGAAGGAAGTATTGGAAGGCTTTCTATAGAGGAAGAGGTTAAAGCTGAGTTTTGTTGTAAGAAAATTTTACTTAAAGAAGTATTAAAAACCATAAAAAATATCCATCCCTATGAGGAACCTGTTATAAATATAATTCCGATTTTAGATTATAAGAAATTTATATAAAGTTGTTGTACATATTATTAAGTGAGTAATATGTACTTTTTCATAATAGGGTATTGATTTCTATATATGTACTGTATATAATATATATATACAGTATATATGGTATGTACAAGAAGACACTGTTAAAAGGAGAATGTCTATGAATATAATTGTATCCAATTCTGCAGGTAAAGCCATTTATCAGCAGATAGTAGATCAAATAAAAGAAAATATAATAAAAGGAAATGTGGAAGAAGGAGAAGCATTACCTTCTATAAGAAATTTGGCAAAAGAACTTAGTATTAGTGTCATAACTACTAAAAGAGCTTACGAGGAATTAGAGAGGGAAGGATTTATACAAACAGTTCCTGGAAAAGGTAGTTTTATAGCTCCTCAAAATAGAGAACTTATGAGAGAAAAGAAAATGAAAATTATGGAAGATAAGTTGTGTGAAATAATAAAGGACAGCAAAATGATGGAGGTATCCTTAGAAGAACTTATACAAATGCTTACCATTTTATATGAAGAATGTTAATTTTAGGGGGATTTTTTATGGAAAACATTTTAGAAATTAAAGATTTAAGAAAAGAGTATAAAAATTTTACTTTGAAGGATATAAGGTTCAATGTTCCCAAGGGCTATATAATGGGATTTATAGGACCAAATGGTTCAGGAAAAAGTACTACTATAAAACTTATAATGAATCTTATAAAGAAAAATAGTGGTGAAATTAAAGTTTTTGGAATGGATAATATTAAATGTGAAAAAGAAATAAAAGATAGAATTGGTTTTGTATATGATGAAAATTATTATTATGAGGATTTAAAAATACGAGAGGTAATAAAAATAATAAAGCCTTTTTACTCTCAATGGAGTGATGAAACATTTAATAAATATTTAAATCAATTTGGATTAGATACTAAATCTAAAATAAAAACATTATCTAAAGGAATGAAAACAAAGTTTGCATTAGCGGTGGCTTTAAGTCATAATGCAGAATTTATAATAATGGACGAGCCTACTGCAGGTTTAGATCCTATATTCAGGAGGGAAATATTGGATATACTTTATGAAATAATACAAAATGAAGATAAAAGTATATTTTTTTCTACACATATAACTACAGATTTAGAAAAAGTTGCGGACTATATAACTTTTATTAATAACGGAGAAATTGTTTTTTCTAAAGAAAAGGATGAAATAATGGAGTCGTATGCCTTAATAAAAGGAGGAAATGATATTTTAAATTTAGAGAACAAAAAGGATTTTGTAGCTATAAGAAAAAACAAATTTGGATTTGAGGCATTAACAGAGAAAAGGGGTTTTATAGAAAAAAAGTATAAGAATAATGTTGTTATAGAAAAGCCTACATTGGAAGATATAATGTTATTTACTGTAAAAGGTGATAGGGATGTTTAACATAAATTTATTAAAAAAAGAATTACTACAAGCCAAAGTTTATGTTAAACATGCATTTTTACTTACTTTATTATATGTTTTTTTAGGAAGAAACTTTAATTTAGATGGATTATATTTCTTTATTATTTTACCAGCTATATATACTATAACTGCTTCTATAGATATTATGGATGGGCAAAAAAAAGGATCATATATTATAAATTCTCTTCCTGTTACTAGGCGTGAAGTTGTTATTTCAAAATATCTATCATCATTAATTTATACTATTATTGCTACAATAATTTTAAAGGTAATAACTCATGCAATAAATCCTTTTGGCATAAAGCCTTTAGATTTTAAAGTAGCATTAAATATAATATTAGGTATTACACTATATAATACTTTTAGTTACGTACTATATTTTTGCTTTAATAATAAAATATCTCAAATAATTAGATTATTAGTTTATACATTAATGTGTATTGGGAGTTTTATGATATTTACAACGAGACTTTCTGGAAAACTAAACTTTATTATTGAAATACTTAATAGTAATTTAAGAATTTTAATTGTAGTATTAATATGTTTAATTTCTGTTATTGTGTCCTTAAATGTTTACGAAAAAAAGGATTTATAAGAGGAGAGGTTATATGTTTAATTTAAATTTATTAAAAAAAGAGTTTTTACAGGGCAAAAGTGGCTTAAAAAGCATATGGGCTATAGTTTTAGTATTAATATTTTTAGGAAATAAACTTACAACAGAGGGTTTATATTTTTATATTATTTTTAGTTTAGTATATATGTTTAGTTATACATCAGATGCTATGGATAATAATTATAAAGGAAGTTATATTATAAATTCATTACCTGTAAATAGACATGAAGTTGTTATTTCTAAGTATTTAAATAGAGTTTTAATGATTTTTATTTTCACCATATTATGCCAACCATTATCTTATATATTAAAAGGATTTGGATATAATCCTTTAAGTTTTAAGGGAGCCATAAGCATAATAGTTTTTATTACCTTCATTAATTCTATAAATTATTTAGTGTATTTTTCAGCAAATTCAAAAGTATCACAAATAACCAGTATGATACTTTATCCAGGAATATGTGGAAGTTGTTTTGGATTTTTATCTAAATCCTCACACCTATCTATTTCATATATAATGAATTTGTTTAATAATTATTTATTTATTTTGTTAGTAGTTATAATACTTATAATTTCTATATCAGTATCTTTAATTCTATACCCAATTAGGGATTTATAAAGGTGGGATAAAATGTTTAATTTAATAATGAAGGATTTAAGAATTATAAAAAGATCTATGTTATATGTAGTTCCAATTTTTTTAGTAATAAATTTTATTATATATAAAGTAACCTTAGGAGATTATAATAATGTATATGTTTACTTATATTCAGTAATATTTATGAGTTATTTTTGTTTTGTATCTATGGAAACATATAAAAATAAGTGGGAAACAATGATAATAAATAGTTTTCCTATATCAAGAAAGCATATTATTTTGTTGAAATATATTACTCTTATTATATATAATTTATTTTTTTCTGTTCTTGCTGTTCTAGAAACGATCTTACTAAAATTATTATCAATTGATGGTGGAACTATAGCCGATTTTAGAATTTTACTAATGAGCTTATTAATTAGTTTTATATATTTTTCTATATACATACCATTTTCAACTAAAAATCTAGAAAAAACAAATAAAGTAAATGTTATTATGTATATACTAATGATTTTACTACCTCAAATAATGGACAAAATACCCAAAACTATTATAGGAAAAAATATAATAAGTTTTATAATAAAAATAGATAACGTTAATGGAATTTTATTTTTTATTGCAATTATAACTATATTAATTTATATAATATCTTATTTTATATCTGTAAAAATTTATATAAATAAAGATTTTTAGAATATTTCAGACTAATTTTGAAGGGATTTTCAAGATTAGTTTTTTATTTTATAGGGAAGTATGTAAAGAGAACATCACAATTATGTAAATATGAGTTATAATATAAAATAATGTTAATAATTTTATATTATAGGTGGTGGAAACGTGAATTTAGAAAAAAGGCAAAATAAAATAGTTAAAAATAAATACTTAGGGTATTCATTATTAAGAGGTGCTATAGATACCGGAAAAACTACCACAGCTATATATAGAGGACTATATCTTAAAAATCAATATTGTATGTATGAAAAGGATAAAATATTAATTACATCAAAGGGTAAGAGAAATTTAGAAAAAATTAAAAAAATATATGATAAAGCACAAAATGAAGAAATTCAATATAGAACTTTATTTTATTACATAGAAGATAAAGTATGTTTTAATACTATAGATAAAATTATAAATAAATATTTTTTAAAATATGTAGATGCAAATAAAATAAATTATAATCTAATAAGTGAAACAGAAAAGGTAGAAATAATAGAAGAAGGAATAAATTTTATAGAACCTAAATATAAAACATTAAAATATGTAAATACAAAATATAAAAAGTTTTTTTTAGAAGAAATAAATTGGATTAAAGATTGTATGTATTTTAATTATGAAGACTATAAAAATGCAGATAGAATAGGACGTAAGGTGGAAAAAGGACAAGGACCTCAAAGAGTTATAAAAAGTTCAAGGATGAGAGAAGCCATATTTCATGTAATGACTTTTTATAATAATAAATTAAAAGAAAAAAAATTAATAGATTATAATAATAAAATAAATATGGCCTTATGTGAAGTTCTAAAAGAAAGGTATAAATTTTCTCATATAATAGTAGATGAAACAGAAATTTTTACTAAATCAGAACTGAAGTTTGTACAAGCATTAAGAAAATATACTGAACATTCCAGTATATTTTTTGTAGCAGATAAGGAAGAAAATCCACAGTATAATGGTTGGATAATATCAAAACGCAAATTAAGTGATTTAAATTTAGGTTTTGATTTCAAAAGATTTAATTTTAGTAAAAAGTTTAATGTTTCTTCTAAAGTGAATATAGATAATGAATTGAACTTAAAGAGGTTATCCTATACTGCTGAGAATAAGTTCCATTATATAGATATAAAACATAAAAGGGATTATAAATTTTATAAGGATATGGATAATAATAAGGAAATTTCAGTAAAACAAGAGGGGTACGTTGATGAATATAAAGAGCGTGATTTAGTATCACTTCCAGTATTTAATGATATAGCTGCAGGACAACCTATTTTAATGAACCCTTATGTAGAAGATAATTTTTATATACCTAAGTATTGGATTAAAGGTATGAAGGATTGTTTTATATTAAAAGTAAAGGGAGATAGTATGATAGGTGCTAATATAGAAAATGGGGATTATGTGGTTATAAAAAGAGAACAAATGGCACAAAATGGAGATATAGTAGCAGTAAATTTATTTGGAGATGCAACTCTTAAAAGACTCTCAATAAATAAATCTAAAATTTTACTTATGCCAGAAAATGATAAGTATGATGCTATACCTATAGTAGAAGAAGGAGCAAATATTATGGGAATAGCTGTAGGAATTATAAAGGGAAAATAATTATTTAAGGTGGAGATAATTTATGGGGCATGAAAGTAAAATAATACTTATAACAGGTGGTGCTAGAAGCGGTAAAAGTGAATTTGCTGAAAGTTTACTTAAAGATGAAAAAGAAGTTTTGTATATAGCTACAGCAAATATTACAGATGATGAAATGAAAAATAGAATAGAAAAACATAGGGAAAGAAGACCGAAGGCTTGGAATACTTATGAGGGGTCCTATAATTTAGATAAAGTATTATATAAAAGAAGTGAGAAATATATATTACTTGATTGTGTAACAGTAATGATAACAAATTTAATGTTCCAAGAGAATATAGATTACCATAAAATAAGTTCAGATGAGTTAGAAGAGTTATTAAATAGAATAAAAAAAGAATTTGAAAAATTAATATATGCTGCAATAGAAAATAAAAAGCAACTAATTATGGTTACTAATGAGGTAGGGTATAGTATAGTGCCAGCTTATAAACTTGGAAGAATATTCAGGGATTTTGCAGGAAGTATAAATAAATTTATAGCATCCATAAGTGATGAGGTTTATTTAGTTACTTGTGGCATACCATTAAAAATAAAATAAAAAATTATAGTATAATTATAGGGGGAGTTATGAAATTTTTAAAACCACTAGATAATTTTTTAAGAAAATTATCTACTATAAAATTTATTATAATTATTACAATTGCGACTTTCATTATTTCAGCTATTTTTGGTAGTATAGTACAAATTTTAAATATTGAGAATTCACAAACTCAATTAAGTATATCCAAGGCCCCATATATAGTGGAGCTAGTAGCTGTTGGTATAATAGCACCATTGCTGGAAACCTTAGTGTTTCAATATGGAATTATAAAGCTTTTAAGAAAAAGAGCAAAAAATAATGATTTAGCAGTGATTTTTATATCAGCTTTAATATTCGGAGTATCACATTTTTATAATATTCTTTATGTAATACATACAACTTTAATAGGTGTACTACTTGCATATTCTTATATTGTTTATGAGGATAAAAAACTTCATCCATTTTGGGTTGTTGTTATAATTCATAGTTTAAGGAATTCTATAGTTTTTGTGATTTCACATCTGTTTTAAATAATTATAAATATTGACAGAGGACTATATTTGTTATAATCTTTTAGATATGATAATTTAATAGGAAAAAATTTAGGTGCTTTTATAAAGTGAAAAGGGAATGCGGTTTAAATCCGCAGCAGCCCCCGCTACTGTAAGTGATAACAAACCTTTTAAAAACCACTCTTTTATAAGAGGAAGGAAAAGGTACGGATGATTCATAAGCCAGGAGACCTGCCTAAGTTTTAAAAGGTAAACTTTCGGAGGGAAAGAAAAACTTGTGTTAGAGAATATACCTGGTTATATTACACCAGTTTTTTTGTTATGCATCGGTGGAAACTTCATAGTTTACCACCGATTTTATTTTTTATAAAAATATATAATTTGTAAATGGAGAGATAAAATGGCTAAAATAATGGTTCAAGGTA
Source organism: Clostridium niameyense (assembly GCF_001243045.1). Taxonomy (GTDB): domain Bacteria; phylum Bacillota; class Clostridia; order Clostridiales; family Clostridiaceae; genus Clostridium_F; species Clostridium_F niameyense. The sequence goes on along the minus strand of NZ_LN849007.1, from coordinate 1,859,681 downwards.
CAGCATCTTCTGTTGGAAAAAGTCTATTAGTAGCAGCACTTTGTAGAATATTTAAACAGGACGGTTATAGAGTCTGTCCTTTTAAATCTCAAAATATGTCCTTAAATTCATATATAACTTTAGATGGTAAGGAAATGGGAAGAGCTCAAGCGCTACAAGCCTATGCTTCAGGATTAGAGCCTGAAGTTTATATGAATCCTATTTTATTAAAGCCTACTGGAGATAAAAAATCTCAAATTATTGTAAATGGTAAGGTTTATGGAAATCAGACTGCCATGGAATATCACAATTTAAAGCCTAAATTTAAAGCTATGATTAAAGAACATTTTACAAAATTAGAAGAAAAATTTGATGTAGTAGTTATAGAGGGAGCAGGAAGTCCAGCGGAAATTAACTTAAGAGATAAGGACATAGTTAACATGGGACTTGCAGAACTTGTAGATTCTCCAGTATTGTTAGTTGGAGATATAGATAAGGGTGGAGTTTTTGCATCTATTGCAGGTACTATGCTTTTATTAAAAGATGATGAAAAAAAGAGAGTAAAAGGTACCATAATAAATAAATTTAGAGGAGATGTAAAAATATTAGATCCTGGTTTAGATATGCTCTATGATATAGTAAACATTCCTTGTTTAGGGGTAGTGCCTTATATGAATTTAAATTTAGAGGATGAAGATGGAGCAGTGGAGTTTAATAAAAAAGTTTATGCCGATATTGATATAGCTGTAATAAAACTACCTCATATATCAAATTTTACGGATTTAGATGCATTAAAAATTGAAGAAGATATATCTTTAAGATTTATAACTTCAAAAGAAGAGTTTGGTCACCCAGATTTACTTATTATACCTGGGACTAAAAATACATTAGAGGATCTTTTATATTTAAGACAGAGTGGACTGGAGAATTTAATAAAACAATATAGTAAAACTGGAAAAATAATAGGTATATGTGGTGGTTATCAAATGCTTGGAAAAATTATTAAGGACCCTTTTAAAGTAGAAACAGATTTAGAATATATTAATGGACTTGGAATTTTAGATATGGAAACTACTTTTGAAAAGGAAAAGGTCACAACTAGAGTAAGTGGGCAGTATTTATATGATGATATAAATGATGGAAATAGGATTTATGGTTATGAAATCCATATGGGTATAAGTAAATATGGAAAGGATACAAAGCCTTTATTTAAGATTTTCAATAAAAGTGGACATAAAAATGAATATTTTGATGGTGCTATAAATGAAGAAGGTAATGTAATTGGAACTTATATTCATGGAATTTTTGATTCAATATATTTTAGAGAAAAAATAATAAATGAACTAAGAGTTAAAAAAGGAATAAGTAAAAAGAAGTCTAAGATTTATGAAAATATTCGTGAAAAGGAAATTGATAAATTAGCAAGTTTAGTTAGAAGTAGCTTAGATATGAATAAGATTTACTCTATTATGGGAATAGAAAGATAAGTTTTATTAGTTTAAGTTAAAGATAAGGAAGGTAAAGAGTGTATTTTAATATTATATTAAATTTTATAGATGTTTTAATTGCGGTATTAATAGATTGGATTTTAGGAGATCCTTATGGATTTCCTCATCCAGTAATATATATAGGAAAACTTATTGGATTTTTGGAAAAAAAGTTTAGAAAAAAAGCAAAGAGTGAAGAAAATTTAAAGTTATATGGTGGATTAATTGTATTAATAGTGGCTTTTGCAGGCTTTATAATTCCTTTTATTACACTTAAAATTTGTAGATTTAATTTTTACTTTTACCATGCAATTAATATTTTTATAATGTGGACTACATTGTCTGCTAGATGTTTACATAAGGAAGCCATAAAAGTTTATTATGCTTTAGATAAAAAAGATATAAAAGAAGCCAGGATAAAACTTTCTTATATAGTTGGGAGAGAAACTACAAATTTAAGTGAAAAAGAGATTATAAGAGCAGATGTAGAAACTGTAGCTGAAAATACTTCAGATGGAATTATTGCGCCTATGCTTTATGGAATTATTGGAGGAGCTCCTTTATCTATGATGTATAAATCTATTAATACTATGGATTCTATGTTGGGATATTTAAATGAAAAATATAAGGATATAGGCTTTTTCCCAGCTAAGGTAGATGATGTATTTAATTTTATACCTGCAAGGTTAACTGGTTTTTTTATGTGTATAGTAGCACCTATAGTAGGTGGAGGTATATTTAAAAGTTTGAAAATAATGATTAGAGATAGAAAAAATCATAAAAGTCCTAATTGTGCCTATCCAGAAGGGGCTACAGCAGCAGCCTTAAATATACAATTAGGAGGAAACAATGTTTATTTTGGTGAAATTTTAAAAAAACCTACCATAGGAGATAAGATAAATGAATTGAGAGAAATTCATATAAAAAAATCTATAATGCTTATGTACTCTAGTGAAGTAATTATGTTAGCTATAATTGCAATAGTAATATATTTAATAGGAATATAAATTAAATTAATTTAAAGTAAGAGTTTTAAGGTGGGATTATATATGCACGGAGGAGATATTTATACAGAAGGGATTTTAAAAGGAAAAAGTCTTATAGATTTTAGTTCCAATATAAATCCTTTGGGGGTTTCTAATAGTTTTAAAAATCATATTAATGAAGCATTGGAAAAGGTACAAGTTTATCCAGATATACATTATAGAAGTCTAAAAAATAATATATTAGATTATTTAAACTTTTATTGTAATTACTTTTATTATGAAGATTATAAAGAATGTATTGATTTTACTAGGAATGATTTAGTATTAGGAAATGGAGCGATAGAATTAATAGACTTAGCTATAAGTACATTAAAAAGTATAACTATTGTAATTCCGTCTTTTGTGGAATACGAGTTGTGTGCTAAAAAATGGAATTTGAAAATAGATTATTGTTATTTAAATAAAGATATGACCTTTAATTATGAAAATATACATAACTCTTTAAAGAAAACAGAGGGAATCATATTAGGAAATCCTAACAATCCTAATGGAGATGTGATTTTAAAAGAAGATTTTATATCCATATTAGATTATTGTGAAAAGAATAAAAAAATGGTTTTAATAGATGAAGCTTTTATAGAGTTTACAGGAATTAAGTCTTTAAGTTTATTGAAGTTGTGTAGTAAATATAAATGCCTATTTATAATAAAGGCTTTAACAAAGTTTTTTGCATTACCTGGGATAAGATTTGGATATGGTATAAGCAAAAATAGTGATTTGATAAAAAGAATAAAAGAGAAACAAAATCCATGGAACGTAAATTCTTTTGTGGAAGTAGCAGTTAAATACGTACTTAAAGATTATGATTATATAAAAAACTCTATAGATTATATAGAAAAGGAAAGAATCATTTTTATAAAGGAACTTAAAAGAATAAGTACATTTAGTAAAGTTTATGATACCTATAGTAACTTTATATTATGCGAACTAAACAAAATAACAGCAGATGAGTTGAATGATATTGCATTAAATAGAGGGATTATTATAAGAAGTTGCTGTGATTTCAAAGGTTTAAATAATACATTCGTAAGACTTGCTATAAAAGATCATGAAAATAATAAAAAGCTTATAAATGTTTTAAAAAATATTTAAATAAATTTATTAAAAATATTATGAGTAAATAGGAGGGGAAAATGAATAAAAAATATTTAACATTATTTGTTGGAGCACTTATAATAGCTCTATCATCACAGGTACATGCTATGCATATAGCAGAGGGATTTTTACCACCAAAGTGGGCAATTATATATTTTGTTTTAAGTGTACCATTTATAATAGTAGGATTAAAACAAATAAGAAAAAACACAGCGAAAAATAAGGATTTAAAAATGCTTTTAGCAGTAGTAGCAGCCTATTCTTTTATATTATCTGCTATGAAAATACCATCTGTTACAGGTAGCTGTTCACATCCAACAGGTACAGGACTTGCAGCTATGATATTTGGGCCTTTTATAGCGTCTGTAGTAGGACTAATAGTATTAATATTTCAAGCATTACTTTTGGCTCATGGTGGTATTACAACTTTAGGAGCTAATACTTTTTCTATGGGTATAGTAGGACCTATAGTTTCTTATTTAATATTTAAAGGATTAAAAAATAAAAATAAAAAAGTAGCTGTATTTTTATCAGCCTGTTTAGGTGATTTAGCTACATATACAATTACTTCATTGCAATTAGCATTGTCTTTTCCAGCTAAGACAGGAGGAGTTTTAGCATCTTTTACTAAGTTTTGCACTATTTTTTCAGTAACTCAAATACCTCTTGCTATAGTTGAAGGACTAATAACTATAATGATATTTGAGTTTATTTCAAAATACTCAAATGAAGAAATAAAAACTTTAAGTGAGGTATAGAATATGAAAAAGCAAAATATTATCATAATTATATTATCTCTAGTAATTATGCTAGGTTCTTTAGTTATAGGAGGAGCAAAAGGTGGAGAATTTGCAGGAGCAGATGATCAAGCTGAAGAAGTTATAACAGAAATAGATAAAGATTATAAACCATGGTTTAATCATATCTGGGAACCACCTTCTGGAGAAATAGAAAGTTTATTATTTGCATCTCAAGCTGCATTAGGAGCTGGAGTTATAGGTTATTATATAGGTAAGAAGAAAAATGCTAAAGCTAATAATGCTTCTCTCAAAAACCAGTAGATTCTCAAAAGTTCATCCTTTAGAGAAAGCTGTTTTGAGTATAATCCCAATTGTAATATTGGGATTTACTCAAAACTATAAAATAGTAATTATAAATATATTATTTTTTATTTTCTTAAACTTAATTTGTAAAAATAGTATTAAAATTTTTACAAAAATAACTTTAGAGGTAACGACTTTTGCAGCAATTTCATCTATAACTTTTATTTTTGATTATGGTATTTTATATACTTTAACTCTAATACTTAAAAGTGTAAGCGCTGGATTGTGCCTATCTTATTTTTCACTTACAACTCCAATAGATGATGTTTTGTATTGTTTATCTAAGAGTTCTTACTTGAGAGATATGTGCGATATTGCCAAGGCAATGGAGAGATTTTTAATAGTTATAAATGATGAACATGTTATATTATATAACTCTATAAAATCTAGAGGGGGTTTTGATGGATATAAGTTAAAAATAAAGAATACAGGTAAAATGGCAGGATTACTGTTTATAAATACCTTAAATAGATGGAAAATAATAAAAGAAGGTTTGCATAGTAGAGGGTATAGAGGATACACTCCTTATTTAGAGGAAGAATTTAAATTTTCATTTATAAGATTTTTGTTTATATTAATCTATATATCTATATTAGTATTTTTAATTTATGTGGTAAAATTATAATTATATTAAAAATTACTGTATATTCAATATAATCAAAAAATGAGGGAATAAAATGGAACAATATAATCTTATAGCTCTAAAATCTAATAAGACCAGAATATTAATAATTGGTGGAGGTAGGGCAGCTTATATAAAGTTAACATCATTTTTAAATAGAGGATGTAATGTATTTTTAGTATCTGCTAATATCTCAGATAACATTAGAAAACTAATAGAAAAGTACAATGTTCATTATATAGAAGACAAATTTCATGAAAAATATATAATTGATAAACATTTAGTAGTTATAGCTACAGATGACGAAGATCTAAATTGTTTTATAAGAGAAAAGTGCGATGATTTATATAAGTTATATATAGATTGTTCTAATAATAGAAAAAGTACATGTTTTAATAGTTTTCAAAGGGAAACTAGTAATATGGTTTTCTCTTTAAATAGTAAGAAAGCATGTCCTAATGTTACAACTTTTTTAGGAAAAAAAATAAAAAAACAATTAGAAAGTTATGATGATTATATAGAATATGTTTCAAGCTTAAGAGAAAATTTAAAAAAGCATAATTCAAAAAATGAAATAATGAATTTTGTATGTAGTGATGATTTTTATTTCTTTTTTAAAAAAGGTTATGGTAATATGATTTTGAATATGTTTTATGGAGGTATAGATTTTGAAGCTAACATTAGGAACTAGAAGGAGTAAACTTGCTAGGGTGCAAACAGATATAGTTATAAATTTATTGAAAGATAGATATAATGTAGAATGTGAAAAGTTATTAATCCAAACTTTAGGAGATAAAATTTTAAATGTTTCTTTAGATAAAATAGGTGGAAAAGGATTATTCGTTAAAGATATAGAATTAGCACTTTTAGAAAAAAGGGCAGATGCAGCAGTTCATAGTATGAAAGATGTTCCTTATGAATTACCAAAGGGATTTGAAATAATTGCAATACCAGAAAGAGAAGATGTGAGAGATGTATTTATTTCTTTAAATAATGTTCATTTTAAAGATTTAAGATATGGGGCTAGGATAGGAACTAGTAGTAAAAGAAGAGGGGCCCAACTTAAATTATTAAGACCAGATTTGGAAATAATTCCAATAAGGGGAAATGTACAAAGTAGAATAGAAAAAATAAAAAAGGAAAATTTAGATGGAATAATTTTAGCAGCAGCTGGACTGAAAAGAATTAATTTAGAACATTTAGTTACGGATTATTTTACTACCAATGAAATGATACCAGCTGTTGGACAAGGTGCTTTGGGAATAGAAGTTATTATACATAATGAGAATAAAAGATTATTTAAAGACTTAGATTGTTACAATTCTAGAATATGTGTTTTAGCAGAAAGGTCATTTATGAAAGCACTAAAAGGTGATTGCCACTCAACTATAGGGGCGTATGCATCTATTAAAGATGATAAAATGCACATAATAGGTATATTTGAAGTAGAAAATAGATTGATAAAGGATGAAATTATAGGACCTAAAGGTGATTATGAAAAATTAGGTGAAACCTTAGCTGAAAAAGTCTTAAAAGGTTAACTTTAGGAGGGTAAAATGGGAAAAGTATATTTAATGGGAGTAGGTCCAGGTGATGAAGAACTTATTACATTAAAAGCTATTAGAGCATTAAAAAAGTGTACTGCTGTTATGTATGATAGATTAGCAAATCATGAAATATTAAGTTACTTAAATGAAGATTGTATAGTATATTATTGTGGAAAAGAACCTGGGTGTCATTATAAAACTCAGGAAGAGATAAATGATATTATAGTTAAATTAGCTAAAAAAGGGCATATAGTAGGAAGAATAAAAGGTGGAGATCCTTATGTTTTTGGCAGAGGAGGGGAAGAAGCGTTAAGATTAATAGATGAAAATATGGATTTTGAAGTTATTCCAGGAATTACATCTCCTATAGCTGTGTTAAATTATGCAGGTATACCAATTACTCATAGAGCTTTAGCTAGAAGTTTTCATGTTTTTACAGGAAAAACTAAGGATAAGTTGGATATAAATTGGAAGTCAGCAGCTACTATCGGTGGTACTTTAGTGTTTTTGATGGGAATAGGAAATTTAAGTTTAATAGTTGAAAATCTTTTAGAAAATGGCATGGATGAAAATACTAGTGTTGCAGTTATAATGAGAGGAACTACCTCTAAGCAAAAAAGAGTTATAGGATCATTAAAGGATATAGAAATTAAAGTTAAAGAAAATAATATAGTATCTCCATCTGTTATAGTTATTGGAGAAGTAGTTAGATTTTCGAACCAATTAAATTGGTATGAAAATAAACCTTTATTTGGACAAAATATATGTATAACTCGTACTAAAAATCAATCTAAAGAGTTAAAAGAAAAATTATTGAACTTAGGTGCTGATGTTACAGAAATAAACTCAATAAAAATAAAAAATACAGACTACAATTTAGATAATTATATAGATAAATTAAAACAATATGATTATATAGTTTTTACTAGTGTAAATGCAGTAAAAATCTTTTTTAATTATTTAAATAAAAAAGAATATGATATTAGAAATATAAAAGCACAGTTTGCGGTGATAGGACCAGCAACTGCTATAGAACTTAGAAGTAAAGGAGTTGTCCCTACTATTTTATCAAAGGAGTTTGTAGCAGAAAGTCTTTTTGAGGATATGAAAAAATATATAAAGGCAGGAGATAAAATACTTGTTCCACGTTCTAAAAATGCAAGAGAATTTTTAGTAAAAGCCTTAATTGAAGAACAATGTATGGTAGATGAAGTATATATTTATGAAACATTGTGTGGGGATCTACAAGATAAAACTAGATTTGAGGGTGTAGACAAAGTTATCTTTACAAGTCCATCTACCGTTAGAAATATGATTTCTATAGTAGGTTTAAGCAAAATACGAAGCAAGGAAGTCATTGCAATAGGCCCAATTACAAAAAGAGAACTTAGTAAAAATAATATAAGTTGTGAGATTTGTGATAGATACTATATAGAAGGAATAATAGATAAACTTCTAGATAAATAAGAGAAAATTTAAAATATATAATTTGAAGAAATTTTATATTTTAATTTAAATATAAAATAAAGAAATGCGAGGGTGAATAAAGTGTTTAGAAGACATAGAAGACTTAGAGAAAATAATGCAATAAGAGCTATGGTAAGAGAAACTGTGGTTAGGGAAGAAGATTTTATATATCCTATGTTTGTAGTAGAAGGAGAAAATATAAAAGAAGAAATAACTTCTTTAGAAGGAAACTATCATTATTCTATAGATAGATTAAATGAGTTAGTAGAGGAAATTAAAGAGTCAGGAATAAAAGGTATAATGATATTTGGAGTTCCAGACCATAAGGATGAGTGCGCATCAGCAGCTTTTGATGATAATGGAGTAGTTCAAAGAGGAATTAGAAGATTAAAAGAATTAATGCCAGAATTATTTATAATAGCTGATGTATGCATGTGTCAATATACGAGTCATGGTCATTGTGGAATTATTCATGGAGAAAAAATAGATAATGATGAAACTTTAAAATATTTAGCTAAAATATCTTTATCTTATGCAAAGGCGGGAGCAGATATGATAGCACCATCAGATATGATGGATGGAAGAGTTGAGGCTATTAGAAATATATTAGATGAAAATGGATTTAAACATGTTTCAATTATGGCATATAGTGCAAAATATTGTTCAGCTTTTTATGGTCCATTTAGAGAAGCTGCACATTCAGCACCACAATTTGGGGATAGAAAGACTTACCAAATGGATCCTGCTAATGCAAGAGAAGCTATGCTTGAAATACAAGATGATATAGATGAAGGTGCTGATATAGTGATGATAAAACCAGCGCTACCTTATCTAGATGTTATAAGAATGGCAAGGGATAGATTTGAGTTCCCAATTGCAGCTTATAATGTAAGTGGAGAATATGCAATGGTAAAGGCAGCAGCAAATGCTGGTTTAATAGATGAAAGAAGAGTAGCTATGGAGATGTTAACATCTATAAAAAGAGCAGGTGCTGATATGATAATAACTTATTATGCCCTACAAGCTAGTAAGTGGATTAAAGAAGATAGAAAGTAGTAATTATTTAGGTGTAATTAAAGAATTTTTCATTTAATGAGAAATTCTTTAATTATCACAAATAATTTTAAAGGGGTGTTTTAGTGAAAAGTATAATAATATCCTCAAATAGCAGTGGTGGTGGAAAAACTACTGTAACTTTAGGTCTTATGAAAGCACTTATAAAAAGAGGCTATAAAGTACAGGGATATAAAGTAGGTCCAGATTATATAGATCCAGTTTTTCATTCTTATGTAACTGGTAATCCATCTAGAAATTTGGATTTGTTTTTAATGGGGGAAAATGGTGTTAAAGCATCCTATAATAGAGGATTAGGAGATTTAGGAATAATAGAAGGGGTAATGGGACTTTATGATGGTAAGGGTATAGATACAAAATATTCTACAGCTCATATATCAAAAGCTTTAAAATTACCTATAATTTTAGTTTTAACCCCTAAAGCTCAAAGTGCTACTTTATGTGCAGAACTTATGGGAATATTAAATTATGAAGATGTAGACATAGTAGGAGTAATATTTAATAAAGTAAGTGAAGGTTATTACAAGTTATTAAAAACTTTAATAGAGAAAAATTGTGATTTGCAAGTTTTTGGATACATTCCTAAGGAGAAAAAACTAGAAATTAAAAGTAGACATTTAGGTCTTATACAAAGTAGTGAGATAGAAGATTTAGAAGAAAAAATAGATATATGTAGTGAATTAATTTTAAAGTATGTAGATGTGAAGAATTTAATAAAGTATTTTAGAAAAACAGAAGAATATAAAGATGAATTTTATTTAGAAAACAAAAATTTAAATATAGGAGTAGCTTATGATAAAGCTTTTAGTTTTTATTATAAGGAGAACTTAGAGCTTTTAAGTAATTTAGGAAGTATAAAATATTTTAGTCCTGTAGAAGATAAAAAGTTACCAGAAAATTTAGATTTTTTATATATAGGTGGAGGATATCCAGAGGTTTTTATAAAAGAGTTAAGTCATAATAAATCTATGTTAAATAGCATAAAAGAAAATTTAAATAATGGCCTTAAATGTTATGCAGAATGTGGTGGACTTATGTATTTAACAGAAGGTATAGAGGATTTTCAAGGAAACTTTTATAAAACAGTAGGATTTTTCAAAGGAAAATCTTATATGACACAAAAGCTTCAAAATTTTGGATATGCAAAGTTAGAAGTAGAAAATACAAACAGTATGTTGTCAAAGAAAATTAAAATTAATTGTCATGAGTTTCATAAATCTTATGTAGAATTAAATGATAATAACATATATTCTGTTACTAAAGATATGTATAATGGTAAAACTAAAAAGTGGAATTGCGGATATATAAAAAATAATACACTAGCTGCATATCCTCATATTCATTTTTTCGGTAATATAAATTTTTTAAAACAATTAATTAAGTAAAATGTTACTTCAGGTATAAGAATATGGTTTTAAATATTATTACTTAGTTATTTGGCTATAATTTAAATAAATATGCAGGAAATATAAGAGGGGTAGTAATGAAAGATTATATAAAAAAACCTATGGATATAGAAAAAAGAAGTTTTGAAATAATAGAATTAGAAATGGGAGAACATAATTTTTCAGAAGAAGAGCTGAAAATAATAAAAAGAGTAATACATACTACGGCAGATTTTGAGTATAAGGATTTGGTTTATATAAAAAAAGGTGCTATAGAAGAAGGAAAAAAAATATTAAAAGAAGGCACAAATATTTATACAGACACCAATATGGCTTTATCTGGTATAAATAAAACAGCATTAAAACAATTAAATTGTACTGTTCAATGTTTTGTATCAAGAGAAGATATTGCATGTATTGCAAAAGAAAGAGGTATAACTAGGTCTATGGCTGCTGTAGAAAAAGCGGTAGAGGAGGGAATAGAATTTTTTGTTTTTGGAAATGCACCAACAGCACTTTTTAAACTTATAGAGCTTATAAAAGAAGGAAAGGCAAAACCTAAATTTATCATAGGTGTTCCTGTAGGATTTGTAGGAGCCAAAGAGTCAAAGAAAGAATTGGAAAAATTAGACATACCTTTTATAACTATAAGAGGAAGAAAAGGTGGAAGTAATGTAGCGGCTTCTATAGTAAATGCATTAATGTATATGATAGTTGAAAGATAATTAAACCATCTTTATTAAGTAAACCTTAAGGAGAATAAATATGAAAAAACAACTTTTATTAATAATTTTACTTTCTTTGATTGTATTAATAGGATGTTGTAAATTTAATGATAATGGAAAATTGTTGGAATCTGATAAGGTGATACAAAATTATTTCAAATATTATAATAACAAAAATAAAAAAGGAGTACTTTCAACATTAACAAAAAATACTTGTACCTTTAATGTTATGTTTAACTTTGGAAATCTAAAATATATTAAATTAGAAAATATAAAAGAGGACAATGATCTTAAACAAAAGGAAGCTTATATAAAGTATGGCCGAGGAAATGTAGATGGTACGAAAAAAGAAAACGTCATAATTTATAAAGTTAAATATAAAGTTAAATATAAAAATGATAAATTTGGTCCGGAAGATAGTGGAGAATATGTTAAATGGTTCACCCTTATTAGAGAAGATAAAAATTCACCTTGGTTAATTGATGACATAGGGGAAGGGTAGTATCAATTATCTTTTAACTGATAATAATTCTAATAAAATTCTTAAAATTTATTGACATTCCAGTAGGGGGAAGGTGTTTAATATATATAAAATGTACAAAGGGGAGTAAAAATGAAGATAAAAGAAGCAGAACTATTAACTGGATTGTCAGCTAAGACTATTCGATTTTATGAGAGTGAAGGATTAATTTTTGTTAAGAGGAATTTAAATGGTTATAGACAGTATAGTGAAGACACTATTAATGAATTAAAGAAAATAAAAATCCTTAGAAAACTTGATTTTTCTATTTCTCAAATAAAGAGTCTTTGTGAAAATAAGGTTTTATTATGTGACCTTTTAAAAAATAGGCTTAAAGATTTAGAACAAAATGAGTTAAGTATGGATATTAAAAAGAATATTATTGAGATTTTGTTAAAAGATTTAAAGAAAGATCCTAATGTTAATTTAAGTTTATATTTTCATGATTTTGAGTATATTGAAAGTGAAGAAATTAAAGAGTTTATGAATGATATAAATGAACTTAAAAATGTTTCACTATCTCATCAAATATTAAAAACTTTAATGCTTAGTGGACCATTATTATGGTGGTTTTATAATATTTTCAATCATAAATATGAATTTATGATTATAAATAGTATTTTAGTCATAATAAGTACAGTTATATTAACTTTAATGTGGAGGGGTTTTTTTAAACAACAAGATAAAAAAATTAGAGGTACTGGTTATATGTTATTAAGTATTTTTTAACTATAATTTTATCTTTAAGTGTTTTTGTAATAATTACAAAGTTACAGGAAATGTTGCTTGTTCCTAAGGATTACTTAATGTGTAATTTTAAACCACCCTATTGTTATATATTCTTATTTTTTGAAATAGAAATTGCAGCTGCATTTATTTCTACATTATATAAAAAAATAAAAAATGTAGAGTGGAAATGGGGATTTCAAATATTTAATTTTATAAGAAAAAATATTATTATTACTGCGATTTTAAATTTAATTTTATTATATATGGCTGTTATGGGAATTACAGTAGTAACAAAAGATCAAATTATTGATTATAGTTTTTTAAATCCTAAAGGTACTGTATACTCATATAATGATATTTACAAGGTACATGCAGGATTTAAAGGAAAAAGATTAAAAGTGTTTAAAGGTCATGCAGGCGAATTTTATTATATTGTTAATTTTAAGGACGGAAAAAGCATAAATTTTTATCAATCTAATAGTCCATTTGAAGACACTTATTTAGAGCTTGAAATATTTGATAAAAGTATTATGAAGAGTGGTAAGGTTAAAAAAATATCATCAAAAAAGAATTATGAACTTTGTTACTTTGATTCTAGATATGTAAATAGATTTTTAAGAATAATTGATAATTTATAAGAGGTTATAAAGGTTTTAGTTAATATTTTAAAATATAATTTGGAGGATATATGTTAGATTTATATATAAATTGTGATGGAAAAAGGTTTAGATGTGGATATACTACAGGATCTTGTGCAACAGCGGCTGCAAAAGCTGCAGCTATATTCCTTTTTTATGGTAAAAAATTAAAAGAAGTAAGTATTGACACTCCAAAAGGTATAGAGCTTATAATTCCAATTGAAAAGATAAATTTACATAAGGATTTTGTAGAATGTGCAGTAGTGAAAGATGGTGGGGATGATATAGATATTACTCATGGTATAGAAATATGGGCAAGGGTTGAAAGAAAAGATAAAGGTTATAGTTTAAAGGGTGGAAAAGGTGTAGGAATAGTTTGTGGGGAGGGCTTATATATAAAAAAAGGAGAACCTGCTATAAATCCAGTTCCTCGCTCTATGATAGAAAAGGAAGTAAAGTCCGTAATGCCTAAGGATACAGGAATAGAAATAACAATTTTTGTACCTTCTGGTGAAGAAATTGCTAAAAAGACCTTTAATCCTAGATTGAACATATTAGGGGGAATATCTATTCTTGGTACTACTGGAATAGTAATGCCTATGTCAGAAGATGCTCTTAAATCTTCTATAGAGTTAGAAATAAATCAAAAAACTTGCAAGGGTGAAAAGGAATTAGTGCTATTGTTTGGAAATATGGGTGAGAAGAAGGCAAAAGAGCTTAATTTGAAAGAGAATAATATGATTATAATGTCCAACTATGTAGGATTTGCCCTTAATTGTTGTATGGAAAGAAAGGTAGAGAGGGTAACTATAGTAGGTCATGTGGGAAAAATCTCCAAAATAGCTGCTGGTTGTTTTAATACTCATAGCAGGGTATGTGATACAAGACTTGAAACTTTAGCTTTAGAACTTGCTTTAATGGGGGAGAATAGAGAACTTGTACAAAAAATTTATGAGCAAAAAACAACAGAAGGGGCAATTAATTTATTAGGAGATGGATATGAAAAACTTTATAGGAATATAGGAGAAAAAATTATAAAAAAAGTAGAGCAATACACTTATGATTCGATAAAGGCAGATATCATAATGTATGCAATGGAAAAGGGAGTTTTATATTCTTCTATAAAATAATATACCTTATTGGGGATTTTACATTTTCAAAGCTAGTATTTTGAATTTATATATTAAAGTGAGGTTAAAGGTGAAAAGATGATTTATATAGTGGGTTTAGGTCCAGGTCATAGAGATTATATTTTAAATAAAGCTATAAAGGTTTTAGAAGAGGTAAATTTTATAATGGGTTTTAAAAGAGCTATAGAAAGCTTAGATTTTATAAATAATAATAAAAAAATAATAACAAAATTAAGTAGTGTTACAGATTATATAAAACAAAATAATGATAAAAATATAGCTATAGTAGCATCGGGAGATCCTTGTTTTTATGGAATAACTAATTTTATTAAAAAAAATTATGAAGGTGAAATTGAAGTAATTCCAGGAATAAGTTCTTATCAATATATGATGGCAAAAATTAATGAAAGTTGGCAAAACAGTTTTTTAGGAAGTCTTCATGGAAGGGAAGAAGAATTTATAGAAAAGGTTAGGTCATATGAAAAGTCTATATGGCTTACAGATAGAAATAACAGTCCAGATAAATTATGTAGTTTACTTTTAAAAAATAATATAAATGCAGAAGTTATAATAGGAGAAAACCTATCTTATGATGACGAGAAAATAATTAAGGGGAAGTGTGAAGTTTTAAAAAGTAGAACTTTTTCAAAACTAAGTATAATTTACATAAAAAACTTAAATTTTTAATATTTAAAAATTAGGAGTGAAACCTCATGAAGTATATAAAAGACCAAGAGTTTATAAGAGGAAACTGTCCCATGACAAAGGAAGATATAAGAATATTATCTTTAGCTAAAATGAATTTAGATAAGAATTGTAGAGTTTTAGATATAGGGGCGGGTACAGGTAGTATAAGTATTCAAGCCGCTAAAATATGTTGCAAAGGTACAGTTATAGCTATAGAAAAAGATGAAGAAGCTTTAAGGGCCATTAAAAAAAACAAAAAAAAGTTTAATTGTGAGAATTTAAAGGTAATAGAAGGAGAAGCACTAAAAGTAGAAAAAAATATAGATGATATTTTTGATAGCATATTTATAGGGGGAAGTGGAGGAAATTTAGAGCAAATTATAAAAATTTATGGACAAAAACTTTCAAAAGAAGGAACAATGGTTTTAAACTTTATAACAATAACTAATGTATATGTGGCTTTACAAACTTTAAAAGAGTTAAAATATAATACAGAATGTATACAAGTTTCTATAAGCAAGACAAAAGGAAATGTAAATATGCTTATAGCCAATAACCCCATATTTATAATAACAGCATTTAAAGATGGAGAGGATTTATAGTTAATTCTAATAAATTAATTATGTTATAAAGATTAATAGTAACATTGAATATTGAAGTTTAAATTTAAAGATATACAATGATAAAAAAATATTACTAAAATAAAAAAATAATCAAGGTATAGGTAAGAGGTGAAGTTTAATGGTAGACAATGGATATGGAACATTATATGGCATTGGTGTAGGTCCGGGTTATGAAGATTTGTTAACATTAAGAGCAGTAAAAATATTACAAAATTGTGATGTAGTCATAGCACCTATAGCTAAAAAAAGTGGAGATAGTATAGCTTTAAATACAGCTAAAAAATTTATAAATTCTAAGGCTTCGGTTTATCTTAAATATTTTCCTATGAAAAAAGAGAAAGAAGTAGAAATATATGAAAATTATAGGTTTATAGAAAATTTATTAGGACAGGGTAAAGATGTAGCCTTTTTAACTATAGGAGATCCTTTTGTATACAGTACATATATATATTTACTAGAATATATGAAAAATCATAATTTAAATATAGAAACAGTACCTGGAATAACTTCTTTTTGTGCAGCAGCTAGTTTAGCAGGTAAAACCTTGGTTATAGGGGATGAACCCTTACTAATACTTCCGGGTAATAGATTAGATTCTATTAAAGATGAAAAATATGTGGTAGTGATGAAATTTTATAAAAATACAGAACAGGTTCTAAATAAGTTAGATGAAAAAGGGTTTAAGTATATTTGTGTAAAAAGAGCCTATAGAGAAGGACAAGAGATATTAAAAACAAGAGAAGAAATATTAAATTCTAAAGATTACATGTCTCTTATAATAGCTAATAAGGAATAAATTTAGTAATAGTGGAGGTTTAAAATGGAAGGTAAAGTTTACTTTATAGGAGCAGGTCCAGGAGATCCAGATTTAATAACAGTAAAGGGAAGAGATATTTTAGCTAAATCAGATGTAGTAATATATGCAGGATCTTTAGTAAGTTCTGAGCATTTAAAATATTGCAAGGAAAAGGTGGAAATTCATAATTCTGCTTCTATGACATTAAAAGAAGTTATTGAGGTTGTAAAAAAGGCTAGTTATGAAGGAAAGTTGATTGTAAGACTTCATACAGGAGACCCATCTATTTATGGAGCTATAAAAGAACAAATGGATGAATTAGATGAGCTAAATATTTCCTATCAAGTGATTCCAGGAGTAAGTTCATTTACAGCAGCGGCGGCATCCATTAAAAAAGAATTTACACTGCCTAGTATAAGTCAAACAGTAATACTTACAAGGGTAGAAGGAAGAACGCCAGTACCAGAGAAGGAAGATTTAGAGGTTTTAGCTAAAACAGGAGCTTCTATGGCGCTATTTTTATCTGTAGGTATGATTGATAAGGTGGTAGATAAATTAAAAAAAGGTTATGGTAAAAATGTACCTATAGCCGTAATTCAAAGAGCTACGTGGGAAGATGAAAAAGTTGTTATAGGAACATTGGACAATATATCTGAGAAGGTTAAAGAAGCTAATATAAGAAAAACTGCTCAAATATTAGTAGGAGATTTTATAAATTGTAGTTATGATAAAAGTTTACTTTATGATGAAAAATTCACGCATGAATTTAGAAAAGGAAAGAATACTTAGAAAGCATAATAAAAAAACTGTTTAATTAAAAGGTGGAAAATACAAATTGAAAATGAAAATTGCTATAATTAATGTAACTAAAATAGGTAATGATGTGGTAGATAAAATTAAGGAAAATATAAATATAGATTTATATAGTAAATATGATAGCTGTGGATTACAAAATAATAGTTTTGATTTTAAAGATGTAGTGGATAAAACTTTTAAAAATTATAATGCTATAGTATTTATAAGTTCTACAGGTATAGCTGTACGTTCTATTGCATCTTTTATAAAAAGTAAAGATAAAGACCCTGCAGTAATTGTAATTGATAGTATAGGAAGGTATGTTATAAGCCTTTTAAGTGGACACTTAGGTGGAGCTAATGATTTAACAAATAAAATAGCTAAGATTATAGAGGCTGAACCTATAATAACTACAGCTACGGATAATTTAAATGTAGAGGCACCAGATGTAATAGCTAAAAAAAACAATCTTGTAATAGGTAATTTAAAAGATGCTAAGAAAATTTCAGCTTTACTTGTAAATGGAGAAAAAGTTGCTTTTATAGATGAAGAAAACTTGATAAAAATTCCAAGGGGATATAAAAGTAAGTTTGATAAAGCTCAAGGTATAGTTTGTATAACTAATAAATATAAACTAGAAAAAAATGAAGTAATAAACAAAAATGCTTTTTTAAAATTAATCCGAAAGAATATAGTATTAGGCATAGGCTGTAGAAAAAATTATGATGCTGAGATTATGAAAAATAATGTAGTTAAAGTTTTAAAAGAAGAAAATATAGATTTAAATAGTATAAAGACTATAGTATCTGTAGATATAAAAAAAGAAGAGAAGGCATTAATAGAACTTTCTAGTTTTTTAAATTGTAAGTTTCAAACTTATTCTGTAGAAGAAATAAAAAAAGTAGAGAAAAAATTCAACAGAAGTGAATTTGTAAAAAAGACTATTGGAGTAGGTGCCGTATGTGAACCTTGTATATATTTGAGGGGAGCAAAAATTATTAAAGAAAAGCAGAAATTAAATGGAATGACTTTAGCTATAGGGAAATTATAATTTTAAAATAATTTATAAAGAAGAGAGGTGAAAATTTTAGTTGAGAAAGTGTTTAGTTCTCACTAAATATAAAAATGGGAAAGCTATATGTAGTAGGAATAGGCCCAGGTAGTTTAGAAAATATGACTATAAAAGCGCAACAAGCTTTAAAAGAAAGTAACATAATAGTTGGATATTCAAAATACATAAACTACGTACAATCTTTAATAGAAGGAAAAGAAGTGTACTCTACAGGAATGAAAAAAGAAGAAGATAGATGTATTAAAGCTTTAGAACTTAGCAGAAATAATATAGTTTCTATAATAAGTACTGGTGATGCAGGAATTTATGGGATGGCAGGACTTATATTAGAAATGAATAAAGATAAAAATTTAGATATTGAGATAATTCCAGGTGTAACAGCATCTTCTTCAGCTGCATCTTTGATAGGTGCACCGCTTATGCATGATAATTGTAATATAAGTTTAAGTGATTTAATGACGCCTTATAGTGTTATAAAAAATAGAGTGGAGTTAGCAGCAAAGGGAGACTTTGTTATATCTTTATACAATCCTAAAAGTAAAGGAAGGCCTTATTATTTAAAGGAATGTATAGAAATAATAAAAAAATATAGAGATGATAAAACTCCCGTAGCTATAGTAAAGAATGCTTTGAGAGAAGGTCAGGAAATTCATCTATATACTTTAGAGAATTTTAAAGATGATTTTGCAGATATGATGTCTATGGTTATCATTGGAAATAGCAGTAGTTTTATAAAAGAAAATAAATTTATAACTAAAAGAGGGTATAAGGTAGAATAAAATTTTTTAAAATTAGGAGTAGATATAAAATGATAGGTTTGATATTAGGAACTTCAGAAGGACGAGATATACTTTCTTATTTGAATAAATTTACAGATAATATTTTAGTAACTACAGCTACAGCTTATGGGGGAGAACTTTTAAAAAATTACAAATATAAAATATTAAATGATAAACCTTTAAATGAAGAAGAACTTTTTAATATATTAAATAAAAATAAAGTTAAAATTCTAGTAGATGCTTCTCATCCATATGCTTTAGAGATAAGTAATAATGCTATAGAAGTTTGCAGAAAATTAAATATAAAATATGTAAGATATGAAAGACCTTCTATTGTAGAAGAATTTAAGGAAAATGATAAAGTAGTTGTTTTAGAAGATTATAAAGACTTAAAAAAAGCTTTAAATAATATAGAAGGAAATATATTAAATACTACTGGCAGTAGGAGTATAGAAAAAATACTAGATTTGAATTTAACAAATAGAATTATTTATAGAGTACTACCTTCTGTTCAGGTAATTGAGAAGTGTTTAAATTTGAAAATAGCAGTAGAAGATATTATAGCTATAAAAGGGCCAATAAGTAAAGAACTAAATAAGGCTTTTATAAAGGATTATGACGGGGAAGCATTGATATTAAAAGATAGTGGTATTAGAGGGGGTACAAAAGAAAAAATATTAGCTTGCATAGAGTGCAATATATATGCCTTTGTCATAGGAAGAAAGAATATAAGTTATAAAAATAAATTTAATGCAATAAAAGATTTAGTAAAATATGTAGGAAATTATATTGATTAATTATTAAAATAAATATAAAAAATGCGGAGGATTATTTATGAAAACTAAAAAAATAGTAATTATAGCTTTATTTATAGCGTTAAGTTTTATAGGAGCTAATATAAAAATAATGGGAACTATAGCTTTTGATTCTATGCCAGCTTTTTTAGGTGCATTAATATTTGGACCAGTAGTTGGAGCAGTAATAGGAGCAATAGCACATTTTTTAACGGCTTTAACTAGCGGATTTCCGTTAAGTTTACCGGTACATATTATAATTATGGTGGATATGGCAATAACTATGAGTTTATTCTCATTGGTTTACAATAAGTTTAAAAATAAGAACGCTAAATTAGCTGTAATTTTATCAATTATTGTGGGAACTATTATAAATGGGCCTATATCTGTCTTATGCGTAATGCCTATTGTGGGAAAAGGAGTACTTTCTG
Source organism: Clostridium niameyense (assembly GCF_001243045.1). Taxonomy (GTDB): domain Bacteria; phylum Bacillota; class Clostridia; order Clostridiales; family Clostridiaceae; genus Clostridium_F; species Clostridium_F niameyense. The sequence goes on along the minus strand of NZ_LN849007.1, from coordinate 1,839,157 downwards.
TACTTCCAATACTTACTCTAGCAGCTATAGTGAATATAGTTTTAGCATTGATTGTGTATAAGTTTATTCCTAAAGAATTTAAAAAAATATTTTAGAATATTAAAATAAAATTAGAGAGGTGAGAAGTTAGTTAAGGGTTAATTAGATTTAATAACTTTTACTAAATGTTTATATGAAAAAAATGAAGAAAGCTATATTAGTTGTAAGTTTTGGCACAAGTTATGACGATGCCTTAAAGTCTTGTATAGAAAGTACAGAAAATTTTATTAAAGAAAATTTTAAAGAATATGAAGTAAGAAGAGCGTTTACTTCATATATGATAATAAATAAGATTTTAAAAAGAGATAATATAAAAATAAATACACCTTATGAAGCACTTTTAAAGTTAAAAATGGATAGTTTTGAAGAAGTTATAGTTCAACCTTTACATATTATGTTCGGAGAAGAATATGAAAAAGTTGAAAAAGCTGTTGAGATTTTCAAGGATGATTTTAAAGAACTAAAATTAGGAAGACCACTTCTTTATAATAATAAAGATTATTCTATAGCATCAAAGGCAGTAAAAAATCAATTACCAGACATTAAAAAAGATTTAGCTGTAGTACTTATGGGGCATGGTACAGAACATAGAGCTAATGCTTCGTATTTTCAATTTGATTATTATTTAAAAGAACATATAAATTCTAATTTATATATTTGTAATGTAGAAAGTGAACCTTCAATTTATAATGTAGTGCCAAAATTAAAGGAAAAGAATATAAGGGAAGTTTTATTAATGCCATTTATGCTAGTAGCAGGGGAACACGCTAATATTGATATGGCATCAGATGAAGAAGACTCTTTTAAGAGTATATTAGAACATCACGGTTTTAAAGTGAATGTATCATTAAAAGGATTGGGAGAAAATAAAGAAATTCAACAAATATATGTTAATCATATAAAGGATGAGATGAATTAATTCTAAGGAGAATATCAATGGAATTTAGGGCAAAACACCCAGGAAGTTTTGGAGAAATACTACAAGGTACTTTAGGGGAGAAATCTTTATTAGTTTCTACCCCTATAAATTTATACACTAACATAAGAATTTTTGAAAGTTATAAGGGAAAAAAAACTAAAACAAATATTAAGGTTAATAAATTTATGGAAATCTTACTTTTAAATTGGGGATATAAAGAATTTATAAAAAATATTCATATAGAAATTAAAAGCGAAATACCTAGGGGAAAGGGTTTAGCCAGTAGTACAGCAGATATATGTGCGGTATATAAAGCCTTAACTAATATGTTTAAAAAGCCCTATTCAGAAAAAGAACTTATATTAAATTCAGTTAAAGTAGAACCTACAGATAGTATTATATTTGATAAGTTTACTCTATTTGATTATAAAACAGGGAAGTTCAAAGAAGAATTAGGGAATTATATTAAATTTTATATATTAGTTTTCCAAGGAAATAAAATAATAAATACTATAGAATTTAATAAGAGAGATTTACCACCTATGGAATCTATAGAAGATTTAATACCTAAACTTAGGCAATCTATTTTAAAATCTGATTTAAGAGGTATAGGAGAAATTTCTACGGAAAGTATAAAAAGAAATTTTACTAGATTAAATTATGATTATTTTGATTTAGTATCAAAATACAAGAATGAAACTAATGGATTGGGAATAGTAGGGTGTCATAGTGGTGATGCATTAGGAATTATATATGATAATAAACAGGACTTAATTAAATCATCTAATCTTTGTAAAAAATATAAGGGTTTAAATACATATACATTAGAAACGTTAATAAACATATAAATTTCAATTAGTATTTAATTTAATATACTAAGAAGGGGTAGTTTAAAATGGAACAAGAAAAAGGATATATACAGATTTATACTGGTAATGGAAAGGGAAAAACTACAGCAGCATTGGGATTATCTTTAAGGGCAGTATGTTCAGGTAAAAAAGTTTTTTTTGGACAGTTTACAAAAGGTATGAAATATAGTGAATTAAAAGCTCCAGAAAATTTACCAAATTTTCATATGCAGCAATTTGGAAGAAATAAATTTATATTTGGTAATCCAGAAGAGGAAGATATATCTCTTGCAAGGAAAGGTCTTAAAAAAATAGAAAAAATATTAATGTCTAATGAATATGATATAGTTGTTATGGATGAGGTAAATATAGCTTTATATTATAAATTATTTACAGTAGATGAACTTATAAGTATTATAGAAAAAAGAAATCCTAAGATAGAGGTAATATTAACTGGAAGGTATGCTCCTAAAGAACTTATAGAAAAGGCAGATTTAGTAACAGAAATGAAGGAGATAAAGCATTATTATGAAAAAGGCATAGGAGCGAGAATAGGTATAGAAAACTAAATTAAAAAATAAAGAAGCTTATAGCTTTGTAGTAGGGCTATAAGCTTTAATTTTATATATTTTAAAAATTTATAAAGATATCTTTAAAAAGTGAGTTTTTGTGGCTCTATAAGATTTTTCATAGGGTATATTTAAAGCATTAAAGGTATGTTGAGATATTAAAGGTTTACCATGAGCAAAAGAAGTAATTATAGCTGAATGAAATATTAAACCATTAATATCTTCATAAAATATTAGATCACCTAACTTAAGTTCATTTATATTTTTTGTTTCAGAACCTTTAGGTCCTGGTAAATCATTATTATGATTTACTTTTAAGCACCAATAAAGAGAATGTGCTACAGCCCAAGAAATTGACCAACTTGGATTAAGAGGATCGTTTTTATACCACCAAGGATGGCTACTATCAAAAACGAAAGGAGCACCACCGGCTTTTAGACATTGAGAAGTGAAGTTTGTGCAATCTCCACCAATAGTTCCTATAACATCAAAATACTTATAATTGGGATTTGGAGATAAAGCAAATATTGTTGCATAGTCTACTGCTTGTTCTCTTAAATACTTACCCATAAAATCATCTATTAAAATTGATATCCATATATATTTATGTTTTATAGGAATAAAGTGTTAATGTTTTATATCTATATATTAAAAAGGAAGTTCCATCATAAAATAAATTTTTATGGTGGAACTTCCTGTTAGTTATCTTTACAACAATATAAATAACTTACATTTAATTTATTGTTATAAGGGTTTCTGTATATATGAGCATCTACTTCAAAAATTTCTTTAAACATTTCTTTAGTAAAAATTTCTTCTACAGTTCCATGAGTTACTATTTCGCCGTCTTTCATTACATAAATATAGTCACAAAAAGTAGCCGCTATATTCATATCATGTATAGTTGTAAAGGTAGTAATATCTAAATGCCTTAGCATGTGAATAATTTCAAGTTGATATTTTATATCTAGATGATTAGTAGGTTCATCTAATACTATAAGTTTAGTGTTTTGGCAAAGAGCTAATGCTATCATCACTCTCTGTTTTTCACCACCAGATAAACTTAAGAAACTTCTATCTTCGTAACCCTGAAGTCCTACCTTTCTTAATGAGTTAGTTATAAGATTTTCATCATTACCATCTATACTTGCAAAACGTTCCATAGAAGAAAATCTGCCCATGCTTACAATTTCTTTTACTGAAAAGTCAAATTCTAAGTTATGTTCTTGCATAACTACTGCTAAAAGTTTAGATAAATCTTTATTATTCATATTGAATATATTTTTATCATCTATATACACAACCCCTTCATTAGGAGTTAAGTATCTATAAATGTTTTTTAACAGTGTGGTTTTTCCGCAACCATTAGGTCCTATTAATCCAACAAACTGTCCTTCATTAACCTTTATGTTTATTCCACGAAGAAGTTCTTTTGTGCCTATTTTATATTTTATATTATCTAGTTGTAATTTCATTTATTTACCCCCAAATCTATAGGTGTTTTTATGCATTAAATATAGGAAGAATGGACCTCCTAATAAAGCAGTTATAACTCCTATTGGAACTTCTTCAGGGGAAAGTATAGTTCTTGCTAGGGTATCTGTAACTACCATTAATATTGACCCTATAACAATAGAAAATGGTATTAGTTTTTTATGAGAAGATCCTACCATCTGTCTAGCAATATGAGGAACTATAAGACCTACAAATCCTATTACTCCAGTAAAGGCTACTATAGTACCAGTAAGTAAAGTAGAAGCTAGCATAATATATCTAATTATAAATTTTGTATTTATACCAATATTTCTTGCTACAGCTTCACCTAAAAGAAGTCCATCTAAATCTCTGTAAAATATCATAGTAATAATTAAAACTATAGTAAGTATTACAAAGGCATACTGTACCTGCCTATAATTTGCTCCAGCTAGACTTCCAACAGTCCAAAATACTGCACTTTTTACTAAGCTATCATTTTTAGCAAAAGTTATAACAAAATTAGTTATGGCAGTAAATATTGAGGAAATTGCAACTCCTGTTAAAATTAATCTAGTTTTGGAATAGTTTTTACCCACTTTAGATATAGTAAATACTAATATAGATGCAAGTAAAGATCCCAAAAATGCACCGAAAGCTGTCCCAAAGGTACCCATAAAACTAAAAGTACCTAACACTATAGATAATGTAGCACCAGCAGATGCACCAGAAGATATACCTAGTATATAAGGATCTGCTAGGGAATTTCGTGTTAAAGTCTGCATTAAAACTCCTACTAAGGCTAAAGCCCCACCGGAGACTATAGCTAAAAGTAATCTAGGAAGTCGAAGCTTAAAAATTATAGTGTCTATGTTATCTTCCCAAGTTTTAATAAAAACTTCTTTTTGTAATAAACTATTTGTAAGGGACTTAAGAGTTACATCTACGTCGATGCTTACAGAACCTAAAGTTATGCAAATAGTAGTTAATAAAATTAATATTATAAATAGTATAAATAATTTTAAACCATAATTGTTTTTAGTACTTGTATTTTTTGTAGATATTCTTTTAGTAAAGGCTGTCATTAAATCACCATCCTAGAATTTATCAGGATAGAATTCTTTGGCTAATTTCTTTACAGTAGCAGGCACCCTTTCACCAGGATATAATTCTGCTAAATCTACTTTTATAAATTTATTATTTTTTATTGCATTTACATCTTTTAAAGCAGGATTTGCTTTAAGTGCTTTAACTTTATTTTCAAAAGTTTCGCCACCATTTCCTATAGAGTACTCTAGTACCATTATTACATCAGGATTTCTTTTTACTATTTCTTCATAAGATACTTCAGGGTAGGTTTTCTTTACATCAGCAAATATATTTTCACCTTGAGCAAGTTTTATTATTTCATTACTTATACCTGTTCCAACAACCACTGCTTTATCTGTTCCAGAATCATATCCTAAAACTTTTACTTTTTTATCTATACCTTTAATTTTATCTGTAGTTTCTTTTAACTCAGATTTAATTTTATCATTTACTTTTTGGGCCTTATCTTCTTTACCAAAAATTATTCCTAAATTCGTAAAATCTTCATACATAGAATCTATTTTTGCATCTGCATCAGAAGATTTTGGTATGTATACTTTTATATTATTTTCATTTAACCAATTTACAGTACCTACACCTTTATCATTGAAACTGCTACCCCAACCTATGATAAAGTCTACTCCCTTTGATAATAATTCTTCTTTAGAAGGATGAGTTTTACTCATTATAGGTATTTTATCGTAAGCAGGCTTTAAAGAAGGTAAAATTTCACCATCAGCATAGGCAGTACCAGCCATTTGGTCTTCTAGTCCCATAGATAACATCATTTCTATCATACAATTTGTTATAGCTAAGGCTTTTTTAGGTTTTTTATCGTATGTTTGTGAGAATTTGTTTACACTATCATCATGTCTACTAGTTTGTACAAAATCTACTTTTAATGGTTTTTTATTTGATTGTTCAGTTTTAGTAGGCTCCTTTGATTTACTAGTATTTTGGGAATTTGCACAACCAGTTATACCTCCCATTAATACAAGTGTAGATAGTGTCAAAGCTATTAATTTTTTATTCATAAAAAATCCCCCTTTAAATGTTTAAAATTAATAATTTTATGTACTTATGAATAAATTTATAAATAATTATTTCAATAAGATACAAATATTTCATATGTGATAATATTATCATATACGAAACATTTCTACAAGTTATTAGTTTATTAGATAAGAGGGAGTTTATACAGTATAGTAAACAGAAATTTGAATAAATTCATTCATTTTTATAAAGATGAATGAATTTATTTATTTAAAAAAATTATAGATTTAAATTTATAATTTTAATATGATAAAATTATATCAATGATATTTATAAAAATAATGAGATATATGTTTATTTCAGTTCAGAAATGTTTAATTTATACATATATTTTTAAGAAATGATTTTTTACAGCTCTATAAGGTTTTGGATAGGGTATATTTAATGCATTAAAAGTATGTTGGGATATTAAAGGTTCACCATAAAAGAAAGATGTAATTATTGCTGAGTGATAGATTAAACCATTAATATCCTCATAAAATATTAAATCTCCTATTTCGAGATCATCTATATTTTCAGTTTCTATGCCTTTAGGACCATTTAAATTATATTCATTATTTATTATTAAGCGCCAATAAAGGGAATGAGCTACAGTCCAAGATAAGGTCCAACACACAATACCATTTTTATTATTGTACCACCATGGATTAATAAAATTATAAACCAAGGGAGCACCGCCTGCTTTTAAGCATTGGGAAGTAAAATTTGTACAATCACCACCAACGCCTTCATGTACTTCAAAATATTTATAATTAGGATTTGGAATTAAGGCATATTGCATAGCGTATTTTACAGCTTCTTTCCTTAAATAAATACTCATAAAAAATTATCCAATAAAATTAATATCATTATATATTTATGTAATATTAAGAAAGATGTTAATTTTATTAATTAATAAAATTAAAAGAAATATAAGGTATTAAGGAATATATTATACTTATTGTTTTTTATTTACATAATAGGTATAATTATATTAAATAGAGTTTAATGGAGGGAATCAGCATGTTAAAAAACAAGAAAAAATTGATAGGCATTCTATTAAGTTCATTTTTATTAATAACATTCTATGGTTCAGTTTCGCATAATGTATATGCAAAGGAGAATATAGGTAAGATATCTCCAGAATATAATTTTAAATCCAATCCTAATATTAAAGTACAAAGATTAGGTGGAAAAGATAGATTTGAAACATCCCAAAAAATATGCGAACAATTTGCTAAAGAGCATATATCCAATGTAATTATAGCTAACGGAAATAATTTTCCTGATGCCCTTACAGGAAGTGTGCTTTCTAAAAAATTAAATGCACCTATTTTATTAGTAGATAAGACTTTAAATGGAAGCAAGAATTCTATAAAATATATAGAAAGTAATTTATCTAAAGATGGAACAATATTTATTTTAGGTAGTAAGGATGTAGTTGAAGACGAATTTATAAGTTATTTTAATAAAAAAGGATATAAAAATATAAAAAGATTAGGTGGAAATGACAGATTTGATACAAATAAAATAATAGTAGATAATATGAAAGTAGAAAAGGGTACACCAGTTGTAATTGTAACTGGGGAGAATTTTCCTGATGCTTTAAGTGTATCTAGTGTGGCAGCTATCAAAGGATATCCCATATTAATGTCTAAAAAAAATAGTTTACCAGAAATTATGAAAGATACAATTAAAGATATACAACCTTCTAAAGTATTTTTAATTGGCTCAGAGGGTGTACTTGGAGATAACATAGTTAATGAAGTTAATAATTTAGTTCCAGAGATTCAATCTAAAAATATATTAAGATTATATGGTGAAGATAGATATGAAACATCATTAAATATATTTAAGTATTTTAAAAATGAATTAGATAATAAATATGCAGTAATAGCTATAGGAAGTAATTTCCCAGATGCATTATCTGGTGGCGCATTAGCAAGTAAATTAAAAGCACCAATACTTCTTACAGATGGAAGTAATATATTAACTCAAAAGAAATATATAGATGAAAATAAAATTTCTAATATGATTCTATTAGGAAGTAAATTTTGCATAGGTGAAGGTGTAGAGAATATATTAAGAGGGAAAGAAGAACATTTATTTTATATAGAAGGAACTTATGAAAAAGATAGGATGAAATATATTGAAGGAAGAATGGATAAATTTATTACAAATGTAGATGAAGCTTTGGAATATCAAAATATTTTAGGAAGTATATCTGTACCTAATTATAATGGGGAATATTTTCTAGAGGATGGCGGAGTAGATACTCCAATAAGTGATAAAATAAAATTAACAGTAAGTGATAGCGCTATTATAAAGACATTAGCTTTTGATAATGATGGAAACAAAATTATAACAAAAGTTGACTTTGGAAAATTTACAAACAATTATAAAAATAAAAGACCTATATATAGAATCAAAATCAAAAATGGACTAGTAACAGAAATAGAACAACAATATAGACCTTAATAATATATTTAAATATTATGTTTAAAAAGATACTCTAGATTAAGAGTATCTTTTTTATATAATAAGTTATATTAAATATTTATCTCTTTAAAAATTTCACCTTCTAAAGTTTTTATTTTAAATAAATTTTCACAAAGAATTCCATAGCAATGAGGAGTATTTTCTTTTGGGAAAGTGATTGAACCTGGATTTATAAATAGAATATTGTTTAATTTTTCAATTACTGGTATATGAGTATGTCCAGATATCAATATATCACCACTATTTATGTTAGGTAAGTTATTCTTATTATAGATGTGTCCATGAGTTAAGAATAATCTTTTACCATTATATAATATGGTAGAATATTCACTCATAAGTGGGTAATTAAGAACCATTTGGTCTACTTCGCTATCACAATTACCCCTTACAGCTATGATATTATTTTTATATGTATTTAGAAGTTCTGCAACTTTCTTAGGATTATATTCTTTAGGAAGTGGATTTCTAGCCCCATGATAAAGGGCATCTCCTAATATAACTATATAATCAGCATTTTCTTTTGCATATATGTCTAAAGCTTTGCTTAAATAATAAGCTGAACCATGGATATCAGAAATAAAAAATAATTTCATAAATAACATAAGGCTCCTTTCTATATAATTTTGTATTATTAATTTTATTATACACTATAATAAATTTTTATAAAATAAATCATATGAAAATGTCTCATATCGACTATTATATCAACATGAGACAAATATTAAATCAAATTGAAATTTTTTTAGTACATTTTAATAATTAATGCTAATTTTTAATGGCATAAAATTTCTATGACATAATATATGAAGCTATAAAAATCTAATAATTTCATTATTTTATAATTACCCTTCAAAAAGGTATTCTATAAATTTTATAGAATACTTTTTTATTATATAAAATATTATAAATTTAATATAAACATTCAATATGTATAACAATTATCATAAAAGTTTATATACTGTTTAATATACTAGAGGGATTTTTAATAATTGGTAAAAATAATGCTAATAATTTATCAAAATTGTGTCTTTAAATTAAATATGTATTTATAAAATAATAAATTTAAAATTAAGAAAATTAACTATAAATTAAATTTAAATATACATTTATAAATTGTGAATATTAATGAATAAATAAGGAAAATGAAGTTTAAACTAGTTAAATTAGTTAAACTCTTTTTTTATTTGGAAAAGGATGTTGTTTTTATTTATGAAATAGTGTTACAATGAGGATAGAAAGTTAGTTATTAATTAAACAATCTTTGTATTAAAACGTTAAATATATAACATTGTATTTTAAAATATAAATTGACAAATATAAAAAATTTACTAAGGTGGTGTCATTATGAATATAGTTGTTTTTATAGGGCCTGCTATTTTAGCCATATTAGGTATAATTATGAAAATTGGAAAGCTTAGTTTAGTGGTATCGAATTACGGGGAAATATCAAGATGTGAGAAAGAGAAAGATGATGAGAAAAAATTACGTAAATTAGTAAGTAATGTACTTCTTATTCTTTCAAGCATATTTATTATAATTGCATTTTCAAAATTGTTAAATCCTGTTTATTTTACTTCTGTAGCCATAATGGGAGAAGTAATAATATTTTTTATAATGATTGTGCCATTAATTTATATTGCTAATTGAAAATATTGCGACTTAAAATACTTAATTAAAAATAATTTAAAAACAAATAATAGAAATTGCAATTACTTCTCCTTATACACGTATTAAGCTATGGTTTTTCATTCTTTTCATTTTTAAAAGAGGCTGTTACAAAATAAAATTTTGTAATAACCTCTTTATATTTTTATAGATTAATTTATGAATATAATTTTTAACTAAGTTAAATTTAACTTGTGTAACATAAAAATTGTAAAATTCATATGTATACTAAGAAAGCATTAATTAGGAGTTATTAATTTGAAGGCAGATGCTGTTTTTCAAGGAGGAGGAGTAAAAGCTATAGGCTTTATAGGTGCTATTTATAGATTAGAAGAGGAGAATATTATTTGGAAAAGACTTGCAGGAACTTCTGCTGGAGCTATAGTAGCATCTCTTTTAGCTGTGGGATATACAGGAAGAGAACTAAAAGAAATAATCTACAATATAGATTATAAGAAGTTAGAGGAAAAATCATTACTGCAGAATATACCCCTAGTTGGTAAGCCATTAGAACTTCTTATAGAAAAAGGGATTTTAAGTACAGATTCTATAGAAAAATATCTTATATACTTATACAAGAAAAAAGATAAATTAAAATTTAAGGATATAAGTATAAATGGGCAGTCCAGATTAAAAATAATTGCTACAGATGTAACTAATAAAAAATTATTAGTTTTACCTGATGATATAAAAGACTATGGTATAGATCCTATGGAGTTTGAAATATCTAAAGCTGTTAGAATGAGTATAAGCATACCTTTCGTATTCACTCCTGTAAAGCTTAATTATATGGGACAAGATGTTTATATAGTTGACGGAGGTCTTACAAGTAATTATCCTATATGGATATTTGACGTAGAAAGTGTACCAAGATGGCCAACTTTAGGATTTAAACTTAAGAAAAGTAAAGAAAAAATTATATGCGGTAAAGCAGATTTTCTCTCTTATGTTTATGATGTAGCAGACACGGTTATAGAATGTTATGATGAGACATATTTAAATGATAAGGACAAAGTAAGAACTATATCTATACCAACGTTAGGAGTTAAAAGTACAGATTTTCATATTGATTTAAGTAAGAAAGAAGATTTATTTAATATCGGATATGAAAGGGCAGATAAATTCTTAAAGTCATGGAACTTTGAAAACTATATAAGAAAATATAGAAGGTAAAATAATAGCTTTTGCCATAAAACATAGAAGGGGCTTCTCATATTGCATTTTATGCATTGTAAGACAGCTCCTTTTTATAATATTTAATAAAAACTACATAAATTTTTTAATATTATATATTGGCATTTACAAAATTCATCTTTAGGATTTATTTCATAAGCTTTTTTTGCAAATTTTAAAGCAGCCCTATAGTTGCCTATATTTTTATATACTAGAGCTTTTTCCACATAAGCTTTAGCGTTATTAATGTTTATTTTTATTGCTTTAGAGTATATATTTAAAGATTCTTTAGGTTTATCTAAAGAAAATAATAGCGCGCCTTTAAGACAAAGAGCATCATAGTGATTAGGATTTATACTAAGACACATATTGCAGTATATTAGGGAAGCATGAAAATTAAAGCACATGTTTAAAAAATTAGCTTTTTTAAAGTAAAAGTCATCATTTTTAGGATCTAGTTCTATAAGTCTATTGCAACAGTAAATTGATTTTTCAAAAGATCCCTCTATATCGTATATTTTTATTAAATCTAGATAGGCTTTTTTACTGTTAGGAATAAATTTTAAATAGGTTTTAATATACTTTTTTGCATCTTCTATTTCATTCATATCTAAATGGGCTTCCCCTTTTATTAAATATGTATTAGCGTGATTTTTATCTAGTTTTAATGCACAATCAAAATTTTTGAAAGCCTCATCAATTTTATTATTTTTAAAAAGTTTAATACCTTTATTTAAAAGCTTTTTAACTTTTTCCTCTCTGGAATTAACCTTAATATAATTTTCCATAAAAAATCTCCTTTATAGATAAGTACTATTAGGAGTATTTACAAGTTATTACATAAATATACTTATATAAGTTGTATGTTGATTTATATCAATAAATTATACCATATTATTTTCAATTTATAATTATTAATTTAAATAAAGCCTGTATTTTAAATTAGTAATAAATTCATACCATAACTTAAAGAGAGAGATTATATCTCTCTCTTTAAAACTATTATATGAATAAATCTACAAATTTAAATTTAACTGTATCTACCAAGCCCCTATTAGTTAATCTTAATTCTGGTAAAACTGCTAATGCAAGTAGTGCCATAGTCATAAAAGGTGAAACTAAATTACAACCAAGTTTTTTCCATGCACTCTCTAATTCATGTACTAATTCTGCTACTTCTTCAATAGGTTTATCAGACATTAAACCAGCGATAGGAAGAGGAAGTAAAGCTAATATTTTACCATTTTGTACAGCTGCCATTCCTCCACCAACTTTAGCTAATGTGTTTCCAGCTAAAGCCATGTCTTCATCATTTGTACCTACAATTAATAAATTATGTGAATCATGGGCTACAGTAGAGGCTACAGCCCCTTCTTTTAAATGAAAGCCTTTTACAAATCCTTTTCCCATAGTTCCAGTACCTTTATGTCTTTCAATAACTGTAGCTTTTATAATATCCTCTTCTAAATTTATTTGGGCAATATCATTTTTAATAGGAATTTCACATTCTTTAGCGTAAGTGCCAACCTTAGCTTCTATAATTTCCATTACACGAACAAGAGCTTTGTTCATATTTTTCTTAGGAGCTTTTATAATAAAATCCTTAGCTTCTAGTTTTTTAGGTAAATGCACTGATTTTTTAGCAAAGTCAGGATAGGAAGCTTTAGAAATTTGTGTTAACATTTTACCATTATTGGCAACTAGTTCACCATTTATTAAAACTTTCTCTACGCTTACTTCTGTTAAATTACTAATTAATAGGATGTCCGCTAATTTTCCAGGAGATATACTTCCCAAGTCTTTATTCATATTAAAGCAATCAGCTACATTTATAGTTACCATTTGAATGGCAGTTATAGGATTTACACCTTCTTCTATAGCTCTTTTTACAATATGATTTAGATGCCCTTTAGTAATTAAAGTATCAGGATGGGTGTCATCACTAACTAAAGTTGCAAATCTAGTATCTATATTATTTTCAGTTATACTTTTTACAGTTTCATGTACATCATGCCATGCAGAACCTTCTCTTAGTTGAGCATACATACCAAGTCGCATTTTAGCTAGAGCATCTTCTGATCGTACAGATTCATGACAACATCTAATTCCAGATGCTACATAGGCATTAAGATTGGCTCCAGTTTCAGGCATTGAATAGTGGCCTGTTATAGTCTTATTGGAAATTAAAGTGGCTTGAAGCTCTTTATGCATGTTAGAATCACCGTAGATTACTCCAGGAAAGTTCATCATTTCTCCTAAACCAGCTACCTCATTTAAAGCCATGGCTTCTTTTATTTCTTTTGGTCCAAGGGTTGCTCCATTATCCTCAAAACCTGGAGCTGCTGGAACACAAGATGGCATAGCAGTATATACCCTAAGAGGCACATTTTTTCCGTCCTCAATCATTAAATTTACTCCATTTATACCTAAAACATTGGCAATTTCGTGAGGATCCATATATATTGTAGTAGTTCCGCAAGGAATAACACTTTTAGCATATTCTCTTACAGATACCATGCTACTCTCTACATGAATATGACCATCCATAAAGCCAGGAGTAATGTAATAACCTTTAGCATCTATAATTTCTGTGTTTTTTCCAATAGTATGAGAGGCATCTCCTACTAAGGCTATTCTTCCATGAGTTATAGCTACATCGGTATCATTTATGATTTCTCCTGTATTTACATTAACTAATTTACCTTTTTTAATCACAAGTTCAGCAGGTTTTGTCCCTGTAGCTACAGCTACTAATTCCTCAGTTACTTCCCATAATTCATATGTTTTTTTCATAAAAAAATCCTCCTTATGTTTACTCTCATAAACTAAAAAGGAGACTATGCAATTACATTTATATTTGTAATTTAGAGAATCCCCCATAGTCGAAAATAATTTACGGTTATTCGGTAGAAACATCTGAACCTTATTATCAGATTTATATGAGAGCAAATATTCATATTATTAAGCAAATAATAACATATATTACGAATATTTTCAATTAAATGCGACAAAATTTTTGTTAATATTATTTATTTTCATAAAATACTATATTTTATAAGTATAATGACTTAAATAATTTAAATAAATTATATGGATATATTGAAAAATATTGGTTAATAATAAATTTAAAAGGTATAGTAAATAAAGTTTTATATCCATATGAGGTGAGTTTAATGAATAATTATATAAATATTTTAGTAAGATCCATTATCTCCTTTATAATACTATTATTTGTAACAAGATTAATGGGAAAAAAACAAATGTCACAATTAACTTTTTTTGACTACATTGTAGGAATAACTATAGGAAGCATTGCGGCAGAAGTTTCTGTTGATAATAGTGTTTTACTTGACGAAGGCATTATTTCATTGTTAGTTTGGTCAATCTTGCCTATATTATTAGGATTTTTAGCTTTGAAAAATATACCATTTAGAAAAATGATAGATGGGGAACCTACAGTTATTATTAAAAGTGGAGAAGTAATAAGAAAAAACTTAGCTAAAAATAAACTTAATATAGAAGATCTTATAATGAAGCTTAGGGAAAAAGGGGCGTTTAATATAGATGAAATTGACTATGCTATTTTGGAAGCAAATGGAGAGATTAGTGTTTTATTTAGGCAAGATAAGCAATCTATAACCCCATCAGATTTAAATATACAAAATCCTTATAAGGGACTGCCTAAAACTGTTATAGAAGATGGTGTACTTTTAGAGAAAAAAATGAAAAGTTTAGGTATATCTAAAGCGTGGCTTATGAATAAACTTGCTTATAAAAATATATATGAAATAAAGGATGTGTTTATAGCTCAAGTAGATGATGGAGGAAATATATATATAGATATTTATGAAAAAAATAATGGGATGTAGTTAAACTCCCCATTATTTTCTATGTTTAAACGCTAAAATTAAGTATTATAGTTCTTTATATTGAGGTTCTTCGTTTTGAATGTATTGTAACCTTCCATTTAATTCATCAACTATAGTTTTTTGTGTTTGAGCTAATGAATTAAACATTTGTTTTGCATTTTGATCATTGGTATCAAGAGCAAAAGATTTAAGATTTGCTAAAACTCCTTCAGCACTTGCTATTGTTTGTTGAACCTTACTTCCTACTGTCATATTTAGTACCCTCCTAATTAAGAATTATTTTTACAATACTAGTTTTACCTTTTTTAAATATATTATGCTAATAATAAACCCATATAGGATAAAGTTAAATGGTTATTTTTCAATAAATATACAATTATTAAATAAAATTATAAAAATATATTGAAAAGTTTTATATGTTAAAATTAAAGTATATTAATTTAAGAAGGTGAGTTTTAAATAATGTTAGAAGAAGCAAAAAAGGTTTTAAAAAAATATTTTGGATATAATGAATTTAGAAAATCTCAAGAAAGTGTTATAAAAAGTATTCTACATAAAAATGATACTGTAGCTATTATGCCAACAGGAGCAGGAAAATCTATTTGCTATCAACTACCTGCTATGCTTTTAGAAGGAATAACTATAGTTATATCTCCACTTATATCTCTTATGAAAGATCAGGTTGATTCATTAAAAGAAATAGGGGTAGATGCTACATACATTAACAGTTCATTAACTGGAATAGAAGTACAAGAGAGAATTTTTAATGCGAAAATGGGACTATATAAATTAATTTATATAGCACCAGAGAGACTAGATTCGGAAAACTTTATAAACAATTTAAATGATTTAAATATTTCATTAGTTGCGGTAGATGAAGCTCATTGTGTATCTCAATGGGGACATGACTTTAGACCTAGTTATACTAGAATAAGTATATTTATTAATAAACTTAATAAAAGGCCAATAGTATCAGCGTTTACTGCAACAGCTACGGAAACTGTAAGAAAAGATATTTTAAGTCTATTAATATTAAAAAGTCCTAAGGTGTTTGTAACAGGGTTTGATAGAGAAAATTTAAAATTTGAAGTTATAAAAGGAGAAGATAAAGAAAAATTTATATTTGATTATTTAAATAATAATGAGGGTAAGGTTGGAATAATATATACATCTACAAGAAAAGAAGCTGAATCTTTATATAATAAGCTTATTTACAAACAATATAAAGCAAGAGTTTATCACGCAGGATTAAGTGATGGGGATAGAAAAAAAGCTCAAGAAGATTTTGCGTTTGATAATGTTGATATAATAGTTGCAACTAATGCTTTTGGTATGGGTATAGATAAATCTAATGTGAGATTTGTTATACATTATAATATACCAAAAAACATGGAAGCTTATTATCAAGAAGCTGGTCGTGCTGGAAGAGATGGAGAGCCTAGTGAATGTATACTTTTGTTTTCACCTAAGGATATACAAATACAAAAATACTTTATAGATGAGAGTTATTTATCACAAGAAAGAAAGAATAATGAGTATAATAAGTTAAGGATTATGGTAGATTATTGCTACACCTCAAAATGTTTAAGATCATATATATTAAATTATTTTGGGGATAAAAATATAATGGATAAATGTGATAATTGTAGTAATTGTAATGATGAAAGAGAAGAAAAAAATATTACAATAGAAGCTCAAAAAATATTTTCTTGTGTTTACAGAATGAAAGAGAGATTTGGAATAAATATGGTAGCAGATGTACTTATGGGATCTAAAAATAAAAAAGTACTAAATTCAAATTTACAAATGCTTTCCACATACGGAATAATGAGTGAATTTAGAAAAAAAGATATAGTATCTTTAATGAATAAATTAGTAGCAGATGATTATATGTGGACTACAGATGACAAATATCCAGTAGTAAAATTAAAAGAAAAATCTTATGAGGTTTTAAAAGGTAAAAAAGATATATATATTAAATTATCTAATATTAAAAAGATGGTTAAACATGACAATGAACTATTTGAAATTTTAAAACATTTAAGAAAAGAAATATCTAAAGAGGAAAGAATACCTCCTTTTATGGTTCTTACAGATTCTACCTTAAAAGAACTTAGTGAGTATATGCCTATAGACTTAGATTCTCTGCGTTTGATAAAAGGTATAGGTGAGAGAAAAGCTGAAGTTTATGGAGAAAAAATTATAAATATAATTTTAGAATATATGAAAGAAAAAAATATAGAGCATGAAGATATAAAAGAAAAAAATAAAATTTTAAAAGATAAAAAAGAAAATGATACAAAAATAAAAACTCATATATTAAGTTATAATTTATATAGACAAGGTAAAACTGTAATGGAAATTTCAAAAGAGAGAAATTTAAGTTTTATTACTATACAACAACATTTATTTAAATGTTTAGATGAAGGTATGGAAATTAATTTAGATGATTTTATTCAAAAGGATTATGAAAAATTAATATTAGATGCTATTAAGAGCATCGGAGGGAATAAACTAAAGCCGATAAAAGAAGCTTTACCTAAAGAAGTAGATTATATGTCTATAAAATCCGTATGGTATAAATATAAAGATATAGTATAAATGGCATAAATTTAGTTCTTTTTGAAAGACTAACTAATATAAACATATATTTATAGAAGGGAGAGCCTTTCATGGATGAATTAGGTTTAATAAATGAAAATCAATTAGGTATAACTAATGGTCATGAAGATATTAAAAATAGTTTAGAAGCACAGTTCAAAGGAGAGACAGGAGAGATTGGTTTATATCTTGCTATGGCAAGGGTAGCTCAAAGAGAAGGGTATGCTGAAATTGGAGAAATTTTAGAAAAAATTGCTTTTGAAGAAGCACAACATGCTGCAAGATATGCAGAGATTAATGGAAAGATTTCAACTTCCACAAAAGCCAACTTAGAACAAATGTTAAGAGGAGAGATTGGTTCAAATAAGATGAAAAAAGATTTAGCAAAGAAGGCTAAAGAGGAAAATTTAGATGAAGTACATGATTTTATAGATGAAGCATCAAGAGATGAGGCAAGGCATGCAAAAATGTTAAAGGGATTATTAGATAGATATTTTAAATAAAATTTTATGAAAGTAGCTCTAGATGAAAATCTAGAGCTATTTTTATATATTTATTTAAAATAAATTTTTCATTATAGATGAAATTTTGATTTATAAGTAATAATATAAAAACAAAGTTGAGTTGAAATTTTTATTAAATTATCATAGAATATAGTGTACTTTTGATTATAAATTTGTTAATCAAAACATATAAATTAATATAAGTAAAATGTTTACTAAAGAAAGTAGGGCTTATATGAAAAGAAAATTTAAGGTGTCTATAATTCTATGTTTAATAGCTATTTTATTAATTGCAACACAATTACCTATTAGAATCTTAAATAGAAATAAAGTAAAAAATGGACAATCAATACCTATACTAATGTATCATTCAATTAGTAAGGATGGAGAAAATCTTTTTAAAGTTAATAAAGATTCTTTTTATAAGCAAATGAAGTATTTAAAAGATAATGGTTATAAAACATTATCTTTAGATGAAGTTTACCAATATATTAAAGACGAAAAGAAATTCCCACAAAAATCAGTAGTTATAACTTTTGATGATGGATATAGAGATAATTATGTAAATGCGTATCCTATATTAAAACAATTTGGATTAAAAGCTACCGTATTTGTTATTACGAATACAGTAGATAAAGGAACTTATTATATGAATTCTAATGAATTAAAAGAAATTAATTTTAATAATATGGATGTACAAAGTCATACTACAAATCATTCTAAACTTAATCAGCTTAAAGAAGAGGAAAGACATAAAACATTAAAAGAATCAAAAAATTATTTGGAAAACTTATTAGGAAAAGAAGTTAGATATATAGCCTATCCCTATGGTAGATACAATAAAAAAGTTATAGAGGATGTTAAAGCATCCGGATATAAAATGGCCGTAACTACTAGAAGTAGCTATGCATCTATAAAAAGCGACTTTTATAAATTAAATAGAATCAATGTTAGTGGATACACAAAATTAAACGGATTTAGGAAATCCTTAAATAGTGAAATTTAAATAATTAAATATTAAAATTTATTTTAAATAAAGTACCTTAAAATAGGTACTTTTTATTAAATTTATTTATATTTATCTGCCATTTTATTTTCAATATCTTTAATCATTTTTTTTACCATCTGACCACCTATATTTCCAGCAGTAGACATTTCATTTATGGCCTTTGAAGAAGTATTTCCCATAGAAAGTTCTTTGCTAAGATTTCTGTTCTCCATAATCATATCTTTTGCAACTTCTATTTTAAATTCTTCTAACTCTTTTTCTTTTCCTCTTACTAAAGGTTTTTTTCTTGACATAAATAAACTCCTTTCTTTATATAATAACTTTAGTTTCCCTAAATTAATTAATAATATCCCTGGCATATTGACCCTAAAAATAAAATGATTATTTTTATAATTAATTGCCAGGGATATTATTAGGATTTAAATATAAATTATAATCCAGATATGGAAACATTAAACATTTGAACTGTTTTAGGAGCTTTAAATCCATTACATTGTTGTATTTCTTTAGATAAATACATATGTTTTTGGATATTATTTATATTTCCAGAAACGGATCCACCTGTTATAGGAATTGTGTCCTTTCCATCATAGTACCGCCCAAGTCTTATTTCTCCACCAAAATCTCCAGTTACAGGATTTAATTGGAAGTCAGAAAAAGATATTAACTCTACGTATGGAGAGTTTTTTAGTTCTTTTATACTTTTAGAACCAGGTTTTACATCTATGTTTAATATGTTTCCAGTAGGTTCTACATTAAGATAGTAGCTGTACCTACTAGATCCGTGATATTGTTTTAATACACCATTTTCAAATAAATTTATTTTACTTAAAGTTATACCATCCATATCATAAGGTACAGAGTGAGTAGAATTTTTCATAGTAGGGTCAAGAGATATGTTTATAAGATCTCCATATATATTTTGTCCCTGAATCCTATCGCCAACTTTTAATTGGGATATATTGCTGTAAACGTTAGATACATTGGATTTACTAATATAGTAACTAAAAAACTCTTTTAATGCGAATCCACTTAAAAGTATAGTATATTTAGATGATTTTAAAGTAGTGTTTGC
This sequence comes from Clostridium niameyense, assembly GCF_001243045.1. GTDB lineage: Bacteria > Bacillota > Clostridia > Clostridiales > Clostridiaceae > Clostridium_F > Clostridium_F niameyense. The sequence continues at coordinate 1,818,794 of NZ_LN849007.1, read as the reverse complement.
TAAGGCTTTTTCTTTAGCTAAATTAAGCATTTCTTTAACATTTTCTGATATATAATCTGTATCAAAATCTGAAAACTCTAAGAACTTATATAATTCTACTTCTTCTGTAGATCCCATAAAATTAACTATAAATTCTAATTGGCCTTTATATTTTTCATAGCTAACATCAATGCCTTCAGAATTAATAATATGAATATAGCATTTACTTAAAAATAATTCGCAGGAATTTATACCTCCATTTTCGTAAGTATCATATTTGTATATAGCTTTAGTAAGTTCAGGTATCCAATGAGAGATAGGTTTTAGCGAAAACTTAGAATTTAAATAGCTAGGTTTTTTATTTGAGGGTGTTGGTAAAGTATAAAATTCATTTTTTACAAAATTAGAAGCTAATACAGCATCACTTAAAATTTTATTTATTTCTTCATTATTCATAGTAGGATATATGTTACAAGTGGAAGACCCTTTAAATTTATTACCACCTTCCTGGAAATCCTTATATACGGTTACAGAGAAGTAGTGAACTTTTTTGCTTCTGTCCATATCTAAATTCTTCTTTATAAAAAATAATTCTATAGATTCAGTTTTAGTTTCTACTATTTTATAACCATTTATATCTTTAGTTCTTAATAAACTTTTTATAGTATCTATCATTAGCCTAACCTCACTTTCGCTTTAATATATGGACCGCCAGAAGATACTTTTACGTATTCTTTATAACCTTTACCACAAGCTCCCGAGCCGTCTAGATGAAGTTTGTTAGAAACCATAGAAATAGAATTTAGTACATCTGGTACATAACCTGTTAATATTACAGGAGATACTATTCTGCCAGTAAATTTACCGTCTTTGATTTCTCGACCTATATCAACCATACATTGAATTCCCCAATTTTTAGGATCCTCCATACCACTACTTGGACATTCAAGTAAATATCCGTATTTTATAGAAGCTATCATATCTTCTAAAGTATCTTTTCCAGCTTCAAAAAAAGTATTGGTCATTCTTGCATAAGCCTTTCTTTCAAAAGATTCTCTTTTTCCATTTCCTGTAGGTTTAATATTAAGACTTAAAGCTGATAATGTATCAGAGAATCCATTTACTAATATACCTTTATCTATAACAAGTGTATCGCTACCTAGGTTTCCTTCATCATCAAATAAATAAGAAGAAACATGGTTATAACTTTGAGCACCATCACGCATAGATACTAGATTTGAAGCAACTTTTTTGTTTATATATTCTTTAGCTTTAGCACGATTTTTTGTAAACATATCCATTTCTACCCCGTGACCAAAGGCCTCATGAGCTATAAGCCCAGAAACATCAGGAGAACAAATTACATCATATTCGCCTGGAATAACAGGATTTGAATCTAAAAGTGCTATAGAGTTATTTACTAAATCTTTTATGGAATTTTCCATTTCATTTAATATTTCAAATCCTTTAAGTCCTGAGAAAGATTTATAAAGAGATTTTATATTAGAATCTCTTCTTACCGTACTAATTAAATAGGATTCGCTCCATACATAAGATTGTTCTAAATTTCTATTTGGAGAGATAAATATTTTAGATACATGAACTGTTTGAACATTAGTTACAAAATCAACTAGAAGATTAGAAATATCTAAAGCTTTGTTTTTCATTTGGGTAAGTTTCTCAAGTATTTCTTTATGATTTATAGGGGTAGATAAACTTTGTACTTTTCCATAAAAATTTTTTTCTAAAAAATCTTCCTCAATTATAGGGTATTTTGTATGTGAATTTTTAAGGGTATTTAGATCTTTTAATTGATTATCTATTTTATTTATTATATTTTCCGCAAAAATTTCAATATTATTTTTATCTATTTCATTAAAGGAAAATTCAGAGTAGTTAATATCGTTGTATACTCTTAAAACGAAACCTCGCTCATTCCAAAAGGAGTCTCCTAAACTTATGCCTGTTTTTTGGACAGTATAGGATTTACCCAAAGAGTCTGTTCCTAATATAGACACATATTTGTATTTTCTTGAAAGGATAGAAACTAATTTTTTTAAAGTCGTTTTATTTTCAGTTAAAAACTTAGATGTTTTTATCTCCATTAATGTACCTCCTTTTTCCATATATTATAAAAATAATTTATCATTTAAATTTATAAAAATCAAATAAATATTAAAAGTTGAAATTATATAATAATAAAGTTAACATATTTTTAGTACAAAATATATTTGGTCAATATTAATATAATAATAGAGTAGGAGAATAAATAATAATGTCAATATTTTTTTATGAAACAATTATAGGTAATATAGGAATAGAAGAAAAAGAAAATAAAATATTTAGATTATATTTTCAGGGGCAAAATATACCTGGTGAAATAGAGATTAAAGAAACATATATATTAAAAAATGCTGGAATTCAACTTAAAAACTATTTAAATGGAAAACTAAAAAAATTTTCACTTCCATTATATATAGAAGGTACAGATTTTTCAAAAAAAGTGTGGGAAGTTTTATGTGAAATTCCATATGGCCGAACTTTAACATATAAACAAGTGGCTGAGAAAGTAGGAAATCCTAAAGCAGCTCGTGCAGTTGGATTTGCTTGTAATAAAAATCCCATACCTATTTTTATTCCGTGCCATAGGATTATAGGAAGCAGTGGAAATCTGACAGGATATTTAGGGGGATTAAAACTTAAAAATTATTTATTGAATATGGAGAAACATCATATCTAATTAGTTTATAAAGGTATATAGTTTATAAATTTACACAAAATTACTTTATTATAGGTAAATATAATGGATAATTAAGTAAAAAAATAAGATTATGTATTAATTATAATTAATTTTATAAAAAAATATTTACAAAGTTTATCTTTAATAATATAATAATTTTAGTAATTAAAATTGATTATCAATATCATACATAGGAGGAGTAAAATGTTCAGTAATAAATCAGCAATAAAATATAATAAAAAATTGCATGTATGGTTTGGAATAATACCAGCAATAATATTTTTATTAGTTTCTATAACAGGAATATTACTTATTTATGGAAAAAGTTTATCTTTGGTTCCTAAAAGCCAAAAAGGAGTTAAAAACGAAGTTTCTAATTCAATTTCAATGAAACAAGTTGAGGAAATATCTTTTAAAGTAAACAAAAAAGAAATATTAAGTGCAAAGGACATAAAGAAAATTGAATTTTATCCAAATAGAAATGTATATAGGGTTAGATCTAAAAAGGGTTATGATATTCAAATTGATATGAGTACAGGAAAAGTATTAAGTGCTGAGAAAAATATTGGTTCAATATTGTTAGCACTTCATACTGGAAGTTTTTTTGGAGAGTGGTTTGAAAAGTACATAATTGCAGGTTCTGCGTTATCTTTAGTAATAGTAACCATAACAGGGATATATTTGTTTATATTCCCTATTTTAAAGAAAAAAAAGCTGATAATAAAATAAATCAATAATAAGTAGATAGGAAGACCCCTATCTATTTATTATTGATGATTTAACCTATGCAATTCATAAATAATTCTTATAAAAATAATACAATTATGTTATTTAAAGAAGTCTATATTAGTTTTTATAGTAGAACTCATATCGTTTAATGAAGATGATACTTCTGATAAGGAACGTAAACTTTCAGCTTGTTCTTTTAGCTTTATATCAACAGAATGAGAAATTTGTACAGTTTCATTGATATAGTCGACAACAGCAGTTAAAGAAGAAGTATTTTCTTCTATACTAGCAGTTTGTTCCTCAATTATAGCTATGATTTCTTCTACAGAGGTTTGAGAATTTATTGATTTATTTTTTATATCTTCCATAAGTTTTGTAGTAATTTTAGTATTATTAATTAAATTTTTAAATTTTACATTCATAATATTTACAATCTTTGAAGTATTGAATATTTCTGATTGAATGTTTTTTAATAAACTATTAATGTTTTTAGAAGATATGGCACTTTTATTAGCCAGTTTTTTTATTTGTTCAGCTACTACTGAAAAGCCTTTGCCGGACTCACCAGCCCTGGAAGCTTCTATAGCTGCATTAATAGCAAGTAAATTTGTTTGTTTAGCCAAATTATTTATAATTTCTACTAAAGAATTAATTTCATTAGAAGTATTAGTTAAATAACTCATTTTTTTATTAATATTTTTTAAAGAATTTAAAGAATCATCAAGAGTTAATTCTATATTATTTGCATGATTACTTCCTTCCAATGCAGAGTTTGTAGCAATATGAACTACCTCATTTAAATTTTCTAAATTAAAAGAGATATTATTAATTCCATCAGAAAATTGCTGTAATATAAATAAACTATCTTTTAAAGAATTTAAATTTATATCCATTTTAGTATTAACATCAATTAATTTATCAGATATATACAATTGAATATCTTTATTATCTTGTATAAGAGAAACTAAATTATTAGAATGTTTATTTAAAACCTGAGCGTTTTCTTGTAAAGGTTGTATTATTAACTTTATTTTATTTAAAAATATTTTAAAGTTTTTTCCTAGATCTGAAAATTCATCTTTTCTATTTAATAAATCTTTATCTACCTGTATATTTAAATTGCCTTGGGATAATTTTTTGAAAATTTCAGATAAACTGATTATAGGTTTAGCTAATTCATTTGTAAAGTTATTAATCATTATTACAGAAAAAAATAAAATAATAATTAATATTGCAATGCCGATTAATGTATAAATTAATATACTGCTACTTATTAAACGGTAGGGAATAGCAATAATTAAATTTAGTTTAGAATTTTTAAAACATCTATAGTTAACTAAAGTTTTAGTATTATTTAAAATAAATTTTCCGCTACCAGATTCATTATGTATTAATTTTTTTACAGGTTCTAAATTTGATAAATTAACAATTTTATTACTTGATGAAGGCTTACTATTAAGTAGAGAATTTCGTTTGTTAGTTAATAACAAGGATCCCTTATTATCTAAAATACCAAAGGTGCAATTTAAATCTTTAGTGCTACAGGCCAATAGATTACTTAGGCTTTTAATTTCAAATATTGAAGATACTGTACCTATGATTTTATTGTTAGTTTTTATAGGAGTACAATAAATTATGATAGATTCTCCTGTTAAAGGAGAAATAATTATATCCGAATATGACCCCATTCCTTCCATGGCTTTTTTAAAATAGTTCCTATGAGAAATATTTATATTCCCTATACTTGGATATTTGGCTATTTGCATTCCGTTAATATCTGTTATAAATACTCTTTTAATAAATTTATTTGTAGATACTAAACTCTCAATCATATTTTGATTTTTAGGATCTTGTAGATTAGGGAGAATTGATAAATTGTTAGCTAGTAAATCTGTAGAACTTTTAACGGAGCCTATAGAATTTAGAATTAATTTTTCACAATCCCCAGAAGTCTGTTGTAAATAATAAGTACTGGTTTTTTTCATATAGTTAATATGTAATAATATAAAAATAAAAGTGCATATGGAAAGTGTAATTATTAATGAAAAAATACATTTCATTAATAGATTTTTTTTAAAGTTTTTTGTCACTATACTTTACCTCCAATAAATAATTTTGAAAAAACATATAAAATTATACAGTTTTATAATAAAAAAGTACAGTAAATATGAACAAAATATGTATAATATATGTATATATTTTAAAAAACAGCGAAAAAATATAACATTATTAGTTGTAAAAATTTAAATATTAGTCAATAAATTAATAATTTTACAAATAAAGTTATTGAATGCATGCATAAGTTATAAATCAATATATATCCTTAGATTGTAACAAACCAGATTTTTATGCTAAGGAGCATATCGATGGAGCTATAAATATAGGATTACATGCTTTTTCAGATAAGGCAGGTAAGCCAGGAGATCCAGGTTGGGGTGTTATACGTAAAAAGGAAGACTTGAAAAAACCTTAGATAAATTAGGAATAGATAATAAAAAAACTGTAATATTCTATTCAAATGTGTTTAAGGGTCCTGGAGCAGATGGAAGAGCTGTTTGGCAATTAAAAATGGCAGGTTTAAATAATGTTAAGTTAATGGCAGGGGACTTACATATTGGAAAAACTTGGTCATGAGGTTACTGATAAAACTACCAAACCAATAGCAACATCAGCAGTAGAAGTAAAAGATTATGACCTAACAAATTCTCCTAATAAAGATTATGTTTATAAAAATTTAGGAAAAAAAGTTATTATAGATGTAAGAACAAAGGGCGAATTTAAAGGCTCTCAAAAAGTTGGAGAACCAAGAGGAGGTCATATAAAAGGAGCTGTTAATCTAGTATGGACAGAGTTATTAAATAAAGATGGTACTCCTAAATCAGCAGATAAGATAAATAAAATAATGGGAAACTTAGGTGTTAAACTAGAAGATGAATTTGTGGTTTACTGAACTATGGGTATAAGATCTGGATATGCATCCATGATTCTCAAAGCAGTTGGCTTTGAAAAAGTTAAAAACTATGAGGCCTCAATTTATGAATGGGGCGGAGATTCAAAAATGCCTATGGAAAAGTAAAATTCAATTAAAAATAAACTTTTAATAAGGTAGCTTATTTGCCATCTTATTTTTTATAATAAATTAATGTTTTAATGTGAGGAGAGTTATATTTAATTTATTATATTGTTTTATATATGTTAATGTTTGAATAAAAATTATTTTAAAGATAAATATATAATTAAATAAAGGATAATAGGTAATGTGTAAATTTAAAGTATATATAGTTACCTACAATATCTTTATTATTGAGTTTTAAGGAGGTGATTACATGAACCTAATGAGAAAACCCAATAGATTGATAAATGAAAAATCTCCATACTTATTACAACATGCATATAATCCTGTTAACTGGTTTGCATGGGGAAAAGAAGCATTTAATAAGGCAAAGCTAGAAGATAAGCTTGTATTTTTATCTATTGGGTATAGCTGAATTGGTTTATAAAAAAGTACGTGTCATTGGTGTCATGTAATGGAAAGAGAATCTTTCGAAGATGAAGAAGTAGCATCTTTTTTAAATGAAAATTTTATATCCATAAAGGTGGATAGAGAGGAAAGACTTGATATAGACAGTATCTATATGAGTTTTTGTCAGGCTTATACGGGAAGTGGAGGATGGCCACTTACCATAATTATGACACCAGATAAGAAACCATTTTTTGCAGGTACTTATTTTCCTAAACATAGAAGATATAATATGCCAGGATTTATGGAAGTTCTAAATTCTATAAATAAACTTTGGAAGGAAGATAAGTCTAAAGTTTTAGAATCTAGTGATAGAATACTGAAAGAAATTCAATCTTTTGAAGGCTATAATAATGAATATGAACTAGATGAAAGCATAATTTATAAGGCTTTAGAGAATTTAAAGAAAAGCTTTGAAAAAGAATATGGAGGTTTTAGTAACGCCCCCAAATTTCCAACACCTCATTATATATTATTTTTATTAAGATATTATTATCTTAATATGGATGAAAAAGTTTTAGATATGATAAATAAAACTTTAATTTCTATGTATAAGGGTGGAATTTTTGATCATATAGGTTTTGGTTTTTCAAGATATTCTACAGATAAAAAGTGGTTAGTTCCGCATTTTGAAAAGATGTTATATGATAATGCGCTATTGTCTATAGCTTATACAGAAGCTTATAAAATCACTAAAAATCCCTTATACAAGGAAGTAACGGAAAAGATATTAGCTTATATAAAGAGAGAGATGTTATCAGAAGAAGGGGGATTTTATTCAGCTGAAGATGCAGATTCAGAGGGAGTAGAAGGAAAATTTTATTTATGGGATGAAGAAGAGATAATAGATGTTTTAGGTAAAGATTATGGAGAACTTTATTGTAGAATTTATGAGATAAATCCAAAAGGAAATTTTGAGGGTAAAAGTATACCTAATCTTATAGAAACTCATTTAAGTATTGTAGAGAATAATAAAGAAAAATTAGAAGAAATGAGAGAAAAATTATTTCAGTATAGAAGTAAGAGAATACATCCATATAAAGACGATAAGATACTAACCTCTTGGAATGCTTTAATGATAATAGCTTTTTCAAAGGCAGCTAGAACTTTTAATAATGAAAATTATAAAGATATATCAATAAAGGCTTGTAATTTTATATTTAAAAATCTAATGGATAATGAAGGAACAGTATATACAAGATTTAGGCAAGAAGAAAAAGGCAATGAGGGATTTATAGAAGATTATGCTTTTTTATCTTTAGCACTTATAGATCTTTATGAAACTACTTTTAATACTTATTATTTAGAAAAATCTATAGAAATTACAAATAAAATGATAGATTTATTTTGGGATTATAATAAAGGTGGATTCTATTTATATAGCAAAAATAGTGAAAAACTTATAGTAAGGCCTAAAGAAATATTTGATGGAGCAATACCTTCTGGAAATTCTGTAGCTACTTTAAATTTAATATTACTTTATTATATAACAGGAAATGAAAGTTATAGGGATTTGGTAGATAAGCAGTTTAAAACCTTCGGAGAAATTATAAAATCATCTCCTATGTATCATTTATTCTCAATAGTAGCTTATATGTATAATATTTTCCCTTTAAAGGAAATTACATTATCTTATAAAAAAAATAAAGTAGAACTTGAAAAATATATAAATGAAATAAATAAGGAATATAGACCATTTTCTATAGTTATATTAAATGATAATAGTGGTGAATTGGATAAAATAAATCCCAATATAAAATTCAAGGAAAGTATAAATGATAAAATCACTATTTATGTTTGTGAAGATTATAGTTGTAAAGATCCTATAGTAACATTAGAAGAACTTAAAAAAATATTAAATAAATAACAATATACAAAACTAGTTTTTAAAAAAGTTTTTTAGAAACTAGTTTTGTTGCCATTTTTAACTATTTTCATATAATATACTATAATCAATAAATAAGAGGTTGGTATGAACAGTGAAGAATATTATATAGACCTAGATGAAAAGGCTGAAAAGATGCTTAGGCAAGGACAATTTTTAGGAGCTGGACATAATGGCATAGTATATATGTTGCCTCACAAAAAAGTACTTAAAATATTTAAAGATACTAGAGTTTGTGAAAAGGAAAGGATGATTTTAGAAAAGACTAGGGGAAGTAAATATTTTCCTAAGGTTTATGATTATGGTGATTATTTTATTCTAAGAGAGTATGTAGCAGGAGACAGATTGGATCATTTTATCAAAAAACGCGGTTTTAATAGAAGGATAACCCATAGCATTATTAAGCTTATAAAAGAATTTGAAAGGCTAGATTTTAAAAAACTAGATATGAGATGTAAAGATATTTATATAACCTCAAATTATAAATTAAAAATAATAGATCCTAAAAATAATTATTCAAAAACAGTGGAGTATCCTAGACATTTAATGAAGGGATTAAATAAACTAGGAGTGCTAGATAAGTTTTTAAACCAAGTAAAAAAAGAAAATAAAAAATATTATAAACAGTGGAATGTTAGAATAAAAAGATACTTACAAAAAGGAATTAAATGATTTAAAAAATTATTATTAATAAATATTAAAACCACAGTTTTAAAAAAACTGTGGTTTTAATATTATATATTTTTAAGAAAAATATTTTACAAGATGCTCTATAGATTTTTTTTGTTTTTCTTTATTTCTTCAACTAAATTATTCAAATATTCTTGTCTTTCCATTTTAAGTAGAAGTTCTTCTTCTATGCACTCTTTTTCTTTTAAAAGATCTTCTAATTTCATAAAATCTGTAGAGTTTTTCTCTATATCACTATCTAATTTTGAAAGCTTGTTTTCTAAATTTTCTATTTCACTGTCTATTTTTTCATATTCTAAACTTTCTTTATACGATAGTTTTAATTTTTTGGATTTAGTTATATCATTAGAAATAGAAGATGTTTTTTTAGGAGTATTAATTTTTTTAGAAGATAAAGAACTACTAAATTCTTTTTTCTTATCTACGAAATCAGAATAATTTCCAACATATTTAGAAATTTTACCATTTCCATCGAATGAGAATATTTTATTACAAATTCTATCTAAAAAGAATCTATCATGGGATACTGTTATAACAGGACCATTGAATTCATCAATATAATTTTCTAAAACCTTCAAGGTATCTATATCTAGATCATTAGTAGGCTCGTCTAAGATTAATACATTAGGAGAGTTCATTAATATTTTTAAAAGATAGAGTCTTCTTTTTTCTCCACCAGATAATTTAGAAATATAGCACCACTGCATATCATCTGTAAATAGAAATTTTTCCATCATTTCAGAAGCACTTATTTTATTGCCATCTTCTGTAGTTATAAATTCAGCAGTTTCTCTTATATACTCTATTGCTCGTAAATTAGGATTCATATCTTCAGAGTGTTGTGAAAAATAGCCAATATTTACGGTAGAACCAATATCAATAATACCACTATCTAAATTAATTTTATTTGTAATTAAATTTAAAAGTGTGGATTTGCCTATGCCATTATTTCCCACAACACCAATACGATCATTTTTAAGAATTATATAATTAAAATTTTTTATAATGTTTTTATTATTAAAATTTTTGCACAGATTTTCAATATTAATTATTTTTTTACCTAATCTTGAATGAGCTACAGAAATATCCAAATCATTACTATCAAAATTATATTTAGTTTCGGATAATTCTTCAAATCTTTTTATTCTTGCCTTTTGCTTTGTACCCCGTGCTTGCACTCCAGCCCTAATCCATTCTAATTCTTTTTTATAAAGACGTTGTCTTTTCTGTTCTAAGGAATTCTGAAGATCTATTCTTTCAGCTTTTTTTTCTACAAATTGTGAATAATTGCAGTTATAAGTATACATAGTTCCAAAATCTAACTCTAATGTTTTATTTACTACTCTATCTAAAAAGTATCTGTCGTGTGTTACCATAAGAAGAGCACCTTTTCTATTTTCAAGAAAATTTTCAAGCCAAACTATAGTATCATTATCCATGTGGTTTGTGGGCTCATCTAGTATAAGTAGATCGCAAGGACTTATTAGTTTAGAACAAAGAGCTACTCTTTTTTTTTGTCCACCAGATAATTCTTTTATTTTTTTATTAAAATAAGTTATATTAAGTTTAGTAAGAATAGTTTTTACTTTACTTTCAAGATCCCAAGCATTTAAACTATCCATTTCAGTTGTTAAATTTAATAAGTGTTTTTGAATTTTTTCATTTGTAGGTGATTTAGAAATTTCATCTAAGGTATTTTCATATTCACCTATTAAATGCATAATTTTTGAATCAGCTTTAAATATTTGTTCTAAAACTGTAGCTTCTAGGTCTAAATCAGGGTTTTGATTTAAATATTCTATAGTTACCTTTTTAGGAATCGTAATATCTCCACTATCACAATTATCTTTACCTGCAATAATTCTTAATAATGATGATTTACCAGTTCCATTAACTCCAATTAAGCCTATTTTGTCCTCCTCACTTATAGTAAAAGAGACATCTTTAAATAATATTTTTTCTCCATAACTTTTGCATATATTTTCAACTGTTAATATAGTCATTAATATCATCCTTTTTTATTAAATAAAATATAGCTTATAAATATAGCTTATGACATATATTTTATTATAAAAACTATATATAGTAAAATACTTTAAGTTTATATGAAGCTAAAAAATAAATCTTATACAAAGAAATAAAACTTTCAAATTTCATCATTGATAATTTAATGTTTTGCTAGGGGGTATTACAAATAAAACAAGGTATGCATAAAAACGGAAAAAAAGCGGAAATAAAATGGAACAAAATAGTATATTTCATGTAAATAAATAGTAGAATAAAATAAATATATACATAAAATACTTTATTTATGTTATATTATAAAGTATTTTTTTGCAAGAAAATTTGCATTTATACTATAAATTTTATAAATTATATGATATTATATATAGTAAGATGAAATTTAAATTAAGTATAGTTAAAAAAGTATCATAATTGTTAAGCAATATACAATGTAATATAAGAATTAGTCTATGATATAATTTTTGAATTTTCCCAAACATGAATAATTATCTAGTGGGATTATTCATGTTGACTTATTTAAATATATTTAAAATCTAGGAGGTGTAATTTTATGGAAACTATAAATTCCATAAAAAATGAAGAAATTAAAAATAAGAGCATAGTCAAAAAAAATCTTAAGCCAGTAATAGGCCCAGAAGGAATTGTATGTCTAATCTTATTTTTAGGGTTCTTTATTGTACTAGGCAGTAAAATGGGAACAGTAAATATGTTTAATACTTTAATGAAGACAGGATATCAACTTCTTATGGAAACAGTTTTTTATATTATGGCTATAGCGGTACTTGCAGGAGCTATATCGGGTTTGTTATCTGAGTTTGGAGTTATTTCTTTAATTAATAAAATATTATCCCCATTAATGAAGCCTTTGTATAATTTACCAGGGGCTGCGGCATTGGGTGTTGTTACAACTTATTTATCAGATAACCCTGCTATTATAAGTTTGGCTAAAGATGAAGGCTTTTTAAAATACTTTAAAAAATTTCAAGTTCCTGCATTAACTAATTTAGGAACATCTTTTGGAATGGGACTAATTTTAACTACATTTATGATTGCACAAAAATCTCCATCAGGAGAAAACTTTATATCAGCTGCTGTAATAGGAAATATTGGAGCATTTATAGGTAGTATTGTAAGTGTTAGATTAATGGTTAGACATACTAGAAAAGAGTATGGTGAGCATGCAGATGATATGGTTTATTCAAGTGAAGGTGAAGGCTATGATTTCTTAAAATATAGGGAAGTTAGGGAAGGTAATGTAGGAGCGAGATTGCTTGAATCATTACTTGAAGGAGGTAAGTCAGGAGTTGAACTTGGACTTGCTATAATTCCTGGAGTTGTAATAATTTGTACTTTAGTATTAATGTTAACTAATGGACCATCACCAAAGGGATATACAGGTGCGGCTTATGAAGGTATAGCATTTTTTCCTTGGCTTGGTGGAAAATTAAGTTTTATATTAAATCCATTATTTGGATTCAAGCATCCAGAAGCAATAGCATTTCCAATAACTTCATTAGGTGCAGTTGGAGCAGCCATGAGTTTAGTGCCTCAATTTTTAGCTAAAAATTTAATTGGTGGCAACGAAATAGCAGTATTTACAGCTATGGGTATGTGTTGGAGTGGATATTTAAGTACTCATATAGCTATGATGGACAGCTTGAATTGTAGAAAGCTAACTGGTAAAGCTATAATAAGTCATACATTTGGAGGATTAGTAGCCGGAATAGCAGCTCATATAATCTTTGCATTAGTAAGTTTACTGTAATAGTTTTTTTAAAGCCATAAAATTAAAAAATTTTATGGCTTTAGTTTTATACCCCATACTTATTTAATGTATAAATTTTAGTTTTTTTTAAAATATAGTTGAAAGCTTGTAAACGATATGCTAAAATAAAAAATGTAATTAGAAGATGAAATTTTTATATAAATTTAGGCGAAGAGAAGAGAGAGAGCCTTTATCTAAGAGATTATTATATCTTTTTAGATTAAGGCTCTTTTTTTGTTTATAAGGAGGAGTAATATGTTTGATGTTACAATTATAGGTTCAGGGGTTACAGGAAGTGCAATTGCAAGAGAGTTATCAAAATATAATTTAAAAACTTGTGTTATTGAAAAAGAAATAGATGTAGCTTGTGGAACAAGTAAAGCTAATAGTGGTATAGTTCATGCTGGAGAAGATCCATTTCCAGGAACACTAAAAGCTAAGATGAATGTTAGAGGAAACAAAATATTTGATAAATTACAAGAGGAATTGGATTTCCCTTTTAAAAGAAATGAATCTTTAGTTTTATGTTTTGATGAAGGGGATATAGGTAAACTAGAACGATTAAGATTAAGAGGCATTGAAAATGGTGTTCCAGATACAATGGAAATATTAAATAGAGAAGAAACTTTAAAATTAGAACCAAACTTATCAGATAAAGTAGTAGCAGCTTTGAGACTTCCAACTGGAGCTATAGTATGTCCTTATGAATTTAATATTGCTCTTGCAGAAAATGCAGCTATGAATGGAGTAGAATTTAAACTAGGAACAGAAGTATTAAATATAGAAAAATCTGAAGACAAATATATAATAAAAACTAATAAGGAAGATGTAAAAACTAAAATTATAATAAATGCTGCAGGGGTATTTGGAGATAAAATAAATAATATGGTAAGTGAAGAAAAATATAAAATAACAGCTAGAAAAGGAGAATATTTATTATTTGATAAGGCTGTTGGTAATACAGTTTCAAGAACCATATTCCAATTACCAACAAAAATGGGTAAAGGAATATTAGTTACGCCGACAGTAGATGGAAACTTACTTTTAGGACCAACTTCTTTAGATATAGATGATAAAGAGAATGTATCGACAACAAGAGAAGGATTAGATACTATAATGAAAAAAGCCAAGCTTAGTATAAATGAAATCCCTATGAGACAAGTAATAACATCTTTTGCAGGACTTAGAGCTCACGAGAAAAATGGAGATTTTATTATAGGAGAAGCTAAGGACTCACAAAATTTTATAAATGTTATAGGAATAGAATCACCAGGTTTAACCAGCGCACCTGCTATTGGAGAATATGTAGCACAAATGGTAGTTGAAAAATTAAACCCTTTAAAGAATGAAAACTTTAATCCTATTAGAAAAGATATACCTAGATTTAGAGAAATGACTAATGAAGAAAGAAAGGATCTTATAGCTAAAGATGCAAATTACGGAAAAATAGTTTGTAGATGTGAAACAGTTACTGAGGGTGAAATAAGAAATGCTATAAGGAGAACTCTAGGTGCTACAACTTTAGATGGTGTAAAAAGAAGAACAAGAGCAGGAATGGGAAGATGTCAATCAGGATTTTGTTCTAATAGAATAGTTGAAATTTTAGCAGAAGAATTAGAAATAAAAAGAAAAGAAGTTACTAAATTTGGTGGACATTCAAATATTTTATGTTAATTGGAGGGCTTAGTATGCAACAATATGATATGGTTATAGTCGGTGGAGGTCCAGCGGGTCTTGCATCTGCTATAAAGGCTAAAGAAGAAGGCATAGATAGTATTTTAATACTTGAAAGAGATAAAAGATTAGGTGGAATATTAAATCAGTGTATTCATAATGGATTTGGGCTTCATACATTTAAGGAAGAACTTACAGGACCGGAATATGCTCAAAGATTTGTAGATAAAGTAGAGGAATTAAAAATAGATTATAAATTAGATACTATGGTAATTGACCTAAATAATAGAAAAGTTATTACTGCAGTAAATGGAGAAGATGGATTAATAGAAATACAAGCTAAATCTATAATATTGGCTATGGGATGTAGAGAAAGACCAAGGGGTGCTATAAGCATTCCAGGAAGCAGATGTGCAGGAATATACACAGCAGGAACAGCACAAAAATTTGTAAATGTTGAAGGTGAAATGCCAGGTAGAGAAGTAGTTATTTTAGGATCTGGGGATATAGGACTTATAATGGCAAGAAGAATGACTTTAGAAGGGGCTAAGGTTAAAGCAGTGGTAGAACTTATGCCTTATTCTGGAGGGTTAAAGAGAAACATAGTTCAATGTTTAGATGATTATGGTATTCCATTAAAACTTGCTCACACTATAACTAATATAGAAGGAAAAGATAGAGTAACGGGAGTTACTATAGCAAAAGTAGATGAAAAATTAAAACCTATAAAAGGTACAGAAGAGTATATAAAATGCGATACGCTTCTTTTATCAGTAGGATTATTGCCAGAAAATGAGCTATCAAGAAAAGCAGAAGTAAAATTAGGAGTAACCGGAGGCCCAGAAGTAGATGAAACTATGCAAACTAATATAGATGGAATTTTTGCTTGTGGAAATGTACTTCATGTACATGATTTAGTAGATTTTGTTACTCAGGAAAGTTATAATGCAGGTAAAAATGCTGCAGATTATATAAAAGGTAAAAAGGTTCAAGGTAATAAAATAGATCTTATTGCAGAAAATGGAGTAGGATATACTGTACCAAAAACAATACATGAAGAAAATATAGAAGCTTCGGTAGATGTAAGATTTAGAGTAAGAGGTGTATTTAAGGATAGTTATATATCTATATATTTTGATGATGAAAGAGAAATACACAGAAAGAAAAAAGTTATAGCTCCAGGTGAAATGGAAACAGTAAAACTAACTAAAGAAATGTTTGAGAAACACCCAAATTGTAAAAAGATTACTGTTAAAGTGGAAGGTGAATAATTATGGAGATAAGAGAATTAACATGTATAGGATGTCCCCTTGGATGTGGATTAGAAGTAAAAATGGATGGTAGCAAGGTTGTAGAAGTTACAGGAAATACTTGTCCGAGAGGAAAAATATATGCAGAAAAAGAGTGTACAAACCCTACAAGAATATTAACTATATCTATTAAGGTAGAAAATGGAGAAGAAGATGTAGTTTGTGTTAAAACAGAAAAAGATATTCCAAAGGATAAGATAATTGAGGCTGTTGAGGTATTAAAATCCATTGAAGTAAAAGCTCCAATTAATATTGGAGATATAGTTTTAGAAAATATATTAGGTAGTGGAGTAAATGTTATAGCAACAAAGTGTTTAAAAGCTAAGAATTAAAAACTTAAAGGATAGCCATTTTTGGCTATCCTTTATTAAGGCTATATTATGGTTATAGTAATAGATGATGAGTTAAATTTTAGCTTATATACAGCTATATAAAGTATAATAGATTTATACCTTGACAATAATAATAAATAAGACCTATAATATATTATAAATTTAAACTTAATTATATTCGGTGATAAGGAGAGTATTTTTTAATAAGGTTTAAAGCGAGCAGGGAGGGTGGAAGCCTGTAACTAGTTAAAAAAGAAGAGAGCCTTGGAGAAGCTTATTAAGAAAGGATTTATGTCCATAAAATAAGCCGTTAACTGCGTTAAAGTTTTAAGAGGACTTTTAGGTCAATTAGAGTGGTACCGCGGAATATTACCCGTCTCTGCATTTGTAGAGATGGGTTTTTTATATTATGTAAATAAATATTATATTGGAGGAGTGGAAAATGGATTACAAGAAATTAGTAGCCGAAAGAATAAAAGAAAAAACAGAATTAGATATAGAACTTATAGAAAAACTTATAGAAATACCACCGAAATCAGAAATGGGTGATTTTGCGTTTCCTTGTTTTCAATTAGCTAAAACTTTTAGAAAAGCACCAAATATGATAGCAGCAGAGTTAAAAGAATCTATAAATAAAGAAGGATTTGAAAGTATAGAAGTAGTAGGACCTTATTTAAACTTTTTCGTAGATAAAACAGTATTAATTAAAGATACTATAGAAAAGATATCAAAAGAAAAAGACAATTATGGTGCATCAAAAATAGGAGAAGGAAAAAATGTAGTAGTAGAATATTCTTCACCTAATATTGCAAAACCATTTCATGTAGGACATTTATTTAGTACATCAATAGGTAATGCATTATATAAAATATTATCTTTTGAAGGTTATAATTGTATAAGAATAAATCATTTAGGTGATTGGGGTACTCAATTTGGAAAGCTTATTTCGGCTTATAGAAGATGGATTGATGAGGAGGCCTTAGAAAAAGATCCTATAAAAGAATTACTAAGAATATATGTAAAATTCCATGAAGAAGCTGAAAAGGATCCATCTTTAGAAAAAGAGGCTAGATTAAACTTTAAAAGATTGGAAGAAGGTTCGAAGGAAGAGACTAAACTTTGGAATAGATTTAAGGATTTAAGCTTGAAAGAATTTAAAAAAGTCTATGATATGCTAGGGGTAGGTTTTGATTCTTATGCTGGAGAAAGTTTTTATAGTGATAAAATGGATGCAGTAGTAGATGAAATAGACAAAAAGGGAATTCTAGTAGATAGTAACGGTGCAAAAGTAGTTATGCTTGATGAATATAATATGCCACCTTGTATAATTAAGAAATCTGATGGAGCAACTATTTATGCTACTCGTGATTTAGCAGCAGCTATGTACAGAAAGAAAACTTATGATTTTCATAAATGTATATATGTAGTTGGAACTCCTCAAGCATTACATTTTAAACAAGTATTTACTACATTAAACCTTATGGGACATGAATGGGCAAATGACTGTAAACATGTAGGATTCGGTCTTGTTAAATTTGCACATAAAAAGTTATCTACAAGAAACGGTGATGTAATATTCTTAGAAGATTTATTAAATGAATCTATAAATGAAACATTAAAAATAATAAATGAAAAAAATGCAGATTTACCGAATAAAGAAGAAGTAGCTAAAAAGGTAGGAATAGGTGCTGTAGTATTTACTTACCTAAAGAATAATAGAGAAAGAGATATAGTATTTGATTGGAAAGAAATACTTTCATTTGATGGAGAAACAGGTCCATATGTACAATATAGTTACGCTAGAGGAAAGAGTATATTAAGAAAAGCAGGGGAATTCGATAGTAATATAAACTATAGTAAGTTATCTTCTAAAGAAGAATTTGAACTTGTTAAACTTCTAGGTAACTTTAATAAATCAATTTTAAATGCCATAGATAAATTAGAACCTTCTATGGTAACAAGATATGTAGTCGAAGTTGCAAAAGCATTTAATAAATTTTATAATGCTCACGGTATATTAAATGCTGAAGACGATGAAGTTAAAGAAGCTAGATTAAAACTTGTAGAAGTTAGTTGTCAAGTAATAAAAAATGCTCTTAATTTAATAGGTATAGATGTAGTAGAGCAAATGTAATTTTACTAATAAAACACTTATAATTTCTTTTTATAGAGAAATTATAAGTGTTTTTTAATATGCGAATTTTCTAAATTTAGTATACTATTGCAAGTATTACAAAAAATATGATAATATATTATGTAATAGAGAACAATTTTAGGATATATGGATTTTTAGAATAAATGCAAAATTATGTAAATTAATAAATTAAAAATAATCCATAAAGGGGGATTAAGGTATGATTGGAGACATTATGAAAAAACATGTTATTACTCTAGAAGGGAAAGATAATATAAGAAAAGCTTTGAATCTAATGAGTCAAACAAAGATAAATGGTGCTCCAGTAGTAGATAGTGAAGGAAAATTATCTGGTATGATAGTAAAAGCGGACATATATAGATTTTTAATGGAAGAGGGCCATTACGATACTTGTCCTGTAGATTGGGTTATGAGCAAAGAAGTAATTACTGCTAAAGAAAAAGAACATATTATAGATGTAGCCGGAAGATTATTACAAAATGATATAGTTGCAATTCCTGTAATAGATGATAAAAACAAAATACAAGGAATAGTTTGTATAGAAGATATATTAATGTATTGTATAGAAAAATTAAATAAATGTAAGAAACTATAAATGGAAAAGGTAAATGAAATTATAAAAATTTCATTTACCTTTTTAAATATATAAATATTATTTAAGGGCACTTTTTTTATTAGTAGTATCTTTTGAATTACTGCTACAGCAACCGCAATTTCCAGAGCATGATGAACAATCGCATTGTCCAGCAGTCTTTTTCTTGAAGCTTCTTACAAGCAAAAATGTTGCTAAAGCTATTATAAGGATAGTAATTATTATTTGTGATATCAAAGTATTCACCTTCTTTATTTAATGATTAAGGTGCCTAAATTATATACTAGGAAAGAAACCATCCACGCTAATGTTACTTGGTATATAGTTGAAAATACAGCCATTTTATGTCCATATTCTTTTTTCATAGTGGCTACTACGGATATACAAGGAGTATATAGTAATACAAACACTAAGAAAGCATAGGCGGACAATGGTGTAAAATGATTTGTTAATGTAACAGCTAAATTTCCTCCATAGATTACCCCCATAGTTCCAACTATAACTTCTTTTGCCATAAGTCCTGCTAAAAGTGAAACAGAAGTTTGCCAAGAACTAAAGCCTAAAGGCTTAAATATAGGAGTTATAACTTTACCAATAGAAGCTAAAAAGCTTTCATTTATTTCCGACATACCTAAAAAATTAAAATTAGATAAAAACCAAATTAAAACAGACATAGAGAATATTATAGTACCAGCTTTCTTTAAAAACCCTTTACCTTTATCCCAAGTATGAATTATAAGATTTCTAGGTTCAGGTAATTTATATTCGGGAAGTTCTATTATAAAAGGTTCCTCATCTTTTTTAAATAATGTATTTTTAAATAACAATCCTATTATAAAAGCTATCAATATACCTAACATATATAATGAAAAGGCTATTAAAGTTTCATGTCCTGGGAAAAATACCGATGCAAATAAAGCATAAACCGGTAATCTTGCATTGCACGACATTAAAGGTACTAAAAGAGCAGTAAGTTTCCGATCTCTTTCACTTTCCAAAGTTCTAGCAGACATGACACCTGGTACAGAACAACCAAAGCCTACTATTAAAGGTATGAAAGCTTTTCCCGATAGTCCCATTTTTCTCATTAGCTTATCCATTATAAAGGCAGCTCTAGCCATATATCCGCTATCCTCAAGTATAGATATACCTAGAAATAATGTAAGTATTACTGGTAAGAACACTATTACGGAACCTACTCCCGTTACAATACCATCTAGTAGTAAAGAACTAAACCAAGGGCTTGTATTAGATAAAGCTTCTTTTAGCATAGGTATTAATTTATCATTTAAGCCACCATCAATTAAATCGGATAAAGGAGTACCAACCCAATTAAATGTGAACATAAATATTAAAAATAACATGAGTAGGAATAAAGGATAAGCTAGAAATTGGTTAAGTACAATTCTATCTATTTTATCTGTTATAGATACTTTTTTTTCTAAATCTATATTTGTTATAGATTTACTCAAAACTTTACTTATAAAATTATAAGTTTCTTTTTCATTTTTAAAATTATATTCATTATTATCTACATAATTTATAAATTTTTCATTAAGTATATATTCTTTTACTTTATCAATGCCTTTACCTTTTGAAGCAACTATAGGTATTACAGCTACATTAAGTTCCTTTGATAAAGTATCATAATCTATTTTTATACCTTTAGAGTTAGCTACATCAATCATATTAAGTATAAGAATTATAGGTTTATTAAATTGTTTTAATTGAGTAGTTAGGTATAAATTTCTATCTAAATTTGAAGCGTCTACTATATTCAATATAACATCTACTTGTCCATTTATAAGAAAATCCTTAGAAATTATTTCTTCATTAGAGAAAGTATCCATAGCATATATGCCAGGTAAATCTACTATTTTGACAGATTTTCCTATGAAACCTTCTTTTTTTTCTACGGTAACACCAGCCCAGTTGCCAACGTATTGATTGGAACCTGTAAGGTTATTAAATAGAGATGTTTTACCCACATTGGGGTTACCTAATAATGCGGCTGTTATCATACTTGTCCTCCAGTCTATTTGTTTATATATATATGTTTAGCATCATCTTTCCTTATAGCTAAATCAAACCCTCTTAAATTTATTATTATAGGGTCACCTAAAGGAGCTTTCTTTTTAAAAGATACTTCTGTACCTTCAATACAACCAAGTGCTAATAGTCTTTTAACAAGTTTATCATTTCCACATACATTGGAAATTGTGGCTTTTTCACCAGGTTTTAATTCATAAATGCTCATAATATTCACTCCTTGTTGAAAATAGTTATCAATTATCTTTATAAATATAATACCATTATTAAAAATGAAAGTCAATTTAATTTATAAATTTTTATTAGTGTAAATTAAGCTTAAAAGATAAAAAAATGGTATAATAATATAAAAATTACTATCAATATATATAGATTATTATAAGATGATGTTTTAATAGAAAATAATAGTTTTTTATTATAAGGTATCTCCCCCTTTTTCTTTTTTTATTTAAGACATATAATATATAAAAACAAGAGTTTAATTTTGGAGGTAGGTTTATGAATATAGCAGCTTTTTTTGATATTGATGGAACTTTATATAGAGAAGGACTTATTACGGAAGTATTTAAAAAGTTAGTAAAATACGAAATAATTGAAGGAAAAAGGTGGTATAATGAAGTTAGACCTAAATACATTAAATGGGATAAAAGACAAGGGAATTATGATGATTATCTTTTAAAAATAGCAGACATATATACAGAAGCTATAAAAGGACTTCATAAATCTCAAGTAGAATTTATAGCTAAAAAGGTAGTGAAACAAAAAGGTGATAGAGTATATACTTTTACTAGAGATAGGATAAAATGGCACAAGCAACAGGGACACAAATTAATAACTATATCAGGAAGCCCTTATGAATTAGTAAGAGAAATGGCACAAAAATATGGATTTAATGATTTTAAGGGTGCAAAATATTTGTTAAATGAAGATAATATATATACAGGAGAAGTAATGCCTATGTGGGATAGTAAAAGTAAGAGAATGGCCATATTAGAAATGGTAGAAAAATATAATATAGATTTAAATAAAAGTTATGCTTATGGAGATACTTCTGGAGATTTTTCTATGTTTAAAATGGTTAGTAACCCTGTTTGTGTTAATCCTACAAGGGAACTTATAGGTAAAGTTGTAGAAGATAAATGTATGAAAGAGAGAATAAAAATTACAGTAGAGAGAAAAGATGTAGTTTATAATTTAAAGCCAGAATATGTAGATTTATTATAAGTATATTAACAATTATATAGTTAGAAAGAGTGATAAGGTGATAGTTAGAAAAAATGAGATAACTTTAGGTGAGTTTGAAGATAGATATGCTTTGACAATAGATGGTAATAAGGACTTGTATAAGAAAGCTATATTTTTTGATTTAGAACATTATGTATATAAAAAACCAATTTGTATTGGTGTATTTGGATGTTGTTATTATGATGTTAATAAAAACAATATAAAAGTTACTCAATATATGATAGAAAATAAGAAAGATGTAAAATCAATATTGTTATTAGCTAAAAAATATTTTAAAAATATTCATAGAGAAAAAAATAAAAAATATATAATAACATTTTCCGGAAATAATGATTTTACTGTTATAAATTATTTATTTGATAGATATAATATCAATTTTGATATAAATGAATATTTTTTGAAAGTAGATTTGCAAAGAGAATACGAAAAAGAAAAGAAAACGTCTATAGGACTTAAAAATTTAGAAAAGTGTTTTAATATAATAAGGGATGAAAAAGAAATAATAAGTGGTCAAAATTTAGCTAAAACTTTTGCTAAAATTGTAAAAGATGAGGATTACATAAAAAGAATGCCCCAGGAAAAAAAAGAAAAAATACTTTTATATAATGAACAAGATGTAGTAAGTTTGTTTCATATATATGTTAATTGGAATGAAAAGCTTAATTAATAGTTTATAAAAAATAAATTTTTTTATTTTAACTTAGTATATAGGGCATTAACTGTAATATATAATATTTATTATATATTTAATATAGAATAAAACTCATCAAAAGTTAGATAATGTGTATTACTTAAACATACAAAATTATGAACTATAAATTCTGCTATCTGTTTTGAAGAAATTGTTGAGTTTATAGTTCCTCTTTCTTTTTCATAATCTATAAATTTTTCAATTTCACTATATACCTTAGAATGGCTTTTACAGTTTCTTTTGCCTTTTCTCATAGATAATTCATAAAAAGTCGACATATAATTACTTATGAATTTATCCAATTCAATGTATAATGCCCTAAGTTTTTCTTTTAAGCTTTTAGGAGAAGTCTTAATCTTGTCTATGACTTTTATGGATTTATTCCAATCAGATATAAAAATTTGTCTTGCTAGATCTTCTTTACTTGAAAAATAATTATAAAAGGTGCCAGTGGCTATATTACAATTCTTGCAAATTTCTCTTATATTTAATTTATCGTATCCTTTTTTTATAAGAACCTTTTTTCCTTCACACAATATATTTTCTTGTACATTTTTGATTAGTTTTGGCATATATACATACTCCTTATATGGATTTTTATTCATATTATAATACTTATGTAATTTTAAATCAATATTTGTAAATGTTTTTATAGGTTTGAAATAATGTGATATACTAATTTTAGTGTATTTTATATAGAAAGGAATAATATAATGTTTACTCCAATAAAAAGCTACAAGGTATATGAACAAGTTATTAATCAAATAAAAAAAATGATTATATTAGGAAAGTTAAAAAAAGGAGATAAGTTGCCTTCAGAAAGAGAATTAGTAGAACAGTTAAAAGTAAGTAGAACTTCTATAAGAGAGGCTTTTAGGGCTTTGGAAATAATAGGATTATTAGAATGTAGGCAAGGAGAAGGAAATTTTATAAAAGAAAATTTTGAAAATACTTTTTTTGAACCTTTATCAATAATATTTATGCTACAAAAAAGCAATCCTAAAGATATAATAGAAATTAGAAGAATAATAGAAGTAGGAGCTGCATCGTTAGCAGCACAAAGAATTACAGAAGAAGAAGTAAAAGATTTAGGCGAATTAATATATAAAATTAAGAATTCTTCTGACGAGGATTTAAATGTAGATTTAGACAAGATTTTTCATTATAAAGTAGCTCAAGCTTCAAAAAATTTTATATTATTAAACATAATAAACTCTTGTTCTAGTCTGATAAATACTATAATAAAAGATGCAAGAAAGAAAATATTAATGAATGAAGAAAATAAATATAAACTCATAAATCAACACGAACAAATTTATAATGCACTTAAAGAAGGTAATTCTTTAAAAGCCTCTAAGCTTATGGAGGAACATATAGATTTAACGAATAAAGTTATGTTTTATAATTAGACTATTATTATTGTAAAAATCAAATACTTTATTAGATATTTGACTTTTAAATTTTTAATTAGGAGGCGCAATAATTATGATTTCTAAGTTATTAAACAAAGATATGATTAAAGATATGATTAAAGATATGATTATGGTAACAATAGGAGCTATTATAGCTGCGCTAGGAATAAATATGTTTCTTGTTCATGCTAATTTGTTAAGTGGTGGTCTTTCAGGAATAACACTTATGATTCAATATTTAACTGGATTTCCAGCAGGTTATTCTATTTTAATATTAAATATACCGTTATTCTTTTTAAGTTATAAAAAGGTAAATAAAAGATTTACATTTTTATCTTTTATAGGGACAATAGTTCTTTCAGTGGCTCTTATTCTTACTGAACCTCTTAAAAACTTTGTAGGAGTTAATGATATATTGTTATTAGGTATTTATGGAGGAGTGCTAAATGGCATAGGACTTGGTGTTATATTTAGTAATCATGGATCCAGTGGAGGATTGGATATAATTTCAGCTCTTATAAAAAAGAAATATGAAAATTTTGAGATTGGTACTATAACTTTTGTAGTTAATTTTTTAATAGTAGGTATTGCAGCAACTATATTTGGGTTAACTAGTGCATTATATACTTTAGTTTCCATGTATATAACTTCATATTTAATGGATAAAGTCATAAAAGGATTTAATAGACAAAAGCTTATACTTATAATTACAGAAAAAGAGGAAGAAGTAAGTGAAAGTATAATGAGTGGATTAAAAAGAGGAGTAACTTTTTTATATGCAAAAGGAGCATACAAAAAACAAGAGAAAAAGGTATTATACTGTGCTGTATCTTTAAAAGAAGTTCCAAAATTAAAATATATAATAAAGGAAATAGATGGTGAGGCTTTTATTTCTATATTGGATGCATCTGAAGTTGAGGGAAGAGGTTTTAAAAAAGGAATTTTTTAAGATAATAAATTAAAATTTTAAATATACATTTAATAAAAAAATAAATTTGATATATTTTAAAATTATTATGAGTTATTGAAAAAATTCACTGAAATTCACCAAGTTCCATAATATAAATAAGTTTTAAATGTGCCATAATAAAATTAAGAGGTGATATTATGAGTACATTTAAGTTTGTCGGAAAGTTAGCTTTAGTAAGTTTATTAATAACATCTTCCTGTAAAAATTATATGCATTATAATGAATATAACTATCAAAAGAGTGTTGATGTTATGCAAAATAATATAGAAGAAGATAACAAAAGTCATAAACAAAAAAGAGTGAAATTAAGGCCTGAAAAGGAAGTTTATAACTTAAATATTAAAAAATTATAAATGAAGAAATATAATTATATGAATATTGTATATTTTATATTATTTCACAAAATTAAATATTTATTTATATAAAAAATATAATTATGAAAAATATATAGCTATAAATAAAAAAGGAAAATTACCACTAAATAATAACAAATTTTTAAATTATTATTTGTGATTAATTTTCCTTTTTAAAGTTTTATTGAGCTTCTTTTAATTTTTCTATTCCAATTTTAATTCTTTTTATAGTTTCTTCTTTACCTAGTATATCAGCTATTTCAAAAGCACCGCCTGGAGTAAATTGTTTTCCTGATACGGCTGTTCTTATTGGCCATAGTACTATACCATTTTTTACTTCAAGTTCTTTAACTAAATTCATACAAATATCTTTTATGTTATCAAAAGTCCAATCATTTAAAGCTTCTAGTTTAGGTAAAACTTTTTCTAAGCTAGTTAAAGAATTTTCAAAATTAGTTTTCATTTTTTTATGTTTATACATTTCTATATTATAATCAGGAATTTCATTGAAGAAATCTACTTGTTCAGGAATTTCACTAAATACTTCTATTCTAGTATGTAATAATTCACTTATTTTCTTAAGATCTATATCCTTAGTAATAACTTCTTTGTAATAAGGTAATGCATAATCGTGGAATTCATCTAAAGATAATCTCTTAATATACTCTCCGTTCATCCATTTTAATTTAATTGTATCAAAAACAGCAGGTGATCTGTTTATATTTCTATAATCAAAAACTTCTACTAATTGTTCTAAAGAGAATATTTCATCATCTGTGCCAGGATTCCATCCAAGTAAAGAAATATAATTTAATACTGCATCTTTTAAATATCCTTTGTTTATTAAATCTTCGAAAGATGCATCGCCATTTCTCTTACTTAATTTATGTTGTTGATCTTTCATTATTGGTGGGCAGTGAACATATATAGGAATATCCCAACCGAAAGCTTCATACAATCTATTATATTTAGGAGAAGAAGATAAATATTCACTTCCACGAACAACATGAGTTATACCCATGATATGGTCATCAACTACATTAGCAAAGTTATATGTAGGAAGTCCATCGGATTTTATTAATATCATGTCATCTAATTCTGAGTTATCAACAGATATATCTCCATATATTTCATCATGGAAAGTAG
Organism: Clostridium niameyense; assembly: GCF_001243045.1. GTDB lineage: Bacteria > Bacillota > Clostridia > Clostridiales > Clostridiaceae > Clostridium_F > Clostridium_F niameyense. The sequence goes on along the minus strand of NZ_LN849007.1, from coordinate 1,791,532 downwards.
TATTTCCGGTAGTTGGATTTTTTTGCCTTATAACATAAGGAATACCATTATCTAAATTTTTTTGAATTTCTTCTTCAGAAAGTTTAACACAATGTTTATCATATTTAAAAGGTCTTTTTAATGCTTCAGAGTTACTTCTTAACATATCTAGTCTTTCTTTAGTACAGAAGCAGTAATAAGCTTCTCCTTTTTTTATTAATTTTTTAGCATATTCAATGTATATATTTTTTCTTTCACTTTGTACGTAAGGACCTACAGGACCACCTATATCTGGACCTTCATCATGCTTTAGACCAGTTACTTTTAATGTATTATATATGATATCTGTAGCACCTTCTACTAATCTACCTTGATCTGTATCCTCAATTCTTAATATAAAATCACCATTTTCATGCTTTGCTATTAAATAAGCATATAAGGCAGTTCTTAAGTTACCAACATGCATATATCCTGTTGGACTTGGTGCAAATCTTGTTCTAACTTTGTTTGCCATATTTTTCACTCCTATTTTATTTAGTCTATTTTATAAATAAAACCTTTCATCAATAAGACGAAAGGTTAGAAAATTCTACATAAGTAAATTTTATATCAATGATTATTTAATGTCAATAGGAAAGCTAGGTGAATTGGTTTATTTATCAAGTTTTTAACTATTATAAATATTAAGTTATTTTATGAAAGTTAACTTAATAAGCTATAAAAAGTAAAAATATTACTCTAAAAATAAAATAAAAAGAAAACTAAAGGATTAGGGAGATATTTATAAATATATAAATAATATAATATATTTATAAACTTATAAATATATTGACATATAATCGTAATATTGTTATAAATAATATAGCACATATAATTAAATAGTACATATAATAACAAATATAATATTATGTTATATAACATAAATATAATTAAAGAAAAGAATTAGAATTATATTAGTTATTAAAAAAATAGTATAGGGGGAACTATAATGTCTATTAAGGTAGCTTTAAATGGTTTTGGAAGAATAGGGAGATCTGTTTTAAGAATTGCTCAAGATAGTTTTGATGAAAATATTGAAATCGTTGCCATGAATGCTAGAGCAAATACTGAAACACTTGTACATTTGTTTAAATATGATTCTTGTTATGGAAGATTTAACGGTACTGCAGAAGTTGCTGGGGAAGACAAGATGATAATAAATGGTAAGGAAATAAAGATATTTAGAGAAGCGGATCCTGCAAATCTTCCATGGAAAGAATTGGGTATAGATATAGTTATAGAATCTACGGGTAAATTTAAAGACAGAGAAGGGGCAATGAAACACATAGAAGCAGGAGCTAAAAAGGTTATAATTACATCCCCAGGAAAAAACGAGGATGTAACTATAGTAGTTGGGGTAAATGACGAAAAATATAATCCTGATAAGCATAATATTATATCTAACGCATCTTGTACTACTAATTGCTTAGCACCTTTTGCTAAAGTGTTAAATGATAAATTCAAAATAGTTAAAGGATTAATGACAACAATACATTCTTATACAAATGATCAAAGAATATTAGATAAAACTCATAAAGATTTAAGAAGGGCTAGAGCAGCAGCAGAATCTATAATACCTACAACTACAGGAGCAGCTAAAGCTGTTGCTAAGGTTTTACCAGATCTTGAAGGTAGATTAAATGGATTTGCAGTAAGAGTACCTACACCAACAGTATCCTTAACAGACTTAGTATGTGAAATTGAAAAGAAAGCAACAAAGGAAGAAATAAATAAGGCATTTAAAGATGCATCAGAGGGTTCAATGAAAGGAATATTGGGGTATTCAGAAGAACCTTTAGTATCAGTAGACTATAGGGGAGATGAAAGATCTTCAATAGTTGATGGATTGTCTACTATGGTTATAGGGGATAACCTAGTTAAAGTTGTTGCCTGGTATGATAATGAATGGGGTTATTCATGTAGAACAGTGGATTTAGTTAAATATGTATCTAAATTTATGAAGTAAAATAGATTATATTAAAATTTATATATTTTTTAATATAAAAGCTAAGTACCTCTTTTATAAATTTAATTATTTAAATTATTATATAAAGTTTATTATGCAGTTTAAATTAAGTTATATATATAATAATAGATATAGTATTAAAAAGGAATGGATTAATCCATTCCTTTTTTTATAATAGCCCTTATTAAAACAACAATATTATGTTTGGTTTTACATGAATATTTAAAAAATTTAATCAATATTTTTTTCTGCATATTAAATTTGGTTTCTCATAGAATAAATAATATGTTTTTAAATAAGGTAATACTGGGAGGAAATTTTATGATAAAAAATAAAGTTACAAGCTTTTTTAAAAAAAAGTTTGTGTTAAATTGTTATATAATTGCTATATTTGTATTATTTATGGCAGATATAGCTTATAAATTGGGAGTTAAAATAGGATATGCTTTAAATAATTTAGTACCTTAGTGTATTTTGTATTATAATTATTTTACAAGTGAAATCATATTCTAAATAAAAACTTTGGAGGAAGTTATATTATGGATAATAATATAAAGGAATTATTTAATAATATAAGTAAACATATTATGGAAGATGAGAAACCATCTAATTATTTAAATTATTTATATGAAAAAGGTGAGTTAGAAAGATATCCATTTAATATGATAAGTAGTTTAAAATCTATAGAACAATCTCCTAAATATCATCCAGAAGGTAGTGTTTGGAATCATATTATGTTGGTTTTAGATAATGCGGCTTTAAAGAAAAATAGATCTTGTGATATAAAAGTTTTTATGTGGGCAGTACTTTTACATGATATAGGGAAATCTACTACTACAAAGATTAGAAAAGGAAGAATAACATCATATAATCATGATATAGAGGGAGAAAAGTTAGCTAAAGAATTTTTAAGTAATTTTACACAAGATGAGGAGTTTATAAAAAGGGTAAGTATGCTTGTAAGATGGCATATGCAACCTTTGTATGTAAATAAAAATTTATCATTTAAAAATATAGAAAGTATGAAAAAAGAGGTTCCTATAAAAGAAGTAGCATTAATTTCTTTATGTGATAGACTTGGAAGGGGAGGCATGACAGAAGAAAAAATAAAAGAAGAAAAAGAAAATATTAGAAATTTTCTTTATAAGTGTAAAAGCTGTAATAAGTAAATTTGTACTAAAAAATAATAGGGGGATAATTAAATGGAGAATATAAAAACTATAATAAAAAACCAAAGAGAATTTTTTAGTAAGGGGAACACTAAAAATATAGAATTTAGAATAAAAGCATTAAAAGAATTAAAAAGTGCTATTAAAAATAATGAACAAAACATATTTATGGCTTTAAAAAAGGATTTAAATAAATCAGAATTTGAAACGTATTCAACAGAAATTGGAATAGTGTATGATGAAATAAATTTAGCTATAAAAAATATAAATAAATGGTCAAAGCCTAAAAGAGTAAAAACACCCATAACTAATTTTCTATCTTCTAGTTATATATATAAGGAGCCTTACGGTGTAGTTTTAATAATTTCCCCTTGGAATTATCCTTTCCAACTTTTAATGGCTCCATTAGTTGGAGCTATAGAAGCTGGTAATTGTGCTATATTGAAACCTTCAGAAATAGCAACAGAAACTGAAAAGGTTATAGTTAAAATAATAAAAGAAACTTTTGAACAAGGTTATATAAATGTAGTAACTGGAGGAGTAGAAATTAATACTATTTTATTAAAAGAAAAATTTGATTATATATTTTTTACAGGTGCTCCTAATATAGGTAAAATAGTTATGAAATCTGCTAGCGAAAATTTAACTCCCGTAACTTTAGAATTAGGAGGAAAAAGTCCATGTATTATAGATAGGGATGTAGACATTAAATTAGCAGCAAAGAGAATAACCTGGGGCAAATTCTTAAATGCTGGACAAACATGTGTAGCTCCAGATTATATTTTAATACATAAAGATGTAAAGAAAAAATTTGTAATTTATATGAAGGAATATATAAAAGAATTTTTTGGATCAGATCCTTCAAAAAGTTCAGATTATCCTAGAATAATAAATGAGAAACATTTTAAAAGGTTAGAAAATTATTTAAAAGAGGGAAGAATATTAATTGGGGGAAGAAGTGACATTAGAGACTTGTATATAGAACCAACTATTATAGATAGTGTGGATTGGAATAGTAAAATAATGCAGGAGGAAATATTTGGGCCTTTATTTCCTATAATGGAATATGAAGATTTAGATAATGTTATAAAAATTATAAATAAAAGACCTAAACCATTAGCGTTATATTTCTTCTCTAAAAATAAAGAAATACAAGATTTAGTAATTAATAGTGTTTCCTTTGGTGGAGGTTGTATAAATGATACAATAATGCATTTAGCTACTCCTCATCTTCCTTTTGGGGGAGTGGGAAATAGCGGAATGGGAGGTTATCATGGTGAGGAGAGTTTTAATACATTTTCTCATAAAAAAAGTGTACTTAAAAAGAGTAATATTATAGATGTAAAAGTAAGATATGCTCCCTATAAAGATAAAATAAAAATATTAAGAAAACTAATGAAGTAGATTTTTAGGAGGTAAATTTTAATCATATGAAAAAATTTAAAATTATAAGTTTAATTATAATATTAGTTATAATAGGCTTTAATTTATCTATACCAACTATAAGACATCATATGAATAGAATAGAAACACCATGGGGGGAAAAAATAAAGTCAGGTAATTTGTCTACAGATTATGATGTAGATAAAGCACTAGAAGATGTAGACAAATTAAGATTAAACACTTTAAATGTGCCTATTATAGTAAATATACAATCACTTAGCTCCAATGACATGACAATAGATGAAATAAGCAAAAATAAGGCTATAAAGCTTATAAAAATATTAAATAGAAAAGGGATAAATGTAATATTAGAGCCTTTTCCCTGGATAAAAAATGGAGAACTTTACGAGACACAATGGAATCCAGAAAATATAGATAAGTTTTTTTATAACTGGGAAAATAAAGTTATTAAAAAGCTTTTAAAAGAGGTTGCAATTCCTTATAATGTATACGCATTTAATGTAGCTTCAAACCTTATAAATATGGAATCCAAAGAGAATAGATGGTGTAATATAATAGATAATGTAAGAAAGGTGTATAAATATAAAGGATTGATTACATACAGAACTAATTGGTGGTATACTTCTAAAGAAGATGCTTTGTCCTATGAAAACTTTAATAAGAAATTAAACAATAAGTTATTTTCAAAATTAGATTTTATTTCTGTAGCAGCTTATTTTGAATTATCTGATAAAAAGACTAACAATATGGAATATATAAAAGAATGTATATATTCTTCTAAAGTTTACAATAGAAATCAAAATATTTATGGAGAATTAAAACAACTTAGCAAGAAGTGGAATAAACCTATTTTTTTTGGTGAGTTAGGCTTTCCACGAAGAGAGGGAGCGGCTATAAGTCCTTGGAATCCAGAACCTACTAATGTTCAAAGTGAAAAAGAACAAGCGGTTTGTTTTGAAGCTTACAATAAGGTCTTTAAAAAGGAAAAGTGGAATTTAGGATTTTCAGTATTTGCTATAGGAAATGATGATAAGGATAAGAATTATTATCCTGGAAAATCAAGTAGTACCATTATAAAAAATTGGTATGAAGAATAAAAAATAGGAGCAATAAATAATTGCTCCTATTTTTATATTAATTTAAATTTTGTTTTTTAGGCCTTTTGCTGCAGGTGGGTAGTATTTAGGATCAGAGAAGAAATCTTCTTTTAATTCTTTAACTTCTTTTCTCATAGCAATTACACCAATCATATTAGGTATAGCAACTAAAGCAAGTAGTATGTCAAGTAATGAGAATAAGAATTTAAGTTCACCTACAGCACCGTATATAATTGCAAGTAAGCATATAAATCTTATTACTTTTGCAAATTTTAAACCAAATAAAGCTTCAGCTTGTTTTTCACAATAGAAAACTATAACTATTATAGTTGATAAAACAAATAGTAATAAACTTATAGAAACTATAGTACCACCCACATTATTACCAAATACATGTTGGAAAGCCATAGATGGCATTGAAGCTGCTTCTCCGCTTGGAACTTTTTGCCATATTCCTGTAGTTATAACTACAAGAGCAGTTAGTGTACAGATAATTATAGTATCAACAAGAATTTCAAATACTCCCCAGAAAGCTTGACGAACTGGGTGATCTGTAACAGCAGCAGAGTGAGCTATAGGTGCACTACCCATACCTGCTTCGTTAGAATAAGTACCCCTAGCAGTACCCCATCTTAAAGTTTGAGCAATTGTTGCACCTCCAAAACCACCAGCAGCAGCTTGGGTACTGAAAGCTCCCTTAAATATAAGTGAAAAAGCATGAGGTAGTTTGTCTATATTAAACATAATAATTATTAGTGAACAAATGATGAAAACCAAAGCCATTATAGGAACTAATTTTTCGGTAACTTGACCGATTCTTTTAATTCCACCATATACAACTAAACCAACTAAAATCGTTACGATTATAGCTGTAACTAACTTAGGTAAACCTATAGTTTGAGCAGTTTGGCATACGGAGAGGGATTGAGTTGAAATAGAAGGAATAATTTCTAGCATAAAGCAGAAAGAACACATTGTAGCTAAGAATGGAGCTTTTAAACCTTTTTTTAAATAATATACAGGTCCTCCAACATATTCACCTTGTTCATTCTTTTCTCTATATTTTATTCCAAGAATTATTTCAGAAAATTTAGTAGCCTGTCCAAGAATTGCAACTATCCACATCCAGAAGATAGCACCAGGACCACCAAAAGCGATAGCGACAGGTACACCGATTATATTAGCAGCACCTACTGTAGAGGCAAGTGCAGAACACGCTGCTTGGAAAGGGGTAATAGTTCCTTCACCTTCTGCAGGTTTACTAAACATTTTACCAAAAGTTTGTTTCATAATATAAGGTAAGTATTTTATTTGGAAGAAATCCAAAGTAAAAGTAAGAATAATTCCTCCACCAACAAGTAATATAAGCATTGGTGGTCCCCAAATCCAGTTAGATATTTTACCTATAATTTCCATAAAAGATTCCATTAATGCTCCTCCTTTTAAAAAAAATAAACAATGATAATGATTACATTAATATGTTAAAATTATATCATATGTTAACAGAATTTTCAATATAAATAATTTCGAGAAATTTAAAATATTCTAATAAATGATTAGAAATAATACATTTTTCCATAAAATCCTACTAAATGCAGAGAATAAAAAAACAATAAAAATGAAATAAATTGTAAAAAATAAATAATTAGAAATAAGGATAATATTACTTGAAGAATTTTAAAATAAAATCTTTTGTTTTAAGTTTAACAAGATTAAAGATAACCATTTTAGGTTCAAAAATAAGTTGCGTTTGCAACTTTGTTATGTTATATTTTTATAGATACAGTAGAAGGAGGTCTAAAATTGGAGAAAAAATCAAAGTGTGCTGGTAAGTACATATCTATTTTATATAGAAGTGGAAGTGCTTATATAAATAAGAGATTGTCTGAATACAATATAGGCAGTGGCCAATATATATTTTTGTTATATTTATTTTTAAATAATGGCAAAACCCAAGAAGAAATTAGTAGAGATTTATATATAGATAAGGGTACTACTGCAAGAGCCATAAAAAAGTTAGAAAAAGAGGGATATATTTTAAAAAAAGTGGATGAAGTTGACAAAAGAATGCAACATATATATATTACTGAAAAAACTATAGATATTAAAATGGATATATATAAAATTCTACAAGATTGGAATAATATTATTTACGGAAATTTAAAAAAAGAGGAAAAAGAATTATTTTTAAATCTTTTAGAAAAAGTAGTATGCAATTGTCAGTTTAACAAAAATAGAAAGGAAGAGTAATTTTGGATAGACAAAAACAGTTAGAAACGGAAAAAGTACAAAAGTTATTAATTAAGTTTTCTATACCTGCAATAACAGGAATGCTAGTTAATGCATTTTATAATATTATAGATAGAGCTTATATAGGTCATATAAAGGGAGTAGGTTCTTTAGCTATAACAGGTGTTGGATTAACTTTACCTATAATGACTATAATTATGGCTTTTGGTATGCTTATAGGATTAGGTGCGGCTGCTATTATTTCTATAAAGCTTGGTCAACATAAAAAGGAAGATGCAGAAAAAATATTAGGAAATGCGTTTATATTATTATGTATAATAATGATTTTAATTACTATAATAGGTTTAATGTTTATAAATCCTATATTAAGATCTTTTGGATCTAGTGAGGTTACTTTTAATTTTGCTAAGGAATATATAACCATTATATTATTAGGTTCCATAACTAATGCTTTAGGTTTTGGATTAAATAATTGTATTAGAGCAGAAGGAAATCCTAAAATGGCTATGGTAACTATGCTTTTAGGTGCAATATTAAACTTAATTTTAGATCCTATATTTATTTTTACACTTAATATGGGGATAAAAGGAGCGGCTATAGCTACAGTAATATCTCAAACAGCTAATACTATTTGGGTTCTTAGGTATTTTACAGGCTCTAGAAGTAGTTTGAAGTTAAAAAAGGAAAACTTTAAGCTAGAAAAGAAAATATTTTTAGAAATTATATCTATAGGAATGGCGCCTTTTGCAGTACAGTTAGCAGCTAGTGTAGTTACAGTAATTTCTAATAATGCTCTTAAAGCTACCGGAGGAGATTTAGCTATTGGAGCTATGACCATTGTAAATAGTGTATCATTAGTATTCTTAATGCCTATATTTGGTATAAATCAAGGAGCTCAGCCTATAATTGGATATAACTATGGTGCTAAACAATATAAAAGAGTTAAGGAAACTCTTATAATTGCAATATGTAGTGCTACAGTAATTGTTACATTGGGATTTTGTATAATTAGAATTTTCCCAACATATATTATTAGAATATTTAATGGGGATGCTGAAATGATTAAAGTGGGAACTAATGGATTGAAAACATTCTTATGTATGTTGCCTATAATTGGATTCCAAATAGTTAGCTCAAATTATTTCCAAGCTATAGGAAAAGCTAAAATTGCTGTAGTTTTAAGCTTATTAAGGCAGGTTATAATACTTATACCTATGTTATTAATATTGCCTAAGATTTTTGGACTTAATGGTGTGTGGATGAGTGCACCTGTAGCAGATTTAGTTTCATCTATAGTTACAGCTGTATTCCTACTTAGAGAAATGAAAAAATTAGACAAAGCTCATAATGCTAGGGAAAAATAGATAGTTATTAACATGAATATAAAATATGAATTTTATTTTAAATGTAGTATAATAGAGTTAATGATTTGTTTACATTTTGGCTTTATGGGGGTGAACATGTGACTTTAAATAAAAAAATGGTTTGTATACTGTTTTTAATTTTAATGGTATTTGTAACAACCGTAACCTATGTTTGTAGTAGAAATATTGTTTCAAAAAATCTTATAGAAGATGGTAATATTTATATGAACAAAAGCCAATATAAAGAAGCTATAGCAATCTATAGAGAGGCACTGAAATATAATAAAAATAATAATACAGAAAATATGTTAAAATTAGCTGAAACTATGGAACGTTCTAAGACTGCATATAATAGAGGTATTATAAATTATAAAAAGAAAAATTATTTGGAAGCCATTAATTGTTTTCAAATGGTATTTAATAAAGATACAATAAGATATGAAAATTCTCAAAATAAGCTTAATGAATGTGTGAATAAGTATGTGGAAGAAAATATGGAACAAGCTCAAAAGTACATAAATGATTTAAATTTTAAAGAAGCTGAAAAGTATTTAAATAATATATTAAAGATAGATTCAGATAATGAAAAAGCTATACGATTAAAGAAAAAAATAATTTCATAGCTTATATTAATTATAAATAAATTAATTAATATAAGGAAAATATATAGATAAAAGCTGTGGTAGTGCCGTAGCTTTTATTTATATTTTTTAAATGAGGGATATATATGGAAAATTTAAGTAAATTTAATTGTATACGAAAATATGTAGAGGATTTGAAAAAAAATAATGAGTTTTTCCGTCATACTCTATCTTCTTATGAAGGTAAAAGTATAGATGCATTATATTATTATACTAAAATTACTGTTCTTGAAAACATATTTAAAAATAAGACATTATGGTTATCTAATAGTAAATATTTAAACGATAGTACAGAAATAAATTATACCAATACATTAATTTATAATATATGTAATGAGTTTTTAGATGAAAGTAATGATTTAGATAGGTTGTTTAAAAAAAATATAGATAAACTTTTAAATTTTATAGATAAGGAAATGGAAGATACTTATATATTATCACTTACAGAAAATAGAGATTCCTTGGCTTTATGGTCCAATTATTCTAATTATGATGGATATAATATAGGAACAAATTATGAAGTTTTTAAAGATATGTTCTTATCAAATAGATATGTATTAAAAGATAAAAACAATAAAGATAAAACTATATTTAAGGAAGAAGATTTTCTCTGTGATTTTGGAGCTGTTATATATGATGAAAAAATACAAAGAGAAATATTAATAGAGAGAATAATATTTTTATATAATTTATATAAGAAATATTATGATTTTATAGAGTGTAAAGAATTTAAACTATTAGTAAGTTATGTAATATATAATATAGCCTATATTTCAGCTTTTTTTAAAGATCCTGGTTTTGAACAGGAACAAGAATATAGGGTAGTTTTTAGGATTACTAATGAAAATATAAAAAATAAAGTAGTTAAACATAGAATTTGTAATAGAGTATTTATACCTTACATAGAAATAAGCTTTGAGGATATAGGTAATTACTTACATGAGAATAAGGGGTGTCTTAGAGTAACTATAGGTCCTAAGAATAACTTAGATATAGCAGAAATAGGCTTAACTTCTTTTTTAAATAGTGAAGGATACAAAAATTTTGATATATGTAAGTCAAAAATTCCATTAAGATATTAGTAGGGAGACGTTTTTATGACAAAAAATAAAAGAAATAATACTATATTTTATATTTTGGGGATAATTATATCAGGTATGTTATCTTTGTTTTTAACTTATTACTATTATATAAATAAAAGCTTTAAGGAAAATATAATAAAGGGAAATCAATGTGTTAATGCAGAAGAGTATGAGGAAGCAATTAAATTTTATAAAGAGGGATTAAGATATAAAAATAATTCTGAAATATATACTAAAGTTCAAGACATAATAAAAATAAAAGATTCTAAAAAGTTTTATAGTACAGGAATAAGCTTTAAAAAGGAAGGTAAATATAAAGAAGCTGTAGATATGTTTAAGAAAGTATATGATAAGGATAAAAAAAGATATCTTAATGCTAAAAATGAAATAGAAGAGTGTACAAGACTTTGTAATATGCAAAGATAATATAAAAATAATCAGTAATTCGTAAGAATTACTGATTGTTTTTTCTGTATAATTTTTAGGATGCGTTAAAGTTATCTTAGTAAAATAGTAAAGAGTATTTAGTAACCAAACTTAAAAAGTTTTGATTCAAAATCTATCTTTACTAAAATATAATATAAGTTTTACTAAAGTCCTTATTAAATTTATAAGGTACCTTGTAAAATATAAAGCACATAATAAATTATAAAATATTCTGATTATTTTGTCAATAGAATAAATTTAAGTAATATATATTTTGCTTATTTAATCTACATATAAAATATTAAGGATGTGTCAAATAATATACTGTAATATAATATTGATTATATATAATATTATTAAATAATGCTTTTTATAGAGAATAAAGAAAAGATATGTTATAATACTAAACTGAATTGAAGATTTTGTTAAAAGGAGTGATATATTTGAAAAAAATTTTATCTTTTTTTATTTTTCTAGTTATGATGTTGTCACTTACAGCATGTGGGAAAAAGGAAAATCTAAATTCAAATGATTTAACAAAGCAAGATTGGAATCATATAGTTGAAGAAGCTAAAGGTAGTACTGTTAATTTTTATGGATGGGGTGGAAGTGAGCAGACTAACAAGTGGATTGATAATTACCTAGCTAAAGAACTTAAACAAAAGTATAATATTACATTAAAAAGAGTGCCTATGGATATAGATGATATATTAAATAAATTAGTAGGAGAGAAGCAAGCTTCTAATGAAAAGGGAACTATAGATGTAGTTTGGATAAATGGTGAAAACTTCTATACTGCTAAAAAGAATAAGTTATTATACGGTCCTTTTTCAAACAAATTACCTAATATGAAAAAATATATAAATAATGATGATCCAGAAGTAAAATATGATTTTGGAGTTTCCATAGATGGGTATGAGGTACCTTATGGAAAAGCTCAATTTGTTATGGTATATGATAAAGACAGAGTGCCGAGTGCTCCTAAAAACCATAAAGAATTGTTAGAGTTTGTAAAAAAGAACCCAGGAAAATTTACATATCCAGCACCACCAGATTTTACAGGAAGTGCATTTGTAAGAAATATAATATATGATATAGTAGGTTATGAAAAATTCGTAAATATGAAGCCAGATAAGGGACTGGTTGAAAAGGAAATAAAACCAGCTATAGATTATTTAAAAGAATTAAAGCCTTATCTTTTAAATGACGGAAAAACTTATCCTGCTAATATTGCAGCTTTAGATAATATGTATTCAGATAAACAAGTTTTAAATACTATGACTTATAATCCTAATTCAGTAAGTGAAAGGATAGAAAATGGTCAGTTCCCTAAAAATACTTATACAGCTTTATTTGATAAAGGGGATATAGGTAATACTCATTTTGTAGCTATACCATTTAATTCACAAAATAAGCCTGGAGCCATGATTGCTATAAATACTATTATAAGTTTTGAAATGCAAAAATCAAAATATGACCCTAAAAATTGGGGTGATTTACCTGTATTTGGTAATGAAAAATTAAGCGATAAAGAAAAGAAGGAAATAGAATCTATAAAAATTGGCAAGGGTGCATTATCACAAGAGGAATTATTTAAACATAGATTACCTGAAATGCCTGCTAGTTTAGTGCCTATAATAGAAAAAATATGGGAAGAAAATATACCAGGGGAGAATTAAAAGTGAAAAATAAAATTAAACCATATATATTATTACTTCCAGTATTGATAGTTATAATTTCTATTGTATTTGTAGGGATAACATCTTGTCTCCTTCAAAGTTTAGGATATTTTCCTGTAGTTGGTTTAGAGAAGATTACTTTTAAATATTATAAAGAGGTTATAAAGTCTCCGGAGTTTATAACCTCCTTAAATTTTAGTTTATACATATCAATTGTTTCATCAGTAATTGCAACAATTTTAGGTGTGATTTTAGCCTATTGCATTTATAAGAAGGAAAATAAAAATAGAATAGTTAATTTATTATACAAAATACCAATAATAATACCACACACTATAGCAGTTATTCTTATAATAAATACTTTATCTAGAAATGGAATAGTACCAAGAATTTTATATTCCATGGGATTAATTAAATCTCAAAATTCTTTTCCTAATTTAATTATGGATAAAGATGGCGTGGGTATAATATTAACATATATGTGGAAAGAAATACCGTTTATTATTTTAGTGGTTTACTCAGTTATATGTAATATAGATAAGAAAATTTGGGAGACAGCTTTAAATTTAGGGGCAAGTAAGTTTCAAACCTTTTTCTATGTAATATTACCTATGTTAATGCCAAGTATACTTTCATCTTTTATTATAATTTTTTCATTTTCTTTTGGGGCATTTGAAGTTCCTTATTTATTAGGATCTACAAAACCTAAAGCCTTACCAGTTAAAGCTTATATAGAATATAGTAATCCAGATTTAGTTAATAGACCTTATGCTATGGTTATAAATATGATATTAATAATAATATGTTCTTTTTTAATACTTTTGTATAGTAAATGTTATTATTATTTTAAAAAACATAGTTAAAAAACAGAAAGGCAAATTAGTATGAAAAAAAATAATTTAGTATTTTCTATAATTATTTATACCTTTATATTTTTTGTAGTATTTCCTATAATGGTATTATTTATATGGAGTTTTGCAAAAAATTGGAGTTGGCCTTATGTAGTTCCTAAGAACTTAGGACTAAGAGGTTTCAAATATGTGTTAGATCCCACAGGTGGGTCTTTACAAGTATTACTTAGGAGTGTTTTAATAGCTGTTTTAGTTACATTTATTACCATTGACATAAGTATCCCTGCAGCTAAGGCTTTAGGGATTTACCAGTTTAAAGGGAAAAATTTAATAAAATTAATAATTTTATTACCAATAATAATACCACCTATTTCTATAGCCCTAGGAATACATGTAGCTTTTATAAAATTAAATATTGCAAATACATTTATAGGAGTAGTTATTATTCATTTAATTCCTTGTATACCTTATGCAGTTACAATACTTACAGATGTTTTTGAATTAATAGGAAATTCTATGGAGCAGCAAGCACGTATATTAGGTGCTAATAAAATTCAATGTTTTTTTTATGTTACACTACCTATTATATCCCCAGGAATTATGTCTGCAAGTTTTATGGTATTTATAATATCCTTTAGTCAATATTTTTTAACTTTCTTAATAGGTGGAGGCCAAGTAGTAACCTATCCTATACTAATGTTTCCTTTTATACAAAGTGGGGATAGAACTATAGCTGCAAGTTATAGTGTTATATTTATTATTACTTCTTTAATTTTTTTATTTATTATAGAGAAAGCTATTAAGAAATTTTATAAAACGGATAAATTTTTAAATATATAAGGTGGATAACAATGAAACAGATAGAAGTGAGAGCATTAAAAAAAGATTTTAATGAAAAAAAGATTTTAGATAATATTAATTTTAGTGTAGATAAGGGAGAACTTATGTGCCTTTTAGGACCATCAGGTTGTGGTAAAAGTACTACATTAAAAATAATAGCTGGTCTTTTAAAAGAGGATTCAGGTGAAGTGTATCTAGGGGGTAAATCTATGAAATCTATACCACCAGAAAAAAGAGAAGCAGTTATAGTTTTTCAGGAGTATTCTTTATTTCCTCACTTAAATGTATATGAAAATATTGCTTTTGGATTAAAGATGAGAAGAAAAAATAAAGATTATATAAAAGATAAGGTATATAAAATAACAAATCTATTAAGATTAGGAGGATTGGAACATAAGTATACCCATAACTTATCTGGGGGTCAAAAGCAAAGGGTAGCTATAGGAAGGGCCTTAGCTATAGAACCTAAGATACTTCTGTTAGATGAACCTTTTACTAGTTTAGACATTAATGTTAAAAATACCATAAGAGAATTAGTATTAGATATTCAAAAAAAGATAGGAATAACAACCATACTAGTAACTCATGATAAAGAAGAGGCATTAATGATGGCAGATAATATAGCATTAATGTTTAACGGGAAAATAGCTCAATATGGTAAACCTAAAGATATATATGAAAATCCTAATTCAAAAGAGGTAGCAAATTTTTTTGGAGAGAGAAATTTTATAAAGGGTATAATTAAAGAAAATAAATTCTATAGCGATTTAGGAGAATTTAGTGTAGAAACTGAAAAAATAGGGGAAGTAGAGGCCATAATAAATCCAGAAGACATAAGCATACTAAATAAAGAGGAAAAAGGATATTTGGGTTATATTTCAAATGTAAAATATTTAGGGGATAGATCTTACTATGTTATTCATTATAAAAATAGTGATTTAAGTGTTATGGATTATTCTAAAAAATTATTTAGAAAAGGAGATAAGGTATATTTTTATATAAATTTTCATAAGGCTAAATTTTTGAAATAAAACTATTTAAATTTATAAATATGAGGTGACATAATGGAAGAATTAAATTATGTAATCCAACAAATAAAAGAAAATAATATGCTAATAATATACTTTTATTCTGGAGAAAAATGTAGTGTTTGTAGTGTTTTAAAAGATAAGATAAGAGAAATAGATAAAGAGTATAAAAATATAAAAACTCTTTATATAAATATAGATATATCGCCTAAAATATCTTCTTATTATAGTGTATTTACTGTTCCAACTATATTATTATTTATAGAAGGAAGAGAAACTGTAAGAGAGGGTAGATATACAAGTATTTTAGAATTAAGGAAAAAGATAAATAGGTATTATAATTTATTAAATAATTAAAGCTTAGATTTACACAGATATCTAAGCTTTTTTGATATAATCATATTGGAACTTAAAATGAGGGGGAATAAGTATGTGGGCTATATTACTATTTTTAATTATAGGTATATTAATTGGACGTTTTAAGGAGTTCTCAGAGAAGGGTAAAAAGATAAATGGATATATGCAACAAATAGGTGTTATTTTCTTATTATTTTTTATGGGAGCATCTATAGGAGCTAATAAATCTGTATTAAAAAATATAAAAACTATAGGAAGGACCTCATTAATTTTTGCTATAAGTGCTATAGTGTTTAGTGTGTTTGTACTTTATTTTGTTTCTGAAAAGTTTTTAAAAGAGGGGGAGGAAGAATAATATGACATTAATAATGTTAATAACTGTTATATTGGGATCATTTTTTGGTTATTATTTTGTACCTCAAAGTAGTATAAATACTGTAGAAACTATATCTACAGTAGCTTTAAATCTTTTGATACTTTTTGTTGGAATTGATGTAGGAAGTAATAAAAATCTTGTATCAGATATAAAAGAAAATGGAATAAAGTTAATTTTGATACCGATTTCTATAGCGGTAGGAAGCATTATAGGTGGAATTGTTGCATCATTTATATGTTCTATGTCATTGAAATCAGGTATATCTATCTCTGCAGGATTTGGTTGGTATAGTTTATCCGCCGTAATGCTTACAAATTTAGAAAATGCAGAGATAGGAACTATAGCTTTTTTGACAAATGTATTTAGAGAAATTACAGCTTTATTAATTATTCCATTTGTTGCAAGGAAGCTTAATCATTATACCGCAATTGCACCAGCAGGGGCTACTTCTATGGATACAACATTACCTGTAATATCTAAATCTACATCACCTAAAGTTACTATAGCAGCTTTTATTAGTGGAGTAATGTTAAGTTCTTTTGTTCCAGTAATTATATCTTTTTTATATGCAATATAAAAATTCCATAAGATTATATTATCATTATTATTTTGATTTTCTTTTGCACTGTTCAACTAAAAGTGTTTTTGTTTTGTTTATTACAGTACATATATTAGTAGATTTAACTGGATTTATATGTGTGGATATATAAATATTTAATAGGTATATTTAAGTTAGTAATTAAAAAATATATAAAATTTTAAGAAACTAAAAGTGGAAAATTAGTTTACAACTTTAGCATGTATTAATTTTCCATTTTTTAAAATGTTATTGACATTTATTGGACAAAAAGTTATGATTTATGTGTACTAATAGTACTAATACACATAATAGTATTAATACACAATGAGTGTATTAAATAATTAAAGTTTTTAACAGTATTGAAGGAGGGGAAGAATGAAAAATTTTATTTCAATAAAAAATATTAGTAAAACCCATAATAAGAAAAAAATATTAAAAAATATTAATCTAGAGATAGAAAATGGTATGTTTGGTCTTTTAGGACATAATGGAGCGGGAAAGTCTACATTAATGAAAATTATTACTACTTTAATTGAACCAGATAAAGGTGGAACAATAAATATTTGTGGATTAGATATCAAAAAAAATAAAATGGATATAAGAAAAATAGTAGGATTTCTACCCCAAGAATTTAATATATATCCTGAGATGACTGCTTATGAATTTTTAGACTATATAGCCTTGTTAAATAATATTAATACAAGAAAAATTAGGCAGAGGACTATTTATAATACTCTTGATAAAGTTAATCTCTTAGATAGTAAAAATAAAAAGATTGGAAAATTTTCAGGCGGAATGAAAAGACGTTTAGGTATAGCTCAAGCAATAATAAAAAATCCTTATGTTTTAGTTGTAGATGAACCTACAGCGGGATTAGATCCAGAAGAAAGAATTAAGTTCAGAACCATGCTAGTAGAGCTAAGTCAGGATAGAATTGTTATTTTATCCACTCATATTGTAGAAGATATATCTGCTTCCTGTGAAAAGATAGGCTTATTGATAGATGGTAATTTAAAATTTATAGGATCTCCAGATGAATTTATAAAAAATACAGAAGGCTATGTGTGGGAAAAAATTATCAATAATAAAAAGGAGTTATTAGATTTAAAAAATAAATATGTAATTATTTCAATTAAGAGAACATGTGGTAAAGCTATTGTGAGATTTTTAGCTCATTCCAAAGAATTAGAGGATACTCCTCATATTAACGCATCATATCCTAATTTAGAAGATGCATATTTACACGTTATGCAAGATATAAAGCGGGATTGATATAAGTAGATATTCATGGAGGAGGAAAATTTTTATGAAGTCTTTTATTGTATTAAGAAAAGAACTTAAAAGATTAAATGAAAACATTATATTTTTTTTAGGAATAATATTAATTTCTATATTACCAATTGTTATAAATTTTTTTGTATTAAAAGATAATTTACAAAATAGTAGATTGGCGGCTATAAGGTATTTTGATACATCATTTTTGCTTGGAATGTATTTAATTCCCTTAATAATATTTTCTATATATTATTATGATAAGGAAAGCGATGTTCTTATCATAATAAATACAAATCCTATTTCTGTATTTCAGTATAGACTGGGCAAATTTTTTACAGCAATTTGCTTTTATTTACAATGTATTTTACTAGGCAGTAGTATAACTATTATTTTACCTGTATTTTACTATAAGGATATTTATTCAATATACACATTTATTACTACGTTTTTATTATTTTCATTTCCAAGAGTTGTTTTTTTTACTTCTTTAAGTAATTTAATAAATATAATTTTTAGACATTCAGTTATTTCTATAATTATACCTTTATTTATATTTTTTATATTGGATAAAATTTCTCTATTTTCAAGCACTTCTTATTTGACATATTCTATGAACTTTATAAGTGGTAATTATAAATTTATTCGAAACCTTATAACAATAGATAGTATATATTTTGTTATAGCAATAATATTTATTGTTATTAGTACAAATCTTTATTGTAATCCAAATAATTATTAAAAAGGGGAAAAGATATGAATGTTCTATTAAAAATTAAGTATTCTATAAAAATTAAAAATAAATCTTTAATATTTTCTATAATATTATATTACTTGTGTATTTTTAATTCTTTTTGCTGATTTATGGGAATTTGTAGAATTGACATCTGTAATCATTCCCATTGCTTTATGTACTAATGTTTTGTCACAAGAATATGATAATAAAATGGAGGGAATTGTAATACTAAGCGGAACCCCCATTTATAGAATTGTATTTTTAAGGTATTTTATATCTTTTTTTATAAGTCAATTAACAATATTGGCATTATTTTTTATAGCTTGGATTACTAATCACCTAAAGGGAGATCTTTTTTTAAAGCATTATATCATTATTTTTTTATATTCTATATTCTTGACGCTTTTGGGCTTGTTAATAAGCAATATAACAAAAAATACTATTACGGGATATGGAGTATCCATGGGATATTTTATTTTTCAGATTGTAGGGGGAAACTTCATTTTAGGAAAGTATTGTCCTATATTAGCAACTTCATTTAATTTAACACTGAAGGAACATATTATAATAAATAATTTATATTTTATGATAATAATATCTATAATATTATTTTTAATAAATTTATTGTATATTTCTAATGAGAAAAAAATAAAAAGATGTGTTTTAAAGATAACGGGTTTAGCATTAATCATATTTAGTATTATAATTTTGAGAAATAAATATATTGACTATAAAAAATCAGCTTTAGTTAGTAAAATTATAAGCAATAATAAAGAAACAGTTTATATAATAGACAAGCAAAATGAGAGATTATTTTCTTATTGTAAAAGTAAAAATATAAGTTTTTTAACAGAGGATAATGTTTCTTTGGAAAAATATAAAGACAAAAATATTATAGTAATATCAAAATATGATTCTAGATTAATAAATAATATAAAAGATAAATTAAAGTTAAATATGGGCTTAGACAAAAGAGATCTAATATTAGAAGATCATGGCATATATAATGTTAGTTCCTATAGAATTTTATTAAATAATCCATTAAATAAAGAAAATAAAATTTTACTTATAGAAACTAGGTCATTAAATAGAAAAGATTTAGATGTACTTTTAAATGGAAAACAAGGTAGTTTTGTAGCTGTAAAAAATGGTATGATACTGGCTACTAAGATATATGATACAAAACATATTAATATAGATAATTTTTTTGAAGATGTTAGTACATGTCAAAGTAATAGTTGGAAAATAAAAAAGAATAATAAAGCTCAGATGTTGTATAGAAACATTGAAAAAAAAGATTCAGAAAAATTATTTTGCTTGTGGTATAAAATAAAAAAAATTATTGATAAAAATATTAAGTGTGATAATTGTAAGGAACATTTTCAAGTTTATTTAAGAGATGATAATATTAAATTAGAAGAAAATTTTATTCCTTTTAAAATAGAATTATTATTAGATTTAGAACAAGAAAGAGAATATAAAGTTAGAGATATGTTTTCTAAGAAATATTTAGATGAAAAAGGATTTAAGTTTATACGAGATAATAGATTAAAAGATGGATGGATGGAGTTTATCAATCAAGTAATTATATATCCTTCAATATATAATGATAATAGTTTTGGAAATGAGTATATTAGAATTATGAAACAGAAAACTAAGGAGGAAAGAGAATTAACTACAGAGGATGATTACATATACTTGTCAGGTAAAATATTGTTTTTAATAGAGAATAACAATAAAAGAATGGAATTTATTAGAGAAATAATAAATAGAGATTCTTATATTGATAATAATGAGATAGAAAAAATATATAGTAAATATGTTGGAATAAAAATAGCAAAGGATCAGATGAAATATTTCAATAAAAGATAAAGTATTCAGAAAAGCATTTATATATATTAAAATATGAGAGTATCTAAAATAATAAGGTTAATTTAGTAATTAAAAAATATATAAAATTTTAAGAAACTAAAAGTGGAAAATTAGTTTACAACTTTAGCATTTATTAATTTTCCACCTTTTTATTTAACAGGTTAGTTTTAATTTTATTGAGTTATTTCTTCATTTAAAACTGAAGTACAATTAGGACACCTAGTGGCATCGACATGAATTTCAGTATAACAGTAAGGGCAAGTCTTAACTAGAGTTTTTTGTTCTTCTTTTTTTCCTGTAATTTCTTTTACTTTAGTAAATTGTTTTATTACTAGAAATATTGAAAAAGATATAATCAAAAAATTAATTACGTTATTTAAAAATATACCATAATTAATAGTGGCTGCACCAGCTGCTTTAGCTTCTTGAAGGGAATTATAATGTGTTCCACTTAAATTTATGTATAGATTAGAAAAATCAACTTTTCCAACAAGTCTGCCTACTAAAGGCATAATAATGTCATTAACAAGGGAAGATACAATTTTACCAAAAGCACCACCTATGACAACACCAATAGCTAAATCAATTACATTACCTTTCATTGAAAATTTTTTAAATTCATCCCACATTTTAGTTCTCCTCTCTTGTGTTAAATAAAATTAATATTTTAAAAATATATAACTTAATACTTCTATTTATATATAACCATTTTCTCCTCTTATAGATACTTCGCCTGAATTAACTTTAACTATTTTACCATTTTCATATTGTACTATAAGCTCACCATTTTCATTTAAGCTCAATGCTTTAGCAAGAGTTATAGTTTTTCTACTCATAATTTTTATATTTTTGCCTATAAGGATTGAGTTTTCTTTACATATATGTATAGAACTCTCTATATTATTAAAGTTTATAAGATCATTGTATAGTGTTTCAAAATTATTTAAAATATGTGCTACTAATAATTTTCTTTTTATAGATTTATTTTCTTCTATTTTTATAGAGGTTGCTTTTTCTTTTAAATCACCATCTAAATCCTCAACATCTAAGTTGGCATTTATACCTATGCCCACTACTACATAATTTACGTTATTTATTTCTCCACTCATTTCTGTTAATATTCCACATATTTTTTTACTATTAAGTATTATGTCATTAGGCCATTTTATGTAAGTTTTCAAATTCATATTTAATAAAGATTTTTCTACAGCAGCAGCAGTTACTTGGGTAACCTTAGGCACATCTAAAGTATTTATATTAGGTCTTAAAATTATGGACATCCATATTCCTTTATATTTAGGTGAAATCCAGCTACGCCCAAGTCGCCCTCTACCGTTAGTTTGTTCTTCAGCTATAATTACACTTCCATGAGGATAATTATTTAAGGCCAATTCTTTTGCTTTATCATTAGTAGAAGTAATAGAATCAAAATATAATATTCTATTACCTATGTAACTCGTGGTTAGTAAAGGGTGGATTTCTTCAAAGGTTAATAGATCAGGGGAATAAATTAGTTTATAACCCTTTTTAGAAACAGATTCTATTTTATATCCATCGTTCTTTAATTGATTTATATATTTCCAAATAGCAGTTCTACTAACACCTAATTTTTCACTAATATATTGACCTGAAATAAATGTGTCAGAACTATCTTTTAACATATTTAATATAGATTCCTTCAAATTGATTTCCTCCTTAGATAATAAATAATTATAGTTATATTATAGATAATAGACAAATATAATTATATAATTATACTATATTAAAATAAAGATTGTTAATAAAAAGTAAATTATAGATGAACAAATAAAATAAAAATAGGAATTTAGAAAAAAATATAGAATTATAAATATTAATAAAGAAAATAACTTTATTAATATTAGTATAAATATAATTATTAATTATGGAAGGGAAAAAATATGAATATAGCTTTTTTTCTTACGCCAAAATCGGACGTAATTTATGAAAATTTAAACGCTTCTATGAGGCAGGCATTAGAGAGAATGGAATATCATAGATATACTGCCATTCCTTTAATAGATGATGCTGGAAAGTATGTAGGAACTTTAACAGAGGGAGATTTACTTTGGAAAATGAAAAATTCTCCTGATTTGAATTTTAAGGACACAAGTAAAATACCATTAAAAGAAGTTTCAAGACATACTTTTAATAAGCCTGTTAGTATAGATGCACATATAGAAAATTTAATATCTTTATCTATAAATCAGAATTTTGTACCAGTTGTAGATGATAATAATGTTTTTATAGGTATAATAAAAAGAAGCGATATTATAAATTATTGTTATAAATTTGTAAAAGAAGATAAATAAAAGGTTAAAGCTATGAAGTTTAAAATGTATAATTTCATAGCTTTTTTATTTATTAATATATTTTTGAAATATTAAGTTAATTTTTGGAAAAAATAAAGGTTAATTATATATTATGTAGAATATAAGAAATAGGATATAACAAACAATACATATAAAAATTTAAAAATTAACTTATAGTTATTCTTATGTATTAAAGGGGTTGTAAATATGGAAAATTCTACATTTTCACGTAAGATGTACAATGAAAAAGACTTATATTTTAAAATTTTCTTGATGATGGCAATTATTCTTATAATTAGAGTTATTGCTAATTGTCTAAATTGCAATTGTTATCATAAAACAGGGATAAGTATTATTAATCTATTATTACTTCTTTCTATTAGTATGGATTATTTTACAAATAGAATAAACAGAAAAGATAAATTCTTAAAATATTTAGGAGCAGCTTTAATATTTATTATGATTTTTAAATTTATTTCTACGGTATATATATATAAATTTTTATATTACAAAAAATCAATTGAGTTATTATTTATTGTAATAGAGAGTTACATGAAAATTATATTTATTATATATTGTATAAAAGTTATTGGAAGAGATGTAAATAATAAAGTTATGTTATTAAACTACAGTTTTATTACATTGTTTTTCATATGTATAAGTTTTTCAAGAAATATATCAAAAATTAACACTAATAGTTATAGATTTTATCAAATAATAAATTCTAATGGGGTAGTATTAACTTTATTAAGTTTAATATTAATTTTATATCTAGTTAAAATTAAAAAAATAATGAATAAAAATTTATATGATATATTAATGTGCTTTTCAACAATAAATTTATTTTGTAATAGTATATTATGGTCTTATAGTGTAAATAGTTATAAATTTATTATGTATATAAGTTTGCTAAACTATTTTTCCTATTTAATTATATATAAATATTTTTTAAATGAAAGTTATATTTTAGATATTAAGAATATAAATTTATTTAAAGATGAAAAAGAACAATGTAAAAGATTTATTGATAGTATAGAAATACCTTTAATAATAAGTAAAAAAGATGAAATATGTTATGTTAATAAAAATGGTAGTAAATTCATAAATAAAAATAGAAGTATGTTAAAATATTTTCCAGAGGATAAGTGTAATAATGAAATTTTTATAAGTGAATTAATGAATTCACAAAATAACGAACAAAAAATAATGAATTATAAACATCAAACTATGATTTTAGAAGATGGAACTAGTCTAGATGTAGATTTAACCATATTTAATATAGAGCTATCTGAAAAAAACTATATGTGTATTTATATAAAGAATAATACTGTTTTAAACAAATTAGAAACCTTAGAACAAGAGTGTAGAAATATAAAGGAAGAAAATAAGTTTAAGATGGAGTTTTTTGCTGATTTATCTCATGAGCTTAGAACACCTATAAATGTTATTTATTCAGCTATACAGGTTATGGATATAAATTTAGAAAATAAAAAAGATGATTTTTTAAAAAAATACATGAATATTATAAAACAAAATTGCTATAGACTCTTAAGAATTATAAATAATTTAATAGATTCTACAAAGATAGAAGAGGGATATTATAAACCTAACTTGAAAAATATAAATATAGTAGAATTAGTTGAAAGTGTAGTTACATCTGTTTGTCCATATGTGTATGATAATAATCTCAATATAATTTTTGACACAGATGTAGAAGAAAAGGTAGTAGCTTGTGATAAAGATATGATGGAAAGAATAATATTAAATTTAATATCTAATTCTGTTAAGTATAAAAAAGATGGATTAGGAAAAATTTTGGTGGAAATTACAGATAAGAAAGATAAAGTGAGCATTTCTGTAAAAGATAATGGCATAGGCATACCTTCTAGTCTGCAAAAGGATATATTTAAAAGATTTGTACAAGCTCCTAACAATACATCAAAATCTCAGGGAAGTGGTATAGGATTATCTTTAGTAAAATCAATGGTAGATATTCATAAGGGGCAAATAGGTTTAATAAGTGAAGAAAATAAAGGAACGGAAATTATAATAGAAATTCCATCTAAAACAGTCAGTGAAGAACAATATATAATAGATGAATTTGAAAAAAGTTACATCATAAAGAATGCTAATATTGAATTTTCCGATGTAATTTAAGAATATATTATATTAAGACAAGCACCTTTATACCGATAATTTATACAATATATTAGGGTGAATTTTATTAATAATGAGGTACAGCTTATGGATAAAAGTGATAGAAGATTTAATGGTTTATTTTATATATTAAGTTTGATTATTATAACTATAACTGTTACAAAAATACATTCGTTTATAGATTAATGTAATGGTCAAAAATAAGTTGAAGAAAAAATTGTTATTTATATAACAAATTATGTTTTTATATAAAGAAAAATATGATAAAATATATACAGATAAAACTAATAGAGGTGATAGCATGAAGAATGATTTAGCAATAGTTTTTTTGGGGAATGATATATTTTATCAATCAGGGGTATTTAAAGCTATATTGAAAAATAAGCTTTATGAAAATTTTACTGTAACAACAGGAATAGGATTAGGAGCCTTGACCTCTATATTATTTGCTAGAAAAGATTATAAATCTATGGATAATATGACTTTTAAGATAACACAAGAGGATAAATTATTTTTAAATAAAGAAGAATGTTTAAATTTATTAGATATGCATTGTATAAATAAATCTTTTAAAAAGAATTTCCAAAATTGGAGCAATAAAATAAGTAAGGACGGTATATATTCTTGGTATTCATTATTAAAAGTAATTAATGATGGTGATGTAAACCTTTTATATAGTGATGATTTTAACATGGAATGCTTGATTTGCTGTTACACATTACCATTTATGTTTGAAAAGAGTTTTGAATTTAACAAACTTGAATATAGACAAAAAGAATCACTTTTATTAAATGTTATAGCGCAACCTATGATATTTACTAAGAAAGTTAGAAGTAAATCTTATATAACACCAGAGATAAATGGAGAAATAGCTATAAATCAATTAATAGATAGAGGTTATAAAAATATATTAGTAATAAATTCTCAAGGAGAAAATTATAATTTTGATAAATATAAGGATAAGATTAATATATGGGAAATAAAGAATTGTATAAGGTTAAATAGCGGAAATATGGAAATAGGATATAATAATTTTACGAATTTTATAAAAAACATAGCTTAAAATTATAAAGTTTTATTAAAGAGGATGTATTAAAACTAATTAGATACATCCTCTTTAATAATTTTGTGTTATAATAGGTAAGTAAAATTATAAAATTTTAATATAAATATATAAAATTGTGAAAGGTTGGTGATGATTGTGGAATCTGGACCTTATAGTCCTGAAGGTTGTAATTATAATTTAAAAAATAATATAGTAAAGCCACAATTATACCATCTTTATATTTATTCGTATAATTTGTGGCATAAAAAGGAGGAGGCCACAAATGGAAAGAATATTAGATCTTATAGAAGACAGCAAATATGTTGAGGCTAGAAATGAATTAATAAAGCTAAATAATGCTGATATTGCCAGTTTATTAGAAGAAATTCAACAAGAAAAAATGTTGATTTTATTTAGAATACTTCCAAAAGACAGGGCAGTAGATGTATTTTCTTATATGAGTAATTATGCACAAAAATATATAATAAGCTCTATTACACATAAAGAAAAGGTTAATATATTAGATGAATTATATTTTGATGATGTAATAGATATACTAGAAGAAATGCCTGCTAATATAGTAAAAAAAATATTGAAAAATACAGATGAAAATAAGAGAAAACTTATTAATCAATTTTTAAATTATGAAGAAGATTCAGCAGGAAGCTTAATGACAATAGAATACGTAGATTTAAAAAAAGAAATGACTGTAGAACAAGCATTAGAACGTATAAGAAAAATTGGAGTGGATAAGCAAACAATAAATATTTGTTATGTTATAGATAATGGTAGAAAATTAGAGGGAATTGTATCTATAAGAAAGCTTATACTTAGTGAAAAAAGTGAAAAAATAGAAAATATAATGACTAGAAATTATATATATATTAATACTTATGATGATCAAGAGTTTGTAGCAGCTCAATTTAAAAAATATGATTTAATATCTATGCCTGTAGTAGATAAAGAGCATAGATTAGTAGGAATAATAACTATAGATGATATAGTTGATATAATAGATCAAGAAAATACAGAGGATTTTCATAAAATGGCTGCTATGGAGCCTTCAGAAGAAGAATATTTAAATACTGGAGTTATGACTTTAGCAAAGCATAGAATAATATGGCTTTTAGTACTTATGGTGTCTGCCACTTTTACAGGAAATATAATTAGAAGATATCAAGACACTCTTCAATCAGTAGTAATTTTAGCATCATTTATACCTATGCTTATGGATACAGGTGGTAATGCAGGCTCCCAATCTTCAACCTTAATAATAAGAGGTCTTGCTTTAGGAGAAATAAAGATAAAAGATATGTTTAGAGTAGTTTGGAAAGAATTTAGAGTTAGTATTATAGTAGGATTGGTATTATCAATATTTAATTTCCTAAGAATTTATTATTTTGAAGGGGTAAACTTTTTAATATCTATTACTGTATGTACAAGTTTATTCTTTACAGTGATTTTAGCAAAGGTGGTAGGTGGAGTTTTACCTATAATAGCTAAGAAGTTTAAGTTAGATCCAGCGATAATGGCAAGTCCATTAATTACAACTATAGTAGATGCCGTAGCACTATTTATTTATTTTTCCATTGCAACTACGCTACTTGGAATATAAAATACTATAAAAAATTTCAGAATCTTGTTGTTGACAGTAAATCCTATTGATTTTATAATAAACTCAACATTTAAAATTGAGTTTTGAAAAAATTTAATAGCTGCCAATGATAGGAATAGTAACTTGGATATAAGTTAAAGAGAGTCAGTGTTTGCTGTAAGCTGATACTTCATATTTTAGTGAATCCACCCTGGAGGTAATTGCGATAAGTAATTCGGATAAAACCGTTATATAATTGAGAGAATCATATTATTTGTAAATATAGTATGGTTAAAAAGGGTGGCAACGCGAGTCAATCGTCCCTAAGAGGGCGATTGACTTTTTTATTGGTCGAATACTTACATAAAAATGAAGAAAAGTTTTTATATGTAATAAAGTTCAGTGAAATAAATTTAAAAAATATATATTTTTTAAATTTTAATCTTTATGAGGGTATAACTTTATAAATTTAACTTAATAAAATATAGAAATAAAAATCAGAAAAATAACAATATTACAAATAAGCAGGAGGAATTAATATGCATAAAAAATTATTTATACCAGGACCAGTAGAAGTGGAAAAAGATGTATTGGAAAAAATGTCAAATTTAATGATAGGTCATAGAACTAAAGATGCATCTATACTTCAAAAGAGTATTAGTGATAAATTAAAAAAAGTATTTTTTACAAAGGAACAAATACTATTGTCTACATCTTCAGGTACAGGACTTTTAGAAGGGACAATTCGCTCAACTACAGCTAAAAGAGCTATAGTTTTTTCTATAGGGGCATTCGGCAAAAGGTGGTATGAAATAGCTAAAGCTAATAATGTTCCTGTAGATCTATATGAAGTGCCTTGGGGTGAAGCTATAGATAAAACAGAAATAGATAGGATTTTAGCTACAGGAAAATATGATGCAGTATTTATAACCCATAACGAAACATCAACAGGAATTATGAATCCAATAGAAGAAATGTCAGAGGTAATTAAAAAATATCCTGAGATTGTATGGTCACTAGACTGTGTAAGTTCTATGGCAGGAACTAAAATAGAGGTGGATAAATTAGGAATTGATATATGTATAACTTCTAGTCAAAAAGCTCTAGCGCTGCCACCAGGAATAGCTATGTGCTCTTTTTCACAAAAAGCTATAAAAAGAGCTGAAACTATTCCTAATAGAGGATACTATTTAGATTTACTTTCTTTATATAAATATGTGCAAAAGAAAAATTATCAATATCCTTCTACGCCATCAATATCACATATGTATGCTTTAGATTATAGATTAGATAAAATTTTAGACGAAGGCCTAGAGAATAGATATGAAAGGCATATACAAATGGCCACATATGTTAGAAAGTGGGCTAAAGATAGATTTAAAATTTATGGGGATGAAAAATATCTATCAAATACACTAACTAATATAGAAAATATAAGAAATATAAATATAACTGATTTAAATAATAAATTAGGGGAAAGAGGTTTTACAATATCTAATGGTTATGGAAAATTAAAAGATAAAACTTTTAGAATAGCTCATATGGGTCAGTGTACTTTAGCAGATATAAAAGGATTATTATATAACATAGATGATATTTTAGGATTTTAACAGATTTAAAGGAGGATAATTTTATGTTAAATATACTTGTTTGCGATGGAATAGATAAAAATGCAATAGATATATTAAGAAATAAAGGATGCTTAGTAGTAGACAAACATTATGAGAAAGAGGAGCTTAAAAATAAAATTAAGAATTTTGATGCTGTAATAGTAAGATCAGCTACTAAAATTACTGAGGATTTAATAGATGAAGGAATAAAAGGAAACTTAAAATTAGTAGTAAGAGCTGGTGTAGGTGTAGATAACATTGATATAGATTATGCAAAAGAAAAAGGTGTAAGAGTTTTAAATACACCTAAAGCTAGTAGTATATCTGTAGCAGAACTTACCATGGGACACATATTTTGTATAAGTAGATTTATAAATGAATCTAATGTTACTATGATTGAAGGAAAGTGGGAGAAAAAAAGATATAAGGGTACCGAAATTTATGGAAAGACTCTAGGTCTTGTTGGTTTTGGAAGAATAGCTAGGGAGGTTGCTAAAAGAGCTAATGCATTAGGAATGAATGTAATTTATTATGACTTATTAGGAGAATGTACGGAATTTAAAGAATTTAAGTATTTTAGTTTTAAGGATTTATTAAAAGTTTCCGATTATATATCTATTCATGTACCTTTAAATAAAGATAAGAAATATTTAATTGGACAAGAAGAATTAGAAATGATGAAAGATGGGGTTTATATAATAAATTGTGCAAGAGGCGGGGTTTTAGATGAGATGGCTTTGCTTACAGCATTAAATTCAGGAAAAGTAGAGGGTGCGGCTCTAGATGTATTTGAGAGAGAGCCTAATCCTAATAGGGAACTTATAAATCACGAAAGAGTAAGTGTAACTCCTCATATAGGAGCATCAACTAAAGAGGCTCAAAGAAGAATTGGGGAGGAAATAATAGAGGTAGTAGAAAATTTCTTTGAAATGGGAGGAAAAGAACATGACAATACTGAGATCATTTAAAGCTATAAGACCTAAAAATGGATATGAGAATAAAGTTGCAGCACTTCCTTATGATGTTTTAAATAGCTATGAAGCTAAAGAAAATGTAGTAAAAAACCCCTATTCTTTTCTTCATATAGATAAGGCGGAAATAGATCTTCCAGAATATGTGGATTTATATGATAGAATGGTTTATGAAAAGGCTAAGGATAACTTAGAAAATATGATAAAAAAAGAAATATTTATAAAAGAGGATAAGAAGTGCTTATATATATATAAAATTCAGATGGGAGAAGTTATTCAAACAGGTATTGTAGGTTGTGTATCTGTAGATGATTATTTAAATAATGTTATAAAAAAACACGAAAAAACTAGAGAAGAAAAAGAAATAGATAGAACTAATCATGTAGCTATAGTTAAAGCTCATACAGGTCCAATATTTCTAACTTATAAATATAATAATTTCATAGATAACATGATGAAAGAATGTGAGAAAAATGAACCTTTGTATAATTTTCAAGCAGAGGATAAAGTTAAACATACTATATGGAAAATAGATGAAGAAGATTTAACATATAGAATATGTAAAGAGTTTGAAAATGTACCAGAGGTTTATATAGCTGATGGCCATCATAGGGCAGCTTCAGCAGTAAATGTTGCATTAAATAAGAGAAAAGAATTAAAAAATTATACAGGAGAGGAAGAATTCAATTTCTTTTTAGCAGTACTATTTCCTCATGATAGCTTAAAAGTAATGGATTATAATAGGGTATTAAAAGATACTTTAAATTATAGTGGAAAGGAACTTATAGAAAAAATAAAAGAAAAATTTCATGTAAATTTGTATAAAGAAAACAAGCCATATAAACCTGAAAAAAAACATTATTTTGGAATGTATATAAATAATAAATGGTATGAATTAAAGGCTAGGGAAGGAACCTTTGATAAAGAAGATATAGTTGGAAGTTTAGACGTATCCATATTACAGAATAATTTACTTTATCCAATTTTAAAAATCCAAGATCCGAGGAAAGATAATAGAATAGATTTTGTGGGTGGAATAAGGGGGCTTAAAGAACTTGAAAAAATTATAGATGCTCAAGGGAAAGGAGTAGCCTTCTCCATGTATCCAACTTCAGTAGAAGAACTTATGGGAATAGCAGATGAAGGAGAAGTTATGCCTCCTAAATCTACTTGGTTTGAACCAAAATTAAGGAGTGGATTGTTTATTCATGAATTTTAGTAAGTAATTATATTAAAATAAAAGCATCTAAAATGCCAAGATTTTTTATAGTATATAGTTAAAATAATAAGACTGTTTTTTATAAAATGGAGATTAAAATTAAGATGCTTTTGTTCTTTAGAATAATATATTTAAAAACAATGAAATTTCTATTGAATAAATATATAAATAATGAATAATAATATATGTAAAATGGATAAATGGTACATTTTGTAATGAAAATTATTTTTGATATTGAAATTTATAATTTATAATGATACATTCAAAAATAGGAGGAATGTATATGAAAAAATCTATTATTCGTTTGCAAGAAATAAGAATAAATAATTTTAAAAATATTGAAGAAGGAAAAGTTTCTCTCAAAAGTTACATAAATTTGAAGAAAAATATAAATAGTTCATATAAAAAGAAATCAGATATATTGGGTATATATGGGCAAAATGGTTCAGGTAAAACAGCTTTGGTGGATATAATTGCCTTTTTAAAGAGTGTTCTTTTAGGAAAACCACTGACAGAAGATGCACAATATTTTATTACCCAATATAGGAGTAAGTGTAATTTAGGTTTTACATTTTTAATGGAAGATAATGAAGAAAAGCTTTTAGTTTATTATGATATTGAAATAAAAAGAAATGTAGAAAATAATGAGATTGTAATAAGCAAGGAAGTTTTAAGTTATTCACCTTTAACAAATGAAAAAAGGAGGGTAAAAACCAAAGTCATTGATTATAACATGGAAGACAATGCTATTTTTAAACCATTATGTAGATATAATGAATTAGTTAGTGGAAATAAGGAACTTCTTATTAATATTGCTGTTGCAAAGGTTTTAGCTCAAGAAAGCGGAGAATCATTTATTTTTAATAAAAGAAGTTTAGAAATATTTAATAGGGGTTTTAGAGATAATAAGAATTATGTTAAGATAATAAACGCACTAAGACATTTTGCAGAATTTAATTTATTTATAATAAAAAATTATCTATCAAAGTTTACTGTTAGATTAGAGAATAATAAAAATATTATTTTGGAGGACCATGTTAACTTATTTGAAAGTTCTAAAGTTACAGAAGAAGGTTATGGTATTCTAAAAAGAATATTAGAACAGATTAATACAGTTATAAGATTTATCATTCCGGGATTAAATATTGATATTGCAGACTATGGTAGTGAATTGGATAAAAAAGGAAATAAAAGTATTAATGTAGAGTTAGTATCTGTTAGGGAAGACAAAAGAATTCCATTAAGATATGAGTCTAATGGTATAAAAAAAATAATATCTATCTTAACTGCATTAATTGCAATGTATAATTATCGAGGCGTATGTTTAGTTGTAGATGAACTAGATTCAGGAATATTTGAATATTTATTGGGAGAAATACTAAATATACTTGAAGAAAATGCAAAAGGACAATTTGTTTTTACTTCCCATAATTTACGAGCCTTAGAAAAATTAAGTAAAGGGTCTATTGTATTTACAACAATAAATCCTAAGAATAGATATGTAAGATTAACTAATGTAAAAAGTAATAATAATTTAAGGGATTTTTATTTAAGAGCTATATATCTAGGAGGACAAAAAGAAAAAGTTTATGAGGAAACCAATACTTTTGAAATAAATTATGCCTTTAGAAAGGCGGGAAAAATAATAAATGAAAAGTAAAAAGATTATTTTATTTATAGTAGAGGGCATATCAGATAAGAATTCTCTTTCATTAATTTTGTCCAGATTATTAAGAAATGATAAGATTGAATTTCAAGTAGTAAATGGGGATATTACTTCAAGAAAAGATACCACTATTCAAAATTGTATAGCAAAAGTAAATGACCAAATTAAAAAATTTTTAGATGTTAATAGATATAAAAAGTCAGATATTTTAAAAATAATACATTTAATAGACACTGATGGAGCTTATATTGATAAAAACTTAATAGTAAAAGAAGAAGTGGATAAAGTTATATATACAGATAAAAATATTTTAACTTCTAATGTAAATGGAATAATAGAAAGAAATAATAAGAAATCTAAAGTGTTGGATAAATTATACAGTACTAAAAATATTAGTAAGACTAGTTATCATATGTACTACTTTTCTTGTAATTTAGAGCATGTTTTACACAATAATCAAAATTTAGAAGATGATTTGAAGGATGATTATTCAGATAATTTTATAGATAAATACTATAATAATGAAATGGAATTTGTTAGATTTATAAAAAATAGTAATTTCTCTATAAAAGGAGATTATGATTATACGTGGAATTTTATAAAACAAAATAACAATTCACTAAATAGATATTGTAATTTTAATTTATTTTTTGATGAATGTTTTTATAGTGAATAATATGCTGACCTTACTAGTTGCAGTAGGGCTTTTTTTATTTTATAATTAATTACTAAAGTTGTATTGTATTATATTTATTTTAAATTATAAGTGTTTTTTGAATTAAAAAACGTGTATGTATTATCTATAAATGGTATAATTATATTTATAGTTAGGATTTTTTTACATTTTAAAGAAATTATAATTATAAAATTATAATTTCTTTAAAATGTAATGTTATATAAATATATCTTAAAAACTACATATATAGTATAAATATTTTTAATAGATACTAAAAAATGCTAAAAGAAAACGAAGAGGTGTAGAGTATGGAAAACATGAGTAATGACATTTTAAATTC
Source organism: Clostridium niameyense (assembly GCF_001243045.1). Taxonomy (GTDB): domain Bacteria; phylum Bacillota; class Clostridia; order Clostridiales; family Clostridiaceae; genus Clostridium_F; species Clostridium_F niameyense. The sequence continues at coordinate 1,756,916 of NZ_LN849007.1, read as the reverse complement.
ATTAAGTAAAGCAGCCCCTTATTGCCAACAGGTATTTAGAGAGGACAGTGCTATAATAATTTCAGATTTAGAAAAATATGTAGACTATTTTCCAGCTAAGAAATTTAATTTAAATATTAGTGTGGGTGACAAAATACATCAACCATCTTTAATTTCAGAGAGTATAAAATTAGGTAAATCAATGGAGAAAATATTGTCTAAAGAAACTTTTGGAGTAGCTGTAAAATCTATTGTATCTCCAATTAGAAATTACGATGGTAAAATAGTTGGAAGTTTATGTACTTGTGTAGATGTAGAGGAAAACGTAGATTTAGTTAATAGTATTAAAGGTTTAATGGAATCTACTGATCAAGTAGCTGAAAGTATAGAACAAGTAGCAGAGGGGGCTACAGATTTAGCAAAATCAGGACAAGAAGCTATAGACCTTGTTAATAATACTTTACAAAAGGCCGAAAAAACAACAAAAGCATTAGAGATAATTCAAAATATAGCAGCACAAACTAATTTATTAGGATTAAATGCAGCTATAGAATCAGCTAGAGCTGGAGAACAAGGAAAGGGATTTGCTGTAGTTGCCAATGAGGTTAGAAAACTTTCAAATCAAAGCAAAGAAGCAGCCGTAGAAATAAGAACTATTATTCAAGAAATGAATGAAGCTGTAAAACAAATAAGTGGAGCTATAAGTAATAGCGGTTCAATTAGTGAACAACAAGCAGCAGCTACGGAGGAGATATCTGCTACATTAGATAGTATAAGGGACTCTGTGAAAAAACTTAATAATTTTGTACAAGACTTCAAATAAAATATAAAATTATTTAAAATTAGCTAAGGGTTTTCACTTTTGTGAAAACTCTTAATTGATTTACAAATAATAAATATTTGTAAATATGATGTATTATATAAATTAATTTATTATAATATAATAAATAATGAAACTTTATAAAATATGTTTAAAGGATAAGGGGAGGGAAATACATGTCTTATACAATAATAGATATAATAAATAATCTTATATATATTGAAGAAAAAGGTTTTGAAATGTTTAAAAAAATATCACAATCAACTGAAGATATAAGAATGAAGGTATTAGCAGATACTTTTGCAAAGCAAGAGCAAAAGCACAAAAGGTATTATGAAGATATTAAGAATAATATAGAAGAAAATTTACAGGAGTATATAGATTTTTATGCTTATGACAAAATATCTTCTAAAATACAACAATTTAAGAGTAAGCTTGTAATACCTAATATAGATAATGTAAATAAACTTATAAATTTCGCTGTAGAACTTGAAGAGGATAATTTAGCATTATTATTAGATGTAAAGGGACAATTAGTAAGAAGGGAATCAGATACTAATACATTAGCGTACAATACAATGCTGACAATAATAGAGGAAGAAAAAAACCATGTAGAACTATTTACTCCTTATATTAAAAATAAGAATTAATAAAATCAATCTTATTAATTCTTATTTTTATTAATCCCTATTTAAATTAATATTTACTAAAATAATGCCTAAAACTACTAATATTAAAGAAATAAGTATATTAAAGGTGAATTTTTCGTTAGGCAAAAATATAGAGGACAAAATTGCACCAGATACAGGGGTTATAAACTTATATAAGCTTATTTCTCCAGCTTTGTTGTATTTTAATAAGGCATACCAAATAGAAAAAGCTGTAGCGGATAAAAAGGCTGAATAAATTAAAAGTAAAGAGCCTTTAGTGTTGAATACAATGGCATTACTTGATAAATTTATATATCCAAATACTAATAAAATTATAGATCCTAAAAACATTTGCCAAGCAGTTATTAAAGATGGATGTAATTTTCTACTTAAATTTTTAGCTAGTATGGCAGAAATAGCACCTATAAAAGAAGATAATATTAAAAATCCTTCTCCCTTGAAATTAAAATCTAGTCTAAAAGAACTTCCCCAGTTTACTATAATTATCCCTAAAAATCCTAGAATAAGGCCTATTATTTTAGTTTTATTTATTTTATCATTGGTATAGATGATATGAGCTATAATAATTACAAAAAATATTTCCATTGCTCCAATAATAGCAGCTTTCATACCTTTGGTATTAGCTACTCCAGTATAAAAAAGGAAATAATAAAGGCTTGTCTGAAGTATTCCTATAATTAAAAGTTTCAATAGGTAAGTTTTGTTTATTTTTATAGATTTTTTTAGTATAAAAGTTATAAACAAAAAAATAATAGTAGAAGCTAAGAAGAATCTTATACCTGCTAAAAGAATTCTTGCAATCATATCATTTTGAGACATTTGAAGTTCACTATAGCTTATCTTAAGTACTGGAAAAGCACTTCCCCATAAGATACAACTTATAGAGGCGAATATAGTTTTATAAGGGTTTTTAGAGAATATTTCTGTTGTTTTCATTATGTTCTCCTTATTTATAATAAATTATATATATAAAACATAGTATATCATAAATTGAAAATATTAGGATTTTAAATAATACATTAAAAAACGAAGAAAGTTTAAGTAGCGATATTTTTACATTGTATATATAATGTGATATTATTTAATAAATAAATAAGGCAACCTAAATTTTAAAGGAGCATAATTATGTATAATAATCAAAGGTGGCACAATTATAAGGTTATAGGTAAGAATTTTTACATCAATAGGAACGTAGAAAAGGCATTGGAATTTTATAAAAAAGCTTATGCTTTAGGGGGAAACAAGGATGTAGAACTTTTATTAGATATGGCATTAATTTATGATGAATTATATGATTATATTGAAGAAGAAAAGGTTTATAATAAAGTGTTAAGTATTAATCCTAAAGATGAGAGGGCCTATTATGGATTAGCTATTATTTATGATAATGAAGGAGACTATAATAAGGCTATTGAATATTATGAAAAGGCTATAGACCTAAATCCTAATTATAATAGAGCATATTTTTTTTTAGCAGGAGTATATGATAATATAGATAAGAAAGACTTAGCTATTAAATGTTATGAAAAAGTAATATCTATGGATGAGGATGATTTTTGGAGTTATACTAATTTAGCTTCTATATACGAGGAGTTAGGTGAATATAAAAAAGCTCTTAAAATAATAGAAAAAAGCTTAAGAATATATCCTGATCATTATATGGCGGCATTTAATAAAGCTGTTATATTAAATAATTTAAATGAACTAGAACAGGCAAAAAGATTTTATGAATTATCCATAGAAGATAATGAAAATTATCCTTATTCTTATCTTAATTTGGCTGTTATATATAGGGAAAACAATCAATATAAAAAGGCTATAGAGATAATAAGTGAGGGAATAAATAAGAATCCACAAGAGGGATTTTTATATTATAATAGAGCTTGTTATTATGTAAATTTAAAAGAGTATGATAAAGCATTAAATGATTTAAATAAAGCAGTAGAACTTTACCCTGAATTTATTAAATATATAGTGGAAGATGAAGAATTAAATCCACTGAAAAATATAAAGGCTTATTATGAATTAATTAAAAGTAATACCTAGGTTTTGTGAATCTAGGTTTTTATATAAATATTTAAATTTTGGATAAAAGATAAAATAACATAAAGTATTTTAAATAATAAAAAATATGCTAAAATGTATATTAAGGTCATAAAAATTAGTATTTAAGGAGAGAGTACTATGAGTGAAATTATAAGTTTTGATGATTTAAAAAATAAGGCTACAGATAAGGATTTAGATAAATTTGAACAATATGTGTATAGCTTATATGCGTCAATAGCAGATGGAACTTTAAATATGTCAGAGTTTATGACTAAAATAAAAGACTATATGAATAAAAACAACATATCTGAAGAGAAGTTTAGTAATATACAAAAAAAACTTATGGAAAAATATTCAAATATGTATGGATTTAATTTAGAGGATATAAAAGGTGAAATGAAATCATTAGGTATAGACATGAAAGATATGGGTATAGATTTTGATAGTTTAAATTATGAATCCATAAGAAAGAGTATGAGTTTTAATGAAAAATATAATTTAACTCCTCAAATAAAACAAACAATTTATTATAACATAAAAAATGAATTAAATGATTTAACAATAGAAGTTAATGATAATAATGTTATGTTAAAAAGTAAGTCAAAAATAAATTTGCAAGATAGTGAGTTAAATGAATTCCTATGTTCTTATAAAAAGCTTTTTAAAGATAAATTATTAAAAGTTACAGTATGCGAAAATGTATCTGTTTACGAATATTAAAATAAAAACTTGTGAATCAAATTCACAAGTTTTTATTTATATATATATTTAATAAATATATAAGATATTTACAAAAAATTAATTTCAAACTATATATAATATATGCTAATATTTATTGTAATTAACATATATGATTTAAAATGCAAAAATTATACAAGGGGATGATTAGAATTAAAAAAACTACTATTAAAAATAAATGGATAAAAAATATTATGTGTCTTATTATCTCTCTATTTTTAGTTATTGGCATATGTTCTTATATATTTATTAGTAAAGTTATAAAAACAATAGCTGTTAGTGCAGGTCCCGGAATATCTTCAATAGTATCTCATGAATTAGAAGGAAAAGACTTAACGGCTTTAACTACTGAAAAGGAAAATAGTGATATCTATAAAAAGATAAATAGATCAATGGATTTATTAATATCCAAGGCAAATGGTTTAATTGATGGGGCATATATACTTATAAATGATTCGGATAAAAGTTGGAGATATATTATTGACAAAACACAAAATAGTCCACAAAAATTTGGACAAACTTACACTAATGAGAGTAATTTAGAAAATATAAAAAAAGCTGTAAGTGAAAATAAACCACAAGTTAAAGATGGAACTAAGGATTTAAATATATTTATACCTTTAAAAGCAAATCATAATGTAAATATAGCTATATGTATAGGGTTAAATAATAGTATGATTATAAAGGCTAAATATTTACTATTAGCCATTTTAGCTATTTTACTAATAGTAGCTTTGTTAATTGTAAGATTAATAGTAGGAAGAATAGCTAAAAAACAAACTAATTCTATAGTAATTTTAGTTGATAAAATGAGGGAAATATCTAATTTAGAAGGAGATTTAACAAAAAGAATTTATATAGATAGTAATGATGAAATTGGAGAATTAGCTTTATATACTAATAGAATGCTAGATGCAATTCAAAATATATTAAAGGAAGTTAAAGAAGTTTCAAATACATTAGATAAGGATAATGAAGAGTTTTGTAAATCTTTTTCTGATGCAGCCAAACAATTTAAAAATGTAAATTTCCTTACTACAAATATAAGTAAAAAAATAGAGGAACAAAGTTCTTGGCTTGTAGAGACTTCAAATAGGGTTGAACAAATAAATTCTGCAGTAACTCAAGTAGCTAGTAATTCACAAAAAGTAACACAACATGCTATAAATACAACAGAGCATGCTACAGAAGGAAATAAATTTATGGGAAAATTGCAAGACCATTCTAAAGAAATTTCTAATGTGGTAGAAGAAACTTCTATATTAGTAACAGGGCTTGGGGATAAGTCAGAACAAATAAATGGAATAGCAGATACTATAGGTGCTATTGCATCTCAAACTAATTTGTTAGCTCTTAATGCTTCTATAGAAGCTGCTCGTGCAGGGGAACAAGGAAAAGGATTTGTAGTTGTAGCAGAAGAGGTTAAGAAGTTAGCAGAGGAATCTTCTAATTCCTCAGAAGAAATATTTAATTTGATTCAAGAGGTAAGAAAAGGTATAGAAGATGCAAGTGAATCTATGAAGGAAGTATCACAAAAAACTTTGGAACAAAATAATTTTGTCAAAAATGCCAACTCTAAATTTGAAGAGATAGTTATATCTATAAATGAGGTTTCTAATATGATAGAAGAAGTGTCCTTAGCTTCGCAGGAAATGGCATCTAACATTATGAGTATAACTGAACAAATTGAAAATTTAGCTCACGTATCTAAAGAAAATAGTTTATCAGCAGATGAAATTACAAGTAGTATAGAATCACAAATTACTTCAGTTAAGTATTTATCTAATATAACAGAAAATTTAAATGATGTATCAAAAACACTTATAGTTAAACTTGAAAAGCTTAAGTTATAATAAATGCTTTGATATTATCGCAGAATATAATGAACACTATATAATTTATAAAGTTAAATTATATAGTGTTTATTTTTTATATAAAATGAATAAATAAAAGTATATAAATTTCAAAAATATATGATATAATTGTACTTAGTAATTTAAAATGAAGGATTTAACTAAATTAAATTTCATGGTTGGAGGTTTTATTGTTATGCAGAAAGAATTTTCTTTAAGTAATGGAAAAGCTATGATAAATTTTACAGCAAAATATTGTGATACTCCAGAAGCTTTATTTAATAGTTATGGATTTAGAAAGGTTTTATCAATATACATAGATAAAATAAAGAGAAAAGAAAGTAATATATATAAATACATAGAGGATAATTTAGAAGAAAAAAATACCGAAGCTTTTTTGGATGATATAACTAATGTATTTAAAATGTTAATGATTTTAAAAGCTGACGAGATTATAGAATTAAAACCTAAGTATGCAGAAATTTTAAAAGATAAAGATAAATTTGTTATGTTTATAGAAGATTTATACAATTTTTGGAGAAAACTCGAGAGATATACCATAGTACAAAACAACAAAAAAAGGGAAGGATTTCAAAATGTGAGTTTTATTGAGGCCAATAATGGTTTTTCTAATCTTATATTAAGAACTTACAGAAAAATAGAAGAAAATGTTATAGGATATAAGCCTAATGTATATAGACAGCTTCCAGCTGGCGGAAATGCTGGGGTTATTTTAAATAGTTCTTCTTGGGATGCCCCTAACGAATATGAGGTTCTTAAGAAAGTTCCTTTTATAGAATCTATATTGTTAGATCCACCTTTTATAACTTATCCTAAGAAAAATAAAAGAGACGGTATGTTTACAGAAACTGATGATAATCCATTAAAAAATTGTAGAATAAATGTAGACCATTGGTTTTGTTATCCAGCAAAAGTTGGGTCACTTTTAGCTTATATATATTTTCATAGAGATTTTATGGATCATGGTATTACTTTATGTAACTTATTTGAAATGGCTAGAGAAGAAGAATATAGGGAAAAAAATCCAGATATAGTTTATGTATTTGGTGCAAGAGACCATGATAAGGATATTAAAACAGTGTTTTATAATGATAAGAAAAATAACATTATGTTAGGTTATGTAAATTATAATGATGCTATAGATTATTTTGGATATATGAAAAAAATGACTTTAACTTTACACAATTTAATAATGATAAAAGAGGGATATCTTCCTATACATGGTGCAATGGTTAATATAGTTACTAAAAATAATAAGACTGCTAATGTAATTATAATGGGAGATAGTGGTGCAGGAAAGTCAGAAAGTTTAGAAGCCTTTAGAGAATTAAGTGAAGACTATATTAGCGATATGACTATAATATTTGATGATATGGGTGTAGTAAAACTAAATGGAGATGGGAAACCATTAGGTTATGGTACAGAAATAGGTGCTTTTGTTAGATTAGATGATTTAGATACAGGATATGCTTTTAAACAAATTGATAGAAGTATATTTATGAATCCAGATAAAGTTAATGCAAGATTAGTTATACCAGTAGCGACTCATAAAGAAATAACTAAAGGATATCCAGTAGATTTATTCTTATATGCAAACAATTATGAAAAAGATGGAGCAGATTTAGAATATTTTAAAGATGCAAAGAGTGCAATGAATGTGTTTAGAGAAGGCGCTAGAATGGCAAAAGGTACTACTACAGAAAAAGGTCTTGTAAAAACTTATTTTGCAAATCCTTTTGGACCAGCTCAAAAAAGAGAAGAAACAGAAGAACTTTTAAAGGTTTATTTTGATAAATTCTTTAATTCAGGTGTACGAGTAGGTCAATTGAGAACAAGATTAGGAATAGATGGTATGGAAAAAGATGGTCCTAAAAAAGCTGCTACAGAGTTATTAGATGAAATAAAAAATTTATAATAAGATTTAAATATTTATAGTAATTATAGTTTTAGTATTTGTCTGCATTAATGGGAGTTATTTTTTTAGATAGCATGGTATATATTCCATACAAAAAAGTAGATAAAGAAATATGACAAATGGAAAAAGTATGTATAGATTAAAGGGATGAGTATATCATCCTTTTTTTATTAAATAAAATTAAGAAATAACTCATAATTATTTGATAATATATAGGTATATAGCATATATTATTTTTATATATGTTTTAAATTATGATAAAATTATATTAATATAAAAAATAAATAAGGGGTTGTTATTGTATGACAGAGGAAATCTCAATGAAGGATATAATGGGTGATATTGAATCTACCATGAAAAAAATACATAGAGGAGATATAGTAAAAGGAAGAGTTATTTCAGTTTCAGATAAAGAAGTAGTACTTAATATAGGCTATATATCTGATGGAATAGTTAAAAAAGAAGAATTTTTATATAATGAAGAAGAAAATCTTAAAGATTTTATAAAAGAAAATGATGAAGTTTATGTTTATGTTCTAGATATAAATGATGGAGAAGGTAATGTAGTGTTGTCTAAGAAAAAAGCTGATGAAGAAAATGCTTGGAAAGAATTAATTAAGAGTTTTAAGTCACAAGAAATATTAGAAGTTACTGTAGAAAATATAGTAAAAGGTGGAGTTACTGCTTATATAAATGGCATAAGAGCTTTTATACCAGCTTCTCATATAGATAATAAATATATAGATAGCTTAGAGAATTTTAAAGGTAAAAAATTAGAAGTTAAATTAATAGAATTAGATAGAAAAAAAGGAAAAGTTGTATTGTCAAGAAAAATAGTATTACAAGAAAAGGAAAAGATAAAAATTCAAAAGCTATGGGATAATTTAAAAAAGGGAGAAAAGGTTAAAGGAACTGTAAGAAGATTAGAAAGGTTTGGAGCTTTTGTAGATATTGGAGGAGTAGATGGATTAATACACAACTCTCAATTATCTTGGGGTAGAGTAAATCACCCATCAGAAGTAGTTTCAATAGGGGATGAAGTAGAAGTTTATATATTAGATTTTGACAAGGAAACTAAAAGAATTGCTTTAGCTTTAAAGAATATAAAGGAAAATCCATGGAATACTGTAGCAGATAAATTTAAACAAGGAGATGTAGTAGAAGGTACAGTAGTTAAACTATTAAACTTTGGGGCTTTTGTGGAAGTAGAAAAGGGAATAGAGGGATTAGTTCATATTTCAGAAATAAGTAATGAGAATATAGCAAAACCTTCAGAAAAATTAAATTTACAAGATAAGGTGAAGGTAAAAGTATTAGAAATAGATCCAGAAGAAAAGAGGATGTCATTAAGCATAAAAGAAGCTATAGAGAAGCCAGCACAAGACTTTTCAAAATATGATGATTCTAAAGAGGAAAATACAACTTTAGGTGATTTATTTGGAGATAAGCTTAAAGATTTATTCTAGCATTGACATAATTTGAGTTTTGTAAAATAATTAAGTGAAAAAATCGAATAGCTAGTACTTTTAAATTAGTCCAGAGAGGCTGACAAAGTGGAATGAATATTATGGGTATATTAAAATTTAATTAGTGATTTAGGCTTTTGTCAGTATTGACAAAAGCCTTTATTTTTTAAGTACTAGTTTATCTAATCAAAAATTTTGAACTAGAAGAGAAGGATAAACTATAAACAAAAATGAAAATTATGATCACGATTTTTCTTTATAGGCAGTGGGTGAAAAAGATAAAAGGGGGATTTTTATCTATGCTTATGGTAATGCTTGGATTTACTTTTTCTCTGCAAGTATGTGGACAGGAGGAAGTTTAGGGATAGGGCTTAATTTTAAACAATTTGTTTAGCAGTTCTAGGTGGAAAAAATATTATATTTTAAGGGTGGTTTTGAAGTTGTAGAAGAAGCATTAAAAGATGTACATTGTGATGAAATAGATGATGAACAATCTAGACTTATAGAAGTAGTAGCTACAAGGGCCTATGAAAATAACATTGGCGAAAGAGTTACAGCAAGTTATACTATAGCAATGCATTCTTACAATAATGCCTATACATATAAATAATTTAGACTTTTAAAAATATCTAAAATAGATTTTGTAGCTAATCCGCTGGTTAATACTCATCTTCAGGGAAGATTTGATACTTATCCGAAAAGAAGAGGTATAATAAGGATTAAGGAACTTATGGGATATGATGAAATAAATAAATATTTAGACTTAATAACTAAAAATAGTGCAATTTAATAAATAATATTAAATTAATTATTTGAAATGAGGGTAGTAAATTTACTACCTTCATTTTATTATAAATAAAAAATGTTTATATTGATATTTATATGTTATAATTAAACTGATTTTAAGTGAATTGTGAATTTTCAGGGCAATGCTTAATTTTATGATAAATCTCTTTTATAAAACATAATAGGAGGTATTATTTTGAAAATAGAAAGTGAAAAAGTAGCTAAGGCTTCTGTAAAAATGTCCATATCTTCGAGAGAAGAAGAAAAAGTATTAATGAATAAATATAAAAAAGAAGGTATATTAACAACAGCTGTGGATGTAGGTGGGAATATAAATGTATCTATGAGTAAAATAATAGAAAGAGCTTTAGTAGCGGCTAAAAGATCAGGATTAACCAAGGAATGTCATGTACATGATGGTGCTGTAGCAGGAGCTACAAGGGAGGCTCTATTTCAGGTTATGGAAAAAGCTAACGGATTAAATGTAGGTGGAAAGATAGGTATAGCCAAATCAGGAGAACATTTAAGTGTTTGTATATTTATGAGTATAGGACTTTTACATTTAAATGAAGTTGTAATAGGTTTAGGTCATCGTTCTATTCCAGATTTATAAAGTATTTATTTAATTTTATTACTGTAAAATTAAATATTAGTTGACAAAAATTTTGAGAATATGTATAATAGTTCTAAAATATTTTTTATTGGCATAATAATTTAAAACTTAAGATGATTAAAATAGTAGTGTAGTAGTTATAAATTTAAAAGTAGTATAGTGGTTATAAATCAAATTGGTATTGATTTATAAAAGTAGTATGGTAGTGAAAAATTGTAGCATGGTAGTTTGGTAGTAGATATTTTTTAACCTTTATTTAAAAGGCTTATTAATTGTACTCTTCTACAGGAAGAGATTTTTTATTGTCTAAATTAAAGGTTGAAATTTATTAAGCTTTCAAAATATAAAATTTAATACATTAGGAGGATGGTAGCATGGTAGAAAGAAAAAACATAGGTATTTTTATATCTATAATTTTATCTTTAGTAATTTTAGGAGTTTGCTTAAAAATTAATAGCTCTAGAAATTTAAAGGATAAAAAAGTAATTAATATAGGTATAATGCAGATTTTAGAACATCCTGCATTGGACTTAGCAAGAAAAGGCTTTGTAGATACCTTAAATAAAAAAGGTCACAAAGATGGAGAAAATATAAAAATTGATTTTCAAAATGCACAAGGAGATATGACTACAATTCAAACTATAGCTCAAACATTTTCAGCCAAAAGAAAAGACATAATTTTTGCTATAGCCACACCATCTGCGCAAGCAGCTTTCAATTCAACAAAGAATATTCCTATAGTTATGACTGCGGTTACAGATCCTGTACAGGCAGGTATTGTAAAATCTGTGGATAAATCAGGAACTAATGTAGTGGGAGTTTCCGATAAAATATCTATAGATGAAAATTTTAAACTTATTGAGGAAATATTGCCTGGGAAAAAGACTATAGGTATCTTATATAATACCAGTGAAAAAAATTCAGAGATTCAAGTTAAAGAGGCAGAAAAATCTGCTAAAAGGTTTGGACTTAAAATTGTTAAACAAGGTATAACTAATGTGAATGATATTCACCAATCCTTAGCTTCAATTTTAAATAAAGTAGATATAATGTTTATACCTACAGATAATACAGTGGCATCTTCTATGCCGTTTATAAGTAGTGAGTGCACTAAAAAAAATATACCAATAATGGGCTCAGAAAAGGCACACGTACAAGGAGGAGCTTTAGCAACTTGTGGTATAGATTATTATAAGTTAGGTGAGGAATCAGCTAATTTAGCTTTAAAAATAATAAATGGCGAAAATCCTAAGGATATGAACATTAAGTTCATGAAAAATACTCAGCTTGTAGTAAACGAAAAAATGGCTAAGAAACTTAATATAAATATTCCTAAGAATATAGAGGAAAAATCAGAAAAAGTTAAGGATGGTGTAAAATAGATGGATATATTATTAAGTGTTTTAGAACAAGGATTTATATTTTCTATTGTATGTTTCGGAGTTTATATAACTTATAAAATTTTAGATTTTCCAGATCTTTCTGTAGATGGAACTTTCCCATTAGGAGCAGCTATAGTAGGGATATGCTTAGTTAAAGGAATGAATCCCATAATAGGATGTGCTTTAGCTATAATTGGAGGGGCTATAGCAGGATTAGCTACAGGAATACTTCATGTTAAGTTTAAAATAAGTAACTTACTTTCAGGCATATTAGTTATGGTGGGTTTATATTCTGTTAATTTAAGAATAATGAAAAAATCTAATATACCTTTATTTGATAGAACTCATTTATTTTCAAAGACTATGTATCCTATAATCATAATTACAGTTATTCTTTTAATAGTTAAAATATCTATGGACTTATTTTTAAGTACAAACACAGGATTTATATTAAAGGCGGTAGGGGATAATGAACAGTTAGTTACATCTCTAGGGGTTAATAAAGATGCGATAAAAATATTAGGCTTAATGATATCTAATGGTATGGTAGCTTTAGGAGGGGCTTTGATGGCTCAATATCAAGGATTTTGTGATGTAGGTATGGGAACTGGTATAGTAGTAATGGGCCTTGCATCTGTAATTATAGGTGAATCTGTATTTAAAGATATAAAATTCTTAAAACAAACTACTACAGTAATTTTAGGAGCTTTAGTTTATAAATTAGCTGTAGCCTTTGCATTAGTGGTAGGATTAGCACCTACAGATTTAAAACTAGTTACTGCAGTTATTGTAGTTATAGCTTTAAGCATAAATAATAAACCTTTTACACTAACACATAAAAAAGCTAGAAAAGAGGGGGATTTAAATGTTACAGATAAACAATCTATGCAAGGTATTCAATAGGGATACAGTAAATGAAAATAAGTTATTTAAAGATTTTAATATAAATATAAATGAAGGAGATTTTATAAGCATAATAGGTAGTAATGGGGCAGGCAAGTCTACTATATTAAATATGATATCTGGTAATATAAAACTAGATAAAGGGAAGATACTATTAGATAATAAAGATATAACTTTTAATAAAGAATATGAAAATTCTAAGTATATAGCAAGAGTATTTCAAGACCCATCAAAAGGAGTTGCTCCTTCTATGACTATATTAGAAAATATGTCTATGGCTTATAATAAAGGTCATAGATTTGGACTTACTAAAGCTATAGACAAAAAAAATATATCTTTATTTATAGAAATGCTAAAGGAGATAAATTTAGGACTAGAAGATAAATTAAATGTAAAAGTAGGTTCATTATCAGGAGGCCAAAGGCAAGCCTTATCTTTAATAATGGCAGTAATGAAAAAACCAAAATTATTATTGCTTGATGAACACACTGCTGCGTTAGATCCTAAAACTTCTAAAATAATAATGAATTTTACCAATAAAATAGTTAAAGAACATAAAATGACTGCATTAATGATAACTCATGATTTAAATGTAGCTATAAATTATGGTAATAGACTTATTATGATGCACAAAGGTAACATAGTTTTAGACATAAATGGAGAAAGTAAAGAGCATTTAAATAAAGAAAAATTATTTAAATGTTTTGAAGAAATAAAATTAGGTGATAATTTAAGCGATAGAGTACTATTTTCCTAACTATATATAATTTAAATATAACCTCGATACTTAATGGTAAAGTATTGAGGTTATATTTATTATTTTGTGAAAATTATAGCTTGTTTATTATTAATATATCTATTTTAAGTTATATATATATTATAAAAATGTAAAATTGATAACAAGATGTTACATGTACTGGTATTTTTTGATATATTATTTATAGAGTTAAAACAATTTTGTTTTTAGTTTAGAATGTATGATTATTTTCAGAATTAAAAAGAAATAGTAGACAATGAAACTGGAAAATATTATATAAAAGATAGAAGTTAATGTAAGAATATTTTTAAGAAGACTTGCATAACATAAACTTAAATTATGTAAAATTTTCATAATTACAGTAACTTCTTATAACTAGAGAGGAGTTTTTATAATGGATAAGTATAATCTTCAACGTATGGAACTAGAAAAAATCTATGGAAAAGTTAGTCCTTTTGAATTAAAAAATAAATTAATAAGTTTTGCAAAAGGACCAAGAGAAAAAAGTGCTCATGTATTATTAGATGCAGGAAGAGGAAATCCCAACTGGATTGCAGCAACTCCTCGAGAAGCTTTTTTTTCATTTGGTCAATTTGCAGTAGAAGAATCTCGTAGAGTATGGAATGATGGAGATTTAGCTGGAATGCCTCAAAAAGATGGTATTTATAAAAGGTTTAATAATTATATAGAAAAACATAAAGGTGAAATTTCAATTGAACTTTTAAATAACATAATAAATTATGGTATAAAGGTTAAAGGGTTTAATGAGGATGATTGGGTATATGAATTAGCAGATGCTATTATAGGAGATAACTATCCAGTACCAGATAGAATGCTTACACATATAGAAAAAGTAGTACAAGATTATTTAATGGAGGAAATATGTTACAATAAACAATTAAAAGGTAACTTCAATTTATTTGCTGTAGAAGGAGCTACTGCAGCTATGTGTTATATATTTGATTCATTAATTGCAAATGAACTATTAAATCGAGGAGATAAAATTGCATTAATGACACCAATATTTACACCTTATTTAGAGATACCTTTAATACCTCGTTATGATTTTAATGTTGTAAAAATTAGAGCATCAGAGACCACTGAGGATGGCACACATACATGGCAATATCCCAAAAGTGAAATTGAAAAGCTTAAAGATCCAGATATTAAAGCCTTATTCTTAGTGAATCCAAGTAATCCACCATCTGTTGCAATAAAGCCAGAATCCATAGAAAAGATAGTTGAAATAGTTAAGAATAATAATCCTAATTTAATGATAATTTCTGACGATGTATATGGAACTTTTGTAGATAGTTTTACTTCTTTAGTAGCAGATTTACCTTTTAATACTATAGGTGTTTATTCCTTTTCAAAATACTTTGGTGTAACTGGATGGAGACTTGGTACTATTGCTCTTTATGAAGAAAATGTATTTGATAAATTGATAAAGGAACTTCCTTCAGATAAAAAAGAAGCATTAAAGAAACGTTATGAAGCATTATCTACTAATCCAGAAGATATTCCTTTTATAGATAGAATTGTAGCAGATAGTAGACAGGTGGCTTTAAATCATACAGCGGGACTCTCTACCCCTCAACAAGTACAGATGGCCTTTTTCTCAATATTTGATGTGTTAGATAAAGAAAAAAAATATAAAAACCTAACCAAGAACATATGTAGACGTCGTAAAAGATTATTATTTGAGGGGTTAGGATTAAAATTAGAAGAAGATAAATATGATGCATCCTACTATACTGAATTTGATCTTTTAGAGTGGGCAAATTGCTATTATGGGGAGAAATTTAGTAGTTATTTAGAAAAAAATTATAAGCCTATAGATATATTATTAAGATTAGCCGAAAAATCTTCTATAGTTTTATTAGGTGGTGGAGGATTCTATGGACCAGAATGGTCTATTAGAATATCACTAGCAAATCTTAATGATGAGGCATATTCAAAAATAGGAACTGTACTGCATACTGTTTTAGAAGAATATGTAAAGGAATGGAAACTTCATACTTCCGCAAAAAAATAACTTAAAATTATTAACGAGTAATCAAAAAATTAATAGAAAACTATCATTTACAAGACTTAAATTGTAGATGATAGTTTTTTATATTACGCTAGATTATTATAAAAAAGAAATATTAAATAATAATGCAAGAAAATGCTACGTCTACCTAGCTATCTATATTAAATGAAACAGGATATATGATAGTGGCTATAGCTCACATGGATATATTTGATAAAATACCATTAGATTTTATAAAAAGTAAAAGAGACGTTTTCAATGGTTTATAGTTACTTAAATGATTTTTCTATAGAAAATATTACAAAGTTTTCAATGGTAGCTTCTATACTAGCTTTATCTCATGAAGAGACTATTAATTCTAATATATCAGTTGAGAATATAAATAATAAGATGAAGGAGATTGGATTATGTTAGAAAAATATTTAGAAATTAATGAAGAAGTTAAAAAAGCTCTAGAGGAAAACAAAGCAGTAGTAGCATTAGAATCTACTATAATATCCCATGGAATGTCATATCCACAAAATGTAGAAACGGCTTTAAGTGTAGAAAAAATAGTAAGGGATAAGGGAGCAATACTAGCAACTATAGCTATATTAAATGGAAAATTAAAAGTAGGCTTAACAAAAGATGAAATAGAATACCTAGGAAAAAAAGGAACAGAAGTTATTAAAACAAGTAGAAGAGATATACCATTTATAATATCTAAAAAATTTAGATGGAGCAACTACAGTTTCATCTACTATGATTATTGCAAATTTAGCAGTAGTTTGTGCAGGTGCTAAATCTATACTAGATTTAGGATAGAATATTTAGAAACCCAAGGGGTGCCTGTGGTAGGTTTTGGAACAGAGGAATTACCAGCCTCCTATACTAGAAAAAGTGAATTTAAGGTAGACTATAGGATAGATACAGCAAAAGATTTTGCAAAAGCATTAAAGGTTAAATGGGATTTAAATCTACAAGGGGGAATGGTTGTAGCAAATCCAATACCATAAAAATATCAAATGAGTTATGATGTTATAAATAAAGCTATAGAAGATGCCTTAAATGAAGCTAATGAAAAAGGAATAAAGGGAAAAGAAACTACACCATTTTTACTTGCCAAAGTAAAAGAAATAACTAAAGGAAAAAGCCTTGAATCTAATATAAAATTAGTTTATAATAATGTAGCTGTAGCATCTGATTTAGCTATAGAATTAGCTAGATTATAATTAACAGGTTAAAATTTGTAATTTGCATAATAAAAATAAGCCTAACTTTATTCAAAAGTTAGGCTTATTTTTGTTTTTGGAAGGATTTCTATTAAAGGTGTAAAATAGTAGTTAATAGATTTATATTATTGAGGAGAGAATTTTATGAAGATAGCTATAATTGGTGCAGGTGCCATGGGGTGTTTGTATGGGGGATATTTATCTAAAAATAATAAAAAAGTATATTTAATAGATCCTTGGATAGAGCATGTAAATAAGATTAATGAAGAAGGTTTAATAATTGAAGAAAATACAGGTTGTGTAAAAACCTATCCTAAGGCTATTTTAAATTCGGATAGTATAGGTATTGCAGATTTAGTTATTGTATTTGTAAAATCTACAAATACTGAGAGAGTTATAAAAGAAAATAAAACTTTAATAGGAAAAGATACTATGGTATTGACCTTACAAAATGGTTATGGTAATGTAGAAAAAATAAATAAATATGTGTCTATAGAAAATATAATTTTTGGAACTACATCTCATGGCTGTACAAGAATTAAATCAGGTTATATTAAGCATGGGGGATGTGGGGATACACATATAGGAATTATAGATAAGAAAAATAAAGACAAGTTGTATGAAATTTATAATATATTAAATGAGGCAGGATTTAAAACAGAAATTTGTGAAGAGCCTATAAAAATAATTTGGAATAAGTTAGTTATAAATGTAGGTATTAATGCTATAACAGCTATATTAAACATAAAAAATGGATACTTGTTAAAAAATCAATATGCATTAGATATTATGGAAAAGGCAGTTGAAGAAGCGGTCAAAGTAGCCAATGCAAAAGGTTTTAATTTTAATTTAAAACATAGTATAAAAAAAGTAAAGGAAGTAGCATTTAATACTAGTGAAAATGAATCATCAATGTTACAAGACATTTTACATAAAAGAAGAACTGAAATAGATACTATAAATAAATCTATAGTAGAAGAAGGAAAAAAATATTTAATACCTACACCAGTAAATGAGATGTTAACTAATTTAGTAAAAGCTTTAGAATTTAAACTTAAATAATTATATGCAAAGATGAAGTAATGTTTATATATTAGTTTTAGGAGGTATTTTATGTTAGAAAAAGGTTGTAAGGATTTTATAGATGTATTAGCTTCAAAAAGTCCAGTACCTGGTGGTGGAGGAGCTTGTGCCTATGTTGGAGCTTTAGGTATGGCTCTTGGAAATATGGTAGGAAATCTTACAGTAGGAAAGAAAAAATATAAAGATGTGGAAAAGGACATAAAATCTATATTAGAGGAAGGAGAAGAGCTAATAAAAAAATTAGAAACTTTAGTTCAAAAGGATGCAGATGTTTTTTATCCATTATCAAAAGCGTATTCACTTCCTAAAAATACTGATACAGAAATAAAATACAAAGAAAAGGTTATGGAGGAGGTATTGGAAAAGGCTAGTCTAGTACCATTGGAAGTTGCAAAAACTTGTTGTAGAGCAATTGAACTCCATGAACAATTATCAAAAAAAGGAACCAAAATTGCAATAAGCGACGTAGCAGTAGGGGTTTTATTTTGTAAATCTGCTTTAGAAGCTTCAAGATTAAATGTTTATATAAATACTAATATGATGAAAAATAAAAATATGAAGAATGCTTTAGAAAAGCAGATAGATGATTTAGTTTTAGAGTACTCAAAAAGAGCAGAAGATGTAAAAGAGCATGTAGAAAATTTAATAAAAGGGGGAAAATAATGACTAAAATATTATATGGAAAAGATATAGCTTTAAATATAAAAAATAATATTAGATTAAAAGTACAAAAATTAAATAAAAAACATATAACCCCAATGCTTGCTATTGTACGTATAGGAAATAAGGAAGATGACATATCTTATGAAAAGAGTATAATGAAAAATTGCACTAGTTTAGGTATAGATACTAATGTATATGAATTAGAGGACAATGTACTTCAAAGAGATGTTTTAAGTTTAATACAAAAATTAAATAAGGATAGAAAAATTAATGGTATTTTAGTATTTAGGCCATTTCCAGAACATTTAGATCAAGATGTAATAAATTCTTCTATAGAATTAAGCAAAGATGTGGATTGTATGAATCCACTAAACTTAGAAAAAATATTTGAAGGTAAGTTAAATGGATTTATTCCGTGTACTTCTGAAGCAGCCATTGAAACCTTAAAATATTACAATATAGAACTTAGAGGAAGTAATATAGTTATAATAAATAGAAGTATGGTAGTTGGAAAGCCATTAAGTATGATGCTTTTGTCTGAAGATGCTACTGTTACTATAGCTCATTCAAAAACAAAAAATTTATCTTCTATAACAAAGAATGCAGATATAGTAATTACAGCTATAGGAAGGGCTAAAATGTTAGGGGAAGAATATTTTAATGAAAATTCTATTGTTGTAGATGTAAGCATTAATGTGGATGAAGAAGGAAACTTATGTGGAGATGTAGATTTTGATAATGTAAATACAAAATTAAAAGCTATAACCCCTGTGCCAAGGGGGATAGGAGCTGTAACTACCTCTCTTTTATTGAAACATATAGTAGATGCTTCAGAAAAACAAAATAATTAATAATATTATTTTAAATTTTGCAGATAATACTTTATGTACTATAAAGTAAGAGGTGAAGTTATGAGTAGGAAGTATAATATAGAAGATAAGAACAAAAAGGCTATAGATAGTACTGAAAATAGTAGAAATTCTAAAACAGGTTTTATGGATACAGGAAATTCTAGTAAAATAGCAGCAAGACAGGGTACAAGAAACAAGTGTTAATACGCAAAAAAGAAGCATTTCAAAACATTTTGATGTGCTTCTTTTCTATTTATGTTTAATTTGTTGGAGAATTATAAAATAAATGTTATTATAATGTAGTAATTATAAGTACAGGGAGGAAATTTAATGATAAAGCTTATAGCAACAGATTTAGATGGAACTTTAATAAATGATAAGGGAATAATATGTGAAAAAATATTCAATTTAATAAATATTTTATATAAGAAGGATATAAAATTTGTAGCTGCTAGTGGGAGATTTTATTCCCAATTAGTAAATAATTTTGATAAAGCTGATAAAAATATGATATTTATTGCTCATAATGGAGCTATTATAAAATATAATAAAGATGGACAAACATTGTATTCAAGTATTATAAGTAAAGAAGATATAGAAAGCGTAAAAAATTTAAAATTACAATTTCAAGAGGAATTATTTTTAGCTGGAGAAAGCAAAGCTTATACAGTAAAACCTTCTAATAATTTATTAGAAAGATTTAATTATTTTAAAGTAGAGTCAGAAAAAGTAAAGTGTTTTAATGAGGTAGAAGAACCTATATATAAATTAACATATTATTGTCATAGAAAAGTAAGAAAAGAAACCCTTGAATATTTAGAAGAAAATTTAAGTCCTAATTTGGAATTTGTAGTATCTGGCGATTGTTGGATAGATATAATGAACAAGGGAGTAAGTAAAGGAAATGCTATAAAAATACTTCAAGAGAAATTTAACATTTCTGAAAAAAACACCATGGTTTTTGGTGATTATTATAATGATATTGCTATGTTTAAAAAGGCCTATTATAGCTATGCTATGGAAAATGCTCCAGAGGATGTAAAACAAAATGCTAATTTTATAGCTGAAAGTAATAATAACAATGGAGTTTATAATGTAATTAATGATTATATAAATAAGCTTCAGATTGTATAAAAAAAGAGAAACTCGAAGATTATTAAGAAGCTTTGGCAATAATATAAGTAATAAATTATATTGAAAGCTTCGGAGGATAATTTTTGTGATTGAAAATTATAAATATAAATTTATAAGATTTTTAACATGGTTAAATATTATAAACTATTGCACATTTATTACTATAGATTTTTTTAATAAAAGTAATTTATGGAGATGTTCTAATTTATTAAAATATATAGGAATATTAATATGTTTTATAATAACCTTATTGATTGGGGAAGACAAATATGATTCTTTAGATAAAAATCTTGTTAGAATAGCGTTATTATTTACGATTATAGCAGATTTCAATTTTCTTATTATAAATAATTATGTACTAGGTATATTATTTTTTTGTTTAGTACAATTTACTTATATAATAAGACACAATAGGGGAAAGAATATAAAAACATATAATTATTTTTTTATATTAATGATTTATATAATTTTATTTCTGTTGTTAAATTATATAAATTTATTTCATGATAATAATTTTATAATTTCTATTTCATTAGTTTATGGATTAATATTAATCCATAGTTTAATAATTTCTTTAGGTACTTTTAAAAGGAAATTTTTTTCAAAGAAAACATGTATTCTAATAATTTTAGGATTAATCTTATTTTTATTTTGTGATGTTAATGTAGCACTATATAATATTGATGATTATTTAGTATTAAAATATAATGGTTTTGAAAATATAAGTAATTCTTTAATTTGGATATTTTATCTTCCAAGCCAAATATTTTTAAGTTTAAGTGGTTATAATAACGTAAATAAAATTTTTAGGAGATAATAATTTATCTAATTTTACAAAAATATTATTATAAACAAATTGACAATATATAAATGCTATGCTATAATTCACTAAAATACTAAATTGAAAGTTATGAAGAGAAAGAGTAAAAATGGATTTTCTTTTAAAGAGAGCTCTAGTTGCTGGAAAAGAGTATAGAAAGCTATTTTGAATACATCTCTGAGCTAATCACCAAACCCTTTTTAGGTAGTAGGCTGTTTTCGGTTAATTGCACCCGTTATAGTGCTAAAGTATAAATACTTTTTAGTATCGTACTTTCTAAGGTTAAATACAGTAATGTATTTAATAAAACGAGGTGGTACCGCGTGAGTATAACTCCCGTCCTCTAGATTTATCTAGAGACGGGATTTTTTATTTATTATAGATAATATTAAAAAGCTAGCTTTTATTTAATAAAAAATTAAAAATATGAAAATGTACATTTCTCGAGTTATATTTATAAAGAAAAATTAAGGAGGAATTAGTAATTATGAAATCTGTAGAAGAACAATTAAAGATAATAGCTAAGGGAGCAGACGAAATTATTGACGTAGAGGATTTAAAAAAGAAATTAGAAAAATCTAAAGAAACAGGAAAACCATTAACAGTTAAATTAGGATTGGATCCAACAGCACCAGATATCCATATAGGTCACGCAGTAGTTTTAAGAAAAATAAAGCAACTTCAAGATTTAGGTCATAAGGCAGTTATACTAATTGGAGATTTTACAGGCATGATAGGTGATCCTACAGGAAAATCAAAAACTAGAAAGCCTTTAACACGTGAACAAGTATTAACAAATGCTAAGACTTATGAAGAGCAAATGTTTAAAATATTAGATAGAGAAAAAACAGAATTAAGATTTAATAGCGAATGGCTTAGTAAATTAACTTTAAGAGATACTATAGAGTTAACTTCAAAATACACTGTAGCAAGAATGCTTGAAAGAGAAGATTTTAAAAAGAGATTCCAAAATCATTCAAGTATAGGAATACATGAGTTCTTTTACCCATTACTTCAAGCATATGATTCAGTTCATTTAAAAGCTGATATAGAATTTGGGGGAACAGACCAAAAGTTTAATGTTCTTATGGGAAGAACACTTCAAAAAGATTATGAACAAGAAAGTCAGATAGCTATATTTATGCCTTTATTGGAAGGTACAGATGGAAAAGATAAAATGAGTAAGAGTCTAGGAAACTATATAGGAATAAATGAGGAAGCTAATGATATATATGGTAAGGTTATGTCTATACCAGATAATATGATAATAAAATATTATGAATTAGCTACAGATGTACATCCAGATGAAGTTGAAAAGATAAAAGAGGAATTAGAAAGTGATAAGATAAATCCAAGAGATATAAAAATGCAGTTAGCTAAGGAAATTGTTAGATTATATCACGGAGAAGAAAAAGCAGGAAAAGCAGAAGATAACTTTAAAAATATATTCCAAAAAGGAAATATTCCAGAAGATATAAAAACTTTAGAAGTAGCACAAGATGAACTTAATCTTGTAAATTTAATATGTAAGGCTAATTTTGCACCAAGTAGAAATGAAGCAAGAAGACTTGTAAAACAAAATGCAGTAAAAATAAATGGTGAAAAATCAGATGATAATACAGAAATAAAAAGTGAAGACATACTTCAAGTAGGAAAGAAAAAATTTATAAAAATAATAATAAAATAGTAAATATAGAGCCTTTAAAAGGCTCTATATTTTTAAAAACATGTAAAACTATCAATTTGTCTAAGATCCATACCAAAATATACCCATCTCCAACCAGTCCATCTCCAACCTGATATAGAACGTCTTCCTATAAAAACAATCCAAGCCCAGAAAGGTCTACCTCTACTTGGCCAGATATAAGTAAATTTATACCTGCAAAATCTTATGGAGCCAGGATCAACAGCTTTAACTCCAAGTTCATTTTCTGATTTAGAAGGAGTGATATTTGGTGGAGGAGAAGTTGGAGGCCCAGATGATCCAGGCGAATTCATTGGAGACCAACTAGGAGGAGGTCCTATAGGGGTTTGCCTATAACCTCTCATCATATAATTGTTATTGTAGAGCAAATAATAAAGATAAGGACACATTTTTTAACTCCTAAAAAGTAATTACATTACCATACTATTCTTAAATTTTATAAATGCTAATATTTTAAATTAAATAATGTATTATTTTAATTTAAATTCTTTATAAGTTATCCATTTATTTTTATTCCATTTAAGTATAGATATATTATCAAAATAAGTATTAAAATTAGGATAAAAATTATTTATATATTCCCATATAGGAGAAAATTTCTCTTGAGGAAATTTAGTTACAATAGTACAATGAAAAACTTTATTTTTGTTTTCATTTGCTTTAAAAGAGATTTCGTTTAAAGTTTTAAGTTTATATATAAAATTATTATGGAGATCTATTGCATTTTTTGAAGGATTAACTTCCATATATACAACTCTATTTCCAAAATGATTGAAGCCTTTAATTCTTAGGTCTTCTTTAGTCTTATCTTTAGTGAATTCCTCTATTAAATTTTCTACTTTTTTTATATTATCTGTTTCAAAAGGAGCTTTTATAGTAAAGTGACAAGGAAGTTTTTGTCTATTAACTTTAAATTTAAAGCATACATTTCCAACTAAGCTTTCATGAAATTTTAAAGCTTCTCCTTTTACTAAACAAACTATAACATAACGTTCCATAGTAAAATCCCCTTTCAGTATTTTAATAATATAGATGAATATAAATATATTTTAATCATTTAAAAATATTTTATTTTTGATTTATAGTAGCAAAATAGTATGTCCACCATATTATATAGTATAAAACAAAAGAATAAAAACAAAAAAGTGTAAAACAAAAGAGTAAAAAATAAAAAATATAAAACAAAAAAACCAGGGGGAATTTTAATTGGATATAGAACAATATAATGAAAATTGCGAAACAATAGATAATACTTCTAGTGTAGATAGCACTTCTAATACAGATAACAATCCTAATACAGGTAATGGTAAATGCAATTTTGGTTGTGGTAAGGTATTAAGTAGTAAAACTTTATGTTTATCCAATGGAACAAATCTTACTCCACAAGGAATAAATGGACCTGTGGTTGTAAAAACACCAGTAGTTTTAGCAGAAAAAAATGTACAAATAGATGTAGAAGCTAGATTAAAATTAAAAAGAAAATATTATGAAATTAAAAGAATAAAAAAAGATGTATATTTAACTCAATGTGAATTGATACCAAATATAGGAATTACGGAAAATGGAGTTCCTACTACTGGAAAGTTATTTATAAGTGGTTATGTGAGAGAAAATATAGAATATGCTTCAGCTGATTGTGTTAGTAAATATGCAGTTAGTGGAGATATAAACCATACTACAGAAAAGATTCCATTTAATTGTGTTACAGAAGTTGATTATGTAAATCCACCAATATTATTTGAAAGATTACCTCAAAATAGAACGGATTTATATTGTGATGATAGACCATGTAATGAAAATTGTAAGAAAAAAAGAATAGGTAAAATGGATTGTGAAGAATATTTAGAAGATGAAGTAAGATTTACAGAAAAACCTTATTGCGAATTAGAAGGATCTCGAATATTTCAAGCTGATATTCAGCAGGAACCTTGCGAATTTGCAGGAGTAAAAAAATATGATGAACTGTTACAAAAAATGGTAGTTTATGTAAGAATTAAAGTATTACAAGTACAACAAGTATCTATAGACTGTTAAATATTAATTATCCACACCTTATATAAAAGTAAGGTGTGGATAATT
This sequence comes from Clostridium niameyense, assembly GCF_001243045.1. Lineage (GTDB taxonomy): Bacteria > Bacillota > Clostridia > Clostridiales > Clostridiaceae > Clostridium_F > Clostridium_F niameyense. The sequence continues at coordinate 1,731,388 of NZ_LN849007.1, read as the reverse complement.
TACATAGTATTATTTGTAGGTGAAAAATATGATGAATTTCCAACGACTACTTTTTTTATTTTTAATTTTATACAATGAAAAAATTAGTTTGCAAAATCAATGGATTTTATATTTTGTGCAAAATGTACAAAATAGAGAAACCAACCACAAAAATATTATCAAAAAAGATGTTAATAATAATTTGACCTTAGAAGGAAAAGAAATAGATTATAATATTACAAATAAAGAAAAAATGTGCCATGATAAAAAGAATATAAATAAAAAAAAGATAATAGATAAGAGTAAAGATATATATATAGGAGAAGATTCACATAAAAAAAATGTTATAGATAAAGTAAAAAATATACATAAAGAAAAAAGTATAAATAAATTGGAAGATATAGCCAAAGAAAATAGTATAGATAATAGAAAGTGTATAGATGAAGAAAAAACTATAAATAAAGGAGAAAATATAAGTAGAAGAGGAGTAAGCAAGGTAGAGAATGTAGATGAAGAATATGTTATAGATAAAAAAAAGCGTATAGATAAAGAAAAAACTATAAACAAAGGAAAGAATATAAGTAGAGAAGGGGTAAGTAATGTAGAGAATGTAGATGAAGAATATGTTATGGATAAAAAAAAGCGTATAGATAAAGAAAAAACTATAAACAAAGGAGAGAATATAAGTAGAGAAGAAGTAAGTAAGGTAGAGAATGTAGATAAAGAATATGTTATGGGCAAAAAAATATGTGTAGATAAAGAAAAGATTATAAATAAAGAAGAAAATATAGATAAAGTAAAAGAAGTAGTTAAGGCAAAGAATATAGATAAAGAAGATAGAGTAGATAAAAAAAATGAAAGTATTATAATTAATGTTCCAGTTATTGTTAAGTCTTTAGAGACACAAATAAGTTTAATTAATGATATTAAAATAAAAGATGGATTTATAGAAATTCACAATGTTGAAAATCGAGTATTTGTTGAGGAGGGAACATTAGTAAAGTTAAGTTATAAAAATAATTCTACAGTTTTTATAAAAGGTTATGTAAGAAGTTTTATAGAGTATAGTATTTTAGATTCAATAGATGGAGATAAAATATTAACCTGTAAAAAAGGCTTAATAGCATATAAAGATTTTAAAATTACTAGTAATCTAAAATTTGATATAGATATATTTAATAAAAATGATAAATATCTACCTATAGTATTTGATAATAATGATTTTAAACATAATAATATATTATATGGAAGATTGGAAAAGTTTGCAGTTAAATGCCATTTAAAATATGAACATAAAGATGCTAGTTGTAATTTGAAAAGGGAAAATATATTTTATAGTTTAAAGGAGAGCATGGTTATAAATTTAAATATTAGTTTTTTACAAAATAAGTATACAGAATATAAAAATTAAATCTACTGCATTAATCAACTTTTGTGTTAATTAGAATAATATAAATTATAGCAATAGATTTAAAGGAGATAAATTTATGTGGAGACAACCTAACGTAGTTTATAGAGTAAAAAAAGGAGATACTTTATTTAATATTGGAAGAAGTTATGGTATTTCTGTGGAAGAATTAAAACAATATAATGGACTTACTAGTAATGAATTATATATAGGTCAAGAGCTTTTCATACCGGTATCAGTATATATGGTAAAGCCTCAAGATAGTTTGTATCTAATTGCAGAAAAATTTAATACTACTGTAAAAAGTCTGGTAGTATTAAATAATTTACCATCTACTAATCTAGATATAGGGCAAATATTGCAAATACCACTATATACAGAAGCTATAGTTAGAAGTGATATAGCTAATATAAGAAGAGAAGATTCTTTGAATTCAGATATTTTATACAGAATGGTAAAGGGTGCAAAATTGCCTATATTAAAAGTGCAAGGTCAATGGTATAAAGTGAGATTATTTAATGGAAATGAGGCTTTTGTATCATCCACAGTGACGGAATTTAAAACTTATGGCACTATGAAACCAGTATCAGCTATAGATGGATTTTATACTTTATCAGAGGGTCCTACACTACCATCATCATATAATTCTTTTATTAATAACATAAATTCCCTATCAGAAGTAGCTATGTTTATTTTTAGAATAGATGAAAATAATGCTACACAAATTGAAAAGTTTGGACAATTTACAGATGATGAGATTAGTAATTTAGTTAATATAGCCCATAAAAATAATTTAAAAATGTTAGCTTTAGTTCATAATCTTCTCTATAAAAATGGAGGAGTAAATTTTGCTAAAAATTTAGTAAAAGAATTAGTAAGCACCAAAGAAAATAGAGCCATATTTATAAATAATATAATAGAATTAATTAGAAGATATAATTTTGATGGTGTAAATATTGATATAGAAGATGTTCATATAGAAGATAGAGAAAAATTATCATTATTATATTTAGAATTAGGTGCAGCATTACGAAAAAATGGATATTATTTTTCAGTATCTATACCTGCTAGAGTAAGTGATGAACCTTTTAATCCATTTTCTGATCCTTTTGATTATAGTGTGATAGGATCTACTGTAGATCAATTTATAGTTATGCTATACAATGAACATGGATGGCCAGGAAGTGGGCCAGGACCTGTAGTATCTATAGGTTGGATGAATAGGGTTTTAAATTATACTATAACAAGAGTTTCAAGAAAAAAAGTAGTAGGGGCTGTTTCTGTATTTGGATTTGATTTCAATTTAACAACAGGAGGTAATACTTATGTAACTTATGAAATGGCAGTAGATTTGGCAAGAAAGTATAATAAGGAAATTATATTTGATGAGACAACTAAGACTCCTATGTTTAGTTATATAAGTGAGAGTGGAGATAAACATGAGGTGTGGTTTGAAGATAAGGATAGTATATACGCGAAAATACAGTTAGCTTTCCAAAAAGGTATAAGAGGAGTAGCACTTTGGAGATTGGGTATGGAGGATCCTGAGATTTGGAATATGATAAGAAATGATGTAGTAGTGGAAAGATATTAGTTTTTTTATTAATAACTTAAACTAAAATATAATAAAATTATATAAGGATATAAAAGATTTACCCAGTACGTATGTCCTGGGTTAAATTTAATTAAAAATACATACTCCATAATGTAGCAATAGATGAGGAGGAGTAGGTTTTGGAAAATAAAAATTATGAGAATAAAGCTGATTTATATGTAATAGAAGAGTTGGGAATAGCTTATAGTTACTGTAAAATTGTTCTAAGTGATAATAGAAAAATATGTGATTGGATTTTTATTAAGATAAATAAAGGCTTTGAAAAATTCATAGGTATATTAAAAGAAAAAATAGAAAATAGAAGGGCCAGTGAAATAGGGTATTTAGATAATTATAGAGAGTTTATATTAAAAGAGTTAAATAATATGTGGAATAATAAACTGTCTGACACTGAATTTGAATATTATTTTATAGAAAAGAATAACTGGATTAAAGTTTATTTGAGAAAGTATAAAAGAAAATATTTTTTCTTAATTCTTAATAATATAAGTGAATATAAAATTAGAGAAATAGTATTAAAAAGTAAGGAAAAAATATATAAATCCATAGTTGAATCTAGTAGTAATGCAGTTATCATAAGAAATATATATGGGAGATTTTTGTATTTTAATAATTCAGCTTGTAATTTATTTGGATATACTGAAGAGGAAATGAGAAGATTAAATGTAAGAGATATTATACCTTATAATGAAAATATAGAAATGTACTATCCTATAGAGGATAAGTTTTTAGAGAAAGTATATAGAAAAAAAGATGGTACAAATTTTTATACAGAAGAAGTATGTAAGTTTATAAATATGGAAGGGGAAGTAGCCATAATATCCTATATAAAAGATATAACTGAAATAAAAAAATTTAGAGATGAAACAAGTCATATGGCTTATTTTGATGGACTTACAGATTTACCTAATAGAAACAGATTTTATAGGGAGATTAATAATGAGTTAAAAGAAAATAAGTGTTTTGCTATAATATTTTTAGATTTAGATAAATTTAAAAATATTAATGATATGTATGGTCATTGTATAGGAGATAAAATTTTATGTGTAGTTTCCAGCAGAATTAAGAATATTTTAAAAAAAGGAGATATAATAGCTAGATTTGGAGGAGATGAATTCATTATTTTATTAAAAAATATTAAAGATAAATGTAAAGTTAAAAAAGTAGTTTTAAAAATTTTAGAATCTTTTAAGGAAGACATTAACCTAGATGGTGAAAATATAAATGTTAAAATTAGTATTGGCATAAGTTTCTTTCCTGATGATGGACAAGATATTAAGACATTAATTGATAATGCAGACAAGGCTATGTATAAGGCTAAAAAATTAGGAAAAGATAAGTTTGTAATTTATAGTAAAAATCAAACTTTATATTAACAAAAATATACTATAGGTATAATGCAGTAGTAAGTTTCATTTAGCTACTGTTATTTTTTACATTAAAAAAATTATATAATAACTTAGAAATTTTATTGAAAAAAAATATAAATACAGTATACTAAAATTAAGAATTGAATTCAAAAAAGTGAAATTTTAATCACTAATATGAATAATATTTATAATAAAAATAAATTATAAAACATCTAAGGAATGGGAGGAAAATATGAAAGACTATAGTGTATTTGATATAATAGGTCCAGTTATGATAGGTCCTTCAAGTTCTCATACAGCAGGAGCTGCAAGGCTTGCTAAGGTTGCAAGTTCTATAGTAGGAGATAAAAAGATTGTAGAGGTTAAATTTTTACTTCATGGATCATTTGCCAAAACTTACAAAGGTCATGGTACAGATAAGGCATTAATAGCAGGTATATTAAACATGGATCCTTGGGATGATAGACTTCGAGATTCTTTTAGTATAGCAAAAGATAGTGGGTTAAAATATGAATTTATAGAATCGGATTTAGGAGATGTTCATCCTAATACTGTTAAATTTATAATAAAAAAAGAAGATGGAAAAATATCAGAAATTGTAGGATCTTCTATAGGTGGAGGAAATATAATAATAACAGAAATAGATGGACAACCGATAGAATTTACTGGAAACAACCCTACAATTATAACTCATCATAAAGATGTGCCGGGAATTATATCTAAAATCAGTACTATGATGTATGCAGAGGAGATAAACATAGCTACTATGAAGGTTTTCAGACAAAGTAAGGGATTTCAGGCCACTATGACTTTTGAAACGGATGCTCCTATACCAAAAGGTATAATAGATAAGATAAAAACTATTCCTAACATACAAAATGTAAAAGTTATAAATCCAATTAAATAAGGAGGATAAATAGGATGTTTGTAAATAGTGGTAAAGAGCTTATAGATATTTGCAATATTAAAAATTGTAATATATGGGAATATGCTTTAGAAACAGAATCAGAAAATAATGGATTAAGTAAAGAAGAAATATTTAACTCTATGAAAAAAAGCCTTGAAGTAATGAAACATTCTTCTAAGGTGGGTTGTGAAAAAGAGGTTAAATCCGTTAGTGGATTAATTGGAGGAGATGGAGTTAAACTTTATACTTATTCTAAAAATGAAAATACATTAACAGGAGAATTTATGGTAAAGGCTATGGCAAGGGCTATTTCAACATCAGAGGTTAATGCAGCTATGGGTAAGATTGTAGCATCACCTACTGCAGGTTCTTCAGGTATACTTCCGGCTGTAATAATATCTGCAGGGGAAAAATTAAAAAAAGATAGTGATGAGTTAGTAAAAGCATTATTCACAGCAGCAGGAGTTGGTATACTTATTACAAAAAATGCTACTACAGCAGGAGCAGAAGGAGGATGTCAAGCAGAATGTGGATCAGCTGCGGCTATGGCATCAGCAGCTGTAGTAGAAATGATGGGAGGAACAGTAGATCAGGCTTTGGATGCAGCAGCCATAGTTATTAAAAATGTTCTAGGTCTTGTATGTGATCCTGTAGCAGGACTTGTAGAAGTTCCTTGTGCTAAAAGAAATATAGCAGGCACAGTAAGTGCGTTAACTACAGCAGATTTGGTAATGGCAGGGGTTAAAAGTCATATATGCTTTGATGATGCGGTAGAAGCTATGTATAAAGTGGGGAAACAGCTTCCAGAGGCTTTAAGAGAAACAGCTTTAGGAGGAGTTGCAACTACTTGTTCTGGCATTAAACTTAAGGAAAAAGTATTTGGATGTGCAAATTGTAAAAAATAGATGGAACTTTATAATAAGTTCCTTTTTTTATACCAAAAATATATTATATAAAAAATAATTGTTATTAATAGAATGAAATGATTTATTATGGTATCATAAATATTACATTACAATAAAATGATTATATACAATATTTTAAATATGATAGAATGTAGTAAAGGTTAAGGCAAAAGTGAAAGGGGATGGCATAGTGGATAAATTAAATATTTGTATAGATATCGATGGAACTGTTACGGAACCCTATTATTGGCTAAATATATTTAATAAACATTTTAAAAAGAATATAAAACCTTCTGAGGTTACTAAATATAATATAGACGAGGTTATGGGAATTACGGAGGAGCAGTATAATGAATTTTATGAAAAACATAAAGTAAGAATTCATACTGTAGAGGAAAAAGTAAGAAAAGATGCAAAAGATGTATTAAATATTTTGAAAGAATACAATAACATATATTTCGTTACAGCTAGAGATAAATCATTAGAAATGTTAACTAGATGTTATCTAGAGAATAATGGAATAAACTATAATGAACTTTATGTTTTGGGTAGTCACTATAAAGTAAAAAAGGCCATAGAATTGAAGTGTGATATATTTATTGAAGATAATCCTAATAATGCTTTGGAACTTTCAGAGGCTGGATTCAAGGTTATTTTGATAGATACAAATTACAATAAAAATATTCATGGTTATAATATAATAAGGGTTTATAATTGGAGGGAAGTTTATAATATAGTAAAAGAAATTTATATGGAAGACAAAGCTATATAAAGGGTTCAGTACAGTATTATAAAAGCTACTATGTGTAAATGTATTTATATATAAGTTTTCCACATAGTAGCTTTAAATTTATAAAATTTCTTGTATAACTCTTAAGGCGTTCTTATAAAGTATTTTTTCAATTTCATTTTCTGTAAAATTTTCTTTTTGCAGCGTAGTTATTAGTTTATATATTTTACTGGAGTTTTTTACTTCACTAGGAACTTCTATACCATCAAAATCCGAACCAATGGATATGCAATTTATACCACCAACTTTTTTTATATGTTTTATATGAGTTATCATATCTGCAATTTTACCATAATCATTTTCACCTAAAAATGTTCTTTCAAAATTAATACCTATAGTTCCTCCTCTTTCAGATAAGGATTTTATCATAGGATCAGTCAAATTTCTAGGGTGATTAGTTATAAATCTAGCATTAGAGTGTGACGCTATAAAAGGCTTTTTACTATTATTGGCTACATCCCAAAAACCAGCATCGGATAAATGAGACACATCTATTAACATGCCTAATTTATTCATTTCTTCTATCACTTTAAAACCAAAAGGTTTTAGGCCTTTATCCATGTATTTTTGTTTGCAGTTTGGAAACCCTATTTCATTTGGAAAATTCCAAGTTAAAGTTATAAGTCGGACTCCCAATCTATAAAAGTTTCTTAAATTATATAGTTCTCCTTCTAATACTCCACCCTCTTCAATGGTTAATAAGGCGGAGAGTTTATTATCATTATTGTTTTTAACAATATCTTGATAATTTTTGGCTATACGGATATAGTTTTTATTTTTCTCTAGTTCATTATAAAAAAAGTCTAACATTTTAAGGCAAGTTTTTAAAGGGGTTTTAGTTTCGCTTTTATCTATGAAAAGGGCAAAAAATTGAGCTAATGAATGAGCAGAATTTAGTTTTTTTAAATCCACACCTAAAGTATTTTCATATAAAGTTTCCCCTTCCTTTATAGTAACAGACTTATTTAGGCAAGTTTTTTTATTCATAAGGGCATAAATTGTATCACAGTGTAAATCAATAAAATTCATTATAATTCCTCACTTCTCAATTTATTTATATTATTATAACAGATAAATTTCTCAATTACTTTTATATTACTATATCTTATTACAGTTAATTATAACAAATTATACAAAAATAGTTTATTTAAATAAATCATTATAATGTAATTATATATATGAATTTTAAAATCTAAATATTATTAGTAAAAGATATTGTATTTAAGTAAGGAAGCCTTATTTAATTTATGTTAGTTTATGATGAGTTTTTATAAATGAAAGAATATATGAAAGGAATATTTTACAATTAACAACTTCAATGCTATAATAGGGTTGTTGATATCATTATATAAATAAGTTGTTATATTAAAGGGAGATGTTTTATGATAAATAAGCTTAAAAGTGAAAAGGTTTTTCTAATATCTACTATAGTATTAATGGCTATAATGATATTTGTATTTTTAAATGTAAAGGCATTTGGATATATTACAACAAATGTTCTTAATTTTTTGCTGGATAATTTTTATTGGTTATATTCAGGTGCAATACTTTCATTTTTTATATTTTGTCTTTGGGCTGCATTAGGTAGATATGGAAAAATAAAATTAGGTAATGATAATGAAAAACCTAAGTATAGTTTTATATCATGGTTATCAATGTTGTTTTGTGCAGGCATGGGGATGGGTCTAGTATTTTGGTCTGTAGCAGAACCATTAATTCATTATGTACATCCCTTAGGAGAAAAAGGTTTTACAGAAAAATCTAAAATGTTTGCTTTAAAAAAGGTGTTCTTACATTGGGGGATATCCGCATGGGCTTGTTATGCCATATTAGCATTAGTTCTAGCATATATGCAATTTCGAAAGAAGAAACCAGCTTTAATGAGTAGTATACTTATTCCTATTATAGGAGAAAAAAGAGCCAATGGATTAATAGGTAGCATAGTTGATATTTTTACTATATTTGCTACAGTAGCAGGAATAATAACTTCTCTTGGAATGGGGACATTACAAATAAATGCGGGATTAAATTATTTATTTAATATACCTGAAAATATAAAAGTTAAATTACTTATAGTATCAATAGTAACTATATGTTATATGAGTTCGGCTATGTCAGGAATTGATAAAGGAATACAAACCTTATCTAATCTTAACATATTTATTGCTATTTTTGTTGTAATACTTGTATTAATAGTTGGACCTACATCAGAGATCTTTAAGAATCTATTTAAAGGGATTATATATTATAGTAAAGATTTAGTTACAACTAATAATAATATATTTTTGCATGGTAATTGGTATAAAGACTGGACTTTATTTTATTGGGGTTGGTGGATAGCTTGGACTCCACCAGTCGGAATATTTATAGCTAGAATTTCAAAAGGAAGAACTATAAGAGAATTTTTGCTAGGGGTTTTAATAATTCCTAGTCTAATGGTTTTCTTATGGTTTGCTATGTTTGGGACAATGGGATTTAATATGGATAAAGCCACAATATTAACTGCAATACAAAAGGTTGATACAGCATTTTTTGTTATTATGAGTAAATATCCTTGTGGATTATTGATAAATATTCTTATAATGATTTTATCTTTAATATTTTTTATAACATCAGCAGATTCTGCAACCTTTGTTTTAGCTATGTTATCATCAAATGGAAGTTTAAATCCACCAAATACTAAAAAGTTTGTATGGGGAATATTACAAGGGGGCTTAACTATATCATTTTTACTAGCAGGCGGATTAAAAATGATACAAACAGCGTCTATATTAGCAGCTTTTCCATTTGTTTTTATAATGATACTTTCCATGATATCTTTTAGAAAAAGTTTAATGGAAGAAGATATTTCAATGCAAGAAGATGTTTCATTGTAATATGCAATAAAAGATATAGTAGTTTTTTGTGTTTATTAATAAAAGGTTCCCATTTTTATTTGTTAAAAAGGGAACCTTATTATTCATTTAAAATATGTTTAATTAATGCATTTTAGATTTAACAGATAAAAGTGTAAAACCTACAGTAATCGCAGCTAATATTATAGTTATAATTGTAGCTTTCCTTTTAGAAGTTTTTCCTACAGTATATATTCCTATTCCTAAAATGACATAATACCATATAGAAAATATATCTAAAGAACTCATTAAAGCGGATTTAACAGAAGGGTTTGTAATAGCTTCCACCCCTACAGGTCTTTTGGATATGAACATATATATAGCTTTAAATACAAGCCCAATAGATGTAGCTACAGAAGATACTAAACATATAAATACAGTTTGTTTATAATTTATATGAGTCTTACAAATTTTAAATAATATAAATATAAGGAATGCTATAAAGAATGTACCTATAATTACTCCTACTAAAGAGGAGATGCAATGATAAGTAGGACTCATAATTTTGGTCATAATATTTTTAGTTATTTCTGCCGTTTTTATATCCATACCTTTAGTGCCTTTCTTTATTAGTTCATCCCTAACAGTCTTTGAAGTACTGGAAAAGGCTAGAGCATTTATTAAAGTACACAAAGATACGAATAAAAGTAATGGCCAAATTTTAGGCTTTTCAGTTGCTGTAGCCTTAAATAATTTTGATGGTGATTTAAAGAAATAAGTTACCTTTTCTTTAAAAGTTAATTTTTCTATAGTATTAGTTTGATTTTCTTCCATTTTAAATTCCTCCTATTCATCTTTTATAGAATTTATAACATTTAATTTAGAAGCTTTAGTGGCAGGATATAATCCTGATAAAAATCCAACTAAAGATGAAAATAATAAAACGAATAATACTAGTCCTAAACTAGAAACAGCTACTTTTACGCTTCCACCAGATGATGAAAGTTTAGATTTTAATGCAAGATTTATAATAAATCCTATTAGGCTTCCAATTACTATGCCTATTATTCCACCCATAAAACCAATAGCAGTAGCTTCTCCTATAAAAATTCTTTTTATATCTCCAATTGATGCACCAACGACTTTCATAATACCAATTTCTTTTCTTCGCTCTAATATAGACATATTCATAGTATTAGCTATTCCAAAGGCTGCAACTAATAGAGATATACCACCGATAGCACCTAGTATTAATTTAATACCATTTAGGGTTTTTCCTATACTATCTTGCATTTGTTTAAATGAAGAGTATAAATATCCATGGTCCTTTAGATATTGTTCAGCTTTAGAACTATCATCTTGATTTTTAAGCACTAAATCTATATTGTTATAACCTTTATTTTTAAGAAAATTATTATCCTTGTTTTTGTATTCTACTATATTTTTGGCGAAGTTTATAGGAGATTTTATACTGAAGTCATCAGAAAAGTTTTCCTTGCAAATACCAGTTATCCTAACAGAATAGGTTTTCCATTCATCTTCACCTTTGTCATTTACTGTAGAAACTTTAATTTTGATTTTTTTTCTAAGGATTTTTTCTAAGTCTTCATTTTTTATGTTTTTAGTATCTTTAATATTTAAAAGATAAGCTGCAATTTTGTATCCTAAAACTACTTCATTTTTTGAGTCCTTAGGAAATTTTCCTAATAGCAATTCATGATCTTTACTATAATTTTTCATAGTCATACCTTGAAGCATAGCAGAATTAATATCATTTTTTTTGTAAGATAGAGATATATCTTCAGATAGTTTAGGAACTACATATTTGACATAATTTAATTTTTCTAATTCAGTTATATTTTTTTTATTTAAAATTTTTTTCTTATTTTTACCCTTAGAATTATCATACATAGCCATAGAGTCATTATAAGGAGAAACTGTTATAGTGTTTATATCTCCTAAAGAATTTAATTGACTAGACATGTATTTTTGGAATCCATTTCCCAAAGAAATAATTACATATATAGCTATACTTCCAATAACTACACCTAACATAGTTAGTAAAGTTCTAGCTTTTCTTTTCCAGAGATTATTCCAAATAATTTCTATAAGGTCATTAAGTTTCATATTAATCACCTATTCCTAATAAAGCTTTAAAGAAAGAACCAATGTGGCTTAAAACACCTTTTTTATTTTTATTATTAGAATTAGTATCAATTTTTTCACCTTTGATATTAAAATCTTGAATTATTTTACCTTCTTTATTTAATTCATCTTTATAAGAAATCTCAATTTTACCATTAATATTACCAGATAAATTTAATTCCTGTGAGAATTCATTCTCATCCTCAGATTCCATAGTTCCAAAGAATTTTGAAAAGTGTTTATCTTTTGCAGTAACATTTACCATAACATCTTTTAATGTACCTCTACCACTATTTATAAAGTTCACATTGAGTTTTTTGCCATTATCGGAATCCTTATTATTAACAGAAGTTATAATTAAATTAGGTTTATTACCTAAAACTATTCCTATAACTCTAGTTTCTTCATTATATTGTCCATAAAGTTTATAGCTAATTTTTACTGTAAGATTATAGCTACCAGCTTTTAGAGAAGGATCACAAATCATGTTTATCGAATTACTATTAGTAGAGTAATTTGAAATATCCCCCACATAAATTTCATTAGTGGTTCCTACAGGAGAAAATCCAGTTAAAGTATTTTTGCCTTCTAATCCTACTAATGTAATTATTACGTCTTTTAATTTAGAATCTTTATTATTTTTTATAGAAAAGTTAATTTTAAATTTATTACCAGGCTCTATAGTTTCAGGGGAAGTATTAACTTTAGTTAAAGTTATTGTACCAGAATCTGCATGTACTATAGAAAATGGAACTATTGATATGAAAAAAATAAATGTAAAAATATATATTAGCTTTTTCATTTTAATCCTCCTTAATTAGAAACAATTTGTCCATCTGCAATTTTGACTATTTTAGTGGCATATTCGCAAACCTTAGATGAGTGAGTAACTATTACAAAGGTTTGATTAGTAGTTTCATTTAAATTTTTTAGCATTTCTAAGACTTCTAAACCGTTTTTACTATCTAAGTTTCCAGTAGGTTCATCAGCTAAAATTATTTTAGGGTTATTTACTAAAGCTCTAGCAATGGAAACTCTTTGCTGTTGACCGCCAGATAATTCTGAAGGCTTGTGATAAACTCTTTCTACTAATCCAACTTTTTCAAGCATTTTTAAGGCTTTATCTTTTCTTTCTTTTTTATTTATACCAGAAAAAATAAGAGGAAGCTCTACATTTTCTAAAGCGGTAAGTTGGGGAATTAAATTATAGGATTGAAATACAAATCCCATATGTCGTCTTCTAAAAAGTGCTAATTCATTTTCACATAATCCAGTTACTTTTTCATTAGCTATAGTTACTTCACCAGAGGAAGGAGGCATTAAACCACCCATAATGTTTAGTAAAGTAGATTTTCCAGAACCAGATTCACCTATAAGTGCCACGAAATCACCTTCGTTTATGTTTAGAGATATATTTTTTAATATATTAACCTCCATTTTAGCTAAAAAAAAGTTTTTACTTACATTTTTTATTTCAATTAAGCTCAATTACTCACCTCCTTAAATTGTATATATAGTATATACACAGTATACATGCGTTCACATATACTGTCAATAAATTTGTTAATAAAAAATTATAATATATTTAATAAAGTTTATAAAGTATTTAAATTAAAGGACAGTTCATTAAAAGAGTAATATTATTCTTTTAATGAACTGTCCTTTTATATATTAATTTTCTATTATATAGAGTTTTGATAAGTCTTGAAACATAAATATTGGAACAGGTTTAGCTTCTTTTATACCACCAATTTTTTTGCTTATTGCTATTATAGATTTTGGATTAGCAATAGGGTATATAGGCATATCATCTATTATTTTATTTTGAATATCTTTATAAAGATATTTTCTTTTGGATTTGTCAGTTTCTATACTAGCTTTAGTCCATAAATCATCTACTTCTTTATTGCTATAATTAGAGGTATTATATTGTTTATCTGTCATAAATATATCTTTGTAGGAATCTGGATCACATCCCATTATGTATCCATTAAATATAAAATCATAATTTTTTCTTTGATCTATGAATATTTCTTGAATAAAACTATCTTTATCAAGTGGTTTAAGTTCTACATTTATACCAATATCTTTTAGGTTTTTTTGAACTACTAAAGCTTTATTCTCGTCAGGTTTGTTAGATTTTACATAAACAAGGGAAAGTGTTATATTTTTGATATTAGTTTTTTTTAATAAATCTTTTGCCATATTCTTATTTTGTTTATACTTATTAATATTTTTATTGTAATATAAAGTATTTATGGGAAATATATTATAAGCTTTTTGTGCATATTTTTCGGATTCATAACCTGCTTTTAGTAGACCTTCCTTATTTAAACTATAAGCAATAGCTTGCCTTACTTCTTTTTTATTTAGATTTGGTCTAATGCAATTTAAAATTATACCATCAACCATACCTTCTTCAAAGGTTATAATATTATAATGCTCACTATCTTTAAATTTTTTTATGTCTTTTGGCTTTATGTATCTGACGTGGTTTTCCACAGAACTGATGTTTTCATCAATAGAATTTTTGTTTTTTAATACTTTATAAGTTATAGAATCTAAATGTGCTTTTCCTCTAAAATAATTATCGAATCTTTCTAAAACAATATCCTTATTTTTATTAAAGTTTTTAAATTTGAATGGTCCAGAGCCTATGGGATGATTGTTTTTGGAGCTTTTTTGTATATCATTTTCCTCAGAAAACACATGTTTAGGAATAGGGCTCACTTGTGATAATGAGTTTAAAAAAGCCATTTGTATACTAGGTAATTTAAATTCTATAGTATCATTATTTATTTTTTTTACTGTTATAGGTTTATTATTTATAATAAATAATTCTCTAAGAAATGTATTTTGCCTTTTATCCATTATTTTTTCCATAGTAAATACTATATCATCTACAGTTAAAGGTTTTCCATCATGCCATTTTAAATTTTTCTTTAGTTTTAATGTATAGGTTAAATAATCTTTAGAATGTGTGATGTTATCTGCGAGATAATAATCAATCTTTTCCCCATGTATAGTAAACAATGGAGAGAAGATAGCATTATTTATAGTCATAGTAGCTCTGTCGTAGGAATATAAAGGATTTAATATTTCTGGACTTGAGTCTATGGAAAAAATTATATTTCCTCCGTTTCTAATTTTTACCTTATAACTATTGTTACTATTAGAATTTTTTTTATTATTGCAGGCGGTAAGAGTAAAAGCTATAAAGGCTATTAAAATTGCCGTAAATAACTTTTTTAGTTTCATTAAAGATCCCTCCCTAGATAAATACTATTAGCAAAATTATAACATTTAATTACAAAAATGTTAATTAACGAAAGAACAATATTATATTATAGAATAAGTTACTGTTAATTGCAATATATATAGATATTTTTAGATTTAAAATTCTAGGAATATATTTTATTATAATTTTTTAAGGTACTACGAATATAATACTTGTAAACTATTTGTTACACAGAATTCTATTTTTTTGATATAATTATAATGTTACATTAAAATAATTATTAGAAAGAGGTAATTATGTCTAAAAAGCGAAATAAATCAAGAGTAAAAAATAAAAAGAAAAATAAGAAGTCTTTTTTAAAAAGACTTATGTTTTTTATATTATATGAATTTGTAATAGGTATTGTATTTACAATATTATTAGTTTTTTATGGACCTTTTGATGGCGTTAGAAATACTATAGTTGGAACAGCAATGGCAACATATAAACATCAATATATTGCAACTACATTTTTATCCGAAGAAAAAATAAATAAAATATTAAATAAAGGTAATTCTAAACCTGCTATGGCCGAGGATACTAGTGGAATAAATATACAAAACACAGGAAAAAATTCTATTGAGAGATATGATATAAGTAATGCTAAGTTTGACGGGTATATAATTGAGATTAAAAATCCCAAGAAAGTTAAAATAGGATTTACTCAATACTTAGGAAAAATGGGTGAAAGAACTAGTCAAATAGCTAAAAGAAATAGGGCCATAGCGGCAGTTAATGGAGGAGGATTTAGAGATGTATCTTCCGATGGAAAGCTATGGACAGGTACAGGTGCATATCCTGAAGGACTGGTCATATCTAAAGGAAAAGTTATATATAACGATTTTAAAAGAGGAGAAAAAGCTAATGTTACTGCTTTTACCAAGGACGGACTTCTAATAGTGGGAAACCATACTGTAGAGGAACTTCTAAGTCAGGGAGTAGTGGAGGCACTTTCCTTTAGGAATACATTAATAGTTAATGGTCAGCCTATACACTATAATGAGGGAATAAACCCCAGAACTGCAGTAGGTCAGAAAAAGGATGGTACAATAGTATTTCTTGTTATAGATGGACGAAGAGGAATAAAACAAGGAGCAACTTTAGATGATGTGGAAAATATATTACTTCAAAGAGGAGTAGTAAATGCTAGTAATTTAGATGGTGGATCTTCATCTACTATGTATTATAACGGAAAAGTTATAAATAGACCTTGTAACTGGGATGGAGAGAGAACAGTGGCCACAGTTTTATATGTAGAACCATAAAGGAGAGTACTTATGAAAAAAATAAAATTATTTTTTATATGGACGATTATTCCTTTAGTAATATCCTTTTTATGCTTACTTTTTATTGATAGAGTTTACTTATCTTCCTCAAAAGATTTTAAGATAAGTAAGGTAGAGGATAATAATAAAACTTTAAAAAGGAATGTGTCTATAGACATACCGGAAGAGGCTAAAAATATACAAGTATCTTATAGTGGAGAGTATATATCTTATTACTATGAGAATAAAATAGTTATAGTAGATGCAAAAGATAAAAAAGAAAAAAGTGTACAATTTAATAATGGGGAAATAAATTATACTTCATGGCTACCAGATAGAAATATACTATTTATAGGAGAAAAGTCAGAGGAAGGTGGAGGCCATTATTTAACTTTTTATTCTTATGATAGTGAAAGAGGTGAAAGATTCCAGTTAGAGGATAACAATGGTAAAAAGACCATAATAAATTTACCATCTGGAAGCTATAATATAGATAAAATGACTTTATCTACTGCTACTAATACTATATATGTAAAATTGAAAAATGCAGCGGGAAGAAACAGAATGTATAGAATAAACACTATGGCAGAGCTTCAAAGAATAAAAAATATAGGAAATAATATTGGAGAAATAGCTGTAATGAATAGTGAAGATAAATTAGTTTATGAAAATAAAAATAATAACAATATATATATAGAAGGTAATGAAAATAATATATCTGGAGAAAATGGATACGCATATTCTATTTTAAAGATAGATGATGGGGATAGAATATATTTAGGAAGAACTAATTTAAATGCATCAGAAAAGAAAATAGATCAAATTGTTTACTGGGGCTTAGGAGAAAAAACACTTAATAAAAGAGAGTTGGTATTAAATAATAGTGTGGAAGCACAGAATATAAAAATAGGTACTAATAGACATGTATTTATTGTAGAGAATGAAGATAATAAATTAAAAGAGGTATCTTCAAAGCAAGAATTTAAATACACGGGTAAATTTATTGATATATTTAATAATGGAATAGTTTCTAGAAGTGGCAATAAAATTTTAATAAAAACTATAGATTTTGACAAAAACTAAATATTGGTACATGACACTATGAGATTTTATTATATGAATTTTCATAGTGTTTTTGTTCATATTAATTAATATTCAAGTAAAAATATGTTATTATAAATTTGATGTAATAAATAAAAAAGGATGATAAATATGAAGTTTATTATAAAGCAAAAATTATTTTCTATAAGGGATAAGTACATAGTTGAAAATGAAGAAGGACAAAAACTATATAAAGTAGAAGGTAGCCTTATGTCTTTAGGAAAAAAATTTAGAATGTATGATACTTATGATAGAGAAGTTGTTTATATTAAAGAAAAAATTATAAAGATAGTTCCTAAATACTACATAAATATTAATGGTAATGATGTAGCAATTGTAAAAAAGCAAGTTAGCTTTATAAAACCTGTATTTTTAGTAGAAAGTGTAATAGGAAATTATGAGGTTAAGGGAGATATATTTCACTATAATTTTTATATACAAAAGCAAGGAAAAAAAATAGCTATAGTAAAGAAAAGATTATTATCAATAAAAGATTGCTATGAAGTAAATATAAAGGATGGAGAAAGTCAAATCCTTATTCTGGCTATAGTTATTATTATAGACGAGGTAATACATAATAATAAAAATAAAGAAGAAGATTAAAGGGTGAATTTTATGATCAAAATAGGTGAAAAAACTATATTTATTAAACAAGGGGATATTACAAAGGAGGAAACAGATGCTATAGTAAATCCAGCTAATGGCTTTATGATACATAAAGGTGGGGCAGCGTTAACTATTGCTACTAGAGCAGGTGATTTATTACAAGAACATAGCAGAAAAATTATAGAAAAATCAGGACAGATTCCTTCGGGAAAGGGAATAATAACTTTAGGATATAATCTTCCTTGTAAATTTGTAATTCATGTAGTGGGCCCTAAAATGGGAGAAGGACAAGAAGATGAAAAGTTAATGAAATCAGTAAATACAGCATTAAATTTAGCAGATATGTATAATTTAAAATCAATATCTATGCCAGCTATAAGTTCAGGAATATTTGGATATCCCAAGGATAAATGTGCACAAGTACTTTTAGAAACTACTATTCAATATTTAAAAGATAACCATACTAGTATAGAACGTGTGATTATGTGTAATTATGATAAGAAAACTTATAATGTATTTTTACAAAAGGAAAGAGCTATTTTAATATAAATATAGTAATAAGTAAAATATGCCTATTGAATTATTAGGCATATTTTACTTATTATGATTACAGCAATTAGCACAGTTAGAATTTTTGTGACAACCACTGCAATTAGTACAATTAGACCTTTTATCTGTTGTTGGGATTATTTTCATCATAAATGTATTATTTTTAAATATAACTTCTATAGATTTTACTTTTTCACTTAAATTCTTATCGTATACTACAGTTAAATTATTAATTTTATAAATTATATCATTTTTTTTAATATCATCTAATAAGATATCTACAAGAGCATTGCCACAACAACTTTTTAATTGATGAAATCTAACACAAGAATAGTTATTGTCACTTAACATTTTTAATAAGTTATTTTCAGCTTGTTTTGAAATATTAATAATCATAAAGAACACCTCTAAACATATTATAGTTATGTTTTTTTTATATATGTAATAATAAAAGTAAAATTTTTTTATTTTAATGAATATTTTTTATAATAATGGTAACAATGATAATAAAATACTTCCTTAAATTTAAAATAGTATATTTGTTAATAGTATTAATGAAGAAAATCAGCTAGTCATATTAATGACTAGCTGATTTTTGTCTATTTATTAGGTTTCCTCATGAAGAAACCTATTTTATCTTTTTCGGGAGTAGATATACTTATATTTCTTTTATGAATCGTACTACTATAATCAGATATTTGTCCATCGCATACATTAGCATAATCGGTTTTCCCTTCATTTATCCATCCCATAAAAATATAAGCATGAGATGGTGAGCCAGAATTATCTGTAGTTGTGAAACAAATGTCACCTTTTTGCAATTTTTTATAATCTGTTATTTTTTCCCAATTTTGTTTTTCTAATTCTTGCATTAAGCCTTTTGTACTTATGGTATTTTTAGGTATATTCAATTTATTATCTCTTAATATTTGAGAAATATATATAATTGAAACACCCTTGTTACTATCTTTATTTATTTTTAAGGCTTCCTTTAAAGATTTTTCTCTATTAGATTGATTTTCTATATATTTAGCTATTTGTGAATTTAAAGCTAATACTTCGTTATTTTTAGTATTTCCTTTTTTAGTTTTTGTTTTATTTGAGTTATTATTTACTGATTGTGAAGTAGTAGGTTGTGATTTTGTATTTTTTGATACATTGAAGGAGAAAGAGCAAATTTGTTTAATTACTATTACACAAATTATTAATATAGGTATAATCACCGATATAAAGATAGCATTATTTTTTTTGGCATTTTTATCGGCCATTTCATGCATTTCTTTTATGTATTTTTCTTGATTTTCTTCTTCACTTAATTTTTTAAAATGTTTATCAAATTTATGATTTTTATTCATAAAATATCCTTCCTTATATGTAAAATATTTGTATGCGTGATATATTAGAGTAATCAAGTGCTTGTACTATATTGTATTTACTTTATAATTGTATCAAATAAATTATTCTAAGTAAAGGAGCATATATTAACAATTTTAAAAATTACTCTAAAATAGTATAATAATAAATGTTAGAAATATAAATTTGTTAATTATGTTGAAGAAATAATAAATGAATATAAAATAATTGATATATGTAAAAATGAAATAAATAATTATAATAAAAAGTAATAATATGTATAACAAAATCAAATATACAAAATATAGTAAAATGTTGAACTTTTTGGCAAGTGATTGTATAATTAAGCATGTGTTAAAAAATAAATGGAGGTATAAATTGACAATGATTGCTATTTCATTAAAAAAAGCTCAAGAAAAATTAAATAAATTGTTAGAAAATGATGCAACACTTTATGAGGGCGAAGTATTGAAATTAAGTCAAGAATTAGACAAGCTTATATATGTATATTATAATGAACAAAAATTAATAAATTAAATTTAAAAAATATTAAAAGTTTAAGTATATATAAACTATATACTTTTATTTTTTATTAAGTTTTTATAGAAAACCAGTAAGTGATATTAGTTTCATGAGAAGGGTTTTTATACTTATGAGGAGTGAACTTATTTATATAAATACTATCACCTTCATAAAGTGTATATGTTTCAGAATCCAATTGTATTTCCAAACATCCCCTAACAACTACTCCTAATTCATCATAATTATGTCCCCAAGAAGTATCATTATAATCTGTATTTCCTTCTATAGTAATTGCTATACCATTTAATTCTTTGTTTCCAGAAGTAAGCATTTCAAACTGTATCTTATTGTCTTCCGTAGAAAAAATTTCCTTGCGATTATTTTTAAGTACTATATATTGCCTATCGTTATTGGAATTTAATATTTCCATTAGATTTATATCTAATACTTCACATATTTGTTGAAGATTGCTTACAGAAGGACTATTTAAGTCTCTTTCTAAATTACTAATAAAACCTATAGATAAATCAGTTAGCTCAGATAATTCTTTTATGGTAAGTCCTTTTTTCTTTCTGTAATATTTTATTTTTTCTCCTAAATCCATGTTGTCCTCCTATAAAATATATATATTATAGATTATAACATAAAATTAAAATAAAAAGTTGATATAATAATGATAGACTTCTGATATTATATCAAAAGTCCATCATGAATAACTTAAATATGTTTTAAACTGCGGTATCTTCTTTATATTCTTCACGACTTGGCCATGCTTCTACATTTTTCAAGTAAGGTATACTATCTTTAAAAAATACAGGTTCTTTACCAGATTTCTTTTGTATATCATAATCTTTTAATGCATCAAAAGCAATCTTAGATAGCATTGATATAGCAATTAGATTTATAATAGCCATAATTCCCATAAATAAATCTGCCATATCCCAAACAATTTGTATTTTAGCTACGGATCCAAATAAGACCATTCCTACTACAGCAGCTCTATATAAGAATAACCAAATTTTATTTCCCCTTAAGAATCCTATATTTGTTTCACCATAATAATAGTTACCTACAATAGAACTAAAGGCAAATAAAAGTATGCAAAGTGCTATAAAAGTATTTCCCCAAGGACCTACCTCAGAGCTTAAAGCTGTTTGTGTAAGTTGGATACCTGTTAAGTTTGAATTTATATAACTTCCTGAAATTAATACTATGAATGAAGTTGCACTACAAATTAAAAGCGTATCTGTAAAAACTCCTAGGGTCTGAATAAGACCTTGTTTAACAGGATGCGTTACAGTGGCAGTTGCGGCAGCGTTTGGAGCACTTCCCATACCAGCTTCATTTGAAAATAATCCTCTTTTAATTCCCATTAAAACAGCTGCTCCTAATCCGCCACCCATAACTTGTCTTACACCAAAAGCATTTTCTATTATAAGATTAAATATTTTTGGTATGATTGTTATATTTTTAAATAATACGAACAAAGCAACCAATACGTAAGCTGTGGCCATTATAGGAACTATAACTTCAGCGACTTTTGCTACTCTTTTAATTCCGCCAAATATTATCACAGAAGTACTCAATGCAAGCAATGAGCCAATAACAATAGTTTTAACTCCAAAGGCTTGTTCAAAGGCCAAAGAAATAGTATTTGATTGTACAGAATTAAAAACAAGACCAAAACTTATAGTAATTAATATAGAGAATATAATTCCCAGCCAACGTTTATTTAAAGCTTTTTCCATATAATAAGCAGGTCCACCTCTAAAGCCATGATCATCTTCAACTTTATAAATTTGAGCTAAGGTACTTTCAACAAAGCTTGAAGCACCACCAATTAAAGCTATAATCCACATCCAAAACACAGCACCAGGTCCGCCAGACGCTATAGCTATAGCCACACCAGCTAAATTACCAGTACCAACCCTTGAGGCAGTACTAATACAAAAGGCCTGAAAAGAAGAAACTCCTTTTTTCTCTTTTTTTCCTCTTACAGAATTACTAGCACCTTCCCCTAATAATTTAAACATTTCTTTAAAATATCGTATTTGAACAAACTTTGTTTTAAATGAAAAATAAAGTCCTAAAGAAATAAGCATTATTATCAGAATATAAGACCATAATAAATTATTTGTAGTAGATATAATATTTTCAAAAATGCCCATAATTATGTTCACCTCTTTTGTTTATATTTATAAATTTATTTGTTTTTTTTAAGATATAGAAATTGTATCAGAAAAAAAGCAAAATATCAATTTTTATTATATTCAGAAAAATGCAACAAGGGAAGTCAATGAGATCTTATACATGAATATGCTATAATAACTAGTCTAAAGGCAAAATGTGATAATCTTATATATTTTTTATTAATAAATACAAATATTATTAAAAAATATTTTGAAATAATATATAATACATTATTCAATCTCTAGTATTTTGAAGGAAGTGAAGATTTTTCAAGTGTAAAAAAATAAGAAATTAATGAATAAAAATAAAAAACATATTAAAATCTGAATATATACAATTGCAAGTAAAAATGCAAAACTAGAAAATAAAAAACAATTATTACTATTTTTATAGAGAAAAGCTGTTATAAGTTTTTTTATTTGATTTATAAAAAGTAATAATATATACTAACATTATTATAATTTACTTAGTAATTTTAATTAT
The DNA here is from genome assembly GCF_001243045.1 of Clostridium niameyense. GTDB lineage: Bacteria > Bacillota > Clostridia > Clostridiales > Clostridiaceae > Clostridium_F > Clostridium_F niameyense. Next base: position 1,708,089 of record NZ_LN849007.1, on the reverse strand, counting down.
CATAAAAGCAAAAAATTTAAAATTAACCAAAAGCTTTTATAGGTTGTTTTTAACAAGAAATTTATAAATATAAAGCAAAAAAACTTTAAAAGTTTTTTTGCTTTATATTTATAAAAAACAAGGTCGTGCAAAAGCACGACCGTATGGGGGTCATAAGGTTAGTTCATATGAAGATTTATGAAAAGTAGAAAAATGTATTAAATCAATACAGTTATATATTATGCTAATTTTTATAATAATGTTATTGTTTTTATTAAATAAAACATTATTTAAATAGTATATTTTTTATAATATAGAGATTTATATATCAAAGGTATATAATGGTTATTAGTTGTAAAAAATATAAATAATGTAAAATGGGATGCAATAAAAAGATAAATATTAGAAAGGATGAATATAATTGGAGGATGCAAATATAGGGTTAGTACTTGAAGGGGGAGGTATGAGAGGAGCTTATACTTGTGGAGTATTAGAATTTTTTATAGAAAGACAAATTTATTTTAGTTATGTTATAGGAGTATCTGCAGGGGCTTGTAATGCAATGTCTTATATTTCAGGGCAAAAAGGGAGAAATGAAAAGATAAATTTGAATTTTATAAATGATAAAAGATATATGAGTATTAAAAACTTTATAAAAGAAGGTTCTTTCTTTGGAATGGATTTTATATTTAACGAGATACCAAATAAACATATACCATTTGATTTTAAAAGTTTTTATAACTCTTCTTGTAAATTTTTAATAGGTACTACAGATTGTAGTACTGGAAAACCTATATATTTTACTAAAGATGATATAGATGAAAAATTTAACGTGCTCAGAGCATCTTCTTCACTTCCTTTAGTATCTCCTATAGTGAAATTTAAGGGGTATGAACTTTTAGATGGAGGTTTATCTGATGCAATTCCTATAAAGAAGTCTATACAAGATGGTAACGGTAAAAATATAATAGTATTAACTAGAAATAGAAATTATAGAAAAACACCTAATAAATTATATAAAATATTAGAGATTAAATATAAGAATTATCCCAAACTTTTAAAAACATTAAAATATAGGTATAAAAACTATAATCAAACTTTAGATTATATAGATGCTTTAGAGAAAGAGGGTAAGGTTTTAGTTTTAAGACCATCTAAACCTTTAAATGTAGAAAGATTTGAAAAGAACCCTAGAAAATTAACACAACTTTTAGAAAATGGATATAATGATGCTACAAAAAATTATAAAAAGATTATAAGATTTATGGGAGGGGAAAATACAAGGGTTATATAATGAAAATAAAACCATCATATTAAAATACTGATGGTTTCACTTAATTTATTATAAAGTGTTTTGAAGTAATATTTCCACATTTTCTTTTGATATAGGTTTACTAAAGTAAGATCCTTGTCCTATATCACAATTCATATTTTTAAGAGTTTCCAATTGGGATGAATTTTCTATACCGTCTGCTATTATAACGTAATTTAATTTATTACAAAGACGTATTATTTCTTTAGTAATTATGTTTTGTTCATAATCTTCACATATATTATTTATAAAAGATTTATGAATTTTCAAAGTATCCAAGGGTATTTTTTTAAAATAATTTAAAGAGGAAGAACCATATCCAAAATTGTCTAATGTAATTCCTACACCTAATTTTTTTAATTCAGTTAGTTTAGCTATGTTATTATATATTGATTTCATTAATGAATTTTCAGATATCTGAATATGCAGTAAATTTGGTAGAATATTCATGGTTTTCATATTATCCTTTATGATATTTATAAAATCATCTTGACTAAGTTGAGTTGCAGTTATACTAACAGATATAGAGTTAAATTTATAACCTTTTTCTAGCCAAAGTTTACATTGAGTGCAAACATTTTTTATCAACCATTTTCCTATAGGAATAATAAGTTTAGTTTCTTTAGCTATAGGAATAAAATCTTTAGGTGAAACTATACCAAGTTCCTTGTTATTCCATATAAGAATGGCTTCTAAACCATATAAATTATCTTTGGATAGAGAAATTTGTGGCTGATAATATATGGTAAATTCATTATTTTCTAAAGCAGTTCGTAAGTTTTTTTCTATTTTAATAGCTCTTAAAACTTTATCTGACATTTGTTTATTAAAAAAACAAAATTTGTTTTTTCCTGTTTGCTTTGCAGCGTACATAGCCATATCAACGCTTTTAAATATAATATCAGCATTTGTTCCATTTTTGGGGAAAATTGCGCCGCCTATACTTCCAGTAAGATAATTTTTAGTATTATTTAGGTTGAAAGGATTTTTAAAAATATCTAAAATATTAGTATAAAGTAATTTAACTTCTTTTAGATTTTTTATTTCAGGAATTAATATTAAAAACTCATCTCCACCAAACCGGGCAGCTATAGATTTATGATCTAACAATTTATTTATTTTAAAGCTAAAATTTTTTAAGAGCTCATCACCATAATAGTGTCCTAAAGTATCATTTATGGTTTTAAAATTATCTAGATCTATAAATAAAACAGCACCTTGGGTATTATTCTTTATACTGTTTTTAATCTCTTTTTTTAATTTATTTATAAAAAAATGCTTATTAGGTAATTTAGTTAAGGGATCATAGAAAGCCATTTGTTTTATAAACTGTTCTTCTACTTTCCTTTGAGAAATATCTGTTATAGATCCACACATTTTTAATGGATTGCAACAGGAATGAGATACAAAGGTTCCTCTAATTAAAAGCCATTTAATTTTATTACTTTTAGTTTTAATTCTAAATTCATTATTCAATTTAGAATTTTTTAAGGTGCAGTTGTTAAATGCACTTATAAGTTTAGATTTATCTTCTGATAGTATAAAATCAGAAGATATATTTTTTAATTTTGTATTTTTACAAATTTTATATCCTGAAATTTCCGTCCATTTATCTGATATAAAAAATTCATCTGTTTTTGTGTTCCATTCCCAAATAGCATCACTAGAACCTTCTAATGCTAATTTGTGTCTTTCTTCGCTTATGCGTAATTTTTCTTCACTTGCTTGTAGTTCATAAAATTGTTTTCTCAATTCATCTTCAGTATTTAGTAATTCTTCATAAACTAAGGACAACTTATTATAGCTTTCATTTAGTTTCTTTCTATTTTTTTCTTTTTCTCTTACATAGAAAAATAGGATTATTATAAATAAAAGTAATAAGCTTATAAATACTATAATAAAAATAACAAGCTTTTTATATGTTTTATAAAAAGGTTCAGGTTTATTTATAATTTTAGAATTTTTAGGTAAGTTTTTTAAATTTATATTAAAACTTGTTAATTTATTATAATCGAAAATAATTTCATTTTCATGGATGTTCATATTGGGTATTGAATTTATGTTTTCATCATTTAAAATTTTTAAAGCCAAATTACCAGCTAATTTTCCTTCATTAAAGCCATTTACAAGTTTACCTCCAATAGTTCCATGATTTAAATCAAAATCCCAAAAAGAATATAAAGGAACTTTACTATTTTTAAAAGAATCATAAGTTAGGTTAGATAAGTAAGTTCCCCTGTTTAAATTATCTAATATGGGATTTAATGTAAAAACTACAGCTGTAGTTTTAGGATTTAAATTTTTTAATGTATCTGTTAACTGTTGTACAGTAATAGGCTTTACAAATTGAAACGAAAAATTACTTTTATATTTAGCTATAATTTTATTAAAATGTTCTGATGAATTTGAACCTATTAAATGCGAATTACCAATGAAAATAATTTTTTTAATATTAGGTTGTAATTTAGATATAATTTTAAGATTTTCTTCTAAATTTAAGTTTTCTTCTACAGCTTTAAATAAAGGATTTTCTATTATTTGTTGAGTATTTATGGAATTAATGCCACAGAATATAACAGGAGTATTAGGAAAAATATTTTTACCATATTGATTAAAATATCTAAAAGCTCCATTATCACAGCAAATTATCACATCAAATTTAAAATTCTCATATTTTAATTTTTGCATATTATAAAAAGTTTTAAAATATTCTTCATTACACATCCTATTTAAATCCATATAATCATGGTTTATATTTAAACTATAGTAGGAATTTTTTATAGAAGATTCTATTCCTTTTGTAGTATCATTTGTCCATTTAAATGTTCTATTATAAGAATGTACTATTAAAACATTTTTTGTTTTATTATTTTCAGGACAACTATAAATTTCATGAGCATTACAATGGGAATAGCTAATAAAGAATAAAATAATAAATAAAAAAAATAATATATAAAATTTTTTTGTTTTACAAAAAAAATTCCTCATAGTAAATAAATTACTCCTTACATGTATATATATATCAACATTATAACATATAAGATATACGTATTATTAAATCTTTACGATGTTTTTATATAGAGTAGGTTCTAAGATTAATTTAATATCTTATAGTAGTTAGAGTAATATTATTTTAGAGAAATTAAAATAAATAATATTATATTGGAAGAATAATAAATAGAATTATTTATTTTGTGATAATATGGTTTATATAAATATGAAGATTATTTTTCTTAAGGTAATAAAGGAGAGTTAGGGTATGATGAAAAAGAAAATTGTAGTATTCGGGAGCTTTATAGCAGACTTAATGGCACGTACACCTCATTTGCCGGTTCCAGGAGAAACTGTAAAAGGAGAAAGCTTTAAAATAGGGCCAGGAGGAAAAGGTTCTAACCAGGCTATAGCTGCTAAAAGGGCTGGAGGAGATGTTACTTTTATATCAAAAATTGGTAAAGATGTTTTTGGACAATTGGCATTAGAGACATATAAAAAAGAAAAGATGGATACAAAGTATATGTTTGAGGATAAACAATTATCTACAGGTACAGCTTTAATTACAGTAGATTCAAATACAAGTGAAAATGAAATTGTTGTTATTTCAGGTGCCTGTGGAAATATTACAGATACAGAAATAGAAATGGTTACAGAAGAAATAAAAAATTGTGATATTTTTGTAACTCAATTAGAAACAAATAAAGATGCCTTAGAAAAAGTAATTTCAATAGCTAGTGAAAATAATATTCAAGTGGTTTTAAACCCAGCACCAGTGCAATTAATATCAGATTCTATATTAAAATTGATAGATATAATTACTCCTAATGAAGTGGAGGCAGGAGAGTTTACAGGTGTGAAAATAAAAACCATGGAAGATGTAAAAAAGGCTGCTTGTATTTTACAACAGAAGGGTATAGATAATGTAGTAATAACATTAGGATCAAAGGGTGTTTATGTAAAAACTTTAAAAAAAGATGAATTTATAAAAGCATACAGAGTTAAAGCCGTAGACACTACAGGAGCAGGAGATGCATTCAATGGTGGATTTGTAGCTGCACTATCACACGGAAAAGATATATTCGAAGCTACAAAATATGGAAATGCTGTAGCTGCTTTATCGGTAACAAAATTAGGAACAGCTCCATCTATGCCTTATATGGAAGATATAGAAAAATTTATGAGGGAAAATTCTTAAATATTAATCTTATAAAAATCTGTATAGCTATTGCAGTGTAGTTTCTATATGTTTTTATAGCTATACAGATTTATTTTATTAAAATAAATTTATCTACTGCACTCACTGTCTAGTCCAAGTAAGATTTCTAATCCATGATGTATGCTATCTAAAATATAATCAAGACATTCGCGTACAGCTTTAGGGCTTCCAGGAAGATTTATAATTAATGTGTTATTACGAATACCGGATACTCCCCTAGATAACATAGCCCGAGGTGTATAGTTTAAACTATTAAATCTCATGGCTTCAGATATTCCAGGAGTTTCTCTTTCTATAACCTCTAGTGTAGCTTCAGGAGTTACATCTCTTTTGCTAAATCCTGTTCCGCCAGTGGTTAAAATTAGGTTAACTTTTAAAACGTCACACATTTTTATAAGTTCATTTTTTAGTTGTTCTTTATCGTCAGGTAATATAATATATTCATCTACAGTATAACCTTTATTACATATAATCTCTTTAATTACTTTACCGCTTTCATCTACTCTTTCATTTTTAAAACCCTTATCACTAGCAGTAATAATGCCAACCTTAAACATAAGATACCTTCTTTCATTTTTTATGTTTTAAATTATGAATATATCTAATTATACAAAATGTAGCATTTTAAGTCTAATAATAAAAATAATTTAACTAAATGGATTTAACAAAAACATAAGTTAGTGATATTATATATATTATAATTTAGACAAATAAATTTAATAAATACTAAAATTGTTCTCCGAATTAATATGCCTAAAGGATTTCCCAGGGAATATTAGTCTGGATTTTATATCCACAGGGTGTTCTTAGAAATGAGGATGCCTCCCGAATTTGGAAAGGGGAATAAGTACGTAGGACCACTACGCTTATTTCTCGTGCAATGAAAAATAAGCGTATTTTTTATAGGTTTGAAAAAGTATATAAAAGAAGGTGAAATAATGTTGAATCATTTTGACAAAGAAGGTAAGGCTATAATGGTTGATGTTACCAATAAAAATGAAACTACTAGAATAGCTGTGGCTCGTGGAAAAGTAAAAATGTCTAAAGAAACTTTAAATCTTGTAATAAAAGGTGATATTGGTAAAGGAGATGTTTTAGGAGTAGCTAGAGTTGCAGCTATAATGGGAGGAAAAAAAACTAGTGATTTAATTCCTATGTGTCATCCTCTTATGCTTACAGGTAGTGAAATTAATTTTAGTATCGATAAAGAAAACTTTTGTATAAATATAGAAAGCACAGTTAAAACTACTGGAAAAACAGGAGTAGAAATGGAAGCTTTAACTATGGTTTCGGTAGCTGCACTTACTATATATGATATGTGTAAGGCTGTAGATAAAAAGATGGTTATTGGTGATATTCATCTTTTCTCAAAAACTGGGGGGAAAAGTGGAACTTTTATAAATGAAATATAGGCATTTATAAAACTTAGAGGTGATTTAATGATAGACAAAACTGCAGTAATATTAGCAGGTGGAAAAAGTAGTAGAATGAATTTTAATGATAAATCTTTATTAAAGATAAAAGATAAGAGATTTATAGAACTTATTATAGAAGAACTTAAAGATTATAAAGAAATAGTTATAGTATCTAATAAAAAACAAGACTATAAATATTTGGGGGTAAGAATAGTAGAAGATATATTACCTAATAAAGGTCCTTTAAGTGGAATTCATTCAGCTCTTAATAATGCTACCTATAATGAATGTCTATGTGTTGCGTGTGATATGCCTATGATAAAGAGGGATTTAGTGAATTATTTAGGAAATTTTAAGAGCGAATATGATGCTTTAGTTCCTATTGTAAATAAAAAATTACAACCTTTATGTGCAATTTATAAAAAAAATTGTTTAAATAAAATAGAAAGTTATCTAAAGAATGATATAAGAAAAATTACTCTATTATATTCTAGTATAAAGGTTCATTACATAAATGAAAAAGAATTAACATGTTGTAAAAATATTAAAAATCAATTTAAGAATATAAATACTCCTAAAGATTATAAGGAACTTATAGGAAATAATTATTAAAATGAGGAGGATATAATGGTACCTGTTGTTTCTGTTGTTGGTAAGTCTAATGTAGGCAAAACTACTTTAATAGAAAAATTGTTAAAAGAATTAGTTAGAAGAGGATATAATGTGGCTACAATAAAACATGATGTTCATGGATTTGATGTGGATAAAGAAGGAAAGGATACTTATCGTCATGCTAAGGCAGGGGCATCTAGTGTAACCATTTCATCTCCTAATAAAATTGCTATGATAAAAAAAGTGCAGCGAGAATGGACTTTAGATGAGTTAATAGAACTTAATTCTGATGCAGATTTAGTTATAGTAGAGGGATTTAAAAATAGTAGTAAACCTAAAATAGAGGTTGTTCGTTCAAAAATGTATAAGAATGTAATATCTAAAAAGGAACACTTAATAGCTATAGCTAGTGATATAAGTCATAATGTAGATAATATACCTGTATATGACATAAATGATTATAAAGGATTTGTAGATTTGATTGAACAGAAAATATTAAAAATAGGGGAGAAAATTAGTGATTGATAATATAGGAAGAAAAATAGACTATCTTAGAATATCTGTTACAGATAGGTGCAATCTTAGATGTGTTTATTGTATGCCTGAAGAAGGTATTGATTTGTTATCACATGATGATATTTTGAGATTTGATGAAATACTAAGAGTGGTTAAAAGTTGTGCTAAGCTTGGTATAGAAAATATTCGTATAACAGGGGGAGAGCCTTTAGTTAGAAAAAACATACCAAATCTTATAAGAGAAATTAAAGGGGTTGAGGGAATAAAAGAAGTTAGTATTACAACTAATGGGGTGTATCTTCCAGAATATATAGATGAATTAGTGGATGCAGGGCTAGACAGAATTAATATAAGTTTAGATACATTAGATAGAGAAAAATTTATGAAAGTTACTCGTATGGATGTTTTCCATAAGGTTAAAAGAGGAATAATTTTAGCTTTAGAAAAAGGTATAAGTTGTGTAAAGTTAAATGTGGTAACTATGAAAGAGGTTAATATTACAGAAGTTATAGAATTTGTAACTCTTACAGAAAAATATCCTATACATATAAGATTTATAGAATTAATGCCTATAGGATTAGGTGGTAGATTTACTACTATTGAAAATGATAAAGTAAAAGAAATTATAGAAAAAGAAAAAGAACTAATATCATGTAAAGAGGTAGTGGGATTAGGACCAGCTTCTTACTATAAGATTCCTAATGCCAAGGGCACAATAGGATTTATAAGCCCTATAAGTCATGAGTTTTGTAATAGATGTAATAGGGTGCGTTTAACATCAGAAGGATTTTTAAAATTGTGTCTTCATTGGAATTTGGGAATAGATTTAAAAGAAAAATTAAGAGAAGGTATAAGTGATGAAAAGTTAAAAGAAGTAATATATACGGCTATAAAGGACAAGCCACAACATCATGAATTTAAAAGTGTTAAAGAAAATAAACAAGATAAAAATTCTAAATATGATAATAGATCTATGTTTCAAATAGGAGGGTAATTAATTATGGGAAAAATAGTAGCGGTCTGTCTTAGTAAAGAAAAAGGAGTTCAAAAAAAAGATGTGGGAACAGTAGAATTAATTAAAGAACATGGGATAAAAGGTGATGCTCATGCAGGAAAATGGCATAGACAAGTAAGTTTATTATCTTTTGAGAAGGTAGAGGAGTTTAAGAAAAAAGGTGTAAATGTAGATAAGGGAGCTTTTGGAGAAAATATTTTAGTTCAAGGTATTGATTTAGCTAAATTGCCAATAGGAACTAAGTTAAAAATAAATGAAGATATAGAATTAGAAGTTACACAAATAGGAAAGAAGTGTCATAGTGGTTGTGCTATCTACAAAGCAGTAGGAGATTGTATAATGCCAAGAGAAGGAATTTTTACTAGAGTATTAAAAGGTGGCATTACTAAGGTTGGCGATGTTATAGATATAGTGGAAAAGTAATACATAAATATTGTGAAAGGAGAAATAACTTATGAAAAAAATACCTACTAAAGAAGCCATAGGAACAGTATTATGTCATGATATTACTCAAATTATACCTGGAAAAATAAAGGATCGGGCTTTCAAAAAAGGTCATATAGTTACTAAAGATGATATACCTGTTTTATTATCTTTAGGAAAAGACCATTTATATGTCTGGGAGAAAAAAGAAGGCTTTCTTCATGAAAATGAAGCAGCAGAAAGACTTAAAGACTTATCTGCCGGAGAAGGATTAAGTTTTTCAGAAGTAAAGGAAGGAAAGATAAATTTTATTGCAGATAGGGATGGAATTTTAAAAGTAGATAGAGAACTTCTAATGGAGTTAAATTTAATAGATGAAATTATGTTAGCTACAAGACATAATAATATACCTGTTAAAAAAGGAGAAAAAGTAGCAGGTACTAGAGTTATACCTCTTGTAATAGATGAAAAAAAAATACTAGAGGCAGAAAAACTAACAGAAGGTAAAAAGATAGTTAATATAAGACCTTATAAAAAATTTAAGGTAGCTATAATTATTACCGGAAATGAAGTTTATCATGGAAGAATAAAAGATGCTTTTGGTCCTGTAATAAAAGAAAAAATATCTAAATTTAATTGTGAGGTAATAGGAAGTATTATATCAGATGACAATCCTAATAGAATTACAAAAGCTATAGAAGACTTTATAAGTGAAGGAGCGGAACTTATATTATGTACTGGGGGAATGTCTGTAGATCCAGATGATACTACACCAACAGCTATCAAAAATACAGGAGCTACAATAATTTCTTATGGGGCACCAGTATTGCCAGGAGCAATGTTTTTAATCTCATATAAGGGTAATGTCCCTATATTAGGATTGCCAGGGTGTGTTATGTATGCTAAAACAACTATTTTTGATTTGGTACTTCCACGAGTGTTAGCTGGAGAGAAGATTACTAAAAGGGATTTAGCAGCTTATGGACACGGAGGATTTTGTTTAGGCTGTGAAATTTGCAGATATCCAAACTGTAGTTTTGGAAAAGGATGGTGATTTAGTTGATTCAAGGAATAGAATTGGAGAAAGCACAAGAAATGTTAAAGGAAAAAGTGTTTAATTTAGATATAGAAGAAGTAGAACTTTTTAAATGTCATGAAAGAATATTAGCAGAAGATATTTACTCTCCTATAAATCAACCGCCTTTTAATCGATCTCCTTTAGATGGTTATGCCTTTAGAGGAGAGGATTCTAAAGGAGCTAATAGTAAAAATCCTATTACTTTAAAGATAATAGATAAGGTTTACGCAGGTCATTATACAGATAAGGAAGTAGTTTGTGGTACTGCTGTAAGAATTATGACAGGAGCACCAATACCTAAAGGTGCTAACTGTGTTGTAAAACAAGAAGTTGTAGAATGTAAAGATGGAAAAGTAAAAATATTTAATGAGTTTACTCCTGGACAAAATGTATGTCCTAAAGGGGAAGATGTAAAACAAGGACAGCTAATTTTAAAAAAAGATACAATCTTAAAATACGGGGAGATTGGTGTTTTATCAAGTGTGGGTATAACTAAAGTAAAAGTATATAAGAAATTAAAGTTGGGTGTTTTAAGTACAGGGGATGAAGTTTTAGATATAGGTGAAGATTTAACATATGGGAAAATATATAATAGCAATTTATATTGCATAGCTGCAAGGATTAAGGAATGTTACTGTACTCCTTTTATATTAGGAAGTGTAGAAGATGATTTAAAATCCATGTGTGACAAGATAGAAAAGTCTTTACAGGTTTGTGATTTAATTATAACTACAGGAGGGGTTTCTGTAGGGGAGAAAGATATTGTATCAGATGCCATAAAAAAACTTGGAGGAGAAATCTTATTCTGGAGGGTAAATATAAAGCCAGGGTCTGCATTACTTTGCAGTGTTTTAAAAGGAAAACTTATAATTAGTCTTTCTGGAAATCCGGGAGCAGCAATAACAAGTTTTGAACTTATGGTAAGGCCTCTTTTGTCTAAAATTATTGGTATAAAAGAAATAGATATAAATAGGATTAAAGGAATCCTTGTAGAGGATTTCCCTAAAAAAAGTTCTATAAGACGTTTTATAAGGGCAAATATTATGTATAAACAAGAAAAAAACATAATAAAACTTACTCAAGTGGCTCAAGGCAATGGTATATTAAGTTCTATATTAAATTCAAATTGTTTAATTGATGTACCAAAGGGATCTGATGAATTAAAAAGTGGTCAATTAGTTGAGGTTATATTACTTTAGCTAAATATTTTTATATAAAATGTAATTATTTAAGAGGGAGAAGATAATATGAATTTTAATAAGAAATTATTATCATTAATTGTTGTTTTTTCTTTGTTTGCAACTATATTAGTGGGTTGTGGTAGTAATAAAGAAGAAGCAAGTACTAAAGAAAAATCTAAGGAAGCAGTTAAACAGGAATCTTTAGTGGTATTTTCAGGTGCTGGACTTAAAAAGCCTATGGAGGAAATAAAGAAGGAGTTTGAAAAGGAGAATAATGTAAAAGTTGAATACATATATGCAGGTTCAACCCAGCTAATATCTCAAATGGAACTTGGAAATAAAGGTGATGTATTTATAGTAGGTTCTGTAAAGGCTTATGACGTGGCAAGTAAAAAAGATCTTGTAAATCCATATAAAAAGGTTGCACACCATACTCCAGCTATAGCAGTGCAAAAAGGAAATCCTAAAGGGATAAAATCACTTGAAGATATGGAAAAATCTGGAGTAAAGGTTGTGTTGGGAGATGAAAAAGCTAATGCTATAGGCATGACAGCACAAAAGATTATAAAGAAAAACAATCTTCCAGATATAAATAAAAATACTATATCTAAAGCAGCTACAGTTAATGAGATAGTTGTTCAATTAACTTCTTCTAAAGCAGATGCTGCTATAGTAACTAGTGATTCAGTTTTCCAAAATAAAGATATTGATACCATACAAATACCTAAAGATAAGAATATAGACCAAATTATACCCGTATGTTCTCTAAAGAATGCTAAAAATAAAGAGTTAGCAGATAAATTTGTTGATTTAGTGGCTTCTGATAAAGGAAAAGAAATATTTAAAAAGTATGGATTTAAACCTTTTGAAAAATAAATTTATAAGGAAAACTTATTTTGAATAATAAAGCTTTTAATTGTATATTATATGTTTTCTTTACAATAACGGTATTATTTATAATTACTCCTCTTTTTTTACTTATAAATAGAGGAGTAATTTATATTATTCCTTGTTTAAAATCAGAAGAAGTATTATTTTCTATAAAATTAAGTTTAAAAACTTCTATAATATCAACTTTTATTTGTTTAATTTTATCTTTACCTACAAGTTATATACTTTCACGGGGGAAGTTAAAGTTTAAGAATTTTTTATCTTCTATAATATATTTGCCTATGTCATTACCCCATATAGTGTCAGGTATAGGATTATTATTATTATTTGGAAAAACATCTTTTTCAAATCTTCTTTGCGATAAGCTCCATTTAGATTTTGTATTTACTGTAAATGGTGTTATATTGGCTCAAGTATTTGTTAATTTGTCCTTTTGCATAAAAATATTAACAACTTCTTTAGAGGAAACAAACAATAGAATGGAGTTTATAGCTAGAACATTGGGTTGTAGTGAATTTCAAGCTTTTAGATATGTAACAGTGCCTTTACTTAAAAAAGGGATTATAACTGCAGCTATAATGAGTTGGTCAAGAGCACTTGGGGAATTTGGTGCAGTTATGATGGTGGCGGGATCCACGAGAATGAAAACAGAGGTTATTCCTACAGCTATATTTTTAAATATGTCTACGGGAGATTTAGATGTAGCTATTGGTGTAGCTACTATATTAATAATAATATCGTTGATTTCACTTGTGATTTTTGAAATAATAGATAAAAAAGTTTAAAGGAATGTTGATTTATGTTTATAATTTCTAATTTATCTCTTAGTATTTCTAAATTTTCATTAAAGAATATAAATTTAACTTTAAATTCAGGTGAATATTTTGTACTTTTAGGAAAAAGTGGAGTAGGCAAAACTGTATTTTTGGAAACTATAGCAGGTAGATATAATATAGGTGAAGGATCTATGAAATTTCAAGGACAGGAACTTTCTACGCTGTCTCCAGAAAAAAGAGGAGTAGGTTTTGTATATCAAAATTATGAACTTTTTCCTCATATGAGAGTTTCAGAGAATATAGGATTTGCATTAAAACTTAGGAAGTTTCCTAAAAAAGAAATAGAATATAAAATAGATGAAATGTTAGAGACATTATCAATTTCATATCTTAAAAATAGATATCCTAAAAATTTAAGTGGAGGAGAAAAACAAAGAGTAGCTATAGCAAGAGCTTTAATTATATTCCCTAAATTATTATTACTAGATGAACCTATGAGCGCATTAGATTATTTAACTAAAGATAGTCTAAAAATAATGTTAAAGGATATACATATAAAATTTAATCCAACAGTAATTCATGTAACTCATGATATAGATGAAGCATTATTTTTTGCAGATAAAATAGGAATTATGAAAAATAATACTATATCAAATGTGTTATCTGTAGATGCTTCAATTAAATCTAAAGGAAGGGAGTTTTTATATGAATATATATGATAAGATCAAAGAAAAATTTGAAACTATTATATTAGAAAATGATTTAAAAGAAGATAAAGTGTTAGTAACTACTAAAACTTTAAGTCCTAAAGAGGCTATAGGAGAAACTAAAAGAAAAGATTTTCCTATTTTAAATGGAAAGGAAGTTATGATAGAGGCTAAATTTAAAGATTCTGTAGGACAAGCATTTACATCTTCACCTTCTATTTATGAGGGTACCTTATCAGAAATATTGTCTTTAGATTTAGATGATAACTATAATAAAGTAATATTTATATCAACATTAAATGCAGTGTTAAAGCATTTAGGGGTTGTTGGAGGCACTATTCATTGTAAAAATGAAGAACCAGAGCTGTGTGGAGAAAAATATTTGGACTATTTAAAAAAGAATTATGATAATTGTAAAATTGCCCTTATAGGATTTCAACCTTCTATATTGGAACATATAAAAGATGATTTTCATGTTAGGGTATTAGATTTAAATGAAGATAATATAGGTAAAATAAAATATGATACATTAGTGGAACATGGAATAAATGATTATGAGTCTGTAGTTAAATGGGCAGATATTATTCTTTGTACAGGAAGTACTATTTGTAATGGATCTTTAGTAAATTTTATTAATTTAGATAAAGAAGTTATCTTCTATGGAACAACTCTTGCAGGGGCTGCATATATACTTGGATTAAAAAGAGTTTGCTTTTATGGCAAATAGTAAAAATTAAAATTAAGTATACAAAAACTACTAAATTATTAAGGATATAACTTTTTAATTTGTAGTTTTTTTATTTATATATAGATTAATATTAATAAATTAGGGTATATTAAAATAAATCTTTAATTATAATAAGATGTATATTTCTATTTGTTAAATTATATATTTTGGTATAATTAAATAAGTGAGGTGGATTTGTATGAAGCTGACTAAAGAATTTTATAGTAGAGATGCTAGAGAAGTTGCAAGAGAACTTCTAGGAAAAGTTATAGTACATAAAGTAGATGGAGTAACCCTAAAGGGGAAAATAGTAGAGACGGAAGCTTATATTGGAGCCATAGACAAGGCTTCCCATGCTTTTGGAGGAAAGAGAACTGAAAGGCTAGAGCCATTATATGGGGAACCAGGTATTACTTATGTTTATTTTATATATGGTAAATATTTTTGCTTTAATGTAATAACTGGTAAAAAAGAAGTTCCAGAAGGTGTTTTAATAAGAGCGGTAGAGCCATTAGAAGGAATAGAAAAAATGTCAAAATTAAGATTTAATAAACCATTAAAGGATTTAACTAAGATGCAAAAAAAGAATTTAACTTCAGGACCTTCAAAGTTTTGCATGGCATTTAATATAGATAAACATAACAATATGGAAAATTTATGTGAAGATAAGTTATATATAGAACAATATAATGATGAAGAACAATTTACTATAGTAGAAGCTAAAAGGGTTGGAATAGATTATGCTGAGGAGGCAAAGGATTTCTTATGGAGATATTATATAGATGAAAGTTCATGGGTGTCCTTAAGAAAAAAATAATATTTATAAATTATAGTGTATTTAATTAGAAATTTTAAGGAGAAAATTAATATATGAAAAGCAAAATAACCTTTTGTAATTTTATTTGTATGTTAAATAAACAATATAAAAAAGTATTAGAATGCTATTTAAATTTATTTGATTATAGGTATAAAAACTATAAAGATTTTAAAAATATCATAGATAGAGAAATTCAAAATACTAATGATAAAAAAACAACTATAGATTTATTTTGTAGAAAATCCTCCTATATATTAATACTAAAAACTTTAATACTAAAAATCTGTGAACAAGATAATATAAAATTAAATAAAGATATATATGAAAGGGAAGATTTAAGTAATGTTGTATTTAGATATAGCTTTGAGGAATTAATAAATCTTTTATTTTATAATGTAGATAAAAAGTTTTTATCACAAATGTTTCATGTAAATAATAAGTATGAATTTAATGAATTATTTTGTAGTGATTGTAATATATCACGATACAAAATAAAAATTAATAAAATTGTAGAGGATGTTTTGGAGTTTGATGTTAATTTAAGTCCTTATGATTTAGGTGAGATATATGAGAGTATAGTAGAAAAAAATCTGAAAAAATCTGTGGGGCAATTTTATACCCCTAAAAAAGTAGTGAAATCTATTTTAGAAAGTACTGTAGAAAATATAGATGTGGTTAAGAAGCCTTTTGTAACCATAGCAGATATTTCTAGTGGTTGTGGGTACTTTTTAATAGAAACTTATGATATTTTAAGAAATAAATTTTTGAAAAATTTAGATAGTCTTAGAAGGATATATGGAAAAAAATCTTATATTTTAAGAAAAAATGGACAAGATATAAGATTAAACGGATATGATTATTGGCAACAAGAGAATATACACTATCATATATTAAATAATTTAATATATGGGGCAGATATAGATAAATTTGCTATTCAAATACTTGTTATAAATTTATTGTCTAAAGATATAGATAAAAATATAGATAAGTTAAATGTGGTTAATTGTGATAGTTTAATAAAATGGGAAAAGGAATTTAAATATTTAAAACACAACAAATATATATATGAATTTTGGAAAAAAGAATTTGATTATATCATAGGTAATCCACCATGGGTTTCTTTACTTAGAAAACACAAGCAAGAAATATCTAGTGAAAAATTTAAATATTATAGGGAGAATTATAAAGGGAATTTACATTCACCTAATTTGTTTAAGTATTTTATTGATAGAGCTATGGAAAAAACAAAATATGGTGGATATATTTCTTTTGTAGTGCCTATTAATTTTTCTAAAAACAAACAGTATAAGAATTTTAGGCAGTATATATTACAAAATTATGCTATAAAAAATTTAATCTTTAATATTTCCTTTCCAAGTATAATAACGGAAGCTATGGTGTTTACGATAAAAAAAGAAAATATAAAAGAAAATAATATTAATATAGATGTGTTAGATAAAAGACAATATAAGTTGCCTCAAAAGGAATATTTAAATTCTTCTAATTTTGAATTCAATTATACTAGTTTTAATTTTAGTAATGATATAAAAGAAAAAATATTTATAGATTCAAGAGCCTTAGGGGATATAGGGGATACTTTTACAGGATTTATTGGTGTTTCTAAAAAAATAAATAAACAGCAAGTAAATCCTAAAGAAATAGAAGTTTATAAAGGAGAAAATATAGAAAGGTATTTTTGTAAATCTCATTATTATTATAATTTAATAGATGAAAATATAAAAGGTGGTACCAAAAATCTAAAGAAACTAAAGAAAAAAGAAAAAATTCTTGTAAGAAAAACAGGCAAAGAAATAATAGCGGCCTATGATTTAAATGGATTTCCTATAGAACAATCACTGTATGGCATAATAAATGTTGATAAAGAATTTGATTATAAATATATTTTAGCTATTTTAAATTCTAAATTAATAAATTGGTATTATAAAAATTTTTTAATTACAAATAAAAATTCTACACCTCAAATAAAAAAATATAGATTAAATAGTATCCCTATTAAAAAATGTACTATTGAAAAGCAGTTAGAAATTGCAAACTTGGTAGATAATATAATAAATAGCTCAACATGTACAAGCTCTTTGAATAATTGGAGTAAACAATACATAAACCAAATTGATGATACTATTTTAGACTTGTATGATATAAAAGATAGAAAAACTAGGAGTTATATAAAGGAATTTATAGATTAATTTATATTATAAGATAATTATTGATAATATATAAAGTAAATGATATTATTTTCATAGTTAATAAAATAGATATATAGGTTACATATAGAAAGGGGAGGATTATATGAGAAATGGTTTTATATTTTCTCTTATAGCGGCATTAATAGTAGCCATATTTGCTATACAGAATTCAGCAGTTATGCCTATAAAATTTTTGTTTTGGCAAGCTAACATATCCTTAGCTCTCATAATTTTAATCTCAGCTATATTAGGGGCAGTGATAGTAGCATTATTAGGAATAAAAAAGGAATTTAATATTAAAAAGGAAAATAAAAATTTATTAAGAAAAGTTCAAGAGTTAGAAGAAAACATAAAGGTTTCTAAAGATATAATAGATGAAAAAACAGAAGAACTACCACAAAAAGAAAGTGCTATGGACAATGATTCATAATAAAAATAAATTTATTATAGTTTTATATTAAAATATCTGCCTTAATATTTTTATTTTGTATAATTAAGGCAGATATTTTTATTTAAGAAGGTTCTTCTTTATAAGGATTTACGTGAACCATACAGTGAATTATATCTGAATTACAAAGTTCAATTTTTTTATGAACTAGTTCAGCTATATCATGTGCCTTATTTAAAGAAAGGGTATTATCCACGGATATTTCCACGTCTACATAAAGTTTATTTCCATGAACTCTTGTTTTTAACACATCTAATTTTTTAACACTTTTTATAGAATTGATTTCTTTTTTTATTGAATTTATAGTTTTATCATCTGCAGCATGATCTATTAGTTGATTTATAGAATCCTTATAGATATCTATAGATACTTTAAATATAAATAAACATATTACTAAAGAGGCAATAGGATCTAATATAGGATATTTTAATCTAGCCCCAATAATACCTACTAAGGTTCCTATAGAAGAAAAGGCATCAGAACGATGATGCCATGCATCTGCTTTAAGAGCTGTACTATTTATTTTTTTTGCAGCTTTTAAAGTGTATCTATACATACATTCTTTTGTGATTATGGATAAAAGCGCTACATAAATAGTTAATTTCCTTGGGATTGAAAAGTTTTTATTATTTATAATTTCTATGCTGTTCAAACCTATGAATATACCTGTTAAAAAAAGCAACGTGGCTAAAATTTTAGCTATAATAGGCTCTAACTTTTCATGTCCATAAGGATGATTTTTATCAGCAGGCTTAGAAGAAATTTTAAGTCCGATCATCACGGCTACTGTAGATAAAACGTCTGATATAGAATGTACACCATCTGCAATAGTGGCAGAACTTTTTCCTATAATACCAAAAAATATCTTTACTGCAGATAAAATTATATTCAATATTATGGTTATTTTAGATACCCTATTACCTATTCTTAATCTTTCAAAACTTTTCATATAAAAACACCTCGTTATTAATTGAAAAATAAAAATCGCCTTATAATACTATATTATATTAGTAATATAAATAATGTTCAATAAAAAAATTATGAATTCTAATATCAATTGATAATAATAATTAAAAATAAATCAAGGTGAATATCATTATTCTTACAGATAATACCGTTATCACATAAATTACTTACTTTGTAGAATAATATAAATGAATATTTATTATCAATAAGATTTCAAATTTTTTAAGTAAAGGTGATAATTTATGAATGAAGCTATTGTAGTTCTTGTAAGAGGAATTATTGGATTTTTTACTCTTTTAATATTTGCTCGTATATTAGGAAAACAACAAATAAGTCAGCTTACTTTTTTTGATTATGTATTAGGAATAACTATAGGATCCACAGCTTCAAGTCTTACCACAGATTTATCCAGTAAAGCTTGGCCTCATTGGGTAGGATTAATGACTTGGATGGCAGCAGGATTTTTTATGCAAATTATTACATTAAAGTGGAAATATGCGGCGAAATATATGGAGGGAGAGCCCAGTATTGTTATCATGAATGGTAAAATCATGGAAAATGAATTAAGAAAAATGAGATTTAGGATTTCAAATTTATTAGAATTATTAAGAAATCAGGGAGTTTTTGATGTATCTGAGGTGGAATATGGCATATTAGAATCTGATGGGAAATTATCTATACTAAAAAAACCAGAAAATAACCCCATAACCCCTAAAGATTTAAATATTCAAAGCTTCAAAAAAGGTATTGGGGTAGAAGTTATTTATGATGGAAAATTAATAAAACAAAATTTAAAAACTGTAAATAAAAGTGAGGATTGGCTTAAAACTCAGCTTAATAAACAAGGAATACATAATTTCTCTGAAGTTTTTTTAGCTACTATAGATGAGCAGTGTAAAAATTTATATGTAGACACGTATAAGGATACTTTAGATAAAATAATAGATGTAGGAGATTATAAGGGTCCTTATTAAGAGAGTCAATATGAGAGAGAAGGTATATTATGAGAAAGTTTTTAGTAAGAGCAATTCCAGTAATAGCAGTTATAGCATTTGTGTGTATTATGTTAAGTGGTGAATATATGAAAAAACCTAGAAATGAACAGGAAGACGTAAATAAATATATAAGTGTTACAATGGCATATGCAGAAGCAGAAGATTGGGATAAAGCCCAAGAAGAAATAGAAAAACTAGATAATGCTTGTAGAAAGGTTTTAAAAAGAGTTCAATTTGGTTCAGAATTAGATGAAATAAATGATATAACTAATAATATTGCAAGAATAAAAGGTGCTATAAAGGCTAAAGAC
Organism: Clostridium niameyense; assembly: GCF_001243045.1. GTDB lineage: Bacteria > Bacillota > Clostridia > Clostridiales > Clostridiaceae > Clostridium_F > Clostridium_F niameyense. Next base: position 1,687,503 of record NZ_LN849007.1, on the reverse strand, counting down.
CTAGGCATAACCCTATCAGGATTAACGGAATTTTATGATCAATGGGAGAATATTGCCAAATAATATTAAAAAAACCTATTAGTTATAAAAACCTAATTTTATTCATAAATTTTTTATAGATAGTAATTTATTGAGGAACATGAATGAGAGGATTTGTAACTAATATTATATATAGTTTTCTCGTAGCCTTTGGGGTAGTGATAGGTGGAAGTGCTTTTGCAGGAATAGGAGCTATTATAAATAATGATCCTCCCTTAAAAATTATGACCGGTATAGCTAATTCTATTAAGATATGGGCCGTAGCTATAGCCTTAGGAGGCACTTTTTCATCCTTTTCTATTTTAGAGGAAGGTATTTTTAGAGGAGAATTTAGGGGGATGATTAAACAAATATTTTATATAATGTCAGCGCTGATAGGAGCTAATCTAGCTTTTAAATTTATAAAATTAATAGATAAATGCGGTGAAATATGGAAAATATAAAAAATGGAAGAAAATATATTTTTTTATTTGGGGTGGGTATACTTACAGGAGTATTATTAGGAATATTAATTTTTAATATTTTAATAAGTTATAGAATAGAACAGTATCATAGGGAAATAGAATATTTAAATTCTATAATAGAAGAACAAGAGGTTAGACTAGAAAACTTTGAAGATAAATTACATAAGAAAAAATTAATATTAAAAAAAGTAGAATTAGATACTAAGTTTAAAGATGAAAAGGAAAATGAAATAGTTTCAATAGAGCTAGAAAAATATATTAAAGAAAAGTATAATAATGTAATAGGTAAGGAGATAGATAAATTAGATGCAGATGTATTAATGTCTGTTATAGATAATAGAATAATGAAAATAAATGAAAAAGAATATAAAATCAAAGTCAAAAAATTAATATTATCTGAAAATTTAAAAATATATATATTGGTGGAATGTTTAAAAAAATAATATATAAATAGCATTTGACAAAGTTATGCTTAGAATATAAAATTAGTTATAGTTGTTAAATGAACCCAGATTCATTTAATTTATGTATAACTAAAGTTATAAAAGAGGTGTACATGTGCCTAAAATAATAAAAAATATAGAGGAGAAAATAAGTAATGCTGCTATGGAGCTTTTTGGAGAATATGGTTATGAGTCAATAGATATGAGACATATTGCTCAAAAAACTGGGGTAGCAGTAGGAACATTATATAATTATTATACTAATAAAAGTGAACTTTTTCTAGAAGTTTTTAGGCTGAATTGGAATGAAACCCTTTTTAAGTTAAAAGAGGAAGGTAAAATTAATAAGGAAAGTAGAGAAAAATTAAAGGCCTATGTAAAAATACTTTATGAGAGCTTAGAGAATAGAAAAGGTATTAGTGAAGCTATATTCAAAATTAGTTGTAATAAACAAAAAAACAATGTAGAGAAGCATATTATTTATTTTACAGAAGAAATAGTTTTAAATATAAGAGATTTATTTCAACGAGAACTAAGTGAAAGTAATTTTATTAAAGAATACGATGTAGTTACAAGACTTATAGAAATATTGCTTTCTACCATGAGTGTTTTAATTGAAAATCATGAAGATGAAAAAGAAGTAAATATACAATTTTTGTATACTATAGTTTCCTCATTTCTATAAATAAAAAGTGTCTATAAATAATATTTATAGACTATTTTTTTACTTATATATGATAAATATATTTTATAATAAAGGAAATTAAGTATTATTGTAGAAATCAACATATATAAATGTAGTTATTGCAATGGGGGATTTTACAAAAAAAGGGGGAGAAAATATGGAAACAAGATCAAATATAAACGATCAGGAAAAGTTCGTAAATTTGTTAGTTGCTAATAAACAAATATATGAATTTTTAGATAAAAATTATTGTGCACTAGATTTTTTATCTGATGTAATATTTATATTTAAAAATAGAAGAATATTTTTCTTAAATAAAGCGGCATTAGATGTTATCGGAGAAACCTCTTTAGATAAAGTTAAAAATAAATATTTAGGTGAGTTAGTACATATGGATAATGAAACTATAGATTTAATTAAACATAAATTAAAAACTTTATATGATGGAGGACAGTTTACTTTAAAGGAGTGTAAATTAGTTAACAAAAATAATGAACTAATATATTTAAGCTCTAAATTTATATTTTTAGATAACTACAATGGTGAAGATATGTTGATTTGGATAGCCAAGGATGTTACTTCCGCTAAAGTAATAAAAGATAAACTGTATGAGTTAGACAAATTAAATAAATTTAATAAAGAGAAGACTAATGAAATATCTAATATATCTCATGATCTTAGAACTCCCTTGAATATAATTTTATCTACAATACAACTTATAGAAAAAATATACAAGGACAACAAAGGTAGACAATATGAGAAATTCAGTGAATATATAAAAATTATGACTCAAAATTGTTATCGTTTAACTAAGCTTATAAATAATATAATTGATAGTAGCAAAATTGATAATGGATTCTTTAATTTAAATTTAAAAAATTATAATATAGTTGAGATAGTTGAAAATATAACACTATCTTCAGTACCATATGCTCAATCTAAAAATATTCAAATTATATTTGACACTAATATAGAAGAAAAAATATTAGCTTTTGATGCGGATAAAATTGAGAGGGTAATGTTAAATTTACTTTCTAATGCTATTAAATTTACTCCTATAGGCGGAGAAATTTTTGTTAAGGTTTTGGATGATGGTGATTTTATAATAATTTCTGTAAAGGATAGTGGTGTTGGTATTCCCAATACTATACAGAAAAAAATATTTGAGAAGTTTAACCAAGGTAACTGTAGTTCTTATAGAAAATCTCAAGGGAGCGGTATAGGATTATTTATAGTAAAATCCTTTATAGAAGCTCATGGAGGAGCTATAAAGGTGGACAGTAAAATCGATAAAGGCAGTAAGTTTACAATAAAGTTACCAGTAAAGGTATTAGAATGTAAAAATGAACATAATATTAAAAATAAAAACAGTAATCCTCATATAAATATAGAATTCTCTGATATAGAAGTATAATTTATTATAAAAATTTATTGCATGTGTATTCACTCATAGTGTTTTTTTATAAATATATAAAAATTTAATAATTTAATTTATAATTTAAGTGTAAATAATTAAAGGTTTTAAATGTAGATACTGTTATATAAACTACATTTATTAAAAGCCTTCCTTGATTTATTATACACACGGGGAAAAGACTGCCCAACTCCTAGAGGGTAGTCTTTTTCTTTAATAAAATAAGTTGATGAATGGGGAAATGCCTATGAAAATAAAATATATTGAATTATTTTGGGGAGAAAATAATGAGTTAATATATGGAGTAGAGCTTAAGAATAATAAGGCTTTAAATAAATATATAGATAAGATAAAGATACTACATCATAAACATGTTCTAGGTGAAGAATATTTTGAGTTATGTTTTAATAGATTGTATCGTGGAAAAGTAATAAAGAATAAATTTTATTTATTAAGAAATGAGCTTATATTATATATTTTTTTCCTTAAGAATTTTAATAACATACTAAGGCATTTAACAAAAAAAGAGGTAAACATAGAGCATGATTTTTTATTCAAAGATCAAGGTAAAATAGTTCTTAGCTCAATAGGAGAAGAATTTGTAAAATTATCTAATGAAGTGTATGGTGGAAAAAGAACATTTTTTATTCTAGATAAGGATGAGTTCTCTCAATATATAGATTTATTAGAAAAAATATATTATAAAAAAAATAACTTAGATATGGGATATTATATCAACAATACTAGATATATTTTAAGTAAGGAAGAAAAAAATAAGTTATATTTAGATGCTCTATATGCTTTTGCAGATGAAGCTTTAGATAAGAAAGATAAAAGTGGATTTTACTCTATATGTAATGAGATAAAAAAATTAGAGTTATCTAATTTATAAAATAGATAACTTGAAAGCCTCTTGTTTTTAGCTATATAATTTATATATTATTAGTAAAACATATAATTAAGGGATATATTATATATAATATATCCCTTAATTATTTTTAATATTCTTTAAATAGGTGCTTATAAAGAACGTAATGATATTGTGTTATTCTTCCTCTAAATCTTCATTAAATACTACATATTCAGTATGTTCCTCTGAATCAGAGCAATTGGAGTCTTCACTCTTAGATGCTAATATTATGGAGCCAATAGCTAAAGCAGATAAAAATATTTTAAATAGTGTTTTCTTTTTTAATGTTTTTGCCATGGAATCCTCCCCCTTGTTAAAAATTGTGAATTAACTTAATTATATAATATAATAAGCTTATTTAGTATGTTTTGACCTATAGATTAACACAAACTTTAAAAATCATAATATAAGATATCTTTATAGCCATGCAAAAGATTATTTTAAATAATTAGCTATATTGATTTTAAATTTTTTTTATGCTAATATTAGTTGGTACAACCAAATAATTACACTAATTTCTAAGGGGAGCCTATATTGATGGGCTGAGAGTAGAATGTTATTCTAGACCCTCATAACCTGACTTGGATAATGCCAACGTAGGAAAGGAAATTTTATGTTTTAGATTTTATATAGTACTATATAAAGTTATAATAAGGTTATGAGGGAAACTTTTTTAAGTTTCCCTTTTTATTTTATACCTAAATAAATATTTTTATAAAGTTAAATTATACACAAAAAGGAAGGAGGTATATTTTGATAGTAAACGGTAAAGAAAATAATTTGTATGAAGGAATAACTGTATTAGATATGTTAAATAAAATGAATTTAGATGCAAGTACAGTAGTAATAGAGTTAAATTTTAACATACTGGAGAAAGAAAAATATAAAAGTACCTTTTTAAATTCAGATTCAAAAGTTGAGGTTATAAGATTTGTGGGAGGAGGATAAATGGAGATCTATGTAAATGAGAAATTAGTAAAAATAGAAGATAGGACAAGCTTATTTCAGTTAAAAGAAATATATAAAAAAGGTGTTGATTTGATTGTATATAATGGTTTTCCCTGTGATAAGGATTTGTTTCTACAAAATGGGGATTCAATAGTTTTTATTAAAAAAGGACATATTCCAAAGGAGTATGAAATAGAGTTTCAGCTTAACGTAAGACATACTAAAAAAATTCAGGATAAAATAAAAAATTCTACTGTATATATTGCCGGATTAGGGGGATTAGGATCTAATGCAGCAGTATCTTTAGCTAGAATAGGTATAGGTAAATTAGTTTTAGTAGATTATGATGTGGTGGAGCTTAGTAATTTAAATAGGCAATATTATTTTATAGATCAAATTGGAATGAAAAAAACTGAGGCTTTAGCTGAAACTATAAATAGATGTAATCCTTTTATAAAAGTAGAAACCAAGAATGTTCTTATAAATAAAAATAATATTAGTTCTATATTTAAAGATGCAGATTTGATAATTGAAGCTTTAGATGATAACAAAAGTAAAGCATTACTCGTAAATAAAATTCTTCTAGAAATGAAGCATAAGATTATAGTTGCATCCTCAGGTATGGCTGGATATTTTTCTAGTAATACTATAAAAACAAGAAAAATTAATGATAGATTTTACTTAATAGGAGATGAAATCTCAAAGGTAAAGACAGGTTGTGGACTTATGGCTCCACGAGTAGCTATTGCGGCTAATCATGAAGCCAATATGATTTTAAGAATAATTTTAAATGAAAATAATGTCTGATTGTTTGTGAAAATTTACTGTAAATAAAATTATAACATATTTTAGGAGGAGTTATAATGGATAATTTATTAATTGGAGGAAAAGAGTTAAGTAATAGATTGTTTGTAGGTACAGGAAAATTCTCATCTAATGAAATATTAACTGAAGTAATAGAAAAAAGTAAATCCCAGGTTATAACTATGGCATTAAGAAGAGTAGATAATAATTTAAAGGAGGAAAATATATTAAATTATATACAAAAAGATTGTATACTTCTTCCTAATACATCTGGTGCAAGAACTGCTAAAGAGGCTATAAGGCTTGCTAGAATAGCCAAAGCATCAGGTTGTGGTAACTGGATTAAAATTGAGGTAGTATCTGATAATAAATATTTACTTCCAGATAATGCTGAAACTATTAAAGCTACTGAAGTTTTAGTAAAAGAGGGTTTTGTAGTTTTACCTTATATGAATCCCGACTTGATGGATGCTAGAAGGTTAGTAGAAGCCGGAGCACATGCAGTAATGCCTTTGGGAGCACCTATTGGAACTAATAAGGGTATAAGAACGGAAGAAATTATTAAAATTCTAATAGAAGAAATAAATGTGCCTATTATTGTAGATGCAGGTATAGGAAAACCATCAGATGCTGCTTATGCTATGGAAATGGGAGCAGATGCGGTTCTTGTAAATACAGCAATTGCAACAGCAGGACACCCAGTAACTATGGCAGAAGCTTTTTCTCTAGCCGTAAAGGGAGGCCGAAAAGCTTATTTAGCTAAGCCTGGTTCAGTGAAACAATACGCTAAGGCATCCTCCCCACTTACAGGATTTTTAAGATAGGAGTGAGTAACATGAGTTTTTATAACAAGCTTATGGAATATGATAACTTTGATTTTAATGAGTTTTTTAATAATGTATCAGATGAAGATATAGAAGAAATACTTTTAAAGGAATATTTAAATGAATTGGACTTTTTGAGACTTCTATCACCTATAGCAGAAAAATACTTAGAACCTATGGCACAGAAAGCTAGAATGCTTTCTCTTAAAAATTTTGGAAGAAGTGTAAGCTTATATACACCAATGTATGTAGCTAACTACTGCGTTAACAAGTGTGCTTATTGTGGATATAATGTGGAGAATAAAGTAAAAAGGAAAAAGTTAACTTTGAGGGAAGTGGAAAGAGAAGCAAAGAGTATATATGATACAGGACTTAGGCATATTTTAATATTAACCGGAGAGTCAAAATTTCATACACCAGTATCCTATATTAAAGATTGTGTACAAGTTTTAAAAAAATACTTTAGTTCTATATCAATCGAAGTATATCCATTAGAGGAAGAAGAATATAAAGAATTAATAGATGCGGGTGTAAATGGGCTTACAGTATATCAAGAAGTTTACAATAGAGAAGTATATGATAAAGTTCATATAGCAGGTCCTAAAAAAAATTTTACTTATAGATTGGAAGCACCAGAAAGGGCATGTAAAGCTGGAATACATTCTTTAGGTGTAGGTGCTCTCTTAGGTCTTTATAAATGGAGAGAAGAAGCCTTTTTCTCAGGATTTCATGCATATTATATACAACAAAATTATCCTTGGGTGGAAATGTCTATGTCTGTACCACGTATTAGACCTCATGTAGGCTCTTTTAATGATATATATAAGGTAACAGATAATAATATTGTACAGGCACTTTTGGCTTATAAATTATTTTTACCAAGAGCGGGTACCAATATAACAACTAGGGAATGCGCTGAATTTAGAGATAATTTAATACCATTAGGTGTCACAAAAATGTCTGCTGGAGTATCTACAGAGGTAGGAGGTCATTCTAATGAAAATAAAGGGGAGGCTCAATTCGATATAGCAGATCCAAGAGGCGTGGATGAGATGAAAAACATGTTAAAATCTAAAGGTTATAATCCTATATTTAAGGACTGGGAGAGGGCATAAAAAACTTTAGAATTTTATAATAAAATTTATTTTAGGAGATTTATATGATAGTTGCAGTTACTAGCAGAAAACTTACCGAAAGAGGAAACTTATATATTATAGTGGAACAAGCATTAAAATCCGGTGCGGGAGCAATAATGCTTAGAGAAAAGGATTTAGATTTTAAAAGTTTATATCCTATAGCTTTACAGTTAAAAAAGATTACAGAAAAGTATAATGCTGAATTTATAGTAAACGGAAATTTTAAGATAGCTAAAAAAGTAAAAGCTAACTATTATCATACAAGTTTTTTAAATTTAAAAAAAATAGATCAACCACTAAACTTTAATACAGGTGTTTCAATTCATAGCTTAGAGGAAGGCATAGAAGCAGAACGATTGGGTGCAAAGTATATATTAGTAGGAAATATATATGAAACTAATTGTAAACCAGGATTAAAAGGAAAAGGTGAAAATTTTCTTAAGAAAATAATAAGTAGTATTAATATCCCAGTAATAGCTATTGGGGGAATAAATGAAAATAACATAAAAAGTATAAAAGAAGTAGGAGCATATGGTGCAGCGGTAATGTCTTTAGCTATGAAAACTCCTGAAAATATAAAAAAATTATTATAATAAAACTAGAAAATAGGGAGCCTAAAGAATAAATTCTTTAGGCTCTCTTATTATAATAAACTATTTAGTTTGTTTAGCATTTTGTGGCGTAGAAGAAGTGGTGCTAGATTGTGTTGTTGTATTTTGTTGTGCATTTTGTTGTGCATTTTGATTCATACCCATGCCCATATTTTGCATAGGAATGTTTTGTTTAAGAGTAGAAACTACATCTGGAAGTTTAGTCATAACTTGGTTAGCATTACTCTTTAGTGTTACAGGTAACATTGATACGTCATCTTTATCTATAACTATTACAGCATCAGTGCATATTTTAGTACCTAAACCTAACTTAGGAGGTGTAGAGCTTCCACTATTTTTTGCCTTAGAATTGCAAGTTCCATTACCATAACCTAAAGTGACAGAAACTATTGGTATTAATGTTTTGTTTTCTACATTAACAGGAGCTCCCATAGTGCTTTCCTTTTTAACAAAGTCTTCTACTTTAGTAAATATAGTATTCATATTATCATTAAAATAATTATTATCCATATTGAATTCCTCCTTAAAATTTTATTTGTTTCCATAGGATATTTTTGAATTATTTTTAGTATTAGAGTTTATTATTTTTATGATAGCAGAAAAAATATTTATTTTAATAACACCTCTTCCATTAAAATAAGATGTATCTGTAGTGAAATCTGGATTATTATATATAATAGAAGCTTCAGAATAATCAGGAATTAAATTTATAATTCCACATAAAAATCCTGTAATTGAAGGATCTTCAAAACCATAGTAAGTTTCTATATTGACATATTCGGGAATAATACTTTTAAATATGTTTAACTTATTGGTATTATTATTCTTAAACTTAAATTTAAAATTTTTAGTTCCTACTTTTTTCTTAAATAAATATATAGCAAAAGTTGCATGATTTAAGCTATAATCTATTAACTCACCTTTTAAAAATGGGTAAATCCAAGAAACAATTAAGTTTATTTTAGATTCTTGTTCTGAAATTACTGAAAAAGAAATTTTAAAAGGAATCAATATTAAAAGTAATAAAAATATTAAAAGTATTGAAATTATAAAGGTTAATATATACAAAACAGCACCTCCTAACTAAAAATTATCTACACTATTAGTTTGACAGCTTTAAGTTAAATTATTTAATATAAATGTTTCATTATAATATATAAATAGGGCATTTTTCAATAAATTTGTTTAATAATATAAAGATAATTAGGAAGATGTATTATAAATTAAGCACTTGTTAAATGTTTTCATTTCATAAAATGGATAAATAATTTTATTGACAAATTTACAACATAAAACTATAATAAAGCATATTAAAAATTTAGCAGTAAAAAATTACATTATTTAATGATGGAATTTTTTTATAAAATTATATGAACTCAGTTCATAACCTTTAGGAGGGAAAAATATGTTGGCTTATGCAATAATTTTTATCAGTTTAGCTTTAGTGTTTTACACTATAGGTGTTTGGAGTGAAAAAAAACAAGGAACATTAAAAAAATGGCATGTAGTAATATTTTGGGTAGGACTTTTATGTGATACTTTAGGAACTTCTGCTATGAGTAAAATTGCAGGTATAGGTTTTAAGCTTAATTTTCATGGTGTAACGGGACTTCTAGCTATATTATTAATGCTTTTTCACGCAGTATGGGCTACAATAGTTTTGATAAAAAATGAACAAGATATGAAAATTAAATTTCATAAATTTAGTATTGTAGTATGGGTTATTTGGTTAATTCCGTTTTTATCTGGAGCTATTTATGGAATGACAAAATAATGTAGACTATAGCTTGTAAAGTTGAAGCTTTAAGATATATAATAATATATATAGTTTATTTTAAGCATTTAATAGTATAATATAGATTATTAAGGATAGAGGAAAATTTTATCTATCCTTATTTTTATGAGTTTATTAATTAAATATGGAAGGAAGATAAGATTATGGCAAAAACCTTAGTTTTAGCAGAAAAACCTAGTGTAGCCAGGGATATAGCTAAAGTTTTAAAATGTAATAAAAAAGGAAATGGTTATTTAGAGGGAAATAAATATATTATAACTTGGGCTTTAGGTCACCTAGTAACTTTAGCAGATCCAGAAAGTTATGATGAGAAATTTAAAAAATGGAGTATGGATACGCTACCAATGTTACCTAAATATATGAGGTTAACAGTTATAAAGAAAACTTCAAAACACTTTGGAGAAGTAAAAAGAGTTATGACAAGAAAAGATATTGATGAACTTATTATAGCTACAGATGCTGGTCGTGAAGGGGAACTAGTAGCAAGATGGATTATTGAGAAAGTAGGATTTAAAAAACCAATAAAACGTCTTTGGATATCTTCTCAGACAGATAAGGCTATTTTGGATGGATTCAAAAATTTAAAAGATGGAAAAAATTATGAGAATCTATACAAATCTGCAGTATGTAGAGCGGAAGCAGATTGGCTTGTAGGGCTTAATGTAACAAGAGCTTTAACTTGTAAATATAATGCTCAACTTTCCGCTGGAAGAGTTCAAACGCCAACACTTTTTATGATAGTTAAAAGAGAAGAAGAAATTAAAAATTTTAAGTCTGAAGATTATTATAGTATAGAAGCTATAGCTAAAGGGATTACTATGAGGTGGCAAAAAAATCAAGGTCATTTTAATACTTTCGACTATAGTGAAGCTAAGAAGGTAGAAGGAAAAATTAAAAATAAAACTGGGGAAATTATAGATATAAATGAAAGTTATAGGAAAAAGTATTCACCAGCACTTTATGATTTAACAGAACTTCAAAGAGATGCAAATAGGATATTTTCTTATTCTGCTAAACAAACCTTATCTATAATGCAGAGATTATATGAAAATCATAAGATATTAACCTATCCTAGAACAGACTCTAGATATATAACTAAGGATGTAGTAGGTACTTTAAGGGAAAGATTAAATGCCATATCTATAGGTTCTTATAGTAAATTTACAAGAGAAATATTAAAAGGTAAAATAAATGCACATAAAGGATTTGTAGATGATAGTAAAGTATCAGATCACCATGCTATAATTCCTACAGAAAAAACTCCAAGTTTATCTAAGTTAAGTGTAGAAGAAAGAAATATTTATGATTTAGTAGTTAAAAGATTTTTATCTATTATGTTACCTCCCTTTGAATATATACAAACTACCATAAAAGCAGAAGTAGAAAATGAAATTTTTATAGCAAAGGGAAAAACAGTAAAATCTAAAGGATGGCAACTTTTATATGATAAATTTGAAGAATTAGAAGAGGATAATAAAGAAGAACAACACCTTAAAGAACAAATAATACCTAAATTAAATAAAGGTGATAGTATAGTATTTACATCTGTTAATATAAATAAATTAAAAACTAAACCACCAGCTAGATTCAATGAAGCTACATTACTTTCAGCTATGGAGAATCCTCAAAAGTATATACAATTAGATAAAAAAAATTCAAAGATTTTAGGAGAAACAGGAGGTCTTGGTACTGTTGCTACTAGAGCAGATATAATAGAAAAGCTTTATAATACTTTTTATATAGAAAAAAAAGGAAAAGAGATAATACCAACTTCAAAAGCAGAGCAATTAGTGGAATTAGTTCCTAAAGATCTAAAATCTCCATTGCTGACAGCTAGTTGGGAGAAGGAATTAGAAGCTATAAGTAAAGGAATAGAAAGTCAACGTGAATTTACAAGTAAGATGAGAAAGTATTCTTCAAAGCTAGTTAATGATGTTAAAAATAGCAATGATAAATATGTACATGATAATTTAACCGGAACAAAGTGTCCTGAATGTGGTAAGTATATGTTAAAAGTAAAAGGCAAAAATGGAATAATTCTTGTGTGTCAAGACAGAGAGTGCGGTCACAGGGAGAATATAAGTAGGTTTACCAATGTAAGATGCCCTGAATGTCATAAAAAATTAGAACTTAGAGGGCAAGGCGAAGGTCAAATATATGTATGCACAAATTGTAACTTTAGAGAAAAACTATCTTCCTTTAATAAAAGATTTAAGCAAAATAATAAATTAAATAAAAGGGATGTAGCGAAATATATGAAGAAAATGAAACAAGAAACAGAAGAACCCATTAATTCAGCTTTAAAGGATGCTTTAGCTAAGCTAAATTTAAAGTAATTATATTGAAATATATATGTGATTATTGTATAATTTTTTAAGTATTTTATAAATAATATAAATTCCATAAATATATGAGGGAGTAGTTAGCACAGTTTATTGTGTGGCATAGTCAACATATTGACGAAAGTCTGGCTTGTCTTGAATAATGAGACTCATGTATAGTATTTGCTATACATGTGTCTTTTTTTATTTTTTAAATTGAGGGAGGATATTATATGGATTTTTTAACCATTATATTCATAGCATTTGGATTGTCTATGGATGCTTTTGCAGTATCTATCACTAACGGGGCTGTATTAAAAAAAGTAACAAAAGGGGATGCATTTAAAATAGGAGTTTATTTTGGAGGCTTTCAGGCTTTTATGCCTTTATTGGGATGGATTTTAGGTGTAAAGTTTCAAAATTATATAACAGAAATAGATCATTGGATTGCATTTTTATTATTAGGGTTTATAGGAGGAAAAATGATATACGAAACCTTAAAAGAAAATAAAAAAGGTGAATCTCAGTGTGAAGCCTATAAAAATCAGGAATCCCTAAGCAATAAAACTTTAATAATACTTTCTATAGCTACAAGTATTGATGCTTTAGCTGTAGGAATAAGTTTTGCATTTTTAAAAGTTTCCATTATACAATCTGCGATACTAATTGGACTAATAACATTTATAATTTGTTTTATAGGAGTTTTAATAGGTAGGAAATGTGGGCAGTTTTTGAAAACAAAAGCAGAATTTTTGGGAGGAGCTGTGCTAATACTAATAGGAATAAAAATATTTATTGAGCATACTATAATGTAAAATTAAAAAAGCAAGTACTAAAAATTTTCAATAAAAGGTTTTGGTACTTGCTTTTTTATATAAATTTAATTAATGTAAAAGATATAACAATAAAAATATAAAATAGGGAGGAAATGTATATGTACAATAACTTAGAGGAACTTATGAATAACAAAATATTTAAGTATTTTAAGGAGATATCCAGTATACCAAGGGGATCTGGTAATGAAAAAGGTATAAGTGATTACATTTTTAACTTTGCAAAACAAAGAAATTTAAATGTAATCCAAGATAAGTATTTAAATATTATCATAAAAAAAGAAGCTACAAAGGGATACGAATCGGCACCCACTGTAATATTACAAGGACATATGGACATGGTTTGTGAAAAACATCCATACATACAACATGATTTTGAGAAGGATCCCATAGAATTTGAAATAAAGGAAGATATGCTCTATGCTAAAGGAACTACTTTAGGAGCCGATGATGGATTGGCTATAGCTTATGTATTAGCGCTATTAGATGATGATACTATTGAGCATCCATCACTTGAAGTAGTACTTACAACTGAGGAAGAATCATCTATGTTTGGTGCCCTTAACATAGATGAAAAACTGTTAGAGGGAAAAATTTTAATTAATTTAGACTCAGAGGAAGAAGGAAAATTATTAGTTGGAAGTGCAGGTGGTATAGATACTATTCAAAGAATTCCTATAGCTTGGGAACGTAGTAAAGCAGAATTAGTTGCTTTTAATATAAATGTAGGAGGCCTCCAAGGAGGACATTCAGGATTAGAAATACATAAAAGAAGGGGAAACGCCAACAAGATATTAGGAAGAATATTATATGATCTAATAGATGATATCGATTATAATTTATGTTTTATTGAAGGTGGAAAGAAGACTAGTGCTATTCCAATAAATTCAAAGGGAACTATTCTAATAGAAAAGGATTTAGAAGAAAAGTTAAATAAAAAAATAAAACTTTGGGATAGTAATTTAAAAAAAGAGCTAGATTTAAAAGAACCTAATGTATATGTTGAACTTGAAAGGTTAAATGTTACTTTAGATAGAGCCTTCTCAAAAGATACTACTATGAAGGTTATAACTTCTTTAAATTTAACTGCAGATGGTATACAAACTACTAGTGCTCATATGGAAGGATTAGTAGAAAGTTCATCAAATTTAGGTATAGTTACTACTAAGGATTATGAGGTAGTTTTGGAAAGTGGTATAAGAAGTTCTATAGATAGTTTAAAAGATAATATGGTAAACAATATAAAATGTTTAAGTAGAATTACTGATTCAAACCTTGATTTTTATTCAGAATATCCAAGTTGGAATTATAATAAAGATTCAAAAATACTTTGCCTATGTAAAAATGTATTTGAAAAACTTTATAATAAAACTCCAGAGATAACTGCTTATCATTGCGGATTAGAATGTGGTGTTTTTATAGAAAAGATACCATCATTAGATTGTATATCCATAGGTCCTGATATATTTAGAGTTCATACGCCAAGTGAGCACCTGAGCATATCTTCTACAGAAAGGACGTGGAAATATTTTCTTGAGATATTAAAAGAAATAAAATACTTATAGATTAAGGAAAGGTGCATATTTATAAATTGTGTGAATTTATAGAAAAAATAAAATTATAATAATTTTCTTACAAATATGAAAATTATTATATATAAATTTATAAAATATGTTATAATAGTATATACATATATTGAATTATATGTAATTTGATGCATATAATTCAAATATTAACTAAAAGTATATCAAAATAAGTATTCTGATTTTTTCTAAATTATAGTCATTATAAAGTGGGGATATATGTATAATATAATAAATTATTAAAATTTATTATATTATACAGTATAAATATTAAAAAAGGGGGATTGTTTTATGAGTACAAAGGCTTCTGTAGCACCAGGAAAAAGTCAGAAACATCCTAAGGCCTTATATGGGTTAGGATTGACTTTTACATTTGAGAGATTTGCTTACTATGGGGGTAAGCCAATGCTTGTACTTTTCCTAACTTATGCAGTAGCAAAAGGTGGAATTGGTATTAGTAAAACAGAGGCAACAATTATTGCAGCAAATTTAGGTGCGTTTACTTATCTAGCGCCAATATTTGGTGGTATCATTGCAGATAGGTGGTTAGGACCACGTTATTGTGTGCTTTTAGGTACTATTCTTATGAGTATGGGTTGGGCTTTTGGTTATTTTGCCACTAGTGCTGCATGGATTAATGCACTTATCATAGTAGTATCTATTGGTACAGGATTTTTTAAAGGAAATTTGAATACTTTAGTAGGTGAGTTATATGAAAAAGATGATCCTCGTAAAGATATGGCATATTCTATAGTTTATTCTTTTGTTAATGCAGGTGCATTTGTTGGATCTATTATAATGGGTTATATGTTTACTTCACTTTTAGCTATAAAAGATTCCTCTGGAAATATTGTATCTTATGCATTTAGACAATGTTATTTATTAGCTGCAGTGGTTTGCTTGGTTTCAGGAATTGTATTTTTATTTACCTGTAAGGATCTAGGTGACTTAGGAAAGAAGCCTAATATAGTTTCATTGGGTATTGATACTAAATCAAACAATAAAGATAAAAACAGACCTTTAACTAAACAAGAAAGAAATCAAGTTATAGTTATTCTTATTTTATCATTGTTCTCAATATTCTTCTGGTTATTCTATAACCAATCTGAGGCATCAATATTATTGTACGTTGATAAATATACTAACTTTAATGTAGGTGGTTTTAAAGTGCCAGTTACTTGGACAACTACTTCATTTAATGGACTGCTTTGTGTTGTTTTGGCACCAGCAATTGCAAAGCTTTGGATGAAAATTGCCAAGAAGAGAAAAGAAGGGGACTTTACTATGACCCAAAAAATAGCGTTAGGTTATATATTATTAGCTGTAGCATTTTTAGTTATGGTAGGAGCCGAAATTGCGAGAGGTGGAGATACAGGACCTCACTCTAGTATAATATGGATATTATTATTCTCTTTTTTCCAAACAGTAGGAGAGATGTGTTTTTCACCACTGGGTACATCTGTAGTAAGTAGAACGGCCCCTCCTAAATATTTATCATTGTTAATGGGTGTGTGGTCTTTTGCTACATTTATATCTCAAAAGGCATCAGGTTATGTGGAAGGAATAATAGCAAAGCTAGGAACTATGGAAGTGTTTGTAACTATACCAATCATACTTCTTATAGGAGCGGGTATATTATTTGCTTGTAATAAGAAAATTACAGCACTTACTGAGCCAGAAAATAATTAAAATAATAAAAATTAAGGTAGGGTTTTATTCTCTACCTTAATTTTTTTACATAGTAATATATAATGTTTTAATAAAAGTATTTTACTTATATATGAAAATGCTTTTATAATTAATAAGAAAGGAGATGATATATATATGTTTAAAGAATTTATATCTTATTATAAGCCACATAAAAAATTATTTATATTAGATCTTATTGCAGCTTTTGTTGTAGCTTTATGCGATTTATTTTATCCCATGGTAACTAGACAAGTTATAAACAATATTATTCCCAATAGAAAAATAAATTTGCTTTTTATATGGGCAGCATTTTTACTCTTAATATATATTTTAAAATATTTTTTAAATCATTTTATTCAATATTGGGGTCATATGGTAGGAGTTAGAATTCAAGCAGATATGAGGAAAAAGGTTTTTAACCATCTTCAAAAATTGCCATTTTCTTATTTTGATGAAAATAAAACTGGGGTTATAATGTCTAGAATAATTAATGATCTTATGGAGATATCAGAACTTGCCCATCATGGACCAGAAGATTTGTTTATTTCAATAATTGCAATAATAGGTTCTTTTATAATCTTATGCACAATAAACATACCACTGACTTTAATAACCTTTGCATTTATACCAATTTTGATTATATTTTCAATTAAAAATAAACTAAAAATGCAAAAGGCATTTATGGATAGTAGAGTTAAAATTGGAGAACTTAATGCAGGTCTTGAAAATAGCATAGCTGGTATAAGGGTTTCAAAAGCATTTACCAATAGAAGTTTTGAAAATAATAAGTTTGAAAAAGATAATAAACACTTTGTAAAAGCAAGAAAAGAATCCTATAGGGCTATGGCAGATTATTTTTCAGGAATGTATATATTTATAGATATATTAAATTTAATGGTATTAATTTTAGGAGGATATTTTGTTTATAACAGATATATTAACTTTGGTGACCTGGTTGCTTATCTTCTATATATAAAAATGTTTATGATGCCAATTAGAAGATTAATTACTTTTGTAGAACAATACCAATCAGGAGTAACGGGTTTTAAAAGATATACTGAACTTTTAAGTGTAGAACAAGAAAATGATATGGGAGATAAAACTTTAGATAAAGTAAATGGTTTTATAGAATTTAAAAATGTAAATTTTAAATATGATGAGAATACTTATATATTAAAAAATATAAGCTTTAAAATAGAAAAAGGTAAAACTTTTGCTTTAGTAGGGCCTTCTGGTGGTGGAAAAACAACCATTTGTAATTTAATACCTAGATTTTATGATATAGATAAAGGTGATATATTAATAGATAACTTAAGTATTTATGATATTAAATTAGATTCTTTAAGAAAAAACATCGGAATGGTTCAACAGGAAGTTTTTTTATTTACAGGCAGTATAAAACACAATATATTATATGGAAATCCGGAAGCTACAGATGAAGAAGTAATAGAAGCTGCAAAGCTTGCTAATATACATGAATTTATCGAGAGTCTACCAGATGGATACGATACATATATAGGGGAAAGAGGAATAAAATTATCAGGAGGACAAAAACAAAGAATATCTATAGCAAGAGTATTTTTAAAGAACCCACCTATACTTATATTAGATGAAGCCACTTCTGCTTTAGATAATGCTACAGAATATTTGATACAAAAATCTTTAGAACAGTTGTCTAGAGGAAGGACAACTATAGTAGTGGCTCATAGATTATCTACTATAAAGAATGCAGATAAAATAATAGTTTTAACAGATAAGGGAATTGAGGAGAAAGGTACCCATAAGGAACTTATGGAACTTGAAGGTATATATAGTAAATTAAATTCTACATTAGAAAAAGAAAATTCAATTTAAAGGATATATATTAGAATATTAATTTTAATGGATAGGGGGATATATGTGGAAAATAATGATTTAAATTTAGAACTAAACTCAGGGATAACTATAAAAGGGGCACTTTTTATTATGTTTATGGTATTAGCATATGGATTTTTAGTATCCATACCTATAAATATTATTTTTTATATAGCAAAAATAGTAAAACCTAATGTAGTCTATTTAGAAAATTATAAAAATATATTATCTAGTGTTTTAGGATATGTGTTGTTTGTGACAAAATACAATAAAGATAATAATCATAAACTTCTATTAAATAATACCTTAAAATTGAAAGGGTATATGTTTATATTATTAATTTTATTTGGTTATATGCTTTTTTACGATAACACTTTAGGAATTTTAGTTTCAAAATTTATAAATGATACTTGGGTTTCAAAAATTTTTGAGGAAATGTTACATACTCCAATAGCAGCTCTTATTTCTATGGTATTAGTAGCACCTATTTTTGAAGAGATAATATTTAGAGGAATAATTTTAGATGGATTACTAAAAAAATATAGAGCAATAAATGCTATAGTTATATCAGGTTTGATGTTTGGAGTATTTCATTTTAATTTAACTCAAGGTATAAATGCTTTTTTTATAGGTATTATACTTGGAATTATATATTTTAGGACTAACTCTTTAATACCTTGTATGTTTATGCATTTTGCAAACAACTTTTTCTGCTGGATAACAGCATATTGTCCTTTCATTTATTCTGAGAAATTCAGTTTAACAAAATTATTTATTGGAATTTTTATTTCTTCTTTATGTATGTTTATTTTCTTAAGAAATAGAAAAGTTATATATGATTAAAAATAGTTAGAAAAATTTTATCAATATATTTATGAAAACATGTATTTTGTAGAAAAAAATTATTAATACATGTTTTTATATATTTTAGAGATAATAATAAAAGTATATTATATTTTTTCGCAATTTTTGATATATTATTTATATAAATAAATTTTAAAAAAAGGAGATTGTGAATGAAGAATTATATAATAATGACAGATTCTTGTTGTGATTTACCAAGTGAATATATAAAAAATAATAATATACCGTATGTTAGATTAACTTGTAGTTTTAAAGGAAAAGAATATTTGGATGATTTTGGACAAAGCCTTTCTTATAAAGAGTTTTATGAAGGAATGAGACAGGGCGAAATTCCCAAGACCTCACAACCAAGTCCAGATGCTTTTTATAAAATTTTTGAAAAATATATCAAACAAGATAAAGATATATTATACGTCTGTGTATCTTCAGGTTTAAGTGGAACTTACAATAGTGCCAATATAGCTAAAAATATGATATTAGATGAATATATTAATGCAAAAATAGAAATAGTAGATATATTAACAGCTTCATTAGGACAAGGTCTTGCAGTGGATGTTGCTTTAAATATGAAAGAAAAGGGATCAACTATTGATGAGATTGTTGAGTTTTTAAATAATAATAAACTTAAATTAAATACTTATATTACAGTAGATGACTTGGAGTATTTAAAAAATGGGGGCAGAATCTCTACTGCAGCAGCTCTAGTTGGAAAAATGCTAAATATAAAGCCTATTCTTACATTAAATGATGAAGGAAGAGTTATAGTTATTCGTAAGGCAAAGGGAAGAAAAGCGGTTATATCTAAACTAGCTGAGTTTGTAATAGAAAAAATTGAAAATCCAGAAGAATCAGTAGTCTGCATTTGTCATGGAGAATGTATAGAAGACGCAGAAAAGTTAAAGCAAAAAATCTTAAAATCAATTAATGTTAAGGAAATAATAATAAATTATGTAGGACCAGTAGTAGGAACCTATGGAGGACCGGGTGCTCTTGCAGTGTTCTTTATGGGAAAACATAGGCAAAATCATATTATAGATATATAAACGCATTTATTGGAAATTTAATAATAATGTGTTATCATACCAATATAAATTATTTATTGGAGTGTGATATAGATGAAAATAGCAATGCCTAAAAATGGAGAAAATATAAATCAGCATTTTGGTAAAAGTAAAAGTTTTGCTGTAATGACTATAGAAGATGATAACGTTAAAAATGTTAAAGAAATTTCTGCAGAAACTCTACAACATAACCATGGAGGTTTATCTAAATTATTAGTAGAGGAAGGAGTAGAATTAGTTATTACAGGAGGCATTGGTCAAGGAGCTTATGATGCTTTAAAGCAAGAAGGGTTAAAAGTTATAAGAGGAGCATCAGGAAAAATTGAGGATGTAGTAGAAAAATATTTAAACGGAGAACTACAAGATAAAAAGGTGATGTGCAATTATCATGGTGATCATCACAAATAGATAATAAAAATATACTTAATTATCTATAAAAATACTATTAAATTAACTAAAATTAGTTTATTTAATAGTATTTTTGTTTTATAAAATATTTATTTTTGAGCTTTACCAGAGCTATGTTCTATGTCAATTTTTATAACTTTTATTTTATCTTTGGAATTTTCAATATACTTCTTTCCTTCATCCATAAAATCTTTAGAATATTTATCAATAAGATATAAAAGTGCTTCATCTTTTTCTTGTCCAAAAATTTCGTAAGCTTTTCCAAAGATTATTACACTTTCATAGTTTGTATCAAATTTAGAATTAAGTATCTCGACATTATTAGTTACACAAAAAGAAACTTTATTATTATTTTTTATATTTTCAAGTTTTTCACCAACAGGAGCACAATGAAAATAAATAGAATTATTTTTATACACATAATTTAAAGGTACTCCATAACCATATCCATTAGTATCTACGGTAGATAGTATTCCGAAATTACCCTTGTTTAGTATAAATATAATATCATCTTTAGAAATTATTTTATCTTTTCTTCTCATCTTTTTAAACAATTTTAAATCACTCCTTATTTAGGATATAAATCTATTATACAATAAATAAAGGTAGAATTGTTAAAGAAATTCATAAACGTATAAAGCTAATAATGTGCATTTATTTTAAAAGATTTGTATGCTTATTATTGACAAAGGCTTATGAAATGATTATACAAAATTCATCATATATGCCTATTTATCAACAAATTTATGAACAAATAAAAGAGGAGATATTATCAGGTAATATATCGGAGGGACAACTTCTCCCATCCATTAGGCACTTATCAAGAGAATTGAAAGTAAGCGTAATTACAACCACCAGAGCTTATACAGATTTAGAAAATGACGGGTATATTATGATTGTTCAAGGAAAAGGGTGTTATGTAAAAGAAATTAATCGAAATGTTATAGAAGAAAAATTGTTAAATAGTATTGAAAAGCATTTTAGAGAAATAAGAAAATGTGCCAAGATTCTAAAGAAATCAGATGATGAACTAATTCAAATATTACAATTTTTAATGGAGGAGTTAAATCATGAATAACAATGTACTAGAAGTTTATAATCTTACGAAAGAATTCAATAATTTTAAGTTGAATAACATTCCATTTTCCCTGCAAAAGGGCTTCATTATGGGGTTAATTGGAAAAAACGGGACTGGAAAAGCCACCACTATAAAGCTGATTTTAGAATTATTAGAAAAAGATAATGGTTTAGTAAAAATTTTTGGAAATGATATAATGGATACTTATGACTTTAAACAAGATATAGCGGTTGTATTTGATAATTTGTTTTTTGTGGAAGATTGGAAAATATCAGATGTAGAGTCAGCACTCTCTCCGTTCTATAAAAAATGGGATACAAATACATTTCATACTTATTTAAAAAAACTTAATCTATTGCAGAATAAAAAAGTAAAGGAACTCTCCAAAGGTATGAAAATGAAACTTATGTTAGCGGTAGCTTTATCTCATAAGGCAAGATTGTTGATTTTAGATGAGCCAACAAGTGGACTAGATCCCGTTGCTCGTGATGAATTATTAGATATTCTTTTAGAGTATATAGAAGATGAAAACAATAGCGTCCTTTTTTCAACACATATAACATCAGACCTAGATAATATTGCGGACTTTCTTACTATTATAAACAATGGAAAAGTATTTTATACAGGAACTAAAGACCAACTTTTTGAAAGATATTGCATTGCTAAAGGTGGTGTTGAAGAATTAAGTTCTGAAATGGAAAACCATTTAATAGGTATTCAACGACGAAAAACTGGATTTTCAGCATTGTTAGATGTTCAGAATATGAAATACATTACAGAAGATATTATTATTGAAAAAGCAATAATTGATGAAATTTTAATTCATATAGATTTGAAAAAGTAAAGGAGAAGTACTACAATGATTAAAAATTTGATTAAACTAGATTTTTATACAATAAAACCCCTTGCTAAATTTATGATTTTTTTTATGATTATTCCAGTTATTCTTGGGATAGTAGCTGATTTGGGTACAAGTATGATAGTTACTTTAACTTTTGTTGTTTTTATGTTAAATATTGTATTTTCTATTTCTGAATGTAGTAGTTTTGGAAAACTGTATGGTATTTTGCCAATAAAGAAATCTGCAAATATATTGAGCAGATATTTGTTTTCTCTTATTATTGTGGCTCTTACTGCTATTGTATCATTTATAATTTTTATTGTACTTTCTGTGATTTCTAAAGGAAGTATTGATTGGGTATATGGAATTGAATTTTTATTAATATTAACATTTATTGCCTTGTTTTTTATCAGCATTCAATATCCATTTTACTTTAAGTTTGAATACTCGAAAGCAAGTATAATGGCAATATTACCTTATATAGCTTGTTTTGTCATTGGTATTCCACTTGTGAATTACTTAATGAAAAATAATGTTTTTTACACTCGTGTTATGACAACTATTAATTATTTCCATTCCAATACTGTAATATTTATTTTTACAAACTTAGGTATTTCTGCTTTGCTTGTAAGTGGTTCTTATCTTTTGTCAAGAAAAATACAAAAAAAAGAATTTTAATTTGTTACCAAAGATTTACAGATAAAAAAGAACAATTATATGAAATCCAGAATGAAGTAATAAAAAATCGTCTTTTAAGATTTAAAAGACGATTTTTTTATTTACATAGCTCTTCCAGGCAAAATAGCATCTAATATTCCTATAACAATAGAAGCTAAAATTGCTCCTATTAAGGAAACTTTCATAGTAGGAACTATAAACTGTGTTAAATAGAGTATTATAGCAGAAATTACAAAACCCTTAAAGCCTTTTCCAAAAGGTGAAGCATCGACTTTTATAATTGATTCTACTAAATAATCTATAACGGTTATAACTATAGCAGCTAATATAAATGCCCAAAATCCTGAAATACTAAATCCAGGAGTTAAAAATGAGGTTATTCCTAATATAATAGCCACTAGAATAAGCCTTAATAGATAATTTACTATGGTAGATCCAGTTTTATTATCTTCTTTCATTATATTGAACCTCCTTTAAATAAGCTTAATTTTCAATATATTTTAGTTTTCCCAAAAGTAATAAAAGTATTATTAAATTAAATAAAAAATATAATATGATTTAATTGAAAATTATAGAAAAAAATACCATGCAAATCATTGAATAAATAATTTAAATTACTTATAATAATAATATAATTAAATAAAAAATTGTATAATATACAAAATTATACAATTAATAAAATTTATTTTTCAAAACATATTATATAAAACTATGAGGTGTGTATTAAGTATGAAAATTATAGTTTTTATTTTAGGGTTAATTATGGGAAGCTTTTTAAATGTGTGTATTTATAGAATACCTAAAGGAGAATCTATAGTGTACCCTCCATCTCATTGTGGAAGTTGTAATAATTTAATAAAACCTTATGATCTGATTCCAGTAATAAGTTATATTTTTTTACAAGGAAAATGTAGATATTGTCAAAGTAAAATATCTATTAAGTATCCAATTATAGAGATAAGTACCGGTTTATTATTTTTAGTAATTTATAATTTTTATGGAGTTAGTTTTTATTTTGTTAAAAATATAACATTAATTTGTTTTATTTTATCTATAGCAATAATTGATTTAGATACCACAAATGTTTATTCTAAAACCACAATACCTTTTGCTGTTTTAGCCATAATTTTTATACTTATAGAAAAATTTTACTTAAAACATAATATAAGTATATATATATATGGAGCTTTATTATCTTTAATTGTTATGGGCAGCATAATTTTTATTACAAATTCTATGGGAACTGGAGATTTAGATATTTGTTTAATAGTAGGATTGTTTTTAGGGGTAAAGCTTACAGCTATAACTTTAATGCTTTCTTTTATTTTCGGTGGAGTTATGGGGATAATTTTAATTTTGCTTAAAAAAAAGGATAAAAAAGATTATATGCCTTTTGTACCATACATTGCTATGGCCTCTATATTTTCTATATTTTTTGGAGAAAAAATATTTTTATGGTATATAACATTATTCTAATTATTAAAAGGATGTATTTTTATGGATTTAAAAAAGAAAAAGTTAGGAGATATATTAGTTGAAGCTAATAAGATAACAAAGGAACAATTAAAGTCAGCTTTGAATAAACAAAAAAGTAAGGGTAAAAAATTAGGTGAGATATTAATAGATGAAAAAATAATAACAGAAGAGAATATAATGGAGGCTATAAGTCAACAACTGGGAATTAAAAAAGTTGATATAAATATGATAAATATTAATAAAGAAGCAATAAAAGTTATACCAGAGAAATTAGCATTAAAACACTTATTAGTTCCTATAGGGTTTAAAGACAATAAGATACAAGTGGCTATGTGGGATCCTTTAAATATATTTGCTATAGATGATGTAAAGATCGTTTCAGGTTATGATGTAGAGCCTTTTGTTGCTACCAGACAAGAAATAAAAAGAGCTATTGAAAGGTATTATATAGATCAATATGTTCAAGAAGTAGCACAAGAGTTAAGGAGAGAAAATAAAAAAGATATTAAAGAAAAGGAAATAGAAAATATAGAATTTGATGATATAAAAAATGCTCCTGTAGTAAAAATATTAGATTCCCTCATTCAAAATGCAATACAATCTAGAGCTAGTGATATACACATAGAACCTTTTGACGAATTAGTTAAAATAAGATACAGAATAGATGGTGAATTGCAACAGATATCTACTATTTCAAAGGATAGTTTAGTACCCTTGGTTACAAGAATAAAAATACTTGCCAATTTAGATATTGCAGAAAAGAGAATTCCACAAGATGGAAGAATTTTAAAGAAAATTAATAAAAAAGAAATAGATCTTAGGGTATCCACTCTTCCTACAGTTTTCGGAGAAAAAGTAGTTATAAGAATATTAAATAGGGAAAATTATTTAATTGGAAAAGATAAATTAAATATGGAGAAAGAGGATATTGAAAAAATAGAAAAAATAATAAAAAGTCCTCATGGAATAATTTTAGTTACAGGACCTACAGGAAGTGGAAAATCTACTACCTTATATACTCTATTAAATGATTTAAATGATAGCAAAAATAATATAGTTACCATAGAAGATCCAGTAGAATATGTTTTACAAGGAGTAAATCAAGTTAATGTTAATACAAAAGCGGGATTGACCTTTGCAAATGGTCTTCGTTCAATATTAAGACAAGATCCAGATATTATAATGATAGGTGAAATAAGAGATAGAGAAACTGCAGAAATTGCCATAAGGGCAGCTATTACAGGGCATTTAGTTCTAAGTACTATTCATACCAATGATTCAGCATCTTCAATAATAAGGCTTAAAGATATGGGAGTAATGCCTTATTTAATATCTACCTCATTATCTGGGGTAATATCTCAAAGACTTGTAAGAAAAATATGTCCTTATTGTATAGAATCTCATGAAGCTAATGAGCAGGAGAAGGATATATTGGATATAAATAAAAATAAAAAATTGATGCTATACAAAGGACAGGGTTGTGGATATTGTAAGAATACAGGTTATATAGGTAGAACAGGAGTTTTTGAAATAATGGAAATAGGAAGGGAACATGTAGAGATGATTATGCAAAACAAAAGTAGTGATGATTTACAAGAGTTGTCTATAAAAAACGGCATGAAAACCATAAAAATGTCTTGTAGGGAATTGGTATTAAAAGGACAAACTACTCTAGAAGAATTTTTAAAAATAGCTTATCTTAGAGATTTTTAAAAAATAGATGACTAAAGTTAAAAGAGGTGAGCTTTTAAATGGCCAATTTTAAGTATAAAATAATGAACAAAAATGGAGAGAGGTTAGAGGGGATATATAAGGCTAAGGATAAAGATGAAGTATTAAGCATGATAAAAAGCAATAATTACTATCCCCTTAGGGTGCAGCCGCTATCAAAAGAAAAAAATTTAAAAATTAAATGGATGACGAAAGTAAAAATTAAAGATATAGCAATATTTTGTAGGCAATTTTATACTATGATAAATGCAGGTTCTAACATTACTAACTCTTTGAATGTATTAGGGGAACAACTTACAAATAAAAGGTTAAAGGGAAGTATGTTTTCTATAGAGGAAAACATAAGAAAAGGATTAAATCTATCTGAGGCTATGAGAAAAGAAGAAGAAGTTTTTCCAGATTTACTTATAAGTATGGTACAGGCAGGGGAAGTTAGTGGAAACTTAGAGGTGGTAATGAGAAGAATGGCAGAGCATTATGAAAAGGAAAATAAAATAAACAATAAAGTAAAAGCTGCTATGGTTTATCCTATAATGTTAGCAATTTTATCTTTAGGTTTGATTACCTTAATATTAACTTTTGTAATGCCTATATTTATAGGAATGTTTGATGATAATAATGTGGAACTTCCTATAGCTACTAAGATTATGATGAGTATTAGTAATATTTTAAAAACTAAGTGGTATATAGTACTGTCAATTATACTTTTAATAGTGTTTTTACTGAAATATTATTTTAAAACTAAAAGAGGAGAAATCATTTTAAATAGAATAAAATTAAATTTCCCTATATTAAAAAAAATAAATGAAAAAATAATAGTTTCTAGATTTACGAGAACACTATCTACAGTTTTAGCTAGCGGAATAACTTTAGTAGAAGGCTTAGAGGTAGTATCAAAAATTATAGGAAATAAAATTATAGAAAATAAGATTATACAAGTAAAAGAGGAAGTTGTTAAAGGAGCTGGATTAGCACAACCATTATATAAGACAGGCTACTTCCCACCTATGTTAAGTTCTATGGTAAAAATAGGTGAGGAATCTGGCTCATTAGATTATATCCTAAATAAGACAGCGGATTTTTATGATGATGAATTAGAAGCTTATATACAACAATTCACCTCTATGTTAGAGCCTATAATGATATTAATTATGGGTGTAATCATAGGTTTTATGATTATAGCGATAGTACTACCGGTATTTGATATTTATAATCATATACAATAAAAATAAGGAGGATTTTTTATGTTTAGAAGAAATTTATTAAAAAATATTAAAAATAAAAAAGGTTTTACCCTAATAGAACTTATAGTAGTTATAGCTATAATAGCAATTATTGCAGCCTTTGCAATACCTAATTTTATAAAGGTAAGAAATAATGCCAACATTGATTCAGATATTAATTTAGGTAGAAATATAGCTCATGCTACAGAAATATTAATAACAGAAGGAACTATAGAAAAGGACTCGACAGGCTCAAAATATGGCAAGGATGGAAAGCTTGAACTTACAAATACTACCAATACAGGAGATGCTAAGAAAATAGAAGAGTATTTAAAAGAAGGTACTTTAAAATTAAAAACTAAAGGAGCATCCTTCCCGTTAACAATAACAATTAATGAAGCTGGAAAGGTAACTAAAATAGAGGAAAAAAATAATTCTAAGAATGTATTATATGGTACTAATAGTAAACCAACAGGTATATATGTTAAGTAAATAATTAATTTATAAAGTTGCTAAAGTGTAAGACTAAATAGTTTTACACTTTAAAACTATTTTATATTAATTTTTAAAGGAGGTAGTTTCCTTGTTTTTAAAAAAATTTCTCTCTTTGGATTTAGGAAATAACAACACTAAAATAGTATCAGGAAAGATAAAGAAAAATAAAATATATATAAATAATTTAGCAGTAATAGAAAATAGTAAAGATTTAATTAGTGATGGAAAAATAAATAGTTATGAGAGTCTTTTTCAACTATTAGATGAAAGCCTGGGTATGTATGACTTTAAGGAAATAGAAGCTATTATAACTAGTAATAGTACTTTAATAATTAATAGAGAAATTATAGTACCTAAGGCTGAGGGGAAAGAATTAGAATCTATAATTCAGTTTGAAATACAACAATATTTGCCTATAAATATGGAAGAGTATATACTCCAGCATAAAATTATTGAAAATATTAAAGAAGAAAATATAGAAAAGCTAAGAATTTTTGTGGTGGTATATCCTAAAATTTTAATAGAGGATTATGTAAAGTTGTTAGATTCTTTAGATTTAGAGCCTAAAGCTTTAGACATAAATCCTAATTCAATAAATAAGTTGTTTAAAGATGACATAAAAATAAATGAAGAAGATTATAAGAAAGACAATACTATTGGCATTATAGATATGGGATCAGAGCAGCTAACTATTAGTATATTTTCTAAAGGTCAGTTAGAATTTAGTAGAATTATTGATAGGGGTGGAAAGAACATTGATAAGGCAATATCAACTAATTTCCATATAAAATTAAAGGATGCAGAAAAGAGAAAAAAGAATCATTGTGATTTAATGATAGAAAATAAGGTGGAATATATGGAAGAGTTAAACTATATTATAAAAAAAGAGATAACTATATGGATTGAAGAAATACTTAGAATAATTAATTATTATAAAAGTAAAAAAACTGGCAATGTTTTAGACAAACTATATTTATATGGGGGAAGTTCTAGACTAAAAGGAATAGATAAGTATATATCAAAAGATTTAAATATAGCTGTAGAAAAAATAAATTCTATGAGTAATATAGTTTTTTCAAAGGATGTGTATGACAATGACATAGATTATTGTTTAAATGCTATAGGAGCTTTAATAAGATTATAGGTAGGTGCATATATGAGTGATTTAAAATTTATTTTAAATAAAAATAATAGATCTCAAGACTTTAACTTTTTTAAAAATTATATAGGAAAAGAAAAGCAGGAAAAGAGAAATACTAATGTTATTATATCCAGTATATCTATTTTAATTTTAATTTTTATAGGGAGTTATTTTTTGAATTTTATCCATATAAAGAACTTAGAAAATGAAATAGGGAATTTAGAAAAATTCGTTAATTCACCAGCATCAAAGCTTAAAATTAGTACAATGGAGACTTTAGAAAAAAAAGAGAAAATCTTAGACGAATATTATGCTTCAGTTAAAAAAATAAATACTAATGTGGAAAAAAGGGACATAGTAAATTCTAAATTATTAGAACAAATTTCTAAGGTTGTACCAGGAAATGTATCTTTTAAATTAACATCTATATCATCTGATGGTATACAAATTCAAGGAGTTTCAGAAAATAGACAAAGTATAGCAGAAATTCAACATAATTTAAAGGCTTTAAATTTTATAGAAGATGTACAAGTATCCAACATAAATGAAAACTTAGATGAGAATACTTCTAAAAATTATTCTTTTTCTTTAAAATGCATGTTAAAGGATGTTGATGATGATGAAGGTAACTAAAAGAGAAAAATATTTGCTTATAATATTAGCTATATTATCTACTATAGTTGTTTACTATAATTTTATATACATACCTCAAAGGCAAAAGATTAATACTCTAAAAGCTATAAAGAAAGAGTATGAAGATAAAAAATATAAAATAGTTGGTATGGATAAAATTATAAAAAAAACCCAAAGAAATTTAAAAATACTAAATTATAAAATACAAGATAATACTACTTTATTTTTCCCAAGTATAGAACAAGAAAAAATAATAGTAGAATTAGATGAGTTGATTAAAAAGTCTGAATTAACAGCTTTTTCTATAAAATTTTCTGAAAGGGAATTTAATGAGGTAAAAGCTTTTCAATTTGAGAAAAAAAAAGAAAACAAAAATCATCTGGAGGATTTAGCGAGAGAATATAAGGGAACAGAAAAAAATAATAAAAAGAACAAAAATAATAAGAATTTAAATAATCCTAAGAATGATAGTAATGAGAAATATAAAAATCCAGTAGAATCTATAACTGCTACTATAAATTTCAAAGGAAATTATTTGGATGTAGTAGAGTTTATAAGTAAAGTAGAGGAATTTGAAAAAAGAATAGTTATGTCTAATATAAAAATAAATAAAGGTTCTGATAGTTTGGTTACTGGAGTAGCTACTTTAGAATTTTATGCTGTACCTAAAATAAATGAAGATGATAAGGAATTTTTAAAATGGAAAATTGAAGGGGAATATGGAAAGCAAAATCCTTTTGATGGATTAATAGGAATTTCCAATGAAGTTGGAACCACTATTGAGGATATTCATAAATTAAATAAAGAGGACACTCTTGATTTTGTTATGGCAATGAGGAGTGAACAATCTGATTTACCTACAGTTATGCTTGGGAAAGCTAATGACAAGGTGAAATCTAGTTATGTATATGCAGATAATCCAGTAAAAGAAAATGTAGAAATTTACTTTTTAAAGGAGAAAGATAAATACTATTTTAAATATAAAACTGAAAACGATGCTTATCCCACGGATTTTAATGGAAAAGGGGAAGAATTCATACCTAAGTCATCTAATATAAACTTAAAGATTTATTCTAATAAAAGAATAGATAAAAATGATTTGTCTAGGGCAGACATTAATATATATAACAAAACGGATAAACAAGTAAATGTAAATATACAAGATGATGATATTACAAAGCCTAGAGTAAATATATCTTCTGAAGGGACTAGTGTAAATGTTAAAAGAAATTAATAAAATACACAAGAATTTGAAATATGAAAAAAAGAAGGCACTTACATTGTTAGAAGTGGTCATAAGTATTTCTATAATATCATTACTTATAGTGCCTGTACTTACTATGTTTTTTCAAAGTAGTAAAGCTAACAAAAATTCAGAAGATAAACAAAAAGCTATTTATGTAGCACAAAAGTATACAGAAAAAGCTAAGATGGATAGAGAAATATTTATAGATAATAAAACGGGAATGTATAAAACGGAATTTACAAATAAACAAGACAAAGAGATACCTAAAAATTTTAAGGTGGAGAAAACTATAAAAGAGGAAGAAGAATATAAATTCAAAAGTAGTAATAATAAAAAGAAAATTAAAGATATAATGTATGATGGAAAGTTAAAAATAAAAAGAGTACAAAATGAAAATAAAATGGAATTTTATAATTCTTATTCTACTGTAAGTTTAGATAGTGTAAATATTAAAAACAACAATATTGTAGAAATAGTAAATGAAAAGCATAAAATTAAAGTTAATTTAACGGATAATAAATTCAAGTCTTTAAAAACACCTATTATTATAGAAAAAAACTCAGATAATTCTAAGGAAAAAGCTTCAAATCTAATTATATATTTTGAAAATGATACAAAATGTAATTTAAAGGTAAAAGCTGAAAATAAAGAAGAAGAAGAATTAAGATTATATTTTCTTCAAAAACCTGATTTTTCATCTAATTATACTGTAGAAAATAAATTAGGAAAGATAAAAACTTATAATAATATAATGGTAAATAATAAGAAATACAAAAATAATACTAGATTATATAAGGTACGGGTTAAGGTTTTTGATATAGACCAAAATAAAGTTTTGGAAGATATTATATCTTATATAAATGTAGAGGAATAGGAGGGAACAAAATGAAAAGTACAGTGAAAAAAGGGTACTCTTTAATGATAGTCTTAGTTTCTATAAGTATATTAATTATTTTAGGAGTATCATTACTTTCTTTAACTGTTTCTTCCTATAATAAAAGATTTAGTGAAAGTTTAGAAAAAAGAAATCAATATTTTTCAGAGGCAGGGTTGGATATAGCTTATGGCATAATAGGTAAAACTATAGAAAATGCTATAGAGCATGGAAATAAAAGTGCATTAAGTTACATGGAGAAATTAGATGATGAAAAATATCCTAAAAAAGAAGATGGTACGGTAGATGAAGTAAAATTAAAATCTATGCAGAATAATATTTTTAAAAGAGAATATAAAGGATATATAAAAAATAATAT
This sequence comes from Clostridium niameyense, assembly GCF_001243045.1. Lineage (GTDB taxonomy): Bacteria > Bacillota > Clostridia > Clostridiales > Clostridiaceae > Clostridium_F > Clostridium_F niameyense. The sequence goes on along the minus strand of NZ_LN849007.1, from coordinate 1,655,022 downwards.
AAAAGATAATATTGAATTAGGAATAAAGATAGATGGTATTAGAAAAAATCCTTATATAAAAAATAAACATGGAAATACTCCTAAAGTAAAGTTGGAAAATGAAAAACAGTGTAAGCATGAGGGGTTTCAAAAAATTAAAGTAAAGAATAAAGAAAGGGAAGCTCTTTCATTAAATTTAAAGTCAACTTATAAGGACAAGTCTGAAAAAATATTAAAGGTTACCTATAATGTTTTAGTGCCTAATTATGGAGAAATTTATAGTGTAGAAAGTAAGAAGGTGGAGGTACCTATAAAGCCTGTTTGGACTAAAGCGATTTGTGCAGATGGAAATTTAAAAGCCAAGGGTAAATTAAATATAGATGGAGATATTTATATAAAAGGTAGGGATAAAGATGGAGGTATAAATATAGAAGGGGCTAACTGTAATTTTAAAGGTGATATAGTAACCCCAGGAGTTTTCAAATTTAAAAGTCCTAATAATATTGTAAATGTAAATGAAGATAAGAATAATGGTGGAAATATATATGCAGCTAATGTTCTTTTAGATAAGGAGGCTTCAAACTCAAAACTACAAGTAAAAAAAGCTGTATATACTAATAATGATTTAGTTTTTAATGCCTTAAAGTCTCATGTTAATATAGAAAATGGATTTTATGGGTTAAATGATATAAATAAAAGTAGTGATATTAAAGAAGAAGAAAAATCTAAAGTTTCTAGTTCTATTTTAGTTAATACAGAAGATTTAGGAGAAAAAAATGGATCTGAAATAAATATAGGCAATGAACTTTTATTGATGGGGACAGCTTATATAAAAACTAAACCAGCTTATCAAACAGGAGAATCTGTAGCTGTAAAAGGAAATTATAAAGTTTATTGTTATCCAGTACAACAGGGGAAATATGAGTTAGATGAAGAAGGAAATATAAGAAGAGATAATAATGGAGAGCCTATTTTAAGAAAAAGACCTTTAAATGAAGATAATGTAATATTTGAATATAGAGATCCATTAATATTAGTTACAAAATTTAAAAATGGAGAAGAATTAACATGGCAAGATAAAAGTGACTATTTCGCATTAAGTGCTACAAAAAGCTCAGAGAAATTAAAGAAAAATGGTATAAGTTTACCTAAAAATAAAACTACTATAGGATCGGGAGTATCTGATGGAAAGTTTTATACTGGAAATTATAGCGTAGATTTAGAAGAAGATATTAGAAAAAGGGCAGGTAATTATGCAATTATGGCCTATGCTATGGGGGATGCTACGGGTTTATCTATAAGAAGTAGTACTATAGATAAAGAAAACTTTCAAAATTCTAGCTGGCATATATATGAAAATGGAAAACTATTGAGAACAGTTTCTACAGAGGTAGACTTTAGCAAAATTAAATACAAAAATGTTAATAAAAATTCTGTAATTTATTTGAATGGAGATGAGAGCAAACAACTTACGTTAATAGGAGAAGGCGGAGATAGACAAGGGAATTCAGATTTTATAGATGTAAGTAATAAAGAGAATAAAGGTATTATAGTAACTAAAGGAAATGTATATTTATCGGGGAAAATAAATTTTAGGGGTACTGTAATTTCTCTTGGAGATATAATCATATTAGATGATGGAGAAAAAAATATAATATATGATAAGGATTATATTAAAAAAATTGTAGCTAAAAATTATGATTGTTTTAAAAATGTATTTATAGGACCACAGACTAATAAAGAAAATGTTCTAACCTATGTAAAAGCTTCACCAGAAAATGATTTAGGTACAGATGATATAAGACAAAAATTGATTACAGTAGAAAAATGGAAAATACTTAAATAAGAGGTGAATATATTGAAAAAAATAACTTCTACTAAAAGGGCTTTTACTATAATAGAAGTTGTGGTAACTATAGGAATATTATTTTTAGTGCTTTCTATGATTTTTCCTATGTTTAAGTATAACGTAGGTAATTTAAATAAAATAGAATCAAAAGATGCTTTGCAAAATGATGCCCAGTTTGGAGCTAAATTTTTAAGTGATAAAGCTATGGAAGCTAAGGGTATATTGGAAATATATAACGAAAAATATTCACATATAGAAGAATCTAATGGAAAACAAAAGATAAAAAAGGTAGTATTTATTACAGATGAAAAGTTAAAGTATATATTTAGTATAGAAAATAATAAGTTGCTATTTAGTGATAATAAATATAATAGGTTTTTGGTAGCAAGTAATATTAATAGTCTAGAATTTGAACCTTTAGATAATAAAAATTTTAAAGATTCTAGGGGAGTAAAAATAAAATTTAATATGAAAGAGTCAGAAACAAATTATGTCATAGATACAGATGTATTTTTTAGAAATAGTAGATAAGTAGCGAGAAATAGGGGGAGTATTGATGAAAAAAAGTATATTATTTATAACAATACTTACCGTTGTTATATTTTTTATTAGTATTACTAAAATAAAAGCTAACAATATGAATGAAAAATTATTAGATAAAGTTTGTGTAGATAAAACTATTAGTAAAAGTGATTATAAAATAGGAGAGGATATAAAAATAAAGTATAAAATAACTCTTAAGGATATAGATTATAATGATATTACTAAAGATTTAAGTAATAAAAAAGGGTGTTATAAAGAGACCTGGGGTAAGAAAAAAATAAAAAGTGATTTAATAGTATCTAATATTATTTTTCAAGAAACTTTTCCCAAAGGTTTAAATGTAGAGTTAGTACCAAAGGAAATGAATATTAATAATAATAAAGTTAAAGGAAATTTATCCAATATAACCTATCATTACGATAAAAAAGAAAAAAAATATAAAGCTAATGCTGTAGAGTTTTATATTACGCTAAAAGGCAATAAAAAAGGGAATTATATTTTAGGAGAAAAAGAGGATTCTTTTGTAAATTATAATATGCTTTTTAATAATTTATATATGAATTCTCAAAAAAAAGTATTTAAAGCTATTAAATTAAGTATACAAGATAAAGCTATGACAACTATGAGTATAAAAAAGTCATTAGATAAGGAAAAAATAAAAGTAAAAAAAGATGAATTTACTATGACTTATACTATTAATCCTGAAGTTATAAAAGCAACCCCCCAAAAGAAGGATTTAGATATAGTTTTAGTAATTGATAAATCAGAGAGTATGAAAATGTCTTTAAATAAAAAAGATGAGGATAATAATTACAAAGAAGATTCTAATGGAAGATATCGTATGATATATAGAGGTCAAGAGATGTACTATGGGATATTAAATTATCATAAAGGTGAAACTGAGCCCTATGAAATTGTAGTATATACAAATGGAAGAAGAATATACTGTCCTTTGGAAAAATACGGTGACACATATAAAATACTAGGTGACTTTAATGGATTTTTTATGGATTCTACTAGAAAATTTTCTAGTAATACTAGATTGGAAGCGGTACAAGATGCTGCAAATAGATTTATAGATAGTTTTAAAAACTATGATGGGAACGTAAGTATAGGAGCAGTTAGTTATGAAGCTTTTGCTAATATGGAAATTCCATTGAAGGATAAAAAAGATTTTGAAAATTTAAAAACAGATATAAATCATATAATACCTGAGGGAGGAACTAATATAGGTGATGGGTTAAGAAATGCCTATTGGATGCTTAAAGACTCTCCAAATAAGAACAGAGAAAGATATATAGTATTATTAACTGATGGAGATCCTTGTTATTATACAGGTAAAAATGGTGAGTATGTATATGATAAAGGAAAAGCTAATACAAATGATATACAAAGTGATAATTATTCTAAAAATGGTTTGGATTATGCTGAAAAGCTTTCTAAGTTAATAGCCTCAGATAAAGATTCTAATATAAAATCCTATATGATAGCTTTTACAAGTGATATACATTCAGAAAATTTAAAGGCTATAAGTGATGCAGCCAATGATGGTGAAAGATGTTTCTATAAAGAGGCTCAAACAAAAGAAAATATAGATAATGTATATAAGGAGATATCTAATTCTATAAAAAGAGATTTATATGCCAAGAATATGACTATAGAAGAAGATATACCAGAGGGGATAGAAATTACAGAGTTACCTCCAGGTTTTAAAGTGGAAAATGGAAAGCTTATAGGTAATATAGGAGATATACACTATATATTAGATGAAAAATCTGGAGAGTATAAAGCCAAGCCTTTAGAATTTAAGATTAAAGCAAAAGGAACTAAATCAGGTGAGTATATATTAGGAAAAGATAAATCATCTAAAATATCTTATAAAGATGTAACTGGGGAAAATATAGATCAATATTTTAATGAAAATAATATACAGATAGATAGTATAGATTCCTCTTTAATAGCCTATGGGGTATATACAAATAAAACTATTATAAATCCAAGTAAAGAAAAAATACAAGCAATGAAAGAACACTTAAATATAAGTGAAGATGGCAGTTTAAAAATACCTAAGGATATAAAGACAAGAGTAGGTTTTTTAATAAAAGTAAATAATAAAGATTCTAATTTTAAAATTAACTTTGACAATGATAAAGTAAAGATTCATAATTATGACCTATATGATGCAGATGGAGAAGTTAAAGATAACACACATAAAATTTACAAAATTGATAATTTATATTCAACAAATATGCCTTTTAATAAAACTGGAGTAAAGGAGGAAAAGTATTATTTTGTAATCTTTGATATGGAAGGTGAACAAGTTCTACAAGATGACTTAAAGCTTATAATTGATAATAAAGAAACTAAAATAAAAATGGAAGTTGTAGATATTCCAGATTTGTTTTAGCATTCATAAAGCTTTATTAAAATATGGTAAAAACCTGTGGTTGAAAAATTTTTAAACACAGGTTTTTTATAATTCTATATTAAATTAGTTAGATATATCCATTATTTAACATAAACCATATTGCCGATTCTAGCTTTTATAGGCTTGGACCATAACCACTTATTAGTAGCAGTATCATCAAAGTAATATAAAGCTCCATTACTTGGATCAGCACCATATAAGGCATCTTTAGCAGCTTTTTTTGAAGTCTCTGTAGCAGGTTTCTTTATCCAACCATTTTCTACAGGTGTAAATTGATAATATCCATCACTTTTTTGATAAATTACAGATGATATGGTGTTTGGAAATTCAGAACTTTTGATTCTGTTAAGTACCACAGAAGCTACAGCAACTTGTGCATCATAAGGTTGATCTTGAGCTTCAGAAGTTATAAGTCTTGCCAAAAGATCTAAATCTTCATTGCTATAGTTTATGATTGGTTTTTCAGTATTGGTATTTTCAATATTAGAATTTCCACTATTAGGAGTTTTTCCTGGTAAATTAAGAACTTGTCCAGGATAAATAAGATTATCCCACTTATTATTAGCTTTTCGTAAATCATCTAACTTTATGCCATTTGCTTTAGAGATTAAAAATAAACTATCTCCACTTTTTACAGTATAAGTACTACTAGGAACTTTTAAAACTTGTCCAGGATATATGGTAGTTCCTTTAAGATTATTATCTTTTATTAAAGTATCTGATGATGTGTTAAAAAGTTTTCCTACCTTATATAATGAGTCACCAGATAATACTTTATAATCTGCAGCAAAAGCTGGAGATGATAAAGTAAAGCATAAAGCTGAAGTTAATAATAATGTTTTAATTTTTTTCATTTGTTTAAATCCCTCCATAATGTCTACGAGGTTAGTTGACGGGTTCGGGTTAGAGGTACCCTACTTATAATTAAGATTCACCCCAAAAATATCCCCCGCACTCTTTTAAGAGTTTCGACAAGATTTAGTGTTATTTTAACAAAAAGATAAAAAGTATGTCCATGCTAAATTAATTACATTATAAGAATTAATTAAATGTATAACGCTTTTATGGCATTAATGTACCTTGATACCCAATTAATATTTAATTTACCACTTATATTAATAACTTTTAGAAATAAAATACAATTTGAGTAAAATAAGAAAATATGTATTTTGATATACATTAAAAGAAAAAAATATCGAAATATATTAATATAGATAAATAAAGGATATAATGGGAGGGATGTAATAACCTTATAATTAATCAAATCAAAAGATAATAAAAACAATTAAGGAGTGGGTTCAGTGAATTTTTTTAAAAATGCTAAAATATCTACTAAACTTTTAACAAGTTTTTTATTTGCAGGTATTTTAATGATGTTAATTGGAAGTATTGGTGTTATTGATATAAAGCAAATAAATAATTCATCAAATAATCTATACAGTGATAATATAGTAGGAATATCTACAATTAGTAAATTAAATAAAAATGCTTTTGAAATTTATTCAAACTTAGAATTAATGTATTATGTTAAGGATACAAATAAAATAAAACAATTAGCTGATAAAAATACAAAACTAGCTAATGAAAATAATAATATAATTAAGAAGTATGAAGGTGGTATAACTAAAAATCAAGATAAAAAACTTATATCTGATTTCAAGGATGCAATAGGTGGATATAGAGCTTGTAATCTTGAATATACCTCATTGATAATTAGTGGTAAAGTTGAAGAGGCTGAAAGTAAGTTTTTAGAGTGTACAAAAATGAAAGAAAAGGTATTTAATATACTAAGTAAAATGGTTGAATTAAATGATACTTGGGCAAAGCAACAAGTACAAAATAATAAACAAACTTTTAAGAGTTCTCTTAAAATGATTGTAGGATTAATTATTCTATCAGCAATAGCGTTACTTTTATGGGCAAGTTTTATAATAAAATCTATAACTAAACCTTTAAATAATATAAAGAAATTGGCTAGTAGATTAAGTACATATGATTTTTCAAAGGACTTATTAATAGATTCAAAAGATGAATTTGGACAAGTAGCTTCAGAGTTAAATAAAGCTCAACATAATGTTGGGGAATTAATAAAAAATCTTATAAATAGTAGTCAAGAGATGAGTGCAGCTAGTGAAGAATTATCTGCAACTGTTGAGGAAATTACATCAAAGTTTGAAACTATAAATGCTTCTACAAGAGAAATCAATGGAGGAGTTCAAGAAACTAGTGCTACGGCAGAAGAACTATCTGCATCTATACAAGAAGTTAATTCTAGCGTATCTGTATTGTCTGATAAGGCACTAGATGGTAGCAATAATGCTATTGAGATAAAGGAAAGAGCTAATACGGTTGAAAAGGATAGTAAATTAGCTGTAGAAGATACAGAAATTGTATATACAGAAATGGAAAAAGAAATTTTAAAAGATATAGAAAATGGAAAAGTAGTTAACGATATTAAAGTTATGGCTGAAACTATTGCTAGCATAGCAGAACAAACAAATTTACTTGCATTAAATGCTGCTATAGAAGCTGCAAGAGCAGGAGAGCATGGCAAGGGATTTGCGGTAGTTGCGGATGAAGTTAGAAAACTTGCAGAACAATCCTCAATAGCAGTAGAAAATGTTAAGTGTACTATAGAAAAAGTGCAAGTTGCTTTTGATAATTTATCTAATAATAGTAATGGTTTATTGAAATTTATGAATGATAAAGTAACACCTCAATTTCAGGCCTTTGTTAGTATTGGGGGACAATATAAAAAGGATGGAATATTTGTAAATAATATGTCAGAGGAACTTGCATCTATGACCGAAGAAATAACAGCAACTATAAATCAAGTCAGTGATGCTGTACAAAATATGGCTCAAATGGCTCAAGATTCTTCACAAAATTTAAATGGAATACAAGAAAGTATTAATGAATCTAATGAAGCCATGGAACAAGTAGCAAATACAGCACAAAGTCAAGCAGAATTTGCACAAAAACTTAATGAAATGGTTCAAAAATTTAAAATTTAAAAACTTATATAAAAAATAAGTATCAATTAACGCAATTTTAGTATTTAGTTAATTGATACTTTATTTTTATATAAAATTATTTAAATAAGTATATATATTTGACACTTTTTATAAAAAAATAACTTTAATTGTATAAATATATTGGGTAATATGATAAATTTTATAATAAAACTATAAAATTAGGATTTTTGTGATATAATTGTATAAATAAAAACAGTATACTTAGTAATCTTTATAAATCAAGTTAATAGAAAGAAGGGAATTAAAACAAAGAATATTAAAGTATTAAGATGAAGAGTATGTAAGTCATAAAATTTTATAGCAAAATTGGAGTGATTTTAATGAAGAGTTTTAAAGATATGGAGATATCTAAGAAATTAGTTATTAGCTTTATAATTATGGCTGCACTTATGATAAGTATTGGAGGAATTGGTGTTAAAAATATGAGAAAGATAAGTAAATCCTCTGATAATTTATATAATGATAATGTGGCAGGTATATGCGCTATAAATCGTTTAGATAAAAATTTAGAAATCATTTATTCTAATACTGAATTAATGATGTACATAAAGGATACAAATAGAATACACGAATTATCTAATATAAATAAGACTTTATCAGAAAAAGATGATAAGGAAATTCAAAATTATAAGGCAGCTATTACTAAAGATGAAGATAGAAGACTTATGAATGAAATGGAAGAAAAACTAAAAGCATGTAAAATTGCTAACAAGGAGTATATGCAGCTAGTTTTAGATGGAAAATTAAGTGAAGCAGAAGCTAAATTTTCTGAGGTTACAAAACTACGACATGGTATGAATAATGTGATAAAAAAATTAGTTGAATTAAATGATAGTTGGGCAAAACAGGCAATACAAGGTAGTAAAGCTACTTTTAAAAGTTCATTAAAATTAATTACAGTTATAATTGCCCTTTCTATTATAGCTTTAGTAATGTGTGCTACTTTAATAACAAAAGCTATAACAGATCCTTTAAATAAAATAGGTAAATTAGCTAATAGATTAAGTCAATATGATTTTTCAGAACCTGTAACAATATCGGCTAAAAACGAATTTGGACAAGTTGGAAATGCATTAAATAAGGCCCAAGCCAATGTAGGAGATTTAATAAAGAATCTTATAAACAGTAGTGAAAATATGAGTACAGCTAGTGAGGAATTATCAGCAACTGTTGAAGAAATGACTTCAAAATTAGAGAGTATAAATTCTTCTACAAAGGAAGTTAATGGTGGAATTGAAGAAACTAGTGCTACAGCAGAAGAATTATCTGCATCTATACAAGAAGTAGACTCTAGTATTTCTGTACTTTCAGATAAAGCACTTGATGGAAGCAACAATGCAACTAAAATAAAAGAAAGAGCAGCTATGGTAGAAAAAGAAAGTAAGGAATCAGCTAAAAATGCAGAGGATTTATACTTTGAAATGGAAAAAGAAATATTAAAAGATATAGAAAATGGAAAAGTAGTTAATGATATTAAGCTTATGGCAGATACTATTGCTAGCATAGCAGAACAAACAAATTTACTTGCATTAAATGCTGCTATAGAAGCGGCAAGAGCAGGGGAAGCAGGTAAGGGATTTGCAGTAGTTGCAGAAGAAGTAAGACAACTTGCAGAACAATCTTCAGTAGCGGTAGAGAGTGTTAAATCTACTATAGAAAAGGTACAAGATGCTTTTAAAAATTTATCTGAAAATAGTAATGAATTATTAAAGTTTATGAATAATAACGTAACTCCACAATTCCATGCTTTTGTTAGTATAGGAAGTAGATATGGAAAAGATGGTGTGTTTATAAATAATATGTCTGAAGAATTGGCATCTATGTCTGAGGAAATAACAGCTACAATAAATCAAGTTAGCGAAGCAGTTCAAAATATGGCTCAAATGGCTCAAAATTCATCAGAAAATTTAAATGGTATACAAGAAAGTGTAAATGAGTCAAGTGAAGCTATGGAGCAAGTTGCCAATACTGCTCAAAGTCAAGCAGAATTTGCTCAGAATCTTAATGAAATAGTTCAAAAGTTTAAAATTTAACATAATTTTAGAATTTAGTATTTAATAGTTAATATGGTTAAAAAATAAAAATTCGCCAGTAAAATGTAGGTATTTTTAATAAATATTGTATTTTGCTGGTGAATTTTTATTATATTCGCATATTAGATAATCTTGTAGCTAAGCCGTTAGCTTAATTATTTAATAAATTAGTCGAGAAATATATTAGGGAATTGTTAAAATTATTTCAAAATTCAATTAAACCAGGGGGTATGTACATGAAGAACATAAGAAAAAGTATAAATCGTAGCACTCATTACAGTAAAAACAAAAAAAACAAAAAGAAAAGTATTCAAACAAGACTTATTTTTTCAATATCAATAGTTTCTATTATAAGCCTTAGTATATTAGGTAGTATTTTATATAATAAATCTTATAAAATTTTAAAGAAAAAAATTATGCAAAACTCACTTCAATTTATAGCTCAAGTTAATTATGGTTTAAATAATTATCTAGAAGGTATTGAAGAAAGCGTTGATGTTGTTAGTAAAAATCCAGATGTAAAAGATTTTGATATTGATAAAAAAGAGAGTGTAGATAAACTACAATATATTTTAAAAACTGTTAATGATAGTAATGATGATATATCAAATGTATATTTTTCTGATATTAATGGTAATATCCTGCAGTTCAAAGACTCTATTATTAAAGCTTCAGAAAAGTTAGATGGAAGGAATAGACTTTGGTATAAAGATGCTATAAGTAATCCAGATAAGATTTGTTTATCAAAATGTTATCAAGATATAAGTGGTAAAATGGTAATATCAGCATCAAGAGCAGTAAAACATGATGGTAAGGTTATAGGAGTAGTAGCTACAGATATAAAATTAGAAGATTTTATGAAAGAAATGTCAAAGATTAAATTAGGTGAAAGAGGTTACTTAGCTATAGCAAATAAAGAGGGAATAACGTTAACTCATAAAAATCCTAAAATTATAGGTACTAAATATGTGTTAAAACAAAGCTTTTGGAAAGAAGTATCTACAAATAAAAAAGGAGTTGTAGAATATAAATATAAAAACAAGCCAAAATTTACAGGATTTTACACTAATGATAAAACAGGATGGAAATTAATGTGTTTATTGGATGAAGGGGAAATAGAAAAAGATTTATATTCTATAAAAATATTTTCCTTGATAGTTACATTAATATTTTCTATAATGTCTATAATTTTAGCTTATCTTATAGGAAACAGAGTATGTGTGTCATTAAATAAACTTAAAGAGTCTATAATAAAATTTGGACAATCAGATCTTACAATAAAGGTACCAAAAGAAATAATAAATATGGATAATGAGTTAGGAGAAATGGCACAATCTATTACGGAAGCTATCAATAACACGAGAAATATGATGATAATATGTAAAGAACAATCTTCTAATATAAGTCAGCAATCATCTGCTTTAAGTGCTATATCAGAAGAAATGGCATCTTCAGCTGAAAATATTTCACTTACAATTCAAGATGTAGCAAAAGGAACCCAAGGAGAATCAGAAGATTTAATTAACATATTGGAAATAGTAAAAAATTTTTCTGATAAAATGGATAGTATAGCCAAAGAAATGATTAAAGTAATGGAAAGCGCTAACAAAATAGATAGTGTAGCTACAACAGGAAATAAGGAAATGAAAAAAGTATCTAAATCTACACAGGATGTAAAAACATCTTTTAATAAATTTTCTTCTGAGATAGAAAATTTAGGCTCTAGTATAAAAGAAGTAAATGAAATAATAAATCTTATAAATAGTATAGCAGAGCAAACAAATTTACTTGCATTAAATGCAGCAATAGAGGCTGCAAGAGCTGGAGAGGCAGGAAAAGGATTTGCAGTGGTAGCAGATGAAATAAGAAAGTTGTCAGAGCAAACAAAAAGTTCTTCTGAAAGTATAACGTCTATAATAAAATCAGTTCATGAAAAAACAAGTAAGATAGTTGGAGATACTAAAGTTGTAGATGAAGAATTGGGAGATCAATTTAATGCTATTACAAATTCAATAGATGAATTTGTACTAATAGTAAATGGAATCCATGAAATATTACCAAGGATAGATTCTACAAATAATACGGTGGAAACCTTAAATAAAAATAAAGAAGATATAATAAAGAGAATAGATAATGTATCTTCTGTATCACAAGAAGTTTCAGCATCTTCAGAAGAAATATCTGCATCCTCGGAGCAAATGAGTGCATCTACTCAGGAAGTAGCATCTTCCGCCCAAGCTTTAAATTCTATGACCTACGAGATGCAAAATCATATAGACAAATTTAAAATTTAAAATTATTTTAAAAAGGACTGTTTCAAAAATATAATTTGAAACAGTCCTTTTATCATAATATTAATTTCAGTAAATATTATGATGTTTTTATACATTCGTGTTGATTATTTAAAAAAATGGTCGAAATATAAATATGCATTGGTATGTTTTTTAGTTATTTTAATAAAAAAATAAAAAGGAGGAATTGGATGAACAAAAATAAGGAAAAAAATAAGAACAATTTTATGAAAAAGGGAAGTGTCAAAACAAAACTTATAGTTACAATATCTTTAATGAGCATTTTAAGTTTAATGATATTGAGTTTTATGTTATACAATAAGTCTTATAAAATCTTAAAATATAAACTTTTAGATGATTCACTACAATTTGCTACACAAGTGGATTATGGAATAAATTATTTTTTAGATGGTATAGAAGGCACATTAGATGTTGCTAGCAATAATCCTACTTTAGGAGAGGATATTAATAATAAACAAAACTTAGAAAGCTTAGAGAATTTTTTAAGAACGCTTAAAAATAGCAATGCAGATATATTAAATGTGTATTTTACTAATTTAAATGGTATTATGGTTCAATCTGAGGGGGATATTATTACACCTTCAGACAAATATGATCCTAGAAGTAGGAATTGGTTTAAGGAGCCTATAAATAATCCTGGAAAAGTATATTGGTCAAAATATTATAAGGATATAGATGGCAAAATGATTATATCTGTATCAAAAGTTGTAAAAAAACAAGATAAAGTTATAGGCGTTGTTTGTATAGATATAACGTTAGGGGATTTTAGTAAAGAAATTTCTAAAATTAGATTAGGAAAAAAAGGCTATGTAATTGTAATGGACAAAGAAGGTATAGCTTTAGCACATAAAAGTTCTAATGTTATAGGAACTAAAGAATTGTCCAAACAAAGTTGGTGGAAAGATGCGGTTTCAGTAAACAAAAAAGGAAAAATAGAATATAAATATGAAAATACATTAAAATCTGCTGGATATTATACTAATAATAAAACAGGGTGGAAGTTTATAGTTACACTGGATGATGAAGAAATAGCAAGTGAATTATTTATTATAAAAGTATTTTCAATTGTAGGTACATTAGTAGTTTCTATTATATCTATAGCTTTAGCATATTATATTGGAGTTAGATTATCAAGAGCTATGAATAATTTGAAAAATACTATAATAAAATTTGGACAAGGTGATTTAACGGTAAAAATTCCAAACAAGTTAAAAGTTATGAATAATGAACTTGGAGAAATAGCATGTTCTATAGAACAAACTATTTATAATATGAGAGATATGATGATGGTTTTTAAAGATCATTCTTCTAATATAAGCTCTGAATCTGAAAGTTTAAGTTCTATTTCAGAGGAGATAGCATCTTCAGCAGAGAACGTATCTGTAACAATTCAAGATGTAACTAAAGTTATTCAAGAACAATCAGAGGATTTAATTGATACAGAAAACATAGCCAATAATGTATCTAATAAAATAGAAAATATAGTTAAAGAAATGCTTAAAGTTACAGATGAATCAGAGAATATAGATATGGCAGCTACTGAAGGAAACAAGGAGATGGAGGAGATTATAAAATCTACTGAAGAAGTTAAAAAGTCTTTTAATAGTTTTTCAGAAGAAATAGGTAAATTAGGAACAGGTATAAATGAAGTAAATGAGATAATAAATTTAATAAATAGTATAGCAGATGAAACAAATTTACTTGCATTAAATGCTGCTATAGAGGCTGCAAGAGCAGGAGAAGCTGGAAGAGGATTTGCAGTAGTAGCAGATGAAATAAGAAAGCTATCAGAACAAACTAAAAGTTCTTCTGAAAGTATAACATCAATAATACAAGCTATATATGATAAAACAAATACAATAGTTAAAGATACTGAGTGTGTAAATATAGAAGTAGAAAAACAGGAAGAAAAAATAAAAGATTCAATAAAACAATTTAAGTCAATAGTAGAAGGAATTCATGATATATTACCAAGAATAGAGTCTACAAATGATGGTATGGCTGAATTAAACAAGAGTAAAGAAAAGATAATGGATAAAATAAAAAGTGCATCTTCTGTATCACAAGAAATATTAGCATCTTCAGAGGAAATATCAGCATCCTCAGAAGAAATGAGTGCATCTACTGAAGAAGTAGCTGCATCTGCTGAAACTTTAAATAAAATGACAGATGAAATGGAACACTACGTAAATAAGTTTAAGATTTAATAATTTATGATTAACTTATATTAATAAAACAGGATTGAAGTTTGAGTATAAACCATTAAACATTCAATCCTGTTTTTAAATTATTTACTAGCTGGGATGAAATTAGATTTTAATCTTGTTTGTATATAGATTTTGCCAGGACCTTTCATCTTACAAACAAAAATTTCCCCAGAAGTTATACTTTTAAATGTTGAAGATGCTTCTTCAATAGTATATTTCATGTTATCTGGCCAAGCTACTAAGTGACCAGTATCTACAATATATTCTTCTCCGTAAGGAACATTTATCTCGTGAATAGCACCATAAGAACTTACAAACAAAGTTCCACATCCAGTAGCAGACATTATAAAAAGTCCTTCACCAGATAAAAGTGCTTTTCCAAGTCCTTGAGCCTTAGTATTTATGTTGATATCTCCAAAGGATGCAAAATAACCATCTTTTTGAATTCTAAAACCATGATTACCATCTAACTCTATAGGCTGTATAGATCCTATAGTTTTAGGGGCAAGAAGTGCATGTCCAGGTCCACCCTTAGCTGTTAGAGTTTCAAAGAAAAGTTTTTCACCAGAAAATAATCTGCCAAGACCTTTCATAACGCCGCCCCCTAGGGTTCCGTCTAAAGATATATTGGTACTCATTCCAACCATAGCATCAGATTCGGCTTTTATTGTTTCGTTTTCCTCTAAATTAACTTCAAGCATAGGACTTGAATTACCATATAAAATCTTATAATTCATAGGGATAATCTCCTTTAAAACCATTAAATTTGTAAAATTATTATACTTCAATGTACTACTACAATAATACACTAGACTTAATTTGCTGTCAAGAAAAAATTTGATGATGAAATTAATATATAGTTCTTGATAAAATCTTGATAATTATTTTGTAGTATGAAAGAAAAGAGAAATGAATGGAGGATTTTATATGGAAAAAGTTATGGAATTGAGTCACGTGACTAAAGTTTTATCTAAAAGGAAAGTTTTAGATGATATAAGTTTTTATGTGCCTAAAGGAAGTATTATGGGATTTTTAGGGCCTAATGGTGCAGGTAAAACTACAACTATTAGGGTGTTTACAGGACTTATATCTTGTAGTGGTGAAGTTAGGATAAATAATATTTCTATTAAAGAAAAAAGGCATGCGGTGGAAAACATAGGTGCTATAGTAGAAAATCCAATATTTTTTAATTATATGAGTGGAGAGAAAAATTTAAAGGCTTTAGCTATTTTAGATAACATAGAAAAGGAAAGTATAAATAAAAGAATTGAAGAGGTTATAAACATAGTAGGGCTTAAAGGTAGAGAAAAGGATAAAGTAAAAAACTATTCTTTAGGTATGAAACAACGTTTAGGAATTGCACAAGCTCTTTTAAATAATCCTAAGTTATTAATTTTAGATGAGCCTACTAATGGATTAGATCCTATAGGTATAAAAGAACTTAGAGATCTTATTTTAAAATTAAATAAGGAAAAGGGTATAACTGTATTTATATCTAGCCATTTATTAGATGAACTTCAAAAGATTTGTACAGATTTTATTGTAATTAATAACGGAAAGATAATAAAACAAGGGACAAAAGAAGAATTTCTAAATTATGGCTTAAAAGATAATTTAGAAGAAACTTTTATAAATATAATGACAGGAGGAAAATAGATTGAAAAATTTGATCAAAGCAGAATGGTATAAATTTTCCCATAGAAAAATAATGTTATTGTCTTTTTTATCTGTACCTTTTTTAATAGGGCTTTCTTATATATATTTAAACCAGGAAAATATTGATCTTTTAAAGAGTTCTATAGGAATGAAGGCATCAAATTTTTCAACTAATATAACTTTTCCTTACTTAGTAGTACAGGAACAATTGATATTGATTTTTTCTATTCTTACTATATTCTATGTAGCTACTATTATAACGGAAGAATTTAAAAATGGTGCTATTAGAATCACATTGACTAAGGGCTATACTTTGACACAAGTAATTTTGAGCAAAATTATTCTAATAACGATAGTGTTTTCATTATTATTTTTAGGATGCTTTGTCTTATCTACAATAGTTGGAAATATATTTATGCCTAAAGCAAACTGTGCTTATACGTTTTTCAGAAAGGAAAAAATGAGTACAGTTAGCACTATTATGTATGGGGTGAAATTTTATATATTATCTTATTTAATAACTTTAGCGATGGCATCCTTAATGATATTTATAGGGGTTATTTCTAAATCTAGAGGAATAATGGTAGGAATAGGACTTGTTATTATTATAACAGGCATGTTAACAATGAAGATTATAGACTTTTTAATGTTGAATGGATTTATAAGTAGTAAAAGCTTAATACCATTCTTTGTTATAACTGAATTACAGTTTAGAGGTGCTGCTATTATATTAGAAGGAAGTACCCATATTAAGAATATATTATTGTTAGTTATATTTTTATATATAATAATTTTTACAGTTTTAAGTTTAGTATACGGAAAAATTAAAGATTATTTGGATTAAAATAAGGAGAGATAGTATGATAAATCTTGTAAAAAGTGAACTTTATAGATTAATTAATAGGAAAAGCAGCTGGATTATATTATTTTTAAGTATTTTAATAAGTATTGCATATACTTTAATGTTTATTCCAGGTGCAAAATATGGGGATGAAGCTCTTACAAATTGCGTGATTTCTGCTATTAATTATCAATCAACGAAGGGACCTATTTTAAGAAATTCTAATGCTTTAAACAACCCTCATGCAGTTTTAAGCAATATTAGTTTACTCTTAATTTTTATTGTATTACCTATACTAATATGTAGTATGATAAACGAAGAGAGAAGTAATGGAAGTATTCGTATGGTTTTAACTAGAAGTTATTTTAAGGGAGAAGTATTTTTAAGTAAATTAATAGCTATAATATTATTTAATTTTATTACTATAACATTAATATTTATAACTAGTTTTATTTGTGGTAAAAGAATGCTACCCGCAATAAATTATACTAATATTTTATTGCAAAGTTCAAAGATTGATCCTATGGGAAGTTTTTTATTTAATATTAAGTTTTACTGTATATTTTTTATACAAATGACTATGATGTCTGTTATTTTTTCTATTGTAGCCACCTTTGTGAAAAATACAGTAGTGGCTATTATGTTAAACATAGCACTTCTTATATCGGGTTGTTATTTATCTAAATTTTTAGCGAATTTCATAGTATGTCCTGTAACTTATATTTATGATATATTAGGAGGGAAGACATCATATTTAATAATAGCTATTATGCTATTTATTACCGCAATATTAGTAATATTTTTAAAAAAAGTATGGGATAGATTAGACTTTGTGGATTAAAAAGTAGGTGAGTTTTATGGCAAAAATACTTATAGCTGATGATGATTTAGAATTATTAAGTTTATTAGAAGAGAGTTTAGAAAAAGAAGGACATGTTATATACACGGCAAAAGATGGAATGGAGGCCAAACAAATAAGTTTAAAGCAGCCAGATTTAATTCTTTTAGATGTAATGATGCCAGAAATTAATGGATTTCAGGTATGTAGGGAAATTAGAAGTAGGGTTGATTGTCCTATCTTATTTATTACAGCCAAATCAGATACAGAAGATTTAGTTAAAGGGTTAGGATTAGGTGGGGATGATTATATTGTGAAGCCTTTTCGTATAGCAGAGCTTAGAGCTAGAGTATATGCTCATTTAAGAAGAGAAAATAGAGAAAAAACCCATAAAATAGTTTCAGGGAATATATCGTTAGATCTTAGTGGCCGTATTGTTTATGTAGATGAAAAAGAACTAAGTTTAACACCTAGTGAATATAAAATAGCAGAGCTTTTAATTACTAACCCCAAACAAGTTTTTTCAAAAGAACAAATTTATGAAAAAATTTGGGGTTATGAAGGAGAGGGTTTTACAAATACGGTAACGGAACATATAAGAAATTTAAGGAAAAAGTTTAAAAGTGCAGGAGCAGAAAAGTCTATAGAAACAGTATGGGGGATTGGATATAAATGGTAGAAAAATCTACTTCTATAAAAAATATGGTGATAAAAGGCTTTGTTATAGGTCTATTACTATGTGGGTGTTTAACTATATTTGGAGTAATTACTTTTAATAAGCTTATGAATATAGGATTAATAAGACCATCTAATTATTTTGAAAAAAAGTTGCCTGAAGTTACAAAGGAAATACAAGAAAAGGGATTTAATAAAAATGTAATTTCACCAGGCTATGTTTATGCTATATATGATAAAAAAGGAAGCTTTATAGAGGGAAGTATAAATGAAAAGGAAAAAATTAAAATACATGAAGCCATAAATAAAAATCAATACAGTACTAGTTTACATAAAGGAATTCTACAAATTAGAATAATGGATTATAAAGACAAAAAAATAGCTTTAGGATATACTTTAACAAGCAGTTACAAATATCCCTTTTTAAACAGGTTTTTACCTAATATGGAGGTTATAATAATAAGTCTTCCTTTTATTAATATAGCTATAATTTT
This sequence comes from Clostridium niameyense, assembly GCF_001243045.1. Lineage (GTDB taxonomy): Bacteria > Bacillota > Clostridia > Clostridiales > Clostridiaceae > Clostridium_F > Clostridium_F niameyense. The sequence goes on along the minus strand of NZ_LN849007.1, from coordinate 1,636,132 downwards.
TTATATAGTAGCTCAGAGAATATCTAATAGATTAAAGTTTAGTGTAGAAAATTTAATTAAAGCTTCTAATAGAATAAAAGCACAGGATTTATCTTTTGATATTACTAAAAGCTCAATTAAGGAAATTGATTTATTAAATAATGCTTTTGAGGATATGACAAAGGCCTTAGAAAATTCTTTAAAAAAACAATGGATATTAGAGGAAGAAAGAAAAACTCAGATTTCTGCTATTACTCATGATATAAAGACTCCTCTTATGCTTATATCTGGCCATGCTGATTTACTTTTAGAACATGAGAAAATTTCAGACAGTGAAAAAAAACATATAAATTCCATTTTAAAAGCTAATTATCAAATAGAAAATCTTATAGAAGCTATGTTGCAGTGTTGTAGAGCTGAAAGTAAGCTAAAAGCAAAGTGTACATATGTAAATTCAGAAAAGTTTTTAAATAAAATAGAAAATCAAGGAAAAGATCTATGTGATTTTAAAAACATAAAATTTTGCTTTAATAAAGATACGAATATTTTGGAAAAATTATTTTTAGATGAGAATTTAATGGAAAGAGCAATACTTAATATAATAAAAAATGCAGTAGAATATACACCTGAATATGGGGAGATAAGAATAGATGTTTTTTGTGAAAATAATAAATTTAATTTTATAGTAAAAGATACAGGAAAAGGCTTTTCAAATAAAGATGTCAAATATTGTAAAAGCCAATTTTATCGTGGTGATGATGCAAGGCAACGAAATGGCCATTATGGATTAGGACTTTATATTTCAGATACTATAATAAAATTACACAACGGCAAACTAATATTGGATAATGGGAAAGATATAGGGGCAATAGTTAGAGTTGTTATTTAGAATTTGTTATTTTTATAAAGGTTTGAAATTAAAACCATTTAATGAAAATATAATACGGGAATTTAAAGTAGATTATAGTTTTTATTTCTTGGCATATATAGATTTATATTATGAAATAATAATAATATAGCTTTAATTAAAAAGGAGCTGATATTTTGAATAACAATAGAATGAGAGAAACTAAAAATAATAGGAAGCATGATGGAAAGTTTAGAAAAAAGACTATAAAACATGATCCTCAAGCCGAAAGTGCTAGGGCAGTTTTCGGTAGACCTAAAATAGAAGATTTAGATTAGGGAGTGGATTATTTTGGATATCAATAAGGTAGAAGCTAAAGAAAGGGTAAGAAAAATGCTTATAGATGGAGATAGTTTTGAAAAGGTTAGAAGAGAAACTAACTTAAGAGAAAAAGATATAAAAAGAATTTATCATGATATATCAAAACACTTTTAAGCTAATAAGATAAAAAATTTGTATTAAATATTTAATTTTATAACTATATAATAGTTACATTTATTATTAACTCTTATAAGTTACAACTTTTGTGTTTTAGGATAAATTGTTATTTAATATCTAATAATAACAGTATATTTGTAACGTAAAGGAGCTGATAAAATGGAAGAGAATAAAATTAAAGAAATAAAAAACTACAAAGAAGATAGAAAAGATAAAGAAGAATCTAATAATAAAAATTATAACCTTGAACTTGCGATTGATGAAGTTACTTTTGGTAATCCTACATTCTAAATACTTTATTTATATATTTAAATTAACACCTTAAAGGGACTCTTTAAGGTGATTTTTTTATAAAAGATTGCATTTTACAAGTATTTGTAAAACCAATAAATAGGATTATAATACTAAGTATGGGGGGCATGGTAAAATGTATGAAAACTATACTAAAATATTAGTTATAGAAGATGATAGTTATATAAATAAATTATTATGTGATATGTTAAATTGTAGTGGATATGATACTAAATCAGCATATTCTGGCACAGAAGGTCTTATTTATTTAGAAAAAGAAGTATGGGATATGGTTTTACTTGATTTAATGTTACCAGGTATGAGTGGTGAGAGGGTATTAGAAGAAATAAGAAAAACTAAATCTATGCCAGTTATAATAATTTCAGCTAGAGAGGGAACAGATATAAAAGTAGAAACCTTAAGAGTTGGAGCAGATGATTTTATAAGTAAACCTTTCGATATAGAGGAAGTATCAGCCAGAATAGATTCTCATCTTAGAAGATATAAACAATTTTCTCCAATATCACAACATAATATATTAACTCATAGGGAAATTTATCTTAATAAAGATACTAGAGAAGTATTTGTAAAAGAAAATTTAGTAGACTTGACTCATAGAAAATTTGATATTTTAAAGCTCTTTATGACTTATCCTAAAAAAGTTTTTACAAAAGCTAATTTATTTGAAAGTGTGTGGCAAAATGGGTATTTAGGTGATGATAATACCATTAATGTTCATATGAGTAATTTAAGAACTAAGTTAATTAAAGCAGGTATAAATGGTGAATATATACAAACAGTTTGGGGAATAGGTTATAAGTTAGTTGATTAATCTTAAGACTTTTTTTAGAATTTCTTTATGCTTATTTATTAATAAGAATTTATAATTAATATGAAACATAAAGAAAGGGTTGATATATGTGATAGATTATGCATTACAAAGTATAAATTTAAGTAAAAAGTTTAAAAAAGAATGTGCTGTAGATAATGTAAACTTAAATATAAAAAAGGGAGAAATCTATGGTTTTATAGGTGAAAATGGCGCAGGAAAAACTACATTTATTCGTATGGTAACAGGATTAATAAAGCCTAATGATGGAGAAATAGAAATTTTTGGGGTTAACGCCGAGAAAAATCTTAGTGTAAGAAAGAGAATAGGAGCATTAATAGAAACACCTGCTTTTTATCCAGATATGACAGCTTTTCAAAATTTAGAAGCTTGTAGAATACAAAAAGGTATTCCAGGTATAGAGTGTACAGAAAAAATTCTAAAGGCTTTAAATTTATATAATAACAAGGATAAAAAAGTAAAGAATTTTTCTCTTGGAATGAAACAAAAATTAGGATTAGCAACAGCTCTTTTAGGAGATCCGGAATTTTTAATATTAGATGAACCTATAAATGGATTGGATCCTATAGGGATTATAGAAGTAAGAGATATCTTAAAAAAATTAAATAAAGATAGAGATACTACTATACTTATTTCAAGTCATATATTAGAAGAGCTAAATAACTTAGCTACTTGCTATGGTATCATACATAAGGGAAAGCTTTTACAAGAAATTACAGCTGCTGAATTAGATGAAAAGTGTAAACAGAGTTTAAATATTAAAGTAGATAATGTAGCAAAAGCTGTAGTGATTTTAGAAGAAAAGTTAAATACAAAAAATTATAAGGTTTTATCAGATGAAACAATAAGACTATATGATTATATTGAAAATGCTAAATTAGTTTCGTCTACTCTTACTAAGTCAAATGTAATAATTGAAGAACTTATATGTAAAGGAGATAGCCTAGAAGAATACTTCATTAATTTAATAGGGGGAGTAGATAAAAATGTATAATTTAATAAAGTCTGATTTTTATAAGTTAAGGCACAGTAGAGCTTTTAAAAATTCCCTTATAATTATAATTTTTATAATTGCTTGGAATATGAAATTATATTTTACTAAGTCCAATAAAATATATATATTTCATGATTTCCTGGGTAATAAAGAAGTAGGGTTTACTATAAATAATTTTATTAATAGAAATAATCCTAAGGTTATGGAGTTTTTTAATACTGCAATAGGATTTATTCCTGTTGTTCAGATAGTAATAATATCTTTAGTAGTAGTTTTTGTAATAAATGAATATTATAATGGCACTATAAAGAATATAGTATCATATGGTCATAAAAGAATATATATTTATATGTCTAAATTAATAGTTTCATCTTTAAGTATATTTATTATATTATTTATACTAACATTTGGACAAGTAGCTATTGGTATAATTTTTACAAAATGTAGTGTTAATAGTTATGAGATTATAAAAATGATTAAAATGTTAATAACTATATGGTTGGTTTTTACAGCTATGAGTAGCATTTATATATTGTTTTCTGTAATTATAAGAAATAAATCTGTGGTTATATCCTTAGGTATACTAAGCATGTTTTTATGTTTAATTTATATAAAATTTATATGCAATTTATTAAATAACTATTATAAATATATTCCTACATATATGCTACTAGATATCCTCAATATATATTCAAATTCATCAGCTATAAAGTTATTAGCTAGTAATTCAATCGTTATAATTTTAATTACTTCCATAATAGGTATAGCTGTATTTGAAAGACAAGATATAAAATAATATTAGATTTATAAGGTAATGGGGTGGAAGTTTGATTTGGATTATTTGTATATTATTGATGATAATTATAGTTTTACTTATAAATAATTATTCTATTAAAAGAGAAATTAGAAATATTACAATACAACTTAAGGATTATAATGATTTAAAATCTTATAAAAAAATAGATGTATGTCTATTAAATAAGGATATAGAGAATTTAGCTTATCATATTAATAATAAAATAGAAATGGATATAAAAGGTGAAATAGAACAAAGACATAAAGAGGAAGAATTAAAAAGTTTAATAGCAAATATATCCCACGATTTACGTACACCTCTTACTTCCATAATCGGATATATACAAATGATAAAATCAAAAAAAATATCAGAGGAAAAACAAAAGGAGTATTTAGATATTGCTGAAGCTAGAGCAAAATCTCTACAAAATTTATTAAGTGATTTTTTTCAACTATCTGTTATAGAGTCACTAGAATATGAACTAGAAATTAGTTATATAAATTTGAATAGGATTTTATGTGAAGTTATTACTTCTATGTATTACGATTTTACAGAAAAGAATATAACTCCAGATATTAGATTACCTAAAGAAAATATTATTGTATTAGGTAATGATAAAGCAATTCAGCGAGTAATTGAAAATCTAGTTGGTAACATAATAAAACATTCTAAAGGTGATGTTTGTATAAACTTAGAAATAGATAAAAATGAAGCATTACTAACTACTATTAATACTGCTAAGGATCTTACGAATAATGATGTTAATTATATTTTCAATAGATTCTATAAAAAAGATAAATCTAGAAATTGTAATGGCAATAGTACGGGGTTAGGATTAGCTATTGCCAAAGATCTTATAGAAAAAATGGGTGGAAGTATTAGTGCAAAGATTTATAACAAATCTTTGTATATTTTTTGCAGATGGAAAATTAAAACTTAAATACGTGAAGAGATTTTTAGACTTCTATGGTAAAATATTATAGATAAAATATTTATTTACATGAAAGGAGACTGAAATTGAATAAAAATGTAGCTTTAAGCATCGTAAGAAAAGAATACAAACAAAACATAGATAAAGATAGAAAGTTTAAACATATAAGAAGATTCCTTGATATTAGTAAAAAGGATGAATATACCATTGATGATGATACTTGGAACGATATGGATATGGATAGGGTATATAGTAAACTAGATAGAAACTATAGTACATTAGGAGAATCAGTATTATATTATATGTTAAGAAACCCTTTAAAAGATGAAGAAAAATTAAAACATAGAGGAAGTTTAATTGATTTGTTTAAAGAAAATGTAGATTTAAGAGAAAAACTTTTATGTATATTTCTACAACTAGGAAGGGATACAAAGAATACCTTTTTAGATATGATGGAAGATGAACTTGTAGTGAATAAAACTAAATATTATTTATACACATTAATTGGAAAAATATTTCCTATAATAGCTTTTATATTAACTATATTTTTAGGTGAAAAATATGCAATATTTATGATAGCATCTGCATCTTTAAATATGATTATAAACTACAAAGAAAGAAACACAGTTAAGTCTCGTGGAATAATATATTTAAGAGATATTTTAATAGCAGCTAAAAAAGTATGTAATATAAAGAATCAAGATATAAAAGAATATAAAGATAAAATAAATGAAAACTATAAACAAGTTAAAGATATTGATAGAACCACTTTACTAATAGGTATAATTAACATGTGGCAAGGATTATTTGAGTTTATTTCTATAATATTTCTTGTGGAGGAATGTGCTTATTATAAAATATCTGGAATTTTAAAAGAAAAAAAAGAATACATAATGAACATATTTTATACATTAGGAGAGTTAGAATCTATAATATCTATAGCAGGTTATGAGCAAAACTTAAAACATCCTTATGTAAAGCCTATTTTTACTAAAGAGGTTTCTTTAAATATTACAGATGGAGTTCATCCTCTTTTAGATAATCCTGTAGCCAATTCTATTTATATTAAGGAGAAAGGTATAGTACTTACAGGTACAAATATGTCAGGAAAATCAACATTTTTAAGAATGCTAGGTATAAATATATTGTTATCACAAACCTTTAATTTTACTTTAGCTAAAGAATATAAAGCATCATTTTTTAATATAGTATCTTCCATTAGTCCTAATGATGATTTATCAAAAGGAAAGAGTTATTATATGGCTGAGGCAGAGGGAATACTTAGGATAGTTAAAGCATTAGATAAAGAATTACCTGTGTTTTGCCCAATAGATGAAATATTTAGAGGGACAAACCCTATAGAAAGAATAGCTATGTCTGCAGAAATACTATCTTATCTAAATAATAAAAAAGCTATTTCTATAGTAGCAACTCATGATAGGGAGTTAGTAAATATTTTAAAAGATAGTTATGAATTTTATTATTTTAGTGAAAATGTAGATGACAAAAAAGGTTTAAGCTTTGATTATAAATTAAAACCGGGAGTTACCCAAACTAGAAATGCTATAAGGCTCTTGGAATATATAGGCTATCCAAAAGAAGTTACAGAAAAAGCATACAAAAGAGCAGAAACAATTGAAGGATTTATTTAAGGGGGATATTATGAAATATTTGATAAGTTTTATAATTGTTATGGTTGTTTACATAGCTTTAGATATGGTAATTGATATTATGGAAATACCTAAGAAGATAAAAGGTAAAATAGAAAAAAATAAGTATTTTAAAGTGACTTTAACTATAATATTAATAATATTAGGATTTTCTGTAGAGTTATTTAAAAAATTCTTAACTACAAAATTAGGAAAAATGAACTATCCAGGACTAATATTAGGCACCATATTAATCTGTATTTATATTAAGATTATTCCTATATTAATTTCAAAAAAGAAAGATAACCTTAACTATAAAAATAATTAATATTTTTTAAAATAAGAAAGTACTGAAGTTCTAGGCAAAAGAATTTACAGTACTTTTTCAATTTTTAATAACAACCTTCTAAAATTTTAGAAAACTTATTAAGCATAAATAAATAGAGGTACATTTTTTCCTATTATAGAGGAAAAAATGTACCTTTGATTATGTTTACAGTAAAGATATGATGAAATCAAAGTTAGTAATAATGGAGTATAAACAAAAATATTAATGTTTATGAGGTGAAAGATATGTATGCAATAAGATTTGAAAATTTATATTATGATAAGATTTGGGGGGGAAAGGATTTTAAAAAATTTAGATGTAATGTACCAAAAGAAAACATTGGTGAGAGCTGGGATGTTGCGTGTCATAAAAATGGAATGAGTATTGTAGATAATGGAGAGTTAAAAGGAAAAAGTTTTAAAGAAATTATAGAGGAATATGGTGAAAAATTATTAGGAACAGAAATCAATAAAGAAAAGTTTCCTTTGTTAATTAAATTGATAAATTCAAATTCAAATTTATCTGTTCAAGTACATCCTAATGATGAATATGCTAATAAATATGAAGGAGAATATGGAAAAACAGAAGCGTGGTATGTAATAGATGCAAAGCCAGGAGCGGAATTAATTGTAGGAACAAAGAATTGTACCAAAAAGGAATTTGAAAAAGCTATTGAAGAAGGAACTACAGAAAAATATTTAAATAATATTAAAGTTAAAAAGGGAGATTGTTATCTTATAAATAGTGGACTAGTTCATGCAATAGGTGAAGGGTTAATTATTGCGGAAATACAACAAAATTCAGATGTTACATACAGAGTATATGACTATAATAGAGGAAGGGAACTCCACGTTAACAAGGCATTAGATGTAATTGATTTCGATTTAAAAGCAATAAATTGTTCTACAAATTCTATAGAGGAGTTAGATGGATATTCTAAAATTTTGTTATGCGATAATAAATATTTTAGAATGGAAAAGTATAATATATATAAAAATTTTATCGATATTAGTAATGAAAAAATGTTTTATGTTATAACTTGTGTAGATGGTGAAGGCAAGATTAAGTGTAATAATAGGATGGATAATATAAAAAAAGGAGATAGTTATTTAATTCCTGCTACTTTAGGGGAATACTCTATAACTGGACAAGTTGAAATCATTAAAACTTATGCAAAGTAACTTTATTTTAAGTAATATTTTTATTAGGTAGTTATTAGATATAACGATATAAAACAATACAAAGGTGATTAAAAAATGATAGGCAATGTAAGATTAGAAAAAATTATAGAAATACTAAAGGATGCTGATAAAGTAACTACAGGAAAGCAACTTTGTAATATGTTAGGGGTATCTTCTAGAACTATTAGGAGTGATATAAAAGAATTAAATTCTATATTACAAAATAATGGAGCAATAATTCATTCAGAGAAATCAAGAGGCTATAAAATAGAGATTTTTGAAGAAAATAAGTTTCAAACTTTTCTAAAAGCAATTGAGAAAACTGAAAGTGATAGTAATTTGATTTCAGATGGAAGAGCAGAATATATAATAGTAAAATTATTAATTAATGATATAAAAGGTATAGAGGGTATTACTCAAATAGAATTAGCTGATGAATTATATGTAAGTTTATCCTCAATAAAAAATGATATAAAGTTAGCTAAAGATATGTTATTAGACTTTAAACTAAAAATTAAAAAAGTAAGTAATAAGGGAATAAAAATTAGTGGTAGTGAGGAGAATATAAGACGCTGCATAAATACATATATGTTTTCCAATAATAATTTATTAAAAGAAGCTTTAGATTCTTTATTTAAAAATTTTTTAGGTGAATCAGGAGAATTTTTAGTAGATGATATATTGAAGGAAAATATATTTAAATTTAAGTGTAGATTGTCTGATTTAGCATATAGACACATATTAGCTTATATAAAAATAATTTTAATAAGAAATTACAAAGATAAGACTGTAAATTATAGTAATAATGTTATAAAAAATTTTAAACAGGAACCCAAATTTAAAGTTGCTAATAGTATTTGTATAGATATTAAAGAAAAAATGGGATTTGAAATATTAGAAAACGAAGTTATTTATTTAACCAAGTATATGATGGGAAGTAATTTAATTCAATTTAATAAACTAAATAATAAATATAAATTTCAAGATGAAAATAAATTGTTAGTAAATATTTTACAGGCTATTAATAACATATTTGATATAGATTTTACTAAAGATGATATTCTTATAAACTTTTTGGGAACACATCTTAAAGCGTCTATTAGTAGAGCTAAATATGATATAAAAATAGAGAATTCCATGCTAGGGTTAATAAAAAATAATTATCCTTTTGCTTTAGAGCTTGCAGTATTAACAAATAGCATTATTAAAAGAGAAGAAGGTGTCAACCTAACGGAGGATGATATTGGGTTTATAGCATTACATTTTGCAGCAGCTATTGAAAGAAAGAAACACAAAAATACTTCTAATATAAAAAAAGCAATAATAGTTTGCACCACAGGAGTAGGTACTTCTTTATTGCTTAAGGTAAAGTTAGAAGCTCATTTTAAAAGTAGGCTAAAAATAATAGATACTATATCTTGCTATGAATTTAATAAAGATATAATAGATAAGGTAGATTTAGTAATAGCTACTGTAAACTTGGGAATCCAATGTGATAAAATTATTCATATTAAGAGATTGATTGATGAAGAAGAAATTAATTTGATAGAAAATAAATTGTATAATAATTACTCCAATTTAGATAAATTAGCAACTAAATTTAAAGAAAATATATTCTTTTGTGATGTAAAAGTGGATAGTAGGGAAGAAATATTAGATTATATTACTAATAGGTTAATTAATCTTAATTATATTACGCAAAATGTGAAGGAAGATATATTTAAAAGAGAAAAGTTGTCTGGAACACAAATAGGTAATTTAGTTGCTATTCCCCATTCTATGCATAAAGAAATAAAAGAATCTTGTATTTCTGTGGCTATATTAAAAAAGCCTATAGATTGGGATAAGGACAAGGTTCAGTTAGTGTTTCTTATAGTAATAGCAGATGAGGACAAATATAACTGGAAGATATACTTAGAGCAATTATATAAAAATATTATAGATGAACAAGTAGTATTAGAATTAATAAAATCGAAAAATTTTCGAGAATTAAAAAGAGTTATTGATAGGTTTTAAAGGATACTTCATTTCCACTATAATAGGAAAAAGCTTGACTTTGAATATGTTTTCAGTAAACGTATAATAAGAATATAAATTAAACGCAATTATTCATAATTTATATTTTTAAGGAGATGAGGTAATGAAACTATTAGCAGTAACATCATGCCCTGTAGGTATTGCTCATACTTATATAGCTGCAGAAAAGCTAAATAAAATGGCAAAAAAAATGGGAGTGGAAATTAAAGTTGAAACCCAAGGTTCAACAGGAGCGGAAAATGTAATAACAGAAGAAGATATTAAACAAGCAGATGGAATAATTATAGCGGCAGATAAAGCTGTAAGTTTAGAAAGATTTCAAGGCATGGCAATGATAGAATGTCCAATAATTAGGGCTATAAAAGAACCAGATGTTTTGATTCAAATGTTTTTAGATGGAAAAGTTAAAAAGAAAGAAAGTAAACAAGTTAAAGAAAATAAAACTATGAATAGTGTAGATGAAGGCAAGAAAGAATTAAAAACTAAGCAACCGGCTTTTTATAAGCACTTAATGGGTGGAGTTTCTTATATGATTCCAGTAATTGTTGTTGCAGGTTTATTAATAGCCTTGGCTTTAGCCTTTGGTGGACAACCAACAGCTAAAGGACTTGTAGTACCAGAAGGCTCCTTTTGGAAAAAGGTAGAAATGATTGGTGGAGCTGGATTTGCATTTATGGTACCAGTACTTTCAGGATTTATTGCTTACTCAATAGCTGATAGACCAGGACTAACACCAGGATTAATTGGTGGTTATATAGCAGCAAATGGGTCATTTTATGGATCAAAAGCAAATGCAGGATTTTTAGGTGGTATAATAACAGGATTTTTGGCAGGATACATAGCTAAAACATTAAGAAACATTAAAGTTCCTAAAATTATTAAGCCTATAATGCCAATAATTATAATTCCTATAGTGTCAACATTAGCAACAGGATTAATATTTATACTAGTTTTAGGTGGACCAATAACTGCAATATTTGAAGGATTAACAGGATTTTTGGCAGGACTATCAGGTACAAGTTCAATAGTATTAGCAACTATATTAGGAGCAATGATTGCTTTTGATATGGGAGGCCCTGTTAATAAAACAGCATTTTTATTTGGTGTTTCAATGATTACGGCAGGAAACCCTCATATAATGGGACCTATAGCTGCATCAGTAGCAATTCCTCCAATAGGAATGGGTATTGCAACATTTATAGGAAAACAATATTATAGTGAAGATGAAATTGATGCAGGTAAAGCAGCCTTTGCTATGGGACTTTGCGGAATAACAGAGGGAGCTATTCCTTTCGCATCTATAGATCCTCTAAGAGTTATACCTTCTTTAATGGTAGGTTCAATAGTTGGAGCTAATATTGCAATACTTGGTAAGGTAGAAGATATAGTTCCACATGGAGGACCAATAGTTGCATTAATGGGCGGAATAAAAGGTGTAGTAATGTTCTTTATAGCAATAATTGTAGGATCAATAGTAACAGCTTTAATGGTTAATCTTTTAAAAAAAATGAACATAAAGAAGAATAAAGTAGCTTAATAAATGATAAAGGGGATATAAAAATGAATAAATTATTTAATGCAAAATTTATGGATTTAGATTTACAAGGAACTGAAAAATTTGAAGTAGTATCACATTTAGCGAATTTAATTGATGAAAGATTAATAGATGTAGATAAATACATAGAAGATGTTAAGAAAAGAGAAGGTTTATCTACTACAGGTATAGGAGATGGCGTGGCAATACCACATGCAAAATCAGCTTGGGTTAAAGAACCAACAGTAGTTGTAGGAAAAAGCTCTAAAGGAATAGAATGGGAAAGCTTAGATGATGAACCTGTAAATTTGGTATTCTTAATAGCAGTACCAGAAAAAGGTGGAGATGAACATCTTAAAATCCTTCAAATATTAGCAGTTAGTTTAATGGATGATGAATTCAAAGAAAAAATACTAAATACATCAGATAAAGATTTAATAGAGAAATTATTAATTGAAAGAACAAATAGATAGAATAAAATAGATAAGGTTAAGGGAAGTCTTTAATTTAAGGCTTTCCTTAATTTTTGTAAGAAATATATAATGATTTAAAGGATATAGGAAAGATTGATAACATAATAATAAATGAAAATAAACAATAAAAGCTCTAAGTGTATTATTGATACCTAGAGTTTTTATTAGAGGGCATAGGTCTATGTATCTATACTTCTAACTTTTTCTAATTCATGTAAAAAAGTTTTATATAAGTTTTTTCTAGGCTCTTGACTTTGACCTATTAAGATTTCAACTAATGTGCAATGTTCTATAGCATTATTTAATATAGTTTCCATATCCACTTTATCAGTTGGAGCATCCACAGGTGGAAACCCAATGAGATGCTTTTTAAAATCGTCATAGGAAACTCCATAAAAGTTTGTTTGCATATAGGTATCAAATAAACGTTTTTCAAAGATTGTCATTTCTTTATAGTTATATTTCCTTGCAAAGCCTTCATTACCAGTATATTCAGGTACATAATCAGAAAGATATTTTTTAAATTTAGGTTTATTATTTTGTTTGGTAATACTTTTGTCTATTAGCTTATTAGTACTTGAGTATAATTTAGAACTACTAATATTTTGTATCATAGTATCCCTCCTAGTTAATAAATTAAGGTTTAATATGTAAATATAGTATATAAAAGAATAAATTTACAAAACCCTAATTTTATAATCGAATAGTTAAAAATTTTCTTCAATATTAATACATAAAAATAAATTATCTAATTAAATTAATATTCGGTTAAAAATTAACATATTAAATATAAAAATGACAGATGTATTCCATCACCATTAAATTAGTTGAATATTTTACACTTTAAGAAGTATGTATTTAGATTTAGTTGTATTAAAATTTTACCAAGTGAATTTTTATAAAGAAAGTCTCCATATGTTGATTTCATTAACTTAGGATAGAATTTTAAATGTTTAACAAAAAATAAATAATTGCTTGGTAAAAAATCTTCAAAACCCTTGACAAATCTAGCTTTAAGAGTAAACTATAAATTAAGAAATGGCTTGTTTTCAGTGGTTGAACATTAACATGAGTTGTATTTAAACTAAGATAGATTACTTAATGCTGTTGTTTCGCTACTCGTTGAACATTACATAAGATGTACATATTTAAATAGTTTATGTGCATCTTAATTTGTTTAAGAATATATACAGAATAGAATGGATAAAGAAATCAAGGGAAGTCTTTAATTTAGATTTCCCTTGATTTTTTTGAAAAATATATTTTATTATGTATAACAATAGTTATTTATTCTTATTATTTTTATATATTGGTGAGTTTAAGAGAAAAAGACTTGAAGCTGAACAAAGATAAATAATTCCTGCTGTATACTTTCTTTTAATAAAATAAATAGTAGATACTAATAAACAACAAACACTTAGAATTAAATAAAATTTAGACACTCTTTTTTGCAAAATTAATCCCCCTTATAGTTGAAATAAACATAAATATATTAATCATTTAATAAGTTACTGTACTCACTAGTTTTATTCCGCTCATCTCCATTTCCATTAATGAAAATAAATTCATAGCATTTCCATTATGCCATAGCGCATCATAGGTTTCAACTGCATTTAGTGGAATAATAACTTCTAAATCTAGATTTTCTTTATTAAAATAAGCTTTAAGGCTTTCAGCAAACTGCTTAACGCAGATATCTGTGCAACATCCTGAAATTACCCAGTTTTTATAACCTTTATCTATTAATTTTTTAATGTTTTTTTGGGTTTCATCTTCTAAAAATCCATTAGTTGAGCTTTTCTTAATAACTTTTATATTATCTTTAAATTCTTTTAATTCATCTACTAATTCTGATTCCCATGTGTCAGATAAACAATGTTCAGGATAATATTTAAATTCTATGGAATTTTTTGTGTGGCAATCAGTAAAGGCAATTATTGGTGCTTTAAGTTTAATAAAGTCTTTTACTGTATCTACAACAAAAGGAATTATATGTTGAACTCTATCACTATATAAAGCACCTTTTTTGGCAAATCCATTATTCATATCAATAATGAATAATACAGTTTTATCATCAATTTTAAATGTTTTATTTTGAACTTTTTTTAGTTGTTGAAAATTTATATTATAATTTAAATCTATTTTCATTATTTTTAATCCTCCAATTATATTAATTACATAAAGAAGGTAATTAATATATGTAATTAACATTATATTAAAAATTTAAAGGTTTAAGGATAAATATTTAATATTTATTTAGAAAGTTTTCAAATGAAGTTTTGTCCCTAGTTAGATTTTTTAAGTTTCCACCATACTTTGATTCTAAATTATGCCTAGTGTATTTATAAGGATTATTATTAATACCTTCTACATTGAATTCTACAATGTCAGCATTGGGTATAAGGGACAACAATACTACAGCATTTCTTTGTAAGAATTTATCTATATTTTTATTTTCCCAAAAGTTTTTATAATCTTCTTCTAGGTTTTTGTTTTTCATATAGGTAATATTTATAACATAAGGTTTATTATTTGTTTGTAAATTAACCTCGTTTCTATAATTATTTCCAGGTAATAGAGAGATTATATTTAGTACTTTACTATTATCACCTACATAAGAATTTTTATATTTAAGTAATTCATCTACTTTAATTTCAGAAGAGTTTTTTATAGCTTTATTTAGTACTTTTTTATTATTGCAACTACAAAATATAAAACTAAACATTAGTAAAATTATTATGGTATATGGTAATAAATTGGATTTGTTTTTCATTTTGCCCTCCAAATTTATCAAAGTTTATAATACAACCTTTTAGGATTTATTATGAACTTTGTGTTATTAATTTTTTAAATTAAATCTTCTTTATTAAATTTTAATATTAATTCAGTATACTTTCCATATTCAGAGTTAATATAAATATTGTGTCCAAGCTTCTTTATTACTTGGTTACTTAAATATAGTCCAATACCTGTAGAGTTTAAATTTTCACGCCCATTAGTTCCAGTAAATCCTTTATCAAAAACTCTTGGTATATCTTCAGGTTTTATTCCAGTACCATTATCTTTAATTTTCAATACATAATAAGAGCTTTCACTAAAACCTTTTATAGATATTGTACCCTTATTAGAGGTATATTTAAGTGCATTATTTATAATCTGTTCTAATATAAAAGAAAGCCATTTTATATCAGAAAGCAAGTTTACTTTTTCTATATTAACTTCTAGTTTTATTTTCTTAGAGATAAAATATTTAGAGTGTTTTTTTATAATATCAAAAACTATATTTTCTACATCAATTTTCTCTATAAAAAGGTCTTTTTCAAAATTATTTATTCTAGTAAGATTAAGCATTTTATTAACGCCATCCTCTATCTTTAAAAGTTCCTTAGGAATAGATTCTATAAGTTCAGGATTCTGGTTTGATTCATAGTTTTCACATAGGAGTTTTATAACAGAAATAGGGGTTTTTATATCATGTCCCCATATTGTTATTAAATCAATGTTTTCAGTATACTCTTCTTCTTTTTCTTCCATAAACTTATTAAGCTTTTCATAATACTTTTTTATTATTTTATAATAATATTTTTGTTCTTTATTTTTATTAAAAAAGGTTACTTCAGTAAAATCTAGGTTACTTATTCCATTTTCTATTTTATCTATAAAGTTCTTTTTATGAAGTACACTAATACTTATATAAAAGCACATGCTAATAAGCTGAAAAATTCCTATATAAATTATACAATCTAAGGATATTGCTTTATAAGGACTTAGGTATATTACAGATGACATGAATAAGAAAACAACTAAATTATATATAAAAAAAGAAACTTTATCTTTTAATAAATTAAAAAAACTCATATTAATCACCAATTAAATATCCTTGTCCACGTTTTGTTTCTATAAAATCTACTAGTCCTATTTTGTTAAGTTTTTTCCTTATTCTATTAATATTAACTGTAAGAGTACTGTCATCTACAAACCAAGATACATTCCATAACTTTTCCATAAGTCTATCTCTTGAAATTACATGGCCCTTATTTTTTATAAGCTCATGTATGATTTTTAATTCGTTACTTGTAAGAGATACAGTATTGTTTTTATATGTGATACAGCATTTTGATAAATCTAACATGGCACCTTTATGAGTTATTAAAGTAGAAGAAGAGTCTGTAAATTTATATGCCCTTCTTAATAGTCCTTCTATTTTAGCAATTAGAACATCTAGGGAAAAGGGTTTTTGAATATAATCATCCGCTCCTAGATTTATGCCTGTAATTATATCCATATTGGAGTTTCTAGAGGAAATAAATATAATAGGAATTTCGGATATCTTTCTAATTTCCTCACATAGAGTAAATCCACTTTTGTTTGGTAGATTAATATCCAGTAATAATAAGTGAGGACAGTAAAAGTTAAATTCATCTATTATATTATCAAAAGTTTTATTAGAAATAGCTTCATATCCCCATTGATTAATTCTTGAACATATTTGTTCTTTTAAATTTTCATCATCTTCAATTACCATAATTTTAAACATAAAGTCACCCCTTTAAAGCTAAAAATCAGTTTTAAATCTTTTTATATCATCTAATCCTTGAAAAACCTCTTTTTTTGAAAAATTATGTGTATGTAGTTCATCATCACTTTTTTCCAGCAAGTAATTATAGAATTTAACTCCAATTTCATATGTTTCTTCAGAATAATTCTTTTCTAATTCGTGAAAAAGTAAGTTTTCCGCTTCGTTATAGTTACCGGCATAAAATAATTTATTAAAAACTATTTTGAATACATCACCTGAGTCCATTTTATCAATGGCTATAGTTTTACTACTATCATCTTTTTTATTTAAAGCAGTTTTTGCTAGTGATTTGGCTAGTTCTTCAACAAGTTTTTCGATATTCATAATAAATAGCCCGCCTTTTTAAAGTATTTTCTATAATGTATTTATTGTTTTATTTATATTACGTTTTATTTTATACTAAAGTTATTATAACATGATTTACATATTTAAAAGAAACCTAACAATTTTGTTATATTTCTTTAAGGAATTGTTACATTAGTGAAAGGTGAAACTTAAACATACAAGCTATAATTGGAGTATAAGATGCGTAGGAGGTAGAAACATGAGTAATACATTAATGGTTAAAAACCTTAAAAAGGTATATGGAAAAGGTAATAGTAGGGTAGAAGCTTTAAAAGGTATAAGCTTTAATATAGATAAGGGAGAGTTTGTAGGAATTATGGGGGCTTCTGGATCCGGAAAAACCACCCTTTTAAATATAATAGCTACTATTGATAGTCAAACTTCTGGAAAAGTTCTTATAGATGGAAGAGAAGTTAATAAATTAAGTGATGAAAAAATGTGTGATTTTAGAAGGGAAAATTTAGGTTTTGTATTTCAAGATAGTAATCTTTTAGATACTTTGACTATAAGAGAAAATATAGTATTGCCACTATCTTTAGGAAATTCAAAAGCTAAGGATATGAATAAGGGTGCAGAGGAATTAGGACAACTTTTAGGAATCTATGAAACCTTAGATAAATATCCTTATGAAACTTCAGGAGGACAAAAACAAAGAGCAGCAGTGTGTAGGGCTATGATAACTAATCCTTCTTTAATTCTTGCAGATGAGCCTACTGGGGCATTAGATTCAAAGTCTGCCAGAGTGCTTTTAGAAAATTTTAAGAAGATTAATGAAGATTTAAAAGTTACTTTAATGATGGTAACTCATGATTCTTTTAGTGCAAGTTATTGTAATAGAATTATATTTATTAAGGATGGAGTTATATTTTCAGAATTAAGAAAAGGTGGTACAAGAGAAGAATTTCATAAAAAAATATTAGACACCTTATCAGTAATTGGAGGTGTATAAAATATGAGTATCTATAAAATTTCTTACAATAATATAAAGAAAAATCCTAAGAATTATTTATTATATTTTATATCTATAGTTTTTAGCTCTTTTATTTTTTTCTCATTCAATTCTATTAAGTATAATAGAGATGTTTTAAAATCTATAGGTAGTGTAGCTTTGGGATTAAATTTATCTTCTATAGTAGTATTATTTTTCTCTTTTATATTTATATATAATGCTAATGTGTTTTTTAGAGAAAAAAGAAAAAAAGAAATAGGATTATATAATTTATTAGGAATAACTAAGAAAAAGATAGGCTTAATGTTTATATATGAGGGCTTTATTTTAGGGATATTTGGAGTATTAGTTGGGGTACTTTTAGGATTTATGTTTTCTAAAATTATCATGATGCTTCTAGTTAGACTAATGGAATTAGATGTAATAATTCATATGAATTTTAGTTTAATAGCTATTAGTGAAACTTTGTTAGTGTTTACTTTAATAATTTTGATTCTTGCAGTAGAAAATTTTCATGTTATTAAAAAAATACCCTTAGTAAACTTATTTAGAGAAGAAAAACAAGTAGAAGATATGGGGAAAACTTCTAAGATTAAAGGCATATTAGGTATGGTTCTAATAGCTATGGGATATGCTTTAGCATTAAGCCACAAAACCACTGTAGGAAGTCTAGGGCGTCTAACTTTTATATTAATAATAGTTATAATAGGAACTCAATTATTTTATAAAGCAGGACTTAGTATATTGCTTAAAAGGTTAAAAAAATTTCAAAATTTTTATTTTAGAGGAACAAATATGGTATCTATAGCCGAAACTTCTTATAAGATTAAAAGTAATGCTAATATATTATCTACTGTAACTATATTAATAGCAGTTTGTGTTACAGCATTAGGAACAACAACAACTTTTTATTATGATCTTCAAAAGAATATAAATAATAGGATAAAGTTTGCTTGTGCAATAGAAGAAAATTCCGATGGTCTAAAAAAGCAAGTAGATAATGTGTTAAAGAAATATGATGATAAAATTTTATTTAACGATGTAATTGAATTTAAAGTAGTACAGGGTTCTTATGTTAGTGAATTTTTAAGTATAAATAAAAAATATCGTAGTGAAATTTCGGTGGAGGTTTTATCCGAGAGTAGTTATAAAAAACTTATGAATTATGAAAAAAGAAAGTATACAAGGTTAAACTCAAATAAAGATGTATATTTAATTGAAGATTCTACTATGATTGATGTGTTTAACACAGATTTAAAAGAGCCATTTATTTTTAAAGATAGGGATCAAAAATTTAATATAAAAGCTTCTTACAAAGAAATGATAACTAATGAAAAAATTAATGAAAGTATTATTGTAGTTAAAGATAGTGTTTATGCTTCATTAAATAAAGTTGATAGAATTAAAAAGATAAGATGTATAGATGTTAAGGATAAGAGAAATTCTTTTGAGTTGAGTAATGACATAAATAAAATAGCCAAATCTAATAAAGCAGATTTTTCATCTTATGCATATAATTATAAACAAGCTTATAAGGTTTTTGGATTGCTATTTTTCATAGGTATTATACTATCTATACTATTTATCATTGCAACAGGTAGCTTAATATTATTTAAACAAATATCCAATATTTATGATAATAAGGCAAGATATATTGCCTTAAAGAAAATAGGTGCTAACAATAAGCATATAGAAAAAATTTTATTAAAACAAACAAGTATAATATTTTTACTGCCTGTAGTATTAGGAACTTTTCATAATTTATTTGCTATGGAGATATTAAAAAGATCTCTTAGAGAGTCAATAACGATACCAGTAGTAATTACATTAATTGTGTATTATATAGCTTATGGAATATTTTATTTAATAACGGTGAAATATAGTAAAAATATGATAATAAAAAGTTAAATTAAATAAAGAGTTTCAAATTTAGATTTGAAACTCTTTATTGACTAGTTTATTTTAATAATGCCTTCTTCTCCACGTTTAACCTCTGAACCAATTTTAAGTACTTCTAAGCTTTGATTTTCAGTTAAGTTAGTAAATATTACTGGAGTTATAATTGAAGGAACTTTATCTTTAATTTTTTCTATATCAACTTTTAATATAGGGTCATTAGCTTTAACTTTAGCTCCTTGTTCTACTAAAGCTTCTAAGCCTTCACCTTTAAGATTTACTGTATCAATTCCAAAGTGTATTAATAATTCAAGTCCATTATCTGCTGTGATTCCTATAGCATGTTTAGTTGGGAATACAGTTGTTATAACGCCATCTACAGGAGATACAACTTCACCATTTGATGGATTTATTGCAAATCCATCACCCATCATTTTTTGTGAGAATACTTCATCTGGTACATCAGTTATAGGAAGTAATTCTCCATCTATAGGAGCTACAAATTTATCATTACTTGAAGACTTAACTTTAATAGGCTCTTTTCTTGGTTCTTCTAAATTAACATCTTCAGTTACAAGCTTTCCAGATATAACATCTTTTATTTGCTCTTTTAATTGGTCAGATTTTGGTCCAAATATAGCTTGAATGTTGTTTCCAACTTCCATAACACCAGAAGCGCCTAATTTTTTTAGTCTATCTTTATCTACTTTTTTTATGTCATTAACACTTACACGAAGACGAGTGATACAGGCATCTAAGTTAGCTAAGTTTTCCCTACCACCTAAAGCTTCAAGCACATTAGCAGCTAAAGAACCAGAAGAGGCATAATTAACTTCTTCTGAACCTATATCATCTTCACGACCTGGAGTTTTTAAGTTCCATTTTCTTATAGCAAATCTAAACCCAAAGTAGTAAATTAAAGAAAAACATAATCCTACTGGAATTACAAGCCACCATTTAGTTCTGTTAGGAACAACACCAAATAATAGGAAGTCAATAACGCCACCTGAGAAAGTCATACCTATTTTAATATTTAATATATTCATTATCATAAAAGATAATCCTGCAAATACACAGTGTATTGCAAATAATACTGGTGCCACAAATAAGAATGAGAATTCTATAGGTTCTGTAATACCTGTTAAGAATGCTGTTAATGCAGCTGATCCCATTATACCTGCTACAAGTTTTTTCTTTTCTGGTTTAGCTTCTTGATAAATAGCTAAAGCTGCTGCTGGAAGTCCAAACATCATGAATGGAAATTTACCAGTCATAAATGTACCTGCTGTAAAAGGAACCGCATCTTTTAATTGAGCGAAGAATATACTTTGGTCACCATTAACTATTTGACCTGCTTTGTTTACATATTCACCAAATTGGTACCAAAATGGGTTATAGAATATATGATGTAAACCAAATGGAATTAAAGCTCTCTCAATAACGCCAAATACGAAAGCTGCTAATGTTCTATTAGTATCTATCATATTGTGAGAGAAAGTATTTAATCCAGTCTGTATTGGAGGCCAAATAAATACTAGTATTAAACCAACTAAAATAGAAACTGTTGCAGTTATTATTGGAACGAATCTTTTACCTGCAAAAAAACCTAAGTATTGAGGTAATTCTATATTATAGTACTTCTTATATAGTCTAGCTGCTATAACACCAATTATAATACCACCAAATACACCAGTTTGAAGTGTTGGAATTCCTAAAATACTTGCAAACTCAGGATGAGATTTTCCTATCATACCTGGAGTAATACCAGTTACAACTCCCATAGTAGTATTCATAATAAAGAAACCTACTATAGCAGCAAGTCCTGCAACGCCATCTCCATCAGATAGTCCTACAGCTACACCTACAGCAAATAATAATGCTAGATTAGTAAAAACTACGTTACCAGATTGCTCTATAATTCTTGCAAAACCTTGGAACCAATGCACATTCAGTGCAGGGGCAATTTTTAAAAACGCTTTATTTTGAAATAAATTACCGAAAGCCAATAAGATTCCAGCTGCTGGTAGTAATGCTACTGGAAGCATTAAGGCTTTACCTATTTTTTGCAATCCTCCGAATGAATTTTTAAACATATGAGTTCTCCTTTCAAAATGGTTTATATAATCTATAGTGTTTACTAAAATACAAAAAGGCATGAGTAAATTTTATAAATAAGATAATTTAGGGTATAAAATCCCTAATGATCTTATAAAATTTACTCATGCCTAATCTAGTCAGTAACACGTAAAATTTATAATGCTTTATTAATGTTTAAAATATATCATACATTTTTTTTTATTTCAATATATTTTTAAAAATTTATTAATAAAACTTATAGAATACAAAAACATATGAAAGTTATATACAAATATTTAAATTATTGGTTAAGTATTAAACGTTATAACTGTGATTAAAAAAAATATATATGTAAATAATAATGTTAAAAATACAATTATTACCCGAGGAGGAATATACTATGAGAATACCAAAACATATTGGAATAATTCCAGATGGTAATAGAAGATGGGCAAAAAATAACGGATTGGAAAAGGAAATGGGTTATGATTATGGGTTAAATCCAGGTCTTAATTTATTTAGATTTTGTAAAAAATTAGGCGTGAAAGAAATTACATATTATGGTTTTACTACAGATAATACTAAACGACCTAAAGTACAAAGAGAAGCTTTTACAAAGGCTTGTATAAAAGCGGTTGAAATATTATCGAAAGAAGATGCGGCTTTGCTTGTAGTTGGAAATACTAAATCTCCAATGTTTCCCAAGGAATTAATACCTTATACAAAAAAGAGAAGAATTTTTGGTAATGGAATTATTAAAGTTAATTTTTTAGTGAATTATGGTTGGGAGTGGGATTTATCTTCATTAGAAAATAATAATTTAAGTAGTAGAAAAAAAATAAATGAAAATATCAATTCTACAGATATATCTAGAATAGATTTAATTATAAGATGGGGAGGAAGAAGAAGGCTTAGTGGATTTTTGCCTGTACAATCTGTTTATGCGGATTTTTATATAGTTAAAGATTATTGGCCAGATTTCAAACCTGAACATATATATGAAGCTTTAAAATGGTATGATACTCAAGATATTACTTTAGGGGGGTAATTTCTTAAAATAAGATTTAATGGTGTGGACAAGGTACATAAAAACTTAATAGGAATATAATGTAAATGGGAATATTTAAAAGGAGAATTTTTAATGTATAATATGCCTTATATGATGTATCAAAATCCATGTTGCTGTAGTAGTTATGGAATGGATTTTACAAAGTCTGCACTAGAAAGGTCTTTAAAACTTGTAAAAGAAGCTATAGCAGGAGAAAGAGAGGATGAGCTTTTTTATGACTATTTAATAAGTAAAGCCCCTACTAAGGAACAGAAAGATATAATAACCAGTATAAGAAATGATGAGATAAAGCATAGAAAATTATTTAGGCAAATATATAAAGCCTTTACAGGAATGGACGTAGGAGAAGTTTCAGAAGAAAAATTTCAAAAACCTAAGTCTTATATTGATGGAATAAAGAGAGCTTTATTTAATGAATTAAAGGCTATGGAAAAATATAGAATTATAAGACAAGGTCTTCCAAGTAGATGTTATAGGGATGTAGTTTTTGAAATTTTAACTGATGAAATAAAACATGCTATAAAATATAATTATATTCTCAATTTAAACTTATCTAAAAAGGACAAGAAGAAGGATATGTGCGATAGACTAGATTGTAATGAAATGAGAAGTATAATGTGGTAGTTACCATAAATATAAATTAAAAAATTATTAATGAGGTGTGATTATGGATAAATCTTATATGAATAAAAAAATATCTCCTATGTGCCAATCTAAATCTTCAATGGATATGGATATGATGAATAAAATGTATGATATGGATGATATGTGTGGTATGAATCCTATGATGGCAATGCAAGGTAGAATGCCTTATTGTCCAATGATGTGCCCTATGATGGGGATGAATCCAATGGGCTGTATGATGGGTATGGATGGAATGTATCCAATGCATCCAATGCATCAT
Source organism: Clostridium niameyense (assembly GCF_001243045.1). Taxonomy (GTDB): domain Bacteria; phylum Bacillota; class Clostridia; order Clostridiales; family Clostridiaceae; genus Clostridium_F; species Clostridium_F niameyense. The sequence continues at coordinate 1,611,926 of NZ_LN849007.1, read as the reverse complement.
ATGCATCCTATGATGGGAATGGAAATGAATTCAATGGGTTGCATGATGGGAATAGAAGGTATGCATCCTATGCATTCTATGATGGGAATGTGTGGTATGAATCCAATGTATGGTATGCATCCAATGAATTCTAGAATGGAAATGGAAGATATGTACTCAATGATGAGAGGGGTAGAACCTATAGAGGATATGGTGGATGAAGATATAGAATATATAAATGAAATGGAAGAAGATGAAGAAATAATAGAATAGTAAAGAAACTTAATTTTTATGAGTTTTACTTATATTAAAATTATATAGAAATTCATTATTATAAAAGAGCCTTAGGGCTCTTTTATAATATATTAAATATGTGTTAAATATATAAACAATTAATGATATAATAAATTTATGAATAATTAACAATAAGTACTATGTAAGGAGGGATATAGTATGGATAATTTTATGAAGGTTCAAAATTCTATGCTTATTTTTCGTTTGGAACAATTGGGAGCTAAAATTCACAGAGTATCAGATATTATATGTTATGTAGATTTTGATATAGATTCTACTGTGGTAAAGTATATGTATCATATAGATAAAAATAATAAGTATTTCTTAGAAAGAATTTCACCATATAATGTGGCTATTGATAAATTTGATAATGAAGAAGATGTAATAAAGGTTATAAAAGTCGATATAGCTAAATTTAAAAATGCTAAAAATAGTAACAAGTTTACTAGATTTATAGATACAAGTAAGGAATTCGATGATATAGTTAAATCTTTTGAAAATATATATCTTCATTACAATGTTTCAAAATATGATTTATCAGATTTAGATGAACATATCAATGCAATAAAAGAAAAATTAGAAGATATATCTTGCAAAAGTGAAAAAATATGCCAGAAATAAATGAACAAAATTAAAACTAGAGTAAAGACTAAAATCCTTACTCTAGTTTTTTGTTGTATTTTTTTAATTGTAATAATACTATAGAAAAAAGTATAAAAATCATACCAAAAATTTGTGTTTTACTTAAAGTTTCACCAAAAATTATAAATCCAACTACAGAAGCTATAATAAGTTCAGATGAAGATACCATGCTTGCAATGCTAGCTTCTATGTATTGCACTGATTTAACATAAGAACTATTGGCTATAATTGTAGTTACAAATCCAAAAGCTATATTTTTTAATATGAAAGATATATTATAAGTCTTAGAAAGTATAACTATATTATTTTGCATATTCATAAAAGGAATTAAAACTAATGTACCAAATATAAAAGAATAAGTAAGTAAAGTATTAGGATGATATTTATCGTTAGAAACTTTAGCTAAAATAATCTGAAGGGCAAAGGTAAAACCCGATATAATTCCCCAAATAACGCCTTTAGTGTTTAAAGAAAAATTAGTACCACTAAATATTCCACACATCATGGAAGAGCCAATAAAAATTAATATCATGGCAAATACTTTATTAAAAGTAAATTTTTCTTTGAACATAAAATAAGAAAGTATAACCACCCAAATTTGAGCAGTATATAAAAACATAGTACCTAAAGCTATAGATAGGGAATTTATAGCTATGTTAAAGGATAAAAGGCAACCGGATAAAACAAATACTCCATAAAATATAAAGAATAATATTCCTTTAAAATCTACCTTAAGCCAATTAGGATTTTTGATTAAACAATATAATAAATAAAAGATTGCAGCAGGTGCACTTCTAAAAAAAGAAATAGTGTAATTATCAAATCCCAAGTTTGCCAAATTCTTAGTAGGAATTCCAGTACAGCCCCAGCATATTGAAGCTAAAAAAACAAGTAAAAAACCAATCGTTTTATCATCTTTTGTTTTAATAATTTTTTCCATTTTTCCTCCGTTTTATGTTTAATTTATAGTTTGTTTTTTATCTTTAGTTTGTAATAAAATTATGGATAAAATAATTAAAGTCATTCCTATAATTTGAATACAGTCTAAAGTTTGATAAAATACTAGGTAAGCTATTATAGAAGCCAAAACTATTTCTGAAGAAGCTATAATACTTGCAATACCAACTTCTATGTATTTTACTGAGTTTATATAGGCACCGTTAGCTATAACAGTATTAAAAAAGCCAATAATTATAATATTTTTTATTATAAAGCTTATATTGTTAGAAGTTTGAAATATATGTATAGTATTTTTAAAATTCATAAAAGGAATTAAAGATAATGATGCAAATATAAATGAATAAGCAAGTAATGTATTTTGATTGTACTTACTAGAGTTTATTTTTGCTAAAATAATCTGTAGTGCAAAGGTAAAACCAGATATAAGTCCAAATATAACTCCTTTTGGGTTTAAAGAAATATTTTGGGTATCATATATTTTACACATCATAAAGCAGCCTATTAGTGTTAACACTATGGCTATTATTTTTTTGGGAGTAAATTTTTCTTTAAATATAAAATAAGAAAGTATTACCACCCAGACTTGACTTGTAAACATAAACATAGTAGCTAAGGCTATGGAAATATAATTTACAGATAGGTTATAGCATATAAAGGTTCCACCAAAAGCTATTATGCCATAAATTATGAAAAATAATAGACCTTTTTTATCTACTTTAAGTAAGTTTAAATCTTTTTTTAAACAATATAAAAAATAAAAAATGCCAGCCATAAAAGTTCTAAAAAATGATACAGAGAATGCATCAAAATTCAAATCTCCTAGATTTTTAGTAGGTACTCCCATATACCCCCAAAATAATGCGGCTATTATAACTAGAATAAAACCCTTTGTTTTGTTATTTTTAAGTTTTTCCATGATGATACCTCCAAAGTTTTTAAGTATAAATATAAGCTTAATAAAATTATATCACCAAAAATATAGTAATTGTTAATAATATTTAAAGGTTTTTTGTAAAAAAATTAACAATACCTTTTTTTATGTCATCTTGTTGTTTCATAAAAAGTTCAAAAAAATAAATGAATGGTTTGAAAAAACTAATATTTATGAAAAACATTTAAACTAAACAAATCAGAATTTAGAGGCAGGGATATGGATACAAAATTAGGAAATGTAGATTTTACTTATAATGGGGAAAGAAATATATTAAAAGATTCAAATTTATCTATAGGTTAAAAGGATTTTGTTGATATAGGTGATGAAAGTGGTAGGGGGGAAAGTACTATAGCCTCTCTTATTTTAAAGACTTATGATATAAATAAAGGAACCATAGTAGAAGAAGGAACGCATAATGAATTATATACAAGAAAAGAACATTATTATGATATGTTTACAAAACAAGAAGAATTAGAAGCGTTAGGAGGTGTATAAACTGGAAATAAAATCAGGATTTGGTGTAATAAAAAGGCTTATTTTAGAAGTCAAGCCATTAATACCAGTTATGTTAATTACTATATCTATGGAGTATTAGGCCTTTTGTTAGCAATTTCTATTGAAGTTTTTAGTTCTGTAGCTATATGGGGATGTACTAGGATTAAAAATGATAGTACCTTTTTATAAAGCGTTAAAAATAATAATAGCAGCGGCAGTATTTAGAGAATTATTTAGATATAAAACAATTATCAGGACATTTTATAGTTTTTAAAATATTAGCTATTTTAAGACATAAGGTGTTCATTGCTTTAAGAAAATTAACACCAGCAAAGTTGGAAAGTAATGAAGTTAGGATTTTAAAATCCATAAAACAAAATTGTAAAGACAAGAGTATAATACTAATATCTCATAGGAAATGAACTACAGCTATATGTGATAAAATATTGGAATTAAAAAATTCAAAAGTGAACGTAGTTCAAGAAAGTAATTGTTAAAAATTAATATTGTAAAATGTACCAAACTTTTAAAACTTATTAAAAGTTTGGTACATTTTTTTAAAAAAAAAGGAAATATTAATATATATAGTTATTTTTATCTTTAACTATGTAGGAGGGATTTTATGAAAAAGTCATCTATAGTGATAGCTGTATTTCTGTGCGTAGTATTGGTTTTAGGGCAAGTTAGAATTCTAATAAATACTATTTATCCTAAAATGTCTAATAATGAAAATGAAAAAATTCATTTAAATACAGGAAATACAATTAGAGTTATGGCAAATACAGAAGATAATATGTCAACAAAAATTGCAGATATTTTATATCCATCAGTAAATTATAAAAGTAAACCAGATGGATTGATAGTAATTAAATCTGATAAATGGCAGCAGGTGTTAAGTCTAATGCCTTTAGTAAAAGAATATAAAAGTCCTATTATTCTTTTAAAAAATAATAATGAAAGAGAAATTTTAAATTACATAAAAAAGATAAATCCTAATGGTATTTCTAAGTTGGATAATTGTAAAATTATTCTTTGTGGAACAAATACTAAAACGTTTAAAGATAAGCTTGAATTTAATGGATTTAAAGTAAGAGATTTAACATATAAAAATACGGATGGTCTTTTAGGTGAGGTTTATAAAATTAGTAATTTTAATAAAGATAAAAATTATGGTTTTGTAATATCAGATGCGGAACCTTTAAGATCTATTCCACTTGCTACCTGGATAATTAAAAATGGTGGTATACCTCTATATATAAATAATGAAAAGAAACTATATAATTCTTCAAAATCTGTTTTAGACAAATTAGATAAAGTATATATACTAGGTAAAAAAGATAATGCAAAAGAAGATTTTGTAAAGTCCTTAAAGGTACCATTTAAGATTATTTCAGGATATAATGATGAGAATTTTGCTATTAACTTTGCTAAATTTTATGACAAAGAAGAAGGGATTGGATGGCATAATAATAGATCTAGAACAAATAGTAATCACAACTTTATACTTTGTTCAAAGAGTGAACCCATGTTGGCTTTAATTGGATGTGAATTAGCTTTAAAGGGAAAAGTGGGCCCTATGCTTTGGACTGACAATAAAAATTTATCTCCTTTAACAGAAAATTATCTATGGAGGATAAAACCTAATTATTTTGAAAGTCCAAAGGAAGGACCATTTAATAATATATGGATAATTGGAAATGAGAATATAATACCTTTCTCAATTCAAGCTACAGCAGATTATACTCAAGAAATCGCACCGTATACTACAATGGGAGTAAGAGGTGTCAGTGGCATAGAGGCTTTATCTATAATATTTAGTTTGATATCTTTATTGGGGGCATTATGGACTGGACTTCATGCTTTTTATAGAATGCCTAATCTAACTTTATTTATAAGAATTATGTGGATACTTACAGTGCTTGTTCTAGGACCTATAGGATTATGGTTATATATAATGTGTTATATAAATTCTCCTTGGATAAAAATTAATAATAATGTGGTTTGGCTAAGGTCTTTATGGAAACAAACTTCAGTAGCTACTATATCTACATTATCTTTTGGGGCATCCACTATAATAGTATTAAATTATTTATGGAGTTTTATAGGATCTCCTTTAATTCCCTTCTATGGAAGGTATGGTATATTTCTGTTAGGAAATCCTATGATAATAAAATTTATAGTATCTTATTTTGTAGCTTTTTTCTTAAATGCATATTTGTTTATGCCTACTATGTTAATACAGTTAAAGAGAATAGAATATAAGGATGCTGTAAAGGAGGCATTACCTGTAGCTTTTATTTCTATAACTTTTACTTCAATTGGAATGTTATTGAGTATATGGTATTTAAACATGGTATATTCTCCTGTAAGGGTTAAAGAAACCAACATATTATGGTTTGGATTTATGGCACTTTCTACTTTTATTGGATTTTTGACAGCTTATATTCCAAATTGGATTCTTGTTAAAAAAGGGAAAAAAATGGGTATTATGTAGCAGGAGGTAAAAAATGATTAAAGGTGATATGTTAAATAAAAGATACAAAATAGTTATAGTTTGTTCCAGCATATTTTTAATATTATTTTTATATTTAATTTTATTTTATAAACACAATAACTATAATTATAATATAAAAAGTTATATATCTAAAAATACTATAGATTCTAAAATTACATCTAATACTTTAAGGATAGAAGGAAAAAATCTATATGACACCTGTAGAGCTATAAGTGAAACATCATATCCTTCTACTTTAGATTATAATAGACCTAATGCAGTTATATTAGTTAGAGATGATAAAATAACAGAGGGTATACTAGCTGCAAGGATGTGCAATGATCCTATAGATGCCCCTATATTATTTACTAAAAAAGAAAACATTCCAGAATCTACATTAAAAGAAATAGAAAGATTAAAACCTAGGGGAATAAGTGAAGATAAAAACACAAAGGTGATTTTATTGGGGGATATTGGAGAAGGTGTAGAGAGAATATTAAATGATAAAGGATTAAGATATACTAATATACAAGGAGAAGATATATATGAATTAAGCTTTAATATTGATAACTATCTATCTGCTTTGAATGGAAATCACAAAGATAATGTCATAATAGCACCAATAGAAAAGCCAGAATATGCATTGCAGCAGCTTTCTTGGAGTTCATATAAAGGTGATGGATTCTTTTTTATAGAAAAAGATAAAATTCCTGAAGCTGTAAAAAAAGCTTTAAAGGCAAGACAGGGTGGGGCTTATATTTATATATTGGGAAATGATTTGCATGTATCTTCAAAGGTTCAAGGTGAACTTTCAAAGTATGGTCATGTAGAGAAAATACCGCAAGGAGAAGATATATATAATCAGGTTGTGGGATTTAATAGATATAAAGATTTAGGTAAGAATTTTTCATGGTGGTTTTCAAAACAACAAAGGGAATTTGGTTTTGGTATTACAAAGCCAGGAAATAGTTTTATATTTGTAAATCCTAAGGATTGGCAAGTAGCAGTAGCTTCCACAGCATTATGTCATAAGGGGAAATACTCATCTATATTATTTGTAAATAAAAATAATATACCTTATGCAGTGGAGAGTTACCTTAAAAATATAAGACCAACTTATAATTGCCCTCAAGAGCATTTGAATAATCACGGATTTATAGTTGGAGACAGTAATTCAATTAGTGATTCAACGCAAGTAGAGATAGATAGAATTTTAGAATATAAAGAGGTGAATAATAATGGCATCTAATAATACAGATATGCAAGAACAAATACAAAATCAAATGAAGCAAAGATTAGAGAATTTGCCTCGTTTTACTTATAGAGTAACTAAATTTTTTGAACATGAAAGTGATTTACAAAAGGTTATTGATGATTTAAATAATAATGGTATACCTAATTTAAGTAGTAGAAAACTTACAGATAATTATATAGAAGAAATATATGAAATGTGTATATTTTTTAAAAAGGAGGGTAAAAGTGTATTAAAATCAGCAATATATGCTACAGCGATAGGATTTATTTTAGGGATAATTCATGGTATGGGATATATATCCTTACCATTTTTGAATTCAGTATCTTCTGGAGGATTAGTTGTATCTACCTTGTTGCTGTCAATAATGTTAGGAGTGATATTTGGAACTTTTACAGGTATTATCATGTTATTTAAACCAATAGCAAAAATAAAACCTGGATATTATATGTTAACTATTTATAGTGATTATGAAAACAAACAGAAGATAGACAGTATAGTAGGAAAGCATATAACATTCCAAATATAAAATAATTAAGGGATTATGTAGTCATTCATATGAATGCCCCCATAATCCCTTAATATTATATTATTGTTGTTGCTGCTGTTGTTGTTGCATTTGAATTTGTTGTTGAATTTGTTGTTGTTGTTGTTGTGGTTGATATTGAGGTTCTTCGCTCATAACAAAATTAATTCTGCTTTGAAGCATATTTTCACATACTTTTACGCTTTCAGCTATTTGACTGAAAAGTTGTTTAGCATTAGGATCATCTGTATCTAAAGAAAATGTTCTACAGTTTGATTCCGTACTCTTTAGCATCTCCATAGTTTCATTTAATTTACTTATAACAGTCATATATAATACCTCCACTTTTTTATATTGATATTATCTATTATCTCATCACAATAGTTAAATTATACTTATTTAACAAATAATAATGCTAGACTTAATATGTCTATTTTTATAATTAATAGATTATATTGAAATATATAGGAAATTGTAATTAGACACATTATGGTATTTTATGTTATAATTTAAATGCAATTATAAAAAAGAAGAGAGTATTAATTTAAAATTGAGATATAAAAATAAATAATATTTTAATAAAATTATATATAAATTTGAAAACTTAAAAAACAAATAAAATAGAAGATTAAATGATAAAAAATATAGCAAATATTTAAAAAACCTATAGATCCTTATCAAAATGATACTAAAAGTATAAATTCTCAAAATGATACCGTGAATCTATAGCATTTTGAGAATTTTATTATTTTTTCAACCAATATATAATATTTAATCATTGGCACAATAATTGCTTTATAATATAGTGAAGTTAAAAAGTTTTGTTGTTTTGATAATTTATATGGTAGTGGTAAGAAGTTTAACGTTTTGGTAATTAGAAGGAATTAAAAAGGGTTACCTACGTAACCCTTTAATTTCAATTAACCTGATATTTTTTGTTGACTCTTTTTCTTTTCGTAATTACCAAACATTTTCCATCCAATCCAACTTAAAAGTATTGGTCCACCTATGCTTAGTAATTCAAAGAATATAATTTGTCTTGTTGTTGTATAGTCTGATGGTGGGAAGAAAGATGTTACTATTCCAAAAACGACACTTAGAAAACCTATGATTCCTACTACGATTGAAAAATTCTTTGATTTTGATATTTCATAGAAATCTTCGGTTGAATTTGTTTCAGTTTTTTCTCTCTTCTTTATTTTTATATAAGCACTAAACATTAATAAATAAGGAATTAATCCTGTTATAGCTGTCATTATTATAAGGATTGAATATATGGCATTAACTGTTGGCAAAAGAGTTGTAATTGCTATTACTATTGAAATACCCACAGCTTGAACTAATAATGCATTAGTTGGAACACCATTTTTGTTTGTCTTTGTTAAGGATGATGGAAGAACACCTTTTTTACTAGTTTCAAATAACATTGTTATAGGTGACATTATATATAAGCTAGTACCACCTAAGGCTTCCACAGTCATAAGCAATGACATTAAAGTTAAGAACCAGTGTCCAATTCCGAATTTTTCGGTTATTAATCTAAAAGCTTCAATAAGTCCGTTTGCCGCACCAATGTCTTCTGGTTTTACTACAAAAGTGATAGCAGATGAACATAGGATATATAATATAGTTATAAATATAGCACAAAATATAATTGCTTTAGGGATTACCTTTTTTCCATTTTCAACTTCACCAGCAAATGCTGCTGTTACTTCAGCACCTGTTAATCCAAACATTACAGAAGATAGTAAGGCTAAGTTGGATATATTTGAAAAATCTGGTATCATTGTACTAACAGTATAATGTGTTGCAAGAGGTCTTTTTAAGACAAAAGCAGACACATAACCCAATATTATAACAAGTAAGGCTGGAATTACACTACCAACAAGTCCACCTAAAACTGCGAATTGTTTACTATTTCCAGTTCCTCTAAAACTCCATAAAGTAATAAACCAAAAAATTCCCAAAACCATAAATAAGTTATAAAATTTGTTGTTTGCAAGATTAGGATCTATGACATATGCAAATGTAACTGCTGCATATGTTACAAAGCCAGGATAGAAAAATAATTTACTAACCCAGTTAAGCCAGGATACCAAAAAACCCATTTTTTCACCATAAGCTCTTGTAACCCAGATACTTAATCCTCCCTGCTCAGGATATTTACCTCCTAGTTCTGCAGCAACTAGTGCGCTGGGAATAAAAAATAATAGCGCAGAGATACCCCAAAGTACTGCACAAGAAGCACCATACTTAGCTGAAACAGCTACCCATCTTAATCCTAAGATGGCTGTCATAGTCATTAGAACCATATCTTTAAATTTTAACGACTTCTGCATTTTATAATCACCCCTTATATAAAATTTGTAATAGGGTAGTATACCCAACTTAAGTGTAAATAAAATTTGTTAAAAAATCAAGATATTTTTTTAACAAAATGCTCAAATTCGAAATAATAGGAGAAAAAATGAGTTAATGTTATTTTTCACAATTTAAAATGGAGAAATGAAAGGAAAACATAAAATTCTGATAAATTATAGACATTGAAGTTATATCAGTAAATTTATTATACTTATAACTAAAATAAATAAATTATTGTGCAATAAATATATTAATATAAAATACTGTTATATTTTTCGCAAAATAAAGAAGGATTTTGAAAGAAGATGTAGAAATATTGAATTAAGAGTAAAATTAACATTAAATTCTAGTCATTGTTAGGAAAATGTTTCAAGATGAGAGTTATTTTTTTACAGTATAAAACATTATTCTCAATGACAAGGGAACACTTTGTTAATTTTATGATAAACTTTTTTATTTCTCATTTATGAATAAGTTTAACAATGTGTAAAATTTAACGATTATTTAAGTTGTTAATTTTTATACATTCTTATATAATTTATATTGAGAGTTAATATTAAAGTGTTATAGAGTTCTAATTATATATATGATAAATTATATATATAAATTAGAATTTTAAATAAGTTATAAGTTTAAAGGAGGAAATTAGAATGAGTTTTGAATTACCAAAATTTACCCCACCAGATTTTACAAAGAATTTATTTAAAGATGCCCCAGACGTAAAAATAGGGGAAGTAGTTAAAGAAGGAGTTGCTCCTGATAATTTTCATTTAACTTCAATATATCCTGAATACTATAAAGTTAATGGAAAATGGATGCTTCCTGAAAAAGGATTTATGGATTGCGTACCGATAGTTAAGGATAATGTTATAAAAGTAGTAGAAATGCAAGAATTAAAAGTAGGCGACAAGGTAATTCTTGGAAGAAAAAGAGATGCAAGTGAAGGAATATTTGAATATAAAGATGGTTTTGGAACAAATATGATAACTGAGATGGGTAGATCACCTGAAACTTCATATTCAAGAGATTATAAAAAGTTATATGAATTAATGAAATATGAAAAAGAACATAATGGTCACATAGTATGGGTTCTAGGACCTGCAGTTGTATTTGACTACGATACACGTGTAGCTCTTTCAGCTTTAGCTAAAGAAGGATATGTAAATGCATTAATGGCTGGAAATGCTATGTGTACACATGACCTTGAAGGAGGACTTTTAGGTACAGCTCTTGGTCAAAATATATATACACAAGAAACAGTACCACTAGGACACTATAACCATTTAGACTTAATAAATGAAGCAAGAAGAGCAGGTTCTCTTGAAGCATTAGTAGAAGAAGGAAATGTTAAAAACGGCTTCATAAAAACATGTATGGAAAATAATATTCCAATAGTACTTTGTGGTTCAATCAGAGATGACGGTCCACTTCCTCCAGTTTATGCAGAAGCATCAAAAGGTTTAGAAGCCATGAAAGAACAAACAGAAAAAGCTACATTAGTTATAACAATAGCAACAGTTCTTCATTCAGTAGCAGCTTCAAACTTAACTCCATCATACACTGTAAAAGGTGGAGAAGTAAGACCTGTTTATATGTATTCTGCAGATATAGCTGAATATGCTACAAATCAAGTGGCTAATGCAAGAAGACATGTTGGAATAACAACAATAAATACAAACGTTCAAGATTTTGTTGTTAATGTTAAAAAGAATTTATTAGATAAATAATAGCGGTTTAATATAGATTAAAAAGATTAGAAATTTAAGAATTTTAAGGAGGAATAGACAATGAGTTTTGAATTAGCTAAGTTTACCCCACCAGATTTTTCAGATGAGTTTTTTAGAAATGCACCAGATGCAAAAACTGTGGAAGTCGTTAAAGAAGGAGTAGTGCCAAGACATTACCACGCACTTTCAATATATCCAGAATATTTTAAGGTTAATGGAAAATGGGTTCTTGCAAATGAAAGTCGTATGGACTCAGTTGCAAGAGTAAATGATGAAGGCGGAATAGATGTAATTGAATTTAGACATGCACATGTTGGAGATAAGATTGTAGTAGGAAGAACTGAAGATGGTACTGAAGGTATTTATTTATACAAAGGTGGTTTCTTATCAAAAGAAGGAAATAATGACCAATTTGCTTTCAGAACAGGAAGATCAAGAGAAACAGCTTTCTCAAAAGATTATGATGATTTATATGAAAGACTACAATATGAAAAAGAACATGATGGACATATAGTATGGGTATTAGGACCATCAGTTGCGTTGGATAAAGAAACAAGAGATGCTTTTGCAGATCTTGTATCTAATGGATACGTAAATGCACTTTTCTCAGGAAATACACTTGGAAGTTATGATCTTGAAATGGGTATGTTCGGAACTGTATTAGGTCAAGAAACTTTCAATTATGATAAAGAAGAACATTACAACTATGTTGATTCTATAAATGAGGTAAGAAAAGCAGGCTCATTAGAAGAATTCTTCTCAACAGGAAAAGTTAAAGATGGAATATTAAAAGCATGTGTAGATCACGATGTTCCAGTTATACTTGCAGGTACTATAAGAGATAGATTTAATTTACCATGCGTATACGATAATGTATATGAAGCACAAGATGCTATGAGAAAGCATACAAGAAAAGCAACAATGCTTATATGCTTATCTACAGTATTACACACAATAGCAGCTGGTAACATGACACCATCTTATACAAGAAAAGATGGTACAGTAAGACCAGTATTTATATACTCAATAGATATTCAAGAATTCTCAGTTAATAAATTATCAGATAGAGGAACTCTTGAAGTTAGAACAATAGTTGCAAATAGCCAAGACTTTATTATGAATGTAAGAAATGGCGTTGTTAAATAAAATTAAAAAATATATAAGATATTTTATAGGCAAAAGCACCTGTAATGTTTACAGATGCTTTTGTTTATAAATAAACAATTTTATAAATAAACAATTTTATAATTATGGGAGGATATATTAATGGCTTCAGCAGAAAAAAAAAATATTAAACTTTCAAAGAATGAAATAGATAATTTAAGTAAATCTGGGGTGGAAAAGCTACACAAGATAGAAGATGAATTAAATGAATTTTTCGTAGAACGCGAAGAAGTTATAAAAGATGCTATGAGGGCTTTAATTATAGGTCAACATGTATTTTTATATGGTCCTCCAGGAACAGCAAAGAGTCTTTTAGTTTATGAATTATGTAGTAGAATACAAGGTGCTAAATATTTCCAGTGGCTTTTAAATAAGACTTCAGATCCTGCTGAAATAATAGGACCATATAGTATAAAAGCTATGGAACAAGGTAAGTTTTCAAGAAAAACTGATGGTAAGCTTCCAGAGGCACATATAGCTTTTATAGATGAAATATGGAAATCCAATGAGCCTACCTTAAATATATTATTACCTCTTTTAAACGAAAAAATATTTTATAATGATGGAAAACCAGTAGAGGTACCTTTAATAACTATGTTTTGTGCCAGTAACGAACTTCCAGAAGAAGATGAATTAAATGCACTTTATGATAGAATCATATTTAGAGATATTTTAGACTATGTAAAAGACATGGAAAACAGAGTTAAAATGCATAAAAACTATATAAATAAAAGAGCAAGTAAAAGTTTAAATAAAGATGAAGAGAAAGCTACTATAAGTTTAGAAGAAATATATGCTCTTCAAAAAAGAGCTAGAGTGATAGAAATAAGTGAAGATATTTATTATAATTTTGAAAAATTGATTACTGCTCTTAGCATGAGAGGAATAGTAATTTCAGATAGAAGACAAAATGAATGTTTAAAAGTTTTGCAAGGTAATGCAGTATATGAAGGAAGATCCAAGGTTATATTAGAGGATTTTGAATCATTAAAATATGTACTTTGGAATAAAGTTAAAGATGTAGAACAAATAGAGGAAGAAATTTTAAGAATAATAAATCCTTTTGATGATAAAATAAATGATTATGTTAGAAAGTTTAGAGAAATAAAAAATCATATAGAGAGTATATATAGTAGGGATGAAAAATGTAAGGCTTCCATAGAAGGAAAAGTAGCTATAGATACCATATTAAAAAAGATGCATATGGTGGTAAAACAAGCTAAAGAAAATGAGAGATCAACTAAAGACATGGAAGATAAAATAGCTTATATAAAAAAATATAATGTAAGATTAGCAGAGCAAGCTCTTAACATAGATTTGAGTTCTAATGAAGATATCTTTTAAATTTTAGGAGGAGAACTATATGTTATCAAAATATGGTGATGTACTTTTTGAAGAGAATATTAAAAAATCCTTCAACTTTAAGGCTAAGGATGTATCTTCTGTTTTGGGGCTTAATCATAGTGTTTCATTATCAGAACAGTGTGTAAGACACTATGAAATAGATTTAGAGATATATAATGATATCTTTAAAGATTCAAGGGAAATGAGGGTTTTATTAGAAGAAGGAATTAAATATCTTCCAGTGTTTGATAGATTATATAAAGATATTTTTTTCTGTCTTTATAAGTATTCTCCTGTTATTTATAAGGAATGTAATATAAGAGCTAGTTCTAAAATAAATAACCAAATTATAAGAAAAATAGTTAAATTAAGGGAGTTTAAAAAGCTAAGAAAGAGTTGTTGCCTAGATGTGTTTAATTCTGCTATTGGATGTGAAGTACTTGGGAAAAAAGCTATTGAAATTCTCAAAAAAATGTCACAAAAAAATCATACAGATGAAGATGATAAGAATGAGGAAAAAACACAACAAGAGGAAGAAGAGACTAAAAAGGACACATTAGGTGGAATAGGTGGAATAGATAAAGGTAGTAGAAATACTGATCAAGATAATATACCAGACTTAATAAATGAATTAAAACAGCTAGAAGAAGATGTGGATAGTTTAAGTAGAGAAGAAACTGATGATTATATAAAACAAAGTATAGAGGAAAGTGGTCATAGCAGGGAAAATTTAAATCAAGAAGATATGAAACAACTATATTTAACTTTGGAGGAAGCTAAGAAAAGGCTTGAAGAAAAAGAAAGATATTTTAAAGAAAAGTTAAAGGGAGAACAGGATTACATAGAAGATTTTGCTCAAGACATGGTAGAAGCCTTTAACGAAGCAGATATACAAGTAAGAGAATTATCAGAGTGTGTAGAGAGCTGGGGAATGAGTGAAAGTAGTAGGAAACCTTCTAGAATACCCTTTGATGTAAAAAGAGATGCAGTAGAAAAAATAAGACAATCTAAAAAGTTAAAAGAGTTATCTAAAATAATAGGTAGATTTAAAGAAACTGCTTTAGAAGATGAAAAGAAAAAAAGTAAAGATGGAGCTTTATCCATAAATTCTGTTAAGATAGGAAATGAAATAATAAGAACTCTCCCAAGTGAAAAAATGCTTTTATTGAATCCTATTACTAAAAGAGAATTTTACAGAAAATATAGTGAAAAAGAGTTGCTTCAATATGAGCTACAGTCTAATAAAGTAAAAATAAAAGGTCCTATGGTAGTATGCATTGATATGTCAAGTAGTATGAAGGGAAGTAGAGAAAAATGGTCTAAAGCTGTAGCAATAGCTTTGCTTGAAATAGCTCAGATGCAAAAAAGGGATTTTGCAGCAATATTATTTAATGAAAAAGCTTTAGATCCTATTATAATTGAAAAAGATGAAGTAGATCCTAAGAAGATATTAGATATTGCAGAAAGATTTGATGGAGGAAGCACTGAGTTTGAAGAAGTCTTAGAAAAGGCATTAACTGTTATAGAAAACTCAGTTTTTAATAAAGCTGATATAGTATTTATAACTGATGGTCATTGTATAGTTGGAGATGACTTTTTAAGGAAATTTAATAAGATAAAAAGACAAAAACAATTTAAGGTTATAAGTGTATGTATAGATGCTGGTTCAAAAAAGGGAAATATAAAAACATTAAGACCTTTTTCAGATGAAATTTTACTTTTATCAGAACTTGCTGAACTTGAAAATGCTAATTCAAATATAGTTCATAAAATATTCCAGAAAGTATAATGGAATATTAAATTTAAAATATATAACTAAAAATTAGTAAGGAGAAGTACTTTTATGGAAAAGCAAGAAAAAGCAATCAAAGAAGAATTAAGTAATGAAAAATCTTTAAAAGAGATTAAAAGATATGAAAAAGTAAAGAGTTTTTTCGTGCAAATTGCAGATAAGGATGGTCTTCATATAGAGGAGTTAACAGAGGATAGAATAGAAAAATTTTTAAAGTCCCATATAATTAAAAATCCTTATAAAATTTTTGAATTAGAAAAAGAAGAAATAAATGAAATATTAAAGGAAGGTTATAAAGAAGCTGAAAAAGTATACGATTCTATTCAAAACTCAAGAAGATGTCCTTTACACAGGTTTATATATGCTGCGTCTATACCTAAGATAGATAAATCAATATCTCATAATATAGCCTATACTTTTTTTAATTTTGCAGACTTTGTGGTTGATTTAAATAATGGAGCAAGTAGATTAAAAAATATAGATGGGGTTAATAACGAAGTTGTAGATAGTATATATAATAATAAAAAGCTTTTAGGAAACTTATTTATGTATGTGTCTCCTTTAAAGATAAGAAATCCAGATGAAAAAATAAAGGTAGCTATAACAGGATTTTTTTATAAGCCTAATAGTTACTATGAAGAGCTTGTAGAAGATGCTGGTTTTCAATTATGTAATGATGTAGAAGATGATTTAGATTATCTTGTGGCGGGAGATTTATCTAATGCTAATATGATGTCCTTGGCTCATAAGAAAAGAGTAAAAATAATATCTGAAGAACAACTTAGAGAAATTATAGAACAAGATCAATTATTATATTAATACAATAAACTGTGCCAAAATAAAATTTTGACACAGTCTTTTTTACATTTATTAAAATATAATATAGTTTTGTATTTATAAAATTAAAGTTTAAATTTTTCTACTATGGGATATATAGCTAGAGCCATGCTTGAGTTTAAGTTAACACTTCTATTTCATTATAATATAAAAATATTTTAAATAAAATATTATGAATTTATTGCACATATAAGAAAAACATGGTATACTCTATAAATGCTATTAAACGATATATGTTATTAATTGACAATGAATCTGAATTTTTCAACAGAGGGGGAACTATTATGAAAAATTTAAAAGTAAAAAACAAATTGTTTTTAGTAAGTTCAATTATGATGATTTTTATTTTAATAGTTGGCTTTACTGGATTTTATGTTAATAAAAAAATTAATAAATCTATTAAATCTTTATATGATAATAATTTAATTAGTGTACAAGTATTAAATGATACTAGAACTCAAGCAAGAGCAGCAGAAGCCAATTTAGCTAAACTAATACTAGAGGTTAAGGATAAAAATGAACAAGAAAAATTAAAAAGTGATATAAATGAAAGAATAGGTAAATTTAATAAAGACATAGATAAATATAAAAAGGTAGGACTAGATACAGAAGAAGAAAGAAAATTTTTTAATATTATGGAAGAAAATTTAAATAAGTTTAGGGAAGGCAGAGAGATCATATTTAAATTGGTTAATGAGGGAAAAGCAGATTTAGCTGTAGAAAAATTTGAGGAATTAAAACCTATTAATCAAAAATATCAGAGGGCTCTTAGGGATTTATCAAATCATAGTATAAAAGAAGCAGAAGAATTTAAAATAAATAGTGAAAGACAAAGTAACTTGTTAAGTAAGATTATAATAGGAATATCTTTTATTAGTATAATAATAGGAGCAATTATGAATTTTCTATTAGCAAAATCTATAGTGGATCCATTAAATATGGCTGTAAATTATTTAAATAAATTAGCGGAAGGGGATTTTACAAAGGAATTTCCCCATGAACTTTTAAATCAAAAAGACGAAATTGGAAAGCTTAGTTTATCTGTAAATAAAATGTATGTTTCTATAAAAGATATAGTTGAAAATGTATTAGATAAGGCCAATAGTTCAGAGGAATCTGTAAATAAAATAAACGAGGATATAGGTAATTTAAATTTCAAAATACAAAATACTTCAGCAGCTACTCAACAATTATCTGCTAGTATGGAAGAAACAGGTGCATCTGCGGAAGAAATGAGTGCAACTTCGCAGGAAATTGAAAGGGCTGTAGAAAATATATCATTAAAGGCACAAAATGGATCTAACAATGCATCTGAAATATTAAATAAAGCTGAAAAGTTAAAATCAAATACTCTTAAAGAACAGGAAAATGCTATTAGAGTAAAAGAGAACATAGATATTAATTTAAAAAAAGCTATTGAAAAATCAAAAACTATTGAGGAAATAAAGGTTTTATCTGATGCAATATTAGAAATAACATCTCAAACTAATTTACTTGCTTTAAATGCAGCAATTGAGGCAGCCAGAGCTGGAGAATCTGGAAAGGGATTTGCGGTGGTAGCTGATGAAATAAGAAAGTTAGCAGAGGAATCAAGCAAGGCTGTAGTGCAAATTCAAGATACTACCAAAATAGTTATAGAAGCGGTAGAAAATCTTAAATTTAATTCTAATGATGTATTGCAATTTATAGATAAATATGTAGTGAAATCTTATGAAGGTACAGTAGAAGTTTGTGACCAATATAGTAATGATGCATTATATTATAATGATATATCTAATGATTTAAGTGCTACATCAGAAGAACTATTAGCATCTGTAAAAAATATGGTAGAGGTAATAAATAATGTAGCAGAGGCTGCAAATGAAGGGGCTAATGGTACAACTAATATAGCTGAAAATACTGAAGAAGTTGTAGGTGCTAGTGAAAGAATAATGCAATTAACAGAGCTTCTAAGAGAAAATTCTACTAAATTAATAAATAGTGTTGATATGTTTAAAATATAAGTTGTTTTTTAGTAAATCTAAATTATTTTTCATAAAATATAAATCCATGTATTCTATATGTAGATACATGGATTTATATTTTGTTGCAAAATGAGAGGAGATTTATAAATGTATCAAAATGATATTAAATATTCTCATATTGATATAAAAATGTATTTTATTGTATTAAAATGACTTTTATTAGTACTTTAAAGTTGGCATATAAATTGCTGATGCATTATATAGTAAAGTTTTTAGTATTTATAAAATTAATTTATGTTACAAACAAATGGTAAAATGAATGTTACTGAGTTGCGGTGAAGTAGCAATTTGCCAATGTAATCAAATAAATATAATAACCTTTTATTTTATTTCAGAGAAATACTGATGAAGTAAGGGTAAGATTTGAAAATATGTTGGAATACAAACAAAAAGAGTTCTAGATTATCAAGGGAAAGATTTTATATAGAATGAATGCTGAGGAGTGGAATATAAAATGATATCACGATTTGTGATAAAAAGAGTATTTCAAGGAATATTAGTTATATTCTTTTTAAGTATTTTAAGTTTTGCCATAATAAATGCTGCACCAGGAGATCCGGCCACAGCATTATATGGACCTATGGCAGATAGACTAACTAGTGAAGAAAGAGTTAGAATAAATAAAAATTACGGCATTGATAAACCAGTTATAGAGAGATATATAAAATGGTCTACAAATATGTTAAAAGGTGATTTGGGAATTTCTTATTTGGAAGGAAGAAAAGTGACAGATATTTTAAAAGAGAGAGTTCCCAATACGTTAATACTATTTATAAGTTCTATAATGCTTATAACTATATTTTCGTTATCATTAGGACTAAAAGCTGGATTTAATGAAGGATCTTTATTAGATAAATTTGTAAGCGCAATGAGCGTTACATTTTATTCTATACCTACCTTTTGGTTAGGATTAATCTTTATCTTTATATTTTCTGTTCATATGGGTATTTTCCCATCTTCAGGAATTAAATCTATAGATGGACAGGGAGGATTCTTAGATATTTTAAAGCATCTATTTATGCCTGTAGTTGTTACTGTAATAGCCCATGTGTCAGCTTATGCAAGGTTCGTTCAAGAAAAAGTAAAAGAAGAAATAAATAGTGAATATGTTACAGCTGCTATTGCAAATGGAATGGATAAGAAAAAATTAATGAGGGGTATAACTAAAAATGCGTTAATACCGTTTATTAATTATTTAGGAATAACCATACCAAGTTTTTTTGGAGGATCAGTAATGATTGAAACAGTTTTTTCATGGCCAGGACTTGGAATGCTTAGTGTTAAGGCAGCCAATTCTAATGATTATCCTCTTCTTATGGGGACCATATTTATAACAGGAATATTGGTTATTGTAAGTATAATGATTATAGATATATTAGAACTTATATTAAACCCTTCACTTAGAAGGCAGGTGAATTAACTTGAAAAAAAAGACTTATAGAATATGGATAGTAATTTTAGGATTAATTGTATTTATGACTATATTTGCTCCTATTATATCTCCATATGATCCTTATGAAGTAGATCTATTAAATGTACTTCATAGGCCTAATGCTAATCATATAATGGGAACAGATGCTATGGGAAGAGACTTATTTTCAAGGGTTTTATATGGTGGGCGTGTATCATTAAGCGTAGGTGTGTTCTCTGTAGTAATTTCTACATTTATAGGAGTTGTGTATGGAGGAATAAGTGGCTATTGTGGCGGAAAAATTGACAGCGTAATGATGAGAATATTAGATACATTTTTGGCAATACCAACGCTTATTATAATGCTTTCACTACAATCTATAATAAGAGGAGGATTAATAAGTATTATTGTTGTTATTGGATGTACTTTATGGCTATCGACTGCAAGAATTGTTAGATCTCAATTTGGAGGACTTAGAGGTAAGAATTTTGTTAAAGCAGCTATAGTTATGGGAACGCCGAATTGGAAAATACTCACAAAACATCTTTTGAAAAATAGTATACCGTCCATTATTGTAATATCTACTTTAAATTGTACTGAAGCTATTTTTATGGAAGTTTCTATGAGTTTTTTAGGTATAGGAGTTCCTCAGGGAGTACCATCCTGGGGTAATATGTTAAATAATGCGCAAAGTGATATATTATCTGGTTCTTGGTGGATTGCTATTTTCCCAGGAATTGCAATAATATTGTCTATGTTAAGTATAAATTTTATTGGAGATTATTTAAAGAAAAGAACTACCTATGTTTAAATTTAAATTACATTATAAATATGAAAAATACTAGGAGGAGAAAAGATGAAAAGAAAAAAGCTAATAAGTTTATTTGCTAGTTTATTAATTGTTACATCAATGGCTTTATTTGGAGTTGGATGTGGAAACTTAGACAAAAAAGAAGCAAACCAACCTGCTAAACAGGAGCAAAAAGGAAAAACTCTTGTTTTTGGTGCAGAGTTTGAGGATGAAAAATTAAATCCTATTTTATTAGAATCTCATTCACTAACAAATGATTTAATATTTAGAGGACTTATGAGATTTGATGAAAACAACTTACCTAAGCCGGAAATAGCAGAATCTTATACTATTTCTGATGATAAATTAACTTATGACTTTAAAATGAAAAAAGGAATAAAATTCCATGATGGAAAAGAAGTTAAAGCGGAAGACGTTGTATTTACATTAAAGAGTATATTAGATGATAAAGTCAATTCAGAAGTTAAACCTGAATTTACAGAAATAAAAGACGTACAAGCAGTAAATGACCATGAAGTAAAGATAACATTAAAGAATCAATTTCCACCACTTTTAGATAAACTTACAATAGGAATAGTACCCAAACATTGTTTAGAAGGTAAGGATATAAACAATGCGGATTTTAATCAGCATCCAATTGGGGCAGGTCCATTTAAATTTGAAAAATGGGAAAAAGGAAGTAATTTAACACTTGCTAAGTTTAAAGACTATTATGAAAAAACTGGTAACATAGAAAAGTTAGTAATAAAATCTTTAGCGGACTATAATGCTAGAGCAATGCAACTTCAAACAGGAGAGATTGATGTTGCATATATTGAACCAAGCCAAGTAAGTAAAGTAGAAAAACTTGATAATGTAAAAGTATATAAGTTAAAAACAGCTGATTACAGATGTATGATGTACAATATGAGATCTGATTTATTTAAGGATGTTAATCTAAGAAAAGCACTTAATTATTGTATAGACAGAAAAGGTATGGTAAATGGTATATTATTAGGATATGGTTCAGTTGCTTATTCACCATTGCAAATAAATAAGTTTAATGATGAAAAGGTAGAAAAATATTCTTATAATTTAGATAAAGCAAACAAGATGTTAGATGAAGCAGGTTGGAAAAAAGGTTCAGATGGAATAAGAGTAAAAGATGGTAAAAAATTAACGTTTAAAATAACAGCTCCAAAAACTGATGAAGTTAGAGTTAAGATTGCAGAATACTATGCTAACCAATTTAAAAAAGTAGGTGTAGATGCTAAAGCAGAAGCTTTAGATTGGAATGCTATAGAAATACCTAAATGTGATACATTTATACTTGGATGGGGAAGTCCATTTGATGCAGACGATCATACATTTAAGTTATTCCACTCAAGTGAAATAGAAGGTGGAGATAACTATGGTGCATATTCAGATCCTAAGGTAGACAAAGATCTTCAAAAGGCAAGAACTACTTTTGATGAAAATGTAAGAAAAAAATATTATAATGAGTTCCAAGAAGATTTAGCGGCAAATCCACCATATAATTTTGGAGTATATTTAGATGCATTATACGGTGTTAACAAGAGAGTTAGTGGAGTAAAAGAAAAGATATTAGGTCACCATGGTGCAGGATTCCTATGGAATGTGGAACAATGGAACATAAAGTAAAACATTTTTAAATAAAAAATTTAGGATGTGAAATGTTAACATTTCACTCCTCAATTTTTTATTTAAGAAAGCTAGGTGATTTTTTGGAAAATATTTTGGAAATTAGAAATTTAAAAGTAGTATTTAAACAGGATAAGAAAGTTAAAGAAATTTTAAAAAAAATAAATTTATCTATAAAGAGCAACAAAATAACTTGTATAGTAGGACAAAGTGGAAGTGGAAAAAGTATTACTGTAAAATCCATAATAAAAATGCTTCCCCAAAATATATCTATAGAAGAAGGTAGCATAGTCTTTCAAGGAAGAAATTTAAGAACTATGAATTATAATGAAATAAATAAAGTAAGAGGTAGAAAAATATTTTCAATTTTTCAAAATCCAATAAATTGCTTTAATCCATCAATAACTATGGGGAAACAGATATACGATCTTATGTCTAGTAATATAAAAATGGAAAAACAAATGGAAAAACATAAGTTTAAAAAAGATATATCCATTATTATGGAAAAATTAAATTTAGATAATCCTTCTATAATTTTAGAACAATATCCTTTTCAGCTAAGTGGAGGAATGCTTCAAAGAATGATGATAGCTTGTGCTATATTTATAAAACCGGATATTATCATAGCAGATGAGCCAACTACTGCCTTGGATGTTACAACTCAAAAAGAAATCTTAAAACAGTTTAAAATAATACAGGAAGAATTCGGAACTACTGTATTGATGATAACTCATGATTTTGGTGTAGTTGCAGAAATAGCAGATGAAGTATTTGTAATGCAAGATGGTAAGGTAGTAGAAAGTGGAGATGTATTTGAAATATTTGAAAATCCTAAACATGAATATACTTTATCTTTAATTAAAGCTACATTTGATAGAGAGGTAGTAGAAGTATGTTAATGAGAATTATTGATGTATGTAAAAAGTATAATACGAAATTATCTATTATAAAATCAAATAATGAATACATAAATGCTGTAAATAATGTAACATTCTCAGTAGATAAAAATGAAATTATTGGGCTTGTAGGAGAAAGTGGCTGCGGAAAAAGTACTTTATCTAGACTTATAATGAGGCTTGAGAAACCTTCAAAAGGAACTATTGAATATGAAAATAAAAATATATGGAACTATAAAGGAAAAGCTTTAAAAAAATTTAGAAGAGAGTGTCAAATAATATTCCAAGATACTCTAACATCTCTAAACCCTAATTTAAAAATAATAGATTGCTTAATGGAACCTTTAAATAATCATTTTAATATTTCTAAAGGTGATAAAATATTAAAGATTAAGAATATGTTAAAATTTGTGAATTTAAAAGATAGTATTCTCAATAAATATCCTAAGGATATAAGTGGAGGAGAAAGACAAAGAGTAAACATTTGTAGAGCTCTTATTTTGGAGCCTAAATTTTTAATTTGTGATGAAATAACTTCTAGTTTAGATGTATGTACTCAAGCATCTATATTAAATATGATAAAACAATTAAATAATGTTAGTAATACAGGTATTTTATTTATATCTCATGATATAAGTGCAATAAAATATTTATGTTCTAAAATTCTTGTAATGTATAAAGGAGATATAGTAGAGGTTATAGATAATAATGATTCGTTATATAAAATTAAACACGAATATACGAGAAAACTTATGGATTCTATTCCTATAAATAATCCTAATAAACGTAAAATTATTTAATTAAAAAGAAAATATATAGAGACTTTTAGTTTTTAATTAAACTTAGGAATCTATTTTATAAAAATAAATATACTAGAAATAGTTTATAAATATGACTGTATAAATAAATTCAATTAAAAATTCTAAACCTATAACTTTGGGTTATTTCTTTACTTTGTAGAAAATAAACGATACTTTAACATTAAAAAATACAGTCATATTAAAAAAACTCCGTATTGAAACATACGGAGTTTATTTATTATGTATTTTGTCTTTTAGACATTTCAATTTCAAGTTTAGTACTCTTAAGAATTAATAATGTGCCCACAGATGCTAAAAATCCTCCAAGAATTTTTAAATCTTTAATAGATAAATCTTCTGATAAAGATAATGAAAGTGCAGTACAAAATGTAATTAATTCATCTGCATTAAAACAATTAAAAATAATAAACACCTCGTATAATTGCTTTAATTATAATTATGATATTTAAAGAAAATATATTAATGATAATTAAAGGAAAATACAATAATTATTAACTGTTATTTAAAAACTTATCTATAATATCATAATAAAATCATTATACAATATATAGTGAAAAAGAAAATGCGTCATTGTATTTATGTTTTGAGTGTTGGGAGGAGTTTCAATGGCTAAAAGCATAAGATTATTTATAATCTTTACTTTAATAGCACTTTTACTATCTTCATATACAGATAAAATGTTAGATAATAGGGAAGAGTCAGACAGAGTATTTAAGG
Organism: Clostridium niameyense; assembly: GCF_001243045.1. Classification (GTDB taxonomy): domain Bacteria; phylum Bacillota; class Clostridia; order Clostridiales; family Clostridiaceae; genus Clostridium_F; species Clostridium_F niameyense. Next base: position 1,586,804 of record NZ_LN849007.1, on the reverse strand, counting down.
AATATATAACTCTTTTATATACAGTAAAAACTAAGAAAAATATTAAAAATAAGAGTAATTGTTTAGAGTGCATAGATTCTCATGATAATTTAAAAAAAATTATGACAGAAGAGGCTTATAAAGATTTATGGAAAGATCAATCACCTTTAGTAATAAAAATTTTAGCAGATAGATTTAAATATAGCATTCATGTAGATAATGTAAATATAGAAAAATATAAGAAAAACAGGGATGGTTCAGCCACCTATACTTATAATGTTGGATTAAAGTTATTAGAGGATAATATAAATGTAAAACAAAAAAAATTAAGAGGAAAAGTTACTTTGAAAAAAATAAATTTTCGATGGAAAGTTATAAAAGAAACTCAATGTAACTTAGAACAAGTTTTAGAAAAATAGCATTTGCATAAAGCAAATGCTATTTTTAATAAGTACTAATATCTTTTTTTACTTCCTTTTTACAATAAAAATATGAGCAAAGTTTTCTAGATATTATAATTACTAAAAGTACTAATACAGACATTAATGCTGTAATTCCTCCAGGAGAGCAGTTTAGAATATAGGATAAAAATAAAGACGTAATAACATCAAATATACTTATTAATATAGAGTAAATTAAAGTAGTTTTAAATCCTTTTTTAAATTGAAGAGCAGTGGCCACAGGTAGTGCAATTAAAGAGCTTAAAACTAAAACGCCCACAGTTTTTATTGAAATAGATATAGTTGCAGCTACTAATAAAGCAAAAATATAATTTATAAAGGTTACATTAACTTTAGCAACTTTAGCACCTTCCTCATCAAAGGATATGTATAATAACTGATTGTGTAGAAATGCTAATAAAAAACAAGAAATTATACTTAGAATAAATACGGTTATAAGTTCACTTTTAGATACTGTAAGCACACTTCCAAATAAGAAAGAATTTATGTTTCCAGGAGCTTTACCAGAACTTATTAGGGTTACAGCAATACCTACACTAAGAGAAAGTACTATAGATAAAATAAGTTCTGCGTATTTTTTATAATAATTTCTTAAAAACTCTATTAGAACACCTGCTATAGAAGTAAAAATAAAAGAGGTTAGTATAGGATTATGATTTAAGGTTAAACCTAAAGCAATTCCAGCTAAAGAACTATGAGATAGAGTATCACCTATCATAGAATATCTTCTAAGCACAAGGTAAATTCCTATAGTAGGACATAAAATAGATATAAATAAAGAAATAATTAAAGCACTTTTCATAAAACTATAACTTAACATTAAATCACCTCTTTGTTATTTTTTATATAATCTTCTTTTAAATATAAATTCCCTTTACCATTTTCCATTTTAAATATATGGGTAGAATTATAATAAGCTGCAGAAATATTATGTTCTATGGATAAAATAGTTAAATGTTGGGTAATATTTAAATGATTTATTAGTTTATAAATTTCTTTTTGACTGTTTAAATCTATACCTGTAGAAGGTTCATCTAATATTAAAAGTTTGGGATTGCCCATTAAAGCTCTAGCTATAAATATTTTTTGTCTTTGTCCTCCAGATAAATTTCCTATAAGGTTATTTTTATAAGGAAGCATATTAACCTTTTCTAAGCTCTTGTTTATAAGAGATTTATCTTTTAACTTTAAAACTTTTCTATGACAGTTTAAGACTTCCTCTACAGTTATAGGAAAATCACCATTGAAATTATCAAATTTTTGAGGTACATAACCTATATTATTTGTATTTAAAGTAATATCACCTTCTAAGGGTTTTAAAAATCCTAGTATAAGCTTTATTAAAGTACTTTTACCAGAACCATTTTGCCCCAGTATAGATATGTAATCTCCTTTGTTTATTTTTAAATTTATATTTTCTAGAATATAAGGACTTCTTTTGTTATAAGAAAAATATAAATTATTTATTACAATCATAAAAAACCTCCTAGCTAACTTAATTATATTGACAAAATTTAAAATTGTATTTATATTATACATGTAAACGCAAATAATTTGCAACAAATTTCAAGGAGTGATATTTTGAAAAAGTTTATAAGTTTCATTCTAATTCTAACCAGTTTTACTATATTTATATCTTGTAGTAACAATAAAAAAAATAATGAGGAAGTATTAAATAATAATTCTAAAATAAAAGTAGTGGTATCTTTTAATCCTATGAAGGAACTTGTAGAGGCTATAGGAGGAGATAAAGTTGAAATTACTACTATGATACCTAAAGGAGCAGAACCTCATGATTTTGAACCTAAAATAAAGGATATGGAAGTATTATCTAAAAGTCAAGTTTTTGTTTATAACGGTTTAGGTATGGAAGGATGGGTTTCAAAAGTTTTAGGCAATATAGATAAAGAAAATATAGAAATAGTAGAAGCTTCTAAAGGAGTGAATCCTATAGAAAATATATCTAAAGATGAAATAAAAGATCATGGTAAGTATGATCCACATACATGGCTTAGTCTTAAGGCTGCCTTAAAATCTTCGGAAAATATAAAGAATGCCTTAGTAAAAGTAGATAGTAAAAATAAAAGTTATTATGAAGAGAATTTTAATAAATTTCAAAAAGAAATAAATTCTTTGTATAATGATTATAATGAAAAATTCGCTAAATTAGAAAATAAACATTTTGTTACTGGTCATGCTGCTTTTGGTTATCTTTGTAGGGAATTTGACTTGAAGCAAAATAGTGTGGAGGATGTTTTTGCAGAAGGTGAACCTTCTGCTAAGAAAATGAAAGAATTAGTAGATTATTGCAAAAAAAATAATATAAAAACTATATTTGTAGAAGAAAATATAAGTCCAGAGGTTTCTAAGACATTAGCTAAAGAAGTAGGAGCAAAGGTAGTAAAGATTTATACTTTAGAAAACAAACAAGATGGGAAAAATTATATAGAATCTATGAAGTATAATTTAGAAAAAATCTATGAAAGTTTAAAGTAAAATATTAAAAGTTATGAGAAAAATTCTGTTGAGTATATATTAGTTTAATTTTCAAATCATTGACAAATAAGTTTGTGAGTGCTAATCTTAACGTAACGAGTGTTATGTATAGAAGGTGTATGTAATTGCATTCTACTGAGATTTCAACTAAAGAAAAAATTATAGAAGCAGGCAAATATGAGTTTTTAGAAAAGGGATATGAAAAAGCATCATTAAGAAATATTTGCTCTAAGGCTAAGGTAACAACTGGTGCTCTTTATTTTTCTTTTAAAAATAAGTCTGATTTGTTCAATAATATAGTTAAAGTAACAGTTACAGAGCTAAATTTATTGATACAACATATGGTTCAGTTAGAACTTAAAGATATAAGTACTGGATGTGAAAACGAAGCAAAGCTAATGAGATTTCTTTGGGAGCATAGGGATGAGGTGTTGATTTTATTAAATAAATCTGAAGGAACACCATATGAAAAGTGCAAAGAAACTTTTACTAAGCAAATAGAAAGTGCTTTTACTTTATTTTTTCAAAAATCTAATATTCCTATTGATGTTGATTTAATACATATATTGGTATGTATGAAGATTGAAGGTTATATTGAAATTTTATCAGGAGTATATACTATGGAAAAATCAGTGCAGTTAGCTACTCTTATGGGCAGTTATTCTGAATATGGTTTTGAAAAGTTAATAGAAGAAATTAAAGAAATGTGAAGTCTAAGGAATTTGTCCTTAGACTTTTTTACATAACAAAACATAACAATCGTTATTTATAATTAGGAGGTAAATTATGAAAAAACAAAAAACAAATTATGGTAACTGGGTTTCTGTTAATATTATGTCTCTTCTTTGGAGTATTTCAGGTATTTTTCTTATTGTTTGGATTTGTAACAGGCTATATTGGGGAAATTTAATTATTGAAATCATATTTGGTATTTTATTTTTAATAGCAACCATAATATGTATTTATATGCAAATATGTCAATATATTTTTTCTTTTAATGGGGGTAGGCTCATGGAAAAATTCTATAATGTTTTAATTAAAACATTAAAATGGTCAGGGAGTGGAACACTTATAGATATTGGTTGTGGGGCAGGTGCTCTTAGCATAAAATGCGCAAAATATTTTTCTAACTCTTCAATTATAGGTATAGATTATTGGGGAAAGGAATGGAATTATGCAAAAGAACAATGTGAAAATAATGCAAGGACAGAGGGAGTTTCAAAACAAATAGTTTTTCAAAATGGTGATGCAGCAAAATTGGATTTTCCATCTGAATACTTTGAAGCTGCGGTAAGCAACTTTGTTTTTCATGAGGTACGTACTCAATCTGATAAAAGGGCAGTGGTAAAAGAAGCTCTACGAGTTGTAAAGAAGGGTGGTGCTTTTGCTTTCCATGATTTATTTGAACAGAAACATTTATATGGTGATATAGGAAATTTTTTAGAAGAATTAAAACAAAATGGAATTGCTGAAATACATTATATTCCTCATACTGAATCACTAGAATTTATTCCATTATTTTGTAAGGCCCCATGGATGTTAAAAAACATGGGATTGATATATGGAATAAAATAAAGCTTTTATGACAAGAGTTTAAAAAGTTAAAATATGAATATGAAATGGAAAAGAGGTATAACTTTTTAAAAAAGTTATACCTCTTACCAATAATTTTAAATATACTACGGATTATTTAAGAAACTCTATTTAATTTGATATATTTTCATTTTTAATTAAATTGTCATTCTTTGATGAAACCAAATATCTTTTTATAAAGAATATACATACTAAAGATAGAACACCTAATAGTATTTCTAAAGCACTTGTACCATAAACTAGTAGCTTCCTAGCAACTGCATAGAGCATAACTTCCATAATACTGTTAGGCGTATGTTTTACAAGCATTAAAGCCATTTCTAAGCCTATAACTAATAATAATATATGGGATAAAAATTTTTGAAACATATCATAAGATGAAACTGCTGACAAGGAAAAAATCTGAATTATAAAATCAATTAGATCCTTAGAACCTAATATAACGGAAATGATTATGATAATAGCAAGTATAATTTCAACCCACATTACTACAGAAATTATCTTAGATTTAAAATTTTCTAAATAATTATTTGAATTTTTCATATATAATTAACTCTCCTTGAATGATTTTCAATCGAAAACGGTTATTAATACCTCTTAATATATTATACAATAGAATTTAATGAAATATCAAGAATTATATTAAAAATATTCGTTAACCAAAATATGAATATATGTTGACAATGCTTATTCTAATGCCTTAAAATTAATATAGAATTTTATTTTTGGAGGATAAAAATGAAAGCATTAACATCGAAAGAAATAACAAGAGTAGGATTATTTACAGCTTTAACTGCAGTAGGTGCATTTATTCCAGCTATACCTATAGGCCCAGTGCCTATAACACTTCAAACTTTATTTACAGCATTAGCTGGAACAATTATGGGGGCAAGGCTTGGAATGTGGTCTCAAATTATATATGTATTATTAGGAATAATAGGATTACCTATATTTTCTGGGTTTAAAGGAGGAGCATCTTCTATATTAATGCCTAGTTTTGGATATTTGATAGGTTTTATTTTAGGAACATATGTAACAGGATTGTATATACAAAATAGAAAAAATAAAAATTTTATAAATATATTTATATCAGTATTATTAGGATATGCTGTAATATACTTAGTAGGGTTACCTTATATGTATATAATATTAAATAAGGTTATGAGGGCTCCAATTTCTATGATAATGGCTATAAAAACAGGTCTACTAGTATTTATTCCAGGAGATTTAATTAAAGCTATTATAGTATCTATTATGGTAAATAAAATATTTTCAAAAGTTAACTTTAAAATTGAAAATTAAAAATGGGGTAGAAAACAATGAAAAAAGTATTTGTAAGACCACATCATTTATTATGTATACAAGGGTTTCAAGGTTATGGATATAGTGATGAATTTACTAAAAATATGAGAGATATTATAGATTCTATAAATTTAAAGGATAATAAAGTTTATTTACAGATAGTAATTTCTTGCGATGATATATGTAAAAAATGTCCTAATAATCGAAACCATAAATGTGTTTGTGAAGATGTAAATATTATGGACAAAAAAGTTATGGATGAACTTAAATTAAAGGAAGGAAAAATTTTAGAATCAGTGGGAACAGAAGTATTTTCTAAGGTAAATGAAAGACTTAAAAATAATATAAAATGTAAATATATATGTGGTAAATGTTCTTGGCATAATGTGTGCCTTTGGTTTAATGATGCATGTAAATTATAAATAAATATTTTAGTTAAAAGAAGCAACTGTAGCTTCTTTTTTATTATCGATTAATGGAATAATATGGTATAATGTAAAATGTGTAAAGCATTACATGGAGATTTTTAACAGGGACAGAATTTCACCAGTATAAAATGTAAAAAATATATGTATTAATAAAAAGGGGGAGCAATTTATCTGATATGGAATATGAAAAAATGAATAAAGAAGAATTAATATATGAACTGAGAAGTAGGGATAAAATAATAGAAAAAATAAAATATTGGGCTGGAATAGATTCTCTTACTAAAGTTTTTAATAGAAGATATGGTTTAAAATTATTGGAAGATAAAGTTAAAATTGCAAAATTAAATAATAGCTTTTTAACTATAGGTTTTATTGATGTAAATAAGCTAAAATGTATAAATGATAAATATGGACATAATGAAGGGGATAAAGTTCTTTCCCTAGTAGGAGAAGTTATAAAGAAAAATATGAAAAAAGAAGATTTTATATTTAGATTTGGTGGAGATGAATTTGTAATGGTTTTTTTAGGAAAGGATTTAAATATTACTAAGGTACTATATAATATTATGGATAATAAATTAAAGGAACAAACATTAAGTTATAAGTATGAAGTAAGTTTAAGTGTTGGCTTTGCTCAATTAGAAAAGAAATGCCTTTCTTGTAGTGATTTAATATGTGTTGCAGATCAAAATATGTATAAAAATAAATATGATAATGTCATGTGTTAATATATTTGTTATAATATTACTAAAGTGTTTAGTGTATACACAATGCTTAAGTATATCCAAAATATAACACGGATTTTGTAATTAAATATTAATATTAGGTAAGGAATGAAAATATAATGAAAATAACAAACAAAATAAAGGAACTGAGCAAATCAGACATTAAAATTATTATATTAACCATATTAGTTATTATTTTTATGCTTATTCCAGGAAGGTATATAAGGCAAGATGTAATTCATGGAAAAATAATAGAGGAAGTAGGAAATGAAAATAAGTCAGTTCAAATGTCTAGGAATAAAGTAAAAGTTAAAATACTAAATGGAGATTTTAAAAATAAAATCCTTGTTATGGATAACTTGATCAATGATAAGACTTATCATCAAACTTCTGCACATAAAGGTAATGAAGTTCTAGTTAATATAGATAAGGATAATAAAAATAACATAAAAAAGGCTTATATATATGAAATAGTTAGATATAAATATTTAACTATTATAATCCTTTTATTTTTATCACTTTTAGCTATAATGGGAGGAATGCAAGGAGTTAGATCAATTTTAGCACTTTTAATAACAGGCTATGCAGTTTTAAAAGTACTTATACCTTTAATAATGAAAGGCTTTAGTCCTATATTTTCTTCTATAGTAATATGTATAGGTGTAAGTATTTTAAACTTATTAATAATAAGTGGTAGAAATAAAAAGAGTCTAGCAGCTATTATAGGCACTTTAGGTGGGGTTATGATAGCGGGGGGAATAGCACTTTTCAGTAGCTATGTTCTTCAAATTATAGGTTTTGGTGATGAACAGGCAGAGATGCTTATATATATAACTCAAAATCCTAAATTTAATTTTAAAGGTCTATTGTTTGCGGGAATACTTATGGGCGCACTAGGAGCTGTAATGGATATAAGTATGTCAATATCATCTTCTATGAAAGAGATTAAAATAAATAATCCTAATATGACTAAGTCCCAATTAATGAAGGCTGGTATGAATGTTGGAAGGGATATTATGGGAACCATGGCTAATACTTTAATATTAGCTTATGCAGGAGGGGCTATGTACACTTTAATGTTTATATCTTCATATAATTTGCCTTTTGCAAGAATGTTAAATCAAGATGTCATGGCAGCAGAAGTACTACAAGCTTTATGTGGTAGCATAGGACTTGCATTTACTATACCTATAACTACTTTAGCAGTAGGACTTATAGGAGTAGATGAAGAATAAAATTTTAAATAAATTATAAAAAGAGTTTTCTTTAAATAATTAGGAGAAAACTCTTTTAGTTATATTGAAAATTTAATAATATTCCTAACATATTTAAAAATTAAATTGTATATTTAGTTCTTCTTTTTACTACTATCAAGAGTAGTACCAATAGCAATTCCAATACTCAGTCCTATACACATTCCTATTGAAAAGTTTTTAAAAAGAACATAACCTAAGGATCCCCCTATACACATCCCTAGGCAGATGCCAATGGCTAAGTTATCACTGTTATCTATATCTTCAGGATCGTTATCTTCTATATCATTTGATGATTCAATGATTTCATCTGTTTTTCTGTCTTTCATATTAAATCCCTCCACTAAATATAAGATTATATACTGATTATAGCATACACTTTAATAAGGAGAATCATTATTAAAGATAAAAAGATATATTGTTAACCATATAAAATATTTTGATTTACAAAGTAAATTTATTAGTGTATTATAGAATAAAAATCAAATGAAAAATTAGGAGGAATTAATATTGAAAGTTAAAAATGTAATTTTAGTATCTTTATTTGCAGCATTAACAGCTATAGGAGCTTTTATTAAAATTCCTATACCTTATGTACCTTTTACTTTGCAATTTATGTTTTGTGCATTATCCGCTATACTTTTAGGAGGAAGAATGGGAGCTTTATCTCAATTAGTATATGTAATTACAGGACTAATAGGAATACCTATATTCACTGAGGGTGGTGGATTTTCATACATATTTAAACCTACTTTTGGATTTTTAATAGGATTTATAGTAGCAGCTTATTTCATGGGAAAAATTACAGAAAGAGTAAAAAAGATTATAGTGATAAAGATATTTTTAATTGTATTCTTAGGGTTGATAATTGTGGATGTTCTAGGTCTTATACATATGTATCTTATCTATAATGTATTTTCTTCTCAGGTCAAAAATATAAAGTGGATAATTTATTATGGGTTTATTTTAGGATTTCCAGAAGATTTAGTTTTAACACTAATAACGTCTATAGTTGCAGCAAGGGTATATCCCGTACTTGAAAAAATTGGTTTTAATACTAATAAAACTATAGCTAATTAATAGTAAAAATTGTGATTTAACAATATAATATTTTAATTTAATATTAATTAGACAATAATCTATTTAATTAAGATATATAAAATATAGTGTAGTATTTTATAAAAGACTCTTATAAAAATATAACATTCAATTATATAGGGGTGGGAAATTTGAGTATAATAAAAGATCTAGAAAATAAAATTTATGAAAATAAAATTATTACTAAAGATCAAGCTATTTATTTGGATAATTTAAATGAAGAAGATTTACAAAAATTATTTCATGGAGCTAATAGAATAAGAGAAAAATTTATGGGAAACAAAGTTGATTTATGTTCTATAATGAATGCAAAATCAGGAAGATGCAGTGAGGATTGTAAATTTTGTGCTCAATCTATAAGGTATAATACTGATGTGAAAGTTCATGGAATTGTTGATAAAGATGAGGCTATTAAGTTAGCTTTAGAAAATGAAAAGGAAGGCATAAATAAATTTTCTTTAGTAACTAGTGGAAGAGGCCTTTTGGGAAAAGAATTTTATGAAATTGTAAGAATATATAAAACATTGAGGGAAAAAGTTAATATAGATTTATGTGCGTCTTTAGGAATTTTAACTTATGAACAATTAGTGAGTTTAAAAAAAGTAGGAGTAAGTACTTATCATCATAATTTAGAAACTAACAGAAATTATTATAAAAAAATATGTACAACCCATTCTTATGACGAAAGAATAAATACCATAAAAAATGCTCAGAGGGCAGGATTAAAAGTCTGTTGTGGCGGAATTATTGGTTTAGGAGAGAGTATGAAAGATAGAATAGATTTAGCTTTTGAACTTAACAGTTTAAATATTAAATCTATACCCATAAATGTTCTAAATCCCATTAAAGGAACACCACTTCAAGAGGCTAAACCCTTAACTCAGAAAGAAATACTTAAAACCATGGCTATTTTTAGATTTATAAATCCTAAAGCTGATATTCGACTAGCAGGAGGAAGAAATCTTATAGAAAACTTTGGTGAGAGCTGTTTTAAGGTTGGAGTTAGTGCCACTATATCAGGAAATTATTTAACTACTTCAGGAAATAAAATTAAAGATGATATAAATATGATTAATAATTTAGGTCTGGAAGTTAAAAATAATGACTAAGGGAATATTTATAACAGGAACAGATACAGAAGTAGGAAAAACTGTTGTAACTGCAGGATTAATGTATTTATTAAGAAGTAGAGGATATAATGCTACATATTTTAAAGCTGCATTAAGTGGATATTCTAAAAGTAAAGATAAAATCATTTGCGATGCTAGTTTTGTAAGGGAGGTAAGTGAATTACAGGAAAGTCTTGAAAATATTACTCCTTATATGTATGAAACGGCTGTATCTCCACATTTAGCAGGAAATATAGAAAATAACCCCATAAACATAGAAAAAGTTAAAGAAAAATATAATTATTTAAAGAAAAAGTATGATTATATTATAGCTGAGGGTAGTGGAGGCATAATATGTCCTTTAATAGATAATGAACATGGAGTTTATCTTTTAGAGGATTTAATAAAAGATCTAAATATGGATGTAATAGTTGTAGCTAGGGCTGGTGTTGGAACTATAAATCATACTATACTTACTATAAAATATATTAAAAGTCTGGGAATAAAAGTTAAAGGTATAATAATTAATGGTTATGAAAATTCTTTAGCTTGTAATGATAATATAAATATGATAAAAAAGCTCATAGATATACAAATACTAGCAGTAGTGAATTTTATAAATGAAGAAAAATTAGATATAAAGAGTTTAAAAAAAGAAATGAATAAAGCGATTAATGTAGATATTTTAATTAAAGCTATGAATAATATTTATTAATAAATTTAAGTAGATTAAAATGATGATTTATGGCAAAATATATTCTAGGGAGAAAATATCATAAATTTTATAATTTTATTTTTAATAGGAGGCTTATTCATGAGTAAACTAACAGTAGATGAATTATTACAGGAAAGTGGAAGATGCTTAAGGTGTAAAAATGCTAGATGTAAAGAGCATTGTCCTATAAATACAGATATACCAAGAATCATAGGATTATTTAAGGAAGATAAGATAAAAGAAGCAGGGGAGATATTATTTGAAAATAATCCATTGTCTGTAGTATGTTCAGTAATTTGTCCTCATGAATCACAATGTAGGGGAAATTGTATTAAGGGAATTAAAGGGGAGCCTGTGGATTTTGCATCTATAGAGTATTACGTATCTAGAAAATTTATAGAAAATGTAAATTTTAAACAAGAAGTAAATTTAAAAGATAAAATATCTATTATAGGTTCTGGTCCAGCGGGAATTACATTAGCATTTATATTAGCTAAAAAAGGATATTCAGTTACTATATTTGAAAAACATTCTAAGTTAGGTGGAGTATTAAGATTTGGTATACCTAACTTTAGGTTAGATAAAGGTATATTAGATACTATAGAAAAGAGATTATTAGAGTTAAATGTTAAAATTAGATATAACTCGTTAGTAGGACCAGTAATTACTTTAGATAATATGTTTAGAGATGGATATAAGGCTATTTTTATTGGTACTGGTGTATGGAATCCAAAACCTTTAAACATAAAGGGCGAAACTTTGGGGCATGTTAATTATGCTATAGATTATTTAAAGTCACCTAGTTCTTTTAATGTGGGTAAAAAGGTAGCAGTAATAGGGGCTGGTAATGTAGCTATGGATGCTGCAAGAACTGCTAATAGAAACGGAGCAGAAGTACATATTTTATATAGAAAAGGCTTTGAGGAAATGAAAGCAACTAAAGCAGAAATAGAGGAAGCAAAAAAAGAAGGAGTAAAATTTAATATATTAAAAGCTCCTGTGGAAATAGTAGATGAAGGAATAAAGATTATATCAACAGAGAAAATTATATATGAAAATGGAAGGGTAGGAACTAAAAATATTGAAGGAACAGAAGAAATATTTAAATGTGATTCTGTTATAATTGCTGTTAGTCAAGCACCTAAGAGTAATATAGTTTCTAGCACTAAAAATATTAAAATCAATGAACATGGATTATTGGTAACAGATGAAAAAGGTCATACAACTCTTACTGGAGTATTTGCTTCAGGGGATGTTGTTACAGGTGCTAAAACTGTAGTAGAGGCGGTATATAATGCTAAGATTGTTGCAAATAGTATAGATGAATATTGTAAATCTTTAAAATAAATAATAGATAAGCAAAAATTAGCCTATATTTTTTTGTATTATTGTTATTATAAAAATATAGGCTAAATATTTTTTATAAAGGGTGATGAAGTATGAAACTTAAAGATACATTTAATAATATAAACAAAGTAATTAAAAGAGGATTTAAAAGATTTCCTGTACCTATGATAGTATCTATTATTGTAGGAATTATGGTCATAATAAAGAATGAATTAATATTAAAAAGTCCATATAATCTAAATAGAATAATATTAATTTTTGCCTTAGCTATTCCGTTTTCTCTTTGCATCAAAGTTTTTTTTGAAAGATATAATGAAAAAAATAAATATAAAGAGGCTGTATATTATTTTATAGAAGCTGTATTTTTGATATTTTATTATTATTTTTTCTTACAAAAACTAAATTTTACGTCTATTACTAGATATGTTGGATTAAGTGTGGCTTTTTATATTGGATTTTTATTTATACCTTATATTAAAAGAGAAAAACAATTTGAAATGTATATTATAAGGGTATTTACAAGTTTATTTGCTACAGCTATTTATTCAGTTGTCTTATTTATAGGGTTAGCACTTAGTTTATTTACGATAAATAAACTTTTAGGGGTGAATATTAGGGCATCAATATATTATGATACTTTAAGTGTTGTATGGTTAATGTTTTTTCCTTGTTATTTTTTATCTAATATACCTTTTATTAATGAGAAGTTTAAGGAAGAAGATTATCCAAGGGGTTTAAAAATCTTGATTTTATATATTATAATCCCTTTAATATTTATATACACAATTATATTATATATATATTTCGGAAAAATAATAATTACTAGACAATGGCCCACTGGGTTAGTTTCCCACTTGGTTTTATGGTATTCTATTTTAGTGGTAGGTGTATTGTTTTTTGTAACCCCTATTAAAAATGGTGTAAACTGGATAAGGAAATTTATGATATATATGCCTATAATAATAGTGCCTATAATGATGACAATGTTTGCTTCTATGGGTATAAGAGTAAAAGCTTATGGAATAACTGAGAATAGATACTATGTAATTATTTTAGGAATATGGGTACTAGGAGTAATGCTTTATTATATTTTTTCTAAGCATGTTAAGAATTTAAATCTTACTATAGTTTTATTTATAATTATTATAGTATCTGTAGTGGGACCTTTAAGTAGTTATTCTATTTCAAAATATAGTCAAAATAATAGACTAAAAAAAGTACTTGTAAAAAATAATATGTTACAAAATGAAAAAATAAAAAAAGCACCTACTACAATATCCAAAAAAGATAAATCAGAAATAATAAGTATAGTTGGATATTTTAACAATAATCACAATATACAGGATATTAAATATGTTCCTAAGAATTTTAAAATTAAAGATATGAAAAATATATTTGGATTTAACTATGAGGAGATTTTAAATTATCAAGAAGAATTTATTCATTTTGTAAAAAATCCTTCTGATAAGAGTATTAATATTAATGGATATGATTATTTATTTGATTTTACAAATTACTATGAGGAAAATGCTATAACCAATAATGATATAAAAGTAATTTATGATGAGAAATCTAGTATACTTATAGTAAGACTTAAAGAAAAAGAAATGTATAAAAAGGACTTAACAGTTTTCTTAGATGAACTTATTAAAAAGTATGGGTCTAGTATAAAGAATGATATTATTTCTTCAGAAGATATGATTTTTGTTGAAGAAAATAATAAAATTAAGATTAAGTTTGTATTTAATAATGTATCAGCAAGAAAAGATTATTCTACTAATAATATAAGAGATAAGAATCTTCAATTTTATATGTTAGTAAAGATTAAAAGATAGATCTGTAAATGCAGATCTATCTCCCCATTTTTATGAATCCAATATTTATTTAATATATTATTATATAGATATTAAGCAAAATAAGAGATTATTTTTATAATATTACAAAATTTGCATCTAAGGTTTCTTATTATTAACTTATATAATAAACAATAGATAATAGGAGCAAAGTTGATATAAACAATAGTATTTGGCTTTTATAATAAGTAGTCAATTAGATTTTTAGAAAAAAAGTATTATAATTAGTGATGGATATATTTTGCAGTAATATATACTATATTGTAATATATTTCATAAATATAGCATTAGCATGTAAAATACAATAGCTATGGGTCCAAAATAAGTCTTATTTTGGAGATAGCTTTTATTTTTGCTTTTTAATAGTATATGTGTTGATTTTATGAAAGGATAGGTAGGATAGACATGCATATTATTATTATAGGAGATGGTAAAGTAGGTTATACTTTAGCTAAACATTTATCTCAAGAAGGAAATGATGTTATAGTCATTGATAAGAGTGCAGAAGCTTTAAAAAAGGCTATAGATAATTTAGATATAATGTGTATTAAGGGAAATGGTACGAGAGTAAATGTTTTAAAAGAAGCTGAAGTTAACAATGCAGATGTAGTAATTGCAGTAACTAATAGTGATGAAAGAAATATGCTATGCTGTTTAGCCGCTAAAAAATTTGGAGCTAAACATACTATAGCAAGAATCAGAGATCCAGAGTATGCAGAGGAACTTACAATGCTAAAAAAAGAGCTGGATATTGATATGATAATAAATCCAGAAAAGGAAGCAGCATTAGAAATTTCACAACTTATAAAATTACAACGAGTATCTAGTGTAGAAAGTTTTGCGCAAGGTAAAGTAGGTTTAGTTAGTTTTAGAATTAAAGAAGATGATTTTATAATAGGAAAATCTATACGTGATATTAATTCTGAAAAGTATTCTATATTGTTTTGTACAGTAGAGCGAGATGATAAAGTTTTAATGCCTACGGCGGATTTTATTTTTAAAAACAATGACAAAGTTTACATTATAGGTAAACAAGATAATATATCAGTGTTTTTAAAATACTTGGGTAAAAATCAAAAGAAGATTAAGAGGGTTTTAATTATAGGTGGGGGAAGAATAACCTATTATCTTACTAAATTAATTAATAAAGTTGGAGCAAAAATAAAAATTATTGAAAAGAACTACAATAAATGTAAGGAATTAAATGAATCAATACCAGAAGGAATTATTATAAATGGAGATGGAACAGAGCAGGAGCTTTTAGAGTCAGAAAATTTACCTGAAATGGATGCTTTTATAGCTTTAACAGATAGAGACGAAGAAAATATAGTTGCATCACTGTTTGCTTTGAATTCGGGTGTCCATAATGTTATAACAAAAATAACTAGAGTAAACTATAATCGTATAGTAAAAAATGTAGGGGTTGAAAGTGTTATAAGCCCTAAAATGATAACTGCAAATAAAATAATAAGATACATAAGAGGGTTAAAAAATAAAAAAGGAAACTTTATCGAAAATTTATATAAAATAGTTGGAGAACAGGCTGAAGCTTTAGAATTCTCAGCAAATGATACTATTAAATGTTTAAATATACCTTTAAAAGATATAAAAATTAAAAAAGGTGTGTTAATTGCAGCCATAGTAAGAAACAGTGATATTATAATACCATCAGGAAATGATTATATCCAAAAAGGAGACAGTGTCATTATTATAACAGATATAAAAAATGTAACAGATATTAATGATATATTAGAGGGAGGTAGTTTAATATGAACTACCCAATAGTATTTAAGATATTAGGCAATGTAGTAAAATATGAAGCCTTAGTTATGATATTTCCACTTATAGTTTCTATGCATTATGGTGGAGGAGATAGTAGTAGTTTTGCTATAACTATTGCAATAATGTTATTTATAGGATTCTTAATGTCTAGGATTAAACCTAAAAATAAAACTTTCTATGCAAAAGAGGGATTCTTAAGTGTTTCTGTTTGCTGGATAGTTATATCTTTATTAGGGGCACTACCATTTTATATAAGTGGAGCAATACCTTCCTTTGTAGATTGTATATTTGAAACAGTTTCAGGATTTACTACTACTGGGGCTACTATATTAGGAGAAGTACAATCTTTACCTAAGGGGATATTATTTTGGAGAAGTTTTACTCATTGGGTAGGAGGTATGGGAATTTTAATATTTACATTAGCTTTAATGCCTTCTGTTGGTGGAAATACCATACATTTATTAAAAGCTGAAAGTCCAGGCCCAACCCCAGGTAAGATTGCACCTAGGATAAAACAAACAGCTAAATTAATGTATTTAGTATATTTTGCTATGACTGTAATAGAGATAGTATTACTTTTGATGGCAGGATTATTACCTTATGATGCTTTAATACATGCTTTTGGTACAGCAGGTACTGGAGGATTTTCTAACATGAATAGTAGTGTTGGTGCATACAATAATGTTTATGTAGAAGTTATAATTACAGTATTCATGTTACTTTTTGGAGTTAATTTTAATTTTTATTTTCAATTGTTAGAAGGAAATGTAAAACAGGCACTGAAAAATGAAGAAGTAAGGTATTATTTAGGAATGGTATTACTTGCTATGTTAGTAATAGCATTTAACATTAAAGGAATGTACGGAAATTCCTTTAAAGAAGGATTTAGGCAGTCTTCTTTTCAGGTAGCATCTATTGTAACCACAACAGGTTATTCTACTACTAATTTTGACTTGTGGCCAACCCTCAGTAAATCAATTTTAGCAGTATTAATGCTAACAGGATGTTGTGCAGGTTCTACTGGAGGAGGAATTAAAACTGTACGTATAGTTTTGTTATTTAAGGCTATGAAAGGTGAAATAAATAAGATCATTCATCCTAAGATGGTTAATTCAGTAAAATTAGATGGTAAGGTAGTTGACGATGATTTAATATATAGTGTAGGATTATTTGTATTTTCTTATATTGCCATTATTATAATTGCAGTACTTTTAGTATCTGTAGATGGCATGGATTTAGAAACGACCATTTCATCAGTTTTAGCTACGGTAGGAAACATAGGACCTGGTTTTAAGGTAGTAGGTCCTGCTGGAAACTTTGGCAGTTATTCACCTTTTAGTAAGATTGTATTCTCTTTTTGTATGCTGTTTGGAAGGTTGGAAATATATCCATTGTTAGTTATGTTAAGACCTTCTAGATGGAGAAAAGCTTAAAATATAGAAATTACGAGCTAAGTAACTTGAATGTATTATATTACTATAGTATATTCAAATTACTTAGCTTTTTATTTATAAGTTTAGTGTTAGGGGGAATAGCTTGTGAAAAATATACAAATTAATAGTAAACAACAAGAAGTAATCAATACTTTAAATAAAAATATACTTCTTTTGTCTTCAGCAGGCACAGGAAAAACTCAAACTTTAAGCTATAGAATAGAAAATATAATAAATAAAAAGTTAGCTCATGGAGAAGAAATTCTTTGCTTGACTTTTACAAATAGAGCTTGCAAGGAGATGAAAGAAAAAATACTAACTACAATTGGGGAAGAAGCTTTAAAAGTAACAGTAAAAACTTTTCATAGTTTTTGTTTTGACATAATAAAAAAGGAATCAAAGAAAAATACGGATATATCCTTTGACTTTATTGTATATGATGAGGAAGATGCAAGAGAAATTATAGGAGATTTTAATCCTTATAAATTTAACACTTATTGTCTTCAAAAATTTATTGATAGGGTTAAGGAAAGAAGTTTATATTATAAAAATAAAAATTATAAAGAAATAATAGATTCTATGGCTAAATATAATGAAAATATATTTAATGATATATGTAAAAGTGAAAATTACATAGTAGATAAAACTTTAGTAGATTATTTAAAAATATATGGATATTTATTAGTAGAAAATTATGATAAGCAGCTATATGAAAGTCATGCTTTAGATTTTAATGATTTAATTATAAATGTGTATAATTTATTTAAGAAAGAAACCATAGTGAGGTATTGGAGAGAAAGGTATAGATTTATTCATATAGATGAGGTACAAGACACCAGTGATATAGAATACAATATAATTTCTAAATTATTTAAGGATAACAATGTAATGATGAGCGGTGACTATTATCAAACTATATATGAATGGAGGGGATCAAAGCCCTCTGTAATATTTGATGATTTTATAAGGGATTATAATCCTAATATTATAGTTTTTGATAAAAATTATAGATCTTCAGAAATCTTATTAAAAGCTTCTTATGGATATTTATTAAATGCTTTTGGAGACGGGGTAAATAAAATATATTCAAAAGGTATAGAATCTAAAGTTAATGTAGTAGGAAATTTGATAAAAATAGAAAATGCTTATGATATTAGGTATGAGGCAGAGTTTATATTTAATGAGATAAAGAGATTAGGAATAAAAGATTTTTCAAAGGTAGCTGTGCTAACAAGAAGCAATAGAATTAATATAAGTTTAAGTGAACAGTTTAAAATAATAAATTCAAAATTGCCTAAAGAGGAAAGACTATATTTTCTTTTGGTAGATGAGTTTAAATTTTTTAGAAGGAAAGAAATAAAGGATATTATAGCTTATTTAAAGCTTATAGTAAATGATTTTGATTCAAATAGTTTAAAAAGAATATTAAAAAGGTTCGGCAAAGGTATAGGAGATAAAACAATAAAGAAAATAGAAACACAGCAAAATTTAAAAATAGGAGTTCGGCTTACAGATTTAATTCATGAAAATACTCAAAAATATGGCGATTATTATGAGCTGTTAATAAGAGAACTTTGTAATGAGAATGTAGTAGTATTTGATGTGGAAAGTACAGGGATTAATACTACAGAAGATGAAATAGTGCAAATTGCAGCAGTGAAAATAAATCATAAAGGGGAAGTTATAGATAAATTTGAAAAGTTTATAAAACCACTGAAATCTGTAGGAAGTTCCTATTTGGTTCATGGATTTAGTGATAAATATTTAAAAGAAAAAGGAGAAGATAAAGAAACAGTATTACAAAAATTTATAGATTTTATAGAAGATACTGTAATAGTTGGCCATAATGTAACCTTTGATATCTCTATATTAAGTAGTGAATTAGAAAGGTTAAATAAAAAAAGAGCAAATTTTAAAACATATTATGATACCTTAGATATATCTAGAAGATTTTATCCTAATTTAAGTAATTACAAATTAGAATATTTGAGTAAGTTATTTAATACTAATACTAAGTCTAGTCATAATGCTATGGATGATATATTAGCTACGAAAGATATACTTATAAAAATGATAGAAGAAAAGGTGAAACCTACTATAATAGAAAGAATGTCAGTATATAGCAAATATATAAAAAAATTTTCAACAGTATATGAAAATATAAAATATCTAAAAGATTTAAGTTATAAAAAGAATCCTAAGGATATTATAAATGAAATAGTAAAATTAAGTAAAATAAAAGAAGTTTATAAGAATGAACCCCACAAAATAAATAATTTAAGAGAGTTTTATGTTATAGCAAAAGAAATAGAAAAGGATAATTTAAGTTTCAGAAATAATTTAATAGAAGTTTTAAAGATTACATCTTTGTCTAATAGCGAATTAGATAGAATGCTTATAAAATATCCTAGAATACCTGTAATAACAGTTCATCAGGCTAAGGGGGCGGAATTTGATTATGTATTTCTGTCAGGACTTCAGAATAATATATTTCCTAATTATAGATCTGTTAAAGATGGAAAAGAAATGGAGGAAAGAAGATTATTCTATGTAGCTATAACAAGAGCTAAAAAAGCATTATATTTAACTTGGTCACAAAATGAACATAATAGAAAGAAATCAAAAAGTAAGTTTATAGATTATATACCTAAAGAATATATGGAAAACTATAAAAAATAAATAAAAAAGAACCTTATATTTTAACAATATTTAAAATAATACAAGTAATATAGCAAAATTTAAATATAATAAGGAGCAATTTAAAGTAATATATTAAAAAATACCTATTAAGATTTTTATAAATAGAATTCTTAATAGGTATTTTTATAGAAAAATGTTTTGTATATATTGTTTCAGGGGGCTATTTTCTACCATAGCTATCCTCCATAATCTTTAGTTTTAATTAAAGGTAATATATAAAATTATATTAATTTAGTCAGATAAGCATTCACTTAAGCACTCTTCTATAACATCTTCAGTTAAAATTAATAAAGTTTGTTCAAGCATGAAATCACCTCCCAAAGTTTTAAAAAATAAAAAATTATATATAAGCACATTGTGCGTAAATATATAATCTTGAAAATAAAAATATTATGTTCTTAAAGAAATATTTTTTTATTTAATATAATAGCATATATATTTTTAAATATCAATAAATTTCATTAATAATTTAATGTGATTATAATGGATATTATTTTAAAAATTATATGTGAAAGATAATTTTATTTATATTATAATAATATAATATAGTATTATCTAAATAATGTGAACAAATTATATTATAACATTAAAAATAATTTATAAGAAATGATTATCTTAATAATGGATAGTCATTTTTTATTATATATTTCACTTTTAACTATAAAAATATTGTAGTAAAATTATATTTAAGCTAGAATTTATTGTGGTTTTAGATTAAATATGCAACTAGGAGAAGATAACATGAAAATTTTATTAAAATTTATGTTTAAAAATATAAAGGAAAAAAAATTAAGGTCATTGCTTATAATAATATCAGTTATGGTATCTACAGCAATGTGCTTTGCATCTATGGGAATTTCTAAATCATATGAAAATATGGTTTTAGAAAGAATGAAGTCAAAAGTAGGAGATGCAAACTTAGTATTACATAAACAAAAAGATCAACCATCTCCATTTATAGACAAAGAAAAGATAAACAACAAGCTTAAGGACCATAAAATAGTGTATGTATTAGATGGTGATGGTAGCTATAAAAGTCAAGATAATATACTTAAAGTAAATATAAAAGCATCTGATATAAAAGAATTAAATTCTATAAATAAAATAGTATTAAGTGAAGAAAGTAAGAGATTGAATTTTACCGATATAAAAGATAATGGTGTTGTAATATCCAAAAGTATAAGTAAAAAATTAAATCTAGATAAAGGTGACATATTTAAAATTAAAGTGAGTAAAAAAGAAATAAAGTTAAAAGTGGACGCTATTGCTATAAATAAAGGTTTTTTTTCTGAGAGTGCAGGAGAGATGAATATTATTATGGATAGAAAAGGTTTTTGTAGAGAGCTTCAAATGGAACCTTCTATAACTTCTGCATTAATTAAGGTAAAAAAAGAAAATGATATTTCAAATATAAAAAAATATTGTGAGGATAATTTTAAGGACTGCGAAGTAACAGAAACTATAAGCAAGAGTGATTTAAAAAATACAGTGAAACAATTCACTATACCATTTTATATAATGCTTATATTAGTAATGTTAGTAGCAAGTTTTATAATTTTTTCTGCTTACAAGGTAATCGTAGTAGAGCGAATATCTGTTATAGGAACCTTTAGGAGTATAGGGGCAACTAAGGTTTCTACAGATATAATTATGCTCATGGAAAGTTTATTATATGGAATTATAGGTGGGGTACTAGGAGATATTTTAGGAGTACCTATACTATATTATCTAGCTGATTCCTCTAATATGTTTAAACAATATGGGGTAAAGACAGTAGTGTCAATAGATAAGATGAATTTCTTATGGGCATTTTTGTTGGCAATAATTCTTTGCATAGTAAGTTCTATTATACCTATATTGAGAGCGTCAAAAATATTTATTAAAGATATTATATTAGGAAGTTTTTCAGAAAATAAAAATTTAGGTTTTAGTAAATTAGTTATAGGTTTAGTACTTTTAATCATACCTTATGTCTACATTAATCATTATAGATGGAAGGGAAATTTTCTATTATCTATATTATGCGCATTTTCTGTGTTCATAGGTATGGGACTTGTAACGCCTTATGTTCTTAAAATAATTTGTTTTATCTTTAAAGAAGTATTTAGAGTGCTTTTAGGAAATGAGGGAGCTATAGCTTTATATAATATAGCTCAATCTAAAGTTTTAACTAATAATGGAACGCTTCTTACAAGTATTATAGCTGCAGTAGTTGTAATATATATAGCTTCTTTTAGTGTTAGTGGATTAATTACAAATGGTTACAAAAATTTAAATTATGATTTTAAAATGGAGCAGATTAAAGATTATAAGATTAAAGACAAAGTAGAGTCATTAAATTATGTGAAGGATTTTGAACAAGAAATATTATTAGATAATATAGAGGTTAAGGATAAGAATTTTAAAATAAGAAGATTACAAGGAATAGAACAGGATAAGTTTTTAAAATTTTATAAAGATGTAAGTATATATGACTATAATGGTAATGATAAATGGACTATATTAAGAAAATTAAAGGATAATAGGAATATAATAATAAGCGATGTATTAGAGAAAAAAGGTAAATTGAAAGTTTCAGATAAAATTAACTTAAAATTAGATAATAAATATAGACAATATAATATAGTGGGTTTTGCAAAATCAGAGTTTATAAGCAACGGACAAGGAGCTTTAATATCTTTTGAAAATCTAAGAAAAGACAGCAATAAAGATCAGGGTATAATAAGATTAAAATGTAATTATCAAAAGGGATTAGAGAGGAAGTTAAAAGATGATTTACAAGATTTTGGTATAGTCATTACTACAAAACAACAGGATTTAAAAACTGATTTGCAAGTAAATAAAGGACTTATGAAATCTTTAGAAAGTTTTTCACTTATGGCCTTAATAATAGGAAGTTTAGGTATGATGAATAATCTTATGGTTAGTTTTATATATAGAAAAAGGGAGTTTGCGGTTTTAGCATCAATTGGAATGAGCAAAGTACAAAGAGTGAAACTCATATTGATAGAAGGTTTTATAATAGGAATTATAGGATCTACACTAGGAGTTTTAGAGGGATTATATATATCAGAATTTTTAGGGGAAATAACTTATTCTTTAGACTCTTATATAAGGGTTTATATACCTTTAAAAATTATATTGTTTTTAGGATTATTAGGATTCATATTAGTTTTAATAGCATCTATGGTTCCAGCTATAAAGTCTTCTAAAATATCTATAGTAAGAGAAATAAAATATGAATAGATGATTATGGTATCTATAAAAAGGAGTAATTAAATGGAAAACATAATACAGGTTAAAAATTTGTATAAAAGTTATAAGGTTGGTAAAGAAGAGGTTACTGTACTTAAAAATATAAATTTGGAGGTATTAAGGGGAGAATTTATATCTATAATGGGGCCATCAGGTTGTGGAAAAAGTACTTTATTATATATTATAGGTGGATTAGATAATTACAATTCCGGAAGTGTTTGTATAAAGGGGCAAGAAATATCAACGTTAAATGATAAAAAAATAAGTAAACTAAGAAGAACAGAACTAGGATTCGTATTTCAATTTTATAATTTGGTACAAAATTTATCTGTAGAGGATAATATCTTATTACCTATTTTATTAGAGGGTGGAAAACCTAAAAAATATAAAAAGGAATTAGATGAGATTTTAGAAATAATAGAACTTTCTCATAAGAGAAAATCTACTCCTAGAGAACTTTCTGGGGGACAACAACAAAGAGTAGCTATTGCTAGGGCATTAATTTATAATCCAGATTTAATATTAGCAGATGAGCCTATAGGTAATTTAGATTCTAAAACTGGTACAGACATAATGAAGCTTTTTAATAAAATAAATAAGGATAAAGGAGTAACTATAGTAAATGTTACGCATTCTAGAGAATCTGCAGATTATGGTGAAAGGATTATTTATCTAAAGGATGGAGAAATAGTGAATAATAAAAATTTAATGAAAGAAGCGGCTTTGACAAAATAAATAAATAAAAAATAAATTTTGTTTAAATTAAAGGATTTTAGGGTATTTATGAAGTATATAGTAATGGGATTAGATAAAATAATTATTTTAAATTTTTATATAAAGGAGACGATAGTATGTCACAAGCTGTAAAATTTCATAAGGAAGGATACAATTGCGCAGAATCTATTATAAAAGCATTAAATGAGGAAAAAAATATGAATATTCCTGTTTCTATAGCAACACCTTTTGGTGGAGGAATGGCTGTAGGAACAACTTGTGGCGCAATTACAGGAGCACTTATGGTGGTAGGAGCTTTAAAAGGAAGAGAAAGTGCTAAAGATCCTAATGAAGCAAGAGCTTTTGCTAAAAAAGTTATGAGCAAAATAAAAGAAGATTATGGAACTTTTGACTGCATAGAATTAAAGAAAAAAGGTGTAACCTGTGATGAAATTATAGAATATGCGTATGAAACTGTAAAGGAGTACATATAGAATTCTACTGTTGATTTGATGAACATAGCATGATAAAATAATCATGCTAATAAAAACAAATTGCTAAAAGTGTATGCCATTTAAATGTTAAATATTGCATATTTTAAAAAATAGGCAGGAAGTAAATAAAGGGATATACTATCTAAATTATTTTACTTTCTGTTTTTCTTTTGCAATTTGTAAAATATATGGGGGGGATAAGTAATGGAAAATTCTAAAGACAAATCATTAAAAAGAACTTTAGGATTATTTGATGCTATAGCTATAGTTATAGGTATGGTTATAGGATCAGGAGTATTTTTTAAACCATCTATAGTTTTTAAGGATGCTGGGTCACCAAAACTAGGAATACTAGCATGGATAATAGGTGGATTAATCACTATGGCATCTGGACTTACAGTAGCAGAAATTGCTGCGGCTATTCCTAAAACAGGGGGAATATTTATATACATAAAAGAGTTATATGGCGAGTGTGCATCCTTTTTATTAGGTTGGGTTCAATCTGTAGTGTATATTCCAGGGGCAGGTGCTGCATTAGGAATTATTTTAGCTACTCAAATCACAGATTTTATTCCATTAACAGATACACAACAGAAAATTGTAGCTATGGCATTTTTATTATTTATAATGACGTTAAATATAATTTCTACAAAACTTGTAAGTAAAATCCAAGGAATTGTAACCGTTGCAAAATTATTACCTATTATAGTTATAATAGCTTTAGGATTTATTAAGGGAACAGCTAAAGGACTTACTTTAAATGTAGGATCTTCAGCTAGTACAATATCTGGTTTTGGGGCTGCACTACTAGGTACTTTATGGGCTTATGATGGTTGGATTAATGTAGGTAATATGGCGGGAGAACTTAAAAATCCTGAAAAGGATCTACCTAAGTCTATAATTATAGGTATATCAACAACAATTATAGTATATGTATTTATAAATATAGCTTTAATTAAAATAGTACCTGTAAAAGCTGTAATAGCTTCATCAAAACCTGCATCAGATGCTGCGGTAGTTTTATTTGGTAGTACTGGTTCAAAAATTATTTCTGCAGGAATAATAATTGCCATATTTGGAACTCTAAATGGATATATGATGACAGGATCTAGAATTCCATTAGCTATGGCTCAAGATAATCTTACACCTTTTAGTAACTTCTTTAAAAAGGTAGATAAAAAATCAGGAACTCCGACAAATGCTTTTGTATTTGAAACTCTTTTAGCATGTCTTTATGTTTTATCCGGTTCCTTTGATACATTATCTAATCTTGTAATGTTTGTTTTATGGATATTCTTTACTATGGCAGTAGCAGGAATATTTATTTTAAGAACTAAATTTAAAGATTTAAAAAAGCCATATACGGTACCACTTTATCCAGTAGTACCTTTAATAGGTATACTAGGAAGTGTATACGTTTTAATAAGTACCTTAGTAACTAGTACTTTATATGCTGTATCTGGTATAGTTATAACTTTATTAGGACTTCCAGTTTATTTTTATTTAAAAAAAAGAAATAATAATCAAATAGTACAAATTAAAAAATAATATAACTTCTTATATTTAAACAACAGGTTGTATATAATACAACCTGTTGTTTTATTATGTTATAATAATATAGTTTTACAAATGTTTATAAAAGATTTAATTAATCTATAAAATTTATTATATACCAATTATAATTTAAAAATATACTTTAAAATTAAAGAGGTGATGAAAAAATGGGTCATAATATATTAATACAAATACAAAATAACTATATATCTTTTTCAGAGAAGGAAAAAATGATAGCAGATTATATAATAGCCTATAGTAGTACCTTAAATAATATTAATATTAATGATTTAGCTCAAAAGACAGGTACATCGAATTCTACCATTACGCGTTTTTGCAAAAAAATAGGTTGTAAAAACTTTGTAGAGATGAAAATGCAACTATGTGCAGATAATAATAATAACAATAATGATAAATCTTATGATTTATTTGAAAAGATATATTCTTATTACAAAACTATAATAAGTGGTAACAATAAAATATTACATAAGGAAACAATAACTAAATTTATTGAGAAAATTAAGAAGTCAGAAAAAATATTTATATATGGCTTAGGTAGTTCAGCTCTTACAGCTATTGAAATAAAATATAGATTTCAAAGGATGGGAATGTTAGTAGATTCTATAACAGATTCTCATATTATGCTAATGAACAGTAGTTTAGTTACAGAAAAGGATTTAGTAATAGGTATATCAAATTCTGGAGCCACTAATGAAGTTATTGAAGGATTGAAATTGGCACAAAAAAGAAAAGCGTATACAGTGGCTATTACAAGTTTTAAAGAAAGTGCTATTACAAAGTATGCTGATTTATGTTTTATAACTTATAATACAAAATTTATTGGAGAAAAAAATTTTATAAATAGTCAATTATCTATTATATATTTAGTTGATATATTATCAATGATATTGTTAGAAGATGAGGAGTTATCTAAATCTATGGAAAAGACCTTAGATGTAATTTATAAGTACAAAGAAACCAATAGATAAATTTTTATGGGCTTTTTTGTTGAAAAAAATCTGATATTGTTTACAAAAATAATTTTCTTTGATATTATATATATGAAAATAATTTTTATAAGGAGTGAGAATTAAGATGAATAATTTATTTAGTAAAGCCCAAAAATTTGGTAAAGCATTTATGCTACCTATCGCAGTATTACCTGCAGCTGGACTTTTACTTGGCATCGGGGGAGCATTATCTAATCCTAACACTGTAAAAGCATATCCATTTTTAAATATACAATGGTTACAAGTAGTGTTTACAATAATGAGTATGTGTGGAGAAATAGTATTTGCTAATCTTCCTGTATTATTTGCAGTAGGTCTTGCAGTAGGTCTTGCAAAATCCGATAAAGGAACAGCAGGCCTTGCAGCGGTATTATCTTATTTAGTAATGAATACTTCTATAAAAGCACTATTAGTAGTAACAGGTAAGTTAGCTGAAGACAATATAGCAGCAGTCGGACAAGGTATGGCTCTTGGTGTTCAAACTCTTGAAACAGGAGTATTAGGCGGAATTATAATTGGTGTTGTTACAGCTATATTACACAATAGATTTAATAAAACTCAATTACCTCAATTTTTAGGTTTCTTTAGTGGTTCGAGGTTTGTACCTATAATATCTTCTGTAGTTGCAATTTTAGTTGGAGCAGTTTTATTTGTTATATGGCCTCCAATTCAACATGGAATTGCATCTGTAGGTGAGTTAGTTACTAAGACAGGTTATGTAGGAACATTTATATATGCATTTATTTTAAGAATGTTAGGACCTTTAGGATTACACCACATATTCTATATGCCTTTCTGGACTACAGGTTTGGGAGGATCAATGGTTATAAATGGTGTCTTAGTTGAGGGTACTCAAAAGATTTTCTTTGCTCAATTAGCAGATCCACATACAACAAAGTTCTTTATAGGAACTTCAAGATTTATGTCCGGTAGATTCTTAACTATGATGTTTGGTCTTTTAGGAGCGGCACTTGCTATGTATCATACTGCTAAACCAGAAAATAAGAAAAAAGTAGGTGGATTTTTATTATCAGCAGCACTAACTTCTTTCTTAACAGGTATTACAGAACCATTAGAATTTTCATTCTTATTTATAGCTCCATTTTTATATGTAATTCACGCATTATTAGATGGAGTGTCATTTATGTTAGCTCATATATTTAAAATAACAATTGGACAAACTTTTTCAGGTGGATTTATAGACTTTATGTTATTTGGTGTTTTACAAGGAAACTCAAAAACAAACTGGATTATGGTACCAATATTGGGTGCAGGAATGTTTGTTCTTTATTATATAATATTTAGAACTTTAATAGTTAAATTTAATATTAAGACTCCAGGTAGAGAAGATGAATCATCAGAAGAGTCAGTAGCTACAGTAAACAAGAGTGAAAGAGCAGAAACTATTATAAAAGCTTTAGGTGGAAAAGAAAATTTAGAAGAAGTAGATTGTTGTGCAACAAGATTAAGAGTTACAGTAAAAAATGTAGAATTAGTAGATAAAGATATGCTTAAAACTACTGGTTCTAAGGGAGTAATATTAAAAGGAAATGGAGTACAAGTAATTTATGGACCAGCAGTTACTATAGTAAAAAATGAAATAGAAGAAATAATAGGATAGGAAAGAGGGATACAATGGTATTAGACAAAATTAAAGGCGGACTTATAGTTTCCTGTCAAGCTCTTGAAAATGAGCCACTTCATAGTTCTTTTATAATGGGCAGAATGGCTAAAGCAGCTTACATGGGTGGAGCTATAGGTATAAGAGCCAATACTAAAGAAGATATAGAAGAAATAAAGAAAAATGTTGATTTACCTGTTATAGGTATAGTTAAAAGAGAGTATGAAGATTCAGAGGTTTATATTACTCCAACAATGAAAGAGGTAGATGAACTTGTAGAAGTTAATTCTGATATAATAGCTATAGATGCTACAGATAGATTAAGACCTAATGGAGTAACTTTAACTGATTTTGTTAAAGAAATAAGAAATAAATATCCAGATATAATTTTAATGGCGGATTCATCTAATATAGAGGAAGCTATAAAAGCAAGTGAATTAGGTTTTGATATTGTGGCTACTACTTTAGTTGGATATACAGAATATACTAAAGATTTGCATATAAATGAAAATGATTTTGAAATTATAAAGGAAATATTAAGTAAAGTAAAAGTTCCTGTAATAGCAGAAGGAAATATAAATACTCCAGAAAAGGTAAAAAGATGCTTAGAAATTGGAGTACACTCAGTAGTTGTAGGTAGTGCAATTACAAGACCACAATTAATAACTAAGAAATTTGTAGAAGAAATTAAATAGTATTGATCTATTAATTAAAGGTTAAGAGGTAAGATTAAGGTCTTATTTCTTAACCTTTAATTAGTTAATAAAACTACTTTTAAAAATCATTAAAAAATTTAAAAGAAAGTGGTAAAATAGTATGTAAATATATTAATTTCAAATTGTTTAATTTAAATAATGAATTTATAAAAATGGGAGGGATATTATGAAAAAAAAAGTTAGTTTAATGCTTGTGGCGATGATGATGATAATTTCAACATTATTTGCTGTAGGTTGTTCAAACAATCCTAAAAAGGAGGAAACAACTAAAGAACAATTTAATAATGAAACTAAAAAGGAAAAAATAAAAATAGCAACTTTAAAAGGTCCTACAGGTATGGGCATGGCAAAGCTTATAAAAGAAAATTCAGAGGATTATGATATTACTTTATTTGATTCTCCAGATCAAATAGTTTCTAAAGTTATAAATGGAGAAGTAGATGTAGCAGCAGTTCCATCTAATTTAGCATCTATCTTATATAATAAAACCAAGGGAGAAGTGCAATTGGTTGGAGTTAATACATTAGGAGTTTTATATATTGTAGAGAATGGTAATACCATAAAAGACATAAAGGATTTAAAAGGTAAAACTATTTATGCAAGTGGTAAGGGAGCTACGCCTGAATATATTTTAAATTATATATTAAAGAAAAATGGATTAGATAAGGATGTTAAAATTGAATATAAAGCCCAACATAGTGATTTAGCAAATCTAGTAGCATCAAAGGAAGCTAAAGTAGCAGTGTTACCAGAACCTTTTGTAACTACAACAAAAATAAAAGATAAAGACCTTAATGTACCAATTAACTTATCAAAAGAATGGGAAAAAGTATCTGAAGGTAATGGCAAGTTAGTGATGGGTACATTAATATTTAGAAAAGATTTTATAGATAAGAGAGAAAAAGATGTAGACAAGTTTTTAGACAGATATAAAAAATCTGTGGATTTTGTAAATAATAATAAAATTGAAGCTAGTAAACTTATAGAAGAGCAAGGTATAATTCCGAAAGCGAAAGTAGCGGAAGTAGCCATTCCAAAATGTAACATAGTATTTATATCTGCAAAGGATGCAAAGGATTCTTTGGAGAAATTTTATAATGTTTTAAAGGAGAGTAATCCAAAATCTATTGGAGGAAGACTACCAGATGAAAAATTCTATTACAAAGCTAAATAAAGATAAATCTAAGCTTTTAAAGAAATTTTTTATAGTATTATTTTGGATAATAATATGGGAGCTTTGCTCCCTTATTATAAATAAGGATATCTTACTTCCATCACCTTTTAATGTGTTTAAAACTTTAATCAATCTTATGGGAAAAAGATACTTTTGGATAAGTGTATTTAAAAGCATAACTAGGGTTATAATTGGACTTATAATATCTATAATATTTGGTATAGTTTTAGGCATAATATCAGGACTTAATAAGTTTTTGGAAGAGTTTTTAGAGCCTTTAATAGTAATTATAAAGGCTACTCCGGTTATGTCTATTATAATAATTGCATTAGTTTGGTTTAAATCTTCTAATGTAGCTCTATTTACAACTATATTAATGTGCTTTCCTATTATATATACTAATGTACTTTTAGGAATAAAATCTGTAAATAAAGATTTAATTACTATGTCACAAATTTATAGAGTAAAAAAGATACATATATTAAAAGATATTTATATACCTTCTATAAAACAATATATAATATCTGGTATACTTATGTGTTTGGGTATTGGATGGAAAGTTTGTGTAGCATCTGAGGTTTTAAGTACACCTAGGTATTCTATAGGGTTAAATCTTTTTAATGCTAAAGCGACTTTAGAAACAGAAGAGCTTTTTGCGTGGACTATAGTAGTTGTTTTGTTAAGCTTTATATTTGAAATGTCTTTTAAACATTATATAAATAAAAAATCTAAATATTAAAAATGATTTTATAGATTAGAAGATTAATATAGTATTTAGGAGAAATATATGAAAGATAGCGTTTATACAGTACAAATAATAAATGGATATAAAAATTATGAAAAGCAGAAAGTATTTGAAGGATTAAATATAGATTTTATTGAAAATCATATTACAGGTATATTAGGACCTTCAGGTTGTGGAAAAACTACCTTGTTAAATATTATATCTGGTATAGAAAGTTTAGATAAAGGAAATTTAATAACAAGGTGCAAAAATATAAGTTATATATTTCAAGAAGATATATTAATACCGTGGCTTACGGTGCATGAAAATATAGCTTTTGTTTTGAAATCTTATATGAACAAAAAAGAAATTGATGAAAGGGTATATAAATATTTAAACTTGGTAAAACTAAAGGAACATAAGGATAAGTTCCCAAGAGAACTTAGTGGTGGGATGAAAAGAAGAGTAGCTATAGCAAGAGCTTTTTGTCATAAAAGTAGTTTAATCCTTATGGACGAACCTTTTAAGGGACTTGATATTAATCTTAAAAATGAAATAATAAAAGAACTAAAGCAAATTCTAAAATATGATAACAGAACTGGTATATTAGTAACTCATGATATTAATGAAGCAAAGGCTTTAGCTCATGAAACCTACTATTTTAAAGATGGTTCACATTTAATTGAAGTATAAAATGTGAACCAGAATATTTAATTATTTTACTATATTAAACTAATTATTTTTTTTCATGAGCAAGCATTTCACGTACAATTTTAATATATCTTTCAGATACGTCAGGACACTCTGAAAGAAGAGAATCCACTACAAAATCTATATTGCTATCATCTATTTTTTTACAGTTTACATTTTCATATAATATCATACCATTGTTATCTAAAGAATTGTATATAGTATCAACAACAGGAGATTGCATAACTTTAGCATCATCCACGCAACTATCTGCAAAATATAACATATCTTCAACTACTATAAGTTCCCCATAAACATATTCTTTTTTTGTATCTTTAGAATCACAATCGTATTTTGTATGCTCAACATGTTTTATATCCAAGATATTTTTATTTTCATTTCTTGTTAAAACTGTTCTTACTTCAAGCTCCATTAATCTTTTTTCCATATGTTCAGAGAAACTTTCACTGAATTCTTCAATAAATTTCTTCATAGTTATTGTTTTTTTTAGTTTATAATTTCTTCTCATAATAAAAAACGCTCCTTTTTATTTAATTGATATTTTTATTCAAGTTTTAACTATGTGGGAATATTAGGATTGAAGGATAAATAGGCATAAATTTCTATTATACAAAAAACCACCTTAGTGAAGGTGGTAATAATATCAATAATCTAACCGCGCTATATTGATATAAATCTGTATATCAATAACATTAACCTTTATCTCTATATAAGTATTATAACATAATTGTTGCACTTTAACAAAAATGAGTTGTTTTTGTGAATTTGTATATTAAATATCTTTATTATTGTAGTTGATTAATGCTACAGTATTTTGTAATATTATACTATAGTTAATAGCGTAAATTATTTATAAAAATCTAGGAGATGGAAAAATGAAATTGGACTTAAAGAAAGTAGCAGCTATACATGATATTTCAGGTTATGGTAGAGCTTCATTAACTACGGTAATACCCATAATATCTTCTATGGGATCACAGGTGTGTCCTATTCCAACAGCTGTCCTATCAACTCATACAGGTGGATTTGGTAGCCCTAAAATAATAGATTTAACTTCATCTATGGAAGAGTATATAAATCATTGGAAGTCATTAAACTTAAAATTCGATTGTATATATAGTGGATATTTAGGATCAGTACATCAGATAAATATAATTTCTAAATTTATAAAAGAATTCAAGACACTAGATACTCTAGTAGCTATAGATCCTGTAATGGGAGATGATTATACTTTATATAAGGGTATAGATTTTCAAATGGTTAATGATATGAGAAAATTTATAAGGCTCGCAGATTTAATTACTCCTAATTATACAGAGGCTTGTTATATATTAAATAAAAAATTTGATGAAAAATTAGATAAAAATGAGTTAATAAATATGCTTAAAAGTCTTTCTAAAATTGGTCCTAAATTAGTTATTATAACTAGCGTGCCTTTAGAAGAAAATGTAATAACTACTGCTTGTTATGATAAAGAAAAAGATTATGTTCATTTAGCACAAAATCCTAAATTAGATGCAGATTTTCAAGGAACAGGAGATGCATTTACTAGTGTTATAGTTGGAAGTATGCTAAAAGAATATAATATAAAAAAAGCTGTAGATAAAGCGATAGATTTTATAGATTCAGGAATAAAAATAAGTTTGCAATATGATTTTCCACATAGAGATGGTATGATTTTAGAAAAAGTTTTACATAAGATTCTATAATTTAATTAAAATAAATTTTTTATTTTAATTCATTTAAACTTAGAATAAGTTTTTCATTATTTTTTTATAACTTTTCATATGTCAGCAAAGCCTTATTATGTGGGCTTTGCGGGCGTCTTTATTATCGGTAGATACTTCATGTTTCTTATCATAAATACTCATATCTTGCCTTTCAAAAGTGGTAAATTTATTACGCAATCACACTTACCATTTCAGCCTTTCTAAGGTGAACAAAGACAGTACAAATTTCACTATATGAGTTGACTCTACATAAAACAGATAACTGGATGATCGTAAGATAAATGAAAATGGACTTGCTCCGTAATGCTGTAGGGTAATCTATAAGCATTTTATATTGAGAAATGTTTATTGCTATCATTCTTATTTCCGTATATAATAAATACAATCAAGCACAATAGGATATCTATCCTATGGAATAAATATCAGTATTAGAAGTTGCGACAAAATGGAATGTTCCAGAGCGACGAGTATAAAAACTTTGTGAAGAAAACTTATGGTTTTAGTCATATATGAATGATACCAAAAGATACAGAAAAGCCGATGACAGACGTTTGAAAAGCCAGCGAGAGGGGAGAAAAACGAGTGGAATTTAACGAAAAATTGCAACAGCTTAGGACACAAAAAAATTTAACACAACAGCAGCTTGCTGAGCAATTATATGTATCTAGAACAGCAATTTCAAAATGGGAAAGCGGAAAAGGATATCCTAATATTGAGTCATTAAAATGTATTTCTAAATTTTTTTCTGTTTCAATAGATGAACTATTGTCAGGGGAAGAAGTGGTTGCCCTTGCTGAAACAGAAAATAGCTCCAATCTTAAAAAGATTTATGGCCTTCTTATAGGGATATTGGATGTAATGGCGATTATATTCATCTTTCTACCACTATATGGGAAAACAGAAGACGGTTATATTTATTTGGTCAATCTATTCTCATTTACCGAAACGACCATGATGAATCTTATCATCTATTGGGGTACTTTTATTGCTATAATTGGAATTGGTATTTCTAAGCTTACCCTTACTCACTTTAATAAAGAGGTATGGAGTGGCATTGCTTCAAAATTATCTATCACATTAAGTATTGCAGCTGTTTTTTTCTTTAGTGCAGCCAAAGAACCATATGTTACAGCTTTCTTATTTTTGTTTTTTATAATGAAAATTTTTTTGTTGATAAAGGAATTCAAAGTTAAATAAAAAACCCTATAAACCTTTGAAAAATAGGCTCTGACACGATAAGTGTCAGGGCTTTTTTTTATTGTGACGGTAAATATCTTGGTTTTTATTATTTGGGGACAGATAATAAATTCGTGGTAAGTATAAACAGTGACCCACAGAAAGGGATGAT
Source organism: Clostridium niameyense (assembly GCF_001243045.1). Lineage (GTDB taxonomy): Bacteria > Bacillota > Clostridia > Clostridiales > Clostridiaceae > Clostridium_F > Clostridium_F niameyense. Next base: position 1,551,479 of record NZ_LN849007.1, on the reverse strand, counting down.
AATTATGGAATATATTATCGAAACAGAAAACCTTACTAAACAATATGGAACTACTACCGTTGTTGATAAGGTCAATATTCACGTGCCAAAAGGTAAAATCTACGGTTTACTAGGTAGAAACGGAGCAGGAAAAACTACTACAATGAAAATGATCTTACAGCTTGTTTATCCGACTGAAGGAGCAATTCGATTATTTAGCACAAGTAACAAAGAACATGCCCATATCCTTTACGGAAAAATAGGTTCTATTATAGAAACGCCAGGTTTCTATAATAATTTGACAGGGTGGGAGAACTTAAAAATTATTGCCAAATTGCGAGGACAGCTCAATAAAAATTTGGTGCAGGAGGCACTTCGCATTGTTGGATTACATAAGGAAACAAGCAAAGTGTTTGCAGACTATTCTTTGGGAATGAAGCAGCGTCTTGGTATTGCAGCATCGATTATGCACGAACCTGAATTACTGATACTGGATGAACCAATAAACGGACTTGACCCTATTGGTATTTCTGAAATCCGCTCACTTCTCTCTAAGTTAAGTCACAGCAAAGGTACAACCATTTTCATTTCAAGTCATGTTTTAAGTGAGATAGAACAAATTGCAGATATTATCGGTATTATGCATGAGGGGCGATTGATTGAGGAAGTTGACATGGCAGAACTTCACAAACGCAATCGCAGATATATAAAATTTGAGTTAACTGACGTAAAAGCTGCCGCAGAAATATTAGAAAATCACTATCAGATTACAGATTATTCAATACAGGACAATACAATAAAAGTCTATGACTTTACTCATAACTCTGGGGAAATCAACAAAACTTTTGTAGAAAATGGTTTGTTTGTAACAAGTGTAAGTGCAGACGAAGAAAACTTGGAAGATTATTTTTCAGGATTGATTGGGGGTAGCGGAATTGCTTAATCTTATTTCATGTGAATTATCAAAATTAAAACATTCAAAAATGGTACTTATCAGCATTTTAGGTGTTATGTCTACACCATTTCTGATGTTAGTTGAAGCCCTTCAAACTCACTTTCAGCATCCAGAACGTGTTTTTACATTGGCTAACATCTATGATAACAGTTTGCCGTATATGATGCTGTTAACCAATATGATGATTTATGTTGTAATCACTGCTTATTTATTTAGCCGTGAGTATACAGAGAATACATTTAAGACTATACTGCCAATACCGATTTCAAGAACAAAACTATTACTTGGTAAGTTTTGTACTCTGTTTCTTTGGATTGTTATGCTCACCTTTGTAACATGGGTAGGCATATTCACTTTATTAGGAATATATCATGCCGTTTTTGTTATGGAGGAATATAACTTATTTGTTGCTATTGAATGGCTATTCAAGTTTTTACTTGGCAATATGCTTATGTTTTTAACGTTTTCTCCATTTACTTATATCGCCCATAAAACAAAGGGATTTGTTGCACCTGTGATTGCTTGTGCGGTTAGTATTATGGGGAGTGTAGCACTTTCTAATCAAAAATTTGGAGCGTTTTATCCATGGACAGCTACATTCTTTTTGGTAAAGGGAAAAATGCAAAGCACAGGCTACTCAATTCCTTTAGCAATCATTGCATTTGTATCTTTAGGTGGATTTCTATTAACATTTAACTATTTTAAAAAGGAGGATTTGAAATAATGTTACTTGATTTTGCTGAAATTTTAAAAGTCATATTTCTTGGGATTGTAGAGGGAATTACGGAATGGTTGCCCATCAGCAGCACAGGTCATATGCTCCTTGTGGACGAGTTTATTGCTCTTAATATGAGCGAAGCGTTTAAGGAAATGTTTTTTGTTGTTATTCAGTTTGGAGCTATACTTGCAGTAGTCGTTATGTTTTGGGGAAAAATGTTTCCATTTCAATTTGAGGATAAATCACAACCGATTGTTAAAAAGTATACTTTTTCGCTGTGGTTTAAGGTTGCGGTAGCTTGTGTACCGTCAGCTATTATGGGATTTCTATTTGATGATTATTTGGATGCTCATTTTCATACGCCAATTGTAATTGCAATAATGTTAATTTTTTATGGTGTGTTGTTTATTATCGTTGAAAATTGGAATAAAAAACGTACTTCTGCAACTATGACACTTTCTTACATCAGCTATAAAACAGCATTGATGATTGGAGCATTTCAAGTGCTATCGCTAATTCCAGGAACATCTCGGTCAGGTGCGACGATTATAGGTGCTTTGCTGCTTAATGTGTCAAGGGTAGCCGCAACAGAATTTACATTCTTTCTTGCTGTACCAACCATGCTTGGGGCAAGTGCCTTGAAGCTGTTAAAATTTGGAGTTAACTTTACAAGCACGGAACTGCTTACACTTGTCATTGGTATGATTGTAGCATTTATAGTGTCTGTCCTTGTAATTAAATTTCTAATGAGCTTTATTAAAAAACGTGATTTTAAGGTATTTGGTTGGTATAGAATTGTATTAGGTATAACTGTGCTTCTCATGTTTTTAATGCAATAGTTTATATACAACACTTGTTAACTAAATATGCTATTTCTTTAGCTCGTACAAACATTATGATTGTACGGGCTTTTTTGTCATTAATCTCTCTTTATATTGTTTTCATAGGGATGGTATAAATGGTATTACTATTAAAAGAAAATAGAATATTTATGCTTATATATTTCAGCTATCGGCAGAAAGGGAGTAAATCATCAGATTAGAATTTTAAGCATTGATGATGATTGTTATAAAAGGTGCCATAAAAAACCATAGGAGACAGCTTACTACACCTTCTAAACGTGAGTTGTTGTTCTGTGATATGTCAGAAGTAAAATAGTTAGATCTTTATTCCAGAAGAAATAGAGGTTTAAGAAGGCTACAAGTATTATTAAATGAAAGAAAGCAGAACAAATATATCTAAATTATGCTTGCGTCCCTTTTACCATGAGAGCTATGCAGTCAGTATGAGCGTTGATGAAGAAAGGGAGATATACAGTTTAGTGAAGTCTCCCTTTGTTTTTTATCGTCATATCAAGAATTATTTATTCATTTGTGGTAAATTCGTGGTAAAATTAATGCTTTTTAGTTGTTGAGTTACTGATAAATATATTGTTTATGTGGATAATCGGTATTTCTATTTAAAGTTTAATAATAAATTAATAAAAAGTGGTTATAATATAAATAAGCTAAAAGCTAAAAGAATCCCTCTAAAATATCCCCCATAGTTTAGAGAAGATTAAAAAATAAGGAGATAAATTTTATTTATCTCCTTATTTTTTATATAATTTTAAGGTATAGATTTTTATTTATATAGTTTTGGTGTACCAAAATAATAAGTATTATTTATCCAAGGGTACATAGAATTAAAGATTATATATATAGGCGAATTATATAAATCTTTATGAGCTTTAAAAAACTCTTTATCCCCATAAATTATAGATTCCAAAGCAAGAGGTAATTCTTTCATAAATATATTACGTCTATAATTTGATTTATAAATAGAAGGATAAACTCCATCTATACAAACATTTCCTAATAGCATATATCCATTATTTGTTTTTTTAAAAGTGACTAAAACTTCATCTCGTGTTAGGGTAATTTTGTTGTATGCATAATTCATACCTACAGTTAAAAACAATTCTCCAGTAGTGTCTGAATGTGTTAGGGTATATTTTCTTCCTAAGATAGGTTCTGTTTTTGTAACATTATCTCTAAATTCTACATGCAATTTTTTGGGATTTAATTTTCTCATAAAATCTCCTGATAAATTACTTTTTATATAATATGAATAAAGCACGATTTTAGTTAAAATTTATCTGGAAAAATTCACTTTTTAATTTAAAATTTCATATAATAATAAGAGTAATATAATAAGGAGAATTTGTTATGTTCTTTTCCCCATATAACTATTGTCCATTCTATAGATATTATAAAAATATGGATTCTTACAAATATGATAGTATGGATATTAAATATAAGCAAAATAATTTTATAAATTCTAAAAAAACATATAATAAAGCTAAAATTAATGAACAAATATTATCACCAGATAACTTCAAAATAACCTATCCCTTTGTAGAAAACATTAGAAATGATTCTTTAAAGAAAATTATAAATAATAAAATAATAAATGAAGTTTCTAATTTGTTCAAGGAACAAGTTTTGCTTCCAGAAAAGGTAAATTTTATAGAAGTTATAGAGTTTTATGAAATGCCTTTAAATAAAAGAGGACTGTTAAGTATATTATTTGGTATATATACTTATACAGGAGGAGCACATGGATATACAGCATACTCTTCAATTACTATAGATTTAGATACAGGAAAAGTTTATAATTTTAACGATTTGTTTACTACAAGAATAAATTATAAACCTATATTAGAAGATAAAGTAAGAGAATATATAAAACAAAATGATATACCTATATTAGAAGAATATAAAGGTATTGATAAAAATCAACAATTTTATTTAACTCCTACGGAACTTGTTATTTATTACCAAGTTTATACTTATACTCCATATGCTTATGGATTATTTAAAATTCCAATTCCGTACAAAGATATATTAAATCTGCTAGGACCTGCAAGTCCTATACAAAAGTTGTTATAAAGTTCTAATTATTTAAGAAATACAGTAGTATATAATAAAAATAAATATTATATATTACTGTGTTTTAAATTTAAGATATAAATGTTATAATTGAAATAAATGATATATTTTTACAAATAAATTAGTATATATACTATACTTATTCTTTTTAATAAATATATTAGGGGATGAGGTTAAGATTATGAAAAATAACGGGGATTATTTTAAGGAAAGAGAGTTGTTTAAAGCTACAAATCTTTGTGATGATAGGGGAAATTTACAAGCAAGAAGTATAGGATGGAGCAGAAATCCTATAATAAACTGTAATCTAAAATATCATCAGTTTAGGAAGAAGAAATGGAATTATTGGTATATGCTTAATAAAGATTGTTTATTTTCTGTAACTATATCTAACGTGGATTACTTAGGGATGGTATTTGCTTATTTTTATGATTTTAATACAGGGGAATTTATAGAAAAAACTTTAATTTGTCCTCTAGGTAAAGGGTGCTCTCTACCAGATAAAGTATTAGACACTACAGAATTTTATCACAATAAAATGAATATATTTTTTAGGTGGAATAAATATAAAAAAATAATGAATATAATAACAGAATGTAAAAACTTTAATGGTAGAAATCTAACTGCAAATTTTAAAGTTCACTATAATGAAGAACAGGAAACTTTAAATGTAGTAATACCTTGGAGCAAAAGTAAATTTCAATTCACCTCAAAACAAACTTGTCTTCCAGTAGAAGGGCAAATAATATTAAATAATAAGAAGTATATATTTCATACAAATGATAGTTTTGCAGGATTAGATTTTGGTAGAGGTGTATGGCCTTTTAAAATAATGTGGAATTGGGCTACTGCTTCAGGTATTCAGGATGGTAGAACTGTAGGTTTTAATTTAGGAGCAAAATGGACAGATGGAACAGGGATTACAGAAAATGCTTTATTTATAAACGGTAAGATAATAAAGATTAGTGAAAAAGTTATATATCATTACGATGAAAATAATTTAATGAAACCATGGAGTATAACTACAGAAACTTCTGATAAAGTAAGTTTAAAATTCACACCTTTTTATGATAGATTAGCAGAAACAAATGCTATAATATTAAATTCTAAAGTACATCAAATGATTGGGGAATTTTCAGGATACATAAAGGATCAACAAGGGAATGTTATCAATGTAAACGATTTAAGAGGTTGTGCAGAAGAGCATTATGCTAAATGGTAAAGTAATATTAAAATAAAAGTAATAAGCTTTTTAAGTTTATTACTTTTATTTTAATATTTCAATATAAATTTATACTTAGAATTTTTGATATATATTATAACTCTTAAAGTATAAGGAAAAATTATAAATTCATAGATAAGCTATAATTATTAATTATTTAACTAATAATTGAGCTTATGTTATTATATATGAAGGTTAAATTATCGAAGTTTAACAGATTTGGTACTAATGCCTAGAAAAATGAAAAACTTAATCTTAAAATCTAAAACATATTAGGGGGGATAATAGTGAAATATGATTTTAATAAGATAGTTAAAAGAGATAAAACTAATTGTATAAAGTGGAATTTTAATAAGAAGCTATTAGGTCATGAGGATGTTATATCTATGTGGATTGCAGATATGGATTTTGAAACTGTTCCAGAAGTTACAGAAGCTTTAATAAAAAGGGCTAAGCATGGAATTTATGGATATTCTAGTAATTCAGATTCTTATTATGATGCTATAATAAATTGGATGAAAAATCGTCATGGATGGAATATAAAAAAGGAATGGATTACTTTAAGTCCAGGAGTAGTAATGGCAGTAAGTGCCTTAATAAGAACTTTTACTCATCCAGGTGATAAAGTAGTTATTCAAAAGCCTATATATTATCCATTTTTTAAGTGTATAGAAAATAATGGTTGTCATATAGTTGATAATCCTCTAAAGTTTGATGGTAATAGATATGAAATAGATTTTGAAGATTTAGATGTTAAATTATCAGATTCTAGGGTTAAATTAATGATACTCTGTAGTCCACATAATCCTACAGGAAGAGTATGGACGAAGGAAGAATTGATAAAAGTTGGGGAACTTTGTATAAAACATAACGTTCTAATTATTTCAGATGAAATTCACTCAGATTTAGTTTATAAAGAGTATAAACATACTCCATTTGCATCTATTTCCCAGGAATTTAGAGATGCATCAATAACTTGTACAGCACCAAGTAAAACTTTTAATTTAGCAGGATTGCAAACTTCTAATATTATAATACCTAATGATAAGTTAAAAAAAGAGTATGAGTTAACATTAGAAAACTTAGGGATAAATCGTCTTAATTTGTTTGGATATATAGCTTGTGAAACAGCATATACCCATGGAGAAATGTGGTTAAATGAACTTTTAGATTATTTAAAAGAAAATAAAGAATTTGTAAAAAAATTCATAAATGAAAAAATTCCTAAGCTTAAAGTAATAGAACCGGAAGGAACATATTTATTATGGATAGATTGTAGAGACCTTAATATGGATATAAATAAGTTAAAGGAATTTATGCTTAAGGATGTAGGAGTAGCCTTTGATGAGGGATATATATTTGGACAGGCAGGAGAAGGATTTGAAAGAATGAATATAGCTTGCCCAAGAGGCATATTAGAGAAAGCACTAGTGAAAATGGAAAAGGCTATAAACGATATTTAAATTTAATAACTTTAAATAGAATAGGGGGATTATAAATGAAGAAGAAAAGATTAGGGTTAATTATACTAGGACTAGTAAGCTTAGTTGGATTATTAGTAGGATGTAGTTCTAGTAATTCAAATGCTACAAATGCTACAAATGCTACAAAGAATAAGAATTTTGATTCTCAAGAAAAGGTAATAAGAGTAGGAACATCACCGGATTATTATCCATGGTGTTATACTGAAGGTGGGAAGTTACAAGGATTTGAAATTGACATTTGGAATGAAATAGGTAAAAGATCTGGTTATAAAATTGAATTTAAACAATCTAAATTTAGTGGATTATTTGGTATGTTAGATTCATCGCAAATAGATACAGTTGCTCACCAAATTTCAACTACACCAGAAAGAAAAGAAAAATATGATTTTACTGAAACTTATGCTTATAGTGGATATAGTTTTGTAGTTACAAAAGACAAGAATATTAAGAGTATAGAAGATTTCAAAGGTAAAAAGATAGGATGTACTTTAGGTGGTAATGGGGAAAAAACTTTAAAAAATTTGAACAAAGAAAAGGGATTAGATTTACAAATATTAACTTATGATCAAACCCCAATGGAAAAGGACGTAGAAATAGGAAGATTAGATGCGGCATGGATTGGGACAGTTAAAGCTAAAACTGTTATAGAAAAAGAAAAAATGGATTTAAAATTATATGATCCTAAATATGTTTATGAAATAAATCAATATCCATTTAGAAGAGAAGAGAAAAGCAAGAGTGTAGTCAAGGATGTAAATAAGGCAATAAATAGTATGCAAGAAGATGGTACATTAACCAAACTATCTGAAAAATGGTTCAAGCTTGATACAACCAAAAAGAATTAGGTGATAAATTTATGAAATTTGATGTACAATATTTTACTAATTTAATTCCATTAATGATTAAATATTTAAAAGTAACTTTAAAAATTTCTATATCAGCTTTAATTCTAGGTTTAATTCTTGCAATAGTTATAGCTTTAGCTAATGAATTAAGGATTAAATTTTTAAATCCTATAACTAAGATTTGGGTATCATTTTTTAGAGGAACACCATTAATTGCCCAGTTGTTTTTTCTGTATTTTGGGGTAGTACAATTAATTCCTAGCTTAAAAGGAATGACTGCTATGATGGCGGCAGTTATTGGATTAGCATTTAATTCATCTGCTTATATGTCAGAAACTTTAAGGGGGGCTATTTCTTCAGTAGATAAAGGGCAAATAGAGGCAAGTTTATCTATAGGTATGACTCCATTTCAGACCATGGAAAGAATTGTTTTTCCACAAGCAGCTAGGGTAGCGATACCAGCTTTATCTAATAGCTTTATAGATATAATAAAGGGATCAGCTTTAGCTTTTACTTTAGGGGTTACAGAAATAATGGCAGTAGCCCAAAGTGAGGGAGCTTCAAGTTATAGATTTTTAGAATCTTTTACTGCAGTGATAATGATTTATTGGATTATTATTAGTATTTTTGGATATTTACAAAAAGTAATAGAAAAGAAAATGAGTAAATCTTATTAGTTAGTAGAGGATGGCGGTGTAAATGATAAAAATAGAGAATTTACATAAGAGTTTTAATGGAGTAGAGGTTTTAAAGGGAATAGATTTGGATATAAAAAAAGGAGAGGTACTTGTTATTATAGGACCATCAGGTACAGGAAAATCTACACTATTAAGGTGTATAAATTTTTTAGAAAAACCTGATAAAGGGAAAATAAAAATAGGAGATTTAAAGGTTGATGTAGAAAAAGCTACAAAAGATCAAATTAATAGACTTAGAATGAATACTTCTATGGTATTTCAAAGTTACAACTTATTTAAGAATAAAACTGCTTTGGAAAATATAATGGAACCTCTAATAGTAGTAAAAAGAATGAACAAGGATAAAGCAAAAAACAAATCACTAAATATATTACAAGTAGTAGGGTTAGAAGATAAAAAGGATTATTATCCATCCAAGCTGTCTGGAGGACAACAGCAAAGAGTAGGGATTGGAAGGGCAATGGCTGTAGAACCTAAAATAATGTTATTTGATGAACCTACTTCTTCTTTAGATCCTGAACTTGTAGGAGAAGTTTTGTCAGTTATTAAAAATTTAGCAGATGAGAATACTACTATGATTATAGTGACCCATGAAATGAATTTTGCTAAAAGTGCAGCAGATAGAGTTATATTTATGGATGATGGAAAAATAGTAGAACAAGGATCTCCAGACAAGATCTTTTCAAATCCTCAAAATGAGAGAACTATTAAGTTTTTAAACCAAGTTAAAAATAAGTAAATATAAAAACAATAATTAAAAATCTCAATCTTAATGATAAACTAAGATTGAGATTTCATTTATACTATTTTCAGCTAAAAATGGATTTATATAAACTAGAAAATAAGCCTAATTTATTATATAATTAAAATATAAAATTAAATAATGCTTTACCAATTTTAAGGAGGATTTGTATGTTAAATGGAGAAAAAATCCGCGAAACTAGATTAAAATTAGGTTATACAACTAAAGACATCGAAAATCTTACTCGTAACCCTAAGTTTAGTACTTCTATTTCAAAATCCTATTTAGAAGAATTAGAGAGGGGAGATAAGAAAAATCCAAGTTTTGAAAAGGTAGTTGTAATATCTCAAATCTTAAGATGTAAATTGGATGACTTAGTTTCAAGGTAAAGCAATATTAAAAATACAAATGTTTAATAAATAATATTATAGTAAAAATATATGAATTATAATTTATTAATAACTAAAAGTATGCTTTTGAGGCATACTTTTTATTTTTTATATACTAATTTATATAGTTTTTGAAAATTAATATAATACCTCTTTTATTTTATCACATACATATTATTTAAAGGAGCTGATTAATAATATGGCTGCAAAATTAGTTAAAAAAGAACGCAACTTAGCTATAAAATATGTTGCAGGGGTTGATGACAAAGGTAAAGATATTATAAGATACCAAAGAATGCCTAAATTAAAGATTTCCGCAGACTTTCAAGACGTATTAGATGTAGTAAATTTAATTAAAGATTTTTTAGAAAATCCTATAAGTGAAATATTGATAGAAGATAAAAATACTTTAGTAAATGAATAGGAAAGGAATGTTTTTTTTAATGTCTAAAATGTTAGTTATGAAGTTTTTAAATGAAGAAGGTAAAAAGTCTTCTATAACAATAAACAATATAAAAGATAATATAGATGCAAAAAAAGTTTCAGAAGTAATGGACACTATAATAAATAAAAATATATTCTTCTCTAAAGGTGGGGACTTAAAAATAAAAGATTCTGCTTTTATAATAGATAAAGAAGAAAAGAAAATAAATGTAAAATAAATTAAGTTAAAAATGTTCTTTAATCTAATTGTAAGAGAGTGATATGAAAATGGAAAATGAAATAATGAATGTTGTCGGAAATGTAGGCTTCCCTATTGCTATATCTGTATATTTATTAGTAAGACTAGAAAGTAAATTAGAGATTTTAACCAATAGTATAAACAATTTGTCTAGTGTTATAGTAAATAGAAAGGATGAGCATAAAGAATAATTAATGTATAAAAGTAGTGGAAAATTAATTTTCCACTACTTTTTTATTTTAATACCAATACTTATTTTTTCTTCTATCTCTTTTTCGTTTTATATTATGTTTAAACTTAAATATTAGAAATATTATAGCTATAACAACTATCAAAGCTACAGCAGTAGCTATATAAAAAGGCATATTGTATTTAAATATTTGTTTAGAAGAAAGAGATGAGTAAAGAGAATAAGTTTTTTTAGTTTCTCTTTCCTGTATAGTTAAGGTTCCTATGTTCTTTTTACCACAAAGGGCATTAAATGATGTATTTTCTATATTAAAATTCTTTTTAATTTCTTTATCATTTATATCATTTTTATAATAAAGGGCATCCTCTTGTAAGATTAAAGGAACTTCAATAGTTTTTGATGGTCCTACAAAGCCTAAAGGCTTATAAGCTATTTTTTTTGTACTTAAAGTAGTTCCTTTTTTATATAAATGAGAAGGTTTTGTGCCATAACTCCAATCCATTATTTTTTTCATATCATTAAAAACAAAAGAGTCGTGAGCATCATAAACAGATCCCATAACTACTCCGAGAATTTGTCTTCCATTTCTTTCAAATAAAGCAACAAGGCATCTGCCAGCAGCATTAGTAAAGCCTGTTTTGCCAGCTATACAACCATCTTCCCCTAAAAGTTTATTTCTATTTTTTATAGGCATTTTAGTACCTTTAGAAGTAGCAACTATGCTATCTTTTTTATGAGAAGAATTATATACCCATTGATTTTTAAGTGCAGTTCTACCTATTACACTTAAATCGTAAGGAGTAGTGTAATGATTATCGTTATGTAGTCCATTTGGAGTAACAAAATGTGTATTTTTTAGATGAAGTTCTTTAATTTTGTTATTCATCATATTTTCAAAGTTTTTACTATTTCCACCTACAGAATCCGAAATCATATAGGCTACGTCATTACCAGAGAAAAGTAACAATCCATCCATTACATCATTAGCCTTTATAGTTTCATTTAAATCAATAGGGCGAATGTTTTTATTTAATGAATATTCAGGTTGTTTTTTGGCATCAGCGGTGTAAGGTATAGCATCATCTTTTTTCTTATTTTCAGCTAATAAAAGAGCTGTTAAGAGTTTTGTGGTGCTTGCTGGATACATTTTTTTATCAATATCTTTAGTATAAATTATTTCGCCTGTTTTTACATCAATGGTTATGGCAGCTTTAGCATAAATATTAGGCATTGTTGGATTATCATTTGAAGCTGCAAATACATTAGATGTTATAACAAATAAACAAATAAATAGAGTTATTAAAGAAATTCTTTTATTTTTCATAGTCATCGCTCCGTTTAATTTTATATTCTTGTAATACTTTGTTAGTATAGCATTTAATAATTTTTTTTACAAACAATATAGTTGTAATATATTTAATTATAATATATTTAATTATAATATATTAATTGTAATAATTACATATTAAATTTAAGAAGAATATAGTTTAAAAAATATTTTAAATCTGTTTATATTAACAACTATAGTAAAAACCCTTATGTTATGATGTAAAAGTGAATCTTCAATTTAAAGATTACCATTTTAATCAAAAACATAAGGGCAAAATTTATGAAATTTAAAGATTAATTATCTCTTTCTTTTTGTCTTCTTCCTATTAAAAAAATACTAAGTATAACTATAATAGCGTATATTAAAAAGTATACTGTTGAAATTAGAGTAGGCATTATAAAAAATTTTAAATATATAAATATAGCTAATGATACAATACACCAAAATAGTGATAAATAAGCTATTTTATTATTTCTACTTCTCCACCCTTCAGGATCTTTCATATTTCCTAGAATTTTATCCTTATTGTCACTATCTTCATTAGTATTTGAAACTATTATTTTAAAGTAAATAAATAATACTAATGATATTATTCCTAGTATTAAAAATAGATAAGATATAGAAATACTTGTAATATTCATGAAAACACTCCTTTTAATGAAATGAATAAAACACTACTAAAAAATTTTCCATTATTATTCTTGCCTAATATTATATAAATAATCCCTTATTTCAAAATAAATTTTTAATATTGAAAAATACCAGAATTAGTGGTATGGTTAAAATGAAAAATTTTAAAAAAACAACCATACTTTCCAAGTATGTTTTTTGTTGTGTAAAAATGGAGTGTTTTATGAATAAGGATATTCATGTACTTACAGCTATTCTAGCTAATTTATTAGTTATTATAATTTTGTTTTTAACAGATAATCCTATTATAGTTTTAAGTTTACTTTTATTTTGCTTAATTATATTTTTATCTACAGACAATTTAATAAAACTTAAAAAGGGTTTTATATATTTTATACCTTTCTCAATTATGACTATAATAGTAAATATGATTTTTGTTCAACAAGGAAATACGATTCTTTTTATAGTTTTTTCAAGAAGATTAACCTTAGAATCTTTAATATATGCTTTGATTTTGTCTTTAAAGTTACTTATTATAATGTATATCTTTATATGTTTTTCTATAATGATAGATTCAGATAAAGCACTATCATATTTTTCTAGTATAATTCCTAAGTGCACTTTAACCTTAATGATAGCTTTAAAATTATTTCCTAGCATGAAACAGAGAATACGGGCTTTAAAAGAAATATATATCATAAGAGGTGTGGATTTTCAAAGTAAAACTCTAAAAGAAAAAATAAAATCCTATATACCTATTTTTTCTATACTTTTAGAAGATTCTTTAGAAGAGTCTTTTGATATAGGAGAGTCTGCCTTTGTAAGAGGTTTTCTAAGTGGTAAAAGAAGTGTATACGAAAGGGATAAATTTAAAATTAAGGATTATGTCTTAATTTTTTTATGTGGTATTATATTAGTCTTTTCTATGTATTTTTTAATTAGAGGATATTTAAAGTTTAATATATATGTGTTGGAAGATTTAATAATGGCACTAAACATAGCTAGTTTAATTATTTCTTTTTCTATATTAAGTTTATCTTTGATAATTGTAGCTTAATTTAAATAAAGCATTTATTTAATAAGGAAGGTATAAGATGAATAAGGATTTTATAACAGTAGAAAATTTAAGTTATTTCTATGGTGGATGCAATAATAGGTCTTTACAAGATATAAATATTAGGATAAAAAAAGAAGATTTTATTTTATTATGTGGTGAATCAGGTTCTGGAAAATCTACTTTAATTAAATGCTTATGTGGGAGTATACCTAATTTTTATGGTGGTAAAATAAGAGGAAATATTTATATAGAAGGTAAGAATTTAAAAAATATATTACCCAAAGATCTAAAAGGAAAAATAACCGTAGTATTTCAACATCCGGAAAAGCAAATTATAATGAATAAGGTTCATAGAGAAATAGCCTTTGGTATTGAGAACATAGGTCTTGATGAAAGAATTATAAAAAGAAGAGTTATGGAATCCTTACAATTTTGTAATATATTACATTTAGCTTATAAAGATGTAGATAGTTTATCCGGTGGAGAAAAACAAAAGGTTAGTATAGCTTCAGCATTAGCTTATAGACCAGAGTGTATAATATTAGATGAACCTACATCTCAATTAGATCCTTTATCCAAAGAAGAAATAGTTAATATAATAAAGAAGATAAATAAGGAATTTGGTATCACTATAATAGTTGTAGAGCAAAGAATAGAAAAATGGTTTGAATGTGCAAATAAGATAGCTTTTATGAAAAAAGGAAAATTAGATTTTAATGGAACTTCGGAAGAATTTATAAAGCATTATGAAAAAGTAAAATATTTTTTGCCTCAGCATATAAATATTCTTAAGAGTTTAGGGATTTATAATATATATAGTTTTAAAGAAACCAGACAATATTTACAAGAAAATTTTTTGAAATATTATGAAAAAAGTGAAGTTACAAAATGTGAGAATAATAGTGAAATTATAAAATGCGAGAATAATAAAGAGGTTATTATAGATATTGATGATTTAAAATATTCTTATAAAAATACTTCAGATGATTTTAGGATAAAAGATATAAATCTAAAGGTACATAAACAAGATGTTTTATCTATAATAGGTGCTAATGGTGCAGGTAAAAGCACATTTTTAAAATTTTTAGCAGGTATTTTAAAATATAAAGGTAGTATAAAGATTTTTAATAAAGAATTAAGAAAGTATAAAAGGAAAGAACTTAGTAGTATAGTAGCTTATGTATCACAAAACCCACAAGACTATATTTCTAAAGATACGGTTTATGAGGAATTAAAATTTACCTTAGATAATTTTAATATAAAAAGTTATGATATTATAGATAAAATTCTAAAAAAACTTCACATTTATAATATTAAAGATAAGAATCCAAGGGATATAAGTGGAGGAGAAAAACAACGAGTGGCAATAGCTTCCATGCTAGTTTTAAACCCTAAGATACTTCTTTTAGATGAGCCTACCAGGGGACTCCATGTAGAAGCTAAAAATCAGCTTTTAAACTTATTAAGAGAAATAAATCAAGAGGGAACTACTATAATTTTAGTAACTCATGATATGAATTTTGTAGCAAATATCTCAAATAAAGTTATGGTAATGTTTAATGGAGAAGTAACGGCGTTAGATAGTAAAGACAAGGTTTTAAAAGAAGGTATATTTTATACAACATCTATAAATAAATTATTTAGGAATATAGATGAAAATATATTTACATTAGAGGATTTAAAAGCATCTTATAGAAAGTTTTAAAGGTGATAAAAAATTGAATTATAGATTATATACTCATAAAAATAAATTAAGAAACATATTAACTTTATTAGTGTTTTTTATAATGTTGGTTCTTATAGTTTTAGGTTTTAGGTATGGAAACAGGGAAATATTTCCTTTAATTATTACACTAGGAATAATATCCATATTTGTTATAAGTTATTTTTATTTTGAAAAAAGCAGTTTAGGTACAAAGGAAATGGCTATTATAGCTACCTTAAGTGCTTTTGCAGGTGTGGCTAGAGTTCCTTTTGCGGCTATACCTAATGTGCAACCTACAACTTTTATTGTTGCTATATCTGGATATGTTTTTGGTCCTTACGAGGGGTTTTTAATAGGAAGTTTAACGGCTTTTATATCTAATATATTTTTAGGTCAAGGACCTTGGACTCCATGGCAAATGCTTTCATGGGGTATAGTTGGGATTATATCTGGGTTGCTAGGAATTAGAAAAAAGGAACTTTCTGTAGAAAAGTTTTCAGTAATATGTTTTTTATATGGTTTTTTGTTTGATTGGATAATGAATCTGTGGCATATAATAGGCTTTGTAAAAGTTTTAAATTTTCAGTCTATTTTGTTTAGTTATCTATCAGGTATTATGGTAGATGTAATGCACAGTTTAGGAAATTTTTTGTTCTCTATGGTATTTTATAATAAATTTTTAAAGGTTTTAACACGATTTAAAAAAAGGCTTTATTTTACCTATATAAAGGAATGAAAACTTTAAAGTTATACTGGGGTTTAAAATTAGTAATAAAAAATAAAATATTTAATATTAGCCTTAGATTTAACTTTGGGTTCAATATTAGGTTTATTTATTAGCGTTAATGTGGCAAATAAAAACACCAAAATTAAAACTAAAATCAAAATTTAAATTTTAAATCATTAGTAGAGAAAGATAGATATGAAACAAATAAAGCAATACTTAAGTACTAGCAAAAATAAGATAATTTAATTATTTGTACAGGTCAAAACTACCCAGATGCTTTATGTTCTACTCCAATAGCAGAAAAATATTCATTACTAATTATATTGGTAAATAAGAGATTGAGAGTTAAAAATGTATTTTTAATAATATGAAATACTGTTACTCCAGACAAAATTAAATTAAAACTTAAGAATTAAAACAATATACAAAGAGAAATTATTAGATAAAAATAAAAAATCGACAGTAAATGTATAGGGGGAATACCATGAAAATCAAAAAGAGGATTTTAAGTAGCATTATATGTGGGTTATTTTTAACCTTAAATATATTTAATTCATGTTCTGTTTTTGCAAAGGATCAAAAAGATTATTCAGTAGAGGTCATAGTAAATGGTGTTAAAGATGTAATTACCGAAGATAAATCTGATAAGGATAATGCTTATGAAGCTTTACAGGAGGTTTTAGCTAAACATAATATAAAATATAAAGCAGAAGACAGTGAATATGGAAAATACATAAAGTCTATAGAGAATATAGAACCAGGGAGTATAAAAAAGTATTCTGGTTGGAGTTATGTTGTAAACAGAAGTAATAAGTATGTAGAACCTATGTGTTCTATAGATAAATTTAGATTAGAAAATAAGGATAGATTAATAATATATTTTGGTGAATGGAACACTACATTATTACCTAATGAAATAAAATATTCTACTTTAGAAGAAAAGAAGCCTTTAACTATAACATTAAATAATGTAAAAAAGGATTGGAATACAGGTAAAGATAATATAACTTTAGTAAAAGATATAAATGTTAAAATAGACGGATATACTGTTAATTTAGAAGGAAATAAAATTCATATAAAGGATGGTTTAAAACAAGGGGACCACACTCTTACTTTAAGCGATTTTTCAATAGATGGAGAAAAATTACCTAAGGTAGTAGGAGATACTATTCATTTCAATATAAATAAAAGTGAAAAAAATAAGGAAAATACAGAACATAAAGATACAAGTAGTAAAGATGATAAAGATATTAATACAGATAATGATGAAAATAAAGATAAAGTAGAAAATAATATTAATATAGATAAGCAGTTTTCAGCTACTGTAGATTATGTAAAAAATCTTCCAATTAACGCTTGGATAGCTTTGGATTTTAAAGCATTAGGTATAGATTTTAGTAAAGAATATGTAAAAGATTATGAGAAGGCTTTAAAAGTTAAACCTATAAGTAAATGGTCTAATACAGAAGTTGAAAAAGCTATTTTAGGAATTATGGCAGCAGGATATAATCCATATAACTTTGCTAATTGTAATTTAATAGAAAATTTATATAATAGAGATATAAATTCTTTCTTAGTAAATGATGCCGCTTTTGCTTTAATAGTTTATAATTACGGAGACATAAATGGAAATTATAAGATAACAAGAGAGGTATTAAAGGATTATATCATAAAAAGTAAAGTTCAATTAAAGATTTTTGATAAAGAATATTATGGTTGGAATTTCTATAGTGGTGCTAAGGATATAGATCCAGATATGACAGCTATGGTTATAGGTGCATTGGAACCTTTCTATGATAAAGATATAAAAGTAAAAAATGCATTAGATAAAGCTGTTAAAACATTAAATTATATGGAAACTGAAGATGGACTTATAAAGGGAAGCTATGGTGTATCTAGTGAAAGTACAGCTTGTGCTATAATGGCTTTAACTTCACTTGGCATAGATCCTAGTAAAGGAGATTTCCAAAAAACAAAAGGAAACCTATTGTCTGGACTTTTAAGTCTTAAGTTAGAGGATGGTACTTTAAAACATACTTTAGAAGATAAAAGAGGAAATAATTTTTCCACAGAACAAGCACTTAGAGCATATATTTCCCTGAAAAACTTTAATGAAACTGGTAAGTATAACTATTATGCAAATAAAGTTAAGGCAGATAAACTACCTATATATGATTATAAAGTAAAGCAAAATTATAATAAAGATTCAAATAAGATAATAAAGCACAAGGATAATACCCAAAATGGTAATATTCCAATGAACAGTTATAATAAACCATTAAGTTCCAATAAGCATAGCTTTAAAAATAATGACTTTTATTCTTCAAAAAAAGCTTTAAAGATTATAGAGAACAAAGCTAAAAATCATGCCTTTGGAAAAAACGAAATGGAAGAACCACTTTTGAAAGATGACGACAATAAGGTTAATAAGTCTAATGAAGAAATGTCTATCAATAACAATGTTAATAATATGGAATCTAAAACATACGTTAAAAATAATAAAGAAACTAAAGAAACTAAAGAAACTAAAGAAAATATATTTTTATTTGGGAAGAGTAAAATCACTAATACTATAATAGTTGGTGTTATATGCGTGTCTTTAATAAGTTTATATTTTATATGGAAAAAGAAATAAAAAAGGAGGGGGAAGACCCCTCTTAAATTATTACAAAAGATTTAATCTGGGAGGAATAAAATGAAGAAGAAGATAGTTTTATCTTTAATGGTTATACTTATATCTATAGGAACTATTTTAGGAGCAAAATCTGTAGAAAAAAGTATGATAAATCCTAACGACAATAATAGACAAATTTCAACTCAACGTAAAAATACAACTGTTAAAGATAAGAATGAAAAAAAACAGGAAAATAAAGAAAACAATAATTTAAATAGTATACAAGAAAATAAATCTAGTAAAAAATCAAATAAAACATCAACCAATACTCAGCCTAAGCAAAAGAGTAATAATGTTTCAAAAGAAAATAATAATTCAAAAGAGAAGATCTCTCCACAATCTAAAAATAATAATAATAATATATCAGAGAATAAAACCCAGACTCCAAATATTTTAATTCAAGACGAAACTACTGGAAAGACTATAACTTCAACTTATATTGATTTTTCAAATAATCCTAGTGTTGGTGAAGTTACTATTAAGGTTATGCAAGGGAGATATGAAGCAACGGGATATGGTGATAATATATACTTTTCTTCTATAGCAGGTATAAATGAAAAATCTAAAGGACCTCTTAGTGGATGGTGTTATTATGTAAATGGAGTTAAGGCATCTAACTCAGCAGGAGCTTATAAATTAAAAGCTGGAGATAGCTTAATTTGGAAGTTTGTTAAGGATGGAGTTAATAATTAATTTAAAATATTATAAAAATTTAGTTAATTTCATACAATACTATTTAAAATACCTCTTTTCTAATGTATAATATTAGATGATTTATTATAAGGGATGGAAAGGGGAATTTATATGGAATGTCCATTTTTATCTACTGTTGATGAAACCGTAGAATGTTTCAGAGAATGTGCGTTATACAATTATAAGCATAATGACGGAGAATGTCCTTTTAAGAGTTTAGAATATAATAAATTAAAAATCGAAGAAGATTTTGATAAATTAGACAACGATCCTTTTATAGTGGAGGGAATGGACTTTATAGCGGAGAATTATAGTGTTACCAATAAACATTATTTATAATTAAAGATATTAAGTATTGTATTTTATTGTGTGTAGTATAAATCTGAGTAGAAAACTTATGCTCAGATTTATATTTTTAGTTAATGTTTTAAATTTGTATAAAGTATTGTAATAAGTAATATAAAGTATTAAAATGTTGTATATACACATGAAATATGTATTACCAGTGTGTGTACTAAAATACAGAGGAGAATTAGCTATGGAATATACTAAGAATTTTGATGTGAAAAACAATAGAAATCTTACAATGCTAGTAGATTTTTATGAACTTACCATGGGAAATGGATATTTGAAAAGTGGTGTAGGTGAAAAAATAGCTTACTACGATATGTTTTTTAGAAAAGTACCAGACGGTGGTGGATATTGTATTATGGCTGGAGTTCAACAGCTTATAGAATACTTATCTGATTTAAGATTTACCGATGATGATATAGAATATTTAAGACAAAAAAATCAATTTTCAGAAGAATTTTTAGAATACTTAAGAAATTTTAAATTTTGTTGTGATGTATGGGCAGTACCAGAGGGATATCCTGTATTTCCTAATGAACCTTTGGTTACGGTTAGAGGGCCTGCTATTCAAGCTCAATTTTTAGAAACTATGATCCTTCTTACAGTAAATCACCAAACTCTTATTGCTACTAAGGCTAATAGAATATGTAGAGCAGCTGAAGGACGTACTGTTATGGAATTTGGTTCAAGACGTGCTCAAGGTTATGATGGAGCTATATATGGAGCTAGGGCGGCTGTAATTGGTGGTTGTGATGCTACAGCATGTACTATATCTGAGGAGATGTTTGGAATACCTTCTTCAGGGACTATGGCTCATAGTTGGATACAACTTTTTTCAAGTGAATATGAAGCCTTTAAGTCATGGGCAGAAGTATATCCAGATAACTGTGTACTTTTAGTAGACACTTACAATGTATTAAAATCTGGTATACCTAATGCTATTAGAGTTTTCAATGAGGTATTAAGACCAAAGGGATATAGACCAAAGGGAATAAGAATCGACAGTGGAGATATAACTTATCTTACTAAAAAATGTAGAGAATTATTAGATGAAGCAGGTTATGAAGATGTTGATATATTAGTGTCTAATTCTTTGGATGAATTTATAATAAGGGATGTTTTAAGCCAAGGTGCTAAAATAGATGGCTTTGGTGTAGGAGAAAGACTTATAACTGCAAGATCAGAACCTGTTTTTGGAGGAGTATTTAAGTTAGCTGCTATAGAAGAGACAGATGGCATTATAGCTCCAAGAATAAAGATAAGTGAGAATCAAGAAAAGATTACAAATCCGGGTTTTAAAAAAGTTTACAGAATATATGATAAAACCTCTCATAAAGCCATAGCAGATCTTATAACTATGAGAGATGAAGAAATAGATGAAAGTAAACCACTAGAAATATTTGACCCATTGTTTACTTGGAAAAAGAAGAAAGTTAAAAATTATTATGCAGAGGAATTACTAGTTAAGATATTTGATAAAGGAAAGCAAGTATATGAAAGTCCAAATGTTATGGATATTAAAAATATAGCTAAAAAGCAAACAGAAAGATTATGGCCTGAGGTTTTAAGATTTGAAAATCCTCATAATTATTATGTAGATCTTTCACCAAAACTTTGGAGAATTAAGCAAGAACTTTTACATTTATATTCAAATACTTATGAAGAATAATTATATGTTATAATTTATGGGATTCTTATTTATTTTAATCTTTTGATTAGATAAATTTAGAATCCTTTTAATTTATTTTAGAAAGTATTAAGGGGGGGAAGAATACTAGTGATTTTCTAGTAGTAGTTTTATGGTGGATTATAGTTTTTTGGATGAACATCAAAAAAAAGCAGTAGTATGCGAAGATAAAAATATTTTGGTAGTAGCGCCTCCAGGTAGTGGAAAAACTACTGTTATTATAAATAGAGTAGTTTATTTAACAGAAATTTTAAATATAAATCCTAACAATATAATAGTAATAACTTTTACACGAGCTGCAGCTATGAATATGAAACAAAGATATAAAGCTATTCTAAATATTAATAGAAGTCCCTTTTTTGGAACTTTTCATGGGTTGTTTTATAAGATACTTTCAAGATATTATGGAAGAATAAATATAATAGAGGGAAAGTATAGCTTTAATTTAATAAATACTATTCTTATGAAGTATTTAGATACTGTAAGTGAAGACAAAATAAAGGATGTTTTAAACGATATATCTGTTTTAAAAACAAGTGGACAGCATTTGGAGAATTTTTCATCTAAAATAGATAAGAGTATATTTGTAGAATGTTATACAAAGTATGAGGAATATAAAAAGGAAAGGGAGTTATTAGATTTCGATGATTTGCAGATAAATATATTTAGATTATTTAAAAATAATCCTAGGCTTTTAAGATCTTATAGAAATTTATTTAAATATATATTGGTTGATGAATTTCAAGATTGTGATGGACTGCAAATTGAAATTCTTAAAATGTTGGGAGAGGGAAATTCTATTTTTGCTGTAGGAGATGAAGATCAGTGTATATATTCATTTAGAGGATCAAAGCCTGAATGTATGGTGGATTTTGCTAAACATTTTGAAGATGGTAATAAAGAATATTTAGTTTATAATTATAGAAGTCCTAATAATATTGTAGATGTATCTAAAAAACTTATTTCTAATAATAAGATAAGAAATAATAAAAGTATACAAGCTCATAGGGATGAGAATAAGAAAATAAATATATCTTCTTTTTTTAATGAAAGAGAACAGGCAGAATACATATGTAAAGTAGTTAAAGATGTGATTGAAAAAGGGTATAAGTACAAGGAAATAGCAATACTCTATAGAACTAATATGGAAAGTAGAAGTATAACAGATGTATTTTTTAAACACAGTATACCTTTTAGACTTTTAGATAAAGGATATAATTTTTTTCAACATTTTGTTTGCAGAGATATTTTAGATTATATGTATTTAAGTCTAGATACTAGAAATAGAAAAGCATTTCTTAGAATTATAAATAAACCTTTTAGATATATAAGTAAGTTAAATACAGAAAAGGTTAGAAATTATAAGTATGATGAAGATTGTTTTGAAATACTAAAATCTCAAAGTGATATACAACCTTTTCAAATTAAAAATATAGAAGATATACAAAAAGATATAGTTAAGATAAGTAAAATGAAAGCTACTGAAGCAATTAATTTTATAATGAAGAATTTAGATTATGAATCTTATATAAAAACCTATAGTGAGAGAACAAAGATAAAAAAAGAAGAACTTATAGAAATAGTAGAGGAATTAAAGGAATCTGCTGAAGAATATACAAGTATAATTGCATTTTTAGCTCATGTGGAGGAAGTAGAAAAGGAGATAACTAAAAAGGATATAAATGAGGATAGCGTTATTTTAAGTACTATTCATGGAGTTAAGGGTATGGAGTTTAAAAATGTATTTGTAATAAATTGCAATGAAGATAATATACCATATAAAACTTCAGAAGGAGAAATAAATCTAGAGGAAGAAAGAAGACTTTTTTATGTGGCTGTAACCAGGACCATTGAACATTTATATATATGTGTACCTAAACTATTAAGAGGAAAAAATAAAGAAACTTCAAAGTTTATAAGTGAGTGTAATTTAAAGATGGAGTTAGAAAAAAGTGATATTTTCTCAAAAGGACAACGTATAGTTCATAGAGCATTTGGAGAAGGTATTATATTAAACTCCGATGATAGCTATATAAATATAAGATTTTTAGATGGTATAGATAGAAGTTTTGATAAGAAGGTGCTAGCAGAGGGGCATTTAATAAAGATAAAAGAATAAACGATGGTATTATTTTTTACCATTTATCTTAAAATATTTACTAGAGGGTATAAATATTTTAAGAAAGTAAAATCGGTGTAATATTATGTTACACCGATTCACAGAAAAATATTTTCTTAATTTAAATAAATCCTAAAAATTAGGTTTTGTTTAATTACTTTTTATAAATTTTTTATTGAAGTAATCAACTATCATGGCAATTGATTGATCACCGGAGATATTACAGGCAGTTCCAAAACTATCTTGTGCTACATATAAAGCTATCATTAAAGCTATCATAGATTCGTTAAAGCCAAGTATTGATTGAAGCACTCCTAAGGCTGCCATAACACATCCACCAGGTACACCAGGGGCAGCTACTAATGATACTCCAAGCATAGCTATAAATCCAGAAAAAATAGATAGTTTTATAGGCATTCCATTTAACATCATAACAGACATAGCACAAAGAGTTAATGTGATTGTACTACCAGACATATGAGTTGTTGCACAAAGAGGAATAACAAATTGTCTTATTCCTTTAGAAATGCCCATTTTTTCGGAACACTCTACGTTTACAGGAATACTAGCTGCAGAAGATTGTGTACCTAATGCAGTTAAATATGCTGTGATTTGTATTTTTAAACATTTAAATAGATTTTGTTTACTTAAAATACATCCTATAGAAAATTGGAATATTATAATTATAATATGACATATTAAAATAATTATAAATACTTGTCCAAATACTTTAAGTACAGCATTAGATTTTCCTGTATAAGTCATATTTGCAAATATACCAAGTATGTATAAAGGTAATAGAGGAATAATGATATTAGTGATTACCTTTGAAACTATTTTTTGAAAGTCTATAGAAATTTGCTTTAAAATATCACTTTTAATAGCAGATATCCCAAGGCCTAATAAAAATGAAAATATAAGTGCTGTCATAACTTCCATTATTGGTTTCATTTCAATTGTAAAAAATGGTTTTAAATCTTCAGCAGCTTTTCCCATAATGCTTGAAGTTGAAGGGGTAATAATAAATTGTAATATGTTTATTCCTACAGTATAAGCAAATAAACCTGAAATTAAGGTAAATAAATAAGCTAATCCTACTGTAATACCTAAAAGTTTACCAGCTCCTGTACCTAGTTCCGCAATACCTGCTACAATAAATCCTAAAATTAGTATAGGTATAACGAATCCAAGGAAATTTCCAAAGATTGAACTAAAGGTTACAAATAATCTTACAACATTTACAGATGTAAATTTACCTATTAGTATACCTAGAATAATACCTAAAAGAATTTTGGGTATTAATCCTAATTTAAATTTTTTTAACATAAAAAACCTCCTAGTATTTTAATAATATTTTGTAGCATAAATATATTATTAAAATTTATGCACACTCGAGTTATTGTAACAAAAAACGACATGATTAAAAAGAGGAATTTATATAAAAATAAAAATAAATTTAAAAAATTTAAAAATAAATATCTAGCTTTAACTATTTTTAGAAAATAAAGCTGTATTTAAAAAATTATATGTGAGGTTTAAAGAAGAAAAATATACTATAATTCAGGTATTATAGTATATTAATAAAATTTATTGTTTTTTAATAATTGACACTGAAACACATTGTGATATACTATATTTAAAAAAATAATCACAATATAATTTAAAAGGTAAGGAGGAAAAACAATGGTCCATTTTAAAAAGATGTGGGATGATGTATGTAATATACTAATAAATGACGAAATAGATGATTTAGAAATATTAGAAACTTTTAATACTGGTTTTATAGTCAAAGGTAATGATGAAGCTGAATTTATTACAAAAGATGATTTTGTTGACTTTTGGTGTCATATGTTATGCTTCAAGAAAGTAACTAAGATGGAAATTGAGGAAAATGGAAAAAGTCGTCACAAATATATATGTGATATTGTTAAAAACTTACCTTATATAAATGATTCTAATGGAGTAATAACTTTGACAGAGTAGTTTATTGAATATTTTACTATAATATTATATAATTTTATTAGGCTCATATTCTAAGAATATGAGCTTTTAAACTATGAAAAAAAAAGAGGTATAACTATGCAGAGTATGAAAGTTAATTCACAAAATATAATATTTGCTTTAGATGTTGGAACTCGTTCTATTTTAGGAACAGTTGGTATAGTAAAGGATAAAAAGTTTCATATTTTAGAAGAAAGTTATATAGAACATGAAGAAAGAGCTATGATAGATGGACAAATTCATGATGTAACTTTAGTAGCTAGTGCAGTAGAAAAGGTAAAGAGAACTTTAGAAGAAAAGCTTAATATACAGCTTAATAAGGTTTCTATTGCGGCAGCAGGTAGATTTTTAAAGACTCATACAGTTAAAGTAGAAGTTGATATAGATAGTAGTTATGAAATTGATAAAGATACTATAAGAAGTTTGGAACTTACAGCAGTTAAAAAAGCGGAAGATGAAATTGCTGGTAAATCTCAAGGAAAACTTTATTGTGTAGGGTATACTGTTAAAAATTATTATTTAAATGATTATGTAATAAGTAATTTGCTTCTTCAAAAAGGAGAAAAAATAGCAACAGAAGTTATAGCTACATTTCTTCCAAGATATGTTATAGATAGTTTATATTCCGTTATGAAAAAAGTAGGACTTACTGTAGATAGTTTAACTTTAGAGCCTATTGCAGCTATGGAAGCAGCTATTCCTAGAAAGTTAAGACTTTTAAATTTAGCTTTGGTAGATGTAGGAGCAGGAACTTCAGATATTGCTATATGTAGTAAAGATACTGTATCTGCTTTTGGAATGGTATCTTTAGCAGGAGATGAAATTACAGAAGCAATAGTTCAAAGTTATTTGGTAGATTTTGAAACTGCAGAAAAAATAAAAAAACAATGTTATGATGAAAAAACTATAGAGTATACAGATGTTATTGGATTGCAAAATAAAATAGAATCACAAGAGATTTTAAAAGTTATAGATCCCACAGTTAAAAAGATAGCTGATGAAATAGGAAATAAAATATTAGAAATAAATGGGGATAAATCTCCTAATGCAGTTTTTCTTATAGGTGGAGGTGCTCATAGTCCTTTATTAAAAGAGTATATATCAAAAAAATTAAATCTTCCTATAGAGAGAATAGCAGTAAAAGATAGACAAGCTGTTTTAGACTGTGTTGTAAATGAAGCTAACTTTGGTAGTGAAGGAGTTACTGTGCTTGGAATAGCTTTAACATCTATAAGAAGATTAGGAAACGATTTTATAGATGTAATGTTGAATGGAAATATAGTTAGTTTGTTTAACTCACATAAGCATACAGTTATGGATTTAATAATTCAGGGAGGTATAAGTCCTAAAGTGCTTTTAGGACGAAATGGAAAAAACATAAGATTTACATTGAACAATATACCAAGGGTTTCTTTTGGAACGTTATCTTCTAATGCGGTAATAAGAATAAATGGACAAATATCTTCTGTAGAGGATAATGTAAAAGAAGGAGATACAGTAGAAATAGAGTTTGCTAAAAATGGTAGGGATGCTGAACCTACTATAAAAGATTATATAAAAAAGGTATATTCTATTAGCTTCTTTATAAATGACATTATAGAAACTATGTGTCCTTTAGGATTTATAAATGGAAATAAAGTTAATTTAAATGATAAAATTAAGGAAAATGATGAAGTATATATAGTATTTCCAGAAACCTTAGGGGATTATAAAAAGTATTATGATGATTTACAAGGAGTTTTTAAATATTATTTAGAGGATAAAATTTTAGATGATAGTTATAAAATAAAAGAAGGAGATAGAATTTATAAAATAAAAGAAGAGAAAAAAGATATAGTGCAGGTTAAAAAAGAAACAAGAGATATTACTGAAAATAAAACTTATGATGAAGTAGCTATAACTAGTAGTATTTTAGATACAAAAGAAGAAAAAACTACTGTAGCAGAGGAAAAAAAGACTGATTTACCAAAAGAGGTTGTAAGTGTAAAGGTAACTGCTAATGGACAAGAAGTTGATCTTAAAGGTAAGAAAGAATATATATTCGTAGATATATTTAATTATATAGAATTTGATTTATCTTTAGTTAGAGGAAATTTACTGCTTCTTTTAAATGGTAAACCTGCAGGATACTATGATAGATTAAAGCAAGGAGATATAGTAGAAATAAAGTGGGAATAAATGTAGACCAATCTTTATGACTTGAATATAGATATATTATAGTTAAGTTTAAGTAATTTAATTGGAGGTTAACCATGGAAAATATAGATTTTTTAAAGTTATCACAAGGTATAAAACAAGAATTAATAGATTTAAGACGAGATTTTCATGAAAATCCAGAATTAGATTATGATCTTTTTAGAACTTCAGGAAAAATAAAAGAGTTTTTAAGAAATGAAGATATAGAATATTATGAAACTGCAGATACAGGTATATGTGCATTAATAAAGGGAAATGGAGATAAAACCATAGCTATAAGAGCAGATATGGATGCCCTTCCTCTGGAGGAAAAAAATGGTTGTAGTTATTCATCCAGAATTCAAGGAAGAATGCATGCTTGTGGTCATGATGCCCATACTGCAATACTTATGGGAACAGCTAAGATATTAAATAGTATAAAAGATAAGTTAAATGGAAATGTAAAACTTTTATTTGAACCTGCGGAAGAAACCACAGGTGGAGCTAGAATTATGATAAAACAGGGAGTGTTAGAAAACCCTAGGGTAGATGCTGTAATAGGACTGCATGTGGAAGAAAAAATAAATACAGGTAAAATAGGATTAAGAAAAGGTGTAGTAAATGCAGCTTCTAACCCGTTTACTATAAAAATTAAGGGTAAGGGAGCTCATGGAGCGAGACCTAACAATTCAGTAGATCCAATAATAATAGCTAGTAATATAATTTTAGCACTTCAAACTATAATAAGTAGAGAACTTCCACCGCAAGATCCTAAAGTATTAACTATAGGAAGTATTCATGGTGGTACAGCTCAAAATATAATACCTGAGGAAGTTACTATATCTGGTATTATAAGAGTTATGAAAACAGAACACAGAGAATATGTAAAGAAAAGGCTTTGTGAGATTGTTGAAGGCTTCTGTACTTCTTTAAGGGGGCAATGCGAAATAGATATAGAGGAAAGTTATCCTTGTCTTTATAATGATGATGAAATGCTAGAAAAGTTTATAGTATCATCTAAAAATATTATAGGTGAAGATAATATAGAAATATTACAGGAGCCAAGTATGGGTGTAGAAAGTTTTGCTTATTTTTCTATGGAGAGACCTTCTGTATTTTATTATTTAGGTTGTAGAAATGAAGAAAAAGGAATAGTTCATCCAGCTCATAGTAGCTTGTTTGATATAGATGAAGATGCTATACCAATTGGCGTAGCGCTTCAAAGCAAAGCTGCTTATGATTTTTTAAATTCTTAATTGAAAATTTAATTATATTTTTATAAAAATACTACAAAGTTATTTAATTTTAAGTAGCTTTGTAGTAATTTTAAATTTAAATACTGAAAAAGCCATAGAGAAAAAATTGTACAAGATTAACTAAAGGTATAAAAGAAGCATTAAATTAATATATAATTAAATAAGAATATAAAAAAATAGCTTCATTTTTAATATAAGCTAGATTATATTAAAAGGGAAATTTATATATTATTGAATAAGTGTAAGTGGGTTACAAAAAAATTCCTTATTAACTGAAAATAAGTCATATTATTACTTACTTGATAAAAATATCATAGTAATATATAATAAATTGTTAGTACGTAGATTATAAGTTTTATAAATGCTAATTATATAATGTAAAGATATAAATATTATTGTAATTATATTTTAAGGAGTGTGCCTATGGAAATAGTAATAGGAGTAAATGAAGCAGGACAAAGGTTAGACAAATTTTGTAGAAAATGGCTTAAAGATACACCACTAAGTTCTATATATAAAGCTATACGAAAAGGTGATATAAAAGTAAATGGTAAAAAATCTAAGGAAAAGTATTTTGTACAACAAGGAGATATTGTTAAAGCACAATACATAACTGTTAACAAAAGTAACAATAAAACTGACAATAAAACTAAGGCTAAAAGTAAATTTATAAGAATAGATAATCATCTAAAAATTACTTATGAAGATGAAAATATGCTATTAGTTGAGAAATGGCCAGGAGTTTTAGTTCATGCTAATAGAAAAGGCGGAGATCCTACCCTTACAGATTATGTTCTATCTTATTTATATGATAAGGGAGATTATACTCCAGAGTTGGAAGTTACATTTACTCCAGCATCTTGTAATAGATTAGATAGAAATACATCGGGTGTGGTTATATTCGGTAAAAATTATGAAGCTTTGAAGTCATTAAATGAAATGATAAGAGAGAGAAAAGTTAAAAAATACTATTCTACTTTAGTAAAAGGTAGAATAAAGGATGGTATATACGAGGCTTATATATCTAAAAATGAAGATACTAATATATCTAAAATATATGATAGTCCTAAGGCTAATACTAAAAAAATAGCTATGGATGTTAAGACTATTCAAACTTGTGGTTCTTTTTCTTTCTTAGAAATAGAATTAATTACAGGAAGAAGTCATCAATTAAGAGCTCATTTAAGTCATCTAAATAATCCTATAATAGGGGATTATAAATATGGGGATAGGAAGTTAAATAGTTATTTTCAAAATAAATATGGATTATCATATCAATATTTATATGCATATAAGTTAGTTTTTAAGGATTGCCCAGAGGCTTTGCAATACATGAAAAATAAAACAATTGCAGAAACTTTGCCTCCTATATTTAAAAAGATTAAAAAAGATATATTTAAATTTTAATGGGGAGTAAATTATGGAAGAACAATCAGTTACTAAAGGCTTTGCTATACTTTCTATAGCAGGGATACTAGGAAAGATTTTATCTCTTTTATACATACCAATTTTAAGATATATATTAAAGGATGAAGGCTACGGAATATATACGGCAGCTTATCAGATATATGCCTTTATGTTTGTTTTAACTAATGCTGGAATACCTGTAGCTATATCGAAGCTTATATCAGAGCTTACAGCAACTGATAGACATAAAGACGCCATAAGAGCATTTAAATTAGCAAGAATTATGCTTTTACTATTAGGTTCTATTATGGCTTTTTTTATGATAATATTAGCAAGACCTTTAGCTAATATTACACAATATAGTAGAGCCTATATAGCAGTAGTTGCTTTAGCACCATCTATATTGTTTACTTCAGTAGCATCTGCTTATAGGGGATATTTCCAAGGTAGAGCTAACATGATTCCTACAGCAGTATCTCAAGTTATAGAACAAATATTAAATACTATATTTTCTTTAGTATGTGCAGCATTATTGATAAAATATGGATTAGAATTAGGATGTGCTGGAGGAACTATTGGAACTTCTATAGGAGCTCTTTTTTCAGCATTATTTTTACTGAATTATTATAATAGAAATAAGAAAATTAAATACAACAAAATAAAAGAAAGAAAATATTCTAATAGACAGTTAATAAGAAAAATTATTCAATATGGTCTACCTATAACTTTATGTGTAGGTATGAATTATGCAGGTAATATAGTGGATTTATATAATACTAAGTCTCGTCTTATGGTAGGTGGATTTACTAATAGTCAGGCCACAATACTATATGGATTTTTAGGTAAATATCAACAGCTTATAAATGTACCAATAGCTATAATAACTTCTTTATCAGCAGCTATACTTCCAGCTATTTCAGGAGCTGTAGTTAATGGGGATAAAAAAGCAGTGAAAAGTAATATAAATTATGCCTTTAGATTATGCTTTTTAATAGCTATACCTTCTGCAGTGGGACTTAGGGTATTATCAAGACCTGTATATGAAATGTTAAAGTTAGGTAGGGGTTATGACATTATGGGATATGGAGCTTTAGTATTAGTATTTATGGCTATAGCTCAAATACAAACCACTATACTTCAAAGTATAGGCAAATTAAACATAGCTACAATATATTCACTTATAGGTATAATATGTAAAATAGCTGTAAATTACTTTTTAATAGCTATTCCTAGTATAAATATAAAAGGTGCTATTTATGGTAGTATTGTAGGTTTTTTAGTTCCTATAATATTAAATCATAGAATTATTAAGAAAACATTGAGGGTTAAATTTAATTTATTAAAACCTATGGTGAAACCTTTAATATCAGCAGAGATAATGGGCGTTGTAGTTTTTGCTGTGTTTAAAGGAATTCATATGTTGTTATCTTTAGTGAATAAAGGATATATAACTAATTTCTTAGCCACAGTTGTAGCTATATTGGCAGGAATTTTATTCTATGGTTTTGCATTAGCATTAACTGGTGGATTAAATAAGGAAGATTTAAATAAACTTCCTAATAAGTTTGTAAGATTAATACCTAATTTTATAAAGAAAAGATTAAAATAAAAATCAGAACTGTTTTGCTTTTGAAAGGGGTTAATAACTTTTAATGAAAATTAAAGGCTATTAACGCCTTTTGATTTTTTAAAATCTAATGTTATAATTTTCATATATTTAAGATTTTAAGGGGGATACAAATGGAAAAGGGAAGAGATTATATAGGAGTTGGTGTAGGAGCCGTTATATTAAATGAAAAGCGCCAGATGTTATTATTGTTAAGGGAAAGATCGCCAGAGAAAGGATATTGGTGTATACCAGGGGGAAAGGTTGAATTTGGGGAAACTATAGAAGATGCAATTAAGAGAGAGGTTAAGGAAGAAGTTAATGTAGATGTTGAAATAATTAAGCTTATAGGAGTTACTAATCATATAGTTTTAAAAGAGGAAGTTCATTGGGTAGCGCCTACTTTTCTTACTAAAATTACACAAGGGAAAGTAAAGAATATGGAACCTCAAAAACATAAAGACATGAAGTGGTTTTCTATTAATAATATGCCAAGTAATATAACTATTACAACTAGAAAAGCATTGGAATATTTATATAACTATTAAATTTATATCTTTTATGAAAGGATTAAATATGAAATTTAATTTTTTAATAAAAAAGTTATATATACTTATAAGTGTATTGGGTGGAATTTTAATAATACACTATACTAATTATTTGATTTCTACAAAAATTTTATTAATAATAATAGAAACTTTTTTAAATAAATATATAATTAATTTTGTTTATAATAATGTGAAATTAGAATTACAAAAATTAAAGTTGGTGAATTACAATATTTAGGATTAGATCCCAAGGTTGAAATTTCATTTATGATAATTCTTATATTGTCTTTTTACTATATAGTAGTATTTTACGGAATTTTCTATGATTTTATAGATAAAAGTTTATTTTCTAAAATTTTTATAGATATTGTATTTTTATTTATGTTTTTGCATGGATTAATGGGAGTAGATGTTGAAGTTTGCAAGAAGAAATATAATAAAAAATATATTTTGAATACTTCATATAATCGTAAATGTAATTTGCTTTCATCTAAGATAGGAAGATATAAGTATGGAATTATAATAGGAGATCATATATTTAAATATGAAGATATATTAGGAAAATATAAAGAAGATAATAATTTAATAATAGTATTAAAAAATAACGACAAAATAATTATTAAAGATAAAAAGGCTGAGGAATATTTAAAAAAATTCTTAGATTAATAAGAAAGGTATTGAATTTAAGTATTTTCAATACCTTTTTAATATAAAATTATTTTTTTGATTTAATATGAGTAATAGAGCTTAAAATAAACATTATAAGAAATCCGCTAACAATTATTACGGAATTTCTTATATATACATTGTTTAGATTTATAACTTTTTTTTCTATATTTAATATAAAAAATACAAATATACTATTTAATATATATATGAATATATTAAATAAAGTTAAATCTATAAAACATTGTTTAGTAATTTCTTTAAAATTTAATATTATAGAAGTTATAGAGGTTAATATCAAACTAATACCACAACTGTATATATTTATACTAGGTATTCCTGTAAGGACATAAAGCAGAATAACTTCTTCTATTGAAATTATTATAGAGTTTTTTAATAATATTTTTTGCTTCCCTATTCCATTTAAGATAGCATAGCTTACTACGGATATATAGGCAAAAGGTGTACAAAATGATAAGAAAATTATATAATTTTTAAGATCATTTCTCTTAAAGAACATATATCCTAATTCATTTGGAATAGTTACACATACAGCTACAGTAGCTAAGCTTAATATAATGGATATTTTCAATACTTTAAGAATTTTGTTTTCTATGGAAAAGTAGTCCTTTTTATTTAGGCTTTCTGATAAATTTGGTATTAATATTGTACATATAGAGGTTAAAATTATTATAGGAAATAAAGGTATAGATGAAGCCATATTAGAGAACTTACCTATCATAGAAAGAGCGGTATTATAATTTATACCAATACTCATAAGTCTTCTAGGAACTATTAATGTAGATATAGTAGATAAAATTGTAGTTAAAAATCCGTTGATACAAAGGGGTATAGATATAACTAATATATCAAACAAAAGTTGTATGCTATCTTCAGATTTGTAGTTAGTAAAATTGTAACTTCTTTTATCTTTTAAATAGAATAAGTATAAAAAAATAAAACTTGTAAACTCTCCAAAAGTAAGAGTTGCATAGGTTGCAGTTACGGTATTTTCTACGGATTTTATATTAAATAAATTTAGAATAAATAGAAAAACAAGTACTCTAAAAGCTTTTTCAGATATATCAATTATAGAAGGTACTTTTGATTTTGATATACCATAGAAATACCCTTTTAAAATAGCGGAAAGTGCTATAAATATCATAGCAGGACACATAACTATTAAAGCTTTAGTGCATCGGCTATCCTTTATTATGTATTTGCTTATATATGGAGAATTTATAAAGACTAAAGAAACTATAATTATAGCCCATATAATATCGAAAGTTAGAGCTGCGTTTACACTTTTATGTAAATTGTCGTAATCATCTTTCCCAAAATAAATAGCAGATGTTTTAGATAAGGCTGCTATCATACCACCATTTATAAGACAAGTAAATAAATCATATATAGGCATTATAAGACTATAAAGTCCCATACCTTCAGCTTGTAATTTTTGAGATAAAATAATTGAAAAAATAAATCTTAAAAGACCTGTAGTTAAATTTGATATTATAAGAATTAAGGACTCTCTAAAGAATGTGCTTCTTTTCTTCAAAATCAAAATAAAACCTCCATATAATACTAACATTAATAATTATGTAAAGCCGTATTAATATATTCATAAAAATATAGAGGTAATTAATAATTTATATATGAACAATAAATTTTATTAAGGCTAACAGGATCTTAAAATTAAGGGACTGTTAGCCTTTTAAATTATTTTATTTTTCAGAAGAGATTTTAACTTTTTCTACTACTAGAGCACAAGAAGCATCTCCTGTTACATTTACTGCAGTTCTTAACATATCAAAAATTCTATCTACGCCAAATAGCATAGGAAGACCTACTACTGGGATATTTGCAGCTAAAAGAACTGCTACTACTAATAATGTAGGTCCTGGTACACCAGCTTGTCCTATAGAACCTATAGTAGCTGTAAATATTATAGCTAAATATTGAGAAGGTCCTAAATTTATATTAAACATTTGTGCAAAAAAACAGCAAACTAAGGCATAATAAATTGCATTTCCATCCATATTTATAGTAGCACCTAATGGAAGTACAAAAGAACTAGTTTCTTTTGAAACGCCTAATTCGCTTTGACAAGTTTCAATATTTAATGGAAGAGCTGCCATAGAAGAAACAGTAGATAAAGCCATTAATTCTACTTTAAATATTGAT
Source organism: Clostridium niameyense (assembly GCF_001243045.1). GTDB lineage: Bacteria > Bacillota > Clostridia > Clostridiales > Clostridiaceae > Clostridium_F > Clostridium_F niameyense. The sequence continues at coordinate 1,515,829 of NZ_LN849007.1, read as the reverse complement.
TTCCAAAATCTTTTAATAGGAACATTGGAAAATAATTTAATGAATAAAGAGTATATTCCGAAGTTATGAATAGCCAAGGCTAAAATATAAACTATAAATAAGAAGAATATGCTTTTTAAAATTTCATATCCAAAAGTTCCAGTAGCATCGGCCATAAGTGCAAACACCCCTATAGGTGCTATATACATAACTTTCATTATTATATAGATTAAAGCATCATTTAAATGGTTAAATAATTTTGATAAAAATTCTTTTTTTTCTTTAGGTAATGAAGATATACCGAAACCTAAAAATAAACTAAAGAAAATAGTTTGAAGAATATTTCCTTCTACCATGGATTTTATAGGATTTTCAGGTATAAAACCTTTAATTGTTTCCCAAAAGCCAGGTATGTTACCTTTGGTTGAATATTCATTTGAAAACATAGATTTTATGGAATCTATTGGTACTCCAGTACCAGGCTTGAATAATTCTCCGAATACAAGCCCTATACATACAGCTACAGCTGTAGTTGCTAAATAATATATAAAGGTTGCTATACCCATTTTTCCAGCAGATTTACTGTCTCCTATAGAAGAAGCTCCCGCAACAATTGAACAAAAAACTAAAGGTATGATTACCATTTTTATAAGTTTCATAAATATATCTCCTAATGGAGAAAATATAACAGCGTTCTTTCCCATAATGGAACCTACTATTATACCTAAGATCATAGATAGTATAATTGCATTACTTAAATTAAACAAAGATTTTTTTATGTGTTCTTTCATGAAATCCTCCTATGTTATAATAATTTAATAAAATCTAGATTAATTTTATAATAGTTTGTCAAAAAAATCAAATATAGCATATAAATAATATTAAAAACAGATAGATAAAATGCCTATTTGATAATAAACATAGGAAAATTAATGAAACAAAAATAGTAAACATAATAAATTAGATTAAAGGATCTTAAATCTTTCTAATTTATTGTTCTTATTTAATTGTTTATTATATGGTATACTATATAATAAATGTAAAAAACTATATTATATATTTATATTAAGGAGAGATAATATGGAAAGTTTATATTGTCCTATTTGTGGTGTAGAGATAAGTAAAAAAAACTACAACTTAAATAAATATGCTTTTGAAGAAGAAAATTCTATAGATTCTATAAAGTTTTGCCCAGTTTGTGGGGTAGAATTAAAATATTTAAGTGATAAACCTTTTGTTTATACAATAAAAAAAGAAGAATTAAATGAAGATATACTAAAAATACTAGACCATGCTATGAAATTAGAGATATTTAATGGAGATTTTTATAAAAAAGCCGCTATGTTAAGTAAAGATTTACATATATCTAAATTATTTAAAGACTTAGCTAACATAGAATATGCTCATGCTAATGTTCATAAGAGATTAGCGTGTTATGATAAATTGCCTGAAATTAATAATATGGATTATAGTAGATATAATGAAGATGAAATACTTTTGGATATGGCAGAAAAAAGAGAAAAACATGCAGTAGAATACTATAATAAATATAGAGAATATACTAATTTAGATACAATAAAATTAGTTTTTGATGCTTTGAAATCTGTAGAAATAAATCATATACATATTATAAATGAAAAATAGAACTTAGTTTTCTAAGTTCTATTTTATTTCATTCTTTGTACTTTTTGAACTTTTTTAATTTTACCTTCCATAGGTATTAAATCTTTTCTAGTAGTCATATTTCGTACATTTAATATTTCTATAGTTTCTCTATTATCTTTGCCTTTTTTACCTTTGAGACCTTGTATAAGAACATAGTTACCTTGAGATATATTTATAAAGTTAGGTTTTTTAAACCACTTCTTTTTTTTGTAAATGCATTTAACAATCATTCTACTTCTTTCTGGCCTTATGAGTAGCGTTGCTGTTATTTTATGAAAAATCCATAAAATAGATTTTTCTTCAACCCTAACTGAAACTGCATTACCTTGAATTTGAGTAATCCTGTCTCCGTATTTTGTTAAGTATGCTTCTGTATAATATTTTCCAAGTTTTTCCTTAAAACTCATAAGTATAACTCCTTTACTAATATGTATTATATTTAAAATTGAAAATAAAAGCGCATTTAAATTTTATGTATATTATAACATAGTATTCATATTTTTAAAATAATTTAATCATTATATCAGGCAGTTTATATGTATAATATACTGAAAAAGTAATTGTCATTAATGAATTTTTCTATAGTTTAATATACTAAATTATATATACTAACATATACATATGCTAGTATTAAATATAATATTTATAAATATACTATAAAATATGAAAAATAAATAGAATTATTTAAAATACTTACTTGAAAAAAATAAACAGGTTTTATACAATGTAGATATACTAATATTTTGAATTTCTATGAATTTGAAAACAAAATTAAATATGTACCAAAAAATATATGGAGGTATAAATGTATGAAAAAAAATGAATTAGCAGCTATGATAGATCATACGATATTAAAGCCAGAGGCATCACAAGAGGTTGTAGAAAGAATTTGTAAGGAAGCCATAGAAAATAAATTTGCTTCAGTTTGTATAAACCCGTGTAATGTACCTTTAGTAGCTAAATTATTAGAGGGAAGCTCTGTAAAAGTTTGCACAGTTATAGGATTTCCTTTAGGAGCTACTACAAGTAATGTAAAAGCTTTTGAAACTAAAGAAGCTATAGAAAATGGTGCTGAAGAAGTTGATATGGTTATAAATATAGGTAAATTAAAAGATAAGGATTACGATTATGTAAAAAAAGATATAGAGGCTGTAGTAAATGCAGCTAGTGGAAAAGCTTTAACTAAGGTTATAATAGAAACTTGTCTTTTAACTGATGAAGAAAAGGTGAAAGTTTGTGAAATTGCAAAAAAAGCAGGAGCAGACTTTGTTAAGACATCTACTGGATTTTCAAAATCAGGAGCTAAGGCTTCAGATATCAAGATTATGAGAGAAACTGTAGGAAAAGATATAGGTGTTAAAGCATCTGGTGGAATACATAGTTATGAAGAAGCGTTAGATATGATAAATTCAGGAGCGTCAAGAATAGGAGCATCAGCGTCTATTTCAATATGTGAAAATGCAGAAGAATAATCGAATATAAAAAAATGAAAGCTATAGAAGGTTATATAAAACTTTTATATAGCTTTTATTTTTTTATGAAATATATGATAAATATGGAGTTATTATTATAAAATATATTAAGACAGAGAGAGTATGTGAAAGTTATTTTTTTATAAATAATTTTCACATACTCTCTTTTTATATATTAAAGTAATACATATCTAAATCTTATAAGAAAATAAGTTATTAAAAAAGCTGAGCTGCTTAATAAAAATGTTATGAAAGCTCTTCTGGCTCTATAATTAATACTATCCACAAAACCACTTCCTAATTGTTTTCGTTATATTAAAGATACTATAATGGCATTTTAAAATCAAACTCCATAATTGCGAAGTTTTCTTAAAATTGAACAATTAGAGTTAATTATATAATACTATGCTATTAAATTAACAATATTTTTCACAAATCTTTCGATATTCTTTGAAGAGTTGATGTTAAATAAAAAATATAATAAAAAATAGTTAGCTTTATTAAGGTGTTATTAAGAATTTTAATAATTAATTAATATTTAAATATTAGATTTTTCAAAAAAAATAATTCTTATATGTAAATTAATACAAAAGAAATTTTAAAATACCACATATATTGGAATTATTGTAACATATGAGTTTAAAAATTATATTTTATAAAGTAAATAGTTAAAAATACATTGAGCATTTTAATATAAAATGAAAAAATAAAAACAAAATATTTCTAAATTTAAAATATTTCTAAAATATCTTAAAAAAAATAATAAGTAAGCTGAATATACATTATAAAAAAATATATGTTTCAAGCTGAAATTTAAACCTATGTTTGATTTTAAAATTTAATCATTGTTAAAATTTAATCATTGATTAATTCAAGTGAATTTATAATCAATTATTAAATTTAATAGGTTTTTAGTTACTAAAACAAGCTGTCATGAATAATATTATATTAACTAGTGAAAGGAGGAGTGGATATGTTAAGAGAGCTAAAAAAAGAAGAAGTATTATATAATTTAGATATAAACCCTCTTGATATAGAAGGAATTTCAGATAATATTCCTAGATACAAAAATGTATATAATAAAATAGAAGAATGTTTAGATATAGATAGGCAAGGATATAATTTATATTTGATAGATAATTTTTCAAAAGAAAAGTTGGAGAATCTAATGAGATTTATAAAAAAGAAGTTATCAAAAAAGAAAAGCCCCAATGATATATGTTATGTAATAAATGAAGATGAAAAATATCCTTACCCCATAACTTTAGAAAATGGTAAAGGTAAAGTGTTAAGAGATACTCTAGAAAATATTCAATCAGAGTATTTAGAATGTATATATGAATTTTATTCTGATTCTTCACTTGAAGAAAAAGAAAGCATAATAGATAAATTAGAAAAAAAAAGAACCGAATTAATAGAGAATTTAATGGAAGAATCAAAAAAGTGTGGATTTGAAATAAAAGCTAGTAGTACAGGATTTGCTTTTATTCCTATAAAACAAGGGGAAGTATTAACAGAAGAAAATTATGATAGTTTAGAAGTGGACGAAAAAGGAAAAATATTAGACAAAGTTACTTATTTAAAGAAAGAAGCTAATAAGATATTAGATGATTTAAAGGATATAGAAATAGAGGCATTAGATAAAATAAAAAAAATTATGAAAGAATATATCAAAGATAATATGAAAACTTCCAAGGATAAATTTAGAATGAAGTTTGAAAATAATATGGAGGTATTAGATTTTTTAAATAGTGTTTGTAGAAAAGTTGAAGAATCAGTAATAGAAAATTATAGTATAAGTTATGATGATGATGAAGAATTAATAGCTAAGGCTATATATAAATATAAGGTAAATGTGCTAGTAGATAATAGTTGTAATAAAAACCCACTGGTTTTATTTGAAGATGATCCATCTATTAGTAATTTAATAGGCAGTATAGAATATGAAAATCGAAACGGAGTATATTCAACAGATGTAAATTTAATAAAACCTGGATCTATACTAAGAGCTAATGAGGGAGTTTTAATAATAAGATTAAATAGTCTTTTTTTTAATTCTTTATCTTATTATTATTTAAAGAAAACATTATTAAATGAAAAAAATGATTTCGATTATAATAGAGGATATTTAGAACTTTTATCTTTAAATGGATTAAAGCCTGAACCTGTAAATATTAATGTAAAAGTAATACTTATAGGAAACTATGGGTCCTATAACGTGTTATACAATCATGATGAAGATTTTAAAAAAATATTTAAGTTAAGGGCAGAGTATAATCCCATAATAGATATAAATTCTTCTTTTGGAGAAGATTTGTCGGAAAATATAAGGGAGTTATGTAAAAAAAAGAAATTAATACCCGTAGACCAAGAGGCTATAATTGAAATATCAAAGTATCTTTCTAGAAAGGCTGAAAATAGGAATAAAATTTATTTTGATGATTATGAATTAGATAAATTGCTAACACAAGCAAGTAGTATTGCAGTTAAAGAAGGAAGAGATTCTATAATTTGTGATGATATAATAAAAGTAGCTTATACACAAGAGATAATAGAAGAGGAAGTTTTAAAAGAATATAAAGAAAAAAAGATATTTATAAGTACAGAAGGAAAAAAGATAGGTCAAGTTAATGGACTTTCTATAATAGATGTAGGCTATTTTTCTTTTGGGAGGCCTATAAGAATAACTTGTTGTTGTTATAAGGGAAATGGAGATATAATTGATATTCAAAAAGAAAGTAATTTAAGTGGAGATATACATGATAAAGCTATTAACATTTTAAAGGGCTACATTAATACTATAATTGGGAAGTATGAAATACTACCTGTAGATTTTCATATAAGTTTTGAACAGGTATATGGAAAGGTGGATGGGGATAGCGCATCTGTTGCAGAAGTAACAGCTATGATATCTTCTTTAAGTAAAATACCGGTTAAGCAAAATGTGGCTATTACGGGATCTATAAATCAGTTTGGGGAAGTTCAGCCCATAGGAGGAGTTAATAACAAAATAGAAGGATTTTTTAAAGTGTGCAAAGAAAATGGAGGAGTAAAAGGAAATGCTGTAATTATACCTCATTGTAATAGGGATAATTTAGTTTTGAAAAAAGAAGTTGAGGATGCAATAGCTAAAGGAGAGTTCACTATATACACTATGGAAAATGTAGAGGATGCATTAGAAATATTATTAGGGGAGCGCTTTGATAAAATAATTGATATTATAAATAAAGAATTAAGAAGATATACTAAAAGGTATAGAAATAAAAAATAACAGATTTTAAAGGGACTATCTCATAATGCATAAAAATGCAATAAGAGAAGCCCCTTTTTTATTTTATAGAAAAATTCAATTATTTACAATATTTGGGTGTTGTTTTTAAATGTTTTTGTATAGTAATTTATTTTGCTATAACCCCTTATCTTGGAATTATATAAAAAAGAGAAAAGAAGTGACAAACGCTTCCGCCTAAAACAAACAAATGCCATACAGGATGGTTATAAGGTATATCATCTTTTATAAAAAGCAGAGATCCTAAAGTGTATACAACACCACCTACTATAAGATATACTAAAGAAATTTTAGGAATAACCAAAGATAATTTTTTTACATGTAACATTATAAGCCAGCCCATAAGTACATATATAAATGTAGATAATTTTTCAAATTTACCTGTAGTAAAACATTTCATAACTATTCCTATTATAGCTAATCCCCATTCAACACCAAAAATAGTCCATCCTAATGGGTCTCTAAGAGATGAAAGAATATATGCAGTATAGGTTCCAGCTATTAATATAAAAATAGAACAGTGGTCAAATATCCTAAATACTTTTTTTACTTTTTTTCCTTGAAGACTATGGTATAAGGTTGATTCTAGATACAAAATTATTAAAGAAGATCCAAAAATGCTATAACCTACTACATGCCATGCATCTGAATATTTAGCAGATAATACAACTAAAATAACAAGAGCAGCTATAGCAAGAAGAGTACCTATACCATGAGTTATGGAATTGGCTATTTCCTCACCTTTAGTATAAAAATCATTTTCAAACATAGAAAAATACCTCCGTTTAATTATATATACTAAGTATACTCCAATAAAAAATATATGGAATAGATTTAATATAAATTTCATAATTGAAAAAGCATGAAATTTCTTTCACGCTTTTTCAATAAAATGAGTTTATTATACATTGAATCTAAAGTTTACTATGTCTCCATCTTGCATTATGTAATCTTTTCCTTCAAGTCTAAAGAAGCCTTTTTCTTTAGCTTGAACTTCAGAACCAGATTCGATTAATTTATCATAAGAAATAACTTCAGCACGGATAAATCCACGTTCTATATCAGTATGAATTTTACCAGCAGCTTTTGGAGCTTTAGTACCTTTAACTATAGTCCATGCTCTAACTTCATCTGAACCTGCAGTTAAGAAACTTATAAGTCCTAATAATTTATAACTAGATTCAATTAATTTATCAAGGCCAGATTCTTTAAGACCATAGCCTTCTAGCATTTCAAGTTTTTCATCGTCTTCTAAAGTAGATAATTCTTCTTCAAGTCTTGCACATAATGTTATTACTTCAGAGTTTTCACCTTTAGCATATTCTTTTATTTTTTTTACAAATTCATTATCTAAAGCATCTGCAGATGCATCCTCTTCAGATACATTAGCTACATATAAAACAGGCTTTGAAGTTAAAAGGAAGTATCCCTTTATCATCTTTTCTTCATCTTCTGTAACAGATAAAGTTCTTACAGGTTTTCCTTCTTCTAAGTGAGTTTTAATTCTTTGCATAAACTCAAGTTCAGCTTTAGCTTCTTTGCTTCCACCGTGAGCTAATTTTGCGCTTTTATCAATTCTTCTTTGCATTACTTCTAAGTCAGAAAATACAAGTTCCAAGCTTATAGTTTCTATATCGCGGATAGGATCTACGGAACCATCTACGTGAACTATATTGGAGTCTTCAAAAGCTCTTACTACATGAACAATAGCTTCCACTTCTCGTATGTGAGATAAAAATTTATTGCCTAAACCTTCACCTTTACTAGCACCTTTAACTAATCCTGCAATATCATAAAATTCTATAGCTGTATGGATTTTCTTTTTAGGATTATACATTTTTTCTAATATATCTAGTCTTTTATCTGGTACGCTAACTACACCTACGTTTGGTTCTATTGTGCAGAAGGGATAATTAGCAGATTCTGCTCCCGCTTTAGTTATGGCGTTAAATAATGTACTCTTACCAACGTTTGGTAAACCAACTATTCCTAATTTCATCTATGTACATTCCTTTCTTTGTATAATTAACAAATTAAAAAGGAGATTTATACCTTATATAATAGGTATAAACTCCTATTAAATTATACTCCAGGATAGGTTCTATTTCAAGAAAAGTAGAAGTATTATTTATCATTAATGTACATACCAACACAAATACCACGCATAAAAGATACTCCTATAATAGATGCTAAAACCATTTTTTCCTTTTTATCTAAACAATTAATATAATGGGGCCTTACAAGTCTATTTTTCATAAAGCTGTTTTTAAATAGTTTATTCTTTATCATAAATAACACCTCCAATAATATTTTCTACAAAAAAGTATTTTTTATTTAAATTTTGATTAAATCTATAATAATAATACAAAATTAGCCAATATACACATAGGAAATATTTGGTTTTTGATTTAAAAATAGTGCCTATTTATCTTTAAAAGAGAGTATTAAACAAAAAAATACAATTTATATTAATTTAATCTGTTTAAAAAATAAACTAAAATTACGATAGCTAGAGAAGGATTTTTAAGTAAAGTATAGAATATTTAATAAAGTGGTTAGAAGTGGTTGAAAGTGGAGCAGAAAATATGCTTTGAGGTGTAAATATGTTTATAGGGGAGTATAACCATAGTTTAGATAAGAAAAATAGAATTATAATTCCGGCTAAATTTAGGGATGAACTAGGAGAAAAATTTATATTAACTAAAGGATTAGATGGTTGTATATATATTTATACTAAAAACCAATGGGGAATTTTACAAGAAAAATTAGATAAGCTACCTTTGACTAACAAAAATGCTAGAGCCTTTGTTAGATTTTTCTTTTCTGGGGCACATGAAATGGAAATGGACAAACAAGGTAGAACCATTATACCACAAAATCTTTTAGAATATGGAAATATGAAAAAGGATATAGTAAGCATAGGAGTTTCTAACAGAATAGAAATTTGGAGTAGGGAAAATTGGGATAAATATAATGACCTAAATATAGATTACGATAATATAGCGGAACAAATGAACGAACTAGGAATTTAGTTTATTAGGAGGATACAAATGGAATTTAAGCACGTGTCAGTATTATTGGAAGAGACAATAAATTCACTTAACATAAAAGAAAATGGGGTATATGTAGATTGTACCCTAGGTGGAGGAGGACACTCTTATGAAATACTAAAAAAGTTAAAAGGTACAGGAACTTTAATAGGAATAGATCAAGATACCTGTGCTATAAAAGCAGCTAAAGAGCGTTTGAAGGAATTTACCAATGTAATATATGTACATAATAATTTTTATAACATAGATAGTATATTAGAAGAATTACAAATAGAAAAAGTAGATGGAATAATTATGGATCTTGGAGTATCATCTTACCAATTAGATGAAGCATCTAGGGGATTTAGTTATATGAAAGAAGCACCTCTTGATATGAGAATGAATAAAGATGATAATTTTTCAGCTTATGATGTAGTCAATGGATATGGAGAAGAAGAGCTTTATAAAATACTTAAGAACTATGGCGAGGAAAGATTTTCTAGAAGGATAGCTAAGTTTATTGTAGATAAAAGAAAACAAAAACCTATAGAAACTACAATGGAGCTTGTAGATATTATAAGAAAAGCTATACCTTTGAAATTCCAAAAGGATGGTCATCCAGCTAAAAGAACTTTCCAAGCTATAAGAATAGAAGTAAATAGAGAATTAAAAATTCTAAATGGTGCAATAGAGGATAGTGTTAACAGATTAAATTCCAAGGGTAGATTATCCATAATAACATTTCATTCTTTGGAAGACAGAATAGTAAAAATTAAATTTAGGGAAATGGAAAATCCATGTACTTGTCCATCAGATTTTCCAATATGTATGTGTGGCAAAAAGTCTACAATAAAACTAATCACAAGAAAACCTATTGAACCTACGGAGGATGAAAAGCAAATTAACTCTAGAAGTAAAAGTGCAAAACTTAGGGTGTGTGAAAAGCTTTAGTTCTAAACCAAAAGGAGGCTGAATAAATTGATAATGTTAGATAAAGAAAATAGGTTTAATGGAAACACAGTTCTTGCTCCAGAGTATGTACCTTCTAAAAAAGACCAATATGAGAAAATAAAAAAGAATAAAAGAAATAATAAAAAGAAAGAGAAAGACAGAAGATTAAAGAAAAAATTTAAAACTTTAGGAAACATATTATTAATATTTGTATTAGGGGTTACTATTATAACTAGATATTGTATAATATACAATATGCAAAAGGAACTTAATAATGTAGAAAATAAGGTAGCAGTTTTAAACAAGGATAGTGAAAATTTAAAAGTTGACTTAGTAAAATATAGTAATTTAAACACTATAGAAAAACAAGCAAAAGATAACTTACATATGGTAGTTCCTGATAAAGAATCTGCTATATATACAGATTTGAGTTATAATAATTTTAAAGAAAATACAAATAAAAATAAAAATGATAAACATAAGAGTTTATTTAAGTTTTTTTATAAATTAAAAGAAATGCTAATTTAACGGAGGTATAATAATTGACAAAAAAGGGTTACAGAGACAAGGTTATCATTCGTAAAAGAATGGTTCTTATATTTTGTCTTTTACTTTTATTATTTACTGGATTGGTAGGAAGGTTACTTTATATTATGATAAATCAGTCTCCAGATTTAAAGAAAAAGGCAATAGCACAGTGGACAAGTGAAGTGAAAATTGATGCCAAAAGAGGAAGAATATTAGATAGAAACGGGAATGAATTGGCTGTAAGTGCTAATGTTTACAGAGTAGACTTGGATATGAATACTTTAAGAGATACTATGAAAGAGAAGAGGTTATCTAAAAAATATGTGGCTGAAAAGCTATCAGCTTGTTTAGACATGGATAATAAGGAAGTAGAAAAAGTTTTAAATAAAAAGCTCCCTAATGGATTACCATTAGCTTCTGCTACGTTAAAGAGAAGAATAGAAAAAGATAAGGCAGATAAGGTAAGGGCTTTAAATTTAAGAGGTGTGTTAGTATCTTCAGATACTAAGAGATATTATCCTAATAATAACTTCTTAGCACATGTTCTTGGACATACCAATTCTGATGGTAAGGGATTAACTGGAATAGAACTTTATTATAATAGTATACTATCGGGAAAACCTGGGATAAGAATTGCAGAAACTGATAGAAAAAGTAAGGAGCTTCCTTATACTATTTCAGAATTTACAAAACCAGAGGAAGGTAAGGATGTAATTCTAACTATAGATGAAATGATACAACATTTTAGTGAAAAAGCAGCGGAGCAAGCATTAAAAGATAATGCTGCTAAGGCAGTTACCGTAATGGTTATGGATCCTAAAACAGGAGAAATATTAGCACTTGTAAATAAGCCAGATTATAATCCTAATGATCCTTGGGAAGAAGGGAAAAGTTATGCTGAACTTCAGCAAAAATGGAGAAATAGAGCTGTTAATGATACTTTTGAACCAGGATCTATATTTAAAGTTATAACTGCATCTACAGCTTTAGAAGAAAATGCTGTAACTTCGGAAGATAAATTTACTTGTAGTGGAGAAATAACTATAGGAAAAAGGGTTATACATTGCTGGAAACATGGAGGTCATGGAACACAAGCCTTCATGGATATACTTAAAAATTCTTGTAACGTAGGATTTGCACAACTAGGTCAAAAAATAGGAAAAGAAAATTTAAATAAATATATACAAAAATTTGGATTTGGTAAAAAAACTGGAATAGATCTGCCAGGTGAGGCTTCGGGTATAATAAAGAAAACTAAGGATATTACAGATATAGATTTGGCTACTATATCTTTCGGTCAAGCTAATACAGTATCTGTTATGCAATATATGCAAGCTTTTAATACAGTAGCTAATGGGGGAAATTTAATAAAACCTCATTTAATGAAAGAGATAGGTCATTTTGATGAAAATAGCAACAAAGAAGTGGCGGAAAAAAAGAATGATATAAAAGGCGAACAGATATTAACAAAAGAGAAGACAGATCGTTTAAGAAGTTATTTAGAAAAAGTAGTAGCTGAAGGTGGAGGTAAAAAAGCTTTTATAGAAGGTTATCATATAGGAGGAAAAACTGGAACAGCGCAAAAAGCCGGAAAAGGCGGATATATGCCAGGAAAGTATGTATCATCTTTTGCAGGTATGGCTCCTGCAAATAACCCTAGAATTACAGTGTTTGTATCCATAGATGAACCTAATCCATCAAATTACTATGCAGGACAAATTGCAGCTCCAGCAGCACAAGGTTTATTTAATGATATATTTAATTATTTAGCGTTAAAAAGTGATGCAGACGGAGAAGGGATAGCTAAGAGTCTTTTAAAAGACGTAATAGTTCCAGAGGTTAGGGGAATGAAAAAAGAAGAAGGTAATAAAATACTAAAAGATCTTAAACTAGACTGTGAATTTCAATCAGAGGGAGAATATATTGTAGATATGAACCCTAAACCAGGTTATACTGTAAAGGAAGGAAGCAAAATAGTACTTTACACAGGGGCTAGTCAAAATTATAATAAAGTAGTATCTGTCCCTAATGTAAAAGGCTATACTATGGAAAAGGCAATATCTGTACTAAATAGCGTAGGTCTTAAAGGTGAAATAAAAGGTGAGGGAATAGTATCACGTCAAAATATAGAGCCAAATAAACAGGTTCAAAAAGGAACTATGATTAATTTAGAAGCAGAACCTATAGGAGATTAAAATATTAAAACTTTTAAAATAGGCATGCAGTAGTACAGAAACCTGTGCATTGCATGCTAATATTTTGTGATTTGTTTAAAATTTTGTATAAGGAAGTGTTAAAAATGAAATTAAACAATGTTTTAAAGGACTTTAACTATTCTTTTATCAGAGAAAACACTGAAGAATTTAACAAGATAGAGTATGATTCAAGAAAAGTAAAAAAGGGAGACCTATTTATTTGTATAGAAGGTTATAGTACCGATGGACATAAATATGCTAAGTCTGCTTATGAAAAGGGTGCAAATATCATAGTATGTCAAAAAGATTTAGATAATTTGAGCTATTATAAAGATTGTACTATTATAAAGGTAGACGATACAAGAAAGGCATTGGCAATACTTGCGTCTAATTACTACGATAATCCCAAGAATAAATTAAAAATAATTGGAATTACCGGTACAAATGGAAAAACTACATCTACCTTTATGCTTAAATCAATACTAGAGAAAGCAGGATATAAAGTAGGAGTTATAGGTACTATAGCAAATTATATAGGAAGTAAAAAAATTCATTCTGATAGGACTACACCAGAATCCTTGGAATTACATGAATTATTTAAAGAAATGGTAGATGCTAAAGTTGATTATTGTGTTATGGAAGTTTCATCTCACTCTCTATATTTAAATAGGGTATATGGAATTGAATTCTGTCAGGCTATATTTACAAATCTAACCCAAGACCACTTGGATTTTCACAAAACTTTTGAAAATTATTTTAATGCAAAGCTTATGTTATTTAAAAATACTAAAAATTCTGTAATAAATATAGATGATACTTATGGAGAAAAAATTATATGTAAATCTTCAGGAAAAACTTTCAATTATGCTATAGACAAAGATGCTGATTTAAAAGCTACAAATATACATATGCATTCAAGAGGAGTAGAATTTAATTTGATTTACAAAAATGAAAAGAGTTCTATAAGCTTAAACATACCAGGTAAATATAATGTATATAATGCATTAGGTAGTATGGGTGCTTGTCTTTGTGAAGGGATATCTTTAAATGTAGTGAAGGATGGAATAGAGTCTATGTATGCTGTTCCAGGAAGATGTGAAATTGTTACTAAAGATTTTAATTTGGGTTATGAAGTTATAGTAGATTATGCTCATACTCCAGATGGACTTGAAAACATATTAAATACAGCTAGAGAGTTTACAAAAGGAAGATTAATAAGTGTATTTGGTTGTGGAGGAGATAGAGATAAAACTAAAAGACCTCTCATGGGAAAAATAGGTTCTAATTTAAGTGATATAGCGGTTATAACATCTGATAATCCAAGAACAGAAGAACCATTACTAATAATAAAAGATATATTAGAAGGTATAGAGAAAGATAACTATGTTGTAGTAGAAAATAGAAGGGAAGCCATAAAGAAAGCTATGGAAATAGCTAAAGAAAATGATGTAATTGTAGTGGCAGGTAAAGGCCATGAAGATTATCAAATATTAAAAGATAAAACTATTCATTTTGATGAAAGAGAAGTCATAAAAGAATTAGTAAAGGAGCTTTATAAGTAATATTGAAGTTCTTAAAATAGGAGTGTTTTTTATGGATAAAATTACCTTAGAGGAAATATTAAAAGCAGTTAAGGGTGACTTAGTGATAACTGGAGAAAAAGATGAATATAATTCAGTAAGTATAGATACTAGGAAAATTAAAAGCGGTGATATATTTATAGCTATTAAAGGTGAAAATTTTAATGGAAATAAATTCGTTGAAGGTGCTATAGAAAAAGGTGCTGCTTTATGTATTGTAGATGAAGTATTTTTTAAAAAAACAAAAGTAGATAATAAAGCCTATATAATAAAGGTTGAAGATACTAAAAAGGCTTTGTTAGATTTAGCAGGTTATTATAAAAGTACTCTTGATATAAAAATAATAGGAGTTACAGGATCTACAGGAAAAACTTCTACCAAAGACCTAATAAAATCTGTACTTTCAAAGAAGTATAAAGTTTTTAAAACAGAAGGAAACTTTAATAATGAAATAGGACTTCCACTTATGATATTTAAGTTAGATAAATCCTATGATATTGCGATATTAGAGATGGGTATGAATCATTTCAATGAAATTCATAACATGACAAAGGCTGCAAAGCCAGATATAGCTGTAATAACGAATATAGGTATATCTCATATAGAAAATTTAGGTTCAAGAGAAAATATATTAAAGGCAAAATTAGAAATAACAGATTACTTTTCTAAAGAAAATAACTTAATAATAAATGTAGATAATGATATGCTTTCAAATTTTGAAAGTGCAGATTATAAAGTATATAAAATAGGTACACAAGAAAATTCTAACTTAAAGGCTTATAATATAAGCTTAGGGGAAGAAAGTATAGTATTTAGTATAAAAGAAGGAGGCAAAGAGGTTTATAAAGATTTTGAAGTTGATATACCAGGAATTCATAATGTGTTAAATTCTCTTGTAGCTATAGCTTGTGGAAGAATTATGAACATGAATTATGAAGAAATACAAAGCGGTATAAAAAATCTAGAAGCTACATCTATGAGGTTAGATATTATAAAGGACAATGGATTTGTTATAATAAATGATTGTTATAATGCAAGTCCAGATTCTATAAAAGCTGCTATAGATGTAATGAATAATATAAAATGCAAAAGAAGAATAGCTGTTTTAGGTGATATGAAAGAGCTTGGAGAAGAAAGTTTTAACGCCCATAAATCTATAGGAGAATATGCTTCAAAAAATAATATAGATATATTATTTGCTTTAGGTGAATTTAAAAATGCTTATGAAAAAGGATTTTTATATAACAATGCAGAAGGTATTTATAAAAGTTTTTCAGATAATGAAACAGCAGCCAATTACATAAAAAGTATTATAAAAGAGGAAGATGCTATATTAATTAAAGCTTCTAGGGCCATGAAATTTGAACAAATAGTACAAATACTAAAGAAAAGTAAAGTTAATTAGGAGGTGAACATGCTCATAAATTTAGAGCAATGGATTATGAATAGAATAATATATGCAGTACTTTTAGCATTTTTAATATCTATATTATTAGGACCTATACTTATACCGATACTTCACAAGTTTAAGTTTGGTCAAAATATAAGAGAGGAAGGACCTAAAAGTCACAGAAAAAAAGCAGGAACTCCTACTATGGGTGGAGTAATATTTATGTTAGCTTCAGTAATAACTATGGCAATTATAGTTAGAAGACCAGGTGATGAAGCTATGGTAGCTTTATATGCATTCTTAGCCTTTGGTATTATAGGAGCATTAGATGATGGATTAAAAATAATACACAAGAAGAACTTGGGTTTAAAGGCTTATCAAAAAATGTTATTAATTTTAGTAGTTTCAGGAATATTTGGATATTACTCAGCCAATAATCCCCATATAGGTACATCTATAATAATGCCATTTACAAGAAGATCTTGGAATTTAGGTGTTTGGTATATACCATTCATTATATTTTATTTTGCAGCTACCACTAATGCTGTTAATTTAACAGATGGATTAGATGGTTTATCAACATCTGTTACTTTATTAGTTATGACATTCTTTGCTTTAATAAGTTTTGGAATGGGTCACTATACATTAGCTATATTTTGTGCAGTAGTTGCAGGAGCATTATTAGGATTTTTAAGATATAATGCATTTCCAGCTAAGGTTTTTATGGGTGATACAGGTTCTTTAGCTTTAGGTGGAGCTATAGCTGCAGTGGCTATGATATTAAAATTACCATTTTTGGTTATAATAGTAGGTGGAATATATGTAATGGAAACTTTATCTGTAATAATTCAAGTTGCATCTTTTAAACTTACAGGTAAAAGAGTATTTAAAATGAGTCCAATACATCATCATTTTGAATTAAGTGGTTGGCATGAAACTAAAGTAGTTTCTATGTTTTCCATAATTACAGTAATTTTGTGCTTGATTGGTTTTTTATCCTTATAAGTAATTTTTGGGAGGATTAACTTAGTATGAAAAAATCTAATGTAAAAGTAGGGGCTATAGACTTTACTCTATTTTGTACAATAATGCTTTTAGTATCCATAGGAGTAGTTATGGTTTATAGTGCTAGTTCCTATAGTGCTTTTTTTAATTCACAAATAAAAGATAGTACTTATTTTCTAAAAAAGCAGGGAATGTGGGCTGTTATAGGAATAATATGTATGTTCTTAACCATAAAGATGGATTATCATAAAATAAAAAAGCACACGAAAATTATAATGATTATAACTATAGGGTTATTACTTTTAGTTTTTTTATTTCCTCCTGTAAACGGAGCAAGAAGATGGATAAGATTAGGTCCTGCATCTTTCCAACCTTCAGAAATAGCTAAATATATAGTTGTTTTATATATGGCTAAAAGTTTAGAGAGTAAAGGGGAAAAAGTTAAAAATTTTATATATGGCGTATTTCCGTATCTTTTGGTATCAGGAGTTTATGCAGGGCTAGTATTTTTAGAGAAAAATTTAAGTATAGCATCTGTCATAATGATAGTTACATTAATAGTATTATATGCATCAGGAGCTAAATCAAAGCATATATATTTTGTGTTATTTATGGTAATATTTGCAGGAGGTGCTGGTATATATTTTGAACCTTTTAGAAGGGCTAGACTTTTAAGTTTTTTACATCCATGGGATGATCCTCAAAAAACTGGTTATCAGCTTATACAATCTTTACTTGCTTTAGGATCTGGTGGTATTTGGGGAGTGGGTATAGGAAAGTCAAGGCAAAAATGTTATTATATACCTGAACCCCATAATGATTTTATATTTTCTATAATAGGTGAAGAACTAGGTCTTATAGGTTGTATTTTTATAATAATACTTTTTATAATATTTATATGGAGAGGTATAGTTACAGCCACAAAAGCTAAGGATACTTATGGAACTTTACTTGCTATAGGTATAACATCTATAGTGGCTGTTCAGGCTATAATAAATATAGCTGTTGTAACAGGATCTATGCCAGTTACGGGAGTACCACTTCCCTTTATAAGTTATGGAGGATCTTCTTTGGTATTTAATCTGTTGGCTATGGGAATACTTTTAAATATTTCAAGACAAAATAATACTTAAATCCAGATTTAAGAATAATGTAAGCATATATCTTTTAATTTTAGATATATGCTTTTTTATATTCCGTATATTTAAAATATTAGGACATATTTACAATAAATATTGAAAATGATTACAGTTTTGTATATGCTATAATTAAGACAATACATACCTTAGGGGAAATTATATACTTATATGGGAATAAGAAATTTAAAATATAGGTATCTTAGTGTATTCATCATTCTAAATTAGGGTGTAAAAAATGAATAATCAATATGAAATATTTTTCTAAAGATGTTGGATTGGTAAAATATCAAGTAATTAGAAGTTGTTATAATTATTGTGAATTTAATTATGTTTATAAAGATTAATGTAGAAATTTTTTATAAATATTATAAGGAGACTTAACAAATTCTCTTTATACAATATTAAAACATAGAAAAATATTAAATTTAATATTTTATAATGAATTTTATTTAAGGTAGCTTTACAAATATAATATAATTTAGTATATTAGAAGTGTACTATATACAATAATACACTAATACAAATTTAGGTGTATTAGTATAAAATTATATTTATTCTGTAAGTATTAATAATTATATTAAGAAAAATAAATATTGTAAATAATTTTTAATGAAATAAGTTACTGAAAGTGGTAAAATTAATTTTGATTAATGATATTACATAGGAATGGGCGGTAAATGTTATGGAAAATAAATCTTTTAATACGGACGAATTTATACGTAAAAGGAAGAGAAAAAAATTTATTAAAAAATTGATAATATTTTTCATACTTCTTTGTTCTATATTAGTTACTTTATGTTTAAAGTTGTCTTACTTTAATATACAAAATATAAATGTACAAGGTAATAAAAATATTACATCTAATGATATAATAAATATATCTAGAGTAAATTTAGGTGATAATATATTTTATACTAATTCTAAAACAGTAGAGGAAAATGTGTTATTAAATCCTTATATAGAAGAAGTAAAAATAAAAAAAGTAATTCCAAACAAAATAAATATAATAGTAAAGGAAAGGGAAGCTACTTTTTATACGAAGGTAGGGAAAAAATATTTAATAATATCTCAAAATGGCTGTGTTTTAGAAAAGAGGAATAATATATCCAAAATGGAAGTTACAGAGTTAGAAGGGTTTAATTTTAACTCTTTAGATGTAGGAGAAAAATTAAAAACTAACGAAGATAGAAAATTAAAAATTTTAGAAGAAATAGGGGAATTATTAAATCGTAACAACTCTAATATAAAATTTAATAAGATAGATTTAAAAAATATATTAGATATTAAAATTTATCATGGAAACATATGTATAAAACTTGGAACTAGCGGTGATATAGAAAAAAAAGTAAATACTGCTATAAATATATTAAAAAAAGACGAATTTAAAAATTCTAAAAAGGGTTATATTGATGTAAGTTATCAAGGTAATCCAGTATTTTTTATTGAAAAATAGGAGGAAAATAATGAAGAAGGGTTCACAAATAAGTGTAGCTTTAGTATGTGTAATTTTAGGATTTATGCTATCCTATCAATTTAAAAGTATTATAAGGCAAGAAAAAAATTTAAATTTAACCAAGCGAAATACTTCAGATGTTACGGTAGAAATTGAGCAGTATAAAAAAGATAAAACAGAACTTGAAAAGAAAGTAGATGAACTTCAAAAGCAAACTAAAAAATATGAAGATAGTGCCGCAAGTAAAAGTGAATCTACAAAAAATATACTAAAGGAATTAGAAAATACTAGGGCTTTAACTGGCAGTACCGATGTAAAAGGTCCTGGAATAGTGTTATATTTAAACCCAGCAAATAACATATTTGGTTCAAATCCAGAGGATAGAATAACTGATAAGCATTTAGTTTATATAATAAATGAATTAAGATTTGCAGGAGCAGAAGCTATAGCTATAAATGGGATAAGGGTAATTAATAGAACAGGTATTAGAAATGCAGGTAACTATATTTTAGTTAATGATGAAAAAATATCTCCTAATAGCCGTATAACTATAGAGGCTATAGGTAATAAAGATCTGTTATATGGAACCTTAGATTTTCCAGAAGCTTTTGTAGATTTTAAAGGTATATGCGATGTTAAGTATGAAAAATCCGACAACATTAAAATTAAAAAGTATACAAAAGTATATAAATATGAATATGCAAAACCTGTAGAACAAAAATAATTATACATTTTATAGAATATCAGGAGGTTTTTAAATGGTAGGATTTATAGGTCTTATTGTAGGAATCATAGTAGGAGCTGTTTGGAATATAAATATTCCAGATAAGTTTTCACCTTATATGTCAGTAGCTATTTTAGCTTGTTTAGACTCAGTATTTGGAGCTTTAAGAGCTTCTTTATCTAAAAATTTTCATGCAGATATTTTTATATCAGGATTTTTTGGAAATGCCGTACTTGCAGCAGGGCTTGCATATTTAGGCGATAAAATGGGTGTACCTATATATTTAGCTGCTGTAGTAGTATTTGGAGGTAGAATATTTGAAAACTTTGGAATGATAAGAAGAATATTATTGGAAAAAGCTAAGAATCATCAAAGTTAGTAACCAATGAGGTGAAATAAATGAAATATAAAAGTGAAGCTAACTCATTTATATTTATAGCTTCTATAGCCATAGGCATACTTATCTCTATGAATATAAGTCTTAAAAAAGTTAATATTAGACCTTTTTTAAGTGCAAAACAGTATCAAGAAGCTTATAATGAAAAAACTAAATTATATTCACAAGTAACCAATTTGTTGGAGCAATATAATAAATATTCAGATAAGCTTAAAGGATATAAAGAAGACAATGAAAATGAAAAAAAAATAATGGAAGAAATAAAAAAGGAAATGTTAGAAAATGAACTGGAAATGGGAACGGTAGAGGTGGAAGGACAAGGAATAAAAATCACCTTGAAAGATGCACAAGGAGATATTTTAAAAGAAGGAAATTATTATGAGAAGAGATTAAGACTTATACATGATAGTGATATGATACAAGTAATAAATGATTTAAGAAATGCGGGAGCGGAAGCTATTTCTATAAATGGGCAAAGAGTAACCAATAAATCAGAAGTATATTGTAATGGACCTTTTTTAAGTGTTAATGGGGTAAAGATAGTTTCTCCTTTTTATGTAAATGCTATAGGAAATAAAACTTCTTTAAAGGAATATATGTTAAGAAACGACAATTATTTACAAAGCCTTATTTTAAGAAAGATATATGTAAAGCTGGAAGAAGCCGATAATATAAATATTCCCTCTTATAGTGGGGAATTTAAAAGAAATTTTATTAAGGAAGTAAAAAAATAACAATATTCTGTTGTAATTTAATACAATTAAAATATATTTTTTAATGAAGGAATTTCTAAAGTTATGAAGAATATTATATTAAATGGATTATTGTGACATAATGTTAAAATACATTAAGGAGACGATAGTTTTGAGTGTGAAGGGAAATATTGTAAAATATCAAAGTGTGATACCGAACAATGTATCTATTATAGCTGTATCTAAAACCAAACCTATAGAGTGTATAGAAGAAGCATATGAAGTAGGTATTAGAGATTTTGGTGAAAATAAGGTTCAAGAATTAATAGAAAAAGTCGATTATTTTAAACAAAAGCAGGATATAAGATGGCACCTTATAGGACATCTTCAGAGAAATAAAGTTAAGTATATAGTGGGAAAAGTTCATCTGATACATTCTTTAGATAGTGTAAGGTTACTAAATGAAATAGAAAGTAGATATAAAAAACAATCTATTGTAGCTAATACACTAATACAGATAAATATAGGAAAAGAAGAAAGTAAATATGGTATAAATGAAGAAGAATTAGAGTACGTTATAAAAGCTGTAGAAAACTGTGATAATGTTAGAGTTAAAGGGCTTATGACTATTATTCCTAAAGGTAGTGAAGATCAGTGTAGGCAGTATTTTAAAAAAATGAATAATATTTTTAAGCAACTTAAAAGGAGAACTTTTAAAAATATACAAATGCAATATCTTTCTATGGGGATGACAGGAGACTATATGATAGCAATAGAAGAAGGCTCCAATATGGTGAGAATTGGACAAGGGATTTTTGGAAAACGAAATTATGATAAATAAGGAGGAGAACATTATGTCAGGAAAGTTATTAAATAAAATGGCAGGAATTTTAGGATTAGAAGATGATTTAGATGAAGAATTAGAAGAGGTAGATGAAGAATTAGAAGAAATGAATCAGCAAGAGGTAGAGCCCATAATATCATCTAGTTCAAAGAGAAATGGTAAGGTAGTAAGTATTCATACAGCAGTTTCGGCTAAAATTAAAATAATAAAACCAACTAGTTATGAAGAAGCTGCAGATATTTGTGACGAATTAAAAAATAGAAAAATAATAATTGTAAATACTAGTGGATTAGAGACAAAAATAGCACAAAGATTACTAGATTTTATGGGAGGTGCTAGTTACGCCTTAAATGGTAACTTAGAAGAAGTAGAAAAATCAGTTTATATATTAGCTCCATCTAATGTAGAAGTAACTAACGAATTGAAAAGTCAGCTAATATCTAGTAAAGGAATATTTAATTGGAATAAATAAATTTGGAGGAAGTTATGCTAAGAAATTTTTTAATGGTAGCTTTTAATTTACTTTTTAAGTTATTAGAAGTAGCTATTTTAATAGACGTATTTATATCATGGATACCTATGTCATATGGAAAGTATAGCGGATTCATAAGTTTTATACGTGCTTTTACAAAACCTTTTATGGAACCTTTTAGAAAGTTACAAAATAGAATATTTCCTAATTTTATGATAGATTTTTCACCTATATTTGCATTGCTTTTAATAGATATTTTAAGAAGAATTGTATATACATTTTTATATTAAATGAATAAAGAAGAATTTTTAAAAGGGGCAAATATAGAAAATAAAAATAGTTTATCTGAGGTTTATGATAAGTTATTTTTAGCGAGAAAAACGGGTAAAGAGATTTTTACTAAATATTTTTACTCACCCAATATATGGAAATATATACAAAAGGTTATTTCTCAATTTGGCGTATCTTGTAGTACTTATGGTGTATTTACTGAAAGTGAAAGAAGAATTATTGGTTTTAATGTATACAGTAATTATAATTTTCCAATTATAATGATAAAAATAAGTTATAACTCTAAATTTACTACATTAAAACATAAAGATTTTTTAGGAGCTATAACTTCTTTAGGTATTAAAAGGGAAAAGATAGGAGATTTGATACTGAAAAATAATGAGTGCTATGTACCTATTTATGAAGATCTTTATGAGTACATAAAAATTAATTTAAGTCATATAGCTAAAGTGCCTTGTAAAATACAAAGGTTAGATGATACTCAGGAAATTCCTGAGTTTAATTTTAAAGAAAAGATTATAATTATAAATTCTAATAGATTAGATGCTATAGTTTCAGAACTTTGTAATATTTCAAGAAATAAAGCATTAAGTTTAATAAATTCTGGAAAGGTTTTGTTAGACTATGAGCAAGTTATAAGAAAAGATAAAAAAATGGAAGAAAATTCTACAATAATAATAAGAGGCTATGGAAAATTTAAGATGAGAGAAGAAATAGGATGTACTTCTAAAGGGCGTATAAAAGTTTCCTTTAAAAAATTTATATGATTTGAGGTGTATTTCATATGAAAATAACATCAATGGACATTACCAATAAAGAATTTAAGAGAGTTCTTAGAGGGTATAATTGTGATGAAGTAGATGAATTTTTAGATAAAATAGCTGAGGACTATGAGGATCTATATAAAGAGAATTCATCATTAAATGAAAAAATAACTAATCTAGAGGAAAAAATAACTCACTATGATAAGATGGAAGATACTATACAAAACACGCTTCTTTTAGCACAAAATGCAGCAGAACAAGCAAAAGAATCTGCACAAAAAGAAGCAGAACTTATAATTAAAAATGCTAATGATTCAGCTAAAAGAATAATAGAAAAAGCTCAAAATGACGTAATGAAGATAAATGATGAGTTTGAGTGTACAAAACAAGAATTTAATAAATTTAGAAATAGATACAAAACTTTCATGAAAACACAAATGGATATGTTTGACGAGATGGAAAGAGATTTTATTAAAAATTATAATTTGGGTAGTGAAATTAGCGAGGATGATTTAAAATCTAAAGAGATAGAATTAAATATGGGACAAGATATTGTAGAAGATGATGGATTTAAAGTTTCAGATATAACTATAGATACTTCCCCTTTAAACAAGAATGATAATGAAATAAAAAGTTTTTATGTAAAAGAAGATTAATTTTGTTTTTTCACCCTATAGGGTGAAAAATTTTTTTCTTTAATAATGAATTTATTATTTTGTGAGTATATAGTATGTAGTATATGTTATAATATTTTTAACTATGCAACCAATAAAGTAGGTGAAAATATGAAAGAAATAATTTTAGAGAATGATAAGTTTGACTACAGGGTTTACATAAATAATAATATTAATAAATTTCATAATATACTTTTAGAAAATAAAATAAAAGATAGTAATAGTATCTTTATAATTACAGATGAAAATGTATATGAAGCCTATGAAAAAGTATTAAAGACCTTGAAAAATAAAAATAAATATTTTGTTTATGTGATAGAATCAGGGGAAAAAAATAAAAATTTTAATACTATAAGCCATATATATGATTTTTTAATAAAGAAAGAGGCTAATAGATCTAGTATAATAATAGCCTTAGGTGGAGGAATTGTAGGGGATATAGCAGGTTTCGTAGCATCTACTTATATGAGAGGTATAGGATTTATAAATGTGCCTACCACACTGCTATCTCAAGTAGATAGTTGTATCGGAGGAAAAACTGGTTATAATTATAAAGGGATTAAAAATATAATAGGAAATTTTTATAACCCTATTTTTGTATATGTAAGTACATATTTTTTAAAAACCCTTAATAAAGAGGAATTTTTAGCAGGATTTGGGGAAGTAATAAAATATGCGTTAATAAAAGACAATAACTTATTTGATTTTATACAAAATAATATTAAATATATAATGGAAAAAGAGCAAGATAAGCTTTTGCATATAGTTCATGAATGTCTATTTATAAAGGCTAAAATAGTTAAGGAAGATTTTAATGATTTAGGTATTAGAAATTCCTTGAATTTTGGTCATACTGTAGGTCATGCTATAGAAGTAAGTTCTAATTATGAAATCTTTCATGGAGAAGCAGTAGCGTTAGGTATATTAGTTAGTTTAAAATTGTCTGAAAAAAAGTTAAATTTATCAAAAGATGTGTATAATAAAGTAGTAGATATTTATAAAAAAGTTGGATTACCATATAAGTATAAAGTTGACAATTATAAAAGCTTTATGTATGCTATAAAACATGATAAAAAAAATACAAATAAAATAATGTTTGTACTTTTAGAGAAAATAGGAAAATTTAAAATTAAAGTGGAAATTAATGAAAAAGAAATAATTGAAGCTATGGAAGAAAGTATATGTAAGGGGGAAAATTAGTAATGAGATTTGGAATAATAGGAGCTATGGATGAAGAGTTAGGATTATTATTAAAGGAAATGACTATAGAAAAACAAGAAACAAAAGCTAACATGAAATTTAGTTTTGGAATGCTTTGGAATAAAGAAGTAGTTGCTGTAAGATGTGGTATAGGTAAAGTTAATGCTGCAGTATGTGCTCAAATACTTATAGATGATTTTAAGGTGAATAGAATTATAAATGTAGGTATTGCTGGAGGAGTTCATGAAAATGTGCTTCCAGGAGATGTAGTTATAGCAGATAACTTGATTCAACATGACATGGATACATCAGCTTTTGGAGATCCCATAGGACAAATACCAAGATTAGATACTTTTGATTTTAAATGTGATGAAGATTTAGTATCTGTTGCTAAAAAGGTATGTGAAGATACATCAGATTATAAATGTTTAATAGGAAGAATAGTTACAGGAGACCAATTTATAGGTGATGTAGAAAAAGTTAAATGGCTTCATAGTAAATTTAAAGCTTTAGCTTGTGAAATGGAAGGCGGAAGTATAGCACAAGTTTGTTATCTTAATAGTATACCATTTGTAGTTATACGTTCTATATCAGATAATGCAAGCATTGGAGCACATATGGAATATGAAAAATTTATGGATATTGCTATTAAAAATTCTTCAAACATATTAAAAGGAATGCTTTTAAATTGTTAGAGGTAACATAAAAAATTTGTAGGTGATTAATTTAATGGAAAAATTATTAGTAGATAAAAAAAGTGGAGATAATATAAAAGTTAAAGTAAAAGATGTAGTTATAGGACATAAGGAAAAAGTCATAATATCTGGGCCATGTGCTATAGAAAATGAAGATACTATGATGAAAATAGGTGAAGGATTAAAGGATGCAGGAGTACATATATTAAGAGGTGGGGCTTTTAAGCCTAGAACTTCCCCTTATTCTTTTCAGGGACTTCAATTTGAAGGAATTAAAATTTTAAAGTCTGTAGGAGATAAATTCAATATGCCTATAGTTAGTGAAATTATGGATGCTAGGGATTTAGAAAAAGCTTATGACTATATAGATATGATACAAATAGGTTCAAGAAATATGTATAACTATACTCTTTTAAAAGAAGTAGGAAAAACTAAAAAGCCTGTGCTTTTAAAAAGAGGAATGAGTGCTACATTATCTGAGTGGATGTATGCAGCAGAGTACATATTAAGTGAAGGAAATGCTAATGTAGTGCTTTGTGAAAGAGGAATAAGAACCTTTGAAAGCTATACTAGAAATACTTTAGATATAAACAGTGTATCAGTAATTAAAGATAAATATAGGTTACCTATTATAGTAGATCCAAGTCATGCTACTGGTTTTAGAGAGTATGTAAAACCTATGGCTTTAGCGTCTATTGTAGCAGGTGCAGATGGTCTTATTATAGAAAGCCATATAGAGCCAGACAAATCAGTATCTGATGCAAGGCAAACTGTAAGCATAGAAGAGATGAGAAGTATAATCCATAAAGTAAAAAAATTAACTAATATATTTGATGGAAATTAAAAGAATTGGGGAGTTAAATAGTGGATCTGTTAGTAAAGGCAATAAAAAACAATTTACAAGGTATATTTAAAATGCCTGGAGATAAATCTATTGCACATAGATCTCTTATAATAGGAGCATTACCAAAGGGAAGTTATAGAGTATATAATTTCCCTAATAATTTAGATTGTAATTCTACATTAAAATGTATGGAGAAATTAGGAATTAAGATAAAAAAACATAGAGATATACTTAGCGTTACATCACCAGGATATGACAATCTTAATAAAAATCCAAAAGTTTTAGATGCAGGAAATTCAGGAACTACTGTAAGGCTTTTATCTGGAGTTTTATCAGGGGCTTCAATCAAGGCAAAATTTATTGGAGATGATTCTTTAAAAAAGAGACCTATGGCAAGAATTATTAATCCTTTAACCCAAATGGGAGCCTCAATAAAAAGTAATAATAACTTTATTCCTTTAGAATTTTTAGAGCATGAAGGATTAGAAGCTATAGAATATATAATGGAAGTGCCATCAGCTCAAGTAAAATCTTGTATTTTATTAGCTTCACTAAAGGCAAAAGGTAAAACTAAAATAATAGAAAAACAATTTACAAGAGACCATACTGAGAGAATGCTTAAATATCTAGGTGCTTTTATAGATGTGAAAGAAAATGTCATTACTATAGAAAAATCTAAGATTAAAAGTAAAGATATATATGTGCCTGGAGACATATCTTCTGCAGCTTTTTTAATTTGTGCAGCTTTAATTTATGAAGACTCTAATATAAAAATAGAAAATGTGTTATTAAATGAAAAAAGATGTGGATTTATACAAGTATTAAAATCTATGGGTGCTAATATAAAAATAGAAATAAAACATATTTTAAATGGTGAAGAAATTGGAGATGTCTATGTTAAAAGTAGTAATTTAAAAGCTATCAAAGTAGACAAGGATATAATACCTAATATAATAGATGAAATACCAGTATTATCAGTAGTTGCAAGTTTTAGTGAAGGTATTACTACCTTTGAATCTGTAGATGAATTAAAGTATAAAGAATGTGATAGAATAGCTGCAATACTTGATAATTTAAAAGCATGCGATGTAAATTGTAAATATGAAAATTCAAGCTTGATTATAGAAGGTAATAAAAATTATATAAATAAAACAATAAAGATAAAAACATTTAATGACCATAGAATAGCATTAGCTTTTTTAGTTTTATCATTAAAAAATAAAGAAAATACTATTATTGAAAATTTTAATTGCACAGAAATATCTTTTAAGAATGTTTTAGATTATTTTCCTATAGAATATGAAAAATTAAATTGATGTTTATATATTAAATTTTAGGTAAGTGTTAAATTTTAAAACTAAAAACTTCTTTTTACTTAGTATAGAATAAATAAAAAAAATATAGTTAAAATATGATTAAGAAAAAAAATTCTATGTACAGTGAAAGGAGTTTATAATGAATAGTAATAAATTACACCATTTTAAAAATAAACTTATATCAGAAAAAAATAATGTGTATAACTTGCTTGAAGAAATGGAAGAAAACGAAACTATAGACTCTAATTCAGCTATGAGTAGAGAACTTTCTCAATATGATAATCATCCATCAGATACGGCTACGGAACTTTTTGATAAAGAAAAGGGATTAACTCTTAAAGGAAATGAAATTTCCTTATTAAAACAAATAGAAGAGTCCATTGAGGATATAAACCGTGGAGAATATGGTACATGTAGAAGATGTGGAAAGGACATTTCAGAACATAGATTGGAAATTGTGCCTTATGCTAAATATTGTATTGAATGTCAAAATGAATTAAGCAGTAGAAAACAAGAAGAACGTTATAATAGACCAATTGAGGAGAAGGTATTAGGATATCCTTTTGGTTATGGATTTAATGATAACACAAATAAAGTAGAATTTGATGCAGAGGATAGTTATCAAGATGTAGAGCTTTTCAATAGACTTGAAAATATAGATGAATATTATTATGAAGATTCGGATGACGGTTATGTAGAACCGGTAGAAAGAATAAGTAATAATTATTATAAAAATCAATTACCAGATTAAAATGTTTTAGGAAGGCAGGGGGGTTCTTTGGAATTTTTAATTTTTATTTTTGGAGTTATTTTAGATAGAGTAACTAAGATATGGGCATTGAATAAATTGTACTCAGGAGAAGAAATAGTTGTAATAAAAGATTTTTTTAGTTTTTCTTATCTAGAAAATAGGGGAGCAGCTTTTGGAATACTACAAAATAAAATAATTTTTTTAGTAATAATAACTTTAATAGTGATTTTGGGTATATTATATTTTCTAATAAAGTACAAGCCAAAATCTAAGGTTCTTAGAATTTCACTTGCACTAATTATAAGTGGTGCCATAGGTAATCTTATAGATAGAGTATTTTATAATTTTGTAGTTGATTTTATATTGTTGCATTATAAGGATATTTATTATTACCCTACTTTTAATGTGGCAGACATGTTAGTGGTAGTTGGAACAACATTATTGGCAATATATCTAATAAAGGAAGATTAGTTTATGGAAAAAGATATTTTTATAATAGATAAAGAATTTGAAAAAGAAAGATTAGATGTGTATTTGTCTCATACATATGAAGAAAAATCACGATCTTATATTCAAAAAATAATAAACGATAAAAATGTTTTAGTCAATGGTAAAGTTAAAAAAAATAATTATAAACTGAGAGAAAAAGATGAGGTAGAGGTAAATATACCAGAGCCTAAATCATTACAAATACAACCTGAAGATATACATTTAGATATAGTCTATGAAGATAAGGATGTTATACTTGTAAATAAGGCCCAAGGGATGGTAGTGCATCCAGCATCAGGATTATATTCAGGTACTTTAGTTAATGCCCTTTTATATCATTGCAAAGATTTATCTGGCATAAATGGAGTAACAAGACCCGGTATAGTTCATAGAATTGATAAGGATACTTCGGGAATATTAATAGTGGCTAAAAACGATAAATCTCATAATAATTTAGCAGAACAATTTAAGGAGCACTCTATAAATAGAGTATATATAGCATTAGTTGAGGGAATAATAAAAAATGAGTCGGGAATTGTCGATGCACCAATAGGAAGACACCCTGTAGAAAGAATAAAAATGGCAGTAGTAAATGGAGGAAAGCATGCAGTAACTCATTATGAAGTTATAAAAAGATTTAAAAATAATACTCTTATAAAGTGCAAGTTAGAAACTGGAAGAACTCATCAAATAAGAGTTCATATGGCCCATATATTGCATCCCTTAGTGGGAGATCCGGTATATGGTTATAAAAAACAAAGATTTAATTTAAAAGGACAAATGCTTCACGCAAAAACTTTAGGATTTGTTCATCCTTCTACTAAAGAATATATAGAATTTAGTAGTAATTTACCTGATTATTTTAGTAATGTAGTTAATGTTTTAGAAAATGAATTAAAATAATATATTATATAAGTATGAAAAAACGAAAGATAAATTAGTGTATTGAAAAACAAAGGATAAAATTATTAAAAAACAAAAGATAAATTAATTAAAGAACAAAAGAAGAAATAAATTTAAATTAAGTTTTATAATATATTAGTTTTAAAATTTAAAAAAGCTTAATTTGATAAGAATTATAGAAGTTTATTAATTAATATATAAAAATAATGTTGATTTTAGTTTCTATTTGTTTTATAATATATTAAAATAAAGTACCTTTAAAATGATCCTGTGAGGTCATAAGGCGTTAATAAATATTGTATAAGTTAGAAAATAGTAACGTCTTTGTCTTTACGGATAAAGACGTTTTTTAGTGTTAAGAAGGAGGAATTTAGGTGGAACTTAAAGCAGTTATATTGGATGCTAAGGGCATAAAGAGAACTTTTACAAGAATTGCGCATGAAATAATAGAAAAAAATAAAGGTATAGAAGATGTAGTGCTTGTGGGAATAAAAAGAAGAGGATATCCCTTAGCGGAGAGAATAGCTAAGGCTATTGAAAATATAGAAGAACAAAAAGTTCCAGTAGGATCTTTAGATATAACTTTATATAGAGATGATTTATCAGCTATAACAGATCAACCAGTTTTAAAAAGCTTAGACCTTGATATGGACATTACAGGTAAAAAAATAATTTTAGTAGATGATGTAATTTACACAGGAAGAACTGTAAGAGCTGCTTTAGATGCTATAATTCATCATGGAAGACCTTCAAGTATTCAATTAGCTGTGCTAGTAGATAGGGGACATAGAGAACTTCCTATAAGACCAGATTATGTAGGGAAAAATATACCTACTTCTAGAAGTGAACTTGTGTCTGTAGAATTTGAAGAAATTGATAAAGAAGACTCAATTAAAATATTTAAAAAATAAGATTTTAAAAGATCTTTTAAAATAGTCCCGTGAGACTATAAAAGGAGGAATTATTATGAAAAATTATGTAGATGTAGATGAAAGATTACCTATTTTAAAAACAATACCTTTAAGTTTTCAACACTTATTTGCCATGGTGGGAGCTACTATTTTGGTACCAATGCTTACAGGTATGAGTCCATCAATAGCATTATTTTGTAGTGGTGTGGGCACACTTTTGTATGCCCTTTGTACTAAAGCAAAACTTCCAGCATATCTTGGATCCTCTTTTGCATTTATAGGTCCTATGACAGTAGCTTCAGCAGCTTATGGACCAAGTTCCATGTTATCAGGCATTATAGCAGCAGGTTTAGTTTATGTTATAGTAGCTGGTATAATAAGTTTTACAGGAACAGATTGGTTAAATAAGATCTTACCTCCAGTAGTAGTAGGATCTGTTGTAATAGTAATAGGACTTGGCTTAGCTGGAGTTGCTATAAACTGGGCAGGACTTAATTCAAATTTCATGGTAGATTCCATGAAGAGCGTACCGAGATGGGCGTGGATAGCAGTTTCTATCATTACTCTTGGAACAGCTGTAATTGGAACTATGTATTTTAAAGGATTTTTAGGAGTTATACCAATACTTATAGCTATGATAGTTGGATATGCATCAGCTTTATGTTTAGGAGTAGTTTCCCAAGAAAGTTTAACTAAAATAGCTAATGCAAAACTGTTTCAATTGCCACCTTTCATGGCTCCAACTTTTAATATAAATGCTATAATGCTTATGGCTCCAGTAGCTTTTGTAACGCTAGCGGAACATATAGGACATGTATATGTAACAAATAATGTAGTAGGAAAAGATTTTACTAAAGACCCAGGACTTCACAGATCTATATTAGGAGATGGTGTTGCAACTATATTTGCAGGTTTTGCAGGTGGCCCTCCAAACACAACTTATGGAGAAAATGTAGGAGTTATGGCTATAACAAGGGTTTATAGTGTATGGGTAATTTTAGGAGCAGCTGTTATTGCTATAATACTTTCCTTTATAGGACCAGTAGCAACAATAATAGAAACTATACCAATGCCGGTTATGGGTGGAGTAAGTATACTTTTATTTGGTATTATAGCGTCTTCAGGATTCAGAGTGTTTGTAGAAGATAAGGTAGATTTTAGTAAAAAGAGAAATTTAATTATATCTTCTGTAATTATAGTTTTAGGAATTGGAGGAGCGGCTATAAAGTTCAAGCTTGCAGGTTCAGAAGTGGAGATAGCAGGGGTAGCTTTGGCTACATTAGTAGGAATAATCTTAAATTTAGTTCTACCAGAACAAAGCAAGACTGAGGGAGATAAAAGCGACGAAGGTGAAAATACTGATGAGTTAGATGAAATTATAGAAACGGCTTTATAAGTTATTTAAGATACAGTTTATACTAAGACTTTACAAATAAAAAATCTTAGTGTGAACTGTTCTTTTTTAAAAGCTATAAAAATAGTTTTTAATTTGATTTTGTGTATTTATTGAAATGGTTAATGAAATAATCTGGAGTGTCTTAACAAAATAAATGATATAATTATATTGTAATATTAATTGATAGAGGTGATATTATGAGAATTTATTCATGGAATGTAAATGGATTAAGAGCTGTAGCTAAAAAGAATTTTTTTAGTTGGATAGAAGAAGAAAAACCAGATGTATTGTGTATACAAGAAACTAAAATACAAAATCATCAATTAGAAGAAAATTTAAAAAATATTAATGGTTATTACTCTTATTTTAGCTTTGCAGAAAAAAAAGGGTATAGTGGGGTGGCAACTTATACAAAAGAAAAACCAATTACTGTGCATCATGGTATAGGAATAGAAAAGTTTGATTCAGAAGGAAGAATACTTATAACAGAATTTAAAGAGTTTATTTTATTTAATATATATTTTCCTAATGGTCAAAAAAATGAAGAAAGATTGCAGTATAAATTAGACTTTTATAAGGCCCTATTTGACTATTGTAATACATTGGTTACTGAAGGTAAAAAATTAATTATATGTGGAGATTATAATATAGCACATAATGAAATAGACCTTAAAAATCCTAAAGCTAATGAAAATACTTCAGGTTTTTTAAGAATTGAAAGAGACTGGATAGATAACATAATAAAACTAGGATATGTAGATACATTTAGGTATACTCATCCAGATGAAATTAAATACTCATGGTGGAGTTATAGGTTTAAAGCTAGGGAAAGAAATGCTGGATGGAGAATTGATTATCATTTTATTTCAAATAATTTTTTAAATAAAATTAAGAAAACAGAAATATTAAATGAAGTATATGGTTCAGATCATTGCCCTATAATGTTAGAATTACAATAATTATAAATTAATTTAAAATTTATATAGACTAGTAGTTATATAGACTAAACTATGTATTTTTATTAAAAGAGAATTGTTTTTATTTTAGGTTTTAGTAAATATTTTTTAACAAGATTATAAAAAATATGATATTATATAAAAAGCTGAGTTTATAGTAATATAAAAATAGGAGATGAAAGCATGGAATATACATTAATTGCTACAGCAACTTTTGGACTAGAAAAGGTAGTAGCTGATGAATTAAAAGAATTAGGTTATGACGATTTAAAAATAGAGAATGGAAAAGTTACGTTTGTTGGAGACGAGAGGGATATAGTTACTTGTAATATGTGGCTTAGAACTGCTGATAGGGTTTTAATTAAAATGGCAGAATTTAAAGCAGAAAGTTTTGAAGAACTTTTTCAAGGAACACTAGAAGTCGAGTGGGGAAAGTATATATCAGAAGATGGATTTATGCATGTTACGGGAAAATCCGTTAAATCTAAACTGTTCAGTGTACCAGATTGTCAATCTATAGTAAAAAAAGCTGTCATTGAGGCTATGAAAAGAGAATATAGCATGACATGGTTTGCTGAGGATGGTCCAGAGTATAAAATAGAGGTAGGGATTTTAAAGGATATAGTAACGTTAACTTTGGATACATCAGGAGCTGGTCTACATAAAAGAGGCTATAGAGAAAAGGCTGGAGAAGCACCACTTAAAGAAACTTTAGCTGCGGCTTTAGTTCTTTTAAGTAAATGGGATAATACTAGAATTTTGGCAGATCCTATGTGCGGCTCTGGAACAATTCTTATAGAAGCAGCTTTAATAGGTAAAAATATAGCACCAGGCTTAAATAGAAGTTTTGCAGCAGAACAATGGGATATAATACCTTTAAATATGTGGGAGGAAGTAAGAAAACATGCTAGAAACTGTATAAATAAAGATGAATTCAGATTATTAGGTTCTGATATTAATGGGAGAATACTACAAACAGCTAGAAGTAATGCTGAAAAGGCAGGAGTAGATGAATATATTGCTTTTCAGAAAATGCCTATGGAAGAATTCAGGTCTAAAAAGAAGTATGGATTTATAATAACTAATCCACCTTATGGAGAAAGATTGAGTAATTCTAAAGAGGTAGAAAAATTATATAAAAATATGGGAGAAGTTTATTCAAACTTAACTGATTGGTCTTATTTTGCATTAACTTCTTATGAAGATTTTGAGAAATTTTTTGGGAGAAAATCCGACAAAAATAGAAAGTTATATAATGGAAGACTAAAATGTTATTACTATCAATATTTTGGAATGGAACCTCCAAAAAAATATTATGAAAAATAAATTAATATGGATGGGGAGTTGAATATTGTGAAAAAATTTATAAAAGTTTTATTAATTATAATTGTGGCTCTTGGAGTTGCAGGAACTATATTTTTTAATAAGCTTACAGCAGGAAAAGATTATACTCCAGATGTATCTATTAAAAATACGGATATGTTAGATAACTTAAAGAATATAGAGTTAAAAAAGGGTGTTGTAACTGTTCCAGTATCTGATGTTAATGAAATGTTAAAAGTATATTTTCAAGAACAGAAAAATGTAGGTGGCATAAGAATAAAAGCATTAAAACTTAAAAGTGTTAATGATAAGGTTAATATAACAGTACCTTTTAATTACAAAGGAATGGACTTATTACTAACATCACAAGGTGATGTTTCTGTAAAAGGGGATAAAATAGCTTATTCTATGGAAAATCTTAAAGTTGGAAAAATATCTATGCCTAAAGATTATATTTTAAATAGAATTAAACAGTCTAATATAAAAAATATAACAGTTGAGGGAAATGAAATTCTTATGGATAGCCAAATTGCACACCCTTTAAAAATCAAAAGCATAAAATTAGATAACGATAAATTTATAATCAAAGTCTTATAAATTATTAAAAATTCACCTTTTTATAAAGGTGAATTTTTAATATAAATGTATTTTTTATATTTATTTCATAAGTCAAAGTTCTATCTTTAATTTAAAATTTTGTCAGTATTTTATCTAGTGAAAATATATATAATACTAATGATAAATCTTATAAATTTAAGGAGTGAAAATAATATGAAACCAAAAGAAAAAAGAGAATGGACAAAAGAAAACTATTTAGCAAATGGACATAAAACCCAAAATCAATGGGCTAAAAATAAGTTAAATACTACAATAGAAGAACCAGGTAAAAATGAAAGTGCAATAATAGCAGAAGAAAAAGGGTATAGATAAGAATTTTATAATAATTAAATAATGAATTTAAGGGGTGTATAATTTTATATACACTCCTTTTAAGTATAATTTATGATAAAACTAAGACTCAGCAGTTTCTTTTATCAAAACAAAATGAAATTATATATATATTGATGTATAATAATAAAAGCAAGGCTTAAGCCTTGTTTTTATAAATAAATTTTAGCGATGGTGAGATTATGAGTAGATTAATATTGGCGGAAAAACCTTCTGTAGCTAGAAATATTGCACAGGCCTTAGGCTGTAAAAATAAAAGGGAAGGTTATTTAGAAGGAAATGGTTATATAGTTACTTGGGCATTTGGTCATCTTCTACAACTATATGATGCAAAAGACTATGATGAAAGCATGAAAGGATGGAAAATGGAGAAATTTCCATTTATACCTGAAGACTTTAAATATAAAATCAAACCAGATAATAGAAATAAAAACATTGAAGATAAGGGAGCAGCCAAACAATTAAATGTAATAAAGAGACTTATAGAAAGAGAGGATATTGAATCAATAATATCTGCAACTGACTATGATAGGGAAGGTCAAGTTATATCAGATGAGCTTTTTAACTATTATAATGTTAAAAAGCCTATATATAGGATTTTACTAAATGAATGGACAGAAGTAGAAGTAAAAAAGGGTATGAAAAAATTAAAACTGAATTCAGAAATGCAATCCCTTCAAGATGCAGGCATAGGAAGACAAATTGCAGATTGGATTATTGGTATAAATTTAACTTCTGTTGCAACTTTAAGATATGGATTTGAAGATGGACAAATAATAAATATAGGAAGAGTATTACTTCCAACACTTAAAATTATATATGATAGAGATAAAGAAATAGAAAATTTTAAAGAAACAAGTTATTATAAATTTATTGAAAATTTTAAGACAAAAAATAACATCGAGTTTGAAACCATGTATTATGAAAAAAATGAAAAGTTTGAGAGTAAGGAATATTTAGATGAAATAAAGAAAGCTATAAAGGGTAAAGAGGGAAAAATAGTTAATAAGGAAGTGGAGAAAAGAAGAGAATATCCATCACCGCTTTTTAACCTTTCTAATTTACAAGGATATATTACAAGCAAATATAAAGGGTGGACTTCAGATAAGGTTTTAAAAGTTGCTCAATCTCTTTATGAAAAGAAATTTATAACTTATCCTAGAACAGGAAGTATAGCTTTAGAAGAAAGCATAGTAGATAGGGCTAGGAATGTACTTGAAAAAATAAAAGTTGGATTGCCTTATGAGAAACAAATTAAGTTTGTCAAATCAAAAAGAGTTTTTGATAATTCTAAGGTAGAAAGTCATAGTGCTATAATCCCTACCTATGTGATACCTTCTAAATTAACTTCTGATGAAAGAGCAGTTTATGAAGCTGTTAAAAATAGATTTGTAATGCAATTTATGCCTGTTGCTGAATTTGAGGAAACTAAAATAACAATAAAGGTTAGCCATGAAAAGGCTAAAGGCGAGTTTAGAGGTAAAGGTAGGGTTCAATTAGTTGAAGGATGGAGAGTTGTTGAAAAAATAGAAAGTAAAGATACTATACTACCTCTTGTAAAAAAAGAAGAACTATTAGATGTTACAGATGGTAAGGTAAATAAAGTTACAAAGAAACCACCAAAACATCATACCGAGAAAACACTTCTTAGATTTATGGAAACTTGTGGTAAGAACTTTAAAAATAAAAAGGATAATGATGAAGAAAGTGAAGAAAATACAGAAGAAATGATGAAAGCTATACTTAGTGGATTTAGTATAGGAACTCCAGCAACAAGAGCAGAAACTATAAAAAAACTTCACGACATAGGTTATGTAAAAAATACGGGGAAAAGTTTAATATGTACAGATCTTGGCAGAACAATAATCGAGGTGTTTCCAGCAAAAGAACTTTTAGATTTAGAATATACAGGGAGGTTAGAAAAAACTCTTTCTGATATTGAAAAAGGAAAGTTTGAGAAAGAAGAATTCCTAAAGCTTATTTCTAATTTTACAAAGGAAGCAGTACATAAAATAAAAAATGATACATCCTTGCTTCATAAATTTAAAGTAGAAGTGCCAGAAGGAGTAGAAGAGATAGGGAAGTGCCCTATATGTGGTAATTCAGTGGTAGAAGGAACTAGGGGATTTGGATGTGTAAATTGGAAGAATGGTTGCAAATATACTATTTGGAAAGATGATAAATATATAAGTTCCTTTGGAAAAAAAGTATCAAAAGAAATGGTTAGGCTTCTTTTAAAGAATGGAAAGGTTGGGTTTAGAAATTTAAAAAGTAAAAAGGGAAATACCTTTAGTGCTTACTTTAAATATGAGTTGGATGAAAAAACAGGATATCTAAAGTGGAAAATGGAGTTTATAAATTAAAATTTTCATTGCTAATATTAAGAGGGAAGTTAAAAACCTCTTAATATTTTTTTATTACACATATAAACAACAGGGGTAAATTTCATCCCTGTTTTTCTATACTTATTAAATGTTTTATAAATCAATATATTATAAAAAGATTATCTAATATATAAATAAAATAATTTTTTAGAATGAGTATAAGTTTAAAGGTTTTTTAATATTGGAAGAATGTATCTATTGATAAATTAATAATAAAAACCTGGATATGTTTATTATTTTAATAAAAAATAAGTTGACTTAATGATAGAATTCAAGTAAAATATAATAAATAATTGATAAATTGTTTATAGGTGTAAAAAACAAAATGCAATTTGATATATTTATTTTAAGATTATTAAATTAATAAATGGTTCTGTTAATTAATTATGAAAATACAGTTTTAAAAATCACAGAATTACTATATACTAAGGAGAGAATGATATGATAGAATTTAAAGATAATTTAATTGTACCTAAAGATTATGAATCTTTATTAGGACTTAAGGATACGGAAATTGCTATAAAAAGCGTAAAAGATTTTTTTGAAAAGACTTTAGCAGAAAAATTAAATCTTACAAGAGTATCAGCTCCTTTATTTGTAAGAAAAAAGACAGGTATGAATGATAATTTAAATGGCGTGGAAAGGCCTGTAGCTTTTGATATGAAAGATTTACAAGATGAGATGATAGAAATTGTACATTCTTTAGCTAAGTGGAAAAGAATGGCTCTATATAGATATGGATTTAATGTAGGAGAAGGTTTATATACAGATATGAATGCTATAAGAAGAGATGAGGATTTAGATAACCTTCATTCCATATATGTGGATCAATGGGATTGGGAAAAAG
Source organism: Clostridium niameyense (assembly GCF_001243045.1). Lineage (GTDB taxonomy): Bacteria > Bacillota > Clostridia > Clostridiales > Clostridiaceae > Clostridium_F > Clostridium_F niameyense. The sequence continues at coordinate 1,476,333 of NZ_LN849007.1, read as the reverse complement.
TAATAAAATTTGAAGATAGAAATAAGGAGACCTTAAAGGATACTGTTAATAAAATATATGCTGCATTTAAAGATACAGAAAAATATATTTGTGAAAAATACGAAATTTTCAATGAAATATTACCTGAAAAAATATATTTTATAACTTCTCAAGAGCTTGAAGATATGTATCCAAATTTAACTTCTAAGGAAAGAGAAAATGCTATAACAAAGGATAAAGGTGCCGTATTTTTGATGGAAATAGGGTCCGTATTAAAATCAGGAGAAAAACATGATGGAAGAGCACCAGACTATGATGACTGGACTCTAAATGGAGATATATTATTTTGGAACCCAATACTTGAAAGAGCTTTTGAACTTTCATCTATGGGAATTAGAGTAGATAAAAAAGCGCTAGAAAAGCAACTAAAAATATCAGGTTGTGAAGATAGAAAAGATTTAGAATTTCATAAGTTACTTCTACAAGGTAAATTACCATATACTATTGGAGGAGGAATTGGACAATCAAGAATATGTATGTATTTCCTAAGAAAGGCTCATATAGGAGAAGTACAAGCATCCATTTGGCCAGACAAAATGATAGAGGATTGTGAAAAGGCAAAAATGCATTTATTATAATAATATTATAAAAGATTTGGGGACAATCACCTTTAAGGAATTGTCCCTAAATTTTTAATCACATATAGCGTTTTCTACCTTATCAAAGCCTACTCTTTCAATCATTTTAGCAAGTCTTTCTCCAGGGTTTGCCATATCACTATACACATGGAAAATTTTCTCTACTAAGCTTGGTATTTCTTCTTCTTTATATAATCTATTTAATCTATTACCCATTCTATATTCTCTTCCAAAACGTCCACCTAAGAATACAGCTAAACCTTTTTCTTTAACAGTCATAGCTTCAAAAGGACAGACAGTAGCACATTTTCCGCAACTTACACATAAATCTTTATTGTATATTAGTTTATTATCTTTTTTAATTACAGCTTTCTGTCTACAGGTTTTAGTACATATACCGCAAGATTTACACTTTTCTTCATTAAATTCTACATAAGCTTGACCCATTATACCAATGTCATTAATAGAAGCTTTTGCACAATTGTTTGGGCATCCTACTAGTGTTATTTTAAATTTTGATGGCAGTTCATATCCGAAATATTTATCATGTAGTTCAGAGCATAATTTTTGGGTATCATATAAACCATGAGGACAGACAGTTCCTTTACAAGAAACTAAAGGTCTAACTTTTTTTCCGGTCCCACCATGAGACATACCATTGGATATAATCTCATTTTTTACAGCAGGTATATCTTCATATTTTATCCAAGGAATTTCTATAGTTAATCTAGTAGTTACTCCAAGATATCCTCTACCATAATTATCTGCTATTTCAGATAATTTTATAAGTTGTTCAGAAGTGAAGTTTCCAGCTCTACTTAATACCCTTACAGAAAAAAAACCTTCATGTTTTTGGGCTAAGAAACCTTCACCTTTTAGTTTTGTAATGTCTTCTGCTTTTATCATAAAATCAGTTAGCTTAAATGCTTTAAAATTAATTATTTTTATACAATTAAGCTAATCTTCACCTGCCTTTCATTATATGTTTATTTAAAGTATGTTTATAATAACTAAATAGGTCGAAATAAAGAGAATATTACTTATATTCTTAATTCTATAATAAATAAAGAGAATAATAAAATAGTTATTTAATTATATTAACCATAAGTATTTAGTTATATAAATAAAAATATAATATTTATAAGGCTAATTTTATAATACAAAATTAGCTATAAATTAATCTAAATATATTAAAAACAATCTAGATTATATATATTTAAAAGATAAATTTATTATGATATACTTAAAAAGTAATAACTATAGTAAATCCATAAATCTATTAGTCATAAATTTTTATATCTAATAGGACTGGTTCGAGAACTCCCAGGATAAAAAACCAAGGATTTATTTAGCTTACTATAGCTGTATCCTTAGGTACGGCTTTTTTTGTTTATAAATTAAAAGCTGTACATAGTGTTCTCCAATATAATAATAAAGGAGATAAGGAATATGGAAAAAGTTATTTTGATTAAGGTATTTGTTTATAAGGAGGGAAGATATTATGAATAAGGTCTCTTCTTATAAAGTAAGTGCTGTTGGATTAGGAGTAGCATTGAATGTTATAGGTACACTTATAGCTTATAGTTTGAAAATTCCTATTCTTATGGATTCTTTAGGAACTATAATGATTTCATCCTTAATAGGACCTATTTATGGTGCGGCCACAGGAATATTAAGCTCTTTAGTAAGTGGGGTAACTTTTGATATATATTCATTATATTTTGCTCCAGTCCAAATTTTTGTAGCATTACTATCAGCTATAATTTTTAAAAAAGGATATATGAAAGGAAAGAAAAGATTCTTAGGTGTTTTTTTAATTTCTATAGTTTCAGCTTTTACAGGAGCTGTTATTGCAGCTTTTATTTTTGGAGGAATTACATCTTCTAGTTCTTCTTATATAGTAATATTATTGTATAATTTAGGGCTTAATAAGGTTTTAAGTGTATTTACAGTTCAATTTTTAATAGATTACGTAGATAGATTTTTATCAGTGTCATTAGTAGTACCTGTAGTAAATGCACTTCCAACTACACTAAAACAAAAGCTTATAAAAGAGTTATAGTAAATATAAACTAAGGAGTAATAAGATGAATAGATATAGTGTTATAGAAAGTAAATTTAAGAGAGAAATAGTTCTTTTAAAAGGATTTCCTTGTGTTTGGGGAAAATGTACCTTTTGTGATTATATATTAGATAATTCAACTTCAGAAGAGGAGATAAATAAAATTAATTTTCAAGTATTAAAAAATATAACAGGAAAGTATAAAGTTTTAGAGGTTATTAATTCTGGCAGTTGTTTTGAACTTCCTAAGAAAACCTTAGAAAGAATTAAAGAGATTATAGAGGAAAAATCTATAGAAGTTTTATTTTTAGAAAGCCATTGGTGCTATAAAGGTAAAATAAAGGAAATGAGAGAATACTTTAAGATTCCTATAATATTTAAAATAGGGGTAGAGACTTTTGATTATAAATTTAGAAATGAGTTTTTAAATAAAAATGCAAAATTTAAAACCGTAGAAGAATTAAAACAATATTTTGATTCACCATGTATTATGGTAGGTATAAAGGGGCAGAGTAAAAAGCAAATAGATGAAGATATTAATATAGTTTTGAATAATTTTAATCATGCCACTATAAATGTATTTGTAGAAAATAGTACATCCCTTGAAAGAGATGAGGAGTTAGTAAATTGGTTTAAGGAAAAATATAGTTTTTTAAATGAAAACTCTAATATAGAAGTATTATATAACAATACGGATTTTGGAGTAGGGGATTAAAAATAAGACTAGCTAAAATAAGATTTTGGCTAGTCTTATTTTTAAGAAAAATTAATATAAATTTAAGTAGAGGATTAATAATTATTGGTTTAAAAATAATATTGATTGATATATACTAAGGTTAACAATACAATTTATTCGAATTTTATAAAAGGGGATACATATTATGTATAAGGATAAGGAAATATCTGAAAATATAAAAGATAAGTATAGTGAGATTATTAAAATAATAGAAAAGTTTTGTAATAAATATTTCAATGAACAATATAATAAACTTTGTAAAAAATTATGTTCAGTATTATGTGAAGAAAATCCATCTATTATTTTAAATTCTAAAAGTAATTTATGTGCATGTTCTATAGTATATGTTTTAGGTGTGATAAATTCATTATTTAACGGTACAGAATGTATAAAACTAGAAGATTTATATAGAATATTTGATGTAGATAATAGTGAAGTTTTATATAAATCTAATGAAATTAGAGACTTTATAAAAGATAAATATTCTTATAGTCAGTGGAATTTAAAAACTGATTTAAAGCAAAAGGTTATATGCTTTGATGAGGCTAAAAAGCAACGTAGAGAAGAAAGAGAAAATTTAAAAATAGCTCAAAATATAATTCATAAAGCTTGGGGTATGGAAACACACGAAAATAGAATAGAATTAGCAAGAGAAGCTTTAGATATATCTAAAAAATGTGTAGAGGCATATATTTTACTTGCAGCAGAGGATGATATTAAAAATGAAGAGAGAGAGAAGTTATTAGAAGAGGCATTAATAGTAGCTAAAAATATAATAGGAAAAAGAAACTTTGAAAAATGCAAAGGCAAGTTCTGGAAAATGTATGAAACAAGACCATATATGATGGCAAAGTTTGAATTAGCTTATTTACTATGGAATATGGGTGAGAGAGAAAAAGCTATAGAGCATTTAAAAGAAATGTTAAATCTTAATCCAGATGATAATCAAGGAGTAAGAACAGTATTAGTAAAGTGGTTAATTATTCAAGATGACGATAGATGTGCAGAAAAGATATTAGAACGTTATAAAGAAGATTATTTTGCAAGTGTAATTTATAATAAAGCTTTATTAAATTTTAAAATGGGAAAAATACATAAAGCAAATTTAATATTAGAGGAAGCCATAGAGGCAAATCCTTATGTACCAGATTATATAATAGGAAATAAAAAAGTTTCAGAATTTTTACCAATCTATGTAGGTATAGGAGATGAAAGAGAAGCTATGTTTTATGCTTATGAGTGTTTAAGTATATGGGAAAAGGTAGATGGAGCTATAAAATGGCTTGAAGGTTTTAAAGAGTAACAGGACTTAAATCTATAGAAGCTATATAAGATTTAAAGGAAATAATAACATTTATGTAGAAAATAATGATATATGGAATAATAGATTATTATAAATTCATAGTATGGATTGAATTATAAAAAATGAAGGAGAAGATTTAATATGAAAAAAGTAATATTACTAAGTGGAAGTCCTAATGCTGAAGGAAATAGTATACAAATACTTAATGAATGTGCAAAGGTTATTAAGGAAAATGGAGTTGAAGCTGAAGTAGTTTCAATTGCAGGAATGAATTTAATAGATACAATGAATTCTACTGAAGACTCTGATGATGGATTTGAAACAATAATTAAAAAGATTAAAGACGCTCAAGGTCTTATTGTAGCATCACCAGTTTATTGGGGAACAGCAAGAGCTGAGGTTATGACTGCCCTTCAAAAAATTGCTATGGCATCAAAAAAACAAGGGAATTTCTTATCAAGAATGGTAGGGGGACCAATAGCTGTTGCAAGACGTGGAGGACACACATCTACAATTCAAGAAATGATGATGTTTTATCTTATAAATGATATGATTGTTCCAGGATCAACTTATTGGAACATAGTTTTTGGAAAAGAATCTGGAGATGCTCTAAAGGATGAAGAGGGAATGAAAACTGTTAAAAGATTTTCAGAAAACGTAGCGTATCTAGTAGAAGTTATGGAATAAAAATTACCTTATTGTGGTATATAAATTTCCTAATAAACCTATGAACTATTAATAATTAATGCTATAATATCATTGTAAGTAGCAATAAATACGTATCTTAGTAACCTTTATATAAATAATGTTCGTGTTTATATTGCAAAACAAATAGTAGGGGATGGTCTTAAATGAACAAAAATTTAAAAAAGGAATGTGGCAATGTAGTAAGAACAATAGGTACTACAGTTAGAGGTGTAAGAGCTCCTATTGTAAAACAGGGAGATGACTTAATTAATATAGTAGTAGAATCAGTATTAAGGTCTGCTGAAAATGAGAAATTTTCAATTAATGATAAAGATGTAATAGGAGTAACAGAATCTTTAGTTGCAAGAGCACAAGGAAATTACGCTTCTGTAGAGGATATAGCTTCAGATGCTAACAAAAAATTTCAAGGAGATTTTGCTGTAGTTTTTCCAATATTAAGTAGAAATAGATTTTCTTTAATATTAAAAGGCCTTGCTATGACAGGAAAAAAGATATATTTAATTTTAAATTATCCAAGTGATGAGGTTGGTAATCACTTAATGGATGTTGATAAAATGGATGAAGCTGAAATAAATCCATTTACAGATGTTTTAACAGAAAAAAGATATAGAGAAATATTTGGTGAAAAAGTTTCACATCCATTTACAGGAATAGATTATGTACAAATGTATAAGGATATTGCTATAAATGATAACATTGAAGTGATTTTAGCTAATGATCCAAGAGTAGCATTAAAATATACCAAGGAAGTATTAGTTGCTAATATTCATGAGAGAAATAGAACTAAGAGATTACTTAAAAAAGCAGGGGCTAAATCTGTATATGGTTTAGATGAAATTTTAAATAATTCTATAAATGGAAGCGGATTTAATAAGGACTATGGAGTTTTGGGTTCTAATTTAGCCACAGATACTAAATTAAAATTGTTCCCAAGGGATTGTGAAAAAATGGTACAATCTATTCAAAAGAAGATGAAAGATAAAACTGGAAAAAATGTTGAGGTAATGATTTATGGTGATGGGGCTTTTAAAGACCCAGTGGGCAAAATATGGGAACTTGCAGATCCAGTAGTATCACCAGGATATACCGAAGGACTTAGAGGTACTCCTAATGAAATTAAATTAAAATATATTGCAGATAATGAGCTTAGTAATTTAAGTGGTGAGGATATAGCAGAAGCTATGAAAAAGAAAATATTAGATAAATCCAAGGAAAAAACCTCTGAAGGAGAGAAATTAGGTACAACTCCAAGACAAATTACAGATCTTTTAGGAAGTTTATGTGATTTAACTAGTGGCAGCGGAGACAAAGGAACACCAATAGTATTAATACAAGGATATTTTGATAATTATTCAGTAGAGTAGCAGATATGCTACTCTTTTAATGTAAATTATAATAGATTAAATATTGAAAGTTATGGTTATAACCAATATAATATATGTAGTAATTAGTTGTTAATTTGTAAAATATTATCTAAATAAATGGTTTTATTTTATATAAAGGGGGAAGTGGATTTATGGGTATAGGTAAAAAAAATATATTATTAATTGATGATGTTGCTAGCGTTAGAAGCTTTATAAAAACCATTTTAGAAGAAAAAAATTATAAAGTATATGAAGCCTGCGATGGACAAGAAGGAATTGAAGAATATAAGAAAATTGGCAATATAGATTTAATAATAACAGATATATATATGCCTAGAAAAAGTGGATTAGAACTTATAGTAGAATTAGGTAGAGAGTATAGTGATGTAAAAACTATTGTACTTACAGATGGGGGAAAAGATAATTTTTTAAATGAATCGGGAGTTTGCGAAGCACTTGGAGCATCATATTTTATAAGAAAAGAAATGGTTAAGAATAAGTTGATTCAATTAGTTGAAAAAGTATTATCTTAGTTGAATGTTGAAAATTAAATGAATATTATAATTGTAAGCTTAAAATAAGGTACCACTTAAATTCTGTGATACCTTATTTTTTTAATATTTAACATTAGTCATAAAAAGTCCATGGGCAGGAGCTGCAGAACCTGCTTTAAATCTATCCTTAGATTTAAGTGCCTTTTCTATATCTAAAGGAGATAGATTATGTAAGCCAACTTCAATTAAAGTGCCTGTTAATATTCTTACCATTTTATATAAAAAGCCATTACCTTTATAAACAATAGAAATATTTCCTTCACTATTAGTTATATCTATACTGTATATATTTCTTACAGTAGATTTCTTTTTAGATTTTAAGGCAGTAAAAGCTTTAAAATCATGTTCTCCTATTAAATAAGTAGAAGCTTCTTTTATAGCATCTATATCTAATTTTTCTGGAAGATTATAATTATATTTCCTAGAGAATAAATCATAAAACTTTTTGTTGCAAATATAATAAGTATATTCTTTTTCTTTAACATGATATCTAGAATGAAAGTCTTCATCTACATTAAAAGCTTCATATACAAGAATATCTTTAGGCATATATTTAAGGCAATAATCTAAAATATAATCTATAGAACCTTCAAAATTTGTATGAAAATTGATTACTTGCATTTTAGCATGAACCCCAGCATCTGTTCTGCCAGAACTTATAACATGTATATCTTCTCCAGTCATAAGAGAGAGAATTTGTTCGATTTTACCTTGAATTGTATTATTGTTATCTTTTAATATTTGCCAACCTTTATATTTAGAACCATCATATTGTATATGCATTTTTATGTTACGCATTAAATCACTCCTTATATAGTATATTGCTATGGTTTATAAAAGATTTATAATAATTATATCAAATATAACTATTATAACTGTAAAACAAGTTTTTTATAAGATGTTAAATTAATAAAATAAATAATAGTATATCTATTGAAGTTATATATATGCTTGAAATTAAAATCAAATAATATATTCTTAATATATTATACTTTTATTCCAGAAAAAATAAAAAAGATTATTAAAAAATAATTTAATAACCTCTTTTATGATAAGTTATTATTTAGTTTCTAAACTAGGTTTGTAAGGATCTATAAATATAGTTTTGTTTGTATAGTATATAACCATACCTGGTTTAGCTCCGTTAGGTTTATGCACATTTTTAACTTCCGTATAATCTATAGCAACTTTAGTAGAATCTTTAGCTTTACTATAATATCCTGCTAAGGCAGCCGCTTCTTCTAAAGTGTTTTCTGGAATATTACGTTGGAAATTTTTAACTATAACGTGAGAACCAGGTATATTTTTAGTATGCATCCATATATCATGTTTATTAGCAAACTTTAAGGTTAAATAATCATTTTGAAAATTGTTTTTACCCACATATATGTCTATATCGTCAGAAGATATAAAGTGCATAGGTTTAGAAGCTTTGATTTTCTTATTATTTTTCTTTTTAAATTTTATATAACCCGTTTCAATTAGTTCTCTTTTTATTTCCTCTATATCTTCATAATTTTCTGCATTTAATATATTAGTTAATACAGAATTTAAATAATCCAATTCTTCATTAGCACCTTTAATTTGCTGTGTAGCAGCTACTTCGGTCTTTTTTAGTTTATTATATTTTTTAAAATATTTTTGTATGTTATCAGAAGAACTTTTATTAGGATCTAAAGCTATATCCAAGTATTCATTATTGTAATAGTTAAAAACATTTATTTTATCCATGCCTAATTTTATATTATAAATATTAGCAGTTAAAAGTTCTCCAAGTATTTTGTAGTTATCTTTTTTATCGCATTCTCTTAAATTGTTTTCTAATATTTTAATTTTTTTAGTGCATCTTTCAATATTTAAATGTATTAATTTTTGAAGATCTGAACTTTTAGAGTTTAATCTATCAGCTTTATCTTTTTCATAATAGAACTCTTCTAAAAGTAAAGAAGGATTTTCATATTGTTTTTTTTCTAAATTGTTAAAACTGTCTAAGGATATACAGTAAAAATCCTTTACTTTATTATGATCTATATATAAAGTAAACAAAAATTCTTTGTTTTTTATAGTCTTAAATACTTTATCTGCAATAGAATATATCTTTTCTAAATTTTCTAAAGTAAAATCTATATTATAAACATTCACTATTCTATAGTAGATTTCTTTAGATATCATGGAGCATACTCCCGTAAAGCTATTAGAAAATATATTCTTATTAAAATTCAAGTTATTTTCTTCTATATATTTTTTAAATTCCTCAAAAGTAAAATCAAAAGGATTTAATTTTGAAGAAGCTGGAGGATATACAAATTCTATACCAGGATAAAGACTTCTTATACTGTTTATCTCAGGTGTTACATGTTTTATACTGTCCATTATTAAGTTATCTCTTTTTCTAACTAAAGTTATATTACTATGACGTCCCATAATTTCTATAACTAAAGTATAAATACTATTAAAACCCATTTCATCAGAACTTTCAAAATCTATAAAAACTACTCTATCAGTACTTAGTTGATATATATTTTTAATCCTAGAAGAATTTAAGTATTTTCTAAGTACCATGCAAAACATAGGGGGCTTTACAGGGTTTTGTTTAGCTATATTAGTAAAATGAATTTTAGGATAAACAGCACTCGCACTTATTAAAAGTTTATAGGTATTTCTATTATTTTTAATAGATAAAATTATTTCATCCTTTTCTGGTTGAGCTACTTTTTCTACTCTACCTTCTAATAATTTGTTTTTTAAATCCTCAATTATACTATATATAAAAACTCCATCTAATGCCATAAATTACCCTCCTTGTAAAAATGTACAATATTGTATATATTTAATATAGGATATTAAATTATAAAAAACTACATTAAACTTATATTAGTATAACATTTAAATTTTTTAAAATAAAGTTTTAACCTTAATATTGATATTAGGTAACTATGGTAGTAAACTTAATCTTAGAATTTATAAAAAGGATGTGACAGTAATGGAGTTTACTAAAATGACTGGTAATGGAAATGATTTTGTAGTAATAGATGATAGAGAGAATGAATTCTTAGGAAAAGAAGGTATCATGGCTATAAAATTTTGTGATAGACATTTTGGTATAGGTGCAGATGGAGTGCTATTTGTTAGAAAAAGTAAGAAAGCATCTATACAAATGATTATTATAAATGCAGATGGTTCCTATGCTTCTATGTGTGGAAATGGTATAAGATGTTTTGCAAAATATGTATGGGAAAAACATATAGTAAGTGAGAATCCTTTAACCATAGAAACAGGAGATGGAATAAAAAAAGCTTATTTATGTATAGAAAATGAAAAAGTAAAATCCGTTAAGATAAATATGGGTAATCCCTCTTTAAATTCAGAAAAATTATGTAAAGAAAAAATAATTAACAAAGAAATAAATGTACAAGGAAAACAATATAAAATTACTTCTTTATTTATGGGAGTGCCACATACAGTTATATTTGGAAAATTAGGGGAATATGATGTAGAGGAAGGTAAGTACATAGAGAAATTACCTATATTTAAAGAAGGTACTAATGTGAATTTTTGTGAGATAATTAACGACAAAAAGATTAAAGTAAAAACTTGGGAAAGAGGAGCAGGACCTACATTGGCTTGTGGTACTGGAAGTTGCGCATCCGTAGTTGCTTCTAATTTATTAAAATATACAGATAAGAAAGTGGAAGTGATTTTATCAAGAGGAAAGCTATTTATAGAAATTACTGAAGATGGAATTTTTATGGATGGACCAGCAGAGATTTGTTTTAGAGGGGAAATAGATGTATAGATGTTCAAGAAAATTTTTAAATGCATTACATGTTTTTTTATGATCTTTATAGTATTTAATTTGCAAGGATGTTCCAAAAAAGCTGATACAAAGGAGCGAGAGATTGAGCCGCCTAATTTTTCTAAAGTTACTTTATTAGAAAAGAAAAATGAAAATTTAAATATATATGAAGCTAATGAAGAAGGTTTGTTTAAAAATGGAACTATTAAAGAAAATATAATGGATGGTAAATATAATTTACAAAAATCTATATATGTATATTTAAATTATGTATCCAAAGGAAAAGAACTTGATAAAAGTAAAATAAGCATAATAAAAGATAAAACCTTAAGAGTCTTAGAAGATTTTTATAATGCTTCGGATATAAGACTATCTCCTAAGGCATCTAAGCTTGCTTATAGAACTTTTAAAGAGGATTCTTTAAATAGTGCACAAGGAATGAAAATGTATGATATAGAAAATAATAAAGAAATTAAATTAAATAGTAAGGTACTTATATCTGGAAACTTATTTCAGTGGCTAAATGAAGATGAAATTATTTATTATGGAATGATTCCAGAAGAAAAGGGTTCATCTAAAATATATAAATACAATTTTAGAGAGAAGAAAGAGGAACCTTATGTAGGTGATATAAAAGGTTACTGTAGTTATATTGTGCCAGTAAAGGATGATGTAGTTTTTATATCTAGGGATAATGATAAAAGTAATTTATATTATTATAAAAAAACTACTAATGAATTTATAAAAATATCAGATTCTATAGATCAGGCTTATGATTATACTATAGATAAAAATCATAATATATATTTTATAGCCAATGATTATATAGAACAAAAAAAGAGTTTGTATTGTATATCATATAAAGATAAGGTTTTAAAAAGGTTAACTTATGATTTCCCTACTGAAGTAAATGTAAAAGGCGGTATATCTACAGATGAAAAAGGAAATGTATATTTTATAGGTTCTAATAATGATAGAAATAGTTCCTCTGATGGAGTATATATATATAAGCCTGTAGAAGGTTCTGTAAATGTTTTATCTGATTTCGAGAGTTTGTACTATATATTACAAGGGAAATAATAATTAAAATGAATAAATATGTATAATTTGCCGAATTAAGTGGTAAATTGTACATATTTTTTTATGTACAAGGGTTTATATTTCTAAATTGTGGGTATACTCTAGATAAAATTATAGCAAGGGGTATAGAATTATGGAGTATGTAAGTTTAGATAGTGAAAATATAGAACAAAAAGCTATAGAAACTTTACCAGAGTATATATGCATTAAAAATGGTATTATACCTTTTAAGTTAATAGGAAATAAACTTTTTATTGCTACAGCAAGAAACTTGGATCAAGATACCATAAATCAAATAAGATTTCTAAGCAAGAAAGAAATAGAAATAGTAAAGTATTCTAAAAGCCATATAAGTTATTTATTAAAAACTTGTTACAAAAAGAAAAATCTAGAGAAGTCCCTGAAAAATTTAAAAACTATAAAGAAAATAGAGAAAAATAAAAAGGACTATCGGAGTTTGGATGCGCCTATAATAAAGCTTACTGATTCCATTATAGAGGATGCTATATGGAAAAAAGCTAGTGATATTCATATAGAGCCATTCGAACATAATGCTTTAATAAGATTTAGAATTGATGGTATGTTATATGAGTACAGAAAAATATCTAAAGAATTATATAAGCTTATGTGTACAAGAATAAAAATAATGAGCTATATGGATATAACAGAAAAAAGGTTTCCTCAAGATGGAAAAATTTATGAGGAGTATAAAAAACATCAAGATTTTAGGATATCTACACTTCCTACAGTACATGGAGAAAAAATAGTTATAAGAATACTTTATAAAAATGAAAAAATAATTTCTTTAAATTCACTAGGTTTCTTAGAAGAAGACATACCAAATATTAGGAAGATGATAAAACATCAAAATGGAGTAATATTAGTTACAGGACCTACCGGCAGTGGTAAATCTACCACAATTTATTCCCTACTTAATGAAATAAATGATGTTCATAAAAATATAGTTACTATTGAAGAACCAGTAGAATATACAATTCCAGGTATTAATCAAGTAAATGTAGATTATAAAAGAAAACTAACATTTCTTCAAGGCTTAAAAAGTGTATTGCGGCAAGATCCGGATGTGATTATGATAGGGGAAATACGAGATGAGGAAACAGCAAAAGTTGCATTAAGAGCAGGTATAACAGGACACTTAGTATTATCTACATTACACACTAATGGAGCATCAGAATCTATAGTTAGACTTTTAGATATGGGTGTTGAGCCTTATATTTTATCGGATGCGTTAAAGGGAATAATAGCACAAAAATTAATAAGGAAAATATGTCCTTATTGCAGATGTGAATATAAAGCATCCAAAGAAGAGTTAGAAGTTTTAAACTTGCAAGGTGGAGAAAATTTATTATTTAAGTCAAAGGGCTGCAAGAATTGCAATTATACTGGTTATTTAGGAAGAACTGTAATTTATGAATATATAAATATAGGTTATAACGAAAAATATTTAATAAAAAATCTATATGAAAACAATGATATAGAAGCAAATATATTAAAAAATAAATTAGTTAGTAGTTGTAGAGATTTAGTAATAGATGGTGTTACATCCTTTCAAGAGTTTAAAAGAATTATATATTAACTTTTAAATAGGAGAAGTATAAAATGATTAATTTTAATTATGAGGCTTTAAATTTAAAAGGCAATAAAATAAATGGAACTTGTAGACAGGAGGAAACAAAGAATTTATATAAAAATCTAAAGAAAAAGGGATATTTTTTAATTAAATTAAAACGCAAAAAATATAATAACTCTTTTAAAAATAAGATTTCCATAAAGGAATGTTCCTTGCTTTGCAACAAATTATATATGCTAATAAATTCAGGAATTCCCATTACACAAGCTTTAAGTATAATAGCTTTAGATTTTAAAAAGGAATCTATAAGATCTAGTTTATTATCTATAAGAAATAATATATTGGATGGAGAGAGTATATATGAGAGTTTTTTAAAATTTTCATATATATATCCTAGTTTTTTTATAAATATGCTTTATATAGGAGAAGAAAGCGGTAGAGTGTCAGAAATATTATATGAATTAAATAAGTATTATGAAAAAAAATATAAATTTAAAGGAGAGCTAAAAACGGTTCTAATGTACCCTGTATTTGTAATTATTATCTTTGTTTTTATGTTATATTTTCTAATAAATAAAGTAATACCAAATTTTATGGGCATATTTACTGAATTAGGTGGAAGTATTCCAAGCAATACTTTAAAAATACTTAAATTAATAAATTGTATTAATTATATTTTAATATTAATTTTGATGTTATCATTTAGTTTTTATACAATATATAAATTTTATAATATAAATTACAGATTAAAATATAAAATAGATTTCGCTAAACTTAAGGTACCTATATTAGGAAGGGTTTATGAGAAAATGTTTATCATAAATTTTTGCAATATTATGAGTATTATGACTAAAGCGGGAGTCAATATAAATAAAGCTTTAGGTATAGTGGTTGAAACTAGTGAAAATTATGTTCTAAAAGATAAAATGGAAAAATGTAATGAATTTATTAAGGAAGGACTTAATATAAATTATTCCTTACATGAAGCTGGTTTTTCAAACAAACTATTTTTGTCTATGGTAAAAATAGGTGAAGAAAGTGGTCAATTAGAAGTAAGTCTTAATAATATTTGTAGTATTTTCCAAAAGGAGCTACAGGATAATTTTAAGGTTTTTATAAAACTTATTGAGCCTACAATAATCATACTTATGGCCATTGTTATAACTTTTGTGTTTATAAATGTGTTTATTCCAATGATAAATATAATGGAATTAATTTAATGAAAAGGAGTAATGAAAATGAATAGAAAAAAGGGTTTTACCCTTATTGAGCTTATGGTGGTTATGTCCATAATAATAGTATTAGCTAGCTTTTTAGTACCTAAGTTTATATCCTATAAGCAAAAGGCAAAAGATACTAAAGCTATAAGTACAGCAAAACAAATACAGGTGGCAGCTATGTCAAGCTACAATGAAAACGATGATAAATTTGAAACCTCTGTGTTACAAGAAGATATAAAAAAATTTACAGGTGTAAGTTGTAATATATCTGGAGATGAGAATTGTGTAAATATAACTTATGCAAGTGATAATAAGAACTATATTGTAGAAGTAAATGCTAATGATACTGGATATAAAGTTACAAATAGTGATAATAAAGTTATTTTCCTTAATGGAAAGGAACAATAGTTTTTATGTATGCAAAAACATTAAAAGGAAGATCTAAAAAAGGTTTTACTATTTTAGAAGTTATATTGTACATAAGTATATATACTATTTTATTAAGTTTTGTGGTGATAAATATAGAAGGTAATAAGAAAATTACTAATGATATAAAAACTAAAGAGTTTAGTACCTCTATACTAAATTTGATAAATAGTTCTAGAAACTTTTGTAAAGGAAATAATATGGGAGGATATATATATTTTAATATTGAAGATAGAAATATAAATTTTTATATGACATCTGAAAAAGTATATGGTATACGTGTACCAAAGGGCTTTAATATTATGGAAACTAATAGTTCAAAATTAAATAGTATATATATAGATAACAACGGTATGATAGCAGATGCATGTACTATAAAATTTAAAGATAAAATGAATAAAATACATAAAATAACTATTTGTGTAGGGAGTTCTTATGTTCAAATTAAAGAGTAAAAAAGGCTTTGTAATAGTAGAAGTATTGTGTGGCATTTCCATATTTATGATTTTGTTTTATGCTTCTTTGCATGGAATTTATACTTCTTTAAAAATAAAAAAACAGCAAATACCTTTAGAAGTTTATTTTACATATTTAGAGAGCATAAAAAATAACTTGATTTATAACAATACTTATGAAGAGCTAAAGTTTTTACAAGAAAATAACAAAATTTATATAAAAGATGAAAAGATACAAGAGAAAATTTTAAAATCAAAAGATATAAAAAATATATTTACAGATGAGGTTCCATTAACATTTCCTTATATAAAAATGGATGTATTAGGGGATGAAATATTAGAAGTAAATCTACAATTAAATTATAAATTTAATGAAAAAAATAAAAAAATAGACTGTAAATTTTATAAAGGTAGGTATAAAAGATGATATGAGAAAAAAAGGTTTTTCTATAATTGAACTTTTAGTGGCTTTATCTATTATGAGCTTAGTATTAGCATATTTTTTAAAAGCAACTATAAAACATTTACAAGTTTATAATACTGAATATAGAAATATTACTGAAAAAATATATATAGATGAAGGATTTAATTTTATAGACTTTAAACTAGAACGTGAACAAGAAAGTAAGGTTATAGGAAAATGTATAAAAATTAAAAGAGCAGATGGAAAAGGCTTTGACTGGATTAGGAAAGACAAAAGGGGAGATGTGATTATATCTTATGGAGCTAAAAATTCTTCTAATACTAATAATATAGTAAAAAATATAAAAGATTTCTGTCCATATGAAAGTGGAGAAGTTATTTATATAACTATTGTAGATAAGAAAGGTGTAGTACATGAAAGATGTTTAAAAAAGAAAGAGTAAAAAAGGGATATATTCTTATATATGCCTTACTTCTAGGGAATATATGTATATTAACAGCAGCATTTTTATTAAAATGGCAAGGAATTATACTCCAAAATACGTCCAATCAAATAAAGTATTTGAAAAAAGACAGTAGTATACAAAGACAAAGAGAAGTTTTACTATCTAATATAGATAAAAGTTTATATGATAATTTAGAATCAATTTCAGAAGAAAAATTAAATATTTGTATAGATGAATCGTATAAAGATTATAAATGGTATTGTGAAGATAGTTATGCTTATTTTGATGAAAATAAAAATATAATTATAGAATTTTGTAAGAATTCAAAGCTCTACAAAAAGGAAGTGTATGGCATAAATGTGCTAAATTCTAATTTAAAATATAAAAGAGAATATTAATATTTTAAGGGAGTGTATTTTATGTTTAACAATAAAACTCTTTTGGAAGTTGATAAAGAAAATGTAAAAATTATGGACATTATGTTTAATAAAATAAAGAGTACGGATATTATGTCTTATAAAGATGCTTTAAATTTAAAAGTAGATTTGAAAAAGAGAAGAGTATTTTTTATTTTAGAGGGAGAAGAGGTTTATATAAAATTATTAACATTACCTAAGGTAAGAGGAAGAAAATTAGAAAAAATCATAAGAAATGAGTTAATATATGAGTTCCATAGTATAGATAATATTTTATATAATTATAAAATTCATAAAGAGAATAAAGATAATATAGAGATATTAGTATTTTGTGTAAATATAGATAAGAATATAGTATTAAAAGAATACTTAAAAAGTAATAAGAAAATAAAGGGAATTTATTTAATACAGTTTTGTGTTTTAGAAAAGTATAAAGAAGTTATAAAAGAAGAAAATTTTATATTAATAATGAAATATAAAAAATATATATATTCAATATTCTATAAAAATAATGAAATATTGAATAATGAAGTGATTAAAGAAAATGAAGACTTGAATTCAAAATTAAATAAGTTTTTATTTGAATGTTGTGGAGAAAAACATAAATGTTATAAGAAAATATATACTTTAAACATTAAAAATTTAGAAAATTTGAAAGAAGAATTAAAGGATTTTGAATTTATAGATCTAGGTTATTTTAATGAAAAATTGTATAACACATGTTTTAAAAGATAATAAAAAGGTGATAAGAATGAAAGGTAACTTTATACCCTATTGGTATTTGGAAAAGAATTACTTGAAATACAAAAAGGTATGTATTATAGCTAGTGTAATATGGTTTTTTGCAAGTGTTTTCATCGGCTTTTCCATAATAAAAAATATAAAGTCTATTAAAGAAATAGATAGTAAGCTTAATAAAATAAGTATGAAACAAAAATTTAATAAAATACCTAATTATGATAAAGAGCATACTATTAACAGTTTTAATAGTATAGAGTCTATTTTAGATGACAACATTACAATAAATAAAATATTAGTTAAAGGAAAAAATATTCAATTAGAATTTAGTTGCAATTATATTAAAAGTTACTATGATTTTATACATAATCTCGAAGAAAACAAAAATTTAAAAATAAAAGGGACTAATCTTTTAAAAGAAGATGATGGAATTTATGAATTTAAGTTTGTGTTGGAGGAAAGATAATGGAAAAGAAACAGTTGTATAGCATTGTGTGTATAATACTTACTATTATATTTATTACACTTTTAACTATAAACTATAAATTACATAAATATGTATATTTAAAAGAAAGCAAGTTGGAGTATATGATAAATAATAAAGAAAAGAAAATTAATAATAATAAAAATAAACAATGTAGTTATGCACAGGTTTTAAATGAGTTTAAAGATAGAGATGATGTAAGTATATTGAAAGTTGAAGGAGGAAAAAGTAAAATTTATATAAGGGTAAGATACGAAAAAGATATAAAGGATTTAAAGAAATTTGTAGAAAATTTAGAAGAAAAGCAGAAGTTTAGTAGATTGAAAGAAATTGATATTCAAAAGGAAAAGGAACAACTACGTACAAATTTAACTTTTGAATTTAATTTTTAACGTTAGGGGGGGTTTTTATAAATAATATAATTTTAATAGGTATGCCTTCTTCAGGAAAAACTACCTTAGGGCAAATTTTAAGCAATAAATTAAATTATAAATTTATAGACACAGATAAACTTATAGAAGAATTAGAAGGAATTAGTATAGAATCTATGTTTAAAATCTATGGAGAGGGTTATTTTAGGAAAAAGGAGAAACAAGCTATAGATTTTATTAAAGATACTAATAGTACTATAGTAGCTACAGGTGGGGGATTACCCATATATAATAATAATATTGAAAAATTAAATAATATTGGAGTTACCATATTTTTAGAGGTTAGTTTACATAATTTGTATAAGAGAAATTTAAATAGTTACATTAAAAGACCTTTATTAGAAAAAGATAAGATGAATTCATTAAACAAGCTTTATAAAGAAAGAGAGAAAATCTATAAAAAGGCTCATTTTATTGTAAATAATGATAGTATAGAAGATGATACTATAGAAAAAATCATAAAGGTGTATAAAAAACTTAATAGTGCATTATAAGAAAAAAGTTACAATAAGTGCATTTTATGAAAAAATAAATATAATTAACTATAATAGTATTTGCAAATAAACTTAACTTTTGATAAAATATCATTGTTTGAGTTAAAATGTACGTAACATAATATGTATGTTTATTATTGTGCAATATGTAAAAGAGGAAGGCTAAGTTTTGAAAAAAAAAGTTTTAATAATAAATGGCCCTAATTTAAATTTGTTAGGAAAAAGAGAACCTAAGGTATATGGTAAATTATCTTTAGAAGATATAAATAATATAATAAAAAAGGAATTCAAAGATAAAGTAAATATAGATTTTTTTCAAAGCAATGAGGAAGGAAAAATAGTAACTAAAATAGGTGAAGCGGAAAAAGAATATTCATCAATAGTTATAAATCCAGCAGCCTATTCTCATTATAGTATAGCTATATTAGATGCTATAAGAAGTATAAATATACCAGTAGTTGAAGTGCACATTAGCAATATTTATAAAAGGGAAGAATACAGAAAAAAATCTATTACAGCTGAGGGTGCAGTAGGCGTAATAAGTGGGTTTGGATATTATGGTTATATAATGGCTATTTATTTTATTATGAATAATTTTAAATAAAAACTGTCTATAGCTTATATAAAAGGTATATAATACCTTATAAAGGTTATAATATAAAAAGGAATATTAAGTTTTGGAGGGATACATAAATGATATCAGCAGGAGATTTAAGAAAAGGAACTACTTTTGAACAAGATGGACAAGTGTATGTAGTTGTTGAATTCCTACACGTAAAACCAGGAAAAGGAGCGGCTTTTGTAAGAACTAAATTAAAAAATGCTATCACTGGAGCTGTAACTGAAACAACATTTAACCCAACTGCAAAACTTCAAGAAGCAGTAATTGAAAGAAAAGAAATGCAATATTTATATACTGATGGACAATTATATTACTTCATGGATCAAGAAACTTATGAACAAATTCCATTAGAATATGATAAAGTTGAAGAAGCAATAAAATTCTTAAAAGAAAACATGTTCGCTACAATAAAATTTTTCAAAGGAGAAGCTTTCTCAGTAGAAGCTCCAAACTTTGTTGAATTAGCTATAACACATACAGAACCAGGAGCAAAAGGAAACACTACTACAAATGTTATGAAACCAGCAACTGTAGAAACTGGTGCAGTAGTTCCTGTACCTTTATTCGTAAATGAAGGAGACGTTATAAGAATAGATACAAGAACTGGTGAATATATGGAAAGAGTTTAGTCTATACTACAGATAATATTATTTGTAAGGGTGTGATTTTATGAAATCTACTATTTCAAAGGTGGCGTATCTAAGAGGGCTTATGGATGGACTAGAAATAAATAAGGATACTAAAGAAGGTAGAATTATTTTAGAAATTATTAATATATTGGATTCTTTAGCAGAAGAAGTAAATGATATAAAGGAATCTCAAAGTATTTTACAAGAATATGTAGAAACTATTGATGCGGATTTACTTTCACTTCAAGAAAACATTTATGATGAAGATTGTGAAGAAGAAGATTTTTTAGAAGACTTTATAGGGGTAGAGTGCCCAAACTGTAATGAGACCATATATATTGATAAAGATGCCCTAAAAGATATGACAAAGATATTTTGTCCTAGTTGCCACGAAAATATATCCTTAGAGGATTTCTGTAGCTGTGATTATATTAAACACGAAAATACTAATAATGATTAATTGAAATAAAAACTATCTCTTAAAACAAATGTTTAAAAGAGATAGTTTTTTTATTTTATTGTTTATGTGCTCTTTTCTTCATCATTATAACAATCTAGTAGATAAAGAATTTATTAGAGTAAAAAGAGTGTAAGAGTAATAGAAGAAGAATTTACTGGTATATATGAAGTGGTAACAGATGGTATAAAATTTAATAGAATTCTTTTAAAAAGTGTATAAACTTAAATGAGATATTAAAGATTATAGAAAAATATTATTTTACGTATAGAAGAAAAGTTCCGTGGTATATATAAAGAGTATGAGTGTTAAGAAATAAAAATTAAAATAGCAGTTTAGGTAGTTAAAAATATAGTTATTAGGTTTATATAAGATTAAATAAAAAGTATTTTAGGTGTTTTTAGTATCATATTATTGATAAAGCAATTCCATATTTTTAAGGAAATGAAAAAATAACATATAAAAAATAGTAAAATAAATTTTATTTTGTATATTAATATAGAATAAAAGGTGGAGAAAATTATGAATCATAAAGATAGAATGCTAGCCGGTCTTCCATATAAAGCATGGTTAGATGGGTTACCAGAAGAACGAATGAAAAATGAAAAGAAGGTCCATGAGTATAATCATTGTATGCCAGATGAAAATGAAAAAATTGATAAATTGATAAGAGATATTATTGGAAAAGTGGGCATAGATGTACATATCAAAGCACCTTTTCATTGTGATTACGGAAAAAATATTGAGATTGGGGACCATTTCTTTGCAAATTATAACTGCATAATTTTGGATGTTGCAAAAGTAATAATAGGTAATAATGTTCAATTTGCGCCGAATGTATCCTTGTATACAGCAGGTCATCCAATACATCCCGACTCACGAAATTCTGGATATGAATATGGAATTGGTATAATAATAGGAGATAATGTTTGGCTGGGAGGAAATGTTGTTGTAAATCCTGGAGTCCACATTGGGAATAATGTTGTTATTGGTTCTGGAAGTGTTGTTACAAAGGATATTCCAGCTAATGCTATAGCAGCAGGGAATCCTTGTAAGATTATTCGCCAAATTACAGAAGAAGATCGTAAGTATTATTATAAAAATTATAAGTTTTATATTGATGATTATAGTTATTAGATTTGATTTAATCGAAAGAACCACTAATATTCATGATTTAATGTAAAATTAAGATAATGGATCGCCAACATATGAATTTCAATATAATGATATTGACATAGGGGTTAAAAGTATTGGAAAATGATAGAAAAAACTCATGATTAATATTGAATCAGAATATTTTATTAGTTAAAGATTAATATATAGGTAATAAGATTAATTAACGTTCTTTATATGAAATGACTAATTGGTTGAAATTAACTTAGTAGCACAGCATGTATCTTGACAAAAATTTGATTATATTCTATTAATTTGTCTAAGTTCCTCATAAAAGTATAATTTCATAGTTTATTGTAATAATATTTTAACAAAAAGATTATTATATAAGTAACAATAAAAGAATATATATAATATTACCTTAAAGATAATAAGTTGTTATTTTTAAGAATAAATAAATAAATTTTAAATACAGTAATATGTCTAATTCTAATATATTGCTGAATAACTATACCATAGAAGTATTATATTTATCTATGATTATTGTCTTGAATAAGCGGATTTTACTATGGGGTTTTAATTTTTTTACTCTAATATTAAATAAATTTAATATTTTTTCAAACATATAAATTTCTTAGTTAGTGTATATTAGTATTATTTTAATTTAAAAAATAAAAAGTGTATATTTTTTAAATTATTACTATTATTTATAGATTTATATTGTTAAAGTTTAATGAAAAATTGATAAAAAAGTTAGTCAAAATCTATTATATATGTTATAATAATAACAAAGATATTACAAATATAGAATTCATATAAAAAAACACATTTTTCTTTCTTAATATAGTTATATGTGGAAGTAAATTCTCTTATAAATATTAAGTAGTATGAATATCTTGCAAAATATCAGAAAATTCAAAACTTCCACGCTAGAATGTGAAGTTAAATAAATTTACAAACAAGTTATAAAAAGAATTAGAAGAGTTTAGGGAACTAATATCTTATAGAAAGGTATTAAAGATAATAAGTTCAAATTTATATTATGTTTAGGGGGAAATAAAATGATTTCAAAAGACATGCTTAATCTTGGAAAAAAGCGTTCTGTAATTCGTGACATTTTTGAATATGGAATGACTAGAAAGAAAGAAATAGGTGAAGAAAATGTATATGATTTTAGTTTAGGAAATCCTAGCATTCCAGCACCAGATTGTGTAAATGAAACTATTAAAGAATTATTAGAAAAGGAAGATTCTATCCGTTTACATGGTTACACATCTGCTCCAGGAGATCTTAATGTTAGAAAAGCAATCTCAGATTATATTAATGAAAAATATGCTACAAATTTGAGTCCTAATAACATATATATGACAGTGGGTGCAGCAGCTTCACTTTGTATATGTTTAAAAGCATTAGCTGTTCCAGGGGATGAATTTATTGTTTTTGCTCCATTTTTCCCTGAATACCGTGTATTTATTCAAAATGCTGGTGGAAAGCCTGTTGTGGTTAAGTGTAATGAAGAAAACTTTCAAATTGATATAAATAAATTAACAGAAGCAATAACACCTAATACTAAAGCTATTCTTGTTAATTCTCCTAATAACCCTTCTGGAGTTATTTTATCTGAAGAAAATATTAAATCAGTTTGTAAGGTACTTAAAGAAAAATCAGCTGAATATGGTCATCCAATATATTTAATTTCAGACGAGCCTTACAGAGAGTTAGTTTATGATGATATAGAAGTTCCTTATCTAACAAAATACTATGATAATACATTTGTTTGCTATTCATTTAGTAAATCTCTTTCATTACCAGGAGAAAGAATTGGATATATAGTCGTATCTAACGAAATGGAAGATTGGCAAGATGCATATGCTGCAGTATGTGGGGCAGGTAGATCACTAGGATTTGTATGTGCGCCAAGTTTATTCCAAAGAGTAGTTGCAAAATGTGTTGGTCAAACTGCTGATATTTCAGTTTATAAGAAAAATAGAGATATATTATATAATGGATTAACTGAATTAGGTTATAAATGTATAAAACCAGATGGTGCATTCTATTTATTTGTTAAAGCAATGGAATCAGATGCTTATGCTTTCTGCGAAAAGGCTAAAAAACATGAGTTATTATTAGTTCCTGCTGATGACTTTGGTTGTCCAGGTTATGTAAGAATATCTTATTGTGTTACAACTGAACAAATAAAGAATTCCATGCCATCATTTGAAAAGCTTGCAAAAGAATATAAATAATAATTAAGTAAATATAACCGCTAATTAATATTTAAGATTAATTAGCGGTTTTTAAGATTAATAAAACATATTTAATAAAATTAAGATGAGATAACACAACTAGTAAAATAATTCTATATTAGCTATTAAAGTAATTTATGAATATAATAATTACAGGATTATAAGTAAAGATATGGAGATAAGATAATATAACTAAGTTTATAGAAAATAATTAAAAATTAAAAAGTGCTTTGGGATTATCTATAGTGAAATAAATAGGGGTATAGTGAAAAAATGTCAGAGAATGTAATAAAGTATATGTTTATTATAGACATATTAAAATAAGAGGTGTAATAATTATGAAGGATTTAAGAATTCTTATAATAAGCATATTTATGATTTTTTAGGGATATTTACCGAATCTATTATTTTACCATTACAATTAAAAACAATAATATATATAATTGAAATTTTTTGTGTTTTATTCTGTGGTTATAGCATTGGTAAAATAGTAGGGGAGAGTAAAAAGAAAAAGTCTAAATAAAATTAATATATAAGGGTTTGATAATTTTCAATCAAACCCTTGTTTTCAAAATTATATAGATATATTTTAATTATTTTAGTGAGTAAATCCGTAGCTTCCTTGATTATCTTTTTCATGGAATAACATATGAGAATTTTCTAAATCGTTTATGGCTGTTTTAAAATCTTTTATTAAAAGTTCAGCTAGATTATAGCCTAAATCTGCACGACATACTATTCTTTGTATTATTGTATTTTCAAGATTTTTAGGTAAAGGATAAGCTGGAATTTGCCAACCCTTCATTGCTAACCTATCAGATAAATCATATAAATTCCATTTTATATTATCTTGTTTTTCTAATTTATAGCAAACTATAGGGAGGTTTTGTCCATTATTGTATATTTCAAACAACCCGATTTTTTCTAGCTCTTTTGAAATATATGTAGCGACATCCTTAGTACGCTGATGGATTTTTCTATAGCCTTCAAAACCAAAGCGTAAGAAATTATAATACTGTCCAATAATTTGACTTGCAGATCTTGAAAAGTTAATAGCTAAGGTTGGCATTTTTCCACCTAAATAACTTACATTAAATATTAATTCTTTAGGAAGATATTTTTCATCTTTCCATATAACCCAACCTATACCAGGGTATACTAAACCGTATTTATGTCCAGAGGCATTTATTGAAACTACATTTTTTAACCTAAAATCCCATAAAAACTTTGGATCAATGAAAGGAGTAAATAAACCACCAGAAGCTGCATCCACATGAATAAAAATTTTTATATCATGTGTACTATTATATTCCTCTACCTTTTCATCTAGAGCTTTAATATCATCAAATTTTCCAGTATAGGTTATACCTAAAATGCCGACTATACCTATGGTATATTCATCTACATAATCAAAAACTTTATCTATATTTAAACTTAAAGTATTGTCATCTATAGGAACTGTACGCATTTCTACATCCCAGTAAACGCAAAATTTTTCCCAACATACTTGATAACCAGAGGAAATTACAAGATTTGGTTTTCTCTTATTAATATCAATTCCATACTTTCTTGCTTGGTTCCTCCAACGAAACTTCATAGACATACCACCTAACATACAAGCCTCAGAAGAACCAACAGTAGAAGTACCTAAAAAGTTTGCATTTTCAGGTACATTCCAAAGGTTTGCAATTATATTAACGCAACGATTTTCTATTTCGGTAGTTTGAGGATATTCAGACTTATCTATGGCGTTTTTTTCCAAAGTTTCTGCCATAAGTTTACTAGCCTCATCTTCCATATAGGTTTGGCAAAAAGTAGCTAGGTTTAAACGAGCATTTCCTTCGTTCATAAGTTCATCTTTAATCATACGATAAGCTACTTGAGGAGCCATAGAATTTTTACTAAGTTTATATTTTGGTATTATACAATTATTTTTGGTTATACCAAAAATAGGAGTTAGATAATTATCAGGTTGTTTAGTATCTGAAGAATATAGCATTTTAAAACCTCCTAAAAACTAAAATTTCCATTAATAACATTATATGCATAAAAGAAATATAGTGCAAAGCCATTAAAATCATTAATAACAGTGAAAATGAAAGAAATCATTCGTTTCTTGAAATGAAAATGTCAATTTAAATAAATTAGTTTATTTTCTTCTATATTATGATATGTTATATTAGATAAGTAAAAAGATAAGATTGTAAGAAAAAAATATGATTAATAAATTTAAAAGTTTTATAATTATATTTATAATAGTGCAAGTAATTGAGTTAATTATTATAACAAAGGATAAACTTTATATAAGGAGGAATAATTGTGGAAAATAAATCTAAAGCTGTACTATATATGATTTTATCATCTCTAGGCTTTGCTTTTATGGGAGCGATGGTTAAATTAGCTGGAGATATTCCTGTGATGGAAAAAGTTATATTTAGAAATCTTATCAGCTTATGTATAGCCTTTATAGCAATGAAAAATAGTAAGGCTCCTCTGTTTGGAAAAAGGGAAAATCAAAAATACTTGTTAGGAAGATCCATATTAGGGCTTATAGGTGTGATACTTTATTTTTATTCTATAAGCAGATTAAGTCTAGCGGATTCTTCTATGCTTAATAAACTGTCACCATTTTTTATAACATTATTTGCAGTTATCTTTTTAAAAGAAGAATTAACTTTTATGAAGGTAATATCAATGATAGTGGTGTTTATAGGAGCCTTATTAGTTATAAAACCACAATTAAACTTAAGTATTATACCTGCTTTAGCAGGGTTTTTATCAGCAGCTTTTGCGGGAGGAGCGTACACTTTAGTTAGATTTTTAAAAGATAGAGAAGACCCTTCTACCATAGTTTTTTATTTTTCATTGGTTTCTGTACTAGGTGTATTACCTTTTACTATATTAAAATTTAAACCTTTTACTAAAATACAGTTTTTATATTTAATATTGACGGGAATTTTTGCTGCGGTAGGACAATTTTCATTAACTTATTCCTATAAGTATGCCCCTGCATCAGAAGTAGCTATATATAATTATACTAATATAGTATTTTCTTCTATAATAGGATTTTTCATATGGAGGGAAGTACCAGATATACTAAGTGTAATTGGTGGAATTATAATAACTGCTATGGCTATAATAGTTTATTTATATAACAAAAACAGGAATAATAATAAAAATTAGTTGTTTTAAGTCTATTTTATAATTGATAAAAGTATGTATTGAAAAGACACCTGTCTAATACATACTTTTATTTTATTTTCAAAATTAAGGAATAATTTTATTAAGTTTGAAATAGATATTTTATTAAGAAAGGAGATGAAAAAGATGAATACAAAAGAAATATTTAAGGTACTACCTAAAAATTTAAATAATCAACTTTCGAATATAAACAATCTAGATAAATTACAAGAAATAAGAATTAAAATAGGAAAACCTCTACTTTTTCAGGTAGACAATAAAGAAGTTTCTTCTTCTTATATAGTTAATATTAAAGATATGACAAGCATTATGCAAAGAATGAGTAATTATTCCATGTATACTTTTGAAGAAGAAATAAAGCAAGGATATATAACTATAAATGGAGGTCACAGAGTAGGGATTTGTGGAAGATGCATTATAGATGGAGGAAAAGTAAAAACAATAAAAAATATAGGCTCTTTAAACATAAGAATTTGTAGACAAGTATTAGGTTGTTCAAAAGATATAATGAATTTTATAGTAAAAAATCAAGAAGTAATAAACACTATAATAATTTCCCCACCTAAATGTGGAAAGACAACTATTTTAAGGGATATAGTTAAAAATTTATCTACAGGTGTAAAAAACTCAAATTTTAAAGGAAAAAAGGTTTGTGTAATTGATGAAAGAAGTGAAATAGCAGCGTCTTTTAATGGTGTTCCTCAATTAGATATAGGGTATAGAACGGATGTAATGGACAACTGTCCTAAAAGTGAAGGAATAATTATGGCTATAAGAAGCATGGCACCAGATGTAATTGTTTGTGATGAAATAGGCACTTATAAGGATATGGAAAGTATTTTATGTGCCTTAAATTCAGGTGTAAATCTAATTACTACAATACACGGCTTTGGTATAGAAGATCTTTATAAAAGACCAGTATTTAAAGATATAGTTGAAAATAATGTGTTTAAAAGAGCAGTGGTTTTAAGTTCTAGGAAAGGAGTAGGAACTTTAGAATATATATATGACTTTAATAGAAAGGAAAAGATTTGGGGTGCATAACATGGTTAAAACCATAGGAAATATATTAGTGTTTTCAGGGTGCCTTATTTGGGGATTTATATATGCTGCAAGGTTTAAGGATAGGACAAAGGAGCTTAAAGAATTAGAGATATGTATAAGTCAACTTCAAAATGAAATGATGTATTCTTATACTTTAATGCCAGAGATCCTTATTAATATATCTAAAAAGACTATATATCCTATAAATAAAATTTTTAAAGAGATAGCAAATATATTATATAAAAATGAAGTGAATAGTGTATATGAAGCTTTTTATATAGCATTTAAAAACAACGATGAAATACTTTCTTTAAATAAGGAAGATATAAAAATAGTTTTAGACTTATCTAAAGCATTAGGACAGTCGGATTTGGAAGGTCAAAAGAAAATGATAGATTTAAGTTTATATAATCTAAAAAATCAATGCAGAAAAGCTGAAGAAAAAATGATTAAAAGTGTAAAAATGTATAGATACTTGGGATTTACTATAGGAGCTACTCTAGTGATTATAT
Source organism: Clostridium niameyense (assembly GCF_001243045.1). GTDB lineage: Bacteria > Bacillota > Clostridia > Clostridiales > Clostridiaceae > Clostridium_F > Clostridium_F niameyense. The sequence continues at coordinate 1,447,165 of NZ_LN849007.1, read as the reverse complement.
TTATATAAGAGGGGGATTAATATGCTAGATGTACAATTGATATTTAAAATAGCAGCAGTAAGCATACTAATAATAATATTAGATAAAATATTAAAATCTAGTGGTAAAGATGATTATGCTGTATTAACTAATTTAGCAGGAATAGTTATTATACTTATGATGGTAATAAATTTAATAAGTAGATTATTTAATGCAGTAAGAACTATGTTTCAGCTTTAAGCATTAAGCTACATTTAAAGAAAGTTTAGGAGGAGAAAATGGAGATTATTAAGATAGTGGCTTTTGCTTTTATTGCTATGTTTTTAAGTCTTGTTTTTAAAGGAAGAAGAGATGATTTGGCAGTACAGATAAGCATTGCAGCAGGAGTTTTAATATTCTTATTTTTAATTACTAAAATAACAGCTATCCTGCAATTTATTCAACAATTAGCAGTTAAGGCAAATATAGATTTTGTTTATCTAAATACGGTTTTTAAAATATTAGGTATAGCTTATTTATCAACCTTTTGTAGTGAAATATGTAAGGATGCAGGAGAAGGCAATATTGCATCTAAAGTTGAATTTGCCGGAAAAATATTAATACTTGGACTTGCAGTACCGATTCTTATGGCTGTACTTAAGTCAATTTTAAAGATTATGTAGGTGAGAATATGAAAAAAACTACTATAGTTATAGTTTTTATATTGGTTCTAATGTTAGGGGTTAATGTACAAGCTGCACCGACTAAAACAGAAAAATTAAGGCAAGAAGATGAAAAGATACAAAGTTTTTATGATTATATATCTAACATAAAAAACCAGTATGAAATATTAAAAGATATTAATGCTAAAGATTATGTAGAGAGCTTTATGAAAAATGGAAAGGGCAATGTTCCTATTAAAAAAATAGCAACAGCTAGTATTACATACATGTTTAAAGAAGTAGCAGCTTCAATGAAATTAATAGGAGTACTTATGATAGTAGCAATAATTTGTGCTCTTTTGAAAAACTTGCAACAGGCCTTTAGTAATGAAAGTTTATCTAATATAGCCTATTTTGCATGTTATGCCTTAATAATAATAATACTTTCTAAAAGTTTTTATATGGGTGTTAGCATAGCACGAGATGCTATAACTAAAATGACTAATTTTATGATGGCACTAATACCTATTTTAATAATGCTGATAGCTGGAGTTGGAGGAATTGCTGAAGCCACTTTAATAGATCCCATTGTTATAGGAGCTTTAAATATAGGAGCTAGTATATTTTCAAATTTAATAATACCTATAATATGTATGGCTTTTGTACTTCAATTTGTAAACAATTTATCCTCCGATTATAAAATAAGTAAGCTTATAAAACTTTTAAATCAGGGAGTGCTTTGGATACAAGGTATAGTTATGACCATATTTGTAGGTATAATCACCATTAGAGGTATAAGTGCTAAAACTATAGATCAGGTTACGGCAAAAACCGCTAAATATGCAGTAGATAATTTTATACCTGTAGTTGGAAAATGCTTATCAGATGCTATATCTACTGTAGCAGGATATTCACTACTACTTAAGAATTCAATAAGTAGTTTAGGACTTATAGTAATTATAGTCATGCTTTTAGTACCAGTTATAAAAATTTTAACTATGGCATTTATGTATAAAATATCAGCAGCTTTAATAGAACCAATAAGTGATAGTAGACTTGTAGATTCTATAGGAGCTGCAGGGGATTCACTTATACTTATTTTATCTTGTGTTATATGTGTATCGGTTATGTTCTTTATAATGATAGCTATAATGGCGTCAGCAGGTAAAATTATGATAGGGGGATAACATATAAATGGGGTGTTATATTGTTACTTTGGATTAAAAATTGGATTACTAATATATGTGTAGCAGTACTTTTTATAACTGCCATAGAAATGATATTGCCTAATAATTCCATAAAAAAATATGCTAAGTTTGTTTTAGGGTTAATACTTATGATGGTAATTTTAAATCCAATTATAAAACTTTTTCATAATGATTATGATATGGCTATGTACGCACAAAAAGCTTCACATTCTCTAGAAAAAATTGATTATCAAAAAGATTTTGAAGATTATAAGAAGAAAAATAATGAAGAAACTTTAAAAAACTTTAAAATGAACTTAAATAATGAGACTAAAAAAAAATTAGAACAAAAGTTTCCTAAAAATAAATATAAAGTGGACACCAAAGTGGATTATAACTATGAAAAAAATACTATAGAAATAAAATCTATGAAAATAGGTGTTAAAGATAGTAAGGTGGAAAAGGTTAAAAAAGTCAATATAAGTAAAAATATTAAGGATGGACAGGAAAAAGAATGCAAAGGAGAGGAAAAAATAAAAGATTTTATTATAAAGGAATTTGAAATATCTTCCAATAAAATAAAAGTATATAAGCTTTAGGGGGGGGAATCTATGGATCTTAATAATTTTTTTAAGAAGTTTGAAAAAAATTTTAAGGGAAAAAAGAAAAGCTCAAATATACTGATACTAGTTGTGGTAGGTTTGTTATTTTTAATATGTGGAAGTTTTTTTAAAGATATATCTACTATGGGAAAAAATAAGGAACCAAAGCCAGAAGAAAAGAATTTACAAGCTACTAAAGAGGATAAAGATAAGAATTATGAAGAAGAACTTCAAAATAGATTAAAAAGTACATTGGAGAAAATTGATGGTGTTGGAAAAGTTGAGGTTATGATAAATTTTGAAAGTGGAGAAGAAAAAGTTCCAGCGGTAAATGTAAATAACTCTACAAATAAAAGTGTAGAAAAGGATACAGAGGGTGGAGTTAGAAATACAACTCAAGAAAACGAAGGAAGTAATGTAGTTGTAACCAACAATGGGGATAAAACAGAGCCTCTTATAGTAAAAGAATACAAGCCTAAAATTATAGGAATTTGTATAGTAGCCCAGGGGGCTGAAGATAGTGTTACAAAGCTTAGGATATCAAAGGCTGTGGTGGACTTATTTAATGTACCTCAGTATAAAGTTAATGTATATCCTATGAAAAAGTAGTATATTAATAATTTTTTAAGCATATAATCTTTTAGAATTATAAATGGGAGGAATGAATTATATGAATAAAAAACAAGGAGCCATAATTGTAACCTTATTAGCACTTATAGTATGTACAGGCGTAATAGCGACTAAACTCAATAATCCCCTTTATGTAAATGGGACAGAGGAAGGTACTACTGTTTCTTTTAATGATACTTATAACAATTCTAAAAAAGAGGAGAAGAAAACTAATGCAAATACTTCTCAATCAGAATTTTTTGCAGAGACTAAACTTACAAGGGATCAAAAAACAGCACAAACACTTCAAACATTAAAATCTTTAATAGATGATAAAAATGTACCTAAGGAAAACAAAAAAGAGGCAGTTGAAAAGTATACAAAGCTAGCTATGAATTCAAACTACGAATCTAAAATAGAATCTGTACTAAAAAGCAAAGGTTATGATGACGTAGTATGTTCTATAGAAAACAATAAAGTTAGAATAATGGTAAAGGGAAAAGAAAAATTGACAGATAAGCAAACTAGAGATATAAGAAATGTAGTGGTAAATGTTTCCAATATACAAGAAGTAGAAATTGAAACTAAACAATAATAATTGTAAAAAATACTTCCTTTTGATATAATTAACCTAAGATTATGGTTTGCTTTGCAAAACTTAGGAGGTACGGATATGGAAGAAAATATTAAGAATGATATGGGCATAGTTAAAATATCTGACGAAGTAGTAGGAGTTATAGCAGGTCTTGCAGCTTCAGAAGTTGAAGGCATAGTAGGAATGAGTTCAGGAGTAGTAGGTGGCATAACTCAAATACTTAAAGGAAAGAAAAATCTATCTAAAGGTGTAAAGGTTAATGCAACTGAGGATAGCGTATCTATAGATTTATATGTAGTTGTAGAATATGGAATTAAAATTTTAGATGTTGCTTTAAAAGTTCAAGAAGATGTAAGAAGATCTATAGAAACTATGACTGGACTTACTGTTTCAGCAGTAAATATACATGTACAAAACGTAATGATACCTAAAATGGATAAAGAACCAGAGGAGTTTATAGATTTAGAACAATAATAAAATATTATTCACCCTCTCTGAGAGAGGGTGTTTCTATGTAAAAGATTAATATTAATAAAAGTGCTAATAATAAAAAATATATAATGTAAATGTAGGAGGAAAATATGAACAGAACAAAATCAAGAGAAGTAGCAATGAAATTACTATTCCAAGTAACTATTAATGGTGAAAAATACGAAGATGTTGTGGATAATTCTAAAGAAATTTTAGATGAAAAAGAAAATCATTTAGACATGGATTACATAGTTAGAATTTTAAAAGGTGTAGAAGAACATAGAGAAGAATTAGATAAAGAAATAGAGAAATTCTTATTAAAATGGAAACTTTCAAGATTATCAAAAATAGATTTAACTATATTAAGATTAGCTACTTATGAAGTATTATATGAAGAAGAAATACCAAATAAAGTAGCAGTAAATGAAGCTATAGAAATTGCTAAAAAATACTCAGAAGAAAAATCTGCTTCGTTTATAAATGGAGTTTTAGGAAATATGATTAAAAGATAATACTTGTATGAAAGTGGAGAGCTCAGCTTTTCACTTTTATATTAAATAATATTATGATAAAAGGTGAATTTTATGTATATTAAAACCTTAACAGTTTCAGAATTAAATAAATATGTAAAAAATATTTTAAATAATGATTTTATATTAAATAACTCTAAGATAGAGGGAGAAATATCTAATTTAAAGATACATAGTAGTGGTCATATTTATTTTTCATTAAAGGATTCTTTTAGCAAAATAAATTGTATAATGTTTAGGAGTAATGCAGCAAAATTAAAATTTATACCAGAAAACGGAATGAATGTAGTGATAAATGGCTATGTGTCTGTATATGAGAAGGAGGGCATTTATCAACTTTATTGTGTGGATATGAATCCTAAAGGACTTGGAGATCTTTATATGGCTTTTGAAAAGTTAAAGGAAAAGCTTGGTAGGAAAGGGCTTTTTGATGAAGAACACAAAAAATCTATTCCTAAGTTTCCTAAAAAAATTGGGGTTATAACATCTCCTACAGGGGCTGCTATAAGAGATATCATAAATGTTACTACGAGAAGAAATAAATCTATAGATATTTTAATATGCAAAGCTTTAGTACAAGGAACGGATGCTAGTAAAACTATTATAGAGGGTATAGAGAAACTTAATAAAATAGAGGATATAGATATAATAATAATAGCCCGTGGTGGTGGCTCTATAGAGGAATTATGGAGCTTTAATGATGAGAATTTAGCGTATGCTATATATAACTCTAAAAAACCAATTATTACAGGTGTTGGACATGAAACGGATTTTACTATTGCAGATTTTGTTAGTGACAAAAGAGCACCTACTCCTTCAGCAGCAGCAGAAATTGCAGTGTTTAATAAAGAAGAATGGGAAAATCAAATAATAAACTATAAGTATCACTTAGAAAATTCCATGGATAATTTATTTAAACAGGGTAAGAATCAATTAGCTTTTTTAAAACATAGATTAGAATCTAATACCCCATTTAATATTATAGTAAATGAATACAATAATATAGATAAGTTAAAAGAACTTTTAAATATAAAAATTACTTCAAAGGTAAATTGGGAAAAAGAAAGACTTTATAGACTTAGGGAACTTTTAAAAGCTCATAATCCTCTTAATATATTAGATAAGGGCTATGCCATCGTAAAAGATGACAATGATATTGTTATAGGAAGTAAGAATAACTTAAAAAATAAGGACTTTATTCATATTACTTTTAAGGATGGAAGTACAAAATTAAAGATAGAGGAAGTAAAATAGTAATTTAAGGAGGATATTATGCCGAGGAAAAAAGAAACTTTTGAAACTATGCTAGGTAAATTGAAAACTATAGTAGACAAAATGGATAGTGAGGACATAACCTTAGAAGATTCTATGAAAGAATATGAGGAAGGTGTAAAACTTTGCAATAAGTTATATAAAATATTAAATGATGCAGAAGGCAAAATAAAGATTCTCACAGAAAACGGTGAAGAAGAATTTCAAAATTTATAAAAATTAGGAATGGGGATTGATGAATCTATGGAAAACATGAGAGAATTAAAGGTGAAAATAGATAAACATCTTAAGGATTATTTCAAGAATAAAGGTTCTTATGATAAGAAGATATATGAAGCTATGACCTATAGTTTAGAAGCTGGTGGAAAAAGAATAAGACCCATACTGTTCTTAAATACTTATGAACTTTACAAAAAAGACTACAATAAAGCTATAGAAATGGCAGCATCTATAGAAATGATACATACCTATTCACTAATTCACGATGATTTGCCTAGTATGGATAATGATGATCTAAGAAGAGGAAGACCTACTAATCATAAGGTTTTTGGCGAGGCTATCGCAATACTCGCAGGGGATGGACTTTTAAATGAAGCTATGAATATAATGTTTAAATATTCAATAGAAAATGGATTAGATGCCTTAAAATCAGCTTATTTAATATCTGAAGCAGCTGGAGTCAATGGAATGATAGGTGGTCAAGTAGTGGATATTTTAAGTGAAAATAAAGAAATATCTAAAAAACAATTAAATTATATGCATAAAAAAAAGACAGGAGCTTTAATTAAAGCATCTATATTAGCTGGTGCTACAGCTGCTGGTGCAGGTTTAGAAGATTTAAATTACTTGGAGGATTTTGGAGAAAAGTTAGGATTAGCATTTCAAATAAAAGATGATATATTAGATGTAACAGGAGATTCAAAGTTATTAGGTAAAAAAGTAAAAAGTGATGAAGAAAATAACAAAACTACATTTATAAAAGTTTATGGTATAGAAAACTGTAAGACTATGTGTGAAAACTTAACTAAAGATTGTTTAAATATATTAGATAAGTTGGACAGAAACACAGAAAAATTAAGAGATATTACACTATTTTTATTAAAAAGAGATTATTAAACTTAAATGGTTTATAAATAAATAAAATTTAAAAATAAACCAATGCAATAACTAATTTTATATGATATAATAAAAACTACTTTGCTAGAAACACTAGTAATTAATAAATTTGAAATTTATCTTAATTGTTGAATATATAGATTTTATTAAAAGTGGTGCAGTATTCTAGTCAGGTAAGTATATTTTGAAGGCGGGGCTAAAAATCCGCCAAAGGGCACATCGATGAAGCTCTTGGTGCTGGCTTATGACGCCCAGTTGTGGGTTGGTGCTGGGAGTAAGGGGGATGGGGCAACCGCAATGGCATGCGCAATTGACCCTACCTTCGCGGAGACCATTACTTGTGTATAGGGAGAGATATCCTATAGACGATAATGGATTAAACCTGCAATGTGGCTAAATGCTATGTGCAGTGTAGCCTGCCTTGAGTGATATAGGGAGAGGTTAAGTCTAAACTTGAAAGGAAGGCCAAACTTTCAAGCTATTGCTTACTGAAACCTATGTTGCAAAAGAGGCTAGAGATATACCCAACTGTAGAGGAAATCTCCTAGACTGTTCTAACTTTAGAGATATTTTAGGGATTGCAGTGCGGACTAAGTGGCAATCTAGTACTATACATTTTATTGTATGGATAAGGCATTAAAGGGAAACCGTCAAAATGGCGACATTTTGATTGCTTTATGGGAAATCCAACTAGACCTAAGCCGCAAAATTAACCTAAAGTATTACCACTTTTTTATAATTTATTGGAGGAAGAGTCAATTGGCAAGTAAAAAAAATAATAAAAAGAGTAATTCCAGTGTTAATATAAAATGGATGGCTACCATTATAGTATGGTCCATGATTTTTTCTGGAAGTATATCTCTTATTTCAGATGTGCTACTAAAAAATGTAAATTTGTTAGTAGCTTTTATTATATTAATATTTATAATATTAATTGGTATAATATTTGATATAATAGGAGTATCAGTAACAGCTGCAGATGAAGTTCCTTTTCATTCTATGGCTGCAAATAAAGTATCTGGTGCAAAAATTGCGGTAAAACTTATAAGAAATGCAGATAAGGTTTCAAGTTTTTGTAATGATGTAGTAGGAGACGTATGTGGAATAGTAAGTGGTTCCATCGGAGTTATTATAGCTAGTAAGATTATAGCTTACAAAGGAGATATAAATACAACTATAATAACTACTTTAATAGGAGTACTAGTAGGAGCAGCAACAATAGGAGGAAAAGCATTAGGAAAAGGTTTTGCTATAAAGAATAGTAACGAAATCGTGAGAAAAGTTTCTAATATTATACATTTTTTTAAAAAGGATAGATGAAGATGAAAAAAATACTAGATAATTATTATAAAAATACTAATAGTATAAAGTCTATGTCTACAAAAGAGTTAAATGAATTTGCTTTTGAAATAAGAGAATTTTTAATAGAAAATGTTTCAAAAACAGGAGGACATTTAGCATCTAATTTAGGTGTAGTAGAACTTACTTTGAGTATATATAAAGTTTTTGATTTAGATAAAGATAAACTTATATGGGACGTAGGTCATCAAGCATATGTACATAAAATATTAACAGGAAGAAAAGAAAAATTTAATACATTAAGGCAGTACGGAGGAATAAGTGGATTTCCTAAGAGATGTGAAAGTATCTATGACATTTTTGAAACGGGACATAGTAGCACTTCTATATCTGCAGCATTAGGTATTGCAAGGGCTAGAGATTTAAAAAAAGATAAATATAATGTAATTTCTGTAATAGGTGATGGAGCACTAACAGGAGGCATGGCTTTTGAAGCTTTAAATGATCTAGGTTTTAATAAAACTAATGTTATAATAATATTAAACGACAATCAAATGTCTATAGGTAGAAATGTAGGAGGTATGTCTAGCTATTTAAGTAAAATAAGAGTAGATCCTACATATAATAGACTTAAGTCAGAAGTAGATACTACTTTAAGAAAAATACCTAATATAGGTAGGGGTGTAGCTAAATCCTTAGAGAAGATGAAAAATGGTATAAAACAAATGGTTGTACCTGGAATGTTTTTTGAAAATATAGGTATAAAATATTTAGGACCCATAGATGGTCACAATATAAAAGAATTAACAGAAGTTATGGCTATGGCTAAAAATATAAAAGGTCCAGTTTTAATTCATGCTATTACTAAAAAAGGTAAAGGATATGAGTATGCTGAAAAATATCCAGATAAATTTCATGGCATAGGACCTTTTAACTGTAATAGTGGAGAGGTTAATTCTAAGGCCTGTGTGTCTTATTCTAAGATTTTTGGCAAGGAGATAACAAGGCTTGCTAAGGAAGATGAAAATATAGTTGCTATTACAGCAGCAATGAGAGATGGTACGGGACTTTCAGAATTTGCTAAAACTTATCCTAATAGATTTTTTGATGTAGGTATAGCAGAACAACATGCTACTACATTAGCGGCAGGTATGGCTACAGCTGGGCTTAAACCAGTTTTTGCTGTATATTCTACTTTTCTTCAAAGAGCATATGATCAAATAATACATGATATATGCATACAAAACTTACCTGTGGTTTTCGCTATAGATAGGGCTGGTATTGTAGGAAATGATGGAGAAACTCATCAAGGAATTTTTGATTTATCTTATTTAACCCATATGCCTAACATGACTATAGTTGCACCTAAGTGTACTGAGGAACTTACATATATTTTAAAATGGGCATTAAATGAAAATTCACCTATAGCTATTCGTTATCCAAGAGGTGGAGATATTAAGAAATTAAAACTTTTACCTAATGTAAATATAGAAAAAGGTAAATGGGAAGTGATTTCCAAGGAGGGTAAGATAGCTTTAATAGCTACAGGCAAAATGGTTCAACATGCTTTGTTGGCAAAGGAAAAATTAAAGGAAATAGGAATAGATGTAACAGTAGTTAATGCAATATTTATTAAACCCTTAGATAAAAATTTACTAAATTATTTTATAAAAAATCATTATAAAATAATTACTATAGAGGATAATGTACTTCATGGTGGATTTGGCAGTATGGTATTAGAGTACATAAACAGTATAAATACCAACACGAAAGTGTTAAATTTAGCCTTTAAAGACAAATTTGTACCTCATGGTAATGTAGAATTATTATATAAATCAGAAGGGCTGGATACAGAAGGTATTATCAAAAGTGTAATGAAAATAATATAATAAGTATAGAGGAGTTAATTATGGCAGAGAAAAAAGAAAGATTAGATGTGCTATTGGTACAAAAAGGTTTTTTTGATTCTAGAGAAAAAGCGCGAGCTAGCATAATGGCAGGAGAAATATTTGTAGATGAAAATAGAGTAGATAAATGTGGAGAAAAGGTAAAAGAAAGTTCTAATATAGAATTTAGAGGACAAAAACTTCCCTATGTAAGTAGAGGTGGATTGAAATTAGAAAAGGCTGTTAATAATTTCAATATAGATTTAAAAGAAAAAACTTGTTTAGATATAGGTGCATCAACTGGTGGATTTACAGATTGTATGCTTCAAAATGGAGCAAAAAAAGTATTTGCAATAGATGTAGGCTATGGTCAGTTTGCATGGAAACTTAGAATTGATCCTAGGGTAGTATGCATGGAAAGAACCAATGTAAGATATGTTAATCCAGAAGATTTAGGAGAATTGGGGGATTTTGCAAGCATTGATGTATCTTTTATATCTTTAGAGCTTGTAATGCCAGTAGTTATGAAGTTATTAAAAGGCAATGGAGAAATTATGGCACTTATAAAACCTCAATTTGAGGCAGGTAGAGGAAAAGTAGGTAAAAAAGGTGTAGTAAGAGAAAGTGGTACTCATAAAGAAGTTATAAATAAAATAGTTAATTTCGCAGAAAATAATAATCTTAATATATTGTCATTAGATTATTCTCCTATAAAAGGACCAGAAGGAAATATAGAATATCTTATATATGTTACAAAGGATATGCATAGGGAATCAAATTTCACTCATGATTATGTAGATTATATTGTAGATAAGGCACATGGAAACTTAAATGGGGAGAAGTAATGAAAAATATAGGTATAAATATAAATACAGATAAAAATATAAGCAAGGATACAATTGATTTTATAACTAATTGTATATATAAACAGTGTAGAGAAGCTAATGTAAAACTATTTTACGACTCTAAAGGAATAAAAGATGAAAAAAACAAAAATTTAGATGCACTAATAGTTTTAGGCGGAGATGGTACTATATTAAGTACTTTAAGAAATTTAGCAGAATACTCAGTGCCTATTTTTGGTATTAATAAAGGACATTTAGGTTTCTTAGCAGAAGTAGAAATGGAAGAGTGTGAAAATGCTATAGAAAACCTTTTTAATGGAAATTATATTATAGAAGATAGAATTATGCTTAAATGTGATTTTCTAGAGGATCATCATGAAGAAGAATTGCTAGCTTTAAATGATGTAGTAATTAATAAAGGAAATTTATCTAGAATAGTTAAGTACAGTATATATATAGATGATGTTTTTTATACTACTTTTGTGGCAGATGGTGTTATTATATCAACACCTACAGGTTCTACAGCCTATTCTCTTTCAGCAGGAGGACCTATTATTTATCCAAATTTAGATGTAGTAGAAGTTACTCCAATATGTCCACATTCTTTAGGCATAAGACCTATAATATTAAATGGAAACAGTAAAATTTATATACAAATAAATAAAAGTTATGAAGAACCTGTTTTAACTGTAGATGGCCAGGTATATAGAAAGCTTTATAAAAATGCTGTTACTGTAAGTAAATCTGATTATAAATGCAAAATTATAAAATTTAAGAATAAAAATTATTTTAAAATATTAAGAAAAAAAATTACTTATAGATCTAAAGAATGCGAAGGTGAATAAATATGAAAGTTTCAAGACATGCTAAAATTTTAGAAATAATAAATTCAAAGGATATAGACACTCAAGAGGAACTTGCAGAAGAATTAAAAAAAATAGGAATGAATGTTACTCAAGCAACTGTTTCAAGGGATATAAAAGAACTTAAACTTATAAAGGTATTAGCTGATTCTGGTAAATATAAATATGCTACTATAAATCATACAGAAAGTACTATGTCTGATAAACTTGTTAATATATTTTCTCAAACTGTAGTTAGTGTAGAGAACATAGAAAAGTTTATTATTATAAAAACTATACCAGGTTCGGCATCAGCAGCGGCAGAAACTGTGGATTCATTAAGTCTTGATGGATTAGCTGGAACTATTGCAGGGGATAATACTATATTTGCTATAGCAAGAAATAATGAAAAAGCTGAGGAAGTAGTTCAAAAAATGAAACAAATTTTAAAATAGTAAGGGGGATGTATATGCTCCTTCAACTTAATATAAAAAACTTTGCGCTTATTGAAGAACTTAGTATATCTTTTAATAAGGGATTTAATGTTTTTACTGGAGAAACTGGAGCAGGAAAGTCTATACTAATAGATGCTATAAGCTATGTATTAGGCAACAAATTTAATAGAGATTTGATAAGAACTGGGGAAAATAAAACTTATGTAGAAGCAATATTTACCATTGAAAATGATAATACTATAGATATTTTAAAAAAATATAATATAGAATTTGATGATTTACTTATAATAAGTAGAGAAACTTTTCAATATGGTAAAAGTATAGCAAAAGTTAATGGAAAAAGTATATTATTATCAAGTTTAAAAGAAATAAGTGCAACTTTATTAGATATACATGGTCAACATGAAAATCAAAATTTATTAAACATAGAAAATCATATAAATTATTTAGATTATTTCGCAGAAAAAGAAATATATGAAGTAATAAAAAGCTATAAAGAGCATTATGATAATTTATATGAAATTGACAAAAAAATAAAGGAACTTTCAGGAGAAAACGGTGAAAGAGAAAAGTTAATGGATTTCTTAAGATACCAAATAAATGAAATAGATAATGCTAACTTAAAAGCTGAAGAAGAAGAGGAATTAGAACAAAAATTTAAAGAGCTTTCTAATGCAGAAAAAATAAGCAAAGTTCTTTTAAATAGTTATGGTATTTTATATGGCGGATTAGAAGAAAGCTTTTCTATTTTTGAAAGCTTAGGGTATGTATTAAGGGAGTTACAATCTATAGATAGTATAGATAAAATAAAAAATATAGAAAGCTCTTTAAAGGATGCTTACTACATTATAGAGGAAACTATAAGAAATGTAGGAGATATAAAGGATCAATTTTATTATGATGAAAATGAATTGGATTCTATAAATAGTAGATTGTTTCAGATATCTACATATAAAAAGAAGTATGGTAGTACAATAAAAGAAATATTAGAGTATAGAGATAAAATAAGCAAACAATATGAAGAAATGTCAAATAGTGAAGAAATAATAGAAAATTTAAAAAATGAAAAAGAAAAGCTAGAGAATATCATTAAGAATATAGCTTTAAAAATACACGATATAAGATCTAATTATGCGGAAGAGTTAGAAAAAAATATAAAGAAAGAGTTAGCATACATAGGACTAGAAAAAACTGTTTTTAAAATAAAGATAGATTTAATAGACAAAATTTTGAAAAATGGTATGAATAGGGTGGAATTTTATGTGTCTACTAATCCAGGAGAACCGCTTAAACCTTTAGATAAAGTAGTATCTGGAGGAGAACTTTCAAGAATAATGCTAGCCTTAAAAACGGTATTTGTAGACAAGGATAAAATACCAACAGTTATATTTGATGAAATAGATACAGGAATAAGTGGTGTAGTAGCTCAAAGTGTAGGGGAAAAAATGTATTCTATATCTTATGGACATCAAATATTTTGTGTAACTCACCTTTCACAGATAGCCTGTATGTCGGACAATCATTATTATATACATAAGGAAATAATAAATGATAAAACTTATACTAGAATTAAAAAATTAAATCAAGAAGAAAAACAAAAAGAAATTGCAAGAATAATTGGTGGGTATAATATTACAGATATAACCTTTGAAAATTCTAAGGAAATGATAAAAATAGCAGATAACAAGAAAAAAGAAATAATAAAATTAAAAAAATAACCATTATAAATAAATAAAAGATATATCCTTATAATATAAATTTATGAGGATATATTTTTTTTATTTTTGTTAACAATAAAAATAAATGTCAAGAATAATATAATAAGCATAAATTACAGTAAAAACATATTTAATAAAAAATTAAGAAAGTATTGGTTTTTAATGAAACTATATAATAGCATAATAAAAAACTAAACGGGGAAATTTAAAATTAAATAAAGTTTTGAAACAGGAGGTAAAATTATGCACAAAAAATTTAAAAAAGTATTAAGCTTTTTTTTAATTCCTATCCTGTTAATAAGTTTAATTACCTATTTTAAAATTGAAAATATACCTACAACTATTTTTGTAAGAGAAGGGGAAAATGTAAAAAATAATAATTTTATAAAATTAACTGAAGAGTGCAATAGTAAAAATGTAAATTCAGATATTAAATCTTACAACAAAAAGTTAGATGTTAAAATTTTAGGAGTGCTTCCAGTAAAATCTGTGGACTTAAAATCTGTATCCAAAAACATTACAGTATACCCTGGAGGCCGACCTATTGGAGTAAAATTAAATACTAAAGGAGCATTAGTAATAGCTTTATCTGATATAGAAGGTAAGGATGGAAAAACACAAAGTCCAGCAGCTTTAAATGGAGTTGAAATAGGAGATAGTATAGTAAGAATAAACGATAGGGAAGTAAATAATTCAGAAGATGTAGAAAAGCAAGTAGGTTCTTGTGATGGAAAAGAAATAAAGATAACATTATATAGAAAAGGTAAAAAAATCGTAAAAGGTGTAAAGCCTATACAAAGTAAAAAAGATAATAGATATAAGATAGGATTGTGGGTTAGAGATTCTACAGCTGGAGTAGGGACTTTAACATTTTATCATAACAAAACGGGCAAATTCGCAGCATTAGGCCACCCTATAACAGATGTAGATACAGGAACAATATTAACTATAGATTCTGGGGAAATAGTTCCTTCCTCTATTGTTTCTGTAAAGAAAGGTATAAAAGGAAGTCCTGGGGAACTAAAAGGTATATTTTTAGATGAAGATTTAATTTTAGGTCAGATACAGAATAATACAGAATGTGGGATATTTGGAACATGTAATTTAAAAATGGATAACAAAATATATAAAAAACCAATGGAAGTAGCTCTAAGAAATGAAATAAAAGAGGGTCCTGCTCAGGTTTTAACTACTTTAGAAGGAGAAGAGCCAAAACTATATAATATAGAAATTCAAAAACTATTGTCCCAAGATAAACCTGGTCCTAAAAGTATGATAATCAAAGTTACAGATGAAAAGCTTATGAAAAAAACAGGTGGAATAGTTCAAGGAATGAGTGGAAGCCCTATAATACAGAATAATAAAATAGTAGGCGCAGTAACTCATGTACTTATAAATAGACCAGATGTAGGATATGGTATTTATATAGAATGGATGCTAAAAGATGCAGGATTGCTTCAAAATAACTAATTTGTAATTTTTATGACAAATAAATTTATATATGATACTATATTAATATAAGATAGTATAATAATATACTATCTTATATTATTTATATAAAAATTTTATAAATAAGAAGGATTTGTTTTACTTTTGTCGAAATAATAATTTGTTAAGATATGGTAATTAATAGAAAAGGGGAGTCGTTCTATGGAAGAAACAAAAATTAATGTTATCATTGCAGATGATAATAAGGAATTTTGCAACATCTTAAGTGATTATCTATTAAACCAAAGGGATATAGTAGTCACAGGTATAGCAAATGACGGTGTAGAAGCTTTAAAACTTGTGGAGGAGAAAAAACCAGATTTAATAATATTAGATATAATAATGCCACATTTAGACGGACTAGGAGTGTTAGAAAAGTTAAATAGTATGGATATAGAACCATTACCAAGGGTAATTGTATTATCTGCAGTAGGTCAAGATAAGATAACCCAAAGAGCCATAACATTAGGGGCAGATTATTACGTTGTTAAACCATTTGATATGGATGTATTTACAAAGAGAATAAGACAAATGTTTAACAACACTATTACAGATGAGGAAACAAAAAAACCTGTTACTATAAATGATGTACCACAGCAGGTAAGCATAACTAAAAATGAGCCGGTAGACTTAGAACAGGAAATAACCGATATAATACATGAAATAGGTGTACCAGCTCACATAAAAGGATATATGTACTTAAGAGAAGCTATAACCATGGTAGTAAATGATATGGAGCTTTTATCAGCAGTTACAAAGGAGTTATATCCATCCATTGCTAAGAAGTATAATACTACAGCAAGTAGAGTAGAAAGAGCTATAAGACATGCTATAGAAGTAGCTTGGTCTAGAGGCCAAATAGAAACAATAAATAAAATATTTGGCTATACCATTCATAATGACAAAGGTAAACCTACAAATTCAGAGTTTATTGCAATGGTTGCTGATAAATTAAGATTAAAAAACAGAGTAAGTTAAGTTAGAAAAATTAATAGTTTGGAAAAATTCACTTTTATACTACTAGCATAATATTAAAAAACTTTCTTCATTTTTAATAAACGAAGAAAGTTTTTTAATTTAAATAAATTAGTAAATTAGAGTATTAAACGCCAAAGTAACAACGAATAAATAGGGCAGCTAATGCAGCTCCAACAAAAGGTGCTGTACCTGGTATTAATAAACCATATTGCCAATCATTATTAGCTTTATTTTTTATTGGTAATAATTGAAAAGCAAGTCTTGGACCTAAGTCACGGGCTTGGTTCATTGCGAAACCAGTAGGACCACCTAATGCCATACCAATTGCCCAAACTAAAAGACCTACTGCTATTGGTAACATTGTTTCATTTTTTATTGCAACTCCTAAAATACAAGATATAAATACGAAAGTTGCAAACATTTCTACAAAGAAGTTTCTTGGTAAATTACGAATTATTGGGTTAGTAGAAAAAATATTTCTAACAGCAATTGGATCTACTTCCCCTTCACTAGCTTTAAATTGGTCAGCATAAATTACGTATACAATTAATGCACCAACAACGGCACCTAAAAATTCTGCTATAGAATAAGGTATAAAATAAGACCAAGGAATCATCCCTAATATACTTTGAGCTAATGCCATAGCTGGGTTAAGGCAAACTCCTCCAAAAACAAATAAAACAATTGTGATACCAAATGCCCAAGTTGTAATGGCAAACAAATGACCACTTCCACGATATTTAGCACCTTTTAGTACTTCATCACAATGTACGCCTACACCGAATATAATCATAAGCGCAGTACCTAAAAATTCAGCAAGTAAATGTTCAAACATATTCTTTTCCTCCTATTATGTTTTATATAATTTTTTATTTAAAAATAAATGTAATGAATTAACAGTAATTAAATATTAAATAAGTTTTACATATTTTTATAAATCTATAATAATTCCATTAATTTATTTAATATCTTATACTTGAAACCGAAGTATAAGATATTAAATAAATGTGATGATTATCAAATAAAATTTAGTTTTTACCTTTAACTATAACGCTTAGTCCATCAGGGATTACAGCTACCTTTGCATCTTTTCCTTTTAATTCAAAGGCACGTTCTAAAGCTTCATCAATAGTTTTTGCAACCTCCATGTGTAAGCCAGTAACTAATGAAGGATCTACTAGGTCAGAAACCATAATAACTTTATGATTAACTAAAATTCTAGCTAAGATTTGTGATGTCCATTGTTCTGGTAAAGTTTCTAATCTAGGTGTATTAACAGCTAAATCTAAGAATTCTTGAGGATCTTTAACATTAGCCACGTTATCATAGAAAGCTTGTCCGCCATGTCCATCTCTACATCCAGCAACCATAATGATTATTCCATCCTTTTTTAAAGTTGCTTCTGCAGCAGTCATTCCCTTAACTGCTTGATAAATATTTTGATCTAATGGGTATCCACCATTTGTAGAAATAGCTATATCACAATCAACTTTATCTACACAAGCTAAACTATTTACAAATTCACAACCTGATAAATGAGCTTTTTCTAAATTACCAGCAAAAGATCCGATAATTTTATGTTCACCATTTAATACAACATTGATGATGAAAGCTAGTTTTGCAGTTTTTGCAGCATAAACCATATCTTCATGAACTAGGTTTTTAGATAAGTTTCCAGTACGAGAATTTTTACTATCAATAAATTCTCCACTGTGATTTGCCATAATTGTTTTATATGAAGCTATACCAGGTAACACTGATTTTCTGCCACCAGAAAATCCCGCAAAGAAGTGTGCTTCAATAAAACCTTCAGCTAAAAGTAAATCAGCTTCAGCTGCAATTTTATTAATTATACATTCTCCACCACTTGGTAGAGTTCCAATCTTTTTCATAGATGCATCATCTGTAGCAACATGCATTACAATTTCTTCATTGTCAACAATTTCTTTACCGTATTTAGAGATTAATTCTTCTTTTGTACTTGGTCTATGGAAACCTGTAGCAACTAAAATACGAATACGTGCATTAGGAGCTACAGTACGAATTCTTCTTAATAAAATAGGTGTAATAATATGAGAAGGAACTGGTCTAGTGTGATCACTGCTTATGATTACAATATCTTTTTTACCTTTAGCTAATTTTTCTAAGGAAGGACCACCTATTGGATTATCTAAAGATTTTTCAACAATTTCACGTTCATCTTCTTTAGATTCATAAGTTCCTTGCTTTGATTCTAATAAGCCTATAAAGTTTTTTTCCTCTAATTCAAGATTTATTGTTTTGGAATCATATGGTAATTTGAAGTTTAACATAATCCTCATCTCCTTTTTTTTAACGTTAACTAGTGTAATTTAAAATAAAATATGATAAAATATCAAATGAGGTTAACAAATGTTAACCTCATTTGATATTAAATTGTATATTTGAACTATTTCCTTTAAATATATAGTTAATTTTTATTTATTTTAATTAAAATTTTTATAAATGTTAGAGGCATAATTGTAGAAAAAATTGTGGATTTTTAAATTGTATAGTTAAGTAATTTATTAATATTTAGGAGGATATAGTGTGGATTCAAAGTTTTTAATTGAATTTTTAGAAAAACGAAACACAAGAACTATTACCAAGAAATATCATACATATTTAACTTATTATGGATTAGAACAACAATATACTTATGTTTTGAAAAAAGGAATAATTAAAACAAGTATTATCTTAAAGAATGGACGCGAGTTCAACATTTCTTATATTTGTGTTCCTGATATTATCTCCTTATTAAGAGATGAAGTTAGTAATTATACATCTTCACCATTTAATGTAAGAGTTGAATCTGAGGAAGCGATTTTTTATAAAATTCCACGGGTTACATTTTGGCAATATGTAAATAATAATTTAGAATTACAACAATACATAAAAGATTATTATAGATCTAAATTATCTGAAAGTATACATAATCAGCAAGTTATGATTATGAATAGTAAAAAGGGCGCAGTTTGTGCATTTTTGTATAATTTGATTAGTAAATTTGGTAAAAAACAAAAAGTAGGATATTTAATTGACTTTCCAATAACTAATGAGGATATAGCGGGATTTTGTGGTATTTCCACAAGAAACAGTGTAAATCGTATCCTTAGTGAACTGAAAAAAGAAAAAATAATTGATATTGTAGATCAAAGGATACATATACTGGATATTGAGTATTTGTTTGGTTTTGTACTTGAGTAATAGTTTAAATACTAACTATTTTAATTTTAATTAGTTATATTAATAATTAAGTTTATAAAAATAAGACTAAATCCAAAGCCTAGCTTTATTATAAAAATTTAAAATATGAGGGGAGGAATGTCTAAGCTTTTCTAGGCTTTTATTAGGCAAAAAAGAATATGAAAGACACAATATCTACAGCAGAAATGATGGAGAAGGAGAGTATACCTAAGGTACTTTTAAAGTTATCAGTACCTGCAATAATAGCTATGTTAATTACTGCTATTTATAATATAGTTGATACTATGTTTGTTGGTATGCTTAACAATACTAGTGCTATTGCTGCAGTATCTATAGTATACCCATTGTTTATGTTTATTGGGGCTATAGGAGTTATGTTTGGAGCAGGAGGTGCTTCTTATCTATCAAGATTGTTGGGAGAAAAGAAAAAAAAGGAGGCAGATAGAACACTTACATCTACTATAGTGATTGGGTGTATATTTAGCTTGATTTTTACTGTGATTTCTATAAAATTTTTAGATCAATTTTTATTGATGTATGGAGCAACAGAAAGTACAATGCCCTATGCTAAGGAATATGGATATACAATAGTATTGGGATCTATTTTCACCATTGGAACAGCCATAATGAGTAACACCATTAGAGCTGAGGGAAATTCAAGATATAGTATGGTAGCTACCTGTATAGGTGGGGTTATAAATATAATACTAGATCCTATATTTATGTTTAAACTTGGTATGGGTATAAAAGGTGCAGCAGTTGCTACAGTTATATCACAGATAGTATCTTTTATTTTTCTTTTAAGGTATTATTATTCTAAGAAAAGCTATATAAAATTAGGAATAAAGTTTTTAAAGCCAACTTTTAATATGTTTTTTGAAATACTTAAGATAGGTATTCCTATTTTTGTAACTCAAGTATTAGGAAGTTTTGCTTTAGGTTTTATGAACCTAGGTGCAAAGCCTTATGGAGATGCATCAGTAGCAGCTATGGGTATAGTATTTAGAGTTATGTCTATAGGATTTTATATAGTATTTGGAATAGGACAAGGATTCCAACCTGTTGCAGGATATAATTACGGAGCCAAAAATTTTAATAGATTAAAAGAAGCCGTTAAAATATCTATTAAATGGAGTACTATAGCTGGTATTATTATATCTGGTTTATTTATAGTTTTTGCAAGAGGTTGTATGATTATATTTACAAAGGACAAAGAAGTTATAGATATAGGGGTAAAAGCCTTTAGAGCTGCATCATTATTATTTCCTTTATTTGGATATGTAAATACGTATTCAGTATTATATCAAGCTTTAGGTAAGGCTTTTGGAGCATTTATTCTATCTGTTTCTAGACAAGGGATATTTTATATACCTTTAATCTTTATATTACCTAAGTTTATAGGATTAGAAGGGGTAATATTCTGTCAAACTGCAGCAGATGGATTAGCCTTTATAGAAACTTTAATAATGGCCATTTGGCTGAAAAAAAATTTAAAAAAGGAAAAAATAGGAGAAACTAATTCAGATACAATGAAGGATGTTTCATCTTTTTAAAAATTGAATTAGGTTTAAAGAAAAAATATAATTTTTAATTTTTATATATTAAAGAAGAACACTTTCTATGAAAATATTAAATTTTAATAGAAAGTGTTCTTCTTTAATATCAATAAAAACTTGTCAAATTTGACTAATAAATAGGAAAAATATAAAAATATTAGAAGTAAATTACCATAAAATATAGAATATTTGTAGTGATGTAATCTATTAGATAATATTTTGATTGGAGGAATTATAATGATAACACTAATTATTATACTATTTATTATTTTAACAATTAAAAAAGAAAAAATCACAAGAAAACAACTTGAAGAAAAATATGGTTTGGGAGAAAAGGCAGGTTTAATTACTATAGTAGATACTGAGTTTGGTAGCGTATGTGTAAATAGTAATGGCCAGGATGGTCAAGTCTCATATGTATGGAAAGATGAAAATAATATATATTTTATAGCAGATGAAATAGGGGGAAATGATTATGGAAAAATAACAATACCTATAGATAGAATAATGTATTTTACTAGAATAGGAGATATGTACACTAATATTAGGGGTGGAGGTACTGACTTAGCCATTATTAGATCAGCTATAGAAGGAGAAAAAGATAGGGATAGGATAAAAGAAATTAAAACTGAAGTAATAGATAAGAGAACAACTATAATAAAATTACTAGATGATAATGGGAACAAAAAAATTATTAAGTTTAAATCTAGTGATTATGATGTTTTTTTAGGTTAATACCCGAAAAAGAAAAGAGCTTATTACAAGATAGAGAAGCTAATATAGATCCAAATATTAATGCAATATACAAATTGGATAAATTAAGAAAAGAAGGCGTTTTAACGGAGGAGGAATTTAGTTTAAAGAAAGGAGAGTTATTAGGAAAAATTAACTAAGTTTATCAATAACACCTTATTAATACTGGGAATTTTTATCATATTAAAAGAGGATTTAAGACCTACTGCGACGAGGAATGCGGTGAAGAAATACAAGATAAATAATTTACATAGAGGAAGGTAGAATCATTAGATTTGGCTTCTTTTAAATTACATTATTTTATTAATTTTAGCATATAATAAATCTTATAATTATTTAAGAATATTAGAAATCATATCTTTTAATAAATTTAAAATATATAAAGTGAGGGAGTTTTATGGAGTTTTATGAAAAAACTTTAAATGAACAATCAATATACAAAGGCAAAATAATAAATGTAGTGAAACAACAGGTTAAATTACCTAATGGAAAAGAATCTATGAGAGAAATTGTAAAACATTCAGGAGCAGTAGCGGTATTAACTTATAAGGATGAAAATACATTGATATTTGTAAAACAATTTAGAAAACCTATAGACATGGAGATTTTAGAGATACCTGCAGGTAAAATTGAAGAAGGTGAGGATAAAAGAACTTGTGCTGAAAGGGAGTTAGAAGAGGAAACCGGATATAGAGCAAAAAAACTTGAATACTTAGGGAAAATAGTTACATCACCAGGATTTACAGATGAATATATATATATGTATAAAGCTACAGAACTTTATAAAGGTCAGGATGGTCTAAAGGATGAGGATGAATTTATAAATTTAATGGAAATAGATAAAAAGAAATTAAAATCTTTAATTAAAGATGGTAAAATAATAGATGCTAAAAGTATAAGTGCTATAATGTTTGATTATTTAATTTAGACATATAACTTCTTTTACTATCATAAATATAAAAAAGATAGTTAACAAAAGGGGGATAAATTATTATGGAAAACAAACTTCTATATGGCATAAATAAACATGTGCAGGAAAACTTTTGGCTCTATGTAGTAAGCTTACTTTGTATATGTACAGGGGTGGTTTTGGGTATTTATTCTGTAAAATATATGGGGTCTTTTGAAAAAAGTGATTTATCAAGTTATTTACAAAATTTTAGTAACACTTTAAATAATAGAGGCATAAATTCAAAATCTGTATTAATAGAAACTATTAAAAATAATGCAGTTCTTATAATAGGAATATGGTTTTTAGGATTAACTATGATAGGCATTCCAGTTATTCTTATTATAGATATAATAAAGGGTTTCACTATAGGATTTACAACTAGTTTTATAGTAAACGCTCTAGGGATAAAAGGAGTTTGGATGTCTTTTTTAGGTGTACTTCCTCAAAACTTAATATATATTCCGTGTGTAATATTTGCATCAGTTTTAGCCATGGAGTTTTCTGTAAATCTATTAAGAAACAAAACCAATAGATTATGGGAAAAAAATGTGTGGGTTAAAGTAACTTCTTATTCTTTTTCATTTATGTTTATTGCAATTATTATGTTTGTGGGCTTTTTACTTGAATCATATATAACCCCTAATATGATAAAGTTAGTAGTAGAAAGAATGGGGATGTTTATGGCATGATTTTTTACGAATATAAAGAATGCATGATTACTGCAATAAAATGTTTTATTATTTTATTGTTTTTTGGCATCTTGCTTCCAAAAATAATGGATTTATTTCTTTATAATTTTTTTATGAAAAATCATGTTTATGAAAATAGTACTCTAGTTTTTAATAGATTAAACTTAAAAGTTAAATTAATTTATAACTATATATTAGTTTTCAGTAATTTTTTTAAAGGTTTTTAAAAAAATTTGTTGAATATAATAAATAAGTCTGAAATAATAGGAGAATGTGGAATGAGTAGCGTTTTAGAAGGATATTTAAAAGAACTTCAAAGAAAAAGTTTAAGTAAAAATACTATAGATGCGTATAATAGAGATATAACTAAATTTAAGGAATTTGCAACTACTAGAGAGGAAGATTTAAAATCTGCAACCACCGTTACTATTATGGCTTATGTTCAACACTTAGAAAAAACTGGACATGCTACTTCATCTATAGTTAGAAACATAGTATCTATAAGGAATTTCTATAAGTATTTAATAAAAAAAGGAATTGTACTAGAAGACCCTACATTATCTTATGATATACCAAAAGTTCAAAGAAATATACCTAAAATACTATCTGTAGAGGAAGTAGATGCTTTATTAAATTCTCCAGATAATTCTAAAAAAGGTCTGCGAGATAAAGCAATGCTTGAGCTTATGTATGCTACAGGAACTAAAGTTACAGAACTTTTAAATTTAACTATATATGATATAAATTTAAAGTTTAATTATATAAAATGTAGGGGGACTAAAAGTAAGGAAAGAATAATTCCGATAGGTTCCTATGCAGTAAATTGTTTAAAAGAATATTTACAAGTTAGACCAGAGTTAAACATATATAATTTAGATTATTTATTTTTAAATTTGAAAGGCACACAACTTACAAGACAAGGGTTTTGGAAAATAATTAAGCATTATGCAAAGGAAACTGGTATAGATAAAGCTATAAATGCCTATACTTTAAGACATTCTTTTGCAGTACATCTTCTTCAAAATGGAGCAGATATTAAATCTGTACAGGAATTATTAGGTCATAGAGATTTAGCAGCTACTCAAATTTATTCAACTATATCAAGAAAAAGCAAAATAGCACAAGTATATAAAAATGCACATCCTAGGGCATAATTTAACTAAAAGTAAATATTAATAATTATAGATTAAAACAAGAGCAAGAGGAGGAATAATAATGGACTTAAAGAAATTAAAAGAAAGCGTAGAATTTGTAAAGGAAAATTTAAAAGAAACACCACAAATAGGTATTATATTAGGATCTGGGCTAGGTGAATTAGGTGAACTTGTAGAAAATAAACAAATAATAAAATATAGTGATATACCTAATATGCCAGTATCTACAGTAGCAGGTCACAAAGGTCAATTTGTATGTGGAGATTTAAATGGAAAAAAGGTAATTATGATG
Organism: Clostridium niameyense; assembly: GCF_001243045.1. GTDB lineage: Bacteria > Bacillota > Clostridia > Clostridiales > Clostridiaceae > Clostridium_F > Clostridium_F niameyense. The sequence continues at coordinate 1,422,031 of NZ_LN849007.1, read as the reverse complement.
CAAGGAAGAGTTCATTATTATGAGGGAAATAAAATGGAAGATGTAATACTTCCTGTTTACATAATGAAAGAAATAGGTATAGAAAAATTAATAGTTACTAATGCTGCTGGTGGAGTAAATGAAGGTTTTAATCCAGGAGATCTTATGATAATAAAAGATCATATAAACTTTTCATTTGACAATCCTTTAATTGGAAAAAATATTGATGATTTAGGACCAAGATTTCCGGATATGTCTGAACCTTATAACAGAGAACTAATAAAATTAACTAAAGATATATCAAGCAAATTAGATGTAAAACTTCAAGAAGGTGTTTATGCAATGATGACAGGTCCAACTTATGAAACACCTGCAGAGGTAAGAATGTTAAGACTTTTAGGAGCGGATGCGGTAGGTATGTCTACAGTACCAGAAGTTATAGGAGCAAATCATTGTGGAATTAAGGTTTTAGGAATATCTTGTATTACAAATATGGCAGCTGGTATATTAGATCAGCCATTAAATCATGAAGAAGTAATAGAAACCTCAAATAGGGTAAAAAATACTTTTGTTACTTTAGTAAAAGAAATTATAAAAAATATGTAAATGTGTTTATGTTTTATATAGATAGTTAGTTCATTTAGGAGGAATCTTATGGATTTACTAAAGAGTATAAATGAAGCTAAAGAATATATTAAAAATGTAAACAATGAAAATATAGATATAGCTATAATATTAGGTTCTGCTCTTGGAGATATTGTGGACGATATACAAAATAAAAAGATTATAAGTTATATTAATATACCTAATTTTTCTGTATCCACAATTAAAGAAATAACAAGTAATATTTAAAATCTATTTCTGTATTTTAAGGAGGACAAATTTATGAGAATGTACGACTTAATATTAAAAAAGAGAAATGGTAATGAACTTACTACAGAGGAAATAAATTATTTTGTAAAGGAGTACACAGCAGGCAATGTACCGGACTATCAAGCTTCAGCATTGCTTATGGCAATATATTTTCAAAAGATGAATAGAAGAGAAACTGTTGACCTTACAAAAGCCATGGTAAACTCTGGGGATATATTAGATTTATCAAAAATACAAGGTATAAAAGTAGATAAGCACAGTACAGGTGGAGTAGGAGATACTACTACTTTAGTTTTAGGACCTATGGTAGCTGCTTTAGGTATACCTGTAGCTAAAATGTCTGGAAGAGGATTAGGTCATACAGGCGGTACTATAGATAAATTAGAAACGTTTAAAGGCTTTTCAGTAGAAATGACAGAAGAAGAGTTTATAAATAACGTAAATAATATAAAATTAGCAGTGGGAGGTCAAACAGCAGATTTAGCCCCAGCAGATAAGAAATTATATGCATTAAGGGATGTTACTGCTACAGTAGATAATATATCATTAATAGCATCTAGCATAATGAGTAAAAAAATAGCTGCGGGAGCAGACGCTATAGTTTTAGATGTGAAGGTTGGAGAAGGAGCTTTTATGAAAACTGTGGAAAATGCTAGGGAGTTAGCAACTGAAATGGTTAACATAGGAAAAACAGTAGGAAGAAATACCGTGGCTATAATATCAGATATGGATCAACCTTTAGGATTTGCTATAGGAAATGCTTTAGAAGTTAAAGAAGCTATAAATACTTTAAAAGGAAAGGGTCCTAAGGATTTATTAGAATTGTGCTTAACATTAGGTAGTAATATGATAGTTCTAGCCAATAGGGCAAAAACTATAGAAGAAGCAAAATCTATGCTTTTAAACACTATAGAAAAAGGTACAGCTATAGAAAAATTAAAGGAATTTATAAAGTCCCAAGGTGGAGATGAAACTTTAGTAGAGTGTGAAGAAAAACTTCCAAAAGCAGATTATATAATACCTGTAATTTCAGAAAAAGAAGGTTATGTAAATAAAATACATGCTGAAAATATAGGAATAGTAGCTATGGAACTTGGAGCAGGAAGAGCTACTAAAGAAAGCGTAATAGATTTAGCTGTAGGAATAGTTCTAAACAAAAAAAGAGGAGACAAAGTAGAAAAAGGAGATACTATAGCTTACGTTCATGCAAATGATAAGGCAAAAGGTGAAAAAGCCGTAAAAGATATAATAAACAACTATGTTATAGAGAATACTTGTAATGAAAAAGTTCCATTAATTCATGATATAGTGTCATAATTTAAATCTCTTGGAACTTAAAGTTCTTTTATAGGCAGCATTGAAAATAATAAATTTATTTAGAACTTCTTAAGTGTATTTTTATATATTTCCCAGAAAATACAAATAAGAAGTTTTAAATTTTTTTATAAGTTTTATATCTTCTATATTTTATTCTCAAATATAGAATTAACAGAATGGATAGTAAGGAAATTTTATATTAGGGAGTCTCTAACTCAATCAAGTACACATTTTAGTGTTTTTTGTTTTAATAAAAATGTCTGATTGATAAGATGTACATAAGTTTGTTATCTTTAGATGAACAAATAAGTATATAAATTTTTATTAATATTTTTATTGCCAGTGGTAATGGCAATATGGAGGTTAACATGAAGAAAATAAATATTTAGACTAGCATCTGTGCTATTGTAATTATTATAATTTTTGGCATAGTAATACGTAAAAGTACAGTACCTAATATTGATTCTATTGATTATTTAATAAGTAAAGAAGATAATGTAAGTATTACAAAGATGTTTAATGAGGAAAAAACTAAAAATGGTAGAAAATTTGATTTTGATAGATTTGATGGTAAATGGTCTTTGATGGAATTTCAATCAACAAAAGATAATAAAATAAAAATAATAGATAACTCTAAAATCACTAAAGGAACACTTTACATTGTAGTTTTAAGTTCGGAATATAAAGCTATAGCTACTCATAAATCAAATGGGAAAGCATCATTAAATTTAACTACACCTGAAAACGGTAAATATTTTATTAGGATTGTCGGTAAAGGTTCTAGAGGTAATTTAAATATAAAAATAAATTCAACTACTGATGTACACCTTTCTCATAGAAGTATATTTGAATAAATACTAGTATTTTTGTTTGAAGAAAAAATGTAAAAGTATAATTACAATAACTCTAATTTTTTGCACATCATCTTAAAAATAATAAAAAATATTTGAGTCCAATTATTAAATTAGTTGTTACATTTATTATGCAAATTGTGTTAATTATAGGAACAAATTCGAAAGGATTTTATAGTCTAATGGCAATTGGTATTGAATCAATATATTTTATCCATTATGCAAAATGTATGTTACTTAATGGATATTGAAAGTAAAATTGCAAATCTTAATTCTAATGAAATTTTTTAAAAGATTATAAGTTTAGCTGATCTAAGGCAAATACGATTATTTTTAACAGAATATTTTTAGAAATATTATATATCAAGGCAATATTTAAAAGGACTATTAAAGAGATATCATATAATTTATTTTATTATGAAAAAGATATTAAAGAAAAGTGTTGTACAGAGGATTTTTTAAATAATTAATAAGGAGGGGCATGAAGTGATTAAATTAATTAAATCTGAATTAAAAAGGTTAAATTTCGGGAAATATATAAAAAATGTAATTATTGCGAATATTATTATCTTAGGTATTTTAATTCTTATCACCTATCCAATGAAAGATTTAAAGATAACTCCAATGTCAAATTATTCAATTATTTTTGCTATAATAGATAGTTTGGTTCGAGCGACTTTTATGATTTTTTCTAGTGTACTTATTTCAAATATCATTATTAAGGATTTAAAAAATAAAAAAATGAATACATTATTTTCACATCCAATAGATATAAGAAACATAATTATATCTAAAATTATTATTGTTATTATGTTTACTTTCTTAACAATAATGTTATCAAATATTTTTCTAGAAATTAGTTTTTATTTTTTAGATAAAATTTTTAATCTAGTACCTAACAAATTAAATATAAATATGATAACGATCAACACTTTAACTTTATTTATGTATGCAATTACATCGTCTCTTATGAACCTAATATCTATGTATTTAGGAATAATTAAGAAATCAACTTTTGTAACAATCTTATCATCTATTGTTTTAGTATCTATTGTCTGCTCTTACAACAATGGATTTTCACTAAATTCTATAATAGCGATTCCTTTGTCACTTGCATCTTTAGGAATATTATCTGGATACTTATCAATAAAACACATAGAAAACTTAAATACAGAAAAATAATAATAGTAAGAATTTTTATATAGGAATGACAATATTAGAAGGAATAAATTTAAGATTTTCAAAACATAAAAATTATTTAGTAAAAGAGTGTCTGAAAAAAAGTTAATAAGGAGGAAAGATTGTTAGTAGAACATTTTAATAATTTATATAAAATAATAAAAAAGAAAGTTTTTGATAAATTTTTATTATAAAAATATATAAGTATAAGATATTAAGGGTAGCTTTATAGTTACTTTTTTTATGTATTTATTATGAATTATAAAGCATTTTAAGATAGTTTTAGCATTATAGGTATAAAACTATCTATAATTAATTTTAAAAGCTAGAATATATTAAATTTACACACTATCTATGGAAATTTTAGATGCACAGCGGGGCAAACTCTACTACTATAAAATTTATATTTTATTTGTTAAGAAATTAGATATGATTTATAAGATTCATATAGAGTGTATAAGAAAAGAAACAGAAAGAGGCTAAAAATCGATGTGAGAGTTATTATAATTAAAAACAATAATAGATTATTTAATCTATATAAACTTAGCAATAACTCCTAATTTTAAGAAATAAACAGATATAACTTAGTTATAGTAGAGTAAAAATGGATGTAATTAGGACTCATATGGAGTTCAAATAGAGTTAAAACAGAGTTAAAAAAATCTTAAAATAATATCACTTTTTTAAGATAGAAATATAGTTGCCACAGCTAACTTACCACTTACTAATTAGTAAGTGGTATCATATTTCCCTTATTCTCTTTTTTATTATAAATATAAAATATCCTGTATTTATAAGTATTATATGTTATTTTATCAGTGTGCCAAAAACTATATTAAGTAAAATTATATTTATTTAAGAACTTTTATAGTTTATTAATTATATGTTATATCTAAAAAATGTAAAAGGTTCTTGACAATTTTTACTGGTAACAATAAACTATAAATGTAAAGTAATTCCAATACTTAGGGGCGTGCATGTGAAAAAGGTGGATGAAATGGAAGCAGCCATAACATTAAAAAGCATAAAAATATCATGGATATATACATCAGCTTTTTTAGTTATATGGTGTATTTATCAATATGTTAAACATTCTGAGTTTGGAGTACCTTTTATATTATTTTTAACTCAAAATATTGTAATGTATATAAGTGTACTTATCCTTAGAAAAAAATGGGTGCTAGAAATGAAGAATAGGATTAAAGAACTAAGAAAGAAAAATAATTATACACAGGAAGATTTAGCAAATTTTCTTAATGTAACTAGACAAACAATTAATGCAATTGAAAATAATAAATATAATCCAAGTTTAGAATTGGCAATAAAGTTATCAAAAATGTTAAAAACGAAAGTAGAAGAATTATTTTTAATAAATAATTAAATTATAAGGAGGATAACTAAATGAAATCAAATAACAGTAAGGAGTTTTTGATTATATTTATTATAATAATTATTATATCAGCAATAATATCTTTCGTATTATAAAATATCCATTTTATAATACGAAAGATTATTTATATGAATTGTTTAATAGAATATGATATTGAGTTGTATATATTAATGATTTAAGTGAAGATTTATTAAAATGATTTTTTTCAAACATACTATTCATTATTGATATAAAAAAATAATTTATATTAACTGTTAATATTAAGAATATAATTAAAACTAAACACATTATTCCAATAACAAACGGTTTTGGGATTAGAAATACTTCAAATAATTTATTTATACTAGAATTATTGGTAACATAATAAACGCTAATATAGATTTTAAAAGTATTTAAAATTATGTAAATTGTTAATAAAATGGGTGTTGATTTAATACTATCTTTACTGAAATAGTTTTTATAATCTTTAAGTAATAGTACTAAATCTCTCATGAAAATCTCCTTTATTAAGATTAAATTATTTAAATATATTTTATAAATCTTGGAGTAATATATGCTTCTAGAAATGCTGCAATTATTAAAAAAGAATATCCTAAAAAGAAGAGCTATAACTAATGATCCATATTACCGTTGCTGATGAGCCTACAGATGTTAATTCTATAAATATAACTTTTGAAAGCAAAGGTATTAATAGTGATGAGAATGTACAACCATTTGATAAAAGAGATTTTAATCAATTAAAAAATATGGATGGAGTTTCTAATGTTGGTGATGATGATGGGATTATGGGATTCTGAAATTTAGGGGGACAAGCAACTTACTTTGATAAAAATACACATTAAACGAATAATTTATATTCGCCAATTATTTTATTGGTATTAACAGTAACTATAAATACATTTATTTTTTATGTAATTAGTTTTTTACCTTATAGTAAATATTTAATAGGGGTTAAATCAGATTTAAATGGTTTTAAGTTTAAAAACTCTATAAATAAATTTTTTCACGATAAAAGATTAAATATATAACTTATATGTAACACAATGGATATTTGTTATATACTAAGTGTATAAATTTAAAGGAGGGTAGATTTGGTGAATTAGTTCACTGAACAAAAATTATGATAAAAAATGATTATACATCTATTATGTTAAATGAGTTATATATAACTTTAGATAAGTTAAAAAAGTTAAAAAAAGAAAAGAATTTAGATAAATCTATGAATTTAATAAATGATTCTCTGAAACAATTTTTAGGATTAAGATTTGAGACAATAGACATTCTTCCATATAAAGATTTAATGTCTATTATAAGTAGTAGTGGAAAAATAAATATAGGAAAATCCATTATTCTTTCAGAGCTGTTAAAGGAAAAAGCTAATCTATATGAATTAAAAGGGGAAAGTATAAAAAGTTTTAATATATACATAAAAAGTTTAAATATACTTATAGAATTAATTCTTAGGGAAAACAAGTTATGCACACAGGAATTCTTTAGTAAAATTGATGATATTATAGATATAACAGAGCAGTATGAATTACCTTTATATAGTAAATCTCTACTATTTGAATATTATGAAGTTAAAGGAGAATACTCTAGGGCGGAGGATATGATTTTTGAAATTTTAGATAAAAATAATGATAATAAAGAAATAATTAATAAGGCTAAAGATTTTTATGAAAGATTAAAATGTAAATCTGAAGAAGAACTTGAAAAAGGTAACTTACCTTTAGATGAGGTATTAGATGGATTGAATCAATTAAATAACTTTTGAATTTAATTGAATATTTAGTTATATGTCTCTAATTTACAATTCAGAAAAATTTTCCGTGATAATATTATGAAAAAATGGAGAAAATACTTGTGAAGGAGGGACATATAAACATGAAAAGAAAAGTTTATTGTTTATTTAGTGTAATAATTACCATAACCTTTATATTTGGTATATTTGCAAAACCTGTTAATGCAAGAACACTTATGAACCAAACAAAAGAAGAAGAAAAGCAAAATAAGGATGAACATGGTAAAGAAAAGCAGGATGCGTTAAATGTAGAGGCTAAATCAGCGTTACTTATGGAACCTACTACAGGGCAAATAATATATGAAAAAAATTCTCATGAAAAATTTGCTCCAGCTTCTGTTACAAAAATAATGACAATGCTTTTAACTATGGAGGCTATAGATTCAGGAAAAATTAAGTTTACAGATAAGGTTACTGTAAGTGAAAATGCAAAGAAAATGGGCGGTAGTTCTATGCTTTTAGATGTAGGAGAAGAGAGAACTGTAGAAGAGTTATTAAAAGGAATAGCCATAGCATCTGGAAATGATGCGGCAGTTGCTATGTCAGAATACATAGCAGGAAGTGAAGAGTCTTTCGTAAAAAAGATGAATGAAAGAGCTCAAAGTTTAAATATGAAAGATACAAGTTTTAAAAATTGTACTGGACTTAGTGCTGAAGGACATAAAACTTCTGCAAATGATATATCAATAATGTCTAGAGAACTTTTAAAACACAAACAAATTTTAAAATATACAGGAACATATATGGAAACCATATCTGAAGGAAGAAAAAGTCCAATAGGACTTGTTAATCATAATAAATTGGTAAGATTCTTTAAAGGTTGTGATGGATTAAAAACAGGATTTACAGACGAAGCAAAGTATTGTATATCAGCTACAGCTAAAAGAGACGGAGTTAGAATGTTAGCTGTAATAATGGGATCACCAACTTACAAGGTAAGAAATAGAGATGCAGGAAAGCTTATGAATTATGGTTTTTCTAAGTTTGAATTAAAAAGTATTATTAAAAAAGGTGATGCTATAGCAAAGGTTCCTTTAAATTCCAAAGGAAGTAAATACTTCATGGCTAAGGCTGGAGAAGATTTTAGTGTAATAATTGAAAAAGGAAAAGAAAATAAAATTACTAAAAAATGTGTAATTAACTCTAATGTTAAAGAATATAAAATGAATCAAGAAGCAGGTATTTGTGAAATATATGTAGATGGAAAATTGGCGGGAAAAATAAAAGTGGTACCTGATAGAAATATAAGAAAATCAGGATTTTTTAATCATCTAAAAAGCGGTTTTGAAAAAGTAACAAATAATGCTATTTAATAGACTATAGTTAAAAAATATATAACAAAAAGCTAACATATTAAAATGTTAGCTTTTTAATTTTATCAATGTATTTTTAAGAAAGATACTTTTTAGCAGCGTTTATTAATGCAGATTTATTATTAGGTAAAACTTCGTTTATTACATCCTTCAATAATTCATTTAATATTTTTCCTATTCTAATACCTGGTGAAATTCCAAGAGATATTAAATCTTTACCGTTAATATCTAAATCCTTTAAACATACACAAGTATTTTCTCTTAATAGTTCACAAAATATTTTTTCAATATTATCATATTTTTTTAGTAAGTCCTTTGAATTACTATGATTTTCACTGAGAATACTTATTCGTTTTATTTCAAGTAATCTTCTAAATTGTAGCTTATTACCCCTCAATTCATATAAGATTTTTTTTATGCTATTTTTATTGGGCTCTATAAGAATGTTTTGATATTTAATTAATTCTATAATATCTTTTACATCATTTTTATTTAGTTCTTCAGCGTTAGTGATTTTCATACGTTTAAAAATTATGGAGGCAATATGACAAGATCTTGATTCTGAATCATGAAATATTATATTACCTTTTTTATCTTTGCTATAACAATAAGGTTTTCCAATATTACGAAATAACATAGTTAATTTTAATATTAAATCTTTTGAATCATTAACAGAAATAATTGTGGGTATCCATAAGTCATAAGTTTTAGAAAAATCTATTAAATCCTGCATCTCTGGTATAATATAAGCTATGATATCTTTAAACTCCTTTAATACATTTACTATATTTTTACCTTGAATTAGCTTAATAAATTCTACAGTAATGCGTTCTTGAGAAATATTTTTTAAGAGTTCTTTGTTTTTAAACATAGCTTTTTTAGTATATTTTTCAATGTTAAATCCTAAAGTAGATGAAAATCTAACTCCCCTTAGAATTCTTAAAGCATCTTCTTGTAATCTCTTATTAGGTTCTCCTACAGCTCTTATAGTTTTATTTTTTATATCAGAAATACCATTAAAGGGATCTATAATTCCTTGAAATTCATTAAAAAATATAGCATTTTGTGTGTAGTCACGTCTTTTTAAATCTTCTAAAAGATTTCTTGTAAAGCATACTTTATCCGGATGGCGTCCATCTGAGTAGGTTCCATCTATTCTATAGGTTGTAATCTCGATTTGTTCCTTATCTATAATAACAACTATTGTACCATGCTTTAAACCTATAGTAAGCTTCTTAAAATCTTTAAACACCTCTTGTATTTCATAAGGAGTAGCAGAGGTGCAAATATCCCAATCATTAGGTGTCTTATTCATAAGAGCGTCTCGTATACATCCTCCTACAAATCCTGCCTCAAATCCAGAATTCAATAGCATTTTTACTGCTAGAGCAGCATTTTTAGGAGGGTTAATTTTTAGATTCATATGTATTCTCCTTTAAAGTAAGTTGTACAATTTTGAATATAATTATATAATTATTTTAGTAAAAGTCAATGATAATTATGTATATCACAAATATATAGCATTAAAATTTTGTGATATGCTTAAAATAAGAAAGAAGTGTAACAGTATATAATTAATAAAAAATTCGTAGAAAGCAATATAGGAGAGATTAAATATGCCATTAAATATAAAAATACATAATTTTGATGGGCCTTTTGATTTATTACTTCATTTGATTAAAAAGAATAAGATGGATATATATAACATAAGAATACAGGAAATAACTAATCAGTATATGGAATATTTAAATAAAATGGAGGAATTGGATTTAGAAATTACTTCTGAATTTATAGTAATGGCAGCTACATTAATTGAAATAAAATCTAAATATCTTTTACCTAAACAAGAGGAAGAGGAAGATACACAGACAGATCCTACAAAAGAACTTGTAGATAAGCTTTTAGAGTATAAAAAGTTTAAAGCTGTAGCAGAATTTTTAAAAGGTAAACAAAAAAGCTGTGGAATATGTTTTAGTAAAAAACCGGAAATAATTGAAAAGAAGGAAGAAAAACATACAGCAGTAGATTTATTACAAAATATTACCTTGCTTAAACTATATAATACTTATAATGAATTAATCAACTATTATAGTAATAAAATGAATAAGGATATAGAATTTAAGGGAGAGATTTATCTAGATAAATACAAAATAGAGGATAAAATTAAATATATAAAAAGTAAAATGAAATCAAAACAAAAGTATTTATTTGATGATTTAATAAAAGAATGTGATTGCAAATTAGAAGTAGTAGTAACATTTTTAGCAGTGTTAGAACTTATAAAATTAAAGAGTATTACAGTATATCAGTTAAGTAATTTTAAAGAAATATATGTAGAGGGGACGGAAAATCAATAATGGATAATGTACGACAATTAGAAATGGACAAGGTTTCTAAAAGCGATAAATATAAATCTATAATAGAATCTATACTTTTTATGAGTGGAGATGCTATAAGTATAAAGGAAATAGGTTCTATAATAAAATGTAGTGAAGAGAAGACAAATACTATTATAAAGGAAATGGAACAAGATTATAAAAACATTAATAGAGGTATAAAAATAATTATACATAATAATAAAGTTCAGTTAGTTACAAAACAAGAAAATAGTGAATATATAGAAAAACTTTTAAATGTTAATGTGCGTCAATCTTTATCACAAGCAGCCTTAGAGACCTTATCTATAATAGCTTATAAACAACCTGTAACAAGGGTAGCTATTGATGAAATAAGAGGGGTTAAAAGTGATAGAGCATTAGCTACATTAATGGAAAAAGGTATAATAAAAGAATGTGGAAGACTGGAAGTTCCAGGAAAACCCATTTTATATGGAACTACAGAAGAATTTTTGAAGTATTTTGGATTAGATAGTATAGACTCAATGCCTAGATTAGAAGATATATTAAAGAATTTTGAGGAAAAATAGAATTAACCTTAACTAATATTAAAGATTTATATTATATTTAATTAAAAAGGTATTAGTTAAGGTTTTTATTTATATTCTTATAAAATATAAACCGATTTAATTTTCATCTTCAAAATCGCAGCTGAAATCTATATCATCTTCACTATTTTTATTTCTAAACATATCTATTATTTGTGGTACGTTGTCTATTAGTCTATCACAGCTATTTTTTTGATCTAAAGATAAAAGACGTACTTTATCTTCTTTTATAACCAAAAAAGCTACAGGTTTTAAAGTGATCCCTGCACCAGAACCTCCACCAAAAGGATATTCAGACATATCTTCTTCACTTTGTTTTTGTGAGGAAAATTCAGAACCACCAGATGCAAAACCAAAGGAAACTCTAGATATAGGTATAATAGTAGTACCGTCGCTAGTATTTAAAGCATCTCCTACAATGGTATTTACATCTATCATATCTTTTATATTTTCCATAGTATTTTTCATTAAATTTTCTATAGGATGAGATTCCATGAAAATACCTCCTTGAAATTATTTTAATAAATTAATTTATATTTTTTAACTTACGTTTAAACAATATAGTTATATAGATAATTTTAACTAAACTTATATAAAATATACCGTTAAATTTAAAGTTTATATAAAAATCATTTTTAAACAAAGGAGAAATCATCAGTTTAAATTCTTTAATACTGAACATATTTTTAAAAAAATTATGTATTATAGGAGAAAAACTATATAAAATTCCATAAATGATAGCGGTATGGGAAGCATCTTCTAAATCATAATCTAAATTGAAATATAACTTTGATTTAGGTTTTAATTTAATAGATTTCAATAAATTTATCATTATTTTAATTTTAAGTAACGATCTTTTATCGATTTTTTGCGGGGTTTTATTTTTATTATGTAGTTTCTTTTCGGGTTTTTTAGGCGATAAAGTCTTATTAAAGATATATATTTTTAATAAATTATTTTTATAAACTACGCTAATTTTGATGGGAATAGGTAAAAATATAAAAAGAATAATGATAAATAATAAAATATAAAAAAACATAGAAATTTCCTCCTATTTAAACATTAAGAATTATTGCCAAAAAACAAAAATAATATAACTTAACATACAGTAAATTATGTAAACATAATAAAAAAGTAAACTAAAATGTATTAATAATAAATTATTTGAGAAAAATAAAAAATAGTAACTACATAGGAGTGATATAAATGAAAAAAATAATAAATAAAAGTTTTATATTAATATTATTTTCTATATTCTTGATTAATCTAGTACCTATAAATGTTAAAGCAGAAGAAAAAGAAAAGGTTCCATATATAAATGCAAGATGTGCAATTGCTGTAGACAAGGATACAGGGGTAGTTCTTTATGAAAAAAATGCTCAAGATTTAGTTCCTATAGCAAGCACTACAAAAATTATAACTAGTCTAGTAGCCATAAAATACGGAGATTTAAATAGAAAAATAGAAATATCAGAAAAAGCCTCTAAAATAAGAGGATCTACTGTAGGTTATAAAAAAGGGGAAAAGGTAAGTTTAAAGGAACTTTTATGTGGATTAATGTTAAGATCAGGTAATGATGCAGCTATTGCAATAGCAGAAGGAGTAGCAGGTAGTGTAGAAGAATTTGCGAAACTTATGAATGAATACGCAACAGAAATAGGACTTTTAAATAGTCATTTTCAAACTCCACATGGCCTTGATAAAGATCAACATTACTCTACAGCATATGATTTAGCATTAGCTACAGCAGAAGCTAAAAAAAATAAATTATTTAATGATATAGTAGGTGCCAAAGAAATAAAAAAGGAAGAAAATAATTTTACAAGAAGTTATAATAATATAAATAAAATATTATGGAGGATTCCAGAAGCTAATGGAGTTAAAACAGGATATACAGGAAAAGCAGGTAAATGCTTAGTTACTTCTGCTAAAATAGATAATAGTGAAGTTATAATAGTAGTATTAAATTGTACTCCTAGGTGGAAAGAAACAGATAAGATATTTAAATATGTAAAGAAAAATTATGATTTTAATAAGATGTATTCTAAAGGTGATGTAGTAGATGAAGTTGTATTTGATGAGGGTACTGTAAAATTAGTAGCAAATAAAGATATAATAATACCTTTTAAAAACGGAAAAGATTATTCTATTAAAGTTGTAAAGCCAAAACAACTAAAATGGAAAATAAAAAAAGGTGATAAATTTGGTACATTATGTGTATTAAGTGATGATAAATTAATATATAAAACAGAGCTTTCTGCTGGTAATTCGTTAAGCAAAAATAATATAAAAAATTGGTTTTTTAAAAAGAAAGTTTCAACTAAAACAAATTAATTGTTTAATGAGTTCTTTTACTCAACGTAAAAGAATTCATATACTATAATATAATAATAAGTTGTGTATAAGAAAGGTGCAGATTATGAAAAAAAGTACTAAGATAATGACAACTTTAAGTATAGTAGTTTTAGTATCTTTAACGCTATTTTTAGCTTTAAAGTTTAATAAAAAGAAACCAGTTTCATCTAATATACCTAAAAAATATTATAGTATAAAAGATAAGGAAAATTATAATATAAAAAATATAAAAGAAATAAATATAGAAAATACTATAGCAGATATAAATTTAATTGTAGAACCTAGAGAAGATATACAATTAAATTATTATGGGAAGTTAATTGCAAATAGTAATTTAACTTTAAATAGTATAGTTAAGGGAAACGAAATTTATATAAACTTTAAAGAAAATAATAAAGACTCTCTAAATATATTTTTTTCTAACTTAAAGTTAGATATATATCTACCAGAAAAATTTAAGCAAGACATATATATTAAGAATGTTTCAGGTCAAATAAGTATGAAAAATGGGTTAAATTTAAAAAAACTAACTATAGATTCAAGTTCAGGTCATATAAAATTAAATGATTCTACTATAGATAATTTAATTTTAACATTATCTTCTGCAGATTTAAAAAGTAGAAATTTATCTACTAAAACTACTAATGTAAATACTTCTACTGGAGATATGGATATAAGTAATTTTAATGGAGATTTTAAAGGTGACAGTTTATCTGGAAATTTTAATATTTCTTATGAAAACTTTAAAAATAACATAGATATTAAAACTGAATCCGGAAAGGTTAGATTAAAATTAAAAGAGAATTCAGAGTTCTATCTAAATGCAGAAAGTAAAAACGGAGATATAAGTTGTTCTTATCCTATTAACATAGAAGATAAATTTAATAACAATAGGATAAGAGGTTTAGTTAAAAAAGATAAAAATAAAATTAATATAACCACGAAAAATGGTAATATTGAAATTGCAAAATAAAAAGTAACTTTCAGTAATATTAAGATCACTGAAAGTTACTTTTTATTATTCTATAGTTTTATTATTTAATTTGCTATTTATAAATTTTTCAATATAAGTTTTAATTATAGCCGCTATAGGTACAGATAAAAACATACCTAAAACTCCAAAAGCTCCCCCACCTATAGTTATAGCAAAGATGATCCATATAGGACTTAAACCTATTCTGTTACCTAGAATTTTAGGTCCTAAATACCAACCATCAAATTGTTGAAGAAGTATTATAAATATTAATACCCAAAAAGCTTTTATATAACTAAAAAATAAAGTTATAATAAAGGCTGGTATCATACCTATAAGAGGACCGAAGTAAGGTATCATGTTAGTTAAGCCTACTATAAATGCTATTAAAGCAGGATAAGGGGCTTTTAAGAAAGTTAACCCTACGAAACACATTAAACCTATAATTAAAGAATCAATAGATTTACCAATAATATATTTAGAAAACACTATGTCTACTTCTTGTAAAAAGCTTATTATTGAAGAATAATGTTTATATCCACTTATAGCTAATAAAAGCTTTTTAAGATTTTTAATGAGACTTTCCTTATCCAATAAGAAGTATATGGATATTATAAGTCCAAATACAAACTTAATTAAAGAAGATGTAAATTTTATAGTTTTATTTAAAAAAGTATTTATAAAACTATTAGTAAGAGCTGGTATTTTATTTAATAAGTTAGATACTGTATCGTTAGAATTATTCATTAATGCACTATATATTTGCGAATGACGTACATTACTATCAAACCATTTTACAGTTTCATCTATATAATCAGGAGCATGAACGAATAAATCACCCATATTCTTAACTATTTTAGGTAAAAATGTGTTTATAAATAAAGTAATCAGTCCAATTACTATGACATATGTAATTAATATACTTAACCATCTTTTAAATTTAAACTTTTTTTCTAGGTATTTCATTAAAGGATTTAATATATAAGCTATACCTAATGCCCATATGAAAGGTACTATTATAGTTAAAATAGATTTAATAAAAGAATAAACATTTTCTATATTATTTATAAGCTTAAAGAGTATAAATAATATAATAAGTATGGGTAAAAACTCTATATAAGGTATTTTTCTTTTTTTAGACACGTTTTAAACCTCCAAAATAATTTTAAGTTACACATTGAATAAATTTTACTACAATATATGTAATTTTACAACTTGTATTTTAATTAACATAACAAATAATGCTATATCTAAAAATCCTCTACAAAAAAGCTCATTTTTTATGATTTTTATTGACATAAATTTATTCATAATTTAAAGTTTAAAGTGACACTTTTAAAGGAGGAAATAGATAAGATGAGTATACTAACAGTTAAAGATATAAATCATGGTTTTGGAGACAGAGCTATATTTGAAGATGTTTCATTTAGATTATTAAAGGGAGAACATGTAGGTCTTATTGGAGCTAATGGAGAAGGTAAATCTACATTTATGAATATAATAACAGGAAAGCTTATGCCAGATGAAGGTAAAATTCAATGGGCAAAAGATGCTAGAGTAGGTTACATGGATCAACATGCAGTACTTACTAAAGGAAAAACTATAAGAGAAGTTTTAAGAGAAGCATTTGATTATCTATTTTCTCTTGAAAAGGAAATGAATGATCTTTATATGAAAATGGGAGATGTATCTCAAGAAGAAATGGATAAAATGCTTGAAAGAACCTCTGTTATTCAGGATATGTTAGAACATAATGATTTTTATATTATAGATGTAAAAATAGAAGAAGTGGCAAAGGGAATTGGAATTTCAGATATTGGACTTGATAGGGATGTATGTGATCTGTCTGGTGGACAAAGAACAAAAATACTTTTGGCAAAACTTTTATTACAAAACCCAGATATATTACTTTTAGATGAGCCTACCAACTATTTAGACGAAGAACATATATTATGGCTTAAAGAATATCTTAAAAACTATGAAAATGCATTTATATTAATATCCCATGATATACCTTTCTTAAATGAAGTAATTAATTTAATTTATCATGTAGAGGATAAAAAGCTTACTAGATATGTAGGCAACTATCATGAGTTTGAAAGGTTATATGAGGAAAACAAGAAAAAACTAGAGTTAGCTTATGAAAGACAACAAGCAGAAATATCTAAGCTAGAGGACTTTATAGCTAGAAATAAAGC
The DNA here is from genome assembly GCF_001243045.1 of Clostridium niameyense. Classification (GTDB taxonomy): domain Bacteria; phylum Bacillota; class Clostridia; order Clostridiales; family Clostridiaceae; genus Clostridium_F; species Clostridium_F niameyense. Next base: position 1,404,858 of record NZ_LN849007.1, on the reverse strand, counting down.
TAGAGTAGCTACAGTTGGTATGGCAAGGGCAAGACAAAAGAAGTTAGATAAGATAGATAAAATAGAGCTTACAAAAGAAAAACCTAAGCCAGAGTTTTATTTTAAACCAGCCAGAGTATCAGGAAAACTTATATTTGAAACAAAGGATTTAGTAATAGGTTATGATGAACCTTTAACTAAACCATTAAATATAAAAATGGAGAGAGGACAGAAGATAGCTTTAGTAGGAGCTAATGGCCTTGGAAAAACTACTTTATTAAAAAGCTTATTAGGAATTATAAAACCTTTCTCTGGAGAAGTCACTTTAGGAGATTATCAACATATAGGATATTTTCAACAAGAAGAAAGAGAAGGAAATTATAATAGCTGTATAGAAGAATTTTGGAAAGAATTCCCCGTATATACTCAATATGAAGTTAGAGCAGCCCTTGCAAAATGTGGATTAACTACAAAACAAATAGAATCTAAAATAGTAGTTTTATCCGGTGGAGAAGCAGCAAAGGTTAGATTGTGTAAAATATTAAATTCAGAGACTAATATATTAATATTAGATGAGCCTACAAATCACTTAGATATAGATGCTAAAGATGAATTAAAAAGGGCATTAAATGAATATAAAGGTTCTATACTTTTAGTTTGCCACGAAAGGGAATTTTATGAAGGTGTGGTAAATGAAATATGGAATTGTGAGGATTGGACAACTAAAATAGTATAATGTTTCATAATAAGAGGAGTTAGTTTTAAATAAATTAGCTCTTTTATTATGTTAAGTATAAAATTAAAAAATATATAGTTTATTGTATTTTGTGAACAATTTTGGTAAATTAATAAGTAGAGATAAAAACACAGTTTCTGTTGGTAGTCAGAACCTATATGAATTTAATATAGCAGTAACCTGCCCTCCTGGGGTTGTCCATTCTCTAGAAATTTAAATTTAACAGGAGGAGATGTTTATGATAACATCAATTAAATTAACAGTTCTTTTTAATGAACCTTTTTGGATAGGTGTATTTGAAGTATATGAGAATAAGGGTTACAGAGTATGTAAAGTGACCTTTGGAGCGGAGCCTAAAGATGAAGAGATTCATCAATTTATATTAAAAAAATTCAAAAATTTAAAGTTTAGTAGTATAATATCCAATCTAGATAAGAAATTATTTATAAAACGAGAAAATCCAAAAAGGATGCAAAGAAAAGTTAGAAAAGAAACCAAAAATGAAGGTATAGGCACTAAAGCTCAAATAGCCCTAAAAAAACAGTATGAAGAAAGTAAGTTAATCCATAAAAGAATTAATAAAGAGCGAAAAAATAAAATGGAAGAGAGAAAGTTCCAACTAAAGCAGATTAAAAAGAAAGAAAAACATAAGGGGCATTAGAATAATAATTTTTTAATTGAATAAACCATATTATGCAAAAAGTACTTACGTCTTGGCAGACGTAGTACTTTTTTTATATAAAAAATTAGATTTAGATTATTTAATCTGTATGTCTTTGTATTTAAATATAAACAACTTAAAATTACTTTTAAATATATTTTTGATTAAAATTTAACATTATAAACATAGTAAAAATAAATTTTTTTACACAAAAAATGACTTTATAAGGCTTAAAATTAAATAACTATAACTTCAAGTTATAGTTTTAATGAAAAATTGATATTTTTCAAACGAAGTTTTTTAAATTACAATAAGCTTAAATAATAAAGAACCAAAAAGAGCAACAAAATATTAACAAGGATTTTTAATTTATTTAGGGCAAAATGTAAAAAATATTAATATTATCTTTGCTTTTACAAACTAGCAAGGAAGTTTCAAATTTTAGAAAAGCAGGTGAACAATATGGAAAAGTACAAATCAATAACTCAAGACGAGATAAAAGTAGGAATGAAAGCCGAAAAATCTAAGCGTGTTACTGAAGAAGATGTTACTTTATTTGCTGAAGTTACAGGAGATAAGAATCCAGCTCACGTTGATGAAGAATATGCTAAGGGTACAATGTTTAAAACAAGAATTGCTCATGGTATGTTAGGAAGCGGACTTATATCCGCAGTTCTTGGAATGGAACTTCCAGGACCTGGAACAATTTATTTAGGTCAAGAACTTAAATTTGTTAATCCTATTAAATTTGATGATGTAATAAGTGCAAAGATTATTGTAAGAGAAATTTTAGATAAGAAGAAATTTAAAATAGCTATAATGGATACTGTTGTTGTAAATCAAGATGGTCAAACTGTAATTGAAGGTACTGCAAAGGTAATTCCACCAAGATAGGAGCATTTGTAAATATATAATTTTAAAGTAAAGGAGTTTTCAAATGAGTAATATGATTAAAGTTAAGCCAAGACTACAAGGTAATATATCAAGAGGGGTTAATCCACTTGGATGCCGTCAAGAAGTTTTAAATGAAATAAGCTATGTAAAAGAACAAGGTAAATTTAAGGGACCTAAAAAAGTTCTTGTATTAGGAGCATCTTCAAGCTACGGTTTAGCAAGTAGAATATCTCTTGCATTTGGTTCAGGAGCTGATACTATAGGTGTATCTTTTGAACGTGGACCAAAGAATGAAGAAATGTTAGGTACAGCTGGTTGGTACAATAACATATATTTTAAAGAATTTGCGGAAAAAGAAAACCTTATTGCAAAGAACTTCATAGGAGATGCTTTTAGCAACGAAATGAAGGAAAATGTAATAAATTATATAAAAGAAGAATTTGGCGGGAAAATAGATTTAGTTGTATATAGTCTAGCATCTCCAAAGAGAATAGATCCAAATACAGGAGAAGTTTATTCTTCAGCAATAAAAACTATGGATAAGGAAGTAAAGGGATTAAACATTAATCTTGAAACTGAATCTTTATTTGAACAAACAGTAGAGCCTGCTACAAAGGAAGAAATCGAAGGAACTATAAAAGTAATGGGCGGAGAAGACTGGGAATTATGGATAAATGCATTATTAGGTGCTGGAGTATTAAATGAAGGATTCAAAACAGTTCTATACTCTTATATAGGACCTGAAGTTACATATGATTTCTATCATAAAGGAACTTTAGGGGTGGCTAAAGCTGATGCAGAAGCACACAAAGATGCTATGAATAAGAAATTAAAAGATATAAACGGAGAAGCTTTAATATGTGTATCAAAAGCTGTTACTACAAAAGCAAGCTGCGTTATTCCAATATTACCTCTTTACTGCATAGCATTATATAAAGTTATGCAAGAAAAAGGAACTCATGAAACTCCAATTATGCACAAATATAGAATGTTCAAAACTATGATGTACGGAGATTCTCCAGTATATGATGAAAAAGGACGTTTAAGACCAGATAGCTTAGAACTTAATGAAGATACTCAAAAGAAAGTTTTAGAAATACTTCCAAAATTAAATGAAGAGAACTTTAAGTCAGAAATTGCCGCTTTTGATACATTCAAAAAAGAATTTATGAACTTAAGTGGGTTTATGGTACCAGGCGCAGAAGATTTAGACGAAGTGGATTATGACGAATTAATTAAGTTAAAACCATAGAAAGGAAGATAGTTATGACAGTGAAATTTATTACAAGTAAAGAAGCTGCTGAAATTATCAAGGATGGATCTACTATTGCAGTTGGTGGATTTATAGGAACTGGTGTAGCGGAAGAAATACACGAATCTATTGGACAATACTTTAAAGAAACAGGTCATCCAAGAAATTTAACTCTTATCTATGCTGCTGGTATAGGTGATGGTAAAGATAGAGGACTTAACCACTATGCTCAAAAAGGATTATTAAAAAGAGTTATAGGTGGTCACTGGGGATTAGCTCCAATGCTTCAACCACAAGTTGCTGCAAATGAAATTGAAGCATATAATTTTCCTCAAGGAGTTTTATCACAAATGTTTAGAGACATAGCATCTCACAAGCCGTTTCATATTTCTAGAGTAGGGCTTGGAACATTTGTAGATCCTGATTTTCAAGGTGGAAAATTAAATAAAATAACTACTGAAGATTTAGTAGAAAAAAAGAATTTTGATGGAAAAGATTACCTGGTTTATAAGTTAGTAAAACCTGATTTTGCTATTCTTAGAGGAACTTATTCAGACGAAAATGGAAATATTTCCTTAGAAGATGAACCTTTAACACTTGAGTCAACTTCAATTGCTATAGCTACGCATAATGCTGGCGGTAAAGTAATAGTTCAAGTTAAAAATAAGGTAAGCAAAGGATCTCTAGATCCAAAATCAATAAAAATACCAGGTCTTTTAGTAGACTATGTAGTAGAAGTTTCTGATGAATCAAAACACATGCAAACTTTTGCAACTCAATTTAATTCTGAATTTGTAAAGACTAATGTGATTAAAGAGTCTGAAAGTGAAAATATACCTTTAAATCAAAGAAAGATAATTGCAAGAAGATGTGCATTATTTTTAAATGATACAGATAGAATAGTTAATTATGGAATAGGAATGCCAGAGACAATTTCTTTAGTTTTAAAAGAAGAAGGAATAAATGAAAAGTTTACTCCAACAGTTGAACCAGGAAGCTTTGGGGGAGTTCCACAAGGTGGTTTAGATTTTGGATGTTCTGTAGCACCTGAATCTGTAATAGACCAATGCTATATGTTTGATTTTTATGATGGTGGCGGTATTGATATAGCTTTCCTAGGTTTAGCAGAATGTGATAAGCAAGGAAACATAAATGTATCTAAGTTTGGACCTAAAATAGCAGGTGCTGGTGGATTTATAAATATAACTCAAAACACTAATAGAGTAATTTTCTGTGGAACATTTACTGCAGGCGGATTAAAAATAAGTGTTGAAGATGGTAAATTAAATATTGTTCAAGAAGGAAAAAGCAAAAAATTCGTTGAAGCAGTAGAACAAATTACATTCAGTGGAAAAACAGCAATTTCTAATGAGCAAACAGTTTACTATGTAACAGAAAGAGCAGTATTTAAACTTACAGCTGAAGGCGTTACTTTAATAGAATATGCTAAGGGTATGGATATTGAAAAAGATATATTAGCTCACATGAGTTTCAAACCTCATATATCAGAAGATCTTTGTGAAATGGATGCAAGAATTTTCAAAGAAGAGAAAATGGGATTAAATTAATAAATTAATTATAGAGTCTGAATAAATGCTTTCAGACTCTACCCTATATTAATAAAAAATAGATACATCTGAAAAGGAGATAGGATTAAGATAAAATGGAAAAGTTAAATAAAAAAAATAGTTCTAAAGGCATGTTAATGCTGATAGTTTTATGGTTTGCCTATGTTGCCTTTGCAATTAATTGGGTAACAGGTTCTACATTAGGCGGAGAGGTAGTTAAAACTTTCTTCAATGGTCCAGTACCACCAGTCATTCTTCAAGTTATTAACTATACAATAACTGCAGCAAGAGTTTTTGCAAATTTCATTGCAGCGCTTATATTAATGAAAACAGGACCAAAGCGTGCAATTAGAATTGCTCTAGGGCTTCTAATGTTATCTGTAGTTGCAGTTTGGATGCCAAATTATTGGGCGTATACTGTAGCACGTATGATAATGGCTCTAGGTGGATCCATGATAGTTGTTTATATGAATCCGGTTGTTGCAAATTATGTATCACCTGAAAAGAAAATGATAGCTAATGCATTAAATACTGTATCTTATAATTTTGGTGCATTTTTAACTGCTATATTATTTTTAAGTATGAATAAAGTTATGCGTGCTGATTGGAGAGTTACAATGACAGCTGTTTCAATAATCACTGTAGTTTTATTCATTATATGGATTGCAGGATCAGAAGATTTTGATACAAAAACAAATGTTACAGGTAATTCAATAGTTGAATATACTTATTTAGATGGATTAAAGGATTCATTTGTATGGAAATATTCATTAGGATTTGCGGGATTTGTTTTCTTATATATACTTTCAATTACAAGTTTCCCAGCGGCATTTCCACAATATGCTCCTAAAATTAATGGAAGTATGATTAACCTTCTTGTAACAGGATTTGCAATATTAGGTACTGTTTTAGGTACAAAACTAGGACTTACAGATATTTCTCGTAAAAAGACAATGTTTATATCAGGAATTATAATGATTGTATCTTTTGCTATAGTCTTATATTTTTCAAATATAAGTGCAAGTATAGCATATGTCTTTGCAGCAATATCAGGTTTCTTTATGTTTATACAGTATCCTATATACATGAATCTTGCTCATGAAATGAAGGATATGTCACCACAAAAGCTTACAATTATTTTTGGACTTTTATGGGCAATAGCATATAGTTTCTATACAGTACTTACAGTAATTTGGAGTTTGATTCTTGGAAAATATGGTTGGAATGCTGCATCAGTATTCTATATTGTATCTTCTTGTTTATATCTTGTAATGGTATTAACCCTTCCAGAAACAAGTAAAAAATATAATAAATAAAAATAAGGTGTTGAAATTTAAATTTCAACACCTTATTTTTGTTCTTTATTATTAAAAAAGTTAATAAAGTATTCTTCAACGTATTCTAAAAGGTGCTTATCTTTTACAGTGTTTATATTTCTACAAAAAACAACCTTCCAATCAAAGTTTGGTTTAAAAGGTTTTAATACTATAGATTCAGAATAGAAATCACCTATAGGTGTAGGTAAAATTGAAATTCCATTAGTTTTATTACACATGTTTATAAGCAAATCCCAAGAACCAGATTGGAAAAATATATTAGGATGTAAGTTTTCCATATCAAATCGTCTTCTTATTTGATGAGTTAACATAAAAGAATCGTTTAAAATCATAAGTTTTTCCCTATGTATTTCTTTTAAAGATAGAGCTCCTTTCTTTTTTGCCAAACTATGATTTTCATTCATGAATATAGATACAGAATCACTCATAATTAACGTAGTTTTCATATTTTGAAGATTTACAGGATCAATAAGTATAGCTCCATCAATTTCATTTAGTAATAACTTTTTCTTTAATTCATAGGCTCCTAGTTCAACTATATTAAGTTTTATATCAGGATTATTAATAATAAAATCTGGAATAAGTTCTCCAAATAAAACTGTCAAAATAACAGGAGGAATACCAATAGTTACAGTTCCTCTAAGACAGCGGTTTGCTTCTCTTAATTCTTGGTACATTTCATTATACATTTTTTTTATGGAGATACCTTTATGTATAAATTTCTCCCCAGCAGTTGTAAGACCTGTGAGTTTTCCCTTATTATATGTAAATAATTTTATTCCTTCTACTCTCTCAAAATTCTTTATTAGCTTGCTTAATGCAGGTTGAGAAATATTTAAAGCTTTAGCGGCTTTAGTAAGATTAAATCCATTTTCCGCAATAGTAATAAAGTATTCAAGTTGCCTAATATCCACAAAAGACCTCCTTTGGGTAATAGTGTATTATGTATAAGTGTAAGTAAAGATAATAGTTTTTAACGCTATTTTATAAATTATTAACTATTGTAACAAAAATAATAATTTAAGAAAAGTAAAAATTTCAATTAATTTATTTTAATATATATAAGTGGGATAGTTTAAATTAGTTAGTTTCTTTTATAATATTAAAATGTTGTATTTTATAAACAATTTTGGTAAATTAACAATAGGAAACTATTAAAGTAAAGGAGTTTTTAAATGAGTAAATTAATTAAGGTAAAACCGAAATTACAGGGAAATATTTCAAGAGCAGTTAATCCCCTTGGATGTCGCCAAGAAGTTCTTAATCAAATTAATTATATAAAAAAACAGGGTAAATACAATGGACCTAAAAAGGTTCTTATACTGGGAGCATCTTCAAGCTATGGATTAGCAAGTAGGATTTCTCTTGCCTTTGGTGCTGGAGCTGATACTATAGGTGTATCTTTTGAACGTGGACCAAAGAATGAAGAAATGCTTGGTAGTGCCGGATGGTATAATAATATATACTTTAAAGAATTTGCTCAAAAGGAAAATCTAATTGCTAAAAATTTCATAGGAGATGCCTTTAGTAATGAAATGAAAGAAAAGGTAATTAGTTATATAAAAAATCAATTTGGAGGAAAAATAGATTTAGTTGTATATAGTCTTGCTTCACCAAAGAGGATAGATCCTAATACTGGACAAATTTATACTTCTGTAATTAAGACTATAGATAAAGAAATAAAAGGATTTAATGTTGATCTTGAAACGGAAACTTTATTTGAGCAAACAGTAAAACCTGCTACAGAAGAAGAAATTCAACATACCATTAAAGTAATGGGAGGAGAAGACTGGGAATTATGGATAAACTCATTAAAAGATGCAAATGTATTAAATGAAGGATTTAAAACTGTACTTTATTCATATATAGGGCCTAAAGTTACATATGATTTTTATCATAAGGGAACTCTTGGGTTTGCAAAGGCTGATGCAGAGATTCATAAGGATTCTATAAACAATAAATTAAAAGATATAAATGGGAAAGCCTTAATATGCGTATCAAAGGCTGTTACTACAAAGGCAAGTTGTGTCATTCCAATAATGCCTCTTTACTGCATAGCATTATATAAGGTTATGAAAGAGATGGGAACACATGAAACTCCAATTATGCACAAAGATAGAATGTTTAGAACTATGATGTATGGGGATTCTCCAGTTTATGATGAAAAAGGACGTTTAAGAGCAGATAGTTTAGAACTTGAAGAAGACACTCAGAAAAAGGTTTTAGAGCTTTTTTCTAAATTAAACAAAGAAAACTTTAAGTCAGATATGGCCGCTTTTGATATATTTAAAAAAGAATTTATGAATCTAAGTGGGTTTATGGTGCCAGGGGCAGAAGATATAGATGAAGTGGATTATGATGAATTACTTAAGTTAAAACCATAGACCAAAAATAAATATATAACATAATAAAATCTATGTATCTAAACCTATAGCTAGCTATTTTAGTAGTTATAGGTTTAATTTTTAAATTATAATATATTATAATTTAGAAAAAGCCAACCCTATTAATATTAATCCAGATAACCAGGATAGGTTTAGATTAGTTTTTTCTACTAATTTCCTACCTATGAGTAGTCCTAGCCATACTCCTATAGCATCAGTAACTAAAGAAAATAATACTACCTGAAAACAGTTTATATTTCCAAGACCACCGGCAAATCCCACAGCTAAGGAGTCCAAGGAAAGAGCCGTTGCAAGATAAAAAGCTTCTTTAGATTTAATTGTTGTACTACTTTCTAATTTTTCACTATCATTGTCTGTATATATATTTAAAACAAAATTCAAGTCAAATAAATTAAACTTTAAGATCTTCTTTGAATTAGGATTACATTTAGCATATCGTTTAACTACACTTTGTAAAATGTACCTACCACCTAATATTAAAAGAGCTATGAAACTTATAATAATGCTTATTTTTTCAGGAATAAATCTTCTGATGAATGAACCTAAAAAAAGTGATATTCCAAGAAAAGAAGAACAAATTAAATTAATTATTTGTACGGATCCAAAAGGTATATAAACTTTATTTGTTCCATAAGCAATGCTAGCTACAAAAGCATCTAAGGAACAAGAAATTGCTAATAATAATGAGTTTATCATAAAATCCCTCCTAAGTTTTAATACCATACTATTCTATAAACTCAATAATGTTTCTTATATATCAAGATAATGTTGAAATAATATCAATAAAGTTATAAATAAATAGAAATTTTATAATAATACTAAATTATATACATATAATTTAATAAGTGTTTATGGAATATGATGGGGGAATATAAAATGGATAAAAATAAAGGGGATTCTTCAAAATTAGGGGAGGTTATTAAAGACACATTAAAACAGCAAAGTTTATCTATGCGTAAATTTAGCCAGATTACAGGAATTGATACATCAACTATTTCTCGAATAACCAATGGAAAACAAGAAGCAAATCTTAATCATTTGTATAAATTTTCTAAACATCTACATATACCTATGGCAGAACTTTTAAAGGCAGCAGGATATAATATGGAAAGTTTACAAGGTAATAAAGGAAAGTCACAAATTATATCTAGTGCTATTGAGGAAGCTCTTAAGTATTTTCAGTTTTCTGATGAGAAATATTTTGTAGAATGTATTGAAAAGCAATTAATTGAATATGAACAATATGCTTTAACTGAGGAAGGAACTCAAATTATATTAGAAAAGTTTCAAGATAAAATAGTTAAAATAAGTGGTATAGGCATTTATATAAAAAAATTGAAGGAAATGTATAAAGAATTTTGTAACAAAGATATTTCTCCTAAAAAAAGAGCTGTAATTGGCAGTGGGCTATTATACTTTATTCTTCCTACAGATACTATTCCCGATTATGTTTTCCCCTTAGGATATTTAGATGATGTTATAGCCATGAAACTAGTTTCAGATAAATTAGACAATCTAAGTAAATCTAGATATTAATATTTTATTGAAGTACTTAAAAGCATCCATAGAGATGCTTTTTGTATTGTAGTTTATTTTTATTAACTGCAAATGTATATTTAGCTTCAAGTAAGGCAGACTTCATTAAACTTATTTGATATAATTAAATACAAAATAGGAATTTTTAGATTTTAATGCAATCATATGGAGGAAACAATGGACAAAATTTTAATTATAGAAGATGATAAGGATATTAGAGATATATTAAAAATTTATTTAAAATCAGAATCCTTTGAAATATGGGAATCAGAAAATGGTAAAAAAGCTTTTGAAATTCTCCAGGATAAAGAACCGGATTTAGTTATTTTGGATTTAATGCTACCGGATATAAATGGTTTAAACATTTGTAAAAGTATACGTACTAAATATAAGTATCCTATAATTATGATTACTGCAAAGACAGCAGATCAAGACAAAATAATAGGACTCACATATGGAGCAGATGATTATATTACAAAACCTTTTAATCCTTTAGAAGTCTTAGCAAGGGTTAAAGCTCAGCTAAGACGATATAAAGAATATGGAGAAGATACAAAAGAAGAAAATATTATATTTTATAAGGGATTGATTTTAGATAGAAAAAGTAGACAAGTTAATTTAAATGATAAAGAACTTAAATTAACACCTACAGAATTTAATATTCTTGAAATATTATTGCTAAATAAGGGACAAGTAGTAAGTGGAGAAAAGTTATTTCATTTATTAAGACAAGAAGAATATTATTCAAAATCTACTAATACAGTAACAGTTCATATTCGGAATTTAAGAGAAAAAATGGGGGAATCTTTTGAGCATCCTGAATATGTTAAAACTGTTTGGGGAGTAGGTTATATTATTGAATCATAGAAAAATATATGGACTCTAAAGAAGGGCAGGTTATATTATTGAAACGTAGAAAATGGAAAATAAATTATTATATTTTAGCTTTTATTATATTTATAGGAGTAATGGTATTTATTGATTTTAAATTAGAGGGAGTTGTAGCTGAATATTTTGAAAGAACAATGTTATTTGATAAAGAAAGGGTAGCATTTTGTGGAACAGACCGTACAAGAGGAACTTTTTATTGGCCTAGATTTAAAGACGTTTTGATAGATATGGCCATTGGTGGATTTCTTCTTTTAGAGATTGTTGTTTATTTTACATTAAAATATTCAAAAAATAAGAGTGAACAAAAGATAATAAATCAGTTAGAGAAAAGAATAGATTTATTAAGTAAAGGACAGGTACCTGAAGAAGTTAAAGAACTAAAGCTAATTGATTCTGGAGTAAATAAGATTATACATGATAATGAACTTGTTAAAAGGGAAATGTTAATAGAAATGAACAAGAAAAATGATCTGGTAACCTATTTAGCACATGATTTAAAAACTCCATTAACAAGTATTATTGGATATCTAACAATTTTAGATGAAGTTGACATACCAGAGAACATTCGTAAAGATTATATAAAAAAACTTTTAGAAAAATCCTATAGATTAGAAGATTTAACTAATCAATTTTTTGATATTACTCGTTTTGGACTTCAGGAAATTCCTTTAAATAAAAGTTTATTAGATGCAGAGTTTTTTTTAGAACAGTTGATTGAGGAACTATATCCTTTACTTATTAAGAAAAACTTAAAGTTTCATATGAATTTGCCTCCCAATATGAAGATTTATGTTGATGGATCTTTATTTGCTAGGGTGCTAAATAATTTATTAAAAAATGCTATAGTATATAGTTATAAGGATTCTATTATAGAAATTAACGGGAAAATAAATGAAAATACTATTCAATTATTTATAGAAAATGATGGGGACGTAATAAGTCATGAGGAATTAAAGCTTATATTTAAAAAATTTTACAGAAGAGATAAGTCAAGAAGTGAGGAGGCTGGAGCAGGACTTGGCTTAGCTATTGCACGTAAAATTGTGGAAAAACATGAAGGTTCATTAGAGGCTGAAAGTAACAAGGGTCATATTGTATTTATTATTACCCTTCCAAAATCTTAATAAAATCTTTATAAATACTAAATAATTTATGAATAAACCTTTCTTTTATCTTAGTTATACTGAAGATAAAAGAGAGGTTTTTTATTTTTATAAGGAGGCAAAATATATGAATTTATTTGTTAATAGTGTTTCTAAAGAATTTAAAGATTTAAAGGCTGTAGATAATGTAAAAATTGAATTTACTCCAGGAATTTGGGGACTTTTAGGACCTAATGGTGCGGGAAAAACCACATTAATGAGAATGATGGTTAGAAATATAAAACCAAGTATTGGAGAAATAATATTGAATGGTGTAGATATTAATAAACTGGGAGGTGTATATTTAGATAAAATAGGATATTTACCTCAGCAATTTGGATATGATAAGAATCAATCAGTTGAAGGTTTTCTCCATTATATAGGGGCATTAAAAGGAATTAGTAAAAAGATAAGAAATGAACGAATAAGTGAATTATTAACTGAATTTAATTTATCAGAAGTTAGAAAAAAAAAGATTCATAATCTTTCTGGTGGAATGAAACGTAGAGTTGGAATATGTGAGGCTATGCTAAATAACCCTAGCATATTAATTGTAGACGAGCCTACTGCCGGTTTAGATATAGAAGAAAGTTTCGTCAATATTTAACTAAAATAAGTAAAGAAAAAATTGTAGTTTTATCTACACATATTGTTTCGGACATTGAGTTTATTGCTAATTATCTTATTATTATGGAAAGAGGCAGTGTAATTGCAAAAGGAGAAAGTAAATCTTTAATTGAAAGCCTTCAAGGGAAGGTATTTGAAACAGTGGTTTCCGAAAGTGATATGGCAAAGTTAGAAAATAAATATAAAATTGTAAATTTTCATAATCAGGATATTGGGAAGATTTTAATTCGTTATATCACTCATGAGCCATTACCTAATAGTAAGTTAGTTGAGCCTTCCCTTAATGATTTTTATCTTTCAAAGGTTAAGGAGGTATAAAAATGGATGTGTTTTTGCAAGAGATAAAAAGGCAGCTTAATTTTAAAAGATTCATAAATTATATATTAATTGTAATTATGTTAGCTATATTATGGACTTGGTTTATTGTAGGATCAGCTACTGAAGATTTCATGCAAACAGGATGTTATAAAGGCCATAGGGGTAAAGGAGCAATAGAGTTAGCAGCTAAGGATAGAAATGTTACTGCAGGAAAAATGACAGAAGATAAATTCCAAAAAGGATGTGAAATATTTCTTAATGCATTAAAGGGTAATGATGAAAGTGATTTAAAAATTACTAAGGACTTATTACAATATGCTGTCTATTCAGATAAATTAGTTATGCAAAATTTCAGATTAAAGAAGATGCGTGGGGAATCTACCAAGGACGTTTGTCATATCTCTAAAGATTTTGGAAGACACTTTTATGAAAATGAGGATTTATATTATAAAAATTATATTAATCAAAATGCAAAAAATGAGAAGGAAGTAACCATAGCTTTAGCTATGTGGGATAAGGTGGAAAAACCCTACACCTATTATAGTGGATTTGAGATATGGGATGATGGAATTGCCCATATAGTATTTTTTTCATTTGTACTTATGATTATAATAGGTGTTTTTTCAGGATCTATTATAGCTTCAGATAAGGAAAGCGAAGTGGATGAAATTATTAAAAGTACACCTAAAGGCAGAAGAAATCTTATAGTAGCAAAGATTGTTATACCTTTGATTATGTCGGTTGTTATATATTTATGTGGAGTGGGTATTTATATCTTATTACTTAAAAGTTTGTTACCTAAAAATGCTTTAAATACCTCAATACAAGTTTTAGGTATAACAAGCTTTCTTCCATATAATGTTTTAGAACTTCTTAAAAAGACATTCATTTTTGGAGCTATAGGAACTCTAACTACAGCAAGTTTTTCTACTTGGATTTCATCTATAGTAAAAAAATCTTCAAGGGCTATTGAGATTTCAGTACTTACAACAATAGGAGCTTTTTTGATATTTGTATTTGTGAAGATAGATAATCCTATTATGGATATAATTAAGATATTTATACCAGGAGGAATAGTATTTTCAGATATAGGATTTGAGTTTCCGTTTATAACATTTATGGGTAAGGTATTTTCTGTAAGTTCAATTTTTATAGTATCAAGTGTAATTATATTTTTGTTCAGTATGGTATTTACACTATTAAACTATATGAGGAGGTAAATAAATGTTATATGAGGAACTAAAAAGAGGGCTTTTTACAAAGTACATGCTTTTATCAATAGTAGGTATATTTATTCTGACCTTTTCTTTAAATTCAATGATTATAGAAAAAAATAAAAATTTACCTAAGGTTTTAAAAGAAGAAGCTACTTATTGTGGGGAAATGACAGAAGATAAATTATATTTAGGTCTTAAAAAGGTTAGGGATGAAAAATCAAAAGATGTAAAATACACCCCACTTATAACCTTTATAGATGGATTAGTGTGTGACCACGTTGGAGTTTTATATTATGAAAATAGAATTGAAGATTATCCAGATAAATATGCCAAAAACTTTTATAAATGTTGGAGAGAAAAATTTATAGTACTTATAAATAAAATTCCTAAAGAAAATAGAACAAAGGCAATAAAAGAGTTAGATAAAGTAAAGACACCTTTTGTTAAATATCAAGGATCTTATTTTTGGAACTTAGCAATTGGTAATCTTAAATTGATTTATATAATAATTATGTTTATGACAACATTTTTTGCTGCATCCATTTACTCTGATAGTATAGAAGATGGTAGTATGGAAATTATTCAAGCTACAAGATTAGGTAAGAAAACTATGATTATGCGTCTTATAACTGTTATAATATATGGATTATTAATAACTTTAGTGGCAACACTTAGTACAATTTTAGTTATAGGTTCAGTTACAGGTTTAAAGCCTTTAAAGAGTAGTTTGAAAGTATTTAGTTTATTTTCATTAACTAATTTTACATTATGGCATGGAATATTTTTGATGTTTGTAAGTGAATTCTTAGGAATACTAGCTATAACAACTATTATGTCTTTAATATCTTATAAAGTAGGAAAGACAGATTTATCTATAGCAATAGGAATTGGTATAAATGTTTTTTATATTATAGCTTTATTTATTAAGATGCCGTGGAAGTTTTCACAAATTATTTTAAATATGTTTCCAATGGCAGCATCACAGGTAATAAATGAAGTAACAGGATTTAATTTTGATATGGGTATTTGGAGACCTTATGCAGTTATGGCAAGTATGGTTTTTGTATTTAGTGTGTTTGGTGCATTGCTTACTTATATGATTTATGGAAAAAAATATAATTAAAAATAAAAAATGGTAGCTATACATTTGGGACTATAGCTATTATTTTTTTAGATTTTTTTGTTTATGGTGTAACTTTTTCTAAATATCTTCGAATAAATAGTGTAACATTAGAAATTTATATTTTAAAGAAATTCAGGTAAGGGGAGGGGGAATAAGGTGGAACATGACTTATTGTTAATGGAGAAATTTAAAAATGGACATAATCAAAGTTTTGAACTTCTTGTCATTAAGTATAGGGAAAATGCTATAAATTTTTGCCAAGGATTTGTTCATGATTATTATATAGCAGAAGATATTGCCCAAGAAAGTTTTGCTTATATTTATGTATATAAAGAAAGATATAATGAAAAGTATTCTTTTAAGACCTACTTATTTACAATATTAAGAAATAAAAGTATAGATTATATAAGAAAAAATTATGATGTACCGTTAAAAGAAATGCTTTTAGACATTATTTTATGGGATATATAACTAAGGGTAAATATACAAAGGAGTTATATCTTTTTAGTTTAACTAAAGGAAAGTTTTTTAAAGGTAAGTATGAATTATTATTTATAATATTTTTTATGATTATAGTTAACTTGTTTATTTTTAAGAGAAAAAGTTAAAAATATCCTCTTTCATTGGTATAGAACTAATAATAGTACATTGGGTTAGCAAAATTATACTACCATGTGTTATTTTTTTACATTTACTAAAAAGTGAGAATCAAATATAATTAAAAGCGAATAGTGTTAGTTTGTGCTTAATTTATTATATTCCACTAGATTGGCGGGAATTAATGTTTATATGACTTAAAAGAATGTACACGTTAGGAAGGAGAATAAAATATGAAGAATTTATTTAGTAAAAAAGTTATAATTGTACTAGTAATTATTGTAGCGACCATATTAGCATTATTTAATATATTTAGGTCTAAAAATTTATCTAAAACTTATTTAACTAGTAGTAATGAGGAACAGAGATCTTTTACAGGTCATTATAATCAAAAGGTTACAGGTGATAGTATAAAGTTTGATTTTAAAATATTCAATGGAAAATGGTCAGTTTTTGAATTTGATTCCCCTAAGGATAATAAAATTACTATAGAGGATAAGTCTAAAATTAATAAAGGTAAATTTTATATAGTTGTTTTGGATTCTAATTATAAAGATGTAGCAATAAAAGAGGAAAATGAGAATAAAAACTTAGAGTTTGTAACGCCGCATAAGGGAAAATATCTAATTAGAATTGTAGGAAAGAAAGCATCAGGACATTTTAATATAAAGGTTAGATCTAAAGAAAATATAAAAATGGTATATAAGGATTTTTGGAATTAAGAATTTAGAATGCATTGTTAAGAAGAACAATGCATTTTTGTTGTCCATAGATAAAACCACCAGCTAAGCTGGTGGGTATTTATTGACATTTTATAAGTTCTAGGATAACATTATTTTTTGAAACAAAATACTTTAAAATAAGTATTAAAATCAGCTGTTATGTTTAGATACTAAGGAGGGACTTACATGGCTGTATCTAGTGAAGAATTTATTTTTGAAAAAAATAGATTGGAAGAAACTAAAAAATGGATAGATAATAGAATTAATGAAATTCATGAAGAAAATTTAAATTTAGAAAAGAAAATAAGTGATTTAAAAAAATCCTCTGGTGGAAAATATAATTATGAATTAGATGTACTTTTAAAAAATCAAGAAAACCAAGAGAACACTTTAGAAAAATATAAAGAGGCGACGGAAAATCCTTATTTTGCAAGAATAGATTTCAGAGAAAAAAGAAGAGATACAGAAAGCTTTTATATAGGAAAGATAGGCCTTGATAATATGGATAAAGGTGAGGAGATGGTTATAGATTGGAGAGCTCCTATTGCGGATCTATATTATAGCGGAACAGAAGGTACTTGTTTTTATAAAGCACCTATAGGTGTTGTAGAGGGAGAGCTTTCTCTAAAGAGAAAGTTTATCATAAAAAATAGTGAGATTCTAGATGTATTTGATGAGGGAATTAATAAAATAATATTGAAATCTGCAGAAAGCAATGAAGAAAATGAGCTTATAGATGATTTTCTTAAGATAAATTTAGAATCTAGTGCTAGTAAAAAGCTTAAGGATATTGTTGCTACTATTCAAAAGGAGCAAAATGAAATAATAAGAGCAGATATAGGAAAGTCTATAATAGTTCAAGGTTCTGCGGGTTCAGGAAAAACTACAGTGGCCCTTCATAGATTAGCTTATCTTTTATATAAATATAAGGATATTTTATCCGGAGAAGATGTACTTGTAATAGCACCTAATAAGCTATTTTTAGATTATATATCAGATGTATTACCAAGTTTAGGAGCTAATAAAGTTCAACAAAAGACTTTTGAAAATATGGCTTTAGAATTTTTAAAATTAAAATATAGGGTTTATACTAAAGATGCTAAGTTGGCAGATGTTATGGAACAAACAGATAAAAAATTAGTAAAGTTTATTACTAATGCTAGCAAAATAAAAGGTAGTATACAGTATAAAACCATTATTGATAGATATATAGGACTTTTAGAAATGGAAGATCTAGATCATGGAGATATAGAAGTTTTTGGACAGATATTATTTACATCTAGAGAAATTAGTAGATTATTTATGAAGGATTTAAAGCATTTACCTATAGGAAAGAGAAAAAAGGAAATACAGAGATATTTTAAAGGAAAGCTAAGAGAAAAGAAGGCTATTATATCAGAAAAAATAGATTTAGACTACCAAAATCGTATAAGAGATATAAAGGAGTCTATAGGAGACGAAGAAGAAAAGAGAAGAATAATAGTTGAGATTTATGATGAAAGAGATGAAAAAAAGAAATCCTTAGGAAAAGAATTAAGAAAAGTTGTAAAGGAATATTTTAATGATTGGCAATATGATAATATAGAAAAGCTATATTTAGATATGTATAATGATGAAGACATATTTGATATAATAACTGATGGTAAAATTCCAGAGGCGTTAGCAAATTATATGAGGGAAGAATTAAATAATAATATAAAGAGTAAGCGTATAGATAGTGATGATTTAGCAGCTATGCTATATTTAAAATTTATGGTAGAGGGAGTAGATGATGAACTATTTAAACATGTAGTAATAGATGAAGCTCAAGATTATAGTTTATTACAAATATATATATTGAAATACATAAGCAGTGGAAACTCTTTTACTATAGTTGGAGATACAGGACAAAGTATATATTATTATAAAGGAATAGATGATTGGAATAAGCTAATGGATAAAGTTTATGATGGAAATATAGAGTATATTCCATTAACCCAAAGTTATCGTTCTACAGTAGAAATTGTAAATTTTGCAAATAAAGTTTTAGAAAAACAAGAAAATAGTTTAAAACCAGCAAAGCCTGTATTAAGACACGGTATGGAACCTAAAATAATTAACTATAGTAAAAAGGAAGAGTTTATAGATACTTTAGATAATATAGTAAAAGAAGTAAAAGGTAAGGGGAAAATTACTATAGCTGTTATTGGTAAAAATCTTAAAGAGTGTAATGAGATAAATAAAATTTTAAAGAAAAGTAAGTACCATTGGGAGCTTATAAAAGATTCTGGAAGTAATTTTAAAAGTGAATATATAGTAATACCATCTTATATGACAAAAGGACTAGAGTTTGATTGTAGTATAGTTTATAATTGTAACGAAGAAAATTATGGCAATAATGAGTTAGATAAAAGACTTTTATATGTGGTACTTACAAGGGCTCTACATATGGAATATATATTCTATACTGGAGACATATCTAATCTTATTAATAATTAAAATCATATTTTAAGACTGTATGTTTATAACATACAGTTTTATTAATTAAATCTTTATAATATTTCATTAATAAAAAAGTGTAATAATATGTGTATAAGCTATTACGTTTGTTTATAATTGTAGAAATTCTGCCATTAGTTTGATAAAATATTAGTGCCTAAATAGAAAAAAGTAAGTAAAAAAGGGGAGAAATGTAAAATGAAAAAGAAGTTAATTTCTTTATTATTAGCTGCAATAGCGTTATTTTCTTTTATGCTTGTAGGTTGCGGAAATACAGAAGAAAAGAAAGATGCCAAAAATGATCAAAAACAAGAACAAAAACAAGAAGATAAGAAAAAAGAAGCAACTAAATTTAACTATATTAAAGCAGATGAGTTAAAATCAAAAATAGAAAAGAAAGAACCAGTTATAATTGTAGATATTCAAGTTAAAGATGACTTTAAGAAACACCATATTAAAGGAGCTATAGAAACTAATGCATTCCCAGTAAAAGAAGATACAGATAAAGCTAAGCTTGATAAAGTTATGGACAAGGTTAAGGGTTCAGAAGATCCTGTAGTAATAGTTTGCCCAAGAGGTAAAAAAGGTGCAGAAAGAACTTATGAATACTTTAAAGAAAAAGGAATAAAAGAAGACAGATTACTTATATTAGAAAATGGACAATCTGGTTGGAAATATGATGAATTATTGGAAAAATAATTTTAAGGAAGGTCAAAACGACCTTCCTTATTTAGTATTTAATTATTTTAATTATCTAAGATTATTATGTATATCTTCATATGTATTAAAATAAAAAATATATAACTAGTTCATTTAAGGATTAATTAATGATATAATTCTCAATATACGAATAAGGGGGGATAATTTTGAATATAAGATTAGCAAAAGACAAGGATTTAAACTTAATTATGGATATGTATTCTAAATGTAAAAAGGATATGATAAAAAAAGGAAATGACCAATGGGATGGAGAATATCCAGATAAAAAAACAATAAGTTTAGATATTGAAGAAAAGAATTTATATGTAATAGTAGAGAAAGAAGTTTGTGTAGCTTCTATAGCTTTAAATCAAATGCAAGCACCAGAATATGAAAATGTAAATTGGCAGTTGAAATACGGAAAGTGTTTGGTTATACATAGACTAGCTGTATCACCAGATTTTCAAGGTAGGGGTATAGCTAAAAATATTATGAAATTTGTAGAGGAAAAGGCTTTATTAAATGGTTATAAATCTATAAGATTAGATACTTATTGCAAAAATGAAGATGCTATAAATTTTTATAATAAATGTAGTTACAATATAGTTGGTGAGGTTTCGTTTAGTCATAAAAATCTCCCTTTTAAATGTTTTGAAAAAATACTTTAGACGTCAATATTGCATAGCAGGACATGCTATGCTAAAAATGCATTAGATGCAGGAGCTAACAGAGAAGAAATCTTAGAGACGTCTACAGTAGCTATGGCCTTTGGTGGAGGTCCAGCTATGGCATATAGTTCAACTTTACTAATGGATGCCATAATGAATGTGAAAGATAATGTTTAAAACATATAATTAAATTATACTCAAAGAAGCAAGTATTCATAAATAAATATTATTTGTGAATACTTGCTATTTTATTACTGATACATTAAGTTGTTTCACATTGATTAGGTTATCTTGTTCATATTTTGGACAGAATAGCAGAAAATTTTCAAGTATTATATTTTTCCTAATTTTAGGGAGTGTTTTATTTCTACATATAAGGCATAAAATCAATTTATCATTTTTCATACTACTCCTCCAGTCAATATCTTCCGTAGCAGATAAAGTAGAGTTGATTAAAAATATTTACTTATCTTCATCTTCTTCATTTAATTTTTTTTCAAGCCTTTGTTGTCCTGCTTCGTTAAGACCATATAAAAGAGCAAATATGAGAGATATAAAAACAACCGAAAAAATGAAAGTAACCACTAATACTGTAATAAAATGTCCGTCTAATATACCAGTGTATTTATTACCATACAGGGAATAGTTTTTTACTCCATTTATAATACTTATAGCAAGACTAAGAACTAAAATAGCTGATACAGTTAATATTTTGCTGCTTTTAGAATTGTTCATAAAGTTGTATCCAAGCAACATACTTCTTACTGCAATGTAAAGTGTTGATAAAATAATAATGCCAAGTTCAGTCATGTACTGAGTGAAGGGCATTTCCATCACATAGGATTTAATACAGATAGAAGCAATAGCAAGGAATAATACTAAAATATAGGCTTCCTTTTGAATTTTATTATTTAATTGTAAAACACGTTCATCTTTGATTTTCATTATGATTTCTCCCAAAATAAGTCGTTTAAAGTTTTGTTAAGAGCTTTACATATTGATATGCAAAGTTTCAATGTTGGATTGTAATTCCCAGATTCTATCAAACCAATAGTTTGTCGTGTGACACCAACAATGTTAGCTAAGTCCTCTTGATTCATATCATATTCAATTCTGGCGACTTTCAGTTTTTTATTTTTCAACTAAAGACCTCCTTTCTATAAGGTATTATACATTATATATTTCAATATGTCAATTATATATTGCATTTAGGAATGTATAATGTATAAAAAGGATAAATACCATAATATACTATAGGATTTCACCATTTTTGAAAGGTAATACATGAGGAGTTATGAGAAGAAATGTGAAGTATCTACCAATAGAAAAAATGCCCGAACAACCTATAAAATAAGGTTATGCGGACATATAAGAAGTGATAAGGAGATATTGAAAAACTTATATTAAGGTTTCTATTATACCAAAAATAAAATCCTATATTTAATCTTCTTTTGTTAATTTAAATATTATATCTGAATGTTCAGGATATAGTTTTAAAAGTTTTTCTCTGCTAAATAGTTTAAAATCTTCAAAGTTAAATCCTGGTGATACCATACAACCAACTAGGGCATATCCCTCATTATTCATAGCAGATCCAAAAATAAATCCTTTAGGGACTAACACTTGTGGATCTTCTCCTTTATCTATATTTAATCCTAACTTTTTAGTAATGAGATTACCTTCCATATCAATCATATATATAGTAAGGGATGAACCTCCATGATAATACCACATTTCATCTGATTCTAATTTATGAAAATGTGATACATCTCCAGTTTGTAATAGAAAATAAATACTAGTCCAAAGCCTTCTTTGTTTTTTTCCATTATTAACATTTATAATTTCATTGGAAATAAGAGATTCTTTATAGTATCCACCCTCAGGGTGTTTTATCATATCTAATTTTTCAATAAAATATTTTGCATTTGTTATCATATATATAAATTCCTCTCTGTAATTTAAAGATACATATTAAAAAAATAATTAAGTCTAATTTATTAATGCTTTCATTCTTAAAATGATTAATAAGTTTTATAATTATCTAAAAATATTATATTAGATGATTATAAATGAAACAACCCTAATATCTCTAGTATAAATAAAAACTTAAGATTTATTAGATATTATTATAAGTGGTGAAGTTATAAAAGGTAGATTATAAATAATTTTACTAAAAATAAGAAATATTCTTAGATTTACGTTAGCTAAATAAAAGATGTATATTGAAAAAAGTATATATTATAAGATTGAATTTTAATGAATAGAGAAGATTATGCCAAATTAAAATATATAAGAATTAAAAAAATATATTTTTACTATAATAAATTTGTTATAATGTATGTGAGTAATTGGTAATAATAAAGCATAAATTAAAGAGGGAATGAAGTAGATGAATGCAAATATAAATTTTCAAAAAAAATTAGATTCTTTGATAGAAAATTTAGAGGAAAATAATGAGATACCTAAATTACTGTTACATAGTTGTTGTGCTCCGTGTAGTAGTTATGTTTTAGAGTATCTTTCTAGTTATTTTAAAATAACTGTGTTTTACTATAATCCTAATATCTATCCTAAAGAGGAGTATTTAAAAAGGGTAGAGGAGCAGAAACAGTTTATTTTAAGTATTAATACCAAATATGCTATAGATTTTATTGAAGGAAAATATGATAGTGATAAATTCTATGAAATGGCAAAAGGAATGGAAAATGAAAAAGAAGGTGGAGAGAGATGCTTTAAATGCTATGAGCTAAGGCTAAGGGAAAGTGCTGTTATAGCAAAAGAAGCAGGATATGATTATTTTACAACAACTCTATCTATAAGCCCTTATAAGAATGCAAAGAAGTTAAATGAAATTGGAGAAATGCTATCTAAAAAATATGGTGTTAATTATTTATATTCAGATTTTAAAAAGAAGAATGGATATAAACGTTCCATAGAACTTTCTAATGAGTACAATTTATATAGGCAAGATTATTGTGGATGTGTTTTTTCAAAAAATGAAAGAGATAGTTATAAGAATACAGTTACTAAGTAGCAGTATATGTTAATATGAAAATATTTATGTTTATGGCATTAATTTTCGTAGTAACTTTTAAAAATTTTTTAGATAATGGAGTTATTAGAAAAACTAAATAAAAAATAAAAATGCTAGGGTACTATAAAATTATATTTACCTTAGCATTTTTATTTAAGCAATTAGTATAGTATAAATTAGTTTTTATTAAATTCTATTATAACCTTAAAAAGATCCCCATC
Organism: Clostridium niameyense; assembly: GCF_001243045.1. Classification (GTDB taxonomy): domain Bacteria; phylum Bacillota; class Clostridia; order Clostridiales; family Clostridiaceae; genus Clostridium_F; species Clostridium_F niameyense. The sequence goes on along the minus strand of NZ_LN849007.1, from coordinate 1,380,753 downwards.
AATTTTAATAGATAAAGTGCCTCCTTCAAGTTCTACTATGCTTTTAGAAATTGCAAGTCCCAATCCAGATCCTTCTGTATTTCTTGATGTGTCTCCACGTTTAAACCTTTCAAAGATTTCTTCTGCATCAAAATTCATTTCATAAGAAGATATGTTTTTCATAGTTATAATTACCTTACGATTATCTTCTATTAAATCAATATATACCCTAGTGTTAGGCTGAGAATATTTGATTATGTTATTTAATAAATTTTCAAATACCCTCCAGGTTTTTTTGCCATCTAAATTTGTATATATATTATTATTACTATAGTTAAATTTAACTTCTAAGAAGGCTTTTTTTAACTTTTCATCTAGTTCTGCTAGGGCTTGTTTAAGTAGAGCAGTTACATCTACTTTTTCAATATTTAATTTAATTGAGCCACTAGACATTTTGGAAGCTTCAAATAAGTCTTCTATGAGGTGTTTAAGTCTTTCAGATTTTCTATCTAAGATAGCAATATAAGAATTAAATTCATCCTTATCTAAATTGTTATTTTTTAATAGATTAACATAATTTATTATAGAAGTTAAAGGCGTCTTTAAATCATGAGATACATTAGTTATAAGTTCGGATTTTAAACGTTCACTTTTAACTTGATCTTCTACAGATTTTTTATATCCTTCTTTAATATTGTTAATATTAAGTGCTAATTTCCCCAATACTCCAGTATCATTTTTGGTTATTATATAATTTAAATTGCCCTTAGTCATTTCTTCGGTAGCCTCTATTATTTCATTTAAATAATCTGCTTTTTTAAATAAATATATTAAAAGTAAAGATAAGTAAATGATACCACCTATAGGAGCTATTAATATGCCATGGATACCTGATACTAAAGATAAAAGTAGGAGTATACCGATCATTCCGGATAATAATAATATAAAAATTATTTTATATTTAATGCTTTTATTAACAAATTTATATTTCATTTTATTTATTAAGGTATTATTACATTGAGTTGACAGTAAACCCCTATTATTTTTTAATACTAATATATATTTTAGATTATATACAAAGTAAAAAATATAAATAGATATTATTGAAAGTTTTAAAAAATGTTGAATTTCTAAGGGTTTATAAAAAAAACTTATATTAGTTATATAAATTGCCATTATAGCTGTATAAATCACAAACATAAATATTTTTAAATCTAAGGACATACAGTCGTATAATTTTATTATTTTAAATGGTTTATTTAGGTTATTAGGTTTTTTTATTTTTATTACTATAAATAATCCCATAATTAATGAAAAAGTACATAATAATATTTCTTTAATAAGTCTATTCCTAATGGAATTATAGTATTTATAGTTATTAATTAAAGGATTATATTCTGATGAATGTTTTAATACCATAAAATATCCTTCATAATTATAATTTTTAAACAAGGCGTTTATAGCTTCAAGGTATTTATTTCCATCATTATAAGGCAATTTTATTACATATAAATTTGGAGAATTTGTATATTTTTTTATATTTATATTTTCGTTTGGACTTTCTTTTAAATTAGTATAAGTGCTATTATTACTTAAATCTTTAATATAATATTTAATATAATTCTTTTTATTTAAACAAGTTTTTAAGTTATTATAATACTTATCCGTATCTTTAATAACTTGATCTTTTATGTCATCTTCCTTAAAGGGAGTAAGCTTACTTAAATCTTCTATTCTTTTGTTTTTTTCTAAAATTAATTTTTCATATTCTGCGATATTACCTTCATTTTGGGCTTTATTTATTTTAGCTTCATATTCACTTTCTATTTGTGTACTTTTTTCTTTCAATTTTAATGTATAATCAGATTTTTTATAGATCATATTTTTGTTTATTATTTTTTCTTTATAGGATTTTTTATCATAGTTTTTTAAATCCTTATGAAAAGCCAATATATTTCTAGAATAATTTAATAATTCTTCATCGAAATGAGGACTTTTAAAATAATAGTCTTTAACAAGGTACTTTTGATTTTTTATTAAATCATAACCAGTTAAAGCTGAAAGAGATAATAAATATACTCCTATAACAAAAGTTAAAATATATATGAATTTATTCTTCAATTTTATATCCAATTCCCCATACCACCTTTAAGTACCTAGGCTCTCTAGGATTAATTTCAATTTTTTCTCGTATTCTTCTTATATGTACAGCTACTGTGTTTTCTCCATTATAGTAAGGTTCCTTCCATGCTCTTTCATAAATTTTATCAATAGAAAAAACTACTCCTTTGTTCTCCATTAAAAGTTCTAAGATTCTATATTCAATAGGAGTAACCTTTATTTCTTTTCCATCTAAAATTACTATTTTTCTTTTTTTATCTAGTATAAGACCACCTACTATAAGCTTGTCTTTACTTTTTTTATAATTACCAAAATTAACATATCTTCTAAGTTGTGAATTTACTCTAGCTACTAGCTCTAACATGTTAAAGGGTTTAGTAACATAGTCATCAGCACCTATATTAAGACCTAATATTTTATCTGTATCTTCAGATTTAGCTGAAAGCATTATTATAGGGATGTTTTTACTTTCTCTTATTTTAAATGTAGCTTTAATTCCATCCATTCTAGGCATCATAATATCCATTATTATAAGATGAATTTCCTTTTCTTCTAATAACATTAGAGCATCTATACCATCTTTGGCTTTAAAAACATTTATGCCTTCATTTTTTAAATAAATTTCTATAGCATCTCTTATTTCATCTTCATCATCAGCTATTAAAACATTGTATTTACTCATTTACTTCTCATCCTTTCTATACTTAATAAATTATACCATTTTTATTACCTCCTTATGTAAGCTACTATCTAATTATATAAAAGGTTTCTAACAAAAAACCTTACATATTTCTTACAAATTTCTTAACAAATTAAAATGAATAAAGTATCCATAAATAGGTGAAAAGTATATTATGATATAGAATGGATAATATATTAAGATATTTTTTATAAATCATATTTTAATATATTAGAAATGTTATAAAATTAAAGAAAAAATAGTCTATAGAGGTGTTAATCATTTATAATAACTTTATTTAAGGAAAAATAATATTTGATAAGTAAAGCTATAGATATCATAATAAGAACATAATAATTTTAATGAACAACGTTCACGAACAGGAGGAATGTTAAATGTTAGTAGAGTTAAAGAATCTTGAAAAAAAATATAAAGATTGTAAGGCGGTAGATATTAATGAATTAAATATAAAAGAAGGAGAAATATTTGGGTTTTTAGGGCCTAACGGAGCAGGTAAAACTACTACTATTAGTATATTAAGTGGATTATATACTAAGTTTTCAGGGGACGTAAAAATATTTAATAAAGATATAAAAAAGCAATCCTTTGATATAAAAAAACAGATGGGGGTAGTTCCCCAGGATTTAGCTTTAGTTGATGATTTAACTGCTTATGAAAATGTAACTTTTTTTGCAAAATTATATGGACTTAAAGGGGAAAAATTAAAATCATCTGTACAGGAAACTTTAGAGTTTGTTGGATTGTGGGACAGAAAAAATGATTTTCTCACAAAGTTTTCAGGTGGAATGAAGAGAAGGCTAAATATAGCCTGTGCTATTGTTCATAAACCAAAATTAATAATAATGGATGAGCCTACTGTAGGAATTGATCCTCAATCAAGAAACAATATATTAGAAACAGTTAAAAAGTTAAATGAACAAGGATCAACTATAATATACACATCTCATTACATGGAGGAGATAGAAGCTGTTTGTACAGATATTTGTATAATGGACCATGGAAAAATTATAGCCAGGGGAAATAAAGAAGAATTAAAGTCTCTTGTAAAAAAGGAAAATGGGGAAAAGGCTACTTTAGAAGAAGTATTTTTAAGTTTAACTGGCAAAAAATTAAGAGACTAAGAGGAGCGTGAAACTATGAATTTTCTTACTATAGCTAAGTATAGGATAATTCAATATATAAGGGATAAAAAATCTTTAGTATCTATGCTTATAATACCAGTAGTATTAATAGCTATATTAGGCAATGCTTTAGGAAATAGTGGAGATTTTACTGCTAAAAATATAGGGCGTATAAATTTATTATATGTAAATAAGGTTTCTGGGAAAAATGGAGATAACTTTGAAAAATTTATAAACCTAAAGGATTTTTCTGATATTATAAAACCTACTAAAATAGATAATGTAGACAAGGGAAGAAAGCTTATTGAAAAAAAGGAATATGAAGCTTTAGTTGTATATGATGAAAATATACAAGGAAATTTTAAAGTGATTGGCAGCGATTATAATAGTTTAAAGGTGTCTATAGTTAAAAATTTAATGGAATCTTATGTGGACAAAGCAAATAGTTTTGAGGCTTTATCCAAGCTAAAAACTAGAGATTTTTCTTTTAAAAAATATAACAATATAGAATCAAATGAAATAACTGTTTCAGGTAAAAAACCAACAGCCACAGATTATTACGCTGTAACTATGCTCATTATGATTATAATGTTTGGAGCTATTTATGCTAATTTTGCCATAGATAAGGATTATTATAGTGTAGTAGGTGGAAGAATTAAGTCATCTCCAGTAAAACTTTGGGAAGTTTTTTTAGGGGAAGGAATAGGGGTTGTATTTACACTATTATGGCAAAGTGTTATTCTACTTCTATTTGCTAAATTTGTATTTAAGGTTAATTTCGGAAATAATATGAGCTTAATATTTATAACTATATTATCATTAGCTATTATGTCTACAATACTTGGTATATGTGCTTGTATGATAACTAAAAAAGGCTTATACGGATTAGCTCTTTTAAATATATTGGTGCCTATTCTTACTTTTTTAGGTGGTGGTTTTGTAAAGGTTGATTTTGGTAATGGATTCCTAGGAAAACTATCTCACATAACCCCAAACTATTTAGCGCAAAATGCTATATTTAAAAGTATTTATGGAGGAAACTTAAAAGAAATATTTTTAAATATATTAGGAATTTGGGTTTTAACTTTAATTTTATTTATAGGCGCTAAGATAGCTGGAAGGAGGGACACAGTATAATGACTATTTACTTAACTAATTTAAAAAGATTATTTAGAAATAAGATAAATTTAATGTTTATATTAATATTACCTCTTGTATTTATGATTGTAGCTTTTTCAGGATCTAATGGCGAAGAACCTCTAAAAGTTAGAGTAGTAGATAAGGATAATACGGAATTTTCAAGCAAGCTTACAGATAATGTAAAAAATAAAGGGACAGTGTTTTTAGGTAAAGAGGAAAGTATTCAAAAGGACTTAGTAGATAATAAGATAGATTATGCTATAGTAATACCAAAAGGTTTTACGAAGGGTATAATAGATGGCAAGGATATTTCTTTAAAAAGCTATGAGGCTAAGGAAGGTAATACATCTATGTCTATAAAACTTTCTTTAGATGCATATTTAAATAATGTAAAAAAGATATCTTCTGTATCTAAAGGTGATAAAGAAAAATTTTATGAAGGACTTAATTATTATAAAGATGGAAGTAATAAAGTGGAATATGAGAGTGTAGATAAAGGTGAAGGGAATAAGTCTAAAACATCAGCGGCACTTGGATTTATAGTGATGAATATGTTGTTTTTAACTACTTCCACTACCAATATGATTATAAAAGATAAAGAGAAGAATTTATTTACAAGATATTTTACGACACCTTTAAGTAGAAAAAGATATATTACAGAAAATCTTTTAAGTTTTTTAACTGTTTCAATAGCTCAGGTTATTTTATTCTTTGTAATTATGAAATATATATTTAAATTTAATTTAGGCGATAATCCTTTTAACATATTATTGTTATTTATAGTATTTGCTGTATTCACAGTTTCACTAGGCTTATTTATATCTAGTCATTCTAATGATTTAAGGCAATCTGGAGCTATAAGTTCTTTAATTAATATACCTTTTGCTATGCTAGGTGGATGTTTTTGGCCAAGAGATATTATGCCAAGCTTTTTAAAGAAAATATCAGAGGTTATACCAACTACTTGGATTAATGTAGCTAGCAGTGAAGTGCTGTATGGAGAGACTTTAAGTTATGTGTCACAAGAAATACTATTATTAATTTTAGTATCCATAGTATTACTAATATTATCTGTTAAAAAGTTAAGATATGATAACTAAAATTTAAAGAATGCATGTCTATAAAGGTTTTATTATAGACATACATTTCTTTTATGAAAATTATACTTTTACGTAGTTGCTCCGCCACAACTAGAACCAGCTCCAGCTGTACACGCATAACAGTGATTACCTAAGCAAATATTACGTTTCTCGATAGTTTTTCCTTTTAACATACTTATATGATTTGGACCTTCTACAGTTAAATTTAAAGTTTGATTGAAATCACAGTCATAAAGTTTTCCATCCCAACCAATAGAAAGTTGATTCCTACACATCATATTTTCTACGGTAGAAGGGTTGAAACTGTTAGAAAGCTTAGTCATATAGTTTTCTAAGTTGTTACTATTTTTAAGAAAAGCGCCAAAACGACCAATTGGATTATTAGTAATAGTAAATAGATTATTAAAAACTATATTAAATTCATTTTGAAGCTTTTGTTTATACTGTGATTCTAAGGAAGCTTGAGATGGTGGTAAGAATGCTCCACCTGGATTATATACAAGATTTAAAACTAAATTAGGATCTTTTCCGTAACCTAGGCTATTTAGTTTTTGTAACATAGCAATGCTTACTTCAAAAACATTATTACCTCTTTGTCTATTTGTATCCTTAGCACTGTAATAAGGAAGAGAACAAACTACTTCTACTTTATTTTTAGCATAAAATTCTGGTAGATGTTTATATTTTTCCTCATTTAATATAACTAAATTTGAACGTACAATAATTTTAGCTCCTATTTTTGTAGCTTCTTCTACAAAATATTCAAAATTAGGATTCATTTCAGGAGCTCCACCTGTAATATCTAAGATAGAAAAGTTATTTTCTCTAAATACTTGTAGGCAATCTTTTATTGTGTCCAAGGACATAATTTCCGTACGGTTTGGACCAGCTTCTACATGACAGTGTTTACAGGCTAGGTTACAAAGTTTACCTACATTTACTTGCATTATGGATAAAGAGTTATTAGTTTTGCATAATTCTTTATTTTCTATCCTACTTGCAAATTTAGGAATACAATTTAAGTTTTCTAGATAATTGTAAGTCATAGAAATACCTCTCTTTATAATTAAAATTCTAATTTATCTGCTACATTTTTCATTTGTACACCGTGAACTAGAGTAGCTCCACCACGAATTGCAGCAGCTACATGAATAGCTTCCATCATTTGTTCTTTATTTGCAGCATTTTCTAAACAAATTTGAGTATAAGAATCTATACAATAAGGGCATTGTATTGCATGAGCTACAGCTAAAGCGATTAAAGCTTTTTCACGAGCAGTTAATGCTCCTTCTTGAAATACTTGTCCATAATATTGAAGGAATTTTCCCCATAATTCTGGACCATCTTCTCCAATTGTAGGAAATTTAGCTAAATCTTTTGGATCATAATATGTACTCATTTAATAGGTCTCCTCTCAAAATAATAATTTTATACAATTAAATCTATTGTATATTTTTCACCAAAATGTGTCAAATAAGAATAATTTATACACAGATATTTATGTATAAATTATTTTTATAATGAATTTACTTGAGGATTTTTATATTATATAATTTAAAAATCTATATATTATAATAATTTTAATAAAAGCTATAATTAAATTGAAAGATGGAGGATATTAGAATGAGAGAAGAAGAAGTATTAAAGTGTTTCTCACAAGGATTCGATTGTTCCCAAGTAGTGCTTAGTAGTGTAGCTGAAGAATTAGGCATAGATGATATTACTGCAAAAAAGGTTGCTTCTGGTTTTGGAGGAGGAATGTTTTGTGGAAGTACCTGTGGAGCTGTAACTGGCGCTCTTATGGCCATTGGATTAAAATATGGACATAGTATGCCAAATACTCCAGAGATAAAGGAGAAAAATATTGCTAAAATAGCAGAATTTAAGAAGAAGTTCGGAAAGAAATATGATTCAGTAATATGTAAAGAACTTTTAGGATACGATATTACTAATCCTGAAGATTTAAAGAAGATTAATGAAAAGGAATTACTCACTAAATTTTGTCCTAAATTAGTATCAGATGTTATTGATACTTTAAAGGAAGTATTATAATTTATTAAAAATAATAAATATGATTTTTCAAAACAAATTATTATACAAAAATATTTTTAAATAACTTAACATATATTATAAATCATTAAGTTTTTAAATAAAATTTTTTTATGAAATAGATAAAGGACTTGTAATAATGCATTATTACAAGTCCTTTTTAGTTGTTAGATAATAAATTTATAAAATCTGAAGACTTATCTTGAAGACCTGCAATAACCAAAACATCTCCTTCTAAGATAATAGTATCTCCATTAGGTAAAATTTCGTTTTCATCTCTTATAATCAAAAATATTCTACAACCTATTGGAAAGTTTAACTCTTTTAAAGGTTTATTAAAGATTTCCTTATTAGTAGGAATGAATTCTCTAACACATACTTTATTTATATTAGATTCACTAACTTTTTCTAGACCACTATAATCCATAGTTTTATCAAATAATAGAGGAAACAACATACAAGATATCACAGCAGTTAATATTAAAGCAGAATATCTTTCTGAATTAATTAAATTTAAATTCAAGGCTATTTGAGCACCAACTATTAAAATACTTAGTTGAGTTGACAAAAGGAAAGCAGAGGATATTGCTTTTCTTCTACCATACTTATATTTTAATAAGATAGAAGGAATAAGTTTTATTATATATATAATAAATAAAAATAACGGTATTTCAATTAAAGATATAGGGCTTTTAAATACGGATTTAATATCTAAATTTACTCCAACCATTATAAAAAATATAGGTATAAGAAAACCGTAACCTATTATGTCTAATTTATATTTTAGATCTTCTTCTCTACTTTTATCTGTTAAAAATGTAAATATAACTCCTGCTAGGAAAGATCCCAAAGCTATTTCAGTTCCTACTTTATTTGAAATAGTAACTAATATAAGAATTAAGGCAAAAGCAGCTCTAACTTCTAAGTGCATTTTATTACCAGAAAAGTTATCAAATCCATATTTTTTTTGTACTCTTTTTAATACTATATATATTAAAAAAGAAGCAACTATTACTATTAGGAAAAGAAAACTTTTATAGCTTAAGCCATAGTTTAGCTTGGAAGATATAACAGTCATGGCTATTAAACTTATAAATTCTCCTATAAGAGAGAATATTAAAAGACTTTGACCAAATTCCGTTTTTAAGATTCCTCTTTCTTTTAAGAAAGGAACTAAAAATCCTGGAGCTGCAGCAGAAAATAAAAAGGTCATAAATATAACATTTTTTATTAGTTTAATAGAATATAAAAATTTACATATGCCAAAGGAAATTAATATTGATAGAATAGACATTATAGAACACAATAATAAATTATTAAAACCTTTGGAGTTTTTACTTATCTTTATACTATGCACATCTATTTCTAGTCCACTTAAGAACATTAAATAAGCAAGACCTAAATTTGAAAGAAATTCAATCCAAGGATCTATATGAATTAAATTAAGAAAACTTTTTCCTATAATAATTCCTATAAAAAGTTCCCCAACTACGAAAGGAACCTTGTACTTTTTAAAAGCACTTATAAATAAAGGAGTTATAAATGCAAACAAAGATAAAATTAAAAGAGAATCATAATTTATGTTTTCCAAAGTTTACCACCTCTTTAATTGGTTGTTTATGCTAAAATTTAATCAAGTAATTATATCATAATAAATACATTATTTAAACTATTAATTTTTAATAGAAAATATTAAAATAAAGGATTTTTATTTTAATGTGTAGTATATAATAATACAAGAATTTATAACAAAAGGAAGTGACAATTATGAGTTTTGATAAAATATTTCAAATAGTTCTTATTGTAGCCATAGTATTGCAATTTTATTATTCTTTTATAAAAGGAAGAGAGAGTAGTGTGGATGTTGGTAAGGATATATTATTTTTAAAAAGAAGTTCTAAAAAGCAGAGTTTTATATTGCTTATTATGATATTAATAATTGGATATATGATGTATGCCATTATAAAATCCAATGTTTCTAATATGGGATTACTTATAGTTATTTATTTAATCTTATTTATATATGACTTTAGTAAAATTAAAATAGTTACAGACAAAGGAATAGGAAATAAAAGTTTGTATACAAAATCAATTTATAATTTTGCAAATTGGGAAGATATAGTTAAGTGGGAGTGGCATCCTAAACAAAGTAATATATTATTTTTTAATGTAAAGATTAAGGAAAAAGAGGATAGAAGGGATTGGGATATATATCCTTCAGATAGAGAAAAAATGAACTCTATTTTACAAAAATATGCAGGAAGTGCTTTTGTTGAAAGTAAGGAAATAGAATGTGATGAAAAAGCAGATAATAATTAGCTTAGGTTAATTAATTAAAAAGGGGGATATGAATATGAAAATAGCTTTATGTCAAATGAAAGTGGTAGAAAATAAAGGGGAAAATATAAATAAAGCTATTTCTATGATTGAAAGATCAGTAGAGAAAGAAGCTGATATGATAGTTTTACCTGAAATGTTTAATTGTCCTTATGATAATAAATATTTTAGACATTATGCTGAAAAAATAAATTTAAAAGGAGATAACCGAGGAGAAACTGTACAGGCTTTAGTAAAAGCGGCTAGAGATAATAAAGTATATATCATAGGAGGATCTATACCAGAGATAGATACTGAAGGTAGAATATATAATACTTCTATTGTAATAAATAAACAAGGTGAAATATTAGGTGTCCATAGGAAGATTCATTTATTTGATATAGACGTAAAAGGAAAAATAGTTTTTAAGGAATCAGATGTATTGACTAGTGGAAATGCTCCTACAGTAGTTTCTACTTCTTTGGGTGAAATTGGTCTTATGATATGTTATGATATAAGATTTCCCGAACTTTCAAGAATTATGGTAGAAAAAGGTGCAAAAATAATATTTACTCCAGCAGCGTTTAATATGACTACAGGACCTAGCCATTGGGAAACTTTATTTAAGTGTAGAGCTTTAGATAATCAAGTTTATATGGTAGGTGTATCTCCAGCAAGATGTAATAATAGTTCTTATATAGCTTATGGTAATTCATTAGTTGCAAGTCCTTGGGGGGAAATAGTAGGAAGATTAGATGAAAAGGAAGGAATCTTATTTCAAAATATAGATTTAAAATACGAAGAAAAGGTAAGGGAGGAGCTTCCTCTTTTAAAACATATAAGAAGAGATTTGTATACTTTAAAATTATTATAAAAAAGGCGATGAATTCATCGCCTTTTTTTAAAGTTTAAATACAGATACATTTTTTTGTAATTCTTCTACCATAGATACTAATTTTTCTATTGCTTCAGTAGTTTCTTCTATAGTTGAGGTTTGTTCTTCTGTAGAAGCTGCCACTTCCTGTGTACTAGAAGATGCATTTGTAGATATATTTTCTATTTCATATATTTTAGTTGAAATATCTGTTATATATTTATTAGAATTTTCTATCATAGTATTAACAATTTCAAATCTATCTTGTATATTATCAAAAGAACTCAACATTTTTTCAAAGGAACCATTAACAATTCCAACAATTTCTTTACCTTTTTGAGCCTCTAAATTACCTTTTTCAATAGATTTTAAAGCATCTTTAGTTTTTTCACTATTAGTTAAAATTAAATTTTTAATATTATTTGCAGAACTCATAGATTCTTCTGCAAGCTTTCTAACTTCTTCAGCAACTACAGCAAAACCACGACCAGCTTCGCCAGCACGAGCAGCTTCTATAGAGGCATTTAAAGCTAGTAAGTTTGTTTGATCTGCAATATTATTTATTATTTCCACAATATTTCCAATTTCTTCAGAGTTTTTTTGTAGATTATAAATTATATCAGAAGAATAGCTGACACTTTCCTTTAAAGTAGTCACTTGATCTATCATATTTTTCATATCGTTTTTTCCATTAGAAGCTAAAGTATTAGTATTTTGTGAATGAGAAAGAATTTCTTCTACTTTTTCTTCTATATTAAATATACTTTCAGTCATATCATTCATATCAAGAGAAATATCATTAATTAATTTTACTTGATTGTTTGAACCTTCTGCAATTTCTTGTGTAGAAGAAGATATTTCTTCAGAAACAGCTGTAGTCTGTTCAGCAGAAGACAGAACATGTTGAGATGAAGAAAGTAAGTTACTAGAAAACTTGTTAATATTATTAGTTATGTCTCTTAAATTATCAATCATTAAATTGAAACTCTTTCCTACAGTACCAATCTCATCTTCATTTTGTATTTTTACTTTTTGAGTAAGGTCACCACGAGATACAGCTTCAGCTATATTAGATAAATCATTTAATGGAGTTAAAGATTTTCTAATAATATAGATTAATAGTAAAGTACTTATGATTAAAGAAATTAAGGTTATAAAAATAGAACTTAATAATATATTTTTTAAAGCAGCTTGTTGATCGCTTAGAGATAATCCGAAACTCATAACTCCTACTAAAGTTCCGTTACTATTTTTTACAGGCATTATTATATCAAAAATAGTTTCACCTTTATATTTGTAATAAGAAGAAAAAGTTTTACCAGTTTTTATAACAGATTTGGTTGCTTCATCAGTTAATGTTTTACCTATTCTTTCTTTTATGCTATGAGATAATACTTTAAGATTTTTATCCATAATTAAAGCATATTTAATGTTTTTATTTTTACTTAATTCTTCTACTAGAGTTTGCGTATCTACGAAATTATTTAATTTTTTTACTTCATTTGCGTTTAATCCTATTTGTATTAACCCGCCGTTTCCAAAAGAAGTGGCAGAATATTTATAGTAGTTATGATTTAACTTATTTTGTCTTAGGGGTTCAACTAAGGATGTTTTTTTACCTTTAAGTATATCATAGCCTATATAATCACTTGGAAAAACATAATTTATATTTTCAGGTAAGTTAGAGTATATAATTTTACCTTGATTATCTGTTATGTTTATTTCTTGTAAATTAGTTTGTTTAGCTATTTCTGCTAAATTAGCATTTGAAGTATCTTTTGTTTGATTTAGAAGGTAAGCTACACTTAAAAGCTTTTCAGAAGATAAGATGTCTATGGTTTTTTTGAATTCTGTATATTTAGTTATTTCAGAATTTAATTGATTAGCCAAATTTAATCCATCGACTTTTACTTGTTTTTTAAATTTGTTGCTTACCATAATGTAAGTTACTGTAGTTAATATACTAGAACATAAAAAGAATATAACTAAAGTAGTACAAATAATTTTGTTTTTTAAGCTGTTTTTGTTATCCCCCAGTTTATTATTCATTATAAAGTCACTCCTTGTAAAAATTTGTGTAAATATGAAACAAATAGTTGCAATACCATTATAATATTAAATTTAGTAGTAATCAAATAAAAAGTTGAATTATTTTATAATAAAGAAAAATTAAAATTATAGTAAAATGAGATATTTCAAAAATTAATTTGAAATATCTCATTTTTATAGGAAAGACGTCTGGAATTCTTTATAATTTAAATATAGATACATTTTTTTGCAGTTCTTCAACCATTTTTACTAATCTTTCAATTGTTTCTGTAGTTTCCTCAATAGTTGCAGTTTGCTCTTCTGTAGACGCTGAAACTTCTTCTGTATTGGCAGAAGAATTAGTTGATACAGTTTCTATTTCATACATTTTTGAAGATATATTTGTTATATGTTTATTAGAGCCTTCTATCATATTATTAATAATATTGAATTTAATCTGCATATCATCAAAAGAAGACAACATTTTTCCGAAAGAATTATTAAGTACTTTAACAATTTCTTCTCCTTTTTGTGCTTCGGAGTTACCTTTTCTTATAGAATCCAAGGCTTCTTTAGTTTTTTCTTCATTACTTAAAATTAATGTTTTAATATTATTTGCAGAATTCATTGATTCTTCTGCAAGCTTTCTTACCTCTTCAGCAACTACAGCAAAACCACGACCACTTTCACCTGCACGGGCAGCTTCTATAGAAGCATTTAAGGCTAAGAGATTTGTTTGATCTGCAATATCATTTATTATTTCTACAATGTTACCTATTTGTTTTGAATTTTCTTGTAGTTTTTGTATTATATCAGCAGAATAACTAACGCTTTCGTTTAGAGTATCCATTTGCTTTATCATATTATTTAAATCTTCTTTTCCATTAGAAGCCAAATTATTAGTGGTTTTTGAATGATTTAAAATTTCAGCTATTTTTTCATCTATGTTTAATATATTTTTTGTCATATTATTCATATCAGTAGAAATATCACTAATTAATTTTACTTGGTTGTTTGAACCTGCTGCTATTTCTTGTGTAGCAGAGGAAATTTCTTCAGAAACTGCTGTAGTTTGTTCTGCAGAAGATAAAATTTGTTGTGAAGAAGAAAGTAAATTAGTAGAAAATTCATTAATGTTATTAGTTATATTTCTTAAATTATCAATCATTAAATTAAAGCTTTTTGATACGGTTCCAATTTCATCATTATTTTGTATTTTTATTTTTTTACTAAGATCTCCTTTAGATACTGCAAAAGCTATATTTGATAAATTGTTTAACGGAGATAAAGAAGATTTTATTATATATATTAATATAACTGTACTTATAATCAAAGAAATTAATGTTATAAAAATAGAGGTTAATAAAATATTTCTTAAAGCACGTTTCTGTGTAGTTAATGAGATACCTATATTTATAGCTCCAATTTGTTGTCCCTTACTATTTTTTAAAGGCATTATTACATCATAAACATCTATTTTACCTTTGTATTTATAAGTAGATGAATAGGTTTTACCTGTTTTTTTCACATCGTTACTGCCTTTGTCAGTTAAATTCATGCCTATTCGTTCTTTAGAACTGTGAGATGTTACCTTAAGATTGTTGTCCATAACTAAAGCATATACTATATTATTGTTTTTAGATATATTTTCAACTAAATTTTGAATATCTGTGGCTTTGGTTTGTTTATTTAATTCATTTACATTTAGTCCTATTTGTATTAAGCCACCATTAGGAGAAGAAGTTGCACAATATTTATAGTAATTATGATTTACTTTATTTTGTCTTGTTGGTTCTATAACTTTATTTTTTGAACCTTTTATTATGTCATAACCTATGTAATTTGAAGGATATACATAATTTATATTCTCAGGCAAATTACTGTATATTATTTTACCTTTATTATCAGTTATATTTATTTCTTGAATATTAGCTTGTTTAGCTATTTCAACTAAAGTTTCGTTAGACATATTTTTATTTGATCCTAATATGTAAGATACACTTAAAAGTTTTTCAGTTATTAGAGAATCTATAGTTTCTTTAAGTTCACTATATCTCATGATTTCAGAATCAAGTTCTTCAACTAAATTTAATCCATCAGCTTTGATTTGGTTATTGAACTTAGTTCTTACTACAAGATAAGTTGTTGTTGTCAAAATTATTGAACATAGAAAGAATATAACTAAGGTTGTAGAAATAATTTTAACTTTTAGACTCTTGTCTTTATGTATAAGTTTTCCGATCATAAATAAATGTCACTCCTTGTTAAAAAATGTTTAAATATGAATTTAATAGTCATATTGTAATTATAATATTAAATTTACCAGTAATCAAATAAAAAATTAGATTCTTATAAAAATATTATATATTTAAAAACTAAAAATACAGTAGTACAAAGACTACTGTATTTTTAGTTAGTTTTATAATATATAACATCTATATAATTTTAGAATGAAAACAATTTAACTTACAAAGCTATCACAATAGGTATCATAATCTTTTAGTAAATCATAGTAGTTATCAACCCCTGAATTTATATCATAAGCATTAGCTAAATTTTTTATAAATTCTTCCTTGGACATACCACAATCTTTTATTAATGAATTAACTGTACTTAAAACATGGTTTGGAATTTTATTACAATGTCTATTCATTAAAAACACTCCTTTAATAAAATATTTTAAAAGGATATAATGTATACTATATAATATGTATACATTTACATAAGAGAATTTATTAACATATTACAATATAAAATATATCACATTTAAAACAAAAAATCAATAAATATATCATAAATATAAAGAAAATTTTGTCTGTTATTAGCACCATATTTATATAAAATTAAAAAAATCAAAAGAGTAATAAAAATACTGTTTATTGTGAATATATATTTATAAGAAAGTTTTTAAGAAAATATAAAATATTTCAACTAATTAGTATTTTAATAGGAAAATATGATATTATAAAACAGTATGTAATTATAAAATAAACGTATAAATAGTAAATATGTCATTAAATATTTAAATAGAAAGGGTTTATAACTAATGAAGGATTTTATTTTTGATTTAACGTTGGTGTTCCAAGTGTTTGTATTTTTAATTAGTATGTATTATCTTGTATTATCTTTATTTGGGTTAAAAAAACATGAAGATAAAAAAGGTGAGACTTTTAAGCCACAAAAGAAATTTGCTTTAGTAGTGGCAGCTCATAATGAGGAAATGGTTATAGGAAAAATAATTGAAAGCCTTAGGTCTTTAGACTATCCAAAGGAGTTATACGATATATTTATAATAGCAGATAATTGTACAGACAATACAGCATCTATTGGCAGAAGTTATAAAGATGTAAAAGTCTGTGAAAGAAATGTACCAGATAAAAGAGGAAAAGGATATGCCTTAGAATGGATGTTCGGCAAAATATTTAATATGGATACAAAATATGATGCTATAGCTATATTTGATGCAGATAATTTGGTTTCTAAAAACTTTTTAAGAGAAATGAATTATAAATTATGTGAAGGTTACAAAGTAGTTCAAGGGTATATAGATAGTAAAAACCCTAATGATTCATGGATAACTGGTTCTTATTCTATAGCTTTTTGGACTGCTAATAGACTTTTTCAATTAGCAAGAGCAAATCTAGGATTATCTAATCAAATAGGTGGTACAGGTTTTTGTATGGATACGGAAATATTAAAAAAATTAGGTTGGGGTGCAACCTGTCTAACAGAGGACTTAGAGTTTACATGTAAATTAGTTTTAAATGGTTATAAAGTTGGATGGTGTCATAATGCTAGAGTTTATGATGAAAAGCCTCTTACATTAAAGCAATCTTGGAGTCAAAGAAAAAGATGGATGCAAGGATTTGCAGATGTATGTTCAAGATTTTTTAGAAAGTTATTTAAAAAGGCTATAAAAGATAGAGATTTTACGGCTTTAGA
Source organism: Clostridium niameyense (assembly GCF_001243045.1). Taxonomy (GTDB): domain Bacteria; phylum Bacillota; class Clostridia; order Clostridiales; family Clostridiaceae; genus Clostridium_F; species Clostridium_F niameyense. The sequence goes on along the minus strand of NZ_LN849007.1, from coordinate 1,363,383 downwards.
CTGTGCGTTATATACAATACAACCTTTTGTGGTTTTATTGCTAGGGGTATCAGCATTATTAACATTAATTCAAACTAATTTACCTCATGGAGCTAATATATTTGTAATGAATTATTTGTTTTCTCCTTGGGTATGGAAATCATTCAGTATAGTTCAATTTTTATTTACTCCTTTTGTTATGGTTTTAGAGGATAAGCTATCAAAAAATATGTTTTTAACCTTTGCATTATATTCATTAAATATAGTGGTATTTGGTTTTATATTAGGAAATAATCCTAAATTTTATGAGGTAGCTATATGTTCAGTTATATATTTAGTGATATTTTTAGTTGCTTTATATATAATAGATAGAAAACATTCCTTTAAAATATTTATATGGTATTTATTATATGGAATATATACATTAACTTGGATACCTATAACTATTCAAGGGATAATAGATAAGGATAATAAAGAGTGGAGTCATACAAAACATATAAGAGAAATAAGTATTCAAGATGTAGAATAATAGAAAAGTTTGTATATAATTATATAGCTTAGGCTGTTGGTAAATATAAGTTGCCAATGGTCTTTTTTCTTTTTGAATGAATAATATACTTATACAGTGTTTGACAAGGATTAAGTGTAATAATAAAATTGAGCTAAGAAGGGTAATTTATAATATTTTTATAATAATATGGGGGATAATTATGATAGATAATAATACTATAATAAATATATTAAAAAAAGAAATGGCGCCTGGATTGGGTGTTACAGAACCCGCAGCAATTGCCTTAGCTACAGCAAAGGCTTATGAGACAATTGGTGGAGAGTTTAAAAAGGTAGAAGTTAAAACTGATGGAGGATTATTTAAAAATGCTTTTTCATGTGGTATACCAGGTACTTGTGAAATAGGAAATGAATTTGCTGCTATGCTAGGAATTGTAGCTGGAGATTCGTCTTTAGGTCTTGAAGTTCTTAAAAATATAGAAGAGATTCATGTGATAAAAGCTAAGGAATTTATAGATAATCATAAGGTGAGCTTTAAGGTTAAGGACAATACAAAAGGCTTGTATGTTGAGGCAATAGTAACTACAAATAAGGGATATGGTAGAATTTTAATTACTAACTCACATGATAATATAAGTTTAATTGAAAAAAATAGTGAAATAATATATGAGAAAACTAAAGAAAATATTAATAATAATGAAAGTATAGTAGATTCTAAAAGGATAACAAAGCTTACTGTAAATGAGATTGTTAATTTTGTAAATACTGTAGATTATAATAGTATTAGTTTTCTTGAAAAAGCAGTAGATATGAACAAAAAATTAGCAATAAGAGGATTAGAAGGTAGTGGATTAGGTCTTGGAAAAATGCTTAATGAAACATATAAAAATAATAATGATGATTATGCTTTGTATGGTGAAGTATTAACTTGCGCTGCAGTAGATGCTAGAGTTTCAGGCGAAGCACTTCCTGCTATGACAATAACTGGCAGTGGTAATCATGGTATAATAAGTACTCTACCGATTGTAGCTGTAGTAGAAAAAAATAATTTAGGTAAAGAAAAGTTAGTAAGAGCAATAGCTTTAAGTTATCTTATAAATATCTATATAAAGGAATTTTCAGGAAAGTTGTCTGCTTTTTGTGGTTGCGCTGTAGCAGCAGGTACTGGAGTTAGTGCAGCTATTACTTATTTACTAGGCGGAAATTGCAATCAAATAGGTTATGCTATAGTAAATATGGCATCTAATATAACAGGAATGATATGTTCAGGTGGAAATTTAGCATGTTCATTAAAGGCAAATACAGGGGTAAAAGCTTCATTTTTAAGTTCAAAAATGGCTTTAGAAAATATAGTTGTACCAAATAGATGTGGCATAGTTTCTAATTCTGTTGAAGAAACTATGAAATGTATAGGTAAAATAGCATACCCAGGAATGGCAAATACGGATAAAGAAATATTAAATATAATGGTTGAAAATTCAAAGTAAAATTTTATGCTATATAGTAATAAAACTAGGTTTTATAAAGTTTAGTTTTTTTAAACATTTATGAATATTTGAAAAAATTTTAAAATTACAAATTCAAGGTATATGTAACTTATAACAGGTATACTATTGATATGTTAAAGTAATAAGTCTACATTAAAGATTAATTTTCTACAAAATAAAGGAGGTTATTTAAATGAAAAATTTAGAATTAAAATATGGTAGAGAAAAGGTAAGTTTTTCAATGCCAGAAGAGGACATAATAAAGATTATAGATCATAATCCATTTAAAGTGGACAAAACAGAAGAAGAAGTAATAAAAGAAGCCATAGAAAATCCTATTTGTAGTGCTCCTTTAAAAGAGCTTGTTCACGAGGATGAAAAAGTTTGCATAGTTATACCAGATGTTACAAGAGCATGGCAAAAAGTTAGTACATACTTACCTTATATTTTAGAAGAAGTTAAAAAAGGTGGAGTCAAAGATGAAGATATAATCTTTTTAAGTTCTACAGGTTCTCATAGAGAACAAACAGAAGAGGAACATAAGCTTTTAGTTGGAGAAGAAATATATAATAAATATAAAGTTATTGATCATATTTGTACAAAAGAAGAAGATTTAGTATATTGTGGTAAGACCTCTTACAACACACCTGTGAGTATTAATAGATATGCAGCAGAAGCTGATCATGTAATTTTAGTAGGAGCTATTATATATCATTTTCTTGTAGGATATTCAGGTGGTAAAAAAGCTATATTACCAGGAATATCTTCTTATGAAACTATAATGGCAAATCATGCTTTATCTTTTACAGGTGAACTTGGAGAAGGAGAAAATAAAAATGTAAGGGCTGGAAATACATGTGAAAATCCAATACATTTAGACATGCTAGAGGCAGCAAGTTTTGTAAGACCTACATTTATGTTTAATGCAATAATGGGTTCAGATGGAAATATAGCAGCAGCAGTGTCAGGTAACTATATAAAAGCTCACGAAGCAGGAAGAAAATATGTTGATAAAGTAGATGGAGTAGAAATAGATGAAAAAGCTGACTTAGCTATAGCTACGGCAGGAGGATTTCCAAAGGATATAAACTTCTATCAATCTTCAAAAACTATAGTAAATTCAAGAGAAGCTGTTAAAGAAGATGGAAGCATCATAATACTTTCAGAATGTAGTGAAGGTTTAGGTGGTGATGATGGTGTTAGAATGATGCTTACAGACTTTGATAATAATTTAGATAGAGAAAAAGAATTAAGAGATAACTACAGTATATCAAAACACACAAGTTATATAGCTTGTGATACTGCAGAAAAGTTTAATTTAATATTGGTAAGTAATATAGATCCAGAATTAATGAAAAATACAAAAATAAGAGTAGTAAAAACTCTTGATGAAGCTTTAGAATTAGTTAAAAAGGAAAAAGGAGAGCATTTAAGAACGTACATAATGCCTCATGCAGCAAATACATTACCTAAGTTAGTAAAATAGAATTTAAGTAGAAAGAATTATGTAGAATAAATGTACTGCAAGTACTTTTATTCTACATATTTTTTATGCTTAAAAATAGTTCAGTTACTTAAAGTTATAGTTTATAGTACCTTATCTAAGTTTGTTTTAAGGAATATTTTTTACTAAACATATATTTATGTAACTTAGTTAGCTTAAAATGCAACATGGTAGTATGACTGTTGAACTTATTTATGATAGAAAATATAATTAAGGTAGAAAAGGATAGGGGGAACTGTTATGAAATCGGAAAAATATAATTCTGCTATTGATTATTTAGGATATGCTTTTTATGCATTTGGAGGACTAGGGTTAGAAATATTGTTAATAATGATAGAAAAGAATATGTTTGGTTATACAAATAATAAATGGACAATAACTCAAAATATCTCTCATTGGATCATAACATGTGTACTTTGGGGATTTATTTCTTATATATTATATAAAAAACTTCCTAAAGCAAATAACTCAATTGACAATATAAAATGGCAAATTACAGGACTTATTTTTATTATTAGTATAGTTTATACAACTTTTTCATGGAAGGGTTTTAAACCTATTATTGAGTTTTCTTCAAATGGAATGTTAAAATTTGTAGTACAGTATATTTACTATGGGTTTGAGGGAATGCTTATTACTTTAATTATTGTTTTCGGACAAAAAGCATTCGATATGTGGTTTAAAAATAATAGAAATATTCCATTTGGAGGCATATTATTAGCAGTTACCTGGGGTACTGTCCACTTTTTAACTCAAGGAAACTCAACGGGAATGTATACTTGTATATTATCTATACTTTATGGTTTAACTTACTTATCATTGAATGGAAATTTTAAAATTTCTTATATAGCTATAACTTTAATGTTCATGCTATAATACCCCCTAGGGAGGGGATAAAGGTGCAAATCAATGAATATGAACAAAAAAACATTCCTGAAGACAAAATTGACTTTTATTATAAAGAAAAATCTAATGATGTAAAAGAAATTTTAGATTATTTAAGAAAGCATAATAATAAGTTAATTGGAAAATTAGATGATAAAAATGTATTGTTTTCTATAAATGATGTATATTACTTTGAGTCTGTTGATAAAAGAACTTTTGCATATTTGAAAAAACAGGTTTTTCGTATTGAAAGTAAGTTGCAAGATTTAGAAAGTTATTACTCTAAATTAGGATTTATAAGGGTAAATAAATCTGTTGTGTTGAATATCTATAAAATTGAATTTTTAAAATCAGATTTTAATATGCGAGTAATAGCATATTTAGATAACAACGAAAAAGTACAAATAAACAGAAGTTATAAACCTAAGTTTAATTCATTTTTAAAAAAAATGAATGAAGGAGGGTTTTAAGAATGAAACTTATAAATAAAAAAAATACTATTCCAATTATTTGTATGACTTATACTTGTGTATCAGTTGCATTAACCATTTTTGAAATAATAAGCAAAAAGGAAATAAATGAAACACAATTTAATATGTTTTTATTTTTAATATTAAGTATACTGGCGGTAGGGGTATTATCTCAACATTATAGACTAGAACGATTTTCTCCGTTAGCAGTAATTGTTATTCAATATGTAATTGCTATTGGTGTAATTATCATTTGGTTATGGATAACTTCATTTTTTATGGATATACATCCAAATGGATATAGGGATATGATATTTTCTTTTTCCATTCCATATTTTATAGGAACAATTATTTATTATGTTTATCTTAAAAAAGAAATAAAAAAACAAAATCAACTTATAAATAATATTAAAAATAGAGAACGTTGATAACAAAAAAGGCTAGTTATGTTATTGAAAAGTGATATAATATATCTATATGTTAGTTTTTATAATATAAATTATATAAGAGGAAAGTTAGTGTTAGATTATTTAGTGGAATTTTGAACTCTACTGGATAATTTTTAAAATGCTGACTTTTCTTTTTTATTGTGTATTTTAATAAGTTCTTACAAAATGTTTGAAAATTGAAAAAATTTTATAAATCTTATTAAGATACAGTTAATAATGACGATATAATATATATAATAAAAATATGAAATATTTATTAGAAATTCATTAAATTTAAGTTAAAAATTTAAGGAGGCATGAAAAGTGAAAAAGGCTAAAAAATGCATGAGATTTTTGTCAGTAGCGGTGTTAATTATTACAAGTTTAACACTAGTGGCTTATAAAGAAATGCCTAATACTACTAAAAATAAAATTTTATTAGCAAATAAGGACAATAGCTCAAATAAAAAAAATAACGATATTATAGATAAGAAGATATATGGATTAACCTATGATGAAAATAAAATATTATCTCATGAGGGTGAAAAAGTTCAAAGCTTTATACCAGCGGAAAGTTTTGAAAATCCGGGAAAATTTATTGTAGTAAAACGTGAAAAGAAGAGCATTTCAGATTCAACCTCAGATATTTCTGTTATAGATTCAATAAATAATAGAACTTATCCAGGAGCTATACAACTTGCTAATAGGAATCTTATAGAAAATAAACCAGATATAATTTCTTGTGAAAGAAAACCTATTACAATAAGTGTTGATTTACCTGGTATGGGAAATGACGGAAAAAGGGTAGTTAAATCACCTACCTATTCTTCAATTAATTCTTCAATAAACTCAATATTAGAAACATGGAATTCAAAATATTCCTCTAAGTATACTATACCTACAAAAATAAATTATTTTGATACTATGGTATATAGTAAATCTCAATTATCTGCAATGCTCGGATGCAATTTTAAGACTTTAAGCAAAGCTTTAAATATAGATTTTGATTCTATATATAAAGGTGAAAAAAAGGTTATGCTTTTATCTTATAAGCAAATATTTTATACAGTAAGTGTAGATGCACCCAATCGTCCATCAGATTTGTTTGGGGATAGTGTAACCTTCCGTCAATTAGCTTTAAAAGGAATAAATAAGGACAACCCTCCTGCTTATGTTTCAAATGTTGCATATGGTAGAACTATTTATGTAAAACTTGAGACAACTTCTAAAAGTGCAAAAGTTAAGGATGCCTTTAAGGCTTTAATAAACAATCAAGATGTAAGTAGCAATGTTGAATACAAGGATATATTAAATCAAAGTTCTTTTACGGCAACTGTTTTAGGTGGAGGAGCAGAAAAGCATAATAAAATAATTACTAAGGATTTTGATAAAATAAGAAGTATTATAAAAAATAATTCTGTATACAGTGCTAAAAATCCAGGATATCCAATTTCTTATACAACTACTTTCTTGAAAAACAATAAGATAGCAACAGTAAACAATAAAACAGAATATGTAGAAACTACTTCTACAGAATATGAAAATGGAAAAATAGTTCTTGATCATAGTGGAGCTTATGTAGCTCAATTTGATGTGACTTGGGATGAAGTAAGCTATGACAAAAATGGTAAGGAAATAGTTGAACATAAGGCTTGGTCAGGAAACAATCAAGACAAAACAGCTCATTTTAATACAGAAATATATCTAAAGGGAAATGCTAGAAATATATGTGTTAAGGTACGAGAATGTACAGGACTTGCTTGGGAATGGTGGAGAACCATTGTAGATGAAAAAAATATGCCATTAGTAAAAGAAAGAGTTATATCAATATGGGGTACAACGTTATATCCACAAAAGTCTATAGAAGTTAAGAAATAAAATATTATAATTTAATATAGTGTGAGTTAAATAAAAAAGGAAATTAGTATGTTTTATATCACTAATTTCCTTTTTAAATTTAAGAATATATACATTTTTGCATATGATTATTTTGTATTTTAATCATAAACTAATAATATAAAAATTTTAGAATAGTAACATAGGGTACAGAAGGTTAAAAGATAAATTATTATAATTAAGTTATTAAAAGAAATAAGATGAAAATTAATAAGTTTAAATAAAAAGGAGAAAAAATGAGTCGTTTTTTAGGAAAAATTCACTTTGTAATGTATGAAAAAATACAATCTCAAGAAAAAATAGTTAAACAAATTGTTGAGTTATCAAAAGAAAACAAATGGGATGAAAATCTTTTAGAAAAAGTTAATGAAGAAGTTGGAACAATACAAATATTACCTTTAGAAGATGTAATAGATACAGATAATATTCATGCTTGGTTACAAGTAAGAGTTAAAAAGGTTGAAGAAAGACTTGCTTTTGTCATTAGTGATCTTATTTTAAAAGATTCTTTAAGATATGAATATATACTGTCATTTATGAGCAAACTTGGAGAAAAAGAAAATTTTGAAGGTAATGCTATTGAGGCATTTCAAAAAATAAATGATTGTTTTTTAGATGGCATGCCTTGCGATAAAGTAAATGAATTTATTAAGACAGAAGGTAATCACGTAGTTTGGGTTCAAAATAAGGATATACATGATTCTTATTGGAATTATGGAGTTTCTAAAGATGTTTATTATGGCATACGTTTTGCATGGATAAAAGGATTATTAAAAGAAACTTCTTTAGAATTTAAAAAATTATGTAATAATAAATATGAAATAAAAAGTAGGTGATAAAATGTATGGAATTGAAATTCTTGTAGATGAACATGATAAAATACTTTTATTTATAGATAAAATGGAAAAGATTTGCGTGGAGATTTTACAAGGTGAGGATGTACCAGTTTCTATATTTCGTCAGGGAATTTTATTCATTCGTAATTTTGCAGATAGACATCATCATAAAAAAGAAGAGGAAATTTTATTCAAATATATGATAGAAAATTTAGGTGGGCTAGCTAATAAACTTGTTAAAAATGGAATGCTTGTAGAACATGATTTAGCAAGACTTCATGTTATGCAATTAGAAAAAGCATTGAATGAATATGAAAGAACTAACAGTGTAAAAAGTAAATTAGACATTATAGGAAATATGATGTCTTATATATATATATTAAGACGTCATATAGAAAAAGAAAATACAGTTGTCTACATCTTTGCAGAAAATAATTTAAGTAAAAAAATAAAAGAAGAAATAAATATTAAAACTAGATTAATAGAAGAAAAAGCAAAAAATGAGGAACTATTAAAACCTTATAAAAAATTCTTAACTAGATTAGCAAATTAAGTTGTCTAATTTTAAAACTTGAATTATACTAAGCAATGTTTAATTATTATAAAAATAGAAAAGACTTATAAACATTTATTGTTGGACAATAGCATTACAGAAGCATATATAAAATCAGTTTTTTATAGTGCTTCTTATTTTTTTTTACAACTAATATGAATATATTTAAAATATCAGAAAATGAACTTAAAAAATATGTAAAATTTATATAATTTCAATCTTAGCGATTATTTAGAAGTTTTATTTTCTTCTCTTAATTATAATAAAGCCATGATTAAATTTATAGGAGAGCATAGATTTAAGGTTTGGGAAGGAGAGAAAATAAAATGAAAAAAGATAAGATCACTTTTTCAAAAGGAATATATAATTTAAATAAAGAGCCTAATTTTAATTTTCAACTTAATCGTGTAATAATGTGGGATGAAGGTAGATTGGAAGATGTTAAGAAAATTTCTCATAAAATTAAAGATAGTGCAACTTGGAAAAAGGAGTTAATTGCTATAGGTGATGAGGCTGTAAGGGAAGGTAGAATAAAAGATGCTATTGCATATTATAGAATGAGTGAATTTTTTATGTATGATGGTGATAAAGATAAAATAAAATATTATAATTTAGCTACAGATATGTTTTATGATTATTATAAAGAATATTTTCAGGATGAAACTGTGACTAGATATGAAGTGCCTTATGAAAATGTGAAACTTCCGGTATTACATACAAAAGCAATAGGAAAAAAGAAAGATACTATTTTACTTCATGGTGGAAATGACTCTTATATGGAAGAATTGTTTTTTGTAATGCTTTATTTTGCCCAAAATGGTTTTGAAGTTTATTTATTTGAAGGTCCAGGACAAGGGGGAGTTATGAGAAATCAAGAAAAACATTTTACCTATAAGTGGGAGAAGCCTGTAACAGCAGTTCTTGATTATCTTAACCTTAATGATGTTATCATTATAGGGGCATCATTAGGAGGTATGCTAGCACCTAGGGCAGCAGCTTATGAAAAAAGAATTAAAGGAGTTATAGCGTGGTCTATTTTTCCTGATTTTTTATCAGTTGTATTAAGTACAATGACAGATTCTGAGCAAAAGATAGTAAGATTATTAGTAAAATTTCATGCTTCAGGTATAATTAATTTAATTACGAATTTAAGTTGTAAAAAAGATGCAACAGCAGATTGGGGACTTAAGCATGGTATGTATGCCTATAATGCAAAATCTCCTTATGACTATTTAGTAAAATTAAGTAAATTTAAAATAACGGATATAGGACATCTAATAGATCAAGATGTATTAGTAATAGGAGCAAACAAAGATCATTTTATTAATTACAAACTTTTTAAAGAAGAATTAGACTGTTTAACTAATGTACGTTCTTTAACTTTTCGTCTTTTCACAGAAAAGGAAACTGCTTGTAATCATTGTAATATGGGAAATACAAAACTTACGTTAGACACTATGATGAATTGGATAGAACATAGAGTTTAATTTATAAACCTTAATGGCTATAATAGCTATTAAGGTTTTTTAGTCTAGGATAAAAAGTTAGGTCTATTAGAGAATAAGCCATATTATTTAAATATTTGTATGTAAAATTTGCTAAAATTATTTTATGATACAAAAAGTGGAGAAATTTTATAAATTTATTACACATTTTACTGGTCTTAATTGTTATACATTATGAGGGGGTGATAAGGTGACGGAATACCCGGTTCGAAAAATCAAGAATGGGTCTACATATATAGCTGAAGAAATTGTTAGAGATAATTACGATAATGTTTACAAATATTGTTATTGGAAAGTGAGAAATGTAGAAAAAGCACAAGATATTACACAGGAAGTTTTTCTTAGATTTATTAAAAATATTAATCATTATTCCGATAAGGGAAAACCTAGAGCATTTCTTTATACAATTGCTAAAAATTTATGTATCAATTGGCATAAACAGTATAAGCCAGAATATTTAGAGGAGGAACAGGAAATAATTGATTTTACATCTTCAAATGTAATTGAAAATGTTACTGATAAATTAGTTTTAAAAAAATTTATATATGAGCTTTCAACGGAACAACAAGAAGTAATATTATTGAGGTTTGGACAAGGCTTAAAAATTAAAGAAATTGCAAGTATAGTAGGTGTATCACGTTTTATTGTGCAATATAGAATAAAAAATGCATTGTCAATATTAAAAAGAAAATTTGGATAGGAGGTTTTTATTTTGAGTAAAGAGTTAGAAGATAATATAAAATTATTATATAATTCAGCTCCCCCAGCTTCAAATTCTACTGGTATGGAAGATACAATTATAAAAGTACGTCAGTTGGTAAAGCAATCTGAAGATAAGCCATTATCTTTTTGGAAGTTCTTTTTTTTACAATTTGGTTTTATGAGAAAAAAAGTTTGGTTTATACAAATAGTAATAATTTTAGCATTTAGTATAAAGTTGACTTGTTCTTCTAAAGGAGTTGAAACTCTGGCTATGATTTCATCAGCAGCACCTTTATTGGTAATTGCAGGGATTAAAGAGCTGGCACGTTCTTATACATATGAAATGGCTGAAATTGAATTATCAACTACATATTCTTTTAAACAATTAATGATAACTCGTATTACAATTTTAGGATTAATAGATATTTTAGGGCTTACTATTTTATTAATTTTATCTGGAGTAAGTATGAAATTACATTTAATAGCACTTATACTGTATATTTTTGTTCCGTTTTTAGTTACATGTTTTGGTTGTTTGTTTATTCTAAATAACTTTAAGAGTATGGATAAAGATTATAAATGCATTTTGTTTGGGTTATTTGTTATGATTATGATTTTTATAATTACTTATACATTCCCTAATTTATATGAACCTTCTGCTTGTTTTATATGGAGTATTATGTTTTTAATTTCATTAATTGGTGTTATTAGAGAGATATATAAATTAGGAAAAATTTGTGATAGAAAATTTGATGGAGTAATTATGTAATATATTTAGAAATTAGGAGGAATTTTAATGGAACTTATTTTTGATAGATTAACAAAGCATTTTGATAGTAAGATAGCTGTAGATAGAATTTCTATGAAATTAGCTACAGGAGTTTATGGATTGTTAGGGCCTAATGGTGCTGGAAAAACCACTCTCATGCGTATGACCTGTGGAGTATTAAATTCTACGTCAGGAGATATTCTTTTAAATGGCGATAGTATTAATAATCTCGGAGAATCATACAGAAATGTACTTGGTTATTTCCCGCAGGATTTTGGGTATTATCCAGATTTTACCGCTAAAGAATTTATGTATTATATTGCTGCATTAAAAGGTATAAACGTACATAAGGCTAAAAGTAAAACCAGAGAATTATTGGAATTGGTTGGATTATATGAAGTTGCAAATAAAAAAATTAGAACATTTTCTGGAGGTATGAAGCAACGTTTAGGAATTGCTCAAGCAGTTTTAAATAATCCTAAAATATTAGTTTTAGATGAACCTACAGCTGGATTAGATCCAAAAGAACGAGTTCGTTTTAGAAATTTGATTGCCAACTTAGCGAAAGATAAAATTGTGATTTTGTCTACTCATATTGTATCAGATGTAGAATATATTGCAGATAAAATTCTTCTTATGAAAAAAGGTAGATTAATTATGCATGGTACAGTTGAAGAGCTTGTAGACTCAGCAGAAGGATTTGTATGGAAATGTTTAGTTCCAAGAAATAATGTTAAGGATTATGAAAGTAAATATTGTATTGCTAATCTACATCATTTGGGAGATCAGGTTGAACTTCGTATTATTTCTAAAAATATACCTGTTCCTAGGGCAGAATCTCAGAAGGCTACTTTAGAAGATTTATGTCTACTGCATTTTCAAAATGAACAATTAGTGGACAAGGAGGTATAAAGTATAATGTGGACATTATTGAAATATGAGCTTAAGAAGATTTTTAAACGAAAAAGCACAATAATTGCTTTAATTACTAGTATAATATTTATATCTTTTTTATCAATTTTATTTGTAACTGGAAATTCATATGTAAATGAGGAAGGCAATAGAATACATGGATTAAAAGCTATTGAGTTAAAGAAGAAAGATGTATCATTAGTTTCTGGAAATTTATCTATAGATAAATTAACTTCTATATTTAATGAATATGAAACTATAATAAAAGATAAAAAGAATTTCAATACTGGTACCAATGACCTTAGTAATAATGTTTATAAAAAATATGTTCAAAACAAGGAAGATATTTTAGATTTATTGCGTGAAAATTATTTTCCAGTTGGTAAAGGAAATTATGATTATTACATTTTATATTCATTATCTAATAAAGATGTACAAAAATTTTATAAACAACGTAATAAAAATATTAAACGACTATTATGTTCTCAGCATTATTCAGAAAATCAAAAAAAGCGTATTCTAAGCTTAAATAATAAAATTTCAACCCCGTTTTATTTTGATTATTCTGATGGATGGAAAGACATTTTTGCTCGTGGTTTTCGGTCAGTACTAATTATAATTGCTTTTGTTGTAAGTATATGTATAGCACCTATTTTTGCTTTTGAATATCAAACAGGAGCAGATGCAATTTTACTTTCAACGAAATACGGAAAAAATAAATTAATAAAAACAAAAATAATAGCAGGAATTTTATTTGCTACGATTGTTTATAGCATAGAGGTTTTGTTCTTTACAGTAAGTATGTTGTGTTGCTATGGAATATCTGGATGGAATATTAGCTTTCAAATTTTATCACTTGCATCTATTTATCCATTAACTGTGCTACAGGTGTATTTGTTAGGAACTATGATTGGATATTTGGTTATGCTTTCAATTATATCCATAACTATGGCGTTATCATCAAAATTTAAGACGCCATTTTCAGCTATTATTATAAGTTCACTGTTGATTTTTGCACCATTATTTATTCCGAAAAGTAAAAGTAGTTTACTTATTAATAATATATTAAATTTACTTCCAGCAAATGCATTTAATGTGTTTTCTGTATTTTCTGTATATGATACTTATACTTTTAATAATACTGCTATTATGTTGCCTAAAGCTATTATAATGATTTCATTTATAATGATATTAATATTTTTGCACATTGCCTTTTATAAATTTAAGAAACATCAAGTAGTATAATTTTAATTTTTCATATGTATACATTTGTATATTATTAATGATTCCTTTATTATTAAATGTGAATATTCATTTGATGTATATGTTTTTTAATCAAATTCTTTAGTAGAATATTTATATTATAGTTCTGTTGTTATTTCATAGAAATGGTTGGAATCTAATTCTAGTATATTAGTATAAGAATCTTTAGATTTTAGAATAAATTAAAGTATTTTATATAGAGGAATAATAGCAAAATATGGTATAATTAATATAAAATCCAATGAAGAGGTGAAAAAATGATTAAACATATTGTAATGTGGAAGTTAAAAGACATGGCTCAGGGAAAATCTAAATTAGAAAATGCTAATATCATAAAAAAGGATTTAGAGGCTTTAAAAAATATAATTGAAAATGTTAATTTAATTGAAGTTGGAGTAAATATTAATGCTTCAGATGGGGCCTATGATGTAGTTTTATATTCAGAATTTAATACCATGGAAGATTTAAATTCCTATCAAAAACACCCAGATCATTTAAAGGTTGGGGAATTTATTGGTAAAGTTAAAGAGGAAAGAATAGTTACAGATTACGAAGTATAAAATATTAACTAAATTTATAATTGTTTTATATAATAATATAAGTTGAGCAACTTAAAGAGTAGAAGAAATTCTACTCTTTTTGTATAGTTAAATATATTTTTTGACTTTTTCCAGAAAAGCTATAAAATATAATGAGTGATATAAAATAAAATGTAGGTGATTGTATGGAAGAAAGACTGCAAAAGTATATGGCTTCTTGTGGAGTTGGATCTAGAAGAAAATGTGAAGAAATAATATTACAGGGGAGAGTTTCAGTAAATTCTAAAAGAATTACACAATTAGGAACTAAAGTAATTCCTGAAGAAGATAAGGTTTATTTGGATGGAAAATTAATAACTCCAGAAGAAAATAAGGTATACATACTTTTAAATAAACCTAAGGGATATATATCTACTGTACAGGATGAGAAAGGAAGAAAAACTATTTTAGATCTTGTACATGTTAAAGAGAGAATATATCCTATAGGGAGATTAGATAAAGACTCATCAGGTATTATAATACTTACTAATGATGGGGAAATATATAATAAAATAATTCATCCATCTAAAGAAAAAGTTAAAACTTATAGAGTATTAGTAGATGGAATTCTAGATGAAAATCATATTAAAAGGTTTAAAGAAGGTATAGATATAGGGGGATATATAACTGCTCCTGCAATTTTGGACATAGTAAAAATATATAAAAATTCTACAGAGGTATTAATAAAAATATATGAAGGTAAAAATAGACAAATAAGAAGAATGTGTGAATCTATAGGTCATAGAGTTTTGCAACTTGATAGAATAGCTATAGGTGATATAAAAAAAGGAGACTTAAAGCAAGGTACTTGGCGAAATTTGACTTCTCAGGAGATTGAGTATCTGAAAAAAGTGTAAAAATATAAATTTAAAGTTTGTCATAAGTAAAAGTTATTGTTAAGGATATGACAATAATATTTTTTTATATATAATGTATTCATTTTATTTATATAATTACTTTTAGATTTGCAATTATATATAGTATATAAAACCCTTAAGTAAACTTATTAAAAGTAAAGATGCAAATATTTAAAGGTAAGAGTAAAAAAGAATTAATATAAGTCAATTGACTAATAATTGAAATTCATATTGATAAATTTTTCAATGGGTGATAAACTGAATTATATAATTCATAAATTTACCTGTAGGAAAGGGTTGAATATAGATATGGAAGAAAACAAACAAGATTTAATGCGTTTAATACAGATTAAATTTCCAAGGTTAAGTAAAGGACAAAAGTTAATTGCAGAATTTATATTAAAACAATATGATAAGGCTGCTTTTATGACTGCAGCTAAACTTGGAAATAGTGTAGGAGTTAGTGAATCTACAGTAGTTAGATTTGCCAACGAATTAGGATTTTCGGGATATCCTAAACTTCAAAAATCTCTACAAGAACTTATAAAAAATAAACTTACTACAGTTCAAAGATTAGAGCTTTCTAATGATTACACTAGTGAAGAAACAGCTCTAAAGGGTGTTTTAAAATCTGATATGGAAAATATAAGAGCCACATTAGAGAAGATAAATCATAATACTTTTGAAGAAGTAGTAAATAGTATTTTTAGAGCTAAAAAAATATACATAATTGGACTTAGAAGTTCCACTGCTTTAGCAGAATTTCTAGGGTTTTATTTAAATTTAATTTTAGATAATGTAAAAGTAATTACTTATGGTATAAGTGATATATTTGAACAAATAATCAATATAACAGATGAAGATTTAGTTATAGGTATAGGATTTCCAAGATATGCTGCTAGAACTATAGAAGCTTTAAGTTTTGCCCAAAAAAGACAAGCGGAAGTTGTAGCTATAACAGATAGCTTACTTTCACCATTAGCGGCTAAAGCGGATTATACATTAATTGCGCAAAGTAATATGGCATCATTTGTCGATTCGTTAGTGGCTCCACTTAGTGTGATAAATGCGTTAATTATTTCAGTAGGATTAAGAGAAAAAGGAAAAATTTCATCGACTTTTAACGATTTAGAAAATATTTGGAGAGAATATGAAATTTATTCTTATAGGGACAAAAAATGTTAAGAGAGTAAAAGAGGTAATTGATATTGCCTCTTTTTTTGTTTTTTGCTACTTTTCAAAAAATTTATAACTTTTTTTATTTATAAGAAGGAAAAAGTGAAAACGTATAGAATATTATAAATATAAAAGAATTTAAAAAATAAATTAAAAAAGTACAATTAGTTTTGTACAACAATAATAATAATAAATTATTGCAATATTATATTCACTAACTATTGGGAGGTAATTAAACATGGCAAAAGAAAATTTAAATCCATTTGAAAATGCTCAAAAGCAAGTTAAGAAGGCTTGCGACAAATTAGGTATGGAACCTGCAGTTTACGAGATATTAAAAGAACCTGCAAAAGTTTTAGAAGTTTCAATTCCAGTAAAAATGGATGATGGCTCAGTAAAGGTTTTCAAGGGATTCAGAGCTCAACATAACGATGCAGTAGGTCCTACAAAAGGTGGAGTTAGATTCCATCAAAACGTTTCAAGAGACGAAGTGAAAGCTTTATCTATATGGATGACTTTTAAATGCGCAGTAACAGGAATCCCATATGGCGGAGGAAAAGGTGGAATCATAGTTGATCCAAAGACTCTATCAACAGGAGAACTTGAAAGATTAACTAGAGGTTATATAGATGCAATCCACAAATTTATAGGAGAAAAAGTTGACGTTCCAGCACCAGATGTAAATACTAATGGACAAATCATGGCTTGGATGGTTGACGAATACAATAAATTAGTTGGACGTAGTGCTATAGGTGTTATAACTGGTAAACCAGTAGAATTTGGTGGATCATTAGGAAGATCTGCAGCTACAGGATTTGGTGTTGCTGTAACAGCAAGAGAAGCAGCTGCTAAGTTAGGAATAGATATGAAAAAGGCTAAATTAGCTATCCAAGGTATAGGTAATGTTGGAGGAAGTACAGTTGTAAACTGCCAAAAACTTGGTGGAACAGTTGTAGCAATGGCTGAATGGTGCAGAGAAAAAGGAACATATGCTATTTATAACGAAAACGGTTTAGATGGAAATGAAATGTTAGCATACATTAAAGAACATGGTAATTTATTAGGATTCCCAGGAGCAAAAGAAATCTCATTAGAAGAATTCTGGGCATTAGATGTAGATATATTAATACCTGCAGCATTAGAAAATGCTATAACTAAAGAAGTTGCTGAATCAATAAAAGCTAAACTTGTTTGTGAAGCTGCTAATGGTCCAACAACTCCAGAAGCAGATGAAATATTAAACAAAAAAGGAATAACATTAACTCCAGACATATTAACTAATGCTGGTGGAGTTACTGTTTCATACTTCGAATGGGTACAAAACTTATATGGATACTACTGGACAGAAGAAGTAGTAGAACAAAAAGAAGAAGAAGCTATGGTTAATGCATTCAACGATATTTGGAAGATTAAAGAAGAATATAATGTTCCAATGAGAGAAGCAGCTTATATGCACTCAATTAAGAAAGTTGCAGCTGCTATGAAATTAAGAGGTTGGTATTAATTTTAAGTAATTAATTAATAAAGGGGTTTGTATAAAAACAAACCTCTTTATTTTTATATACATATTTATATTAATTCATTTATTCTATATAATAAGTAGTAAGAGTTAAATTATAATGAGGTGATATATGTGGCAAAGGTGGTAGTAATAGGAGCAGGTCCAGCAGGTATGATGGCTGCTATAAAGGCTTCAGAAAAAAATGAAGTTACTTTAATAGAGAGAAATGAAAAGTTAGGTAAAAAACTTTATATAACGGGAAAAGGAAGATGTAATGTAACTAATGCAAAAGATATAAGTGAATTCTTTGATTATATACCTACAAATCCACATTTTCTTTATAGTTCTTTATATACTTTTACTAATGAAGATACTCAAAACTTTTTTAATGATTTAGGGATTAAATTAAAAGTTGAAAGAGGAGATAGAATTTTTCCTGTATCTGATAAATCTTCAGATATAATAATAGCTATGGAGAAAGAATTGAAAAGAAAAAAAGTTAATATTATGTTACAAAGTAGAGTGTCTAAAGTAGTTAAAGAAAATAATGCTATAAAATATGTAGAACTTAAAAATGGAAATAAAATATATGGGGATTATTTTATTTTATGTACTGGTGGGGTATCTTATCCTCAGACTGGTTCTACTGGAGATGGACATGAATTTTCTGAAAAGCTAGGGCATAATATAAAAAAGTTAAATCCTGCTTTAGTTCCATTAGAACTTTCAGAAGTTTGGATTAAAGATCTTCAAGGTCTATCTCTTAAAAATGTAGAAATTAGTATAATTGATGAAAAGAATAAAATTTTATATAAAAATTTTGGGGAGATGCTTTTTACTCATTTTGGAGTGTCAGGACCTATAATACTTACAGCTAGTAGTATTATAGATAGACCTAATTTAAAGTTAAAAATAAATCTAAAACCAGCTCTATCACAAGATCAACTAGATTTAAGAATTCAAAAAGACTTTAAAAAATATGCTAATAAAGATTTTAAAAATTCTTTAAATGATTTATTACCTAAAAGACTGATAGATATAATAATAAGAATTAGTGGTATAAATGAGGATAAAAAAGTAAATTCCATAACTCGAGAAGAAAGAAAAGCTTTAGTTAATATAATTCAAAATCTTACTTTAAATATAAAAGGAAAAAGACCTATTGCAGAGGCTATAGTAACTTCAGGGGGGGTTGATACCTTTGAGATAGATCCTTCTACTATGAAGTCAAAAATTGTAGAAAATTTATATTTTGCAGGAGAATTAGTGGATGTAGATGCTTTTACAGGAGGATTTAATATACAAATAGCCTTATCTACGGGATATTTAGCAGGCTTAAAGGCAGGTGAATAAATTGAAAGCTATACGTGGAGCTATAACTATAGAGAATAATTCTATAGAGGATATTAAAAATGCTTCTATAGAGCTTTTTTCACAAATAATTGAAAGGAATAATATAAAAATTGGTAGCATAGTTTCTATAGTAATATCTTGTACTAAGGATATTACTAAAGGTTATCCTGGAAAATATATAAGAGAACATTTTGATTTACAACAAGTAGCTATAATGCATTTTAATGAAATGTATGTAGAGAATTATTTACCTATGTGTATAAGAATAATGATTCTTGTGGAGGATAGAGATTTAAAAAATATAGAATATGTATATTTAAAAAAAGCGAAAAACCTTAGAGAAGATTTATTAAATTTAAATTAAATGATGTAAAATGGAGGAATTTGAAATAATTTTATAGAATATAAACTATTATAAACTATTCTTTAAAATAAGGAAAGAAAGGCGGAATTAAGTTGAACATATCTGTAGCCATAGATGGACCGGCAGGAGCAGGAAAAAGTACTATAGCGAAAATTATTGCAGATAAGCTTAATTTAATGTATATAAATACAGGTTCTATGTATAGAGTTGTAACATTAAAAGCTTTAGAAAAAAATATAACTGAAAATGAAATTGATAAAATAGAACAATTAATATCTTCTATGAATATAAAGTTCTTAGGGGATAATATTATAGTAAATGACGAAGATTTAACAGAAAAAATTAGGATGCCTTTAATTAACAATAATGTTTCTAAATATGCTTCAATACCTGAAGTTAGAGAAATGCTTGTAAGTATGCAGCAAGATATAGCTAAAAAATATAATGTGCTTATGGATGGA
This sequence comes from Clostridium niameyense, assembly GCF_001243045.1. GTDB lineage: Bacteria > Bacillota > Clostridia > Clostridiales > Clostridiaceae > Clostridium_F > Clostridium_F niameyense. Next base: position 1,343,394 of record NZ_LN849007.1, on the reverse strand, counting down.
AGAGATATAGGTACTGTAGTTTTAAAAGATGCACCATATAAGTTTTTTGTTACAGCATCTCCAAAAATAAGAGCAGAAAGAAGATACAAAGAATTAAAAGAAAAAGGATTAGATGTAAAATATAATGAAGTTCTAGATGAAATTGCTAAAAGAGACTATATAGATAGTAATAGAAAAATAAATCCATTAAGAAAAAGTGAGGATGCTATACTTATAGACACTTCTAATTTAACTATTGAAGAGGTAGTGGAAAAGATGTGTAGTTTTATAAAATAAATTAAACTAGGTTAGGAGAATATAAGTATGAATATAATTTTAGCAGATAAAGCAGGTTTTTGCTTTGGGGTTAAAAGAGCAGTAGAAGAAACCTTAAAATCTAATAATAAATATAAAAAAGTTATATATACTTTAGGACCTTTAATTCACAATAGTGATGTGGTAAATAATTTAAAAGAAAAAAATATATTACCTATAGAAATAGAGGATATTCATAAATTAGAAAAAGGAGAAACTATAATTATAAGATCTCATGGGGTTCCATTAGATGTTATTAATTATTTAAAAGAAAGAGAGTTAAATATAGTGGATACTACTTGTCCACATGTATCTACTATACAACATAAAGCTGAAAAATATTATAACTTAGGATATCAAATTGTGATAGTAGGAGACAAGAAGCATCCAGAGGTTATAGGTATAAATGGCTGGTGTAATAATTCCGCTATAATATCTAAAGATGGTAGTAATATAGATAGTTTAGAACGAAAAGTTTGTGTATTATGTCAAACTACAGAAAAAGAAGAAAACTGGAGAAGAGTACTTCAAGTAGTAATAGAAAAAAGTAAGGAAATAGTAGCTTTTAATACTATATGTAATGCTACTGTTGTAAGACAGCAAGCAGCCAAGGACATATCAAAAAAGGTAGATAAAATGGTAGTTATAGGGGGTAAAAATAGCTCTAATACTACTAAGCTTTATGAAATATGTAAAGCTAATTGTAAAGATACAATACATGTAGAAAACGCAAAAGAAATTCCTGAATACATATATAAAGATGATGTTACTATAGGAGTTACTGCTGGAGCTTCTACTCCAGATTGGATTATAAAGGAGGCTATATTAAAAATGAACAAAGAAGAATTAAATGTAGAACAATTATCCCAAGAAGAAATGATGGACTATATGGAACAGAATGAACAAAAAATAGTAGTAGGAAAAGTTGTAACAGGAAAAATAATATCTTTAAGTCAGGAGGGAGTTTTGGTTGATTTAAATTATAAATCAGAAGGAATTCTCCCTATAGAAGAAGTTGGTACAGATGAAAATGAAACCTTAGAAGATATATTTAAAGTAGGGGATAAAATAACAGCAAAAGTAATTAGAATAAAAAATGAAGATGGTTATGTAGTACTTTCAAGAAAAGAGCTTCAAAGAGAAAGGGCATATAATAAATTAAAACAACTTTATGAAAATAATGAGACAGTAAGTGTTATAGTAAAAGATGTTGTTAATGGAGGATTAGTTTCCACATATAAGGGTGTTAGGGTGTTTATACCAGCATCCCATATAGATCTTTTTCATGTAGACGATTTATCTAAATACAAGGGACAAAAATTAGATGTTAAAATAATAGAATTCAATGAAGAAAAATTAAGAACAAAAATAGTAGGTTCAAGAAGAGAAATATTAAAGGTAGAACAAGAAAAGAAAAGAGAAGAAACTTGGGCATCTTTAGAACAAGGTCATATATTAGAAGGAGAAGTTAAAAGATTTACAAGTTTTGGTGCATTTGTAGATGTAAATGGAGTAGATGGACTTTTACATGTATCAGAAATATCTTGGGGAAGGGTAGAAAGACCAGATGATGTTTTAAAAGTAGGACAGAAAATAAAAGTTTATATATTAGAGATAGATAAAGAAAATAGAAAAATAGCCTTAAGTTTAAAAAAGTTAATGGAAAATCCATGGAATAATGTAGAAGATAAATATCCATTAGGTAGTATAGTGTTAGGAAAAGTAGTTAGATTTACAGATTTTGGTGCATTTGTAGAATTAGAACCTGGCGTGGATGGATTAGTTCATATATCAAAAATAAGTAATCAAAGAATAGAAAAACCACAAGATGCTCTTAATTTAGGAGAAGAAATAAAAGCTAAAATATTAGAAGTGAGTAATGAACATAAAAGAATTGCTTTAAGTATAAAAGATGTAGAGGAATTTTAATAAACTATAATAAATAAGTTTTAAAAATAAAAAATATGTGTGCTAGGATTAATCTAGTATACATATTTTTTATTTTTAGTAATATTATTTTTATTCATTAATATAATTTATATAGATGTATAAAGGGAGGATTGGCCATGGGGGATAGAAGATTAGTAGCTTATGGAGAAAATATAATTTCCAAAAACGAAACAAAGATGATAAAAAAGGTTTTAAATAAATATGACTTTAGAGCTATAGATTTTTCTAAAGTAAGAAGTGTTTACAAAATAGAAACCACTAGTGGGAATAAATGTTTAAAAAGAACTAAGCATGGAAAATATAAAATAAGAAATGGCCATATGTTAGTGGAAGAACTTAAAAAAGCAGGTTTTAATAATATTGCAGATTATTATAATACAAAACAAGGAGCTTATTATGTTAAATATAATAAGTGGGTGTTCTATGCTACAGATTGGATAGATGGAGAAGAATGTGATTTAAGTTATATAGAAGAAGTGGAAGAATGTGCTAAGTTATTAGGTGAATTTCATAAAGCCACAAAGAACATAGATTTGTCTAAAATAAATGTTAAAAATCATTTAAAAAAATGGCCTAAGGTTTTTAGTAGAAATTTAAATGACATGGAGAAATTTAAAAAAGTTATAGAACATAAAAGAGTGAAAAATGAATTTGATTCCATATATTATGAGCATATAGAAAATTTTTACTCAAGGGGATTAGTAGCCCTAAATTATCTTAATACTTCTGATTATTATAGGATATCCAAGGAAACAAATAAGGATAAATCTTTATGTCACAATAGTTTTTACTATCAAAATATAATAAAAAAGGATAATAAATATTATCTTATAGATTTAGATAGTATAATTATAGATATACAAGTAAATGATTTGGGAAAATTTATAAGAAGATTGATGGCTAAAAAAGAATACCAATGGGATTTTGAAAAAGCTAAAAGAATAATTAAAGCTTATAATAGTGTATATAAACTTGAGAAAAGTGATTTAGAGGTAATGCTTGCCCTTATTATATTTCCTCATAAATTTTGGAAGTTAGGTAAGAAGAGATATAAAAAGCATAAGCATTGGTCTGAAGGTAAGTATATGAATAAATTAAATAAAATAATTAAGTATGATGAATATGAAAGAAAGTTTTTAGAGGAATATATAAAGTATTTAGAAGAATATTAAATATAAAATAGCAGTTTGACTAATTTTTTCTTTAGTTTTATACTATATGAGTAAGAATTAAATTCAAAAGTTAAAGAGGAATATTATGTATAAATGTATTGGTTTAACTAAAAATAAGGTAAACTGTTTTAAAGAACTTAATGATTATAGATATGACTTTAATAATTTAAATGAAGATTTTTTTAAAATATATGATGACGCTAGTTTAATAGAAAAGATTATTCTTAGAAAAAAAGTTAAGTTAATTTTCTTAAAAGATAAATGTATAGGTTATATATGGAATACTAAAAGAGGAAAAGAAAATTATATAAATGCCTTAAGTGTGGATAGTGAACATAAATATGATATATCAATATATGAAAAGCTTATTAATTCTATTAAATATGATACTGCAATAAACTATTGTTGTGAAAACAATGGAGAGAACTATAACATATTGAAAACTATAGGCTTTATTAAAAAAGAAGGTACTATACAATTAAAGCTAGATTTAAAAGATAAAACTTTTCCATTTAATACTATTCCATATATATGCATTGAAAAATTATGTTTAAATAGGGATGAAAAAATTAGATGTTTTATACAAAATGAAATTTTTAAAAGTAATACTAGGATTCCACTAACAGTAGAAGATATATATTATGATGAAAAACAAGATTATTATTATGAAAATGGTTCTATATTTATGAAGATTGGTGAGAATTATATTGGATATGGTCAAGTTATAATGGAGAATCAGATTCCGTTTATAGTCAACTTTGGTATAATGCCAGGATATAGAGGGAAGGGGTATAGTAAAATCCTATTATTTCATATATTAAATGTTTTAAAAGAAAAGAACTTTGATTTTGTTATGATAAGAGTAAATTCTTTTAATAATGTAGCTTTAAATTTATATGAATCCGTAGGTTTTACTTTATTTAAAGAAATTTATGATTTTCAAATAAAAAAATAGCCTGCTACAGTTTATTGTAGCAGGCTATTTTTTATCTATTGTTATATTTTTCTATGGCTATCTTTAACAATCCCATTGCTTCTTTTAAGTCTTCGCCTTTTAAGCAATAGGAAAGTCTAATTTCATCAATTCCTAGTCCAGAAGTTGCATAGAATCCTTCAGCAGGAGCTACCATAACAGTTTTATGGTCGTAGTTAAATTCCTCCAATAACCATTTAGCGAAATCTTCAGCATTTTTAACAGGTAATTTAGCAACAATATAAAAAGCGCCTGTAGGTTTTTCGCAAACAACTCCAGGAATATTCTTTAGTCCTTCAAACATAATATTTCTTCTGTTCTCATACTCTTCTCTAACTTCTTTAAAGTAGCTTTCAGGAGTATTTATTAAATTAGCGGCACCTAATTGTTCTACAGTAGGTACACATAATCTAGATTGACATAATTTTAATATTTGATGTATAAGTTCCTTATTTTTAGAAGCTATAACCCCAATTCTAGCTCCACAAGCACTATAACGTTTAGAAACGCTATCTATTATAATTAATCTTTCTCTTATATCTTCTAGATACATAGCAGAAGTATATTTTAGATTATCATATACAAACTCTCTATAAACCTCATCTGCTATTAAGAATAAGTCTTTTTCTTTAACAATATCAGCAAGCATTCTTAACTCTTCATAGCTATAAACAACCCCAGTAGGATTTCCAGGATTTGAAATTAATATAGCCCTTGTTTTATCAGTTATTTTATTTAATATTTCTTCTTTTTTAGGAAGATGGAATCCATCCTCGGCTTTAGTTAAGAATGGCACTACTTCTACACCAGCAGATTGAGCAAATCCATTATAGTTTGTATAGAAAGGTTCTGGAATTATTATTTCATCCCCAACATCGCATAGTGCCATTAATGAAAGTTGAATAGCTTCACTTCCACCATTTGTTATTAATAATTCATCTTTATCAAAATCTATATCCCATTGCTTATAGTATTTTATAAAACTTTCTAATAAAGGATCCATACCTTGAGAAGCAGTATACTTTAATACAGTTTCATTAAAAGATTTAATTCCTTCAGTGAAGCATTCAGGAGTTTTTATATCTGGTTGTCCTATATTTAAATGATAAACATGAATTCCTTTTTTCTTAGCTTCAGCAGCATATGGTGCCAGCTTTCTTATTGGTGAAAATTGCATTTTAGATATTCTTTCTGAAAAATTCATTTAATATACCCCCCAATAGTTTTATTTATTTTAAAATTATATGTTCAATAGGTACGTAATATGATTTTGCATTTATTAAAATACTTTCAGTAGTAATTGTATTAAAATATTCCTTATCACATATACATTTAAATCTCAAACTATAATCATTATCAGAACTTTCATCACAATAATCTTTAGCATTATACATATAAATCATCTCCTTTTAGATTAGTTTAACCTAAAAGGAGATATTTAAAACAAAGTAAATTATAGTTAATTTACTATTTATAATGTTTTTCTAAAACTTTTCCTAATCTCTTAATACCTTCAACTATTTTTTCATCACCCATGCAAGAATAATTTAATCTAAAGTAATTATTATGTCCTCCGTTAGGGAAGAAAGGACCACCTGGTACATAAGCAACATTTTGCTCTAAAGCTTCAGGCATTAATTCTTTTGCATCTAAATCTTCTCTAAGTTCAACCCATGTGAATAATCCTCCAACAGGGAATGTGAATTTTACATCCTTAGGGAAGTATTCTTTCATGCTATTTAACATTAAATCTCTACGTCTTTCGTAAACTTTTTTAATTTGTGCAACGTGTTCATTTAAATCATATTTTGTCATGAACTCAGCAGCAATTCTTTGGTCTAGTGAACTAGCTTGTAGGTCCACACCTTGTTTTATAATTATATATTTTTGAAGAATTTCAGGTTTAGCACAAACCCAAGCAAGTCTTAATCCAGGGCAGAAGTTTTTAGAGAAAGTTCCAAGATATATAACCCAACCTTCTTTATCAAAGCTTTTTATAGCTGGATGTCTTTCTCCTTCATATATAAGATCTCCATATGGATTATCTTCAATTACAGGAATTTCGAATTCAGCTGCTAATTCAGCAACTCTCTTTCTTCTGTCATCTGGCATAGTTCTTCCTGTTGGATTTTGGAAGTCAGGAATTGTATATATCATTTTAACTTTGTCGCCATGTTCTTTTAAAGCTTTTTCTAATTCTTCAACAATCATACCATTATCGTCCATTGGTATTTCAACAAACTTAGGTCTATATGCTTTGAATGCATTTATAGCACCTAAGTAACTTGGGCTTTCACAAAGTATTATATCTCCTTCATTTACAAATATCTTAGCTGAGAATTCAATACCTTGTTGAGATCCATTTGTTATAGCTATTTCATCAGCTGTAACGTTTACTCCAGCAGGAGCCATTCTTTGTTTTGCAATTATTTCTCTAAGAGGTTTAAATCCTTCTGTTGAACTGTATTGTAATGCAGATTGGCCATCTCTTTCTATTACTTCATTAGTAATTTCTTTTATTTTTTCTACTGGGAATAATTCAGGTGCAGGTAATCCACCAGCAAATGAAATTATTTCAGGTTTTTCTGTTAGTTTTAATAATTCTCTTATTTCTGAAGCTTTTAATCCTTTAGCTCTCTCTGAAAAACGTATATTCATTAGTAAATCCCTCCAAAAAACATTGTGCTTATTTTTCATTTTATTGTTTATATAATCTATTCTACAAATAATTATTATATCCTTCTTTTGAATTTATAAAAATTTATAAAAATTAAAAAAATTTATAATAATGTTAATAAAATGTCAAATAATTCTGTAACTTTTTGTAGAAAAATAGTTATTATTTTTAATGATAAATTTTAAAAAATATGAAAATCCCTCCATTTAGCAAAAAAAGTATTTTGAACTTAAAAATTTACTATATATTTTAAGTTTTAACTATTAATAATATACAGAATTTATTAATAATTTTTAATATGATGTTATTAATTTATCATATTAAACTTAGATATTATTTAGTTTTAATATTTGTAAATGAACATATTCTATTTGAGAAGGTTAAATCTTAATTTTAAAGTTTAGGTGATTATAAATGAGTTCAAATATAAAGTTAGTTAAATGTTTTTCAGTGAAACAATACCTCTTCCTGAAGGAGCTACTGATATTGAGTTTACTGTATTTACAGAAGTTTTCGTTGGTAAATGGGCGACAATTTATCATAGAATATTTGACGAGGCTCCAGTGAAATGCTATCAATTAATGGGGGGAGCATTCTATGCAATTTGTAATGAGGTCTCTTGCAATAGTTTGGGTATAAATGGAGCAAATAGTAACTGTTGTAATTGCTGTAAGTGTTGTGACAGGTGCGATTATTATAAGTTATATAATAATCATAAATAAATTCAAACGAAAATATAGTATGAGTTTTTCATACTATATTTTCCATTTTAAAAATCTTAATTAAAAAGTGATTTAATTAAGATTAAATGAATTTATATATAATGAACAAATAAAACTACCGCTAGTCAACTTGTTCTACTAATTGAGGTATGCCAGCTAAAAGAGCAGAAGCTTTTATAAGTTCAGTAGAAAATGCAACTTTAGTTATTAAAGAAAGTGGTATCATTAAGATTGTTCCTGTAATAGTTACTATACTTATTACTTTATCATGTTAAACTTAAATATTATTTAATCCCAGTATTCATAAGTGAATATATTATATTTGAGAAGGTTAAATCTTAATTTGAAAGTTTAGGTGATTATAAATGACTTCAAATATAAAGCCGGTTAAATTAACAGATTCAAATAAAATTCAAGTAAATCCAGATGATGGATTTATTAGGGTAACTAATTATGGATTATTTCTTTCATATTTTAGTGTGTTTTACCGCTATAATGGCAGAGATTATTACAAAGAAAGCCCAATTTTCTCCATGTTCTTTAGTGAAACAATAACTTTTCCTAAAGGAGCTACTGATATTGATTTTACTGTATATGTACAAGTGTACTTCCAGCTATGGAATACAATTTATTTTAAAATATTTAAAACACCTCCCCAAAAATGCTATAAATTAATGGGAATATCTTTATATTCAACTTGTACAGAGGTTCCTTGCAATGGTTCAGATATAAACGGTCCAAATTGTAACTGTTGTAATTGCTGCAATTGTTGTAAGTGCTATAAGTGTTGCGACAATTGCGATTATTATAAGTTATATAGTAATCATAAATAAATTTAAACGAAAATATAGCATGGATTTTCCATACTATATTTTCACTTTAAAAATAATAAAAGTTATAAAAATTAAATATAAGTTACTTAATAATTATTATGTAAATAAAATTTAAAGTAAACTAACATAATAAAAATTAATAAAATAATTATATCTAATTATAAAATTAAGTTAATTTTATAATTCTTTTTAAATTAAGAAAAAATTAAATCATAATAAAAAACCACCAATAAATGAAGAGTTTTTTCAAAAATGATGGTCTTTTTTATTTACAATAGTATAGTTATAAGAGTAAGAGCAGATATTATTTGTATTAGGGCAATTGAAAGGCTATATATAGATGCTTTTACACCTTGTTTTATTAATTCTTTAAAATTAACTCTCATACCGATACCTGCTAAAGCAATAATTTCAAAATTATTACTTATATTTTTCATGACTTTGGACAAAAAAAGAGGAATTATATTAAGCGTGAATAGTGTACATGTTATAAAAAATCCTATAACGTACCAAGGTATTTTTATTTTAGATTTTTTTGATATATTATATTCTTCATTTTTCATAGATCTTTTCTTTAAATTTCCTAATATGATAACTACAAATACTAAAAATATTATACGTACTATTTTAAAAATAGTAGCTAAGTCTTTTACAGATTCGCTTATCATACTACCGCTAGCAACAACTTGTCCTACCGATTGAAGTATACCACCTAAAAGAGCAGAAGTTTTTATAACTTCAGTAGAAAATGCAACTTTGGCTATTAAAGGAAGTAGTATCATTAAGATTGTTCCTGTAAGATTTACCATAGTTATACTTATTACTTTATCATCATCACTAGCATCTATAACTGGAGCTGTAGATGCTATAGCTGAAGAACCACACACTGCATTACCACTAGCCATTAAATATCTAAAGTTTTGAGAAAATCCAAGCTTCTTTCCTAAAAATAAGGCAAACGTAACGGTTATACACATTTGAATTATTATGAAACCAACTCCAGATATACCTAGTTTAAGTATAGTTTGTGCACTAAGAGTTCCTCCAAGTAAAACTATGGAATAGGAAAGTAAATCACTTTCTGCAAACTTTGATCCTTGGGCATAACTTTTTTTATTTCCAAAGGTATTTCCTACAAGCATTCCTAAGAAGATAGCAAGGGTTGCACCACCTATAGTAGGAATAAATTTACCAAGGAATTTACCTATATAAGCAATTATTGTACATATAATAAGACCAGGTATTATTTCTTTTATTTTCTTTAGTGAATTACACATAATATCATCCTTTCTGATAGCATTTACTATGTTTTTATTACGTGGATTTACATTATAAAATAAAGTATAATAGCTATATAATCATAAGTAAAATATATATAATTAATGATAATCATTTATTTTTTTAATTATGAAATAATAAAAAGGAGAAATTATAGATATGTTAGAAGAATTAAAAACCTTTATAGCTGTAGTGGAATATGAAAATTTCACTAAGGCAGGTAATTCAATAAATTTATCGCAGCCTAGTGTAAGTCTGCATATAAAGCATTTGGAAGAGTATTTTAATACAATACTTATACAACGTTCTGTAAAACAAAAAAACATAATAATAACTAAATCTGGAAGATTGCTTTATGAAAAGGCAAAACAAATAGAAAATATATTGGAAGAGACTAGAAATGAGATACTAGATTATACCAATAGCATAAAGGGAGAATTAAATATAGGTGCTAGCTTTACTATAGGGGAATATGTATTACCTAGCTTTTTAGGCGAGTTTTCAAAAAAATATCCTAATTTAAAATATGCGGTTACTATCGAAAATACTACCAATATATGCAAGAAAGTAGAAGATTTTCAATTAGATTTGGGACTTGTGGAAGGTATAGTTACAAGTAATAAATTTATACATGAAGATTTTTATAATGATAAGTTAGTTTTGGCTGTTCCTTATAGAGATGAACTTTGTAATAAAAAGTTCCAAATTCAAGATTACCAAAATAAAACTTGGATTGCTAGAGAAAATGGATCTGGTAGTAGAGAATACTTAGATATATTTTTAAATAGTAATAATATTGTACCTGGGAACTTAATAGTATTTGGTAGTAATTATGCAGTTAAGGAAGGTGTTAAAAATAATTTAGGTATTACATTAATGTCTTATTATATAGCTAAAAAAGCTGAAAAAAATAAAGAAATATCTATCATAAAAACTAATGAGAATTATTCTAGAAGTTTTTCTTATATATTACCCAAAACTAATATAGCTTCTAAGAGTATAGAAACTTTTATAAATAATCTAAAGGAATATTTAATTATGTAAATATTAACATTGATAGATTTTAAAGGTAATTAAAACAGTAAATAAAAAAGAACTTGCATTGCAAGTTCTTTTTTATTTATTTTATCTTTTTTATTGTAAAGGTAGGGACAATTTTTAGCAGGGCTTTTTCAGAATCAAATCTATAATTAGTTGATGATTTAAAGTATTTGGAAGATCCTTTAGGCATCTTTTTTTGAGCCTTAGGGGTATACCCAAAAGGAGTTAGAATTATTTTTACCATTGAGCCAATTGCTTGTTTAACAGTAGGATTATTAAAATCAAAATCAGGTGAAATATTAAATTTAGATTCGAGTTCAGATATACATCCAGAAAGTGCAGGTTTATTTTTAGAGTTTGCTAATAGCATTTTATTTATATTAACTGGATCTGATAAAAATTCAAATACATTTATGGAATATTCATTATGTGCATATTTTTTATATTTTGGATATTTATTTATAAAATCATCAAACTTAGGAATATTACACATAGAGTATCATCCTTTCTAATGAATTTATATATATAGATATATTACATATATGAATATATTTTATAATTGTTACATATTAAGCCGAATTATTATTATTGTTTACAATTATTAAAAAGTATTACTATAAAATTATATGATAAATAAAATTTACTAACAAAAAAATAACTTATTTTAAAAATTAGAAAAATAATATGTATATGGAAGAATAAATGAGAATTTGATTAACTTCAAGTGCTTTTTAAATACATATTATTACATAGTATCCTTTAAAATGTATTTATTACCATAAGAAGGGAGGGATACTATGTCGAAGGAGGAGCTACTATTAGAAAAAATAGAGGAAGCTAGAAGTTTAATGAATCAACTAATAGGCGAAAAAACTGAACTTATTGACCCAGAGCTTGTATTATTAAGTAAAAAATTAGATGTATTGCTTAATGAGTACAACGAATTTTTAAGACATAATGATTAAAAAATAATAAACTAATGATAAAAAAGCACTCAGTTATCTGGGTGCTTCTAATTTAGAGAAAATCACTATAATCTTATATTTAATAAGAAAAGTTCTATTACATCTTCAATATTATCTATATAATGCAGAAAATATTGAAGATGTAATAGAAAATTTTGTAAATCTGCCTTGCCAAAGTTTACTAGACTTAATATATAACAATAAGTAATTATTATATGAATGTAATATTAAAATTAGGTATAAAAAGTATTAGAAGTCACAAAATAAAATAAAGTATATAAATAGATTAATTACTCTATATTATGAAACAATAATTAATTGTTCTATTCAAGAAAGGAAGTGACTAATATACCATTGGCTTATGGTATAGCATTATAGAGATATGCTATTATGTACATTAATTATTAGTATGATGCTAAATAAATTAGTGTATGAATAAAATATATTTTAGATTTTATAAAGCCAAAAGTTATGGAAGAGAGTATACTGGAAAAAGCTGAAGGTCGTGTAAGTTATCATGATTCTGTAGAAGAAATGCTAAAACGTATAAGAGAAGATGGTATGTCTAATGTATTTGATAGATGGATAGGACAAGAGAAAATTCGTTGCAAATTTTGTCTGCAAGGTTTAAGTTGTCAATTATGCTCTCAAGGACCTTGTAGAATAAATGAAAAGGGGCCACAGAAAAAAGGTGTATGTGGGATTGGACCTGATGCTATGGCTATGAGAAATTTCTTGCTGAAAAATATAATGGGAGCAGGTACATACAGTCATCATGCCTATGAAGCTTTTCGTACCTTGAAATCTACAGCAGAAGGAAAGACTCCATTTAGTATTAAAGATGCAGACAAATTAAAATGGATGTGCAAAAAGTTAGGTATTAATACAAGCAATAATTTAAATCAAATGGCCATAGAATTAGCAGAATTATTAGAAGAACAACAGAAAATTGATGTAGAGGATAAGAACCTTATGGTGGAAGCTTTTGCTCCAAGGAAGAGAAAAGAGCTTTGGAGAAAAATAAATGTTTACCCTGCAGGAACTGTTCATGAAGAACAAAATTGTGTAGCTAGTTGTTTAACCAATGTAGATGGTAGTTATAGGTCTTTAGCAGCAAAGGCTTTACGTTTAGGTATAGCTACTATATATAATTCGCAAATTGGTCTTGAAATGGTTCAGGATATTTTATTTGGAACACCTATGCCTCATGAAGTAAATGTAGATTTAGGTATTATGGACCCTGAGTATATAAATATAGTATTTAATGGACATCAACCATGGGGAGGAGTCGCTACAATACAAAGGGCAAAGATGAATGAAGTCCAACAAAAAGCTAGAGAAGCAGGAGCAAAGGGACTTAGAGTAGTAGGTTCTATTGAGACTGGGCAGGAACTTCTACAAAGATTCAAAGTAGATGATGTTTTTGTAGGACTTATGGGAAACTGGTTATCTATAGAACCACTTTTAGCTACAGGTACAGTAGATGTCATGGCAATGGAAGAAAATTGTTCACCTCCAGCAATAGACCATTATGCAGAGAGATATGGAGTAACACTAGTAAGTATAAGTACTATTGTAGATATGCCAGGTTTACAACATAAGATTCCTTATAATCCTGAGAGTGTAGATGACATGGCAGATAGTTTAATAGATTTATCTATAGAAAACTTTAAAAAGCGTAAAGGTAAAGTTAAGCCTATGGTTCCTAAAATAACTCAAAAGGCTATTGCAGGTTTTTCTACAGAAGCAGTTTTACAGGTGCTTGATCATAAACTTGATACTTTGGTAGATGTAATTGCTAATGGAAAAATTAAAGGAATAGTTGCTCTTGCAAATTGCTCAACTTTAAGAAATGGACCACAGGATTGGAATACAATAAATCTTGTAAAAGAATTAATTAGAAAAGATATATTAGTGGTATCGGGAGGTTGTGGAAATCATGCTTTAGAAGTAGCAGGTCTTTGCACGTTGGAAGCTGCTAATGCCTTAGCTGGGGAAGGATTAAAGACAGTTTGCAATCTTTTAAAGATTCCTCCAGTATTAAGTTTTGGAACTTGTACGGATACTGGAAGAATATCAATGCTTGTAACTGCACTTGCAGATCATATGGATTTGGATATATCTGATCTACCAATAGCAATTACAGCTCCAGAATGGATGGAGCAAAAAGCAACTATTGATGGAATATTTGCATTAGCTTATGGTGCATACACTCATTTATCACCAGTTCCTTTTATGACTGGAGCTCCTAAACTTGTAAAATTATTAACAGAAGAAGTAGAAGACATAACCGGAGGAAAGATTGCTTTGGGAGATAATCCAGTTGAAGTGGCAAATAACATAGAATCACATATTATAAGTAAGAGAAATAAGTTAGGATTAAACTAAGGGTATTAAAATATTGAATTTAATTTAAAATAAAAATAACAGTTCTAGTTACTAACACTATAACTGTTATTTTTATTTTAAATTTTATAGTATATTAAACAAGTATCTCATAAACGAAAATATCCTATTTTAGATTTACTCAATGGAAACTAACTTATAGTAATAAAAAATAATAGATTGTAGTATAGAAAAATGGTATTCAGAGTAGTTACGAGTTGATGCAGGAGTGTTAGTAAAATAATACAAGTAATAGTGGAATGATGCAAGAAGTTGAAATTATATAAATCACATAGTTTTCAAATATTATTTAAATATGAAATAAAATTTATGCACATTTATAAATAAATTTCATACTATATTATAGAGGGGACAAGCCCTCTAAGAAAAACGTTTAAAATAATAGGAGGAAATAAGATTGAGAGACTTTTGTAGAACTTGTTCACAGTTTGCTCGTATACTTGGAGCTGAAATTTTAGATACAAGTGATAATGTTTGTACGGTAACCTTTAAGAGAGATATTGATGCACAAATATTAGGAAGACCAACGCAGTCACCATTAGCGTTGTCAGCATTATTTTCATTTGAGTCTCCTGATAATCAAGGTAGAACTCTTAATTTAGGAGAGACAGTTATTCTTGAAGAAGAAATAAATGATTTTATATCTATTTTAAGAAGAAATGGAATATTAATTACTGCACTTCACAATCATTGGTTATTTGATGATCCAAGACTTATGTATATCCATTTTGAATCAATAGATAGGCCTTTAAATTTCGCTAGAAAAGTAGCGGAAGCACTTCAAGTATTAAGAGGACAAACTGTAATAAACCCAACAAATATAGAATAAATACCAAAGATTTATATGGGTACTAAAGATTGATATAGATATATTTAAAAGAAAAATATTTATAATATAATAGTATGTGGCACTTAAGGAATAAAAACCTTAAGTGCTTTTTACATACCAAATAAGTTTAGGATATTATATTTATATACATATGGTAGTAATAGGTTTAGAGTTATCTTATTTTGTGATTTTATAAATTCTATGAAATATGATAGATATTAAATAGATAAAAATGAAAGCGTAAATGAAAAATGTAATAAAATAAATAAAGTTACTTAAATATAATTATGTAAATTAAATTTAAAAGTAAACTATCAAACAATTTAATAGAAAGCAAATTTTAATTAATAAATGGATAATTTTACTAGAAACATATATAGTTGATTTAATCATAATATTATGTTAAAAGCATTTTGCAATTGTAAACTTGTAAATTATAATTTAATTATGTATTTAAGTTTTCTAGGGTTCCGCAGTTTATAACTGGCAGGTACAAGAGAAAACACACAGTTGACTGTGTACATGGAAGGATAAAAGCCTGGGAGATATTTAATAATATTTCTATGGATTTTTTTATGGTTGAGTGAGTATATTCTAATGAATCAATTTATTGCTGAAGATGATTTTTAGAGATAAACATTAAAGGAGTTTGAGAATGCCTTGAAAGATTTAAGCATACTAACAATACAGAAGTATTAATAAAGTAGGTGATGAGTGTTTTTACTTATAAAGATATTTATATTGAAGATGGAAAACGGGTAATGGAAGTTAACATACTTCCACAAAAGCATTGTAACTTCGACTGTATATTTTGGTCCTATTGGAAAATCGCAAAACAAGGTAGATATGCAGAAATCATTTGCTAAAATAGATAGTTCATTAATTGAATTAGAAAGCAAGATAGAAAATACAAAAGCAGAATTAATCTTTATTAACTCAAAAGTAGAGGCCTTAGTAAATGATAAAATTAGTGATATTATTGACTTTATCAAAGATAAAGGTTTATCTGTAAGACTGCTTTCTAATGGATACTTATTAGGCAGAGATGAATATATGAAAATTGCTAATAAATGTGACCAGGTTGTTGAAGAAATAAAAGCAATAACAGAAGAAGATTTTCAAAAAATCCAAAGACCCATTAAAGGATATACTTTAATAGAATACATTTCAAATATGGCTTTTTTTAATAAACAATACAAAGGAAAATTTATATTTGAAATTACCATTATTAAGGGATATAACGATAATGATGAATCAATTAATAAGATAAAAAATATTATTAAAGAAATATCTCCTAACAAGATAATTATTACAAGAATAGAAGATGAAAGATTTGAGAAAATTTCAAATGAACTACTAAATATTTAGTAATTCATATACATAATATTTTTATATAGCGACATAAGATTAAATTCACGTCGCTTTTAATAAATATTTTTGTATTGTATGATTTAATAAATAAAGTTATATAAAAGTTTTGTGGTGATCCATGAAAGAAAAAAATAAGGATATTAACGTGGATTTAAAATAAAAGATAAGATATATAAAATTTACATTTTTGATTTTAGATTGACAAACTTTAATATATCAACTATACTATATAAATCATGTAAATAATAAAAGAAGGGTTTAAAAGGTTATAACAGATATTAATTTTAAAGAATATGAAAGTTTAATTGGAAAGTTAAGTAATTTAAAAGTGAGGGAATGGTACATTTACCATGATAGAAATATTGTTAATAAAATAGATAAATCATTAGCAATAAAAGAACAAGCTAGAAAGGCTCATTCATTAAGAAATAAGTATAGAATGCAAGCTAGAAAATTAATGAAAGATAGAGACCTAGCAAAATATTTAGATAGGAATAATTCTAATTTACCATTTGAGTATTATGAAAATAAATATTTAAAACAAGGATATACTGGTAATTTACTTTATAGAAAAATATTAGAGTCTTCAAATAGAACAAATAAAGAAGTAAATAAACAATTAGGAATTATGTAAAAGGTAAGATAGGGGCTAGAGATAGTCTTTTTATTTTGCCTATTTTTATGTTATTATAGATATGTATATAAGATATTAAATTTAAAGTATTCCTATAAAGAGGATATTTTTTATTCTAAAAATTTTATATTTATAATATTATATATTAATAATGAATTAAAGTGTTAAACGAGTTAGTTGAGGGGAATTTCCTAATTATAGATAATAAATATAAAATAATCCCAATGTTTAGTATAAAATAAATCATAGTATTTTACTGTAAAGAATTTGTTACATTTTCTATAGAAATAATATAATTTTATAAAAAACTTTATATAAGGAGATAGTTAATGAACTTAAGATATGCTAACTTTAAAAATAAAATCTATTTTGGAATAATAACTTTTTTAGGCGTATTAGTACGCATTTTTTTTATATTAAAAGTTCCATGTTATCCCATATCAGATTTTCAAAAATATCAACAAATAGCCACAAATATTTTTATGGGAGAAGGACACTATTATTTAGGAAAGCCTATAGCATTTCAACCAATGGGATATCCTTTCGTATTAGGATATTTCTATAAATTTATAGGATCAAATGAGATAGTCTTAGGTAAGGTATTGAATGTTTTATTTTCTACAATAACATTAATAATTATTTTAAAAATATTATTTAAAATTTATAATAATTTAATAATAATATATAGCACATACGTGGTTATAACTTTTTTACCTAACTATATTGTTTATAATAATGTGTTAGGTTCAGAGGTTTTAACAACTTTATTACTAGCTGCTATAATATATTTGCAATTATGTAATTTTAATAATAAATGTAGATATGTGATTATTGGAATTCTTATTGGCTTAGCTACCCTAACTAAGCCTTTTTTTATATTATATCCGGTAATAATATCAATAGTTGAATGGTTAAGGAATAAAGACATAAAACAACAACTTAAATTATTTTTTATTTCTACTACAGTTATGTGCATGGTAATAGCACCATGGACTTATAGAAATTATAAAAAGTTTAATTTATTAATTCCTATATCTTATAATGGAGGATATGTGCTATTTATTAATAATAATAATAATAATAATAATGGAGCATGGATGCCAATATCTAATATAGACATATCAGATAAATTAAAAAAACAATTTAAAATATATAATTTTAATTATAGAACTATTGTTGAAAATGAAGTAGATCAAGTAATGTTAAAACCAGAATTAAATAATTTATTTAAAGAAGAAGCTAAAAAATGGATAATTAATAATCCTATAAAATTTATTAAAATTGGAGCAATAAGAGTAAAAAATACTTTTTTTAATGGTGCAGCAGATATATATCAGTGGGGAATGAATAATGAAGGGGAAAAAGATAATTTGTTCATTTTAAAAAGTAACCCAATGCGTTATTTTTCAGATTATTATATTTATATATTAAGTTTCTTCGGATCTCTTTACATTATATATAACTTTAAGAATATAGTTACTAGCTTTTTTAAGAAAAATTCAAATATTAGTTATATGCAATCTATATTATTTTTTAATATTTTGTATTTTATATTTATATCTTTTGTTTTTGAAGGGCAACAAAGATATAACTTTCCAATATTATTTTTGTGTGCAATCAGTATATTTTTTAGAGATGGTAATTTAGTAAAAAGTAATAATAAGCTAAAAATATAATTGTCATATGATGAGAATATTATTTTAATATAATCATTGAAATTGTAAAGAGATTAAACATAGATAAAATTTTATATTATTTAAAATTATAATAAGCAGATAGGAATCATAATAAGGTTATTATCTGCTTATTACTTATAATTACATAGCAGACATATTTCTACATTCAGTAGCGCATTTTTTACATTCAGCAGCACATTTTTTACAATGGTCATCTTTAAACATTTCACATTCTTGTGCACATTTATCGCAAACAGTTGCACATAATTGACAATGTTCTTTTGTAAATTGACCATTCATTGACATCATAGATGAAGATATTTGACACATTTGTGCACATTCAATAAGTGTACTTATACAGTTCCTCCTTACTTGAACATCAATTTCGTTTAGGCATGCCTTAAAGCACTCATAACATGCTTGAGCACATTTGGTACACTCATCAATGCATGTTTGAAATTTATCTGTTGAATTGGTTACTATCCCCACTATAACAACCTCCTAAAATTAATTTTTTAAATATAATAATTATTATTAACAATATAGTAACTATTATGTAAAATAATATTTTTTAAACTTAATAAACTAATTTCTATAAATATTGGTACAAGTAGATATAATATGACCAATGCAAGCATTAAAGAAGAAAAATATATAGTAACTCAATCAAATATGATTAAATCTTAGAAAATGACTATATTATATTCGAACTAAAGGTAATTTTAATATTCTTTAAAAATTGAATAATGTGATGTTAAAAATAGAAGTTTTTTATGCAAAATTATAAATTTTAGGATTGACAACTTTAATTAAGGGGAATATTATATGAGTATAATCGAATATGAGCATAAAGGAATATACATACTGATTCATAAATTTATAAGGAGGCATTAAATGGATATAGTAAAAATGCTAAAAGTATTAGGAGATGAAAATAGAATCAGAATATTAAATCTATTAAAAGACGGGGAATTATGTGTATGTGAAATTGAATATATATTAGGAATTACACAATCTAATGCCTCAAGACACCTAACTAAGTTAAGTATGTTTAATATTGTTACATATAATAAGAAAGCTCAATGGGTATATTATAAATTAAATAAAGATACATTGAAAAAGTTTCCATTTATAAAAGAGTTCTTAGAAAATGAATTAAATAAAATAGACATATGTAATCAGGATATAGAAACTTTAATTAAATATAAAAAAAGTGGAATGAATTGTGAAATGTTAAGATGCTATAAGAATGATATTGAAAATGGTTGTAAATGTAGAAGGAATTAATGGGGGAAAAAATATGAGTGATTTTAAAAAGATAGATGTTAGAGATATTGTTCGTAATAGTTATAAAAAAATAGCTATTGAAAATGTAAAAGAAAATGGATGTTGTAGTGGTAAACTTAATATAAAAAAACCTGCAATAGAAATATCACGTAAAATAGGATATTCTGATAAAGAAATAGCGGCTGCTCCAGATGAAGCTAATATGGGATTAGGTTGTGGAAACCCTCAGTTAATAGCTAATATTAAAGAAGGCGAAACGGTTATAGATCTTGGAAGTGGAGGAGGATTTGACTGTTTTTTAGCTTCAAAAAAAGTTGGTATTAATGGATATATCATTGGAGTTGATATGACTCCAGAGATGATTAGTAAATCAAGAGCTATGGCTAAAAAATATAGATATAAAAATATAGATTTTAGATTGGGAGAAATTGAAAATATTCCAGTGGGAGATAATATTGCTGATGTAATTATTTCAAATTGTGTTATAAATTTATCACCAAATAAACAAAGAGTATATGATGAAGCTTATCGTGTTTTAAAAGCTGGAGGTAGAATTGCAATTTCGGATATAGTTCTTATTAGAAGTTTGACGAATGAAATGAAAAAAGATAGTAAGCTTTACTGTGGATGAGTTACTGGTGCATCTTCAGTGGAAGAATTAGAATTGTTTTTGAAAAAAGCTGGTTTCAAGGATATTAAAATTGAAACGCAAGAAGTATCAAAGGAATATGCTGAAAAATGGGGACATAATTTAAAGGTTGGGGAGTATATTATGTCTGCATCAATAAAAGCAATAAAATTATAAAAGTTAATTGAACACCACATTATTTGAATGAGAATTTTATGGTGTCTTTGAGTACAAATGTAAATGTAAAATGAAATTATAATAACAGAATAAAACTAGATATTTTTATTGATATATAATAACTTAGAAAAAATAATAAAAGCTCTAAGTATATTAGTACTTAGAACTTTTATTTTTGTCTAATTTTATGGTATATTATAAATGTTATAAACTTTTATTAGAAAATGGAGGATTGAATTTTGGAGAACAATAATAAGGGATTCTTCTTTATTGAAACATGGGGATGCCAAATGAATGAAGAAGATTCAGAGAAATTTGCAGGATTATTAAAAATTGAGGGATATATAGAAACTGAAAAAAGAGAAGATGCGGATATAATTATATTTAATACTTGTTGTGTAAGAGAAAATGCAGAGCTTAAGGTGTATGGAAATTTAGGTATGCTTAAAGCTTTAAAGGCAAAAAATCCCAACTTGGTTATATGTGTTACAGGTTGTATGATGCAACAAGAAGGTATGGCAGAAGCTATAAAGAAAAAGTTCCCTTTTGTAGATATAATAATTGGAACTCACAATGCCCATAAATTTATGGATTATTTAAACGAAGTTAAAAATCACCATCAAATGGTTTTAGAAATACAAGAAAAAGAAGATGGTATAATAGAAAATATACCTGTAGATAGAAAGAGTAGTGTTAAAGCTTTTGTAACTATAATGTATGGTTGCAATAATTTTTGTACGTATTGTATAGTACCTTATGTAAGAGGTAGAGAAAGAAGTAGGGAACCTTTAAATATAGAAAATGAAATTAAAGAACTAGTAGCAGAAGGATACAAAGAAATAACTTTGCTTGGCCAAAATGTAAATTCCTATGGTAAGGATTTAGAGCCTAAGGTTAGCTTTGCAGAACTTTTAAAGAGAGTAAATAAAATAGAAGGATTAGAAAGAGTAAGATTTATGACATCTCATCCTAAAGATTTAACAGAAGAAGTTATAGAAGCTGTTGCAAGTTGTGATAAATTATGTGAACAAATACATCTTCCAGTGCAATCTGGTTCTAGTAAAATACTTAAAAAAATGAATAGATATTATTCAAGAGAGCAATATTTAGAATTAGTAGGTAAAATAAAAAAAGCAATTCCTAATGTAGCATTAACTACAGATATAATAGTAGGTTTTCCAGGAGAAACAGAAGAAGATTTTGAAGCTACATTAAGTCTTGTAAAGGAAGTAGAATATGATTCAGCATTTACTTTTTTATATTCTATAAGACCGGGCACTCCTGCTGCTGAATACAAAGATCAAGTTCCAGAGGATGTAAAACATAAAAGATTTGATAGATTGGTAAAAGCAGTAAATGAAATTTGTGCTAAAAAGAATAAAGAATATCAAGACAAAATAGTAGAAGTTTTAGTAGAAGGTACTAGTAAAAACGATGATACTAAGTTAATGGGTAGGACAAGAACAGGAAAACTTGTAAACTTTGAAGGAAATAAAGAAGACATAGGAAAACTTGTTAATGTAAAGATAACAAAAGCTCAATCTTTTTCATTAGTAGGTGAGGAAATTTAAAAAAGCTCTATATAGAGCTTTTTTTAGAACTATTTAAAGTTTTTATGATATAGGACATATATTTTAAGGAGGAAAAATTATGGGATTAACTCCAATGATGAAGCAGTATTTAGAAGTAAAAGAAACTTGCAAAGATTGCATAATGTTCTTTAGACTAGGAGACTTTTATGAAATGTTTTTTGAAGATGCTAAAGTTGCATCTAAAGAACTAGAATTAGTTTTAACGGGAAGAGATTGTGGATTGGAAGAAAGAGCTCCAATGTGTGGGATACCATATCATTCTGCTAATAATTACATAAGTAAATTAATAAGTCGTGGATATAAAATAGCTATATGTGAGCAGCTTGAAGATCCAGCTGTAGCTAAAGGTATTGTAAAAAGAGGTATAATTAAAATAATAACTCCAGGTACATATACAGATTCCTCTTTTTTAGAAGAAAGTAAAAATAATTATATTATGAGTTTTTATTTAGAGAAGGACACAAATGCCTGTTCCATGTGTTTTGCGGATATTTCTACAGGAGAATTTAATTGTACAGATAGTAAGTTTGATGAAAATATTGTATTTGATGAAATATCTAAGTTTATTCCAAAAGAGATATTGTTTCAAGATAATATAAATGAAGACTTTTTAAATTCTATAAAAGAAAGATTTCCAAATGTATCTATAACAAAGATTTCGGAAAATATGTTTATAGATAATAAAGATACAAATTTAAAAAATCAATTTATTAATTTTAATGAAGAAGATTATAAAGATGTGCTTTTAAAATCAAGTAATGGTTTAATATCATATATATTTGACACTCAAAAAAGTATTTTGTCTAATATAAATGAGTTACAGTATTACAGTATAGTTGATTATCTAACTATTGATATAAATTCTAGAAGAAATTTAGAGATTACAGAAAATATGAGAGAAAAAACTAAAAAAGGTTCTCTTTTATGGGTACTTGATAGAACTAATACTGCTATGGGAGGAAGACAACTAAGAAAATGGATTGAGCAACCTCTTATAAATAAAAAGGCTATTGAAAATAGATTAGATTCAGTAGATGAACTTTTAGGAAGGCTATCTATTCATGAAGATTTAAAAGAATGCTTAAAAGATATATATGATATAGAGAGAATAGTAGGTAAGGTAGCTTCTAAAAGTGTAAATGCAAAAGAATTAATTTCCTTAAAGAATTCTATAGGAAAAGTTCCTAGTATAAAGAGTATAATAACTAATTTTAAGAGTAATTTATTTAAAAAAATGCATAATAGTATAGATACTTTAGAAGATATTTATAAATTATTAGATAAGTCTATAATAGATAATCCTTCTATATCTGTAAAGGAAGGTAATATAATTAAGGAAGGTTTTAATGAAGAAGTAGATTCTTTAAGATTTGCTAAAACCAACGGTAAAAAATGGATTGCATCCCTTGAGCAACAAGAAAAAGAGGCTACAGGAATTAAATCTTTAAAAGTAAGCTATAATAAAGTGTTTGGATATTTTATAGAAGTTACTAAAGCTAATTTAAATTTAGTACCAGAAGGTAGATATATAAGGAAGCAAACTTTAACTAACTGTGAAAGATATATAACACCTGAGCTAAAGGAAATGGAAGAGAAAATATTAGGAGCAGAAGAAAAGCTTATAGATATAGAATATAAGTTATTTATAGAAATTAGAGATTATATAGAAAAGAACATAGATAGAATGCAAAAAACTTCTAAGATAATATCTGATTTAGATTGTTTAAGTTCATTAGCTACAGTAGCTTTAGAGAATAATTATATTAAACCTAATATAAACGCTAAAGATGAAATATATATAGAAGAAGGAAGACATCCCGTAGTAGAAAAAGTCATACCTACAGGAGAATTTGTAGCTAATGATACTTATATGGATACAGATAAGGATCAACTTATATTAATTACAGGACCTAATATGGCAGGTAAATCTACTTATATGAGACAGGTAGCTTTAATAACTATAATGGCACAAATAGGTAGCTTTGTACCTTGTAAAAAAGCTAATATATCTATATGTGACAAGATATTTACTAGAATAGGGGCATCTGATGATTTAGCTTCAGGTAAAAGTACTTTTATGGTGGAGATGTGGGAAGTTTCCAATATACTAAAAAATGCTACTCCAAAAAGTTTAGTGCTTTTAGATGAGGTAGGCAGAGGAACTAGTACTTATGATGGGCTTAGTATTGCTTGGGCCGTTATAGAATATATGTGCAATAATCCTAAACTTAAATGTAAAACATTATTTGCAACACACTATCATGAGCTTACAAAGTTAGAGGATACTATACCCTCTGTAAAAAATTATTCAGTATCTGTTAAGGAACTTAATAATGAAATAATATTTTTAAGAAAAATAGTAAAAGGTAGAGCAGATAGGTCCTATGGAATCGAAGTTGCAAGACTTGCAGGACTCCCAATAGATGTTATAGAAAAAGCTAAACAAATATTAAACTCTATTGATTCTTCTGATGAAAATGATAAATGTTTACAAGATAGATTATTTAAAGAAGATGTTAATGAAAAAGAATTTAATAATGAAATTATTAATAGGAAAGAAGAAAATTCTTTATATACAGAAGATATAGCAATAGATACAATTAATCCTTCTCATCAGTTGAACTTTGAAGATTTGTGTAAAGATAAATTAATAAATGAAATAAAAGATATAGATATATTAAACATGACACCTATGGAGGGCTTTAATAAACTATATGATATAATAAACAAAGTTAAAACTTTAAAGTAGTGGTGATTATATGGGGAAAATAAATCTTTTAGATTTAGAAACTACAAATAAAATTGCTGCAGGAGAGGTTATAGAAAGACCTTTTTCTGTAGTAAAGGAATTAGTAGAAAATAGCATAGATGCAAAAGCTAAGAATATAACTGTAGAGATAGAAAATGGAGGACAAAGTTTTATAAAGATAATAGATGACGGAGAAGGTATATATAAGGAAGATATGAAAAAGGCATTTCTACCTCATGCAACTAGTAAAATATCTAATATAGAGGATATATATAAAATAGATACTATGGGATTTAGAGGTGAGGCTTTAGCTAGCATATCTTCAGTATCTAAAATTAAGTTGAAAAGTAGGACTAAGGATTGCAACTGTGGAAATGAAATATCTATAGAAGGTGGAGAAATAAATTATATAAAGGATGCACCGTCTAATGTAGGTACTACTATAGAAGTTAGGGACTTATTTTTCAATGTACCTGCAAGACTTAAATTTTTAAAATCTACAAGAAGTGATTCTTCTTACATATCAGATATAATGAATAGATTTATACTTGCACATAAGGATATAGCATTTACTCTTATAAGTAATGGTAAAACTGTAGTAAAAAGTTACGGGAGTGGAAATCTAAAAGATAGCATAAGAGTGATTTATGGAAAAAAGATTGCTGAAAACTTAATAGGTTTTGAAAACTCTAATGATATTTTTTCTATTCATGGATTTGTGGGTAAGCCGGATATAAGTAGAAAGAGCAGAAATAATCAAAGTATATTTGTAAATAAAAGATATGTTAAAAGTAGGTTTATAGCTACATCCATAGAAAAAGCATTTAAATCATTTTTAACTGTAAGTAGTTATCCCTTTTTTGTTATATTCATAGACATTTTTCCAGAATATATAGATGTAAATGTACATCCAACTAAATCAGAAGTTAAATTTAAAGATGAGGGTTTTATATTTAAAACTATATTCGATACAGTGCATGAAGCACTTAAAGTGGATATAAAAGGTTCTTTTAAGAACTTTTTTAAAGATAGTGATGAAACTGAACATATTTTAAACTCTAATGTTTTAGTAAAAGAGAATATAGAAACAATAAAAGAAAATATTCAAATTCCTATAGATTTAAATAATAATTTGCAAGAAGTTAATAAAAATGATACTTCTGGTAATAATGTAGATAGTGACAATTTTAATATTCAAGATTATAAGCTAAATGTAAAAAAAGAGTTTAAAGATACTACCTATAAAAGTGAAAGCCTATTAAATAATTCAATAAAGGAAGATGTCTCAAAGTTTGTAGTAGAAAAAGAAGAGTATACTTCTGCTACAAAAAATAATTTTGAAAGTATGAAGATTATAGGACAATTCAATAATACTTATATCTTAATAGAAAAACAAGAAGAACTTTATATGATAGATCAACATGCGGCCCATGAAAAAGTTCTATTTGAAAAATTCACAAAGGAAATAGAAAATAAAGCTATAGTATCTCAACTATTAATTGCTCCAGTAGTTTTAGAGCTTACGGAGAATGAGTTTAATTTATATAAAGAAAATAAAGATATATTTAAAGATACGGGATTTTCTATAGACGAATTTGGTGAAAATACTGTAAGTATAAGAGAGATTCCTTTAATACTTAAAAAACCTAATATAGAAAATATGTTTATGGATATATTATATAATTTAAAGGAAATAAAGGTTTCTAAAACTTTTAAAGAAAAGTATAATTCTATTGCTCAAATGGCATGTAAGGCTGCTGTAAAAGCTCATGATAAATTATCTGATATAGAAATAGAAAGACTTATAGAAGATATAACAAAACTTGAAAATCCATTTACTTGTCCCCATGGAAGACCTACTATAATTAAATTTACTTTAAAAGAAATAGAAAAGAAATTTAAACGAATTGTATAAAGGGGGAAGCAGTATGGATAAAAAAGATTTATTAATAATAGCAGGGCCTACTGCTGTAGGTAAGACAGATATATCTATAAAACTTGCTAAGAACTTAAATGGAGAAATAATTTCAGCGGATTCTATGCAAATATATAAATATATGGACATAGGTTCAGCTAAAATATCTAAAGAGGAAATGTCAGGTATAGCCCATTATCTTATAGATGTAGTAGAGCCACAAGAGGAATTTAATGTAGCTAAGTTTAAAGAAGAAGCAGAAAAGACTATAAAACATATCCAAAGCAAAGGAAAACTCCCAATAATAGCTGGAGGTACAGGGCTTTATATAAATTCTCTAATATATAATTACGATTTTACTGAAGCAGATAGAGATGAGGATTATAGAAAATATCTTAATAATTTAGCAGAAGATAAAGGTAAAGAGTATGTTCATGGATTGTTAGAGAATATAGATAAAGATTCTTATGAAAGACTGTACCCTAATGATTTAAAAAGGGTAGTGCGAGCTTTAGAAGTTTATAAACTAACAGGAAAGACTATAAGTGAGTATACTAAGGAGAATGAGCCAAAGCTTTATGATATACCTTATAATATTCATTATTTTATATTAAATATGGATAGAGCTGTTCTTTATGAGAGGATAAACAAAAGAGTAGATATAATGCTTGAAAAAGGTCTTATTGAAGAAGTAAAAGATTTAAAATCTATGGGATATAATAAAGATATGCAATCTATGAAGGGGATTGGTTATAAGGAAATTCTTTACTACCTTGATGGTGAGATTTCTTTAGATGAAGCCATATATTTAATAAAAAAAGGTAGCAGAAATTATGCTAAAAGACAACTTACTTGGTTTAGAAAAGATAAAAGAGCTATATGGATAAATAAAGATAATTATTCTAATGAGGATGATATAGTAGACGAAATTACTAGAATAGTTAATAACAAAGTAATAGAAAAATAAAAGGATTTTGAATTTATTTATAGAATTATATATCTTATAAAGAACGAATTTTATTATTTTATTATAATGTTGATATTTATATTCATGGTAAGGAGGTAAATAAATGAGTAAACCTGTTAACAACTTACAAGATATATTTTTAAACGGTGCCAGAAAGAATAAAATTCCTGTTACTATATATCTAACTAATGGATTCCAACTTAAAGGTCATGTTAAAGGATTTGATAATTTTACAGTAATTCTTGATGTGGATGGAAGACAAATGATGATATATAAACATGCTATATCTACTATCAATCCTTTAAAACCTCTATTGTTTGTACAAAATTTTAATTCAGGTGATATAAGAGAATAGGTTAAATTGCCTATTCTTTTTTTATATGTTAATATATAAAATGTTGAAATATAATACATATTTTTAAGGTTAATACATATAGAGGAGGATATAACTGTAAATGTTAGATATAACAAAGAATAAATTAAAAGATTTATACCATATAAATGATAAAACCGTTGAGCTTTACGAAAAAGCATTACAAGACGTAGAACATCAATTTAAAAAGTATGATGAAATAAGAGAATATAATCAGTTAAAGGTACTAAACGCTCTACAAGAAGAAAGGGTTAGTGAATCACATTTTACAAACTCTAGTGGATATGGTTATGGAGATATAGGTAGAGATACATTAGATAGAGTATATGCAAGAATATTTAATACAGAAAGTGCTTTAGTAAGACCTCATTTTGTTAATGGAACTCATGCTATAGGTGCAGCACTATTTGGTAATTTAAGACCAGGACAAACTATGCTAAGCGTATGTGGAGAGCCATATGATACACTTCATAGTATTATAGGTGTAGGAGAAGAAGAAAATATAGGTTCTCTTAAGGACTTTGGTGTAAACTACAAACAAGTAGATTTAAAGGAAGATTATAGTATAAATTATGAAGAAATAGGTAGAATATTAAAAGAGGATGAAACTATAACATTAGTACATATTCAACGTTCTACAGGTTATGGATGGAGAAGAGCTCTACTTATATCAGAAATAGAGAAAATAGTTTCTTTTGTAAAGTCTATAAGAGAAGATATAATATGCTTTGTAGATAACTGCTACGGTGAATTTATAGATACAAAAGAGCCTACAGATGTAGGTGCAGATTTAGTAGCAGGTTCTTTAATTAAAAATATAGGTGGAGGTATTGCTCCAACGGGAGGATATATAGCAGGAAAAGAAAAATATGTAGTAGGAGCTTCTTACAGATTAACAACTCCTGGCATAGGTGGAGAATGTGGTTCTACTTTTGGGGTAGTAAGGCAGATGTATCAAGGATTATTCTTAGCACCACATATATCTATAGAAGCTTTAAAGGGAGCAGTATTTTGTTCTAGGATAATGGAACTTGCAGGTTTTGAGGTGCTTCCTAAGTACGATGAAGATAGAAGTGATATAATACAGGCAATAAAATTTAATGACAAAGAAAAATTGATTAACTTCTGTAAGGGAATTCAACAAGGTTCTCCAGTAGATTCCTTTGTATCTTGTGAACCTTGGGATATGCCTGGATATAAAGATCAAGTTATTATGGCAGCAGGTGCCTTTATACAGGGCTCTTCTATTGAATTATCAGCAGATGCACCTATTAGAGATCCTTATATAGCTTATCTTCAAGGTGGATTAACATTTGATCATGCTAAAACTGGAATATTAATTTCATTATCTAAGATAATAGGATAATATTAAAAACAGTTTTAAAGTATTAGGTAGTTGTAACTAAGTTACAACTACCTTTAATTTAGTACCTTGTATATTAATATTTTCTATATAATCCAACTAATTTGCCTAGAACTTTACACGTTTTTACTATGATAGGCTTCATAGTTTTATTTTCAGGTTGAAGACGAATAAAATCATTCTCTTTAAAAAATCTTTTTAAAGTAGCTTCATTTTCTATTAATGCAACTATAATGTCTCCATTTTCTGCAGAATTAGTTTTTTCAATAATAGCTAAATCATTATCTAATATACCAGCTTCAATCATACTTTCACCATGCACCTTTAACATAAATAAGTCCTTATTAGTATTTATATAATCTAAAGGCATAGGAAATATATCATCTATATTTTCTATAGCTAGTATAGGCTCTCCAGCAGTTACAGTTCCGATAATAGGAATGTTTATTATTTCTTTTTTATATGTAGGTTCATCTATGATTTCTATGGCTCTAGTTTTAGTTCTATCTCTTTTAATAAGTCCTAATTGCTCTAATTTTTTGAGATGAGCATGGACAGAAGAAGTAGAACTTAATCCTACACCTGAACAAATTTCACGTACAGATGGTGGATAACCTTTTTCTTTAATTTGTAGCTTTATAAAATTATAAACTTCGTCTCTTTTAGTAGTGTTTTTAGCCATGATTTCACCTCACAATTATAAATTCAGTATTTATTATACCATAAAAATGGAAATGAAGTCAAACTTATGTTCTTGAATATCCTTAAAATTTTTAATAGAACTAAAGATGTATATTTGATATAATAATATTTAACTAAAAAAATGTAGAAAAGAGGTAATTTATTTAAATATGAAAAAGTGTATTTTAAATTCTAATAAAATATGTGATAACTGCGGAGAGTGTACTATATGTGATTTAGATAGAAATAAAAAATGTAATAATTGTGGTAAATGTCTTGAAAAAGAAGGCTATGATACTAAAGCTATAAAGATAAATGAAATAATTCAAAAAGAGCAGTTTGTAGAAGAGAAAGAGTTAAAAAAGGTATTAGAGGAAGATGAAAAAGAATACAAGAGTCTAGATTCTTATGAAAATAATGATACTTCAACTATATTAGAAGACTATGATGATAATTTTAGTGATGATAAATCTTATGCTATAGAAAATAATGAGAATATAAAAATTGAGTATATAGATGATGTAGACGGATTAAGTGAAATAATTCAAGATGAAGAAAGATTGAGTAATATAGCGGATGAAGAATTTCCAGGACTAATAAAATTAAAGGGAACTAAAAGTTATAAAGAATAATGTAGTAATATAAATATATAAAACGAAAAATGTAAATAAATTATGAATAAGATTATTCTATATATGGTTTTTAAGATCATTACAATTAGTAGGAATACATTGCTAATAGTGGGTTTTATTAGCTTTTAAATATATAGTAGTTTATCAAAAATTTTGTTCATAAACATAAAATATTTCTGTTGTATAATATTATAATAAAAATATTTTATTATAAGCTATTCTTATAAGGGGTTTAGATTATAGAGTTTTTATTTATTTTTATTTGATTTTATTTTTAAGTTTTATTTTATAAAGGGGAGATGATGCTCTATGGAAAAAAGAATACTTACAATCTGTCCTTATTGTGGAGCAGGTTGTAATTTTTATTTAGTTGTGAAGGATGGAAAGATAGTTAGATCAGAACCTGCAGAAGGTAGAACTAATGAGGGCAATTTGTGTTTGAAAGGATATTATGGATGGGATTTTTTGAATGATCCTCAAATACTAACAGCTCGCATAAAAAGTCCTATGATTAGAAAAAATGGTAAATTAGAAGAGGTTTCTTGGAATGAAGCTATTAATTTTACAGCTTCAAAATTGAAAGAAATAAAAGAAAAATATGGTCCCGATTCCATAATGGGAACAGGATGTGCTAGAGGTTCAGGTAATGAGGCCAATTATATTATGCAAAAATTTATGAGAGCAGCTATTGGAACAAATAACGTAGATCATTGTGCTAGAGTTTGACATGCACCATCTGTGGCTGGTTTAGCCAACGTATTAGGTAATGGGGCTATGTCTAATGGTATTCATGAAATACAGGATACAGACGTAATATTGATATTTGGATATAATGGTGGAGATTCTCACCCCATAGTTGCTAGAAGAATAATTAAAGCAAAAGAAAGAGGAGCAAAAGTAATAGTAGTAGATCCTCGTATAATTGAATCTGCCAGAACAGCAGATTTATGGTTACCTATAAAAAATGGTACTAATATGATCTTAGTAAATGCTTTTGGAAATTATCTTATAAAGAAGGGTTTATATAATAAAGATTATGTGAATAAACATACTGAAGGCTTTGAAGAATATAAAAGGAATGTTGAAAAGTATACCATAGAGTATGCGGAAAAAATGACAGGAATCAATGGTGAAGATATAAAAAAAGCAATGGAAATTTATGCTGCGGCACCTAATGCTATGATACTTTATGGTATGGGAGTCTGTCATTATGGACAAGCTGTTGATGTAGTTAAAGGATTAGCATCCTTAGCACTTTTAACAGGAAATTTTGGTAGACCTAATGTAGGAATAGGACCTGTTAGGGGACAAAATAATGTTCAAGGTGCCTGTGATATGGGTGCCTTACCTAATGTATATCCAGATTATCAAAGTGTTACTGATGATAATATAAGAGAAAAATTTGAAAAAGCTTGGGGAACTAAACTTTCATCTAAAATAGGTGTTCATTTAACAGAAGTTCCTAAATTAGCTTTAGAAGAGAACAAGATAAAGGCTTATTATATAATAGGTGAAGATCCAGTTCAAAGTGATCCGGATTCAGAAGAAATAAGGCAAACCCTGGATAAATTAGATTTAGTTATAGTTCAAGATATTTTTATGAACAAAACTGCACTTCATGCAGATGTAATTCTTCCAGCTACGTCTTGGGGTGAGCATGGAGGAACTTTTACTTGTGCAGATCGAGGAGTGCAAATATTTAGAAAAGCAATAGATCCTATAGGGGATTGTAAGGATGATTGGAAGATTATATGTGAAATATCTAATGCTATGGGATATCCAATGAATTATAATAGTACAGAAGAAATCTGGGATGAAATAAGAAAGCTATGCCCAGATTTTGAAGGTATAAGTTATGAAAGATTAGAAAAGGTAGGATCTCTTCAATGGCCATGTCCTACAGAAGATCATGAAGGAACTTCTTATCTTTATAAAGATAGTGAGTTTAGTACTCCAAATAAAAAAGGCAGATTGTTTGCTTGTGATTGGAGAGCACCTATGGAAGCTACAGATGAAAAGTATCCTATAATTTTATCTACTGTAAGAGAAGTTGGTCATTATTCAGTAAGAACTATGACAGGAAATTGTAGGACACTTAAAAAGTTAGCAGATGAACCTGGTTATGTTCAAATTAATCCAAAAGATGCAGAAGAATATGGAATAAAGGATGAAGAGTTTATGAAAATAACTTCTAGAAGAGGTTCTGTTATCGCTAAAGCAAGGGTATCTGAAAGAATAAATGTAGGTGCTGTATATATGACTTATCAATGGTGGATAGGTGCATGTAATGAACTTACAGCTTGTAATTTAGATCCTATTTCTAAAACTCCTGAATATAAGTACTGTGCAGTTAATATAGAAAAAATTGATGATCAACAAAAAGCACATGAATATGTTCGTAGCAAATATGAAGAAATTAGGGATTTGATGGGTGCAGTAAAAGCGCAGTAATTTTCTATTTTGTGAAGTTTTATGAAAAGGTGGGGTAGTATATGAAATTAAAAACTAGTTCTTTTGTAGTAGTTAATTCAAAAAAATGCATAGGTTGTAGAGCTTGTGAAAGGGCTTGTGCAGCAAAACATATAGATAAGGAATTAGAAAACAAAGTTGAAGATATAGAAGCACCTAAAATTGCAAGATTGTTTTTTCATGAAGAGAAAAAACCATCTCTTCCTATACATTGTAGACATTGTGAAAATTCACCTTGTATGAAAGCATGCCGATTAGGAGCTATAAGTAAAAAAGATGGTGCAGTAATAGTGGATCAGGAAAAGTGTGTAGGTTGTGGTTTATGTACGAAGGCATGCCCATTTGGAGCTGTTAAGGTATTACCTAAATATAAGAAAAAGGATAATAAATTGAAAAAGGCGGCTTATAAGTGTGATTTGTGTAATGGAGAAGAACCAGCTTGTGTAAAAGCATGCCCTAAGGATGCTTTGAGACTTGTTAATGTAGATGAAGAAAAAAGAAATAAAAACACTAAGGCTGCATTAATGTTTAAAATTAAATAAGGCTTTTAAATGGAGGGTTTTAAAATGGCTAATTGTTATGTTATAGCTGATGCGAAAAAGTGTATAGGTTGTAGAACTTGTGAAGTAGCTTGTGTAGTATCTCATGCAGGAGAGAGCATGTTTCAATTAAAAGATTCGGATATAAAATTTTTCCCAAAGCTTACAGTTATGAAAAATAAAACTGTAAGTGCTCCAGTTCAGTGTAGGCAATGTGGTAATCCTCTTTGTATGAAAGCGTGCCCTGTAGGAGCTATAGAGATAGTAGATCGTAAGGTTCATATAGATAGGGAAGCTTGCATAGGATGTAAAAGTTGTGTTGTAGCATGCCCGTTTGGAGCTATAGATATGGCGTTAGAAATTAATGAGGAGAAGGTAGTAGCAAATAAATGTGATTTATGTAAAGGCAGGGAAGGCGGCCCTGCTTGTGTGAAAGCTTGTCCAACTCAGGCATTAAGAATAGTTAATAAGGATGGTTAGCATAGAATAAAAAAATAAAACAATTATGAAGTTTTTTCATAATTGTTTTATTTTTTTATTCTTGGCTTAATGGATTAGATTGTACTGCGTTTCTTAATTTTTCATTATCTACATGAGTATAAATTTGTGTTGTAGATACATTCTCATGGCCTAATATCATTTGAAGGCTTCTTATATCTACACTACCATGTTTATACATTAATGTGGCAGCAGTGTGCCTTAACTTATGTGGGGAATATTTATTTGGGTCTAATCCTGCTTTAGAAATATTCTTTTTTACCATTACTTCTACAGTTCTTTTACTGATTCTTCTATTATTTTTGCTTAAAAATAATATATCTTTATCTTCTGTAGGTACTTTATCTAGAGTTTTATTTCTTATTCTTAAATAGTTATAGATTGCATTTATGCAGGCTTTGTTTAAGTAAACAGTTCTTTCTTTGTTACCTTTTCCTATTACTGTTAGAGTATCACCTTTAATTTTTGATATCTTTATGCTACATAATTCTGACAGTCTTAAACCACAATTTAAAAATAAAGTTATAATACAATAATCTCTTTCCTTGTTCATTCCTGTTATAGCATTTAATAATTTCTTGCTTTCTTCTAAAGTTAAGTAAACAGGATTTCTTTTTTCTATTTTAGGAGACTCTAGATCATCAGCTATATTTTCTTCTACGATTTTAACTTTTCTATTTAAATATTTAAAGAAGGATTTTAAAGTAGCTACTTTTCTAGCTCTAGCATAACTACTGTTATTTCTATACTTTTCAGTGAAAGATAAAAAGGCATATAAATCAGATAATTGTAATTCTCTTAAAAAATCATTATTAATATCATTTATAGGTATGTTTTCAAATTCCAATTCTTGTTTTTGAAGTCCTTTATATATTTTTAAAAATCTAAAAAACATAATTAAATCTGTTTTATAACCCTTAATAGTATTAGGGGATTTTCCTTTGATGGTTTCTAAATAATTTATAAAATCTATTAAACATGGGGGCAAATAATTATTAACACTTCTAATTTCTTCGAAATTATATTTCATTATGTTCCTCCTAAGTTAAATATTGCTGTAACTATTGATATTATACTATATACTCTAATTGTAAACAACACTTATATGCGTTAAATGTATATTTAACGCATATAAAAATGGGTAAAATAGGGCTATCTTTTATATATTTATACTATGTTATTACTATAAGTTTTTAAATTTATATAATATTATATCAAAAGCTAACATATAGATTACTTAAAAGGAATCTTAATAGAAATTCAAGATATAAAAAAAGAGAAGTCTTAGCATTGTATCTATATAGATGTAATTAAACTAATATTTACATATAACTAGGTTTTAGGGGTATATAAATTGATACAATTTCAACGTTTAACCCTATTTTAAAATATATCAAATGATAACTCTTATCATTTAAATAATTACTTATTTGTATTTAAATGGATATTTATACAAATAAGTAATTCACAGTATGTGGAAAATAATGGGTATTATTATTAAACTCATTATTATTAACATTATATAAAAATAGCTAACAAAACAAAATGTTACAAATAATAAGGTATTTTAAAATAGAAAATTTTATTTTATATAATTCGACTTTATTTACTAAATGTTAAAAATAGAAAAAATATCAATGCATTTTACTACATTTATATAAAATTATTCCCTTTGTTTTTATATCAATGCAACATGTAAATAAATAACTAAAATTATAAAAAATTGAAATATATTTTATAGTTTACATAATATTGATTCTGTAAACTATACTTCATTATAAATTTTATTTATATATAATGCTATAAAGTATTGAAAAAAGTTATAACTTATACTAGTATTAATATTAGTTTGATTTTATTAACATAATTTAATAATATAAAAGGAGATGCAGTTATGGTACCTTTAACTATAAGTGAATTAGCTTACAATGAATTTAAAGAATTTTTAGAAGTAAATAAAATCCCTTCTAATGTATTGAGAATATATTTAGCAGGTAATGGATGATCTGGCCCTACATTTAATATTGTTCTGGATGAACAAACAGAAAATGATTTAGTGATTCCTGTTAATGATTTAGTATTTTTAATAGATAGGGATCTTTGCAGAGAATATGGTGGATTTACATTAATGTGTAGTAAAGAAAATGGTAGAGATGGATTTACTATAGAACCAGTTATAAAACCTGAAAATATAAGTTGCTCTACATGTTCTAGTTGTAGTTAAAATATATGAACAAAAGTACCTAAGATTTTTATAATCTTAGGTACTTTATTATAAGTTTAAATTTGCTATTCTAATTTACTTTTCTATGCTAGTATATACATAAATTAAATTATGCTAGCTTTTTATTAAAGATTTCTTTCGTAAGCTTCAACCATTTTTTTAACCATGTTTCCACCTACATAACCATTTTCTCTTGAAGTTAAGTTTCCTTTATCCATAGAATCATAGTTAGTTAATCCTATTTCATTTGCTGTCTCCATTTTTAATTGATCTAATCCCTTCTGAGCTTCTGGTACTACTAATTTATTAGAATTTCTGTTTGACATAATTATTACCTCCTAATTAATAAAATTTATCTTTTGTATTTGTGTTTTATTAAGTTTTGTATTATAAGTTTATGCAAAAGTAGTTTTATTATTATATGAAACTAGAGGTAATGTAGGATTTTATTGTTATTGTTTTAAATTTATAAAAGAAAAAAGAGCATAAAGCTCTTTTAAGAATTAAGCATTCCTTATATACATGAAAATATATTGCGGTGTATTATCATGAGTAAATATAAGGAGGAAATTACCAAAATAATAAACTTTTTTAACCCCACTATATTATAAAGCAATTATCGTGCCAATATTTAAAAGTTGAATATTGGTTAAAAAATAATGAAAATCTCAAAATGCTATAAATTAAAGTTATCATTTTGAGATTTTAAGTTTTTAGTATCATTTTGATAAATAATTATAGATTTTATTTGTTTTTAAAAGTTCTTCGGTTTACATATAATTTCATTATTATAATATGGAATATTTTGATTTTACAAATTCTATTATTTGTAATTCACTTTCAATTTCAGCTTTAACTGGATAAGTTTTTTTAACTTTATTAACCTCATCTAATATAGGATTAGCATTAGTATTATCCTTTTTTACTAAAAGATAATAAGCATACATTAATCTCTTTCTTGACATATAACAATTAGTTGCTTTTATATAATCTTTTAATTCTTTAGTATATAATTTATTAATTACGTCTTCTCCGGCTTCATTTATAATTTCACAAAATAATATATCGCATATGACTTCATTTTTTAGTACTTTATTTAAATTAGGAGTAGTATTAATTATGCTTTTGTAAATTTCTATAGCTTTATGGAAATCTCTTTTATCCATATAATAATTTCCTTCCAGAATTCTTATAGTATTAGATAGTAATTTGTTTGAATTAGCACCATTAGGAAGTTTGAACCATTCAATGGGCATATCCTTTAATCTTATACCTTTATAGAGAAGACTATTTATTTTAAGCATCATATAAAATGAATATCTTTCATATTTATCTTTTTTCATAGAAATAAAATTGTAGCCATCATTTCCTAAAATTTTTATAGGTATACCATTAATAATTATAAAGAATATACCTATAATTATTGATAAAAAACAAAAATTTTTTACCATAAAATTAGTAGTAAAGGTTTTATAAAATAATATACATAGTAAGATTACTATAGTGTTCATAAATACTCCACCCAAATTGTAAATAATATATGGGCAATCATAGCCATTTCCTTCTGGAGGCATCATAATACATTGACCTGCAGTACCTACTACATTAAATTTCTTTATCTTTAACTTTCTATTTTCTCTTATAAGGGTTATATTTCCAATTCTAAAAGATATGAATTTATATCCAGAACAAAGACCAAAAATTAAATGTCCTGCTTCGTGTAATATAATTTGAAAAATACAGGTACATATAAGAATAATAAAATATACTATACTGTTAATTGGACTTTTAGAACTATTAGTAACACCTATAATAAAGCCTATTATAGAAAGAGCACCCCAAAATGTCCAAAATAAAGATTTTAATGTATTAGAGATATCTTCATTTGTTTTTTCTTTCATATTATCCCCCCATTTTGAATTCATTTACAATTTTATCATAAAGCTATCTTTACTTAAATTATATTCGCTATAGTTTATACATAAAAAGCCTTGGATTTCTCCAAGACTCTTTTATTTTCTATCTTTTAGTATCATTTATAAATCTATGATATTAGCATTTTAGTATAAGGTTTTTCTGGGTTATTAAATATGTCTAAAACAGAACCAGATTCTATAATTTCTCCCTTATGCATAACTAGCATTTTATCCGAAATTTTTTTAGCTAAGTTAATATCGTGAGTAATATATAGCATAGCAAAGCCAGTAGAGTTTTGCAGTTGTTTTAAAAGTCTTAAAATATTTGCTTTAGTAGATGGATCTAGCATAGAACTTATCTCATCTGCTATTAAAAGTTTAGGTTCCATAATAAGTCCCCTAGCTATAGATATTCTTTGTCTTTGTCCCCCACTTAAATCACTACATCGTTTATTTAAAAAACTAGATTCTGTAGGAAGTTGTACTTTTTTCAGTACTTCTAATACCTTTTTATACCTATCTTCCTTTGAACCAGCTTTAATTATATCTAAAGGTTCTCTTATGGTTTCTAATATAGTAAAGGAATTATTTATGGATGAAAATGGATCTTGAAAAATAATTTGTATACCTTCTTTTTTAGAAGTAAGGTTATTACCTTGTATTTTTTCATCTTTGAAATAAGCAGTTCCACTGTCAGGATTTAATATTCCTGATAGTATATTAGCTAAAGTAGTTTTACCAGAACCAGATTCTCCTATAAGAGATACTATCTCTCCGAATCTTATAGTTATATTACAGTTTTTTACAGCACATACTTCCCTATTATTATCCTTATAAGTTTTGTTTATGGATTTCCCCTGTAATAAATTTACAATTCCGCCTCTATTACAAGCAACTTTTCTATTATTTAATATGTTGTATAATTGAGGTTTTGTATATTTGCATTTTCTACATTTTTGTATGCATCTTGAATAAAATACACAACCACCATCTAAGTTATCTTCTTTATAAGGTATTCCCCATAAATCTCCAAAAGGATTTATTTCTATAGAGGAATTTATAATGCCTCTTGTATATGTATGCATAGGATGTCTTATTAAATCTTTTGTAAGACCTTCCTCTAGTATATTACCTTTATATATAACTTCTAATTTACAAGTTAATTTATTAATTACATATAAATCGTGAGAGATTACTAACATAGTTATTTTTTTTTCTTTTTGTAATTTTAAAAGAAGATTTATTATTTCATTTTTACTTACACTATCTAAAGCTGAAGTAGGTTCATCTACTATCAATATTTTAGGATCACAAGCTAGAGCCATAGCTATAAGAACTTTTTGTCTCATACCACCAGATAAATTATGGGGATAAACCTTTGCAATAGTTTTATTTAAACCTACCATTTCTAATAAATTACCTACTTTTATTAAAGCTTTTTTTTTAGATAAATTTGTATGTTTTATAATGCTTTCTAATATTTGACTCTCTATATTAAGTACAGGATTTAATACATCTAGATTATTTTGAAAAACTAAGGCTATATGAGACCACCTATACATATTTTTTTCATCTTCTTTGAAAGATAATATATTTTGATTTTTATAGAGGATTTCTCCAGAAACCTTAGTTTCTTCATTTAAAAGTCCCATTATAGCTGTAGCAATAGAAGTTTTTCCACTGCCAGATTCTCCGATTATTCCTACATTTTCTCCTTCCACTATAGAAAAAGATACATTGTCTACAGCTTTAAAAGATTGATTTTTTTCATAGCAAATAGATAAATTATTTACTTTAAGTAAATACTCCATAAAAATTCCTCCTAAATATTTTCCAATTCTTTACTTATGAATGCAAAAGCTAAAACTAAGGTTAAAATACAAGTTAAGGGAGATAAGATCCACCATTTCCAATAATCTGTAAAGTAAATTCCTTCAAAATTAATAGCGTGATTTAAAATCATACCCCAACTTTTAGATAAAGGATCTCCGAGTCCTAAAAAGGATAAAGAAGATTCTGCTATTATGGATTTACTTATAATTTTTATCATACTTATGCTTATTAAAGGAATTATTTTGGGTAGTATATGTTTACTTAATATATGAGTAAAGTTACCTCCAAAACTTTGAGCAACTTTTATATAATTTTCGTTTTTTATAGATATAACTTTTGATCTTATTATTTTAGAAGGAGATACCCAGGAAAATAAACTTAAAACAATTATTACATTTTTTATACTAGGTCCAAAGAAAGCAGCAAGAACTATCATTACAGGAAGTTCTGGTAGTACCATCATTAAATCTGTAAATCTCATTAAAATTTTATCAATAGTACCTCCATAATAACCACAAACTATACCTATAAAACTTCCTAAAAGTCCAGATAAAAGTGCTGTAAATAACCCTACAGTTATACTAATTCTAGAACCATAGCAGATTTGAGACCATAAATCTATACCAAGATCATCTGTACCTAAAATATGTTTACTACAGGGTGGATTGAAAGATACACCTGAAGGTTTACTATATGGAAACTTACATATTATAGGACAAAATAAAGCCATAAATGTAAAAAATATTATAATTATAAAAGAAATTTTACTTATGCTAGATAAGTTTTTAATTTTAATTAAATGTTTTTTCATAGGTTATCCCACCCTTGGATCTAATTTTTTATATAGTTTATCTGATATTAAATTCATAACTATAACCATAAATGTAACTACCAAAAATATACCTTGAATCAATGGATAATCTCTTACAAATACAGCTTCTTTCATAAGCTTTCCAAGACCTGGATAGCAAAAAACATTTTCTACTAAAATAGCTCCACTCACTACAGAACCTATAGTTAAAAAGATTTTAGTTATTACAGGAAGGATAGAGTTTCTAAGTATATGTTTAAATATAATTTTTCTTCTCTTTAGACCTTTTGCTTTAGCTGTATTTATATAATCTTTTTTCAAAACCGAAATAGCACTATTTCTTGATATTAAATAAAAGTCTCCAACTTTTGATAATGTTAATGTTAAAATTGGTAAAGTAGCATGATAAATTATATCCTTTGCTTTTTCATAGTTAGATGCATATTCTTGAAAATCTGTTATAGCTCCAGATAAAGGGAATAAGTTTAATTTTCCTGCTAAAATAAATAAAAAAATTATACCCAATAAAAACCCAGGTATTTCAGATAAGGTCATAAAAAAACTATAGAGTATTCGGTCTAATTTTTTATCTTTATTGAAGGAAGATAAAGTTCCGATTAAGGTTCCTAAAATAGAACTAAAAAAAATAGATGTTAAAACTAACATGAGAGTCCAACCAAATCTAGACTTTATAATATTGAAAACAGAATCATTATAATAAATACTATATCCTAAATTACCATAGCACAAATTTTTTATGTAATTTAAATATTGAATATGTATAGGTTTATCTAAACCATAATAGGTTTTATATTTTTCTATTTGTTCCTGTGAATATGCAGAAATCTCACACCCATTATCTCCAGAGAGTATTACAAAAGGGTCCCCAGGCATAAGCCTAGGGATAAAGAAATTTATTGTGAGTATAATTATTATAGTCAATGCATATTCAGTAAACTTAGAAAATTTAATTTTCATAAATATCATCAACTACCCTTTTATTTTCTTTCTAAATAGCTTAGTTTACTATGTGATAACATAAAATGGTTATACATATTCATATATCCATCATATTTAGCTGGTTTATATATAGCAATACCACCAGGAGTATTTATAATAGGAATCATAGGTATTTCATCTGATATTTTTTCTTGAAGCTCATATACTAGTTTTTTTCTCTTGGCTTCATTCATTTCGTTCATCTGTTTATCACATAATTTATCTATTTCTTGATTTTTATATCCTGGTATGGAGTTCATAATAGTTCCACCTACTGCTAAATCTTTAGATCTATATAGCTCTCTTAATATATCCGCATCTTGCCCCCAACCACCATGAGAAGTTATAAGAGCTTCATAATTTCCTGTTTTAGCAGCAGCATCTCTACTTTTCATGTCTAGGCTTTTAACATTAACCTTTATTCCAGCCTTTTCTAACTGAAGTTTTATAAGTTCTGCCATTCTTAAGTCATCCTTACGATTAGATGTAGTAAGTTCAAAGCTTAAGTTTTTATCTTTTAAAAGTTCCTTAGATTTACTAGGGTTATAATCATATTTTTTAACATTTTTGTTATACCATACGTGATCTTTTGGCAAGAAAGATGCACTAGCTTTTACCCCTAATCCTCTTTTTACTTTATCAATTATTTCCTGCTGGTCTATAGAATAAGCTATGGCTTGTCTTATATTTTTGTCTTTAAACTCTGGCTTTTTATCCATATTCATACATAGTCTATAACCAAAGAAGTTATGTCCTTTTAGTTGTTTATAATCCTTATTATTTTCATATTTTTTAGCTATATCTGGTTTAACGCCTTCAATAAGATCTAAATCACCTTTTTCAAAAGCAAGTATAGGGTCACTTACTGGAATGAATTCTATAGATTTAACTCTTTGCTTAGGTCCCCAATAATCTTTAAAAGCTGTAAACTTATAAGCCCCTCTTTCTTTATTATAAGATTCTAAAGTATAAGGTCCACAACCTACAAAAGCATCTTTTTCATTAAATTTTTTAGGATCATTTACTTTTTCCCAAATATGTTTTGGTATAATTCTAGTATTTCCTAGTTTATCTAAAGAAGAAGCGTTTATAGTATTTACTGTAACTTTAATGTAATTATCATTCAAAACCTCAACATTATCTATAAAACATTTTCCATTTATATATAGACTTTTAGATACAGGAGGATGCTTTTTAAAATATTCAAAAGAGAATTTTACATCCTCTGGAGTGAATTCTTTTCCATCCTGCCATTTGACTCCTTTTCTTATTTTAAATAAGTACTCTTTACCACCATTTTTTACTTCCCATTTTTCTGCAAGCCAAGGTATCATTCCTTTTTCGTCTCTTTCTATTAGTGAATCATAAATTAGGTTTACTTTAGAAGATCCTGGTCCCCTTGGATATGAAAGATATGGGTTAGGTGATCCCCAATCTCCTCCTTCTAATTTTAAAACAACATCTTTTTTAGGAGCAGA
This sequence comes from Clostridium niameyense, assembly GCF_001243045.1. Taxonomy (GTDB): domain Bacteria; phylum Bacillota; class Clostridia; order Clostridiales; family Clostridiaceae; genus Clostridium_F; species Clostridium_F niameyense. The sequence goes on along the minus strand of NZ_LN849007.1, from coordinate 1,299,442 downwards.
CTCTTTTTTTACATTGGTTTCTACTTCTTTTTTATTATTTCCACAACCACATAGTAAAAATGACATGCTTATTATAGTAGTAAAAAGTACTACTATCAATTTATGTATAGTTTTTTTCATTAAAAATCCCCCTAGTTATTTTGTATTTATAGTTTTTTAAATGATTCTCGAATATTCTTTAAAACAATCAGAACATACCATTTTACCATTCATAATTCTTATTCTATGTTCGGCGGTACTTTCTTTACAGATTTCACAAGTTATATTTTTAAATAATCTTGCTTTTTCAGGTACAGAGTAATTAGGCTTTTTAAATTTAAAAAGCTCAGTATAATCTGTGTTTAATATGTAATTCATATATTCAGTTCTGTCTTGCTTTTTTTCTTTAGGTTCAAATACTATCCTTAAACTTTCTTCATTTTTTCTGTTAAAAAAAGCAAAGACCATTTTACCAGAATCTTTATGAATAATATTTCCCTTTCCTAAAGAACATCCTAATAAAACTTGAATAGCATCTACTCCACAGGCATCGTTCTCAGTAACGCATACGATATCTTCATCTTCTGAAAATTTTATACCCATTTTATTTATTGCTGCTTCTACGGCTTTATACCCTATAGCAAGCCCTGGGCAAGAATGTCCATGAAATTTTACGCATTTTTCCCATAAGTCTTTTTTCATAAGTTATACCTCCTAAAAATATAATGAAAGATACTATAGTTAAATATAAAGCAAATACTATGCCATGGGGTAGATAATTATCAATAATAATAGGCATATGCTGAAAATATTTTTTATTCTCATAATAATACAAAAATGCTTTCTCTTTTTGAGATTTTCTCATTTTGTCACAAAACTTTTTAAATTTACTAATCTATGGGATTGTTATTTTAACATACTTCTATGAATTTTATATCTTTTTGAAAAGATTTTGCACAAAGACCAAACATATTTTTATTAGTGGTAGCGAAATGAGAAGCGCTATAAAAACCAGCTTTTAAGCAGGCATCTGTAATATTATCTCCCTTTAATATATACTCATAAGTCTTGGATACCTTCATAATTACTAAATAGCTATTTAATGATATTTTAGTTTCTTCCTTAAACAAGTGTGAAAGTCTACTTGGAGATAAGTATACACTTTCTGATAAATCATTTATAATTTCTTTTGTGATTTCCTTTTTATTTTTAAGTAATTTTATTACTTCTTTTATTCTATCATCCTTAATATGAGGAGTTTTTGATTGTAAATTACAAGATTTTAGTATGCTTTTATAGGTATAATGATATGTATTCTTTTCATTCCAAATAGTTTTAATTTTCTCCACAGTGTCTTTAGTTATTATATAATAAGGAGAGTTGTTTAAGTATTTCAAATCCATTTCTTTAGATATATCTGTAGTTTCATCAAATAGATATACTAGAACTTGTTTTTGGTTACTATCAATGGTGTGATATACATTAGAAGAAATCATAATACCTGTACAACATATCTTTTGATTTTTAATAAAGCATTGAATTTCTCCATCTAAACTAATTAATAAATGTTTTGACCAATGTCTATGCTTCTTGGGATCATTGTATCCGTTTAACAAAAGAATATGATCCATACTATAAAAAATTTCTGTCATAGCAGACCCTCCCTAATTAATGAAAAGACACATCCTGGATATTTTTACTCTCTAAAAAATTTACCATAATTGTTAATTAAATATCATATTACATATCATATTACATATACATTATATAGAAGGTAAAAATGAAATTCAATGCTCATAATAGTCTAAACTGTTAATTTTTACTTTTAAATAAGTAATATTATTTATTTTCACATTTGCATAAATAAACAATGCCTATAAGAGATTTCCCGGGGTTTTATGTATATTTTTTGAATAAAAAGCTTGATTTTTTCATAAATATGCATTACAATAGTTATTATTACAATAATATTTTTAAGGAGATAAATTATGGAAGATAAAACAAATTTAAAGTATACCCTAAATGATTTATTAAAATTTTTAATACCCTCTACTATAGGGGCATTATTTTTTATTATACCTGTTAGCTATAAGGGAGAAATATCTATTCCTGTAGCAATACTTTCAAAAGCTGTTTTAAATTTATTATCTAAATATTTACCAGCAATTATGACTATTATTATTTGTATTACTTTTTTAGCTACAATAATAACCAAGCTATTTAAACCCGAATTTATATTAAAAAATAAATTTTTAAATAATTTGTTTAATGTAACACCCCTATGGTTTATAACAAGAATTTTAGGCGGAATTTTAGTGTTTTGTACATTTTTTAAGTTAGGACCTGAATGGATTTGGTCAGAAAATACAGGGGGACTTTTATTATATGATCTTATTCCAATATTGTTTTCAGTGTTTATATTTGCAGGTATGCTTTTACCCTTGCTTTTAGACTTTGGTTTATTAGAATTCTTTGGAGCGTTATTTACGAAGATTATGAGACCAATATTTAATTTACCTGGTCGTTCATCTATTGACTGTATAGCTTCTTGGCTTGGTGATGGAACCATAGGAGTATTACTTACAAGTAGACAATATGAACAAGGCTATTATAGTGAGCGTGAGGCTGCAGTTATTGGAACTACGTTTTCTGCAGTATCTATAACTTTTAGTTTAGTAGTTATATCGCAAGTAAAACTTGCTCATATGTTTGTTCCATTTTACTTAACAGTAACTCTTGCAGGAGTTGCAGCAGCAATTATAATTCCAAGAATTCCACCACTTTCTAGAAAACCAGATAGATATGTTAAGGGTTCAGAAGAAAACATTTCAGAAATGATACCAGAAGGATATACTTCATTTACATGGGGACTTGAAATGGCTATCGGCAAGGCTGCTAAAAATAATGACCCTAGTAAGTTTTTCAAACAAGGAATTCAAAATGTTTTTGATATGCTTTTAGGAGTAACTCCTGTAGTTATGGCTATGGGAACTACAGCTTTGATACTTGCCGAATATACAAGTATTTTTAAATGGATGGGTATTCCTTTTATTCCATTATTAAAGTTATTAGGTGTTCCAGAAGCAGCAGCAGCTTCTCAAACTCTTGTAGTAGGGTTTGCAGATATGTTCTTACCTTCTGTTATGGCAGCTACTATACAAAGTGAAATGACAAGATTTATAATAGCATGTCTTTCAGTTACTCAATTGATATATATGTCAGAAGTTGGAGGACTTTTGTTAGGATCTAAAATTCCAGTTTCATTAAAAGATTTAATAATAATATTTATAGAAAGAACTGTTATAACACTACCTATTATTGCATTAATAGCTCATATATTGTTTTAAAAAAGAACTTCTAGATTAACTCTAGAAGTTCTTTTTTTAAAATTAGCTATTACAATTTACATAAATGTTAACTGTATTACATCTTATTCTTATATTACCACAGTCATCATTAGTAGATTCAGGATAATAACCTGCTCTATCCATAGCTTGCTCATCTTTATTTATTAAAGCTTTGTTATCTAAATTTTTCATCAATATCACTCCAAATTAGTATATTTCAATCATAAATTATTAAGCATTACAATTTACATAAATATTTACGGTATTACTTGATATTCTCATATTTCCACAACTTGAGTTAGGATCAGGCATAGGATTACAACCTAATGTATCCATAGCTTCTTCATTTTCAGGTTTTATAACTTTTTTATCTAAATTTTCCATTAAATATCACTCCAAATTAATTACAATTTAAATATATATTCACAGTTTGTGCTTCAATTAAAAATCCGCAGTTATTACTAGATTTTTTCTCTGAAGGTACATTAGTTTCTTTTATTTCTTTAGGTAATTTACTTTTACAAAGTTTACTAATATAGTTTAAATAACAACAATATAAATATACGAAGTATATATTGTACATACATTGTCTAAAATAAGCTTGTACTATTACTAATATAAATATATAGAAACATAACATAAATTAGCACCAACTTTTTAGTAGTATCTTATCTACATTAGTAGTATATTATAAAAATATAAAAAGTGTGATTAAATTAGTATATAAATAAAAAGTAAGAAACTAAAATTTAAATTAATTGTTTCTTACTTTTTATATTTTACTTATTAAATTCTATATTTGTTTATTTTAAATTTAAATTAAAAAAATTAATTATATTTTCTTCATAAAGTTCTTTATGCATCTTATAAGATCTTATATGATCTGCCTTATCAGTAATCCATAACTTTATGTGGCTTTTGTTTTTGCAACTTTTATATATTTTTTCACTTTCAGTATATGGTATTACACTATCTCCTTTTCCATGAATTAAAAGTAATTCTTTATTTTTATATTTTGATACAGCATTTATAGTATCTACGCTTTTAATATTTATATTTATTACACTAGGTAAAACCCCTAATATAATAGGGGTAAAAGGAAAATTAGGTAAATTAGTCCAATAAGGTAAATTTTCTTTAAGATATCCTTTTAAGCTGGAGAAAGGACTATCTGCTATAATTGCTTGTACATCTTTGGAGTTTTCTCCTACAAGTAAAGATGTAGCAGCACCCATAGACCATCCTATCAATCCAATTTTCTCTGAGTGTTTAGTATTTTTTGCGAAATCTATCGCAGATAAAAGATCATATTTTTCAAGGGCGCCTAAAGTTACAATCTTTCCTTCTGATTCTCCTTCACCTCTAAAATCAAATACTAAAACATTATAATTCTCTTTGGATAATCTTTTGGCGAGATTTATAACTTCTATATCCATTAAGGCTCTATTGTCTCCATAACCATGAGAAAAAATTATAGTCTTTTTAGATTTTGTTTCCTTATTATCATTTTGTGCTGGAATCCACCAGCCTTTTAGTAAAACACTATTATGTTTACTATTAAAAGATATGTTTTCATATTTTAATCCATAATCCTTAGGAGTTTTATTAATTATATCTCTTTTGGGAGTAACCAAATTCAATCCTATATAAATAGATATAATAAGAGTACATAAGATTATAAAGAGAGAAAATATTAGTATTATTTTACTTAATTTGGTTTTTAAAAATATCATCTTATTTAAATCCATCCTCTACTAAATTTATATTTTAGATATTAACATAAATAAGTTAATTTAGTCTATATAATTTTTATACTTTTAACTAAAAAAAGATTAATAAAAGTCATATAAGACAGTTACTAATCTTTTTTATTATGATTATTTTATTATAATGAAGCTTTATATATATTTAAAATATCATTTCCACTAAGTGGCTTAAATGAACCTATGGAACCTTTTCTAGTAGCTTGTTTTGCCATTTTTTCTAGGTTTTTATTATCTATACCTACTTCTTTTAATGTTGATGGAATAGATAGTGAATTAAAATATTCTCGAGTTTTATTTATGGCTTTATTAGCTATTGTATACTTATCTTCATTAGAATCTATTCCCCAAACATTTACTCCATATTCAACGAATTTATTTAAAGTATTATCATCTAAAACATATTTCATCCAATTAGGTGTTAAAATAGCAAGACCTACTCCATGAGTGATATCGTAAAAAGCACTTAATTCATGTTCCATTGGATGAACACTCCATTTTTTAGCTTCCTTCCCATAGCTTAATAATCCATTTATAGCAAGACTTGAGGCCCACATTAAGTTAGCTCTAGCTTCGTAGTTTTCAGGTTCATCCATAGCTATCTTACCATATTTTATACAAGTTTTAAGAATAGCTTCTGCTAACCTGTCTTGGATATAGGCTCCATTTTCTGTACTAAAATAAGCTTCAAAAGTGTGGCTCATTATATCTGCAGTACCAGCAGCAGTCTGATTCTTAGGTACTGTAAAGGTATATGTAGGGTCCATTATGGAGAATTTTGGTTTCATATCTTCGTGACCAATACCTATTTTTTCCTTTGTATCTAAATTGGATATTACAGCTCCAGCATCCATTTCAGAACCAGTAGCAGCTAATGTTAATATTGAACCTATGGGTAATACTTTTGTAATCTTAGCTTTTCTAGTTACAATATCCCAAGGGTTACCTTCATAGTTTACAGAAGCAGCAATGACTTTTGCACAATCTATAGAGCTTCCACCGCCTATAGGAAGAATAAAATCTATATTGTGTTCCCTACAAAGTTTTACACCATCTATAACACTTGTTATTCTTGGATTTGGTTTTACATTAGAAAGTTCCCAAATTTGTATATTGTTATTTTTTAAAATTTCTACAGCCCTATCATATATGCCATTTCTTTTGATGCTACCACCACCATATACTAATAATACTTTAGAACCGTACTTTTTTATTTCATCGCCTAAAACATCTATTTTACCTTTACCGAAAAATATTTTTGTTGGAATAGAATAATTAAAATTTAACATTGTATCTGCACCTCTTTTAACTTAAATATAATGATATAAAAATTTTATGGTATTAACTTTAACATAGTAAACAAGCCTTCCTTATGAGCTTGACTTAAAATGTTATTATAGGTTGCTTTCCATTCTTCAGGAGAAATTATACCTATTGTTTCATAGTTATCTTTATGAATTCTATAATAGCTTTTGGCCTCTAGGTAATGATCTCTTAAAGACTTTAATAAGTTTAAGATTTGGGATTCATCTAATTTTAAATTCATAATATCCCTCCCATGGGTATTATTCTATATGCGTTATATAATTCCTTTAATCTATAATAATTTTTATGCTAAATATAAAATATTTTCAATTTCTAAACTACTCATTGGTTTATAATAAATATAACCTTGTATTTGATCACAGTTTTGTTTTTTTAAATATTGTAATTGATATTTAGTTTCTACACCTTCTGCAATAACCTCCAATCCTAAATTATGGCCAAGACTAATAATAGATCTAACTATTGCAGCATCTTTTTTATTTTTTTCTAGTCCTTGAATAAATTCCATATCTATTTTAATTTTATTTATGGGAATGTTTTTTATATTAACAAAAGAAGAATATTTAGTCCCGAAATCATCTACTGAAATTTTTATTCCTAATGAATTAAGTTCTGTTAAGACCTTAAATATATTTTTTGTATCTTGAAGTGCTATTCTTTCAGTTATTTCAAATTCCACAAAAATAGGATTTAAATCAACTTCTTTTAAAATTTCTTTAACTTTATAAACAAAGTCTTTTTCCTTTAGTTGATTTACAGATACATTAATAGCTATATTTACATCATTAAAACCATTATTATGCCAATGTTTTAATTGTTTGCAAGAAGTTTTAATTACCCAATAACCAATAGAGACTATTAATCCTGTTTCTTCTGCTAAAGGAATAAATTTATCTGGAGATATAAAATGCTTATTATTAAATTTCCATCTTAATAAAGCTTCAAAACCAGATATTCTATTTAATTTAAGATTTATTTTAGGTTGATAATATACATATAATTCATTTTTGGCAAGAGCTCTATGGAGTGAATTTTTAAGCTTTGTTTCTTCTAAAAGCTTGGCTTTTATTTCTTTAGAATAAATTTTAATATTGTCTTTGCCGGAAAATTTAGCTTTATACATGCTGCTATCAGAATTTTTAATGAGTGTTTCTGCATGTATACCATGGATTGGATAAAAAGCTACCCCTATGCTTATAGTTATAAAATTTTCTGTATGATTTATGATAAAAGGTTTTTTTAATACGGTCATTATTCTTTGGGATATTAAATTTATAGTATCAGTATCATAAGAAGAATTAAGATCATTTACTAAAAATAAAAATTCATCTCCACCAATTCGTGCTAAAATATCATTTTTTCTTATGATTTGTTTTATTCTTTTTGAAAATTCTTTTAGCAATATATCCCCTTCTTGGTGTCCCAAAGTATCGTTTATTAGTTTAAAATTATCTAAATCTAAAAACATTACAGCAAAGTAGTTTTCTTTATGTTTATTTATAATGTTTTCTATAAAATTTTTGAAATATCTACGATTAGGCAATCCTGTTAACTCATCAAAATATATCATGTGTTCTATTTGTTTTTCTACTTTTTTTCTCTCTATAATTTCTCTTTGTAATATTTTGTTGGATTCTTTTAATTTGAGAGTTCTTTCTTTAATTTCTTTTTCAAGTTCCAGATTATAGTTTTTTAATAGTTTTTCCCTTTTCTTTCTTTCAGAAATATCATGTAATATTATAACTATACCTAACATATCATTAAAGTCGTCATAAACGATTGTTCCAGATAATATACAAGGAATTACATTATTGTCCTTTTTTAATAAGTTAATTTCTACATCTTTAATAAAGTTATCTTTTAATAAATTCCTTAAATTAAAATTATGATTTTCAATTAAAGTTATAAATAAACTATTCTTAATTTCATTATAATTATATCCAGTTATGCTACAAGCAATCTTATTAACATTTTTTATACATAAGTCTTCTCCAATAAAAAATATGGGATCATTTACTGATTTAAATATATAATCAGATACATATTTAGGTGTTAAAGACATAATTTTATATTTAATTACTGAATACCATATTCCAAGTATTGCAAGTGGTACTGCTAAAATCCCAAAATGGAAGAGTTGTATACCAATTAAAGGAAGTATAAAATCTGTTGTATAAAGAAATATAAAAGCTATTAAGGATGTAAAACCTATAATAATACTTTGTCTTCTTTCTCTTTTCTTATTAGAATTTTTACCCCAAGAGAAAATGAAAAACATACCTATTAGCAAACATATGGAATAATTGGTAAAGAAAATAATTTCAAATAAATTTGTTGGATACTTATCTATCCAACCATTTTCAGTTTTTATAAGTACAGTATAAGGGTCATAAGTACAACTTCTTACGAAGAAAAATATAGCAATTGCTAATAATATTAGTTTTATTAAGGTATTTATTTTATTTGTATTACTTATAGATAAAGCAAATTGTATCCATGCAATAAATAAAAAGCACCAACCTAAAGAAGAAATTATTCTCCAAAAATTAGCTATATATATATCTTTAGATATAATCATAAAAGCATATCCAAAAGCCCAGAGACTTGTACAAATACAAAGTATAAAAAGACTAATATTAGTTTCACACTTATAGTTGATTTTAAATAAATATACACCTGTAAATAAATAAAAACAAAAGTTAATAAAGAGTAATATAGAAAGTATATTATTCATTAAGTTTCTCCTTTTTATTTTAAAAGGACGGTTAATAATTTTTATTAAACCGTCCCTTGTTTACAGTATTTGTATTAATAATATATTCTGAAAAAATACATTTATTAGTAAATATATTATAGCATTATTTACTAAATTTGTCAGTTGAGTTTTTTTATTATGTATTTATTTTTTTAGTTAGTTTACATTTGTTTATATTAACATAATAATACTTAAGTAAACTAAGGAAAATAATTAACAAAATACTCTATAACATTATTTTGTTACAGAATGTTTTTATTTATTCCTTAGCTTTGACTATTGCATTTATATTTTCTAATAAAAAAATAAATATCTACCAACTAACTTAGTAGATATTTATTTTAATAAGTTATTTATTTATTTATTGTTTTTAATTTATTAGGTTCATTATTGGAAATATAATAAATATTATTACCTAATATGTTTAAAAAAGTAACGCTTTTTTTAAGGATTAAAGTGTTATTATCACCGTTTATATCTATTCTATATAAGAAATTATCTTTATTTCCATCTGTGTAATATACATAGGAATCATCTACATTTAAAGTTACTACATTGCCTTTATATAGTAATGTATTTAAACTACCATCAGTTTTCATCTTATATATATTTCCATTGGAAACATAGTATATCCATTTCCCCACTATAATCATGTGTTTACTTTCAATGTTATTTAATTTTACTTTGCCTGATCCATCGATTTTAATTTTATATATACAGTTTCCATCGCTGTAATTTCCGTAATATATATTATCTCCAGATAATACAAATTCACTATCTATTCTCCATTGACCACCACTTATTATAGCTTCATAGCCTGTTTTATCTGTTTTTATTTTGTATATACCAGGTTTACTCTTATCGAAAAAGTATATCCAATTATTATAAATTATCATATTGGAAGCATCACAATTTAATATTTTTTCTACAGAACCACCATCTTTTTTTATTCTGCATATATTCCCACTACTTATATAGTATATATAATTTCCATAGCAATTTAAGTATTTTGCATTATCTGTAGAAAGTAGTGAATCTTCTGCTCCATTTATCTTATTTTTGTATATCTTATTGTCATATTCTTTGTTTATATAGTATATATAATTATCATCTTTAGCTGTTAATGCACCATTTATTATGTTGCCTAAAGAATTTCCCATACCTTCTGGGATGTATCCATTAACAGTTAATGTTAATTTCACTTTTTTACCATATCCATCTACATTACCTGTAAAAATGTATACCCCCTCTTTAGATGTATCTACATCTTTTTTATCCCAATTTACTTTAAAATCTTCTTTTGAATTATCACTCATAACACCTTGTACATAGTTTGGTAGGGAGAATTTATCACCCTTATTAACTTCTTTATCTATATCTTTTATATTTTTTATAACTACTACATTGTTATTTTTAAGTTCAAAGTTCTTATATATAAGATTATAGTAATATTTAGTTGTAGGTGTATAATCCTTAACACTTGATGGCAGATTTAAACTCTTTAAATTTATTAATGATTTTAAAGGATAAATATTATCTAAATTATTATTATCTATTAAGTCTAATGTATTTAAATTTATAAGTTTCTCTAAGGCTTCTACATTGTATATATTATTATTCACAACGTATAGCTTATTTAATTTATTTAAATCACCTATTGGATTTAGATTTTTTAATTGATTCTTTGATAAATCCAGCTCTTTTAGTTTTGTAAGATAAGATATAAATTCTATATCCCTTATACCCATGTTATTTAATTTTAAGTACTCTAGGTTAGTTAGATATTTAATTTTTGTTAAATCTCCTTCTACATTTATGTTTTCCATATCTAGTTTAATTAACTTCTTAAGAGGTATTAAATTGGATATATTCCCCAATCTATTTCCATCACCACTTATTTTAAGAGAAGTTAAATTAGATAAATATTGTATTCCTTCTAAATCGCTAATTACTTTACTGTTTAATTTACTCCTTAAAGCGTTATCTATTCTTTGAAGTTCATTTTTACTTAAATCTAATTCTGTTATTTTATCCAAGTCACTTTTATATACATTAGTATCCTCTTTCTTACCTATAACACTTCTAATTATTTTGGCAAAATCACTTTTGTTCTTATCTTCAAATACTATAAAATCCTCAGGTATAGTAAAATCTTTTTTAGCTAAATTATTATAATATGCACCAGTTGCATTAAAATTGGCTATGCCGCTATTTTTTAGATACATTTCTGTAAGATTATACAATCTACTTAATCCATCCTCTATACCCTCTTGAACCTTATTATTATATAATGATAAATATTTTAAATTAATAAGAGATGCTAAGCTCTTTATATTTACTATATTATTATTAGATAAATCCAATCTTTCCAAAGAAGTTAGATTATATAAAATTGTTATTTCTCCTATGTTGTTATTAGATAAATCTAATTCCTTTAAATTATTTAAATCTTCAAGTGGTTTTATACTTTCTACTTTATTATTATGAATAATTAACTTATCTAATTTATTTATAGCTCCTATAGGTTTTATATCTATAATTTCATTATCTGATAAATCTAAATAAGTTAAATTCCTTAAAGAATCTAATCCTTCAATATTTTTTATATGTCTATTTGAAAGTTCCAATTTAGTTATACCTAAAAGATCTTTTTCATATATAGACTCAGAAGGTTTATCTATTAAATCCCTGATTTCTTTTTCTAAAACTTTATCCTGGAATACTACTAACTTATTATGATCTTTATCCAATTCACCATTGTTTATGTTACATCCTGTAGTATCAATTTTTCTTAGCTTTGGAAAATTTTTAATAATCTTTGTATTAGTAACTTTAGTATTAGATATATTTAAGTATTCTAATTTTGATAAATTACCTAAATTATCTATATTATTAATATTAGTATTTTTCATATCTAAATAAACCAAATTAGTTAAGTCTTTTATAAATGAACAATCATCCACTTTAGGATTGTTAGATATATTAAGTTTTGTTAAGTTATTAAGACTTTTTATTGAATTTTTATATTCATCATTAAATTCAATATCACATTTAGATATATCAAGTTCCGTTATTTTATTCAAATTAGTTATAGGTTTAATACTAGTTATCTTAGTATTAACTAAATAAAGTTTTTCTAATGACTTCATAAATTCAGCAGATTGAATGTTGGAAACATTAGTTTCATTTATATTTAATATCTTAATGCTTGTACTGTTTTTTAGTGGGCTTATATCTTTTACCTTTGTATTAGATAAATTTACATCTTTTAAATTCTTTAAAGCTTTTAATGGAGATACATCATCAATATCAGTACCTTTTAAGTTTAAACTTTCAAGTGATTTGAAACTTTCAATTCCTCCTATCTTATGAATATGAGCATGATACAAATCTAATTTTTTTATATTTTCCATATCTTTTTCATATATAGGATTTGAGGGCTTATTTATTTCTTTTCTTACCAAATTCTCAAAATCTTTATCCTCAAAAACTATAGGATTATTTAAAGTAAAGTCTTTATTTATAATATTATGATAATATTCCTTTGTGTAATTAAAATCATCACTTATATTATTTGATATATATAAATCTTTTAAATGATTTAAAGTAGCTAAAGGACTAAAATCAATTATATTATTTTGTGCTAAAAATAAATGTTCTAAATTATATTTATTTTTTAAAGAATCTATATAATATACTTTGTTATGTCTTAAATCTAAATAATTAATATTTTTTAAATTTCTTAATGGAGATATATCTTCAATAGCATTTTCACTTAAATTCAAATATTCTACATTGTTTAATTTATGAAAAACTGATATATCTTTAATTTTGTTCTTTGACAAATCAACCTTTTTAAGTTTTGAAAACTCTTTTAAAGTATCAATATTACTTAACTCATTATTAGATAAATCTAGTTCCTCTAAATCTTGTAAATATTCTAATCCCTTAATACTTTTTATACCTTTATTATGAAGATCTAGCTTTTTAATACCTTGTACATCTGTATATTTTAAATTATATAAATCTCCTATAGGTCTATCTTTATCCTTTCCATATTCTATAGCAGCTTTTCTTACTTCTTTTTCTAAATTTTTATCTTCAAACTTAATTTTTACATCATCATATAAGCTAAAATCCTTATCTTTTATTTTATAATAATAGCCTTCTATTGGATTATAATCTTCTGTTTTATTACCTTTTAAATATAAAGTTTCTAACTTAGTTGAATCCTTTAAAGCTTTAAAATCTTTAATATTATTATTTTTTAAATCTAAATATTTTAGTGACTTTAAATCAGAAATTTTAGATATATCATCTATTTTATTATCATTTAATTTAAGTTTTTTTAAATCTGTTAAATATTCTATTCCAGATAGATCTTTAATATCTTTATTTGAAGCATCTAAATAAACAATTTTAGCTTTAGAAATATCTTTTATAAAGATATCCCCGGAAGGTTTATTTAAGTCTTCTCTAATTATTCTTTCTAAATTTTCATCTTTAAAAGTCACTTTTTTATCAATATAAAAATCCATCTTAATACTGTCTTCTAATCTTTCTTTTCTTTCTGAAGAAATTTCTTTATCTATGTAAAGATAATAAGTTTTATCTAAATTATAACCTGTATTTGGTGGTAATACTTCTAAAGTTTTTTTATCATCTTTCAAATTTACTCTACAATTTAGTTTGTTTCCTTCAGAGTCCTTTATATATATTTTGTCTTCTAAATTTCTTAGATCATTATTGAGTTTTTTAGAAAATTTTACTGTCCAAATCTTATTTTTTTCTCCTGTGACCTTCATATTCCATTTGTAATAATCTTCTGCTTTTACATTTACAGGAGAAAAAGCAATACAAGCTCCTATAACTAATGGAATAATTACTTTTTTATTCATTTTGTGCCTCCTCTAATTATAGATAAAATATATAAATAACTTTTCTGTTATAATTCTCGTAATTTTTTACGTTTTTTATAGATCATATTATTAATGAAAGAAGGACAAATTAATGTCCTTCTTTTATTAATAATCAAAAGTAGTTATTTTAAATTCAGGTATTACGGCTCCTACCTGATCTCTAGTTAATAAGATAGTATTGCTTCGGTATTCTATCTTGTATCCTGGTACTCTAATTTTTTCACTTATTTTCTTAGCTACATCATTTGGTCTATCACCAACAGCAAGTTTAATTTCAAAATATTCACCAGCTAAGCAAACTCCTAAATTACATTCTTTATCTACTTGCGCTCCGGATACATTAATTTGATATTTTTGAGATTTAGCTGCCTCTCCTGTAGCTGTAGCAATTTTATTTAAACCTAACATACTACTTATTAATTCACCACTAGTTTTATCTTCTACTTTTATTTCTTTATCATCAGGTTTTTCTATACATACTCTATCATTTACTTTATATATACTCACCATATCTTTTAATATAGATCCATTAGGTTTAGGTTTCCATTCTGTACCTACACTAATCATTTCCTTTGCTTGAGATAATGAACTTATAAAATTATCTATAGAAGGTGTTCCAAGTTTTCTTAATGTATCATTATCTAATCTATATTTTTTACCCTCTACAGTAATCTCATAATATCCACCTATCGCACTTAAATCTCTTGGTTGATATTTTATTCTTCCCTCAAGTTTAGATCTAACTATGTCTTTACCTAATTGTATTGTATCCATATTTACAGACATAGTGGACGAAGCAAATATACTCTTAGCTCTATCCAATTCTTTAAAGTTACTTATGTTTCCTGCTTCATCTATAGCATATACTGTATAATATTTTTCTTTTTGATCCTTATTTGTATCTGTAATTTTTATATTAAAGTTAAATCTATTTCCTGATTTTTGAATAGCTGAAGATTTTATAATATTTTCCTGTGCTGCAGTACCAGCTGGTACAATATAGGTTGTTATTCTATCTTCATTATCTTTAGCTTCACCAGATATTGTTATAGAATCTTCTACTCTGTCTATCGCTCCAGTAGGTGTTCCATCAGGACCCTTTACAGGAACTTCCTTAATATTAGTTACTACATTTTGAATAGTAACTACAGGCTTTATATTGTCTACAATAATTTCACCAGAAGATTCCTTAGATCCACCTATATCATTTACTATATAAACTTTATATCTTCCGTTTTTAACTGTTCTAGGAACTATATTTCCATCTCTAAGACCTTCTTGGAAACCTTGTTCTATATATGGTCTTCCACTATTAGAATTATCTCTAGTTTCTCCTTTAAAGAACACATTATCATGTGATTTATATTCTCTATTATCTAAATCATAGGATATATAACTGCAAGTTTCTGGAGCTATAAATGCTTCTTCTCCTGGTTGTAATTGTTGAATTTTTATACCATCTCCAGATTTTACATACTGCTTACTTACGCTTGGTTGTCTAGGAAGCTTTTCCTCTGTTGCTTTCATATTTTTAGGAATGCTTGCAGTTAAACCTTCAACTAATGGAGAACCATAATTAGTTATATCTTCTTCTGCTTTTCCTTCATAGGCTGTAACTACAAATAAGCTATAGTTTCCTTCTTTTAATCTGTTTCCTAAACTGTCTGTCATCAAAAGATCATATCCAGTTAATAAATCTCTGGCATTAGTACCTGTCCAATAATTTCCCTTTGTAGTTCCTACAGGTTTAACCCCCATATTCTCCATATTTACTTTTCCATTTCCCGGAACTATGTAAATCTTTTTAAGGATTTTAGAAGATATTTCTGTAGTATCAGATATAAAACCATCATTTCTTATGGATGGGTTGTTCCAACCTCTTATTTCAAAGTCTCTTCCATCTACACCTAAAGCTTTCCCATCTGGATCCAAAACATCCCCTGTTATAACAGCACTACCTAACTGTCTTACCTCGGTAGCCTTACTTTCTGCTTTATTTTTTCTTGTTATAGTTATCCAGAAACTCCTTCCATACATATCTAAATCAAGACCTTTAACTAAAGGAGAATTAGCGTTATTAGCATTTACTGTTACTTGTCCTAAAGGTTTTTCTCCTGCTTTTGGACTTCCATATACTTTTATAATATCTCCTATTTCTACTCTTTTGGCTCCCTTTAATTTAGCTTTATCTTCTAAATCTTTAGGTGAATTTCCAAAATTTCTTTCCCTTACTATAACAGAACCATTTTTAGGACCGTTATTATATACTTCTATTATACTATTGGCATTTAACATTTCTGAAGGTATTGTTAAAGTACATTTTATTTTTTTACCATAGCCTAGAACTGTTCCTTGATAGGTATAAATACCTTGTCCATTAGATTTTTTATTCTTAATATCCCAATCTACAGTAAGTTGTTGCACTGTATCATCTTTCATAAATACAGCTACTTTACCTGGAAGATATTTTGCTTCAATTTGAGTTAAAGTTTTATCTGAATCTTTATAATCTACTGTTATATCTAAGTCGTCAGATTTAGATATATTATTATCCATAACTGTTTTAGTTACTAATTCAGGAGATACTCCTTCTTTATTAAGTGGTAGGGTATAAGTTCTACTTCCACTAGTTATATAAATAATATCTCCTACAATATTTATATAATCTGCTTTTACATCACAAAGTTTTTTCTTTTCACCAGTACCATTTATACTGATTTTATAAAGTTTTCCATTGTCCTCTGCATTACTATAGTAAATCCAATTGTCTACTATATTTAAATGATAAGCTTTATCTACTTTTCTTGTAGTTCCTTTTATAGGTATTATATTAGAAGAACCATCAGTTCTAACTTTCTTTATAATACCTTCTCCTGAACAATAATATGCCCAACCATCCACTATTTGTATAGCATCAGACCATTCCTCATTTACTTTTCTTCTCATAGTACCATCTTTATTTACTGCATATATTTTATGACCATCTGAGAAATTACTATAGTAAATCCAATCTCCTACTACATTTATAAAATGTGCTTCATCATAAGCTTTATTATAATTTCCATAATCAGAAACTACAGGTACTCCATGAACTTTTCCTGACGGATCTTTATTTATGGTACTTCCATCCATGGTTCCATCTGTATTTATTTTATAAAGCTTTCCTTTATCTGAACCATTACTATAGTATATTACGTTATTACATACAGTTAAATAAGTTGCAGTATCATCACAAAGTTTTTGATTTTGAGTTCCATCCTTTTTAACTTTATATATTTTCCCATTTTCATTATAGTTACTATAGTAAATCCAATCCCCCATTATGTTTATATATTGAGGCTTGTCTAATCCTATTTGGAAATCCATTTTACCAGACAAATCTTTTCTATAAAGAGATGATTTATCTGCTGTATTAACATAATACACATAAAGATTAGAATCTATAGCAGCACAACCATTATTACTTATATTTCCTGATGTATTTCCTAAAGTCTTATTTAAAGTATTTACACTATAATAGGTTGAATTAGGTAAACCAACTTCCACTAATGCATTAGCTAATGGAGTTTCATCAGAAGATAAGATTGTTATTTTTTCTAAAGGATTAGTAATAGTGTATATAATGGTATCTCCTATTTTTTTAATAGTATTGCTATTTCCTACTTTAAAATATTTGGCTCCTGGAACAGCCTTTATATCCTTTACACTTAAACTAATAACTCCCTTAGCACTTCCTGGAACAACATCAACATAAATCCTTGGAAGAAGTAATCTATATTCTCCTACACTATCGTTATATTCATATTTATATTGGTTACCATCAGAAGAATAATAGGTTATTTCTTTACTTTTTTCTACATTACCCTTGGACTTATTATCTCCGAGTATTTGTTTTATCTTTTCTCCATATTCCTCACTTACATAGGATACAACATAATTTCCTCCAGCAAATATTTCATTAGCAAGATTTGAATGAGTTGAAAGATATCCAACTGAATAAGCCTTATCTCCAATTACAACTATTCCATCCTCTATAGGAAGTCCTGGATAAGGATTATTTCCTTCAGTTTTAAAATCCATTTTAACTTCACTATAAAGTTTCTTTGGCTTTTCATTTTTATTTGCTTTTGACATTAATCCATTACTTACAAGCAAAGTATATTTTTGGTCTTTACTATACTTTCCATTATAGTGAATTCCATTATATGTACCATTTTTTAAGGCAACTTTAACACATCTTTTATCTACATCTAAAGATATATTTATAGGAACTTCTTGTCCTAAACTATCTAGTACTTTTATATTATCTTTTATTGAAGTTTCATCTACTTCTTTTGAAAAATTAATTTTCCATACTTTATTTATAGAAACATTATATTTAGTTTTATAATTTTTTGGAGCAGCTTGTACTGGATTTAAATTGAACAATCCTATAGAACTTAAGCTTATAGTAAAAAATATGGCGAAAACCTTTTTCCTAATTATAGTCGACACCTCCCTAATAAAAATATTGTTTTATTCTATATTATCGTAAGAATAATATAATCCTTAATAGATACCATTTCTTTTATTCTATATAAAATTTTACAAAATAAAGATATATATTGAATATTTCAAATCAATATATATCCTCTCATGCATAACTATTTATTTATTAATTTAATACCTTCTTCAATAAAACTAATTTCTCCATTTTTTAAAAGTCTTCCTACAGCTCTTTTAAATGCATTCTTGCTTATATTTAACTGAGTTTTTATATCATCTGGATTACTTTTATCGTTTAAATTAATAAAACCACCATTTTCTTTTAACTTATGTAAAATTATCTCCGCATCTTTATCCATTTGTATATATGCTTTTCCTCTTAAACTTAAGTCTAATTTTCCATCTTCCTTTACATGAGTTACTCTAGCTTCTATTTCATCTCCGCATTTAAAATCTCCGTATAATTCATTAGTAGGTATTAGTCCATGATATTTATAATCTACTGCCACAAAAGCTCCATAATACTTCTTTATTTCATATATAATTCCTGAAACTTTATCATTTAGTTTATAAGGTGAATCACTTTTTAACATTTTATAAATTTTCATACTACAACAAAGCCTATTAGTCTTATCTATATATAAATAAACTAAATATTCTTCACCTATATTTACTTCATTAATTTGCTCTTTAAAAGGTAAAAATAAATCTTTTTCCAATCCCCAATCTAAAAAAGCACCCATTCTTGTTTTTGAAATTACTTTTAATGGTTTTATTTCTCCTAACGTTATTTTAGGCTTTCTAATAGTTGATATTAATCTATCTTCTGAATCCCTATAAACAAATACCTCTATTTCATCTCCAACCTTAGCATTTTCCGGAACATATTTTTGAGGTAGTAAAATATCATCTTCACTCTTGTCTTCCTTAGAGTTTAAATATACCCCTATAGAAGTATCTCTTATAATTTCTAATTTTTGTATTTTGCCTAATTGTATCATTGTACACCTTCCTATCTTTTGTGTGCTCTATATTAATAATATAGCATATAATCCTATATTATATACAAACATTAATACTATTTTTCTACATATTCATCTATTAAATTAACTAAATTGCCTATATCCGGTTTACTAAGTTGTGCATCTGCTCCTACAGAATCTCCCTTATGTTTTAAATCATCTGTAATTAGTGATGAAAATATTATAACTGGAAGATTTCTTAAAAATGGATGTTCTTTTATTTTTCTTGTAAGAGTATGTCCATCCATTTGAGGCATTTCAATATCAGTTATAAGTATTTGAACATCTTCTTTAAAGTTTTCCTTCTTTTTATCTACTAACTTATATAAATAATCTAATGCTTGTTTACCATTATCAAATAATTTTAAATTCTTAAAACCTGCTTTCATAAGGGTATCGTTAAGCAAAGTTCTTATTAAAGCTGAATCTTCTGCTAATATTACTTTTATATTAGATCTATCTTTATAATCTACTTCTACAATTTTATTTTCATTAATACCAGTACTTGGATTTATGTCTGTCACGATTTTTTCAAAATCTAATAATAATATTATTTTTTTATTCAAAATAATATTTCCTATAACTAAAGAATTTGCAGATATATCATCAGGTTTTAATATTTCAGTCCACTTTATTCTATGTATACCTATAACTTTGTCAATCTTAAAAGCTACTTTTACTCTATTAAATTCACAAATTATAGTCTTAAATTTTCTCGTCTCATCTCGTTTATTATTTATAATATAGTTCAAGTCAATTAATGGTAAGATTTCATTTCTACATAATATTAATCCATCTATAGCATCATGACATTGTGGCACTCTTGTTAAATTGTCTATTTCTATGACTTCCCTAACCTTTATTACATTAATAGCATAGTACTTATTATTTATACTAAACTCTAATATTTCTACTTCTCCTGTGCCCGATTCTAATAATATATCACTATTCATAAAATACACCTCTCTTATCAAAATATTCACTTCAAGTATATTATTAACATTATATCATAACCTTTTAATAGTTTTATAATAAAAAAAGTAACAATGACATAAAAATAAATTCTTTTTAAATGTGTTAATTTATGATATAATGGCGCAGAATATAAAATTATAAGTAAAGGATGGTAAGGCTTTGATTACAGTAACAAACTTAAGTTTAAGATATGGGGAAAAGAAACTTTTCGAAGATGTAAACCTTAAATTTACACCAGGTAATTGCTACGGTGTTATAGGTGCTAACGGTGCGGGGAAAAGTACATTTTTAAAAATTTTATCTGGAGAAATAGAGGCTAATACTGGTGAAGTTTCTATTAAACCTGGTGTTAGAATGTCTATTTTAAAACAGGATCATTTTAAGTATGATGAATATGAGGTTTTAGAAACAGTTATAATGGGTAACCAAAAACTTTATGAAATTATGAAGGAAAAAGATGCCCTTTATATGAAAAGTGATTTTACAGATGAAGATGGAATAAAGGCTTCTGAACTTGAATGTGAATTTGCTGAACTAAACGGTTGGGAAGCAGAATCTGAAGCATCTTCTCTTTTACAGGGGCTTGGAATTCCTACAAATTTACACTCCAAAAATCTAAAAGATCTATCTGGTAGTGAAAAGGTAAAAGTTTTACTAGCACAAGCTCTTTTTGGAAATCCTGGAGTACTTATATTAGACGAGCCTACTAACCATTTAGATATAAATTCTATTAATTGGCTAGAAGATTTCCTAATAAATTTTGAAGGTACTGTTATTGTAGTATCCCATGATAGACATTTTTTAAATAAGGTATGTACTCACATGGCAGACGTAGACTTTGGTAAAATTAAATTATATGTAGGTAATTATGACTTTTGGTATGAATCTAGTCAGCTAGCTCTTCAAATGACAAAAGATCAAAATAAAAAGAAAGAAGAAAAAATAAAGGAATTACAAGACTTTATTGCTCGTTTTAGTGCTAATGCTTCTAAATCCAAGCAAGCTACTTCTCGTAAAAAACTTTTAGATAAAATTTCCGTAGAAGATATACAGCCATCTACTCGAAGATATCCTTTTATACACTTTAAACCTGAAAGAGAAGTTGGAAATGATATATTGAAAGTTGATGGTTTAACTAAAACCATAGATGGAGTAAAAGTTTTAGATAATGTAAGTTTTATAGTTTCAAAAGGTGATAAAATTGCATTCGTAGGAGATGAACTTTCTAATACTACTTTATTTAAAATATTATCAGGAGAACTAGAAGCTGATAGTGGAGAATATAAATGGGGCATAACCATTACACATTCTTATTTTCCAAAAGACAATTCTAAATATTTCAATGATGTAAATTTAAATTTAGTAGAATGGCTAAGAGAGTTTTCTGAGGAAAAATCTGAGAGCTATTTACGAGGGTTTTTAGGAAGAATGTTATTTTCTGGAGAAGAACCTTTAAAACAAGTAAATGTATTATCTGGTGGAGAAAAAGTTAGATGTATGTTTGCAAAAATGATGCTAACTAATGCTAATGTACTAATATTAGATCAACCTACTAATCATTTAGATTTAGAATCTATTACTGCTTTAAATAATGGATTAATGAGTTTTAATAGCAACATATTCTTTACTTCTCATGATCATCAATTCATTCAAACTATAGCTAATAGAATTATAGAAATTACTCCAAATAAATTTGTTGATAAAAAAGTATCTTATGATGAATTTTTAGAAATATAGGATAAATAAAGCGAGATTTTCTCGCTTTATTTATTTATTAAAGTTAATTTATCTTTTCTAGATAATTTCTTTATAGCATATTCTCTTTTCATAGCTTCCCTATTAGTTTTAAATTCTTCAAAATATTTTAATTTAACTGGTACTCTACAACGGGTATATTTTGCTCCTTTTCCTTTATTATGAGTTTCAACTCTTCTTTGTAAATTTGTTGTCCATCCTGTATAAAGAGTACCATCACTGCATTCTAATATATAAATATATGCCATATATTACATCCCTTATTGTAGATTTTTTATTTTTTAAAATTATTGATATTGGTTTAATTTAAAGAATATTAAGTAATATATTGTAAACACTTTTTTATAGAGTTTTCTACTTATGTATTCCTCAATTTCAATATCTTTCTCAAAATCTATTTTATCAGATATTTTTACTTCTAGTATAATAGATTCTAAATTTACCTGAAATAAATTGCTCATCTTTGCAATTATCGAATTTAATATTTATTTTAAACTCCTCTTATAAAATCAAAATCTATAAATTCACACTAAAATTTTCTTCTTCATTTAATAAAAGATTTATTTTACTACTACTATGCATTTTCATATCTCCTTATTATAGTACATAAAAATTTAACTTTTCCTCATTAAATGATTTATTTATAAAACATATTTTAGGATTGTCCAAAAAATTATTAATTAAATTAGAATGAATCTTCTAATTTAATTAATATAATCTATAATTAATATTTTCATTATATGATTATTTAACTAATAAATTAATCCATTACAATATAATTTTTTTACTTTGGATTACAATTTTAAACATATATAGCAATAGGTATTACTTGAATGGAAGGTCCATTTATTTCTGTTATAATATCTTCTAACAATATAATCTTACTTTCATTTAAAATATTCAAATAAGGTTTTATTGATTTTAAAAATCTATTATAATATTCAGTCAAACAAGTTTTTCTTAATAAATCTATTCTATCTTCTTTATCTATTACTTTTATTACTTTTCCTAAAACTGTGCAATTACAATCACTGATATCATACATATTAATATTATTTTCTAAAAAATTATTTTTATTAACACATAAAACTCCATTACACTCTTCAAAATTTGCTATCATATCTATAGTATTACTATCTAAGCATTTTCCTAAATTCTTTAATTGTTGAATCATTGTATTATAATTATTAAAAGAACTATTTTTAGCTATATCCTTTTTTTCTATTAAGCTATTTAGCTTTTCCACATCATAGCATTCTATAGTATTTATTAAAGTATTTATTTGTGATGGAAGTGAGGAATTGTTTATATTAGCTGTAAACTGAACATACTCACCATAGCATATACTGTTATTTTTTATATCTTCATTATTTATTTCTTTTATCATATTTTTCCCCATCATCATATTTCTTAAATTACAGAAAAGATAAAAAGTTGTATATAGTTTTGTAATACTTAATTCTCTAGTGTTACTATTTTGATCATTGAACATTCCTAAATGATCCCATTCATTTAAGAAACAATCTCCCCTTATTATATTCTTTTCTTTATCTTTGGTACAAAAATTATTTGCATTACAATGATATCTATTTCTTTTTTTAGAATATGTATCATCTTTAGTATATTGATTTTTAGTGGATTTTTGCAATTTTAAAGTATCTGTTTTATCTATAGTATATTTAAAACTTGTACTTTCCAAATAGCCATTTATTAAAATTGAATATAAGTCTTGTATTAAAAATTTATTTAAATAAACAGGTAAATCCATAAATTTTTAATTCTCCTATAAAAATTATTTGTAATCCATAATATTAATTTACTAAAAAAACAACAAATATATTACTTATATTTTGCTTTATTAAAAAATAACAATTTATAATAAAAAAGTACATTAGCTTAATGCTAATGTACTTTTCATATTTTATATTTTAAACTTACCTACCATTTCATTAAGAATTTGCGCAAGTTCTGCTTGATTTTGTGCAGTTTTAGATATTTCAGTCATTCCTTCTGTAGCTTCATTTATCCCATCCAATATCTGAGATGTATTTTCATTAGATCTTTGAGATCCCTCAGCTACATTTTGAACTGCATCACTTACCTGATTAATTGTAGCATTTAACTCTTCAGTCATTGCTGCAATATCTTCTGACATACTACTTAAGAAATTAGCATCTTTTCCATAGCTTTCACTGGTATTTAAGAAAGCTTCATAATCCTTCATTATTGTATCATCAATAAAATTTAAAACTTCCTTTGAATTATCTGATAAGTTTGTAAAGGCACTTTGAACTTTTGCTACAGTATTTTGTATTGTGTCTACTGTACCTTTGGATTGTTCTGCAAGTTTTCTGATTTCTTCTGCAACTACAGCAAATCCTTTACCATATTCCCCTGCTCTAGCAGCTTCTATTGCTGCGTTTAATGCAAGAAGATTAGTTTGCTCTGATATGTTAGCTATAGCTTCTGCCATAACTTTTATTTCTACAACTACTTTACCATCCTCAATAGCTTTTAATATGTCCTTTTCTTTTGTTTTATATAGATTTTGTGTAGCTCCTTTGGATTCAATACTAAGTTTTTCAGCATCATTAGCCTTTACTTTAATTTTTGATGAATTTTCGCTTCCTTCTGTTGCTTTAACAGAAAGTTCCTCTATACTTGAGTTTACTTCTTCAACTGATGCAGAAATTTCTTCAGTTGAAGCGCTTGTTTCTTCTAACTCTTTTGATATTTTATTTGAAGAACTATCTATTTCATCAAATTTTGCAGTCATTTCTTCAATAGTTGCTGAAAGTTCTTCACTAGATGCACTAAGTTCAGAGGATTTACCCATTATAATTTCCACTAATTCTTTCATATTATTCTGAACACTTTTAAGAGACTTAGCTGTAGAGCCAAACTCATCTTGTCTATTAATTTCTAAATTACTGGTTAAATTATACTTTGCTAGTTCATCTGCAAACGACTCCATTTTTGAAAGAGGATTTTTTATATCCCTTGTAATAAAAGTTCCTAATAAAATTGCAAATGCAAATCCAATTATAGAAATAACTGATACAATTGATCTAGAATTGCCATACACAGTTATATTATTAGCTTTTAGATCCTTAGCATGTTTAGTGTTAATGATTATTATTTTATTTAAAGATTTAATCATATTTTGTCTACATTGATAAGATAACTGTCCCTGTCTATCAGCTTCGGCGTAGTCTTTCTTTTTACAGGCTATTACCATTTTAGTTATATATTCTTTATATTGAATATAGTTGGTTTTTAAATTTTCATGAGCTTCCTTTTCACCTGGAAAATATGTTGTAAGTTTATCCCCATAACTTTTTAATGTTTTATCTGAATCCTTTATTATTTTATCAATATTATTTAAATAATAAGATTCCTTATCTTGGTTTTTTTCGTGAACTAGACCAAGTAAATCTCCCCTTATTTCAAAGAAGTTGTCTTTTAAATTTTCTAAAATCTTAATACCCTCTAAGGTGTGATACATAGATTCGCTATTTTCGTTAACTCTTCTTAGTTTAGTTAAAGATAAAAAACCTGCTAATCCTATTAAAATCGCAATGGCTAAAAAACAACTTATAAGCTTTTGACTTAATTTTTTAGTACTTTTCATAAGAATCCCCCTTACTTTAGAATTAACATTAACTCTTTCTTTATGGTATACTATTATAATGTAGTTGTTAATACACTTCATTTTTTACAGCTATACCCTTATTTTATATTAATCGTAATAATTTCATAAAACTATATATATTAAGGAGAATTTATATGACGAATATTAACTTTAATCCCATTGGATATATAAAATCACCTTTTGAAAAAATAGAAGAAATTCCACCTCAGAGTATTTATGCTAATGATAAAAAAGCTATAATTGAAATAAATCAAGAATATGTAGATGGATTAAAAGGTTTAGATAAATTGTCTCACATAATAGTCTTATTCTATTTTAACAAATCAAAAGATTATAGCCTTATAACTCATACCCCTTGGAGTAAAGAAAAAAAAGGGGTATTTTCAACAAGATCTCCAAGAAGACCTAATGCTATAGGATTATCTATAGTAAAACTATTAAAGGTTACTGGAAATAAGGTAATAATACAGGGAGTGGACATGTTACATGGTACTCCTATATTAGATATAAAACCTTATAGTAAAAAATTAAATCCATAATAAAAAAATAAACCTTATTTAAAAAGGTTTATTTTTCACAAGAATTTTAATAACTATCTATCTCTTGAAATTTTTCAACTTTTAATGATTTTCTTTTTTTATAAAAATATATAGGCAAACCTGAAACTACTAAAACCAGACAATATATACTACTTTCTAATCCTGAACCATATATTGCCCATACAGAATAAATAAAAGCTAAAACAGGAACTATAGAGTATTTTATTAATGATTTTTTACTATAGTTTTTATTATCTTTTTTCCAAAGCTTTATATCTGCTAAAGCGGTACAAGCATATATAGGCAAACAAGAAAGATTAGATAATAGTATCATAAAGGTGAATAACTGTGACAAACTCTTAGTGTAGTTTGCTGCTAATAATATATTTCCTAAAATCGCAGCAATTATAAGTGATGCAGAAGGTGTTTTGTATTTAGGATTAATCTTTTCAAACACTTTAGGAAATATATTATCTTTAGCTGCTATATAAGACATTCTAGCTGTAGTTAAAATAGTTGCAAAAGCAGTACCTAATATACTCAAAACTTCTGTTATAATAACTACATAAGCAAATTTACGTCCAAAATAAGGAGCTAATACAGCTACATAATTACCATCTACTTTAGATAAATCTTGAGGCTTTATAGCTCCCATAGTAGAAAAGCTTAAAGTTAAATATAATATGATGCTTATACTAATGCCCAATATAGTAGCAATTTTTACATTTCTCTTAGCATTTTTAACTTCTCCTGCTGAAACTGTAGCTGCCTCAAATCCAGAAAATGCCCATAGAGTTATAGAAACAGCAGTGCTTACAGAAGTTAAACCATCTCCCTTATGAAAAAGTGGAGTTACGTTTTTAATTTGAAATTTTGAACTTGTCACAAAAACAAATATTATAGATAATAATATAACCGTAGCAGTTAATATAGTTTGGAAAGTTGCGGCTTCTTCTATGCCTTTTATATTTATATAAGTAAAAATCCATAATACAGCACTAGTAAATATAAATGCTGCTAACCTATTCTCATTTAAAATAGGTATAAATCCAGCTAAATACGCTGTAGCTGATACTAAAGATGCTATGATAGCAATCCAATAGGAATTCCAAAAAAGCCATGCATTTATAAATCCAGTAAATTCTCCAAATGCTTGTTTTGTGTATTCATAAGGACCACCTGTTTTAGGAATTTTCTCCCCTAGATTAGCAAAAGATAATCCCATACAAATAGCTCCTATTCCACTTATAATCCATCCTAATATCGCAGATCCTGAACTACAGGCTGTAGATAAAGAAGCTACTAATAAAAGAATACCTGATCCCATAACATTACCAACAACTATAGCAGTAGTTGATATAAGTCCTAATCCTTTTTTTAAAGTCACCTCTTCTCTTTTTTCCATATTGCCCCATTCCTCTCTTTTTTATATTATATTTTAAGTTTTATTTATTCTAAAAAAGCCAGCATTTCTGCTGACTATTTATTCAAAATCACATTAAATTATTTTACATTAATCTTTATAAAATTACAATATATTTTTCATATATTGTTATAATATTTTTATTACCCTAATGCATGCAATATAAAATTTAGTAAAAATATTATTGAAATTATGTACATTGCAAGAGATACTTCTTTATATTTTTTATTAGCTAATTTTACAATTGGATAAGCAATAAATCCAAAAGCCATACCGTCTACAATACTAAATGTTAATGGTATCATAACTATAGTTAAAAAAGCTGGGAATCCTTCCGAAAAATCATTAAAATTAATATTTAATGTATTTTTAATCATTAATCCTCCAATAACTATTAGTATAGGTGAGATGGCACTATTAGGTATAATCTTTATAAGAGGAAGTAAAAATAATGCTAATAAAAATAAAAGTCCTGTAACAATAGATGTAAGTCCAGTTTTTCCTCCTGCTGTTATACCTGCTGCTGTTTCAATAGTAGCTACTGTTGGACTTGTTCCAAATAATCCACAAGTAATTGCTGATATTGAACACCCTCTAAAGGAAGTTTTAAATTTTTTAGGCTCTTTTAACATAACATTTATATGTCCATGAAGTAAACCTAAGTTTTCAAATACTAAAACTAAAGTCAGTGAAAACACTGCTACCCAAAAAACAATAGAGGTAATAGCACTAAAATCCATTTTTAAGAAAACCTCACCATAACCAGCTAATGAAAAATTTGAAAAACTTAGCTTTGAAACATCTACAAGCCCAAAAAAATAAGATATAAATGTTCCTGTTATCATACTTATTAAAAAATTACCTGGTACATTTCGTATAAATAACACTACAGTAATAATTAAATTAATAAATGTTACATACACTAATGGATTATTAAATTGTCCCAATGCTACAAAAGTTGAGTTGCTTCCTACTACAATTCCACTTTTCTGTAACCCTATAAAAGTAATTAATATACCTATTCCTACAGTTATAGCTTCTTTTAATGAAGTTGGAATGGATTCAGTAAGAATCTTTGAAAGCTTTGTAAAAGCTACTACGGAAAACATGATACCTGATACAAAAACCGCAGCTAGAGCTTGTTTCCATGAAAGTCCCATAGCACCTACAATAGTATAGGAAAAAAGTGCGTTTACTCCCATTCCCGGAACTAAAATAAGTGGTGCATTACTAGTAAATCCAACTAATAGACATCCCACAAAAGATGATAGAACTGTGGCAATTATTGCCCCTTCTAATGGTAGACCTGCATCAGATAGTATTGATGAGTTTACAGCAATTATATAAACAATTGCAAAAAATGAGGTTAATCCTGCTAGCATTTCTCCTTTAAATGTAGCATTATGGTCATTAAGATTAAATAATTTGTTAAACTTTGTATTCAACTCTCCTTCATCCTTTTCTCTTTATCCCTCACCCTCCCATGCCATAATATTGACACATTGTATATTATATTAAAAACCTAAAGTAAAAGCAACATGTTTATTTTTTAAATGCCACGCAATTCTTCCCCTGCTTTTTACATTTATATAAAGCCTCATCCGCTCTTAATATAATAGTATTTATACTTTTATCTTTATTGAATACATTCATAGAAAATCCTATACTTACTGTAATTTTTATATTAATATTTTTATTATATTTAATTTCATTTTTTGATATTTCTTCTCTTAAATTTTCTAAAACTTCCATTGCTTTATCTTTATCTGCTACAATAAATCCAGCAAACTCTTCTCCACCTATACGTCCAATTAATTGATCTTTTAAAACTTCTTTTGCAATTTTTGCAGTAAGTTTTAAGGCTTTATCACCAAAGTCATGGCCATAAGTATCATTCACAACTTTAAAGTCATCTATATCTAATATAAATATGCTAAAATTTTTGTTTTCTTTTTTACATGTTTGTAATATCTTTATACCCTTCTGTGTTAAAAAACGCCTATTAGGAAGTCCTGTTAAATAGTCAGTATTAGCTTGTTTTTCATTTTCTAAATTTAATTTTTCTAAACTTTCTTGTTTTTTTTCTAAAACTTTTTGTTTGTTTTCAAGCTCTTCATAAGATTTATATAAAAGTTGTAATAGTCGTTTATTTTCCATAATAGTTATTATTTGTCGTATTATAACTATAACTACAGTCATCATAAACCCAATTGTTAAAAAGTCTATTTTATTTGTTCTTAGTAGTTTTACTATTAGTAACAATACAATACATCCATAAGGTAGTATAGAACTAAGATTTTTTAGTATATAAAATATCTTAGAATTCATATTTATATTTTCATATTTATTATCAATATCATACAACGAAGAAAGTCCAATAAATTGAAAAGCTAATACCCAAATAGGATCTACAAAAGAATT
Source organism: Clostridium niameyense (assembly GCF_001243045.1). GTDB lineage: Bacteria > Bacillota > Clostridia > Clostridiales > Clostridiaceae > Clostridium_F > Clostridium_F niameyense. Next base: position 1,269,081 of record NZ_LN849007.1, on the reverse strand, counting down.
AACACTATAAATTTCAAAAGAATTTATTAAAATTGAATACAAGTTTAAAAATATTAATAAAGTAGAACCTACTAATAAGCTATATACTGCTTTATTATTAAAATATTTAAAATCTATTAAAAAATTTAACGCTGCAATAAATAGCGGAATATTGCACAGAAGATATAATCCAAAAATTCCGGAAGCATAAGTTTCCATATTTAAAGTATAACTTAAATTACTTAAAATATAATCCCACATTATACTAGCTAAAACAATAATTATTGTAACAAAATCAATTATAAATCTTAAATTTAAAATATCTCTTTTATGCTTAAATATAAAGTAAACTAGGGATATCATAGTAATTAAACTAGAAAACATGTAAATAACTTCTGTACCACCTAAATTAAATGGAAAAATCCTATTATATATTCCTGTTATTATATAGTATATCCAAAAACATTCAGCAGTTATGTAGAAAGAACCACACATTATAGCAAACTTCCATAAAGCCCTATTATTATGTTTAGTTCTATCTACCGCGTATATAAAAGCTATTTCTGTAAATATTAACGCTATTAATCCTAATATTCTTCCTGAAACATTTCTTATGTAAGGTCTATTACTAAAAACAAATTTACACAGGTAATATCCTAAAAAACAAAATAGCATAGAAAAAATGTATAAATTTCTTATTCTTGATATTTCATCATAATATTTCTTTTTCATTTGTAATCCAAACACCTTAATTATTATTACTTTTAACTTTAGTTACGTTTTTTATATTTATTATATAAAATTATTTATATAATAAGAAATTCTAATATTAATTGTAAAACTATAGATTATATCCAAGCTTTTTAGCCTTATAATAACAAGATACCAATGCTGCTACATCATATCTAGCATCATGAAAATCTACATTACTACAATCAAATAACCTTTTAGCTCCTTGAAGAACTACTTTTTTATCTATATTAAGAAAATCCATGGTTTCTTCCAATCTAGGTTTTTTTAATCTACCATTTCTATTCTTTGCCTGTACTATAGGTTTAAAGTATTCCATAGTACAAAAAAATTCCTTTGGAATCCAATCTATATAATCTAATCTATCAAATTCTGCTGTTACAAATTTTTTATCAAAATTAACATTATGAGCTATAAACATTCCATTTTTTAGATCATTACTTACCTCTGGGGCTATATCCTTAAAGGTTTGTCCATTTGATAAGAGTTTTAATTTTTCTATACTAAATCCATGTATTGCCTCAGCAGAAGGCTCTATATAATTTACATCGAAGAAAAAATTTTTTGCTAAAAATACCTTCTCCTCATCTTTTTCATTTAAATCACAAATACAATAAGTAAGCTGTATAATTTCTCCTGGCTCTAATGCTGTAGTTTCTGTATCTATAAATATCTTTTTCATAAATTAAAGCTCCCCTTTGAATATTTCATTAGTTTTATACATTATATCACAAAATAAGGAAGCTAAAAATAACTCACTTTAATAAGAGTTATTTTGAAAATAAAATCTATAAAATCAGAGTTAATTAACCATAATAAATTAAGAGTACATTACTGGAAAGGATGATTAATATGAACAAGGAATTAGATTTTATAAATAGTTTTCCTAAGTCTTTACCTCCTCAAGAGCAATCAACACAACCAGGAATAGAACAAATTATGAATCCAAGACCTATTTTTGATAATCCAAATTATAAATCCTCAGGAAAACTTAATAATAAAGTAGCCCTAATAACTGGAGGTGATAGTGGAATTGGAAGAGCTGTAGCTATTGCTTTTGCCAAAGAGGGAGCAGATATATCTATTGTATATTTTAATGAACATGATGATGCGAAAGAAACTAGAAAATTAATAGAAGATCTAGGAAGAAAATGTTTATTAATTGCAGGTGATATAACCTATGATAATTTTTGCAAAGAAGCTGTAGATGAGACCTTGAAAAATTTTAATAAGTTAGATATATTAGTGAACAATGCTGGTGTTCAATATCCTCAAAATAGTATAGAAGATATTCCTACAGATCAATTAGAAAAAACTTTTAAAACTAATATATTTAGTATGTTCTATTTTGTTAAAGCTAGTTTACCACACTTACCTAAGGGTTCATCAATCATAAATACTGCTTCAGTAGTAGCTTATAAAGGTCATGAGCGCTTAATCGACTATTCATCTAGTAAAGGTGCTGTTGTAACATTTACTCGTTCTTTAGCACTTTCTTTAGCACAAAAAGAGATAAGAGTTAATGCTGTAGCTCCTGGGCCTATATGGACTCCTCTTATTCCATCTTCTTTTACACCTAATGAAGTTGAAAAATTTGGTGCAAAAACTCCTGTTAAAAGACCTGGTCAGCCAGTTGAACTAGCTAGTGCTTATGTATTCTTAGCTTCTAGTGACTCCTCTTATATATCTGGTGAAGTTATTCATGTAAATGGTGGAGAAATTATAAATTCTTAAATTCTATAAGTAAAAAGACTAAATTACAACTAATCTTTAATTGCAATTTAGTCTTTTATATATATTTGTAAATACAATATAAACTATATGATTTCTATCTCTTTACTATCATCATTTAATTTACTATTTTTTATTTCATCATAGAAAACAGCTATAGATGTATTTATATAAGGGAATATCCATAAAAATCCTATCCCTAAAGTAAAAATACCCAATATATACCATAAAATAAAACTTAAATATAATAAAAGAAGTTTTGTTTTATTACCATCCATCATTAAAACACTTTCTTTTATGGCTTTCATAGCCCCTATTTCTGGGTTATCTATATAGATATAGTAAGTCATAGAATATCTAAGTAAAATAATAGTTATAATTAGATACATAGATATAACTAAAATAATAACAAAAGCTGTTAAAAACATATTATTAGTTGCTAAGCCATGTAAACTAAAAGAAGTTATTGATGTAGCTACAATAATTATTATAAAAGGTATAAAAATTGCTAGGCTTATCAAAAATCCATATATAAATAAAACAATATTTATAATAAATGTTCCTCCAAAATATTTAAAGCCTTCAAATATGTTTTCTATTTTATAATTTTCATTTCTAACTAAATTAATAAAAAATCTTCTTAAACCATAGGTCATTGGACCTTTTAAAATTAAAGCTGCTATACAAATTGTAATAGTAATACCTAAATCAGTATTTTCATTAACAGCTGAAAAATTTTTAAATTTATATACATTATATCCTATGGAAATAGAGTTAGTTATTATATTATAAATAATAAATGTAATTACAGCTACAATCCAGTTACCGTTTAATGCTTTCTTAGCTTTAGATTTTATTTCGCTATTTGATAGTACGTTTGTATCTTCCATATAATTTCTCCTTATGAATATATTTTTTTTCATTATATTATACATCCCCATCTTTTTCAAATTAGTAGAAACTTATTTACTTTCTTTAGTTGAGTTAATGTTGTAAAATTTAACTAAATTTTATTTTCACACTAGTTGATATATTAATTTTCTATTAACATATTTTATTAAATTATATATTAACAGAAAAAACAGCAATAATTTATTAAAAAATATAACAATATCCATTTTTTGCTATTTATCTTCGACATTTTATTTGATAAACTATATTTTATACTTTAAATTTACTTGTCTGAGGTGAACATATGAAAAACATTTTTAAAATCTACAAAAGAGATATTAAAAGTACAGTAAAAAATCCTATAACTATTTTAATAGTTTTAGGAATTTGTTTTTTACCCTCTTTATATGCATGGGTAAACATCGCTGCCTGTTGGAATCCTTATGAAAACACTAGTACTGTGCCTATAGCTGTAGTAAATAAGGATAAAAACGTATTAGAAAATGGCAAAAAAATAAATGTAGGAAATGAGGTTATTAAAGAACTTAAAAAAAATACAGCTTTAAATTGGAAGTTTGTTAATTCCAAGGATGCTAACTTAGGTGTAGTTAGTGGAAATTATTATGCAATGATAGAAATACCAGAGGATTTCTCTAAAAATCTAACTAGTATATTACATAGCGATAAACCTAAAAAACCTACTATAATTTATAAGGTTAATACAAAATCCAATCCTGTAGCAGGTAAAATAACAGGTGTTGCTAAATCTGAAATAGTAAATAATATAAATTCTAACTTTGTAAATACAGTCAACAAAACTGTATTTTATTATTTAAATCAAGCGGGTAAAAAAGCTGAGGATAATAAAGATAATATTTTAAAATTAAAAAAAGGTGTCATTGAATTAAATAGCAATTTAGATTCTATAAAAAGTGCTCTAGATACTGTATCCTCTCATGGTACTACGCTAAGTGAATTTTCTACAAATCTAAAAAAGACCATGCCCTCTATAAACAATGGATTAAATAGTGTAAAGAAAGGTACAGTTAATACACAAAACTTAATCTCTAATGTAAAAAAGGATTTGGATGTTTCTTTTAGCAATACTCAATTGATTTTAAATGAAATCCAAGGTGAAAGTAATAAATTAAAATCTTTGATCTATACTTTAAAAACTGAAAATAAGGATAAAAAAAATATTATTTATAATGCAATAACTACAATCGATCATATAAATAATAATGTTAATTCACTTATAAGTTATTTAGAAAATATAAGTAAAGTCTATAAAGAAAATAAAAACATACCTAATATAATATCATCTTTAAATAAACTTAAAGAAGATTTAAACGCAGAAAAAGAACAATTAAATAAACTACAAAATAATATAAATGATACTAGTAACTTAAGTGAAGAAATTTTTAATTCATTAAATGATAAAACAAATAATATTGAGAATCAAGTTTCTAATTCATTAACTACATATTCAAATGCTGTAAGACCTAGTTTAAATAATATAGCAAATAATTTAATTGCATCTACAGAAAATGCATCTTCTATTTTAGATTCCTCTCAAGGAATGTTTAATCAAATAGATAATTTATTAAATTATTCTTCAGAGGGAAGCAAATTAGCTGTAGATACATCTAAAAATTTATCTTTAAAACTAGAAGAATTTAAGGGGCTTATTGGTAACTTAAGTAATGAATTAAAAAAAGTAGATAATAATGATTTAAATAAAATTATAACTATATTTCAAACAAATCCTGAATTAATGGGAAATTTTGTAGCCAACCCTTTTAATTTAAAAGAGGAATCTATATATAAGGTGGAAAATTATGGTTCAGGTATGGCTCCAATTTATACAACCCTTTCACTATGGGTAGGTGCTCTTATTTTAACTTCTATATTTAAAACCACCTTATCTAAATTTGAAGATAGTGAAAATATAACTTTAAAGGAAGAGTATTTAGGTAAAATGTTGTTTTTTATAACCATAGCAGTAATTCAGGGATTAATAGTTGCTTTAGGAGATAAGTTTTTATTAGGCGTACAAACTTCAAATTTATTATTATTACTCTTATTTGCAATAATTTCTTCTTTAACCTTTTCAATTATAGTATATACATTAGTATCTATATTACGAAATGTAGGTAAAGCTTTGTCTATTATATTATTAGTTATTCAAATAGCTGGTTGTGGTGGAAGTTATCCTATACAAGTAGATCCAGTGTTTTTTAGAATATTACAACCATTTTTCCCATTTACTTATTCAGTAAATGGATTTAGAGAAGCTATTGCAGGACCATTGGTTAGTAAAGTGTTAGTAGATTTAGTAGCATTAATAACCTTTGCTTTAGTTACTGTTTTAATAGGATATTTATTAAAAACTCCATTGAATCCATTAGTAGACAAATTTGAAGAAAAATTTGAAGAGTCTGGTATAGGAGAATAAATTTAAAGATTATGTGACAATTATTATAGGAAAGGTGCAATTATGAAAAAAGTTTTTGAAGTTTTTATAAAAGATTTAAAAAATATATTTAAAAATTGGGCAGCAATTATAATCTTTTTAGGATTATGTGTGCTTCCTTCCCTTTATGCTTGGGTTAACATAAAAGCATGTTGGGATCCTTATGCTAATACGGGAAATCTACCTGTAGCGGTTATAAATAACGATGAAGGAACAAATTTTAAAGGAAAAGAAATTAATGTTGGAGAAAACATTGTAAACGGACTAAAAAAGAATAAGTCTATTAAGTGGCAATTTGTAGATAGTTGGCAAGGTAACTATGGATTAAATGAAGGAAAGTATTATGCCCTAATAGAAATTCCCCATAATTTTTCTAATAAACTTGTAAGTTTAACAACAACAACTCCTGTTAAACCCAATATAGTTTATAAAGCTAACGAAAAATTAAATGCTATTGCTACCAAAATAACTAATGTTGCAAAAGATAAGATAACAAAAGAAATTAAAACTAATTTTATTGCTACAGTTAATAAAGAGTCCTTTAATTTTTTAAATCAATTAGGTGTTAAATTGCAAATAAATAAACCAGAAATAGTTCAATTAAAGGATTCCTTAGATGCGTCTAATAACAATTTAGATAAAATAAAAGCTCATATTAATAATGCAAATTCAACTTCTAAAAGTTTATCAACATTTTTAAACGATAGTACAAATAATCTACCTAAAATAACCAATGAAATAAATAATTTACAAGCTAACATTAGCAATAATAAAACTTTAATTTTAGCTACAAAAGATAGCATAAATAATTTAGGTAATAACCTGAAAAATGACATAAATGATATAAAAAATATTAATAATCAAATTAATTTATTAATGACAAATGTAAAAAACCTAAATAACAATTATATGTCCTCAATAGATAAGACTAAAGTTTTAAATGAAGTGAATACAAATATAGATTTATTAAATAATAAAATTGATATTTATATAAAGGATTTAGCTTTATTAAACAAAGAAAAACCTAATGAAGCTATAAACAAAGCTATACAATTAGCTAAAGGACTACAAACTCTATTAATTAAAGAAAAATCTGAAATAAATAGGATGAATACTTTAATAAATAATGGGAATTCAAAAGATAATAAGGAAAATATAAATAAACTTATAGATGAAATTTCAAATACAAATAGTGATACATCTAATAAAATAAATAATGCATATGGAAATTTATATTCTACCCTACTTCCAATAATAAATAATATTTCTAATAATTTAAATGAAAGTATACAAGTAACTAATTCTATATTAGAATCTAGTAAAGTTATAGTACCAGAACTTTCAGCACTTAATACTTATGTATCAACAAATGCTAATTTAACTTCTGGAGAAACTAAAAAATTATCAACTAAATTAGATGAATTTCAAAAGCAATTAGACAAACTTAGAGAGAAAACAAAAAACCTAAATGGTAAAAATTTAGATAATATAATAAATATATTAAAGAAAAATCCTAATATGGTATCTAATTTTATTTCTTCACCTATAGAAGTTAAAGAGGAAGAAATATACGCTACAAATATATTTGGAGTTGCCTTAACACCTTTTTACTCAGTATTAGGTATATGGGTTGGAGTACTTCTAGCCTGTGCTTTACTATCAGTAGAATCTGAAGAATATGTAGATGGAGAAAAATTAAACTTTATTCAAAGACACTTTGGAAAAATGTTATTATTTTTATTTTTATCTTGTATTCAAACATTAATAGTAACTATAGGTGATAAAGTAATATTAGGTGTTAATCCTGAGAATATGCCACTGTTAATAGGAATCTCCCTATTAACATCACTTACTTTTACTATTATGATATTTACTTTGGTTTCATTAATTGGCAATGTAGGTAAGGCTATTGCAGTTGTAATTATGGTATTTCAGATAGCTGGCTCCGCAGGTATTTATCCAATACAAACCAATCCTAAGATTTTTGGACTTCTACATCCCCTATGGCCATTTACATATGCCATTAATGGATTTAGAGAAGCTATAGCAGGACCTATTTGGGGTGATGTTATGAAAAACGTTTATGCCCTACTTACATTTTGTATTGTATTTTTATTATTAGGTTTATTAAAGAAACCTCTTCATAAACTAAATGAATTTATGGAACATGAATTTAAGGAATCAGGACTTTAATTAGTAAAACACCTGCTCTATCTTTATAAAAATAGAGCAGGTGTTTTATTTTAGAGTATAAATTTTTTATATTTTATTATGTTATAAATAATTAGTATATTTTAAACTGTAATTAATTTTTACTCATGATTATTAAATTCTAAAATATAATTTAAGGTTGTGTTCATACCATCATGAGCTATATAAGAATTTTCAAAAATATCCGTAGCATTTTTTACAAAATCTTTAGGCTCTACCATTGATGGGCTAAAATGAGTTAATATCAATTTATCTACATTAGATTCTTTTGCAAGATTTGCTGCTTCTTCAAAGGTCATATGTTTATTTTTTAAAGCTTTTTCCATATATTCATAGCTTCCATAAGTTCCTTCACAAATAAATAAACTGCTATGTTTTATAAAAGATTTTATGCTTTCAATAGGTCTCGTATCTGTTATATAAGATATCTTTATACCTTCTCTTTCTTCTCCCAAAACCATATAAGGTGCATAAGGGTTTCCTTCAAATTCTACAACTTCTCCCCTTTGAAGTTTATTCCACAAAATTTTAGGAACGTTATTTTCTAAGGCTTTTTTAACATCAAATTTAGGAAGTCTTTTATAATAAAAACTATATCCTATACAACTTGTGGAATGTTCTAATTCAATTGTAGAAATGACTATATTAGAGATATTCTCATTGTGAACTACAACAGAATTATCTTTAGTAATTTTCAAAAATACTTTTTCAGGGTTTTCTATAATGTTTAATTTATAAGGCAAATATGGATTTATAATATTCAGTCCCGAAACTACATCTTTAATCCCTTTAGGTCCTATTATGGTTAAGGGCTCTGTTCTATCACTATTACCTATAGTAGACAGTAATCCAGATAAACCTATAACATGATCTCCATGGCAATGAGTAATACAAATAATATCTATAGATTTAAATCCAGATTTTACACTCCTTATAGCAACTTGTGTTCCTTCACCTACATCTATTAATATCTTTCTTCCCAAAAAACTTAATAGTGATGATGATAAAAATCTATTAGGCATAGGCAAAGAACCACCTGTGCCTAAAAAACAAACATCTACCATATTTCATTACCCTCTTTTTAATTAATTTTTTCTTTTTCCTTCTAAAGTTTGATTTATAATATTTTTCATCATATCTTTAGTTAACGCTCCAGTTACATATCCAAATACATTTCCCTCTTTATCAATCATATAAGTAGTTGGAAATGAACTAATTCCATATTCACCAAAAACCTCTCCTGATTCATCGAAAACTACTGGAAAAGAGTACTTATTCTTATTTAAAAATTCTTTTATTCCAGCTATATCTTTTTCTTGTCCTCCTGGATTTGCAATGCCTAAAATAATAACATTTCCTTTATTTTCATTATATTCTTTGTATAATTCTTGTATATGAGGCATTTCAGAGCGACATGGAGGGCACCAAGTGGCCCAAAAGTTTAAAAATACTATTTTTCCTTTATAATCCGATAACTTATGTTCCTTACCATATTGATCTTTAAGTTTAAAATCTTCGACAGGCATTACGTCGCTATTTTTATCTTCTTTATTTGGAGTTTCTTTTTCATTATTGATTTCAGAGCTCTTAGCATTTTTATTATTATCTGAATTTAAATATCCAGTAATATTATTACCTAAACCTGTGAATGTCATTACTCCAATAATTATAAGAATTATTCCCCCAGCTTTAATAGTATATTTAAGAAAATTACGTTTAGTTTTTAAAAAGTTTAAGACCTGAGAAGTAAATAATCCTAACAACAAAAATGGTATTAAAAATCCAATTGCATAAACTATAACTAATAAATTACCTATTAAAGCACTTTTAGCACTAGAAGCTAAAATAAGTACAGAGGACAATGCAGGTCCTACACAAGGTGTCCATGCAAAACTAAAAGTAAATCCCATAATAAAGGCCATAATTGGATTCATATTATCATAGTCAAAGTTTAGACGTAGCTTATGTTCTCCACTTAAAAAATTAAACTTTAAAACTCCAAGTTGAACTAATCCTAATATAACTATAATAACCCCACCTAATCGAGTAAATAATACCCTATTATTACCTAAAAAACTTCCTAATGTGGAGAAGGATAAACCTAAAATAAAAAAAGCAAAAGAAATTCCTAAAATAAAAAACATTGTATGTAAAAATATTTTTTTTCTTTTATAAATTATCTTACCATCAGAACTTTTCTCTTTAGCATTACCGGCTAAATAACTTATATATATTGGCAAAAGAGGTATAACACAAGGAGAAAAAAAGGATAAAATCCCTTCTAAAAAAACTAAGAAAAAACTTATATGATTTGTAGACATAATTTCATTTAACATTTTATTTACTCCTTTTTAAATATATTTAATAAAATGTATCATAATAAAATCATTTAATCAACAAAAATTTAATCTATAAAAAACAAACAATATTTGAACTATAAAATAATACTAGGAGTTTTTTCATTCTCCTAGTATTAGATTAACAATTGAAATATATATAACCATCTAAAAAATGGAAAACAATACATTATATAGTTATTTATAAACTCCTATATTTATCTTTTTTATAACGAAATCTTTCTTTCAAAATAGTGTCCAAGGTATATATTAAATCTTCCTTGTCATAAGGTAGTGTACCCCCTAATGCTACGTAGTTAGATGCATGATTACTTCTAAATACACAATTAGTTACATTCATGTTTTCTAGCATTAATTTTGTCTCTTGCATGATTTCTTTGGGTTTTAATAAGATAATTTCACCTTTTTCTACTTGCTTTGTAATTTCACTATTAGAATCTAAAAGAAGCGTTAATAAACCTACATATGCTGGATCCATTAAAGATACTACTTTTCCTGTTTCTATAGCGTGCTTTTCCCATTTTTCTTTTCCACCTAATCCAGATATTATAGTTATAGATAATTTTATTCCTGTAGGTTTTAATCTTTTAGAAGATTGTATATATTCTTCTACAGTAACTCCTTTATTTATATCTTCTAAGATTTCAGCACTCCCAGTTTCAAGTCCCATATAAACTATACCCAATCCTAAACTATTAAGCTCTTTAAGTTCTTCTTCTGATTTTTTTAGTACATCCTTCGCAGTAGCATATATACCTATTCTATTGCAATAAGGATGAACCTCTTTTATCTTTAATAATATTTTTTTTAAAGTTTCTGTTGGTAGACAAAGGGCGTCACCATCTGCTAAAAATACTTTTTTAACTTTGCCATAATAAAGTTTACTTTTCTCCAAGTCTTCAAATATTTCCTTTAAGTCTCTTATTCTAAATTTTTCGTTTTTGTACATAGAGCAAAAAGTGCATTTATTGTGATAACATCCTATAGTAACTTGTAAAATTAAACTATTTGCTTCGCTAGGAGGTCTATATATCATTCCTTCATATCTCATAATATGCTCTCCTTTATTAAAATTATAATTAATACAGTCACTCATATTATAGTAATTATATTAAATTTATACAAATAAAATCCTAAATATTTAATTGAGGATTTTATTTTGTATAACGTTTTTTAATATTATTTCATTAAAAAATCTATATTGTAAAATTAAAAAACTTATAAAATTAGTATTGTTTTAAAAAATTCAGTGCATATTGAATATGAAGTGAAACGCCTAATTCTAGGACATCCTCATCTATTTTAAATTTAGGATGATGATGAGGGTAAACACAACCTTTTTCTTTATTTAAAGCTCCTAAAGTTGCAAATGCTCCAGGAACTATTCTCATATACTCTGCTACATCTTCTCCTGCTAGTATTTTAGGAAAACTTATAGTTTTGAGTCCTATTTTTTCGCAGGATTCTTCTGCTATTTTAGAACACTTTTTATCATTTATAAGGACAGGAGGACTTTTTATATATTCAACTTCTGCCTCAGCTCTATAGGCTTTAGCAGTATCTTTTGATATCCTTTCAATGATAGAGGCAAACCTTTCTTTAATTTCAGGATTAAAGCATCTTGTAGTTCCTTTTAATATAACATTATCTGAAATGGCATTATACTGTGAACCACCTTGTATGTAACCAATACTTACAACTACGGGTTCTAAGGGACTTATTTCTCTACTAGAGATAGATTGAAGATTTAATACTATAGCAGATGCTGCAACAATTGTATCTACTCCTTCATGAGGAGCAGAACCATGTCCACCTATTCCTGTAACATTTATAGTAAATACATCAGCAGAAGCCCATTTAGCACCTTCTTCTACACATACAGAGCCTGATTCCATCTGGCTCCAAATATGAATTCCAAATACACCATCTACATTATCTAGTACTCCTTCTTTAATTACCTTTCTTGCTCCAGCACCTATTTCTTCTGCTGGTTGAAATAATATTTTTATATTACCATTAAAATTATTTCTATTTTCATTTAGTATCTTACAAGCACCTATTAGCATTGCAATATGACAATCGTGTCCACAAGCATGCATAAACCCCTCATTTTGAGATTTAAAATCTAAATTACTTTCTTCTTTAATAGCAAGACCATCAATATCTGCCCTTAAACAAAGAGTTTTTCCAGGTTTTCTTCCTTTAATATTTGCTATAATTCCTGTATCTATAACAGTTTTATATTCTATATTTAATTTTGAAAGTTCATCTTTTATAAGTTTTGATGTTTTAAATTCTTTAAAGGCAATTTCGGGATATTTATGAAATTCTCTTCTTAATTTTATTACATAATCTTTATTTTTCTTTGATAAAGCTCTTACGTCCATTTGTACTCCTCCAATTAATTTCTTCTTTAAAATGGTCCATAGTTTATGTTTACTGCAATAATTAAAAATATACTAGACGCTAAAAATACTTTCCAAATAACTGGCCATATAAATTTTAACCAACGATTATAAGGAATTTTTCCTGAAGCTAATAAAAACATAAGTCCTCCATAAGTAAACCAAATTATATTTGAGAAACCATCACCTAATTGAAAAGCTAAAATAGCAGTTTGTCTTGTTATTCCAAGTAAATCACTAAGAGGAACCATTAAAGGCATTGTTACTATTGCTTGCCCACTACCAGAAGGTATAAAAAAGTTTATAAAAGCCTGCACTATAAACATTCCTATAACACAAATACATTTTGGTAATTTTGATAGTGGTAGAGAAGTTGAGTAAATTATAGTGTCCACTATATTTCCCTTTAGTAAAATCCATTGAACCCCTCTTGCAACTCCAACAATTAATGCTCCAAAGGCAATATTTTGAAAACCAACTGAAAAATTTTCAGCTATTTTATTTGGTGTCATTTTTGAAATTATTCCAGCTATAATGCTTCCAATTACAAAGGTTGCAGACATATCATTCATATTCCATTTAAATTTTGTCATTCCTATTATTGTAACTATGAATGTTAAACATAAAATCAGTAAAACTAATTTATGGGTTAAAGTAAATTCTATATCTTCATTAGTATTCAAATTATAATTTAAATCACTAGTATCTATATCTTTCATAATACTAAGAGAAGGATTTCTCTTTATTTTTTTAGCGTATTTATAAATATGTACTACACTAATAGTTATTAAAGTTATAAATATTACTATTCTAAATCCTATTCCTGAAAACAAAGGAAGTTCTGCAATTGATTGAGCAATTCCTACAGAATAAACACTAGTAGGTCCTGCAGTAAAACCTAAAATCATTCCAAGAGTACAAACAGATACTCCCACTAAAGTATCATATCCCATACCACATATAACTGCCATGGCTAATGGAACAAAAGGAAAGGCTGCTTCTATCCATCCTAAAAATCCTCCAAGTAAAGCAAAGAATACTGTAAAGGATACTATAACAATAATTTCTCCTTTATCTCCTAGTTTTCTTATTAATGTTATAAGACCTGCATTTATAGCTCCAGTTTTTGAAAAGATTTCAATAGAACCTCCCACTAAAAGAATCAAAAACATAATATTACTAGCATTAACCATACCATTTGGAATCGCTCTAAATATATCAAAAATGCTAACATAACTGCTTTTTACATAATGAAAGCTATTTGCTTTTACAATAGTTTTTCCTGCTACTTTTATTCTGTCAAATTGTCCTGCAGGTATTATGTAAGATAATGCTCCACAAAACACTATAACCAAAAATAAAAGAAATAAAGCATGAGGAAAACATTTATACCAAGGTTTTTTTATTGAATTTTCTATAACATCATTTTTTTCCATAATTAATTCCTCCATTAAAGTAATTATTAATGTGAATAAATATTACTTATTATTGTTTCATACTAGTATAAAAATAAAAACGCTAGAGAATAAACTCTAGCGTAAATGCATTCTAATTTATCCCCTTATCTTCCAACTTTAAAGTTGCAGGAATTAGCACCAATATATTTTTAATATATAGGTTGCCGGGTTTCATAGGGCCAGTCCCTCCACCACTCTTGATAAGTGTTATCAATATTTTATTTTTTATAATTATACAAGATTATTTTTAATAAATCAATACCTTTTTTCAAATTTAAATATAAATTTGAAAAAAGGTATTGATTTATTTCATAATATTATTCATATTTTAAATAGACTTTAAGTATCAATCCTAATTTCAGTTTATATATTAACAATATGTTTATATAATTCATTCTTTTTCATAAGCTTTTTAGATTTACCCCTATCAGATACATATTCGTTAGCTAATAGTACAATTTTATCATCATTTTCAACAGTTATCATTGGATATGCAATAATTAAAACTATTTTATTTTTTGCTAAATACCCAAAATGGGCTTCCTTTTTCTCCCGCATTTTTAGAGCTTTCATTAAGAATAGTATCCACATTCCAAGCTATATTAGAATTTAAAACACTATTAGGATCATACATTAGTATTCTATCATCCCTAGTTATACCTCTAAGAACTATAAAGTGTCCTCCTTTTGCAATTTTTCCTTTATCTACACTTACAATTATTATTTTTCCATTTTTTAAAGCCTTTAATATTTTATTTTTTTCTTTTCGACTAACTTGTTCAACTCTTAGTTCAAAAGCCTGTCCACCATTGGTCATTAATGACCAATAAGATCCTTTTCCCTCCGCCCTATAACCGTGCTTAAAGGACCAATCTGCAATAACTTTAGGGTTTATATCCTCTCTACCAGTTAGTCCTGATATAACCATAGCTAAAGAGGTTGGTCCACAACCAGATTTTTTTATAGTACCTTTTTTTCCATACAATTCTTTTGACCATCGTATATCCCTTTGACTATAGTAAGGAATTTTATCATGTCCCCTAGAGTATTTTTTAAAATAAAGTCCCTTTATAAATATAAGAGAAAGACCTAGTAAACATATAAGAAATATTTTAATTACTTTTGAAGTAGGTTTTTTCATAGTTTTTATATCTCCTTTAAGCTATGTTATGTTCCATATCTTTTATGATACTAGAATAATAAGGTAAATTCAATAAAACGTACCTAATAGGCACGTTTTTTTATATGTTAAAAATGCTTTCCGTTTTCGTAGTAGTTTTTACATTCTAGGGATTTAAACACTACATCTAAACATTCTCTATCCTTTTTAAAATATTCAGTTATAGTCTTTGCAACTTTATCTTGAACTTCTTGACCTCTATCAAACCATTCCACTTCAATTATAGAAGGTGCATCTGTAACTTCTCCATCCATTATAAATGTATTATTTATTAATTCTATTGAGAAATAATCTCTAGGACATTCTATTATTTCTACTAGTAAATCAATTAATTTACTACTTTCTTTTATAACTTCTTCTTTTGATATTCCTCTAACTTTTATCATTGGCATAATATCATTCCTCCTAGACAAAATCTTTATTAATTATTTTTATCATATTTTATAAGGTTCTGTCCACCCTATTATTTAAAATGGATTTAAAAATAATATTTATAGTCTGAATCCAAAAACATCCTCATCCATGGATTTTACTTTTTCTGAGATTATGCCTAATTTAGATATTATTTCACTAGACAATTCCGTTGCCTCATTAAATATACTATGAACATCTTCAAATCTATTTTTTTCTATTGCATCTATTATATTATGAGCTTTACTATGTAAAAGTAAGTGTGGCTCATTAATTTCTTGCCACTCATTTTTAATTTTTGGATTATAAACATCTAAAGAATTATAAAAATGTCCAAATTTGCACTTCATTCCATCATATTGAATAGGTATTGCCTTATTATCTTCCACAATTTGTTGAAGTTTTTTCATCCACTCTTTATGTCCATTTATAGCATCTTGTAATATATTTAAGAATTCTTCATTTGAAACTGGCTTTGTGCCATTATTTAAAACTCCAATTAATTCTTTTTGTACTTCTGAAAGTCTATTATCTATTTTACCAAGATTATTGGCATAGTAATAAGCTTGTTCTGAACTATCTGATACTACTTTAGTCATTTCACTAATTTTCTCTGATTCATTTGCAACAACATTTATAGCTGAAGCTATTTCTTGTGAAGATGCATTTATCTCTTCCATTCTTCCAGCCAAATTGGTAACCCCACCTACAATACCTTCAAGATTATCTGCACTTTTTTCAAATAATACATTAACATTTTCAATTTTTTTACTCATATCTGACATAGATGCTATAGTATTATTAACACTATTTAATCCTTCATTTGCTGCATTTCTAATATGGCTAGTAAAGTTTTGCATATCACTAAGTTTAAGCTTTGTATTTTCAGCTAATTTACGGATTTCATCTGCAACTACAGAAAAACCTCGTCCATGTTCTCCTGCACGGGCTGCTTCAATATTGGCATTTAACGCAATAAGATTCGTTTGATCTGCAATAGTACTTACACCTTCAACGATTTCATCAACCTTTAAAGATAGTTCTTTTAATATACTTATCTTTTTAGACATTATTTCCGCATGATTAATTACAATTTCTTTTATTTTATTAATTTCTGCTAATTGATTTTTATTATCATCATTCATTTTAATTGAAGTATTAGACCTTTCAACTAAGTTGTTTAGATCATTTGTATTATTAGTAATAGCTTCGCTTACTTCACTTACATTTGCAGTAGTTTGCTCAACTACTGCCATATTTGATTCACTAGATTCTGCTAATTGTTCAGCTGCCTTTTTTAATTCTTTAGAAATAAAAGACATATTTATATCGAAATCACTAAGAAGTGATAATTCATTTACCAATTTTAAAAGGAGTGCATTATTCATTGATTCATTTTCTAAAATTTTGTTAAACAAATCAAAAATATATTTATGAATATCCATTTGTAAAGTTGGTTTTTCTCGTTTTTCTCCTCTTAGATAAGCTTGTACATAATCAATAATATATGAAACTTCATGACATTTTGTATTTTTACCAAACATGTTATATAATCTCCTATTCAACTTCGTTTTTCTATACTTAATTAAAATAATTTATTTATATTTTAATAATTTCAATAAATTATACAAAACTATTATGCTTTCTATTTTATCAAAATTTATTAAATCCTTCTATATATAACTAAATAAATCTTTTGAGTAAATTTCGTCTAAAAATTAAAAATCTTTATATTTCACCGATTATATAATAAAAACATAAAATATAAAATACATATTTTTCTTAATATTTTTGGTATATCTACATTATTTGAAAAACTATATACCTTCTTAAAGGAAAAAGACTGTGAAGTTTTCAATTATTTTAAAATTCTTCATAGTCTTTTAGTGATTTATATTGAATTTTTAGTCATTATTAAAATTACAGTAAATATATTATAGATATAAGTTAATACCTTGTCCACCATTAATTTTCATAATATCCTTTAGCATAGTCATTACCTTAGTATTTTTCTGAAGATTTTTAACCTTATTATTTGATTTTAAACTTTCATCACCATTTAAGTTAATGTTATTGTTTCCATCAATACTTAGTTTAATAGGTTCTTGTTTTTTTGATTTTGATTTACGTTTTTCCATTTCTTTTTCAGATTCAGTTAATATTTCAATAAGTGTTTTTCTAAGTTTTTTTCTAGCTTCCTTTTCCTCTTTGCTCAGTGGACATTCAAAACGTTGCCCATTAACAACAACCCATCTTTTTTCATCATCTATGCCTAATTCTTCCCACTGACATTCCGGGTTATTACTAGTATAGTTTACTATTTGATTAAATGAGGCTTTATCAACATATAAAGTTGTGTGTGCAGCAGTTCCTTTATCTATAGTTATTCCACCAACACTATTTGTCATTGAAAAATTTGTTCTTGATGTAGAAATATCTATTTGGTCTTTAATTTCTAAAGTTTTTCTAGGGCTATCTTTTGATGAACTTATATTTTTAGTTTCAGGATTTCTCATTGATAAATCATTGAAATATCCACCATAATTTCTCGTAATATTATTAATACTCATATAAACACCTTCTTTCTTAATAATATTATTTTCGTTCAAAATTACTTACTGCTTTAATGTTAAATAAAAATTTATCAGACGAACACAACACCAGTTTATATTTTAAATTTTTTATATGATATGAAATCTGTAATAAATTCGCTAGACATGGATTAATTATTGAATAATCCAGCTTTTTCTATGATTTCCTGATTCCTAAATAGACTTAAGACAACTGCATTATAATCTCTTAACTTTTGCGACTTCTTTATTTTTTTAGCATATTTTTTATTATCTGAAAACATGTTAATCATATAGCCCCATAGCTCTTTCATTTTAAATAGTGCATTTTTATCTTCTTTAAATAATTCTATATATTTATTTAAAATCTCATCATGAAAATCTTTTAATATCTTTTTATCTATATTAGTATTATTTTTAATCTTATTAACTAGACCTGGATTAGCTACTATTCCTCTTCCTATCATTACTGTTTTTAATTTTGGAAAAGCTTTTGTTAACTTCTTATAATCATCAGCATTAAAAATATCCCCATTATAACATACTGGATTTATGCTTAAAGATAAGGCATCTTTAAAAACTTCTAAATTAGGTTTATTTCCGTAAAAATCCTCTCGAGTTCTTGGATGAATAATTAATTCTTGTAGAGGGTATTTATTATAAATTTTTATTAATTTATAAAATTCTTCAGCTCTATCTTTTCCTATTCTAGTTTTTATAGATATTTTAATATTATCTATTTTGAATATTTCATCTAAAAATCTATCAAGTTCCCCTTGTTTTGCTAGAAATCCCGATCCTCTATATTTTGAAACCACTGTCCCAGCAGGACATCCTAAATTTAAATTAACCTCATTATAACCTAATTGTTGTAATTTCCTAGAAGTGCTAATAAAACCTTCTGAATCATTGGTAAGTATTTGAGGAACTATATTCATCCCTATATTGTTTTCCGGTAGCACATCTCTTAATTCTTTAGGTTTAAAATTTATATTTTTATTTGTTACAATAAAAGGTGTAAAATATTTATCAATATTACCAAAAAATTTTTCATAAGAGTTCCTATATATGTATCCTGTAATTCCTTCCATTGGTGCTAAATAATACTTCATTCAATAACTCCTTTATAACTATAATAAAAATATTAAATAGCCTTCTTTTTTAGGCTACTTAATATTAATTAATATAAAAACTACCTAAAGTCTGTAGATACAAACCTTAGGCAATTAAAAAATAAAAGTTTCTGTTTATAATAACTCTTTTCTTAATTCTGCTCCTGATTTTGGAGATAAATAACTAAATGGAATGTCCAGTACTGTACGTGCTCCTGTTTGACCCTCTTTATGTAATCTATAAACGGCTCTTGCATAAGCTACTAGCACACTGGCAGTAAACTGTGGATTACTATCAAGTTTTAAACTAAATTCCATTCTTTGGTTTGTATCTTCTCCAGTAACTCCTGTACGAATAACAAATCCACCATGAGGCATACCTTTATGATTTGCATTTAACTCTTCCTCAGCTATGAAATTTACTGTAGTATTGTATTCATCAAAATAATTTGGCATAAATTTAATTTTATTTTCAATATCATCTAAATCTGCAGCAACTTCCGGTACGACATAGCAAACTCTTTCATGTTTTTCTTTAGTTGAAAGCTCTACATTTTTTCCTGTACGCACCATATCAATAGCACTTTCAACAGGAACTGTATATTGAACTCCATCTTTAACACCGTCTACCCTTCTAATAGCATCTGAATGTCCTTGACTTACACCTGTACCCCAGAAAGTATAATCTTTTCCATTTGGAAGTACTGCCTGACCTAAAAGACGATTTAATGAAAATAGTCCTGGATCCCAACCAACTGATATAAGTCCAATAGTACGAGAATTTTTTGTTACTTTATCTAATTTATTAAAGTATTCTGGTATCTTAGCATGAGTATCAAAACTATCTACTGTATTAAACATCTGTGCAATTTCGGGTGTTTGTTGTGGTAGATCAGTAGCTGAACCACCGCAAAGAATCATAACATCAATTTTTCCTTTATAATTTACAATTTCTGAAATATGTAGCATTTTTGAGTTGGATTTTAATTTATCAGGATTTCTCCTTGTAAAAATGGCTTCTAAATGAAAATCTGGATTTTGTGCTAAAGCTAATTCTACACCTTTTCCAAGATTTCCGTATCCTACAATACCTATTCTAATTTTATTATTCATTTTTTTCCCTGACTATAAAGTCAAGTCCCTCCTTTTTATAAATGTCACTTTTAATTCTAGAATTTGTTTTAAAAAAGTATATACAATTTAGTATAACCTTCTTTAGTACCAAATTATATATTTTAAATTGTTGAATTCATATAATAAAAATCTACCATTACAAACTCAACAATCTTCTAGAATATAACCTAATTTTATAATAAGAGTATCATAATTTTTCACACTTTTCTATACTGTATTATTGATTTTATTCTTAATAATATTATTTTATTTAAAATCATTTCCTATTTTGATATTAAACAATGAATCTTTAAAAAAATTATATTTTAATGTTATAATTATAGTAATAATGATATAAATTAGGTAATTTAGGAGGAAATAATGAAAAAAATTGTAAAAGTTGTTGGAGCTATTATTGAAAATGAAAATAAAGAAATTTTATGTGCTCTTCGTTCACCTAAAATGAGTATCCCAAATAACTGGGAGTTTCCTGGTGGAAAAATAGAAAAAGGGGAAACTATAAAAGATGCAATTGAAAGAGAAATTAAAGAAGAACTAAATTGTTCTGTAGAATTTATAGAAGAGTTTAATAACAACACTCATGAATATGATAGTTTTATAGTAAATTTAATCACTGTTAAGTGTAAATTAATAAAGAATGCTCCAATAGCCCATGAACATTCTAAACTAATATGGTTGCATAGAGAAAACTTACCTTCATTAGAATGGGCTCCTGCAGATATTCCTGCTATGGAACAATTAACTAAAGAAAAAGTATAGCTGTTTTGCTATACTTTTTCTATAAACTCCGTATATAATGCTTGTGGCACATGATTTTCTAATTTCAATATTGTAGTTATAGGTTTTTCTCCATAGTAACTTTCAACATTTCCTTTTCCTATATAAATATAAGGTTGAACTACATTATCAATAGTTTTATATTTTCTTATAAAAAGGTGTAGGTTTACTTCTCTTTCTTTATTAAAAATGATATTTTTACCTCTTTCTGAACTTTGAGAAGTACTATTGGGACTTTGCCACTGAAAATTTCTTCTATCTATAAATTTATCCTTATAATTTATACTTTCTTTTATATTCTCCCCTTTATGAAGATCTATAAATAAGAAATACTCTCGTCCATTAGCTAAAAGTCCACTTCCCCTAAAGGAGCTATGAGTTTTTTCATAATTAGAAAGTAATGCAATGTCTACCATTTGATACTGCTCATATAATTTTAAGAATGGTATTCCATAATAATCTTCTCCAAATTCTTTTTCATATCTTATAAGTCCATAATTTATAACATCTTCTATATAAACTCTGTATTTTTCATCATCTATAATATTTTTAAAATCTTTCGTTATACTTAAAACTTCCTTATCTAAATTAAAACATCTTATGTTATTTTTTATTTGTCCTGAATCATCATAATTTTGATTTAAAACCTTTAAAGCATGTATAACACTAGTGTCATCCACATTTTTAATATATTTTAATATTTCATTTTTAGCCTGGTTTAAACTTATGTTTCCTTTATCTATTAAATATCTTATAATACTAAACTCATATACTCTTTTTAATGGTAGTTTATTTGATAGCTCTTTAAGTATTTTATTAAAAATTTCATTTTGTAATAGTTTTTGTAACACCTCATCTTTTTCTACACGTGCTAAAAAGCCTATGTAAGTTTTATCCTTATTTAAAAATCTTAAAGGTTCTGGTGATCCATCATATTTAATGTAATCCATAAGAAAATAAGGAATTCTACCACCATTTAGCTTTTTAAATTGAAAATACTCTTCTTTTAAATACTTCATAGAATTAAAATTTTCTTTATCTAATTGCTCTAAGATTCTTTCCTGAGCTATTCTATCCATTTGAATATTAGTACATCCCGGTATACTTTCAAATTGCTTAGCTACACATACTTTTAAACTGTCCTTATCATAATATTTTCCACCATTTAAAGCTAATGCTATTAAGAATGCTTTATTATGATTGCCTATAAAATCTAATACAGTTAAAAAAGTTTTATCATTATGTTTTCTCAGTCCTCTACCTAGTTGTTGTATAAAAACTATTGGAGAATTGGTAGGCCTTAGCATTAAAACCAAGTTAATAGAAGGTATGTCCACACCTTCATTAAAAATATCTACAGTAAAAATAACTTCTAGTTCATTGTTTTCTGATTCTAAATTTTTAATATATAATTCCCTTTCCTCTGGTGAATTTTCACCAGTTAAATACACGCTATTTATTCCCCTTTTATTAAATTCCTGTGCCATATATTTAGCATGTTCTATACTTACACAAAATCCTATGCACTTGCATTTATCTCCTTCATGTCCATAGAAATTCATTTTATTTATAATAAAATCTACTCTTTCATTAACTTTTAATCTTTTAGTTAACTCATGTACATTATTAATATCTACACTACTTAAATCAATACCTTCAATATCAGTAATTCCGAAATAATGAAATGGAACTATAAGATTTTGTTCTAGTGCTTCACTAAGTCTTATTTCCAAAGCTACATTATCTTCAAAAATTTCAAAGATACTTTCTTCATCACATCTTTCTGGTGTTGCTGTCATTCCTAATAAAAATTTAGGCTTAAAATAACTCATTACTCTTTTATAAGATGGACTAGAAGCGTGATGTGCTTCATCAGCTTGTGTCAAGATAAAACTAAAAAAATAAAGGTAAAACCTAAGTTCTACCTAATATTATTCTTGCAAATGTTCAAAAAACATTCTAATAATTCTTGATTTATCTTCTTGTTTTATTCCTAAAAAACTACTCTCAATCTCTTTTATAAGCTTATTGTAATTGTTTTTTATATCTGTATTAATATTTAAAATTAAATTTATATTTTTGCTATTTTCATTTTTAACCTTTCTCAAAAATTTTTCTTTAAAAAGCTTTAATATATCTTCTTTTATTAATGGAAATCCTTTTTTAAAGTCACATATCTCATTAAGCCATTTTTCAGTAGATACATTTGAAGGATATTTATTAATTGAGCATTGATACATTTGTTCATTATACATTTTTAAAAGTATGTTTCTAAAGCATTTGCTACTACACTCTTCACAAGGTGTTGATTTGAATAATGAATATTCATATTTAGGACACCCTAATAATTCATCTTTAAAGTCAATAAGTAATCCTTCTAATTTATCATAACATTGTTCCAAAGAATCATTAAAATCGGAGAATAGCATCCTTACATTATCTGTATTTATATTTTCATATGAGAATATATTTTCATATGCCTTCTTAAATTTTTGATTCCATCTATCATCCTTCATTCCATCAAAACCTAATTCATTCTTATTAATTCTTTTTATATTCGCTTTTTTTGTCATATGATTACCATGACCATAAATAGATGATGTCCAATCTGTTATGGAAGCCTTTTCAAACATTTCTTCTACAAGCATTTCCAATTTACTATTAAAACCAGAATCTTTATTTTCAATAAACTCAATAATATTATTTTGTATAATTTCTAATCCCAAATGTTCTTCCAATATTATTGAATTAAATAATTTCTTTATATGATACATATTATTATATAAAAAAATCTTATTATTATCTTTATCAATATTAGAACAATATGGTATTAAATTTCTTGATAATACCGAGTATAATATTTCGCTTCGTCCTCTTCTTATTCCATTTTCCTTTAAAGCATTTAAAATATCATTTTTACCTTCATCTGATAAAACATACTTTACAGAGTTAGGTAAGGATACATTCATATTCTCCCAATTAATTATCCTATTTGAATCTATTTCATTAGTATACAATAAGTCTATGCCATTTAAAACGCAATATACTGCCGCATTAGATTGTATTTTGTAAATTGTTGGAATAATTCGTTCTAATTCCGTAGGTCTTCCAGAATCTAATTTCTTTAAATATATTATAGCTTTAATATTATCATTATGCTTTTCAAATACTTTTTTCAAAATATCTTTTGATGTCTCACCAGTTTCTATGTGGTCTAATCCACAAGTGTCAATGAAACATAATTCCTTTATCATTAGCTTATCCATAATCCATGCATATTCATTTGAAAAACTATCAACTATAGTTATTTTAGATACCATACTTGTAATAGATTCTCCATTTATTACTCTTAACGTTCTTGCTGCTTTATACTTTTCATCTTCTGATATACTATTTATATCAAAACAACATTTTTGACATTTTATAATATAGCATTTTTTAATCTCTATTAACAATATATTATATATCTCTTTAAAGAAATTCTGAATTATATTTTTCTTTTCATCTTCTTCATTCTGAGGAAATAATAATTTATCTATTGTTATATTATTGAAAACATCTTCAAAGTGTTTCTCAATCAATTCAGATATTTTTTCATTATTATTTAAAAAATCAAATTCTTTATATGAAAAAAAGCCTCTACAATTTAGTAAATTATTCTTTAATTCATTTATCTCATTGAACTTTAATGATAAAAGATTATTGCAACCTCCTTTAATCTCATATAACAAATTTAAGAGTTGCTTATTTAATTCTATAATTGAATTTCTTTTTTCATCATCATTTTTTTCATTAGTTATATCCCATATTTCTATAAATTTACCAATTTTATTTTTATAATCCTCATTAAAATGTTCTTCAATTATTTTTTCTTTTAGATATCTAATATTTGACTTTATTGCAATGTCAATTTCTAAATTTAAATTATAATCTTTTTCCATAATCAACTTAAATAAAAATTTTATAAGAAAAAGTTCAATAGCCTTTGTTCTTATTTTTACAAATTCACTTTGAGATAAAAGCTGAACATCTATACATGGATTTTCTGTATTTATATAAAATTTATATTCGATATCTGATCTTGTAGTCTGACCATCACCTGTGGAGTCTATGAAAGTTCCATGACTAGCAAATGACTTTATAAATGATGATTTACCAGCACCACTTCCACCTATTACTAATATATTCTTACTAAAATAATCCACATACTCTTCACCTTTAATCCATTTTATTTCAAGTAATCCATTATTACAATTAAAAATAATAATACCATTTTCCCTTAAAATTCTAAGTATAAACTCTATTTTAATTATATTAATATCATTAAATAAAATATCTTCTCCATTATTGCTTACAATTTTATTTACTACTCCTATGATTTTGATTTCACCATTAACACTAAAATATACTGGTGAACCTGAAAATCCTTCTATTTTATCTTTCTCACTTGTAGAAGATGTATCATTTATTTTTTCATTTAATTTTATCGTATAAGTGCAATTTTTTTCTGTTGCAGTTCTTAAAGTACCTTCTAATACCATACAGTTAGGATTTTTTCCTTTCAATATAGCTGGATAACCACAAAGAAATATTTTTTGTTCCGTATCATGAAAGTCAAATTGCGTATATACATTTATCTCAGTATGAATTTTTTCAATTAATATAGCACCAATATCACTTTTAGAATCATAAAAATAATCCAATGCAATACAATCACACTCAGAACTGTTTTCAGAATCATAAAATTTAATTTCTACATTTTTTATATCAATATTCTCAACACAGTGAGCACAAGTTAAAATTAAATCATTTTCATCATTAAATAATTTGACGAGCACGCCAGAACCAAAATTATTAACTACTTTTGTATTTTCTTCTCTATTTATTATTTTAACAGGATATATTTTATTAATATTCATAACTATCAATCTACCTTAATTTATATTTACTTTCTCATATCATTATATTTCAATTAAACATTTATCTTCAAAATACAATATGCCAAAGTCTTTAATTTCATTTTCGGAAAACACTCCTCTTTTATAGTTTAAATATAATTCAGCACTTGAATTTCTTCTAATTATATCCACCAAGGTCTTCTTTTTAGGATGATTATGTATTTTTCCATTTGAACTTATTAAAAATTTGTTGCATCTAATAATATTTAAAAATTCTTCACTAATACTATTGTCTCCTCCATGATGTGATAATTTTACAGCATCTATACAAAGCTTATTGTGAACACTATAACCTTTCTCTTTCAAAACATCTGTTATACTATTTGGATGGGCATCCCCCATCATTAATATGCTCTTATTTTCAGCCTTTAAAATAAATGCAATGCTAGAATAATTGGTTATAGAACTATATGAACACTCAACATTATCTTTAAAATCTTCTATTGTAATCGAATAATCACTTGTTTTTGATGAAATATTGTTATTTTTTTCCCTCCATTTTTCAAATAAGTTATTAATATTATTTATATTAGGAGATAATATTTCGATTACTATACCATCTATTCTATAACTATTACTATTTGAACATTGGGTTATTTCCAATTTATTAAACTCATTCTTTTGACTTGAATTATATTCTTTTAACAGTTTAGAAAGCTCATTTCCTTGCACATAACTTATATAGTTGTCCTTCTTATATGTAGTTTTTTCATCATAAAAGTTATAAAATATTTTTTTGGGATTAAGTTCTTTTATATATTGCTTATCATTAAACAATTGAATAATGCCAGAAATATGATCATCATCAATATGTGTTGAAATAATCAAATCTAAACACTCTTTATTGTTAATGATTTCTTGCAGCGTAGGTTTCATAAATCTCCTATAGGTATTCCGAGTTCCTCCATCTACTAAAATATTAAATTTTTTATTTTTTTCATTTAAAGTAGAAATTATAAAACAATCCCCATGTTCTGCTTTAAGCATATTTACTATCATTTATTAATCATCTCCATCCCAACACTTTAAACTCTACTTAAGAACTCTACTAACAATTAATTACTCTAATTATCTATAACCACTACAAGTTATAACACAACAACATTAATCCTTATCAAAGACTAACCAATAGACGGATGGAAAGATGCTTATAAATAATTCTTAAATTATAATTCTATTTAAGTTCATTAATTTTTCTTTTATCTTTACAAACAATTAATACTCCATCATTTCCAATAAAGTAGTCCATTTCCTTAAAAAAGTTAACATTATTGTCACTAACAAGTTTTATCATTATTTCCTCTTCTGTTTTAATCTTAGCATATTTATCATAAATGTCTTTCTTTAACCCAATACCAATGTCTATATCTTCAATCTGGTAATAATAATAATCTATTGATTTAAAATTTATCAACTTCAATTTATATAAATTTTCACTTAGTACTTTTAAAACTAAACTATAATAAGTTTTTTCAAACAATATTTCATCTATAAAAATTCTGTTAAATTCCTTATTTCCTTCTGGATCTTCAATGTGTAATTTTAATACATCTCTTTCAAAATAAGTTTGAACCACATATCTTAAAGAAGGTTTTATATTATTTATGCTATAAATACCTACCAACTGTTCTTTTCCTGAAATAGTTGCTTGGTCATCATATGCATTAGATCTCCCTTTAGATTCTGCTAATACCCATTCATTCCTATTATTTTTTCCTATGAAATCTGGACGCCTATTTCCAATACTTTTTGTATTTATCATACTTTTATATAAATCATAATGTAGTAATTGATTTATATTTAAAAGTTTTGTTGAAACTAATTTGGTAAAAATATTACCAAGATAATATGATGCAAATGCCTTTTCTGTTGGATCAAATGTAGTTTTATAATTTACACTTTTTGTCAACCTATCACAAGAATTGTTTTGGAGTAAAGAAAATAGAAAAATAATCCTATAACATATTTCTAGCTCTCCTGTTATTCCTAACGCTGTATAATTTAAAATGCTATCTTTTCCAACCATTATAGCAGAATGCATTAACTCACTTTGAGAAAATTCAAGTGTCTTATTTCCAAATAACTTTCGTCCATAGATATGTCTAACAAATTTCTTTGCTTTATAATCTGCTTTCATTTAATTCACCTCAAATTAGCCGTATACTCCAAGTATCGGAATATACGGCCAATTCTGAATAAAATATTATAAATTTTTACAATTTTCTTTAGAATCCCTTCAGTTTATCACTAAACTTCCAAACTATCTCAATCTCTTTTTCCCCATAAATATAAATAGCCTCAACAAATTCATCAACCAGTTCCCTATTTAGCTCGCTAATTTCATGCTTACCTTTGAAATGTTCAGCAAACTCATTCTGGTCTTTTCTTTTAATTAAGGACTGATAAGAAACTTGTAAATTGCTTATTTCTGCCCCTACTTTTTCAATATCCTTGCTGATTTTATCTCTTTTAGAAAGATACTCTTCTTTGCTGATTTTGCCATCTAAATATTTTTCGTATTCCTCTATTTTTATAGAATTTAATCTTTCTTGATATTCTTGAGATTTCCTTAGATTTTGTGCCGCTTTAAGGACTTCATCTTCATATATCTTCAGTGATTTTGCAGCAAGTTTCTCTTCTTGATTTGCTAAAAGTGCTTGATTTCTAATAGCTACTAAAAGCACGTCCATTATTACGCTCTCATTAATTCTACCTTTGAAGCAAGAATTGTTGTCGCTATAATGATTTGTTCTGCATTTATAATAGATTTCTTTTGTATGTGAACGTAGCAAACATTTTTTGCATCCACCACATCTTATTTTAGAATATATTATCCTATCTTCTACTGGCTGTCTTTTCTTTCTTTTTTTGTACTTATTCATTACTTTTTGAGCCTCTTTAAAATCTTTTTCACTTATAATGGATTCATGAGTATTAGATACAGTTATCCATTCATCTTTTGAAACTGCTACATTATTTTTAGATCCTACAATATTAGATTGTCTCTTATGGTTAATAGTTTTCCCTAAATATATTTCATCTCTAAGTATTTTTAACACTGCTATTGTAGACCAATATAAATTGTCTTTATTCTTCCATTTTTTATTTTGATAAAGTTGTTGATATCTCTTTGCTGGTGGTAATATTTCTTCTGAATTAAGAATTTTAGCTATTTCACTTGTGCTTTTTCCTTCAATAGCAAGCTTAAATATCTTCTTTACAATAACAGCTGCTTCCATATCAACTAAAAGAGAATTCTTTTTATTTTTATCCTTGATATAACCGTAAGATGGGAATGAACCTATATATTCTCCCTTTTTCATCTTAGCAAGTTTTGCACTCTTTATTTTTTCAGATAAATCCTTGCTATAAAGATCATAAATAAGATTCTTTAGTCCTACATCTAATCCTGCTGTAATACCACTATCCCTAGCACTATCATATCCATCATTAATTGATATGAACCTTACGCCTAGAAAAGGAAACACTTGCTCTAAATAATCTCCCAGTTCCAAATAATTTCTACCAAATCTTGAAAAATCCTTTACTACTATACATTCTATTTCCCTCTGTTTTACCTTTGTAATAAGCTTTTTTACTGAAGGTCTTTCAAAATTAGTTCCACTATATCCATCATCACAAAACTCAATAATATTATAATTTTTAAGTTCTTCATGATTTTTTATAAAATAAGTAATTAAGTCTCTTTGATTACTTATACTGTTACTTTCAATTTTTGTATTACTTTTAGAAATATCGTTATCTTCATTAGAAAGTCTTATATACATAGCCACATTCTTAATACTAAACATTTTATATCACCTCTTCCTCGGCAATACCAAAATCATTTAGTATTTCTAGATATTCATCGTGAAACTTGAATATAACCTCTACTCTGTTAATATTATAAATTTCTATTCTCTCTATAAGTGCTGTAACTATTTCTCTAGTAAGCTTTTCTTCTTTCTTAAACAGATTTATTTTAGACATCCATTTATTTTCTTTTAAATAATTTTCATTATACTTTCTACATTCAATTTGCAGCTCACTTTTCTTCTCTTTTAATTTTACTGTATCATTTTCATATTTAGTTTTAGCATAAAGATATTCTTGATGAGAAATTATTCCTTCTATATAATCATCATAAATTATGTTAGACAAAGATTGCTTTCTTTTAATTTCTGTTTCAATTTTTCTTAATTTACTTAAATTTATTTCTTTAGAGCTTAAAAAGCTGGCATTAGCTCTCAACTTTGCAACTAAGTTCTCTATTTTTATAGAAATCTCTATTTGCTTTGTTATACTACAATAAACAGCATTTATTAAATCTTTTTCTAAAATATGCTTCCTTGTACACTTATAGCCACTATTTGTTTCAAAGGTAATACAAGAAAAATAATAGCTTAGTTTGCTATTTTTTATCCTCCTTCGTCTAACTAAATTAGTTTTACAATCCCCACATACTGCAATATCTTTAAAAACATTTTGGCTATTTTCATAACATTTATTCTTGTTAATCCTTTCAATAAAAGCATCATATACTCTTAATCTTTCTTCATGAATAATATTAAAAGTTTCCTTATCAATTATAGGTTCATGATCATTTTCAATTATTCTCCATTGATCTTTTGATACCCTTGATTTCTTTTTACCTTCATAAAGAGAAGCCTGTACTTTACCATAAATTTTATGTCCTAAGTACACTTCATTTTCTGTTATAGTTTTTATTGTTTGTCTTTGCCAAATGCTATCATTATAACGAATATTTTTCCACTTACCTTTTAAATATTTATACTTACTAGGTGATGGTATACTTAAATCATTTAAGTTTCTTGCAATTTTAGTATCACTAAGTCCTTTAATTTTCCATCTATATATAAGCCTAATTACTTTAGCTGCTTCTTCATCTATAATTAACTTATAACTCCCGTCCGTAGGTCTTAAATACCCATAAGGTACATGAGCTCCTAAAAATTCTCCTTTGGACTGCCTATCTCTAAAACTTGATATTATCTTTTTAGATATATCCTTGGCATAAACATCATTTAGAAGATTCTTAAGTGATATTATTAAACCTTCATTATCACATTCTGGTCTAAAGCTATCATAATTATCATTAATAGATATAAACCTTACTCCAAGGAAAGGAAAAATCTTTTCAAGGTAATTGCCTGTTTCAATATAATCTCTTCCAAAACGTGATAAATCTTTTACAACTATACAGTTTACCTTTTGAGCCTTTATATCATCCATAAGCCTATTAAACTCTGGTCTATCAAAATTTGTGCCTTTTTCTCCGTTATCTATATATATAGAATACACTTGTAAGTAAGGTCTTTCCTCAACAAATTGTTTAAGTAGATATGTTTGATTTTCTATAGAATCACTATCTTTTCTATCACGTACATCTTCTATAGAAAGCCTTACATATAGAGCTGTTTTAAATACTTTTTCTTTTACTTCTGCAACAACATTTATACTTTCTGATTGCCTTCTGCTTTTTCTTGCCATCTTAAATCACCACCCCTTTAGTAGATAAATCAAAGGATTGTGATTTACTGGCACTTTCTATAAAGCTAAGTGCATTTTCAAATTCTTCTTGATACTTAAATAAAATTTCTATTTTTCTATTTTCATAAACATATATCTTTTTTATTAAAGATACAACAACTTGTCTATTAAGTTCTGTTATATTTAAATATTTTTTAAAATCCTGTATCCAAAGACTTGTTGTTGTTCTATTGTTAATAATTTCTTCTATTTCCTGATTTCTTTTAAATATTAGTTTTTCAGCTTTTTCAAGCTTAGCATTATATCTATTAATATGTGATCTATATTCTTCTTTTGTAATTATTTTATCTACAAAGTGTTCATAAGAAGCAAGCTTATACCTCTGAATTTTTTCAACTTCTTCTTGAGCTTTTAGTATTTGAGCATCCAACTTTAATATGGCTTTCTGTCTATAAGGTAATGTTTCTATATAATTTAGCATGTTTTCAATATTCATAATACTACTTATGTGGGCATTTAAAGCATTTAAAACTGCTTCTTCAAAAGCCTTTTCACTTATGCTATGAGTAGTACAGCTATGCTTGTCTCTTCTATTAGTTGAACAAGTAAAGTAAAAATATTTTTTCCCATTCACAGGTACAGTTTTACGTATCATATTTTCTTTACAATCTCCACAAGTTACAATTCCTGAAAAAATATATACCTTATCTTCCTTTGGTGCAATACGAGTATCCTGTAGTAAAAGATTATTTACAATTTCAAACATTTCTTTTGTAATTATCGGCTCATGAGCATTTTCAATTCTTATCCATTCTTCCTTAGGTTTTTCAATTCTTGCTTTTACTTTATAGTTTGGAGTTGTTCTTTTCCCTTGCTCTAGCACACCTAAATAAAGTTCATTAGTTAGTATTCTTCTCACAGCTACTGCTGACCATAAAGCTTGCTCCTTAATCTTAAAAGTAGTATTATACCTTTGACCAAGGGAACGTTTGTATTCCATTGGTGATAAGATTCCAATTTCATTTAATTTATTTGCGATACCTTGCTGGCTCATACCCTCTATCTTCCACTTGAAAATATCACGAACTACACTAGCCGCAAAATCATCTATTACAAGCTTATTTTTGCAAAATTCACTTTTCCTATAACCATAAGCTGCAAAAGCCCCAATAAAATCTCCCTTTTTACGTTTAACTTCTAACTGACTTCTAATTTTAATTGAAGAATCCCTACAATAAGAATCATTTATAAGATTTTTAAATGGTATTATAATGTTATCGGTAAGATTAGTACCTTCCACACTGTCATAATTATCATTTATAGCAATAAATCGCACACCAAGAAAAGGAAATATCTTTTGAATATATTTTCCTGTCTCAATGTAATTTCTCCCAAAACGGGAAAGGTCTTTTACAACTATACAATTAATCTTACCGGCTTTGATTTCTTCCATCATTTCTATAAATGCAGGACGATTAAAGTCAACACCGCTATATCCATCATCCACTTGTATTGAACAAATGTTGATATCAGCTTTTGACTTTAAGTATTCTTTGATAAGCTCTTTTTGATTTGAAATGCTATCACTTTCCTCTTTATCTCCATCATCTTTTGAAAGTCTTAAATAGATAGCAGTATTATAGATTTTGTTTTCATTTGAAAATTCCATTTTAAAGCCTCCTATAGTTTAAAGTATTAGCAAAACTTTAAACATACTAGGCTTCACTGATTTTAGTCTAATAAAATTTTAACATAAAACCAGATATGAGTCCATATATAACAAATGCTAATTTATAAAGTTTTGCCTAAATGTTTTATAAACTTTTTAAATAATTTTCTAATCTCTCTTCCAACGTAGCCGTTGTATTTGAAAAACTTACCTTCACAACTATATCTCCACACTTAAAACAATAAGGATTTTTAACTTGCTTTATGAAATCTTTTTTTCTTTCTTCTATAGGAAGATTAGTATTAACATTTACTGTTTTTATATCTACTAAAGTAGACGGATCAACTGTTCTTATATCAACATTTTTCATTTCATATATGCTCATTTAATCATCCCTTTCAATAAAATAAGCAGCTACCTCTGTAACTGCTTTATACTGCTATAAAAAATATTCTTCTTTTTTAACTTTTCTAAAAAACCTTCCAACATCATGAATAGAATCTGTTACTATATAGTCTTTAAGAGCTTCAAGTAGTCTTTTTCGATACTTACCTTTCTTACTTATTCTAAAATCTAAAATAGCAATAAGCCCTGTGTCTGTTTCACATCTTATAAGCCTTCCCATACCTTGCTTTAGTTTAATAAGCATCTCTGGAAATATAATTTGGTCAATAAATTGGCTTAGCTCTTCATATTGTTTTTTCTTATAATCAAGAATTGGTGTCGGTGTTGGAAATGGCAGATTTACTATTATAAGTGATGAAAGAATATCCCCAGGGCAATCTACTCCTTCCCAAAAGGAACCTGTAGCAAATAAAACTCCGTTTCTGCTATTTTTAAATTTTTCTACTATGTTTTTTTCACTTTTATCCATTTTCATAACTGGATAATTTATTTTATGACGTGCTACTTCATATACTTTAGACATTAAAGAATATGAAGTAAATAGAATTACTGCATGTCCAAAAGTAACCTCCACTATTTTTATTATTTCGTCTGCTAATACTTTAATATATTCCTCGCTTTGTTTATTGGGAAAAGGAATATTTTCACTGATATATAACAAGGTATTACTTCTATAATCAAAGGATGAGGGTAAACTAATTTCCCCCAAACAACTTTTACTTACATTATCTATTCCAGCTTTACTTTTATAATATTTAAAACCTCTGTCGTCAGATAATGTGGCTGAAGTCAATATTTTAGGAATACCATTTTTCCATAATATTTTATTGAGCTGCTCTTCTATGTCTATAGGTGTACAGCAAAGACTAATTAATTTCTTACTTTTAGGATTTTCAAGCCAACAAGTGATTTTATTTGTATTCATAAAAACTTTAATCTTTTTCTCAATTTCTTCAATCATAATTTCTAAACTTCTTCCTTTAGAAATATCTTCTTCACAATGCCTTTTGATATCACTAATGTTTTTGTACATATTGTAAAGTATATTTTTTTCATACCTTTCTATTTCTATATTTATTTTTGACTCTTCTTCTCCTATCATATCTATATTTATTTTAGATATTAAACTATTAAAAAATTTATTTCTTAAAGCGCTTAACTCTTGTAATTTTTCTTTAGCTTTTTTCAAATATGTCTTATTACCTTTTAGACTACTATTTAAAATGTTACTCATTACAGTTATATCTTCACTTCCAAAACTTTCTCCAAGTATTTGAATAGCTGCCTCAGGCAATTTATGAGCTTCGTCAATAACTGCTACAAAGTGTTCTGGAATAAGAGTCCTTTTCCCTAATGATCGTTTAACTGAATCAGCCAAATAGTAGTTATGATTACATACTTGAAAATCATGTTTTGAGGATTTAAGATAATCCATGTACTTTATATAATTACATTCATTAAAGTGTGGGCAAGAACTGCCACAACCTTTAGGAACATTAATCTTTTGAATAACATGATTCTTCAACCCCTTATATTTATCTAAGTCAATTCCATTATGTAGAATTCCAAGTTCATTTAACTTTATCAATAACTCTTTGTCCACAGCTTTTTCACTATTTCTTAGATAATTTATTAATCTATTGTATCTATTAACACAAAGATAGTGCTCTTTCCCCTTTCTTAAAACTGCGCTTAAATTGTTCTTTATAATCTTATTCTTCTTTAAAATATTAGATAATATAGGTACGTATGTTTTTACAATAGCTTTTTGCAATTCAATACTGGATGTTGAAATAACACAAGGAATTGCTATCTCTTTATTATTTAAGGATGTGCACAATCCTGACTTAATTCTTCTTTGCCTTTCATAAAGAACATATACAATACTAGCTACTATATAAGCATAAGTCTTACCTATTCCTACTGCTGCTTCACAAATTTCAATATGATTCTTATTAATACCTTTATACATTACTTTAGAAAGTTCTATTTGATTTTTTCTAACCTTAAATCCATTTTCAGCCATAAGCTTTGTAAAAATAAATTCAATCATGTCCTGTGGATCATCTTTAAGAGTCATTTCATAATAAGGTGTATTAATAAATTTTTTTATGAGCTTATTTCTTATATTATCTGAATACTCCTTTTTGCTTCTTAAAATAGATACCATAACATTGCTTATACTAGAAATTACATAATAAGTATTGATACTTTTATTTTCTTTCATAATAAAAATATAGCTTTTATCAAAAGTAAAAAGATATTTATATATTCCCTTAATTCTATGATTTTTAATGTACTTTTCTAAATTAAATTCATCTACTATTTTTATATCATACATAATCTTCTCTCCTCATATTATATGTACAATACCTGACAGCACAAGAATACGGTGGATATTAAATATTCAAACTCCACCGCATAGTTTCTGCTGTCAAGCAAGTTGCTTAAACAGTAATTTTTTGTATCATATTTGTTCTCAACCTCCCTGATACAACTTAAGGGGATATATCAAGTTGTTTTTAGAAAAACATCATATAAGCTAACATGGCTATAAGTTCTCAAGCCAAATGAGCGTTATCCCATCATTCCTTGTGGGCTGCCCAATGCCGATAAGCGTTCAAGGCAGAAGTATCATTATTTATCCCTTTGCTTATCATCGCAATTAGTCTTTCCACAGACTATTTAAAGCCAGTTTTAATCGCTCGCATATATAATGGTCATGGCGCTCTGATTATGTTGCTTACCATTTCTAGTAGCAAAGGTAGTTCTCCTGATATACCGTATATTAAGTTTTCAAGGAGCTTTTGAAGCACTTACAAAAATGCCTTCACTATATAGCCTTGGAATAAGCTTAAATGTTACATTTTCAAAGAAATTTTTATATATTTTTTTCAATCATTGATTTTAACTTTGCTAAAACTCTTATATGCCTTTGCCTCGCAGTAGTATTTTTAATTTGTAGCTTTATTGCTATTTCATTTAGAGAAAAACCATATCTGTACCTAAGTTCTAATAATTTAAAATCTGACTCATTTAGTTTTTTTAAAGCCTGTAACAATTTTTCATTGCTTATTAAATCTATAAAATCAAATAAAGCTTCCATTTCTTTATTAAAGCTTGTACTATCTTTTTCACAAAAAATCCCTACTGGCACATTAAGATTTTCTAAATATTCAAGAGAAATATTATGTCTGTAATACCTCCTTTCATTGTTTTTTTCTTTCTTTAACTCTTCTTCAATAACCATCTCAATCTCTAAAAACTTTTCTTCTTTTTCTTCATTTAACACTATTAACTACTCCTTCCTTCTTAAACGCCAAAAAGAGCCGTACGAAAAATCGCACGACTCTTTTTGAGATTATTTATATTGAGTTTAGAAATTTATGGCATAAAAAAAGCCCTTCCATGCTTTAATTAGCATTTCAGGACTTTCAAGACTCCATAATATTCCTATTGTATATATGTTAACAGTATTAAATTTTAGTGTCCGTACCAAAATAGTGCCTATTTAGTCTCAATATTTTAGAATTGAAATATTATTAAATCATATTAATAATTCTTGGTAATTCATATCCCCATAAAATTATTCCTAATAAATTAATAGCTTCTCTTTTCATTCTAAAATAAGTGCTCCTAGACATAGAAAATTGTTCTAATAAATTAGATTCTCCAGGTTTATTTACTACCATAAATGAATGTTTTAATAATTCATAATAAATTTCTCCATTTGATGGATAGCTCTTCAAAATTTCCATAGCTCTATCAATAACCTTAACAATGGAATTACTATAAATTATATTTTTAAGGCGTTCTTCTAACCTTGATTTATTTATATCTTCATCCAAAATATCTATAAATTCTTTTAATGATAAGGTTGTGCATTCTGAACATTCTTCATAAATATCAGCAAGCTCATTATTTATCTTCCATAATACTTTGGGATACATTTTTAATAAAATCTTTGTATTATGATAAAAGTGCTTTTTATTATCCTTAATCTCTGTTGGTATTTTTATTAAATCCTCTAATTTCTTAGTCATTTTATTCCTCCTTGCATTTTATTTTTATATAAAAACTGTCTTAAAATGAACTTTATACACAATATGTTGATTTTCAATATAATAATAATCAAT
This sequence comes from Clostridium niameyense, assembly GCF_001243045.1. Classification (GTDB taxonomy): domain Bacteria; phylum Bacillota; class Clostridia; order Clostridiales; family Clostridiaceae; genus Clostridium_F; species Clostridium_F niameyense. Next base: position 1,230,964 of record NZ_LN849007.1, on the reverse strand, counting down.
ATATTGTGTTTTCTTTATGTTTTAAGACAGTTTATGTTATTTTTTTAACATTTTAAATGTTATATAAGTCTAGTAATGTTTCTTTTAGGTTATTGAAGCTACATAGTAATATTTTTCTATATTAAGTTTTCAAAGAACAATAAAACTAACTAAATTACCTGCTTATTATATAGCCACGCGAGAACAAAAAAAGGGACAAATATTTTAAAATTTTTTAAGTTTTATCTAAAAATTTTTTAAGCTTTGCTAAAGCTCTTATATGTATTTTTTTAGTTGCATCATATTTTATTCCTAATTTTAAAGAAATTTCGTATAGTGAAAATCCTAATCTATACTTAAGTTCAATAACTCTTATATCTAATTGTTTTAAAATTTTTAAGGCTTTTGCTAACTCTGGATTTTTAATTAAGTCAATAAAATCTAATGGCTCATCAAATTCCTTTTCATAGCCAAACCCACTTTTTAAATATTGGAATTCTACGGGTACATTTTGTTTTTGTAGATACTCAAGTGAAATGTTATGTCTGTAATATCTCCTATTATGATTTTTTTCCTTTCTTTCTTCTTCCTTCATGAACTCCATCACTTTTTCATAATTATTGTTTTCATTTATTTTTTCAGACATTTTTCTACTCCTTCCACAAAAATAAGGAAGCTCTATGGCTCCCCCTCTAATAAATTCTTATTGTTTTTTATTTTATTTTTTATTTGTTGAAATATTGTCCATCCCTTATGCCTACCTTTTCCCCAAAAAAGAAGAGCCACATAAAAACTATGTGACTCCCTTAAATTATTTATTGTATATTTGTTATTGTTCTCTATTTAAAGCCTTTTCTCCATACATATGTGAAATTTCTTGCATCTCTATTTAAAGTTTGAATTTATCTGATTTTTCACTTAGCTCATTTGCATTATTATCTAAATCTTTTATCATATCATCTATTTCTGATATATTTTTATTTACCTCTGTTATTGAGGATGCTATTTCTTCTGTAGCTGCTGATATACCTTGTGTTAAACTTAATACTGAATTCATAGAATTATTTACCATATCCTTTTTATTATAAGTTTCTTCTATTTTGTCAACATTGTTTTTTATATGTTTCGGAATCTCTTCTATAAATCTTATAACTTCTTTAAGAATACCTTGTGTTTCATTTATAGTATTTCTTTGAATTTCCGAAGATTGTTTTGTTTTTATAACACTTTCTCCTGAATACTCAATTGCTTTTATAAGCTCATTTATATGTTCATTTATTTGATCTGTAGCTTCCTCTGTTTGTGATGATAAATCTTTTATTCCTTGAGCCACTACTGAAAAACCTCTTCCAGCATCTCCTGCTTTTGATGCTTCAATAGATGCATTTAGTGCCAATAAATTAATCTGCCTAGATATATTTTCTATGGTATTTATTATCTCAACTATTGTATTTGATTTTTCATTTAATAAATTCATATTATTGGCAGTTTCTTCTGATAAATTAAAGTTTTCTGAACTTTTTTCTTCTAAATCTTTTAATATGTTTAGTACATTAGAATTCAGTTTTCCTGCATTAACAGCTTCATTTTGCAAAAGTAAACTTGTGTCTTTAATAGAACCAATATTATTAGTTAAATCTGCTACTGCACTAGCACTTACTTCCATATCCCTTGTAGTATCCCCTGCAGCACAAGTAATTTCTTCTATTGCTTCTGTTATATGTTGTGAAGCTTGAAGAGTGCTTTCACTAGCTTCATTTACATACTTAACCTTTTCATTTATTTTTTCTGAAACACTTTTAAGACTTATTATTATAGATTTTATTTCATCTAAGGTGTTATTTAATATATTAGCCATATATCCTAATTCATCCTTTGAATTAACATCTGTTTTAGAGCTTAAATCTCCATCACCTATTTTTTTCATCAATTCGATTAATTTGTTTAATGGCTCAACTTTCTTAGCTATCATAAATCTTATTAAAAATATGCTTAATACTAAGACAACTACAGTTACTATTAATATTTTAAGAAATATTTGAATTATATTCCCATAAAAATCTTTATAATAGCATCCTACATTTAAATACCAATCCCAAGGCTCATAATAAGCCACAGCATTTACTTTATCTCTGGCTTTCTTTTCTCCAGGATTTTTCCATGAAAATGTTATTATTCCGTCATTTTTAGGATTTTTTCCTTCATCAATAATAAGTTTAGTAACATTTTGTCCTTTATTATCAACTACCTTTGAAATATTCTCTCCTTCCTTAAAAGGATGCATCTTTTCATTTCCATTGCTATCTATAGCATACATATATGCTTCAATATCAAGCTCTAATTTTTTATTTAATCCTCTAGTCTTACCATCACTGCTTTTCTTATTTAACATTTTGGTTCTAAATATTTCCTGTGCTTCCTCTCTTGTTATCTTAGAATTTTTAACTTGAGTTTCTAGCATGTCCATCATTTCAATACCCATATTAATTCTATTTTTTAAAGCTTGTTCCCCTAGTTTAGTTAGTGTATTTTTCGCGCCAATAAATGAAACAAAAGTAACTACTACAATTGAAATAAAAAATAAAATAAACATTCCAAGATATGACTTAAATAATCTTTTCTTTATTCCATCATTAGATTTTTTAAACATATTACTGCTCCTTTATTATTCTTTAATTCTGTTAATTTGCTTCTTTTCTCTTAAACTCCTATAAATAACTTCTCAATTTTAAACTTTAAATCTTAGAACCATTTCATTAAGTTCTTGTGCAAGTTCTGCCTGACTTTGAGCTGTATGTGCTACTTGTTCCATAGCTTTAGTAGATTCATTAATACTTTCTTGTATTCCATTGGAATTTTCTGAAGATCTTTGAGCCATTTCTGCCATATTCTGAACTGCTTCGCTAACTTGATTTATGGTTGCTGAAATTTCTTCTGTCATTGAGGCTAGTTCTTCAGACATGCCATTTACAAAATTTCCATCATTCTCATACTGCTCTCCTACATGTACAAAAGTTTCAAATTGAGGAACAACTTTATCACTCATAAAATTTAATAATCCACTACTATTTTTAGATAAATCTTTAAAAGCTCCTTGTACTTTTTCTATAGTAGATTTAACATTTTCTACAGCAATTGAAGATTGTTCTGCTAGTTTCCTTACTTCCTCTGCAACTACAGCAAAACCTTTTCCCTGTTCTCCTGCCCTTGCTGCTTCTATGGCCGCATTAAGTGCTAATAAATTAGTTTGTTCTGATATACTTGCAATGGTATCTGCCATAACTTTAATATCTTCAACAACTTTTCCCTGTTCAATATTCTTTAAAACTTCTTTTTCCATTTCAATATAAATCGTTCTCGTGTTTTTAACTGCTGATTTACTATCTTGTTCAACCTTAGTTGCCCTATCCTTTATTTCAATGGCATTACTACTTCCATCCACAGCTTTATTTGATAATACAGAAACACTAGAATCTACCTCCTGCATTGATGCTGAAACCTCTTCTGCTGTGGCACTGGTTTCTTGTACTCCAGAATTAATCTCTTTTGTTGAGGCATTTATACTTTCAAATTTTGAAGTCATTTCCTCAACAGTTGCTGACAATTCCTCACTGGATGCGCTTATCTCTTGAGCACTATTCATAACACTTTTTATTAAAGAACCTACATTTTCTTGTGCCTTATTTAATGCTTCACCTATTTGTCCAAGTTCATCAACTCTTTCTATTTTTACTGGAATTGAAAAGTCATAATTAGATAATCTTTCAGCTAGAGCTTTTATATCATTTAATGCTTTTTTTAGACGCTTCAATGCTAAAAATCCAAGTAAACTAAAAAATATGCTCATAGCAATAATAAAAATTGTAATCATTGTGATTGATCTACTATACACCTTTGCATCATCATCTGCCGCTTCTTCTACCCATTGTTTGTTTAATTGCACTAATCTATCTAATTGAATTCTCATATCATTTCGTGCCTTTGTAATATTTACAAATTTACTTGTACCCTCACCTATGTTTCCATTAGAAATTGATTTTTCATATTCATATCTATAATCCCTATATTGAGCAAGTTTTTTTTCAAACTCATTAAATATCTTCTTTTCTTCCTCATCATCAATAGTTGATTTATAAATTTTAATTTGCTTATCGTTATCTTTTTGTAAATTATTGATTTGTTTTCTTAATTCATTTATTTCATTTTTATCCTTAATATACATCATTAATTTTTCATTTTGATAAATATTTAGTAGATTTTTATCTATTTTATTAATAGAATTAAGTGATGGTATAGTAATATTATTTAAATATTTAGCTGACTTATTAATTTTGTTCATGTTAAGTATTCCTACGCCACCAATAATCATCATTGAAATAATAGCTATAAAAATCATTGCTATTACTCTAGTGGATATTGTAAGTTTTTTAAAAAAATTCATAATTTATCTCCTCCTTCTTAATATGCATAAATATTTTTATTATGTAATTTATGTAATTTTTTCTTAGCATATTTTACATCTTAAATTTATTCATTTTCAATATTTTTTCAAAAATGATGCTTTTTATTGCAAAAACGATAATATTTTTCAAAATTTTTCAATATATAACTTAATTTAGAAAAATAAAATACAATTCTTAAGTTTTATAAATTAATTTGTAATGGATATTAGTTCCTTTATAGTTTGATTCTTTATATTTACATTTGAATTAATAGACTGTATTATTGATTAGGCAAAATAAATATTTTGTATAAAATTTATTCAATTCAGCATTATCTAAATTTACTGATATTACATTTTATTTCATTTTACCCAATATATTGTTTGGGATTAGTAAAAATAAACCATTATATATTATTAAGTTGAATTTTTTTCATAAAAACTTTGATTATTTTCTATCTTTTGGTATAATTATTATACAAAATATTTATTTTGTACAATTATCCAAAGGAGAACAACTATGCAAAAAAATTCCGACAAAAAAATGAAATATTTAACACAACAAGAAGCAACTAAATTTTTTAATGCAATTATGTCTTTAGATAGCTCCCATGCCGTTAGGGACTTAGCATTATTTAGAGTGGCTTATAGATGTGGTTTAAGAGCATCTGAAATTTCTCTTATAAAATTAGATGATTACAATGAAAATAATGGAGCTCTTTACTGTAGAAGATTAAAAGGTAGTAATAACAATACCATAAGACTTGATCTTAAAACTAAAAAAGCTCTTGATACATATATAAGTAATTATAAAATATCTTGTAATTCTGAAATATTATTTAAAAGCCAGAAAAACAATCCTATTTCTAGACAAACTCTTGATTATTTAATGAAAAAGTATTGTAAAATAGCCAATATTAGCGATAAAAGCAAACATCATTTTCATACCCTTAAACACACAACCGCTGTTCATTTAGCTGAGTCGGAAATGGATATTAAAGAACTTCAATGGTGGCTTGGGCATAAATCTGTTTCTAATACTGAAATTTATTTTCAATTTACCACAAAACAACAAGAAAAAATGTATATGAAACTTGAACAAACAAGTGAAATGGTATAAGTATATATATTAGTAATAATACAAGGTGTTTTAAAAACACCTTGTATGTTAGATACAGTCATAATTTTAACCTATAAATCTTAGATAGCTTCTGCTTTAATCTACTTTAAATCCAGATATATTATTATTCAAATTAACTATCATTGAAGAAAGATTTGATATAGATGTAGAAATTTCTTCTGTTGATGCTGATTGTTCTTGAACCGAAGCAGCAATATTTTGCATATTATCAGAATTATTTTTTGTTACCTCAGTTATATTTTTGAATGCTCCTTTAATTATTTCAAAACTATTATTTATTTCTCCTAATATTTCATTAGCATTGTCCACCCCTGCTACAGTATTTTTGCTTCCCTCCAAAATAAGTCCTAAAGTTTTTATTGTATCATTTAAAACCTTAAACTCTTCATCCAGTTCCTTTATTACTTCTTGCATGCTATTTTTTATTGAATACACATTGTTTTGAACATCTTGAATAAATGGAACTATACTTTTAGTTGCACTTTCTGTTTCATCTGAAAGTTTTCTTACCTCCTCTGCGACTACAGCAAACCCTTTACCCATTTCTCCTGCCCTTGCTGCTTCTATTGAAGCATTTAAGGCTAGAAGATTGGTTTGGTTTGAAATACCCTCTATCAACTCTATAATTTTACTTATTTCCTTTGAATTTGTATCAAGTTGTGTCATTTTTACATCCATTTCATTTATTGTATCTTTTAATGAATCTAACTGTTCTTTAGTATCTTCTATTTTAATATTTCCTTTTTCAGATTCATCTTGTGATTTTTTAGCATTATATACAACATTTTTTACTATTTTATTTATAGATTTTATCTTATTAGTCATTTCTTCAACCTTTACAAATAGAGCCTCAACTTCGTAGCTTTGTTCATTACTTCCCTGCGAAACTTCTTGAGCTGAGAATGCTATGCTTTCATTAGCTTCACTATTCTCAAAAGCTGAATCGGATATTTGAGCTGAAATTTCTTTTGTAATTTTAGAAGTTTCTAGTATTGATTTGATTATTTTCTCAATGTTTTCAATAAATAAATTAAACCATAGTGAAAGTTCTCCTATTTCATCTTTTGTAGTTATATCTATCCTCTTTGTTAAATCTCCTTCACCACTTGCAATTTCTTTCATTCTATTTTTTATATCATCTATTGGTTTTATTACCCCTTTGTGAATAATACTAAATGCTAATAACATTATAATAATCATTAAAAATAAAAAAATATAAGTATTTATTTTAGATTTTTTTATTTTTATAACCGATTCATCATCAAAATGATTTACTAGTTCATTTAATTCTTTTACTACCTCATCTACATTTTCATTTACATACTGGATACTAGCTTTCTTTAATACTTCATCATTAGAATTTATAATATTATTATATTTCTCTTTCATTTTATTCCATTTTTTATTAACTAAAGTAATATGTTCTATTTCTTCTTTGTTATTTATTCCATCTGTACCTAATTTGTCGCTTCCTTTTTCTATACCTTGAAGAATTTCATCAAAAATACCTATTTCATTTTTTATTGTTTCTTTAATCTTATTCCTTTTATTATTATCCTTCTCATTCATGTATAGATGAGCAGTATAAGCCAATTTATAACTCCTCATCCTTTCACTCCCTGACAAATTGATAACAGTAGAATCTCCTTCAATTTCACTTAGTGTATGAAAAAATTTAAATGTTGCAGCCACCATAATTATACCTACAAACATCATTAATAATCTTAATTTTGTTCTTATTTTCATATTAATACCTTTAAACTTCATTTGTTACCCTCCTTATTCTAATTAAAATCTAAAAACCTACTGCTATTATGTATAATGACTATATTTTAAATATTTTCAAATGCAATATTTTTAGCACTTTCTTCATGAAAAGAATAGCTAACAACGCCTTTAATATCTCCAAATAATCCTAGCGTTAACATTACACCTAAGCTATTTATAGTCTTTTCTTTAATACTAATACCTTGCTTTTTAATCTCTTTAAAGCCAAGCTGAGACATTATATTTAAACAAGAATCTATAAATGGATTTATATGTTTCACATCCATTTAATGTCCTCCATTCAAAACATTTAATTCTTTTTTATGTAACACACTTCTATAAAATTGTTTTATTAATTCATTTATTTCATTTTTATCTTCTCATAAATATGTATAAGTGTACCTATTATGTAAATTTTATATTTTATATTTTTCTCTTTATAAAAATACACCTTCTATTTAATTATTTTCAATATTTTTTCAAAAACGATGCTTTTTATTACAAAAACGATTTATAATTAAAAATATATAATCTTTACCTTAAACAGGTTACTTATTTATTTGAAATTAAATTATGCAAAAAATAATTTATATAATATATTTAAACTGGAGGTTTTGACTATGTACAATATAGCCATTTGTGAAGATAATACTATTCAATTAAAACAAATAAGTAATTTATTTAATAGGTACTCAATTAATGAAAATGTTAAATTTAATATTGATACCTTTTATACAGGAGAGCAATTATTAGCTCAGGATTATAATCATTATGATATTATAGTTCTAGATATTCAAATGGCCCAACTAAATGGTATAGAAGTAGCTAAAATAATTAGAAAATCAAATGAAACTTTAAAAATTGTATTTATAACTGCTTTAGAGAAATATTGGCCTGATGGATACACTGTAAATGCTTTTAGATATTTTCTAAAACCTTTGGATGAAGATGTTATTTATAATGAAATAAAAAACTTAATTGCAACAATAAATAAAATATTTATTACTGTCGAAAATAATGGAATCCTAAAAAAAATATTAATATCTGACATAACACATTTAGAAATTGCGGGTAGAAATGTAATTATTCATACTAACAATTCTAGAAATTATGTTAGTTCATATAAGTTGAAACATTGGAATGAAAAATTACAACCCTTTGGTTTTGCTAATCCACATAATAGTTTTCTAGTAAATTTAAATTACGTTGTAGAAATTCACAAAGATAGAATAACTCTTCTAAATGGAGAAACTTTATATGTTTCACAAAGAAAATTTAAAGACTTCAAAAAAAAGTTTATGGAATTTTTGGGTCAATTATAAAATTATTGATATTTAATATATAATAAAGAAAGTGGGATTACATGATGAAAATTAAACTTGAAAAGAAATATCTATACATATTAATGATTTGTGTAGTATCTATAATATTTTTCTCTTTTTGTTATACATACAATATGAAAAAAATACATAAAAACAATTTAAAAGAACTAAATAATACTATAATGGAATTAAAAGAAAATAGATTGAAGGAAATTATTGACAGGACAATACAAGAAATTGACATAGAAAGAGAATTTATTTTAGAGGAATCCTCAAAATCACTTCAATCTTTTATTAATAATTTATACTCTATTCAATCATACAATATAGATTTTAAAAATAAGGAATCCTTAAATAAATTTTTTTCTCCATATATCAAAGCCAACCCTAAATTAGAAATCTTAATTTGGGATAAATCCTATAATACATTAATATATACAAGTAATCCAAAAATAAATGTTAAAAACTTTGAAAATGAAAAACACTTTATAAATTATGTAAATAACTACAAAATAAATACATATAAATATATAGAAAAAAATAATAATATTATAGCTTTATGTATTTCTAATGATACCATTGAAGAAGCTGTGAAAAATAGAGTGAAAAATAAAATCAAAAATACAAATTTACATGATAATGGTTACATATGGATAAATCAGATAATAAATTATAACGGTGGGGATGAGTATGCCATAAGATTGATCCATCCTAATCTTCTAGAAACAGAGGGTAAAAAATTATCTACTAATACTAAAGATGTAAAAGGTAATTTACCTTATTTAAATGAACTACAAGGAATTAAAAAAAATGGTGAGATACTCCATGATTATTATTTTAAAAAGAAAGATTCAAACTATATTAGTCATAAATTAAGCTATGCAAAACTATATCCTAAATATAATTGGATTATATCTTCTGGATTATATTTAGATGATTTAGAAGAATTAATTAGCAAAAAAAACAAAGTCTTTCACAGAGATATGCAGTTGCAAATCAATACCACTATAATAATAGCAATACTTTGTTTTGTTATATCCGGGATAACTGGCTTTGTATTACTAAACTCAAAAAAACTACAAGAAATAGCTTTAGTAAAACAAAAAAATGATATTACTACCCAACATTATAATATATTAGAAAGCAAATATGATAAAACTAATGAAGTTATTCACGATATAAAAAATCATTTAATATGCATAAATGCTTTAGCCAAAGATGAGCAATCACAAAAGGTCATGGAATATGTTAAAAGTATAAACGAAGATATAAATCAATTATCAGATATTGTTATAACTAATAATAAAATACTTGATATTATTATTAATTATAAAATTCATTTAATGAAAAAATATAATATTAATTTTAAATATGAAGTTCAATCAGTTAATTTAGATTTTATACAAAATAAGGATATGTGTGCTATAATGAGTAATTTATTAGATAATTCAATAGAAAGCTGTATTAAAAGTTATAATAAAAATATTTTATTAAAGTTTCATTGTTTTAATAAATCTTTTATTGTAATAAAACTTATAAATAGTTGTGATAAAAATCCCATCCTAAAAAATAATAAATTAATATCTAGTAAACAAGAAATAACTTGTCATGGTTATGGCATGAAAAACATTGAAAAAGCCGTTAATAAATATTCAGGAAATATGACTTGGAAATATGATGAATTAAATAAAGAGTTCACTACAATTATCATGTTTCCCATAACTACACAACTAAATTAAAGGAGGATAATTTTCTCCTTTAATTTATATACATGACTTATTCATCTTATTTCACAAAGTGTAAGAATGACAGCCCAAAACCTAAATCATAAAACTTAGTTCAAGATTTCTTTAAAAAATTGTATACTTAGTCTTGAATTTACAAAACAATTTATCTTAGCATTGCCGGATCTAATTAAAAATGGACACACGTACAGTTTAAAAAATATTCCACAATTTCAGATTTTACTGTACTGTCTGTCAGCACTAAACTATATATTTAAAACAGTATCTTACTTATAGCTTTAATTATTATTAATATTATTATACTTATCTTTCAATATCCCTATAAAACTTATATTATATAGTTCATGGAGGATACAAATTGTCCCCCACCCCATGACATAGTAAATTTAATGTTGGTATTCTTCCAATATGCTTAATTTTTTTACCTATTTTATAAAAAATCATGGGATGACATTTATTTTTACATATATAATTTATCGTCTTTAAACAAGTAATCATTACTATATTTAATATGCCATTGTTTTCTTTCTCTAAATTATTTTCTACATCACTTTTTTCTTCTTTATAATAATCAAAACCAACTGCTTCAATACCCTCTAGGTCAGTTTTATTTTCTTCCGGCTCTATCGCATTTTCCTCTTCAAACTCCTTATTATTATCATTAGTTTTAACATTACCATTCTCAAAACCTATTTTCAGCTTATAAAGATTCGAACTTTGTCCACCATTATCCCTGTATCTTTCCTCTTTAATTAGGAATCCTTCTTTTATAAGAACCTTCATAGTTCTTTGTATTGTCCTTTCTGACACACCACAATCACTAGCTATAGTTCTTACAGAAGGAAAGCAAGTTCCTTCTGCATTAACTCTATTTATAAGATAAAACATTACTTGTTTTGCTCTGCTTGGTAGGTTTGATTTATATACTTTATCAAGTATCTCACCTTTTTTCATTACAACTTCCTCCTCCAACTATATCTCAACAATATAATCTTTAACTATATATCTATATATTTTTTCATTGCTTTTCCCATCAAATAAACTTGGAGAATATGTGCCAAAATAGATATTAGCTTTAACATTATCAAAGCTTTTTCTTATCTTTAAGTTATCTTCATTAGATATTGAAGATAAAAGAATATTATAGTTGCCTTCTTGAATGAATTTAATTGACTCATAAGTATCTATAATCTCATAAGGTTTACTTCCACTACATAACACTTTAATATCACAGCTTTTAAATATTGCTACACTCCCTTTATTTAAGTTTCCTAAATCAAAAACATTAAAGTTATATTCATTAGGGAATTGCTTGTTAGGATAATACTCAATTCCTCTGTACTTATAATAATTCTCCACTTTTAAAAATTCATAGTATGCTGCAATTTCTTTTAAATGCTCATTGCTATTAGCTTCTGTATAACTAACCTTAGCTCCTATCTCAAATAAAAATCTTGCTATATTAAAAGCAGTTGTAGTTGTACCAACTCTTGATGATACTCCTGCAACTGCTATTTTTATATTTTTATGCTTAAATACATATTGATTTTTAAAGGATTCTTTTAAATATTGATTTATGTCATTTTGCTCTCTCCACTCATCCTCTATCATTCCCTCATTACTTATACATTTTAAAATTTCATTTTTAATCTCTGGTATTTCTTTAGGTATTACAATGTTATAAATCTTCTCTTCTATAAGCTTTGATATAATTTCATCCTGTCTATCCATTCCTTCTGCAAAAATAATAATTCTAGAATCATACATAGTTTTAAAAGCTATTATTGCCTCAATTATTTCATTTTCAGTATCCTTAAGAGCTTTTAGATCAATTGCAAAATATGAGTAATGACTGAGATTTCTCATATCATGAATTACAAATTTTTTTAAATAGAATTCCCCTGATAGCCTCTTTATAACCATACCTTTTTCTTTTGATAAAAAATCAAATATCTCTATATTTTCATTGCTTGAAAGATACAAAAGCACTGCTATCACTCCTTTCAATTTTATAATCTGATGGTATATCTATAGATTTTTGTTTAGGTTTATAAGTAAAAAGTAGTATAAGTCCTACTATTACAATAGTTACATATATAAATAATTCGATTAATAATTTCTTTTTCAAATTCTTCTACCTCCAATAATTTTATGTTTTACTAATAATCCAAAATGGGCCTCCTGCATCTGCTCCTTTATTTGCTTCATTTAAGATAATTGATAAGTCCCATTTCTCTTCACTTCTTCTCCTGCTTACAGGATCTGCTACTAAAATTCTTTTATCTATAGTTACCCCTCTAAGTACAATAAAATGCCCACACCTTGTAAAATGCCCTTTTGACATAATTGCAATTATAAGTTTTCCTTTAGAAAGCGCATCAACTATCCTTTGTGGCTCATTTGCTGTACATCCTTCTACTTTAAGTCCAAAGTGTTTTGCTCCATAAGGTATTAAAGTATGATAAGATCCCACACCTTCGCAGTAATAACCATTTTCATAAGCCCATTTACTCATTTGAACTGGATCTACTTTCTTGTTTGTAAAACTTGAAACTACTATAGAAAGTGAAGTTGGCCCACATGCACTTCTTCCTATAGTTCCAGTTTTCCCATAAGGCTTGTCTTTCCATCTTGCATCAGCTTGATTATAATAAACCACTTCTGTAGAACTATCTTTGAAGGATATCCCTGAAAAATCCAAACCACTACTTTCTAAATAACTGTTGTCATTTGGATTTATCAGTTGTTCATATCCATATTGACTTCTAAGGTTTTTTACTTGATTTAACTCATTCCCAAGAAAAATGCCACTTAACATTTCAATAGGATTAGTGAGGATATAAACTATAAAAGCCAAAATTAAAAGCACCGAAATAATCGGTGCCAGCGAAATAAAAATTATTCTGTTTCTAGTTTCATCATCTTTTGAAGCTTTGATTGCTATTTTAGCAATGGTAGCTGCTGATTTTGGATCTAATGCCATAGTATCATGCCTCCTTATTTTATTTTGGATAAAAAAATAGCATCTGGTTTAGATGCTATTTTACAAACTGTTTATGTTTAATTTTAAATTACAATGTTTTAACTTCATTATACAAATTTATTAATTCAAGTATATCCATATCTAAAATCGGTTCATACATAAAAGAATTTAGATGTATATTTTCTGGTGTTATAATATTTACTTCTTCTAATAATTTAACCTTATCATTGTTGCCAAACTGTTTAAATCCACTAAATAATTCTCTAGTTTGATTTCCAGATATAGAAATATGACACATAAATTCTTCAACTGTTCCTGTCTTTATTCTTTTACCTTCTCGCCAATTAAGATTTCCACTGAAATTTTTAATCTCATGAATCATATAAACTTCTGCCTTATGTCTGATCGCAACAGCTAAAATAATCTTATTTTCTAAATCAACATCAGATTTGGATATTGAATCCGCAATAATATAAAATTCATCACAAACACTAGATGTTAATTCTATTGCTTCATCAAATTTATCTACTCCTAGATATTCTTTATAAACTTTCCTCAGAACATCAAAAGTTATTCTATTTGTAAAATCTTTTTCATGAAGTAAATGCGTAAGAAGTAGATAATCTTTGTCAATACCCGATACTCCTCCAATATTCTTATCTTCGCTATATTCTATTATATTTCTTGCAAACGGTATGAGTGCTAATACATTCCTTTTATTTAAATGCTTTTTCCAATGTTCAAAAGGTTGTTTTTGATATTTTTCCTGTTTTAGTGCTATTTCATTATTTCCTATTTCCGCGCATAATCGATTTTCTCTTTTGATGTTTAAACGTCCTGAAACAGTTCTAAAAAAATCAAAATTATGAGATAAAATTATGAGATAGAATTTATCTTCTTTTGCCATATCATATAAATATTCAACAATAGCATATTTATTTTTGTAATCAAAAGAATCCGCTATATCATCTACAATAATTAATTTTTCCTTACCCTCCTCCCGTATTCTTTCAATGTCAAAAATAATATTAAGCAAATATAGTGCTCTTTTTTCTCCTTGGCTAAGAACGTCTATTCTTTCCAAATGGTCTCGATCCATTTCAACAATTTTATCATTGCGTTTAAACGCAAATTCTACCCTTGGGACACTCTCCCCTATAATAGCACCTTTCATATTTGATATTTTCATTTTATATGGAACGGTAAATCTCTCTTCAAATATATTTAATGCCCTTTTCCATGATGTATCATCCAAATCCACAGTATCAATTTCTTGTTCTAGACTTTCATACTCAGTAACTAGCTCATCAAATTTGGACTTCTCTGCATTAATATAGGACAACCACAAGCACTTTTTTAGTTCTTCTAACTTATCTACTTTTAAAAACGTAACTATGTCAGGTGTGCTTTCTATTATATCTTTTAAAACAATTCCCTTAGAATCGCTCAACATTTTTTCAATATCCTTAAATACGGGTACAGCCTTTATTTTTTCCTCTATTTCAGAGATTTTTATGTTTAAATCTTGACTATTTCTTATTTCCAAGTTGCCACCAAGAAACATATGATTATCTTTTACAAAAAATTTGTCTTTATCTAAAGCCTTTCCAATATCTTTAAGTTTTGGAAGAGTAAGATTGCCTTTTTCTAAAAACTCATAATCAGCGTAAATTTCCTCGCTTTTCAAAATAAAATCATCTATTTTATCTTGAAATTTTTGTGATGTTATCTTTTTAATAACAGTATCATCAAATATGTTACAATATTTAATATTTGCACACTCATATTCCACAGTTTTATTCGCTAATTTCTTAATATTTAGCAAAAAACTATTTTCTGAAAAATTAAAATCACTTATTATACTTGGTTCTAATTCATATACCTTTTTACCACCTAATGTCTTTACCATTTTTAATCCAGAATATTTTTCAAGTGATTTAATAAATTTTTCCTTTAATCTAAGAACTTTTGATATCTTGTTTTTTATTTCATCGTTAACTAACAATGAAGTGATACTATTTGATTCATACGAATTCTCAAAAGATTTTATTACAAAAATATCATCCTTCTGTATTTCAATATCATCCTTTGTTACATTCACAATGCCATCTAATCCAAATATTTCATCTCTAATTGAATCTCTTTGTTCATCCTGAATTTTTTTAAAAGTTTTTGAAAATGATGTTTTCATTAATCCATTTCTAGCATATATTGCTATCACATTGTCATCTGAAAAATCAAATAAATAATTCATTTTTTCAATTCCAAAGCAATATTCCAAGTTTACATTTATTTTATCCATACACTAACCCTCTATCCTCTTATAATTAAATCAAATACTTTCAAATCAAGATAATAAACTTCCCATTATTCAAACAATATATTATTAATTATACCACTATTTACCATGGTTCAACATATAAAATGTAGAATTTGCAAATTATCTAATATTTTTTACTTGATTTAATTAATTACCAAAAAACTACTTAACACCTCAATATGATTTATAAACACATAAACAACAAAAGCCAAAATTATAAGCACCGAAATAATCGGTGCCAATTATGTAAATATTATTTTGTTTCTAATTTTATCATCTTTTGCAGTTTGAATTATTATTTTAACAATGATTGCTGCTATTTTTAAATTAAATACCATGGTATCATTGGGTAAAAAATAACACCTATTAAAAATATAGGTACTACAAATAATTAATAGGTTATAGTTTAATTTTGTGAAAAAATAAATTATTTGCAACATGACCATTGCCTTTATATTTATTTTTTATATTTTCATAATATAGCTTAAATAAAATCATACAAATATTTTCACATCTATGTTTTCTACATATTGATTATCAAAACAAGTATAATACATTATAGTATATTGAAATATTTTGAATAATACCCACAATTAATCAAAATATAAAATATAACTAATTACATTTTATAGGAAAATAAGTTTCAAAAAACCATTTACAGTTCAATAAACTTTTAAAACCTGCATATCTCCAAGGCATCTTTTTTTTATTAAAATATACATCGACCTTTCTTTGCAGGTTTTCACGAATTACTTTCTCATCTTGTATCTCTTGATATAGCATTTTTAGTTCTTCAAACACTACATCAAATTCCACCTCAAAATCTGAAAGATATAGATCATCAATTTTTAATTTTCGAAAATGAAATGTTAGTTTATCATAGAAAACATCATCCCAATTACTTAATTTTTTTATATAAAAACTAAAACCTATATTCATATCCTCAATTATACTGCATTGTAAAAACTCAAAAATATCGTTAATCTGAACATCATAGTACGGATGAATAAGTTGTTCTGATTTGTTAATAGAATAATAATTATCTTTTATTTCATTACATTCCTTACATATCGGCACCAAATTATTCACTGAAATTGATAAAGATGGAAATACAGATTTGGGGAGATAGTGATCTAATTGTCTTACTTGCCTAGTATAAAAATTACAATATGGACAGTATCTTTCTGCCGTTCTAATTTGCTTATAGAATTCATATAAACTAGTATACTGGCTATTTGAGAATCTACTACTATACATTTTTTTCATATAATCTGTATAATTTTCGTTGTTTTGTATAAATTTCTTTTCCTCTTTATAAAACTTATCTACATCCAAAAGGATTTCATCATATTTTTCAGATTTTTCCAATACTCTATCTCTATATTCTAATTTTTTAAAAGAATTACATACATCTTCTTGAGAAATATTAGGTTTATTTATTTTTCTCATAAGTCTCCCTCTTTTTATTAAGTAAGCTTTGCATTAATATTTGTCCCAAAAATCCAACTTTCCCATCAAATTTTTTTATGCTTTCATCAAAGGTATTATCAAGTTCTTTTTCTATCAATCGATAAAAACCTGTTTTTACCAATTCAAATCCAAACACTTCTCTAGTTAATGAATCTGTATTTGTTGCAAACGACTCTAGTGATATTCTGTCAAATTCCATGTTTTCACCAGTTCGTACAATTCTATTAACACAATCTTTAGGTACTTCTTGTAAAACAATAGGAGAATGTGTTGCAATAATTGCTACTGCATTTTTCTTTAATAATAAAAATGATAATGTCCTTATATACGTAGAAAGTAAGGGTGGATGTAAATGTGTTTCTGGTTCATCAATTAATACAATTGTTTTTTCATGAATTGACTCTGCTAATAATGTCAAAGAAAGAATTATTATCATATGTCCAGAACTTAGTCTTTTAAAATATTTTCCAACCTGTTCATCAACTTTTTTTACATTTATCCCTTTTTCATCTACACCTAATGCATTAGTTATATCTTTCTTTTTGTTTCCAAAATAGGATTCTAAAATTGTAATGAAACCATTGTCATAGAACATGGGATCAGTATTTAAATTTCTACAAGTATCCAAATATGTTTCAACCTTATTTTTACTCTTACTTATTTTACTTAAAGCTTCAAGAAATTCATTTGCCAAATCCTCAACAGATTTAATTTTTGTTTTACCATCTTTTTGACTTTTACTGATTGAACCAATATATTTATATTTTTTTCTGAATTCATCAATTAATATTTGTTCTTTATCCTTAGGATTTAAAATATCAATTGATAGTGCATCATCAAAAACGCTAAATGATAATCCAATAATGCCAGCAAAACTATTTTGTGGACAATCAATAAAAAATTTATCACTTATTGAATATTTTTTTGACTTTTCTAATTCAGTAGTACTTACACCACTATTTTCAAGCAATTTACAAGCAATATTATGCAAAAGCCATGTCTTACCTACGCCATTCCTACCAATTAATATATGAATATTACTTGGAGGCAATGAATTAGGGATAACATTAATATCTATTCGTTCCTCATTATATCTAAAATCAAAAGAATATTCCGTTAACTCTGCTTGTCCTTTGGTAATCCTATTAAATTGTTCTACATTTGAAACATACAGATTTCTCATTAATGAATTTCTTAAACATGATTCTGCTTCATCGTATAAATTTTGAAATCTATTGTAGTTATAAGCCAAGTCTTGCATTGAATCATAATATTCTGTATTTTCATCCTCAAAGAAACTATTTACTTTTTTATAATATCCAATATCTTGACCTAAAGAAAAAAAATCATCTGGCAGTTTATCAAATACTTCATTAGGAATTAGTTTCTTAATTGAATAAGATGAATAACCATTAATTGACTTAGCTGATTCAACTCTACTCTCTAACGAAATACATCCTATTTTTACTGTTCCAAGTTCCACTGCATCTTTTAACTTATCACATTTATAATAAGCAGTAAATGTAGTGCAATATGAATAATCATCCCAATGATTATAAATAAGATAAACAATCCCTATTTCATTTGCCTCATAATAATATTCTATCCGCCTAAATTTCATCTTTATCCCTCAATACATAAATAATCATAATATATTTTATGTTTTTTACTTTGTAAGTATAATATAATGTTACATTTATATTATACTTTAAATATCAATAAAAGAAAATATATGAATTATCTTTTAGGTTTTATTAATATATATTGTCATAATTATAAAAAATCTTAAATAAATTGATGAAAGATTCTCAAATAAAAATATATCAATTTTAAAAAATTATGCTTATTACAAGGAAATCTTAATATATCTCTCCACAACCCCTATAAACATTAAACACATAACAGTTCATAAACCGCCTTTCTTATCTTCCCCCAGCCTTCCCCATATAATCAAATTTGTATTCCGGTATCTCAAATACTACATGAAGCCTCTTTGAACCTATCATTAATAGAGCATTTCCTCTCTTTTTACTTGCAAGAAGTTCTTCTTCTGCATCTGTTAAATTATAAAGTTCTTTTGTTTCTTGTAGATTTCTGCCATCTGTACCCATTATAACTTTAAAGCAAGGTATATCAAGCAATGCTTGTCCATACATTTTTATTTGAGGATCAAGAAAATCTACTACTGAATGACTTATTATAGCTACTCCCGCCTCATATTTTCTTGCTCTCTTTTCTACATTTCTTAGAAACACAAGGCTTTGAGGCACATTGGTATCAATCATAAGATAGGCTTCATCACAGATTAATAACACTTTTTCATTTCTATCTTTGCTCATCTCCTGCCAGCACCATGTAAGTATATTGAAATATTGAGTTCTCTTAATATTATCATTAGTATTTTGAAGGTCATGGGTATCAAGACATATACATCTTGTGTTGGTTTTTATAGAACTGTACCCATTCCATAGAAAAGAATCACTTCCCATAGCTATATCTTTTAAAAGTAAAGCAAGATCTGCATATATATTTATTTCACTTTCTTTACGTGTTTTTTCTTTTTTCTTTGCTTTTTTTTCTACCAAATTATAAAGGTCTATGAATATTGGAAATTCTTCATTACTTAAAGTATTTATATCCGTATCCCAAGTAATGTTGAAGTTATTGTAAAGTTCTATTATAGAATCCTTAAGTATAGCTCTTTCTCTATCTGTTAAGGAAGGAATATAAAGACTAAAGAATATTTCTAAGTTTTTAATATAAAGAGCCATATCTCCCATGCCTTGTCCTTCATCTTTATAAATCTCATCATTATCGTCTACTGGAGTAGGTCTTATTTGAAGTGGATTTATTCTTCCATTGCTTCCACCGCCTGCATTAATCCAATCTCCATTTAAAGCTTCACATAACTCTTTATACTCGCACTCTGGGTCTATAAATATTATTTTAGTTCCTTTCATATACTCTGATAATGCTATATGTTTTACTGCAGTAGACTTTCCAACTCCTGCTACACCCATTATAACCATATTCGTATTGGTTCTATCATTTCCTCTTTTCCATGTATCAAGTATGATAAGCCCTCCACTTGAATCTCTTCCAAAATAATAGCCCGTCCCATCATTATATCCACTTGATGAAAAAGGAAATCCACCTACAAAGGTGGATAGTGGAACTATTCTACTTACTATTTGCTCTATATTTTCATCAGAAGTATAAAAAGGAGATATATTTTTAAAAGCCTGCTCCTGCAAATTTGCAAGGTTTCTTGGCTTGCATTTACTCATGGCACAAGTACTTTCAGTCTTTCTACAAACTTTATTAAATGATTCATCTTCTCTTGATATGGGCATAATTGTAATTCCCATAAGTCCTACTGTTTCTCCATTTTGGTCTATTTGAACCATTATCTTTTCTCCATCTTGAGCTGAACGTTCTGCTCTCTTTTGTGATAATGGGTCTTTGGCACTTTCAGCAGCTCCTCGACTTTGAATTACATTTCTTGAAAGACTCTCAATAAAAGCACCATTATCAATAGGTGTAAAAGCTACACTGACAATGGTGCTTGGTATATTTGTAATTTTAGAAAGCCATCCATAATCTACTTTTTGGGGGTATTTCACTATTCCATAAATTCTTCCTGTATTTTCTCCTATAACAAGACTATTTCTTTTAATTTCAAGTCCCATAGGAGTAATTATATTTAAAAGAGCATTATTTAGTGTTATTTCTGTTCCAATATTCTTTTTATTTTTAATCATTATGCCATCTCCCTAATAATTTTTATTTTATATATGATAATCTTAGTTTTCCTAAAAAATAGGTATAGTAGCTTCAACCTCACTATCTTCAATATTTGTATACGAAGGGTTATTAATAAGATTGCAAAGCCTTACTATGTCCTGTTGTTTTAATATTTCACAATGAATATTTCCACTTTCAATTTTTGATTTAAACTCATAACATCTTTTAGAAATTTCTCTTTCAATATCTTCTTCATGTTTATCCCAAATCATTATATAAAACTGTCTTTCAACAACTTCTCCAGATAAAGCGTAGTTACTCATTACAAGCATTTCATTTCTGAGTAAGTCCTTTTGCTTTTGGTCAGAACTGTTTGCAATAATTCCTGTATACTCATTTATCAGTGGAGATATATCTACTGGTCTTGATACTGCTAAAAATTTATAAGGCTTTTGTTCACTGGAAAGCTCTGCTGTAAGGGTTTTACATAAAAGCTTTTTTTCTCTTTCAGATAATAAATCAATACTTATAGGATTGATTTTTATATACATAATAATATAACCATCCCTTGTATAAAGGTAACGGTCTTTAATATCTTTTACATTTACAAAATCATTAGCATTTATTCGTTCCTTACTTTCTGTAGCTTTATTTTTGTTATTACTTTTCTTTATAAAAAATATTACTCCTCCTCCAACTAAACTAAGTAATAACATAATAATAGGTATAATCTGCTTCATACTGCACCTCCTATAGTTCCATATCATCTTCATAATCTGATACATATATATCCATAAAGGCTGAGTCTTCTACTTCTTCCTGTGAATAATACTCTGGTTCTCTAAATCTTTCATAGTATTTTGAAATCTGTTCATCTGTTAGGGAAATAGATTCTCCATCCTCATTAAATCCACAAAGAAAAAACGTACCAGCAACTATATCTCTGCCGATACGTCTATTTCCTTCAAGCCCTTTTACTTTCCCTTCTTCATTGCAAACAAGACTTGTATTATCATCTAAATCTACCATTTCAATTGAACCGCCAACTATCTCTTGCATAGGCTCTAATCCTTTTTCTATTTCTGCAATATAAGGTCTTGCTTGTGGTTGCACTATTAATACTCTCATAATTTTTTACATCTCCTTTACTTTTTTAATGCTTTCTCTAATATCTAATCCATCAATTTCATTTCCAAGGCAAACCCACCCCTCACAAGTTTCTCTTGCAAATAGTTCAACTTTAGGTAAATCTCCACAAAGTTCAATTATTCTTTTTCTTACTTCATCAGGTTTTTTACTATGCTTTTCAATAGGTGAATCAATAATTGAATGAACTGCTTTTGATACTCTTTTCGGATGACCTTTAGTGCCTATAAGACATATCTCTGGATTTGATCTTGTCCAAAAACCTAGTCCCCAAAACCAACTAGGGCTTTTCTTATTTCTTTTTACCCAGCAAAAACCTAATGTTTTATAAGTAAATCCCCATCTCTTTATAGTTTCAAATCCTACTAATAAGTTAGGAAACGTAACCCATAAAAATAAAATACAATCTTCCATAGCTAAACTGGATACATCAAGATTGTATATATCTTCATGCTTCATAGTAGTATAATGATTTTCTGCTGATCTACCTTCGCCTTTTTTAGAATAAACTTTGTAACTCCATGGTGGATCTGCATAAATTATATTAAACTTCATATTATTCTCCTTAAAACTGTGGCCCTATATGCCAATCATCATATAAGCTACCTTTTATATTTACATAATCATTTAAATTAACAGAAAGCATTCCATCTGGTGTCCATACATCTATAACCTCAGCATAAACTGTATAAATCCCATCTGGATACCATATAGGGGTAAAATGAACCCTTTGATTATAGGTAGAATATTTATTTTTTCTAAGCTGAAAACTTGAGGAATATCCTCCCCTTATTAAATCTAATACCCTATTATAAGTTTTATAATTAAATTCTGGATAATATGATATAACATTTTGTGCTCCTGTTATAGATGACATTGGTGCATTTGAACTTAAATTACCAGTTACATTTAAGTTTATTCCATATCCTGATCTCATAGTTTTTGAATAAGCCGTTGGTACTTTACTATCAGGCTTCACATTTATATTAGCTGAAAAATTTGCATAATAACTTAACCACCTGTATTTCCAATCACCTCTATCAACCCATTTACCATTATCCACCCAATGACCTGTATTTTCACCAGTGCTAACCCAGTTCCAATTTGCTTCCCATTCCCATTTTGGTTCCCAATAACATTCCCATTTTCCCCAATTAGCATAAGTTTTTTGAGCTTTACTTGGAATACTTGAAGCTTTAAAACCTTTATTTTTATCATTAGCCGTTGGATTCGGTGGAGTATTTTCTTTAAGTTCTATAATTTTTGCTGTAATATAGGCTTTCCCTGCTGATGCTCCACTTACACTTACATCAATATTTAATGTTTGTGGCGTTTTAGGAGTATGCCATTTAAACCATACCTTTTGAGATTCTCCTTCTGGAATATAAATATTACTTACATTATAGTTTTGTCCATTTACTCTAAAGGTTACAGTTACAGAATTGTCAGGTGTTCTTCTTCTATCTGTGTTTACAGTTATTGAAGTAATGACATCTGTATCACATCTATATTCATAAGATTTAGTATCAATATTCACTCCCTTATCTGCTGCACCAAATCTAACAATACCAAGACCTAAATATGCTTTTATCTGTGCATTTGATACCTTTTGATTTTTAGCTCCTGACCAAGAAGCAAACCCTAAGTCAGAAGTTTGCAAAAACAAGGCAAGTGGCAAATTTTTATGAGATAAACTTACCATTTTTGCTCTAAGTCCCCCTCCCAATTTTTCGTCATATAAAGCTGCTTCATGGGAAGTTATTGCCATATAAGAACCTCTAAATGTCATATAGGCTATAGGCTCTAACAGTATTTTATAATCTCCACATATAAGTTTGTCATATTTCATTCCTGTAAGATTTGCAATTAGCTTTAAAGCATATTCAGAACAAAAATATTTTTTAGTAGCTTCAATATTTATAGCATAACTGTTTGAACCTATGATTCTTGGCATAGGTTTGGATGGTTTTGAATAACTATATCCATTTATATTGGGAGTTAACCTTGCTCCATTCCTGTACTGAATCTTAGATTTTTTCCCAAAATGGGCAAGTTTAGACGGCTGGCTTTTATTTGAAAAATCAATAGGTGTAGTAACTGGCATTTGATCTTTACATCTAATAACAGTAACCCTTACCCCATCATTACCTGGATTCCAAAAATTTTGAGATGAACCATTTCCCATTTCACCTCCTCCGCCATCAAAATTACCATTTCCTTCAGCCAATACACTTATGGGAGCACAAAAAATTATTAGCATTAAACAAACTAAAAATGCTGTTATCCTTTTCATGAGCTTATACCTCCAAAAAAATTAGAGAGTACAGTTTTAATTACCGTACTCTCTAAAGAATATTTTTATTTTACTAATCCATTGTACCTACTTGTTTATCAATATCTCCATCTGATGTTACGTTTTCTCCTTTATTAGCTCCACTATCATCAACCCATCCGAAGCCCGGAAAATATACTTGCCCTTTACTATTTTTTTCTCCACCCTTTGGTGTAGTTTCTTTTTGTGGTTTTACTTCTTTTTCAGAATAAGTAGGTACTTTATTTTTATTCTTTGTATCATCAGTAGTCTTAGGCTTTTCCTTTGGTGGTTCTGGTTTTTTAGGTACTATTTGTGTTTTTTCATTTCCCGTATTATTACTTTCTCCATTGCTTTGGGGAGATTTTTCTGTACCATTAGAATTATTAATTACTGGAACTTTAATTTTTTGTTCATTATCTGCTTTTATTCCATCTACCTTAACTTCATCTTTTTTCTTTACCTCTGATAAAACTTGCTTGTCTTTATTTTTAGGTGCTTTATTGATATGAAATGCTAAACCTAGTCCGAGAGATACAGCTAAAACAATAAGAAGTGATACAACTAAATTTTTCTTTAAATTAAATTTTCTCATTGACATTCCCTCCCTTAATTTTTTTAACATAAGAGTTTTTTCTGCCCTTGTTAAAAAATAAACATATTTTTCATAAATTGTCCAGATATTTTTTAATTATTTTTTATTCACACGTTGTATACATTATTACCTATCAACATGTTATTAACTTTAAAATTTTGCGGTGTAACCTGCATTAACCTTTAAATTTAATTTTAATGGTGGTAACTTGTCCCATCCAAAGGATAAAGGCACTTCAAGATCAATAATAGCTTGCGCTTGAAATTTAGGTAAACTATTTGGATTTTCTGGAGCTAATGGTGTATTCATAACATTAATTTTAAGGTCTGAAAGCCTATATTCTGCTTCTTTTGATGTATATTTAATGTGATATGATTCATCTTTCTCTAAACCTAAAAGGTTGTCAAGATATGCAAATACATCTCCTGTATCTACTTTACTTTCCCAAATATCAGATGATGATAAAGTATATCCGCCACTATAGCCTTCACGAAGTCCATTATATATATCATCATAATTTTGTGAAGCTACCGATATTATTGAGGTTTGAAGGGCATCTCGAACTCCTTTTGCTATAATTTGAAGCCTCATATATTCAGATACTGCACTAAATATAAGTATTAAAGATAAAACTATTGCACAAGCAAGTGGAAGGGCATTTCCTTTTTTCTCTTTCAATATCCCTTTTATATTTTTTATTTCCAATATACTTCGCTCCTTCCTGTAGCTTTAGATTTAAGCTCTATAGGAAAAGATCCAAAACTAAAGAAACCTATATCTACAGTTTTAGTAACAATTACAGTAATTTCATCATTTAGCTGTACTTTATTTGTTTCACTAATATAATCTGCCTGCCACGATATTGTTGGATTTATTCCCGTCTGCTCCTTTAAACTTTCTTCCTTAACACTTACTTCTGTCCCTATTCCTCCTGAAATTTCAGCAGTTCTCATAACTTCATTTGCATAATTATTTAGTTGATTTTTTACTACAAATATAGGAAATACCTTTACTGCAAAAGAAATAACCATAATTGCTGCAATAACAATAACTACAGTGTCTATGTATCCTTCACCCTTCTTTTCTTTTAAAAGTTTAATCATTTTAGCACCTCCCTAGAAAAGTTGGCCCATGGTTTTCATTATCTGAACTCCCATTACCGTAAGATACATAAATACAAAACATATAAGCATTGCAAAGGAATATTTTCTTATCTTTGAAGGCTGTTTTGCAGCTAAAGTTTTAAGCCTTTGAAGCTCTAGTTGCTTTAAATCATGGGATAACATTTGAAAATAAACCACTCCATCATCACCACGAAGAACACTTATAAGACCTCGAACTACTTCTGATAATGCTGAGCTTCCAATCCTTGTCTCAAACCTTGTAAGTGCTCCCTCAAAACTTCCTGATTTCATATCAGCAACAGTTATTTCAAGTTCTCTTTTCATAGCTTTCCCTGCATTTTGTTTATAGGTTTCAAGAATAGACAATATATCTCTACTTGCTTTTAGTTCTTGGGTAAGAGTAGATGTAAACCTTGGAAGTTCATATTCTATTTCTTCTCTTTGATTTTTAACCTTATCCTCAGCAGCTTTAATTTCTTTAAAATATACTGCTACAACTAAAAATATAATTGCCGGAATGATCATAGGAAAAATAAATAAAGCAGGGATAATACTTAATAGTACCATTCCTGCTTTAACATAAGCTTTTGCTATATAAGTTTCTGGAGTTAAGTTTATTTCTGCGCATTTTAAAATTGCTATAAGCTTTCTTTTTTTATAATCATT
Source organism: Clostridium niameyense (assembly GCF_001243045.1). Taxonomy (GTDB): domain Bacteria; phylum Bacillota; class Clostridia; order Clostridiales; family Clostridiaceae; genus Clostridium_F; species Clostridium_F niameyense. Next base: position 1,204,210 of record NZ_LN849007.1, on the reverse strand, counting down.
AATCTTTATCCTTTTAGAAAGTTTAGTTGACAGTTCAAGTATTAAAAAATCAACATTGTGTGTCTTTTTCTTTTCTCTCCTACTTATGCTTAGTACCGCCTTTGAAGCTTTTATATATGGAAACTTTAATAAATCTGCCATTATCATATATACTCCAAAGGAGAATAATAAAGAGAAAACCAACAATATTATTAACATGTTTTCACCTCACAAAAAAACACGCAAAGCATTTGCCCTACGTGTTCAAATTATTTTATATTATCTTAATTCAATGTGAATTTCTTTTCCTAAGCCTTTTGCAAGCTTACTAAGAAAATCTAAAGAGGGATTGTAATTACCACTTTCAAGCCTGCTTATATTTGATTTTTGAGTTCCTATACGAGAAGCTAATTCTTCCTGAGTAAGATTTAATTCTCTTCTCGCTTTTATTACTTCAGAAACAAGTTCATATCGTGGTTTTAGTTTCTCATATTCATCTTTGAACTCATTATCTTTCATAAGTTCTTCCTTGATTATTGAAAAATCAACACTTGCTCTACTCATCTTCACACCTCTTTTCAAAATCATTTTTATATTTTCTAGCTCTTTCAAGCTCTGATTTTGGAGTTTTATTAGTCTTTTTTAAAAAACCATTTAATAATACAAAAGTATCCCTATGATAAGTGAAATAAAATATTCTTGATGCATCTGATCCTAATTTTATCCTTAACTCATATATTCCTTTATATTGTTCCCCTTTAATAGATTTTACATAAGGTTCTTTTAAATAAATTCCATGCTCTTTTAAAAGTTCTATTTCGCTATATGCTTTTGCTCTCATTTTAGGTGAAAGCGATAATAAGAATTCCATTACAGGGATGTTACCACTTTCTCTTTGGTAAAATTCAACCTTCCATTCCACTTTTTCTTCTCCCTTTTTATAATATATGAATTTCTTAACTAAATGTTATCACATACGATAACTTTAGTCAATATATTTACCTTCTATATTCCACAGGTCTAGTAATCTTTATTACTGCTGCCATGGATATAAATATAACTGTTAAACAAACTGCAAGTATTGCCTTTCCAATGCTTGTGAACACCAAAATTTCGTACCATTCCTTATTTAGAAAATACATAAGTGGTATATTCCCTATTAAAAGTATAGTCATGGTTATAAATTCCTTCATTGGTTCATAAATCAAATAATCCAGTTCTGCTCCAACTATTCTCATATCTGAAAGCTTTGAAACTATTGGTGTTAATGTAGTTTTTAAGTTCTTATCTTCTTGGCAAGCAATTACTGCATCTACCCATTCTTTAAAAACTTCATTATCTATTTTGTTTTTTAGATTCTCAAGAGCCATTTTTATATTAGAATTTATAAGCTTCGTCTGAGTTAAAAATCCTTTAAATACCTCTGATACTGGAGGGTTTATGTAGGTTATATTTTCGTCAACTGCGGTAATTATACTTTCACTTCTCATATAAGATGTTGTGATTACTGAAAGTGCTGTTTCCAATTCTGCATTTAACTGCTTTTTAAAGAAATTAGCTGTAAACTTAATATACCAAAATGGAATAAGTGAAAATCCTACGGAAAGAACAGGAAGTAAAAAGAAATTATTCATTGATACTGCTATAATTACACCCATTGTAAATAAGGAAAATGCTCCTATACAAACAGTTGAAAACTTTTCTGTTTTTCCTGTAATCCTTAGTATTTCCCTAGTTTCCTCAATAAGAAGTTTTATTCCTTTGGGCTTTTTCTTATTTGTAGTCTCTTTGATTCTTGCCTTTATTGATTTTTTCTTTCCTTTAAATTTATTTAAAATAGCTTCAAAGAATTCAAACAATGTCATTTCTAAAATCATAAAACTTCCTGCAATTATTCCTAAAAAGGCTATTAGTTTTAATAAAGTCATTTTACTTCACCTTCCTTTACTGTATTCTGATTTAATAAGCTTTTAAGAACAATTAAAGGCATCCCATTTTCAAGTAACCTTTTTTGAAGATTCTTTGATATATCATTTATTTTTTCATAGTAACCTATTATTTTTACCTTACCATCTATTACTTTATTTTCTTTTATATGATAACGAAAAAGAGTGTGAATTTTTCTTTTACCATTAGGTAAAATTTCACACTCCGTTATTTCCATTATCTTTCTTGAATTATCTTCTAGCTTTTTAGTAAATAAAACTATAGGAAAGGCTTCTGTAACTAAAGAATACAGGGTTTCATCATTTATATCATATTTCATTTTACAAAGGGTCATCATACGAAAATAAGTAGCTTCACAAGAATTTGCATGGGTTGTAGTTATAACTGCATGTCCCGTTCTTGCTGCCTCTTGAGCTGCAAAAGATTCTTCCCCTTTCATTTCTGCCACACATATATAATCTGGATTAAAAGTCAATGCACTTTCAAGTAATTTTTCTTGCTCTATGTTTTGCTTTTTATCCTCACTATATCTTGTTACTGTGTGCACTACATTATTTATAACATTTCCTTCTTTATCTGTTTTAACAAGATCAAATTCTCTTGTGCCATTTTCTATGGTGAATATTCTTTTATCATCAGGAATAGTAGATAGCAGCCAGCTCATTAATGTAGTTTTACCAGAAGAAGTTGCTCCTGTAGCACACATACTTATACCATATCTTAGGCATATGCTTAAAAAATCAAGCATTTCTTCTGTAGCTGTACCATTATTAACAAAATCCTCTTTTGATAATTTTTGTGGATTTACAATACGAATAGATGCTGAAATACCTTTATCATCATCTATAACACCAGTTCCAAACACAGTTATTCTTATTTTATTTGATAAATGTCCTCTAACTATTGGTTGAGAATTATCAAGAATCATTCCTGATTTATGAAGAAGCCTTCTTAAAACATCAATGGCATGTTTAGGAGAATTGAATTTATCCTTTGTTGGAAGTATTTCACCATTAGTATAAGTTATTTTAATATCTTTCCATTGATTTATATTTATTTCTTCTACATCTTTTCTAAATAGGTACTTTGTTAGAAATGAAAACTCTGCCATCTCAGAATATATCTTTTCTATAAGTTCATCAAAACTTAATCCTTCTACTCCTAAAGAATAATCCATAATATATTTTGAAATATAAGATTTTATTTGTTCCCTTTGTTCTTCTGGATTATCTGAAATTAGATTTGAATATTTATTTGAAATATACTCCTGCACATCTTGTAATACCTTTGTAAATTCCTTAATATTTTTTCCTGTGTTAAAAAATAACGCTGCATTATTCACTACTTAGAACCTCCTTTACCAAATATAAAAGCTTTCTTGAATAAGGAAGTATTTTTGTATTTAGGATTTATTTCAGCAATACTGTTTTTTACTTTATTGCTTTTAATTCCTACACTTTCTTCTAAAATTACTGAAACTAAATCGTTTAATGTATTACTGTATTCAAAGCTACTTTTATCTTTTAACTTATTAAAAAGTTCTCCAGTTAATAATTGTTTTTCTATCTCTTCAGTATAAGGAAGCTCGTATTTTACACCTCTATAAATTTCTTTTATTTGTTCTCTCGGTTCACTTATCTTTACCTTTGATAGAACCTTAATATGTTTATCTACATTAAATTTTCTATCTTCAAGTAATGGTAAATAAGAATTAAAGTAAGCTACTGCTTTTAAATTACTACTACAAAGCCTAATTACACTATCTGACATCTCAAGAGCTACCGCAGATAAAGTATCATAGGCAAATAAGCTTGAGCAATCTATAATCACATAGTCTGCAATATGTCTTAAAAGTATCAAAAAGTCTACTGCCCTTTCTTTAGAATATTGAGCATAAGTAAATATATTTTCGCCTTGCAAATATCCAAGTAGACTTATATATGGATTTTTTTCTAAGACTATACATTGAGCCATAATCTCTTCTTGATTTATCTCTGGTGCTGACAGTATTCTTCCCAAAGATTTATTTTCTGTTTTTATATATGGCAAAACTGTCATAATAGTAGGAGCAATTATATCTGAAAATACTACTATTACATTTTCCTTTTTTAAAGATAATTTTTCTGCTAGTTTAATACTTAATGAGGTTTTACCTGAAAAAGGATTCCCCCATATAGCAATTATTTGATTATTCATTCCTATTTCCTCCTAATTTTGTGGTTTATATCCCCTTGATAAACTTTCTTTTAACCCTGTATTACCATTCTCCTTTTTATCTATAACTTTATTTTGTTCATATAAAAATTTTTGAGCATTTGCCTCTGTTCCTCTATATATTAAAGACACATGTATTTTACTTTTTTGTTCCAAATCTGCAAGTAATGTTGCTTGAGTTCTATTTACTAATAACGTAATTGTTGAAGGTAATTCCTGTTCCTTTTCTTTTTCCTTTGTTTGCTTTTGACTATAAACCTTATCTGTTCCTTTACTTGTAGTTGATGCAAGGACTCTAACATATTGAAGTTCTTTAGGTATTACTGTTTCTCTAAGCTCACCATAATCTGATGCAATTATTGAAATAATATCCCCTGTTTGAAGCTTTCCGGAAAGTCCTGCTGCAAAACTTTTTATGGTTATAGATATTGCTTGACTGTTTCCATCAAGATTATAAAGATACTTATTTTCTTCTAATGGACTGTTTGAAACCTTATTATTTAAAATGTAATCCCCTTTATTTAAGTCAGCTATAGCATATTTTCCTACTACATTTTGTTTATCTTTGATTACTTCCTTTGGTAAATTATATCCACCAATTTCTACAATTTCAATTTTATCTGGACTTATAATTTCTCCCTTTGTTATATCTTTGCTTATCCTTACAATTTTAACCTTTGATTGTAAGACATTATTATATAATGGTGTTACTCCAAAACATATAATAAGAGATAAAATTATGGCTGAAAGTCCTACCACAGTTCTGTTTTTAAATAGATTTTTCATTATAAAATTCCTCCTCTAAAATAATAGGTATGATAAAAAACACCCTACCGAAAGATAAGGTGCTAGTGGAAAGGATATATTCTTATCCTTTTTTTTAAGTTTGTAATATGAAGTATTTATTGTAATTGCAATAATAAGCCCTATTAAACTTCCTATAAACCCTCCCTTCACTCCAAGTAAGAATCCATTTCCGCCCATAAATTTAATATCCCCACCACCTATCCCACCGCATTTTAATACAGCAGTTATAAAAAATGGAATTGGAACAAACATTAAACCAGCTATTGAATTTACGGGATTTATACTAATTAATCCTAATAGAATTATAAGTATATGAACCTTATCTGGAATAGTTTTAGTCTTAATATCACAAAAGCTTGCATAATTTAGTATTAAAAAGTATAAAAAGCCTTTTAGAATAATTACACTATCCCAAAAGGCTATATTAAATCCATATTTCATTTTCTACCTCACATTTAACCTTTATTATTTATTTAATCCCCATTCATCTAAATATTTGTATCTATAAATCTTTTGAGATTTGTGAAACCTTATCATAAACTTTATCTGATCCACTACAGAAATATTGCTTTTATCTTTGGTAAGCATCATAACTGAGCCTGCAATTGAAGACAAAATAAACACCACACAAAATGTGGTGCTCTTATTTACAAAATATATAATGGAATCAATTACTCCTGCAATTAATGTAACTATTATAGATTTAAAAAGTTCTTCTTTACCAAAGCCATCAAAGATTTCTGTTCTTGTTTTTAAACCTAATGGGATGTATAAGGTTTCTTTTTCTTGATTATTCAATTTAGGACCTCCTAAAAAACACTTGGTATTAGCCAAGTGTGATAATTTTTATTCAATTATTAGAACTCATTTGAAATATAATTAGCATATGAATTAAATTTGAAATTTACACCTTTAATTTCAAAACTCTTCATTTTGTGAATAAATAATTTTTCCAAATTATCATCACAAGTAGAAAAGAAAATTTGATTAATAACTCCATTTTCTCTGCTTAACAAATACTTAATCATATCAATAAATGACAGTACATTCATATCATCTAAACAGCTGGTAATATCATCCACGAAATATGTTTTAAATGCTGTTGATTCACTTCTTCTAAACATATTAGCAAAAAAATAAGACATCATAAGAACTCCTAATTGCCCTTGACTCAATATATTAATCAAATTACCTCCATTATTGTCTAATAAAACAAGTCCACCCTCTCTTGCTTTATCTCTTTCTAACTTTATTTCACCAACAATTGAATGTTTAATGATTTTATTAAATATTTCAAATAAATATGGTCCTATACTTTCCAATTCTTTCTTTTCTAATTGCTTTTTTGTATCATTTATTTGATCTATAATTTTCTTAATAACTGAAATTTTATTATTGATATTTTTTAAATCCTCACTTATAAGTTTATTTTTCCCTTCCCATTCTTTCAAATCTTTTTCATGCTTTTTTAATTTTTCATTACTTAACATATTTTTAATATATAGTACTTTTTTGTTAAATACGTTAAAATCAAAATTTGAGACTTTAATTGAATTATTACAAAACGGTGAAATAGTAGTTGCTATTTTCTTAATACCATCATTATTATTTAAATTTATATCCTTTATAATATCTATTAAAGAAAAAATACTTGTTAAAGTTTCTTTTTTAGCCTCTATTGTTTCGTTATTTTCTAACTTGTTTTCTGCTTCCTCAATTAATTTTTTAATTTCATCCATAATATAAAAGTTAATTTTAATATTTAGCAACTTTAATTTTTGAAAAAAGTTATTGTGCTTAACATAAATTTCATTAAATTCCTCTTTCAAGTCGTTTTCTTTATTAATTTTTTTACTAATAATATTTATTAGTATTTTTTTTATTGATTCCATATTATCAAATATTTTTTTTGAAATATTTGATAATTCAATTTTCTTATTTGCTATATTAGAATCATTAGCTTTTAAATAGTTTGCTGCAATACTACCAATATCACTTTCGTTATGAAATTTGCTAAAATATTGATCAGATCCACATAAAGGACATTCTAAATGACCAGCTTCCTTATAACTAAATATTCCTTTTTTTCCTTTGATTATATCAGATAAGGCTTCAATAATTTTATTTCCTTTTTGCATATTTTCGACAACCGATTTTTTATCAATATATTCCTGGTTTAAAGCTTTTATCTCTTTAATTTGTAATTTTAAATCTTCATTTAAAACATTTGTTTCTTTTTCAAAATCATCCAAATCCCTTATAGTTTTTATACCATATACTTTAGCCTTTTTATCTTTTAATAAATCAATTTTTTGTAATGACATCTCTAATTTATCTTTATCATAATATGACTTCTTTATTGATTTATTAATTTCATCTTCATTTTCATAAAAATATTTTTCTAATTCTTTATATTTTTCAATCTTATCCTTATTTTCATAAAAATATTGAATTTGTTTTAAAATATCCCTTGCAGTGTTATATGCACTTATATTAAGATTTTCTAATTGAAGCTTTAATCCTTCAATATCTAAATTGTCTACTTCAGTTATTTCTTCCTCAAATATTTTTTGATTTGGATATTCGAGCTTTTTTACTTGTTTTTTTATTTCTTCTATCAAACTTTTCTTTTCTAAAATTTTACATTCTTCTACTTGCATTTTACTCTTTTGCATAATATCATCATTAAGTTTATCAGTAATTTTTCCTAAATTACTGATTGTTCTATCGATATTAGGTCTTTCCTTTAAAAAGTCCTTAAATAAACTCAATAATTCCTTTCTACTGCTTCTAAGAAAATCATAACTTTTATGGGTATCACAAATATGATAACTATAAAATTCATCATTTTTTATAAGTTCATCTAGAATTTTCTTTGTTTCATTTTTAATAGTTGTGGCATACTCCAACTTTGTATTACAATTTAAACTATCTTCTTCTTGCTCTCTGTAAACTTCAAATATTTCATCATTTACTTGTAGTTTTATAGAAACTCTAACTTTACAATTTTTACAATTAATATTTTTAATAATCCCTCTATTATTGTCAATCCTATTTTTTTCTGCAGCACTTGTATTTCTATCATCAAAGCAATTTCGAATTCTTTTTATATCACCTGTAAGACACCACTCTATAGCATCAATCAAAGTTGATTTTCCATACCCATTTGCTCCTGTTATTAATATAACTTTACTGTCATTAAATATAAATTTTTTTCTGTCATATATTTTAAAATTTTGAATCAATACTTCATTTATTATCATTGTTGAATCTCGGTTATTCATATTTTTCTAACCACCTTAAAATTTTTTTTTCATCTTCATTACTTAATTTTTCTTTGTATTGTAAAATATTACTAATTTCCTCATCTTTCGGTAATATATCTTTTAGTTTTTTTTCATATTCATTTATATCATCATTTTTAGTCTTTTCTATAGGTTCAAAATAAAATGGTAACATAGTCTTATTAGTTTCAAAAATATTTCCTTCATCATCCGTTAATATAAAAATTTTTCTACATATAGTCTTAGATTTTTCAATCTCAGACCTAAATATATCGTCATCTTTTTCTGGTAAATCTTTACATAGAATTATTAAAACAATATTGTATTTCAAGAATTTCTTGTTATATTTGTATTCTTCTCCAAAATTTACATAATTAAGTACATTATTTTCCCAAGCCCTGCACTCTGAATTTATCTGCATTAAATTTAAATCTGTACAATCCAAGATTAGAAACATTTCATTAAAAGTTTTATGCATAAATACTGTTTTCAAAGGCTCAATATATCTTTTTGTTGGTGTACCTTCAATTTCTTCAATAAAAGAACTTATAACATTATAACCCGTTGCTTTAATTTCTATATATTCATTACCAAAAAACTCTTCAAATTTCATCCTTACACCTCATCTCTACAATTTACTGAAAATAAATTATCTTGTAAATTATCATCCATGCTCATTTCTCCACTGCAAATATCACATTTCAAGCATTTCATACACTCTATAATAAATTTTTCTTCTTCTAAGTCATCAAGTTCATAACCCATATCTGCTCTATTTTCTTTAATGCGATTTATGCCATATGAGTAGTCAAAAATCCCTTTATATTTTATTGTTCCTAAATACCACTTACTCGGTCTATATTCCATTTCTTTAACTCTTGAAAAAATATTACTTACTTCCGTAAATTCACTTGATCTATGAACTTCTGAACTTAATAATATTGGACTTTTAAAATCTAATTTGCACCTTAATAAAAAACAATCTTTATTTTCAATTATGTAATTACCTATTTGAATATCATCAAAATTAGATTCAGTATTAAATATGATTTTCCACAAATACTTAATATATATTTCAATATTATCCATATTCGTTAAATAATTTTCTCTTTCTTGTCTAAGATTTAACCCTTGATAAATCCTATAATTTAAATCTTTATATTTTTTCTTTATGTTTACAGTATTCAACAATTTAAACCTTGATAATTTATCACTCAAAATATCATCGAAATATTTCTTTGTAGATATATATATTTTCTCATATTTTTTAATAACTTCAGCATCTACCTCACTTTCAAGAATTTCAGCGAAAATATTATCCGCACAATTGAAAAACACAGATTTAATTAAAGAAATTCCTTTCACTTCATCATAGCTTATTACATTACTTAAATGTTTTAATAAATTTTGCTTTTTAATTCTTCTTTCTTGACAATCTTCCGAATTTGAATAGTATTTCTTTTGTATATAATTGATAGCTAATGACATTAATAATTCCCTTGCTTCATCATCAGATAACGTTTTTACAACATCATCACATTTAAATAAATCAAATAGTTCTTGTGCTACTTCCTCTCTAAATTCATTTATAGAGCTTTTTTTATTGCTTTTAAAATCTAATCTATTTATTAATTCAGCAGAACTAACTTTTTTAAATAACAATTCCTTTCTGCTGTCTTGGTTTTTACTTTTCTTTAATTCCTCAAATATTATTCTTTTATCAATTTCCGAAATATTATTATTCTCAGTACATACATTTATTAGATTAGTTTTACATACATCTTCATCATAATTTGTTTCTGAATGATGATAACAATACGTTTTAAAATTTTTATCAGAATTAATAAGTTGAAATTTCAAAAACTGATAATACATATTGGATAATATTTCATGAAAATCAACAGATGTTTTGGGATAATATTTCACCTGAATTAATATTATTTCATCTTCATTTTCCAAAAAAATGTCCTCAACCCACTCTATATAACAGCTATATGAATTATCCAAAGATAACATAACCTTTATCGCTATTAAATCTTGAAATAAAAAACCTCGAATTTTATCTGATGCATCTCTGCGCTCTTCCCCTACTCGAAGCTCTGAAGCACACTCATTATTCATAGAAACTCCCCCCAATACAAAGTATCTTCCATTCTTGTTTCTTGTTATTATATAAATTATAAATACTAAAAAAACCTTAACAAATAACAAGCAAATTATAACACATACACATTTATAAAGTAAGTGAGAATTTCCAAACATATCAACTATAATATATAATTACCAAATTCTTAATCTGCCATATACTTTCTGCAAGTATATAAAATATCAGTATATTTTTAGCTCTTTTCTTATACATAGCGCCTTCTTCCTCAGATGCCCCCATACGAGCAAAGCAATAAATTATTCTAAATCCTGCTCCCACTCTTATTAATATCATAAAAGCATCTGCCATCTCTTTTACCAAATCCACTATTTAAACACCCCTTTTGCTATCTGCACAAGTCTTACTGATTGATATATTGTTCCCATTACTCCTGAACCTTGACCACCTGATATTATAATAAATTCTTGCAAAAATCTTGGTGTTTTAATGGCAAGAATCAATGCTGCTATTCCCCAAAATACATGAGTATTTAGCATTAAGGCTACCCCTACCTTTGCAAGAACTATCTGTACCATTACTGCTAATGTTGATTGGAAAAACTTTTGTATATATGTTCTAAATACCCCTTTGTCTGCATCTAAAATCCCTACACAAGCTAGTGGAAGTCCTATGCGTAATATTAATATTTCCATTCCTCTCATAAGAAACTGTAAGTATAGAAGAAAGAAACATATAAAAAATATTAAAGATATTATGGCCGTAAATAATCCTGCACTTGATATTCCAGTAATAATTGCTGAAAAATCGGTTTTCATACCTTTACTTATTAAATTTATAACTTTACCAGTTAAGTCTTCAACTATAGTTGTAAGCCATAGATAAAGTGTAGGAAAACTTACCGCTATAGCCAATGATTTAAAAAATCCTGTAAGAAATACTAAAGGATCTGCGTCTGCATCCCCTTCTGTCCAAAGTATATACTGTTCAAAGCCTTTCTTTAAGAATTTAAGTACAATAAGTGATATACCAAAACCTAAAAATATATTAAATACTTCTGTAAATCCATTGGTGCCAAGTAAAGTATCCATATATTTTTCTGCATGAAGAGCTATAGGCACAAGGTCGTTTAAAAGTGAATTTACATACACAAGGCAACCACTTAATATTCCTGCAATTAGCATTACAAGTAATGCTTCCAAGATCATCACCTCCAAAAGGTTAAAGGGCTTGAAGTTTAAACTCACAAGCCCTTTGAAATGTTACTTTAGCCCTTAAAATTAAACATCTCCTTTATTCTTTGAGTTAAAGTTGGAAGAACTGTATCCTTAAATAATAGATATAATCCACCAAGTACTAATGCTCCTATTACTACTGACATTAATATCTTCACTGCTGTATCTACAAAACCTTCACCACTTTTACTTCTTAAAGTTTCCTTTATTGAATTTACCTTATTCATTGCTTTTACCTGTGTTATTAGAACTAAATTTCTCATTAATAAAACCTCCATTTTCTTTATAAAAATTATCTATAGTATCCAATTATTAAATTTAAAGTCGCTGAAGCTATAACAGCACCTATGCAAGAAACTATTGCAACTACAATTCTGTTATTCCATTTTTTCTGATCCATTTCATCAGCAGCACTACGCCTTATAAAGAAATATATTATAAGAACACCTGCAACTATTGGTGCAAGAATCATAAACCATGTAGTTACATCATTAATAAGCTTTTCTGTACCTTTTACAAGCTTACTGCTCTGTACACTACCACTAGCATAAACAGTATAACTACTCATGAGTACAGTAACTATGCTAATAATTAATGCCCAGGCCTTTTCTTTTACTTTTTTGAATAAAATTTTAATCTTCATTGCTGTATAGTTCTCCTTTCTTTTTACTTTCTTCATATGAGTATCCTGATTGAAATTTTGAAACTTGCATTTGCATATCTCTCACAGACTGCTTTGTTAATCCCATTTCTTCATTTGCAACATAATAAAGCCATATTCCCCATAGCTCCATATCAAACATGTTTATGTTCCTTGATTTCCTCCTATTTTGCCTTATTTCCCTTACTTTTCTGTTATGTTCCTTATCTCCAAGTCCAAACATTTCATTAAACTTCCATGCTGATAAATCTGGAGAATACATAATTGAAGGATTATTTCTTGAAGTAATTAAGCTATAAGGTCTTGATATTAGCCTTATTTCATCTGCTGCAAGTAGTGCTCTATGGGTTAAATTAATACTTTGAGAACTGGATGGTGTAGAGAATTTTGCATGAGATGCACTTAATGAATAGGTAGATACTGTATAGTTTCCAAGCTTTTTTGATATTTCCTCAAGAGTTTCTATATCATCTGCCTGAAGATAAATCCAGTTTTCACAATTCCCTTTTATGGTCTTTGCCACCTCCTTTCCATACTTATCATCAAGCTGGGCAAAACTCTGTATAAATAAATTAAACCTAATTCCTCTGCCACCACCAACGGTTAACTTATTTGAGAAATCAGGTATTGTAGCAAAATTTCCAAATTCATCAAGCAAGAAATTCACTCTGTTTTTTAATCTACCACCTCTTTCATCTGCACTTTTTACAAGTTCTGCATAATGCTGAGATACAAACAAACTTGCTAATGTATAGTAAGTAGTTTTCTCATCTGGAAGTATTATAAATATAGCCCTTTTTTTATTGCCAGTTTCCTTAGGATCATAATCACTAACATTTGACATAGAATTGATTAATGGGTTTGTAAATAATCTTAGAGTAGTAAGAGCTGCTGTATAAAAACTTCCCCTTGTTTTGCTTGGTGCTACTTCTGAAATTGCAAGAAGAGCTTTGGCAGGATGAGAGGGATTAAGTTTTTTTACATATTCTATAATAGGCATAGTATTTCCAGTAGCCTTACACATCTCACTAATAAAGTAATAAACATTAGTCATATTCTGATATTTTCTGTTATTGCCATGTTTGTTATCATAAACTACACTCATAATAGCACTTGCAATAATAGAAGCTTCCCCATCTGTCCATATTCTCTCACCCTTTGCTTCTCCTACAAGCTGTGATGTTAAATCCCAAGTAGCATCAATAGCTTTAGCAACATCATTATTATCTACTGCATCAATTATGGGTTGCAGAAAATTATATCTACTGCTTTTTTCAGGATTTTTAAAATCAATTGCAATAACTTCATATCCTAACCTTTCTAAAAAAGGATAAGTATAAGCATACAGCTCTCCCTTAGGATCACTTAATATAATACTTTCCCCTGCAAGTGCTATTGTAGCTATACTTTCAAGTACCACAGTTCTTGTTTTACCTGAACGAGTAGCTCCAATACAAAGAGTATGAACATCTTCTCCTATAAAATAAATCTTTTCACTTCCTTTATGATTTTTGCAACCTAAAACTACCCCACCCTGCGGTAAAAAAGCTTTGGTAAATTCACCTGAACATTTTGAGGTTTCAACTTTGGACTTTCTTTGAATATCTCCTTTTTGTCCTTCCATGGTAAATTGTTCTTTGCCTTCAAAACTTTTTTCCTGTTCTTTTTCCTCTTCATCTTCTCTTTCATTTTTTTCATTCCATCCCTTCTTCATTTCTTTTAGATCATCATATCCTTGTCTTATTAGTGTCTTTACTGTTATGTCATTTGCATTTAGAATAAAGCTATTAAAAGCTGAATCCTTCTCTTTTTCTGTAAGCCATTCTGCTGAACCAAATTGTTTTTGTCCCGCTGGTACTGGAGTTGAAACTTTAGGGGTTATTTCCCTTAAATCACTTTGATAGGGCTTGTTATTTGCTACATAGTAGAATATTGAAAATAAAACTATTAATCCATCAAGACATAAAAAAAGCAGTAAGTGCTGTTTACTTACCGCCATGCTATGGATACAAATTATTAAACTTGGAATTTTTAAAACTGCCATTTGCTTTGAAAACAGCTGATGAATTATTGTTGAAAAATAAAGGTTAAATGAAATACCACTCACTAATATAAGCAAGCTTATTAAAAGTTTTTTCTTTTTGGATTTCATTGAGCTATTCTCCTTTCTCAATTGAGTTTTAATTATAAAAATAAGACCTACACGTGGTAAGTCTTAAAATTTTATATGCTCTATTAATTGGAACTTGTACTCCCATCAGAAAACTGGAATTTATCATTTTACCATTTTTAGAATTGGTCGATTTTGCTTTTCCATGATTTTATTATAAACCTCTTCTGTAATTTCTTGAATCAATTCTTTATGGTATTCATCCCATCCGCCTCTTTGTTTGATGTACCGTAATTGAGCCGCACCACCTCCCAACAAATTTCCGTTTTTCCCAACAACCCTCAGATTTTTTTGTGACATAAGAATCAGTCCTTTCTTATAGAATAATTTAACTATGGATAAAATATATCACAAACTTTGCATATTTTCAGGGTATGAGTTTTGCAAAAAATCACATTTCAACCAATGATCTAAACTTATTTAAAAGATGGTAGTTCACCTCATAAAGAAACTCAAGTGCATCTTTAAAATCATAGAACCAATAAATTTTTAATAGCAAATCATAAAGTTCATTTGTAAACTCTATCTTTCCAAAATAATCTGATAACAACCCCTTCTCTCTGAAATAGCCTCTACTTATCTTTTCCCTCACAAACATGTATTGACTCTGTTTATCAAATTCAGGTATAGCCTCATTATTTTCTACCACAAAATTCAATTTTTTAATATAATCTTCAACTATCTTACGTGCTTGTTGTCGTCTATAGGTTACCTTACTCATATATATTTCTCTAAAATACACCTTCAAATCTTGTAAACAATTAGAATCGCACTGCCTACCGCCATAAACTCTCATTATATTGATAAATTCACGAACTGTTGACAGTTTCTCATAATATCGATAAATGGATTTACCTTCTGTGATAATCGCAGTAGCCTTTTTTATATCATCTTCTGATAATATCACTTTCTCTGCACAGTATATCTCTGGCACAGAGTCAAATAATGTGGGGTCTTGATTTTTTTCTTTTTCTAATTCTATATAGATTTCTGTTTCTTCTTTGAGTTTACTACGATGTCTCAGATAAGCTGAAAAATATCGCATTACTTGGCTTGCTGATAAAATATCATATTTTTTCTGTTCCTCTCTCTTTCTAATTAACTGAACATCTATTTTATCTGAAAGATTTCTTGTCTCCTCAGATAATTCCTGTAAGATAGTGAGCGTATTTATAGCCGGATTAGAGATAACTTTATAAACTACTAACTGTAAGATATCATTTACAACATAGTCCATATATTCCTGTATATAAGTAAGATTTTCAAAATGCAAACCAATCATATAGTAAGCGTTTATTTCATTCATCAACGAATGAATAATTATTTCATTAGACTGATTAAGGCAATCTAACACCCCTTGCATATCTTGCCAGTCTCTTATAACCATTCTGTTTGATATCAGCATAGATTTTAGATTTAATGGTTCATAGTCAGGCATCTCTTCTTTAAAAGATGTTCTTGCAAAGTCCGCTGTATCTTCATCATCTATTTCAATATTGCAGTAGTCCTTATCCGCATCTACCTTACTCAAATTACTAATTATTTGCCTTTCATCTGTTTCCTCTAAAATAAAATGCAGCAATTTGACTTGTTCCTTAGAATTCAAGCAATAAAAGGGTAACCCCTTAAACACTGTCTCTGGATCATTCAATTTCTCTAACAAATTATAAACTTTTTTCTTTTGATTTTTTATTGTATAAACGTCAAGATAATAATGAAATTTTCCGATCATTTAAGGGTGTAGTTTTTTACTCATCGTCATCTTTAAAGTGATCTTTTAAGCGATAAGACTTTCCATTAATAGGTACAACATGAGCATGGTGCAAAACTCTATCTAATATAGCATTTGCGATGATAGGATCATAAAAAATATCATCCCAAGCATTGAAATTTATATTAGTTGTTAAAATTGTACTTTTTTTCTCATATCGCATGTCAATGAGTTGGAAGAATAACTTAGAGTCTTCTTTATTTATCGGTAGATAGCCTAATTCATCTATTATTAGGAGCTTGTACTTACTAAAATGTTTAAGTCTAGAATCTAATCGATTCTCTAAATTTGCACGTTTTAATTGCTGTAATAAATCATGACATTTAATAAAGTATGTACTATATCTACGTTTTGCTGCCGCAATTCCTATAGATGTAGCAAGGTGCGTTTTTCCTACTCCACTAGGACCTAGGAAAACTATATTTTCTTGTGTATTTAGAAAGCGTAATGTTAAAAAATCTAATATCTAATCTTTATTAATGCTAGGTTGAAAGCTGAAATCAAAGTCTTTAACCTCTTTTTTATGAGGAAAAGCGCCTACTTTTACCATAGATTTAATCATATTTGCTTCTTTAAAATCTATTTCATAAGCTGTAAGCTTAATAAGAGCATCAACAAAGGATAAATTATTTTTAGTAGAAAAATCAATGACTTCGTCTAAATGATTAATCATTTGTTTAAATTTTAAATACTCTAGATTTTTTATAAGTTGTGTATATGCACTATTCATTTTTATATACCTCTCCTATTAAATTTAAATTTTGCCTAGCTTTCTTCATCATTTCATATGAGCTTTTATTAAATGTTAAAGCACTAATCTCAGCATAATGTTCTGCATGATAATTTAATTTTTGATTTTGTATATCATGAATAGTAACTAATTTTGTGCTATAATACACATGTAATTGATCATCATATACTTGAAGTTTTAGTCGTTTACCTATATATTCTGGTGGGACAGAATATTGGTTTGATTTGTATGAAATCATGCTTTGACTATTTACTTTAACAGATGTGGTGGTTATTTTGTAAAGATTTCTTATCTGATCTTTAGGCAGTTCTGATAAGAAATCTTTTTCTTTCTGTAAATGTAATATTGGTATTTTACCTGTTGATGTATGACATTTACTATTAATTCTATTGTTTAAATCTGAAACAAGTTTGTGTAATTGCTCATAGTTTAATGTTCCATTATATGCTCTTATTTCATCTAATAATTTCATAGGAGCTTCTACTTTGGCTTTGGTGTTAGGTCTACCTGCTACGCAAGGGTGAACTTTAAAGCCGTAATCTTTTGCAAACTGTTGAAATTTATTATTTACTTTTCCTTTAGAATAATTAGTTCTAGGTAAATCCATAACAGTTTTCATATTGTCCGTTAATAGTTCCTCCGGAACTCCTCCAAAAGCTTGAAATGATTCATCAAGAAAAGAAAATAACACTTCTTGTGTTTTATCGAGAGATAACTTGTACACTCTAAACCTCGAATATGAAAGTATTAATACAAAGACATTAACACTAATAATTTCTCCGGTATTTAAAACAAATTCTATGTTTTCTTTCCAATCTAGTTGTGCTTGTTTACCTTTACCTGTTTCATACCTCATAGGCGCAGCCTTCGATAGATGTCCTTTTATTCTGCTATTAAAATAGTGACTAAATTCTGGATGATTGGAGATATATCTTCTAAAAGAAGATTGAGCACAATCTAATCCATAATTATCTTTAAGATACTGCCATAAAATACGTTTATAATAAAATATTTGAATAGAATCTTTACCCAGAAGTTTTTTGATAATAGGTTCAAAATGGTCTATTTTAGATTTACGATTTCTAGTAGTAGGTTTTACATATCCATTTAAATATTTACCTACGGTGCGTGGATCAACGCCAAGTTCTCTAGCTATTTGACTTTTATTTACTTTCAAATTATTTTCCTCCATAATTAAATTTAATTTATGAAGATCCTCTAACTTATCTATTTGTATTTCAGAATTAATATTCATTTGTATAATCATAATTACCTCCAGTTTATTAAATGTTGGTAATTATAGTATTATACATAAATCTAATTCTTACATCCTTAGATGATCACTTTCTTGCATTCCCATAATAGCACTTATATATTGCATCTTCATCATTGATAGTCGGGAAATAAGCCTCAAGATACTTTTTCACCAATTCCTTATTCACAAGAATCACCTACTTCGAATTCAATTTTTTGTTTCAGTTTATGTGCTCGACAAGTTGGAATTTGTAAAGACATTAAGAATTTAAATCATCTTACAAATTTGAAACTCGTTTTTCAACTAATTTCTTGATTGTTGTTTTTAATTTGTTCCATTCTTGAGGCTCTACTTCAATATCAACTATCCCGGAAGAATTTATAATACTTAAATCAATTTGCTTCATATCAACTTTTCTTTTAATTCTTCGTGTTTTATAATGAGACTCATATTGTTCTACTAATCTTATGGCTTCAAAGTCAGAGTGTTCTACAATTTCATTTCTTTCATTGAGAACTAAAAACATCCATGTGATTCCATCTGTGAATATAACACAACCACATGATTTTATTTCTGCTGTTAGTTCACATTTATTCTTTCTAATATAATCTTCTAAATCTCTGTAATAACTTACTCCCTTCAGAGATAATATAGGACACTTTGTTTCTACCATTAAATATGGCTTGCAGGGGTTTATAAAACTATATTCTTTAGGAACAAAAATAAAATCCGGAACAATATAACCACCATTTTCATTTGAAGCACATATTATTCTCATTCGTTCTTTGTTTGTTGAGGGGTTATCTGATTTAGGTCCAGAATTTCTATCATTGTAAACAGGTATAATTTTCGTATCCTTCGTACAACACATTCTTAAAAATGGCATAAAAATCTCAGAGTAATAGACTTCTTGATTACAATCTTGGGATATTTCATAAAGGCGATCCATATATTTCTGAAATGATATTTCTTCAACATTTGTAACTATTTGAAAATTAGTCGAAGAATCTTCTTTTATTGTCTTATCCATATTTTTCATCATTCTACTCCTCAATAAATTCTAATTTTTTTTTGCATATCCTACATTTGTAAAAATTTTTTATTTTACTTGTTGACTCTCCACGTCAAATTCCTATTTAGCTTTTACTATTCTTTAATATTTTTATAGAACTATATGCAAGTACAGGAATAGCAACAATCAATATAATACCAAGCCCCCTTTTTAATATGTCTGGTAATTTAATTCCAATAATTGAAGAAAAACAAATTATAATAGTTGCAATCCCAACAATTAATAAACTGATCGCCCATGTTGTCCTATTTCTCTTATTATTCATTTTTTATCCCTCCAATTTACTATTTATAATACTAGTCTAAACTTTGTTTTAATTTTTCAAATGTTTTATCTACTGGTGTTAAGTAAATAGGAATTTATAGTTTATCAATATATTGCTTTGCCTGTACTAAATCCATAGAAGTAACTTCTCTTAACTTTTTAACCGCTTCAACTTCTTTCCCACTGTTTTTTAGATGAACTATATATTCTTTTTCTTCATCAGAAATAAAATATGTAGCTAATTGCTGATTTCCAGTTTCTTTACACAAAGTATCAATCTGTATCTGTTGAGATTCTACTTTCTTTTTTAATTTAGTGATTTCTATATAAAGTAAGATTCCAATAATAAACATTAAAGTTAATATACCATATTCCACAAATTTCAACTCCTCTACAAATTACCATTTTTATATTTTCTTTACATATTGGAATTTGTCTTTGATTGTTTTGCCACAAGAATCAATTACTTCTCTTCAGTGTATCTTTCTAGTTGCAAAAGTTCCTTAACCTCACTAAGGCGTAAATCCCAATACTTTTGCATAAGGTAAATAATTTTATTTTCTTCAACTTCGGCTTCACAGAGAGCCGCAATTGCCTTTTCAATTCCGCTGACTCTTTCTTGAAATGCAGCTTCATCTAGCCTTGCATTTTTATTTTCTCTTATGCGTTCCAACAATTCACTACCAAATCCCGAAAGGAAATCTCTAATAGAACGTGCCATATTTATTCCTCCTCTAAATTCCTATTTACACTCTACTTTTATCTAACCTAATAAATGCCTTAAGTATATTCTATCATTCCCAACTGTCTAAATACATAATTTTTCTACATATATTTTCCATCATCCCACTCTAATCCCCTTCCTTTAGTTTCCTCAATAGCTCTTTCCTTCTTTGCTTGTCCTTCAAGAACAGTCAAAGGTAAATGGTAATTATAATTATTACTTTTGTCATTAGAAATCATTTCAATCGCTGTCAATAACAATTCCATTCTTGCTTGAAGTTGCATTTTATCAGCCTTTTGTCTATTTAATTCAAAAGCTTTAAGAAGTGCTTCTTTTGTAAATTGTTCTGGTGGATATAGTTTTCTATTCCTGCACTTTTTTTCATCAGCAGTTGTAAAAGTTATATATTTTCTTTCATCTGTCCAATCAACTTTATAACCAAGCTTATTCATATTTTCTATGAACTCATCCTTACTTCTACTGCACCATTTACAATGCTTCACTGCAAGATACAGCTCGTATTTCCAACTTTGTTTTTTATCAGTTGCTCTATATTCTCCTCTATTCTTATGCTTTCCTTTTTCTCCATCAACAACAATAAGACCATATTCTTTGCATAATTCATCTGAGTATTCCTTTAAACTTTCTAATTGTTCCTTTGATAGTTGCCACTTATGTCCTTTTGTAAAGCTAACTGAATTAACAATAAAATGAGTATGAATATGTTCTTTATCTGTATGAGTTGCATATACCACCTGAAAATCTTTAAAAACTTCATGCTCTAAAAGCTTTTTACCTATCTCATTTATAATTTCTGGTGTAACTTTATCATTAGGTGAAAATGACTGAATAAAATGTATAAACTGCCTTCCCTTTTCTTTATTAAAATTCTGCTTAGTCATAACAAACTCTTCATAAGCTGTATCTAATGAGCAATCTTTTCCTCCTATTAAATTTTCTGATGTCTTTAGAGGATTCTTTATATAATTTATAGCTCTTTTCATACCTTTATAGGTATTATTTGAACCGTTAATAAATTCAATTACAG
Source organism: Clostridium niameyense (assembly GCF_001243045.1). Classification (GTDB taxonomy): domain Bacteria; phylum Bacillota; class Clostridia; order Clostridiales; family Clostridiaceae; genus Clostridium_F; species Clostridium_F niameyense. The sequence continues at coordinate 1,182,924 of NZ_LN849007.1, read as the reverse complement.
CCATAGCTTCACCCTTTTCACTTTTTTATAATTAAAAAAATCTGTTGATTTGCTTACAAATCACAGATTCTATTAATTCTCATTATTGTACTTATCAATCTATTATAAAGTCTTGACTTATTTGAGCCTTAGTAAATTTTTAAATTACTTTGCACAAATATATAAACTGCAAATTATTTTTCTTAACATTACATTGTTTTCTTCATAATTTGCCATTATAAATATTAACCATCATATAACTATTTTTTAGTTCATAGTTTTCCTCTGATAAAAGCACTTTTCACTTCCAGCATTTTATTCCATCTCAAAAGTAAATTTATACGAATTTCAGTTGGATTTTTACTACTAACAATCAATTTATGCAATTCCTCTAGATCAATAATATGAATCATTATTTTATATTTATTATTAATCTCTATTAACTTGAGTGCCCAGTCATTCCAATTCAAATTTGGATACATCTCTGAAATAATTACTATGCAATGTATTGTTTCAATTGATTCATTTGGAATTTTAATAATATTATTTAATTGACTAAAAATAGTTTCATTTCTTTTTATACTCTTTGTTGCTCCACAAAGCTGATTTAAAGCTTTTTTTATCTGTTTTTCAATATTTAAAGTGAATCGTTCACTAATTCTATCTGATTCAATATTAAAAATAGACATAACTTTAGATTCTATTATACAAATGTGGTTTTCATCCCAAGCTAAAATATCTGTCAATTCTCTTAGTTTATCTTTTTTATAAATCTGTGGAGACCTATAACTTCTTAAATCACCATATAATGATTCTATCAATTGAAATATTTGTTGTTCTAACCCACCACCTTCATCTTCATCATCAATTTTAAACTCTCCTGTTCCTACTCCTATTATATTTACAGGATTACTAAATATAAATTCACACTTGAATTTATAAAATATCGTTGAAGGCTCAAAAAATTTATTTATAAATATTTGTTCAATATCCGCTTTATATTTATCAAATATAGCATCATCTAATTTTCTAACATCTCCATAATATAATATCAAATTATTTAACGTAGAAAGTAACTTTTCAGATTCCATTTTATCAACATTACATACTGATGAAACTAAAGGTCTTGCTAATTCATCAAAAAAATGAATGTGCCACTCTTTATTGTTATTTTTAAGCAACGGCAAAAATAGTTTGCCCTCACTTTCCTTTCTAATAATTTGATATGTATTATAAGGATATTTTAGGTTATCCATTATAAATAATCCTAATACTAAAATATTTTGACCTTGATGTTCATAAATTGCTATATTTAAAAATGTATCAATTCCATTATAAATCGATTTAATCACATTAGTTGGAAGTTTAGCTATAATATGAGGATAATCGTTTCCTTCGACTTCTGTTATCCATATTCCAAAAGAATCACTTTGCATTTCCATATAGATTTTACCTGGTGGTATAAACACAACTTTTCCTCCCTTCCCCTAAAAACAATATATTATTAAATAGTTTTCGTCTACTTAATACCCTTTCATATAACCAGTGTATTTATTATGATTTTATCGAGAAATTATTCCATAGTCACCATAAACCAAATTCATTTATTCTTAAATATTGTAACTATATACCATATATATTTAAATTTCAAATAATTTAAAGAACTTAATTTCTTATTTTCTAATGCACACTAATTCCTCCCATATCTCCTTAAGCACCTTATTCACAGCACCTATGTCTGCACAACTAACCTTTCCTTGGTGGCAAAGCATAGTTAATTGATTAAGATTTGTACCTACTTTTGAAAGCTGATGAGTAAAATCTTTTATCCCATCAATAACAACAATTTCTTTATTTAATGCAGAAGATATAACATAATTACTAAAGATCATATTAGCTCTTTTTGCTTTCTTTTTTATTTGCTCTACTTCACTTTCTGTCATTCTTATATTAGTTTGAACATTTCTTTTCCTCATTCCTTCACTTCTTTCTAAGTTTTTAAAAAGGGCGTGGGGATTCCCCACTCTTTACAAGCTATTGGCTATACCAATAGGAAGCTTGCCTTCACCCCAAGCCCGTGGCTTTGGCTCAGTCCTCTTGGATATTGAAAAAAGAACTCTTTACCTTTCTAAAGACTTATATCATCAAACTCATTTGAGTAATCATTACTTCTATACATAGGTTCATCTTCACTTATTTTTGTTACCTTTGAATCCGTAATTAGAGCTATTAAATCTTCATTAAAATCTTTTCCTTTTGGTGTATGCCTTACAATTTCATATTTGTACTTATATTTATTAAATATCTGATTACATGCAAAATGCCCTGCCTCATCATTATCTAGGCAGAGCATTATTTTATTTATATTAGGATTCTCTTTTAAGTAGTATTCAAGAGCTTTATCAGCAACTCCTCCAAGAGAAATACAGTGATTTTCAAAATTCACTATATTATGCTTCTTAATCAATGTAAGATAACTCATCAAATCAATAGGTGCTTCAAATACACATACTGTATTGTTCTCTCCTTCCTTGCAAAAAGGGTAGGCTTTATCTGAATTTTTAACATCACATCTAAAGAATTTTCCAGTAGTATTAGTACTTCTTATACTTGCATATTTAGGATTATTTTCTTTGTCATACCCTACAAATACGCAGCTACCATACTTATTTTCATAAAGCTTGTGTTCTTTAACAAAATCTCTTACTATTTCCTTTTTAATACCCCTGGAATTTATAAGGTATGCAAAAATATGTTTAAAGGTAGTATTTTTCTCTGGAAGAATAAACTCGCCTTTGCTTTCTTCTTCAATAACTTCTGGATCTATATATTTTACAATTTCATCTGATTTCCCTATTAGAGTTTTTACAGCATCTACCCAAGACTTATTTTCTATTTCCATAACAAATTGAATGGCTCCACCACCTTTATTTTGAGAAAACCAGTTCCATTTATGACCATCACTATGAATATATAATCCTCCATAACCATCTATTTTAAAGGAACGAGAAGTAACTTGCTTTACAGGATAACCTAAACTTAAAGCATAACTTATTATATTTATACTGTTTGCAAGAGCTATTTCATCATCAGTAAATTTTAACTTTTTCCTTTCCATAAGTTTTTATCTCCTATAAAAACTAAAGCTCCAATTCCTCATCTAATTCAGAATTGAAGCTTTGTTTTTCCTCTATAATCCTTTTATCCTCCATCTTTATAGGTTCATATACTGCCATTCCATTTACTGAAGCTGGAACATAACCTTTTTCAGCCATAGAACAGTAATTTACTCCTGCAACTATAATATGATCATGTATTTTAATATCTAATGGTTGAAATATGTTTACAAGTTTTTGTGTTATTGCTTTATCTTCATTGGATGGTAAAATAGATCCTCCTGGATGATTATGTGCTAATATCATTGCCTTGCAATCACAAGCTAAAGCTTCTTTTAAAACATCCCTTGGATAAATTACTGCTTGAGAAACAGTTCCTTCTGATACTATCTTTGTCTGAATTATGTTATTTCCATTATCTAAAAATGCTATCATAAATTTTTCTTTATCCTTTATACCACTTAGTAGAGGAATAAAATAATCTGCTGCTTTCTCTGGAGTTGAAAATTTAATCTTATTTTCACTTTCATGAGCTTTAAGTAAGTTATATGATGCTATAAATTCATTAAGAAGTCCTATTTTTTGAAGTTGCTTTTCATTTGGTTCTATTATATTAGGATGTTCTAAAATATTAAAAGGATTATTTTCTTTTGCATATTCTTGAATTTTCTCTATAGGAATGCCCGTTAAATTGGTTAAACCTTTTAGAAAAGTATTGGTGTATAGCATGTTCTTATCCATTTACAATACACCTCCTATACTATCTAAATTAATTTCCTTGTAATTTAGAGTCTCTAAGACTAACTCTAAATTTTCTAATTTTTCATAAGCTTCATAAGGTAATTCCATTTTGTCGTAGTCCTTCAAGAAATTATCTACACCATAATTTTCAATATATACTGTTATTTTTTCTTCAGTATCCATATCAAGTTCCAAAAGCTGTGCTATTAGAGAACTTAAATACTTATAATTATCTCGGTTTATTCCTTTATTTTTATTCATTTATATCACCTTTTTCTATTAACTTTTTAAATAAAAATAAAAAGACCTGTTTGATAACAAGCCTTATATAATAATATTATTTAGTTAAGCTCTATGCTGCAATCTACTTTATCACATGCTCTACCTACTGAGCTAACTCCCCGTAAATACCGCATAGAGCTATTATTATGAACAAAACATTCATAATACACCACTTCCCTTCGTATTTATCTTTGATAATTCCAATTAGGTTACCAATAGTAGCGCTAATTATTGATTCTCCAATCAAAATAAGGGCATAAATACTTATGGTTGTTAGTGCGGGGAGTGTAGGATTCGAACCTACGACCTTGGCAAACAAATTTATATTTAAATTATATACTTATTTTATTTTTTATACTACCATCTCTTCTTCATTTTCAAATTCATTTTTTCCTTCTTTTTTATCCATAAATGCATCTTCATCTACTATAACTTCAGCATCTTTTTTATTAAGATCCAGTAATAAGTTTAATTCAAATTGTCTTGATAGCTTTTCTTTTAATGCTTCTTCATAAGGAAATGGTTTTTCATATTCTATCTTTGACTGTTCTAAGTTTCTTTTATATTCCTCTATCTTTGTTTCTATATTTTGCATTTTACTTTCAAGATTATTTAGCACATTTTCAATTCTAAGCATATTTCCATGAGCACTATCTCCAAGGTCTAGAGTGTATTTTAAATTACCATGAATTAAAAGTTCAAACTTTTCATAAAAGAGATTTTTTCTAAGTTTTAATTCAAATCCTTTATAGCTTCCTACATGAAGTTCTTCACCTTTAGGTATCTTGTTATAAAGGCTTTGAAGCATTGTTCCTGCCTTTTCTCTTTCATCAAATAATTTGCCATTTATAATTATTGAAAAGTCCTTACCATCTTCCATATTTCTTTTATCAATATCCTTAATAACATATTCTAGCTGACTATTAGCTTCACTAATAAGTTTAGGATATTTATAAGTAAAGTTGTCCTGTAAAGTATATTTTTGACTATCATAGGCAGCTTTTAAAACTCTTAGTCTTGAAACCTCGTTATCAACATCCATCTTTTCCTTTATTAACGGATTTCCTGTGGCTAAAGCTTTAACTTCTGCATAAGAAAGTACTGTTTCATCTACATCCTCACAGTTTCTTGCAACAGATTTTGAAGTCATTATCTGCGATATGAACTTCTGCTTTTGCTCTACAATCTGCCATAAATAGCTGTCAAAAGTATCTTTAGTAACATACCTATATATATTTACTTCTGGATTAATATTTCCTTGCCTTAAAATTCTGCCTTCGCGCTGTTCAATATCAGAAGGTCTATAAGGACAATCTAAATGATGAAGTGATATAAGCCTATCTTGAATATTAGTTCCTGTCCCCATTTTAGGTGTACTTCCTATGATTACTCTTTTATTTCCAGACCTCATATCTGAAAATAACTCTTCTCTTTGTACTTCGTTTTTAGCATCATGAATAAAACATATTTCATTTTTAGGTATACCTTTTCTTACAAGCTCATCTTTAATGCTATTATAAATAGAAAAACGCCCATCTGAATTAGGCGTTCCCACATCACAAAATACTATTTGAGTTCCTTTTATACTTTCTGATTTTTTATATTCTTCATAAATATTTTCAATACACTTATTCACCTTTGAATCGGGCTTATTTATAGCCTCTTTATTAATAAGTCTTGGATCAGTACCTAAAAGTCTTGCTTCATTGGTTATCTTAAGCATATTATCTACAGATGGATCAACCATACCATTTCTAATTCTTTCTGCTCTTTCTAGATAGTTTTCCATCTCATATTTTATAAATTCACTTGGATTTGAAGATACTAAAATATATTTATTCTCTTTGAGTTTTGGTATTGGCAGCTTTAACATGTCTGCGGTTTGAACATCTGCTATATTTTTAAATAAGGTCATAAGCTCTGGAAGGTTTGTAAACTTTGAAAACCTGCTTCTAAATCTATATCCTGTACCCTCTGGAGCAAGTTCTAGTGATGAAACTACTTCACCAAAGCTTGCTGCCCAAGCATCAAAATGCTGTATTCCTCGCCTTTCTAGTTCATGATTTTGAAGATATCTCTGCATTACATACATTTCTGTCATAGAGTTTGAAATAGGAGTTCCTGTTGCAAATATTACTCCTCGGCCCTCATTAATCTCATGGATATATTGGCATTTCATAAGCATATCGCTTGCTTTTTTAGCTCTTGTATTGGATATTCCCGCCACATTTCTCATTTTAGAAAATACTGCACAGTTTTTATAATAATGTGCTTCATCTACAAACATAGTGTCTATACCAAGCTCTTCAAAGTTTATAATATCATCCTTTCTTGATTCATCAAGAAGTCTTTTAAGTTCACTCTCTAAACTTTTTTTAAACTTTTCCATCTGCTTTATAGACCAGTTTTCTCCTCTTTCCCTTTTGGTAGCCTCAATAGCATAAGTCATTTGGTCTATCTGATAATTTAACATTTTCTCTTGTCTTTCCTTTGAAATTGGTATCTTTTCAAACTGAGTATGTCCTATAATTATGGCATCATAAGCTCCTGTAGCAATTCTGCTTACAAATCTCCTTCTGTTCTGCTTTTGAAAATCTTTCTTTGTAGTAACTAAAATATTCGCTGAAGGATATAATCTTAAAAATTCTGCTCCCATCTGCTCTGTTAAATGATTAGGAACTACAAATATGCTTTTTTTAGAAAGTCCCAATCTTTTAAGTTCCATAGCACTTGATATCATTTCAAAACTTTTTCCTGCACCAACGCAATGAGCAAGAAGTGTACTGCCTCCATAAAGAATTCTTGCTATAGCATTTACTTGATGTTTCCTAAGTTTAATATCTGGATTCATACCTGGAAAAGTTAAATGCGTTCCATCATACTCTCTAAGCCTTATGTTATTAAAGTTTTCATTATAAAATTCAACATACCTCTTTCTTCTGTCAGGATCTCTAAATATCCAATTTTTAAATTCTTCTTTAAGCTGATTTTGCTTTTCTCTTGCCAGCATGGTTTCCTTTTGATTAAGTACATACCTTACAGTATCTCCATCTTCTATTCTGTCTTTTACAGTAACAGTTCTAAGATTTAAAGTTTCTTCAATAATATAATAGGCATTAAGTCTTTTTGTTCCATAGGTTTCTGTTGCAGCTACAGAATATCCATATACTCCTTTGTTTTCAATAGCCCATGAGGCATTATAATTATTATAATGCACTTTTACTTCATTACTGCTATAACGAGAATCTGAATTTTGAGCATACTTTGGAGTTCCTAATGTTTCATAAATAAAATTTTCTATATCACTTTCTTCAATCCATGTTGTTCCAAGCCTTATGTCAATTTCACTAGCTTCTAAATTTACTGGCTGCACCTTTTCTAATGCTTCTACATTTTGAGTAAAAAGCTCTGGATTAGTTTCCACATAAAGTTTTGCTAATTTTAATTTCTGCCTTACATTACCACTTAAATATTCATCTTGAGTTTCCCAGCCTTGAAGTAAATCATCTTTATTATATTTTTCAGGATTTAAGAATATCAAACCTTTAAGTTCATTTATAATGTTTTCTCTTGTGCTATCATAAATTTCTAACATTAGAGATAAATCTACTGTTCCTTTTTCATTTAGACTTACTGTAAGAGCTTCAATTGCTGTATCAACTTCTGTTATCTTTATCTGTGGTCTTATTGTTTGTTTTGTGAACATATCAGCTTTAGTAACATTCTTATTTTCATCTACTACTTCAAGAGAACATAAAAGAGGATAATCATTGTCATCTCTAAAAGCTGTATTATTGGTTCTTGCTGTTATATGCCCATGTTTCTTAACAAAAGTATCATATCTTCTATTTAAGATTTCCTGCTTTTCTTTTAGCTCTTCTTGATTGCAGCCATTTGTTTGAATTTCTATTATTTCTCTAGTAATTTCTCTTATAGAATGAAGTCCTTTTATCCTCTCTAAAGTTTTTCCTGTAACTTCAATTTTTCTCATTACAGCATTTTCTCTATAATACAACTGATTATCTATAAAAGTGTAAGTATAGTTTCTGATGTTAGGATCAGCAGGGATACAATCTTCTGCATTAACTTCTTCTCTTTCAAAACTTGTTATGTTAGCATTTAAATTACCTACTGCTTTTTCCAAAGCTTCTTTTAAATCAAAGTTTTCATCATCATTAACCAAAGCTGTATATTTGCTACCTTCTCCAAACATTCTCTGATCAAAAACCATTTTTCCAAGAAGCATTTCTGCATTATCAAGAAAGTATTCATTTATAGGAACTCCATCTTCTGTTTTAGATACATGAAGCCAATTTTCTTCTGTAACTTGTACCCTTTCTCTCTTTTGAAGAAATATAATATCAGCAGTAACATCTGTATTAGCATTTGATTTAAAAGCCGTATTGGGAAGTCTTATTGCTCCAATTAATTCTGCTCTTTCTGCAATGTACCTTCTTACACTATTGTTTTCTTTATCCATAGTCCCCTTAGATGTTATAAAAGCTATAATTCCGCCTGGTCTTACTTTATCTAAAGCCTTAGCAAAGAAATAATCATGTATTAAAAAATTTTGTTTATCATATTTAGAATCATGCAACTTATAATCTCCAAAGGGAACATTACCTATAGCAACATCAAAGAAATTATCTGGATAGTTATTTTCTTCAAAGCCTTGTATTTTAATATTCGCCTTTTGATATAGCTGCTTTGCTATTCTCCCTGAAATATCATCAAGTTCTACTCCATATAACTTAGAATCTTTCATGCTGTCTGGAATCATAGAAAAGAAATTTCCAACTCCCATGGAAGGTTCTAATATATTTCCTGTTTTAACCCCAAAGCTTTCAAGAGCCTTGTATATTCCTTCAATAACTGTAGTTGAAGTATAATGAGCATTCGGTGTTGAAGCTCTTGCAGATACATATTCCTCAGGAGTAAGTAGTGCTTTTAACTCTGCATACTCACTATTCCATCCTGTACTATTAATATCAAAGGCTTGTGCCATACCTCCCCATCCTACGTACTTAGCAAGTATTTTCTGTTCTTCTGGTGTTGCCAATCTATTTTCTTCTTCAATAACCTTTAATGTTTTAATGGCTTCTATATTGTTTCTAAATTTAGTTTTAAGTCCTCCAACACCAATTTCATCTTCTAAACTATATCTGTAATTTATTTTCTTAACTTTTTCTTTTACATCTACTTTTTTTTTGTGTTCAGTCATTTTATTAACTTCATTGTTATTTAACCAGCCTAATATATTACTTTCATAGTTTTCTATGGATTTATTTTTATACTCTTCCCAAGTTGAATTTTTATCTGTATTTCTATCTTCTTCATTGTTAATAACTTTACTTTTTTCATCTTTAATATCTTGTATATTTTTATCTTCATTATGATTATTTTCAGGCATTAAAAAAGAGCCACTAGCTTGTGGCTCAAAAATATCTACTTGCTTTATCTCGTTTTGTATACTATCTCGTGAAGAACTATCTCTTCTGCTGTTTCCTTTATCAGTGCCCTGTGTTTGAAGTTCTCCATTGTGTTTTCTGGATTCTGTATGGGATTTGTCTTTAACATTTGCTCCATCAATATTTCTAACCTCTGATAAGCTTCCTCGTTTACTTGGTGCATTTTCTCTATCAATTCCCCTTGGGCTAGAAGTAGACTGTATCTGCTCTGATGATTGTTCTTTAGATAATTCATTGCCATTTGTCCATATTTCCCTAAGGGTTTCTGATCTGCTTCCTTGTCCTTGGATATTTGTATCTCTGGATAAAATATTCCGTCTATTTCCTTGTAATTTAAGTTTAGATTCTCTCTCATGATTTTTTTCGCTCCTTTGCTCTTTTATAATTTTTAATATTTCGCTTTCAAATTCTCTAAGAATTTGCTGAGATATACTACACACAGAATTTCCAAGTCTAAAGGTTAATGGTAGTGTATTAAAATGATTTATTACTCTAAAACTATTATCATCAAAGTTTGAAGCTTGTATCCCACATCTTTTTGCCACCATATAATTTATACTTTCAATAACACTTTGAGTAAAACAACTTATAAAACCTTCTTCTGGTAATTTTTCAAGCCATGTTTCTTTAATATCTTGTTCATAACCTTCTAAAATATTATCAAAACTTTCATTAACTTTAATATCAGTAATCTTTGATATTAACTCTTCAATAGAACTGCTACTTAAATTATATTTTTCATTTATATTTTCTAAAAATTTTTCACTAATAACATCATTTAACTTCCATAGCTTAGGAATAGTATGAGGTTCTCCATTGGTATCTTTAACATCAAATAAATAGGTTAATTTAAGAGTTGGCATTGAGGTATCAAAAACTGCTATACTTCTTGTTCCTTTGTTTACATACCTTCCTATTTTTTTATTCCATATTTCCATACTGGCAACCATGGTAGCATTAGGTCTTTGAGCATAAATTAAAACTGAATTGTCAAAGTTATATTTATAAATTTTTGATGCAAAGTCTAAGAATTCTTTCCATTCTTTTTTATTGCTTGTAACTATTCCTGTTACTTTTTCGTAGATTTCTCTTACTTCTGTTAATCTACTCATCAAGTACCTCCTTCCCCTGAGTTTCAAAATATAGCTTTAAAGCCTTATCAATAATATCTTCAATCTCTGGCTGCTTAGCTTCTGGCTTAAAATATTTGTTTATTAGTTTTTGCTTTAACTTTATATAAGCAGGCTTATTTGATATTGTTCTTTTGTTAAGTTCTCCTGAAAGAATTGAATAAGCTGTTTTTTCATTTAGTTTACCTTTTTCTGAGTAATCTCTAATAACTTCAGCTTTTTTCATATCTATTTTGTAGTTATTCTCTGCTGTAATTTCTACAATCATATTTTGCTGTTCTTCTGATAAATATGATAAATCCACACCTGCTCTTATAGATATTTCTCCTTTATCTAAAAACTCTTTTATTTCATCTATCAACTTGAAAATTCTTAAATATCTTGCTATAGAATTTTTAGAAAGTTTATATGTTTCTCCTATTTCTTCATGGGTTCTTAACTTTTTCCCCAATGGGGAAAAAGTTTCATCCTCCTTGATTTCATTGGATTTAGAAAGTCTTTCTATCTCATTTAATAGGTCATTTCTAATTCCTTGATTAGCCATAGCTTTATGTCTTGTATAAATAACAGCAGCTCTTTCTGAATGAAGTAAATCTGAAAATGACCTTTGCATTGTATTTGTTTCAGTAACAATTAAAGTAGCTTCATCTTCTGTAAGTCCTTCCTTAATAACTGCTGGCACTTTAAGTATTCCTACAAGTTTTGCAGCATTAACTCTATTATGACCAGATAGAATCTGATAGCTTGTACCCATAGGTCTTACAACTATAGGTACTATAACTCCAAACTCCTTAATACTTTCTACCATGTCATTTAGTCTTTCTCCTTCATATAGCTTAAAAGGATGATTACTAAAAGACACCAATTTTTCTATTTCAATTTCTGTTATTCCTGATTTAGTTTCTTTTTCAGGTTGAGTATCTCCAAACATATCATCTAAACTCATTAATCTTTTTTCACTCATAGTGCTGCTACCTCCTTTGCAAATTCCATATAAGCTATGGATACTTTATTCTTAGGATCATATTCTATGGTGCTTTTACCTCTCATATTTGCTTCTCCAACCTTTACCGATGTTGGTATCTTGCTTTCAAAGATATGAATATGACTTCCATAAGCTTCTTGAATAATTGATAGCACTTCCTTTGAAAGTTTCATTCTTTCTGCATACATTGTAAGCAGTATGCCATCAACTTTAATATTAGGATTTATTCTTTTCTTTACTCTAATAATATTCCTAAGAAGTAGCTCCAAGCCTTTAGCTGAAAGATATTGAGGAGTAACAGGAATAATTACACTATCACAAGCAGCTAGTGCATTTATAGTAAGCATTCCAAGTGATGGTGAACAATCAATAATAACGTAGTCATAATCAGTTTTTACTTCATCAACTATAGATTTTAAAACCAGTTCCCTACTCATAACATTAACAAGTGCTATTTCTATTGCTGATAACTCTAAGCTACAAGGAATAATATCAATATTTCCTGCTGAAAGAATATACTCTTCTTTTTTAGGTAAACTTTTCTCTTCAATAGCCATTGCCATAAGATTATATATTGTTGTTTTTATACTATCCGTATTATCATAGCCAAAGCATACTGTTAAGCTACTCTGAGGATCAAAGTCTATAAGTAGTACCTTCTTTCCCATTTCTGCTAATGCATATCCTAAATTTAAAGTTGTTACAGTTTTAGCTACTCCTCCTTTCTGATTAACAATAGAAATTATTTTATTACTAATCATAAAATTTGCCTCCTTATTCTTGTAAACTTTTTAGTTTCTTTATAAACTCAATTATATCTTATGTCAATATTTTTGTAAACTAAATAATTTCTATAAATTTAATAAAGTTGCTATTGTAAATTTTTTAGTGTATATTTATATATATAATATATAGAGGTGTGAATATTTATGTCCTTAACTATGGGTGAAAAAATTAGAATACTATTAAGGCGAAAAAAAATAACCATATCAGACTTAGCTAATATGGTTGGTACTTCCCGTCAAAATTTAACTAATAAATTGAATCGTGATAACTTTTCAGAGCAGGAATTAATTGAAATTGCTACAGCACTTAGCTGCAAATTTGAAGGATTTTTTATGTTTGATGATGGAGAAAAAATCTAGTTATAAAAAGGCTATGAATTTTTAAACATATTTTATAGCCTTTTTATAAACTTATTTTAAATATCATAAAACATTCTTAATTACATATTTGGATACAAATCCAATTCCTTTAAGCATATCATAATTTTTCTGCAATCTTTTCTTAAGTTCAAATGTATCTTCAAAATCATCTCCTATAATTTTAATTATATATTCAACGTCTCTTTCATACACACCTAAATCAAGTAACATTTTCTTTTGTTTTGAAGTTGAAAAATAAAGATATTCAATTGTATTAATTACTTTATTATTTAAAACATCTATTGTAGACTTATTACTTACTTCTAGTTCCATAAAATATTTAATTAATATCACTTTTGTATAAAAATTATGTTCAATATAACTCATTTTCATATTTATTGTAGTTGATATTATATTATTTATATCTTTACTTTTAAAGTATATTTTAGTCTTGTCAACTATTGTTTTAATTTTAGGTCTACTTCTATTTAAAAGACTATTTATAATATTTGCTCTATATTTATCATTCTTTCCCTCAGCAACATAATACAAATGCTTAATTAGATTTAATCTACCATGTCTTTTATTGTTTAAAAATACTAATAACTCTTGTGAAATTTCATACTTTTTTTCTTTATATCTGTAATAAATTGATTTCACAGTTTCAAACCTATGCTTACTTCCTATATTGGCAAGATAGTCATCTATAGTAATTCCCAATTCTTCAAGAAAAACGATTACATCCGGATGTTCACTTATATTGCCTTTTTGAATGTCTATATCTTTACTTTCATCTGTAAGCTCAAACTTTATACTTTTTATTGCATCAATCTTATTATATTCTGGATCAGTTGGTGCTTTTAAATAGTATGCAGTTCCTACAAAGTGTTTATTAAGTCTTCCTGTTCTGCCAACCAAATTATAGAAATCGAAAGCTGAAAAATCTGCATTATTATCATTTCTATTCGACATTCTAGATGGTTTTGTAATTATTATACTTTCAGCTGTAGTATTTACCCCCTCCAGCAAAGTTGATGTACATAACAATCTGTTGAAATTTGAGCTACTTTCATAGAAATCTAATTGAAACATTCTTGTACCAATTGGTATCTGCCCATTGTGTATAAGATAGCCTCTCTCCATTGCCTTTATAACACACCAATCCTCATGAATTTCATCTCTTGCCCACTCTAAAAAATATTTTACATATTCATCAATATCATTAATAATAGGTTCTTTAGAAACAAATTCATTTACGTATTTATATATTCCTGTTACAGTAGGAAAATAAATTAATGTCTTTTGATCTTTTATAACTTCTTTTAATAAACGTTGACACTCCATATATCTGTCTTCATGTCTTAATATATTAATAGTTTTAACATCATTTACAACTGGAGAATATAACGTATTGTAAAAAACCGGCTTTTTGTCTAGTTTTTCTATATCTTCTACCGCTTTAATGAAAGGTGCCAATAAAACATATTTTTTAGCTTTTTGTGCTAAATGATAATATGCCATATTCAAGACTAAAACCCTATCATTTTTTTCATCACTTTCAAGTTTATATACTTCATCAATAACTAAAAAGTCAATTTGCTCAATCATTTTATATGCGCTTTCTTGAACAACTCTGTCGTGAGTGATAACAAATATATTTTTTTTCTCAAAATCGTAGTTCTTTTCTTCATCAATGTGTGTATGAATTTTATATTTTGAAAACAATTTATGATACTTTTTTATTATTTTTTTAATATATTCTTCTATTAAAGCTAAAGTTGGAACAATTAGAACAATATTATTAGGAATATAACGGGCTATATATTCAAAGACACAAAACGTTTTTCCAAAGCTTGTTGGTGCACTAACTATTAATGCATCATTTTCTTTTATTTTTTCAATAATTTCAATTTGTTCTGGATGCAGGGACACTTCGTCATCAAGCTGTGATTTTGCAAAAGCAGAATAAATGATTGAATCCAACGTATAATCATTAGAATAAACAGTTAAATCTAACGCAAATAAATTATCAGCAAGTTCTCTTGCTTTTTGGGTTGGATTTAATGACTCAGATAATGATCGTATATAAAACTCTCTTAATTTTGGTGGATCAACACTATTTTGATTTAGCTTCATAGTCTGACATCCTTTCCGCTATAGCTTGAGTAAATACTCCAATCATCTTACTTTTATTTATAATTGGCAAAGAAACAATTATATAACTTGTATTCAATCCTAAAATATTTTTTCTTTTTATCTTACTTAGTTTTTTAAATATATCATCAGGTATTTTATCCTCACCATGAGCTATAAAAATAGGTATTCCAATATTTTTCACACCTGCTTTTTTAATAAAATCTTCAACTGAAAGACTCAATTCTATAGTATCAGCATAGATTTCACCAAATATACCCATATTATTTTTTAAAAATCTATTACTTAGCATTAATACAAATTCATCTCTAACCTGCTGCTCATAAGTTTTTAAAGATTCATTAATTAAGCCAGTTCCATTTGATAATGATTTACTTAGTTTTGATTCTCCTAAAAGAATCATGTCGTTTTCACGAGAGTAAAATAATGTATCAATACCATAAACGTTCATATTAGGATCTGTAGTTAAAATCACTTTAGGAATTATGCAATCAAATTTAAAATACTCTGATAATAAATTACAGAATATGTATTCACCTATCTTTCCCATCTTATCCAATCTTACTTTAAGGTATCCATCACCAGAATCATGAATTTCATATTCTTCCTTTAGAATTCTTATAACTTCACTTTCTATTTCTGATGGAATTCTTTCAATATTATAATCATCAATATATAATCTCAAGAGTTTAAATAATGTAACATAATTCCTTATAGTAGGTTCAAATTTTAAATTCATTTTATTTTCAGCATATCTTAACAATCTGCTTTCATCAAAAAAATATTCAAATAACCCTTTATAGAAATTATACGAATCATTTAAATCAATATGTAAAAATGTCCTTTGTTCATTATATGTAAATACTTTAAATTCATTGAATGTTTGCATTTTTGTAGAAATCATTGTTGATCCTTTCCAGTTTAAACTAATATACTTTATAAAGATTTATAATATTATATTATTCTACATTCTACATAAAGCCTTATATTCCTTTATTCTACATTCTAATTTATAATCTTTATTTCATTTAATGACATATTCACACAATCAATATTAAATTCTCACTCTACCATATAAAATCATTAACAGCCTATTTATTTCTAAAATCATAACTATTTGTGTTAAAGTTATAAAAGTTTACAAAGTGAGTAAATTTAATGATTAGCAATCTTTGCAACGTATTCCTACTACACACCTAACTTCATTATATTTTGCTAATATATAAAAAACAGACTAAATCAGTGAAACCCTTATGTTTTCAAGGTTTACTAACTTAGTCTTAGTATAACAGCCTCATCTATAATAATATATTCAAATTCATATGGATTAAATTTATCTAAATTATTGTTCATAGATTGAATAGTGGAAAATAAATAATCTACATTTTCCTCCTTCTTACTGCCTGTTAACAATCCTGTGGTTTTATCTTTATTTTTAACAAGTCTTTTGAAAGTATTTTCAGCTCCTTTTAAAATATCTTCCCTATGTACTAAAAATAACATTTTTTTAGGACTAAAGCTCATAACATCAAAAGCAGACATATAGGTTTTTCCTGTACCAGTAGCTGCAATAACTAAAGCTTTATCTTCCCCTAGGGACCTAAGTCTTTTTAAATTATTAATAGCTCTACTTTGCATATAGTTAGGTCTTATTATTTCATAGTTTTTAAATTCTAAAGTCTTCTTTTCTGTTTTTCTGATTTCCTTTATAAAATTATTATAATTATTTAAAAACTCATCATCTACAAAAGAGGTATTTTCCCATAACTTTAGATATTCATAAATAACTTCAAAAGAAAAGTTGTTTTCTTTTTTAGATATTACCTTAACATTCCACTCAACATTACTTTTTAAAGCACGTTGGGTTATATTAGAAGATCCTATAATTATTTTATATTCATCTTTATTTTCAAAAATGTAAGCCTTAGTATGAAAGCCCTTCTCCTTATTGGCAATAAAAATTTTTAAGTCTATATTGTTAAACTCTTTTATTCTTTTTAAAGCTTTAGGTTCAGTAAAATTTAAATATGTAGAGGTTATAATTCTTCCTTTTATATTTCTTTTCTCTAACTCTTTAAAACTATCCAATAACAGTTGTAAACCACTGAAATTAATAAATGCTACGCTAAAATAAAATTTATCACATTCACTTAAACACTTTTTTAATTCAGTTAGAAGATTGTCTCTTTCAGAATTAGTTATAAGACTTTTATCTACTAAAAATTTATTATTTTCTATATCTTTACTTTTAATTTGTAACGTATCAAATTCCTTATAAGGAATTAAAAGCATTTCTTCATTATTTGTAACCATAAATACTAAACTCCTAAAATTATATTCTAATATAATTTTAGCAGCTTATATAAATAAAAACTATTGTTATAATGGAATTTTTTGCATTGAATTATCTTTAACAATTTTCAAATTTAATCTATTTAACAAATTTAGTTTTTATATGTTATTATTATTTTATAAAGTTTTAAATTTAAAATATCAATGTTGTATTAAACGAAACTAATAAGGGGAGGCTTTAACAAATGAAATTTTGGAGAAAATACACTCAAAAAGAAATGGATGAAAAAATAACTAAATCTTTAGAGAGAACTTTAAATTATGATGATACTAAAACTATAGGGATACCAGGAACAAAATTAGATGATAATGTTTTTTATGATGATCATAGTTTTATAAAACACTCACCTTATCTAAGAACATTTATACAAAATCCAAACCATATAGGATGTCATACATATGATAAAGCAGATATATTATTCGGAGGAACCTTTGATATAGAAAGGGAACTTATTCAACTATTAGCCATAGATGTTCTTAATGGACAGGATGAAGAGTTTGATGGATATATAGCTCAAGGAGGAACAGAAGCTAATATACAAGCTATGTGGGTTTATAGAAATTACTTTAAAAAAGAAAAAAAAGCAAAACATGAAGAGATAGCTATAATCACATCTGCTGAC
This sequence comes from Clostridium niameyense, assembly GCF_001243045.1. GTDB lineage: Bacteria > Bacillota > Clostridia > Clostridiales > Clostridiaceae > Clostridium_F > Clostridium_F niameyense. Next base: position 1,164,949 of record NZ_LN849007.1, on the reverse strand, counting down.
ACTCATTATTCTGCCTATAAGGGATCTGATTTACTAAATATAGATATAATAAAAGTTCCAATAGATTTTCATACTCGTAAAATCCAAAGAGATACTTTAGATAGCATTGTAAAAGAAGCTAAAAAAATGGGAAAGAAATACTTTATAGTAATATCTAATATGGGAACAACAATGTTTGGTTCAGTAGATAATCCAGATTTATATGCTAGCATTTTTGATAAATATGATTTAGAATATAAAATTCATGTTGACGGGGCTTTTGGTGGATTTATATATCCTATAGATAATAAAGAATGTAAAGCAGATTTTTCTAATAAAAATGTAAGTTCTATCACATTAGATGGTCACAAAATGTTACAGACACCTTATGGTACGGGAATTTTTGTATGTAGAAAAAATTTAATACATAATACCCTTACAGAAGAAGCAACTTATATAGAAAATTTAGATGTTACAATAAGCGGTAGTCGTTCAGGTGCTAATGCTGTAGCTATATGGATGCTACTTGCAAGCTATGGACCTTACGGTTGGGAAGAAAAAATAACCAAACTAAGAAATAGAACTAAGTGGCTATGTGAGCAATTAGATGATATTGGAATTAAATATTATAAAGAAGACTATATGAACATAGTAACTATAGAAGAACAATATGTTAATAAAGAAATAGCAGAAAAATACTTCTTGGTACCAGAAGTTCATAACGATACAAATAAATGGTATAAGATTGTTATTATGGAGCATGTTGATTTAGATATACTACATTCTTTGGTATGTGATTTGAAAAATTCAAATAGTAATTATTTAAGTGATATATAACTATATAACTATATTACTACATAAAATCCTAGTAGCTATTAAAATAACTACTGGGATTTGTTTTATCATTAATTTAAAAATTTCTAAAAGTATAAATTTTTCTTAATTATTTTAATCAAATTTATATTAACATAAATCTAATTATTCAATGCATTTTAATCATTGGTATAGTTTTCCTTATGGTTTTGTGCTATAATTTTATGGAAACGAATACTAATTGAAGGGGGATCAATATAATGAAAATATCTGAAAGACTTACAAAATTAAGAACCTTGATGGCAGAAAAAAATATTGATATGTATATCGTACCTACTGCTGATTTTCATCAAAGCGAGTATGTAGGAGAACATTTCAAAGCTAGAAAGTATATAACTGGTTTTTCCGGTTCTGCAGGAACTGCTGTTATAACTAAGAATCATGCAGGACTTTGGACAGATGGAAGATATTTTCTTCAAGCTGGAAAACAACTACAAGGAACTACTATAGATTTATTTAAAATGGGTGAACCAGGTGTTCCAACTATAGAAGAATATATCGAAAAAACACTTCCTAATAAGGGAACCCTTGGATTTGATGGAAGAGTTGTTTCTATGGTTGATGGACAATCTTATGAAAAAATATTAGAACATAAAGACGCTATTATTAATTATGACTGCGATTTAATTAATGACATTTGGGAAGATCGTCCACCTCTTTCTGAAGAACCAGCTTTTAATCTTGATGTAAAATACGCTGGAGAATCAACTGCTTCTAAATTAAAACGTATTAGAGAAGAAATGAAAAAAGCAGGTGCAAATGTACATGTAATTACATCTTTAGATGATATTGCATGGGTTTTAAATATTCGTGGAAATGATATTGAATTTTTCCCACTAGTTTTAAGCTATGCTATAATTACAATGGATAAAGTACATCTATTCATTAATGAAAATAAATTAAATGATGAAATTAAAGCAAATCTTAATGAAAATAACGTAATATTACATCCATATAACGAAATATACGAAGCAGTTAAGAAATTTGAAGCTTCTGATGTAGTATTAGTGGATCCAATCAGAGTTAATTATGCATTATATAATAATATTCCAAAGAATGTTAGAAAGATAGAAAAACAAAACCCATCTGTTTTATTTAAAGCTATAAAAAATCCAATTGAAATTGAAAATATTAAAAAAGCTCAAATAAAAGATGGTGTAGCTCATACTAAATTTATGTATTGGCTTAAACATAACATAGGTAAAGAAGTTATTACAGAAATAAGTGCTTCTAATAAGTTAGATGAATTCCGTGCAGAACAAGGTGGATTTATTCGTCCAAGCTTTGAACCTATTTCTTCATTTGGAGAACATGCTGCCATAGTACACTATGCTCCAACTCCTGAAACAGATATAGAATTAAAAGAAGGTTCTTTATTCTTAACAGATACAGGTGCTGGTTTCTATGAAGGTTCTACAGATATTACAAGAACTTATGCATTAGGAGAAGTACCACAAATAATGAAAGACCACTTTACTATAACTGTTAACAGTAATATGCACCTTGCACATGGAAGATTCCTTTATGGTTGCACTGGTATGAATTTGGACATCCTTGCACGTGCTCCATTCTGGAATAGAAACTTAAACTTTAATCATGGTACAGGCCACGGTGTTGGATACTTAATGAATATACATGAAGCACCAACTGGATTCAGATGGCAATATCGCCCAAATGAATGTCATCCTTTTGAAGTAGGTATGGTTATAACTGATGAGCCAGGAATTTATATAGCTGGATCACACGGAATCCGTATCGAAAATGAACTTCTTGTATGTGAAGGAGAAAAGAATGAATATGGTCAATTCATGTACTTTGAACCAATTAGTTTTGTGCCAATAGATTTAGATGCAATAAATCCTGACATTATGACTATAGAAGAAAAGAACTGGTTAAATGAATACCACGAAAAAGTATATGAAAAAATTTCTCCATACCTAAATGCAGATGAAAAAGAATGGTTAAAAGAATATACTAGAGCAATTTAATGAAGTATATATAAATTAATAATTCTATGCAAACCGCTAAATAGGCTCCCAATGTTTTCAATAAACATTGGAAGCCTATTTAAATTATATAACCTAATTAACAAGGATATTGAGGTTATTATTTAACTATATTTTTATAACCTGTATAGGTAACACAAAAATACCCACCATATACTACAAATAATATAAATAATGTTATTAAAGATCCTGTGCCTATATTAGTTCCATACATTTCTAAAAAATTATTAATGACGTTCATACCTACTATAGAATGAACTACAGCTAATACAAGAGGTATAGAAAAGTATATAAATACTTGAACAAGTATAGCTTTATTAATCATTTTTTTAGGCGTACCTATTTTTTTTAGAATATTATATCTCTCTATACTATCACTTGCTTCTGACAATTGTTGAAGTGCTAATACTGCTGCACTAGATATTAAGAATATAATTCCTAAATATATTGCAATATATATTATTAATGTAGTTGATCCCTTGTTTTCTTCATAAAGTTCTTTTTTAGTATCAAAAGATATATCTTTTAACTCTTTATCTTTTCTAAAATTTGAAAAAATCTTTGCAACTTTCTTTTCAGATTTTTCTTTATTATGTCCTATATAGTTTATATTAATATAGGCTCCAAAAACTTCTTTTCCTTCTAAAAATTTATCATTTACTACTATAGTAAATATATTATCTGCTATACCCCTATTAGCAGTAGAATTTGTTATTAACTTTTTATTTTTTATATTAAATATTTTATTGTCTATTCTTAGAGTTTTTTTACTTGTTAGTAATTTTTTAGTTGCAGGAATTAAAGATTTAAAATTAGATGTTACTAAAACTTCATCTTTTGTTAATTCTACAGGTTTTTGTCCGTTTAATTCTCTTAATTTATTATATTCTGATATTTTTATAGCATTTATCTTATTAAATTGGAGCATATTAAACTGTTTTCTAACATTTGAATCAGTATATTCATATAAAGTATTTTTATAATCAAAATCTACCATATATTGTGTATAATAAGCATACTTTTCATCTTTAGTACTCTTTAGATCTAGTTTATCTAAAACAGACTTTGGAGTTTTTACTCCATGTATAGTTATAGTAGCATCAAAAGGAGTTGTCTCTTTTAAACTTTGCTCTAAAGCGTTTTTAAAACCTATACCTGTAGATAGTATAGAAATTGTTAAAAACAACATAAGACAAATAACTGTCATAGATATAAAATTAGTGTTTATTTTACTACTTATTTGTCTTGTAACAAATATATTTAAATTCTTAAAGTATAATTTTTTGCTATTTTGAATCATACTTATTATAAACTCTGAAAATCCAAAGAAAAAGAAAAATGTACCTAAGCATCCTAATAATATTGATATTAAAGTTCTACTATCTTTGGGATCTAACATTGACTTATTAATAAGATAATAAGCTACAATTAAGGATATAATTCCAAAGGTAAATATCATGACAGAAAAAATAGGATTTTTAACCTTAAATTTTTCGTTCTTTTTTGCTGCATTTAAAAGATCTATTAATTTGTATTTCGAAATAATTACTGTATTAAAGATCATAACCAGTAGAAATATGATGCCAAAATATAAAATGCTTTTTTGAATTGCTAAAGGAGATACTAAAAATTTATATTCACTCATCCCAACTTGAAATAACTTAGCCGTAAATACAGATAATCCTTGAGATAATGTAATACCTAATACCAATCCTGCAATTAAAGATACAATTCCTATTAAAAAAGTTTCTAAAAATAATATTTTAGATATCTTATTTTTTCCCATTCCTAAAACCATATATATACCTAATTCTTTTTTTCTTCTTTTCACTAAGAAATTATTAGCATATATAATTAATCCACCTAATATTACTGATACAAAAATTGAAATATAGCCCATAGCATTTTCCATGACTTTTACATACTGAGCTTGATTTTTATTTAACTTTAACATTGCTTGCTGTGCACCTATAGAATTAAAAGTATAAAATATGCATACTGCAAAAGTTAATGTTAAAAAGTATATAGCATAATCTTTAAAACTTCTCTTTACATTTCTTGAGGCTATTTTAGAATACATCGCCAGAATCACCTCCTAGAAGTGTTACAACTTCAATAATCTTATTAAAAAACTCTTTTCTTGAATCATTTCCTCTTACTAATTCATTAAATATCCTACCATCCTTTATAAATAGGATTCTATGAGCATAGCTTGCTGTAAAGGCATCATGGGTTACCATTAATATAGTAGCTTTTAAAGCATCATTTAATTTTTCAAAAGAATCTAGAAGTAGTCTAGAAGATTTGGAATCCAAAGCTCCTGTAGGCTCATCTGCTAATATTAATGAAGGATTAGTAACTATAGCTCTTGCTGATGCTACCCTTTGTTTTTGTCCACCTGACATTTGATATGGATATTTATTTAAGATTTTCTCAATACCAAGATTTAATGCTGTATCTTTTATTAAACTATCTATTTCACTAGATCTTCTACCCTGTATAGTTAAAGATAATGCTATATTTTCATAAGCTGTTAGGGTATCTAATAGATTAAAATCTTGAAATATAAAACCTAATTCATCCCTTCTAAACTTCTCTAAATTTTTAGATTTTAGTTTTGTAATATTATGACCATTTATTATTATACGTCCAGTAGTTACATTATCTATAGTTGAAATACAATTAAGTAATGTAGTTTTACCACTTCCTGAAGGTCCCATTATGCCAACAAACTCTCCCTTAGTAACATTAAAGCTAATATTATCAATTGCTTTTGTTATATTATCTTTACTTCCATAATACTTTTCAATTTTTTCTACACTTAATATTCTCTCCATATGTTTTCCTCCTAAAATTATCTTATGTGTGTATTATATATTGAATTTTAATAAACACATATTTAAATACCTTTCATCTAACTTACATTTTTGTAAGGTTAGAAATTAAATAAAAAAGCCACAAACTTGTGGCTTTTATCTTTACTCATTATTACGGAAATAAACTAAAATTTAGTAAGCTCACCCAAAGGAAATATAATTAAAACTCTTGTTCCTTTAAATTTTTCAGATGTAATCTCCAATCCTAACCCTAATTTTGTGCATAATTTTTTGCAAATATAAAGTCCTATACCTGTAGATTTTCCAAACTTTCTCCCATTTTCACCTGTAAAACCTTTTTCAAATATTCTTCCAATATCTTGTGTAGGTATACCCACACCATTATCTTCAATAGTTAAAGTTATACTATTTTTATTTTTAGTAGCATAAATATTAACTTTACCTTCTCTAGGTTTAGAATATTTAAGAGCATTACCTATAATCTGATTTAATATAAACTCTACCCATTTAGCATCACTAAATACATTTATATCTACATTTTCTATATTTAAAGCTATTCTTTTATTTATAAAATCCTTAGAATTACGTTTTATGGTATTTTCTATAACGGTTTTTAATTTAAATTCTTTAACTAAATAATCTTTACTAACCTCAGTGCTTCTTGCATAATATAATACCTGGTCTATAAAACTTTCTATTTTTTTTATTTCATATTCTATATTTTCTGTTACTTTATTTTGATTATTGGCTATCATTAATCTTGTAGATGCTATAGGGGTTTTTATTTCATGAACCCAAGTTTCTATATACTCCCTATACTCTACTTGCATATCTCTATATTTATTTACCTTTTCATGCATATCTTTATTAGCTTCTCTTAATACATTATAAATAACTCTTTGTTCTATATTTTTAGGCTTTTTTATAACTTCTGGTAATAAATACTTCTTATCTAAATTTTCTATAACAGATGTTAAATCATCATAATACAATTTACTTTTAATTAACTCTAAAATTATGTAAGTTATAAGAGGAAAAAACCATATACAAAACACTAAAAAAATTATAGCTGTGCCAAAATTCAATAATTTCATTATTAATGCTATAATAATGAATAAAATTAAATTAATACCTAAATAAAGACTTCTTTCTTTCAAATAATCAATTACTCTCATTGAATTATATACCCTAATCCCCTTCTAGTTTCTATTACATCCTTAAGTCCTATATCCTCAAGTTTTTTTCTAAGTCTTGTGACATTTACAGAAAGGGTATTATCATCTATAAAAAGATTTGAATTCCATAAATAATCCATCAAAACATCCCTAGATACTATATTTCCTCTATTTTTCATTAGACATGACAATATCTTAATTTCATTTTTAGTTAAATCTAAATTGTTCTCCTTATAACTTATACTTCCATTTGATAAATTAAGCTTTAATCCCTTGTAATTTAAAATATCTTGTGGAGTTGCTTTTCCATAAGTTCTTCTTAAAATAGATGCAATACGAGCTAAAAGTATTTCTGTATTATAAGGTTTAGTTATAAAATCATCTGCCCCTAAATTCATACTCATAATTTCATCCATATCGCTATCCCTACTAGTAACCACAATTATAGGTATATCTAAGGTTTTTCTAATTTCTCTACATATATAGTATCCATCAAAAACTGGCAAATTTATATCTAGTAATATTAAATCTCTTGGTTTCTCTTTTATATACTCAATTATATTTTCAAATTTTTCTGGAGCTTCTATATTATAACCATATCTAGTTAAAAATACTTTAAGCTCATCTCTTATATTCTTGTCATCTTCTATTATAATAATATTGTACATTTAACCCATTTCTCCTATTTTAAATTTATAATATAAACTTTATAGTTAAAATAATTATAACATATAGCAAAATAAAGAACTGCATTATATCCAAAAATAAACTTTTTATATAATACAGTTCTTTAAAGTTATTCTACATTTATTAATTTTTATATTACGATTTTAATTTATAATTTCGCTACATATGTACATTTTAAAGTCCTATAAGATTTATACTTGAAGGTATTACTAATTACTTAATTTTGATTTTCGATATTCTTTGCATTTTCTAAGTATCATAAAGAAATATATAAATATAACAGAAGCTGCAACGATACCTGCTGCTATTCCTATTGCTACTATTACAGTATCTATACCCTTTTGCATAAACAAGTTTTTATTTCTTTGTAACATTGCATCCATAGTGTAATAAAGTGCTCCTCCTGGAAGAAGTGGAATAATTCCTGGTATCATAAAAATATTTGTAGGAGCTTTCAGTGTTCTTGCCATTAATTCAGACCATATACAAACGAACATAGCTGCAATCATATTACCAATAAATAAACTTCCTGTTAAAGCATAAATAATAAGATAAATTGCCCAAGAAAGCGTTCCTCCCATAGTTGCCGCCACTATATGTTTTTTATTTACAGAAAAAAACAAGGCAAATCCAAGAGTACCAATCCCCGCCATTAATACTTGAATTATATCCTTTCCCATTAAGAAACACCTCCCAATAATATCATTGAGCTTCCAAATCCTACTGCAATTGCTATAGCAATCATAAGTGCTTCAATTAGTCTATATAATCCTGATATTATATCTTGATAAAACATTTCTCTTATACCGTTTACCAAAATTAAAGCTGGTATAAAAATCATTATGTCACCAATCATAACTTTATCCAATTTAATACAAAGATTCATATAATTAGATAATTCTGCTAAACATCCTGATATAAAACATGAAATTACTGTATATATCACCTTATTTAATTTTCTAATTTTTGAAAACTTATCCATAAAAAATATGGCAGTGGCAATTATGGAAGAAACTATTCCATCTTTCCATGTTCCACCAAAAAACACTGCGAATCCACCTGCAGCACACATATATCCAACGAATTTTGCAATATCACTGTCAGTTCTTAATTTATTATTATCTAATGCAGATTTTATTTCAGAAATTGGTGGTACAGTGCTACAAATTTCTCTTGCCATAGCATTTAATGCTTCTAATTGTCCTAAATCTGTTGCTGTTGACTTAATTCTAACGGATTGAGTGTAATGTCTTCCTTTACTATCCTTTATTGTCATAACAATTAAAGTTATAGTAGCATGTATTTCACACACTTTAATACCATATGCTCTACATATACGAATAATAGTATCTTCTACACGACGAACCTCAGTACCACACATCACCATGCGACGACCAATTTCTAATACATATTCTTGAAACATATCATATTCTATTACTGTCATAAATAACCTCTCCATTAAAAATTGTTTTATATATTTATATATTTTGTTATTTGTCTTATTATGTAAAATAAAATCTTTGATTAGCTTGTCCTTTATTGAGTTTTTATTTATTTTAGTTAAAATTCCAATATATCCTATAATAGTTATATCAACATATAGCTTATAAAACCCATATATAATTATATAACTATTTTGTATTTTATACTACTATTTATTTTTAATTATAAATTTCTACTTAAATGCACATATTAAATTTATATATGACATATTAATAATTAAATTGGAGGATTGAATTATGGATTTAAATTTTTCAGAAAATAACAACTGTTGTGATTCTAGAACTGCATTTGTCTTAACTCCATTACCTTATGGATACGATCATTTATCTCCTTCTATAGATAAAGAAATAGTAACAATACATCATGATAAACATCAACAGGCTTATGTAGATAAACTAAATACTGCTATTTCAAAACACCCTGAACTCTTTAAAAAGGGCGTTTATGAAATTTTATCCGATTTAAACTCAATACCTGAAGATATAAAAAAAGATGTTATAAATAATGGTGGTGGAGTATTTAACCACGAATTTTATTGGAGCGTATTAGGTACTAAAGCTTTAAATGAAAATAGTAGTCTAGCAAAAGCTATTACAAGAGATTTTGGTTCTTTTCAAACTTTTACTGATACCTTTACTCAAACTGGTATAAATACTTTTGGGTCTGGTTATGCTTGGCTTATAAGTGATGCTAATGGAAAACTTTCAGTAGTTTCTACTAGTAATCAAGACTCCCCAATATCTGAAGGTAAAATTCCTATTCTTACAATGGACGTTTGGGAACACGCTTATTATCTTCAATATCAAAATAGAAGACCTGAATATATAACTAATTTCTTTAAAATAATTAACTGGTCAAAATGTGAACACTATTACGATAACATATAGATTATTTAAGTAATTATTTTAAAGTAAATAAAAAAGAAAAGAGCTATTATTATATAGAAAATTAACCTTCTATATAATATAGCTCTTTATTTTTTATCTTATATATTTCTATTTCTTTTAAACAAAGATCTTAATGAAAAAGTACTTATCAAATTATAATTTAAGTCTTCTTTATTAAATTATATATTTAATTTGTGCTTCTTTAAATTTACTAATTAATTCTTCTTTAAAGAAATCTTTAATTTCTTGTAATTGCTCTTTAGTATATATATACTTTCCATATCCAAATTGTCCATATTTAAATTTTCTATCTTCCTCTTTCATAGGTAAAGTGGTTTGTGGGAATATTTCAAGTATGGTATTTTTAGCTTTAGTAGTAAACCTATGGGATATTACTTCAAATCCTATAGGAACATTCAAATCTTTTGGTAATGTTTTATATAATATATCTATAAGATCTTTATACCCTTCTTTCCAATTTTCATATAAAAATACAGGAGCTATTATAAATCCTATAGGATATCCATATGAAGCAAGTTTTGCAGCTGCTTCTATACGTTTATAAATAGAAGCTGTAAAATGTTCATACTCTTTTATTATTCTATTTGTATTCAAACTAAATCTAATTTCTGTATGACCATTATGATTAACTTTTAGCAGACTATCTATATCATTATATTTTGTAACAAATCTAAATCTGGCAAGTTCTTTTTCTGCAAAATATTCTATACATCTTTTTAATGAATTAGTATATGGTTCTACCGGAATTGGATCTGAAGTTGCTGCACCTTCAAATATAGTTATATCTGGACTTCTTTCTTTTATATATTTATCAGCCTGATATAATATTTCATCAATGTTTGTATAAATTCTTACAAAAGGTTTATTTCCTAATTGTGTATTTAAATAACAATATTCACATTGTCCCATGCATCCACTAACTAAGGGTAATTGATAATGAGCTGATGGCTTACAGCTTTGAAATTTCATACTCTTCTTTACTCCTACAACTAATGTTTTTTTACCTGACCTATACTTTTCATACATTCCCTCACCTGGTATAGAAGATATGATTTTATTTGATGATAATTTTATAATTTCAACATTAGAATCATCTTTAAATTTATTATATATATCTTTTCCCATCTCATAATCTAAGGCACCTTTTTCAAATAAAATTAATCTAGGACTAAACATAGCATACCAACTTTCTTTTAAATATTCTTAATATATTTTTAGTAGAAAGTTAGTTTATTATTATATTATTTACTTCTCCATTCTTTTTGTAATATACCATACAAATACATATCATAGGTTCTACCATCTCTTATTATAAATTCCCTTTGTATTCCCTCTTTTATAAATCCTATTTTCTCATATAAACTTATAGCTCTATCGTTATATTCTAATACATTTAAGTATATTCTATTGAAGTTAAATTCTTCAAACCCAAATTCCATAGTTAAATTTAAAGCCTCTTGTCCTATACCTTGCCCTATATAATTTTTATCGCCTATGCCTATATATATTAAAGCATTTCTATTATTCCAAAGTATATTTTCAAAACCTGTAATTCCTATAAATTTATTACCCTCAATAGTACGAATAGCAAAAATATATTTATCATTAGATTTTTGTGATTCTTCTATTATTTCTAAAACTTCCCTACTACTTTTAGGTACTGCGCTTATTACATCATAATATCTCATAAATTCTGTATTATTATACCATTTAGTAAACTCCTCAATATCTTGGCTTTCTAGGGCAGTTAATCTTATAGTTTTACCTTCTAATAATTTTTTCATATATGTTCATCCCCTTAATAGATCATTTATACATGCTGTAGGCAATTAAAAATAAATTTCTTTTCCAATTTAAATGGTTGATAAGACAACTTAGATTTTCTAAGTCCATCAATTCCTAAATCTTGTTCTCTATTTATTATTTTCACATCATTAAAACACATGTCTATAAAAGTTTTATTAATAAAACTATATACACCTTTATAATTAATATCTCCTTTTTCTATATGAATTACTGCCAAATCTTTATTTAATTTTTGTCCTATGCTAAATGCTACTACTTTATTATCTACATAAACTACTATAGCTCTTAAATCTAATAATTCAAAATTATTTAAGATATCTTCAATAGCCTTCATTTCATAATATAAATACTTATTAGAATTATTATTTTCTTCATACCATTTTTTTGATATTTCTATTATATCCTTTTTAACAGTTTCATTATTAATTTGTTTTACTTCATAATTATAGGTTTTGACAAAAGAATTATAAAAATTTTTCTTACTATGAAGCTTTTTCCCAGAAAGTTTAGATAGTTTTTCTGCCTCATATAAATAATCAAAATTGTTTCTATCTTCTTTAATACAGACCTTTGCTTCATACTCCTTTGCGAAATTCTGTATTTTCATTGCAAATTTTTCATCTAAATCCTTAAATATATACTTCATATTATTCTCTTCTTTGTATTTAATTAACTTAGTTAATATTTCTTTTAAATCCTCGTCCCTATATCCTAAGGGATTCATAAAATAATAATTTCCTTCAAAGTCTTGCTTTTTTATTATTAAAGCATTCTTATATATAGTATACTGAACATCGCAAGCATCTTTCCAAATATATAAAGTTGTAAAAGCATATTCACAACTTAAAAACTTATATGGGTAAACATATCTATCAAATAATTCTTTATCTTTTAAAGTAAGTTTTTCAAATTTCATTTAATACACCTCTTTAGTAAGCAATAATCAATGTTAGTTGATTACCATTATACTTTATTTCCACTTAAATTCATATAGTATTTATTAATGTTTGCAAATTATTAATTTTATATAATATACTTTTATTTATAAATAAAAATAAGTAGTAAATTTACTACTTATTTTCTAAAGATTTATTAATCCTTTTTGTTAATTTAATATTATAATAAAAAACAATTCTTTATTACGTCTTTATGTTTAAATTTTTTCTACAAACCAAAAATCACAACAGGAATCCCCATTAGCTAAAGTCGAATTTCTAATTAAATCTGACTTGCTAAATTTTGCGGTAATAAAATCTGTTTTACAAAGCTCTGGCGCAATTTCTAAGCAATTCTCCCTTTTACATAATTCACAAAGTGCACAACGAGTAAATTCAAAATAAGTTCCTTCTCTATGCTTTTTATTGTCTTCTTTCATTACCCAATTCATTGGGTATTTCTTAGCATTATCTTGAGACCATTTTGCCACATCTTTTACCCATTTTTTATACTTATCAGTAGTGAAACTTCTATTTTTACATACTAATTTTACAATTTTAGAATTTATTAAACCATCTGAAATAATTTCTCCCATTTCATTAGATGAAATTTTATTATTACAGGATTTATAACATGCTATAAAAACTCCTCCCATATAAATGTTATTAACTAATTTATTATCCTTTCCACCAATATGAGGAGTTCTTAAAATAATTTCTTTATATTCTTTTTTGGATTTCTTTAATAAATTATTTGTATATTCTTTACTATATCTTTTAGAAATCTCTTTTTTTAAAATTCCTTTAAATATATGCCAATAAATTCTGCAAGAATTGGTATAATTCATTTCCACATCCCCTTTAATTGAAATTAATTATCAGTACCATTTATTATAATTTATATACTTGTTTTGTCAAGTATATATAATAAAAAACGTAAAAGATGTTGATTAGTACTACTGATTATTCAATTTTCTTCCAGAACAAATAAAACGCATACTTCCTAGTTTTTAAAAACATTCCAAACAAATCCATGTTTTTGATATAATTTTGCCATTTCTTCAAGTACATATATATGCACATCTCCAGTTTTTATATGGGGTAAAAGCATATAATTTTTCAAAAACTCGCTGTAAATGTAACTTTTAATTTCAAATTATAAATAACATACACAATGGCTTTTAATATTTCGCTGACTGAAAGTCCTGTTATTTTTTTATTTTGTCATAATAAATGTGATGGACTACAAAATCTAGATAACATTGATGCATTTAATCTATATTTAGTTGTTGAAAAATAATTTCTTGAAATTCTATATTATTTTCCACACATGGATTTTCATAAAAATATTTTAACTCTTCATACATAGTTATTTATCCCAAGTATAGAATATCCTCTATTTTCCAAATAATTCCTTTCTAACTGTTTTGCTCCTAAACACACCGGACCTATAAGCATAATAAATCTCTCTTTATTATCTTTTAATATATTATATATAATAATTTTGTCTTCTACAGCTATATGACATTTTTCATTGTGAATTATCTTTAGTTATCTTACTTTAAATCGCTCATTCTACAAATGAGAATCCCCTATATATTTTATTTTTGATACCTCTCTTAATATAACTAATTGTGAAATTACTAATTTTATTATCTAACTGTAAATTGAAATTTGTAAGTTCCATTATGTTCAATTTTTCCATTCCATAACTAACTCTATTTCACCAGTATTTTCATCTATTTGCTCTGTAGAAATTATAAAACCTTCTCTTAAATAAAATCGTAATGCACGATTATTCTTCTTATAAACACATAAAGACAATTCACTGTGTTTACATCTTGAATAATCCAATAATAATTTTCCAATCCCTTTTGACTGAAAATCACTTGATACAAATAATCCTGCTACAAAACTTTCTATCAAACCAATAAATGCCTGTATCTCACCATTCTCCTCATATACATATATTGTTGCTTTAGGCATCATTTCTTTAACTGCTCCAAAGTTCTCTATCCAATATTTACTGTTAATAAAATTATGTGCTAAAATATTTGTATCAAGCCATAGTTGCATTATTCTATCAATATCCGTTGTTCTAAACTCTCTAATCATAGTTACTCTCCTTGTTATATAAATTACTATTTATATTACTCACCCCAAAATTAGAATTTATTATTTAGTTACCATCTAAGAGTACACAGTCAAAATATCTATCAGATGTAAATCCATTTTTAGGCATCATTCTTACTGCACAAGTAGGAGAACATAAAACATCTATTCTATTAGAGAAATCTTCATCGTTGAGATTTCCTTTTCCCTTAATACAAAAATATTTTACTTTAGGAACTTTAACTAAAGTTGGTTTTTCATTTGGCAACTAAAGTTCTTTTTCTTTATTCCTCCATTCTTATTATAAGGTATTAAATGTTACAACATATTTAAATATCGTAAATAAATTCTAATAGTCTTTTCCAATTTTTCTCTCACTTTTTGTTTTATACTTACTGCTGAAACAACTTTTATATTTTCTACAAAAGATAGTATATATCCATATAACCAATCACTTTCTAGATATTCTACTTTAATTAAAAAGTTTCAATTTTCTATAATTGTAACATTCTCTTTTGTAAATTCATCATATACTCTATAAGCCATTTCTTTTAACATTTCTAATTCTAAAGTAATCATTTTTATATTTTCCTCATTGTATAGCTTTTTTGATAATTCTCTTGAAAATATTTCATCCAAAATATTTATATCCTTTATTCTTGTTATTTTAAATAATCTATAATTTCCCATATAATTATGCCTATTCAAATTACTATTTAGTGTTAATTAACACTACTATGTTTACATTAGTCTATCGAAATATCTTAATGCAAACAATTCTATCGTATTGCGCAAACGAATGAATAATACAGCATAAATTAAAACACGATTCAAAGTAATGGTTATTTGAATATTAGAAAATAACAACACAACTTCTCCTATAGCTAAAAATACTATCAATATATAGTTTAAACAATTCACTGAATCAATTGCCAACGTTCATCTTTTTTATAATCAATATCCTTTTTAGCTTTCCATACATAAAGAAAAAGAGTAATGCCAGTACCAACAATAAGGAAAAATAAAATAATAGTTTGTTCATTCATCGTCTCCCCCCCTTTTGTGTTCAAAAACTTCATTAATTGAAAGATTAAAAACTTCTGCAATTTTGAAAACTAATTCTAATGAGGGAGTATATTTATACTTCTCAATTGATATAACCGCTTGGCGAGAAATACCTACCTTTTCAGCTAAATCTGCTTGCGTCCAATCATGCTCTGCTCTCAAAACCTTAATTCGATTCTGTATCAAGGTATTACCTCCTTAACAAAATGTAATCTACTGATTATATTTTGTCAATACATGAATACTTTATTTGCACATTAATATCCAGGTAAATGTTTTCTGTCCCACAAAAGGTTTATTTTGACGCTTAAATTTATAACTGATTTAAGTTAAATTTATATTTATTAAATAGTAAGATCATTATCATCCTTAATTTTGATAGCTTTATAAATTATATTTGAAATTACAAAACACATAATTCCACTTAGGAGTATAAATCCTACATTACTAACTTTATTAGTATCAGTTCTAAGTATATTACTATGATTTTTAATGTAATCCATTACAGAAATAATTATTAAGTAAATTCCTGTTCTATCAAATCTTTTTACAATGTCCATAATAAATGGATTCTCCCTAGAGTTATTAATAATAAAAATTATATTATTAGCAATTAAATAGTAGAAAATAGAATAAAGTATTGACACTATTCCACATAATAAAAATGCTTCTTTTGGGATAGTTTCAGGTAATTTCTTTGGAAAACCTCCAAAAATAGTTGCAAAAATTGATACTATAGCACATATTTTTACTACTGTTAAAATTACTTTTGATATTTTTATTAAATTTTCTCTCATTTTAATCCCCCTTGTGAAATAACTTATAATTATATATTGCAGTAACTTTCAGTTTAAAAAATATTATAAATTATATTTATAATATTTAAATTTCTGTAGTTATAATATACCATATTTATTATTGATATTCAATATATATTTATTTAATAATGATAAAAATATATTGAATAACTTTAGTATCATTTTATTGAAGAAATATTTTGATAAATTCCTTATGTGAAAAACATCCTGAATAATCAATAAGAATTATAAAAAATAAGAGTCTAGATTATTAAAGCTTATCCAAGTGTTAAATATAACCCTTAGATAAGCTTTAACTAAAAATATAGACTCTTATTTTATAATTTATTTAGTTTTTATAGTTATATATACTTTCTAATATTATATCTTTATTATCCTTAAATTCATAAATTGATGGTTCTATTATTTTGTCTGGCATAAAGGATGGTGTATCTTCTTTAAATGTTTCAAAGTATTTCTTGGAGTAGCTTATGATCATTTTAGTGTTTGGTAATTTAAATTCTCTTACTTCTCCATAGTGATTTGGTTTTCCACCTGTAGGTTCCCCCACAAAGATTGCTTCGGTTTGGTTTTTAAGTGTTATAGCATTTAATATGGCTGATGAGAAAGTCCTTCTACCTAATATTACAAATAATTTATTTTTATTGTTTATATTACGTTTCTTTATTTGTTTTATAAATGAGTCTAATATAGATGATCGTCCTCCTCCATTATCTCTTAAATCAATAACTAATTTTTCAGGATTGTTTTTATCTATGGAATTTAATAACTCCTTAGAAAAATCTTTAAAAGGTTTGTCCTTCATTTCCATACAAGAATTATATTTAAAATACATGATTTTTTCAGTTTTTAAGTATTTAAACCAATAATTCTTATCTTGGTTTTGCATATATAAGGGCATATCTTTGTCCCTGTTATTTGATTTAAGCTTTTTAACTAGGTTTTCATTGGCTTTAACTGATTTTATATCTACATCAAAAATTTTATTTTGTTCATCTTGAAAGGTAAATGTAGCTTTTTCTGTGGAGTCTATAATTTTTAATCCATGAAGCATAGATGGATTAGTTAAAATTTTTGGAATTCTATTTTTAAGTTGAGCTTTGTTTTCATGAGATATAATTTTGCTAGTTTCTTTTTCTACATCATCTATATTTTTTCCGTTGATTTTAATTAATTTGCAATTTAATATTTCTTTGTATTCTGGTAATGTATTTATAGCATATATCCCTTCCTTAAACCAGTATAAATTTATTGGAAATGTCTTTTCTGTTTCAGAATAAGCACTTGTATGAGCATCATTTACAGAAGCTACAATTTTGTATATTTGAACTTTAACTTCATCATCATTAAGCTTTGGCACTTGATTTTTTAAGCTTTCTATTTCTTTATGAAACTTTTCCTCGCTTAAACTAAAAAATAAGTTTTTATGTTTTTTAGGAAGTTGTTTCTCTAAATATTCTATATCCTTTGTCCATTTTTCATTTCTATTATTAGGATCTGCAGTATATTTACTTTTGAAGCCTCCTAATATAGCTGCTGTAGCTATTATAACAATTATTAACGATATAAAAATAATTCTTAACCTTTTCATATACGCACCTCTTATATTGTATTATTTTATCATAGTTATTAAACATTTTTATAAAAACCATATATATCTTACTATATTAAAATAATAATATTTAGGTTTATATCTAATAAATATCACATTTTTCATAATAAAGTATGGAAACAAATATTGTTATAATAAAAAATACTATGGAAATTTCTATTGTATATTTACTTATAATCAAATTCATATTATTAAACTTAAGCGACATTAAAGGTATAGATGGATAGCATAAAGGAAAATAAATACCATAATCCAGATTTTGTGCTGCAACTAAAGTAATTAAAGTACCTATAATACTATATATCATAGGTATAATCATATTTTTACTTATACTAACTATAAATATCGCTAGTGGGGTTATAGCAAATTGAAATAGCATAGAATAAATGTATATTTTTATATTTAACATTACAAAATTCATATCTAAAGGATCATGATCTATACTACATCCAATAATGAGCATAACTATGAATTGCAAAGTATAAACAATAAATATACATGTAAATAAAGTTATTAATTTAGCTACAAAAATTTTTGTTTTACTTATAGGATATGAATAGGTAACACAAGAAACTTTTTCTGTAAATTCTCTGGCATAAATATAAGATGCTATTAGTGTAAAAAATATTAATCCTATAACTAAAAACATCATAGCTTCTATATTTGTCATATAAAGTTCCCACTCTACTATATCCTTCCTATATAATTGACCAAACAGCATAATCAAAGGTGCTGTTACAATACCCACTATTAATAATAAGCATATTGGTGATCTTTTTAATTTTAAAAATTCACAATAAATTGCATTAAACATCACAAGCCCCTCCTGTTAATCTTACAAAGTGATCTTCTAAGTTATCTATAGTTAAGCGTAACTCATCAACATTTACGTCATTTGACACTAATAGCTTGTTTATTTTCCATGCTTCGTTTAATTTTTCATATATTCTAATTTTCCCATTTTCCCATATTACATAATCATTTATATTAAGTTTATTTTCTAACATAAATGAAGCTTTTTTATCATTGTCTACCTTTAGTTGAATATAATGTCTATTCCTTTTTTGAAGTTC
The DNA here is from genome assembly GCF_001243045.1 of Clostridium niameyense. Classification (GTDB taxonomy): domain Bacteria; phylum Bacillota; class Clostridia; order Clostridiales; family Clostridiaceae; genus Clostridium_F; species Clostridium_F niameyense. Next base: position 1,145,560 of record NZ_LN849007.1, on the reverse strand, counting down.
ATCATAATCTATTTCCTCAATAAGTTTTCCCTTATGGATTATCCCAATCTTATTAACCAATAATTGTATTTCACTTAAAATGTGACTAGATATAAATACAGTGATTTGAAATTTTTGGTTTAAATCAAGTATTAATTCTCTTATCTCTTTTATTCCTATAGGATCTAATCCATTAGTAGGTTCGTCCAGTATTAAAAATTCAGGATGATGTAAAATAGCCCTTGCAATTCCTAATCTTTGCTTCATTCCTAAAGAGAAATTTTTAACCTTTTTATTACCTACATCTTTTAACCCTACTATTTCTAAAGTTGTCTTTATACTATCTTTTGATGGATATCCAATCATTCTCCTATGTATTTCTAAGTTTTCTTCTGCTGTTAGATTTAAATAAAATCCTGGATAATCTACTAAACATCCTATTCTCCCATAACATTTTCTGTCTAAGATTTTATTTCTAAACAATTCTATTTCACCATGGCTAGATTTTAAAATTCCTAAAATCATTTTTATAGTAGTGGTTTTTCCTGCACCATTTTTACCAAGAAAACCATATATATCTCCTTGTTCTACATTTAAATTAAGATTATCTACTACATTTAAATTTTTATATTTTTTAGTTAAGTCATAAGTTCTAAGTATATAATTCATTAAATCACCTCTTATAAATAAAAAACTATGTTTTAATTATAAAACATACTTTTTACACAAGGCTTAAATACTCCTTAAATGTTTCTTAAATATTAGGTAAAGTAACTATAAATTTAGTTTTTTTATTAGGAATGCTTTCCGCAATTATAGTTCCATTTTGCATTTCTACTAGCTTTTTAACTATTGTAAGACCTAAACCACTACCTTGAAAACTTCTGTTTCTAGACTTTTCTAGAGTATATAGTCTTTTAAATATTAAAGATAAATCATCTTTAGGTATTCCCTTTCCTTCATCCCAAACTGTTATTTTTACATTATTTTTACTACATACTAAATCAACACCTATGTTTTTTCCATCACATCCATACTTAATTGCATTAGATATAAGATTATTAAAAATCCTCTCATTTGCTTTTTTATCTCCTAGTATATAAACATCTTCTTTTGGTATATTTATAATAGGATTTATATTAAGATTATTAAAGCTATTATAAAATAAAATTATATTTTGTCTTATAAGCTCTGATAAATTGAATTCTTCCTTTTTTAACTTAATATCATTAGTTTCTAATTTAGATAACTGGAAAAATTCATCCATTAAACTTCTTAAACTATTACCCTTATGTTCAATTATAGTTAAATACTCTTCTTTTTCTTCTTCACTTAAATGTTTACTAGATTTTATAACTTCTATATATCCTAGTAATGAAGTTACAGGAGTTCTTAAATCATGAGATATATTGGTTATCATTGTCTTTCTTTCTAACTCATATTCTTTATTCAATTTATATGTATTTTGGAATTTATCTAATAAATTATTAATGGTTACTGTTAATTTTTTTAAATTTTTGTTGCAATTTTGCATTCTAATTCTTATATTAAAGTTTCCCTCTTCAATGTTTTTTAGTAATTTATTAATATAATAGATTTTTTTATTTAAATTCCAAATAATTACTACTAGTATCAATATAATTATTAGAAGTACTATTATGATCAAATTACATCACTCCTAATTTGTATCCAATTCCCCATATTGTTACTATATATTTGGGTTTATTGGGGTTTTCTTCTATTTTATTTCTAAGTCTTCTTATATGAACCATTACTGTATTATCTTCCCCCATATATTCTTCCTTCCAAACACTTTCAAATATCTGTACCTTTGTAAATACTCTATTGGGACTTGTAAAAAATAATTTTAATAAATCAAATTCCTTTGCGGTAAGGGTTATTTTTTCCCCTTTTCTATATATACAATAATTATTTAGATCTAAAGTTATATACCCCCTTTTTATTGAGTTTTCTTTTTTATTATTTGGGGTAAATTTAGTATATCTTCTAAGATGAGATTTGATCCTAGCTACTAATTCCCCTACAAAAAAAGGTTTTACAACATAATCATCTGCTCCTAATCCAAGAGCTGATATTCTATCTACTTCTTCTCCTTTAGCAGATAATATTATAATAGGAACTACACTTTCTTCTCTTATCTTTTTCATAACTTCTATTCCATCTACAAAAGGAAGCATTATATCTAAAATTATAATAGCACAATTACTAGATTTATATTTTGCAAATCCATCCATTCCATCAAATGCTTGTACCACATTGAATCCTTCTTTATTTAAAGCCCTTTTTATTAAGTTGTTTATATCCTTATCATCTTCAATTATTAAAACTTCAGTATTATCTAAATGCTCCATGAAATATCTCCCTACTTTAAAAGTCTTTATGATTACTTTATTCCTGCTATAATATACCATATTTACACAACAAAAGATATCCCAAAATTAATTTTGAGATATCTTTAAAATACAAAATCTTTATATATTCCATACTTCCGATTTTTTTCTTATATCAATAAATCTTTTATAAGTTCCCTGTTTTTTAAATAGCTTCTTATGGTACCCTTTTGTTCAATCTTACCATTATTAATTACTAAAATTTGATATGTATTTTCAATAGTTTTAAGTCTATAAGCAATTATAATTATTATTTTTCCTTTTATTTTTTGTATATCCTCTAAATCAATTCTTATATAAACAAAAATACTTACTATCAATTTATAATAGTGAGTATTTAGGGTAGTTTTCATTTATAGTTGTTTTTAAAATAGCATTAAAAATGATAAAATCACTTAATAAACTTTTCAATTATTAAAAAACAACAACTAAAATACCTTTTATTTTTTTCTATATATTATATAATATTATTATAATGTATAGAAAAGGATGTTTAATTTTATGAATAACACATTAACGGCTGAAAATATAAAAAAATTAGAAGAAGAACTAAATTACAGAATGACTGTAAAAAGAGCTGAAATTGCAAAAGAAAAATTAATAGCAGCTTCCCACGGTGATAGATCTGAAAATGCAGAATATAAAGAAGCCTGTGCAAATTATAGACGAAATGATGATAGAATTCAGTACTTACTAACTATGATTTCTACAGCTACAGTAATAGACAATAAAAATGTGGATGAATCATTAGTAGGAATTAATACTACAGCAAAAATCAAATTTTTGGAGGATGATTTCGAAACTAATGTAACTTTGGTAACTACTATGGATGTAGATTTAGAAAATATGTTCATAAGTATAGAATCAGATTTAGGCAAAGCATTATATAATAAAAAAATTGGGGATAAAGTTGAAGTAGATGCCCCTCAAGGAAAATATACAGTAGAAATATTAGATATATTAAGTGTTACTAATTAATAATAAAAACTACAAAGTAATAATATAAATATGTTTAATATTATTACTTTGTAGTTAATATGACCTTATAATTAGCTATTAATTGTATTTTGAAGACAGTATTCTTGTGGTAGATTACCAATAATATTAGTTCTTAGTAACTTTAAAGATGGAATGTATAATTCTTGTAATTAAAACCATGCCAAATTTCCTTTATATTAAAAACAAAATTAAGTGATTTATATGAATAAATTTTATATTTTTTTCTCTGGTGTTTCAATTATATTTTACCTAGTAAATTCATCTTAATCTTTTTACCTTTAGAACTTATAAATTCAATTCCTTGAAATTTATCATAATTAACTCTAACTCCATCATCTAAATCAATAACTATTTTTTTATTAGCTAAGTATGTTGCTACCTCATCATATTTTCTACATTCTTCCATTTGTTTTACAATTTTGCTTATTTTCTTTTTAGCTAAAGTTTTATCTTTTGAAGTATATTCTTTAGAAGTCAAAACTAATTGAAGTTTATGTATTTCTCTTTCATACTTTCTTTGAAGAATATGAAGATACTTTTCTCTAACTTTAGTTACAATTTGATCATCATATCTATGAACATATATTAAGGATTTAAATCCATTATTTTTACCAGAATCAAATAACCAATAAATAGGCCTTTTCTCATAAGTTTTTAAATGATCTTTATAAAAATCCTTTAGAAAATACATTCTAATTGCTTGTCTTGAAGTCTGTGATGATTTTCTTCCTATAGAATCAGCAATAAAATCTAAGTTCTTCTCTAACGTTTCTTCACCATATACAATTTTAACAAATTCTATAAATCTTGAAACTATATCTTCTTCAAAATATTCATCATCAGTTATTGGAATAATATTATCCTCATCCGGTATAAAGCTTACATTAATCCAATTATCCTCCAATATATTTCTATTTTCGTCTTCTTTTATTTTTCTTACTTCATACCTTAAACTACTTAAATTTAAGTTTTTATCTTTTAATACTCTAAACTTATGATTCCATTGTCCACCAGCATATATTAAACCTTCTACATCCATTGAATATCTACCAAACATACACCCTACAGCATATGAAATAAAGGACTTTATATCTATTTTCCTATTTGCTTTTCTAATAGTTACATCTTTATCATAAACCTTAGGGTTTAATTCATTTTCCACTCCATAAATGTTAATAAATATAGCATTTAGTTCTTCTTCATTAGCCTTTAATCTATTAAATTGTTTCCTTGTAAATTCACTCCAATTATTAAAGGAATCTTCTAAACTATTTCCTCTAAAAGTTAATAATGGATGACATTTAAAATTACAAGAGGTTTCAAAGAAGTCCCAATCTTGTTTTGAAATATAAATATTATCCACTACTAATTTTTCAATTTTTGTGGTGTTTTCCGCTGCAAATATCTCTTTACATATTGGTATATTCTTAATATCCCCTACCTGTATATTATAAGTGGGATTCATAATATCTAAAAATAAACTAGAAACCTTACTACACAATAGTCCTAATATTACTTTTATATTCTCACTATTTAAAAATATAGATGAACCTGCTACATCAAATATAAATCCTTTTGGTGAATATCTGGCTCCCATATTTTCTGAGATGAATGTATAAGTTATACATTCATTAAAATAAAACTGTTCATTTTTTATAGTTCTACTATATGATTTATAAAGTTTAGATGCATATGCTTTAACCTCTTCACCATCATTAAACCAATTTATAATAAATTCATTATTACCATACCACTTTCTGGATGTACCTCCTTTATTATAAGGAAACCATTTTTTATTAGTTAATAAAGCTGATTTTGCACTATCAGAAGTAAAACTTATATTATTAATATTAACTTCATACCATTTTTTTAAAAATCTTTTATTATCTGATGTGGCCATTCCCTGCCTAGGTTTTGCAAAATCCTCAAACCTATTATTACTCTTACAAATATTTAAAATGTTTTTTGAAACCCAATATGCAAATGGTTTTGTTGGAATTACTAATAATTTATTAAGATTTATATCTTTGTAATTACATACTTTACTTTTATCAAGAGCTAAAAAAAGTTCATTTTTAGATTTACTATCTTCTGCTTTAGTTAAATCAATACAATAAGTAGCATACTTTGGACTTCTTTTATTTCTACATACAAACATAACACTTTGAACTATGGTTCCTACATTTTCTTCAAAAGCCCGTGATCCTAAATGCACTAACTGTAGGAAAGTTAATTTGTCTAATAATTCTAGTCTAAAATTCAAAAAACTTGATAAAAACATCCATGAATGTTGATTTATTATAGAATATAATCCATTACTTTTAAGCTTGTTTTTACATACCTCCATATATACTGAAAATAAATCATACTTAGATAAAACATAATTTTTCTCTAAGTAAAGTGCCATTTTTTTATTCATCCCCCTAATTCCCATATAAGGTGGATTAGTACAACAAACTTCATACTTTTGGCTCATTATTTTTCCTTGTTTTATAATTGGAATAAGCTTTTCTAATATTACATTCTTATATTTATAAATGGAATTATCTATTTCTACCGAATTTTTATCATTAAATATTTCAATTACCCTTTGCTTTATATTATTAAAATTAACTTCTTTAACTTCAAGCATAGATCCATATTCTTTAGCATCCTTAAATACATTTACTAAATATCCTATATCCTCTCTTAACTTGTCATCTTCTCCTACAAAATAATTTAATACTTCCTTTGAAATTTCATTACTTTCTTGTATTGAACAAAGATTTAATTCTATTTTTTCTTTTTCCATCTCTCTAAATAAATTTCTATTATAATATCTAGCTTTCATAATCAAAGCAAAAGATGCTAATTGTTCAGCTATATCATCTATATCTAATCCATAGAGGTTATTTTTAAGTATTAACCTTGGAATTTCCCTTTCTTTATATCCTACCGTTTTATATATTTTATAAAGCACATCAAAAGCATATACTAAAATATGCCCTGATCCCATGCAAGGATCTAAGACTTTTATATTTTCTGGATTTAATTTTGAATGTTCTTTTCTTATTTCCTTTAATTCTTCTTCCACTTCTTCTACTTGCTTTTTATCTTCTAAGTAATACTTCCATTCACTTTGGAGTTCTTTATTGGGATGACCTTCTAGCCACAACTTTCCTAAGGAATTTTCTACCATATATTTAACTATCCATTTTGGAGTAAATAATTGGGTAGCTGCTGGTATGTTTTCTTTTGTTATCTTAATATTTTTCTTTAAAGCAGAAAAAACTTCATCTTTTTTTTCCGATATGTAATATTGATATAACCAGCCTATTATTTCTACATTTCCTATCCAATTTTTCTCTTCAATTTCTTCTACCATTGTCCTTATTACAGAACCCTCCTGTAAAAGATTATCTGGACATAGTAATTCAGTATAATCAGTAATTTCTTTGAAGACTTGGGGCATTATATATTCTAGTTTATTACATTGTTTTATTAAAATTTGTTTATATGCTTTCTCTCTATTTTGAGTATTGTTATTATCTGATAATTTATATATATATTCAGCATTAAGCTCTAATTCATCTATAACTTCAGAAACTCTTGTTAAAATATCTGGCTCTAATTTATTTTCTATTTGAGATGAAAGGATTCTTATGCCTAATGGAAGATAATCATTAACTTCCATATATCTAAGAGCTATAAATCTACTAAACCAAGTATACGCAACTTCTTCTACAACTTGTTCAAAACCATATATAAGACCTTTTTCTTTGCTATATTCATTTATCTTATTTATTAAGCTTTCTCTACGATTTATATATATATTACTTATATCTTCCGTTTCTTTTATCTGTAATTCATGAGCACTATAATCTATTTTTATTCCTATTTCATTAGCCTTATCTGTAACAGCTTTAATAAGATTTTTTCTAGCTTTCATAGCAAAAGATTTTATTTTCCCTTTATCCATGTATGTACCCTCCATATAATACTTGGTTTTTTCCATAAATATTATATCATACAATAAATATATTAATATAAACGCTCTAAAACAAAGTATTTTATTCTAAGTCATCAAAGTCAAAGGCTGCAGCTTTAGTATAATTTGTAACTTTAGCTTCAAAAAAATCTGTTTTTGTATTGTTAAGTCTTGAAAATCCCTCTATCCAACTCATAGGATGCTTTGTAATTTCGGGATATAAAGGTTCTAAACCAATAGCCGTTAGTCTTAGATTTGAAAGATATTTAATGTATTTTTCTATAAGTTCATCATTAAGACCTAATATTTCATTATCCGTTACATACCTACCCCACTCAATTTCATGCTCTACTCCGATTTTCATCATTACTCTAAACTCATCAGTTATTTCCCCTACAAATATATCTGGATTTTCCTTTTTTAATTCTTTAATTATATTTTGGAATAATACTAAGTGAGTTATTTCATCCCTATTTATATACTTAAATATAGTGCTTGTAGCTGTCATTTTTCCTTGTCTTGCTAAAGTATAAAAAAAGCTAAAACCTGAATAAAAATATATTCCCTCTAGTATATAGTTAGCCATTATAGTTTTTAAGAAATTTTTAACATCTGGGGTTTCATTAAACTCTTGATATATGCTTGCTATAAACTTATTTCTCTTTAATAAATGCTTATCTTCTCTCCACTCATCGTATATATTGTCCCTGGTTATAGAGTCTGTAACTGTATCCAGTATATAAGAATAGCTTTGTGCATGTATCTCTTCTTGAAAAGCTTGAATATTTAAAAGTGATGTTACTTCAGGGGCTGTTATATATCTAGATAAATTAGGCAAATTCTCACTTTGTATAGAATCTAAAAAATTTAAAAAAGAAATTATTTTGTCAAAGGCCCTTCTTTCCCCCTCCGTTAAATAGGAGAATTGTTTAACATCTTCATTTAATGATATTTCCTCGGGAATCCAAAAATTATTTAACATGTTTCTATACATTTCATTAGCCCAGTTGTATTTTATCCTATTCCATTCTCTTAAATTGGTGGTATTTCCATTTATCATGGTTTCTGTTCCACGATTACCTTTTTCATTAAAAATCTTCTTTTTTAACATTCAATTCACCCCTTATATTAACTTGAACAACTTGTGCACTCATCCATTTCTATGGATTTATTTCTTACATAATAAATAGTTTTAACTCCCTCTCTCCAACATTCCATATACATATCTAATATTTCTTTTGCTTTTAAGTTAGGAGTAATATATAAATTAAAAGACTGAGACTGATCTATATGTTTTTGCCTTATAGCGCAAGCTTTTATACTCCACTGCTGATCAATAGTATGAGCCTCCTTATAATACCAAAAATTATCTTTATTTAAATTAGGTGCAGTTTTAGGAGTAAAACTTCCCTTCTTTTCCTCAATAAAAAACTTTTTAAATACAGGATCTATGCCTGCTGTGGTATTTGCAATATTTGAAGTGCTGCCTGTAGGTGCAATAGCCATAATATATCCATTTCTTATCCCGTATTTTTTAATATCTTCTTTTAATTTTATCCACTTATCTGATATATATCCTCTTCTTTCAAAATACTCTCCCGTACTCCATTCAGAGCCTTCAAAGGCTTTATAAGCCCCCTTTTCCTTTGCAAGTTCCATAGAAGCTTTTATTGATTCATAAGCTATTTCTTCAAATAATTTATCTGCTATTTTTAAATGTTCTTCACTTTCCCATTGTATTTTATTATTTACAAGAAACTCATGATATCCACTAGTTCCAAGTCCTATAGCTCTATATTTATTACTAGTTATTTCAGATTCTTTAACAGGAAATTTATTGAGTGAAATAACATTATCTAGCATCCTTATCTGGTAAGGAATTGTATCTTTAAGTTCCTCTAAAGATACCTTACTTAAATTAATAGAATTAAGATTACAAGTTACCATATCTCCGGATTTCACTCTTTGAATTACTTGAGCTGTACCATCTTTATCTATAATTTCTTCATCCATAAGTGTACTCTCACTCATATTTTGAGCTATCTCATGACATAAATTAGAAGCATATATCATTCCTCTATGTTTATTAGGATTAGCTCGATTTACAGTATCTCTAAAGAATATAAAAGGAGTTCCTGTCTCTACAGCGCTTTTCATTATTTTTTTCATTATATCAAGAGCTGGAACTTCTTTTCTTAAAATTTTTAAATTTCTTTCACATTCCAAATATTTCCTGGTAAATATTTTATCATCCTTTTCATCAAAGTAATCTTCCAGTCTATACCCCATAACTTTTTTCACTTCGTAAGGATCAAATAAACACCATTTTCCTCTTTTTTCAAGTCTCTCCATATATAAATCTGGAATACTTACAGAAGTAAAAATATCATGGGCTTTTCTTCTATCGTCACCGTTGTTAGTCTTAAGATCTAAGAAATCATAAATATCTTTATGCCATATATCTAATGTTATAGCTGACCCGCCCTTACGTTTTCCTAATTGATCAACAGCAACAGCTGTATCGTTATAGAGTTTTATCCAAGGTATTACTCCACCAGATGCATTTTTTATTCCTCTTATTTCACTATTTAAAGCTCTTATTTTGCCTAAGTATATTCCAAGGGCTCCACCATGCTTTGAAACTTGAGAAAATTTTTGATTTACATCATAAATAGACCAAAGATTATCTCCTACAGAAGAAATAAAACAGCTACTTAATTGATAAAAAAGCGTTCCGGCATTTCCCAAAGTAGGTGTTGCCACAGTCATTTTAAGTTTACTCATTAAATCATAAAACTTCTTTGCATAAAAAACCTTATTTTTTTCTTCTGGTATAGCTAAATGCATTGCTATAACCATAAATCTTTCTTGTGGGAGCTCCATTACCTCTCCATTAAATCCCTTAACCAAATATCTATCATTTAATAATTTTAATCCTTCATAATTAAAAAGCTCATCTCTTTTTGGAACTATATAAGATGATAATTCCTTTATCTCATCATCAGAATAGTTTTTCATTAAATATTCTCCATAAAGATTCATGTAGGATAGTTTCTTTACAAGTGCATAAAAATCACCATATCCAAAATTACTGTAATCTCTATTTATTTTAGCTTCTTTATACAAATCAAATAAAAGTAACCTAGCTGCAACATACTGCCAATTAGTATTGGCCTCTTTAAAACTATTACCATAATCATCAGTAGTTGTTTGAATTATTTTTTCTATTGCCGTTTGAATTAATATTTTTTGAATTTCCCGAGTGCTCATACCATCTCTAAATTGTATTTTAGAATCTATCTCAAGATCTAATGGATCACATTTATCTAAACCATTGCAAGCAAAATTAATTACTTTTTTTATCTTATTAACTTGTAATTGTTCATATGTACCATTTCTTTTCTTAATTTTAATATTCATATATTACACCTTACCTATACAATATAAAATTTATATTTTAACACCTATTATTTGCTAATAAATATTATTATAAGAAATAAACTCATTAAAATCAATGTTTAAATTTGCAATGTAGCTAAATTAACCCTATATATTGTGTGTTTATTTTTCTTATTCTCTATATATTGTATTGATTATATTTTCCCATTGTAAATTATATTAGATATAAAGTTAAATATTTGTATTGCAATTATATTTGTTAAAAAGAAAAAAACTACTAATAATGGTATTGATACTATTATTAGTAATTAAGTTTTTTTAATTTATAGTTAAAATATTTAAACTATACAAATTATTATTGTCTATAATAATTATTATTAAATCTTAAATTGTTTTTCATGTTAAAATTAATTTTTTATATTTATATTTTAAGTTTACATTTTTGTTTAGTATACATAATTTAGATTAAGTTAATATCTTATTCATAACATAAAAATAGGAATTAGAAGGCTCTTCCCCCCTAATTCCTATAATTAAATTTTTATATCAATTATTTTTAATATTGTTGAAACTAATTACTTTTATTATAAATAGATGTTGCAAAGGCTATTAATGAACCATTTCTAACTATATTTTTCATAATATTAATTCCATTTTAACCTTATATAATTTTTTTATTATAACATAAAAATAGAAACTAAGTATACTTAAATTACCTAGTTCCTTATTTCTAACAAAAATAAATTTATATCTGTACCCCTAACTCCCTTTGCATTTTACTATACTCTTTAAACAATAAAACAAATCCCAGTAAAATAACTATAAAATCTACTAAAGGTTGTGTAAACCATACTGCTGGCAAACCAAATATTGTCGGTATTAATATTATGGCAGGCACATATAATATAATTTGTCTTAATAATACTAGCTTTCCTGCTGATTTTCCATTACCTATTGATTGGAAGAATGTTATCATCATAATAAGTGCACCATACAAAGGAAATATTGAATAAAAAATTCTAAAATTAGAAATTCCTGATAAAACAATAGGAGTATCCTTTATAAATAACCCTAATACCTTACTTGGCATCACTTGTATAGGTATCCAAAATACTAGTGCAAGTATAGTTGATCCTAATATAAATATATTAGTTGCCCTCTTTACTCTATTGAATTTTTCCGCACCATAATTAGTTCCCACTACCGGTTGCAATCCTTGACTCATTCCCCAAATTGGAATAAAGGAAAATGCCTGTATTCTAAGAGATGCACCCATTAATATTGCTTGAGTATTTCCACCATATTTAAACGCCATTCTATATAAAAGTGTTTGTTGTATAATAGTGAAAACTTGCATCATCATAGCTGATATTCCAACCGAAAACATCTCTCCTCTAAGGTCTTTTTCTAATTTAATTTTATTAATTTTAACCTTCTTGCTCTTTTTTTTAAAATAAACAAGGGTTATTATGGCCTGAATTATTTGGGATAAAATTGTAGCTACTGCTGCCCCTTCTATGCCCTTGTCTCCAAATGCCTTAATTAGTATAGGATCTAATACAATGTTTAAAAGTGCTCCAAATCCCATAATTAACATAGCTTCTTTCATTTTACCTTCTCCACGCATAACCATGTTTGCACTTTGAGCAAAATTTACAAATATAGAACCTAAAAACACAATTTTTAAATACCTAACTCCCAAATTTAATATTTCTCCTTGTGCTCCACTGATTTGAAGTAATGGTCTTATAAAAACAATTCCTACAATCATAACAATAGTTGAAAATAATAATACATTGGCTATAAGGTTTCCCATTATTTTGTTTATGGTATTATTGTCCTTCTTGCCTATAGCCCTTGATAGTATTGAAGCTGAACCTATTCCTACTAAAGTAGATATTCCGCTGTTAAACAAAGTTAATGGATATGCTATAGAAATAGCTGCCATAGCTTCTTTCCCAATCATTTGTCCAGCAAAAACACCGTCCATAAATGAATATAGTCCTATAACCGTCATTCCAATAATAGCTGGAATACATAACTTAAACATTAATTCTACTGGTGATTTAATTAATAAATCTTCTCTTTTATTTTCCATTTACATCACACCTTTTCTAGTTATATTTAATAAATAATTTTATAAATTATTTAATTTATGCATAATAAAAAGCTAGTTAACATTTGCTAACTAGCTAAATTATAATAATAATCATTCTCATAATCTACTCTATAATATTTAGTAATGCTCCATAATGGTACTTTCTTTTCTATAATCCTTTGGTAATATCCCATATACATCCTTAAATGCATTTGAAAATTTACTAGCATTACTATATCCTACCTCCATTGCAATTGTATTTATATTCTTTTCAGTAGAGCACATTAAAAGTGCTGCTTTATTCATACGATACTTTTTAATATAAGCATAAGGTGTATCCCCATAAATTCTCTTAAATACCCTTTGAAACATAGTTAAGCTAATATTATATTTTTTTGATAACTCTTCTAGTTTAATTTTATCATCTAAATTATCTATAAGAAAATCTCTCATTTGTTTAATTTTTCTTATTACGCTTCCTGAATAATATTTAAATTCTGCCCTATTTTCTATAGAAAGCCTATTGATAAAATATAATAGTTCTACTACTTTTATCTTAAAATAACCTGTTTCTTTCTCATTTTTTAATGCATAGATTTCCTTTAATATATGCTCTATTTTATAATTAGCCTTATTAATATACCAAGACTTATCAAGTTCCAGTCTATGAACAATATCTATTAAATCAATGTCTAAATCTCCTATAACCTTTTTAAAACTTTTTGATACTTTATTTAAATCTATTACAATAGATATTCCATAGTATCTATTTAGTGGAAAGGAAAAATTATTGGGTATATATTTTGTACTACATATAGCAAAATTATTTTCACCTATGTATGTATACTTATGATCATCAAATTCACATTCTACCCTCCCATGCAAGCAATGACTTATTTCAATAATTCCATAATTATTAGAATCAGATTCTATAATATCAGGTGTATCAAAATCATTAAAGGTAATTTGAACTCCTGGATAAAGATCATACACAATAAAAATTGCTTTTCCAGTACTACAATTGTAATCAAAAACCCTATAGAACTCATTTTTTTCTAGCATTTTTAAGTTCCTTTTTATTCCCCATTCATTTTCATTCTCTATATTAAAAACTTTCAAATTCCCCTATCCCCCTATTTTTTATGTTTATTATAACACTATGTGTATTAATTTATATTATATAAAAACTATAAATCCAATAAAACCATATACTAAAACTAAATATTATAATAATTATAAGAAAGTAAAAACCTTAGTATTTAAGATATTCCCCTCTAAATACTAAGGTTTATTTAATTACTTTTATAATTTTTTATTTTCAATTATAAGACATCCACTAAATATTATTTCAAAACAAACCATGAAAATAGCTAAAATAAATGGATTAAAGTTTAATCCTACAATCATTGCCATAACGGGAATAATAACAGACAGTACTAAATATGTTTTAGATTTATAAAGCCAACTATAGGGCATTAAATGAGCTCCAAAAATCATTGCAATAACCATAAGCATTTTTTCTGGTATTGTTGGATAAATCCACATAGCAATTAAAAGATATAGCATTTGATTAACAGAAAATAATATTCCTAAGTTTGTTAAAGGATTTTCTTTATTCTGAAAATCTACCTTTAATATTTTAGATATAAAATAGGAAATTGGTAAAAGTGGTGCTGTACAACAAAAAGTTAATAAATTTTTTGTTAAAATAGGTAAAGATGATATATGTACTATTAAAACTGCACTCCATATAAAAATGGATGCCAAAATAATATGTAATCCCTTTCTTTGTTTTTTAGCACAATCGATTCTTAATTCCTCTAAATTCATTATTATCCCCCCATAATTTATGTTTTTTAATTCCCATTACTAAATTTTTTCTAATTAATAAATAATATGCCATTTAATTGTCATTTTATTATAGCATACAATATAAATGTTATAAAAGAGCAAGTGAAAACACTTCCAAAATAAAAGGATATTAAATAATATCCTTTTAAGTTAAATAAATACTTTATATAATTATGAAATTTACACGCTAGATTAATTTATATTATCACTTTGAAATCCTTGCCTTTTAACAGAATGTTTTTTTAAAGTTCTATTATGATTTTTTCCCTCTTCGCTAGTTATTGGTGTTTGATAATTGCATTTTTCCATTCTAGCTTTCTTGTTATCTGGTTGGCTATCTTTTGCCATAATTAACTCTCCCTTCTACTTTCAGTTATCTATATTTTATACTTTAATAAAAATATTATGTGTTTATTCTTTTCTCCTAATAACATTAATAAACATATAATAAGAAGAATAATATATTTAAATTTAATAAGTTATAAATATTTATTAAATTTTTAAGGAGGTATATTAATAATGAAAGAAACTTTCGCCGTTGCTATCTCTTGCATGGATGGGAGAATTCAAAGTCCTGTTAAAAAATTTGTAAAAAACAAATTCCATGTAGATTATGTTGATATGGTTACAGATGCAGGCCCGGATAGAATATTAGCGGAAGGAACAAATGAATGTTTGGTAGATTCTATAAAAAATAATGTTAGAATCTCTATAGAAAAACATAATGCTAAAGCAATTGCTGTAATTGGACACTTTGATTGCGCTGGTAATCCAGTTGATAAAAAACAACAAATTGAAGATATTAAAAAAGCTGTTGACAGGGTTAAATCCTGGGGATTTAATAAAAAAGTAATTGGCATATGGGTAAATCATAAATGGAGAGCTGAAGAAATACGCTAAAATAATAAAAAAGCAGTAATGGATTTTACTTACTGCTTTTTTATTATTTTAACCATATTATAAATTCATTAATTAATGCTTACTGTCTTTGACTATATTTTTAATTGTTTCTTATTTATACAAATATAAACTTCATATCTTGTATTGCTAACAAATATGTTGGCTTAATATTTTTAATAAAGGTTTAATATCCGTACCTTTCATAAACTCAAACTCGATTCTTCCAATTCCAGAGCACCACACCTTCATTTCTGCATCTAAATCAAAAGTGCCTGAACTTTCACAAGAGAAAGCTGTAATTTTACATAAAGGTATAATCATAAACTCTTTTTTCTTTCCTCTTAATCCTTGTATGTCTATTACTATTAATCTTTTATTTGTTACAATTAATCTATCTCTTATAGATTTATAAGAAATTAATATTTTTTCATCATCTAAAAGTAAAAAATCATAAATATCTTTCCCATCGTTTATATCCACTTCTGAAAGTGCTACTATTTTAGGTTGTATTTCTGACATTATGTATTCCTCCCTATATTTCATATATCTTAATAAATTCTACAAATTATACTATTTTCCTTTTCAATACTATTATTCTTTCAAAGTAAGTATTTTATTTATACATTTTAATAATTAGAATTAAAAGTTTTAACTAAAAAATTAAGATAGTACATACATTGTACTACCTTAATTTATATATTATAACAATTTAATTTAAAGGGCTAAACTATTAAATACAACTATTTACAGGCCATTTGAAGCATTACATCATCTGCTTTATAAAATCCATCTTTACATAGTATTCCTAAATTATTTATTGTATCTTCTACAGTTTTACCTATAATTCCTGTATTACTAGGAACAATTACATTATTTAAAGCTAAATAAGCAGATACCACTGCTTCAGAGGCAGAAGTAGAAAGTTTAATAGCACAACTTCCTTTGGCTCCATCACATAGCATACCGGTAAGATTGGCTAGCATGTTTAAGATAGCTCCATCTATTTCCTTATCTCCTCCACCTAAAAGCCAAGTTATTCCTGCTGTTGCACCTATGCCTGCTGCTATAGCACAACCACAAATTGCAGATAATTTTCCAGTATATTTTTTTACAAAGTTATTAACTGCATGACCAAAGAAAACTGCTCTTTGAAGTTTTTCTTTTGAAGCTTTAATATCTTCAGCTACTACTGTAATAGGGAGTATTACACATAGCCCTTGATTTCCGCTTCCTCCACTAGTCATTATAGGACACATTCCTCCACCCATTCTAAGGTCAGAGCCTGCTGCAGTTAAAATTCTTGCTATAGTTGCTGAATCTTTTCCTATTTTTCCTTCCTCTTGCAACTTTAAAAGAGAGGATCCTAAAGTTAACCCTTTTTGTTTTTCCAATCCTTCTTTTGCTGCTTCCTTATTCATTTCTATTCCATCTATTATAAAATCTAATTTTTTTATATCAATATCTTCTATAATTTCTCTTATATCTTTTAAAGTAAGTTCCCTCATAAAATCACAATCATTATTGTCTTTTTTATCTTCTACTTCTCTTTTAAATACTACATTTCCATCTACTATAATTTCATCTATAGTGGTATGTCCGCCCTTTAAAATTACAGTTACTTCTTGATTTTCTCCTTTTAATGTAGCTTCCACAAACACAGGATCTGTATTGTCAGCAGTATTAAGAATTACAATATTATCTTTTATCATTTGTTCTGCTTGTTTTAAATATTTATCATTTACATTTTTAAAAACAAATAATCCTTCTTTAGGATCTCCACATATTTCTCCTAAAGCTCCTGCTATATCTAATCCGCAAACTTCTGTATTTGGTATAGTAACGGACTTACCATTTTTGTATATATTCTTACTTACTTTTAAATCTATACTAAAAACTTTTTCTTTTATATACTTCTTACCTGTTGCTACAGTAAAAGCTACAGCTACCGGTTCAGTACATCCTATAGCTGGTTTAGTTTCATTTTTTACTAATTGGAGTAATCTTTCACTTATTTCCTCTTTTGGCAACTTTGACATGTTAATACACTCCTTTAAGTTTTAATACTTATATAATAAGCAATAACCATGCCAAACAATTTAAATTCTATTTTTAATATCTTGAAAAGCCTTATATTTCAATTAAAACTTACTTTTTTGTTTAATTAATTATAGATAAACCACTTTTATTTTTTGCATTTGTGCAAATTTCAATACTATTACTAGGATTATTTAAGACCTAATACCCTAGAATTAAGCTTTTTTGCAACATTGCAAAAACATTCTCACTTTTGCAAATTATATTTTTTCAGTTTTCTGTAAAGGGTAGATAGATTAATATCTAATTCTTTAGCAATTCTCTCTTTACCTTTTCCATCTTCACCATATTCTTTTATCATAGATAGTAATAAATTTTTTTCATATTGGTAAAGCCTATCTTGTAAGCTCTTATTATTTTTATTATGATCTTTTAATATGTTGAAAGATTTAGGCAAATGTTCAATGTATATAGTTTTTTCTTTAGTAGTATTTACTATATACTCTATTATATTTTCTAATTCCCTTATATTTCCCGGCCAAGAATAATTCATAAATGCCTGTTTTACCTCCTGTGAAAGCTGTTTCATAGGTAAATTAGACCTTCCACAAAATTTATCTATAAGATATTCACTAAGGAGTATTATATCTTCTTCTCTTGTTTTAAGACTTGGTAAATATATAGGTATTACATTTAATCTGTAATATAAGTCTTCTCTAAATTGAACATTTTTAACCATACTCTCTAAGTCTCTATTAGTTGCTGCTATTATTCTAACATCTACAAAAATTTCTTCCTTACCACCAATTTTAGTAAAGCTTTGTTCTTGAAGCACTCTTAATATTTTAGGTTGAAGATGCAAAGGTAAATCTCCTATTTCATCTAAAAAGATAGTTCCACCATTGGCAAGTTCAAATTTTCCCATTTGCCCTTCTCTTTTAGCTCCTGAAAATGCTCCTCCCTCATATCCAAAGAATTCACTTTCTAATAAATTATCTGGAATGGAGGCACAATTTACAGCTATAAAAGGTGCATCTCGTCTTTCACTTTCAAAATGTATGGCTCTTGCAAAAAGTTCTTTTCCAGTACCACTTTCTCCCCTTAATAATACAGTAGAATCAGTTTTAGCTATAGTTTTAGCTATATTTTTTACATTTTTTATACTGCTACTACTTCCCAATATATCCTCAAACCTTACAATTTTACTACTAGCAAATAGCTTATATGCTGCCTGAACTTCTTCAATTTTTTTATTAAATTCTATAATATTACTTACTCTTTCTCCTTTAAATATAATTGGACTACTTTTAATTAAAAAACTTTCATTTTTCCCACGAATACTTATTCTCTTCCCCTTATATTCATTACTTAAAAGTCTAATATCAAAGTTTGTTATTATGTCTTTAATATTTATATTTAATAAGGTTTCCTCTTTAATATCTAAAAGTTTTCTACCTTTATGGTTAATATATTTTATAATTCCATTATTATCTACAGACATTATACCGTGACTTAAACTATCTATTATATGGTTAGTTTCCTCTGTTTGAATTTGTAATTTTTTTATAGTTTCATGATAAATAATATTACCTACAAGCAAAGTACTTAATCTATTTAAAAATATTATCATAGAATTAAACTCTTCTGTTATTATATTAAGTTGCTTTTCATTGAAAATATTTATGCCAATTACACCTATTACTTCATGCTCCATAATTATAGGATAACCTATAGTTGCATACTCAGTACATCTATCTTTTGCTTCACAATTTTCACAAACAGATGGATTTATTTTTTCTTCATTATCCTTCAAATATCTTTTTATATGATTCGTCTTTTTTTCTTTTATAACCAATTCAAATAAACATTTACCAGGTATTTTATTTCCTATAAATTTTTTATACTTACCAGTAGCTGCAATTCTATTAAAATTTTTATCAATTATAGTAACATCTACTTTAAGAACTGCAGCTATAGCTTCCGCCACCTCTTGAACAGAGCTCTTTATACTGTTTAAAGACACTTTTTATCGTTATGCAAAACACTTTATTAAATTATAAGTATTTTAACATAACTCCTCCTTCCTTTATTCCATTTATATCATTTTATCATTTATATTATTTAGCTTTCATCCTCTACATATTCAAGTATATCACCTGGCTGACAATCTAAAGCCTTACACAATTCATTTAATGTTGAAAATCTAATAGCCCTCGCTTTATTATTTTTTAAAATAGATAAATTTGCATTAGTTATATCAACTTTTTTTGCTAAATCTTTAAGAGATATTTTTCTTTTAGCCATTACTACATCTAAATTAACTAATATTGCCATAGCTTCCCTCCTAAATAGTTAAATCATTTTCTTCTTTCATTTTTATTGCCTTTTCAAATACTTCAGCTATTACAAAACACATTAATGCTAATATAATACCCATTACTGTTGATAATTTTATTGAACCATTGGAAGTTCCTATTAGTATAGAAACACCCTTTTTGTAAAAATCAGAAATACCCTCTAATATAACGTTTATTATTAAATAGTATCCCATTTTTCTTAACCTGCTTACATTATTTTCTATGAATGGCGTAGAATAAGTGCTTTCAACTATAGCTATCAAATACCTGGTAATTGTGAAATAGCCATAAAGATATATTGATGTTGTAATTAAGTTTACCACAGATTCAAATGTAAAATTACACACAATTAGATATATATGTCTTCCCATTTCACCTACAAGTGTTATAAATAAAATAATTCCAGTAATATACAAAAGTGTGCTTAATATAGATTTTGTATTTGTATTTTTCAATAATATCATCTCCTAACTAATTTTATATTATTGATTATATTACATATATTATTGTTTTTCAAGTATAATTTATCGTTTTTCAATATATAATATTTAAAAAACAATAAAGTCAATAATATTTTTAGTTAGAATATACCTATAGAATAACATATTTTTTTAAATTACACATAACACATAGTATAATTTTGTCATAAATAAAAAGCTATTATCTAAAATACAAATCATACTTGATTTTGATAATAGCTTTTATATTTAATTTTATACATTATAAAATTTTATTCTTTTAAATATTATAATAATTAATCACAACATCCTATTTTATAGTTCAAAATATTTATAAATTGTCTTTTCATAAATTCATTTTCATAAACTTTTGTATAGACTTCTTCCCATTGATCTTTTGTTAGTCCAATTTCTTCTTCTAAAACTTCTAAAAACACATCATTATGATTTTTAGGTATTATATATTCACCAATTTGAAAACTATCCTCAAAAATATTTAAACTTAATAGCTTTCCATTTTTCTCTCCCCACTGCTTATTAAATTCCTTTGAAAAATCCTTAATCTCTTTTATACATTCTTCTTCTGTTAAATACCACAAACTATTTAATTTTTCTATAGTGGTTTTCATAATATTCAAGAAATTTTCTTGATGCTTCTTATTAAATTCCTTTAAGTACCCTAATATTTCATAAGATGGGGCTATAGGTACAACAAATTCATTAAATTCATTACTTAACCATGTAAAAAATGCAGTAGGTACAAATACATATTGTATAAATCCCAACATAGATTTAACATCAGGATAATAAGCCCAATTATGTTCTATAATATTTTTATCGTAATTAATTATTACACAGTGTATAAACTTTGAATCTCTAGTTAAAGATAAATTTTGGAAAGCTCCTTTCCAAATAGGTTTATTTTGTGCAATTAAATTCTCCCAATAATAAGAACTATTATATTTTGATACCACCTTATTCCCCACCTTTGCAATGATGTTATATTGATAAAATTCTCCTTACGTTAAAATCAAGGTCACTAAACTTTGCCTTTAATATTATTTTGAATAGAATTCAACAATTAGCTGATCATTAATCTCTATAGGAATTTCATCCCTTTGTGGAAGTTTTGTAAGCTTTCCTTTGAAACTTTCCTCATCCACTTCTATGTAACTTATTGATTTTCCATTTCCAGAAGTTAAATTATCTATAAATAATTGATTTTTTCTTGATTTCTCAACTAAAGCTATTTCATCTCCTACCTTGACTTCAAAGGAAGGTATATCAACTTTTTTTCCATTAACTAATATATGTCCATGACTTACCATTTGTCTTGCTTGACGAATAGAAGATCCGAAACCTATTCTATAAACTATATTATCTAACCTACATTCCAAGCTAATAATTAAATTTTCACCAGCAATACCTGGACTTTTCATAGCTTTTTTTACATATCTTACAAATTGTTTTTCTAAAACTCCATAAAATCCTCTTAATTTTTGCTTTTCTAAAAGTTGCTGTCCATAATTAGAAAGCTTGTTAGCTGCTCTACTATTAGAATTTGTTGCTCTTTTCATTGCCTTAGGATGTCCACAAATGTTCACTCCTAATCTTCTACATTGTTTAAAACGTGGTCCCATCATTTTTGCCATAATAAAAACCTCCATATAATAATATATTTTGCCACGGTAATATACCACTTAATTAACTTTTCTAATATATTCAAAAATATTATAGCACAATTTTTTGTATTTGAAAATGATTTTCATTATCATAAATAAGATTTTTTATATTATACTTAATTTAATATAATAGTAATCATAATTTAGAGTATTAATAATAATCATTGATATTAACAGAAATAAAAAAAAGATGACTCCTAAATAATTTAAAAATCATCTTTTTAACACTACTTAATTATTTTTTATTTAGCTTCTATTACAAGAGCATAAGAATTATCTTTATCAAATTTATTCCCTTTAAAGTCTCCATAAACATTAATTTCATAAAATCCTGCTTCATGCAGTAAATCTATTGCCTTATCACATATTAATGGTGTAAGATATATTGAATTTTCAATCTTTTCATTTTTAACTGATAACACTGTTTTAAATATTACTTTATTTTTTAGTTTATCATAATTATAATACCTTTCAAATTTTAAAGGAACATCATTATTAATTATAGTAGGAAGAGATTTAATGCCTTTGGATATAATCCTATCATAATTAATTATTTGAAAGATAAATTTCCCCTCTCCCTTTAATAATTCTTTAATAGTTATAAACAATTCTTTTATTTCCGTAAAACTATCAATATGAACTAAAGAGTTTCCTATGCAATAGATTGCATCAAAACTATGTTTTTTAAACTTTTCTCCTAGTTCTTTCATATCACCTTGTAAAAACTTTATTTTTAAATTATCTTTATTTACTTTGTTATTTAAGCTTTCAATCATTCTCTCATCTAAATCAATAGCGTATAATATATAGCCTTCATTACTTAATTCAGTTGCATACATTCCTGTACCACAGGCAATATCAAGAACATCCTTAGGTGAATTACCAATGCTAGCTTTTAAAAAACTTACTGTATCTTCAGAAATTGGGAAAATATCATCATAATACTTTGCAATTTGGTCATAAAAACCCATATTATATCATCCTTTTTTTATTTATTTCATTTGATTTTATAATATATTCAAATCCATAACTTTTTTAAATAATAATAGTTTCCCACTTTTCCATAAACTTTATGCCAGCATTTTTTAATAATTCACTTTTTTATTTTTCACAGTAAATTTCAATAGCTTTTGACATAAATTCTGCTGTTCCTTCACCATTTTTATTAATATTTTTCTTAAAACGTTCGTCATTAATATACATACATCCCAAACCTTTCAAAATCTCATTTGTACAATT
Organism: Clostridium niameyense; assembly: GCF_001243045.1. Lineage (GTDB taxonomy): Bacteria > Bacillota > Clostridia > Clostridiales > Clostridiaceae > Clostridium_F > Clostridium_F niameyense. The sequence goes on along the minus strand of NZ_LN849007.1, from coordinate 1,122,186 downwards.
AAAAAATCTTACATTAATATACTCCTGCCACTTTTCAACAAGGGTTTGCACTTCCAAGCTATCTGCTGGTTTATCTCTATTAGATGCAAAAGCTTTTAAAATATTTTTACATTCCCCATCTATTTGTTTCCACTTATCCTTACTATAATTATTGCATTTTTTCTCGCATTCTATATAAGCATCAGAACTTCCCCAACGCTGTTTAACTTCTTTTGCATATTTCTTTTTCGTATTTTCAATTTCTGTCATATCAAATTCTTTAAAACTCATATTATTCTCTCCTTTTAATGTACTATCTACAAGAGTTATTAAATTATCAATTCGCTTTCTCTTTTTAATAAGTAGCTCTTTTTGATTTTTAAGCACTTTTATTCTATCAAAGTCTGGATTTGTAATAATATCTTTAATTTCATTAAGAGAAAATTCCAATTCTTTGAAAAATAATATTTGTTGGAGTTTAGATAATTCATCCTCATTATACAAGCGATAACCTGATTCAGTAATGTTACTTGGTTTAAGTAATCCTATTTCATCATAATAATGGAGTGTTCTTACAGTAACTCCAGTTAATTTTGCAACTTCATTAATCTTCATTTCCAAAAATCCTCTGTTTCCTTTAGAATACTCTCAGTAGGGGTAATAGTAGCTTCAAATATTGTCTTACCAGTCTTTTTAAGATAATACTTAATTAGAGCGTAACCGCAAGCATATCCTGCACAGTAAGGCATACCAACTGGTTCAACACCTCGCATTTTCATGATTTCATCACCATACAAAAATGCTGAAAGCTTATTAAAATCACTATTGTTTAAGTTATCCTTAATTACAGGTTTAATAACATTTTTAAGAAGTTCCTCTGTTATATTTGTAACCCACATTCCTATTTTATCCTCTCCAAGCATAGATGCAGCAAAGTTTTCTGCTAAACCTTCACTAACAACCATATCCCCAAGTGTAATTCCATTGTTCCACTTAATAAACTGCCACCTTACATTATGATTAGCTTCATGAGCAAGTACTACAGGTAACATTTTAAGAGATTTTTCATTTGGAATAATTGTTCCAATGATATATCCAGGAATTCCTCCATCTCCGCAATAATCACCATTAATTTTTGACATTGGATTTAATGGATCATTCAATAAAACAGTAAAAATATACTCTTTTCTAGGAAGTAAAATTCCCTTCTTTTCAAAAGCTTTAAGTGTTTTTTTAATGCTATCATGACACTCCTTCCAAAAACTCTCATCACTAATTTTTTTAACATAATCAATTAGTCTACTATCAATTTCACTTGGTTTAAATCCACCACTTAAACTGCTTGCCGTAACAACATCATAATCATCTGCTTTATCTGCTTTTATTGGAATGCCAACACATGACCACTTAAATTCAAATGGTTTCATTAGTTCATATCTATATATGTCATCACGCTCAGTAGCCTTTGTAGAAATCATCTTTTTATAGATTTTATCTGATCTAATTTCTGTAATTTTCATTTTCTTACCTCTTTTCTTTTAGTATATTTATACAATACACTATCACGTTACGTTAGAGTCAACAGAAGATTTAAAAAATATATGATTTATTTACAGCAAAAATAATAAAATTAATATCGTATATAACACTATAAAACGGACAGGTTCATACCTGTCCGTTTAAACTATTACATATTTACTTTATGACATTTATTTTTAACAATTTAATATAAAATACCTAAACATGCTTTAACTTTATTTTACCTAAACATTCTACTATATCTTCAATATTAGATTTGTAGCTATTACTGAAGATAAAGCTTCATTTTCAGGGGAAATATTTTATGATTTCCTATATATATTGTTTATACTATTTCCTAAGGAATTACTATCGTCTTTAATACTATCCACTATTATAGAACCTATTTGTCTTCCTAATCTTAACCCCTGTTTAGCATCTATAGGATAATGAATTCCTCCGTATATCTTAGACATAGCTGCTTCTTCAGCTGTATTATTTAATTGCCCTATTTCATCTGGAAAAAAATATGACAATACTGTTGAAAACACTCCTGCTATTACTGCATGACCTACAGGATAACTTGGATCGTAGCTGGATTTTAAATATGTTTTTAAATTTGGTTCTAATTGAATAGGTCTTGGGATTTTAAACTTATACTTAAAGTAATATGTTAAAGCCATAGCATCATTAAATGCATCTCCCATTATAGATAGTATCCTAGCTGAATCCATAGTTGGTACTTTATAATTCTTTAATAATGTACTTACAGTATTAAGGCACAGAAGAATTAAATTTTCTGAACTCCAATATGATGCTATTTCTTTTTGTTTATCTGTTAGATTTTCCAATATAGTTTTAATTTGATTTAGCTCATTTGTCGCAAAACTCATAGTATCCTTTGGTGTTTCTATTTCAAAAGCTATCTTATTGCCTTTTAAATCACAAAATTCATCTTTATCATTTTTTATAAAAAACTTTAAAGGCCAACTTCCTGCATCTTCTCCTTCTCCAATTGGCCCAAAAACTTCACCTGGGTAAGGAATTTCATCCCATCTAAACCTACTCATACTTCCTCCTCCTACTAAATAACAATTATTTTAGTTAATTATACTCATATTATAAAGTATTTCTTTTTTATAGGTTTTTATGTGATGGAAAATAAAGATTTTGTACTTTTCTTATTATAGATGCATATAAGTCTATAGCCTACTGTCATTTTAATATTAAATAATAAAAAAGATAAACTACTTCTTCATAGCTTACCTTTTTTCATTCAAAATGCTCTGTTATTATGACCTATTTATGTAATTATTAATCTTTCAAAATATATAAATGTTCATCATAAACTATCTACATAATCCTTTACTTCTTTTAATCCCATTCCAGTAGTATATTTTAACTTTTTTATTGTCTTAATCTTTTTATTTGTCTCAACAAGTTTTATTAACCCATCCTTCAACTCATCATTTATTTTCTCTATAAATGGTTCAGACACTCCAAGGTGCTCAATAATTCTATTTAATTTTTATTCTATTCGCTCTTGATTGTGTTGTAACTTATTAATATTTACATTTAAAATAATAAATAAAATACTTATAAAACCTATCAATACAGATTCCATAGTTTCCCACTCCATCACTATATAATTAGTTTATCTCATAAGCCTTATGAATATATTCTTTAGCTTTTTCAAAATCCTGTGGGTTCTTTATCGTAATTTCTAAATCACCAGTACCCCAATGTCCAATTTTACTTACATCTCTTGTAAAGCCATTTTCAATTGTAATCTCTTCAGGATTTAGTCTTAAATATAACATTATACTTTTCATTTTAACTTCTATACATACAATATTCTTTATTTTTTTAAATGCACTATATAATTTGAGTTTATTTTCAGTCACATCATCACCAAGGGCTAAAATATAATCTCTAATGGAATAGTACAATTCTCTTAATTTTTTACTTGTACTTTCTAATTGTTCATTAAAAGTGTTATCTGTACTTTCTTTCACTCTCTTTTCCAAACTCGAATTATTAATGGGGGTGACTACATTTGAATGATATAAATTATTTTACTATCAATATTTATTATATTTTAATTTATTTTGGTTTTATTGTTAAATTTAGTAATTAAAATCAATATTTATAATATATAAATCAACTATATATCTGTATTCTACAGATATTTATCATACATAAAATAACTTTAGATATATTCTAAAAATCTTTTAACTATTTTAATTAAAGAACTTAACTTATTTTTTAGTAAAATTATTAAATTATAACTTAATTTTATTTCTTAATTATATAGACTTTTTTATCCATTTCTATATTTCAATTATTACTCTGGAAAATTTAATCACTTAACAATTTATTAAGCTTGATTATGGAATCTTTATCCTCAAAATCATCTGATATTTTAAATATTAAATTTGAAGCATCCATTCCACCAAATATTTTTTTAAATTTCTCTTTATCATTAAGCATAATACGTTTTATTTGAATAAATGACTTGGCTAAAGTAGAATCATATTCTTCAGAAGGAATTCCCTTACCACCACCTAATAGAACATAAGCTTCCTGAGCAGCAACAATGCTTGCATATTGTTCAGCATAAATAATTTCATTATCCTTACTAACATCCATTGAAGCAAATTGTTGTAAATTGTTTATAACAATAATCTTTAGCTGCCTTTTATAACCACTTATCTTATTATGTTGATAAATATTATAACTACATTGAAATATAAATATTATAAACATTAAAACATACATACATTTTGATTTTTTTTTCAATCTATAATCCCCCAATTTTTTCTTGAAAAACTTTTTTATATATAAATATTACATAACATTTAATCAAATTACTCTCTTACGTATTTCCTATAGTATAATCTTTATTTAGTTTTCGCACATAACTACCAAATCCATGGCTTATATTTTCTACAATATCTTCTATTCTTTTTTATACCGCCAACCAGATAGTGAATTATCCTTTGAGCATTTTTACCTTTTGTAATCTCACCAACTACTCTTCTTGAAATCCAATTAAAAATTTGCACAATATACCTTTTTATAATTCTATTCATCCAATATTAATTCCCAATACCCGGGTTCTAATTTGCTACAAGAATACAGTTTTCCTGTAACTGCATCCACTACAAATAATATTGCATTTCCACCTTTACCACCTATATAATAACAATCATGTCCATACATACTTTGATCATCAACATTAAAATTTTCTTTTTTTAAAGGACTCATTCCTCCTATTTCCATTCCATCATAATTATGCTTCTTCAATATTTCATAAGCCCCTTCTTTAGTTATTTTACTATTTTTCTTATTATTTGCTTCTTCCTTTTCCTTCTCTTTGTTTTGCTCAATCGTAGCTTTTAATTTCTTTACACTATAATTATTTTTATCAACTTTTTCTATTTCATCTAAATATTTATTAGCTTTATCATACTCTTGACTATCAGTAGACTTTTTAGCTAAATTAATCATATTATTTATATATTTATCTTTACATTCTTTTATCTTTTCTTTTGAATAATCATATATAGTTGATGCATTTTTACTTATTTCACTAAATTTTTCCATAGCCTCTAAATACTTCTTTTCATTCATTAGTTTTAAGCCCTGATTATACAATCCTTGGCCTTTTTTATGTGTATTTACTAATAAAAGTTTATTTTTAATTTTATTATCATCTTTATAACACAAAGCCTTATTATATAGCTCTATTGACATATCATAATTTTTTTTATCAAATTCTCTATCGGCATTACTAACCAAATCACTTATATTTTTAGCTTGTACATATTTATAGGTACCAAAGCCAGATCCTAATACAAATAATATTATAATTAAAGTTATTATCAATGGTTTTGCCTTTGATTTTTTAACCTTATTTTGTGATACCTCTTTATATAAAGAAGTATTTTCTCCTTTTACTTCAATCTCTTTATTCTCTTTTACTTTTGCTCCACACTTTTTACAGTACACACTATTGTCTGCTATTTCTGCCTTACAATTAGGACATAACATATAAAATAACCTACCTTTTAACTTAATATATTTAGCTATAATTATATTAAACTACTATGTAATTTCCTATATTAAACAAATATAATCTATCTTTTAAAATATTTTGATATACTCATAACAGCCATAAATAAAACGCTAGTTCCTAAAGCTCTACAAAACATTGCAAATCCTTTTACAGCTTTTCCAACATCTTGGTAATATACCTCTGCTATAGAATCTCCTGAAACAGATGTAATAGTTGTCATGCTTTCTCCTACAGCAGCTAATTCTTCCCCAGCAGCAAAAAATAATCCCGCTCCTATAATAGCTATAAATAATCCAAATATAAAAAATCCAAGCTCTCCACCATTAACTTTAGTATCTTTCTTATTACTATTAGTATCTTTTACTACTTTAGTTTCACCATCTTTTTTAATAGGACTTCCACAAACATTGCAAAATAAACTATCATCATCAATCTTATTTGAACATTTTGGACATATCACTTAATTCACCTTCACTTCTATTTTAATAATAACAAGACTGCTTTAAATAAATAATTGGTCAATGTGATATTAACACATCTTTAAGTTATTATTTATTTTCATATACCTTACATATCTAATTTACTATATTCAAATTTTTCTTTCACCTAATAACACCTGAGATAAACAACTATAACCCATAAGTATTTACTTTTCAGAATAAAACCTTCCTATTAATTAATTGGAATATACAGGATTACCTAGAAAAAGCAGAATAGTATATGATTCATCTTTAATAAGCTCCTTAGGTTTAATTATTACTTTTTTCCATACTATTAATCCTACAAAAATAATTCCTACAATTAATAATACAATTTGTTTTTTTATAATAAATTCCTTATAAAATATTGATATTATAACATATTATACTATATTATGTTATATTTTTCTATATATTTAGTATCTAAAAAGACTTATTATCAGAGAGTTAAAGCATTAACGCCCCTATTTTTACCTGGTATTTGTCTGATTACACCATACTGATTATCAATATAACTACCCATTTTTTCTTCGGTAACTTCTTTATTCTTCTTTCACAGCTTAATTTTAAGCAATTCATTTTTTAAATAAAAAAGCTATTACTTAAAACAAACTTTTAAGTAATAGCTTTTATTAAATTATAATATACAGATATGACTCTTCTAAATCCCAAAACCAGTTCATTCCATAAAGCTTATTTTTTTCTTAAAATATCTAATGTATGTGCACTTGCTCCCAATAAGTCTGGTCTTTCACATGTTGTAAAATGATAATCCATAAAAAGCTTAAATGTATTTTCATCCATAGCATTTAAAATAGGACGCATATAATTAGCTGGTCCATCTGCTGCAATTAATTTTATTCTTTCTAATGTTGCTGCCTCATTTAACTTATTAATATCTTCAATTCTCACATAATCATATAAATCTTTTGGTTCAGATATAACATGGAAATCATCAGTAAGTTTTCCGTTATCAATACATTCCCGAATATTATTTTCCTTAAATCCATATGTAAGCACACTATATTCATTCATACAGTATGCTACTAATATATATCCTCCAAGTTTCGTCACTCTTTTTGCTTCTTGAAGGGCTTGTACTTTATCCTGAAAATTGTATAAATGATACATTGGTCCAAACACCAATGTCATATCAAAGGTATTTTCTTCAAACCTTGATAAATCTAATGCTGTTCCTTGATATGCTTTTACTGAACTTTTTTTTGACTTTAAAACACCTAAATTATGCTTAACAAGTTCAATGGCAGTAACATCGTATCCTTCATTTGCTAATTGTACAGAATACCTTCCTGTTCCTGCACCAACATCTAAGATTTTTGCATTTTTATTATCTTCTAAATAGTGATGAATATACTTCATAGAAGTAATATATTCGACCTTTGCATATTGTCTAGTTAATCTTTTATCCTCACAAAACTTATTGTAATATTTCTCTAATTCCATTGTCATTTCTTCATATTCCTCATCTATTATTATATTAATTTTTTCCTAGTATCATTTTCTCTAGGCTATTATTCATTTACATTCTAACAAATATTATACTACATAATCCTATTAAAATTTTAATTTTTTCTTAATCATACAAACTTTTTTCTCTTTTACTATATTTATTATATATAACTTTTACTCTTTTTCTTATAAATATTATAAAAAAAACTATAACTAAAATCAGTATAATAAATATACCAATAATCATGGCAGAATAGCTATTAGGATTCTTTAATAGGTCTTTAATATTCCTGCTATCCTCTACAACTTTTCTATTATGTAAAATCTTGTAATAATCAGGAACATCTGATACCCCATCTCCGTCAGTATCTTTAAAAGACTTCATATATCTTGCTATGGCATCCCACGCTTTCATTTCCTTTCCATTTTCCATTATAATAGCATCCTCAAAATTTTTAATTGGTGTACCATCTTCAAATTTAGGAATAATAGATAATAGTCCATAGGATGTTTTTGTTACCTCACTTAACATCTGACCGCTATATAAGTCAGCTACAACTCTATAGAGTTTTTCATCATCAATCTCTTCTCTGCTACTACCTACCTTTTTAAGATAGCAGTCTGTTACCTTATTAAGAATAATTCTATGAGGATTATAAGAAAAATTTAATCCACTCATATATAACCTTGCAGTAGTCATAAAGTCTGAAACAGAAGCATCAATTTCTAATATTGTTTTTAATTCTTTGCCTGTTAAATAAGCATTTATTAACGGATATCCTGCTAATTTATCTGCACCAATACCAAGTGAAAAGGAATTAAACACCTTTTCTATAGTTATATCACCTGTGGTATAAGTATCTCTTACAGTTCCACTAGGAACAATAGCTACATCTACCGGTTTTCCATTATAGTAATTAGAGTTTTCTACAGCATATATATATGAATCAGATATTATATTGCCAAGATTATGATCTTCATGACTCTCACATAAGTCCTTAACAGTAGTAAATTTAATATTATTTCTTGCTATTACTTTTTGTGCCGTGTATCCAAAATTTTTAAGATATTTTTCATCTACAGTTTTCATTAAGCTATCTATCTTTCTTTGGGTTTCTTTATCCTGTAAAATATCAGATGTAACAGGTATCAATTTATAATTTTCAATTTTCCATCTTCTATTTCCCATCTGCTCCATAGAAAGCATTCCAAGGTATTTACCGTTTTCTGCAGCTGAAACAATATAAGTATTTCCATGACAAATTGGCTCTTTTAACTGAGAATGGGTATGTCCACTTATTATCAAATCTATATCATCTACATTCTTTGCTAAAATTTCATCCTCAGATTTATTTTTATCCTCCCATGTGCCACTATGGGATACACAGATAATCATGTCCACATCTTCTTTTGCCTTGATTTTAGCCACTGTCTCCTTTGAGGACTTTACAGGATCTTTAAATTTCAAAGCACAGGTTGGGGCACATGCTAAAGCATCCTTTCCAAAAACTCCAAAAACAGCAACTTTCACATTACCTTTTTTTAACACAACATAATCCTTTACTCCATAATGTTTAAAAGCATCTTTTATCTTTCGCGCACCATCTGTTAAACCGCTTTTCTCCATTGAATCCCAATCAACATTGCATAAAACCATAGCTGGTAACTTGTCCCCAGAATTTACTGCTGAATTAAGCATAGATACAAGTCCATCTGAGCGATAATCATATTCATGATTTCCTAGTGTTGTAACATCACATCCTATATTTCCAAGCATCCTTAGTTCCGCTGCCTCTTTATCATAAACCGTCTGAATTAAAGTACCCATGGAGAAATCTCCCCCATCTAATACAATTGTATTAGAATCTTTACTCTTTTTTTCATTAATTAATGTTTTTATTCTAGCAAATCCCCCAATTTCAGTTTTCTTCCCATCAATCAACGTGGAAAAGGTGTTTAGATGTGAATGTGTATCATGTGTAAATAGGATATCCATCTTCTTAGATTTTGTTTGTGCACTAACCTTAACTCCTCCAAGTAGTGAAACAACTATTAGAATATCCAAAATAGCGCATATCTTCTTACATGATTTTTTCATACATAAAATCCCCCTCTCTTGTCCTCACTCAAAATAAAATGTATATACTTTCACCATAAACTTTCTAGTTCTATTTTACTTTAAAGTAGATAATAAGTATATAAAATCTAAGATTTTATAATTTATATAATCTATTAAGTATAAAACATAATTTTTGATGATAGTCTTGTGAAAAATAATATAAATTTTTTTATTTATCTGAAAAGTGATTTAATACGGTTACCTCTAAGAAACTCCTGAAACTTTATAATATGTATATATAGATTATATTGAAAATTAAAATATTACACTCCTTAAATCATCAAAAAATAAGATGCCAATAGCAAACTAATTTATATCTGCTATTGACATCTAAACCCCTTCTTAACTACCTAATCTAAAAAAGTAATTCTCCTGGTTTATAACCATTAGGTAATTCTTCTTCACTTAAAAATTTGAAATTTTCATCACGTAATATCGGTAAAAACGCCTCATAAGGCATTCTGGAAAACTCACAACCATAACCACTTGCTCCAAACCACTTACCCTCTTTACTACTTAAATTCAAATCTCTAGAAAATTTAGTATGATTTGAGCAATCATGAACTGCTAAATCCCAGTTTTCTTCATCGGCTATTTTCATAAATTTTAAAGTTAATTCCCTACTCCAAGTTGGAGAAATATAGCCATGTCTAGAAATATACATATTTTCCTCATAATAATTGTCTATGTTATTTTGATTTAAATGCAATTCTGCACAATTTATAAAATCAAGTTTTGTATCTAAAATAGCTTGTTTCTTCTTAGAAAATGCCTGGAAAAATTCATGAGTCATTGGAGTTTCAATACCTACATTTTTAATGTACTTTTTAGCTATTTTAATATTTTCAATAACTTTATCTGAACAATTAGATGCGCCTAAGTTAAAACGTATCTCATCAAGACCAGCTTCTCCCAATGCTTTTAATGTTTCTTCTGTAGCTAAAATTCCGTTTGTATATAGATGCTGATGAATCTTAGCATCTCTAAATTTCTTTATAATAGAATAATATTTTTCAATTTCCATAAATGGTTCTAAATAAACATAGGAAATACCTGTAGGTTTCTTATAAATAGAAAGAAGTAAATCTATATCCTTCTCATAAAATTTTGTGCCTCCAATTTCCCACATACCTTCTCCAATAGGTGCAATATCATCTAATTCTCCATAGTTATAACAGAACTTACACTGTATGTTACATTTGTTAGTTTTTCTAATTGGACTTAAACCTGTTCCTAAAAGACATGAACGACATCCATTTGAGAATTTGTTTTCATCTCCCACATAAAAAGTTCTATTTTCTAATGTTTTTAATCCTTTAATTTCTGACATCAAACCCTTATTTCTATAATCTATTGCCTCTTCAATTTGTGCAAAAGTAGCGTACATAATTTCCTGTTGCTTTATCATAAGTTCCTCATCTTCTGGTAACATAGCAAAAAACTCAAACCATTGCAACGCATCTTTTTTTGAAATTTTCATAATGTATCCTCCTCTAATTAAATGCAAATCTTCTTGCTGTAATTTTTAACATATTGTTCTTATAAAAACAAACTCGTTCTACCTATTAAAAAGTATATCAAATAAAACAGTTTATTCTTTTATATATTCCCATACAAAATCCCTCCATTGCAGATAACTATATAGAGGGATTTAAAAATTGCTTATTAAGTTTTCTTATGTCTATCATATCATAAAGGTTTATAAATTTATATAAATCTTATTTTTCTCTATAAGCAACTAAATTCTATTTGTATAAGTTATATTTTAACTTTTTCCATTATATCATAATTTAAAAATATATTTTATTATATTTACATTTTCCATTCGTTTTTTATAAAAATATCTTGGTCTTAATAATTTTATTCATATCTGTTATAAAATTAGCTTATATCCCAGTTGATTTGGAATATTTAAAATTGCTCATATTGCACTAGCACTATACTTTTCTTTATTTACTATAATTATTTTTATGACATTATAAACCATACTTACTTTTAAATGTGATTTTTCTTATGCAAGCGTATTAATTCATTCTTTTTATCAATACGATTATCTTTATCCTTCAAAGAGCAAAATTTGCTATAATCATTTAGGTTTTTCATATGCTCTTGCAATATCCAATATTGATTTGATATTCTGTTTTAAAGCTACTATTTGCATTTTAAAATCCTATGTATATTTTTTGTTTTTTCACCATGATATCCTTACTTTCTTCTTTTTTATTTATTATATCACCACCAAATCCTTTCTGTATATTTTATTGTAGCCTATTCAACAATATGTTAGAAATGATACGTATTATACAAATATAAAATAATTAAATATTAACCATTCTACCCATAATAAATTAAATAATTATAGCCCCTATAACTACATTTTTTAACATTCTGACATATTTTTATAAAAAATATGTCTACTTTTTAAAATTTTATGGTATATTATGATTATATTTGTTATATTTTTCTTTAAAGTCCTTAGTGATTAATTACGGATTGAATTTGTTAATTACTTTCTATCTCCTTTTTCAAAGGTAATATATTTAGGGAAAATCTATTATATTTCAATAGGGTGATAGGAATTAATGTTCATATAACTTAAGAAAAATTTAGGAGGGAAATTTATGAAAAAAAAGGCTTTAAAATTTATTTGCTATCTAATGTTTGTAGTTCTATTCTCTATAAGTTTACCATTAAATGCTTTAGCACTAGACAGTGATAGTAATAATACTGTAACAAATGGTCATATTATGCTTGAAAAAAATTATTCATTAGGTGAATTAGAAAGTTTATCAAATGAAGAACTTATAAACACTCTTTGTAGCATAAAATGGAATAATATTACTGATTTTATGCAATACAACGAAGGAGCTAGAAAATTTTATTCTAATCCTGATAGGATACAAGCTATTATAAATGCAATAGCCAGTAAGGGTTCTCAATATACTGAACAAGATGATAAGGGTATTATAACCTTAATGGAGGTTTTAAGAGGTGGATTTTACCTAGGATTTTATAATAAACAATTGGCTGAATTAAATAGTATTCAATATAAACAAAAATGTATTCCAGCAATTAATTCTATAATAAATAATCCTTATTTTAAATTAGGTACTCGTTGTCAAAATGACATCATAAAAGGTGTTGGTTTATTGATAAGCAATACTACATGTGATGATAAGATAGTAAACAAATTAACTTCAGTATTAATACAATACAATAATAATATAGATGAAAATGTTAAAGATTTCTCTAAAGGACAAGCTATTTATAATGTTATAGAGGGTGTTAGTTATTCTATAGAATCATATTTATCTAAATCTAAAACAAAAATAAATAATACTGTATGGTTTGAAAAGATAGATAGTTTTATAAATGAAGTTTCAAAACTCGCATTAATAAATAATATTACAAAAGAAAATGAATGGCTTATAGATAATGGTATATATTACGTTGGAAGGTTAGCTAATGCTCATAGCGATAAAAAAATCCCTCAAAAAACCATAGAAAAATCACTAGAATTATATCCATACTTAAGTGATCACTATTTAAAAGCAATGGAAACTATAGCTTATAAATTTAATAGTACAAAACTAGATGGAACTAAAATAGATATCCGTCAAATAAAAGAAGAAGCAAAAAAACACTATACTCCAAAAAAATATGAATTTGATAACGGAAGCATAATTATTAACGCAGGTAATAAAGTTTCTCAAGAAAAAATCAAAAGACTTTATTGGGCTTCTAAAGAAGTAAAAGCTCAATTTCATAGAGTAATTGGAAGTGATAATCCTTTAGAAAAAGGACATGCAGATGATATACTTAATATAGTTATTTATAATAATCCAAAAGAATATAAAGTTAACTCTATCCTATATGGATATAGTACAGATAATGGGGGTATATATATTGAAAAAAAAGGAACATTTTTTACTTTTGAAAGAAAAGAAAAGGACAGTATTTTTAGTTTAGAAGAATTATTTAGACATGAGTTTACTCACTACCTTCAAGGAAGATACTTAGTTCCTGGTATGTGGGGGGTTAGTGATTTTTATAAAGGAAATAATTGTAGACTTACTTGGTTTGAAGAAGGTTCAGCTGAATTTTTCGCAGGATCAACAAGAAAAAATAATATATTGCCAAGAAAATCTGAAGTAAAAGGAATTTCATGGGCTCCTGAAAGAAGATTTAGTTTAACAAAGCTTTTACATTCACAATATGGCTCCTTTGATTTCTATAATTATGGATTTTCCTTTAGTGATTATATTTATAATAATAATAAAAATATATTAAACAATTTAATTAATTATATAAAGAAAAATGATGTTAAAGGATATGAAGATTATATAGAAAAATTAAGTAATAAAAATAATCTTAATAAAAAATATCAAGATCATATGCAAAAGTTGTTTGAAAGTTGTGAAAATCTAACAACTCCATTAGTATCTAATGATTATTTAAAAGAACATCCTAAAAAAAGTTCAAAAGAAGTTTATGCTGATATAGAAAAAGTTTGTAAATTAAAAAATATTAAGGTGGAAGAAGAAAAAGGACAATTTTTTAATACATTTACTTTAAGGGGAACTTACGAAAAAACAAAAAGTAAGGACGATATACAAGATTGGACAGAAATGAATACCATATGTAATAATTTCTTAAATAATTTAGATAATCTTAACTGGTCTGGATACAAAACTTTAACTTGTTACTTTGTAAATCCTAAAGTAAATAAGCTAGACAATTTAGAGTATGATATAGTATTTCATGGAATATTAAAAGATGATGTACATATAACTAATGCAAAAAAAGAAGATGCTGTAAATAAAGTAGAAAATATTGATAAAGATAATTCTAAAGTTGTAGAAAATCAAAAAAAGCAAATTAAAACAGGTACCACTTTTGAATCTGCTATAGGACCTGTAAAATCACAACAAGTTATTAGTGGAAATTTAAAAGATACTGATAAACAAATTTATTATTTTAATGTAAAACAACCAGGAACTATAGATATATCTTTAGAAAATATAAATAATAAAGAATTAGCGTGGAATTTATACACTGAAGATAATACAAATAAAAGTATAGCTTATCCAATAAAAAATGGAAGATTTTTAAATAAAAAATTTGAAGCTAAAAAACCAGGAAAATATTATATAGTAGTATATAAATTTTCAACTTCTAATGCTAATTACAATTTAAAAATAAGTGGAAATATTAATCAAAATACTCTAACTGAATGTGAAAATAATAACTATATTCAACATGCTAACAAATTAAATTTAGGAGATAGTATTTTAGGACAATTAAACAAACTTGATGTTACTGATATATATACATTTGATGTAAAAGATACTAAAGAAATTAATATAGAATTAGTTAATTCTGGTGGTGGTGAAGCAAACTGGTTATTATTTAATTCCAACGATTTAAATAAATTTAAAACTTATGCCATTAAACAAGGAAATACTATGAAAAATAAATTTGTTGCTGAGCCTGGAAAATACTATATAACTGTATATAACATCAGTGAAAATGATATATCATACAAATTAAATGTAAAAGTTCATTAAACTGTCTAAAGCTACGGTTTTAAAGAATTGATTATTTAGAGTAGTTTATAAAATAAGACTATTAACTATATGCCAATATCCTTTTCGGGTATTGGCATATTTTATTGCTTGGTAATGATTAAGACCTAATCTTTTTAAGTTTCTATATCTAGTTTTAACCTTTTCCATCGTTTCCAGATACACATTCTTAATCTTTGTTTAATCCATATTTCAAAACTTTTAATTATTCCTTTGCAGTTTGCTATTATATAGTAGTTTATCCATCCTATATTCAAAAGATTAAGTTTGTTTATTCTTTGCTCCATTTTTTCATTGTTTCTTTATCTACATATGGACTAACAATTGAACCAATATCAATTTAAATAGGTTCTTTATGATCTCTACATTTAGTTGATATAAGGAAAGAATCTTTTTCAATAATAATTTTAAATAATAACTTTTGGTGTTTTCCTTCACCCCATCAGAAAATATCATCATGCCCAATATATCATAGTTTCTATCAATATTTACATAATCAATTTCAAGATTCATTTCTAATTCTGCAATATCTTCTACTGGTATAGGCATAGGTTTATCTAAAGCTTCTGGACAATACTTTAGCAAAAATTTTGTTGCCTCTTTATCCATATCTTTTTTATATATAATTGGCACTAAATCTTTACTCAGATTCATTAACATATCCCCACCTTTTTTTACTTGTTATAGGCTTCAATTTTCTTTACAGTAAAATCTTTTAATACAGCATTTTCTAACATTGCACTACACTTTAACTTAAACCACTGACAAACTAACTCAGAAATATTTTCATTATAAGCATAATCACTAATCTCAATATCACAACTTATTAGTACACTAAACTTCACCTTTTTTTCATCTTGGTTAATATCAAAAATTCTTAAAACATCAATACTATCAAGACTTGCTTCTAGCACTTCTTGAACAACATTAGATCTTAGAGTTAAATCATATTGATCATACTTGTCCATAATTTCTTCTTGCAAAGAATTAAATATATCCCGATGAAAATTATCTTCAATCATCTTTTTAAATAAATCCTTCACACCCAATCCCCCTTTATTCTTCTTCTTCTAAAGCTTTTATAAAATCTTTCCATGCTTTTTCTGTAATATCACTTTTACCTTCAACTTCATCCATTTTACGTGCTTTTCTAAGCGCAGTTCTGGCTAAATTACTTTCCTTTATATAATTAGGTAAATCCATAGGAATTTCATCTCTGTCTTCAGAAGCCATATCTATCATTTCATCTAATTCATCATGAGATAAACCTAATAATTTAGATATTTCCTGAAGTTTATTGATATTAGGTGGATTTCTTCTACCCTTTTCAATATCACTCCAGTATGCTGGGGAAAGATCTAAAAGTTCTGCCATTTTTCTTAAGCTAATCTTTTTTTCTTTTCTTCTCTCTGATACAAACTCTCCAAATTTGTTTGGACTCATCCTTTACACCTCCCTTTTAACTAGCAAAACATGCTAGTTTATATAATTAAGCTTTTTGTTTATTTTATACAAGAAAATATTGATGATTTCCTTGTTCTTCACGTATAAATCCTAAGTTCTTAAGTCTTATTTTAGCTGCAGTTACTGATACATCAAATATATCTGCTAATTCATAAGGTAATAAATCTGCCCATAAATCTTTTTCAAAATCAGAACCTAATTCATAATAACATTTTTCCATCCCAGCAGATGTAAATTTATCTCTTGTAACTTTTGAAAATATTGCCTTAGGCATTAACAATGCTGATGCCATAGAATCAGCTTGCCATTCCATCCAATCATCATCAGTTACTAATTTTTTTCTTTTAGTACTTTCGATATCACTAGTACGACATTTTACAACTGGCTGTTTTTGATCTTCCATAAAATCAAATAATGATAATTGGTTTTTATCTACTAGATATACTTGTCTATGTATAAGCCAATGACTTATTTCGTGGGTTATAGT
Organism: Clostridium niameyense; assembly: GCF_001243045.1. GTDB lineage: Bacteria > Bacillota > Clostridia > Clostridiales > Clostridiaceae > Clostridium_F > Clostridium_F niameyense. The sequence goes on along the minus strand of NZ_LN849007.1, from coordinate 1,105,007 downwards.
AAATCGTCCTCTTCTTAATTGATCTTCATTCAAAAGGCTATTATCAATAAGAACCGTCCCTTCATTTACAGGTATTCTCTTAGCCTTATTATTCTTAGCATCATACACTGGTATATTACAATCATTAAAAACTGTCATACCTAATATGGATTGATTATGGGTTAAATCTTTATAATCCATTTCTAATTCAGCATAAAATTCTAAAAATTCCTCAACATCTAAAGCACTTGCTTCTTTTAACATTTTAGAATTATAATCATTAATTACTATTTCCGCTAAATTATCAATTTCATCTTTTGATAGAACAGGAACACCATTCTTTTTTTGTTTAAAATCTAAGTTAACCATTCCATCGCCCCTTTCATTGTTGCGTGTATGCTTGTATGAGAACATTATACATCTCCAAATTATTCCTGTCAATATATAAAAAATACCCTTTGAGTTAACTTTAACTCTACAGGTATTTTAAAATCATTGAAAAGTGTCTGTCCATTATTTATTAAATATTCTTTTTTTTAAATTCTTACACATAATAAAATAGAAGCTACATTATAAATAATTTAAAAAATGTTGTTTATTATTTCCTCTAACATTCCATTCTTAGACATATTGAAATTCAATAGATAGTTTAAATGTCTAAATCCTTTTAACAATTGTGGCTTATGGTCATTCCCCCAGCATTTTTTGCCATCAGTTATAAGTGCAAATTCTATATTATTATTTCTTAAATCTTCTTGTCTATTTATGTATGAGTCTATTATTTCTTCTGGTTTTGATCCAGAACCACCATAAAAATTCGCTTCTATATTCATAATTTTATTATCTTTTATTAATATAAAGTCAGCCTTCCTATTAGCTATATCCTCTGAAATTTCAAATCCCATTTTCCTCAAAACTTTAAATTGTTTTTGAGTTAACATTTCTATATTATATTTTTTTGAGATATTATATATTATTGGTTCTAATGCTAACTCAAATGCCAATCCACCTCTATTTTTTCTTCCGTTACTATCTAATCCTACTTCGCATCCTATTAGATAATCAATTAAGTGTTTTTCTAATAAATCTGTAAATAAGTATTTCAATCCTATCTTTTTAGTAAAGTCTAAATATTTTTCTATTTCTTCTTCAGTTAGATTTTCTTCCTCTCCAATATTAAATCTATACTCAAGCAAATCATCTTCTAACGCATCTATATTCACAACTTTCAAAACATCCTTACCTTTTCTTAAGTTTTCTCTTTCATCTTTTGATAAAGCAAATAAAGCTGGTAAGACATTTATCACTGTTGGAAATCTCTTAACTATTTTTTTAAAATCATGATCATAGTTTTTATTTTTAACTAATGCATTCAAAGTATTAAGTTCTATATTATATTGACTTACAATTGTAGCTGGTCTTTGCCAATTCACATAGAAATTAAACCCTCTATTTGTTTCTAATAAAGATTTAGTGAATATTTTTACTAAATCACTAGATTCAGTTTTTAAGTATTCTTTTATACATTCATCTATCTTAGTCGGTGCTGCTTCACTATTAGCTTGCTCTTTATAGCTTGTTATTAATAGTTCTGTAATTTTTCCTCTCTTATCACCTGCTGAATTTATAGCTCTCTTAGCATAAACTCTTTTTATATTAAATTTTGAATATAAATCATCAAAGAAATTATCTTTTTCATCTAAATTCTTAGGATCGGAATTGCTTAACATTACCTTTGCACCTTTTTTATGTATCGTTTCAAAGAAATCTCTTAATAAAATCTGCTCTTTATCATTAAAATTGCTTTTATTATATGATGTAAATCCTCCCAATGTTACTGGTCTGTATGGCGGATCGCAATAAACAAATGTATTAATATCTACATATTCTTCAAGTTCATCAAAAGATTTATTCAGTATCTTAACTTTGAATTCCCCATTTTCATTTTTTAAGTTCAGCAATCTTGATATTTCTCTTAATTGTAATTCATCAAAAAAACTTGGATTTTTATATTTACCAAATGGAACATTAAATTCACCTTTTGAATTTTCTCTATATAATCCATTAAAACAAGTTTTATTTAAAAAAATAAAATATGCAGATGACTGTATAATATCACATTCTGCATTATTAAAATTAGTTCTTATTTTATAAAACAGTTGCTCTCTTTCTTCTGAATCAGATTCTAAATATTGAGCTTTTAGTTTTTCAAGTTTTTCAATTAAATCATATGGTCTATCTCTAATAACTTTATATAAATTTATTAATTTAGAATTTATATCATTTATAATATATTCTTCAAAATAATTATTTTCTAAAAAATGTATAAATACAGCACCAGCACCAACAAATGGTTCTACATATCTTTTTATCTGTTTAATATTTATCGGTAATTCTTGGATTATTTCGTGTAAAAGCTGTGATTTTCCTCCAGCCCATTTTAGAAATGGTTTTACATTAAAATTCATAATTATCACTCCTAAATTCATCTTTTTACTTCTTCAATAGTTTGTTCCGTTACTTGTTTTAATCTTTTGTTTGTAATTTCTAAATATTCCTTATCAATATCAATTCCAATAAATTTTCTATCGTTTTCTCTAGCCACAACTCCTGTTGTTCCAGAGCCGCAAAATGGATCTAATATCAAATCATCTTCATTAGTACTAGATATTATGCACCTGTATAATAGTTTTTTAGGTTTTTGAGTAGGGTGGTAACCATTCATTTTTTCCCGTTTTGGAGTTGTTGGTATTTCCCATACACTTCTCATTTGTTTACCGCCATTCAGTTCTTTCATAAGCTGATAATTAAAAGTATGCTTTGCTTTTTTTGTCTTCTTCAGCCAAAGTATTGTTTCTTGACTTGCAGTAAAACATCTACATCCCATATTAGGTGCAGCATTAGGTTTTACCCATGTAATTTCATTTATTATGTAGTAATCCATTTGTTGAAGTGCAAAAGCTATTGAATGTATAATATGATATGTGCCTGATATCCATATAGTTCCATCATCTTTTAAAACTCTATCACAAGCTTTTAACCATTTCATATTAAATTTATGATCAAGGTCAAGTCCTAAAGATTTATCCCAGCTTCCTTTATTTACACTTACCATTTTCCCTGACTTACATGTTATTCCATCATTACTAAGTTTATATGGTGGATCTGCAAATATCATATCTATTGACTTACTTTCAATTTTCTTCAATTCCTTAATACAATCTCCTAATAACAACTTATAATTGCTATCTTTCACATACTGCATACTATCTCCACCTTTATATCTAGCATCATCCAATCTATATTATAAAGGTATTTAAAAATAAATCCAATTATTATTTGAAGAAAATAAATAGATATTCATGGGCTAATAGGTAAAAATTCTTTTTTAAGCTTATTTCTTTCCAAAATTTTGTAGAATTGCAATTATGCTGTTCTTTTATAATTATTTCTTTCAATTTAAATCCTTGATTTAAAAATGAATTCATAACATTAAATCCTAATGGAATTACGCAACCATTTTTTCTTATATCGCCCATCATAATTGTACAGTATTTTGTTTTTTTTAATACCCTAAAACATTCTATTGATACTTCTTTTATTGCTTCATAAAATTCATTAAGATTTAATAATGATAAATCTCCTTGAATATTTTTACTATATTTTATGATATTTGAATATGGCGGATGAGTACATATCAAATCTATCGAATTATCTTTAATACAATCCAAATTTCTAGCATTACATTCCATTAATTGTATAGTAGTATTTGCTTTAACTCTTGAAATTCTATCTTTAGCTATCTCTAATGCCTTAGGATTAATATCACATCCAATGGCTCTTCTATTTAATAATTTTGCTTCTATAAGCGTAGTTCCACTTCCTAAAAATTGATCTAACACTACATCATTTTGCTTTGAATATCTTAGAATAATATTTTTAGGAACAAATGGACTCCAATTACCTGGATAATCTCCTTTATGAGTAGCCCATTCTCCTCTTTCTTTAAAACTCCATAATGATTTTGTTTCTAATTTAAAAGCTTCATCCATTTTATTCACCTCTATACATATAATCTTAGGCAATATATATCCTTTATATACAAATTATGCTATTAATTATATAATTAATGTTGTACTTATATAAAAATACATTACTAAAAGGAGCGATATTATGAAATTAGATAAAGCTAAAAAGCTAATAGATGATTTAGCAGGTAAAAAGTTTGGACATGTCTTAAAAGAAGATCAAATGAGGGACATTATAAAAAACAAAGGAAAAAGTGGACAACTTTTAGAAATAACAATAGGTCTTAATTTGTCTAACACCAATTTAGATTTTGAAGATGGTGAACTTAAAACAAATAAATGTGACACTACAGGAAAGCCATTAGAAACAATGTTTATAACTCAAATTTCAACAATGATAGATGAACTGTTAAATAGCAATGATTTTTATCAAAGTAAACTTTACAAAAAAATGAATAATCTACTTTATGTCCCAATAAGTAAAGTTGGCGACCCATGTGATTGGATGTTCTTGCCTTGTGTTCACGTAAATTTAGATGAGCCTAAATTCCATGATTTAAAATTACAATTAGAAAAAGATTACTATTCTATTTGTACTCAACTTAATGAACATATTAAAACTAGTAGCGATGGCTTTATTCATACTTCAAATGGCAAATATATTCAAATTCGTAGTAAAGATTCAAAACCTTATCATCCTATTCATTCTGATATATATAATAAAGAAATTTCAAATAAAAATCACGCCTTCTATTTTAAAAAGGAATTTATGAAATATATTGTTAATATAAAATAATATTCATACACTAAAATAAGCTCTGTATTTTAAATTCAGAGCTTATTTTTATTTATTTCATATGAAAACTATAAGCTTAATACCTCCCCCTGCAATCAGTACATTGACTTTGATCTCTCTTTCTATTAGTAGTTCTCCCACTATATCCAAAATCAGTTACATGCTTATCATAATTACAATGAGGACACCTCTTCATAAGCTCTATTCCATCATATCTAACCAAATTTGTAACACGATTATTATTTGCATCATACCCATTAATTTTACAAAATGTACAACTTATCAAACCTCTACCTGCTGGAAAAACTGAAGAAGTTTCTACACTTCCATCATGGTAATTTATTTGAACTGGGTAATCAAATCTTATTGGAATTCTCATTATCATATCCTATCATCCCCTATAAAAAATTTCATATTACTATTTTAAAATACATTAATATCATTAAATGTTTTCTCAAATTATTGTATAGTTCTAAAAATAACTGATTAAACCCTTTTCTTTAGTCAATGTCTATTAAAGTATTCATTTCCTCTATCTACCTTTTTTTATTAGTATGGAACAATTGCAGGAATTAGGAACATTCTATCTAACTCATCAATCATATACATTTCAATTAGCAATCTTAAAGAAAATTCACCATAATAATCCTCCAATTCACTTTTGAATACAACATTAATTCCTTTTATTGATATATCATAGTCTTTTAACCATTCTTTCAAATATTTTATCATACCTTGCACATCAATATCCGGTCTAATTTTTTTAGCCACTTTATAAGCAAAATCTTCTGGACTAAGTTTCTCTATATTTATATATCCAATTGTCTTTCTAATTCCTGGTATTTCAGTATCATCTAATTTAGCTGGTAAAATATATTCTTCTTTTGATTCAAATGCTCTTGCCTGAGCACTTTCTCTTTCATGGTTTGTCCATAATTTTTCTTTATAATGCTTAGAAATAAACATAATACAGTACTTTGATTTTTTCTGATAAATATCATCCAAATGTGTGTATAAATTCTTTCCCCATAAATCCACTTCTTCGTATTTATCATAAAAAACTTGTATACCAATGGCTTTTAATATCTCAGCAACTTTTTCAACATACTCCCTATCTTCGCCTGCAAATGATAATGCAACCTCGTAATCAAATTTCAATATATCTCCCCTCTCTTGTTATTTACAGCCTTATTTGAAACCATTCTATTTCAATGCATTTTAAATAATTTTTTAAAAATATCCTAACATTTGAATTATATTTATTGTATTTTACTATTTTTCTAATTATATAATTAATAGCCAATAAATTTCTCAAAAAATTATAACTTTTAATAAAAATAATTGCACCAACTAAAATCAATGCAATTATATTATAATTCTAATTATTTGAAATTTCTATAAAATTATAAATAATTAATGTTTCTCGACATTGCATTTAAAGAAATTCCTACAGCTAGTTCAATTATCCACATCTTGTATTATTAATTCATCTCATAAGCCCTATCAATATACTCCTTAGCTTTTTCAAAATCCTGAGTATCCTTTATTGTAACTTCTAAATCACCAGTTCCCCAATGACCAATTTCACTTACATCCCTTGTGAAACCATTTTCAAGAGTAATCTCTTCGGGATTCAATCTCAAATATAGCATTATGCTTTTCATCCTAACTTCTACACATACAATATTCTTTATCTTTTTAAATGCACTATACAATTTAAGCTTATTCTCCGTTACATCATCACCAAGTGCTAAAATATAATTCCTAATGGAAGCATACAATTCTCTTAGTTTTTCACTTGTAGTTTCTAGTTGATCATCAAATGTCTTATCCGTACTTTGTTTTGATACTTTTTCTTCATTGACATTATTAATTGGTGTGGCTACATTTGAGTTAATTAAATCAAACATCAACAATTCTTCTCCAAATTTTTTATATCTGATAAGATCTATATTTCTATTAATTTGCTTTACAGCATATTCATCATATTTCGTAAAATCTCCTGCTATGCAAATAAGACGTGGCATGCTCCAATCTAATTTATCAGAGTATTCTTTTCCTAATGTTTTCATAACTAGAAGTTCAAAATCTGCTTTATGGTCTAACAGCCAATCTAAATAAAATAATCCCTGATTTATTACATTTTCATTGCTAGCTCTTTTATATTCAAAAATTACAGGACAATTATTTTCATCAATTCCTAAACTATCCATACGACCACCATTAGATGTTACATATTCACTTTTAAGAAAAGTAACTCCAAAAAGTATAGGCATATTTTTTTCAATCAATGTCTGTAATTCTCGTTCTAGCGATGCCCATGTAGCTGGTAGTTCTTCTACTCCATTATGTATTTTAAACAGCTTAATATCTGACATATTATCCCTTCCATCTATAAAACTTTTTTTAATCTCCTTAATTATATCATAACCATCTACTACCACAAGAAGCATAATCCATTTTGCTGTAGCCAAACAAATACGCAAATTAAATATCTTAACGCAAATATCCTTCATTCTACGTATTTGTTCAACCCCCTAACCCAAGAATTCCCTCAAACCGTAGTCTGAGGGAACATAAAACACACATCCATATTTAGTTAGAATCCTTCAAAGCCTTTGATATCAGGCTATTTTCTTGTTATCTTCACCACAGTCTCCACGTGAGATGTATATGGAAACATATATTTTTTTCACCCTATAAAATCCCTTCTCTAAGTTTCCTAAGGCTCTCTTCCATATTTCCCAAATCAACAAAAATACCATAGTTCCCTGTAGGTTCATCATTTAATATTTTCCACTTAGTATCCATAATTATTGTTTTGTTCTTTGATTCTAATAATATATCTGGCTTTAATCTAAACTTTTTATGACTTTCTAATAAACAATATTTATTGTGTTGAGCATATATTGAAAAATCCTTAAAATAGTGACTTTTCTTTATAGATTTTGTTATATAACTTTCAAATATCCTTTTCATAGGAAACAATAATGAATATGAATTATCTTCTTCCCTATAATTAGTAAAGCTTTTATTATTTAAAAATACTTTGCACCACTTTATTAAACTATCATAGTGACACATTAATCTATTATTAACACATTTACTAAAATCTTTTTCACAATTCACTGAAACATCTACCTGTTGAAAATATAATAAGTATTGATTTCTTATTATATTTCTATTTGATGTTTGATTTTTAATAAACAATAAAGTAGTTTTTATAATTCTGTTCTCAGGTATATTAGGACTAAATTCATCGTAGTTCATATAGAATTTATCCTTACAAATAATATTTTTACTAATATGCTTATTTACTAACAACTTTCCTTTATAAACTGGTAAATTACCTTCACATAAAACATAAGAAGCCTTTATTCCTTGCTTTGTAACCTTATATAATTCCTTTAAAAATATTAAAATAAATATATCCAATACATTCATACTACAAGTCTGAACATTAGCTAAATTGCACATTTTCATAGGTAATTCATCCATACACCTTCGCATGTTTAATAATATCTATAAAACATCACTTAAAATCATATTCCTCCACTTCTCGCCACCATATTACATTTTACAATTCATCTTCCCTTTTAGATATAAGTACACATTTCATATCATTGATATTAATAGAGCATATTCTTTGCTGCCTGTATATTGATTTTATTCGGTTAACCGTATACAATTATATATTGGATAAAATTGAAAGGGTGTGAATGGAAAATGTTGGAATATATTTCTGCTCCGGAAATAGCGAAGAAATGGCACATTTTTGAAAGACAAGTACAGAAGCTATGCGAGGAAAATAGAATACCGGGTGTTACCCGTATCAGCCGAATATGGCTGATACCTAAAGACGCTAAAAAGCCTGTTGACGGCAGACATACCCGTAGAAAAATAAAGGACGGTGGAAACATATGAAACGCATTTTCTTTGTTGAAGATGATTTGAGTTTGATTAATGGTTTATCTTTTGCTATAAAAAAACAAGGATACGAAATAGACGTTGCCCGTACAAGTCTTGAAGCAGAAAAACTATGGATAAATGGGAAATATGATTTAGTAATTTTAGACGTGTCACTTCCCGATGGCTCTGGTTATAATTTATGCAAAAAAATCCGTAAAACATCAAAATTACCCATTATGTTTCTGACTGCTGCTGATGAAGAAACAAATATTATAATGGGACTAGATATAGGGGGCGATGATTATATAACAAAGCCGTTCAAACTAGCTGTGTTTCTATCAAGAATAAATGCTTTACTTCGCAGAAGTGACAATTTTAATCAAACAAATACCGAATTAAATTCTAATGGTATAAAAGTACAACTATTAAAAAGACAAGTATATAAAAATGAAGGACAACTTGAGTTAACAGCAAGTGAATATAAATTGCTGTGCCTGTTTATGGAAAATCCAAACATTGTACTTTCACCAGGCCAAATTTTAAGCAAACTATGGGATTGCTACGAAAACTATATAGATAACAATTCCCTTACTGTATATATCCGTAGACTTCGTACAAAAATTGAGGACAATCCAAGCAACCCTCAGAAAATAGTGACAGTTCGGCGTATGGGGTATAAATGGAATACTGTAGATTATGGTGTGATATGAAAATACTTATAAACAAGAAAATTAAAAAACTTTTTTGTGTGGAATTGCTGATTATTATAACCTTTACCTTGATTTCCACTACTCTCATAGGCTTAAAATTTGAAAATGCAGCCTTGTGTATATTACTATGCTCCTTGTGCATGAGTATCTTGACATTGGCAATAGGTTATAGTTATTTCAAGGAACAAAATGCAATTATGGAAAATGCAGTAACGCAAATTAAAGAATATATTTCTGGAAATCAAAATGCACGTATTGAGTGTGATGACGAAGGTGAGCTATACAGATTATTTCACGAAGTAAATTCCTTAGCTTCCATTTTGAATGCCCATGTTGAAAATGAAAGTAAATCAAAAAAGTTTTTGAAAAATACCATATCCGATATTTCCCACCAGTTAAAAACCCCACTTGCTGCACTTAACATCTATAACGGTATTATGCAAGAGGAACCAAAAGATTTACTGGCAATTAAGGAATTTACTGTACTTTCTGAACAGGAACTTGACAGAATAGAAATACTGGTACAAAATCTCTTAAAAATCACAAAGCTTGATGCTGGAACAATTATGATAGAAAAAACTATGGAAAATGTATCTGAAATGATGAATTGTATAGAAAGACACTTTTCATATCGTGCTGAGCAAGAGGAAAAGAAAATATATCTGTGTGGTAATAATACCATTACCTTATTGTGTGACCGTAACTGGCTGATGGAGGCAATTAGCAATATTGTTAAAAATGCTTTTGACCATACACAAAAAGGTAGTAGTATCCGTATTGAATGGAAACAATTTGCGTCTGTTGTTCAAGTTATCATAAAAGACAACGGTAACGGTATTCACCCAGAGGATTTATACCACATTTTTAAAAGGTTTTATCGCAGTCGTTTTTCTAAAGACACGCAAGGTATCGGACTTGGACTGCCGCTTGCGAAAGCTATTGTTGAAGCACACAGCGGAACAATCGAGATTGACAGCGAATTGAGTATTGGCACTACTTTTACAATCAATTTTTTAATTCCTACAAAATTGTAGGATGAGTGTCATATAACCGTAGGATTGGCGTGATAACCTTTCAATATAAAAACAGAAAGAGGTGGATAACCTATGAATTTATTGGAAGTTAAATCAGTTTCTAAAACCTATGGCAACGGTGAAGCTGCTGTACATGCATTAAAAGATGTTAGCTTTTCCGTTCCGAAAGGCGAATTTGTGGCAATTGTTGGGGAATCCGGCTCCGGCAAAAGTACACTTCTGAATATGGTAGGCGCACTTGATATTCCTACTTCCGGAAAGGTATTTATTGACGGTAAAGATATTTTTTCAATGAAAGATGACAGCTTAACAATCTTTAGGCGCAGAAATATTGGTTTTATTTTTCAGAGTTTTAATCTGATTCCAGAATTGAATGTTGAGCAAAACATCATATTTCCTGTACTGCTTGATTATCAAAAACCCGATAAAGGATATCTTGAGGAATTGCTTACAGTGCTTAATTTGAAAGAACGCCGTAACCATTTGCCAAGTCAATTATCAGGTGGACAGCAACAGCGTATAGCAATAGGACGTGCGCTCATTACGCGACCTTCGCTTATCCTTGCGGACGAGCCAACAGGTAATCTAGATACACAAAATAGCAGTGAAGTAATCGCTTTATTGAAAGAAGCTGCTAAGAAATATGAACAGACGATTGTTATGATTACTCACAGTCAAAGTATGGCACAAACCGCAGATCGGATACTACGAGTGTCCGATGGCACACTGACAGATTTTGGGAGGTGTCGCGAATGAAAAGCTATCTAAGCCTAATTCCGATTTCTGCAAAAGTACACAGACGGCAGAACCGCATGACTCTTCTGTGTATCATATTTGCCGTATTTTTGGTAACTACTATTTTCAGCATGGCAGAAATGGGTGTTAGAATGGAGGAAACAAGATTACTAAATAAGCATGGCAGTTTGGCACTTGAAGGATTAACCAACAACTCAACTGTGCAGGGATTATTTTCTGTGGCAGTGGTATTGTTTATTCTGATACTAATTGCAGGAGTACTGATGATTTCAAGCAGCATAAGCAGTAATGTTGCTCAACGGACAAAGTTTTTTGGAATGATGCGCTGCATTGGAATGAGCAGACAACAGATTATCCGTTTTGTAAGACTAGAAGCTCTTAACTGGTGCAAAAATGCGATTCCGTTAGGAGTCATACTTGGAATTGTTGTTACATGGGGTCTGTGCGCTGTCTTACATTTTCTTGTCGGTGAGGAGTTTTCAAATATACCCCTTTTTGGAGTAAGCTTCATCGGTATTATCAGCGGAATAATTGTAGGAGTTGTTACGGTACTCATTGCCGCCAGATCTCCTGCAAAACATGCTGCTAAAGTATCACCTGTGACAGCAGTATCGGGTAATGCAGAAAATACAAGTAATATACACCATGCAATAAATATCCGTTTTTCAAAAATTGAAACCGTTCTTGGCATTCATCATGCAGTATCGGTAAAAAAGAATTTATTGCTTATGACAGGCTCATTTGCACTTAGCATCATTCTTTTTTTAAGCTTTTCGGTTTTCATAGACTTTGTTGGCTACATAATGCCCCAGTCATCGAATACTTCTGACATCAACATTTGCAGTAATGACAGTTCAAATTCGGTAGACAGTGTACTGCTTGATAAAATCAGTAATATGGAAGGCGTAAAACATGTATTTGGTCGCAGGAGCTATCTTGATGTTCAGGCAAAAGTAAATAAAGATAATATAACTTCGAAGAAAATTGATATAATTTCTTATGATGAATACGATTTGGACTGTCTTACAAAAGATAAGCAACTTAAAAAAGGCAGTGATATTTCAAAAGTATATGGAGATAGTAGTTATGTACTTGCAATCTGTGATAAGGATAGTACCTTAGAGATAGGCGATAAAATACAAGTAGGAAATAAAAAACTTAAAATCGCAGGTATGCTGAAATATAACCCATTCAGCGAAGATGGCAGTACAAACGAAACAATAACGCTTATTACTTCTGGAAAAACCTTTACACACATAACAGGTATATCCGATTATTCACTTATTATGATACAGACAACAAAAAACATAACAGACAAAAATGTTGAAGCAATCCATAATGCGGTAGGTGATAAGTACACGTTTAGTGATAAACGCGACCAGAGAACTACCAGCACATATATGGCATTCCAGCTGTTTGTATATGGATTTTTGTCAATTATAACATTGGTTACTGTACTCAATATTATGAATAGTATTTCCATGAGTGTGTCCGCAAGAATAAAACAATACGGAGCAATGCGTGCAGTGGGTATGGATGAACGTCAGATAATAAAAATGATAGCAGCTGAAGCGTTCACCTATGCTGTGTCCGGTTGCACCGTTGGCTGTATAGTTGGTTTGTTAATTAGTAAGCTATTATATGACAATCTTATTACCACTCATTTTAGCTATGCTACTTGGCATTTACCTGTTATACCATTAATGATTATACTTGCATTTGTTTTTGTTGCGGCTATTGCTGCGGTTTATGTTCCATCAAAACGGATTCGGAATATGGCGATAATTGATACAATAAATGAACTGTAAGCGTATTATTTATGGGCTAGATAAAGAAGATTAAACCAAACTGAATACTCTAAAAATCCCACTGTATTTACTTTATATTTACCACCATTTTAATTAACTCTATAAATATATAAATAATATAAGCTTTAAATAAATCTACTTGAAATGATCATTGGCTACGCACTGCGTAGCCAATGATGAAATGATACTCTTAACTTTTTATTTTTTTATACCATTTGCATTTTCCAAATATCTTGTTGCACAATGGGCAAAAAATGCAGCTCCTTCAGGAAGTACATCTTCATTAAATAAAACTCTTGGATTATGAGCTGTATAGCTTTCTCTATCAGTAAAACCTGCTGATAAGAACATATAGGTACCGGGTACTTTACTTAATACTATAGCAAAGTCTTCAGAAGCACTAGCTGTAGTGTCTCCTACTGGCATAAAGCCTGGAATATTAAGTTCTTTCATATATCCAAGCACTTCTCTTGTAAATTTATGATCTCCTATAAGAGGTGGAACAGATGGTAACCAAGAAACATGAGCTTTCCCTCTATATGTAGCAGCAACACCTTTTGCTACTTCTACAATTCTATTTTTTAAATACTCATCTGTTTCTTTTGATACTGTTCTCATGGTTCCCTGCATAATAGTTGTTTCAGGAATAATATTGCTTGCAGATCCACCTGAAAGCTGACCAATTGTAAGAAGTGAGGGTGTTGATGGATTGGTTTCTCTTGCAATTAGCTCCTGAAGAGCTAAATAAATATGAACTCCTATATTTATTGAATCAATGGACTCATGTGGAGTTGCCCCATGAGAACCTTTCCCTGTGATGTGAATTCTAAACCCTGTTGAAGAAAACATGGCAGCTCCTTTGTCATTATATGCACAAATTCCTACAGGAAGATTTCCTGCACCAACATGAAATGACAATGCTCTGTCAACATGAGGGTTTTCTAAAATTCCTGCATCTATCATGGCTTTTGCCCCTTGGAAAGTCTCCTCCCCCGGTTGAAACATCAGTTTAACGGTACCATTAATTTTTTCTTCATTTTCCTTCAGCATTTTTGCTGCTCCTAAAAGCATAGCAGAATGTAAATCATGTCCACAGGTATGAGCTGCTCCTTGATTTTTGCTACAAAAATCAACACCACTTTCTTCTATCATGGGAAGTGCGTCCATGTCAGCTCTAAGCAAGATACAAGGACCTTCACCGTTCCCGATGGTTGCAACCACACCACTATCTATTATTTGCTTTGGTTCATATCCAAAACTTTTTAATGTTTTCATAACAAATTCAGTGGTAAAAGGTAGATTAATTCCTATTTCTGCATTTGAATGTAAGTTTCGTCTATATGAAATTATATTATCTTTTATTTCTTTTGCTCGTTCCCAATAATTCATAGAATATATCCCTTCATAAAAATTTTTAAAACACATAAATAGTATACCCCATTATTTATGTGTTTAAGCATAAAATATAATATCATAAAAAAAAAAGAAAGTGTCAAAATATAAGTCTGCTTTTTTATGAATCAATAGAGAATTTGTCACTGTTATATATAAATAAAATCTTTAAGGTAAGATTTTAAAAAATCTAAAAATAAATAAAAAATTGAAAAAATACTCATAAAAAGTAACATAAATATCTTTCTCCTATATATTTTAAAAGGATAAAAAAATTCTTTTTAATTTATTCTCATCTTTTCCCAACTTATTTACTTTATCAATAAGTTGATTCACATCTTGAAACTTTATTTTAGTAACATTATTATTATACACTCTATTGTAAAATATAAAAAAAGAAAAGAAAATCTTTATAATATCAATAAGAAGCTGGTAAACTAATTAGTGTACCAGCTTCTTATATTATTTTATTGTTGGCATTCCACCACTTTCTACCTTTGATAAGTCCCAAAGGTTTGAATCCCATTTTAAGTTATTTGTATAAAATGTCTTTTTCTTTAACTCATTTAACTGAATAGCTATTATATTTTTTGTATCTTTAACTACACTGCTTAATCCTTTAACATCTGAAACCTCATATACATTTTGTATATTGTTTTTAATGTCATCTATATTATTGTTATCCTTAGCTGCAATGACCTTATATACATCACTATTAACATCTGCAGCAGCAATACTATTTTTTATAGTTCCTCTTCTATTTTCAAATGTACCAATTAATCCACCATTTTGATTTCTATTATCATCATTCTTTTATAGTAGTATTAGAAATTGAAGAATTTTCAATTAATAATTTTCCAGTGCTTATTCCTGTAAAAGCTCCTATTGTTTGCCAGCTTCCAACTAATATACTAGAATTTTTTATATGAACATTGTGAATTGTAGTATTATTAATTGAATTTGATAATATTCCTTGTGAATTTTTTAAAGTTGCATTGTCTATAATTAAATTCTTTATATCCGCACCATTGGTCGAGTTAAATAATGATTTTTTAAGATTTTTTATGCTATATCCATTTCCATTTAACTTTCCTTTGAATTCTGTTGTTATCATGGAATTATCTTTGCTTTTTATACTAGCTGCATCTAAATCATGTGTTAATGTTATTTCTGCTGTTGGATTATTTTTAATAGTATTAATAACATCATCAAAAGAAATATCTTTTACAATATTATTTTGAACTTTTCCATAGTTCACAGTTATTGTATTTGATTTTACGTTACCATCATAACTTACTGCATTATTATATTTAAGCTCTAGCATAAAGTTATCATTATCAATACGTCCACTTTTTATTTCTGCATAAAAATCCACCATATCTTTCATTTTAATTTGTACAATATAGTCTTGTGCATTAAAGTTATTTATATCAAGCTCCTTAACTTTTATAACATCATTTCCTTCTTTTTTATATAATGTTACACTCTCTATATCTTTTAATTCTATTACCTCTTCAGGAAATTCAATATTTTCATTTAAAATTGGTTTTCCATTTTGTTTGTGAACTGAATTTTTTATCATAAAATATCCCCCTTCAAAATCTATACTGCCTTTTATATTCCATCTTCTTTTTAAAGTAATTTTTTATCGTAAAACATCTCCTTTCAAAATTTATATATTATCTTTTATATTCCATCTTAATCTAATTTAGTACTATTTTTTACCAATTTAGTTCTTAGAATATTATTTTATTACTAAACTACATTTTTTACTCAAAAAATACATAATATACTTATAATTAACAATCCTTTAACTATCCACTTTTTGTATAATTAGATAATTTATAGCTGTTGTAAATATAAACTTATAACTCAATTACCGCAATATCATTATTTGATTTATTTATACTTTGTTTGACACATATCTGTATATCTATAATAAATATGAGTGTTTTAATAAATGCAAAAATAGCATAGCTTTTAAATCAACAAAGCTACGCTAAAATTTTAATTTCATCATATATTATAATTTATTTAATTCTTGTTTATAATTTAATTATTATTTAATATTAATTCTAAAGATTGATCACTAAAAAATGTATTTGCATTATATAAAAACAATATATTTGTTATCTTTTTTTCTTCTATTAATTTATCAATATCATCGTAATAATATCTTGGATCCACAACAACTATCTCTTTAAAATAAGGTATTAAAAATTGTATGAAACTATTAGCATATGAATCCTTAAAAATAAGAAGCGTCTTATCTTCTGTAGATGTTGTTCTTATATTAATAAGGGAATGATTACCTCCTAAAAATACTCCATACTTATCTTTTGTCTCTAGTTTTGAACTAACATAAAGTGAAGCTGATTTTTTTCGTTCATCGACATAATTAACTATATATTCATATTTCTTATCTTTTAATGTATATATTTCTATAACATCCTTTTCTTTAGATTTGTATCCGCTTTTAGAAGATAGAGTACCATTAAAACTATCGGTTACAATTTTATTATCATATTTATTTTTGTCTACATTAAGGTTCATATCTTCTGCTACTTTTAAAAAAGTATAATAAGCTCCTAAGGTTGTCCAGTGATGATCTGTTTTATAATATATATATTCATCTTTATGATTTTCTAAAGTCTTATATGAATCTATAAAATTTATATTTTTATTTAATTTATTTTTAAAATCATTAATATAACTTTTCTCACTTATAGTGGGCGCAAATCTAGGAAGTTTATCCTTTAATATCTCCATAGCATTTGGTACTATAGTTATATATTGATTGATATTTTTGTATTTTTGAGAAAATTTATTTATAGCATCCACATTAGCTTTTATACTATCATCATTAGGTTTTTGAAATTCCTCAAGCAAATAGTTATCTTTGCCTAAGTATACTCCTTTAGATTTGTTTTTTCCTAATACTCTATCAAAATTCGTTTTTATTTTTATCCATAAATCTCTATTTATAAATTGATCTGTCCTATACTTCTCATATTTTTTAGAAAAGCTTCCTTCTACTAATCTTTCCATTGTAAACTTAGGCTTTTTAATTAACATTCTGTTTTCTGACTCTGAAAACTTTGTATCCTTCTTTAATGCGTTTAATACCACTACAATAATTAAAAATGCTATAAAAATAAATCCCATCATTATATAATAATATTGTTTATTTTTACGTTTCTTATTATTTACCATAAAGCTCTCTCCTTTAATACCTTTAAAATCTAAAATATAAGAAAGGATTATAGGTTTCATTTATTAAATAGGATATTGATAATATTATTACTCCTACATTAATAAAAGCAGCTATTACTAAGCCTTTAGCCCGTCCCCTTTTTATGATATTTTCAAATATTTTGCTTACTATAGGTGTTGAGCATAAAAATACTACTATAAGTAAAATTAAATTTGTATATAGATAATATAATCCTGTTGCATCTACAAAGGAATTTCCTGATATTCCAAACATAACACTTATATATTTTAGTGCATAACTTAAATTTTCGCTTCCAAATAAAACCCAACCAATCATAACTAAAATCATAGTATAAATATGCCTTATAGATTTTGGAGCTTTTTGTAAAAATCTTTTTAATATATTTTTTTCCATAAATAGTATTATCCCATAATAAATACCCCAAATTATAAAATTCCAACTTGCACCGTGCCATAAACCTGTTAACATCCAAACTACAAATATATTTCTTATAGACTTTAATTTGCTGACCCTATTTCCCCCTAATGGTATGTATATATATTCTTTAAACCATGAACCTAGAGATATATGCCACCTTCTCCAAAATTCTGATACACTAGATGATATATATGGATAATTAAAGTTTTCTATAAAATCAAACCCAAACATTTTTCCAAGTCCTATAGCCATATCAGAGTAGCCACTAAAATCAAAATATATTTGAAAAGTGTAGGCTATTATTCCTATCCATGAAGTTAATACTGATAATTTATCTATATTAGTAGATTGAATGGTAGTCCATACTATTCCTATATTATTAGCTAATAAAACTTTTTTACATAATCCTTTTATAAACCTTTCTACCCCTAAACCAAATTTATATACTGATTCATTTCTAATGTTAATTTGCCTTTTTATATCTGTATATCTTACAATAGGTCCTGCAACTAATTGTGGAAACATAGCCACATATAATCCAAAGGAAACTAAGCTTTTTTGAGACTTTACCTTACCCAAATATACATCTATAACATAAGATAATGTCTGAAATGTATAAAATGATATACCTAAGGGAAGAGGTAACTTACTATATTTAATATTAAGATTTAGTAACACATTTAAATTTTCAATGAAAAATCCGTAATACTTAAAAAATCCTAAAATGAGTAAATCCACTATTATGGTAAATATAAGAACCTTCTTGCAATTTTTAACTTTACTATGGTTATGCCCTATAATTCTCCCTGTAATAAAGTTAAATATTGTGGTAAATATCATTAGCAATACATAAACAGGCTCTCCCCATGCATAAAATATTAAACTTATTAGTAATAATATCAAATTTCTCATAACTTTCGGAGTAATATAATATAATATCAAACTAATAGGTAAAAAAGTAGCTATAAAAATAATACTACTAAAAACCATAACTTCTTCCACCTCCCTTACTGATTTATACTTTTTATAAATAGTTCTTTAATTTCTTCAGATTTATCCGACACTACAAAGAAAATATACTTATTTTTTGTCTTTATCTCATAGTTATTTAATAATCCAACTTGTTTTATACCATATCCATCAAAATTTGTGATTTGTCTGTCTACTCTATTTTCTATTTTTTCTTTTATATCATCTATCCTCTCTTCATTCTTTACTTTTAAAATTAACATTTCCTCTACATCCATATTTGATTTAGGAGTATATAAACTAAATTCTTCTAAGTCATTTGGATTTATACCATATAATCGTCTAAGAGATTTTTGATTTCCCTTCTTCATATTGTCAACATTGATATTATTTATTATATTGGATTCGATTTTCTCTACAGATATATCTATATTCTTAGAACACCCAATAGTAAAAAATATAATATTAATTAATATAACTATTAATAGACTCTTCCTACACTTCATCATTTCCCATCCCCCTAGTTAATTTATGAATTTGATTTATCTAAAAGTTCTTTTAACCATGATGAATAAAAGTCATATTTTAGATGAATTCCATCTGGTTCATAAAATTTTGGATTTTTAATTAATATATCCTTGGTTTCTATAAAGGTTAAATCTAATCTATTACACATTTCTTTCAATGCATTATTAAATTCTCCTGATTTTCTATAAATACTTTTCTTGTCTATAACCTTCTGCTGAACAGGTAAAATATCACATACATATATTTTACTTTTAGGTGATTTTAATTTTAAATCCTTTATTATTTTTTCATAGGACTGTACAAATTTATCCGCATTACCTGCAAAATACTCTATATCATTCATTCCATAAGTCATAAATACTTTTCTTGGATATAAATTTACAGATACATTTATATCCTTTCTAGCCGTATGTGTATTTCTACCTTTATATGCTACAACAGAAGATTTATTTAATATGTTATATCCTATTAAACTTTCTGATCGTGAATCTCCCATTACTACATAATTTTCAAACATTTTTTTTAAATCTTTATCTTTTAGTTCATTATATTTTAGCTCATTATCTTTTTCTTCATTAATCTTATCAGCACTATTTATTTTATTTTCAATTTCCATTACATCCTTAGATTCGAGCTTTTTAATTAATTCTACTGATGCATGTATACGTTTTATTTTTTCTTCTTTAATTCTATTTCTGGAATTCATATAAAGATTAATCATTAAAAATATAAGCACTAAACATATAATTATAAATATAGTTTTCATTAGATTTTTCCGTGATTTTCTCATCATTTGTTTAACCTCAACCTTCTAATTATATCTTTATAATTTGTCTATTTATAAATAAAATTGTCTTTACCCTAATTGCAAATAAATTATAGCATTAAAATTTTTTATAATATTTACAATATCATTACAGTACTATTACATTACTATATCGAATATTTTTATAAAAATAAAAAAGCCTAATAGCTATTAGGCTATTAGGCTTT
The DNA here is from genome assembly GCF_001243045.1 of Clostridium niameyense. Lineage (GTDB taxonomy): Bacteria > Bacillota > Clostridia > Clostridiales > Clostridiaceae > Clostridium_F > Clostridium_F niameyense. The sequence goes on along the minus strand of NZ_LN849007.1, from coordinate 1,084,453 downwards.
TCATCTATACCAAAATACAGTATATATTTATAAAGTATTATAGTTCCCATGAAATTGCTTCATTTCTTATTTTTACAAAGTCATGATATATTCCATTTTTTTGTATCAGGTCATTATGGACGCCTTGATCTACAATCTTTCCTTTATCCATTACAATTATATTATCTGCTTCTCTAATTGTACTAATTCTATGAGCAATAATAATTGCTGTTTTTCCTTTAAGAAGTTCTTTTAGTGCTTTCATTAGGCTCTCTTCATTTTCTGGATCTATACTTGAAGTTGCTTCATCCAAAATGATTAAATTACTTTTCTTTAGCATAGCTCTAGCAATTGAAAGTCTTTGACGTTCTCCTCCTGACAAACTTGAACCACCTTCATTTAAAACCGTGTCATATCCTTTAGGTAACTTCATAATGAAATCATGACAACAAGCTTTTTTAGCAATTTCAACTACTTCTTTGTCTGATGCTTCTGGTTTTCCAAACTTAATATTATTTTTTACTGTATCTTCAAACAAATATACATCTTGAAATACCATAGTTATATTAGAAAGTAAACTATCATAATCAAATTCTTTGACATCTTTATTTGAAATTTTAATATCTCCCTTATCTACATCCCAAAACCTTGCAATCAAATGACATAAAGTTGATTTTCCACTGCCAGATGGCCCTACAATTGCTGTTACTTTTCCTTCTGGAATTACACAACTTACATCATTTATAACATCTTCTTTATCATAGGCAAATTTAGCATGTTCTACTAATACATTTGAATCTCTAAATTCTTTTTCATTGCCCTGTTTTAATATAGGCATATTTCTTAATTTAAAAATTGTATCTAGATTTTGCATTGCAATTCCTCTAACTGCTTGCATTGTCCCTGCCATTTCAAATCCGCCAAATACAATAAAACTAGCAATCAAAAGCATCATAGTTTTTTGTATATCAAGTCTTCCTCCGCAATATCTAAGTAATGTTATAAATATAATAATACAACTCCCTAATTTAAATACTGACATATACAATAACTGAGAAGGTACTAATGCCTTTTCTACATCTAGGTATCCTTTTCTATTTTCTTCTATAGACTTATTAATATTTTTAAGCGCTTGATTGCTTTTGCCAAATGCCTTAACCACACCAATCCCTTGAACATATTCTAATGTTGCAGAATTTAAATCTAGCTTTAGCCCTAGAAGCTTCCTAGTAAGTGAATCTGATTTATTTTGAAATATTTGATTGCAAATCATTCCAAACACAAGTACTGAAAGAATAATAACCCCAGTAATAGGATCAAAAGGCAACATAAATATTGCCATTATGATTGTCTGAATAATGCCTACCAGCATTATTTCTATAATATAAATTCCTGTTGTTTCAAGTTCTCCTATAACAGTAGTTAATCCACCTGTTACATCTCCTAAACGATTACTACTAAAATACCCCATATTAACCTGCTTTAAACGATTCCCAATATATAATCTGTTTTCAGCACCCATTTTATAAGAAGCTATATTCTTATTTCTATCAGCAATATAACCTGAAATAACTTTTCCTACTACACTTATAAGCATTATAACAAAAACAAGAATAATATCTGATTTTTTAACTACTTTATTTTGAAATATTACTTCAGAAATTTTAAGAAGTACCAGCATTACACCACCTAGGGCTACACCTTCAAATATAGCCTTCAAAACTTCAGAAACAAGCATTTTAGTAATTCTATTTTTCTGATCCCCAGCAATTTCATATAATCTTTTAATTAACTGTAGCATTTAATCTCCTCCCCTCTATCCTTGGCACTTAAATGCGACCTCCACATAGAATTATAAAGTGGAGAGGATGAAAGTAATTCTTTATGTGTACCTGTTGCTTCTATATTTCCTTCATTTAATACATAAATTTTATTAGCATTCACTATAGTAGAAAGTCTATGGGCAATCATTATTACTGTCTTACTCTTAACCAATGCACTAATAGATTTTTGAATTAAATCCTCATTTTCCGGATCAGAATAAGCAGTTGCTTCATCTAATAAAATAATTGGACTATCCTTTAGTAACGCTCTTGCAATGGTAAGCCTTTGTCTTTCTCCACCAGAAAAATGACTTCCTGCATCTCCTGCTATAGTATTATATTGTTTGGGTAAGCTCATAATAAAATCATGACAACTTGCTTTCCTACAAGCTTCTTGAATTTCTTCAAGTGTTGCATTAGGTTTTGCCATTTTCATATTATCTATGATACTTTGATTAAACAAAAAGTTTTCTTGTGATACATATGTTACAAGCTCCATATTTTGACCTAAAGGCATATTAGAAAGTTTTGATCCTCCAATTTTAATATCACCTTTATTCACATTCCAAAATCCTGTTATAAGTTTTGCAATAGTAGATTTTCCACTTCCGGATGGTCCTACAATAGCAGTAAGTTCCCCCTCTTTTGCTATTAAATTTAAATTTTCAAAAACCATGTTTTCACCATATCCAAAGCTTACATCACAAAATTTTACTGTTGCTCCATTAACTTTTACATTTTCTTTAGGTCTTTTAAGTTCAGGAAGATTCATAATATTTCCTATCTCAGCAAAGATAACTCTAACATTTGCAATTGTATCTACATAGGTCATGGCTTTTATCAAAGGTTTATATGATGCATATGATAGTAAAATACACATTACCATAGTTCCTGCCTCTATACTTCCTTTCATAAAAAGCATTAAAGAGGCTGGTAATACAAATAAAAGTGTTGATGGCAATACTTCCATTGCAGCTGTCATAGAAAAACATACAGTTAAATACCAGTTAAGCATAGCATCTCTATTACCTGCAACAGCTTCTCCAAATTTTTCATAAGATGATGCTGATTGGTTAAATGCTTTTACCACCTTAATTCCTTTTATATATTCTACAACTGTTGCATTCATTTTTTTTGATGCCTCAATATAGTTCTTTGATTTTTCTTTATATCCACTCATCATTAACATACTAAATAGCATTCCTAAAGGAAGAGTTATAAGGTTTGCAACTCCAATTCTCCAGTCCATAATAAATATACAGATTACAATAACTACAGGAACTAGTAAATTTGCAATAACTTCTGGAATAACATGGGCTATTGGCTTTTCCATTTTATCTAATGTTTCCACCATAAATTGTGTCCATGCTCCACTACTCTTACTCTCAATAGTACCCATAGATAATTTATCTAGTTTTTCTGCTAATTTTTTTCTAGTACTTTCTATAATTCTAAATGCTAGATTATGTGATGTAATAGTAGATATTTCATGAAAAGCTATTCCTCCTATAAATCCAATTAAAGCTAAAATAATCATTGGTACAAATACGTTAATATCTGTTTTATTTTCAATTAATAGTCTAATTATATTTGCAATTGCAAAATAAGGTAGTATGCTCAAAAGCACACCAATAATTGCAAATATAACTGAGATAATAACCTGGTTAATATACTCTCTAATATACTGCATACTTTTCCTCCTTTTCCTGTACATATCCCATGGAAACTAATAACCTTGATGCTGACTCCAAAGGATAGTCTTCAATCAAACTTCCATTTTTTATTTTTAAAACACGGTTACATGCATTTAGTGCAAACTCTACATCATGAGTAATAATTATAATAGTCTTACCCTTATTAGACATATCTTTAATAATATTTGCTACTCTTCTCATATTAGATCCATCAAGACCTGAAGTTGGTTCATCTAAAATAATAATAGGTGCATCATAAATTAAAGCCACGCCTAAAGCTAATCTTTGTTTTTGACCCCCTGATAATGTAGATGGATGTTTATCTACAAATTCAGATAAACCTAAGTCAGATAATATACTTGTGGCTTTATGGATTAATTCTTTTTTATTTCTTACTCCAGTTAATAACTCATCTATTAGATCCTCTCCAAACAATTGACTATCTAGATCCTGTGGTATATACCATATTTTACTCAAACGTTTCTTAAATCTCAGTTTTTCTCCATTAACTAGTATATTTCCTGATGATTCTTTTAAAAGACCAGCTAAAATCTTGCCCAGTGTACTTTTACCAGTACCATTACCTCCAATTAATGCAATAACTTCCCCTCTCTTGCACTTAACACTTATGTTTTGTAAAATAGTATACTCATCAAACTTTTTAGATACATTTTCTAGCTCAAGTGAAACCAAATTACTACTATGCTTTATAGATTTTCTTTTCTTTAATCTTATTAAATTTGTTTCTCTTAAACCTAACTGTATTAACTGTTCATTTTTTAAAGCTAATAATTCCTCTGGTTTAAATTCCCTTTGTATTTCTCCATTTTTCATAAATAAGTATTTATCTACTAAATGAGTTAAATAATAAAGTCTATGTTCTGCAATAATTACGGTTTTTCCACATTGCTTTAAATTCTCAATTAAATTAGCCAATAATCTTGTAGATTGAATATCTAAATTGGCAGAAGGCTCATCCATAATATAAATATCTGGATTTATTGCCTTTGCAGATGCTATTGCTACCTTTTGACGCATACCATATGATAATGTATGAATACTCTTATCTAATAAATCATGAATATTCATATCTTTAGCTGACATATTAACTTTTTTAGCTATTTCTGAATGTGAAAGTCCATAATTTTCACATCCAAAGGCTATCTCTCCTGCTACTTCATTTGCAAAAAACTGGCTTCTTGGATCTTGAAATACATTTCCAGCTAATTTTCCTATCTCCCAAGATTTCAATTCATTTAGATTTTTTCCTTTTATGACTGCAGCACCAGTTAATTTTCCCTCATAAAAATTTGGAACCAATCCATTTAATACTCTAGTTATAGAACTTTTGCCACATCCTGATTTTCCAATTAAAACAACTACCTCTCCAGATTTAATTTCAAGATTAATATTTTTTAATTGAAGCCCATTGTCATCATAAGAATAATCTAAATCTTTCACATTAATTATTGATTTCATTATATGCCTCCTTTATAACCTATTGATATAAAACCTAAAAGGAAGCTTATTAAAAGTATTATTACATCTATTCTTGTAAACTTACATGTATAATAACTTTCCTTAGGACACGGATTTTCAATTCCTCTTACAATTGAAGCTGCTGCTAATTCGTCAGCTACTTTTAATGACCTAAACACCATAGGCACCACAGCATATTCCAATGTTTTTAGAGGATGAAATAAAATATTAAAACGTCCAATAAATCCTCTAATTTTCATAGCTTCTCTAACTGCCTTAAATTCCCCAGATACAGTTGGGGCAAATCTTATTAATACTACTAGTACTAACATTACATTTTTTGATATTGGTATTTTTCTCATAGCTGCTAATACTTTACCAGATGGTATCTTTATGGTTAATACTGCTGGCATTATAGGTAATATTAACTTATACATCATGCTAAAAAGCATGGGTGATGGGAATGAAATCCCTTTAGGAGCAATTAAAATAAGCCATAATACTGAAAATATATATAGAGATAGATAAACTAATCCATGTTTAACAAGACCAAAATATATTAGTAAAATGAATAACCATATAGTAAATAAAGCATGAGTATAAATATTTGTAGTAAAAAGTGTTACTATACAAGAAAATGTTGTAATAATTAAGCCTGTTGCTCCATTTAAATTTTCTATTGTTCTATTACTTTTCTGCACTTTTATCAACCTACAATTCCAGCTTTTTTAAAATGCTTCTTTAATAATTTTTGTCCAAATAATATTCCAAGTGATGAAAGAATTACAGTAACAATTATTGCTACTAGCATAAGTTCTGGTCTAGTTACCATATTATATTGCATCTTTAAAGTTTCTAAGGAAAATCCCCCACTTAAAGCCATTTTTTTATAACTATCCCATGCTGCCCAAATTGGCATTGCAATTCCAACTACCATTCCTATACTATATATATCCCAACCAATCATATTTCTCAGTGGATTTCTATAAGTATCTTTTCCTAACATTGCAAGCTCAGCAATAATTCCAACAATTACAAAATAAAGTGTCATAAATGTATAGCCCATTACCCCATTGATAATTCCATATACAGTTGCCCATACAAACAACAACCCATGTTTATTTATCCTATTGGCAGCAACTAAATAAAAAATTGCTCCAATAAACATTTCAATGCCAGCTGTTCCATATAAATAAACTATTGGTATAGGTAAAGCTACCATTCCAATTATCATTGAGGCCCCAAAGAATAGAACCATCATTGCAGCTACTGTAACTATATCCTTTATACCGAATTTGTTTTTTGTTTTCATAATTATTCCCCCTCATTTTCATAAATAATATATAAAATAATTTTTTAATTAATTTATTATAATTTTTCAATTAATTTGCAAATTTCAATAGGCTTTTTGCTTAATGCTTCGCCATGTCCCATTCCTTTACACTCGAAGACATTTAATGGCTTTAAGCATTTCTTATTCACTATTGCTACAGATCTTTTAGCATATATTTCATTTTCCCCATACATAATAGTTACATCCATATCCAATTTTTCGGGACGATTAACAACATCATAACTATAAGCTGCTAATGCGGCTTTATACAAACAATTAAATTTTATATTTTTACATGTAAGATTTTGTAATACATCAATATCATTATTTTTTAAATAACCCATTTGTTTTTGAATATAACTTTTTATGTGTTTGCCATTAATTACTTTTTGAAATTCCTTGGATATTACATAGGCATACATTTTTTTCATTATTCCCATTGATTCATATTGTCCACCATCTAATATTAATTTTTTAATCATTAATTTTCTTTTTAAAGCTATTTCTAGGGCTATGCTTGCTCCTAGTGATATTCCATAAACAGCGTATAAATCACTTAATTTATAATTATAAATTTATTCAATAATATTATTTGCACTTGAATATACTGAAGATATTTCTCCTACAGAATCTAAATTATGACCTTCCAGTTCTGGTATTAGCAAACAATATTTTTTCTTTAACTCATTAATAATACTAAAAAAACATTTTTCCCAGTAAAATCCCATACCATGTATCAATAAAACCTTTTTATTATGTGAATCTCCAATTATATGAAGTTTAGATTTCTCCTTCTTCATAACATTCATCATCCTCTATTATGCTTTCAGTTAAATTTAACTTTATGTTAAATTTAGGCAAATCCCTAATTATAGTATCTACATCAATTATGTCCATTGCATAATATATGCCATTATTTAAACTTAAATCTAAAATAGCTTTTGCCGTATACGCCGCTATTACAGCACTGATATCACTACTATATTTGTTAGTTATTTCTACCTTTCTACAAAGTTCTGTATTTCCATTAGTCCCTTTAACACAAATACGTATATAATTAAACGGCTCTTTATCTTTTATATTTTTTTTGAACTCCTGTTGTATGTCATTTGTTATTTCTTTAAATTCATATGAAGCTTCTTTAATTCTGAATTTAATAATTGCCTCCTGCATTTTTTGCGTGATATTACTTGAAAATTCTGAATTATACCAATTGGCTTTTTCAAGAGAATATTTTTTTACAACTCTATCAAGCTCCACTGTATAGTAATTTTGGAATTTATACTCCTGATTTTTTAAAACCTCTATAAATTCGCTCTCATCTCTTTTAAATTCTCCATTTTCGTAGTAATTTAAAGCCAATCCAAAACCAGCAATATTAGTTAAAATAAAATCTTCAATGGCTGATTTACTAGGAATTTCTCTTGTTGCACTCATACCATACAGTTCCTTGGGTTTATCAAATTTGTCACATAAAAAACGCATAAGTAAACCTGTCATTCCTGGAAAATAACCACTTGATAATACAAATATATTTTTATTTTTTATATCATCAATTCTATTTTCTAAAAAAGACTCTCCAGAAGGATCAACTAATGGAATATTTAACTCAGATGCTATTCTCGCAACTGTTTCTCCATTGATATATGATGCTCCAGCACAATTAATGATTATGTCACATTGCCTGCAAAATTCTCTTAATCTTTCTACATTAGATATATCTAGTTGTATAAATTTACACTTTTCATCTGATTCTTGTTTATTTGTTCTATATGAAGCTAAAATAAAATAATCATCTTTTAAAATTTTAATTATTCTTTTACCTATTTTACCCGTACCACCTAAAACACCTATCCTTTTCATAACAAACTCATCCTTTCTATTACACTACGCAGCATTTATAACTGCATAGTGTAATTTAGAATTGCTTAATTGAATTATTAATACATAAATTTTAAAATTTTCTTTACATTTTCCTCTAAGTTTGGCTCCGTTATGCAATCAAAGTGTTGACCTGCTATAGTAGAATAATATAATTTACCTTTTGCATAAGGCTTCCATGTTTCGTAGTCTTCTTGGAAAAATCCAGGATAAAAGTGATTGCCCTGTATTTCACAACAAAAGATTCTCATATTTCCGCAATATGGAGCAGGTTCATAGCTAGCCACACATCTAAAATTTTGAGAGAAGATTCTAAACAATATATTTAACATTTTTAACTGATGCTCCATTAATTCGCCATCGGGTTTCTCAATAGTGTTATAAAGTGCATTTAATCTCTCAGAAATAGATTTACTTGATTGCCTACAAAATTCAGCTGCAACATCCTCATACTCACCTTCACCATTACATAAGGCTTCAACCGTTATATCTCCTGTACCTTTTCGTGATAAATATTCAATATATTTTTGCAAACGCTCCTCATCAATTGTATATCCAGCTTTATATTCATTAGCATTTATTAATTTTGCAAAAATTCTCTCCAAGAGAAGTTCATTATCAAGACTAGATTGTAAAGTTTTTTTATAAATTTCATCTGTAGTATCTGAAAGTATGGTTTTTTCTTTTTTTCTAGGTATTCCAGCACTAATAAGAGTTACATCTGAAACACATTTACCTTTATTTTTTAGATAATGTGCTGCTTCTAAAGCAATTAATCCTCCTACACAATGTCCAATTAAAATATATTTTGAATATCCTAAATCTGATAATATCTTTCCATATTTTTCCCCCAATAAATTAAATGTTTTACTAGTTTCCATAGAAATATAATCTGCATCATTACCAAAGGTAAATCCTAAAATACTTTCATTATTTTTACTATCTTTTTCTATATAAGAAAGTAAATTATTATATGGTGTTAATGTTCCAGTTCCTGCGTGAAATAAAACTTTTGCAACAGAATTATCATTAGATTCATTACTTCTTTTTACATGAACTAAGCAAGGATCAATAAAGGAATTTTTATCCTTTTGAAACTCTTCAATTTTCTCTGAAATTTGCCTTATTGTTGGGGCTTGCATCATTTCTGTAAGCAATGTACTCCATTCCCACCCTTTTATTTCTGGCAATTTTTTTAACATTTGACCTATAACCTGAGCAATTAAAAGTGAATCTCCACCTACTAGATAAAAATTATCATTTCTGCCAATAGATTTAATATTTAATTCTTTGCACCAAATTTCTTCAATTCTTCTTTCTAAATCTGTTTGAGGCAATTCACTCTGCTCTTTAGTACTCACATTATTTTCAATTTTAATAAAATAGTCTTTTAGTTTTTTATTATCAATTTTCTTATTAGCTGTTAATGGAATATTGGGCAATACCAAGATATCATTTGGTACCATATATGATGAAACCGTATTTTCTAAGTACTCCTTAATTTGTTTTTTATTTATAGCTTTATACTCTCCAACAAAACGTGTGATATAAATTGTCTGACCTAATAGATCTAATTTACTTTTTTTATTAGGAAATTCATACACAATTTTACCTTTATGATTATTAAATATATTTTCCCATTGTGATCTTGTGAAAAAAGTTTGATCTTTATCTTTACGTTCATCTAAGAAACCCGTTAATCCGTCTTTGAACTCCATAGATGTTAATAACATATAACTTGTTTGTGTTTCTTCTAAAATTATCATGCTTCCCTGTTCTTTTAACATTCCTTTTAAATTTTCCATTACATAATGTACATCTTTAGAATTATGTAATACATTTGCACATAAAATCAAATCAAAAGAAAATGCCTCATATCCTTGTAATCCGAATTCTTCATTTATATCAAAGATTCCATACTTTACCCAATTATAATCTTTAAAATTTTCCTGAGCCTTATTAAGAAAGAAAGTTGAAAGATCTGTGAAGTAATATTCAACTTTACAACCATCTATTTCAGGTATAACATCAATAGAAGTTCCTCCTACACCAGCACCTATTTCTAATATGCGAAATACTTCTGATGAATTTTCCCTATTTTGCTTTTTGCAAAGATATTGTATTTCCTTTTTAGTTATATAATTTAGCATTTTATTTATCTTGTTATCATGATATGCTGCCATAGCTGGTCCCACATCACCTTTGGGAAATAATACATCTAATGGATTCTCTTTTCCTTGTACCAGTTGAGGTAATAAATCACTAGACTTTTTTAAATAATCTAAGAATGATTTACTATAATTAAACTTTTCTTCTATTTTATAAAATTCATTCCACAATTTTGATGAATTTAGTTTTTCATGATCAGTATTAATTGCTTTATATTTTTCATCACATAAAATAATAACTTTTTCTTCAACTAATACATTAAGCCATCTTTTAATTAACTTATATAATTTTTTAGGAGTATTCATAATTTCTATAATTTCATCAAAACTATATGCAATATTAGCATAATTAAAGATTCCATAAGTTTTAAATGTATTATAGATATCAGCTATCACCACCATATCTGACTTTTGAAGCCAAGATTTAAATAAATTTTCATCTATACTATTTTCATAATGACTTCCTATACCTTTAAGTAATTTATTTTCCTCTTCGTCATCAACAATATCCCCTAAATTATTTTTTATCATTGGTGAAACAACAGCATTAATGTGTAGATTATCTGGAGTATCTCCTATTGCTAAAGTAACAGCTGAATTAATTGATGGATGTTCATTTAATACAGAACGTATTTCTGGTAACTCAACCCTATGCCCATGAATCTTTACTTGTTCATCACCTTTGTCTCTACCTTTAAATATAATTACACCATCTTTTCTATAACAGCCTCTATCACCTGTTTTATATACTCTTTCTTGTGTTTCTTGTAAAATACAATATTTTTCTTTATTTTGTTTTTCATCATTTAAATATCCCAAGGATAATCCTACTCCCCCAATATATAAGCTACCATCTACATAATTGGGACAATGTTGCATATTCTCATCTAAAATATAGAATTTTTGATTATACATAGGTTTACCATATGGTATACTTTTTTCAAAAGACTTATCTTGTTCAATGTCATATAATATAGACCAAATTGATGCTTCTGTTGCTCCACCTAAGCTAACAACTTTGGTATTATTTAATATACTATAAATCCTTTTTGGTAAATTAACTGGTATCCAGTCACCTGAAAGTAATATTAATTTAATATTAATATTTGAATTATATTCTACTGATTCTAAGTAATTTATAAACATTTGCATTTGTGCTGGCACTGAATTCCATATAGTTATTTTTTGTACTAAAACCAAGTCAGCTAAATATTTAGAGTCCTTAATTTTATCTGAATTAGGTAGTACTAATGTTCCGGAAATCATAAAACAACCAAAAATATCATATACAGATAAATCAAAAGATAAATTTGCCAATCCTAAAAAAATGTCATTTTTATTAATATTGTATCTTTGGTTAACATCACATATTGTGTTCATTGCAGCTCTATGACTAATTATTACTCCTTTAGGTTCACCGGTTGTTCCAGATGTAAAAATTATATAAGCAGGTCTATCATAATCCTTATCAGTTTTTATATCATTAATTTTTATAATTTCCATATCTTCCATATTCCCTATACTAATACTACTTACATTAACTAATTTACAATCTTTTTGTAGTTCTATTTCTTCTTCCTGTGAAAAAACTAATTTTATTCCTGCCTTATTAATGATCTTTTTCTTTCTTATTGTTGGCTGAGTAAAATCAATTGGCACATATGTTGCTTTAACAATCAATGTTGCCAAAACTGCAGCAATTTGCCATACCCCTTTATCTATATTAATTCCTACTGTATCTCCTTTTTTCACATGTTCTTGATTTAAAATATTTATAATACTTACAACATATTTAGATAATTTTTTATAAGTATACTCTCCATCCTCAGTTATAAGGGCCGTTTTTTTAGGATATTTTTTTAGGGAATTTAAAAATCCATCTTCTAACATCATTGGCTGTATGTTCTTTTGTGTATTATTTACCTTAGTTCTTATTTCTACTGTTTCATATGGTAGTTTAGCCGGATGTTTTAGTAAAAATATTTTATCTGCTTCTTTACAAATTGAAAGTATCAATTCTTTAAAACTTTCAAACATATCGTCTATTACACATTCATCAAATATACCTTCTCTAATATCCCAATTTATAGTTGCTCCTGAATTTTCTTCTGATGCTTGACAATCTATATATACTTGTGGAGTTTGACTTAATTTATTTCCAATAGCTTTTTTAACTGTCATATCATTTTTTGAACTTACACCTAATGTACTTGTAAATACAACAGGAATAATAACATTCTTTTTTCTTTGTTTTGTAAGTTTTCTTAATACTTCTACACCAGAAACCGCATTATGCTCTAAATCATTCCAAAGGGTCTCTTGCAAGCTTTGAACTCTTTCTATAAAATTATTCTTATAGTTAAGCTCTACTGATGTTATATTAACATCAGTAAAATCACCAACAATTTTGTCTATGTCATCTGAGATATTAGGTCTATTTAAAAGTGTTGTATTAATACAAAATTTATTATTGGAAGACCATAAAGATATAATTTCTGATAAACAAGACATAATTAGTACTGATGGAGTTACCCTATGCTTACTCCCACTGCTACAAAAACTATTCCATAATTTATTATCTATAAAGACCTTTTTCTGAAAAAATTTAAAATTATCATTATTATTACTTAACACTGGTAAATCGGGTGCTTCACCCATTTCTCGTATCTTTTTATTCCAATATAATTCAGCTTCACGTCTAGCCATAGACTTTAATGATTTCTGCTTACTTTGATAAATTACAACATCCCTATAAAGTGTAGTTGGTATAATAATCATATCTGAGTTTCTATAAAACAACTCTAAATCATTTAAAATAATATTCATACTTACAAAATCCGCAATAAGCATATCTAACGAAAAATGAATTATACTTTTTTTATTTTCTATGCTAAGAGCTAAATCACACATAGGCCATTCTCCTAGTTCATACTGCTTATTAGCTAATTTATTACATAGATCTTCTCTTTCTTTAATAACTCCTTCATTTGCTTCTCTTAAATCTATACAAGGAACTTTAACATAAGGCACTGCTTCTTGCACTATCTGATATTCAGAATTTAATATAATTGCTCTTAACATATCATGCTTTTGAATTACTTTATTCCATGCAGTTTCTATTTTATCCCTATCAAGTATCTCATCAAAAACCACTTCAATATATCCATGACAACCTACTCCACCTAACTCATATAAATTATTTCTTCCCATCACATATGAGTTTTGTATATTAGTTAAAGGAAATTTCTCATATCTAAGTTTGTGGTTTTTAGTGAATTTCATATCATCATTTTCACCAAAATATTGTAAAATTTCAGCTTTTCTAGATTTTATACTTTCTAATATCTTAGATGTAACTGTACCCTTAGGAGCCTTATATTTTATATTGTCTCCTTCTGTCCATATAATGATATTTTTTTCGGTTAATTCATCAATATAGTCTTGAATTCCCATGGACCATCCTCCTTTTACATTTCATTCATCAATAAAAGCATTCAATAGTTTTTACTTGAAAATATTAATTTATATAGTTACAATTTCTACTTCTAATTCCGACTCTTTATTCATCCTTTGGATTTCTTCAGCTAACAAACTAATGGTTGGATGTATAAATAATATTTGTATAGATATATCTGAGTGAAGCATATCCATATTTTTTATTCTTGATATCAAGGATACTGCTGTTAGACTATCTCCTCCTATTTCAAAAAAGTTATCATTTCTAAATATTTTTTTTATTTTCAAAACTTCTTTCCAAATAGATGCCAGTTCTTTTTCCAATTTACCTTTAGGCAGTTCAAAATTTGATTTAGATTGAGAAATACCCTGACATTCGCTTAAAATTTTTGCAATTTTCTTTCTGTCAACTTTTCCATTTCCTGATAGCGGCATACTTTCTGCAATATAATACTTTAATGGAATCATATATTCCGGCAAATATAATCTTAAAAACTCTTTAATTTTATCTATATTTTCTTCTTTTTTATTAGAAATACCACTTTCCATATACTTATCCTTCATAACAATATAAGCACCAAGATTTTTATTTTTTCCTTCTATGTCTTTAATAGAACAAACTACTGAATTAACTACTCCTTTATATTTATTTATTGAATTTTCTATCTCTCCAAGCTCAATTCTATGTCCTTTTATTTTTACTTGCGTATCATTTCTTCCTAAAAATTCAATAGTACCATCATTCCAAAATCGCCCTGTATCTCCAGTTTTATACCATCTAATACCTTTAAAATTTACAAATTTTTGTTTTGTTAAAACTTCATCACCAACATATCCATTAGCTACTCCTTTACCTCCAATCCATAATTCACCGGGAACCCAGTCAGGACAATCCCTACCATATTTATCAACAACCCTATACAGTTGACCAAATAACGGTTTTCCATAAGGTATAGATACCCACTTATCTGGTATAGGCAGTTTCACTTCGAAAAAATTAGACCAAATTGATGCTTCTGTAGCTCCACCCATGGCTAATATATCTGCTTTTGGTGCTATTTTATTTAACCTTTCTGGTAGATCCAAACCAATCCAATCTCCTGATAACATAACTTTCCTTAAAAATGGGAATATTTTTTTCTCCTCTTCAGCCATAGATAATAACATATCCAATAAAAATGGAACTGAATTCCATAAAGTTATTTCATATTTGTCCATCAATGAAACCCATATAGATGAATCTCTTTCTTTACCTTCACCAATTAATACTATTGTTCCCCCTCGTGCTAAAACGCCAAAAATATCATATACTGATAAATCAAATTCCATTGATGAAATAGAAAGTAGCTTATCCTCTTTTTTTACATCACATTTTAAATTTACTTCATTAATTGTATTCCAAGCCCCAGAATGAGTAATTTCAACGCCTTTTGGTTCTCCCGTTGTTCCTGATGTAAATATTATATAAGCAATATCTTTGGGATCTGAAATAATAATATTTTGTATTTCATCTTCCATTTCTAAAGATTTTGAATCAATTGTAAGAATTTTAATATTAGTATCAATAGGAGTAATATCATCTAAATCTGTTATTACATATTTTATTTTTGATTTTAATACTATATTTTCCACCCTATTAATTGGCTGCTTTATTCCTATAGGAACATAACTTGCACCGACAGCAAGCACTGCTAGCGTTGCTATAATTTGATTACTTCCTCTTTTCAGTCTAATTCCAATTTTATCTCCCTTACCTATATTATTTTTTATTAAAACCGTAGCCAATTTTTTAGATTTTTTAATAAGTTCTTTATATGAAATTTCCTTACCTGTATCTGATTCAATTACTGCTATCTTTTCAGGAGTTAAATTAGCATTTTTAAATATTTCTTCATGAATACATTTAGACTTTCTTTGATTTAAGTTATTCATATTTAAATATCTATTAATAAAAAAATTCTCATCAATTATAGATAAAGTCTCATTCCATTTGTGAGAATTATCAATCACCCAATTTAGACTTTTAATATAACAATCAAACATAACTTCAATAACGTCTTCATTAAATGCCTCTTCTACAACATCCCAAGAAAGCATTAACCCTTCAGCAACTCCAATAATTTGAAAATCAATCAACACTTGTGGCGTCTGAGAACTGATGTAACTTAATTTTCCTAATGCTTTTTCAAATTTCTCATTAATTATAGAATTTTCATAGTCACACGAAAAAACAACTGGTGCAATTACCTCTTGTCCTAAATTATTTTTTAATATATCCCTTATTACCCTTACTCCAGAATAAGATGAATATTGCATCACTTCCAAAAATTCATCTTTAATTTGCAATACATTTTCTATAAAATTATTCTGTTCTACATTTTTTATAGGTAACAATACTGTATTTGTAAAATCTGCTACAACATTTTCAAATTCTGGTGGTCTATCGAAAATGGGAACATTTATCAAAAATTCTTCTGAAGTACTAAACCTTTTTAATATTTCTGCATATATAGTTAAGAAAATCATTGCTGGAGTCACATGATTTTGACAAGCATATTTTTTTAATAAATCTAGTCTATTTTTATTTAATATATAATTTCTACGAATAAACCTATGTGATTTAATCTTATAGGGATTACCACAATAAGGTAATTGCGGAGCCCCAGGTAAATCCTTTACTTGGTTTTTCCAATATTTTTGTGCATTTTGAAAATCTATTGTATCTTCCTGTAATTTATCATAAATAAAATTAGAAAAATCCCATTCTAACGGTATTGTTGATAAAGCTTTACCTTCATAGGCAGCTAACAAATCTTTTAATATTATTTTAATACTTCTTAAATCAGCTACTAACAATTCAACATCAAAATGAATTATACTTTCATTCTCATTAAGACTTGATAAAATTACATCTGCTACCTGTCCCTCTTCAACCTTCATTAATCTATGAGAAATCTTTTCTCTAATGTCCTTTAGTTTTTCATTCTTTTTTTCATTACTTAACTTTTTTAAATCATAAACAGTTATGTTATTTTTATATGTATTTTCGCAAATTATTTGTCTACCCTGAGATAGAAATTTTGTTTTTAATACAGAATGATGATTTTGCACCTTATTCCAAGCATCATTTAATCTACTTTTATCTATTGCACCACACTTAAATTCAAAATATATATGACAAGATACTCCACCTAAAATTTGATTATTATCTCTTCCTAGCCAATACGCATATTGCACATCTGTTAAAGGATATTCCCTACAATAGGGCTTTTTCATTAAATTAATTTCTTCAAAAGTACTATTTTTAAATTGTTCCTTAATTATTTTCCACCAATCCTTAACATAGGGAGCTGACATAAGTTGAGAGAATGAAACTTTAATTTGTCTTTTTCTTAATTCATTAATTATTAACATTGTTTTCAATGAGTTTAATCCAAGTTCAACTAAGTTACTTTGTTCTATGTCTTCATTAATTGAATTTTGTAAAATGTCAATAATAATTTTTTTAAAATCTAAGTAATTTATTTTATCACTCAATTTATCTACGCCTCCTTTGCATAGTCTGATTTTTTTGCTATTTTTCTTAATTTAATCTTATCAATTTTATTAACTTGTGTAAGTGGCCAACTCTCAATAAGAACTAATTTATCAGGAATTTTATAATAAGCTAAACCTCTTTTCTTCAAAAAAACCCGTACTTCTTGTAATGTTATTGATTTATTTTTAGGTATTATAAACAAACAGTTTTTTTCTCCTAAAAAATAATCTTCTACTCCAACAGCAATAGCCTCCTTCACGTATGGATGATGACATATACATTCTTCTATCTCATTAGGATCAATTTTTTCTCCTGCCCTATTAATTTGATCTACAATCCTACCAATTATCTGATAACCTTTTTCTTTATCATAACATGCTTTATCTCCCGTTCTATAATATCCATTATGAGTAAACTTATCACCCAAATTATCTGATAAATTATAATAATTCTTAATTGTATAAGGTCCCCTTATGACTAATTCACCACATTCATTTTCTTTTGCTATTGCACCATTATCTTTAATAATTTTCACATCTTCATATCCTGATATTAAATATTTATAAGCATTATAAATACTTTTGCTATTTCTATTGTACATTCCATACATTGAAAATCCTTCTGTAGTACCATATATAATTCCAACATTACAATGAATTTTATTAATAAATCTTGATATCGTTTCTGAATCTATCATTGAACCTCCAATAGAAACCAACCTAATACTTGATAAATCATAACTTTTATCATATTCTAAAAAATCAATCCATATTCGAGCTATTGTAGGTACTATTGATGTAACTGTTACTTTTTGATTTTCTATTATAGAAAAATGTTCATCACAACTTCCTACCCTACATATTACCGATTTTCCCCCTATAAACAATATATTAAGGAAACCTGGTGAATACAGGCCAAGTTTATGTGTTAAGGGCAATGCTGCAAGGTAAACATCATCAGAAGTTAAATTAAATCTTTTTATGTAGCAGAAAAGATGTAAAAAAATCATACTATGACTTATAGGAATTATTTTAGGAAAACCTGTTGTTCCCCCAGACATCATTAAAATAGCAGTTTCATTAACACTTGCATTATAAGATTTGCATATACCATCTTTTTCATTTTCTATATTATCTGTTGAACATAAAATTACATTGCAGTATTTTTTCTTTACTTTAGTTGCTAGTTCCCTATAAGGAATTTCACTAAATTTTCCACAATAAACATATGCTACTGCTGCTGTTTTTTTAATAATTCCTATTATTTCTTTTTCTCTAAATTGAGAATTTGTAATTACAGGTACTGCACCTATTTTTACCAATGCAAATAATGAAAATGCATATTCTTTGCTATTTGGTATTTGTAATACTACATTATTTTTAGCTCTAATACCTATTCGCAAGAAAAACTTAGCATACTGTTCTATTTTTTTCTGTAAGGTTTCATAACTTATACACTCATCTCCATCAACAATCGCAATATTGTCCTTATTATCTCCTATTACTTTATAAAGCCATGATATTATTGTATATTGCCTATTGGGATAAATCTTTTTATTATAACAATTTATTGAATTCAAAATACCCTCCCCTTATGGTTTATAGCTTTACAACTATGTGAGCTGAATATTGATCATGAACTTTTAGCTTGAATATTTTCCACCTAGGTAATATTTGTCCCTTTTCTATAATCTTATTTTCTCTTATTGAAAAAGACTTAAAATCCTTATTTAATCCTAACCCTAAAGCTTTTACATAGGCCTCTTTAGCTGTCCAATATTTAAAAAAAATTTTATAATCTCTATTTTTTATAATCTCATTACATTCCTCTTTTGTATAACAACTTAATGCCACTTCCTCAAAATTATCAATATTTCTAATAAGTTCAATATCAATACCAATACATTCTAATTTAGTAAATGTAAGTACCACAAATTCTCCTGAATGTGATATGTTATAGTGAATATTATCTTTATTAGCTCCTATAAACAAACTTGGTTTACCGAATGTTCCAATTTTTATATCTATTTCACTATATTTTATCCCAATATATTGAGATAACAACATTTTAGAAATTACTTTACCTGTAAGACTCCGCATTCTATCACAATAATTTCTAAATTTTAATATATATCGTTGTTCTTTTTCCGTTAATATATGCTGTAAACTTAATGACCATTTAATTAAAAGTTTCCAATTGATTATCCAAATATGAATTTCACAATCTGATAAACAAAGCTTTCCTATATTTTTTAAATTGTCATTGTAATAATATTTAATTAACACTTTTATAACCCTACTATTTTCTTCTTAATTTCCATAAGCACTTCTTTTTCTTGTTGTTTTATAAAAAAATGTTTACCTTTAAATATACGATAATTAAAATCATTCTCAGTATAATACGCCCACTTTTTTATCTCCTCCAAATTCCCATCTTTATCTTCATTTCCTCCTAATGATAAAATAGGACATTTTAAAGGTTTTGTGTTTGTAGAATTATAACTTTCATCTAATATAAAATCCGCTCTAATTATAGGTAGAAAAAACTGAAACAGTTGTCTATTTTTTATAATTTCTTTTGGCATTCCATCGAATCTAATTAAGCCTTCTTCAAATTCTTTATCTGGTAAATTATATATTGGATGTGGCTCTGATATATGTGGAACTCTACCACCTGACACTATTAAAAGTTCTGTAATCCTTCCTTTTGCCTCTAATCTTTTTTCAACTTCATAAGCAATTTTTGTTCCCATGCTATGACCAAACAAAAAAAATTTATTAGATGTATGAAGAATTAATTGGGCAATATCATCTGCTAATTTTTCCATATCTAGATAAGGTTTTTCTAATATTCTTTCTTCTCTTCCTGGTAATTGTATTGGACATACTTTTAAAATTGAGTTTAAAGCTTTATTCCAATTACGAAATGTACTTGCTCCTGCCCCTGCGTAAGGAAAACAATACATTATAGAATCCGTTTCCTTTACTGTATCTAAATCTTTTATTAATTTTCCAGGTTGAAACATTTATATCCCCCTTCGCTCATATAACAATTCTTCTTCATTCTCAAAATATAAAATATTTTTCTATAATATTCACAAATAAATCCATCAATTAAGTTAGCTATAGTCAACTCTTTTTTATATGATACTTCTTATTATCTTTTTTTTCTACTCCATAAAAATATTTTTATTTGTAAAATAGCCCAAAACTATTTTATAAAAATATTAATTTATAAATTAATATTTTTAGAGTTAAGCAGTCTTAAAATAATCTTAATATTTTATATAATTTTATTTAAAACATCATTTTCAATTTATTATTTTCTTTCTATAGTCTTTTGGCAAAATTCCAAAAATATCTTTAAATGCTTTGGTAAACTTACTAGCATTGCTATAACCTAAAGATAATGCTATTTGACTTATATTCATATCACTTTCTTTAAGTTTAATAGCTGCATAATTCATCTTATACTCTTTTAAATATGTATAAGGATTTTTACCATAGATTTGCTTGTACACAGTACTAAAGGTTGTATAGCTAATATCCTCTGCTTCAACAAGTTCTTCTATAGAAACTTTTTCCTCAAGATTATACACCAATTTATCTCGAATTTTTTTAACTATATTAATATGTTTCCTAACACAATATGTTGTAGCAAATCTATCTACATTCTTTAATTTAGAAACGAAATGTAAAATTTCAATACTTTTTATTTTAAAATAATCAATATCCTTAGAGTTTTTAGCAGTATACAGCTCACTAAATACATGAGTTAATTGAGAAGGAGTTTTACATATAAAGTTTTGTAAATTTAAATCTAAATTACTACATAATTGTTTAATATTTATTCCAAATAAACTCAATACTTGTTGAGTTTTTTCATTGATTATTGACCTATCTATAACTAAACTTACTCCACTATTATAGGCAAATGGAAATGAATATTTTACTGGTAAATTTTTTGCTTTATTTATACAAAATTCATCTTCTTTTAGATAAAATACTCCCCTATCACCAAATTCAAATTCTACTCTTCCTTTATTAGAATGTCTTATTTCTATAATTTCATTATTTAATATTGTTTCATTAAAAGATTGTAATGTATGAAAGTCCATAAATATTATATTAATACCTGTAAATAAATTATAGCTTATAACTCTACCATAGCCATCATCATCACAGATATACTTTATAATAGAATAATCCTTATGTTTTTCAATTTTAATATTATTTTTCTGTATCCATTCTTTGCAAAAAAAAGACTCTTTCATACTATCCTCCTTTTATTATATTTTAATTTTTAATTATATAAATTATCTTTCATAGTATAATATATTATGTTTTTATAGTTTTTTATTCAACTTATAATTCTTTAACTTAATAAGATTTATTATAAGAATCATCTAAATATTTACTGAAATTTAGAAAACATTATTATAATGAGCACAAAAAAATCCGGGTATATAATTAATTACCCGGATTTTTAATTGTTATTTTTTTATCTTAGCATACTATATAAATCCTTAGGATTTTCTAATTTTGGTACAAGAGTTTGTGGAACCCCTACATTTTCTTCTTTTGCAATATCATACATTAATCTTAAAACTGAAAAGTCTTCTATAGCAAAACCTACTGAATCAAAAATAGTAATTTCATCAGGTTTTCTGTCTATAGGCTTTCCTGTTTTAATTACATTCCAAATTTCTATTACTTTAAAGTCTTTATCCATATGTTGAATTTCTCCTTCTATACGACTTTGAGGTTCAAACTCAACATAAACATCTCCCATACGAAGAACATCAGAATCCAGTTCTGTTTTTCCAGGGCAATCTCCTCCAACGCCATTTATATGCACACCAGGTTCAACCATATCTGGTGTGATAACTATAGCGTTTCTCTTGTCTGCAGTAACAGTTGTTATAATATCAACACCCTTACAAGCTTCTTTTGTACTATTACATTTTATTAATTTAAGATTTTTTACATGTTTTAGATTGTCCATCAATTTGTCAGTAGCAGCTGGATCTACATCATAACAATAAATTTCTTCTATGCCTAATATGTGATGAAAAGCAAGTGCTTGGAACTCACTTTGGCAACCATTTCCGATTAGTGCCATTTTCTTAGAATTAGGTTTAGCTAAATATTTTGCAGCCATTACTGAATTAGCTGCTGTACGAAGAGCAGTTGTTAATGTCAATTCCCCTAAAAGCAATGGAAATCCAGTTGATACATCTGCTAAAAGACCTATACCCATTACTGTTAAAAAGTTATGTTTAGGATTTTGTGGGTGACCATTTACATATTTAAATGAATAAGTTTTTGAATCACCTATAGGCATTAATTCTAAAACACCGATATCCGTATGATGTGCTGTTCTTGGAGTTTTATCAAAATCTTCCCAACGTTTATAATCTTCTTCTAAATATGGTACAAGACGTTCCATAACCTTTTCCGCACCAACTGATTTTAAGTATTGCGCCATAGTAGGTAAATCAATATACATTGTCTTTAAATTTTCCATACTTAACACCCCTCATCATAATTTTTAAATATTAACTATTCGGCCGAATAATTGTGAAAAAAAATACAAATAATGATGAACCTTCATAATCTAAAACTTGATTTGAAAACGTTCACTAAGTACTTACAATTATACGTTAACATTTTACACCAACAATGTCAACACATTCCACATAGTTTTTTTAGACATATTAATTTTCACTTTATTTATATGAACTTGACTTTTTTATGATTTAAAAAATATTTTTAGCTTTTTAACACTCTTCATTTTCAATTGAAATCAATTATCATTATACCATCTTTAGTAATTAATTTCAATAAAATGTTACCTTCCCATAATTTAAAAAAGCATCTACTAAGTAGATGCTTTTTATTCAAAATCTTTTTTATTTTTCATATAATTAAATACTTAAATATTTATAATCTTACTTTCTTAAGCCGTTTTACTAATCCACTTTTTACTTTTCCATCTACTTAGCATACAAAATCCTCTAAAACATTCATCTAGTGCTACACTTATCCATATACCTATAATTCCCCATCCATTATGTATACTAACTATTGCTAAACCTAATGAAATTCCCCACATAGATATTAAAGCCATAACTACTGGAAAAATCACATCACTAGCTCCTCTAAGTCCACTTATAAATATCAAATTAAAAGTTCTCCCAAACTCTATGGCAATATCCGCTATTAAAATTCCGGCTCCTATTAAAATAACTTTTTCATCCACTGTAAATATAGCTATTAATTTATACCTAAATGCTATAGCTATTAAGCTCATTATCATAGTAATAATTAATGATAATTTCATAGATAACATACAAGTTTTATCTGCAATATCATAATTTTTTTCTCCAACTGAATAACCAATTAATATTTGATTTGCCTGAGATATAGACAGGCAAAATACATATACAAACATAGTCAATTGGAAAATGTAAGTTCTAGCAGCTATGGCTTCTTTTGATAAATATCGTAATATTAAAGATGTTAATATAATTTGTACTATATTATAACTTAAATATTCCAACGCTGAGGGAATTCCTATACTCATCAATTCCCTTAATATGTTTTTAGGAAAATGTTTGATAATTTTAAAAGAAGATAGTTTTTCAATATTTTTAAACGTATATATAAATAAAAGTACTGCCCCAATGAATCTACTAATGATTGTTGCAATTGCAGCTCCAGCTACTCCTAAAGACGGAAATATAGCAATTCCGTAAACTAGAACATAGTCTAATAAAAGATTCAATATTACCATAAAAAATGTAATGTTAAGAGAGAGCTTAGGTTTACCATGAGTTCTTACTATTGCAGTACATGCAGATATTATTCCTTGAAGAAATAAAAATCCACCTACAACTAATATATAAGTTTGTCCATATTCTAATAATTCCTTTTTAAGCCCTATAAGCATAAGAATTTCTTTTCCCAGAAAACAAAAGAATAGAGTGCAAAAAATTCCTAATATAAAAGTAAATATTAAAGAAACTATAGCTATTTAAGAAACTCGTTTTTTATTTTTAGCTCCAAGCGCTTGAGATATTAAAACAGAGGCTGCACTAGCTACAAGTGTAAAAACTATATTCAATATGTTTATAGGTTGATTCGCCGTATTTACTGCTATAGCTGCATTGTCAGAATAATGTCCTAATACAAGGATATCCCCAAATCCTAATAACATTATAAGTAAGGTTTCTAAAAATATTGGTGCTGCCAACTTTACTATGTTTTTTATTAACGTCTTTTCCAAAACTTTAACTCCTTCGTAACTATAAATTTTGCTATAAACCTAAAACTTCTCCTTTATTCATCAAATCCTTGATTTATAGATATTTGATAAAAATGAGATACTATACATATATAATAATTATTATCAATAAACTAATTCCTAATTTTATATGTAAAAAACCTTATGATAAACTATAATTCTTTTATCATAAAGTTTTATTTCTTAATATTATGGGTTAAAGTATTTTTTCATTTTTTCAAAACTTTCTTCTGAAATAACATGTTCCACTTTGCAGGCATCTTTGTCAGCTACTGCTTCATCAACTCCAATTTTAATAAAAAACTGCCTAAGAAACATATGTTTTTCATATATTGATGTTGCAATTTTCTTTCCTTCCTCAGTTAATTCTATAAAAGCATCATTATTTATATCTATTAATTTACTATCCTTTAATTTTTTCATTGCTCTACTTACAGAAGCTTTACTAAGGTCTAAAAAGTTAGCAACGTCTATTGATCTAACACATTGTTGATTTAATTTAATTCTATAAATTGCTTCTAGATAATTTTCTGAAGAATCTACTATATTATGCATCAGCTCACCTCCAAAAATAGAACTTATTTTAAGCATTTTATTTATATATATAATATACCAATTATGTTTAATTTTCAATTATCCTAATCGCAATGGATAATCTGACATTTCTTTTCACACATCAATATAATTTTTAAATACTATTTTACTTTAATTACTATATTATGATTTTATTTTTCTTATAGATTACTTCAATATACTTTATTTTGTAAAACTATATTATCAATTAAAAATCTTTTAATATTATTAATTTGAAAAAATTAGGCTTGTCTTTTTAAGATGCTTAAATATCTTAAAAAACAAGCCTAATCTTATATTACATTTAAAAATTATATTATTTTAAATTTTAGTTTATTCTTTAACCTCATTAGAAGTCTTAGGATATAAAGTTGTTCCCCATATTGAAATTACTCTTTCTTTTACTAATGGTATATTTTTTTCATCTATAACAGTTCTCCACCATTCCCAAGCAAGTCCTGTGCATTCCCATGCTTTTACACATATATTTCTAGCATTTCCTTTTAGATATATTTCTGTGTTGAAATGAGCTGTTCTATCTTTATCATTTCCTGACCAAGCTTTATGTTCAATTATTTCTTTACCATCTTTGTCATAACTTACTTCATCCCAAGTTACTTCAAATTGAGCTACATAAGCTCCACTATGATCAAGTACTATTTTACCATTTGTATATTCTGTTGAAGTTGTTTCTATATATTCTGTTTTATTATTTACGGTTGCTATTTTATTATCTTTTAAGAAAGTAGTTGTATAGGAAATTGGGTATCCTGGATTTTTAGCACTATAAACCGAATTATTTTTTATAATATTTCTTATTTCGTTAAAGTCTTTAGTTATTATCTTGTTGTGTTCTTCCGCTCCTCCACCTAAAACAGTTGCTGTGAAAGAACTTTGATTTAATATATCCTTATATTCTGCATTGCTGCTTATATCTTGGTTATTTATTAGTGCCTTAAAGGCTGCTTTAACATTTGCACTCTTGGAAGTTGTTTCCAATTTTACATAAATTGTTCTACCATATGCAACATTTGAAACATATGCAGGAGGATTGTCCTTATTTACTCCTTTTGAAGCTAATTGATTGAAAGTTACACTATCTCCAAATAAATCTGATGGTTTATTTGGTGCATCTACACTTACTGTATAAAAAATTTGTTTATAGGATAAAAGCATAACCTTCTTTTCACCTTTGTATATAGAATCAAAATCTATATTTAAAGATTTACTTAAAGTTTTAAAGTTGCATCCAAGCATTGTAGATAATTGGGATTTACTATATACCATAGTATCAGAATAATTTACTCTTGTAGGTATAGTATACTTAGATGAATAATTTGTGTTCCATTTTTCAAGTATTGAATTTATTGCTGCGTTAACTGATGAATAAGTAGGTGATTTTACAACTTTTTTTCCGTCCTTACTCATACCAGGTAAATCAATACTTATAGTAATAGGTTTTCTTTCGCATGAAACTAAATTTGGTTTATTATCTACAAGATCTCTATTTGCAAGTTGTATAGCACCAGGATAAGTTCTATCATTCATTGAATCTATAACAGAAATATCTGAAGTTGCATCTGAGATACTTTTCTTTTCACGTTTTACTACAATAAATTTTCCTGGGTTTTCAAAACTTTCTGCAGGTATAAAGCTTCCAACTTTTTCTCCGTTAGATGATAATATAGTATTTGGATCATAAGTTAATCCATAAATATTCTTATCTATTTCATCACTATTATTTTTAACTGAAGGATTATTTTCATTTTTTGCATTTGCCAATAAAGTTTTGTTCATAGTATCGTTAAAATTATAATTACTTGTTAATCCAGTTATAATAATAACACTTAATATTACTCTTGATAATGATTTTAAAAATTTCTTAGTGAATCTCATTTTGTATTCCCTCCTTAATTTTCATATAATTTATATAATTTTTAAATGTAAATTTACAATTGACCACAAAAATATTTATGTTACATCTTAGGGATTGTCTATTTTTTAACATTCCAACCTCCTTTAGTTCCGAATTAGATTAATAATTACTTTAACTAAATCTAATAATAATTTAATTCTTCATCAACCTAATATGGATTTCTCACTAAATTAACATTGAATTAATATTGAGTTAACACAAATTTAATATTTATGTTTTTATTATACATCATTTTATGTTATTTTTCAAACAAATTTAAATATTCTTAAAAAAATTTTTTTATATTTACAAAATAAGTATTTTGTTGTCTTTTTTTAATTTAAGTCACGTGGTTTGTTTATTAAAATATTTACATTGAATATTAAATCATTTCTTAATAAAAAAATAAGATAGATTACAAACATCTATCTTATTTCCTGTATACAAAATTATTTTTATTTATTTATATAGTTTAAAACCGCTTGTGCTGTAGCATATCTATCTGAACCTTTTAGAACTATTGCTTTGTAAGGAAAGTTTCCTCCTCCTATGCCATATAAATTCTCCGCATCATCATATTTACTATCTGTAAAATTAAACATACAAGGACATTGCAAGAAATCTGCTAAATATTTTGCTGCTCTTTCATCTATAGAATTATTATATAATACTAAATTTTTCATAAAATTCACTTCCCTATTAACTATTTTCTCTAATATATTTTAATACAGCCTCTAAGGTTGAATATCTTCCATCTCCAGATATAACCTTTTCTACATAACTTGTATAATGTTCCTTTGTATATCCTACAGCATATACATGCTCTACAGTGGAATAATCAAATGCTCTACTATTACTTATAGTAGGACAGCTTAAAAAATCTGCTAAATATTCTGCTGCTCTTTGATCTGCACCATTATTATAAATAACTATATATTTCACTTTTTTTCTCCCCCCATTTATATAAATGCCTTCTGTAAATTTATTCGCATCACACAAGTTTGGTACTCCGGGTACCTTGGCCTTGTCTGTATATTGAAATCCTACCCAGCTTGTCCAAATACCATTGCTTCCGGGCCAATTTACACCATATTCCGCAATCCATAATAAATATTTTGAAAGTCTTGTATCTAATTTAGTTCTTGCAAAGTTAGTATAAGTGTATATTATACAATCAAATCCACTAAGTCTTTTCATTTCATTTAAAAATAATATACATCTATCTGTTACTTCTTTTTTAGACCTTTTTGAAGTTTCTATATCTAATACAGGTATTACTTCAAATTTTTTATTCTTAATAGCATTCCAAAAATCCTTTGCTTGCTCTATGGGATTTGTTTTATCACTAAAAAAATGATAAAATCCTACTTTAAGTCCAGCAGATTTTGCACCTTCATAGTGTTTCTCTAGCATGCTATCTACATAATCTACTCCCTCTGTAGCCTTTATTATAACTACATCTCCAAATTCCTTGACTTTTCTATAATTTATTCCTGTTTGCCAACTAGAAATATCTATTCCTCTTATATTATCCTTTCCGTTGCTTTCCATAAGCATCACTCCCATATAATTTAAACTATAAATTTATAGTGCACTATTTTTTATTAAACTGTTGTCTAATTTTATTTTCTCTAACTTAATAACCCCTCTATTAAAAAATTATGCGCTAAATTATATAGAGAGTAATCTTTAAACTTAAAAACTCTTAGTGCTTTTAGACTATTTATCTAATCTATACACTAAGAGTTTTATTAACAAAAAAATATTATTTAATTTATATTTCTTCATAAAACACATATATTTTTATAATTTTATTATAATTCCTAGTTTTTTATTTTCTATCTTCGCCTCTATACTGCCTTTATGAAGCTTTATTATTTCTAAAGCTATAGCAAGTCCAAGTCCCGCTCCTTTACTACCACGAGAAGAATCTTTTTTATAAAACCTTTTAAACAAATATTTCAATTCCCCTTTATTTATATCTTCTTTAGGAATATTCCAAAATTCTATAAGTATTATTTGTTTATGTTTATATAAATTTAAAATTATTTCCGTATCCTCTTTGCTATATTTTATAGCATTAGAAAATAAATTTTCTATTACCCTCATAAATTTATCAATATCAACCTGTATATATAAAGGTTCTTTAGTAAAATTCATGGTTAACTTAATATTGTATTCTTTTAATTGAGGATAAAAACCATCACTTATTTGACGTATAAATTCCTGTAACTTTATATTATTTTTATTCAATTTAACATTTTTCCATTTTAGTTTTGAAAAATCGAAAAACTCCTCTATAAGAGTTTTCAAATACAAGCATTGATCTTCTACAATATTAATATATTTTTCTTTTTCCTCCGATTTTTCATATTTTTTATTCTTCAAAAGATTTAAAAAACCTAATATAGAAGTTAATGGTGTTCTTAAATCATGAGATATATTTAATAAGAACTCTTCTTCATTTTTTTTGTTCTTTTTTATTTTTGTGGCCATATCATTTAAAGAAATAGCTAAGGAGGTAAGTTCATTATTGTATTTTAAAGCTATAGTTTCTTGAAAATCTGACTCATAAAGCTTATTTACATCTTTTTCAATATCTATAATGTACTTTAATCTTCCTTTGGCCAATATGGCAGCTATAATCATAAATATAATTATTTCTATATAAATTATAGTAATTTCTCCATCTATAACAGAGTCATTTAAAATTATCATATATAAATCATCACTTATTTTCTTTGTTTCCTTAATATTTAGTAACATTTTGTCATATCTTTTAAGTGCCAAGCCTTCATTTATTTTAAAACTTTTTATACCATATAAATCCTTGTCAATGTTAGAACTTAATATCTGCCCCTTAGAATTAACAATAAACACTAAAGTTTTGCCATTAAAAGTATAAGGGATTTTTTCTTTAAGTATATTATCCATTTTATGTGGCACTTTAATCTCTTTTGTATTTTTCTTTATAATTTGTTCTACATTATCTCCAACAAATCTTTTATAACGTCCAATTATATAGTCCTTCTCATAATGCTTTGGAAATAATATTTTATTAATATTAAAAGCAGAAATATTTAAACTTTTAAAGGTCATAGATATACTAATAGTTGTAAGTATTAATGATATAATAAAAATTGCTATAAGTTCTCCTACTAAATGAGTTTTAAACTTCTTTTTCAATTTTATAACCTACTCCCCAAACAGTTTTAATATACTTAGAATTTTTCACTGTATCCTCAAGCTTCTCTCTTAAATTTCTAATATGAGTAAGTAAGCTATTATCATTTTCTAAAAACTCCTGTTCCCAAACCCTCTCATATATTTCATTAGAAGAAAAAATTCTACCTTTATTTTTTGAAAGTAATAGTAAAATATCAAATTCTTTTGGGGTAAGTTTTATTTCTTTATGATCTTTATGTAGCGTATGTTCTTTTACATTAATCTTTAAGTCTTTTATTTTTATAATATTCTTATTTGATACAACTTCTAACTTTGAGCTTCTCTTAAGAAGTACTCCTACTCTTAAGGAAAGTTCAACTAAATCAAAGGGTTTAGTTATATAATCATCACAACCGGATATGAAACCTTTAATTTTATCCTGTTGGCTATCTTTAGCTGTTAAAAATATAATAGGTATGTCCATAATTTCTCTTATCTTTTTAATAGCCTCAAATCCATCCATTTTAGGCATCATTATATCCATTAAAATTAGATTAAATTTTTCATTATTTATTTTTTCTAATGCTTCTCTACCGTTATAAGCCGTTTCCACTTCATAACCCTCTTTGGTTAAAAATATATTTAAAAACTCTACTATAGGTTTATCATCATCTACTATTAATATTTTATATACCATATATATCCTCCTTTTGTAACCTATATAATTATAACAAATAAATTACATAAAAATAAACTCCTCTGTAGTAGAGAAGTCCAAACTTATAATAAAATTTTAAACAACATTAACCTAGTTATATATAAACCATAACTATTTTATTTTCATTTTAAATGTAACCTCTGCTCCTAAGGTTTTATTAGAATTATTTAAAATTAAATCCCCGCCATGCTCTTTTGCAACTAAGGCAGCTAAATATAACCCTATTCCATAATGATTATTTTTAGATCTACTTTTATCTTCTTGATAAAATATTTTACTAGCACATTTTATTCCTTCACTAGTAAAACCTGTACCTTCATCTATTATTTTAAAATACAAGTAATTATCTTTAGAATAAATATGTAAATACACATTTCCATTTGCTTTTGAATAATCGAAAGCATTGCTTAAAATATTAGTTACTGCCCTATAAATATAAGTTTCATCACCTTCAATAACTTCTGGAATATCCTTATAATTAACTTTTAAGATTATTTTCTTAGTTTGAAATAAAGAATATGCTGATTTCTCTACTTTCTTAATAAAATCCTTTGTATATATTTTATTCTTTTGTACCCCTAAATTACGTTCTGCCTTCAATGAGGTAGTTAATATATTTATATATTGCTCTATTTCAGTAGCCCCATCTAAAACGAAATTTCCATATTCCTTTCCTTCCTCTATGGAATCACTTTCTAAAAGTAACTGGGTATTTCCTTTAATAATTGTAAGCGGAGTTTTTATATCATGAGATAATGCAGATAATTGCTGGTTCTTTATTTTATCTTCTTCCCATTTCTTTTTTAATGTATCTTTTAATTCTTCTCTCATATCTATTATAGAGTCTAAAATTTCATTAAACTCCTTTATTTTAGATTTCTCCACCACAAAATCTAAATTTTGTATGTTTATTTGCCTGGTAGTATTTAAAAGTGGTAATAATTCTTCTTTTAATTTTTTAGAAAATATAATTATAGTAATTATACAAGAAATTAAAATATTTAATATAATAATAATAAATATTAATGTCATAGGATTAGGTAATAACCTATTTAATGTTCTATTCTTGTATTTAGGTTTAATAGAATATTGTAATACACAGGAATTATTAGAAGTTTGAATATAAATATAACAATTTACCCTTCCCTCTCTATTTCCTCTAATATATTCTATGGTCTCTTTAATCTCCTTATTATTTAAATTAGTAGAAGTTATATTCATTTTCTTATCAAAAATTACATAAGATAACTCTTTAGGTATATCCTCATCTTTAATTACAGTAAAATTCTTTAACCTTTTTTCAATATTTTTTGCCTTTAATTCATAATAATTAGCTGGCAAAATTATTTCCTTATTTATGAATACAGCAAATATTATTAAAGGTATAATGATAGATATACCAATAGTCAAAACTAAAGTTAAAATACAGCTTATAAAAACCTGTTTTAAGCTCTTCTCTTTTTTTATATCTTTCATTATTTTACTCCCATCTATAACCTATTCCCCATATAGTTTCAATAGGAGAAACATTAAACTTTTCAAACTTTCCTCTAATGTTTTTAATATGAACAGCTATAGTTATATTATCACTTTCTCCGTCATAACCAAATATTTGTGTATATATCTGTTCCTTTGTAAAAACAACACCTTTATTTCTAGCTAAAAATTCACAAATTTCATATTCTGTTTTGGTTAAATAAACCTTATCATCTTTTATAAATATCTCCTTACCATTCAAGTCAATAAGAACCCCTGATACTAAAATAGCATTCTTTTTTTCCCTATTTTCTCGTCTGAGATGTGCTACAATTCTTGCTCTAAGTTCCTTTATATTAAAAGGTTTTAAAAGATAGTCATCTCCACCAATACTTAACCCCTTTAAAATATCATTTTCTAAAGTTTTAGCCGTTAAAAATATTATAGGTGCATCTGTTATATTTCTGATTTTTTCACATAATGTAAATCCATCTATGTCTGGCATCATTACATCTAGAAGTACTAAATCATATTTTTTTATTTCGTTTAATTTTAACTTTATAGGTTCACTTATGCACACTACCTCATGTCCATCTTTTTTTAATGCATTTTTAATTAATGTTAGAATGTTTTTTTCATCATCAATTGCTAATATTTTTGCCAAAAGACCACCCCTAATTATTATATTAAAACCTTAATAACCATTGTTTTTCTAACTATTATTTTCTTATTAAAATTTTTAGATATTAATAATTCTTGTTATATCAATATAATATCATAAACGTTATTTTCCATTGAAGATACCTTCATTTCAATCAATTATACCATATATTTCTGAGAAAAATAATTTACAATTTTTATTCACTTCTTTTACCTTCCCATCTATTTATCCACAATATGGAGAAAATTAACAATATAATAGTATACGCTAATATCATAATCCAAGAAGTAATACAACTTACATTTATACTTTGTCCAAAGTCTTTCCACAAGGTAATTTGGGATATTTTCACTGAAAAAGCGTGGGGTAAGAACTTCCAAGCCTCCCATTTATCCAAATTATTCATATTGCCTATAAATACTACAAAAACACTTTCAAAAATACTTAATATTAAAGATATTCCCATTCCAAAACGCATACTTATAATCACATGAAAAATATAAGTAAATATATTTCCTATCATAAAAAATACCATAAGTTTAAAAAATAATCTTACTGCTTCTTCTATAAATACTCCTTGCCATACAAGACCTATTAAGGTAAATGACCATAGTATAAATGAAGAAATACTCCCCCAAAATAAAATATATAGTATAAAAGAACAAAAATTAACAGTTCTTGATGTTCCTACAGATAAAAACCATCTATATCTACCGTTTTTTTCTTCTATATTCAGGAAAATGGTAGTTACAATTCCTATTAAAAGTGGGAATATTGAAGTTGCGATTTCAATTATAACTTGCAATTTTTTTTCATTACTAAATTGTGGATAATTATAAAAAAACAATGAAAATATAAGTGCTCCTATTAATGGTAAGATTATATGAATTAATGAAATCTTAGAATGTTTCTGCTTTATAAAATTAGCTTTAAATCCATTAATAAATGTATCCATATTATTTTACCTCCTGTTTTGAAAAGTCTTTAGCTGTAAAATATAAAGAAATTGCAACTAATATTAGGATAATAATAAATGTAATAATCATTGTATTAATTCCTTTATTTATATTTGGAGTAATACATAGTCCATTAATATTTAATCCTATAACCTCTTTCATTAATTTACCAGAATAACAATGAGGAAACAGATACCATATAGATTTATCTGCAAAAAAAGGTGGTATTACGAAATTTAAAACAACATTAATAAACACCATAACTGCAAATCCAAGTTTCTTACCTACATGTAATAATATAGGTATTTGAGGAAGAGTACCAAACCATATTAATATGCAACCTAAAATCATTTGCCCTGTTGAAAACTTTAGTCCTTTAAATCCTAATCCTTTAGAAAGTAAAATCATTAAAAATACAATTATTTCTGTTAAAAATAAATATATAGCTAAAACTATATTTTTGCTAATCCATACCTTTTTTAAATTTATAGGAAGCAAATATACTCCATGATAATTACTAGCCTTTTTCTCATTTTTATTCATAAGTGCAGCAGAAACAGCCATAATTCCTGGTAAGAAAAAAGTATACCACCAATAAAAAATCATATTTTGCATATTTAAAGCCCCACCAAATAAAAATGCCATAACTGCAGTTAACAAAGGTGTAATAAAAATCATTTTCTTAATAAAATTACCTTTTAATTTAAGATTCTCACAGATAATATATTTTTTCATAGTTATTATAGCCCCCTTGTTTCTTCAACTATTTTCATAAATAATTTTTCTAAATTTTCTTCTGGGTTAATTTCTCCTTCATAGCCTAAAACTCCATTATTAATAATTCCTATATGATCGCAAATCAATTCAATTTCAGATAGAATGTGACTAGATACAATTACTGTAATCCCCTCTTTAGGAAATCTTTTAATTAGATCCCTTAACTCCCTTACACCTATAGGATCTAATCCATTAGTTGGCTCATCTAATATTAATAACTTAGGAGAATTAATTAAAGCAATTGCAATCCCTAGTCTTTGTTTCATTCCCATAGAAAATTGTGAAACCTTTTTATTTCCTGTATTAACCAAATTAACAATTTTTAAGACCTCATCTATTCTATCTTCTTTTAATCCTAAATAAGTAGTGTATACCTTCAAATTTTCTCTTGCTGTTAAGTTTTCATATAATGCAGGATTTTCTATTAATGCTCCAATTTCATTAAGATCTTTTCTAGACCAAGAATGTCCATTAAATAAAATTTCTCCTGATGTTTTCCTCAAAAGTCCTGTAATCATTTTTAAAGTTGTAGATTTTCCAGCACCATTTGGTCCTAACAAACCATACACAGAGTTTTGTTTAATTTTTAAGTTAACCTTATTTACAGCATTAACCCTATTAAAATTTTTAATTAAATCTTTAGTTTCTAAAATTAATTTCTCCATACGAACCCCTCCTGTTATTTGTTACTTTTATGTTAATATACAATTTTAAAGATTCTTTAAAGATTTATAAAAAATAAAGAGCTATCTCACAATACATAAAAACGCAATATGAGATAGCTCTTTTTTGTTTTATAACACAATTTAATTTAAAAACTTAAGCATTTATAATATATTTAGATACATTTTTAAAAATTTTTGTGTAATAATTTATTTTAAAGCAGCTACTTATAGTGATTTATTATAATTTAAAATAGGCTTTATTTTTCCCTAATATACTTATTGTTAAGATAGTATATCCTTTCGCGTGAAGATAAAGTTGGACACTGCATAACAAACTACTGTCCACGCTATAAGAATGCCTATAATAAAAGGTACATTAACAAAATCCACCCCTAGCTTCTTTACTATTTCTCTAGTAACTATAAATTCTCCACTACTATAACTTGAAAATAAATAAGGCATAAATGCTCCTAGTATCCCATTCTTCTTTGCGCCACCATCTAGTTGAGATGTGGTTAATACAGATATTATAGAAAACAATATGACACTTATACTAATAGATGTAGAGCTCTTTTTAGCTAAAGTAGAAAATAAAATACATAAAGATACCATACAAGTAATAAATAATATATTAAAAAGCTCACTTAAAACAGTTAATTTCATAATAGAACATATTTTTAAACTATTTAAATCTGGCAATACACCAAATCCAGTTTTTGCAATCATATCCCTATCCTTAATATAATTGCTATAAAAAACTATAGGCTCCTTAAAAGAACCAAATTTAAATACCATACCTAAAATTATAAATACTAAAACCTCCACTATCATAAAAGATAAAACACAAGTTATAATTGATGCTAAAAATTTAGAAAATAATACCTGCTCTCTTGAAACTGGTTTCGTTAATAGAAGCTTTATAGTAGATGAGTTGAATTCTCCTGATACAGAATCAGAAACTATTATTGCAATTATTACTGAAATTATTAATAATCCAACAAAAATATTCACCTTAGGCATTATATTAAAAGCAGTTATTTCATAGTTTAATGTAGGTTCTATATTATGCTTTAAATAATATTCATTAGTTTTTACCTCTTGATTATATGTAGCTACTTTTCTAACATTATCTTTCTCTCTCTCTAAATTCAACTGTTTATTTAAGTCCTTATTTTGTTTAATTAATCTTTTTCTCCAATTTATATTTTTATTTTTCACTTCAAACCGTAAACTTTCATTATGCATTTCTATTTCCGTTATAGTATTATCTATCTCCGCCTTTCTTTTTTGTGAAGCACCTCCACTTTTCTTTTCCTTTTTTAAATACTCCATATATGTTTTATTTTTATTTAGTAATATTTCAGGCTTCAAATTCATAGTATCCCTACAAATTAAAAAAGTAACTCCAGAGTATAATATAAGAAATATACTCATGGCAATTATGTATTTTTTAGATAGTATAATCTTCTTTATTTCATTTTTTACAAGGTTCATACCTTAAATACCTCCCTTTAATATTTTCATGAATTTATTTTCAAGATTGTCATGAATTTTGTGTATGTCATCTACCTCTATATCACTTTTTCCTATCTCTTTTATAACTTCAGAAAAATTTCCATATTTTATCTCAATAAAAGCTCTTTTATTATCCACAACAATATTATTTACATAACTTAATTTAGAAAATACTTTTTCCATCTTTTTTAATTCATTAGTACGAATTTCTAATTTTTCTATAACAGTATCTTCTTCTTTTGAAACTTTTTCTATAGTTTGTATAACGCCTTCATTTATAATTGCAAAACTATCACAAATTTGTTCAATTTCAGATAAAATATGAGAGGATATAAAAACTGTAGTGTTATATTCTTTTGCTATATTTTTAATTATGTCTCTAAATTCAAGAATTCCTATAGGATCTAATCCATTTGTAGGCTCATCCAGTATTAATAATTTAGGTTTTGACATTATAGCTTGTCCAAGTCCTAATCTTTGTTTCATTCCTAAAGAATAATTTTTAACTTTATCATTAATTCTATCTTTTAATCCTATAATCTCTACAACTTCATCTATTCTCTTTAAACTAATATTTCCGTATAAATCTCCATAAAACTTTAGATTTTGCATTCCTGTTAAATCATTATACATATCTGGATTTTCAACTATACATCCTACATTTTTTAAGGCTTCTACCTTTTCCTTTTGTATATCATGTCCCATTATTTTAATACTTCCATAACTAGGGGTTATAAGTCCTACTAACATTCTTATAGTAGTTGTTTTTCCTGCTCCATTAGGCCCTAAAAATCCAAATATTTCTCCAGATTCTATAGAAAATTTAATTCCTTTTATAATATCCTTCTTTCTAATTTTTTTATAAACATTTTCAACTTCAAGAACCTTCATGCTTTCCACCTCTTTAATTTAATATGTGCTAAATTATTCCTATAAATTTAATATACACAATAAAACTAAAGTTAAAAGAAATATAAAATAAAGAAAATCTAAAGAATTTTAAAATTACTATTA
Source organism: Clostridium niameyense (assembly GCF_001243045.1). Classification (GTDB taxonomy): domain Bacteria; phylum Bacillota; class Clostridia; order Clostridiales; family Clostridiaceae; genus Clostridium_F; species Clostridium_F niameyense. The sequence goes on along the minus strand of NZ_LN849007.1, from coordinate 1,046,362 downwards.
AACTATAATCTTTTGAAATTAATATACTTAAACTACATAACACATATATAAATTTTTCTATATAAAATGAAACTACTTATTTCTTAATATTTAGGTTGTATTAACACCTCCTCAAATATAAAAAAGAACTTCTCACAATGTATAAAAATACAGTATGAGAAGTCTAATCTCTATTTTATATAAAATTTTAATTATTATAATTTATTATCTATTTTTATTTTTTTATGTCTCTTCCTTCTTTAGCTGCTTGTCTTACAGAACTTTGTCCAAAATAAAATGAAATAATCATACTAAAAATAGTTAGAAACTCAGATGAAGAAATCTCTCCTTTAAAAGATAAAACACAGAATACTATAGTTAACATTAAAGCTATTATCTTTTTTATTTGTAAAAATTCTTTTAAAAACTTCATAAATCCCATTCCCTCTTATTTAAAAGACACATATTTATTAATATAGATTAACAAAGTTTTATAGTTATATCATTTTATTATATTCATTATATATTTTATTTGCTATAAAATTTTGCATAAAAACTTAAACTATTGTTTATAATGTTAATGTAAATTCTTTTTTCTTCACGCGATTTCCTCAAGAGCACTGATAAATTCAGTGCTCTATTTTTTTATATGATATTTTAAATTTTTGCAACAGGTATTTGTATTTCTGTAATGTATTCTTCAGGATTTTTAGTTGACCAAGGTCCCTCTAAATACATCTCTCTATTAGGACCTACTACTTTATATTGATTTTCTTCAATCCATTTAAGCAAAACATTATAAGCCATACTTATATCCTCATAATTTCCTTTGTGTACTGTGCATGCTGCTGTTTCTATTTTTGAAACTTCTTTTACCTTAATCCTATCTGTTTCCCTTATGTCCTTGTCTATACCTGACATAACTTCTACATCTACATCATTTTCTTTATAACCTTCATCATAATACATTGACATACATGTTCCAACTATATTTACTTTATTTTTTTGAAGATATGCCATAAGTTCTTTCCATAAGTCATGTTGTTTACTATAATCCTCTATTACATCCCTTAAAAAAGCTACCTTTCTACTTTCAGCTTGTTTTAAAACCACATCATATTTTAACATAAAAGTTTCCTCCTCATTAACTCTTGCAATAAGATTTTCTAATCTTATTAATCTTCTTTTTTCATACTTTATTATGTTATTAATTTCTTTTCGCTTTTCTTCCAACATTGAAATCATAATCTCTCTAGACATTTCATTATCAATTACATTATTTATTTGATTTAATGAAAGTCCCAAGTCTTTTAATGCCATTATCCTATTTAATCTCGGAATTTGTTTTGCTGAATAATATCTGTATCCTGTCTTAGAATCTAAATTTTAAAATAACATATTATAAATTATTAATATAATGTAGTTATATCAGTGGTTTTAAGGAATATTTTAAATATATTATTAGAAAAAATCTCTATATTTTAGAAAATAATTTTTGCCGTATTTTTGACGGCAAAAATTTTAAAGGTATATTTAGCATTATGCCCAAGTATACCTTTAAAATTTCTTATATTTGGAAATTAATTATTTATTATTAAGAAACTCCCTTAATTGCTCTATGCAAAATTTTACTTTTATTATTACATTCTACACCATAAATTATTATTAAGTTGTTTTTAGTTTTAGTTATGTAATGATTGAATTTATATTTACTATACCCTATTATAATTTTAATTCCCTTATAATTAATTTTTTTAATTTAGAAAATAAAAAGAATAAAGATTTAATAATAGATATAATAAAAGTAATAGAAAAGTATAAATAAAAACTCTAAAGGATTAACCTTTAGAGTTTTTATTTATTTATTCATTAGTATTTCCATCTTGATCACATAAAATTATAAGTTGATTGTCCTTATCTATTAGCTCTATATCATATTTTGAACAAATTGGTTTAATTTTTTCTCCAATTTTTTTACATAGTTCAATAGCTTCATCTTTTTTAATGTCTGATTTTAATATGTTACCTTTTAATTGTACAGATGCTTTGGGTTCACCATTATTAAATGTTAATATATCTATAGATACGACTTCTCTATCCTTCAAAGCATCTTTTATTTTATTTTTAAGATCTTCCTTCTTATCTTTATCTATTTCTTGTTTGGTTTCTTTATCATCTTCAGCTATTTCTTGTTTAGTTTCTTTTGGTTTATTATCTGTAGTTTTAGAACCACAAGCAACTAGTCCAAATGTTAATGTTAACACCATTAATATAGATAATATTTTTTTCATATAAATCCCCTCCTTGGTAATATAATTTAATTATAACAAATTTTACACTTTTGTAAATTTATAATCATAGGTATATTTAAAATTCCTTCAAAAAATAAAAAAATAGGTAATTACCTTATAGTAACTACCTCTAACAAACAATCTATATAATTAAACTAAATTTGCTGCTGCTTTGAATGTTTTAAATCTATCTTTTCCTGTTGCATCTCCATTAGGGCCACCTATTCTTATTACTTTTTTAGCTTTTAGTCCACTCTTTTCGAAATCAGATTCTTTCATCACAGGGCAACTATTCTTTTGTCCTACTAATAAAGCTGATAATGCATCCATATCTCCATAATATAATATTATTTTATCCATATCATATTCCTCCTTAACTTTTTGTTTAACTTCTTTATTTATCGCTAATTTTTTATTATATTCCTCTTTTATTTTTCTATAAGTATCGCCCCCAACCCAGCCATCTACTTTTAAATTACAGTCTCTTTGGAAACATTCTACTGCTGCTTTAGTAGAATTGCCCCAACTTCCGTCTGCACCATAATTTCCACAAGGATAACCTATTTTTATAAGCATTTCTTGTACTTCTTTTACATTATAATAACTTCCCCCGGTACTATTATCAGTTGCTACATTACCATCTCCAAAAAACATTGCAGCTTCTTCTCTACGTCTACGTAATAATCCATAGACTTGTTTTCCTCCTGCCATGCTCCACATCTCGAAGTTAGATGTAATAGTACTCTTATCTCTAACCCCATTACATATATTTCTGTAAAGAGTAGAATCTAATACCCCACCAACACCAACATTGTAGGCCATGCTTACTAACGCATCAAATTCATTTTGTTTTAAACTTATTCCTCGATTATCTAAATCCCTTTTAATTGGTGCTGCATATTTATTGTTTAATAAGTTTTCTAGCATGGTACTTGCCTGTGCTTCTGTAACACTAGATAGTCCCTCTATTTCTTTTCCTGTCATTCCATAACCTAAGGTTTTAACTCCAACTATATCATAATAAGGTTTAGGATAAAATCCTTCAAATTTCTTAACAAAATCTATACATTCCTTAGATACTAATCCCATTTATGTACCTCCTATAAATTTAATTAAAAAAGAACAGAACTATTTGCTCTGCTCTTTATGTATTTCTTTTTCTTGTAGCTGCTCTAGTGCATTTTTCAATGCTGGTGGATAATTAACACCACATTTACCTACATTTTCTATGATACTTAATCCTTCATTTGCTATGTAGAAGTAGCAAATAAGTGTACGAAATACCCATGTTCCATCGTTAAGCAACCTATCCAATAATACTCCTAAAATAAGAACTAGTAGAATTAGGCACTTTCTTAAAATACCTTTAAATCCTATTTTACTATTAAGCTTATCGGTTATATAAGATGCAACCATTCCTGTTGCATAATCTACAAGCATAAATCCTACTAATGCCGCTAAAGGAGTATCCCATGCACCAAAAACATAAGTAAACCATGTACCTATGGCTGCTACAATTCCATTAAAAATATTTTCCTTATTCATTTTTTAACCTTCTTTCTTATTACAAAAATAGGCAAAATAAAAAGACTATCCCTAGTCCCTACTTTGCCTTTATAAATTGTTTAATTGTGTTGCCTTATTTTTCTACGGTGCAATAAACTCTTGTCCTGTAATACTTTTAAATTCTTCTGGTGTTATTTCTCCAAACTTATTAATTTCTGTTTTAACCACTATTCTTAATTGTTCTAAAGTAACCCATTTATATTCCCATGCTAATGTCCAAAATTTCATTATTGATCACCTCCTACTAATTGTATTTTAATTTGTGCTAATTCCTGTCCTAAAGTATTTATTATATTATCCTTTTTTATGTTTTCTACTTTGGCTTGTGCTAATTCCTGTCCTAAAGTATTTACTTGCTTTTGTAATTCTAATATAGGATTGGGTGGAGTATTTTCCACAATATCTTTAATAGCATCTTCACTTTTTTCACTTTGTAAATATTGAAATTTTGAACCGTTATCAAATTCTACTATTATATGATCACCTTTAATATACTGTTTCATTATCCTTTTATACCTCCTTGGAATGCCCAATAAAAATTATAATCTATATTTTTACGATCTAATTCTATTTTAAGTGATTTCTTAAAATATAGATCGTTTGTTATAACAGTTATACCTGATGAATTATTATCTTTAGTGGAATCATATGGTAAGTCAGAAAATGATGTATCAATCGGTTGATCTAGAACAAAAGCTTTAACTTTATCATACATCGGTAAACTGCATATATCAGATGCTTTGACAATTCCAATACACTCTTTGCCTACTGAATTAACTTGCTTATATATAATATTATCATCAACTGTAATTGTTAACGTACCATAACTTGTTACCCCGTTTCTATTATATATAAAATTAGATAAATACCCTTCCCCTTCTAATGTTAATATATTATTTAAACCTAACTTACGTGGTGCTTGTTTATAAGCCATGGTAAAGGTTTTATAATTTAAAGGATTATAACTTCCACTACTGCATTTTATACTATTTAAAATATTATTAGTATCTTCTTTAACGCTATTAGTAACAGCATTTGTTTTACAAGTTGTATTGTTTACAATATCTAATGTTTTCTTATCTGCTATAAATATCTTAGACATCATTTATTACCTCCTCTATATAAATTAATCCATTGTCAATACCTATTTTATATTTATCTTTGCTTATATTATCAATGATGTATTTGTCGGCTTTAGTATCTAATTTATTATCAATATCTACTATTTTACCTTCTACAGTTTGTAATTGACTTTCTAAAGTTTTAGTTTTGGATTGCAATTCTAAAACTTGTGTTGTTAGTTTAGCAGCTACATTGTCATCTAATATCTTTTTAATATCTTCAAACCACTTATTAAATTCTTTTTCCCAAGTTTCTGTATTCTTAAACCAATCTAACCATTGTTGCTCCCATACTTTGGTTTTACTAAACCATTCTGTCCATTCTTGGAGTAATTCTTTACTAGTTTTATCAAACCAATCCTCAAACTCTTGTTTCTTTTGAGTAGTCCAAGATAACATATTCTTTTCATATTTAGCTTTGGTTTGTTCATACCACGATTTATATTGATCAAATATTGCAGTTGTATCTACTTGATCCACAGTACCATGTACTATACCACATAAATTTTTATTTAATCGTAAATCAGTTATGTCTGCTTGTGATATAGAAATAGCACCTTTAGATATTTTTACATCTGCAAGTGCTAATTCAAATACATCATTATCTCTTTGTAAATCTTTAGCTTTTGCGTTGCTACTCCATTCACCCTTTTTAATTCCTACTTTTATTTTTCTCTCTAAAAAATCTAGTCTTAAAACTACTCTATCTATTCTATCTAATACTCCATCAGCTGCATCTAATTTAAATATGTAATCGTCTGTATTTTCATACATATAGCCGTTTATCCATGCGTATCCAGATTTGATTATTATTTGCATATCATTATTTATTGCTACTACTTGTAATCCTGTAGCGGGGTTCGGAAATACACCATTTCCTATAAAAGTAGCAAAGTATCTAGCAAAATCTTCCGCTAAATAAACTGTGTCTGGTACTCCACTACTATCTAATACCGCATTAAAAAAACTACTTCTTTCCATATGTCACTACCTCACTTTCTGTTTAATTTTATCTATAATCGTAGGAATATCATTACCAAAAACAATATTAATTTCTAATCCCTTTTCTTCATAAACTTCTTCTATTTCTGTAATTCTAGTATTTAGTTGTATTCCCCACTTCTTATCTATTACGGTTACTATATCACCAAGATCATAATCTTTTTTATATATATTATTTCCGTTAGTGTTTATCTTAGAATTAAATGTCTGTATTTTATAACACTCACTTAATTTTTCTTTACCACGTTGAATTAGCATAGGCATATACTTACTATCTGGGATTAACACATCTTCTGTATTTATATTCCCCTCACTATCCTTTTTTTCTACTTGTTCAGTATTCTGTAAATCCCTAGCATCTACATATAACTCATATCTATCTAAACCATTCCCTTCTTCTATAAATGTTATTTTTCTATCTTTACCCTCACCTGCTCCTGCAATTAAAACTGTATTTCTATAATTATTTAAACTATCTGTATATTCCTGTTCAAGTATATTTTCAAAATCTCTACTAAAAATACAAGGTGCTATAGTACCATTTTCAATAGTTCTATCAACACCTTTGTAAATATCAAACACTATTTTTCTACTTTTTATATCTAGTAAATTTCTATAACCTAAATTAGAAGTATTAGATATATTTTCCAGTTGATCTAATATATTACCAAAACTATTTTGATATTTTATATCTTCATTAAATCCTTTTATTTCTCCTGAAATTAAATTATTTATTTTTCTATTGCCATTAGTTGGATTTATAGCATTATCATTAATAAGTTTTCTCATTAATTCTTCTGTCTTACCATTAAAATTAACTCTTCCCCAAATAATACGTCTACTTAAATAACTCATTAAAAATTTACCTTTAACTTCTAAGTATTCTTGTCCATCTAACCCTATTTTTAATTGTCTAGTTTCTATGTATCCTGCTTCTGTATCATCTTTTTTATAGACGATATTTTCACGTTGTAATAAATTTAAAGTATTGGAATTTAAATCACAATGTAACTCAAATTCCCCACTCTTATGATATTTTCTGATCCACCTTAAAGATGTAAAAGTATCTAATATACCTTTTAATTCTAAATCTCTGTTAAATATATATAATTCCATACTTCTACACCCCCAAATAATTATTGTTGTAATAGATATTAACTTCTAAGTTATCTAAGTTTTCATCTGCATTATAACGGAAAAGGTTATCTCCTACATTTAATTGTAGAAAGGTATCTCCACCACCTATAATATCCAAGTAGTTTAATATGTCTGTTTCAATTCCATTACTAATACTTAATATTTTCTTTTTTCCATAGTTAGTATTAATAATAATCTTTTCTCCCGCAACCATAGACTTATTTATTTTTATAAACTCTCTAGTATTCACATTAAATAAGCTTGGATTTTTAAGAGTACCTCTAGCATAAAATTCTATTATCATACCTGTTTTTACTTGCCCTTTATTTTCAACATTAACTATTAAAGAAGGTTCCCTGTGTCCCATAATAATACCTTTTCCTTGTGGTATTATAAGCGGAAAGTGAAAATCACCTTTCCAAAGTGCTATTTGTTTTTTACTATCTTCTATGTCATTCCAAAATGGATTATATGCAGTTAAGTGTATTAAACATTCACAATATATATTATTAACATTTTCATTGTAATAAGGTAGTTTATTAATAATACATTTAATTTTCTTACCTTTATAAATTAAATAACCCTCATTTAGTTTAGGATTAAATATAATATTTATTTTATCCTTTAACATATCTAATTCAATTGGATTACTAGCATTTAAAGCAACTTGTACTGTTATATCCTTGACATCTAAAGTATTGCCATTATATTTACTACCATCTTGACACATACCTTTAGAATTATATATGTTAACACTATTACTTATATCTATTTCTTGTAAAATTAATGGAGCAGTATCAGTAAATTCGATTTCTGCTCCTAAAGAATTTATAAATTTAGCATACATGATACCACTCCCTTCTATAATTGCAATGCTAATTCTTGTAGTATTCTTTTATTTTCTCTTGCTATTTCAGATGGATTTAAAGCTTTTGGAGAATTAATAGTAACATTTTGATTGATACCCTTATTACTACTATTATTATTTAAATTTTGTACCAAATTATTAAAGTTTTTATCTAGTTTGTCCCATAATACATTAAGTGGTAATACTGCTTCGGCATTGTTTCCAAATCCATGATTTAAATCTCCTACACCTATACCACCAAATACAGTTGGTTGTGTGAATATACCACCCTCACTATACCAATCCACACCAATATGTGGTACACTTTTCTTTTCTAAACTAAATTCACCCGTAATTTTGAAATGTGGCATTTTAGGCATTTGAATTTTAGGTAGTTTTAACTTTAAATTATTAAAGAATCCTTTTATAGTATTTATAATATTACTTATTTTTTCTTTAGCTGCATTTACTGGTCTTATCATAGATTCTTTTATATTATTCCAAGTAGATTGAGTTTTATATTTTATAGCGTTCCATACTGCCAACACTCTAACTTTAATATTTTCAACTACTCCACCTATAACGCTCTTAATACTATTCCATACAGAACTAGTAACACCTTTAATAGCATTAAATACTGTGGTAGTAACAGATTTAATCTTATTCCATATTGGAACTACTACACTTAATATAGCATTTAATACTGTTGTAAATATCATTTTGTAGGCATTCCATATCATAGTAAAATAAGATTTAATTGCATTAAACACTACCAATGTCACACCTTTAATAGCATTCCACATTGCACTAACTACGGCTTTAATAGCCTCGACTTTGGTTTTAATATAATCTCCTATATAATTCCATACTGTTTGTATTATGGACTTTATAATTTCTAAAGGTACCCTAATTATAGTTACCAATAATGTAAACGTAGTTTCTATAACAAATTTTATAGCCATTACTGCAACTGTTATAATTGTTTTTATTCCATTCCATATAGTGGATATTACTGTTTTAATAGCACCAAATACTGTAGTTATGACACTTTTAATAGCATTTACTACTGTAGTTACAACACTCTTAATAGCATTCCATACTATTATAGTTACAGATTTAATTTGATCCCAATGACTAATTATAAAAACAGCCAACATGGCAACTCCTGCTACAATTATAGCTACCCATCCTACAGTCCCCATACTTAATGCTTTTCCTGCTATAGTTATACCTTTTACTGCCTTTTTAAAATTATTAAAGAATATAACAGCACTCATTATTTTTCCTGCCGCAAAAACAAATGTGCTAATTCCTACTGCCATTTTGCTCATTTCAATAATAAATTTCTTTTGTTGTGGTGTCATATTACTTAATTTATTTCCAAAATTATTTATTACATTTGTTACTTTAGCAAAAGCAGGTGCTAATACATCTCCAAATTGTATTGCCGCAACTTTCATACTATTTAATGCCTTTTTAAATTTTTCCCCAGGTGTATTAGACATTTTATTAAAAGCATCATCCAAAGCATGAGTATTAGTTTTCATTTCTTTCATTGTGTCATTGTAAATATTCATACCATTATCAGAAGTTAACATTAATACAGCGTTCAAAGCTTCTGTACTACCAAATAATTTGCCCATAACTTCTGTATTTCCACCTGTTTTTTCTTTTATCTCGCTTAAAAATTTAGACCAACCTTTAGATTTTAAAGCACTTGCACTAAAATCTATTCCTAATTGTTGTGCCGTTTTACTAGCATCACTAGAAGGTTTTATAACGTTAGACATAGCTGATTTAAGTGCTGTAACAGATTCAGAAGTTGCTAAACCTTGTGCAGTTGTACTAGCTAAACTAGAGAATAATTCCTCTGTAGTAACTCCCAATTGTGATGCTATTGGTGTAACCTTACCTACAGAACTAGCTAATTCTCCAAATGTTGTTTTACCTTTATTTTGTGTAATTAACATTTGATTAGCTATTTTATCAGCCTTATCAGCTTCCATGCCATAAGAGTTTAAAACTGTAGATAAACCATCAACGGCTGTGGATGTGTCTGTAAAACCACCTTTAGCTGCTTTGGTTGCAACTGCCACGAATCCAATTGCCTTTTCAGTTGGAACACTTGCAGACATAGCTTGGTACATAGATTCAGTTATTTCTGTAGCACCAACTCCAAAATCTTTAGAAAGTTTTAAAGCACCTTCAGATAATTTATTTATAGGAACTTTAGTTGTATCTGCAATTGTACTTACTTTTGCCATACCGCCACTAAAATCAGAACTAGCCTTTATAGCACCAGTTCCCAACGCTGTAAGAGGTACAGTAACGAATTTCATCATGTTGCCACCGACTTTATTAAGTCCATCAGATACTTTACCAAATGTTTTTTCGCTCATTTCAACTTTTCTTTTTGTTTCGTCTGTTTTCTTTCCAATCTCTTCAAGTGGTTTAGTAGCTTTGTCTTTAATAAATATGCTCCCAAACAATTTAAATATTTCCATATATTCACCCCATTCCTAGGTAAAATAAAAAGAGTTAGCTACCTAAACTAACTCTTAAAAATTGTTTTCAATATATTTTCAGCATTTTTATATGCTTCTTCTTTAGTTACTTTTTTAGTTGTCATTTTTCTTACACTATTATTATAAAATTCCTCAAAACTTATATAATTATCTTTATACATCCAACAAACCATTTGTACATATTGCATATATAGTTTATCTTTGTTATCACCTTCAATAGCCTTAGTAATCAAATTTATACCATCTTCAACATCTAAAGACATTATATAATCAATACTTCCATATCTCCTAAGTAATAAGTCTAAAATTTCAAATTCATCTACTTGGAGAAAAAAGATAAAAAACTTTTAAACACTTCACTCTTTAATATTTCTTGTATTACTTCCATAGTTATCATTGGATCTTGTTCTTCAACTTCTTTAGCTTTCTTTCCAGTACAACCACCCACTAATTGATATATTTCATTTTCAGCATTATCTAATCCAGATAAAATTCCTATTATAATATCCATACCAACCTCTGTTTGTATTTTTTCTAATTCTTCTTTACTCTTACCTTGTACATTTTTAAATAAACCTTTTATATTTTCAAACATTCCTGTTTTTTTAGTTATTTTTAATAATTTAAACATATCACTTGTTTGTAATTTTATTTCCATATTAATATCCTTCTTTCTATTAAAATTTTTGTATTTAGAATTTAGTTATCCTTATATTTGTACTTCTTATTCTTTTTTTTTAATAAAATAAGATAGAAATTAATCTATCTTATTTTTCAACCATTCTATCCGGATAATAAATAGCAAAAGGTGGATTATCTAATTTATCAACGGAATAATATCCTTCAAATTCTAATTCTGCTACTATATCATCAGCATCTTTAGTTTTAACTTTTAAACCCTCATTGTTTAAAGCATTAAAAATTTGAATTATTACTGGTTCATTACTTCCACTTATATTACCTGCATAAGTAATATTATCTATATAATCACTTTCAGATATATGATTTTTACCTTCTATTTTCTTATATTTTTTATCTGTCTGTATAGTTGCATCTGTTACTTTAGCACCTGCAAGCGCATATTCAAAGGTTTCCTTTTTAAATTCTAATAGATGAGTTTTTAATTTCACCTCCCAACTTTCAAGCAAATTTAATCCTTTAACTTTGCCCTTGACTCCATCAACTTTTATTTGTCGGAACTTTGGTTTAGCTTCAAATTCATTTCCTCCGCTTGTTGCTCCTATTAATTTACCTTTGGCAGTTTCTATTGTGTCTTTTTCTATATCAAAATTAACAAATACTGCCCCTGCATCAACCATTAAATTCTTTGCTGTATTTTCATTAAATCCAGTTATAGTTTTCATTTAATCAATCCTTTCTATTTAAATTTTCTTATTATAAAATGTACTTGTACTCGTCTTATGTTTTTATCTTCATCTTTCATATTTACCCTAAACAAATTATCTTTACTGATAATTAAAAAAAGCTTATCACTACGATAAACTTCATTTTCTAACAATTCTAATTTTTCAATTATATTTTCTATTTCTATTACTTGGTCATTCCTACCCCAAATATCTATTGTAAGTGGTATATCATTTCTACATTTATTATCTGTAATCTTTAATACATTAGAGATATTATAGACTATTTTTATATCATCTATATTAGCTTTTCCTTCTTCATCCCTTTGTAAATCCTCAAAATATACATCTCCATATAATGTAAGGTATCTATATAACCATTCCATTAATTCTTTCATTATTTATCACCTACTTTAGATAAATTATCTTTAATTATACTATTAATTTCATTTATATTTTGCATAATAGCATCTTTTAAAAATGGTTGTGCCTTTTGCCTACTAGTTCCATTATGAACATATGGTGAATAATCTACATTAGTTCCTACTACAACATAAGCATCTTCTTTATTTGTCCTATATCCAACTGAACGCCTTAAAATACCTGTTTCAACAGGACATCTCAATTTTGACTCTGCTTTCACTAAATTGCCAATATCAGTTAGTGCCTTAAATATATTTTCAGTAAGACATTTTTCAACTTCTTCAAAATGTGCTTCATATTTCATTTAACATCACTTCCAAATAATCATCCCATTCAATTATTTTAGTAATTTCATAAGATTTATTTTTATATTTTATAATGTTGGTGTTAATATTTATGTTCCCTATATTACAAAACATTCTCTTAGTACATTCTATAGTAAATCCATAATCCTTTTTAGCTTCTTCACTAGAATATGGTTGAATATCTACCATAAGATTTTTAATATGTATTGATGGTAAATTCACAACTTGCCCAAAAGAATTTTTACTAGAAGTACCTTTTTTCCATATTTCAATCTCTTTGTTATAAAACATATTAACACATCCTTATGTAGGGCATTGGCAATAAGTTAGCAACACTATCGGTTATTGCAAAAGCAGTATTATCGCTATATGTTATACTTCTAGCACCTTGTGTCATAGACTTAATATTTTTATTATCCTTAAAATTATAAGCATTAACAACTATATCAATAATTGCATCTTGGAAATTAGTTTGGATATAATCAAAAGTAAAATTTTGATTGTTAAGATAGTTTTGTATTAGAGTTATAGCTTTTCTAATATAGATATTTAAAATAGCAGTATCAGCATTGGGTATTAAAATTTGTAAATCTTCTAACATTCTAATTCACACCCTTAAGTAACTCAATTAATTCTTCTTTCTTTAAGTTTTTATAATCCTCCAATCTTAGTTCCTCACATTTTTCTTTTAACTCTTTCACTGTTAAATCTTCTAAATTAATTTCTTCATCTCCTTGAGTAGTTTCCTCGTGTTCTTCAATTTCCTTAAATCCTTGGTCTTTATATAAAATCTCAAAAGCTCTTTCAGTAGCTATAATTTCCCTTTTACCATTAGTATATTTTTTCAATTCAACCCCTCCTTAAAATAAAAAAAAAAGTAGGAGAATTTAATCCCCCACTATTCAATTACACACTAACCTTAGGTGTTAATAAAGCGAAAGCTTTATCTTTTATAGGTAAAAATCCTAATCTCATAGTTGCCTTGATTGCTACCATGTCATTTTCTGCTAAAGATAACGCTTTACCATCGCCCATAGTAACACTTTGTAATGTGGCTTCTTTAAGTATTTCGTACTCAATTCCCGCCCTCATACCAACTAGAGAATATGCCCAGTTACCACCTATTAATTCAGCTTTAAGCTTATCAAAAGCACCGTTACGAACGAACTCAATAGGATTAGAATATAACTCATTTTGTCCTACTCCTGGAACGAATAGCGCATTTCCATTTGTATCTCTTAATTTTCTAAGAGAATTTCTAAGTCCATAATGTGCTGCAAAGCCATTAACCTCCAATCCAGCATCTTCAACTAATGCCATAACATCAGATATATCTAAATCTAAGGTTTTATTAGTTCCTAGTGCAATTTTATTACCAGAATTATTAGCAATACTATAAATTGATTTGGTAAAAGGTGAATTAGTACCAAATAAGCAAGCACTATCTATTGCTTTATAAAAAGCTTCTGCTATTGCTGAGCGCATTTCTCCAAATACATTTATAGTTGTATCATTTAATTTTTCTTTTGTTACTGGGATAATAACTGCTAATTTCTTAGCTTCCATTTCTGGGAATATCCATTCTGCTTTAGAAGTCTTAATTCTTTCAGTTTCTCCTACCCAGTAAGCACCAGGACCATCTGTCATTATAGAAAATTTCTTCTTGTCACTTGTCATAGACTCAACCTTAGATAATCTAAGTATAGAAGAACCTCTAGCCACGTCTTTCATGATTCCTTTCATTTGTTCTACTGGTACAAAACCAGTTAAATTGTCCTTTAAAAATGTTGTATCTGTCATTTATACATCTCTCCTTTAATCTCTTTTTACTTGATTTTCTTTTATTACAGATATAAAATCTAAGCCACCTTCTGGATCACTTCCTCCACTTGGTGGTGTGTAACTATTATCTTTTAATCTTTCCTTTACTGTAGTTTCTAACTTATCAGTAAATACTTTTTCTAAAGTTTCTAAATTTTTATTTGTGCTTTCTTCATCTTGTCCAATAAAATAATCTACCAAATCAGTAGGTAGACCTTTTTCAGTAGCTATTTTAAGAGCTTTATTGGTTAACTGCTCTTTTATTTTCTCTTTTTTCATATTCTCCATTTCTTGTTGTAATTTTTTTAATTCTGTATCCTTAGGATCATCTTCTGGATATAATTCTTTTATTTTTTCATCTATTAATTTTTGAAGATTATTTTGTTTCCAAGTTTCTAATCCTTTATTTAAGTGCTGGTCTTTTAAACTATCTACAAAAGATTTAAAATCTTTATCAGTATTTATTTTCTGCTTAAACATATCTAAACCACCAAACTTAGTTGCCAATTCAGAAGTAGCTAATATTTCATCTATATTTTCATCTTCCTTAATATCTTTTACAAGTTCCAACAATTCTTTTTTTAACATTTCATTCCCTCCATTTGTCCTAGTAACCTATTTAAGACTACTAACACGTTTTATATTTATTATTTATTAGATACTAACATTGTTTCAATAGCCTCAACTGTTGTATCTCCTTCCTCAAGACAATATACTCTAGTTTGAGCAATATATAATTCAACTTCGTTGTCACTAAGTAGTTTATATGGACATAGAAAAGCAAATCTTTTACTATTCTCATAACAAATTAATTTCTCACCATTTTCTGTAGTAAATGTATTATTAATTCCTAACTTAATATCCATTATTCTCACCTCATTTATATATTATTTTTCTTAACCCATTCCTTATAATTCACATAAGGAATATATTCTTTTGTAACATTATCTTTTCTTAGTTTTGGCTTCCAATCATCTGTTGGAATATTGACCAAACAACTTCTACAAAAAGGATGTAATGGTGGCACTGGTTTATTGGAATCGTTAATATCAAACACCATACCATCATAACCTCTACATATTTCAGAAGTACGATTATCCAAAGTAGCCATAAACATTTGGTTAGTCACATTATGTTCTTCTGCAAATACATCATTAACCAAACTTTGGCATCTACACACTTCTGTTTCAACTAATCTCTTTGTATTATAGGCATTTTGGTTAAACTTAGTTTTAATATTTTTCTCTATCTTATTAATTGTTGTTTTACCATTCATAAAATTATTTATTTCTTTTTTTAACTCTTTCTCTAATTGCCTTTTATTCTTCCATAATCTGTTGCTCCAAACTTTCCCCTCTATTTTTTCATTAACTATTCTTTCAATCTGTTTATCAGTAAGTTTTTTAAGATTGAAGTCTATTCCAATATTAGATAAATAGGTATCCTTATAATATTTATCTTTAGTAACAGTATTAAGGACATTTTTAGTTATAGTTTTTTCAGTCTTGTATTCACCAGTACAAATTTCACTTATAATACTATTAAATTCTTTAGTTAGAGTTTTCTTCTCTTTATCTCCAATAGACAAAACTTCTTCTATCACAGTATAAGTTAAAATAACTCTAGCTACTTTATTTAATAATTCTTCTCTATCTTTCTTCTGCTGCTTGTAAATATTTTTAGATTTTTTTTCAGCGGTTTTATAACCTTCTTTTTCAAACTGTAAATATAAATCCTTATATAACTTATTCATCTACATCACCATCAAGTAATCTTTCACCTATATCATTTTCTTCATTTTCAGTTTTTAATTTATTAAGTTCATTTTTAGGATTTTCAATAAAACTCAATAAACTCAATCCAGTTTCAGTAGATAGCTTATCTCCAAGCTGGCTAATTACTTGCGCCGTCATAAGGTCGTCTTGTGGTATATTAGGTGTAAATTTAATTTTAATATCTCTAAAGTCATAAGTTATATTTTTTATTACCTCTAAATAAGTAAATAAGAATTTTAATCTTATTTTAATACAATCAGCAATGGATTTTTGGTTTAATTTACATTTTTCTTCTAGTGCTATGAGCCTTGCTCTAAGTGCCAAAGAACTTAAATTACTTTGCATTTTTTCATTATGATTAATGTGTGAACTTAATTGATACATCTTATCTTCCATGGTGTTAAGGGTATTTTGAATAAAAGTATCATTAATATTTTTTATAAGCCATGCGGCAGTACCGTTTTTATCCTTAATTTGCATAACGCCTAGTTTTTTCATTTTAGGAATATCATCTTCATTTATAGTCACTCCAGTAAGCACCATATAAGCGTTTCTAAAATCACTGATCTCATTGGATATATCAGATAAATTTGTTTCATAAGCGTCTTGAAGTCCTTTTAAATCCTTAAATAATGTATCATCCTTACCTTCATCACTTAATTGACATATTCCAACTGGAACTTGTCCAAATATGTGCTTTGTTAGTGGTTTAATTTCCTCAAATTTATCATTAAAGTGGTAAATTTCCCTATCTGTATACACATCAATATAGTTTGTATCATCAAAACTTAATTTAAAAATGTGCATAAAAAAAGATATGTTACTAAAATCATCTATAGCAGCATACCCTTCTCTTGGACTTATTATTTTACTGGAAAATTGCCCTTCTTTATCTATATAATATAGTTCATAAGCTAAACTATATATGAGCATATTCTTTGCTAAATTACTGTCATGTCCTTCGCTCCAGTGGTCAAGGTAATAGTCTATGTCATTAACTATATTTTCATTACCACTCTTAGAAATATAAGTTACATCATTACCAACACTATAAGAAACTTCTTCCTTAATAAACTTCTTAATAAAGTTGGTATTTATTTTATTATTACTACGTTCTGTAACCATCTGGTAATTATTAATAGCATCAGTATTACCCTTATAATAAGCATACATTTTATCATAAGTAGCTTTATTACTTGTATATTCATCATAAGCTTTTTTAAGTAAATCTATATTTATTATTTTAATCACCTACCTAATCGCAATTTAATAATTTTATTGTACTTTTTCATAAGTCTTTTCAAATATATCTGGCTTACGGGGATAAAACTCTCCATTTACACCTTTTATAATATAATCACCATAATTAGCAGCCATATCTCCATCTAAAGTTTTTATAATACAATTTCTTTCATTTTCAATGATTAATCTGTCTATTTGATTTTTAAACCATTTAGGCACTTTATCTATCTTATATTTAAAAGCTTCAACCTCTACAGGTTTCTTTCTATACTTCATTTTACAACCCCCTAGAAAAATAATTTTTTATCTAATAACTGTATATTTTCAACTATTTCTATATTTTCTATCCTTATGCCAAACTCAGCAGTTATATCCGGAGCATCATCATGCACACTATATTTTTGCCCTCTGAAATCCAACACTTGATTTATAAATTCTTCATCTTCCTCGGCAAAAATAATTTGACCTTTATTAATGTAAGGAATAAGAGTGGAAATCTTATCATCTTTATTTTTCTTTTGGTGCTCATTAATTATAGTAATATTTCTATTCCTTAGTACTGTATTATCTTTAATTTTATTTTCAATAGCATTAGCATCGGCACCATTAAAAGTATTTTTTTCTATATAAAGATGGGTTATATCCGGATACTCTATTAACAATTCAATGGCGTGGTCAACATACTTATCAAAATCAGTTCTAGCATTAATTTTAGCAAGTTCAGCCTTACGTGCATATTTTAAATCATTATCACCCATGGAACCAACTAAGAAAGCGCTATAGTCATTTCTTTTTCCCCCACCAGAAGCCGGATCAATAAGTAGCATAGTTTTAGTAAACGTATGATTTTCTATTTCAGTACGCGTTTCAGTACGTACTCCCTTAAACCATTTTTCACCTATAGAATTTACATCACCTTGAACTTCTTGCTTAAAGCTACTTGGATTTTCATAATAACTAAGTGCCATATCTAGGCAATCCCAAAACTCTCCCCACAACAGCGAAAATTTCATTTTCTCCTGGTGTTCCCAATAGAACTCTTTTGCATCTTCTAGTCTATTTTCATTTTTAAAATTATATAATATAGCCTTAAATTCACCCCACAAACCAGTAGTAAAATAAGTATCTATATCATCAATTAAAACACCCTTTTCATGTTTAAATTTCCACGTAGGTAAATTTCTTAACCTAGAATAAAAACACTCCTTATGTTGGAGTGTTCCCAGTGCTATAAAAGTTGTACCTTTTTTAATTGTTTTCCCATTTCTTATAACTGCTTTCTGACTTGCATATTTAACATCATCACTATATCTCTTCCACTTATTCTCCCTAGCCTGTTCTGTCCTTACATCATCCTCACTTTGGTAATCATCTAAAATAATTAGATCAGGACGGCAGTTATCATATTTACGTCCTCTCATGGGGCTGGCACTTGAAATAGCTTCTATGAAAGTTTTATTAGTTAATTCCAGTTGAGTACTATTACATTTATATCTTTTGTCCTTATCATCGAGGATTGTTCCAAAGGCCTTTTTAATATATTCATTTTCTAATAATGTATTTTTAATATCACTTATAAATTTTTCGGCAGTACTTCCTATGTCTGAGCATATTAAAGTATATTTTTTGTGCTTATAACAATGTGACCATATAGTCCCAGCAAAAGTACCAAAAACAGATTTACCAGTACCACGTGGTAATATACGCCCTATTTGGTTAGAACCTTCTCCAATAATGGAGTTTTCTATATCCCTCCATATATCTTTATGTACTTTAGCTATAGGTGCTGCAGTATTATCGTCCTTTGGTAAAAAGGTATTTTGTAAGAAGTACAGGCAGAAAAACTCCATATTTAATTTTCCGAGTTGCCAGGCTAGTCCATGATAACCAAATAAATTGCTAGAATTATTTAAAATAAGTTCTTCAGCTTTTTCTTCTGAATCATCCGCACCAGCAACAGTAAACTCATTCACTAGATATTTAAATAGTAAGTATCTGTTTTGTTGTTCTTCTGTCATGTACTCACCTCACTTTTTATTTAAATATTTTATAGAAATATTCTATAAATTTATCTTTATCTTCAGATGCAATTATAAGCAATGATATTGCATAAATAAATCCTTGAATAATCCACCCAATTTTAGGATATATATTAATAATCATATCCGTTGCGCTAACTTTTATATACTTCCACTTATTCTTTCTTAATAATTTATATACATATACCCCCTCATTTACATTGAAATATATATTTAAATGAGCATCTGCATTTCTAATATTTCTATCAATTGAATCTACTAGGATATTATATTCGGGCACTTTACGTGATTTAATATCATTACATTTTTCATATAATGTTTTCTTATTAATTTTATTAATATCAATTTTTCTTTCATCTATAATATAAAATAATATATCTATTAATGAATATATTTTTGAAATATATTCAACTCCTTTACTATACGCATTAATTAGCGCACTAGAAACTTGTTTAATATTTTTTATACTTTTTCCCTCATCACTCTTTTTTGCCAATTCTTCAAGAAATGTTTTATGATAAATCATATATTCATTATATGAACTAATTGTTTCAGCTCGATCATTTATATCATTACCTTCTAAAAATGAGGTTAATTCATAAATTGTCTTCTCAGCATCTACTTTAAGAGATTCATTTATTATTTTTAAAAATATAGAAATAAATATTTTTACATTTTCTTTTCCAAATTGCTTTGTATCTCGTAGCCATAAATCTAAACACTTACAATAATAATCAGCATCTGATATTTTACCAACTTGTTTAGTTAATTGTTTTACATTTTCTCCAAATTCTCCATCATTAATTAGCTCACCTAATTCATAATTAGCATATTCAAAATTATTCATATTATAATCCCTCCTAAAATATTCTATTTCTACATTTTAGGAAGTTATCCTTTATAATTGTTGAATTTTTCCTCTAATTCTTTTATAAGACTCATGATTCATACATTTAGTTATATCTTTATAAGGATTAAATTTAAATTCTAATACTTCACATTTTTTATACCTATCACAAGCGGGATTACCAACTAGACAGGCACATTTTAAAATATTTTTATCCCATCTAGTATTAAATTTATATTTCATAATCACCGCTCCTTTTTAATATAATCTCCTGTTTCCAGGTATGTAAATAGCACCTTAATGGGTGCTATTTACATATGCACAATTTTATAGTTAGGAGGATTTTCACCTCCCTCTGGTTTTTAAAATTTTTATAAAAAATATAGAAGTAACTAATTGGCTTTTCACTTATTCATATTTTAGAACCACCCCTCCTATATTTAATTTAATACACTAATGTGTTCAATTGCGTTAAATTTAGTTTTAACGTATATAAATCAATTTAACGCAAACCCTTGATATCACTTAACTCTACGTATCTTTTTGAACTTATTTAATTCTTCTTCCAACGTATTTGTGTCAATATTATCGTTATTATCTTCTGTATTATCCTCCACAACATTGGTAGGATTACCATAGATACGGTTGAGTAAGTATTGGTTAGCAGCTAGACTTACACGCTTATCAGCTTTATCATTAGCTAATGTCTTAATGTTATCTATATATGTTGTTAAGTCCTTTATAATAAGGTTGTTTCCTTGGCGTGATAGCTCTCGTCTACGCCGGTCTAGTTCAGCCTTAACATGATCTTTCTCTTGCCAATTATAAATAGTTTGTCTAGTAACATTTAATTTCTTCGCTATGTCAGTTATTCCAACACCTTCAATTAGCATTGTTATCATATCTGATTCTTTATTTGTTAATATAGCCAATGCTAACACACCTCCTTTACATTTAACATAATAAAAAAGAGTACCCCTCTCTGGAGTACTCCGTATGATAATATCATAACATATTAATTTAATTATGACTTAATGTTTAATTAATACTTATTTAAAAGAACATTAAGTTTATCATCTTATTAATTATTCTTCCCTTCATAATTGACGTTGTCTGTTCTGTTAAATCTAGTATTTCTGCTATTTTAATATTGGGTATCTTATTAAAGTATCTCATTTCTACTAATTTACGTTCATCCTCCGTTAAAGCTTCTAAAGCATTGTCTACTCTTTGTATCATATTCTCTTTTTTAATTATAAGTTGATTAAGATATTCTATACGTTTCTCTTTCTCTTCTATCTCTTGCTCTACTGAACTGTTATTGTTATAAGCTTTAGGCATATCACTATATTCTATTGCACTTATTCCTCTATAACTGTTCTCTATTTCTTCTATTTCAAGTAATATATTTTTGATTTCTGCTTTAAAATTTTTATAATTATATAACATGTACTCTGTTTTTTTATAATTATCTATGTTAATCACTCCTTATCTGTCACACTTTTAGAAGGTATTTGTCACACTAACTTTGGCTTGTTTACTGGGTTTGAGGTCATTTTGTTACATCAAAAGCGTTACATATATAATATAAATTCTTTATTATATATATAAAAAGTTATTTCTATTTTATTTTATATATAAAGAAATTGATTTCATCTGTAACTCTGTAACATATACCCTCTTAACTATTGATATTACTAGCTTAGAAGGTGTTACAGAGATTTTAATTCATCTGTAACACTCTGTAACAAAAACTATTGTAACCGTTGATATTACTTGGTTGTGTCTAAAAAACCTTTGTAACAGTAATATAAAAATACCGTAAAATCCATTTCTGAATAATACGGTATTTTTATATTAATTGAACTTTAAACATTTTACCCAAATATATTTATGCATTCACTTGTTATATTTGATAACCATACATCATATTCCTCACAAATATTAATAATATCCTCATTCTTAAATTCTTCTACTGTTGTTGAAATTTTTAATTTGCCGGTAACTTCTGTGTGATTATTATCGTTATAAATATTAAATCCTTTTAAATTTTTTAAATCTTCTATAGGTTCAATTTTTATATTTACTCTTTTACCTATAAATTTTTTGAATACTTCATCAATATCACAAAAACTTTTATCATCACCAATAGTAGCATATTTTCTTACTTTTAACGGTCTTTGTTTTAAGGAACGATTTCTCATTTTGACAATTCCATCTAATAGCTTTTTTTGTTCCTGACTTACACCCTTATTATCATACCATTTCCCCCATTCCTTTAGTTTGCTATATTCGCTTTTCATGATCCAAAGTACAGAACGTGCAGAACTAACATAAGCATTTAGATAGTATTCAAATTCAGGTGATTTTTCTTTATTTTCTTTCATTCTTTTAAGGAAAAATTTAGACTCATTTAATCTAAATTCTGTATTTTCCATATTAATTCCCCCATTTTTACCCATATCATTATACAATTAATTTTAACACCGTATTATTCAATTTTCAAAGAGCATCACCTTGATTCCGCATTAAGCCTTCTTATAAACTCTTTTTTGCTTTCCATTAACTCTAATAACAGTTTCACTATTATATCCTTGCTTTTTTACTTCACGCCCGAATACTGGCTTACTAAGTGCCTTTAATCCATTATCAGCACACCAACTGGAATAACGTAAATAAACTTCTTTAACTGGTTCATTTTCTATCTCGTTATCCTCTAAAAATGCTACTACTGGATTGTTTATAGCTTCATATTCGTCCCAAACATCATCACAAACTTTTGCGTATGTGAAGCTATGATTAATTAATACTCTGTTTAGTCCTTCAAGTGCTAATTTTAATAAATATTCCATAGATTCTTGGTCTAATAACTTATCTAAAATAAAAGGATCATAGTCCTTGTCTTTCTTGCTAAAATGAGCATTAAAAGGTATAAATATTAATCTTCTTTTAAGTCCTCCACTAAGGTCGTTTATTCTCGGTAACTCGTTAGCACTAAAAATTAATTTACTATAATTTTTAAAATCGTATGGGTCCCGACCTTTTCTCTCTACGTTAACTTTTTCTCCAGTAACTAATTTTTTAAAAGTTGAATTATCTTCAACATACTTATTAGAAATATCATCACCTATGTTAGCTAACTTACCTTCTAGTTGGAATGTCTTAAATCTATGGTTTAATTCTTCTAAACTAACACTAGATATATTTTCTTCACCTAATAATTCGTTTAATACTTCCAAGAGCGTACTCTTACCATTAGCACCTTGTCCAGTAAGTATAAAAGCTTTTCCTATCTCATTTCTTCTGAATAAACAGTAACCAATCATTTCCTCTATTAATAATCTTAATTGCTTATCCTTACAACATATTTTATTTAAAGTCTTGTCCATCACTTTTGACTTAGCATCTGGATTATAGCTCCAAGGAATTTTATTTTTTATAATGTAGCTGCTATTAAACTCCAGTAACTTTTTAGATTCTAAATCATAAATACCATTGGCTACAGTAATATATTTTGGATTGGCTAATTTATTGTTTTGACATAATAAATCTAAATATCTTAATACTTCTGTTCTATTTGCATTTGTACTATTTTTTATATATTTCAACATATTCTTTTCAATTTCTTTAGTATCTGAGCAGTAATAATTGTCTTTATATATGTGTAGTTCATCATTTATTTTTATAACTTTTTCATTATCTCTTAAGTAAATTGCTAGTTTTTCATACTGTAACTTACTTTTAATATAAAATGTTTCTTTCATAAAAGCTTCATCTCTTAAAATAGTTTCAATCTCTGTTTTATCTAACGGCTCAGCTATTACATAAGTGTTTATAAGTCTTATTGTTTCCCTTACTTCCTCAACACTAAATCCCTTTTGTTGCAACGTTAATATATAACCGAACAGACCACTATTCCTACCATCACCCTCACCCATGTTGGTAAAATCAATTTTTGCTTTTTTAAGTGGCTCTAACCACGCTGGCAACTCGTCTAATTCTTCCGCTACTTGTATAAACTCTCTTAATTTACCTTTAATTTTTAATGGTACTACTGCATTTTGTATTCCAAGACCAACATCTATTTTTATTCCTAGTGCAGTATAATAACCTTGCTTTCTACGTTCTATACCAACGTTCTTAAAATAAAAGTGCATTCCCCTTGTAGTTTTTAACACGGTGGTATGTATATTTAAGCTTTTAACAATTGACAGAAGTATTTTAGCTTCATCTAAATTATCAATATCTATTTGTATTAAATTACTTTTAAGTACGCCCCCATAAGATTTTAAACTTTCAACTTCTTCGAGTTTATAAAACTCTGTTCTATCTTTATATTCTTCGGTAGGGTGTTTTCCATCCCTACCGCCAGTTGGTATATATCCTTTCCACATTTCAGTTCACCCTACCTTTTAAATCTTAATCTCTAATTCTCACTGGTAATACTAAATCTAATTTATTATCAGCTTTAATTAGCATTGGATTAACTCTAGCTGTAAGTTCTAAAGTTGCAACTTTATAGTCTTTTAAAGCATCTATTAAATAATTTACGTTAAATGCAATTTTTAAAGGTTCACCTTGCAATTTTATGCATACCTTATCTTCAATACTTGCAATTTCATTACTTGCACTAATTATTAATTTATTAGTTTCAAAATTCAATTTAACTAACTCGAATTTATTCTTTTTGTAATCCTTTAATATATCAACTATAGGTTTAGTTTCTATTTCTACTGATGTGCTGCAATTCTCCGGAATTATTTGATTATATTTAATGTAATTCCCTTCAAGTCTATTCCCTATGACTTCTAAATCTCCAAACTTGAATTTTACATATTTATAGTTGTAATAAACTTCAACATCTTTATCATATTTAATTTTTTTCAATGTATTAACCATACTTAAGTCCATTACTACTTGCTCTTTAACTTCAAAATTACCCTTTCTAACTTCCAATCTATAACCATCTAATGCTATAAAATCACTACCATTAATACACATACCACATAATATTGGTCTAGCTAAAGTGGTTGACATAGCATAATACCCACTCAATAGATGTTTTAATTCTCCAGCTGGTATAGTGGTTAAATAATTCTCCACCTTAATAGGTTCATGTATAATATCATTTTTAGGATATTTAATCTTTCTATTTCCAGCAACTATCACATCTTCTTTTACAGTTACTAAAGTGCCTTTGGGAACAAGTTTTAAAACATCTCTATTAATTAATGTTTGTCCTTCATCTTCATAAGAAGCAGCATCTGAACTTATAACAATTTGTCCTTTAAATTCATTGTCTTTTATTTCATTTGCTACTACATAAATTTTGTCTTTAAGCATGATGCTTATATTACTTGCTTTTGTTAGTTTTAAAATGTCTTGTATACAACTTAAATGTACTTTCATATTATTCCCCCCTATTGTAATACTGTTTTAATACTCTAGTACACTATAAGTAAATTAATAGTGTACTAGAATTACTTCATATAACTTTATTTTTGCGAACTAAATTTCATGAAAACTAGCCAATGTGTTTTTGCTCTTTTATTTCCCAATAAAGGTTTATAATCTATAACCTTTAAAATTTCTTTTAGCTTTATTTGTTCCTCATTCCACTTAAAAATTAATACTCCATAGTTGTCTAAAACTCTCATGCATTCTTCAAACCCTTTTTTAATATCTATTGGCCAATCATTATTTAACTTTCCATATTTCTTGGCCAACCAAGAATTTTCTCCAACTTTAATTAAATGTGGTGGATCAAAAACTACTAGCTTGAAAGTATTATCTTTATATGGAATATGTCTAAAATCTCCTAACACATCTGGTTTAATTATTAATTTTCTTCCGTCACATAGTGTATCTTCCAATTCTCTATTATCCATAAAAATTACATCTTTATTTTCTTTATCAAACCAAAACATTCTGCTTCCACAACATACATCCAATATAGGCTTTTCCAAACTCTCACCCCTTTATTTTTGCGAATTTATTTCTTGACACTTAATTACTATAATGTTAAAATGTTAAAAGTGCGGTGGTGTAGTTCAATGGACAGAACGCTCCCCTGCTAAGGGAGTACTGTGGGTTCGACTCCCACCACCATATATGAGACTTATCAAAAGATAGGTCTCTTTTTACTTTTATCCAAAACATTATTGATTCATAATCTACTATCTTTGTGTATCTACTTTCATGTATTCTTTTCTCCAAGCTCTATAAATTTTTTCAGCATTGTTTACACCAAATCTATTTTTCAAAATACAAATTGCCACTGTAGGTGCTAAAATTGGTGCTTGTTTATTCAACCAATTTTCAAAACATTTTCCCATGTTTATATGCCCTTTCTTTATTAATCCTCATCTTTTTTCTTATCTCTTCCTCTAAATCTATTTCCAATCCACCACATAAATCCGCAATCCAAATAACTGTATCTGCTAATTCTTCTTTAAAGTTGTCCATATCCCCACGTCTTAAACCTTCCATAGCTTCAGTTACTTCTCTCACTATTTCAAGTAAATTAGTATTTATAGCATTGTAATAATGTTCAGTATGACCTTGTAGTCTATCTCTTTTTATCCAAACCCAATTATCCCAAAATCCTTTGTCAACTGCATTTTCATGTGATTTTTTAACTAACTCTTTAATCCTCATGTTCCTTTTCTCCTTCTAATTCTATAAGCGTCATTATTGAATAATTTGCTAAGTCCATTAAAGTATCTTTTATACTTTCATCATTTACTAACTGTTCTTTAGTTGCTAAGCTTTGTAATCTATTAACTTTATCTGTAATTCTAGTTACCGCACTTATAACTCCTAATTTTTTAAAAGTTTCTCCAAAACTGTCACCATAATCATGGTTTTTACTTTTGTATAAATCATTTAGATTTTTACACATTTTATAGTGTTCATGTATTTTATCCATTCAATCATATTACCTCCTAACTAAATACAAGTAACTTCCCATATTTTCTATAAAGTACTTGTCTATATACTGTTTAGTAAGTCTCATACGTTCCCTAAAAGTCTTACATGGTATTACTAATACTTTTAGAGTTCCCATTTTTAACCACCTTCTCTTTACAATTTGGTTTACATTTTCCTAATATACAACCGCCATTCTTTGATCTCCTATCTGTATTAAAATAGATACAATCGTAACAATTTTTATTGTATTGATTACATCCTATTATTTTTATCACTCTCCTATAAAATCTTTTATTCTTTTCCAAGCCATATCTATATACCATTGCTTGTCTAGTTTTCTCGGTACTGTTTTACCTTCAATGTCTGAATTATCAATAAAACACCTTATTGGTGTACTTGCTATTTTTTCTAATGTTCCACCTTCTGTTTTTTGTTTGAATACTCCAGCATCATGTCTGCTCCTACTAGCAAATACTCTCAAAACCTTTTCATCTAGTTTTTTATTTCCATGGTAAGCGTATAAATATTTAGATGATACTTTACAAACTTTTTGAAATTCTTTAAGTTGGTTACAATTATTAATTGTTTCTTCAGGTATTATTCCTTTAATAAAGTAATTCATTAAAGCATTATTTATAATAGGAAGGTCATAATCCAACTTATTTAAGGATTTAACATAAGCACCTTTTGACTTTACTTTTCCATTTTCCATAACTATCAAATAATTATTTACATCTTTCTGAACCACTTTTTTAATATGGTCATGGTCCAATGTCATTCGTGTTCTATTACACCATTCTTCACATATTAATTTATAAGTTTCTATATATTTATCACTCGGTAACTTCCACATAACACCATCTGTATTTGATTGAATTAATTTAACTCCCGGAACTCCTTCAATTACTTTTTCTATAAGGTCAAGTAACATGAGTTGACCATTAATACACACATTATTAGCTTGTAATGGATCATGTAGATTATTATATTTATCTTTACTAGCTCCATAAGTTGAATTAAGTACAATTTTGTAAGGTTGTTGTTCTTTCTTTTTACCAGCTTTTTTAAGTGTCATTCTATAATCATAAATCTCTTTATATTTACTCTTGTCCCTTACGTTTCTACTTAAAAAATCATACTGTATCATTAAACTTGGATAAAAACTTCCTACGTCTGAATTTATAAATACTCCTTCACTCATATAATTAGGTCTAGCTCCGTGAAGTCCACCCCAACCGAATATATGAAGTACTCCAGCAACTTCATATTCTAGTTTTTTATCATAATCTTTATTGAGTGGGTTCTTATACCAATTTAAAATCTCTTTATATTTATTAATCTTTATAGTTGGTACTATAGTAATTTCAAACTCGTCATTACGCTCACGTTTATCTGATCCTAAGATTATTGCACTTAATTGAGCCTTGGTCTTACTTATATATTTAAGTGGTAATTTGAAACTTTTAATTAATCCCATATGTGCTTCAAACTCTTCAATTCTATTTATAAATACTTCCATTGTTTGTTCTACGTCATGATTACAATAGAATATAACTTCCTGGAGTTCTTCCTCCGTAAGTTTCCTATCTATATTAAAATTAACTGTTGTTTCTCTTATGTCATTTCCCATAAATCCTTCCAATTGTTTAAGTCCATGAAAACTTGTCATAACATCATAGTTATAAAGTTGAATTTTCCAAAGTATGCTGCTAAATTTCCATGCTGGTTTATGTTCTACTATAATCCAATCATTTAATTCTTTAGGATTAAATCCAGCTATTATAGCTTTCAAAATCCATTGATCATAGGACCTACTATTATAACCAAACCATATATTTTCTTTGTTAGCTTCATAGAAATTATTTAACTTATCTCTATCGTTAACTATTGTATGTGTGGTTTTACTATCAGTATCTTTAATAACTACTAGCCAGTCATATTTAAATACTTCAAAGTCATAAAAAAGCATTTCTATATCACCTTTATTCTTCATAATCTAAATCAACTAAAATTCTTGCATTTTTAGTATTTTTTCTTTTAGCCAACTTTCTTTTATATGCATCTATGCAATAATACACAACCGTTTGGGGTAAAATATTTAACTTCTCAGCTATCCCCTTTACTGTTCCTATAGCTAATATTTCCTCTCCCTTGTAAAGTGCATATTCTTTTATTTTTTACACCTCACTTTATTTTAAAGGGGAGCTTTCACACTCCCCATCACCCTTACTCTACTTCAAATACGTCTTTTATCTCGTACTCGCTAAATTTAGGATTCTTTTTATTAGCTGTGTAGCTTAATGCAAATTCTAAATTACCGTCCACTGCTTCAGCTATGTCCATAAGCATATTGTTGTATTGACTAAAGCTTTCAAACTCTACATCTATTCCACTATCTAGACTTCTTAACATTTCATTTGCCTTGTGTAATCCAAATCCATTGCTTAGAACTTGGTTGTAGAATATTAAGCTACCTTTATATTCTCCTGTTAAAATCTTAAACCAAATACTTAACATTGGATCTCCTTTTTTACTTTCTCTTAACTCTAGTTTATTTACCTCAACCTCATATTCTCCATGTGGTACTTCCTTAAAGTCATTGTTGTTATTAGCTGCTTCCTCTACATCTTTCTTTAAACCTTCCACATCAATGTTTTTATCAAATTTTTCCCATATGTTAGTCATAATTATCTTCCTTTCCGTTTCTTTTTTTTATAATTATATATTTTGATCTCTTATTTATACAAAGTTTTTAAGGCTTCTTTATTGCAATTTCAACGTTTGTATTACATATTTACTTGACATAGAGACCCCCCTAATTATTTTTCATCAGCCTTCTTTCTTCTTCTACGTCTTGGCTTTTCTTCCTTAGGTTCTTCTACTGGTTTATCTTCTTTAATTTCATCTTTAGCTTCCTCCTTAAGCTCGTCTATTGTTTCCTCTGCAGGTGTTTCTTCTTCCTTAGGAGTAGTTTCTGGTTCTTTATCTTCTTCAATTTTACTTTCTTCTTTTTTACTCCTTCTTCTAGTTGGTTTTTCTTCAACTGGAACATTATCTTTCTTGCCAGCATTAGCTTCATCATATACTTTCATTAACTCATCCCAACTTAACGGAATACTTGTTTTAGTAATTCCTTTCAATCTGCCACCACCAAATATAACTTCATCTGATTTAAAGTTTAATGTTCTTTCATCACCATCGACTACTACTCTGGCAACTATGTCCACCATACCAGCAATTTTATTAGCTATTGCTTCTTGAATATTAGGTGCTATTCTGGTCACATTCTGACCATTCTTCTTAGTAATATCTTTGGATATATCTTCTTGTGATAACACCACTAAATTTCCATAATCTAGATTAAAAAATCTTCTCATGGTACTTAAGTATTCAGTTTTTATAATGTCCCAACCTTTCCCAAATCCACTATCTGATTCGTGTTGTATTCCCAATTCATCATATTTATAAACCCTACACATTTCTCTAGTATCTTCTAGTAAATCAACTATAATAGTTTGGAAATCATTTTGTTTTTTCTCTAATTCTTCTATAGCATCTTTAAAAACTTCCCAAGCAAATTTTCTTTTTGTAATTCTTCCGTTAACCGTTACCTCGTCTTTAATGGAAATGTAAGGCATTGTAACAAACTCTATGTTTCCATCTGTATTTAGGTTAAGTGGACTTGGGGCACTATCTAACATTGTAGTTTTTCCACTAAATGCTGGACCATATATCCACATCTTTCTCTTTTTAGCTTTCTTAATATCTCTTCTTTCATTTTTAGGTAATATCATATAATCTACTCCTTCAAAACAATATTTTTTAAACTCACACCAATCACATAAGCGTGATGGATTTTTCTTAAATTCTTTAGTTTCTAGCATTTCAACCGCAGTAATTAAAGAATTTGTAACCTTACTTTGGTCATATTCTAAATACTTAATTTGTATTTTCATGTCTTTTAATGTTTCAAGTAATCTTTTCCTAAACTGATATAAGTCCTCGGTTTTCTTCTGTCTTATAAATGTTTTTGGAATAAAGATAAATGCCATTTTATTTACTTTATATCCACATAACTCTAAAAAGTATTTATATATGTGTAATTGAGGACCTTCCATATAATCATCTATATTATTACTATATTTATAGTCATATAAATCTACGGTTCCATCTTTATTATGTGCCAGTAAATCAGCCGTTCCGTGGAAACTTCCAACTTGAAATGGTACTTCATGTTCAACTGTGTCAAATTGCTTAATGAAATCTAAAACTTGCGGCAATAAATATTCTAATTTAATAGCTTCGTTTATTTGGGCATCAGTTAAAATATTGAAGTTTTGATAATAATTTTGTAACATATTTTCTATACTTTCTGTTTCAGCTCCATAATGTATTGCAGTTCCAATTACCAATGCATTAGCTGGATCATCAGATGGTATAGTTTTTAAGTTATCTACATACTGCAATTTATATTTATAAGGACATTTCTGAAACTGTGTTATAGCACTTTGTCTCACGTTCTAATTTCACCCCCTACTATAAAGTTGTTGACGATTTTTATAAAATCTATTCACCTTTTATAAAAACACGTATAGTTTTTATATTTATTGGTTATACTAATTAAGTTAACTCCAATATTTCTTTTTTAAAGCTTTCAAACTGATGGGGATATAATATATATCCAAGTCCTCCACACTCCTGTATAAGCCTTATATTACGTTTCTGTAACTCACTAGGGTTACCATTCGGTGCTTTAACTTCTATTCCAACAAATCTACCGTTTACACATGCTATTATGTCTGGGATACCAGCTTTACTCATAGGTCCTGCCCAATATTTAAAGAACCAAGTATTGGGTAAACTTTCTAAAAACTTTTTAATCTTATTTTCAAATTGCTTTTCTGCTGCCATTTGATTAATCCTCCGGTTCCAGCGAAACAATCTTCCATTTATAATCATAAATATTTAGGAAATCTTCCAAAGCATTTAATTGACCTTCGGTTCCTTCTATCTCATAAGTGTCTACAAATATTTCTTCATCTTTGGAAGGTACTTGTACTACTGGAGTAGCTATTTTTGTTTTAAGTTCTTCAACATCTTTCTTTATTTGTTCTAGTACAGTTTGAACATCTGTATATTCCAACATACTTACATATGGTGTATCTGCTAAATTTATATCATGTTTCGTATTAACAACTTCAATTTTAGATTTAATTAAATCTGCATTCGCTTTAAAAGTAGCTTGTTGAAGTAAGATGTTATCTGCAACCTTAATCAACTCTGTTTTAATACTCTTAAGTGAGGTTGACTTATTCAAATAACTATCCTCTAGCGGTAATTCATCAAGTCCTTTAAGTTTACAAACTTCATCTATAACTTTTTCAACTTCAATTTTCTTTTCAAATTTTCTCTTTTCTTCAAACTGTTCAGCTTGTTCTACTATTGGATCTATAACTTCATCAAACTTTTTACTTAATTCTTTACATTTATCTTCAAACTCTTTCACTGGAGCAGTGAGTTCTTTTTTAGTTTTCTTTCTAAATTCATCTAAAGACTTTTTACCCTTTCTTAAATCCGCTATAACTTTCTTTCCATCTTTTACAGTATCCTCTGTAACAACTATCCCCTCATATTTTTTAAGAACAATATCTAAATTATTAGATATTTCTTCATAGTTGAAATTCACTTCTGCTGGTTTATTTTCTAAAACTTTAAGTTGTAATTTATTCATGTTTCTCCATCCTTTCGTAAATATCTGTATAATCATTTTGATCTTTCTCAAATAGCTTTTCAGTATAATCTTTTCTCTGCTTCAAAACCTCAAATATCTGTTCTTCTATAGAACCCTTAGTTATTAAATACCAATACATACAAGTTCTTGTTTGCCCTATCCTATGTGTTCTTTTTTTACTTTGTTCAAATAATTCGCTTGCAAGAGGTAAACTATAATAGATAATCTTATTGCTTAACTGTAAGTTTAATCCCATTGCTCCAGCTTGATACTGAACTAGCGTTATGCTATTATCTTTAGACTTAAAATTTTCCAAGTCTTTAGTGCCACCGTTAACTATGCTTATTGGTTTCTCAATTTTGAGTAAATAATCTTTAATTTGTTTCATTTCTTCTGTAAAGTTATAAAATATTATTACTCTATCGTTAGTACTCTCTAGTAAGTCCTTAAGTACTGCTAACTTATTAGGATTATATTGTGAAGCTAACTGTCTTAAATAAAGCATTTTAGTTAAGCTTGTATCTCCTACCAGCTCTGTATTACCTATTGTTATAACTCTATCTTTATTAAACTTCTTATACTCTTTAGTGTTCTCAATTAAAACTGGTATTTCTACTTGCTCTGGAAGGTCAAATACTTCCTCAGTTTTCATAAAAACACTTCCATGTTCATGTAACTTTTGCTTAAGTCTTTCAACATTCTTATATCCAGTAACCTTGGGGATTTTAAAACCTCCAACATCCATATTTATAAATTTTACGTAGTGATTCCAATAAAGCTTTTTACTTATTTTCCAACCTAATAACTTACATTGAGTATGAAGTTCTTCATATCGCCCTCCACATGGAGTACCTGATAAAAGTACTACGTTCTTTGCATTTAATTTAAGAATAAATTTAGTTCTCTTACTTGTAGAATTTTTAATCATTGAACTTTCATCTAACATTAAAGTAAAATTTTCCAACTCAGCTAACTCTGGTCTTCTCCAAACTAAGTCATAGTTAATTATCACAACTGACTTGTTTGGTATTTCTCTTGTTTTAGAGTATATAAATGTGTTATACTCTGGGTAATATGTTTTAAAGTGCTCTTTCCAATCATCTAACTTTGATTTTTGACAGATAACTAAGTTAGTATTGGCATTGAGCCCTTTTAATTTCTCTGAACCAACAAATGTCTTACCTAATCCCATATCTAAATAGTAAGCTACTCTGTTGAACTCTTGAGTTTGATTTAACGCCTGCTCTTGGTGTGGATAGAGTTTTACTTGTGACATATGACACCACCCACCTTTGAATTTATCTTTAGGCCTTTCCATGTTGGTTTTATATGCAGTTTCTTACATTCTCTAATGTAAGCTTGTAAAATTTTAATGTTCAATTACACACCTCCTTAAATACTTCCCTCATGTCAAGCTTAATCAACTAATTGTCTTGGCGGTGGCTATACATTTTATTTTAGTGTGGCTCTTATCTTCGCCTACTCCCGCTCAAATTAGCTCATTAAGCTTGACATTAGGTTTATTACAGTGCTTTACTTATAAATTAATTACTGGTGCTAAATCACCTAATACCTTACTTAATATAGATTTAATTTGTTCATTCTCTTGCTTTAATTCTTCTAATTCCCTTTCCATACGTTTACGTTCTAATGGACTAAATCTTTCTAACTTAGTTCCCTCTAACTCCATAATTGTTTGTAGATTAAATCTTATTGCTGGTATACCTTGAACTATAGGTATAATACCAGCTTTACGATATTCTTCTATAGACTTAACACTCATTCTCCAACGTTGTGCCAAATCTTTTTGAGTTAATAATTCACTCATATTTATACCTCCAGAGGATAAAATATTTCAGAAACAGTTTGATCAAGTGCAATTGATATTTTTTCCATAGTTGCTTTAGTTGGATTATTTTTATGTCCATTTTCTAAATTATTAATATAACTTGGAGTCAAATTAGTTTTATCAGATAAATCATATATACTTAACCCCTTTATTTTTCTAAAATATTTAATTTTATTCAATTTTTATTCACCTCCTCGTGTTCTGTGAGTACATAATATCATGTTCTGTAAGCACATTTCAAACACTGATGTTCCCTCAGAACACAATTAGAGAAAAATATCATGTTCTATCAGAATATATCTCTTTTTATCTTTAATTTACTATTGACTTTGTGTACTGGTAGTATATAATGTATTCTATAAGGATATACTACTAGAAAGGAGATGATTAAATGTTTGGTGAAAATATTAAAAGACTTAGAGAATTAAAAGGATTAGGCGTTAATGAATTGAGTAGAATGAGTGGAGTAAATGCTAGTTATATAAGTGCCATGGAAAGAGGTGAAAAAGAAAATCCAACTATTAATACACTTAAAAAATTAGCTGATACTTTAGAGGTTACAGTAGATGAATTAATGAAATCTGAACCAATAAGCGAGGATAAATTAAAAGAATATGATAATAAATATAACTGTGTAAAAGAAGAATGTTCTTTATATGAAACTGGAGAATTTAAAACTGCTGAATCAGCTATGCAATTTATATTAAAACAACCTAGTGTAATGGGGTATGGTGGTTTTAATACTAATAAAATGACAGATGAGGATATAATCGCATTCGCAAATGAACTTTTGAATTTATTAAAAATGTTAGGACCTAAATACAATAAATAATTTTACATATGATTAAATGGGGGTACACATGAGGATATATAAAATTATAAATCTGGCACAATATTTAAAGAAAAAATATGATAAGGATCCAATTAAAATTTGTGATAAACTAGGAATACAAATTAATTATATTAATCTTAAACCGAATATTTATCCAGCATATACTATTAAAATAGGTAAATCACCCGTTATTAATTTAAACAACTATCTTACATCAAAATCACAGAAGATATTATGTGCTCATGAGTTAGGTCACGCTTTGCTACATGGTGATAAATTAATTAATGAATTTAATGACACTAATAATGGAATTTACGAGTATGAAGCTAATTTATTTGCAGTTGCTTTATTATTTAACCAAAAAGATTTATGTATTGATATATCTACAATTGATAATTATATTCTAAAGGGTTTATTAGATTATAATATTAAAACTGTGACAAATGAAAGTTTAGCTATACCAACACTTTAAACTTGTTTTGTGACAAGGTGTGACAGATAAAAAAATCATCTGTCACACCTTATACACGTTGATATATCTGACTTACAGTTACATCTGTGACAGAGTGACAGAGATTTTAACTTTCTTTTATATAAAAATAAAATGAAATAAACTTTTTATATATATAATAAAGAATTTATATTATATATGTCACAGTTTTATTTCTTACAAAGTCGTTAAAAACGTTGATATAACTGAATTTATTAATTTTAAAAGTGTGACAAATAGTGTGACAGATAAAATAAAAAAGGGGTGAAATTAATGGAGTATAATATTACTTGGAGAAAAAAAGATAAAGGCTGGCAGTTTATAATAAGTTATAAAGATAACCTGGGTAAGTGGAAACAGAAAAGCAAACAAGGATTTAAAACACAAAAAGAAGGTAAACCGTATATAGATAAAATGTTAAAAGAATTAAAATCTAATATTAAAAATAATAATTCTTCAAATACCACTAATCATATAACCTTTGAAGAATTATCAGTTATTTATATAGAACATAATTTTCTTTATAAAGAATATCACACCATTAAAGGTTATAAGAATTGTTTTTCAAAATTCAAAGATTTAAATAATAAAAATATCAATAAAATCAAAAAACATGACATACAAAGCATAGTAGATAAAATGTTAAAAGAGCATTTGAAATACTCAACAGTAAAAAAGTATGTTGGAATATTGAATATGTTTTTTATCTATGTTAAAGATGATTTAAATTTAATTTCTGAATTACCCACTATGAATATAAAAATTCCCAAAGAAAAGGAATATAGCAATAAAAAAGCGCTTACTAAAAAAGAGTTAGATCTATTATTAAAAAAACTAAAAACTAATAGATATTATATAGTTGCTTTTATTTCTGCTAATACTGGTATGAGATTAGGCGAGGTATTAGGACTTACTTGGGATGATATAGACTTAAAGAATAGTACCGTAAGTGTAAATAAACAATGGAAAGTATTAAAAAATAAAAAATCCGGATTTGGTAAACTCAAATCAAAAAATTCTTATAGAACAATTCCTTTATCTCCCAATACATTAAAAGAACTTAAAAACTATAAGAAAAATAACCCTATTGATATTAATAATAGGGTTGCACCTTTTAATCACGCCAGTATTGATAAATATTTAAACCCTAAATTAAGGGAACTTGCTGGAATAACCATGCATGAGTTAAGACACACATACGCTACTTTATTGATTAGTTCTGGAATAGATTTTAAAACTGCAGCTAAGATATTAGGTCATACTGTGGAAATGACCATGAGAATTTATTCCCATGTTACCGATGACATGATGAAAAAAGCTACAAAAATAATTGAAAATATTTTTTAAAAAATATTTTTTTGACGAAATTTTTGACGATTTTTCTTAAATCCACTTATATAAACATTTCAATAGACATATCTGGATTCTGTCTTAGTATCCACTTTTATGGGTACCAAAAGCTTTAATTCATCATAATATCTTAAAGTCTTTATAGATATTTTATTAAGCTTAGCGAATTCTCCTATTCTAAACATATTAATCTCTCCTATGGGCCCATATTTTCTTTACAATTTAATATTAAACCCTCCTCTTACAGGAGGGTCAATAGCTATTTTATTTTTTATTAGAAATTATAATTTTTTATTAAAATATAAAGTTTACTTATTATGTATATAAAATATAATTTTGTCTATACCTTTATATATAACTTCTTTTTCATACATATTGAAAATTCCTAATAATAAATAAGAGCAGTGATTGTCTATCACTGCTCTTATTTATTATAACTTAGGCTAATACTATATTCATTCCATCAATACTAGTTGAATAATCTGCATTATTTTTATATGCTTCTCTAATTTCTTTAGAAGCGTTAATATTGTTAACTATATCATTGTAATCTTTTTAATTATTACTTTGATAAAGTATTTTTAGGAACCCATTGCTGATTGACTCCTCTAGCTATTAAATACCAATCTCCATGCTCTGCGTATATATCTATAATATCACCTTTTTTTAATGTTCTCACTACTGGTGATGAACTATTGGGATAATTTCTAACTTGTACAGAAGATACAATAACCTGATATCTTGTTTTTATTGGTGGAGCATTTCCATTATCAACTACAGGAACTCGTGGAGCTAAATAAGTTGATTTAATCCACTGTTGTTTAACACCTCTAGCTATTAAAGACCATTCTCCATTATTTTGATATACTTTATATACATCTATTACATCTCCATGCTTTAATGTTCTTACTACTGGTGCTGAATCACATGGTGCGCTTCTAACAACTTGTGAACCTGTTATAAGCATATAACATCTTTTTATAGGTTTTGCATTTCCAGGTGATGGTTCTACAAAAGGGCATTGAGTTATGCCACTTATTCTTCTACCTGCATGAAATGCATACACATTACCTATTATTACTTTACCACGTGATGACGATGCATGAATCATTTGTCCATTTCCCACATATATTCCTACATGGTCTCTACTTGGAAATACTAAATCTCCTGGTTGTAAATTACTTTGTGATACTGCAGTACCTACATTAATTTGTCCATACGTATTTCTTGGTAAATTTATACCTGCACAATTTCTATAAACATATCCCACAAAACCTGAACAATCAAATCCTGATGGAGTCGTACCACTCCAAGCATATGGCCTACCTTGAAATTGTTTAGCATAGTTTACTATATCTTGTCCTGTTGCTGCAGCTTTAACATTCCCTACATTTAGTAATAAAGCCATAATAACACCTAAAAATATACTTAATATGGTTGTTTTTTTCTTCATGTTGCTTCCTCCTATTTGCCTATTTATTTTAGATTTTTGCCACTAATATATATCTTCTTTACAATTAATTGAATTCCTTCTTTTTTTATCCTGTGTCTTTTTACTTTTTATACATTATTCTATATTTTAAACGTGACTTATTATGTGAAAGTGTTTTCTTAATTTAATATTCTAATTGTCTTGAAAATCTACCTACAATTCATTTATTTTATTTAAAAATTTTATCATAATTCATAAAAAATAAGGTACTCCCATTACAGAAGTACCTCTTAAAATCAATAATTTATATTATAACTTAAGCTAATGCTGGATTCATTCCATCAATACTAGTTGAATAATCTGCATTATTTTTATAATTTTCATATGCCTCTTTAATTTCTTTTGAACCTTTATCAATTTCATATCTTATTTTACCTGTAGAATCTTTCAATGTATCAACTACATTTAAACTAGATTCTTTTATTTCTGATGCTATAGTTTTGACTGTTGAAACTACATCATTACTTGTGGTTACTATAGTATTTTTTATTGAATTAATTTGAGACATAGAACCATTTATATTGTTGACTATATCATTGTAATCTTTTTTAATATCTTTATAGGCTGTTGAAATTGTATTTCCTATGTTTACTACAGGTTCTTTTAATGATGTGATTCCAGTACCAATAATTCCTGCAACCTCCATACCTTTTCCAATAAATCCTGTTGAAGGATTATTTATAGCCGCCTTAACTCCAGCTACAGTATAAGTTACACTTCCCACTATCTTCATAACATCTTTGCTTACTGATATAGCTGTTTTTGTTACTACTCCAACTATGTCTTTAGCGGCATTTTTAATATTGTTTGCAGCTTCTTGTAATTCCGATGCAGTAGTAGTAACTTGTTTTACAGTACTAGCTATTTCAGATGCTGTTTTTGTTATTTTATCAGTTACTGATTCAGAAACCCTTTTAATAGTTTTAGTTACTGAATTCGCAGCATTTACAACAGCTTTTGAAACAGCACAAACTGTATTCTTAACACTTTCCCCTATAGACACTGCTGTTCTTATTACATTTCTTACAGTACTTAATCCCTTATAAAATGAATCTGATATTGATTTAAATCCACTTACTGAACTTTTTGTTGTATCAGTATTTTTACTTTCAACTTTCACATCTTTCTTAGAATTAATAATAAGTGTTTCTTTATACTCTTTAGCAATATCTTTTAAATTTCCCTCAGTAGCATTTGTTTTAGAATTAACCTTACTTTTATTAATAACATTCATGTTATCAGTAATTCTTACCCCATTTATTTTTTCAATCATTTTTATTTCCTCCCTTGTAAAATCAATTTTTAATATTTATATTTTAATATTTAATTTTACCCTGTGCTGAATATGAAGTTCCTTCTAATAATTCAAACTTATCTTCTAAAATGAATTCACCATCTATAAATAATTTCATTGTCCACATACCTTGAGGATGTTTGCGAGTATGGTCTTCTAAATTCATCCAAAACCAAGTTACTACAGGTTTTTCCTCTCCTTTTGGTGTAAATATATTATTTTCTGTAGTTTGGAACAACTCTCCTTTTGGTGTGTACCAAGCAGTAGTTACAGCATGTAGTCCTGTTACATTTGTAAACTTAAATCTTGTAACCACTTTTTTATCAATTAAACTATTAAAACTTTTTTTAACTATATCAACTTCATCTTCACTAATAATAGAACCTATACTATATTTATCTATATGTACAGTATATTGAATATTATTGTACATACGCTCATTATTTTCATTAATAATAATGATAGACCAAAGTTCTTCTTTATCATCAGGTAAATATATATTGGCTGTTGGATCATTAAGCTTTAAACTACCATTAATAAGAAATTTATATTTGTGCTCTCCTGTTGGCAAATCTAAAGAAGTTGTCCACTTATTATCCTGTTTTATCATTTTTCCCTTCTCTGCATCATAATTATTAAAGCTTCCTATAACAGATATTGTATTAATTGGTACGTATTCTTTTTCTTCGTATTCAAAATTTACTTTCATAATAATTCCTCCTATGATTGAATAAAACCTTAAATTATGTTTACTATTTTTTATTTGTTTGATATTATATTTTTCGTAATTTATTTAATAAAATTAATACCTAAATTAATTAAAAATTCTTAAAATTTAAAATAATTAAAAATTAGATGTATTTATGCGTGGTTTTATATGAAATATTTAATAAATTTGTATTTTTTATACCCTTTAACATATATAGGCATACTTATTGTTTAACAGGCTTTTAAATTACTTGTACTTCCACTCATCTATAAAATCCACAATAATATATCCTCTCAAGAAAGAACAGGATTAATCCTGTTCTTTTACTGTATTCATTAATATTTATATTCTATTTTATAATATCACAGATTTTTAATAATATCCTAAGAAATACTCTAAAATTTCATTATAATTATTGACGTAATTTTTAATTATAGTAAAATTGTTTATTGTAACTTTTATATAAAGAAGGTAGGGGTACCACATTGAATAAAAAACTTATAATTTCTAAAACAATATTATTTATACTTATAGTATCTTTTATAATTGCATTTAAAGCAACTTTTGGTGCTGAAAACACACTTATAGGTGTAACTACTGTAACAGCTATGTTGATGCTTTTAGAAAGAGATTTAACATTATCGCCTATTAAAAATACTGTTTTTTTTATAATTTTAAATCTATTTATAGGTATAACTGCATATTTATCAAATTTAAACATGTACTTAGCAGTACCATTAAATTTTTTAGTCTTATTTATAATAAATTATTTACTATGCTATAATTTAAAAAAGCCAATTTATTTGCCATTTTCATTACAATATTTATTTATATTAGCTACTCCAATAACCATTGATAAATTGCCTATGAGATTAACTTCTTTATTATGTGGAGCTATATTTATAATGTTGCTTCAACTTATATTTAATAAAAACAAATTATATACTAAAGGAACTAAAA
The DNA here is from genome assembly GCF_001243045.1 of Clostridium niameyense. Lineage (GTDB taxonomy): Bacteria > Bacillota > Clostridia > Clostridiales > Clostridiaceae > Clostridium_F > Clostridium_F niameyense. The sequence goes on along the minus strand of NZ_LN849007.1, from coordinate 1,004,441 downwards.
TTCTTATTGAAATAACCAGTAACTTATTAAATAAAATAAACTTAATAAAAACTAGAGAAAACACTTCAATCTCAGATAATAACATTAGATGTAATTTAATAAATTTTCAAAAGCTTATATATGAAAAAAGAGAAGAAAATTTTTATTTAACGGAAGAAGGAAGAATTAAACTTAACTTATCTATAGGTTTAGAAAAACTTTCTCTTTTATTAGACAAAGTTAATTTTTATAAAGACAAAAATTACATATTAGATGATATGTATGTTTTTATAACTCATATAAAAGGATATTTAGAAAAAACAGAGGATATAAATACATTAAATAACTTAATTAATGAATTTCTCTACAAATATGAACAAAAAAATATAGAAGATTTAATAGAATTGCAAATACTTAATACAATTAAATTTTTACAGGAAAGCTTTGAAGAACTTAAATCTTTACAAAAAAATGAATATAATATTGTGAAAAGATTAGAGAATATTCCAGAAAAATTTAAGGATACAAGCTTTACTATTAGTGATTTTAAAAAGAATTCTTTTAGATTTTCCTATGCTTTTCGTGTAGCTTTAGGAATAACTATTGGTGCCTTTATAATGGATTTTTTTCACCTTTCAGAAGGTAGATGGATTATTTACACAGTCTTTTCTTTAATAAATCCACTATATGAAATATCCAAGAAAAAAACTAAAGACAGAATTATAGCAACAATTATAGGAGCAATAATTGTAACAATATTATTTACTGTATTTAAAAATACAACTACTAGAACTATGATCTTACTAATGTCTGGATATCTAGGTAGTTATACCTCAGAATACAAACATAATATGATATATGTTACAATATCCGCTATTGGAGCTGCTGCATTACTTGGAAATACTAAAGTAATCACTATAAATAGAATACTCTTTGTTATATTAGGTGCCCTTATCGCATCTGTTATAAATAAATTTGTATTACCTTATAAAATTAAAGATTCTAATAAAAATCTTAAAAGCATGTATAAAAATACTATTAAACAAATGCTTCAGGAAATTTATAATTTATCAAAATCTATAGAAAACGACCATAGCATAAAAAATTTATTACTAATAACATCATTAATAGAAGACAAATTAAGATTAAATAATCAACTTTTAAAACCTAATAAAAATGAATATTTTATTACAAAAGATAGAGTTTTAGCTAGCAATATATATGAATTATATTTATATATTACTAAAAATAAAATAGACATAGATTATTTACTAAAAGATATTCAACAATTAGTTCAATATGAAAATAAAAATATTTCCTCTACTATAGAAGTGATAAAAATTCACATTAAAGAATTTCATAATATAAGAGATAAACTAGTTTTAAGTCTTACTATAGACATTTTAACGGATATCAATGAATATAAAATAATATAATTATTATAAAAGGTTGATTTTTTAAAGTCATATATTGGAAAAATCAACCTTTTTTATTTATATAATCTTATAATAAATTTTATATAAGGGTAATAAAATAACATTTCTTTTTAAGATTTTACGTTTATATTTTTCAGCACTATATGAATAGGTGTTATTGTTTAATTTTTAGATAACATAATTTATTACACATAATATTTGTATTAATATAAAATACCGTAAATTCATTTTTGAATAATACGGTATTTATGTAATTTCTTCATTTTCTCAAAAATTTTTTTTAAAAATATATTCTATAGTAATAAATACAAAAGCTAATATTAAACATTCAAGTTCTAATAAAAATATTATGTACAATATCCAAATATTATCCCCAAATATTTCTAATGTCATAAAGAGATTTTAATACATCTTATGTTAAGGTTCAACCAAAGTAAACTAGTCATTTTTTTAGTTTATTATATCTCTGCATCTATTGATTTTCAAAGATTTCACTGTAAATTTCCCAATTTTATTAAAAACCTAAAAACGCTCAATATAAACTATTAAAGTTTCTGTATATATATCTTCTGTACGCCTTACAGATAATATGGTATTTTCCCCCACATAAAATATTTTTCCAACTAAGTCTTTATTAAAATATTTATAAAATTAACAATTATAATCTTTTAAACCTATATCTTATATCTAAAATAAAATTTGCTAAATACAATAAAAGTACTTTTATTAGTGAGTACTTTTATTATTATACCTAGAATCACTTTTATATTTTTCTTATTTTTAAGATGTCCATTTCTAAAATAAATTAGATTTTCCCAAAAGCTTAATTATTTTTTTAACTTTTCATCAATAAATTTATTATACTGATTTAATGCTGCATTTAATATTTTACTAGCTGCTACCACTTCAGTATCAACTAAGTTCCCCTGTTTTTCACTTATTAAATTTTCTAATTGCATTCTTAATGTATCTATATCTTTTAATAAATCCTCTAATTCGGACATACCAACACCTCCATAATTAGTATTAACTATAAAAGTGTTTTTAATCATTCTTATATATTTTTTAGCTTTGTCTTAAACCTTTTTAAACCTTTTATAACTATAATATTTCATCATTTCAACATAATCAAAAAACCTCTCTTAACCTTATAATACACTATTTTTACTTTATAGCTAAATGATTAGTTTATAACATTTATTTTAATTTTTTTCCAATAAATGTTATAATAAACTTGTGTTGGAAATAACAAGAAAGGAGGTTTTAACAATGATAGTTTCTTTAACTTCATAAATATGCCTAACTATTTAAAGGAGGTCACTTTTATGAAAAAGACTAAAAGAGGAAACTATATTAAAAATACTAGCAAAATAATAATAAAAAAAATTAGAACTAATATAAATAAATGCATTAGTTCTATTATAGTTAGTCTGATAAGTACCGTAATAACTAAATTAGTATTTTCCAAAAATATTCCTACTAATTATACTAGGATTAAATCTAATGATGTATATTTTTTACTCTTATCAGCCATGATTCTATTTACTTATTATTATTTGCATAAACATTAAAACCTATTAATTCCAACACAACATTCTACTCATATTCGTAGTTCTTAGCATAAGGGGTTGATATTTTTTTCAACCCTTTATGAATTTTTTACTTAATGTTAATTATATTCTTATAACCTTACTTTGGTTCATATATTTTCTAATTTATAATTTCTATTAATTCTTAATATTTTTTGCAACTACCTTTAAGATATAATACTCTTCTTTATTTATGATTGCTATTTAGTTTCATTTCTAACTAATATAAGTTTCTATGATATATGATTTTCTAACTAGCTGCTACTTTGCTTCAAGCATTATCCCATTGTTTGTTTCTACAAAATCACTTATAGCATTTGCAATCCTATCTATTTGTTTATAATCCAAAGTTTAAGGGATATCTGTAGGTTTATGAATTAAATTTTCTATGTTTTCCTATACAAATAAGACATTAGGTATATTTTTATATTCAAAACTTATATGATCACTTCCGGCCTTTACAATAGTATCTGTAAAATAAATATTATTCTTTTTTAGATTAACTTCACAACTTGTCGACACCTTACTTTTATTCTTTAAAGCAGACTTTCCTCCTTCTTTAGAACCTATAGCGTCTATATTAATATTATATAACTTCTCATATAGTAATTTAGATTTAATTTCATTAACAAATGCACGACTTCCTGCTGATTCTTCTTCTCCATTAAAAGCACATATAACTATGATTTTCCTTTTAAAGTATTTGCCATTTTTATTAATGAAGATACACCAGAAGCGTTATCTAATGCTCCTCTAATAATTTTGCTATCTTGATATCTTATATGGTCAAAATATGCTGATATTATCACTACTTTTTTACTGTCTTTTCCCCTTATAACACCTATAACATTATTAACTGTTGACTTTTTACTATCTTCACAACTTCCATAAGTTTTTATAATATTTTGAGAATATTTTTCATAATAACTGTTTCCAAACAAAGGAGTTAATCCTATATCCTTAAATATCTTGCTAATATATTCTCCAGCCTTCTCATTTCCTTTTGAACCAATCAATCTACCTTCAAATCCATCAGAACATAATGTATTTATGATTTCTTTAGTAGCTGGAATTTTTATAGATAATTGACCCTTTTTAATTGTACTAATTGTTTACTAGTGACTTTCCTACCATTACCTTCCTTAGATTTAATATTATTTGTAGTTTTTGAAGCACAGGATGAAAGAATTACAACTATAGTAAAGATAGCACATAACTTTCACTTAAAAACTATATATAATTTAGACAATCTAATATTTTAATTCTATATGAAATATCTTAACTACATATTCCAATTTATATATATTTCTAAATACATTATACTATATTTCATAAGTATATAATTATTTAATTATACAATCTATTCCTCATATTTAATATATAAATTTTGTTCTTTCTTATTATGTTTTTATATTTAACTTCTTACTTATTCATAATTCTATGCTTCTATTATTTCTCTTAAAACTTTAAAACCCTTCCTCCATATATATTAATATAATCTTCTAAGCTTATCTACATATGTAAAAAGTACTTAAGGTTTTTATTCCTTAAGTGCTACACAATATTATATTTTTTATACAATTGTTTTTAATACAACCTTTTGTAACATTTATTTTTAGTAATTTTTTAAAATGGGAAAATATTGTAACTATTTAAAATACAGTTTTGTTTAATATAGAATAATTTTTAATTCCCTTTCTAATAATATTATTAGAGTAATTATTAAAGGGGTGATTTTATGTCAAATTTAACTTCACTGGAATTACAAAATCTTCGCCATCTTATTGGAGCACATGAAACAGTAGCAAACAAATTAGATGATTATGCTAATGAATGTACTGATCAACAACTAGTTCAAATGCTTAAGAATGATGCTCAAGAAGCAAGAAATAGCAAACAAAAATTAATGTCATTCTTAAAATAGGAGGTTATAAAATGAAAGAAAAAGATATAATGAATGATTATTTAACTATGATTAATGGAAGTCTATCAACTTATGCAAATATGATAACACAAACTAATAACCAGAAATTACGCCAGCAACTTCAACAAATGAGAGATCAAGATGAAGCTCGTCAATATAGAATTTACGAAATTGCTAAAGAAAAAGGTTATTATAAACCTGCTAACCCAGTAAACGAGAGCGAAATAAATAAATTAAAATTAGAATTAAGTAATCAATAATGAATTATCAATATAAAAGAGCCTTCTATAGTTCTTTTATATTGATAGTTTATCTATATTATAATTTCATCATCACTCAACATAGCTATATCACTTCTAATATGAAGAGTGTACTTATATCTATATTAACTTTTGTATTCATAGCAGTTTCAACTACTTCTAGGCTAATTAAAGAGTCTGATTCACCTTTAGTAAATTCTCCAAGTACACAAACTCTCCAAAAATCTTAACCTTTGTGATATTTCCTTCTAAGCATTTCTATATTTTCTTTTGATGTTCTAAGACTATCCAAAGATTCTACTTTAAATGTTTTATATAAATCTCTATCTCTATATTAATTATATACTTTTTCATCTATTTATTCTTTTATTAGTTTACTTTTAATTTTAGTTTACATAATTATATTTAAGTAACTTAATCCATTTTCCTTATATTCTTTGCTTTATGACTTTACTCCTAGAATAACTATCATGTTTCATAAGATCCACAAAATCAAAAAATGAGAGGACCTTTTTTCTTACCTCTCCTAGGTTTTTTCTTATTCTGTTTTGTATTTTTATTTAACTTTTTATATATTCCTGATTGCTGTTCTTATATTATTTTTACTACCTTCAAACCTCTCACCACCTATGTATATCAATATAATCTAACCCCCTCTAAGTATATAAAAAGCACCTAACTTACAGTAGGGATTGAATCATCCACCTTATTGTTAAGTGCTTTTATTATATATAACATAATTTTATTATGTTTTAACTCCTAATGATAATTTGGGAGTTATTTTTACTCTTCTCTTTAATTGTATATTCTTTTGCATATGGTCCTCTTATATTTTCCATTGGGTATTAAAAAAGAATATATGCTAAGACTCTTTTTTAACTGATTTATATTTTGACTTATTCTTATCATTTGGATTTATATATTCAAAATCTCCATTTGAATTTTTTCTTATTCCTAACCTTGCATATTCCTTATCTTTTACTTTAAGTTTATTAGCCATTATTGTCACCTCCAAGTAATATTATTGCTCCGGAAATGTTAAATTATTTCACTTGCTTAATAGCTCCACCTTCACATCTCTTATATCTGTCATGGTTAATTAATCTTAAACCCTTATAAAAGAAAAGTTTTTTAACATTTGTTAAATATTAAGAGCACCTAAGTTTTATATTTTTTAAGTGCCTTTTATTACATTACACAATATTTTACTCTTCCTCAAATAACCTATGCTCACCATTTAAAAACTTATTTAATTCTTCTCTCCATGCTTCAATTATTACATCCTCCTTTGTATTATTTTGTTAATACTCTACCTAATACAATAAAAGTATAGATATCTTAAATCATTTCTTAACTTTATATATAAAAATACCGCATATCCTTTTGAGCAATGCGGCTTTGCATTATATATGGATATTAAAATCTTTAAATTTAAATATCCCATTACCTTGCTATTAATAAATAGTAATGTATCTGCTCCCCTTTGTTCTAAAGCATTCTAGTAGACTCATGGATATATTTCATTTACTTATATTTTCCATAACTAGTACCTTTAATTCTATTCCTGAATATCTAAGCTTAAACTTTTTATATGTTCTCTTCCACTGCTCCGATTCATAACCTTTTGTATCTTCTACTGTATCCTCCCATCTTTATTTAAAACTAAAAAGTCTGTACTATAGCTAATAACACTTAGTTTTATCATTCTTCAATCGCAATTTTAGGATTCATTCTCTTGTTATCTCTAATAGGAAATGGAGCTATTTATGTTTGAGCAATTTCTGGTTCTGTTTTTAGTCACTTGTTAAACACTAATAATTATGCTCTTCATTCAATACTAAAAGGTGCTATAAAACCTTTTTTCTTAAAGTTTTATAGCACTTTTATTTTTATTCCATATTTCAAAAATATTAAAACATATTATTAAACTAACTTTTGACTCAGTGCTCCCTCTAAATTAAGTTTAGTTATTCTCTTTCTTATTTCCTCTTTATCTGTAGTATATAAATTCTGTTCTTTCATTCTTTGGAAATATTCAGCACCAGCAAATGTGTACCTATTTCTTCTACCCTGTTTTGTGCTCAATTTATAATTAGCAAAAGCTATTAAATCACCTATAGCTATACTTCTCGGTAAAATTAACATAGGCATTCCTAGAGCATATCTTACTGCATTATGACCTGCTAAAGTTCCTGTACATATAGCTTCTGTATGACCTACAAACAATCCAGCCTTTTCTCCTGCACAAAATAGATTATCTATTTCTTTTACCTTCATGTCATCAGTTCTTGGAGCTACTGATAAGTATCTTATAGAATTTCCTTTACTACCTGCATATGGATCTATATACTTAACTTTTTCAAGACCTTTTATTTTTCTTAATTTTTCTAGTGGATAAAAACATGTCATCAATTTTGCATGTCCTGTATCCAATATTACTATATTCTCCGCAAATTCTTTAAGAGCATATTGTTGACAAACCTTCATTTTTAATTTATCTAAATTTATATCTTCCCTAGGAACTTTTAAAACTAGAACTCCTGTTTTATCTAATTCTTCCACAAGTTCCTGAGACATAGTTTCCTTAGCTAACTTACAAGATCCACTAAACGCCCCTAGTACATCCTCTTCTCTTTCACCTTGAAGATCATCTACTCCTGCTCTAGCACTTAAACTTATTCTAGGACCAAAAGCAGGACATCTTAACACACACATTGAACACCCATTACCATATCTTAAGCAATTACCCATAGGTCCCGTAGATCCTGTAGTTTCTATAAATGCATCTCCTTCTATATAAGTACCATCTGATAGATAAATTCCTTGTATTTTGGATCCTTCTTTTTTAACATCTACCACTCTTGATGTAAAGTGTATATCTATCCCTAAAGATTCTACATAACCTCTAACTTCTGGCTCTATTTTATTAACATCATAAAGCCATGCATGTTTATGTCCAGGAAAATCTATATTTTTATGTCTACTGGTTTTATCAGTAATATGAATTAAATCTCCGGCACCTAAAGCTATAAGTTCCTCTGATGCTGTATATCTTCCGTTATTTCTCATTATTCCTCCTACATTTCCTAAACCTAAAACTAAATCGGTTTTTTCATATAAGCTTACTTCTGCCCCTGCCTTTTTAGCGCTGATGGCTGCTGCTAAACCAGACCACCCAGCTCCTATTACTACTACTTTCATTTTTAAAAGCACCTCCAGAATTTAATAATTATATTAATCGTCTTTCTTTGAATATATACTCTGGATCCGTTTGAACTTTACAAAGTCTTTTAACTATATGCCCTTTATATCTCACAGTACACGTACCACATACACCTTCTCCACAACACATTTTTGCATTATTGGAAGACGTTACTTTTATCTTTCCATCAATAAACTCTAAAATCTTATAAATTATAATATCTTGTGTTGCACAATGTATTAGATTTACTTTTTCTTTATCCATAATATTTTTAATATTTTCTTTAAGTTCTTCTGTAAGCTCACCTTTTTCTAAGGTAGAGCTTTCTATTACTGCAGCATTATATAAATCCAAATATTCCTTTATCAATACGTCTTTATAAGAGGATTTATCAATAATAGCTATTATTTTATTGCCGTTAGAATAAAGTTTTTTCATTACCGGAACCATAGGCGCTTGACCTATTCCTCTAGCAATTAAAATACTTACACCATCTTTTGATTTATATAAATTTTTAAGCCCTAACACTCCGTTCCAAAAAGGACCTCTAACTATTATTTTTTCATTTTCTTCTATGTTCACTATAGTTTTAGTTTTAACACCTCTAGTTTCAATAGCTACTTTTATCCAATTTTCCTCAGTATTCACATCCATTATAGATATAGGAGCATCATAAAATTGAGGAGTTTTTTCATTTCTTAAAAAAACAAAACTCCCCGGATATATTAAATCTTGTGCTAATTTATGAGTTACAGCTATAGTAAAAATTGTAGTTTTATTTTCTATGTTAATTTTTTTTATTATAGTGCCTTCATAGCTTTTTCTTCCTTCCTTTGCCTTCTTCCCATTCCACATGTATTCTTGATATATACAAACCCCTTTCCAATTTATACAATCACAAAATTTTTTACCTGAAAGTTGGGAACATAAAATACAATCTCCAGTTTCTGCTAAATGACAAGGACAATATTCACTGCCAGCATCAATGCAGTCCTTTATTTCATAATCCATATAACTCCCTCCACAAAGTCCTATAATAATAAACTATTTTTAATTTATTAATTTTGTTACAGAAAATTAAATAAACAGCTCAAAATTTAAAATAAAAAAATATGATACTAATGTAAGAATCATATTTTATATATTCTTTTATTTAATTTTTTAAGTATCATTCCAAACTAATTCAATAACACTTTATGGTATAATTTTCTACTACAACTACTTTTAGTATAAGATTAACTTATTATTAGAGAATATCCTTTTGACAAATCTATTGAAAAATTTCCTGCTCTTGCACATTCATATAATATTATAGATAATAAACACTTGAATTTATTTTTCTTAATGTATTCCTTATATTTTTTAATAAAAGTACATATAATTTATAAATATTAACTGTTATTACTTCACATCACATTACTCTTTTTTATAATTTACATGTGGTATATTACTATTTATTTAGATGATTTATGTCAATATATGATTTATTAACGAAGAATAATTATATCATAATTCTTAATTCCATTATAATAAAAGTTCTTAAAACCTTATTTTTATAATATATTGAGGTTAAATAAAAAGCACCCAAATAAATGGATGCTTTTCGTCTTTTATTTATACACTATTAATCTTTGTCCTTCAAAAACTTATCATATTTATCAATTTTATTACATTCTATATTTTAAAGCAGTAAAATATTTATTTTCTTTTATAGATAAAAATTTTTAAGTATATCTTTATTAGTTTTTTCATCTTCAATTAAAGGTTTTACAAATTCTTGTATATTTTTAAAATTCATATCTTCTTTAAATCCCATATTTTTATGAACAAATTTGTATCTAACTACTTTATCAAATACACACTCACAGGTTCTTCTAGGAAATCTTCCTAAAGTTGAATCAAAAAAGTTATTATAAATAGAATAATGGTGAGTATATGTAAAGTCACTCCAACACTTTTTTAACTCTTCTTTAGTTGATATATCAATAATATCTATTTTTTCAATATCTCTATCCTCTACTTTTTTCCAAAGCTTTTTTAACATATCAATAGCTGCCTTATCAAAATTAGGAGCTTTATATCCAAAAATAGTTACAATATAAGCTTTTTCTAAGTAACAGTTAAGTATATCCCAACCCTCTTTAATGAAAGAATTGTTTTTATAATAATCTTTCTCCTTTAGTGGATATAATAAAGGTATTGATGAATCTTTGGTTACGGAAACGTTTCCATGTAGAAAAACTATTTTAGGTAAATTATCAGTTATTTTACTTATCCTTTCATATGCTTGTACCAATAATGGGTCCCAGTTGAAAGAAGCTATTAAATCTTTTTTTGTAAGAGCTAATATTAGAAAATCATAGACTGTTGGTTTATCACATATCTTAAAATCTGAAAAATAATCTTCTATATATTTTTCTAATTTATCTAGTAACTCTTTATGTTCTGGTCTATCATATAACTCACAATATATCTCCTCTAAGTTGTCACTATTAATAGGTGTTTCTATAGACTTAATAGTATCCTTTATTAAAGATGTTTCTATAAATTCACTCATAGAAGATATTTTTTTTCCATACATATCTCCATTAGCTATAGCTGCTATACTTGCCCCTGATCCTAGAAAAACTATATGTGGCCTTTTCTTAATTAATTCTTCATAGTATATTATAAGATTACCCCCTTTTATAGATAAAATTCTAGTATATCTTTACACTTATTATAAAATACATATACCATATTATAGCATATATTATGCGATTAAAGTATTATTATGTAAATATCCATTTTAACTGCTTAATTGAATAACTTTAATTTATATTTATCAATAAAGTTATTTAGATATTAGAAAATCTAATATATTCCATCCCTCTGAAGTTTCTCCTTTATATAATTCTGTATATCCACATCTTGAACAACTAATAGTAATAAACTTTTTATTTTGAATATCAAATATCTTAGCAAAATTACCTCCTGTAGCTTGAAATTGATCCGTTTCATATTTATTACATCCACATTTAGGGCATACATATTGATGTTTATCCATATATATTTCCTCCCTTATTTTCTTTTTAATCTTACAATATATTTATTATAACATGAAAATATTTATTAATAATAATTTAAAAATATTTATTTTTCATGTAAATATTGCAAATCTTGACCAATAGTATTATATTTATAATAATATTATTAATGGGGGTATTTATTATGAAAAATATGCTATTAAAAAATGGTACAGAAGTTATAATACGAAAAGCTGAAAAAAAGATGCTCAAAATATGATTAATTTTTATAATGTAGTAGGTGGAGAAACTACTTTTCTTTCCTTTGGTAAAAATGAATTTAAAATGCCTTTAAATGATTATGAAAACTTCATAGAATCTACTAATGCTGAAAAAAATTCAATAGTTTTAGTAGCTACAATAAATGATGAAATAATAAGTATAGCTACTGTTGAATCCCCTCAAAAAGCTAAAGGTAGACATGTTGGAGAATTCGGAATAGTTATAAGCCAAAAGTATTGTGGATTAGGTCTAGGTACAGAACTTATGACTATCCTTATAGAATGGGCAAAATTTAATGGTATAACTAAAAAAATAAGTCTTGTAACTAATGAAACTAATTCTACAGCTATAAAGTTATATAAAAATTTAGGATTCGAAGAAGAAGGAATATTAAGAAATGAATGCTTTATAGATGGTGTTTATTCTAATTTAATTTATATGGGTCTTCTTCTTTAATTTATTATAAGCATAGTTTTTATCCTTATATTCTTTAATTTATAAAAAATAATAGAAAATAATTTGAAACAATTATTTTCTATTATTTTTTATTATATTTAAACTATACGTTAATCTCAGCCTTTTCCCCTAATATATCTTTATTAAGTTTAAGTATTGGATTAACTACTTCCTCTATAAAATCTATTACTTGACCAGGTGCTCTACCTATAAATTTGTTAGGATCTATAGATGATACTATCTCTTCTTTTGTAAGTCCAAAAGATTTATCAGCTATTATTCTGTCTATTAAATCATTAGATGCTCCCTCTTCTTTAACCCTTTTAGCCGCCGCCATAGAATGAATTCTTATCATTTCATGAAGTTCTTGCCTGTCTCCACCTTTTTTAACAGCTTCCATCATTATATTTTCTGTAGCCATAAATGGTAATTCACGATTTACGTGACTTTCTATAACTTTTGGATAAACCACCATGTTTTCTGATATATTCATGTATAGTTTAAGTACTCCATCTAAAGCTAAAAATCCTTCTGCTATAGATATTCTCTTATTTGCAGAATCATCCAAAGTTCTCTCAAACCATTGAGTAGAAGCAGTTATTGCTGGATTTAAAGCATCTACTATTATGTATCTTGCTAAAGATCCCATTCTTTCTGATCTCATAGGATTTCTTTTGTAAGCCATAGCTGAAGATCCTATTTGATTTTTTTCAAAAGGTTCCTCCATCTCCTTCATACTTTGAAGCAATCTTAAATCATTGCTAAACTTATAAGCACTTTGAGCTATCTCAGATAGAGTATTTAAAATTATAGAATCTACTTTTCTAGTATAAGTTTGACCTGTTACCATAAATTCTTTAGAAAAGCCCATTTTAGTCGCTACCTTTTTATCTAAAGCTTTAACCTTTTCTTCATTACCATCAAATAATTCCATAAAGCTAGCTTGAGTTCCTGTAGTTCCTTTAACTCCTCTAAATCTTAATGTATCCATAACAAATTCTAATTGTTCTAAATCTAATACTAAATCTTGTATCCATAAAGTAGCTCTTTTTCCTACAGTAGTTAATTGAGCTGGTTGAAAATGAGTAAATCCTAATGTTGGTAACTCCTTATACTCTAATGCAAATCTACTTAAGTTCTCTATAACATTTATTAATTTTTTCTTTATAACCTTCATAGCTTCTTTCATTATTATAAGATCTGTATTATCTCCTACATAACAACTAGTAGCTCCTAGATGTATTATTCCCTTAGCTTTAGGGCATTGAACTCCATAGGCATATACATGACTCATAACATCATGTCTTACTTCTTTTTCTCTTTGTTCTGCTACCTCATAATTTATATTATCTACACAAGCTTTTAATTCTTGTATTTGCTCATCTGAAATATTAATTCCTAATTCTTTCTCACTTTCTGCTAAAGCTATCCAAAGCCTTCTCCAAGTCTTAAATTTCATATCTTCTGAAAATAAATAGCTCATTTCTTTTGATGCGTATCTTTTATTTAAAGGGCTGTTATATGTGTTTCTCATTATACAATCCTCCATATGTACAAATTTTATGATTTTATATTATTTATTCATATTATAACATACATTATATTCATTTACAATTTTAACATTCGCTTTTTTATTTTTATTATAAATGTTCTATTTTTATTTAAAAATAATATAATTTATTAAGATGTAATTATATTCTAGGGAGTGAATAACAATATGTATAAATTAAGTTTTATAGACAAACTATCTTTTATTTTGGTAGTTATAGGTGCTATAAATTGGGGACTTATAGGATTATTTAACTTTAATTTAGTTGGGGTCTTATTTGGAGAACCTGCAAATCTAATAGGAAGAATTATTTATATAATAATAGGAGCTGCTGGCATTTATACTCTTTTATTCTTCCTTAAAACAAAAAAAGGTTCTTTAGGGAATAAATAAAAGGCTCTTTAAGAGCCCTTTATTTATTAATTATTCTAATGTATTTATTAATTTTGTAATTTCTTCTACAGCTAAAGTTTCATCATCACCAGAAGCAATTAATTTTATGTTTGCTCCGCTTGTTACTCCTAATGAAAGAACTCCTATAAGACTCTTTATATTAGCTTTTTTACCGTTGCATTCGATAAATAAATCTGATTTAAATGATGAAGCTTTCTTTACTAATAAAGTTGCTGGTCTTGCATGTAATCCTGTTGGATTAGTTATTGTGATTTCTCTTTCTAACACTTTGTTCACCTCTTCTATAAAATTTAAATATACACTAAATTATTATACCATTTATTCTACATATTTCAACAGTATTGGAGTTTATTTAATAAATTAAGCTCTAATTAACTTAATTTTCCTAAGAATACTTCTATTCTATGTAATCCTTTTTCAATATTCTCCATAGAAGTTGCATAGGAAAGTCTTATAAAACTGTCCACCCCAAAAGCTATTCCTGGAACTACTGCCACTTTTTCTTCTTCTAAAAGTATTTTTGAAAAATTTAAAGAATCTTTTATAACTCTATTATTAATAGATTTATTTAAAACTTTATTTATATTCACCATAACATAGAAGGCTCCTTTAGGCTCTATACAAGATAATCCTTCTATAGAATTAATTTTATCTACCATGTAATCTCGTCTTTTTTTAAATTCTAAGACCATTTTATTCAAAGCCTCAGTATCTCCTTTTAAAGCCTCCAAAGAAGCATATTGAGCTATAGAATTAGGATTAGAGGTAGTATGACTTTGTATATTTGACATAACCTTAATTATCTCTTTAGGTCCTGCAGCATATCCTATTCTCCAACCAGTCATAGCATAGGCTTTAGACATACCATTTATAATTATAGTTCTTTCATAAGCATCTTTTGAAATACTAGCAATACTTACATGTTTTTCGTCTCCATATATTAGCTTTTCATATATTTCATCAGATATTATTATTAAATCATTTTCTCTTGCGAAATCTGCAAGATCTTTTAATTCTCCCCTACTATAAACAGTACCTGTTGGATTATTGGGACTATTTATTATTATTCCCTTTGTTTTATTTGTTATAACTTTTTTTAAGTCTTCTATATTATATTTAAAATTATTTTCTTCTTTTGTTTTTACAAAAACTGGTTTCCCACCATATAATTTTATAAGCTCAGGATAACTTACCCAATAAGGTGAAGCTATTATTATTTCATCACCTTCATTTAAAATAGCCTGAAATAAATTTGAAAGGCATTGTTTAGCTCCATTGCTTATTATTATTTCATTAGTGTTATAAACCATATTATTATCCTTTTTTAATTTTTCTACTATAGCCTCTTTAAGCTCTATTATTCCAGAGGCAGGTGTATATTTTGTGTATCCTTTCTTTATAGCTTCCATAGCTGCTATTTGGATATTTTCTGGTGTATTAAAGTCTGGTTCCCCTGCTCCAAAACCAATTACATCTATACCCTCTGATTTCATTTTTTTAGCTTTAGCAGTTATTTCTAAAGTTAAAGATGGTTCGATTTTTACAGCTTTTTTAGATAATTCCATATATTGCCTCCCGTTATTTTAATTTATGAAAATTTTTAAATTAATACTATAACAACTTTTTAACTCTTTGCAACTAAAATTACTCCTAGTATTATACATGCAATTCCTAGTATCCTTAAAGGAGTTATATTCTCTTTAAATAGAAAGTAAGAAAAGATCATTACTAACACATAACCTAAACTTACCATAGGGTATGCATAGCTTAATTCTACTTTACTTAAAACCTTTATCCAAAGTAAAAAACTTATGCCATAAGATATTATGCCAAGCATTACTGGAAGATTTTTAAGTATAGATAATATACTTTGAATTAGATATTTTCCTGTAAAATTAAGATCTAAATTTACAGCCCCATATTTTACTAAAACTTGTCCTAAAGCTCCTAAAAATACTGATGTTAATATTAAATATATCATCTTTTAAACTCCTTAATTATTAAAATAAAATGGTTTATTAAATAATACCAAAAATATACCATTATAAATATTAGTGGAAATGCATATCTTCCTTGTCCTTCTGTTACAAAATATACTGTAGTAAACATATAAAAAATAACAGTACAATATAAATTAAATTTATTTAATTTGTTGGTTTTTCTTTTTATCATCTTTACTATTATAAATAAACTATAAAAAATCATATAAATTATAGCCGGTATAAAAACTAAATTCCTTATAACATTAATAGCATAAAATAATGTCATTTTTGTATTTTTACTTAAATTGCTTCCATAGGTACTATACAATGTGTCATTTCCACACATATAAGTAATAACTAATCTTTTAACTCCTAAATTCACAAATTCTTTTGGATGAGATTTTATCCACTTTTTAGCTTCTTTTTTAAGCATGTTATTTTTTTCAGTCATGGATGCTCTTTTATATTCATCTTTTTCTACTAAGGAATCTTTAACATCTGAAGCAGGCATCCACATTCCCGTTTTATTTTGTGAATTATTGTTTATATAAAGTACTATTCCTCCATTATTAGATACATAGGTAAACTGACCATTTAATTTAGTATTCCTATAAATCCATGGAGCTATACAAATATTTCCTACTAAAAATATAATTAAAAAAGACTTAATAGGTTTTAATAAACTTCTCTCCTTTAAAAGTTCCACCAAAAATATAGCAAAAGCATAAGCTATAAAAAAAGGTTTTATCATAGTATTAAGTCCCGTTAATATACCTATAATTATATATTTATATTTCATATCAGTAAAATATATATAGGTTATTAATAAAAGCACTGTAGTAAATAAAATTTCTGTACCTAATACACTATTATAAAATATATTGTTAGGAAATAAAGCAAACATGGTAAATATGATTTTTCTATGTTTTTCAGTTATTTCTATCTTTCTAAGTATAGCTAAAAATATCAAATTATTTACAAAAGTAAGTATTAAATTAAATATTTTAGCTACAACCACACTAGGTCCAAAAATCTTAAAGATTCCCCCAAGTATTATGCTATATCCTACAGAAGTATAAGTATTTCCCCATTTGCCGCCTTTTGATATATTAGTTGCTAATTTATAATAATAATCAAAATCTGAAAAAGGTTTTGCATTTATAAATATTACCCAAAGCACACTTAAAATTAATGATAAAAGTATTACATTTCTATAATAATTTGATTTTTGTTCTTTTTTAGAATAACTAGTTACAGACAACATGTCCATATTAACTGCACCTACCTTATAGTTTAAAATATATTATTGCTATAACACATACAACCCATAAAATCATATTTAATAAGAAAGGTTTATCCCTTCCAAATACATCTTCAGGTTTTCCCCCTATATTGTGTTTACTCATTAAATATTGATATCTGAATATACCATACAATACAAAAGGTATTGTATACATCATACTTTTACTTTGAACCGAATTAAAAGTATAAATACAGTAGCATATAAGTATAGAGGGTGTTACTATTGTTAACATGTTATCTATTAACTCTACGGAATACTCTTCGAGTATTTTTCTATGGCTTCCACTCTTGTCTTTTAAAGTTATTATCTCACTTTTTCTCTTGTTTAAAGCTAAAAATAAAGACAAAAGAATTGTACATAAAAATAACCAAGGAGATATATTAACCCCTGTAGCTATACTACCACTTGCTACTCTGAGTACAAAGCCAAAAGTTATAATCATAACATCTATAATAACTACATTCTTTAATTTGAAAGAATAAAGTATATTAACAAACATATAAATTAAATAAATTAACATGATTTCATGATTAACTTTAGTATAAGAAAAATATATAACTAAACAAACAATAACTATATCTGTAAAGATTGCCTCTTTTTTAGAGACCCTTCCACTTGGTAGTGGTCTATTTTTCTTTTGAGGATGTCTTCCATCTTTTTCTAAATCCACAATATCATTTAATACATATATGCTGGATGAAGTTAAACAAAATAATACAAATGTAATAATATTATTTTGTAATATATCTATATTTAATATATTTCCTGAAAAAATTATTGCCGCAAAAACAAAAAAGTTTTTTATCCATTGCTTAGGCCTTAATAGCTCTATAACTGATTTAATATTCATAGTTTCCTCCTCTATTATTTTTAATTATACTAAATCCAACATAATCTAATTTAACACATTTTCAAAATAAATTAAAGGACTTGAATAAAATTCAAGTCCTTTAGTTATTATTTTATCTTGGTTGAATTATAAGTTTAATGGCAGTTCTTTCTTCGCCATCAATTTCTATATCTGTAAAGGCTGGTATACAAATTAAATCGATACCACTTGGTGCAACAAATCCTCTTGCTATAGCCACAGCTTTAATAGCTTGGTTTATAGCTCCTGCTCCTATTGCTTGTATTTCAGCAGCTCCTCTTTCCCTTAACACACCTGCCAAAGCTCCTGCCACTGAATTTGGACTTGATTTTGCTGAAACTTTTAATACTTCCATAAGTAAACCTCCTATATTATCTTTATTTATATTTATTAGTATTACTTATGTATATGTATTCTACAAAAAATTAAAAATTCCTTTTAAATTTTGTAAATTTTAGCAACTTATAAAACCTAAAAGGAATTTATTATTTTCGAACCTATTTTGGAAACCTATTTAGCATACTCAATAGCGCGGGTTTCCCTAATAACATTTACTTTTATTTGTCCAGGATATTCTAATTCGCTTTCTATTTCTTTTACTATACTTCTAGCCATTTCAATACATCCTGTATCATCTATTATTTCTGGTTTAATCATAATTCTAATTTCTCTTCCAGCTTGAATTGCATAAGACTTTTCTACACCTTCACAACTATTTGCAATTTCTTCTAATTTTTCTAATCTTTTTATATAAGCTTCTAAGGTTTCCCTTCTAGCTCCAGGCCTTGCTGCAGATATAGCATCTGCTGCTTGAACTAGTACTGCTTCTAAAGACTGAGGTTCCATATCTCCATGGTGAGCTCCTATAGCATTAACTACTAATGAAGATTCTCTATACTTTTTAGCTATTTCAGAACCTATTATTGCATGAGGTCCTTCCATTTCATGGTCTACAGCTTTGCCAATATCGTGCAACAACCCTACTCTTTTTGCTAATGTAGGATCTATGCCTAATTCTGATGCCATAAGACCTGCTAAATATGATACTTCAATAGAATGTTTTAATACATTTTGACCATAACTTGTTCTATACTTTAATCTTCCAAGCAATCTTATCAACTCAATATGAAGTCCATGTATTCCTGTTTCAAAAGTAGCCTGTTCTCCTTCTTCTTTTATATCATTTTCTACTTCTTTCTTAGCTTTTTCAACCATTTCTTCTATTCTAGCAGGATGAATTCTTCCATCTACTATTAATTTTTCTAAAGCAATCCTTGCAATTTCTCTTCTAATTGGATCAAAGCTAGATAATATAACTGCTTCCGGTGTATCATCTATTATTAAATCTACACCAGTTAATGTTTCTAAAGTTCTTATATTTCTTCCTTCTCTTCCTATTATTCTTCCTTTCATTTCATCATTAGGAAGATTAACTACATGTACTGTAGTTTCAGCTACATGATCTGCAGCACATCTTTGGATGGCATATGTAATGATTTCTCTTGCCTTTTTGTCAGCGTCTTCTTTTGCTCTAGTTTCTAGTTCTTTTATCATTACTGCAGTTTCATGTCTTATTTCTTTTCTAACCTCTTCTAATAATATCCCTTTTGCTTCTTCACTACTTAATCCGGAAATTCTTTCTAATTCCTTTCTTTCTTTTTCATGAAGTTCTTTAACATTTTTCTCTAAATCCTCTAAACTTTGTTGCTTTCTGTTTAAAGAATCATCTTTTTTCTCTAAAGCCTCTATCTTTTTATCTAAGGCCTCTTCTTTTTGAATTACTCTTCTTTCAAGACGTTGCACTTCATTACGTCTATCCCTAGTTTCTTTTTCTACTTCATTTCTTAATCTATGGGCTTCTTCTTTAGCCTCTAATATAGATTCTTTCTTTTTAGATTCTGCATTTCTTTCAGCATCCTCAATTAGTTTTCTTGCATCTTGTGATGCTTTTGATAATTTTTCTTTTGCTTTTTTATCTATAATATATAAACTTGTAATAATTAGAATTGCTATAATTACTATGGCAATTACTATATATTTTATAGAACCCATAAAACACCTCCTTTGCTTATTTTGCTCGCTATATATAAGTAAATATGAAGCTTAGAAAAGGTGTTATACTATTCAATTGGACTGTATATGCTAAACCAGATTTTGTCTTAATTTTATATTAAAAATTTATCCTTGTCAAGTTAATATAAACGTTTTTTAGCTATTGATTTTATTAAGTTTATTTGCCTTGTTTATTTGTAGCTTTTTCTTCTTTTTCGGTTTTATCTTCTTTAAAATTTACATCTACAGTTGGTAAATTGTGTTTCTTTCTTATAGCATCTTCTATTTCAAATGATATATTAGGATTATCCTTTAAGAATTGTTTAGCATTTTCTCTTCCTTGACCTAATCTTGTATCCTTATAAGAGAACCAAGAACCACTTTTTTGAACTATTTCTTCCCTTACACCTACATCTAATATATTACCAACTTGTGATATACCTTCATTATACATAATATCAAACTCTGCTTGTTTAAACGGCGGTGCTACTTTATTTTTTATAATTTTTATTCTTGTTCTATTTCCAAGTATCTCATCACCTTGTTTTATTGAATCTATTCTTCTTACATCTAATCTTACTGAAGAATAAAACTTTAATGCTCTACCACCTGGAGTAGTTTCTGGATTTCCAAACATAATACCAACTTTTTCTCTTAATTGGTTTATAAATATTACTACACATTTTGTTTTATTAATAGATCCTGCAAGTTTTCTTAACGCTTGAGACATAAGTCTTGCTTGAAGACCTACATGAGCATCTCCCATTTCTCCTTCTATTTCGGCTCTTGGTACTAATGCTGCTACAGAATCTATAACTATTACATCTATAGCACCAGATCTTACTAAAGCTTCAGTAATTTCTAAGGCCTGTTCTCCAGTATCCGGTTGGGATACTATTAAACTATCTATATCTACTCCTAAATTCTTAGCATATGCTGGATCTAAAGCATGTTCTGCATCAATAAATGCTGCTGCTCCTCCAACTTTTTGAGCCTCTGCTAATATATGAAGTGCTACTGTAGTTTTACCTGAAGATTCTGGTCCAAATATTTCAATTATTCTTCCTCTAGGAACTCCCCCTATACCTAAAGCTATATCTAAATCTAAACTTCCCGTAGAAATTGATTCTATATTCAGTATATTATCTTCTCCTAGTTTCATTATAGAACCTTTACCAAATTGTTTTTCTATTTGTCCCATAGCCATTTCTATAGCTTTCATCTTCTCATTATTTATCTTATTTGACATTATAGTCATCAACCTCCTT
Source organism: Clostridium niameyense (assembly GCF_001243045.1). GTDB lineage: Bacteria > Bacillota > Clostridia > Clostridiales > Clostridiaceae > Clostridium_F > Clostridium_F niameyense. The sequence continues at coordinate 982,872 of NZ_LN849007.1, read as the reverse complement.
TTAATTCGAACATAAGTTTTAATAAAATTATATACTATTTTTTATGCTTGGTCAATACAAATATAGGTAAATATTATATTTATGCCATGAATAAAAAGCAAGGCTATATATTAAATAAAAGCTCCTATATAGGAACTTTTATTAGTATTGACATTCAATTTGTTTTATAAACTGTTTTTTATTTATTTTTTAAAACTACATTTTTATTTTTAACAAAATAATCTACTCCTGATATTATAGTTATTATTATAGCCATAGCCATCATAAAGTTAGTTATATACATTAGTGTAGTACTTTTAATAGTTATTATATTTGTTAAAATAGATGTATTTTGATTATAGTTCAAGTTTATAAGTCCAAATATTATAGCTACTATTTGTGTTACAGTTTTTGCCTTTCCCCATTTACTAGCTGCAATTACTATACCTTCAGCAGAAGCTACAGTTCTAAGACCTGTTACTGCAAATTCCCTTGCTATTATTATAATAGCGGCCCAACCTGGTATTAGCTGATAATCCACTAAGCAAATTAAAGCTGAAGTAACTAAAAGCTTATCTGCTAAAGGATCCATTATTTTACCAAAAGTAGTTATTTGATTTCTACTTCTTGCTATGTATCCATCCAATTTATCTGTAGCTGATGCTATTATAAATATAACTGTAGCAATTACGGTTCCATAAGGTATGTTCTTTACTGTTATAAAAATAAGAAATATTGGAACTAAAAATATTCTTAATACTGTAAGCTTATTTGCAAGATTCATCACACACAACTCCTATTAAATCATATTCTAAACTGTGGGTTACCTTCACCTTTATTATATCACCAATAGTTATATTTTCATCTTTATTAAAGAAAATTTGTCCATCTATTTCTGGAGCCATTTCGTAATTTCTTCCATAATACATATCCTCTTCTATACCTTCTACTAATACCTTATATACTCTTCCTATTTTATCTTCATTTATATTTTTAGATATTTCTTGTTGAAGAAGCATAATTTCTTCTTCTCTTTGTTCCTTTATATCATCATCTATTTGATGATCCATACTAGCTGCTGGAGTTTCTTCTTCTTTAGAATATTTAAAAGCTCCTACTTTATCTAATTTTATATCTTTTATAAAATTCTTAAGTTCTTTAAAATCTTCCTCTGTCTCTCCGGGGAACCCTACAATTAATGAAGTTCTAAGGGTTATATCTTTAATATTTTCTCTTAACTTATTTATTATGTTTATAATAGTTTCTTTATTAGTTTTTCTTCCCATCTTCTTTAATACATTATTACTTATATGCTGTATTGGTATATCTAAATACTTACACACCTTATCATTTTGGGCTATTTCCACTATAAGTTCTTCTTCTATTTCCTCTGGATAACAATATAAAACCCTTATCCACTCTACACCCTCTATTTCTGAAATTTCACTTAAAAGTTCTGGAAGAATCTTTTTACCATATAAATCTATTCCATACATAGTAGTATCTTGTGCAATTAAAATTATTTCCTTTACACCTTGAGATACTAATGATTTAATTTCTTTTAATATATTTTCTTTCTTCCTACTTCTATACTTTCCTCTTATACGCGGTATAGCGCAATAAGTACAGAAATTATTACACCCCTCTGCTATTCTGACATAAGCTGTGTAACTTGGAGTAGTTAAAACTCTATTTCCTTCATTTATATTTTCATCACTATATTTATAATAACAACTTTTTTTCCCTGTAGATAAATATTTCTTTATACCTTCTACTATTTTATCATAATCATTTACTCCTAGCATGACATCCACTTCTGGTAGAAGGTCTTGAAGTTGACCTTTATATCTTTGAGTCAAACAACCAGTTACTACCAAAACTTTGCAATTATATTTTTCCTTATAAGATGCCATTTCTAAAATTGTATTTATAGATTCTTCTTTAGCTGCTTCTATAAAACCACAAGTATTTATTATAATTACATCCGCTTTCTTGGGGTTTTCTATAATTTCTCCTGAATTTTGTAATTTATGAAGCATAATCTCAGAATCAATTCTATTTTTATCACAGCCTAAGCTGACTAATGCTATTTTAATTTTTTCCATCAATCTATACCCTCCTGGATTTTAATTTTGTCACAACAAATATTTTAAAGCTACTAAGGGATTTTTACAAGCATTATATAGATATTAAATTATAGATTTCCTTGGAAATACTTTCCATACACTGGATGATCAGAATTAATTATTACCTGTCTTGGTTTATTGCCATCTTTTCCGGAAATTATACCTCTATCCTCCATTTGTTCTATAATCCTAGCGGCTCTATTATATCCTATTCTTAATCTTCTTTGTATCAACGATGTAGATACCTCTCCTAAATTTATAGAAATTCTAATAGCTTCTGTAAGTAATTCATCTTCATCTCCTTCTTGTATATTAGTTGCTGTATCTATTTCATCTATTATTTCATCTTTATATTCTGCTTCTCCTTGTTTGTCTTTTACATAAAATACTACTTTCTCTACTTCCTCTTCTGATATAAAAGCTCCTTGTATTCTTGTAGGCTTTGAAGCTCCCACGGGATAAAAGAGCATGTCCCCTTTTCCTAATAGCTTTTCTGCTCCAGACATATCTAATATTGTTCTTGAATCTATAGAACTTGATACTGCAAAAGATATTCTAGATGGTATATTAGCTTTTATTATACCTGTAATTACATCTACGGAAGGTCTTTGTGTTGCTATAACCAAATGCATACCTGCTGCTCTTGCCATTTGTGCTAATCTACTTATATAATCCTCTATATCATTGGGACATACCATCATCAAATCTGCTAACTCGTCTATTATTATAACTATATAAGGAAGTTTGCTACTTATCTTTCCTGATTCATATAATTTATTATAACTTTCTACATTTCTAACATTATTATCTGCAAATAACTTGTACCTTTTAGTCATTTCATTTACTGCCCAATTTAATGCTCCTGCAGCCTTTTTAGGGTCTGTAACTACAGGAATTAATAAATGTGGTATTCCATTATATACATTTAACTCTACTACCTTTGGATCTACCATTAAAAGCTTAACATTTTCTGGAGAATATTTATATAAAATGCTTATTATAAGTGTATTTATACAAACACTCTTTCCCGATCCTGTAGCACCTGCTATAAGAAGATGGGGCATTTTTGATAAATCTGAGATTACACAGCTTCCGCTTATATCTTTTCCAAGACAAAATGCTAATCCTTTATTAGATTTTTTAAATTCATCACATTCTATAACTTCCCTTAAATATACAGGAGTTAAAATTTTATTAGGCACTTCTATTCCTACTGCAGATTTACCTGGAATTGGAGCCTCTATTCTAACACCCGGAGCTGCCAAACTTAAAGCTATATCATCTGCTAAATTTACTATTTTACTAACCTTAACTCCTGGACTTGGCTGAAGTTCAAATCTTGTAACGGAAGGACCTCTGCTTACTTGATTAACTTTTGCATCTACTCCAAAACTTCCTAAAGTTTCTGCTAATTTATTAGCATTACTTAATAAATCTCTTTTATCTTCCTTATTTAACTTAGATTTTAAGTTTTCATTTAGTAACTCTAGTTTAGGATATTTATATTCTATGTTAGAATTACTTTCATTAGTATTTAAATTTTTATTTAATTGTTCATCTATAGAAAAGTCCGTATTAGTATTTTGTTCCTTATGATTTTCTAAAACATCTACACTATCCTCTTCTATTTTGGAATTTTTCATAAAATCTAAAATCTTTATTTTTTTATTTATATCTTTTACAAATTTATCTTTTTCATCTGAATCTACGGAATCTTCTTCTTTTATATCACATAAAGTTTCATCATTTGATTTTGTTTTTAGAATTTTTTCCTTTAAAGAAATTTTAGGCCTTATAGCTTTTAATATTGTGTTTAATGGAATCTGTGATATCAATATAAAACATATTATATATATACTTATAAATAATATACATGAACCTATGGTACCAAATAATTTATATATAGGTACATCTACTAAATAACAGATTATACCACCGTGTAAAATACTATCCTCTATGTAAAACTTTTTTATACCTTCTAGTATATTTTCTGTACCATAATTTTTAATAATCAGCATCTGCAAAAACAATAAAGAATTTATGCAAAATATTACTATACCATAAAATTTACTATTAAAACTTATTTTATTTTTTTTAGCTATAAAACATAATCCTATAAAAACTATTATAAAAGGAAAAATTATAGCTCCTATTCCAAATAAAGCTATAAGTATCTTTTTTATAAAAGTACCTATTATTCCTGAAGATGAAGGTGAAAAAACACTAAAAAGCACAAAAAGGCCTATACTTATAAGCACTATACCTGTTATATCATTATTATTTTTGGTTTTTGTTCTTCTCTTTTTCCTTGGCACTTTTTATCACCTCAAAAATATAAATTCTACGAAGAAGATAAATATCCTTTAATAACATTAAATCACCATAGGATATATCCTATGGCTTCTTTTTTTCTTCTATTAATTTGTTTAATTTGTTTAAAGCTTCTTTTACTCCCCCTACCTCATCTATCAATCCATATTCCACTGCTTTTTTTCCTATAAGTATTGTTCCCATATCATTTAGTAACTCATCTGTCTGAAGCATAAGTCTTTCTAGCATAGATTTTTCTATTTTTGATGTTCTTACTATAAATTCTGTAATTCTCTCTTGCATTTTATGAAAATATTCAAAAGTTTGAGGTACACCTATCACTAAACCATTCATTCTTATAGGATGTACTATCATTGTCGCTGTTGGAGAGATAAAAGAATAATCTGCCGAAGTTGCAAGTGGTACTCCTATGGAATGCCCTCCACCTATAACTAAAGATACTGTAGGCTTACTCAAGCTTCTTATCATTTCTGCTATAGCAAGACCTGCTTCTACATCTCCTCCTACAGTATTTAATATTATAAAAACTCCTTCTACAGCATTTGAGGTTTCTAAAGCCACAAGTTGTGGTATTAAATGTTCATATCTAGTAGCTTTAGTTTGTGGGGATAAAACCATGTGTCCTTCTATTTGACCTATAATGGGTAATACCTGTATTTTGTCAATTTGATTAGGTATATTATTAACTCCTAATTCTTTTATTGATTCCATTTGTTGTTTCTGTTCTTTTGCTTCTTTTTCTTGTTCCATTATAAAAACCTCCTACTATGCACTAAAAATATTTTGTGCATAGATAGGATTTATATACATAATTCAATTAATTTCCTAAATTAAATTCATTATGAAGTAATTTTATAGCTTTTTTAGTATCTTCTTTTGATACAAGGCACCAAATAGTTGTATGTGAATCTGCTGTTTGTAAAACTTCTATATTTTCCTTTTCAAGACCTCTTAGAATTTTAGCCATAACTCCAGGTATTCCTCTCATTCTGCTTCCTATTATAGCTATTTTGCTACAATCTTGTATATAAGAAAACTCCAACTTCATTTCATTCATTATTAGTTTAAACTTATTAAAATCTTTATAATCTATAGTAAATATTTTTTCCTTTGGAAATACATTTATAAGATCTATACTTATTGAATTACATGCTAATATATCTAGAAGTTTATTATAATTAATGTTTCCCTTGTTATTTTCAAGCTCTACAATAATTTGTGTTCTTTCACTCATATGAGTTATACCTGTTATTACCGTACTCGGATTTTGAACACCTATACTATTTATAATAGTACCTGAACAGTCACTCATAGTATTTTTAATTACTAAAGATATATTAGATTTCATAGCTATTTCTACTGCTCTTGGATGTATCACTTTAGCCCCTTGATCCGCAAATTGGAAAACTTCATTATAACTTATTTCTTTTATTAATGAAGCATCTGAAACAATTCTTGGATCTGCTGTCATTATTCCATCTACATCTGTATATATTTCTACCTTTTCTGCATTTAAAGCTACTCCCAAAAGTGCTGCTGTTACATCACTACCACCTCGACCTAAAGTCGTTATATATCCATCTTCACTTTTTCCTTGAAATCCTGCTACTATAGGAACTTTATCACTTTTTAATAAGTCTAATATTCTATCACTTTCTACTTTTAAAACTGACGCATTATTAAAGTTATTATCTGTTATTATTCCTGCTTGACCTCCCATTAAAGGTACTGCACTTATGCTTTTTTTGTAAAGTTCTTCACTCATAATTACAGTACTTATAAGCTCTCCACAGCTCATAAGTAAATCAGCAGCTAGTGTATTTTGTTCTAAAAATTCTTCTTCTACTAAAGATCTTAGCGTATCTGTAGCATAAGGTTGTCCTATCCGCCCCATAGCGGATACTACCACTACAGGATAATATCCCTTTTGTTTTGCTTTTATAATTTTATCTACTACCATTTTTCTTCTCTCTGGAGTAGATACAGATGTTCCTCCAAATTTTTGTACTAATATCTTCATTTTGTTTCATCTCCTTAACGGATTTTTTTTAAATCTTTACCATCTGCATCAAGTATTATAGTTCTTGAACCTATCTTTTTTACAAAATCCCAAGAAACCTCTATAAAACTGCTTTTAGAAAACAATCCAAAATTCTTTGATGAATTATTTAATAATAAATACTTTAGATATCCATCTTCATCTATTACCACATCATTACTTTCGAGAAATCCATATTTATCTCCATCATTTACATTTATAATTTCATATTTCTCCATATCACTAAAATATTTCATATTTTCTTCCATAAATATGTCCCCCTAATATTTTATTATAGTATCATATTCCATAATATGATACTATATTAGAAGTTATTACCTATGAATTATATGAGTTTAACTTTTGGTTGTTTAAAAGTATACTCTTCTTTTTCTATGATATTTATAGCTTTTTCTAAATTTAAATTTTTACCTACAAAAGCAGAATTTAATATACCTTCACCGTAAGTCTTCTCCATAACTTCTTGTATCTTACTATAAGTTACATTATCTATTTTTTTCATTACATCTTCTGGCTTTTTTATTCTATTTAAAAATAAAACAGATTTACCATTACTAAACATTCTGCTACTAGTACTTTCTAAACCTAATATATAGCCTCCTTTTAATTGTTCCTTTAATTTTAATATTTTTTCTTTATCTATACCTTTCTTATAAAAGTTATAAACTTCATTTTTAATTAAACTTAAAGCCTCTTCAATACATTTAGGATTTAACCCTGAATATATATTTATTATTCCTGTATTGTTGAGAGAAGTCAAATAGGCATATATATTGTAACATAATCCTTTTTCTTCTCTTATTTTTTGAAAAAGAATAGATGAAGCTCCTCCACCTAATATATTAGTAATCATAATTAAGGGATAAATATCATCACTACCAGCTTCAATACCTTTAAAACCTAAATTCACATGGATTTGCTCTATATTTTTAGATTTAAATAAATGATTCTTATATATTTTAGGGGTAGAATATGTAGTTATTTTTTTATTTTCCCCTGATTTCCAACCTCCAAAATATTTTTCCACAAGCTTTTTAGCTTTATCTATATTTATATTTCCACATATTGATATAACTGAATTCTCTGGTATATAGTACTGATGTAAATAGTCTAATATCTGATTTCTATTAAAAGATCCAACTGTATCTATAGTCCCTAAAATAGGATAGGAACTAGAATCATTTTCCCACGCTGCTCTACTAAAAAGATCTACTAGCACATCCTCAGGAGAATCTTCACTCATATTTATTTCTTCTATTACAACCTTCTTTTCTTTTTCTATGTCTTCTTCCAAGAACTTGCTATTAAATAACATATCTGCCAATACATCTAGGGCCAAATCTATATGAGAGTCCAATATTTTTACATAATAACAAGTGGCCTCTTTCCCAGTGAATGCATTTATTTGACCACCTAAATCTTCTATAGACTCCGCTATTTTTAAGGAATTTCTGTTTTCTGTACCCTTGAACAGCATATGCTCTATAAAATGAGATATCCCATTGTTTTGCTTAGTTTCATTTCTAGAACCATTTTCTATCCATACCCCTACACTAACAGAATTTACATAATCTATATTCTCTAATACCACTCTTAGTCCATTATCTAATTTAAGTAGCGTATACATTGATTTTCCTCCCTAAATAAAATTTAAAAAATAAAAAGGCAGACATGCCCTTCTATTTTTATTCTTTATCTGTATTGTCAGGATTTGTAATAGCATCTTTTCTTGATAAGTTAACCCTTCCTTGGTTATCAATATCTGTAACTTTTACTAAGATTTCATCTCCTACAGATACTACATCTTCTACTTTATTTACTCTAGCAAAGTCAAGTTTTGATATATGTACCAATCCTTCTTTACCAGGTAGTATCTCTACAAATGCTCCAAAATTAGTTGTTTTTGTAACCTTACCTAAGTAAATTTCTCCAACTACTACATCTTTAGTCAATCCTTCTATTATATCAATAGCTTTCTTAACTCCTTCTGCTTCACTAGATGTTACAAATATTTTTCCATCTTCTTTTATTTCTATTTTTACGTTAGTTTCCGCAATTATCTTATTTATAACTTTGCCACCTGCACCTATTACATCTCTTATTTTTTCAGGATCTATAGAAATAACTTTAGTTCTTGGTGCATATTTTGATAATTCTTCTCTTGGTTCTTTAATACATTCTATTATTTTATCTAGTATATGTAATCTAGCTTCTCTTGCTCCATCCAAAGCTTTTCTTATGCAATCACTAGATAAACCTTTTATCTTTGTATCAAATTGAATAGCTGTTATTCCTTTTTCTGTACCAGCTACTTTAAAATCCATATCTCCGAAGAAATCCTCTAATCCTTGTATATCTGTTATAACTTCTTCTTCAGTTAAATCTTCATTAGTTATAAGTCCCATGGCAATACCTGCTGCAGGTCTTTTTATTGGAACCCCTGCATCTAATAATGCTAATGTACTACCACAAACACTAGCTTGAGATGTAGAACCGTTAGAACTTAACACTTCTGACACAAGTCTTATAGTATATGGGAATTCTTCTTCTGATGGAATTAATGGCTCTAGAGCTCTTTCAGCTAAAGCACCATGACCTATTTCACGTCTTCCTGGTCCTCTAAGTGGTCTAACTTCTCCAGTACTATAAGCTGGGAAATTATAATGATGCATATAACGCTTAGATACTTCTTCTGCAATACCATCTAATATTTGTACATCACCTAAGGCTCCCAATGTAGCCACTGTCATGACTTGAGTTAATCCTCTTGTAAATAATCCTGTTCCATGAGTTCTTGGAAGTAATCCTACCTCACAACTTATAGGTCTTATTTCATTAAACTTTCTTCCATCTGGTCTTCTATGCTCTTTTAAAAGCATACTTCTTACTACCTCTTTTTGTATTTGGTAAACTACAGTTCCTATATCAGCTGATTTTTCTTCATACTTTTCTTCAAATTCTTCTTCTATTTTTTCTTTTACTTCATCCATTTTAGCATTTCTATCGTCTTTATCTGTTATATACATTGCATCTTTTATCATGGAAAAAGCAAAGTCTCTTACTTCTTTTTCTAAATCCTCATCTACTTTATATAATTTAGGCTCAGTTTTTTCTTTTCCGAATTTACTCATAGCTTCTTCTTGAAAAGCCACTATGTTTTTACATTCTTCAAATCCAAACATTATACCATCATACATTATATCTTCAGGAATTTCTTCTCCACCTGCTTCTACCATCATAACTCTTTCTTTAGTTGCACATACTGTTAAATCTAATATACTATTTTCTCTTTGAGATACTGTTGGATTTATAACAAATTCTCCATCTATTAAACCTACAGATACAGCTGCTACTGGTGTAGTAAACGGAATACTTGATAAGCATAATGCTAAAGAAGCTCCATTTATAGCTAATATTTCTGGTAAATTATCTTGTTCTACAGATAAAACAGTATTTACTATTTGAACATCATTTCTATATCCTTTTGGGAATAATGGTCTTAAAGGTCTATCTATTGATCTTGCATGTAATATAGATTTATCAGAAGGTTTTCCTTCTCTTTTTATAAAACCTCCTGGTATTTTACCTACAGAATATAACCTCTCTTCATATTCTACACTTAAAGGAAAAAAGTCTATTCCCTCTCTTGGTTCCTTTGATGCATTAGTATTTACCATTACTACTGTATCACCATAGCTTATAAATAGAGCACAATTAGATAACATTCCTGTTTTTCCACACTCTACTTTCATTTTTCTACCTGCAACGGTAGTTTCTAAAGTATGAACCATATTCTACCTCCTCTCGAAATTACGGTTTAAATATAAAATTATAACTACATTACTTTAGTTTTACACTATTTCAAAATATTATTTAAAATTAATTTTTTAAAATAATAGAGCGGACATAGCCGCTCTTATTATCTTAATTACTTTCTTAATCCTAATTCTTTTATTATGTTACGATATCTTTCAATATCTTCACGCATTAAGTAATTTAAAAGACCTCTTCTTTTACCAACCATCATTAAAAGACCTCTTCTTGAATGGTGGTCTTTCTTGTGTTCTTTTAAATGCTCATTTAAGTGATTAATTCTTTCTGTAAGTAATGCTATTTGCACTTCTGGAGAACCTGTATCTCCTTCATGTCTTGCATGTTTGTTCATTATTTCTTGTTTTCTTGCCTTTTCCATTGTATACACCTCCAAATATATCTCCTATACCCAAGCGTGCCGTCGGCATTTCAGCACTCTTAGCATAAGGTTCATCACGAAGTAATTATAGCAAATAAACCTACAATTGTAAATTAATTTTTAAAAATTAATTTCAGTTTTTTGCTTTATTACATATTCTTTATCCTTAGAAAGTTGATTTATAAGTCCTTGTAGATCTGGAAATTTTTTCTCATCCCTTATTCTACTTATAAAATATATAGTTATACTTTCCCCATAAATATTTTTATGAAATCCTAATATGTGAGTTTCTACACTTAATTTTTCATTTTCAACTGTAGGATTGTATCCTATATTAGTAATACCTTTATAAAAATTTTTATTGTACTTTATTATAGTGTAATAAACTCCTCCCCTTGGAAGTATAAATTTTTTATCATAATCTAAATTTACAGTGGGAAATCCTAATTTTCTTCCTAATTGTTTTCCTTTAATTATAGTTCCTTTTAAAGCATAATTTTTATCTAGCATTTTTGATGCCTTTTCTACATTACCGTCATATATAATCATATGCCTTATTTTAGAACTACTTATTATCTCTTCATTATATTTTATAGGTGGCACCACGTGTAGGTCAAATTTAAATTTATAACTTAATTCTTTAAAGAGACTAATATCACCTAGATTTTTGTATCCAAATCTATAATTAAATCCAACTATAAAGCCTTTAGCATTATAATATTTTATCATATTTTTTACAAATTCTTCTGGACTTAATTTCATATAGTCTTTATTAAAATTAATAAAATTAACTATATCTATACCCATTTCCTGAAAAATTTCAACTTTTCTTTCATTGTCCATTAATAATTTAGGAGCTATATCCTTATTTATTACATTTAAAGGATGATCTTTAAATGTAAGAACCATACTTTTACTTCCATCATTTTTAGCTCTTTCTATAGTTTCCATTATTAATTTTTTATGACCTTTATGAATTCCATCAAAGCTCCCCAGTGCAATGTATGTATTAAACTCTAACTTTTTCCTAAAATTATCTTCTAAAACTAACATAGGTTACTACTCCTAAGACAATAATTTTACTATTTTAAATCCATATTTATTCATAGAACCTAATCCTACAAAGTTGCCATTATCAATATAAGTTCTATAAATTTTATCTTCCTGCAGCTTTTGTAATAACTTTCTATCTTTTAAAGTTACACCATTTAAAAGGGGCTTTGAAAGTCTATTATCAACATAAATAGCTTCATACTGATCTAAAGCTTTATCTATAGGTATTAAATAATCTCCTATATTATCCTCACTTAAATCATCTATACTTATAGATTGCTTTATATTAAAATGTGATGTTTCTATTCTTTGTAAATTCCACATTACTCCACCACATCCTAAGTCTTTTCCTATATCATAACATAAACTTCTTATATATGTTCCCTTTGAACATTTTACATCAAATATTGCATAAGGCATATCTATACTTATAACAGATATATTATATATAGTTATTTTTCTAGACTCTCTTTCTACTTCTATACCTTTTCTTGCTAGCTCATATAGTTTTTTTCCTTTTACTTTTATAGCGGAATACATAGGAGGTACTTGTTCTATATCTCCTATATAATTGTTCAAAACACTTATAAGCTGTTCTTCTGTTACTTTTACATCATTACATGATGTAATTTTTCCTTCTCTATCATAGGTATCCGTAGTTATACCTAACTTCAACTCTACCCTATAAGATTTAGTACCTTCCATTATATAATCTGAAATTTTTGTAGCTTTTCCTATGCATATAGGTAAGACTCCAGATGCTAGTGGATCTAAAGTACCTGTATGACCTACTTTTTTTACTTTAGTTATTTTTCTTATATCTCTTACTACATCAAAAGAAGTCATACCTGAAGGTTTAAAAACATTTACTATTCCATCCATTTAAATCAACTCTTTTTTTATAGATTCTATAAGTTTATTCTCTACATTGGTAATTTTCTCATTTTTTACATAAGCTCCTGAGGCTCTTTTATGACCTCCTCCGTTGAAGCCTTCTGCCACTTTTCGTACATCTACAAATTCCTTAGACCTAATACTTACCTTTACTCCATCTTCTGCTTCTTTTAACAAAATCCCTACTTCTACCGTATGGATTTGCATACCTAAAGATATCACATCAGATGTATCCTTTACTTCCCCTAATCCAAGTTCCTCTAACATTTCATATGTAATTTTCATTACACAAATTTTATCTTGTACAACATACATTCCATCCAATACTTTTCCATAAAGTTTTAATCTTTTTAATTCTTTATTTTCATATATAGTTCTATGAATATTACTAAAATCTATACCAGTTTTTAGTAGTTCCCCTGCTACAATATGAGTATTAGGAGTAGTACTTGAATATCTAAAAGAACCTGTATCTGTAATTAAAGATGTATATAAACAAGTGGCTATATCTTTGCACATATCTATATGTAAACTTTCAATTACTTTGTATACTATCTCACCTACAGCAGGTGCATTAGTATCTACAAAATTTAAATCTCCATAAAATTCATTAGATAAATGGTGATCTATATTTATAACAAAATATTCTCTATTTTCTAAATCTAAATCTGCATTTATTCTTTCTACATCACCACAATCCAATACTATAATACAATCCGTATCATCATAAGGTTTAAATAGTTGTCCTGTTATTTCTCTTGATAAAGGCAAATATCTAAAGGTTTTAGGTATTTCTTCTTTGCATAATATATAAGCCTTTTTATTTAATTTTCTAATAGATTTAAGTAAAGCTAAAGCACTACCTAAAGAATCACCATCAGGAGAAGTGTGGAAAGTAATAGCTATGCTGTTACTTTCCTTTATTTTATCTAGGATTTTACTAATTATCATTTTCCTCTTTCTCCTTTATTGCATCTAGAATTTTATCTATATGCATACCTCTTTCAATACTTTCATCTAACTGTATTATAATCTCTGGTGTGTATCTTAAGTTTATTTTTTTTCCTACTTCTCTTCTTATAAACCCTGTTGAACTCTTAAGTGCTAATAAAGATTCTTCTTTTGATTTTTCATCTCCAAAAATACTTACATATACTTTAGCATACCTTAAATCTCTTGTTACATCTACTCCTGTAACACTTACCATAGCACTTAACCTTGGATCCTTAACATTATTTCTTATAATGCTACTGATTTCCTTTTTCATTTCTTCGTTTATTCTTCCTGCTCTATACTTAGCCACGAATATCACTCCTTTTGTTTTAGGAAATCTATTCTAATGTATCTTTCTTTATTTCCTTTATAACATAGCATTCTATTATATCGCCATCTTTTAAATCATTAAACTTTTCTACACTAAGACCACATTCATATCCTTGTGCTACTTCTTTTGCATCATCTTTAAATCTCTTTAAAGATGCAAGTTCTGATTCAAATATGACTATACCATCTCTTACTACTCTGACTCCACCGTTTCTAACTAGCTTTCCATTTTGTACATAGCAACCGGCTATAGTTCCTACATTAGATATTTTATATACTCTTCTAACTTCAGCAGTTCCAGTAACTTCTTCTTTATATTCTGGTTCTAACATACCTATCATAGCTGATTTTATATCTTCTATAGCGTCATATATAACTCTATAAGTTTTTATATCTACTTCTTCTTTTTCAGCTAAACTTGAAGCATTATTATCAGGTCTTACGTTAAATCCTAATATTATAGCATTAGATGCATTAGCTAATGTAACGTCTGTTTCATTTATAGCTCCTACTGCACCGTGTATAACTCTAACCTTTACTTCATCTGTAGATAATTTTTCTAAAGATTGTTTTAGAGCTTCCACAGAACCTTGAACATCTGCTTTTACAATTAAGCTTAATTCTTTTACTGTTCCTTCTTGTATTTGATTATATAAATCTTCTAATGAAACTTTATGAGTAGATTGTAAATATTCATCTCTTAATTTTTCTTTTCTCTTATTTGCAATACCTCTTGCTGTTTTTTCATCTTTAACTTGATAGAACTTATCTCCTGCTTCTGGAACTTCTGATAATCCAAGAATTTCAACTGGTGTAGATGGTCCTCCTGATTTAATCTTCTTACCCTTATCATTAAACATAGCTCTAATTCTACCATAAGTAGAACCCACTACTATAGAATCTCCAACCCTTAAAGTACCATTTTGAATAAGTAGTGTAGCAACTGGACCTCTTCCCTTATCTAGTTTTGCTTCTACTACTGTTCCTTTAGCTTTTCTATTTGGATTAGACTTTAATTCTAACATTTCTGATGATAAAATTACCATTTCTAAAAGGTCATCTAATCCTTCTCTTGTGTGAGCTGAAACTGGTACACATACAGTATCTCCGCCCCAATCTTCTGGAACAAGACCGTATTCTGTTAATTCTTGTTTAACCCTATCTATATTAGCTGCTGGTCTATCTATTTTATTTATAGCAACTACCATAGGAACTCCTGCTGCTTTACAGTGACTTATAGCTTCTTGAGTTTGAGGCATTATACCATCATCTGCTGCAACAACTAATATAACTATATCTGTAATTTGTGCTCCTCTTGCTCTCATAGCTGTGAAAGCTGCGTGTCCTGGAGTATCTAAGAATGTGATATGATCTCCATTTATTGCTACTGTATAAGCACCTATATGCTGAGTAATTCCACCAGCTTCTGTAGTGGTTACTTTTGATTTTCTTATAGCATCTAATATTGAAGTCTTTCCATGGTCTACGTGACCCATAACTGTTACTATTGGATATCTTTTTACTAAGTTTTCTTCTTCATCCTCTTCTGAGTTCATTATTTCATCAAGTTCGTCTTCGTCTTTGTTTTCTTCTATTACTAATTCAGCATCAAATTTAGATACTAATTTTTGAGCTGTCTCAAAATCTATTTCTTGGTTTACAGATGCCATAACTCCTATAAGCATTAACTCTTTTATAACTTCCGCAAAAGATTTGCCAAGTTTTTCGGATATCTCTTTTACTGTGATAGTATTAGAAGTTACTTTTATAACATCTAACTCTTTTTCAGGTTCTGTATTACCTACCTTGTTATTTTGTGTATCTTTATTTATTTTATTAATGTCGTTCTCTCCATTCTTTTCCTTATTATCCAGTAACTCTTTTATTAGTTCTGCATCCTCATCTTCAATAGCACTCATGTGATTTTTAACTTTTACACCAAATTCTTGCTCTAACATATTAATAAGTTCTTTACTAGATATATCTAATTCTTTTGCTAATTCATAAACTCTTATTTTTGCCAAACTATTCACCCCCGAAACTAATGTTTTTCATCGTTTTCTCTTAAATTTAATAATTTATCAGCCATATTTTTATCTTTTATAGCTAATACTTTCATACTTTCTCTGCCTAAAATACTACCTAAAGTAAACTCATCGTAGCATTTTATCAAAGGAATGTTAAACTTTTTACACTTTACTTTAAATTTGTTTTCTGTATTTTCTGATACATCTTTTGATATTATAATAAGATAAATCTGAGACTTATTTAATGCTTCCTCACATTTATTATATCCTTGTAATAGATTACCTGATTTTTTTACTATGCTTAAAAACTGTAGAAAACTATCTCTCATTTTCTATTTCTTCCTTTAGCTTTTCATAAATTTCTTCACTTATTTTAACTTCTAAGTTTTTTTCTAATCTTTTTGACTTAAAAGCATTTTTTAGACAATCTGCACTTTTGCAAATATAAGCTCCTCTTCCAGACTTCTTACCTGTTAAATCTACAGACACTTCTTCTTCTTTATTCTTTACTATTCTTATGAGCTCTTTTTTAGGTTTCATTTCACCGCATCCTGTACACATTCTTAAAGGCACTTTTCTTTTTTTCATAACCTAATCACCTGCTCTTTTATTTTTATATTATTATTTATTCATTATCCTGCATTTCTTCTGCTATTTCACTTTCAACTTCAATATTATTATAAGTTAATTCCTCATCTGCTTGTGATTTACTTTTTATGTCTATTTTCCAACTTGTTAACTTAGCAGCTAATCTTACATTTTGACCTTCTTTTCCTATAGCTAAAGATAGTTGAGTATCATCTACTACTACTTTTGCTGATTTATTTTCTTCATCTACAATTTCTACATCTAAAACTTTTGCTGGACTTAAAGCATTAGCTATAAATTCATCTGGAGACTTGCTCCATTTTATTATATCTATTTTTTCATTTTTAAGTTCTCCAACTATATTTTGCACTCTTATACCTTTAGGTCCTACGCAAGCCCCCATTGGATCTACATTATCATCCTTCGAATAAACAGCTATCTTAGTTCTTGATCCTGCTTCCCTTGCGATACTCTTTATCTCTACTATTCCATTATATATCTCTGGAACTTCAAGTTCAAAAAGTCTTTTTACAAGACCTGGGTGGGTTCTTGAAACTACTACTTGAGGTCCCTTTGTAGTGTTTTTAACTTCTACTACATATAATTTTATTTTTTCATTAAAATCAAATTTTTCTCCTGGTATTTGTTCCTTAGGTCCAAGTACTGCTTCTGACTTACCTATATTTATAAGTACATTTCCCTTGTCTTTTCTTAATACTGTTCCTGTTAATATATCTTCTTCTTTTTCTATATATTCATTATATACAATTCTTCTCTCTTCTTCTTTTATTCTTTGAATAACAACTTGCTTAGCCGCTTGAGCTGCTATTCTTCCAAAAGTCTTAGGAGTTACTTCTATGTTTATTATATCCTCTAAATTATAATTTGGATCTATTTCTTTAGCTTCTTCTAAGTTTATTTCGTTTATTTTATCTTCAACTTCTTCTACTACCCTCTTTTGAGAATATACATGTATTTCTCCATTTTCTCTATTCATTATAACCTTAACATTATGATTATTGCTACCTTGTTTTGAAAAATTCTTCTTGTAAGCTGTTACCAATGCATCTTCTATAGTTGTAAATAGTAAATCTTCACTAATACTCTTTTCTTTAACTATTTCCTTTAATGCATCAACAAATTCCTGGTTCATTTTTATTTAACCTCCTTAAAATTCCCCTTTTAAAGTAATCTTAGATATTTTATTTCTAGGTATAGTTACTTCTTTTTCTTCAGATTTTATAGTTATTTCTTCTTTATTGAAATTTGTTAATTCACCTTCATATTTCTTTTTCTTTTCAATAGGTGCAAATAAATTTAAAACTATATTATATCCTATATATCTTTTTAAGTGTTCTTCTTTATATATTACCCTTTCTATACCTGGTGAAGATACTTCTAAATAATAGCTATCAGGAATAGGATCATTTTCATCTAGCAAATCACTTATTCTTCTACTAACCTTTTCACAATCCTCTAAAGAAATACCACTTTCTTTATTTTCTTTATCTATATATAATCTTAAATAGTTTTCCTTTCCTTCCTTTACATATTCTATATGATACAATTCATAGTCCATATCTTCTACTACCGGTTTAATTGCTTCTTCTAATTTTTGTATTAAAGTACTTTTACTCACTTTATTAACCCCTCCTTAAAATCTTTGGATAAATAATTCTATTTATCTATTTTTCCCAAAGAATAAAGCTATTATTTTTAATTAATTTAAAAACGCAACTTTCGCTGCGTTTTTTAACAAATAGAAAGAGCGGGTTTTTTCCCCACTCTGCCATAAACAAAGTTCTCTTGTCTTTACAAGCTTCATTTTATCATAGAGATATATTAATTTCAAGGAAAACTTAGTAAAATAAACTTTTCTAATTATTTTATAGATTAAAAATTGATATCTGATTAGTTTCTTGCATTCCCCTTAAGCATCCATGATTTTGGAGAGTTTCTATAACAGTTTTAGTAACTTTAGACCTTATTCTTAAATCCTCTTTAGATATAAAACTTCCAGATTGCCTAGCTTCTACTATACTCTTTGCAGCATTTTTACCTACACCTTGAAGAGCACTTAAAGGTGGTCTTATAAAGTCACCTTCTATAGAAAACTTAACAGCATCAGATTTATATAAATCTACTTTTAAAAATTTTATTCCCCTTTTATACATTTCATAAGATAATTCTAACGTTGTAAGAAGTCCTTTATCCTTTTGTGTTATATTATTCCCCATAGCATAAAGCTCATCCATTTTTTCTTTTATTTTTTCTTCTCCCTTTACTATTAAGTCCGCATCAAAATCATCTGCTCTAACAGTAAAGTAGGTAGCATAATAAGCTTTAGGATAGTAAACCTTAAAATATGCTATTCTAATAGCCATCATTACATAGGCTACTGCATGGCCTTTAGGAAACATATATTTTATTCGCTTACAAGATTCTATATACCAGTCTGGTACATCATGTTTTTTCATTAATTCTTCTCTTTCCTCCGTAAGGCCTTTACCCTTTCTTACTTTTTCCATTATAGTAAAAGCTGCTTTAGGTGGAAGATTCTTTTGAAGTAAGTACATCATTATATCATCTCTTGTTGATATACAATCTTTTATTGTAGTATAACCTTCTTTTATAAAATATTGAGCATTATTAAGCCATACATCCGTTCCATGAGACAATCCTGATATCCTTACTAAATCTGCAAAAGTCTTTGGTTTAGTATCCACTAGCATCTGTCTTACAAATTTAGTTCCAAATTCAGGTAACCCATAAGTTCCAACAGGGCAATTTATATCCTCTTCTTTAAGATTTAATGCTTTAGGAGAAGTAAATAAACTTATTACCTTAGAATCTCCTAAAGGTATTTCTTTGGGATTTACACCTGTTAAATCTTGAAGCATTCTAAGTACTGTGGGATCGTCGTGACCTAATATATCAAGTTTTAATAATCTACCACTTATAGAGTGATAATCAAAATGGGTAGTAGTTACATCACTTTCGGCATCATCCGCTGGATGCTGTATAGGAGTAAAATTAAATATTTCGTTATCAGCTGGAACAACCATAATGCCACCTGGATGTTGTCCTGTAGTCCTTTTAACTCCAGTACATCCCTTAGACAATCTTTCTATTTCTGCAGAATTGGCTTTTATATTTCTTTCATCTAAATATTTTTTTACAAAACCATAAGCCGTCTTTTCTGCAATAGTACCTATAGTTCCCGCTTTAAACACATGACCTTTTCCAAATAAAACTTCTGTATATTTATGAACAACCCCCTGATACTCTCCTGAAAAATTTAAATCTATATCAGGCTCCTTATCTCCTTCAAAACCTAAAAAGGTTTCAAAAGGTATATCATGGCCATCTTTTCTAAGCTTTTCACCACATTTAGGACAATTTTTATCTGGCAAATCTGCCCCTGAACCAATAGACCCATCTGTAAAAAACTCACTATACTTACATTTTGAACAAACATAATGAGGTGGAAGTCCATTAACTTCTGTTATATCACACATAGTAGCTACTAAAGAGGATCCTACAGATCCTCTAGAACCTACTAAGTAACCATCCGAATAAGATTTAGCAACTAATTTATGAGCTATTAAATATAAAACCGCATATCCATTGTTTATTATAGAATTTAACTCTTTATTTATTCTTGCCTCTACTACTTTTGGAAGTTTTTCACCATATATAGAATGAGCCTTTTCTAAAGTCATTTTTTTAATTTCTTCTTCAGAACCTTCTATTTTAGGTGGAAAAGTTTCATCAGGTATTGGTTTTATATCCTCTATTGACTCTGCTATTTTATTAGTATTATAAATTACTACTTCCTTTGCTTTTTCTTCCCCTAAATATTGAAACTCTTTAAGCATTTCTTCTGTAGTTCTAAAGTATAATGGTGGCTGATTATCCGCATCACTAAATCCTTGTCCTGCCATTAAAACTTTTCTAAAAATCTCATCTTCAGGATCTAAAAAATGAACATCACAAGTGGCTACTACAGGTTTATTATAGAATTTTCCTAATTCACATATTCTTTTATTTATATCTATAAGTTCTTCTTCACTTTTCACCATACCATTTCTTAACATAAACTCATTATTGCCCAGAGGTTGTATTTCTAAATAATCATAAAAATCCACTAAAGCCTTTAACTCTTCTTTTGTTTTTCCTCTAAGAACTTCCTTATATATTTCTCCTGCTTCACATGCAGAACCTATTATAAGTCCTTCCCTATATTTATTTATTAAACTTTTAGGCATTCTGGGTCTTTTAAAAAAGTACTCTAAATTAGAAGTTGAAACTAGTTTATATAAATTTTTAAGTCCTATTTGATTTTTTACTAATATTATTAAATGGTGTGTAGGCTCTTTTTTTATATTTATATTTTCTAAGAATTTTTTATTTAATGTCTTTAAATCTGTTATTTCTCGTTCCTTTAACATTTCAAAACATTTAAGCAATATATCACCCGTAGCCCTTGCATCTTCTACCGCCCTATGATGATTTTCTAGAGATATTCCTAGATGCTTTGCAACTACATTTAATTTAAACCTCTTAAGCTCTGGAAACATATATCTACTTAAAATAACCGTATCCATTACAGGATTTCCAAACTTAATATTTAAATCTTTACAACTTTTACGTATAAAAGACACATCAAAAGCAGCATTATGTGCAACTACTATTGAATCTTTTATAAAATTCATAAATTTAGGTAATATATTCTCTATAGTTTCCGAGTTTTCTACCATATCATCGCTTATATTGGTAAGCTCTATTATATTGTTAGGAATAGGCATTTTAGGATTTACAAAAGTACTAAATTTATCTATTATTTTTCCTTCTTGTATCTTAACTGCTCCTATTTCTATAATTTTATCATTTTCACTAGAAAATCCCGTGGTTTCTAAATCAAATACTACAAAGGTATCATCTATAGTTTCATTTTGTTCTCCTTCTACTATAGGTACCCCATCATTTACTAAGTAAGCTTCTATACCATATATAATTTTTATATTATACTTTTTAGAAGCAGACATAGCTTCAGGATAAGCTTGAACTACTCCATGATCTGTTATAGCTACAGCTTTATGTCCCCATTTTGCAGCTCTTTTTATTAAGTTTTCTGCAGAAGACATACCATCCATTGCACTCATTTGTGTATGCATATGAAGTTCTACTCTTTTTTCTTCTGATGCATCCATTTTTTCTATTTTTGTAGTCTTAACTATATCCTTAGCCATTATTACGCACTCTCTAGCATAAGGATCATTAACCACTTCTCCTCTAACTTTTAAATAAATCCCTTCCTTTATCTCTTCTATAATCCTATCTGCATCTTTAGGTCTTGGAAAAAATTTAACAATCATGGAGTTTGTATAATCTGTTATAAAAAAAGTTACTATTTTTCTACCAGTTTTAGTTTCTATTACTTCTTTTTTAAATACATCTCCACAAACTACTACAACCCCTGAACTTTCACTTAAAGAATTCATTAAAATAGAATCTTCTTTTATACTTCTTCCATATATTATAGAACTATCCCTCTTATCCTCAGGATTATAATCAATGGTTTTAGTAATTTTTTTATTTTTCACTTTGTTTTCTTTTATTATATTTTTCATTATAGATTTTTCTTTATAATCCATAGCCTTAAAATAATCCTCCTCCTTAAAAGAAGGATCATATTTTAAAATAATATTGGCCTTTATTCCAAAAATGGACTCTATATAATATTTTAATTTACTTTCAAATTTATTTTTGTGTAGAAATTTACATAGAAATTCATTCCCATAAGTAAGTTCCATAGTATTATCTTTTATATTCTTATTAGCTTTTAAAAGGCAATCTCTAGCTATAGGCACTGCCTCCCATATAAGTTTAGATAAATCTAACCAATATTTATTACACATTTGTTGTAAGCTTATATTAGATATATCTTTATAACATACAATCTCTACATCTTTTAATGCTCTTATTTTGCTTTTAATACTCTTTTTTATTTTTAATTCTACTTCTTTATTAAACTCTTCTTTTGATTTAATTATTATTTTTAATTTTTTTCTTTTTTTAAAATATTGAACTTTTATTAACTTTGTATTTTCATTATCATCTAAAAGTTCATTATAATTTATATGTTGTTGTATATCATTAACAACATGGTTTCTCATATTATTCCCCCTAAGGATGAATAGTACATTAAAATATTTACATATTCTCTATTTCCTTTATTAGCTCATCTATTATATATTCTTCTTTTACCTTTTTTATAATTTCTCCTTTTTTAAATATAATCCCTTCTCCAGATCCTCCAGCTATACCTATATCAGCTTCTCTTGCTTCTCCTGGTCCATTAACTATACATCCCATTATAGCTACCTTAATATTTTTATTACAATTTTGAAGCTTTCTCTCTACTTCCTCTGCTATAGAAATTAAGTCTATATTGGTTCTTCCGCAAGTTGGACACGATATAAATTCTATACCATCATTAAGATAACCTAAAGATTTTAATATTTGTCTACCTATTCTAACTTCTTCTACAGGATCCCCCGTAATAGAAACTCTTATAGTATCTCCTATGCCTTCTGATAAAAGAGTTCCTATACCTATACTAGATTTTATTGTACCACTAAATAAAGTTCCAGCTTCTGTTACTCCTAAATGAAGAGGGTAATCAACCTTTTTGCTTATCAATCTATAGCTATCTATCATTTGTGTAACGTTTGATGACTTTATAGAAATTACTATATCATAAAAATTATTTTTTTCTAATATAGCTACATGTTCTAGAGCGCTTTCAACTAAAGCTTCTGGGCAAACCTTCCCATACTTATTTAGTATTTCCTTTTTTAAAGAACCAGAATTAACTCCTATTCTTATAGGTATGTTCTTTTCTTTAGCAGCATTAGCTACCATCTTAACCTTTTCTTCGCTACCTATGTTACCAGGATTTATTCTTAAAGCAGAAACTCCATTTTTTATAGCTTCTAAAGCTAATTTATAATCAAAATGTATATCTGCAACGATTGGTAATTTTGATTTATTTGTTATTATTTTTAAAGCTTTAGCCGCCTCCATATTTGGTACTGCACATCTTATTATATCACAACCAGCTTCTTCCAATTGATTTATTTGATTTAATGTGCTTTCTATATCTTTTGTATCTGTATTCGTCATAGATTGAACAGATATAGGTGCATCTCCACCTATATAACTATCTTTTATATTAACTTTTCTTTTTATTATTCTGTCCATTTAAGCCATCTCCAATTTTAGAAATTTATAGGATATACTATATCTTTTATAGTAACCAACACCATAAGTGCCATTAATATAGAAAATCCTATATAATTTAGTACACCTAACTTATTTTCATCTATCTTTTTACCTGTAATAATCTCACTTATAAATAATACTATATATCCTCCATCTAAAGCTGGGAAAGGGATGATATTAAATATAGCAAGCTGAGAACTTATATAAGCTGCAAAGGCCATTAAACTCATAATACCAGCTTTTGCTGCTTTTCCAGAAACCTTTATTATAGTAAGAGGTCCTCCTACATCATTTTTTGATATTCTTCCAGTAAACAAAGTCTTAAAAAATCCAAAAGTTTGTTTTACTAAAGATCCTGTTTCTGTAAAACCATATTTTATAGACTGGCCTACTGTAGGATTTGTAACTTGTGTAGGATAAATTCCTATCATAAATCTATTTTCTTCTTTATCTTTTATAGGCAATACCTTTATATTTTTCTTTTCATTATCCCTTGATATAGTTATATCTAAAGAACTACCATTAGACATATAAACCTCTGTAACAAAATCCTCCCAAGTAGATACATTTTTATTATTTACTTTTAATATTTCATCTCCATTTTTTATTCCTACCACTGCTGCTGGACCATTAGGTACTACTTTTTGAACTATAGGAGCTAAGTATCCTCTTTGAGATGCTAGTATAGCAAATAAAAGTATACTAAGAACTAAATTCATAAAAGGTCCTGCTGCTACTACACTTAATTTTCTTAAAGGTGATTTATTATTAAAGGCTCTGTCATCATCGCTTTTACCTTCATCCCCAAGCATTTTTACATAACCACCTATAGGAAGAAGCTTTATTAAATATTCTGTTTCCTTACCTTTTATTCCAAAAAGCTTAGGTCCCATACCTATAGAAAACTCCTCTACTTTTATGCCATTTGCTTTAGCCATTATAAAATGTCCAAATTCATGCACTATAACTAATACCCCAAAAGCTATAATAGCCGCTATTATATACATTATTTAACCTCCCTAAATATTAAATTTGTTATTAATATATTCTCTAACCCTATTATCCATATTAATTATGTTATCTACAGTTACTTCTTTATTATAATCAAACCTTTCTATAGAGTCTTTTAATATTTCACCTACCTGTAAAAATTTAATTTTTTTGTTTAAAAACAATTCCACCGCTATCTCGTTGGATGCATTTAATATAGTTGGCATTAAGCCACCTTTATTTCCTGCCTCATAAGCTAACTTTAATGGGATAAATGTATTCATGTCTGGTTCTTCAAAGGTTAAGCTGCCTATTTTATAAAAATCTAAATTAGATATTACAGCATCTTTTCTATAAGGATAATTTAAAGCGTATTGTATAGGTAATTTCATATCTGGAACTGCCATTTGAGCTATAACGCTACCATCTACATATTCTACCATAGAATGTACAATACTTTGTGGATGAACCACTACTTGTATATTACTATAGTCCACACCAAACAGCCAATGTGCTTCTATAACTTCTAATCCTTTATTCATTAAAGTAGCTGAATCTATAGATATTTTTCTACCCATATTCCATTTTGGGTGTTTTAAAGCTTCCTCTACTGTAACATTAGAAAGTTCCTCCATACTTTTTCCCCTAAAGGGACCTCCGGAAGCTGTTAAAAGTAATTTATGTACTTCCTCTTTTTTGTTTCCTAAAAGGCATTGAAATATAGCCCCATGTTCAGAATCTACAGGTAATATAGCCACATTGTTTTCTTTAGCCTTTTTCATAACTAGCTCCCCTGCTACTACTAAAGTTTCTTTATTGGCTAAAGCTATATCTTTACCCGCTTCTATAGCCTTAATGGTAGGTACAAGACCTATCATTCCAACTACAGAAGTAACCACTATATTAACTTCTTTTAAAGTAGATATTTTAATCATACCATCTACACCACAAAGAACCTGTGTTTTTAAATTTTTACTTTCACAAAACTTTTTAACTTCATTAAAAGCATCTATTTCCATTAAAACTGCATATAAAGGATTAAATTCCTTTATTATATCTATAATCTTTTTATAATTTTTATT
This sequence comes from Clostridium niameyense, assembly GCF_001243045.1. Taxonomy (GTDB): domain Bacteria; phylum Bacillota; class Clostridia; order Clostridiales; family Clostridiaceae; genus Clostridium_F; species Clostridium_F niameyense. The sequence goes on along the minus strand of NZ_LN849007.1, from coordinate 956,941 downwards.
AGCAGATATACCTATTAATTTAAAATTATCCCTATCTTTTCTAATTACTTCTAAGGTTTGCGTCCCTATAGAACCTGTAGCTCCTAGTATACTTATATACTTCATTTATATCTCTCCTAACTTTAGTCTTAACAAATTTGTATATTAATATAAACTGAATATAAAATATTAAATCTAAGCTGTTAATTGGTTCATTTTGAACTAACTAAGATTTATTTTTAATATGTTTTAATATACCATATTTACATTTTAAAATAAAGTAATCCATAGATAATAAAGTCTATTCATTAAAATTTATTATAATTTTATGATATTATAACTTTATAATAAAAAAATTTCTCGGATTTTAATTAAGTATCCGAGAATTCTTAAGTTTGTGAATTATATTATGATTAAATCTACACTATAAAAGTTAAGTAATAATATACAGATAAAGCTGAAAACAATATACTATCAAATCTATCTAATATTCCACCATGACCTGGTATTAAATTACTATAGTCTTTTACACCAACATATCTTTTAATAGAAGATGCTATTAAATCTCCAAATTGACATACTATACCACCTATAAGTCCTATAATTATAAAATTATAAAAAGCTATATTAACTTTAAATCTAATAACAAATAATCCAAATAAACCACAAGCTATAGCACTTCCTAACATTCCTCCTATAGAACCTTCAATAGTTTTCTTAGGACTAACCTTAGGACATAGTTTATTTTTACCAAAATACTTTCCTACATAATAAGCTGTAGTATCACAAAGCCACGCAGAAATAAATATAATCCAAACTAGGTAATTTCCATAAACCTTTCTATTTACTAAAACTATAAAGCTAAAAAATACAGCTACATATAAAAATCCGAAAATTGTAATAGCTACATCTATAAAATTGTATTTTAAATTTAATATAGGGATAATAAGCATTATAAACACAGCAAAAATGCTTGTATAAAAGAAAAATTTATAATTTACAGTATCACTTAAAGTATAATAGTAAAGCATACATAATATATATCCAATTATGTTTATAGGATGTATATCTTTACTTCTTACAACTTTATAAAATTCATACATACCCATTAATGAAAGAACTAAAATTCCATACTTTAAATAAAGTCCACCTAAAAATAAAAATATTACAAAAGGTGCCAATATTAAAGCTCCTATATATCTTTTATTCATTTTTTTCCCCCTTATCCGTTGGGTTTTTATTTTATTGATCCAAATCTTCTATTTCTATTTTGAAAATCATGTATAGCTTTATAAAGATTTTCCTTTTTAAAATCTGGCCACTTTATATCTGAATACCAAAATTCGGAATAGGCACATTGCCATAATAAAAAATTACTAAGTCTTTGTTCTCCACTTGGTCTTATTATCAAATCTGGATCTGGCATGTTTTTTGTATAAAGATAATTCTCTATAGTACCTTCTTCTATATCCTCTTCTTTTAATACACCTATTTTAATATCTTTATACATATTTTTTATAGCTCTAGTTATTTCATCTCGTCCACCATAGTTAAGTGCCAGATTTAAAGTTAAACCTTTATTATTTTTAGTTTTATTATAAGCTTTTTTTAGTTCTTCTATACAAATTGCAGGTAGCTCATCTATATTGCCTATAGCATTTACTATTACGTCATTTTTATGTAATTCTTGTATTTCTTTTCTTAAATATTGTACGAGTAAATTCATAAGAGCACTCACTTCATCTTTAGGCCTTTTCCAATTTTCTGTAGAGAAAGCATACAAAGTTAAATATTCTACACCTAAATTACTACATTCTTTAACTATTTCCCTAATAGTTTCAACACCAGCCTTATGTCCCATAGTTCTTGGAAGCTTTTTCTCTTTAGCCCATCTTCCATTACCATCCATAATAATTGCAATATGTTTTGGTATATTATTTTCATCTAATTTTATATGAGATACTTCTTGCTTTTTAGATGTAAAAAAATTTTTCATAAAATTTACCCCCGTATTAAATTTGTTATTATAAAAACCTGCATATTAGCAGGTTTTTATAAGCTATATAGACAATATTTCTTTTTCTTTTGCTAGTATAATATTATCTATCTCTTTAATAAATTTATCCGTTTTATTTTGAATGTTTTCTTCTGATTTTTTTATTTCATCTTCTGAAATTTCTTGTTCTTTTTTTAACTTTTTCAAATCATCATTACATTCTCTTCTTATAGATCTTATAGCTACTTTAGAATCTTCTCCTGTCTTTTTAACAGACTTAACTAAATTTTTTCTTGTTTCTTCAGTAAGTTCTGGTATAACAAGTCTTATAACAGAACCATCACTTGATGGATTTAATCCTAAATCAGATTTTAAAATAGCTTTTTCTATAGCAGATAGTGAATTCTTGTCCCAAGGTTGAATTAATAAAACTCTAGCCTCCGGTACTGATATATTTGCTAATTGATTTAAAGGTGTTAAAGTTCCATAGTATTCTGCTTCTATTTTGTCAAGTATAGCAGGATTTGCTCTTCCAGCTTTCATAGAAGATAGTTCTTGTCTTAACACAGAAATTGTTTTACTCATTTTTTCCTCAGCTTTTGAAATAATAGATTTCATAAAATTAATAACCTCCTTTATTATAAATTAGTAACTAAAGTACCCATATCCTCGCCTCTAACTGCTTTTATAATATTTTCTGGTTTATCTAGGGCAAAAACTAATATAGGTATATTATTATCCATACATAATGAAGTAGCTGTAGAATCCATAACTTGAAGTCCTTGATCCAACACTTCTATATAAGATAGCTTATCATACTTTTTAGCATCATCATATTTATGTGGATCTTTATCATAAACTCCGTCTACTTTTTTAGCAAGTAATATTACATCTGCTTCAATTTCAGCTGCTCTTAAAGCTGCTGCTGTATCTGTTGAAAAATAAGGGTTACCTGTTCCTGATGCAAAAATTACTACTCTTCCTTTTTCTAAGTGTCTCATAGCTCTTCTTCTTATAAAAGGCTCTGCTACCTCTTTCATTTCAATAGCTGTTTGTACTCTGGTATTAACACCTATATTTTCTAAAGAATCTTGAAGTGCTAAAGCATTTATACAAGTAGCTAACATTCCCATATAATCCGCTGTAGTTCTATCCATATCGGAGCCACTTCTTCCTCTCCAAATATTTCCTCCACCTACAACAGCACCTACTTCTATGCCCATATCCACTAATTGTTTTATTTGTTCTGATATTTTTTTTGTAAATTCAAAATCAATTCCATAACCTTTATCACTAGCTAAAGCTTCTCCCGATAACTTAAGCATTACTCTTTTATATTTTGGTTCTTTCATTTATATTATACCTCCAAAAAATTTGAAATTACAAATATAATTTAACAAACTAAAGTTTATATTTTAATTTCAATAAAGTATATATAGTATAGCTAATTCTTTAAAAAAAGAGAACACGCCGTGTTCTCTTTTTTAAGTTATTATTTACCTTGCATTTGTTTTTTTACTTCTTCAGCAAAGTCTTCTTCTTTCTTTTCTATACCTTCGCCTTTTTCGAATCTTACAAAAGCTTCTACAGTTATTTTAGCACCTATTTCTTTTGATTTTTCTTCTAGGTATTTTGCAATAGTATAATCTCCATTTTTAACCCATATTTGTTCTACTAAGCAGTTTTCTTTATAGTATTTGTTCATTCTTCCCATAACCATTTTTTCTACTACTTTTTCTGGCTTTCCTTCATTTAAAGCTTGAACTCTGTAGATTTCTTTTTCTTTTTCTAAAGTTTCTTGATCTACAGCTTCTCTGTTTAAGAATAATGGATTTGTAGCTGCTGCTTGCATAGCTACATCTTTAGCTATTTCTTTTAACTGTTCACTATCTTTTTCACAAGCTAATTTAACAAGAACTCCGATTCTTCCACCTGCGTGTATATAGCTTTGAATAACTCCATTTTCTACTGTAAGCCTTTTGAATCTTCTTACATTCATGTTTTCGCCTAATTTAGCAATTAATTCTGTAACTTTTTCTTTTACAGTTAAATTTTCATCATTTATATATTTTTCATCTATTAAAGCTTCAACATCTTCTACTTTTGATAAAGCTGCTTGTTTTGCTATATTGTTAGCTAATTCAACGAAAGATTCATTTATAGATACAAAATCTGTTTCACAGTTAACTTCTGCTATAGATCCAACCTTTGAATCTTCTGATATGTATGTGCATACAAGACCTTCAGCAGCAATTCTTCCTGATTTTTTAGCAGCTGCTGCTAATCCTTTTTCTCTTAATAATTCTACAGCTTTTTCCATATCACCATTAGCTTCTGTTAAAACTTTTTTACAGTCCATCATTCCTGCGCCAGTTTTTTCTCTTAATTCTTTTACCATTTTAGCACTGATCATTCTATATTCCTCCTGTTTTTTCTAATTTAAAAGGTAAATGAAATTTACATCTCACCTACCTTATATTTTTTATTTATCCATACAATATTATTCTTCTATTTGTTCGCCTTGTCTTCCTTCTAAAACTGCATCTGCCATTTTAGCTGTTATAAGTCTTACGGCTCTTATAGCATCATCGTTTCCTGGGATTACATAGTCAACTTCATCTGGATCACAGTTTGTGTCAACTATAGCTACTACTGGAATTCCAAGTTTCTTAGCTTCTAATATTGCATTCTTTTCTTTTCTTGGATCAACAATAAACATAGCACCTAAGTTGCTAGCGTTTAATTCTTTTATTCCGCCTAAGTTCTTTTCTAATTTTTCTTCTTCATTCTTTAATTTTATAACTTCTTTTTTAGGAAGAACTTCAAATGTTCCGTCTTCTTCCATTTTTTCTAATTCTTCTAATTTACCTATTCTTGTTTTGATAGTTGTGAAGTTTGTTAACATTCCACCTAACCATCTGTTATTTACAAAATACATTCCAGATCTTTTAGCTTCTTCTTCAATAGCTTGTTGAGCTTGTTTTTTAGTTCCTACGAATAGAACATCTTTTCCTTCTTCTGATACTTTTCTTAAGAAGTCATAAGCTTCTTCTACCTTCTTAACTGTTTTTTGTAAATCGATAATGTATATTCCATTTCTTTCTGTAAATATGTATGGAGCCATTTTAGGGTTCCATCTTCTTGTTTGATGTCCAAAGTGAACACCTGCTTCTAATAATTGTTTCATTGATATAACTGACATATTTCTACCTCCTTGGTTTTTTCCTCCATTATCTTCATATATATAAACTACCTTTAGGCACCATTTATAAATTAGATAATGTGTGTATTTTATCCTTATGTAGTATATCATAACCAGTATTCTTATTCAACAATAATTTTAATTTTTTTATTTAGATTTTTTAATTTAAATTAAAATTAAAGAAGCCATTAAGGCTTCTCCAATTTTATTATTTTATTTTCTTTAATTCATCTAAAAGCTTGTCGTTTAATATTTTAATATGAGTTCCCTTCATACCTAAAGATCTTGATTCAATTACTCCTGCACTTTCAAATTTTCTTAATGCATTAACAATTACAGATCTAGTTATGCCTACCTTATCTGCTATTTTAGAAGCTACAAGTAAACCTTCATCTCCATCTAATTCATTAAATATATGTTCCACAGCTTCTAATTCTGAATAAGATAAAGTTCCAATAGCTAATTGAACTACTGCTTTTTTTCTAGTTTCTTCTTCTATCTCATCTTGTTTTGATCTTAATATCTCAAGACCTATAATAGTTGCACTATATTCTGCTAATACTAAATCCTCATCTGTAAAAGGATTATCAAACCTAGCAATTAATAATGTACCTAATCTCTCTCTGTTGCCATTTATAGGAACTATAGTGGACAATTTATTTTTAATTACACAATCTTTTCCACCTTCAAAAACACATTTGTCATGATTAGGTGAGTTAGCTAAAGTTTCATGAATATTTAATAATTTGTTATTATAGTTATCCGGGAATCTTTTATCTTTTAACACGTAATTTTTAACTTCATCACATTCAAAACCTGAATATAACTTATATCCTAATAATTTTCCTTTTCTACTTATTATATATACATTACAACATAAAACATCACTTAATAAATTTCCTATATCATTAAAATCTACTGGTTCTGTTCCAGATTTTTGTAATATCCTATTTAACATTCTTGTTTTGTCTAATAGTGAATGCATTTATATTCCTCCTTATATTGCCTCATATTATTTACTTTACATAAATGTAAAATCCTTATTTTTCCATTTACTTTGTATAGTTATTAAAAATTGCGACTATTAAAAATATTTTGAATTATTGCCTTTCCTTATCTATAATAACATATGGAATATTACATTTCAATATATCCTTTTAAATATTCAATTATTATTTATTGTTTAAATATTTTTTAAATTTGCATTCAGTATTAGTACATTCATAATATTCCCCTTTGGATTTGCTTTGTTTTTTAACCATATAAGTTCCACACTCTGGACATTTTTCATCTACTGGTGGAAACCAACTTACAAAATCACATTCTGGATAATTACTACATCCATAAAATCTTCTTCCTTTTCTGCTTCTTTTAACCAAAACCTTTCCGTCACATTTAGGACATTTCACATTCAACTCTTCTACTATAGGTTTTGTATTTTTACATTCTGGATATCCTGGACATGCTAAAAATTCTCCATATCTCCCTTGCTTTATTACCATATTTTTTCCGCACTTTTCACAAATTACATCTGTAACTTTATCTTCTATAGTTATCTTTGATATTTCCTTTTCAGCTATATCTATAGATTTACTTAAAGGCTTATAAAAATCATCTACAACTTTTGCCCAAGGCTTTTTACCTTCTTCTACCTCATCTAATTTATTTTCCATGCCTGCAGTAAATTCCAAATCTACAATTTGTTTGAAATATTCACTTACTATATTATTTACTATTTCTCCAAGTTCTGTAGGCTTTAAAGTTTTCTTTTCACGTTCTACATATTTCCTATCTATTATAGTAGATATAATAGGTGCATAAGTACTTGGTCTTCCTATACCATTCTCCTCTAATGTCTTTACTAAAGATGCTTCCGAATACCTAGCTGGTGGTTGAGTAAAATGTTGTGTCTCATTTATGGATTTTTCTTTTAAAACCTGTTTTTCTTCTAAAGTTGGTATTTTTGTTGCTTCTTTATCTTCCTCTGTAGAATATTCATATACTTTCATAAATCCATCAAACTTAACTACAGAACCACTGGCTCTTAAATTATATTCTCCGTTTTCTATAAGTATTGATGTAAAATCTAATATACAAGAAGCCATTTGACTTGCTATAAATCTTTTCCAAATAAGTTGATATAATTTATATTGCTGTGGTGTTAAATTCTCTTTGGCTACTTCTGGATTTATATCTACGTTAGTTGGTCTTATAGCTTCATGAGCATCTTGAATATTTTTCTTTCCTTTAAATACTCTAGGAATTTTAGGAACATATTCTTCTCCAAAATTATTTTTTACATAATCTAAAGCAGCATTTTGAGCATCTTCAGATATTCTTGTAGAATCTGTTCTCATATAAGTTATAAGTCCAACAGTTCCAAAGCCCTTTACATCTATTCCTTCGTAAAGTTGCTGAGCTATAGACATAGTTTTTTTAGTAGGGAAATTTAATTTTTTGTAAGAATCTTGTTGAAGTGTACTAGTAGTAAAAGGTGCCAATGGATTCTTCTTCTTAGCAGTTCTCTTAATATTTTTTACAACAAATTTACCTAATTCAAGTTCTTTTTTTATTTTTAATGCTTCTTCTTCATTGTTGATTTCTATTTTTTTACCATTTTTAGTTGTAAGTTTTACTAAAAAAGATTTCACACAATTTTCTTTGCATAATTCGCATTCTATAGTCCAATATTCTTTAGGAGTAAACTTAGAAATCTCATTTTCTCTATCACAAATCATTCTTAAAGCTACAGATTGAACTCTACCTGCACTTAATCCCCATTTTATTTTATTCCAAAGTATAGGACTTATTTTATATCCTACTAATCTATCTAAAACCCTTCTAGCTTGTTGAGCATCTACTAAATTATCGTTTATTTTTCTTGGCTTTTTTATAGCAGACTTTATTGCGGTTTTTGTTATTTCGTTAAATTCTATTCTGCATTTTTCATCTTCTTTTATCTTTAATGCATGAGCTAAATGCCAAGAAATAGCCTCTCCTTCTCTATCAGGGTCTGTAGCTAAATATATTTTAGTACTTTTTTTAGCTTCTTTTTTTAATTTATCTAAAAGCTCTCCCTTCCCTCTTATAGTTATATACTTAGGATTATAATTGTTTTCTATATCGACCCCTAATTGACTTTTGGGAAGATCTCTAACATGTCCCATAGATGCTTGAACTACATAATTTTTACCCAAATATTTTTTTATAGTCTTAGCTTTTGCCGGTGATTCTACTATTACTAAATTTTGTCCCATGTCATCCTCTGGAAAAATTCAACCAGAGATTGCACCCCCTTATTTTAATGTGATTAGTTTTTTATAATTAACTATAAGTATTATATATAATTAAATTTTTTTTATGCCTTCACATAATAGTTCCCAGCTAGACAAATTACTTCTTCTCTAAGCTGCAATTCAAATAATACCTCATACAAACGTTTTATGTCAATATTAATAAGTCTAATTATATCGTCTATATGTATAGGCTCATCAGTTAGAACATTATATATTTGTTTTTCTAATCCAATCTTATTATTATTTTTATTAACTTTATTATCCTTAATTTTATGATTTTCTAAACCTAAATATTGAAAAATATCGTCTAAAGATGTAAGTACAAAAGCTCCTTCTTTTATTAATTTATTTGTACCTATACTTTCTCTTGAAAATATAGAACCTGGAACAGAAAATACATCTTTTCCTTGTTCTAAAGCTAATGTGGCAGTTATTAAAGAACCACTTTTATAAGATGCCTCTACAACTATAACCACATCACTTAATGCACTAATTATTCTGTTTCTCATTGGAAAATTATAAGAAAATGGTGGCGTTCCAGGATAAAATTCAGATATAACACAACCCTTTTCACAAATAGATTTATACAACTCTTTATTTTGCCTAGGATAAATTACATCAATGCCTGATCCTAAAACAGCACAAGTATAGCCATTACTATTTATAGAACTTAACTGCGCATTATAATCTATTCCCTTTGCCATACCACTTATTATAGAAATATTATTTTCTGATAAAGCTTTGCTTACAATTTTAGTTACTTTTTCCCCATAAAAAGTACTTTTTCTAGAACCAACAATAGCTACAGATTTCGATTTATTTAAAGGTTCTATATTCCCTTTATAAAAAAGTACTGCTGGAGAATCTTCATAATATTTTAGCTTATAAGGATATAAACTATCATTAAAGTTTATAACATTTATATCTTCTTTCAATATTTTTTCTTTAGTTTTATATATAATATCCTCATTCCAAGCTTTTTTCAATTCACTAACTATTTTATAATTCATAATATCATAATTTCTATTGTTGTCAAAATTCTTTGTGTATTCAAAAATATTTTTTATACTTTTAAATTCTTTTAGCAATATTATTTTTAATTTACTTGAAAGCTTTGCTCTTGAAAACCATAAATTTAATTCTATCATAATTTATAACCCCTTAAATTATTATTTTTCTTGAATTTTTGTCAAATTTAAAAATTTTATTCATTAAACCTTAAAAGTAAATTTTTTATTAATTTTTAAATTACATAATAATATATAACTTTACTGTCAATACTCTAGTTAAATTTATATTAAAGGGTGATATTATGATAGGTAAAGTATTTACAGCTTCACTTAATGGCTGTTCTAGCAATCTAATATCTGTAGAAGTAGATATTAGATCTGGTCTACCTTCTTTTAATATAGTAGGACTTGCAGCTACTTCAATTAAAGAGTCAAAGGAAAGAGTTAAATCTGCATTAATTAATTCTGGTTATAAAATTCCCATAAGTAAAATAACTGTCAACTTATCTCCTGCAGATATTAAAAAAGAAGGTTCTTTATTTGATCTACCTATAGCCTTAGCTATTTTGGTAGCTACAAATCAATTAAATGGTGATTTTTTTAAAGACTATATAGTTATAGGTGAGTTATCCTTATTTGGTGATATAAATAAAATAAGAGGTGCTCTTCCTATAATATTAGATGGATTAGATAACAATATAAATAACTTCATAATTCCCTCTTTGAATAAAGATGAATGTGCCTTAGTAAAAAAAGCTAACATTTTTCCCTTTTCTCATTTAAATGAAGTAGTTCATTATATACACTATAAGGATTTACTTCCTTATAAACTTACACTTAAAAATAATAGTCTACAGGAATCTAATATAGATTTTGCAGAAATATCTGGTCAAGAAAGTTGTAAAAGAGCTTTAGAAGTAGCAGCATCAGGAGGTCATAATATTATTATGTTTGGTCCCCCTGGTTGTGGAAAAACTATGTTGGCAGAAAGAATTCCAACTATACTTCCTTCTCTAAATTACGAAGAAGCCTTGGAAGTAACTAAAATTTATAGTGTAGCAGGAAAACTAGATAAAAACTTTCTAATTAAACAGCGACCTTTTAGAAGTCCTCATAGCACTTCATCAAAGATTGCTTTAGTAGGTGGAGGTAGTAGCTTAACTCCTGGAGAAATTTCTCTAGCTCATAATGGAGTTTTATTTTTAGATGAAATTTTAGAATTCAAAAAAAATGTAATAGAGGTTTTAAGGCAACCTTTAGAGGATAGATGTATAAAAATAACTAGATATAATGGAAATGTAACCTATCCTTGTAACTTTATGTTAGTGTCATCCTTAAACCCTTGTCCATGTGGTATGTATGGTACCTCTGATTGCACCTGTAGTGAATATGAAATTAAAAGATATATAAATAAACTTTCAAAGCCAATTTTAGATAGAATAGATATATTTACTTTTGTGGCACAGTTATCTTTTGATGAAGTAAAGAAATTTAGCAAATCTGAAAGTTCTAAAACTATAAAAGAAAGAGTAGTAAAAGCTCGTGAAATTCAACTTGAACGATTCTCTAAGGATTCTATATATACAAACTCTCAAATGAAAAGGAAACAACTGAAAAAATATTGTGATTTAACTTCAAGTGGGTCTAAAATTTTAAGAAAAATTTATACAAAATTCAATTTAAGTGCAAGAGCTTATTGTCGTATATTAAAAGTATCTAGAACTATTGCAGATTTAAATGGAAATGAAAAAATAAAGGATGAAGATATAATTGAGGCTCTTCAGTATAGAAAATTTATAGATAATAAAATATTGTAAAAGGAGATCATATTCATGCACTACTTTAATAAAGACATAGGTTATTTCGGCGAAGCCATAGCTTCTAAGTATCTTCAAAATTCTTCTTATATAATAATTGAAAAAAACTTTAGATGTAAAATTGGAGAAATTGATATAATAGCTAAGGATAATGACTATATATGCTTTATTGAAGTAAAAAGTAGATATTCCACCTGTTATGGTAGTCCTTGTGAAGCTGTAAATTATTATAAACAAAAGAAACTATATAAAACAGCCCAGATGTACATAATTAAAAATCACTTATTTAATAAATTCAATTTTAGGTTTGATGTTGTGGAAGTAGTATTTAACAAAAATACTAATAAACCCTCCATAAAGCTAATAAAAAATGCTTTTCAGTTAGATTATTTATAAATACAGTTTTTAAATAACCAACTAAAATAAGATATATTAAAAATTAAATATGTAGCTAAAAAACTCTTAATTTATTTAAAACTTTTATAGCTTCATATTATTTTTAATATATCTTAAAGGTTATTTGAGGCTTTTAAATTATATTCTTTAAAAAACTTCTCCTATGTATTTTTAACGGTCCATATTTTTGTATGGATTCTATATGCTCTTGAGTACCATAACCTGCATTATGCTCAAAACCATATTGAGGATAAACTTTAGCATACTCTTCCATAAGATTATCCCTATATACTTTTGCTATAATAGATGCACAAGCTATACTAGCACTTTTATTATCACCTTTTACTATAAATTTATTAGGTAAATTCATATTTTTTACGGCATACCCATCAGATAACACTAAATCTGGTTTTATTTTAAGTCCTTGTACTGCTCTTTTTAAAACTTCATTGTTGCTCCATGCAATACCCTTTTCATCTATAATATTATTGCTAATTATAGCTATATTATAACTTAAAGCTTTTTCTCTTATAATGACATCTAATTCTTTTCTCTTTTGTGGAGATAATTTTTTAGAATCTTTTATATCTAATATTAGATTTTGGACTGTATTTAAATCCAATATTACGGATGCAGCTACTATAGGACCTGCTAGTGGTCCTCTTCCCACTTCATCTACTCCTGCTATTATTTCATAGGGATAAAAGCTTTTATCTAAGTTATACATATTAGTAACCCTATCTGTTTCTTTATTATATTTGTTTAAAAATTTAAGTAAACTTTCCCCTAGAGATTTTACATTTTTTCTTTTATCTAAATTTAGTAAATTTATGATTCTTTTTACTTCATTTTCCTTAGAAGTTTCATAGTTTTTCTTTAAGGTATCCGTAAACTTTTTTATTTCAACATACTTTATATCTTGAAAATCTTCCGCAGTATTTATATTCATAATAATATCTCCCTTTAATTATTAGGTTTTTCTAAAGATATAACACCTAATTTTCCACCTCTAAATTCATCCAAAATAGTTACTGCTATTCTATTATAGTCTACTTCTCCTCTAGATATTATAGCTCCTCTTTTTCTTGCTATGTTCTCCATATTTTCAAGTCCATTCTCACTTAGCTCACTTAACTTATATCTTTTCATTAATCTGTCTCCATAAGAATTTTGTAATTTTTCTATAAGTCTTAAGGCTAAAGTTTCTATATCCATAATTTCATCTTTTATAGCCCCTGTAAAAGCTAAATTAAGTTGTACCTCTTCACTATCTAATTTAGGCCATAAAACTCCTGGTGTATCCATAAGTTCTATACCTATTTTAGTTTTTATCCATTGTTTACTTTTTGTAACTCCTGGTCTATCTCCAACTTTAGCTATAGAGTTTTTAGCCATTTTGTTAATAAAAGATGATTTACCTACATTAGGTATACCAACTACCATTACTCTATCTACTATATTTACTATTCCTTTATTTTTCATTCTTTCGTGCTTATCTTTTAATAATTCATTTAATGTAGGTTTTATTTTATTTAATCCTTCTCCAGTATTAGAATTTACCGCTAAAACTTTTATATTATCTTTAGATAATGAATTTATCCAATCTATAGTAACTTCTTTTTCAGCTAGATCTTTTTTATTTAATAAAATTATTCTAGGTTTATTTTCGCAAATATCTTCAATGTTAGGATTTTTACTTGAATTTACTATCCTAGCATCTCTTATTTCTATTACCGCATCAACCTTTTTTAAATTCTCTTTTATTTCCCTTCTAGTTTTAGCCATATGACCTGGAAACCAATTTATATTCATAGTTTTATCTATCCTTTCTTTTGTTGATTATATTACCTTTAATTATTTATTAGCTTCAGAATAGGATAAACTACCCATATTATTAAAAGGATATATTCTAAAGGCTGCTCTTCCAACTACTAATTTTAAATCCACAAATCCTACATCCTCAAATCTGCTATCTCTACTATGATTTCTGTTATCTCCCATTACAAAGACAGTATTAGAAGGTATCTTAACTTCATTAAAATCTTCCATATAATTTTCTAATATATAAGGTTCATTTTTTTCTTTTCCATTTATATATAACTTATTATTATGAATAGAAACCTTATCCCCAGCTACTGCCACTACTCTTTTTATAAATTTTTCTCTAGTGTCTGCAGGATATTTAATTACTACTATATCACCAGGTTTTGGTTTTCTAAAATAATAAGAAACTTTTTCTACTATTAATCTATCTTTATTTTGTAAAGTAGGCTCCATAGAGTGTCCTTCTACACTTACAGTTTCAAGTACAAAAGTTATAATTAAAAAGGCTGCAATTACCGCCAACACTATGGATTTTATAATTTCTAATAATTCTTTCACCATAAATTGTACCCCCTTGGTATGAAAAAAAGGGACTTACTCAAGCCCCTAACTTTCTTTATTATCTCATTAATTCTTTAACTTTTGCTGCTTTACCAACTCTATCTCTTAAGTAGTATAATTTAGCTCTTCTTACTTTACCTCTTCTTACTACTTCTATTTTTTCTATTAATGGAGAGTTAACTGGGAAAGTTTTTTCAACTCCTACACCAGATGCTAATCTTCTTACTGTGAAAGTTTCTCTTGCTCCACCATTTTGTCTTTTTAAAACTGTTCCTTCAAATACTTGGATTCTTTCTCTTGTTCCTTCTTTGATCTTTTGGTGAACTTTTACAGTATCTCCTACATTGAATTTAGGTAAATCGCTTCTTAGTTGTTCTTTTTCTATTTCTTTTATAATTTCTAACATGTGCATTCCCTCCTCTTATTTTTTGACGTTCTTACCTAGCTTATGTAAAATAGGTAGAGGACCGCCCGTACTAGCACAAAATTTATTTTACCACAGTAAAATTTTTTAATCAATATTTTTATATAAAATTTATCGGTTACTATGTCTTTTTCTATATTAATATACTTATTTTTATCTATATTTCTCAAAATACTCTTTTAATATTTTTTTATCTTCTTTAGATATGTTATACTTTTTAAAAAGATCTGGTCTTTTTTCTTTTGTAATTACAAGAGATTTTGCTTTTCTCCATTTTTTTATATTTAGATGGTGCCCTGATAAAAGAACCTTAGGTACTTCTTTATCTTCAAACACTTCTGGCCTTGTGTATTGTGGATACTCTAAAAGTCCACTATAAAAAGATTCTTCTTCATAGCTTTCAGTACCTTTTAAAACTCCTGGTATCATCCTTAAAATTGAATCAACTATGGGAATACATGCCATTTCTCCTCCAGTTAATACAAAGTCCCCCAAAGATATTTCCATATCTATATATTCATAAGCTCTTTCATCTATTCCCTCATAATGTCCACATAAAAATATTAACTCTTCTTCTTTAGCTAATTCTTTAGCCAACTCTTGATTAAAAGTTCTCCCCTTAGGTCCTAAAAAAATAATCTTACCCTTATTAGAGTTTTTTACTTGTCTTATACTATCCACTATTGGTTGAGCGCACATAACCATACCTGCACCACCACCGTAAGGATAGTCATCTACCTTTTTATGTTTATCTTTTGTATAATCCCTTATATTTATAGCATTTATATCTACTATTCCTTTTTCTTTGGCTCTTCCTATAATGCTATGATTAAATATACTAAACATTTCTGGAAATAGGGTTAGAATATCTATCTTCATTGCCACATCTCCAATGGCTTTATAGTAATAATTTTATTTTCTATATCTATATTAGTTATAATTTGTTTTATAGCAGGTATTAATATTTCTTTTTCTCCTTGTACTACATAAACATCATTACTACCAGTTTCCATTACATCTTTCATAGCTCCTATAGTATTACCTTCTTCATCTACTACAGTACATTCTACTAAATCCGCTATAAAATAACTTCCCTCTGGAAGCTTTACTGCATCTTCCTTCTTTATTTCTAAGTATTTATTTCTGTATCTATTAGCCTCTTCTATTGAATCTATTCCTTCTATCTTTAATACTGGAAATTTGTTTTTAAACTTACACCCTAGTATATTTTTTTCTTGCCCATTTATAAATACTTTTTTTAAATTTTTAAATCTTTTAATATCATCAGTTAAAGGATAAACTTTTACTTCTCCTTTTATACCATGAGTATTTATTATTTCACCTATAGATAAGAAACCTTCCATTTACTTACTCTCCTTAAAATACCAAGTATAATTTATAAAATAAAAGAGTTAGGTGCACCTAACTCTTTATATTATCTCAACAACAACTCTTTTATTTTCTTTTATAGCTGCTGCCTTAACCACAGTTCTGATAGCCTTTGCTATCCTTCCCTGTTTTCCTATAACTTTTCCCATATCGTCAGGTGCAACTTTTAGTTCAATAATTATAGACTGTTCTCCAGCCACTTCATTAACTTGAACATCTTCTGGGTTATCCACTAATGCTTTTGCTATAGTTTCAACCAAAGCTTTCATTTACTACACCCCCAGTACTTTGTATAGCTTATTTATTAGCTATTCCAGCTCTTCCTAATAACTTTTTAACTGTATCAGTAGGTTGAGCACCGTTTTTAATCCATTGTGCTACTTTTTCTTCATTAAATTTTATTTCTACTGGTTCTGATATAGGATTGTAGTATCCTATTTCTTCTATAAATCTACCATCTCTTGGAGATCTAGAATCTGCAACTACAACTCTGTAAAATGGAGCTTTTTTAGCACCCATTCTTCTTAATCTTATTTTTACTGCCATGTGTTTCACCTCCTTTAAAAAGTTTTTATCTAAAATGGTAATTTACCAAATAAACCTTTTTTAAAACCTTTTTGCATTCCTTTCATTTGTTTCATCATCTTTTTAGAAGCCTCAAAATCTTTTAAAAGCTTATTTACTTGTTGTACTGTTGTACCTGATCCTTTAGCTATCCTTCTTTTTCTTGAAGGAGATGAAGATATCAATAAAGGATTTGTTCTTTCATTTTTAGTCATAGAGCTTATAATAGCCTCTGTTCTTTTAAGCTCTTTTTCACTACCACTTAAATCTAAATTCTTTAACTCTTTAGAATTAACTCCTGGAATCATTTCTATTAACTTATTAAGCGGTCCTAATTTCTTCATTTGTTCCATGGAATCTAAAAAATCCTCAAAATTAAATTCTTGGTTTAACATTCTTTCACCAATTTTTTTAGCTTTCTCCTCATCAATAGATTGCTGAGCTTTTTCAATTAGTGAAAGCACATCACCCATACCTAATATTCTAGATGCCATTCTATCTGGATAGAACACTTCTAGATCATTCATTTTTTCTCCTACACCTACAAATTTAATAGGTTTGCCTGTCATAGATTTAATAGAAAGGGCAGCTCCACCTCTAGTGTCACCATCTAACTTTGTAAGTATTATTCCTGTTAAATCTAATTTATCATTGAAGTTATTTGCTACATTTACAGCATCTTGACCTGTCATAGCATCAACTACCAATAATATTTCTGAAGGATTTACCTCATCCTTTATGTTTTTTAGTTCTTCCATAAGATTCTCATCTACATGAAGTCTACCAGCTGTATCTATTATAACCACATTATGTTTGTTGTTTTTAGCATATTCAATAGCTCCCTTAGAAATATCTACAGGATTTAATTTATCTCCCATAGTAAATACAGGTATATCTATTTGTTTACCTACTACTTGAAGTTGTTTTATAGCTGCTGGTCTATAAACGTCACAAGCTACAAGAAGTGGTTTTTTATTTTTCTTTCTAAGGTGAAGAGCAAGCTTACCTGCCATAGTAGTTTTTCCTGCACCTTGAAGTCCTGCAAGCATTATAACTGTAATACCTGAAGAAGAATAACTCAAAGTACTTTCTGTACTCCCCATAAGCTCTGTTAGCTCATCATTTACTATTTTAACTACCTGTTGACCTGGTGTTAAACTTTCTAGCACTTCTTTTCCCATACATTTTTCACTAACGGATTTTACAAAGTTTTTAACTACTTTATAATTAACGTCAGCTTCTAATAATGCAAGTTTAACTTCCCTCATAGCTGTCTTTATATCTTTTTCTGAAAGCTTCCCTTTACCTTTTAGCTTTTTTAAAGCATCTTGAAGCTTAGAAGCTAATCCATCAAAGGCCATATAATCCTCTCCTAAATATTTTCAATTATATATTTTTTTATATTATCAATTTCTTTTATATTATCTTCATTTATCGTATCTAGCATATCTAATAATTTTTCTTTAGAATCTTGAAGTTTTTTGAACTTTTTCATTGAACCTAATTTGTTTTCATACTGCAAAAGAATTTTATGACATCTTTTAACTATGTCATATACTGCCTGCCTACTAGTATTAGTGAACTCCGATATTTCTGATAATGAAAAATCTTTATTGTAATATAAATCCATTATTCTGCTTTGCTTTTCTGTAAGCAATTCACCATAAAAGTCTAATAATAAAGACATCTCCACTATTTCTTCCATAAAATATCACAGATTTTAATCTAACTCCTTTAACAAACTATTCTTTTTACTTGACGAATTATATAATATCAAACTATAAAAAGTCTGTCAAGCATTTTTACTTAACAGACTTATTTTTTTAAAATAAAGCTTCTACAAACTCTTCCGGATTAAATTCTTGTAAATCCTCTATACCTTCTCCTACTCCTATAAGTTTTACAGGTATATCTAATTGATCCTTTATAGATATTACAATTCCACCCTTAGCCGTTCCATCTAATTTTGTAAGTATTATACCATCTATAGGACACACCTCCATAAATTGTTTAGCTTGTAGCACTGCATTCTGCCCTGTAGTAGCATCTAATACCAATAATGTTTCTTTACTAGCCTCACCATACTCTCTATCTATAATCTTATTTATTTTTGAAAGCTCATTCATTAAATTCTTTTTATTATGTAATCTTCCTGCAGTATCACATATAAGAACGTCTGCTCCACGAGATTTAGAAGCTTGAATTGCATCAAATACTACCGCTCCAGGATCTGAACCTTCTTGATGTTTTATTATATCTACAGAGGCCTTATTACTCCATATTTCTAATTGATCTATGGCTGCTGCTCTAAAGGTGTCTGCTGCTGCCATAATAACCTTATACCCCTTATTTTTTAATTTTGAAGATACTTTTCCTATAGATGTAGTTTTACCTACTCCGTTTACCCCTATTACAAGCATTATAGCTGGAGTAGACTTAGGTTCTATAGTTCCGTTTTCCTTTCCTATAATTTCTAGTATTACTTCCTTTAGACAAGGTTTAATTTCTGCAGGATCTTTTATCTTTTCTTCTTTTACCTTTTCTTTTAATCTCTCTATAATTTTTAAAGAAGTTTCCACTCCAATATCTGCAGTTATAAGTATTTCCTCTAATTCTTCATATAGATCTTCATCTATAGTTATAGCTAAATTTAATATACTTGTTACCTTATCTGTAAAATTATCCTTAGTTTTTGTAAGTCCCTGTTTTAATTTATCAAAGAAATTACCAAACATTTTCATCTCTCCTTTTTATGTTTTTAAATCTGCAAAATAAAATATTTATATAGTAGCTGCCACTTCTCTTTCCGAAGCTAGGTCTACTGAAATAATTTTTGATACTCCTTTTTCCTCCATAGTAATTCCATACAAAGCATCACAAGCTTCCATGGTTCCCTTTCTATGAGTTATAACTATAAACTGAATGTTACTGGAAAGTTGATTTAAGAATTCTGCATAGCGCACTACATTTATATCATCTAATGCTGCTTCAATTTCATCTAATATACAAAAAGGTGTAGGCTTCATTTTTAAAATAGCGAAAAGTAGTGCAATAGCTGCCAATCCTTTTTCTCCGCCAGACATAAGATTTATATTTTGAAGTTTTTTGCCTGGAGGTTGAACTTTTATATCTATATTCGCTGTAAGCTCATCTCCCTCGCATAAAATTAAATCTGCACTTCCACCTTTAAATAATTCTTTAAAGGTTTCATTAAAATATTTTCTAAGTATATTAAAGTTTTCACTAAATACCCTTTTCATTTTATTTGTCATTTCATCTATTACATTAATAAGCTGCTCTTTTGATTTTATAAGATCTTGTTTTTGTTCTTCCATAAAAGTAATTTTTTCATTTAATTTCTTGTATTCTTCTATAGCTTTTAAATTTATAGTTCCTAATTTTGAAATCTCTTCTTTTAAACTATAGATTTTATTCTTATAAGATGTCATATCTTTTATCTCTTTTTTGTAGTCTAAGGCTTCAGCATAAGTTAATGAAAATTCTTCATTTAACTTAATATATAAATTCTCTTTTTCTGCTTCATACTTAGCATTTTGTATATCTTGCTTATGAAGTTCTTGTTGCTTTTTAGACAAAATTAAATCTAAATTCTCTTTTTTATTTTTTAAATTATCTAATGTTTCTTTTATCTTTATTCTATTTATATCATATTCTTTAAATTCATTTTCTAAAATTTTTATATACTTTAATAGATTCTCAACACTTTTTTCATTTCTTATTATGGTATATTTAAAATTTTCTATAGAATTCATACTATACTTATTTTCTTTATTAAAATTATTAATTTCCATAGATATTTCTTCTATAGCTTGCCTTCTATCTTCTGTTTCCCTTAGTCTATTGGAATGCATTTCTTCCAATTTCGCTTTTTCTATCTTTATATTAGTTAAAATCTCTCTTGATTTTTTAGCTTCTTCTTCTCTACTTAAAAGTAATTTTTCTAAATTTTCTATATTAAAACTATTTAATTCTTGGTTTTTTATAGACTCTTGTAACTTTTCATTTTTATTATGTATATCAAAATCTAATTTTTCTATTTTATTTTCTATTAAAGCAATTTCATCTTTAGATGTATTTAGTGTACTTTTTAATTTTTGAGTTTCATCTATTACAGAATTTAATTTACCCTCAAATTTTGTAATATCTATATTATTATGATAAATGCTATCTTTTATATTAAGATTTTCCTCATCTAATGCTTTAATATTGCTTCTTACCTTTGATATTTCTTCCATAAGACTTTCTACGATAACCTTAGTTTCTTCAATTTTTTGTTTTGTTTCTTCAATTTCTCTTTTTCTACCTATTATACTGCTACCTGTTCTATATTTTATGCTTCCGCCTGTAAGAGAACCTCCTGGATTTATAACTTCTCCTTCTAAAGTAACAATTCTAACAGAATAATTTAATTTTTTTGCTATATTTAAAGCACTATCCATATCTTTAGCTATAACAGTTTTCCCAAGCACATAATCTATTATATTGCTAAATTTGCTATTAAATTTAATAAGTTCACTAGCTATACCAACAAAGCCAGCTTCTTTATGTAAATATGGTAAGTTTATTTTTTTACCCTTTATTATAGTTAACGGTAGGAAAGTAGCTCTTCCTATATTATTATACTTCAAATACTTAATTAAGGTTTTAGCTATATTTTCATCTTTAGTTATAATGTTAGAAATAGCTCCTCCTAAAGCTACTTCCATAGCTTTTTCTAAATATTCATCTACCTTTATTATATCTCCTAATAAAAAGCAACCTTTTGTAACATTTAGGATTTTACCTTTGTCTATATGTTCCATTAATGTTTTAACACTTCTATTATAACCCTCATAGTGTTTTTCTAAATTACAAAGCATTTGATAGTTTGCTTCAAATTTACTATGGGTTGCACTGTATTGTTTTAAATTTTTTTCTTTATGATAAAGGGAATTTTTAAGTCCAACTATACTTTTAGTATTTTCTTTTAGATTTTTTTCTAAATTCTCTATATTATTTTTTATCTTTTTTATTTCTTCTTCTATGTCTACTTTAGTTTTTAAATTTATATTTATAGAATTTCTATAAGTGTTACAAGATCTATTTATATTCTCTTCCTTATTTTTTAAATTGTTTTTTTCATTTTCTAAAACCATCACATTATTTTTTTCGTTGGCTATGGCACTTACTATTTCTATTTGATTTTCCTTTAACTTTTTAAGTTCCATAGTTTTATGTTCAAATAAATCATTAAAATCCTTTACTTCTTTGTTAGTAGTTTCTATGTTTTTGCATATTGCTTCTAATTTTGCTTTTAATTCTTTTGTGTCATTTTCTAAAATATCTTTTTCTTCTTTTAATTGAGTTATTTTTTCTTTATTTATTTTTAATTTTTTTTCTCTTAAATTTATAGATTCGTTTAGATTATTTATTTTTTCTTTTAATATTATAACCTCATTTTCTATATCTTTAACCTTAGACTTATAATCATAATAGTTTTCTCTCTTTTGAGAGTTATCTTTATCTAAAACTTCTAACTCATTATTAAGTTTTATAATTTTTTCTTTATATTCTTCTCTTTCTTTTTTTAACTTTTCTTCATTATTTTTTAATAAATTATACGCTTCATTTATTTCCTTTAATTTTGCTTCTATTTTTTCTATAAATAATATTGTTAAATTGACTTCTCTTTCTTTAAGTTCTTCAGACATCTTTAAAAATATCTTAGTTTTTTCACTTTCCTCTTTTAAAGGTTCTATAGTTTCATTATAAGTATTTAATATATCATCTATTCTTATTAAATTTTGTTCTGTATTTGCTAATTTTTTATCTGCTTCTTGTTTTCTAGTTTTAAATTTTACAATACCTGCTGCTTCTTCTAAAAGACTTCTTCTCTCTTCTGGTTTTCCACTTAAAACTGCATCTATTTTACCTTGTCCTATTATAGAATAGCCTTCTTTTCCTATACCCGTATCCATAAAAAGTTCTTGAATATCTTTAAGTCTACATTGTGTATTATTTATATAATATTCACTGTCTCCTGATCTATAAAGTCTTCTTGATATAGTAACTTCCGAATAATCTAAAGGAAGCTTTTTATCACTATTGTCAAGCATTAAAGAAACTTGGCAAAGTCCTAAAGATTTTCTATACTGGGTTCCTGCAAAAATAACATCTTCCATTTTACTTCCCCTTAAGCTTTTTACACTTTGTTCTCCAAGAACCCATCTTACTGCATCAGATATATTGCTTTTTCCACTACCATTAGGGCCTACAATACCCGTAACCCCTTTTTTAAATATTAGTTCTGTTTTATCTGCAAAAGACTTAAAACCTCTCACTTCAATGGATTTTAAAAACATAAGTCCACTCCTATCTGCCAAATAACATTGGTACTAAGCTTACAATAAATACTATTGACATAAATATAACTAGTATTTTTGTCATCTTTTCTCTTTTTTCTTTTTTCATAATTAAGCACTCCCCTTATTTTTACTATGTAATGATATTTTATAGTTTAGTATATTTAACTAAAAATATCAATTATAAAATTAAAAACCGTGGTTACACGGTTTTTAATAAAATGTAGAAACTACTTAGGTTCTACCAAAAGAATAATAGCAGTTCTTTTTTCTCCTCCTATATTAACCTCAGAAAATGAAGGCACTACAGTTAAGTCAATACCATTAGGTGTTATAAATCCTCTAGATATAGCAATAGCTTTAATAGCTTGATTCACTGCTCCAGCACCAACTACTTGTATTTCTACAGAAGATTTTTCTCGTAATGCTACAGCTAAAGCCCCTGCCACTGATTTAGGTTGAGATTTAGATGATACTTTTAACACTTCCACTTATATTCCCCCTCATTTTATATTATTTTATTTTATATACTAATTTTATAGAGTTTATATAGTGGTATAATTTATTGTTATATACTTTTGACCTCTTTATTTAATTTTAACATATATTCCAACAAAGATAATTTTCGTTTATGATTTTCTATAGATAGTATAATACTTCCTCTTTCTAATTCATTACTTTGAACAACCTTCACAGTATACTTACCTAAATATTCTTTAAAATATTTCTTTTTATTGCAATAGAGCTTAGATAAATCTTTATTATTTATAGTAATTTCTACTGTTTTTTTATAATTTTTAATAATATTATCTAAAATCATTTCATTCATGATTTTTCCCTCTACTAGTTCTCTAAAAGCTGGATGAAAAGGTCCTTCTACTAATTCTCTACCTTTGTTTATTTCTTCTGTTGGCTGAAGTCCTATTCTTATAACCTGTACATCATTTGCTACGTACATAGAATAAAGTATTTTTGTTATATCTATAGCTTCTTCTAAAGTATAAGGTTTATATATACCTTCATTTAACATATACTCCATAGGAGTTTGTTTTATTACTAATGCAGGATATATTCTAGCTATGTCTGGTTTCATTTCTATAGATTTTCTAACAGTTTCTATATCCTTTTTGAAACTATCACTTGGAAGTCCTAGCATTATTTGATGTCCTAGAGTTATACCATAATCTTTTATTAGCTTAGAAGCTTTATAAACACTATCTATACTATGACCCCTACCAGATTTTAACAAAACTTCTTCATCTAAAGATTGAACCCCAAGTTCAATTATATCTACAGAATACTTCTTTAAATTATCTAGTATATCCTCATCTATATAATCTGGCCTTGTAGACATATGTATATAATCTATAATTCCTTTATCTTTATAATCCTTTGCTACTTTTAAAAAGCTATTTTGCCTCTCTATAGGAATTGCAGTAAAAGTTCCTCCAAAAAAAGAAACTTCTATAGTAGAATTTTCTCTAGGAATTGTTTTTATATATTTCTCTATAGTATTTATTGTATAGGCTACATCAACTTTTTCATTAATACCTGTAATTTTATCCTGATTACAAAACACACAATTATGAGGGCATCCTTCATGAGGTACAAATATAGGTATTATATAGTGTTTTCTACTCATTCTTATCACCTAAACTTTTTAATGCTTCTTTTGCTGCATTTTGTTCTGATTCTTTCTTTGTATATCCAACCCCTGTACCCTTTGACTTTCCATCTATAAATACTTTAGTATAAAATTTTCTTCTATGTGGTGGTCCTTCTTCTTTTAATATTTCATAATTTATGTGACTATCATTATTTTGTTGTACTAATTCTTGAAGTCTAGTTTTGTAATCTAATATTATTTCATCTTTCATGGCTCTTTCTATTATATCTTTAAAATTTTTCATGATAAAAGCTCTAGCCTCATCCATTCCTCTATCTACATATATAGCTGCTATTATAGCTTCTACAGCATCTGCTATAATAGACACTCTCTCTCTTCCGCCTGTAAGTTCTTCTCCCTTACTCATGTTTAAATAAATTCCTATATCCCACTTTTTTCCCACAGAATATAATGAATTTTCACAAACAATTATAGCTCTTTTCCTTGTAAGTTCTCCTTCTAATTTATCTTTATATTTTGAAAACAAATATTCAGATATTGTAAGTTGAAGTACGGAATCCCCTAAGAATTCAAGTCTTTCATTATATTTTATATTTTTTTTACCATTAGCATAGGAACTATGTGTTAATGCTACATTTAAAAGTTCCTCATTTTTAAAATATATTCCCATTTTATACTGAACTTCTTTTAAAAAATCTGTTCTATTTCTCAAATGTCTCACTCCTTAAAAAGTTCATTCTTCAATTCATTTGTAAAATAAATTCAAGAATAAACTTATGCTTAAATAAATCCCCGCAAAGCTAGCGGGGACATAAAATAAATATTATTCTTCAGTATGAGATTTTATGTATTCCACTACATCTCCAACACTAGAAATCTTCTCTGCCTCTTCATCAGGTATTTCTAAATCGTATTCAGTTTCAAGTGCCATTATTAATTCAACTATATCTAATGAATCAGCTCCTAAATCATCAATGAAAGATGACTCCATTGTAACATCTTCTTCATCTAAACTTAGTTGTTCTGCAATTATAGCTCTTATTTTTTCAAATATCATGGTCTCACCTCCTAATGCTTCTATATAAATAAATAATATTACATAACCATTTAACCGTCAATACAGTTATTTAATACACTTACTTATTATTTTCTATTTAAAACTACAAATTATTCTCTATTTTCTCTATTATTTGTTTATCATAACATAATTTTGCTTGTCTTATAGCATTTTTAAAGGCTTTCGCATTAGAACTTCCATGAGCCTTTATGCATATTCCTTTAGCACCTAAGAAAGGAGATCCTCCATATTCTGTATAATCAAATTTCTTTTTAAAATTCTTAAATACACCTTTTAAAAGTACTCCTCCTAGTTTTGACACAAAAGATGATAAAATTTGTTCTTTTAACATTTTAAATATATTAGAAGCTACTCCTTCATATGTTTTTAATATACTATTACCTACAAATCCGTCACACACTACTACATTTGTTTTTCCCTCTGGTATATCTCTAGGTTCTATGTTCCCTTTGAAATTTAGATTTTCTTCCTTTAATAATTTATATGCAGCTTTTGTAAGTTCATTACCTTTTTCTTCTTCTGTACCTATATTTACAAGTCCTACTGAAGGATCTTTTACTCCTAATATATTTTCAAAATAAGTTTTACCCATCATGGCAAATTGCACTAAATAATCTGGCTTACAATCCACATTAGCACCTACATCAACTATCATAAAAGGAGCTTTTACTCCTGGAAGTAATGGTGCTAAAGCTACTCTTTGTATACCTTTTATTCTACCTAATATAAATGTAGCTCCTGCCATAAGTGCTCCTGTACTTCCTGCAGATATAATAGCCTGAGCCTTATCTTCTTTTACTAATTGTAGTGCACGTACCATACTTGAATCTTTTTTTCTTCTTACAGCCCTTACCGGAGCTTCATTAGTAGTTATAACTTCTTCTGTATGTAATATGCTTATTCTGTTTCCATTATAATTATTCTTATTTAATTCTTTTTTTATTAAATCTTCTTTTCCAGTTATTATAATCTCTATATCTTCATATTCTTTTACTGCTTGAATACATCCTTCTACTACTGCTTTTGGAGCAAAATCGCCTCCCATGCCATCTACTGCTATAATCATCTTTATCACTCCCTTCCAATAAAGTATATATTATATTTTTTCCATTAACAATAAAAAATTTATTAAAAAATAAAAGAAAGTCATAAGACTTTCTTTTACTATTTATCAGTTGAAACAACCTCTTTGCTTTTGTAATGACCACAATTTTTACATACTCTATGAGCAAGTTTCATTTCGTGACATTGAGGACATTCAACTATTCCTGGTAAACTTAATTTAAAAGTTTGAGCTCTTCTTGAATCTCTTCTTGCTTTTGAAGTCTTTCTTGCTGGATTTCCCACTGTAAACACCTCCTTAATTGGTAGAAAAAAAATCTTTCAGTTTAGCCAATCGTGGATCAACTTCTACCTCACAATTACATTGTGAAGCATTCAGGTTAGAACCACATTTTTGACATAATCCTTTGCAGTCTTCCCTACAAAGTCTCTTAATTGGTAACTGTATAATTATGTTATTTTCTATAACCTTATTAATATCTATGGCATCGTCTTTTATCAATGCCACTTCATCACTTTGACTTTCTAAGCTATTAGTAAAACTTTCGTGGATATGAATTTCTACCACATAAGGAAACTTTTCAAGACATCTAGAACATGAAAGTTCAACCTTAGCTGTTACTTTTCCTTCTAAATCAATTATGTCTCCTGATATACTAACTAGCCCATCAAATTTTGGCGGCTCTAAATAATTAATTTCCTCACTTCCGTCGAAGAAACCTTTTTCTTCCAAAACTAAAGAAACCTTCTCAGTTTTATTATTTCTACTTTTCAAATCTGATATATCTAACTTCATAAAATTCACCTCAATATAGCAGCCACAAAATTTATTATATAAACTGCCTATTAAAAAGTCAAGTATTTTATGCTGAAAGTGACATAATACAATTATTTACAACTACATTTTATTACTTATTATTTACTATAACTTTAGTATCTCTAGCTATCATTAACTCTTCATTAGTTGGTATTACAAACACCTTAACTTTTGAATCTTGTGCACTTATTTCTTGTTGTTTTCCTCTTATATTATTTTTATCTAAATCAATTTTAACACCTAAGTATTCTAAGCCCTTGCAGATTTCTTCTCTACTTTCTTTTGAGTTTTCTCCAAGACCTGCTGTAAATACTAATGCATCTACACCATTTAATACTGCAGCATAAGAACCTATAAATTGTTTTACTCTATAGTGGAATACATCTAGAGCAAGTTGTGCTCTCTTATTTCCTTTTTCTGCAGCTTCTTCTATATCTCTAAAGTCACTACTTACTCCTGATAATCCAAATACTCCAGATTTTTTATTTATAACATTGTTTACTTCATCTGAAGACATTTTTAATTCTTTTTCCATGAAAAGAATTATAGCAGGGTCTATATCTCCTGATCGAGTTCCCATAGCTAATCCTGCAAGTGGAGTAAATCCCATAGAAGTTTCTATTGATTTACCATCTTTTATTGCACATAAACTAGCTCCATTTCCTAAATGACAAGTTATAATTTTAAGATCTTTTATATCTTTATCCATCATATCTGCTACTGTAGCTGAAACATATCTATGAGATGTTCCATGGAATCCATATTTTCTTATGCCATTTTGTTCATATAATTCATATGGTAATGGATACATATAAGCATAATCTGGCAAAGTTTGATGGAATGCTGTATCAAACACTGCTACCATTGGAGTATCTTTCATTATTTCTCTGCAAGCATTTATTCCTATTATGTTTGGTGGGTTATGAAGTGGTGCTAATTTAACACATTCTTCTAATGCTTTCATAACTTCATCATCTATAAGTACAGATTCTGCATATTTTTCTCCGCCATGAACAACTCTATGTCCTACTGCTGATATTTCGCTCATGTCTTTTATAACGCCATGTTTTTCATCTACTAATGCCTTTAACACTAACTCTATAGCCTTTTTATGGTCTTTCATTGGTTCTTCTATTATGTATTTTTCTCCGTTTACCTTTTGTGTTAATATAGAACCTTCAATTCCTATTCTTTCTACAAGCCCTTTAGCTAAAGCCTTTTCTGTTTCCATATCTATTAATTGATATTTTAATGATGAACTTCCACAGTTTACAACTAAAACTTTCATTTAATTTACCACCTTTCAATATTTATAACTAATTATTTTGCCATACTTTGTGCTTGTACTGCTGTTACTACTACTACGTTTACTATATCTTCACTGCTACAACCTCTTGATAAGTCATTTATAGGTTTTGCAAATCCTTGACATATAGGTCCTATAGCTTCTGCTTTTGCAAATCTTTGAACTAATTTATAGCCTATATTTCCTGCTTGTAGGTCAGGGAATACTAATACATTAGCTTTTCCTGCTACATTGCTATTTGGAGCTTTTAAGCTAGCTACTGTAGGAACTATAGATGCATCTAATTGTAATTCACCATCTATGTCTAAATCTGATCTTTGTTCTTTAGCCATTTTTGTAGCTTCTACTACTTTATCTACTAATTCATGTTTAGCACTTCCCATAGTTGAGAAAGATAACATTGCTACTTTAGGATCCATATCGCATAAAGCTTTAGCTGTTTCTGCTGTAGATATAGCAATTGAAGCTAATTGTTCTGATGTTGGATTAGGGTTTACTGCGCAATCTGCAAATAATAAAAGTCCATCTTTTCCATATTCACAATTAGGTACTTCCATTATAAATGAACTTGATACTACTGATGCACCTTTAGCTGTCTTAATAATTTGTAGACCAGGTCTTAATAGATCTCCTGTAGTATGAATAGCACCAGATACTAATCCATCTACATCTCCCATTTTAAGCATCATAGTAGCAAAATATAGGGGATCTCTTACTATTTTCTCCGCTTTTTCTAAAGTAATTCCTTTATGTTTTCTTAGCTCATAAAATTCTTTAGTATATGTAGAAAGTTTTTCTGAAGTTTCTGGATCTTCTATTTTTGCACCATCTATACAAATATTTAATTCTTTAACTTTATCTTTAATAGCTTTTTCATTTCCAACTAAAACTATATTAGCTAGGGAATTTTTTATAATTTCTTCACAAGCCTTTAAGTTTCTTTCTTCCTCTCCTTCTGCAAGTACAATAGTCTTTTTGTCAACTTTGGCTTTTTCCCATAAGGTTTTCATTAATTTCATGTAAATTACTCCCTTCAAATATATAAAATATATAAAAATACATTCATATATAATATAATCACTTTTCACTTCATTTTTCAATGTTAATTTTATAAATTTAGAAAAAAAGCAGGTATAGATACATATACGCCTGCTTTTTAACACTATATATCTTCCCTAAACCTACATAGAAAAATTTTTCTATTACCTTTTAGGCTTTTTTATTTTTAAAAGCTGATCTGAACATCATTATAGAAGTATATAATATAACCACTATTATCAACCATTTTAATATATCAAGTGGTAATGATTTTACTAAATAATATGCTATAAATACTCCTATAAGTCCAAAAATAGTTATAGCCATAGATGCCTTTCTATCATAAGCACCTTCTTTTATAAACTTAACTGATGCGGCTGGCATTAAAAATGCACAAGATCCCATCATAATAGGGAACGCAACCTTTGGACTCATGCCTAAAGCATAAACTAAAGCCATACAAGGAGCATACAAGCCTATTCCGAGTGTCATTAATGCACCAAATATAAAGTTACCTATAATACCTACTATAAGCTTATATCCATGAAGTCCTCTTGCTTCTCCTCCTGCTGGCATTAAGTTTAATTGTCCCGCAAACATAACTAAAGCTACTATTATAAGAGCTATTCCCATACCAAACTGAACTTTCTTTTCATCTAGTTTAGAAACTATTCCAGCACCTACTACAGCACCTATTGTAGCAGCTATTAATAAAGAAAATAATGTAAGCGGTTCAACTTGTATTCCATTTATAAATAAAAGTGCTTCTACTGCAACTGGTATAGTACATGCTGCATTTAATGTACCTGGCAATGTTCTATCAGCAGATAATTTAAAGTTTTTCAACAATGCTGTACTTGGAGCAAAACTTCCTATACCTAAAGTATCGAAAAAGTTTGTTACAAATCCCACAGCTCCCAATGAAATAAAGCTAGTCTTTTCAAGTCTTCCTTCTCTTTGACACTTTAAATAATCTTTAAGAAATAATACTGTAAAATAAGCTGTTAATAATATTAATAATCCTAAAACTACTTTTACCATAAAGACACCTCTTTCGTATAATTTATATTGTAATGTATTGATGATTATTTTCTGCGTTTTTTTATATTTTAATCAAAATAATTAAAGCCTTTTTAATAACTATATTTTATAAAAAATACCATATAATTAAAACTTCTTGAAAACTACCTTAAAAAAGAGCTTTACTCCTTAGAGTAAACGCTCTTTTTTTATTATATTAAACTTTTGCTACATATTCATATGGAAGTGGTACTATTTTACCTGCACTAGGAATTTTAACTAATTCTAATAATGTATCCTTAAC
Source organism: Clostridium niameyense (assembly GCF_001243045.1). GTDB lineage: Bacteria > Bacillota > Clostridia > Clostridiales > Clostridiaceae > Clostridium_F > Clostridium_F niameyense. The sequence goes on along the minus strand of NZ_LN849007.1, from coordinate 925,869 downwards.
TATTCCTGTTTGCATTTCCACATTGTTTGGTTCTCCTGCATTAGCACCCATTGGTACTCTTGGAGCAACTGCTCTTGGAGTTCCAGTTTGTCTAACAACTGGTGGTAGGGCTGCTATTATTATTGTAGGTATACCTGCTTTTTCAATCGCTCTCTGCACTAACACTGCAGATCTATGACAAGTACCTCATCCAGCAGTCATTAATACTGCATCTACACCTTCATCTTTTAATATTTTAGCTATAGCTGGACCAGTTTCTTCTCTGAATTTTTGTTGGTTTCCGCCACCACCCATGAATCCTACATGAGTTTTAGCAACTGCTTTTATGAATCCTGCATCTACTAACTCTCTTAATCTATCTATTGGGAACATAGCATTTATGTCCTTATTAACGTCTGAATTATCATATCCACCGTGAGATACCATTAAATCACTTGATGGTGCATCTCCTGGTACTAATCTATATGTGAAGTCACCTGCTAAATTAAATCTCTTGTCTGATTTTAAGTGAACTCCTGCTGCTGTAGCTATTGCTACTGTCATGTCTTTTAGTTCCTTTGTAACTGGAGCCCATACTGGATCTGGAGTTATAGGAACAAATATTTCAGATTGTAATCCCTTTACAATGCTCATTCTCTTAACCTTCCCTTCTAAATTTAAAACTTATTTTTTCCATCTATCATCAGGTTCTAATCCTCTTCTTCTTTGAACCTCAAGATTACTTACATATTTTTCATTTATCTCATCAGATAATACCTCTACAAAACTCATATTAAGACCTATTTCTTGGCCTACCTTTAGCTCATAGTCAGATATTATCATTCTTCTTGGAACTCTTAAATAGCCTAGTCTTCCTTTGAAATCTATTGCTACAGCTCCATCTGATACTTCTACGATGACTCCTTGCATTTCTATAACTTTGTCACCATATTTTAAATTCATTTAAATCCCTACTTTGTAGCGTATTTTTCTTTTCTCTTTTCGCTCATTGGTATTGAAGTTTCATTTAAAACTCTGTCTATCTTCTTATCTGTAACCTTTTCTACTAATTCTAAGTTGCTTTCTTTAACATTTGGATTCCAAGCTCTTTCTGGCTTCTTAACGTCTTCTCCAGACATAGCTGCTTTAAGCATTGCAACTCCTCTTATAGCATCTTCTTTACATAATGTGTTACAAGATAATACTTCGTTTTCTATTCCACCTTCTGATTTGTTGTTGTCTACCATGTATTTCATGTATTTGTTACCAACAACTAGAGCACCTTGTACTGCGCAGAATGAGAATGCTACACATGGTATACCTCTCATACCTATTTGTTCAACGTGGCTTGCAAAGTCAATGTGGTTGTTTCCAAAACCTTCTGTTGTAACAAAAGCTCCATCAACATCCATGGCTTCTACCATCATACCCATTCTTTCAGATACATAGAATTTTTCGCTGTTTATTTGTGGACTTCCTACAAATAATACTCCAGCTAAATCTAATTCTGGATCGTTCATGCATTCCATAACTAATGGTTCTCTCCAGTAGTGTCTTGAACATTCTTTTGATGCAGGTCCTATGCATGTTAATGCGTGGATACCACCATCCATTACTTCAAGTGGTGAAAGCATTACTGGAACGTTTCCTAAGTCAACGTTTGGCTTAGCACCTATTATACCAACTGGTTCTACTGGTAAGATTAAGTTGTCGTGCATTGCACCTTGACCCATGATTTCTTTAACAACTACAACTTTTTTCTTTCCAGGTCTTCTTACTTGTTTGAATTCTTCTGTATCAACTACTAAAGAATCATCTTCTATAGCTTTTAAAGCTTCTCTTATTTCTTGAGTAATAACGTCTGTAGCTTTATGAGCAGCTAATGGACCTGGTCTTTCCATTCCTGTTCCTCTTGCTATAGTTACTTGAGTTTTGATGAATATTTCACCCTTGTCTGGTGCACCTGGTCTATTCCACATAATATTTTCTTCTAATATACCTTCAGATGAACCAAATTCTCCAACTTGAACTCCATCTTCATCTATACCAGTTACCATTACTATAGCACCGTCTATTACTCTTGTAACGCCTGTTCCTAATTTGTCATCCATAGACTCTTTAGTTGCTATTGGTTGTACGTCCATTATAGTTTCACTATAAGTGTTGTACTTATCTGGAGTTATGATTTCTAATTTAACATCTTTAACTAATTTGTCTATTTGAAGAGCATCTTTGCAAATGTCTTCTCTTATATAAAGAGTTGTTCCTTCTATTTTAGTTTCTTTTCCAAATTTAACTTCGTTTATTTTGTAGTATTTTCTTGTTAAAGTTCTTATAACTTTTTCTTCTTTTTTTGCTTCTACTATAGCTGGTGTTGCTTCAATAGTTGCATTTTCAGCTTTAACGGCTGGTACTGCTACTTTACTTCCAGCTCCTACTTTTCCATTTAAAGGAACTTCAATATCAATTCCCTTTCCTTCAGCAATCCTAATTTTTAGGATTCCACCAGTTACTGTTGCTTTTGCATCAACACTCATGTTTTCTTCCTCCTCAAATCCTTCTAGTATATCAGGTGTTACAGGAGTTAAAGCTGGTGTGTCTACTTTTAGTGTAGCTCCAACAACTTCTTTTCTTGTAAGAACTCTATCATTTAAATCTAATAATAAAGAATCTACAAGTTTTTCAAAATGCATTGGATTTTCTAAATCACTAGCCTTTATAGTATCTCCTGCTTTTAAATTATATTTTAGAACTGCTTTTTCATTTTCTTCAGTTACTTCTTCATTGTTTGAAGTTTCTTCACTGGTAGCTTCTCCAGTTTTAGCTCCTTCTACAATATCAGTAGTTAATGGAGTTAATGAATCAACAGTTTTAAGCAATTTTGCTCCTATTACTTCCCCAACTTTTAAATGGTTATCAGGAATAGTTAAAAGTCCTGAATCCACCATATCTGGAAATATTTCTGGATCTTCTAAGTTTTCTGCTGTTAATATTGTTCCTTCTTCTGTTCTACAACATACTACTGCAGGTTCATTCTTTAATTCTTCTGCATGCTCTGCTGTCATTGACATATCACATAACCTCCTTAAATTTTTTCAGTTTACTCCTGTGGAAGTCTTCTAGTTAGTGTATAATCTATTGTTCTAAATATATGATCTGTATGATGATATACAGGTAATTTAGCTTTTGGAGCTATTTGCATAACTGTATTTGAACAATCATTACAGTTGGATATTAATATTCTTTCTGCTCCATCTTTCTTTAGCTGCATAACTGCAGCTGCTTGACCTGGTCATTCACCTGGTGTCTTACATTTTCCAGGACCATTACCTTTTCCCTTTGGATATTCTATATTCTTACAATCTACTACTCCTGCTATACTAGCATTCATCTTATTTGCAACATCTTTTAATCTATCTTCATTGGCTCCACAGGCACATACTAATAATCCTAGTGGTCCTTTATATTCTGGTAGAGGTATTGTAACTATTATTCCCCCAGACATTTTTGTTAATGCATCTTCTTCTAAGTTTCCTGCTTTTCCTGTATATGGTCCACCTATAACTACTTCGCCATATTCTCCATCTATTCCACCAGATTGTTCCACTAAATCTTTTACTGGAGTTCCTACTGGTACTTGAATAAATACATTTGGCTTGTTTCCAGTTTTTAATTTTCCTATTACTGTTACATCTTTATCTATAACTGGTTTTCTGTCTTCAACAGCTCTAGTTATATTTGCTAACGTTTCTGCATTTAATACTACACATTTAGCTTCTACTGGAAGTTGTGTTGGTTCTAGCCATTTATCAAATATAGCATTGATTATTGCTCTTTCTTCTCCCATTGGGTATAAATCAGGAAGAGCTTTTATTTCTATATCTTTAGCACCATTTAAACATTTTTCTAAAGATTTGATAGCTTCTGGATGCTTAGATTTGATAGCTATATATGCCTTAGGAGCTTTAGTAGCTTCCATGGCATATCTAATACCATTTATAATAATTTCTGGAGTTTCTTCTATAACTTTAATGTTATGATGAAGAGCTGGTTCACACTCCACACAGTTAGCTATAATATATCCATCTGGAATATCAGCTTTTAACTTAATGTGAGTTGGGAATCCTGCTCCACCTGCTCCAACGATTCCTGCTTCATATACAGTATCTACTATTTTCTTACATTTTTTTATTTTAACAAAATCTGTTGATGTATTTTGTTCTGCTTTTATTATTATTTCTTTGTCTGTAATCTTCTCTACCATTCCAGACACACTAGTGTGAATTCTAGCACCAAGACCATTAGGCTCTGCTATACATTCACCTCTTTTTACAACTTGACCCTCTTTTACACAAGGAACATTTGGAGCTCCTACATGCATTTTAAGAGGAAACCTATAAATATTAACCATTATATCCCTCCTAGACTTATTTACACACACTTTATTATATAGCAAAGTTTATGCCAATTTTATAATTACAATTAAAAAAGTTAAAAAAAATACATTAAAACATTAAAAATTGCCTTTAATTTCGTTATTATATTATCATAATAACATTTTTTTACTTTTTAGGTTCTTATTTTAGTATAAATCATGTCAAAAAATCGTCATTTTTAAAAAGTATATGTCATTTTTCTGACGTTATAATATTTTTTTATACATTCCAAGGAATGCTATTTGTTTTTTTTATAACAATATAAGGGTTTCTATATATAATTTTAGATTTTTATAAATTTTAGAAATAATTTTATGTCGTATTTTTTGACACTTTCAACTTTTACTTAGCAATAATAGTAAAATTTTAACTAAATTTCAGGTATCTTTTTTTATTTAAATTTTTATGAAAACATTTAAAATAAAATTAATGTATTTTTTACCAGGAAAATGTTATAAAAATATCTTTTTTTGAATACAAATAGTTTGATTATTATAATTTAAAAAAAAAAAAAAAAAAACACACAAAGAAATTTATTATCTGTGTGTTTTTTACTATTTTAAAAAATATTAAATTGTTTCATAAAAATATTTTTTTTACAATAGGTAATTTATAAGTTTTTTCTCATAAAATTAATGTATTTTTTACCAGGAAAATGTTATAAAAATATCTTTTTTTGAATACAAATAGTTTTATTATTATAATTTAAAAAAAAAAAAAAAAAACACACAAAGAAATTTATTATCTGTGTGTTTTTTACTATTTTAAAACATATTAAATTGTTTCATAAAAATACTTCTGTTACAATAGGTAATGTATAAGGTACGTTTAAAATTTCTCATAATATCCTATCCTCTGTTAATTACAAAAAATCTAAACGTTACTTTTAAAGGTTCATAAATTCCTATTCACAATGCGTCAAAAAGTTAGCTAGTTCAACTAATTATCTTAAGTTATTTTAACTTTTTATCATATATTTAAAGATGGACCTTATAAAACACTTCATAAAGTCCATCCCTTCAAGCCAAATTAAGCTAAGATATTTATTATTTTAAAACAAATCCATATTTAACTGGATCATCTGGATCTACTAAGAATTGAGAGAATCCTGTAACATAAGCACTACCAGTTATTTCTGGTATTATAGCATCATATTCTCCAACTTTAGTTTTCTCTAATATCTTTCCTTTAAACTTAGTACATATAATACTTTCGTTTATGATTTCTTCTCCTACTTTCATTTTGCCTTCTGCATAAAGTAGAGCCATCTTTGCACTTGTACCAGTTCCGCATGGAGATCTATCTACTTGTCCTTGACCAAATACAACTACATTTTGAACATCTGCATCTTTGCTCTTTGGTTTTCCATAGAATTCACAAAGATCAACAGTTTTTATATGATTTAATACTGGATGTTGAATTTCTACTTGTTCATTAACTGCATGAACTATCTTCATTCCTAAATCATTTAACTTTTGAGCATTTTCTGGTGAAATTTCCATTCCAATCTTTTCAACATCTACCATTGCAAAGAAACTTCCACCAAAAGATATATCTAATGTAAGTTTTCCAAAATCAGGTACATCTATTTCTACATCTTTTTTGTATAAGAAAGCTGGAACATTAACTATTGAAGCTTCTTTAGCTTTTCCATCTTCTACTTTAACTTTTGCATGTATCATTCCTGCTGGAGCTTCTAACTTAACGTTTGTGTATGGTTCTTCAACAGGTACTATTCCCATTTCTACTGCACAAGTTGCAGCTCCCATTGAACCATGACCACACATGTTAAGGTATCCACCACCATCCATGAAGATTATACCAATGTCTGCTGTTTCATCTGCTGGATCTGTGTATATAGCACCAAACATATCGTTATGTCCTCTTGGTTCTGACATAAGCATTGTTCTTAAATCATCCATGTTTTTTTCAAGATATTCCATTTTTTCAGCCATTGTTTTTCCAGGAATCTTTGGTATTCCTCCTGTTACAATTCTTGTTGGCTCTCCAACAGTATGTGATTCAATAGTTTGAATTGTTCTAATTGCTCTCATTATAAAGCCTCCTTATTTTTCATTTTTATTCATTTTTATTTTTAAAAATGCTAAAGCTTTTTTAGCATCTATTGGCATAACGTTATTTTCACCTACAACCTCTGTCTCTATACCTTCTTTCGATTTATTAAAATCAACTACGGTATCCATATATTCATTAGTTGTTACAAATTGTGCTTGAGTTCCTACAAAACTCATACCTACTACTGGTATATTTCTTTTACCAATAGCTTCTAGGGCAGATGCAAAATCTATATTACTATTTCCCCAACCGTCTATAGATACTATAGCACCGTCAGCTCTCATAGCTTCTACCCACGCTCCTATCCTTTGTCCTGTAAAAACCTTCTCAATATTTGCTTGGGGTGTCCCTGCAATTATTATTCCTAATAAATCTATATCATCATCATTTGAAACTATTTCTAATAGTGGATCCCTAAAATGATGCAATGAAGTTTCTTTAGTTGATGGTCCTATACCCATTTCATATCACCTACCCTTAAATTCATTAATTCATAGCTCTTAATACGCCATCTCTGAATTCATTTGGACTTACTACCATGGGTACATTACCCATATCAATTATAGATTTTCCTCCAACTAAACCACAAGGTTCATTAGGAAATAATCCTGTGTCGTACATACAACCTTGTCCTGCTACTTGTTTTACAATTACTACTTTTCTTTTTCCTGGTTTTATTTTATCAAAATATTCGTACTTTTCACTGCAATCTCTTCCATTTATTCTCTTCAAGTAGTTTCTCACTTCTTGTATTATCAAATCAGAAACTCGATGAGCGGCCATAGGGCCAGGTCTATTAGTAGCTTGACCATCTTTTAAAGTAACATCAATATGGATTATTATATCTTCCTCTGCTGGAGTTCCTCTTCTCCCAAATACTACTTGTTCATCTAGTATTCCCTCTGAAGATCCAAATTCGGCTACTTGAATTCCTCCTTTTTCAACTCCTGTTAGCATTACTTGAACCCCTGTTAGTACATGAGTTATTCCTTCTCCTAAAGATCCTAAAACTTTAGTAGCCACTGGAAAAAAATCCATAATAGAATTTACAAATTTGTGCCTTTCATTTGGATTGATTATATTTAAATCAATTTTTTCTATTAAGTTTGCACCTTCCATATCTTCATGGCTTAAAATATTATCTAATATATTATTTCTTATATATAAAACACCATCTTCAATATAGGTTTTTTCTGCAAATTTAACTTTAGTTATATGAAAGGTTTTAATTACTAATCTTCTTAATTTTATTTCTTGTTCCAATAGCCTCACCATCCTTTATGTTCCTATAATATAACACAAACTTTGATATAGGTTTAACATTTATAGTTATAAATGTGTATATAACAATATTTTTTTCGACACTGATAGCTTTTATTATACCATTTTTTTTATAAGTTGTACATATTATTTTTCAATCCATTGAGAGCTTTTATTATTAACTATAAAATTTCTTATTAATGTACAAGCTTTATAGTTAATAAGATAACAAATTTCTAGAAATTTTATAAAATAACGTTGTGCATCAAAAGTTGCACAACGTTATTAAATTGCGTAAAACAAATCTCAAAATCAATTACACTATATTAAACTTTTGCTATATATTCATATGGAAGCGGTACTATTTTACCTGCACTAGGAATCTTAGTTAACTCTATTAATGTATCCTTAACTATTCCTGTTTGCATTTCCACATTGTTTGGTTCTCCTGCATTAGCACCCATTGGTACTCTTGGAGCAACTGCTCTTGGAGTTCCAGTTTGTCTAACAACTGGTGGTAGGGCTGCTATTATTATTGTAGGTATACCTGCTTTTTCAATCGCTCTCTGCACTAACACTGCAGATCTATGACAAGTACCTCATCCAGCAGTCATTAATACTGCATCTACGCCTTCATCTTTTAATATTTTAGCTATAGCTGGACCAGTTTCTTCTCTGAATTTTTGTTGGTTTCCGCCACCACCCATGAATCCTACATGAGTTTTAGCAACTGCTTTTATGAATCCTTCATCTGCTAATTCTCTTAATCTATCTATTGGGAACATTGAGTTAACGTCCTTATTAACATCTGAATTATCATATCCACCGTGAGATACCATTAAATCACTTGATGGTGCATCTCCTGGTATTAATCTATATGTGAAATCACCTGCTAAATTAAATCTCTTGTCTGATTTTAAGTGAACTCCCGCTGCTGTAGCTATTGCTACTGTCATATCTTTTAATTCCTTTGTAACTGGAGCCCATACTGGATCTGGAGTTATAGGAACAAATATTTCAGATTGTAATCCTTTTACAATAGTTAAACTCATTATAACCTTACCTTCCTTTCTAAAACGAACATACTGTTATTTTTTATTTAAAGCTTTTTTCTTTTGATACTCTAAATTACTTACATATTTTTCATTTATTTCATCAGATAATACTTCTACAAAACTCATGTTAAGGCCAATTTCTTGTCCTACTTTTAGCTCGTAATCAGATATTATCATTCTTTTGGGAACTCTTAAATATCCAAGCCTTCCCTTGAAATCTATCGCTACAGAACCATCTGTAACTTCTACTATGACACCTTGCATTTCTATTATTCTGTTGCCATATTTTAAATCCATATTAATTACCTACTTCTATTATTTTGTTGAATATTTTTCTTTTCTCTTTTGACTTTCAGGTAATGAAGTTTCATTTGGAACTCTATCTATCTTTACGCTATAAGCTTTTTCTATTAATTCTAAGTTATTTTCTTTAACATTTGGGTTCCAAGCTCTTTCTGGTTTTTTAACAGTTTCTCCATCCATAGCTGCTTTAAGCATTGCAACTCCTCTTACAGCTTCTTCTTTACATAATGTGTTACAACCTAATACTTCATTTTCTATTCCGCCTTCTGATTTGTTGTTGTCTACCATGTATTTCATGTATTTATTACCAACAACCAAAGCACCTTGTACTGCACAGAATGAGAATGCAACACATGGTATATCTCTCATACCTATTTGTTCAACATGGCTTGCAAAGTCAATGTGGTTGTTTCCAAAACCTTCTGTTGTAACAAAAGCTCCATCAACATCCAAAGCTTCTACTATCATACCCATTCTTTCAGATACGTAGAATTTCTCTGTGTTAATTTGTGGACTTCCTACAAATATAACTCCGCATAAATCTAATTCTGGATCTTTCATGCATTCCATAACTAGAGGTTCTCTCCAATAGTGTCTTGAACATTCTTTTGATGCAGGTCCTATGCATGTTAATGCGTGTATACCACCATCTAATACTTCAAGTGGTGAAAGCATTACTGGAACGTTTCCTAAGTCAACGTTTGGTTTACCTCCTAGATAACCTACTGGTTCTACTGGTAGAATTAAATTATCGTGCATTGCACCTTGTCCCATTATTTCTTTAACAACTACAACTTTTTTCTTTCCAGGTCTTCTCACTTGTTCAAAAGTTTCTGTATCAACTACCAAAGAGTCATCTTTAACTGCTTTTAAAGCTTCTCTTATTTCTTGAGTAATAACATCTGTAGCTTTATGGGCAGCCATTGGACCTGGTCTTTCCATGTTAGTCTTTTCTTTTATAGTTACATCAGTTTTTATGAATATTTCTCCCTTATCTGGGCAGCTTGGTCTATTCCACATGATGTTTTCTGATAATATACCTTCAGATGAACCAAATTCTCCGATTTGTACTCCATCAGCATCTGTTCCTGTTACCATCATGATAACACCATCTAATACTCTTGTAACGCCTGTTCCTAATTTGTCATCCATAGACTCCTTAGTTGCTATTGGTTGTACATCCATTATAGTTTCACTGTAAGTATCATATTTATCTGGAGTTATAATATCAACCTTAACATCTAAAACTAATGGGCTAGCCAATTTTGCATCTTCACAAATATTTTCTCTTATATAAAGAGTTGTTCCATCTAGTTTTGTTTCTTTTCCAAATTTAACTTCTTCTATTTTATAATGTTTTCTTGTAAGAGATCTTATAACTTTTTCTTCTTGTTTTACTTCTACGTTTGCTGCTACATTTGATTCTACTTTTCCTTCTTTAGCTTTAACAGCTGGAACTGTAACTTGATTTCCTGAACCAACTTTTCCATTTAAAGGAACTTCTATATCGATTCCTTTTCCTTCAGAAATCTTGATTCTTAAAGTTCCACCATTCACTGTTGCTTTTGCATCAACACTCATGTTTACTTCCTCCTCAAATCCTTCTAATATATCAGGTGTTACAGGAGTTAAAGCTGGTGTGTCTACCTTTAGTGTAGCCCCAACAACTTCTTCTCTTGTAAGAACTCCATCATTTAAATCTATTAATAGAGAATCTACAAGTTTTTCAAAGTGCATTGGATTTTCTAAATCACTAGCCTTTATAGTATCTCCTGCTTTTAAATTATATTTTAGAACTGCCTTTTCACTACCTTCAGTTAACTCTTCAATTTCAGAAACTTTAGCATCATTTTCTGATATTTTAGCCCCATCTACAATTTCATTAGTTAATGGAGTTAATGAATCAACAGTCTTAAGCAATTTTGCTCCTATTACTTCCCCAACTTTTAAATGATTATCAGGAATAGTTAAAAGTCCTGAATCCACCATATCTGGAAATATTTCTGGATCTTCTAAGTTTTCTGCTGTTAATATGGTTCCTTCTTCTGTTCTACAACATACTACTGCAGGTTCATTCTTTAATTCTTCTGCATGCTCTGCTGTCATTGACATAATGCATAACCTCCTTCTTTATTTTTTTCTTTTTATTCTTGTGGAAGTCTTCTAGTTAATGTATAGTCTATTGTTCTAAATATATGATCTGTATGATGATATACAGGTAATTTAGCTTTTGGAGCTATTTGCATAACTGTGTTTGAACAATCATTGCAATTAGATATTAATATTCTTTCTGCTCCATCTTTCTTTAGCTGCATAACTGCAGCTGCTTGGCCTGGTCATTCACCTGGTGTCTTACATTTTCCGGGACCATTTCCTTTTCCCTTTGGATATTCTATATTCTTGCAATCTACAACTGAAACTACATTAGCATGCATCTTGCCTGCAACATCTCTTAATCTGTCTTCATTAGCTCCACAGGCACATACTAATAATCCTAGTGATCCTTTATATTCTGGGAAAGGTATTGTAACTATTACTCCTCCAGATGTTTTTGTTATTGTAGATGCGTCTAATTCTCCAGCTTTTCCTGTGTATGGTCCACCTATAACTACTTCGCCATATTCTCCATCTATTCCACCACTTAGTTCAATTAATTCTTTTACCTCTGTTCCTACTGGTGTTTGCATAAATATATTTGGCTTATTTCCAGTTTTTAACTTTCCTATTACTGTTACATCCTTGTCTATAACTGGTTTTCTATCTTCAACAGCTCTAGTTATATTTGCTAATGTTTCTGCATTTACAACTACACATTTAGCTTCTATAGGAAGCTCTGTAGGTTCTAACCATTTATCAAATATAGCATGAATTATTGCTCTTTCTTCTCCCATTGGATATAAATCTTGTAATTCTGCTACTTCAATCTCTTTTACATCCTTTAATGCTTCCTTTAATATACTTACTGCTTTATCATGTTTTGACTTTATAGCTATGTATGCTTTTGGAGCTTTTGTAGCCTTCATAGCATACTTGATACCATTTATAACTATCTCAGGATTTTCTTCTATCATCTTTATATTATGATGAAGAGCTGGTTCACACTCTACGCAATTAGCTATAATATATCCATCTGGAATATCTGCTTTCAACTTAATATGAGTTGGAAATCCCGCTCCACCAGCTCCAATTATTCCTGCTTCATACACTGATTCAACAATATCTTTACATTTTTTAATTTTCACAAAATCTTTAGATTGTTCTTTATCTGCTTTTATTATTATTTCTTTATCTGTTATTTTTTCTACTAATCCAGATACACTAGTATGAATTTTAGCACCTAATCCATTAGGTTCTGCTATACATTCACCTCTTTTTACACGTTTTCCCTCTTTTACACATGGAACGTCAGGTGCCCCCACATGCATTTTTAGAGGAAATTTGTATAACTTCTCCATAAACCCACCTCCAAATGTTTTCATTAATATAACTAGCATAATACATGCCAACTTTGTTAAAAAAACTATTAAGTGGTATAAGCTTAATTTATAAGCTTATAAGAGAGTTATAATTTTTTGTTATAATGGGAAATTTTATAATTAACGTATTATTTTTTGACACTTTTAAAATTTTATTTAAAATTTTAAATCTAAACCGCTATATTTCAATTGAAATCAGTTTTATTTCAACTGTAGTTTTATTTGACATTAATGTTTCATTAATTGACACATTTAATATTTTTAATATAATTTTAAAGTTATATTATTATAATATTCTTGTCCTTTCCCAATATTCCCTTCTTTTTGTATATTTTATGTTTTTAAGAAAATAAACTGCCAGTTTTATTTTCTGACAGTTTATTTTATATTTACCTAAAAGGTAATTCTATATATATTCCTTTTCCTTCTTTAATTTTAAGGCTCAAAAACCTTCCACTTCCATCTACTTCTGTATCAAAAGAAAATGTCTTTGATACTTGTTTATCAGTTCTTTCTATCATACAAATATTAAGTGGGGTTAGTGCAACTACATCTTCTTTTAATTTTGTGCCTATAACCTCTTCCCTTGTAAGAACCTTATTATTCAATTTAATTAATAAGGAATCTTCATATTTTTCAAAATGCATTGGATTTTCCAAATCCTCTGGCTTTATTATATCTCCTTTTTTCAGATTATACTTTAAAACTGCTTTTTCTTGTGGTAGATTCAACTTTCTTTTTTCTACTTTTGAATCTCTATTTGACTTTTCCCCAGTTTTATCTACCTCCACTATGTTAGAAGATATCGGAGTTAATGAATCAATAGTTTTTATAAGCTTAGATCCTATAACCTGTCCTACTTTTAAACAATTATCTGGAATAGTTAAAAGTCCTGATTCCATCATATCAGGAAATATATCTGGATCTTCTAAATTCTCCACTCCTAATATAGTTCCTTCCTCTGTCCTACAGCACACTACTGCAGGTTCATCTTTTAGCTCCTCTGCATGTTCTGCTGACATTGACATTTTAAAACCCTCTCTCTTATTAATAAATATTTTAATACTTTTTGACTATTTGTTTTCCATTGGAAGCCTTCTAGTTAAAGTATAATCTAAAGTTCTAAATACATGATCTGTATGATGATATACTGGCAATCCTAAGTTTGGTGCACAACACATAACTGTATTTGAGCAGTCACTACAGTTTGATATTAATATTCTCTTAGCTCCTTGTTTTTTTAAGTACATTATTCCTGCTGCTTGTCCAGGACAATCTCCTGGAGTTTTACATTTATTATTTCCCTTTATTTCTTCAACATTTTTACATTTTGTAACACCTACTACTTCTGACTTCATTTTACCTGCTATATCTCTTAATCTTTCTTCATTAGCACCACATGCACAAACCAAAAGTCCTAAAGGTCCTTTGTATTCTGGGAAAGGAATTGTAACTATTACCCCTCCAGATATTTTTGTCACTGTAGATGTTTCTAAATCTCCAGCTTTTCCTGTATATGGTCCGCCTATAACAACTTCACCATATTCCCCATCTATTCCACCACATTCTTCAATTAAATCCTTTACAGATGTACCTACTGGTACTTGAATAAATATGTTTGGCTTATTTCCACTTTTTAATTTTCCTATTACTGTTATATCCTTATCAATTACAGGCTTTCCATCCTCTACAGCTCTTGTTATATTTGCTAAAGTTTCTGCATTTATAACTACACATTTTGCATCTAATGGAAGTTGTGTTGGTTCTAACCATTTGTCAAGAATAGCATGAATTATTGCTCTCTCCTCTCCCATTGGATACATATCTTTTAACTCTTTTATTTCGATATTTTTTTCACCTTTTAAACAATCATTTAAGATTTTTATTGCTTTTTCATGTTTTCCTTTTATAGCTATAAAAGCCTTTGGTGCTTTAGTAGCTTCCATTGCGTATTTTATACCATTTATCAAAACTTGTGGATTTTCTTCTATAAATTCTATATTATGATGTAATGCTGGCTCGCATTCTACACAATTAGCTATAATATATCCATCTGGTATATTAGCTTTTAACTTAATGTGAGTTGGAAAACCTGCTCCACCCGCTCCTACTATTCCTGCTTCAAATATTGTATCTAAAATATTATCGCATTTTTTTATTTTAACAAAATCTTTTGATTGATTTTCGTCAGCTTTTACTATTATTTCAGTATCTGTTATCTTATCAACTATTCCTGACATACTAGTATGTATCTTTGCTCCTAAGCCAGTTGGCTCTGCTATACATTCCCCTCTTTTTACTTTTTGTCCTTCCTTAATACATGGTTTATCTGGTGCTCCTACATGCATTTTTAAAGGAAACTTGTATATTTTTTCCATGTATAATACCTCCTAAATTTTATTCTCTCATATTCATTATAAAAACAAATTGAACTATTTACTACTAAAAAAAGCTTATATTAATTTATTCTATAAAGCTTTGAGAGATCTATAAAATAAGCTTATAGCTCTTGTAAAAATTTTAAATATTTTTAACAAACATTATTAGAAGAAAAAATAAAAAAGCAAAGGCTTTTGGCCTTTGCTTTCAGGAAATATTATAGAGGTAATTCTATATCTATTCCTGTACCTTCTTCTATTTTGATCTTAAGTACTCCGCCTTCTACATAAGCTGTAGCGTCTTCGCAGCATTCTTCAACTTCTTCTGCTACTTCTTCTACCGCTTCTAATTTAGACTCTTCTTTTTTATCATCTTCTCCGCCTATTTCTTTGTATCCTTCTACTATATCTGTAGTTAATGGAGATAATGAATCAATAGTTTTTAGTAACTTAGCTCCTATTACTTGACCTACTTTTAGATTATTATCTGGAATAGTTAATAAACCAGAATCAACCATGTCTGGGAATATATCTGGATCTTCTAAATTTTCTGCTCCTAATATAGTTCCTTCTTCTGTTCTACAACATACAACTGCTGGTTCATTTTTTAATTCTTCTGCGTGTTCTGCTGTCATTGACATAATAAAATACCTCCTAAATTTAAAATATTAAATATTTTTTATTTATGGAGCTTCTCTTTTGGAAGTCTCCTTGTTAACTTATAATTTAACGTTCTGAACACATGGTCTGTTTCATGATAAATTGGTAATTTTAATTTAGGCGCTATCCCCATTACTGTATTGGTACAATCACTACAATTAGATACAATAATCCTTTCTGCACCCTTATTCTTTAAATACATTACAGCCGCAGCTTGACCTGGACACTTCCCTGGAGTCTTACATTTATAGTTTCCTTTAATATCTACTAAGTTTTTACACCTAGCTATAGCTACAACCTTAGATCCCATCTTACTTGCTATATCTTCAAGTCTTTCCTCATGTCCTGCACAAGCGCATATTAAAAGACCTATAGGTCCTTTATACTGTGGCAATTCAATAGTTACTATAGCACCACCAGATATTTTAGTTATAAAAGACTCTTCAAGAGGTTTTGATACTCCTGTATAAGGACCTCCTATTATAATTTCTCCATAATTATTTGAAATTCCGCCGCATTCATGTAAAATATCTTCCATAGATTTTCCTATAGGCATTTGTAAAAATATATAGGGACCTATACCATTCTTTAACTTACCCATAATAGTTAAATCTTTATCTATAACTGGTTTTCCATATTCTATTGCTCTTGTTATATTCGCTAAAGTTTCTACATTTAAAACTACACAATTGGCTTCTATAGGTAGTTGTGTTGGCGCTAACCATTCATCAAATATAGAGTGAATTAATGCTCTTTCTTCTCCTGCTGGATATATGTCTAAAACTTCTTTTATTTCTATATTATCTTCTTGTTTTATAGTTTCTTTTAAAGATTTTATAGCTTTCTTATGTTTTCCTTTTATACCTATATAAGATTTTGGAGCATCAGTAGCTTCCATAGCATATTTTATACCTTTTATAATAAGATTAGGATAATTTTCTGCTAAATATATATTATGATGAAAGGATGGTTCACATTCTGCACAATTAGCTATTATATAACCATCTGGTATTTTAGACTTTAATTTTATATGAGTTGGAAAACCTGCTCCACCTGCTCCCACTACTCCTGCTTCATAAACCGTATCTATTATACTTTCACATTTTTTTATTTTTATAAAATCTTCTTTATCTAGTTTGTCCTTTTCTATTATTACTTCATCTTCTGTAATATTTTTTACAATTCCAGATACACTAGTATGAATTTTAGCTCCTAAGCCTTTAATTGGCTCTGCTATACATTCTCCTCTTTTTACTTTTTGTCCTATGTTTACTATAGGACTACTCGGAACCCCCACGTGCATTTTTAGATAAAATCTGTATATATTTGACATTTTACCACTCCTTAGGAAATTCCTATTTATTATAATAACATAATTTATGTGATGTAACAATAAAAGAATATACTAATAAAAATATCTGATATAAAGTAATTCATATATTAGTCATATTTATTATACTTTAAATGTAATAATTTTATCCCTAAGGCATTAATTTATTATATAAGTTCATATTGATTTAATTTATAATATAAAGTACTTCTTTTTATATTGAGTATTTCTGCTGCTTTTTTCTTATTTCCTTTAGTAAGTGCCATAACCTCTCTTATTATTTTCCTTTCTGTACTCTTAACAACTTGATTTAAATCATATTTATAAAAAGTATCTCTTTCTATATCACTTACATAATCTCTTATATAGACAGGAACAGATTTTAATGTAACTTCTCCATCTGTAGATAAAACAACCATTCTCTCCACTACATTTTTAAGTTCTCTTATATTTCCTTCCCATTTATACTCTGTTAAAACTTTATATACTTCTTTATCTATATTACTTATATTTATTCCTTCCTTTTCACATACTTGACTTATAAATAAATCCACAAATTCCTTTATATCTTCTTGTCTCTCCCTTAAAGGAGGTAATTCTATCTGAACTACAGCAAATCTATAAAATAAGTCTTCTCTAAAAGTATTTTTCTTTATCATAGAAGGCAAATCCCTATTAGTTGCAGCTATAATTCTACAGTTTACTTTTACACCTTTTTGGCTTCCTATTCTGTATACCATACCATCTTGCAAAACTCTTAACAATTTAGCCTGCATACTCAAAGGCATATCTCCAATTTCATCAAGAAACAATGTTCCATTATTGGCAAACTCAAATTTACCTATTTTACCTTCCTTTAATGAACCTGTAAATGTTCCTCCTGTATAACCAAATAATTCACTTTCAAATAAATTTTCCGGTATAGCACTACAATTTATAGCAACAAAATTTCCAGTTCTTCCACTAGCTTTATGAATAGCTTTTGCAAATACCTCTTTACCTGTACCACTTTCACCTGTAACTAAAACGCTGGCTGAAGTAGGAGCTACTTTTTTAGCTATAATAATATTTTCAATAATTTTTGCACTTCTACCTATAATAGAAGAAAAATTATAATTTGAAGCTATTTCCTTTTTATAAGCACTTTCAAAAAACTCCACTTTATTTTTCTCTTTCATAAGTTCTTTTGACAGAGAAATAACTTCTGTAATATCTCTATCCGTAGAAACTACTGCTACTAATTTATTTTTACTATTAAATATAGGTACTGTACTTAATATTACAGTTTTTCCTGGAAAAGGCTCATTATATACATTAGTTATCTTTCTAGGATTTTTTAATACCTTGTAAATTAAAGGATTAGGAAATACCTTGTGTATAGGTTTCTTTATAATATCTTCCCTTTTTACTCCATATAACTCTTCAGAACTTTTGTTCCAATATATAACGACACCTTTATCATTAGTTATACAAACAGCTTCATGCATATTTTCAAGAATTTTATCTTGTAGATTATATAGTTCTTTTATGCTGAAATATAATTCATTATTCAAATCATCTAATCTTACAATTCCTATAACTTGTTTGTTTTTATTTAATACGGGCAATATATGTATTTTGTTTTTTCTCATTATCTCCTTAGCAGAAATAATAGATTCTTCTAAAAAAATTGTTACATATTTTTTGTTTATATAATTTTCTACTATTTTATCGCTATTTTTTTCTTTTCTTTGTATCTTATATAAATGATCTTTAGTAAGTATGCCTATAAATTCATCTTTTTCATCTACTACAATTAGTTCATCTTTTCCACATTTATCTATATTTAAAATAGCCTTAGAAACCTGTTCTTTTGATGTTATTTTAACAAAGTCTTTTCTCATAATACTTTTAACTGTATAAATAAGTTCTATACCGCCATTCATTGTAATTCCTCCAACATACCATAAACTTTATATATAATAAATAAAGTTTATGGTATCATGTTAATATCTATATAATATATTTTATCACATTTATAATCTTATATAAATAAATCTACAAAAGGAATGATTGAAATGAATATAACAGGAATTATAGTGGAATATAACCCCATGCATAATGGCCACTTAAAACATATTAATGAAACCAAAAAAATAACAAATTGTGATGGATTAATAGCAATTATGAGCGGTAACTTTGTACAAAGAGGATTACCTTCTATCTTAGATAAATGGACTAAAGCTAAGATAGCTTTATTAAATGGTGTTGATTTAGTTATAGAATTACCTACATTATATAGTCTATCTTCAGCAGAATTTTTTTCTTTTGGTGCCATAAATATTTTAAATAGCTTAAATGTAGTAGATAATATTTGTTTTGGTAGTGAAATAGGTAGTACAGAAAATTTAATAAAACTATCACAAATTCTTATAGATGAGCCTTATGAATATAAAATATTGTTAAAAAGGTATCTACATCAAGGAGTTTCCTATGCCAAAGCTAGGAATATGGCTTTAAAAGATTTTAATAATAAATTTAATTTTCTTAACTTGCCAATAGATACATTATTAAATTCTTCTAATAATATATTAGGTATAGAATATATTAAATCCTTATTAAAACTAAACAGCTGCATAAAACCTTATACTATTAAAAGAGAAGGGGCAGATTATAAAGATGAGCAACTTCATAGTAAATATTCCAGTGCCTCTTCTATAAGAAAATTTCTAAAAAAAACAAATGATATAAATGAACTTTCAAATCACCTTCCCTATGAGTGCTTTGATGAGTTAAAAAGTTTAAAAGATAAATGCTTTAGTTTTTCTTTAGAAGATTCTATGATAAAACATATAAGATATAAATATGCCTTAGGAGAGAAAAATATAGGCAATATCCCGGATGTGTCTGAAGGATTAGATAATAGAATATACAAATTTTTAGAACAAAACTTAAATTTCAATGAAACTGTACTTTCTATAAAAAGCAAAAGATATATATATTCCCGCATTAGTAGAATTTTATGTCAATATTTTATAGGTTTTGAGTATTATGATATTTTAAATTTGAGAAAAGAACCCCCTAGTTATGCTAGAATACTAGGTTTTAATAGGAAAGGTGCTGAAATTCTAAATAAGATAAAGAAAAATTCAAATATAAATCTTTATACTAAAATTCCAAAATCTATAAATGAAGATACATTAAAAATAGATATACAAAGCACACGAATTTATAGTTTAATAAATTCTAACTTAAGCTTTAATGAGGATTATTTAAAAAGCCCTATAATTATAAAATAATGTAATAATAATCCCCTAAAAAAATATACTTATATTAAAGTAATATAAGGAGATTAATTTTGAATTTATTATTTAATATTTTAATAATAATTATAGTAATTTTATTATTTATGTTATTTAAAAACAAAAGTATATTAATAGCTTTTGTATCCTCCTTATTAATAGTATATATAATAATATCTCCAAAAGCTTGTATAAATGCTACGTTATCTGGTGCTAATTTATTTTTTTATAAAGTTTTCCCTTCACTATTTACTTTTTTAATTTTTACAAATGTAATTATAAGTTACAATGGAGTACATATATATTCAAAAATATTTGGTAAAATATTATGCCCTCCTTTAAAATTAGATAAAAAATGTAGTTTACCTATAGTTATTAGTGCTATTTGTGGCTATCCTTTAGGAGCTAAATATTCTTGTGATCTATATGAAAATAAAGATATAACTTTTGAAAGTTGTGAGAGATTAATAAATATAGCCTCTAATGCTGGCCCTTTATTTATTATAGGTTCTGTAGGTACCTCTATGCTTTCAAATACTTATGCAGGGTACACACTTCTTTTGTCTAACTATATATCTTGTATATTAATGGGTATATTATTACCTAGAAAAAGATTTAAATACAGAGGATTTTCAAAAAACACCCCTTATAAAATTCCCAATATAGGAGAGGTGTTAAAATCTAGTGTAGATAATTCTATAAAGACTTGTTTAAATGTAGGAGGTTTTGTAATACTTTTTTCTGTACTACTTAGTATAATAAAAAATAATCTATTTTTTCAGTTGATTTTAAATCAGCTTTCCTCCACATTTAATTTAGATAAAAATCTAATAGAAGGATTCATTTTAGGCATCCTAGAAATGACTAATGGATGTTACTTAATATCTAAAAGCTCTGTTAACTTAAGTTTAAAAATTATTTTAATAAGTTTTCTTCTATCCTTTAGTGGACTATCTATAATATCACAAGTATACTCCTTCACTTATAAACATAATATAAATATGAAAAGATACATTAAACTAAAATTCTTACAAGGAATATTAGCTTCTTTAGTTTCTATAATATTATATAAAATTCCTTTATTTAATTTGACCTTAAACACCTTTATAGAAAATAATAACTTCTTATATTATTATAATAATATCTTATTTATACTATTATTATTTTTATTGATTGCCCCTTTAATATTTTTTAATGTAAAAAGGCATAACAAATATTAGTTACTTCATATTTCTAAGTTCCTTTATATTTTCCCTTATAACATCAGTTTTTAAATCTATACTTTCTTCTAAAGAAGCTAAAAAAGCTTCTGAATTTTTTTGTAATAAATTTAGCATAGCGTTAGATTTTTCCTCTATTTCCATATCCAATTGTGATAGTAGTTCATCTGCGTAATCCCTTGCGCTGATTTTCATAAATCTAGCTTCTGCATTAGCATTTTGTATTATTTCTTCTGCCTTCACAGTGGCTGCCCTAGTTATATTATGATTCTCTATTTGACTTTTTAAAAGAATTAAATTTTCTCTTTTAATATTTTCCGCTTCTTCCATAGCATCCTTTAATATTCTTTCTTTTTCTCCACATATCCATTTAGCTTTCTTTAATTCATCTGGTAAACAATTTATTATCTTTTCTATAACTTCTAGCGCCTCTTTTTTATTTATAGCTACCTTTCCCGTTAGTGGTATTGGTGATGCAGAGTCTATAACCTCATTAAAATACTCTAAAAGTTTAATAACATCCATTAGTTTCCCCCCCACTTTTAAAATCTTTTATGTAATTTATTAATAATATCTGGTATTATTTCATCTGGTACAAGCTCCTTTATACATCCGCCAAACATGGCCACTTGTTTTACAGAGGAAGAGCTTACATAAGAATACTTTGCACTAGTCATCATAAATACCGTTTCTATAGAGGGATCTAGCTTATTATTCATAAGAGCCATTTTAAATTCATATTCGAAATCGGAAACTGTTCTAAGTCCTTTAACAATAATTTTAGATTGTTTTTCCTTTAAAAAATTTATTAAAAGACCACTGAAAGCTTCTACCTCTACATTATCATAATCTTTAACAACCTTTTTTATAATCTCTACTCTTTCCTCTACTGAAAAAAGTCCTTTTTTTTCTGGATTTACTAAAACTCCTACTATCAATTTATCAAATACCTTTGAGGCTCTTTCGATTATATCTAAATGCCCATTAGTCACTGGATCAAAACTTCCTGGGTAAACTCCTATTTTCATTTTAGTCCTCCTTAAAATGATAAAAACAAACTGTAGTATTTCCGTACCTTCTATGTCTTATTAAAACTATTTTATCTGTACCTTCATATATTTCTTCTTTTGAATCTATCTTTGTTACAATTAGACCTTCCTTATGTAAAAGCCCTTCCTGCTGTATTATATCTATAGCTGGTGGAATCATTTCCTTAGCATAAGGTGGATCTATAAATATTAGATCAAATACTAAAGACCTTTTTCCAAAGTTTCTTAAAGCTTCATAGGAGTCCATATTAAAGCTTTTACATATATTTTCAAATTTTAAATTACTAATATTCTCTCTTAAAAGTGGATATGTTTCATCACTTCTATCTATTAAATAGCATTCTTTAGCTCCTCTACTAGCAGATTCTAATCCTAAGCTTCCTGTTCCTGCAAACACATCTAAAACTTTAGAACCATACACTCTGTTTTGAATCATATCAAACATAGATTCCTTAATTCTATCTAGTGTGGGTCTTGTAATGCCACTTTTAGGTGATAAAAGTTTTCTTCCCTTAGCGCTTCCTGAGATAATTCTCATTATAATCCTCCTTAAAATTCATCCTTAACCTAATAATTTTATTATCATTATAATATTTTATCATATATAATGTTTCCATACAAAATATTTTATAACTACAATGTAGAATTTTGTTTTATTTTATAAAATATCAATTAAAGCATATAAGTTTGGAATTATTTTTAATTTTAGTTTCTATTTCCTCTTTAATTTTTATAGACTCTTTGTCTTCACTCTTTAATATTTTTTTACTCTCCATGCTAGCAATTTTTAAGATATGTATATCCTCTACTATATCAGCTAATAGTAAATTATCTGAACCATGTTGCTTAAATCCAAATAATTCTCCAGTTCCTCTTAATTTCAAATCTTCTTCTGCAATAAGAAAACCATCATTACTACTTTTCATGATATTCATTCTTTTTCTTATAACATCATTTTTTACATTAGCTACCAATATACAATAAGATTTATATTGTCCTCTACCTACTCTTCCCCTCAATTGGTGAAGCTGAGCAAGTCCAAAACGTTCTGCATTTTCTATTATCATAATAGTAGCATTAGGTACATTTACCCCAACTTCTATTACTGTAGTGGATATAAGCGCTTTTATGTTTCCCTCTTTAAACTGTTGCATAATATTCTCTTTTTCTTTAGGTGACATTTTTCCATGAAGCATAGCAATTTGCACGTCTTTAAAATAAGTAGTTTTTAGTTCATCAAATAACTTTTCTACTGAGTTTAATTTTAACTCTTCACTGTCTTCTACTAACGGACATACAATATATACCTGTCTCCCGCCTTTTATTTCTTTCAATGCAAAATTATATAATCTTTGTCTATAATTTTCGTTAACATAATGAGTATCAATTTTTTGCCTACCTGGTGGTAATTTATCTATTATAGATACATCCAGATCGCCATATAAAGTTAAAGTTAATGTCCTTGGAATTGGGGTGGCACTCATAACTAAAGTGTCTACATTTCTACCCTTATTTAATAACTTATTTCTTTGCATAACTCCAAATCTATGTTGTTCATCTGTTATTACCATACCTAAATTTTCAAACTCTACATCTTCCTCAATAAGAGCATGTGTTCCTATAATTAAATCTATTTCTCCTTTTTTTAGTTTTTCCTTAATCTCTATCTTTTTTGAAACTTTTACACTACCTACTAAAAGTTCTACATTAACATCAAAATCTTGAAATAGTTTTTTTGCCTCCTCAAAATGCTGAAAAGCTAATATTTCTGTAGGAACCATAAGTGTTCCTTGATAACCATTTTTTATAACATTGAATAAAGCTATCAAAGCTACTATAGTTTTTCCACTGCCTACATCTCCTTGAAGAAGCCTATTCATAGGTTTGATGCTTTTTTCATCTTTAAATATTTCTCGTAGAACTTTATTTTGAGCTTCTGTAAGATTAAAAGGCAATTTTTCTTTTAATAATTCAAGTTCTTCAGATATTTTAAATGAAATTCCTTGTGCTTTATACTTTATCTTATCTTTAAGTAAGTCTATTTTTAAACAATAAGATAGAAGTTCTTGAAATTTCAATCTTCTCTTAGCTTCTTCTAACATTTCATTACTTTCAGGATTATGAATATTTCTAACTGCCTTATCTAGAGAACATAATTTATATTTATTTATAATATAAGAAGGCAAATTTTCCTCTATAGATATATTAGAAAGTACATTACTTATTAATTTTATAAATAAATTATTGTTTAGTCCTGCTTTAAGAGAATATTTAGGTATTATTTTCTTTTTTTCTACATTTTTAATAGTTACATCCTTTAATATTTTTCCACTAGTTAAGGTTAAGACTCCTTTATATTCTTTTAAAGTTCCCTGGAGTAAATACTTCTCCCCTATAATAAACATTCTTTTCATATAGGGCTGATTAAACCAAGTACCTATTATTTTTCTTTCTCCATCATTAAAACTTATAGTGGTTAATACCTTACCTGTTTTAGTTTTTCTATCTTTATTTATACTATCTACATTAACCTTTATCATTACTTTTTTTCCTGGGGAATTTTTATTATTATAATGATCTATAAATTCATATTCCCTTGGAAAATATAAAAGTAAATCCATAATATTGAATATCATACATTTTTCTAATTCTTTACTAGTTTTAGGACCTACTCCTTTTAACACAGTTATAGGACTATATACATTCATATTTTTCCTCCTACAAATTAATTCCATACAATAAAAAAAGCCCTTAGGCTTTTTTTACTCTACAGATACTATAAAATAATATAAAGGTTGTTTTCCCTCATAACATTGTACATCTATATCTTCATATTCTTCTTCTAACTTATCTATAAATTCTTCAACCTTATTAGAATCACAATCCTTACCATAGAATACACTTATAAGTTCACTATCCTCATTTACCATACTTTTTATTATATTACTACATACATCAAATATATCATTACCTACTTCTTTAATTTTACCTTGTACTAAGCCTAATATATCTCCCTCATGTATGATTTTTTCATCTATTTCTGTATCTCTTACTGCATAAGTTATGGATCCTGTAGCTACAGTTTCCATAGCTTCTTTCATTTGTTTCTCATTTTCAGATACATCTGCCTCTGAATTAAACATTGTTATAGCAGTTATTCCTTCTGGTATAGTTTTAGTTGGAATTACAACTACATTCTTATCTACAATATCTACAGCTTGAGTAGCCGCCATTATTATATTCTTATTATTAGGGAAAATAAATATATTTTCTGCATTTATTTTATCTATAGCTTTTACTATATCCTCCGTACTAGGATTCATAGTTTGACCGCCTTCTATAACTTCATCTACACCTAAATCCTTAAATATAGCATTTATACCTTCTCCTAATGCTACAGATATAAACCCATACCTTTTAGTTTCCTCTTCTTCTTGATTTTCACTTTTATATTTATCATTGTTTTCCATATCTATTATATGGTTATGTTGTTCTCTCATATTATCTATTTTTATTTTTGAAAGTGGTCCAAGTTTTACAGCTTTTGATAATATGTATCCTGGATCATTAGTGTGTATATGAACCTTTACTAAATCTTCATCCGCAACTACTATCATAGAATCTCCTAAAGTTTCTAATTCCGCTCTAAAAGAATCTACATCTATCTTATCTGTTAATATAAAAAATTCAGTACAATAACCATATTTTATTTCTTCATTACATTGTTGAACTGCTGTTTTTGTAGTGCTAGAGCTCATTTCACCTTGTAGTTTAACTTTTAAATCTTTATCTAAGACCTCATACATCCCCTTTAGTATTATAAGAAGTCCCATACCGCCTGCATCTACTACCTTAGCTTTTTTAAGTACCGGAAGCATTTCTGGTGTTTTATTTAAAATATTTTCACTATATTCACATACTTCTTTCATTAAACTTGCTACATCTTCACCTTCAAATCTAATTGCACTTTCTGCTGCTGCTCTTATTATAGTTAAAATTGTTCCTTCCGTAGGTCTCATTACTGCTTTATAAGCAGATTTTGAACCTTCTAATAGAGCATTTGCAAACTCAGCCGCATCCACTTTTTCTTTTCCTTCTAACCCTTTTGAAATTCCTCTAAATATTTGTGATAAAATAACTCCTGAATTTCCCCTAGCTCCCATAAGAGCTCCTTTTGCTACTTTCTTAGCTATATCACCTATATTTCTTCCATTAAAAGAATCCATTTCTGTAACTGCAGACCTAAAAGTCATTGACATGTTAGTTCCTGTATCACCATCTGGTACCGGAAAAACATTTAAAGAATTTACAAAATCCTTTTGTCTTTCTAAACTATTACTTCCATTTACTATCATATTGTAAAAATCTTCACCAGTTATATTTATATGTTCCATCTATGAATTACCTCCCTAAACTCTAACACCCTGAACATTTACAGTAATACTAGAAACCTTAATACCTGTATAGTTTTCTACATTATATTTTATCTTTTGTATTATGTTATTGGCTATTACTGAAATTTTTGTTCCATATTCTACTATTATGAACAATTCTATATTTAATTTGTTATCCTCATTCTTGTGTATTTTAACTCCCTTGTTAAAACTTCCACCTTTTATTAATTCCCAAAAACCATCTGTAGCATTTTTAGAAGCCATACCTACTACTCCATAACATTCCATAGTAGACACTCCTACAATATTTGCAACTACATCTTCCGCATAATCTATATATCCATATTCGTTGGTTATATTCCCTATCATTAAAGAAACCTCCTTAATATCATATCATATAGTTTATTTTATATTAAATAAAAGATTTATTCAAGGAAATATATTATTATTTATGTTTTTTTTAGTATATTACTAATTATTTTGCTTGCATAATATATATATTCTGTGTTAAAATTATTAATGTTTGAATTGAGAAGTTTAACTTCACAATTTTAGGGAGGTGTTTTGAATGTCAAGAAAGTGTGAAATATGCGGTAAAGGTGTTACTTTTGGTGTACAATATAGTCACTCACACCGTCAATCAAAAAGATCCTTTGCTCCTAACATAAAAAGAGTTAAGGCTATAGTTGATGGAACTCCAAAGAGAATTCATGTTTGTACTAGATGTCTTCGTTCTGGAAAAGTACAACGTGCCATATAAAATAAAAAATGCAGTTGTTTAACAATTGCATTTTTTATTTTATATTATTTTTTTTTTCTTATCCTCTTAATTATATTAGATAAAAACTTAGGTAACTTAATGGCTACTATTTTCATTTAAACACTCCTATATATTAATTTTACCTACACCTACCTAATATCCACCAACCTAGATATATAAGCCCAGCTCCTACAGCTAGAAGCCATCCCCATATAGGTAGTATAACTGCAGCTACAATTCCAATTCCGATAGATCCAAGCACAATTCCAAATTTCCTATTTCTTCTTCTTCCCATAGAAGCCCCCCCTTTATATGTTATATACTATAATATGTTAATGATATCAAAAAAGTGACAAAGCAAAAGCCTTAGTCACTTTAAAGTCTTTTGCTTAAAATCTTTATTAATATAAGGTTTTTAATCATTACTTATTATTATCATAAGAATTCCAGATTTAAAATCTATGTGTAAATCTTCTTTTGTAAATTCATTAGATGTAGTTAGTGTATCTCCCATTTTTAAATTGTAATCTTTTAAAGGAAACTTAGCATTTGTCAATGTTACACCCTTAACTACTTCACCATAAGCTTGAAGTGAAAAATATTTATTGCTATTAGACTTCAATATTAAACTTTTATTAGTTAACATTATTTTATTATTATTATCTCTCATATAAGCCCTAATATTATTTTCAAGACATATACCAAGCAATCCTAAATTTCCCAGTACGTGATCTACCCTATTGCCTGTACATCCTAATAAAACAACTTCTGTAGCCTTAAGTTCTATGGCTTTTTCAACTGCTAAACATCCGTCTGTAAAATCTTTGTCTTTAGGGAAATCTTCTACAATTACATTCTTATTTTTAAAATAATTTAATACTGATTTATCTATAGAATCAAAATCCCC
The DNA here is from genome assembly GCF_001243045.1 of Clostridium niameyense. Classification (GTDB taxonomy): domain Bacteria; phylum Bacillota; class Clostridia; order Clostridiales; family Clostridiaceae; genus Clostridium_F; species Clostridium_F niameyense. The sequence goes on along the minus strand of NZ_LN849007.1, from coordinate 897,305 downwards.
CATAATATAGTCGGGAATTATATGATACTTATATAAGCAATTGGCACCACTATCAGCACATACAATATATTTTGAATTTTTTATCTCTTCTTTTAAAATAGATTCAGAAGGTTCATCTCCTCCACCTATTACAACTATTTTCATATTAAAATGCCTCTTTTAAAAGTTTTATATTCTTTTCTACTTCTCCATTTTTAAATACAGAGGAACCTGCTACTATTACATTAGCTCCTGCATCTACTACTTCTTTAATATTCTCTTTATTTATTCCTCCATCTACCTCAATAAGTAAATTTGGATTATATTTTTCACTTAATGCTTTTACTTCTTTAATCTTATCTAAAGAATAATTTATGTACTTTTGACCTCCGAATCCAGGATTTACAGACATTATAAGTACCATATCAAGACTACTTATCAAGTCTTTTATTAGGCTTACAGGTGTACCTGGATTTAAAGCTATAGCAGCCTTAACTCCTAAACTTTTTATATAATTTATGGTCCTATCTACATGTCTGTCTGATTCATAATGCACTGTTATAATATCTGCACCAGCTTTTGCAAATTGTTCTACATATCTTCCTGGTTCTTCTATCATAAGATGTACATCAAAAGGCATATTAGTTAATCCTCTTATACTTTTCATAACTGGTACACCAAAAGAAATATTAGGAACAAACATACCATCCATTACATCTATATGAACCACATCTGCTCCAAACTTTTCTATAGTTTTTATATCTTCCCCTAATCTAGAAAAATCCGCGGAAAGTATTGAAGGTGCTATTCTTACCATTTTTTATTCCCCCTAATCATAGTTTCTTCTAAAGTTTTTATATAAAATTTATATCTTTCCTCATGTATTATACCATGTTCTACTGCCTCTTTGATAGCACAAGAAGGTTCTTTATGATGAACACAAGATATATATTTACAATTACCTATAAACTCTTTAAATTCAGGCATACAATATTGTAATTCATCCTTTTGTATAAAATTTATATTTAGTGAGGAAAATCCGGGAGTATCCACTATTAATCCTTCATCTGCATATATAAGCTCGCTATGACGAGTTGTATGTTTACCTCTTTTTAGCTTTTCACTTATGTCCCCTGTAGCCATAGTTTCCTTGCCTGTAATTTTATTTAATATAGTAGACTTTCCTACACCTGAAGGACCACAAAGTACAGTAATATTTCCTTTTATCTTTTCTTTTATTTTATCTATACCTAATCCTTCTTTTGCATTTAAAAATATTATATCATAATTAGCTTTTTCTATTATATCTGTTACTTTTTTATAATCCTTTTCATCTACTAAATCAACTTTATTAAAACAAACTATAGCCCTTAAATTATTATATTCACATAATATTAAGAACTTATTTAATAAATCTATATTTATATTAGGATTTTTAAGGGAAAAAACCACCAACGCCTGAGTAACATTAGCTACTGCTGGTCTTATAAGTTCTGTTTTTCTCTTATATATGTTATCTATAATTCCTTTATTATTTTCTACAGTAATATCTACATTATCACCAATCATAGGGGTAAGTTCAGTGTGCCTGAACTTACCCCTTGCTTTACACTCTATTATTTCATCTGAATCATTTATTTTAACGTAATAAAATCCACCTATACCCTTAATTATAGTTCCTTTCATAATACCTCCATGTTTTAACTTTAATATTATTAATATTTATTCCTCTTTTGGAGCTGGTGACTCTGGTTGTGGCTTTTGCTCTGGTTTTGGTTCTGGTTTTGGTTCTGGCTTTGGTTCTGGCTTTGGTTCTGGCTTAACTTCTGGCTTTTTCTCTGGTTCTTTCTCTGGTTTAACTTGAGGTTTCTGTTCCTGTTTTTGTTCTGGTTGCTTATATTTATAGTAAGTTAAACTTACAGAAGTTCCTTGTTTAACACTTTCTGATGCTCCTATACTTTGAGATGCAACTTTTCCATCTTGAGATTGATCCTCTGTATAAATAATTTTAGATCCTCCTACAGATAAGCCTGCATTTGATAAAGCTCCTTGAGCTTCTCCTAAAGCTCTTCCTACTACATTTGGAACTTTTACATATTTAACCTCAGGACCCTTACTTATAACTAATTTTATTTCTGATCCTTCCTTTACTTCTGAATCTGGATCTGGTGTTTGACTTATAACATTTCCTCTTGCTACATAGTCATTATACTGATAATCTATATTTACTAATTTTAATTTACTATCAGATATTATTTTTTTAGCCGTTTCTAAATCCATACTTTTTAAATTTGGAACTGTTAGAATATTTCCTCCACTTATACTAACCCTAACTTCAGAATTAACCTTAACTTTAGTTCCAATCGGTGGATAACATTCTATAATTGTACCTTCTTCTTTATCACTTTTCACCTTTTGAGCAACAGTTAATTTTAACTTTTTATCCTTTAACACTTTTTCCGCTTGTTCTTTAGACATTCCTACAATATTAGGTACGGCAACTTCTGATCCCCCTAGTTTTCCATGGGCCAAGAATGCAGAAACAGCTCCTATAACCACAATAAGTACAGCTATTGCTCCGCCTATTAACCTTTTGTTTATTTTTCTACCAGAAGACTTTTTATTTAAGAGGCCCACATTTTTCTCATCATCTTCTTCATAATCATCACCTTCATCATCTTCTTCATCATCTTCATTTTCATTATATAAACTTTCTTTTAATTTATCATTTATTATAGCAGTATCCATAACCCTTGTCATATCATTTTCTGATAAATTGTCATCAGTTGATATATCTTCATTGTTTTGTATTTTCAATAAATCTTCTAATAAATCTTTTATACTTTGATATCTCTTTATAGGTTGTTTTTCTAAACACTTTAATACTACTTTATTTAAACTTTCAGGAATATCCTTATTTATTTTATTAGGTGGAATTACAGATTCCTGTATGTGTTTTAATGCAACAGACACTGGACTCTCTGCGTCAAAAGGAACTTTTCCTGTAATCATTTCATACATTACAATTCCTAAAGAATATATATCCGTTCTTGCATCCACTACACTACCCTTTGCCTGCTCTGGTGAAAAGTAATGCGCAGATCCCATAACCTTACTTGAGTTTGTTATAGTAGCAGAATTAGAAGCTTTAGCTATACCAAAGTCTGTAACCTTTATTACTCCTTCATCTGTAACTAGTATATTATGAGGTTTTATGTCCCTATGTATAATGTTATTTTTATGGGCACAGGATAGTGCATTAGCTATTTGAATAGATATTCTTACTGTTTCCTTAGCACCTAACTTACCTTTTTCATTAATTAATTCTTTTAAAGTTTTTCCCTTTACATATTCCATTACTATATAGTGTATATTGTTTTCAGACCCTACATCATATATATTTACAATATTATTATCTAATAAACTAGCTACTGAAGTAGCTTCCACAGTAAACTTTCTTACAAAATCCTTATCATTTGAAAATTGTTTTTTCAATATTTTAATTGCAACAAAACGATTTAGAGAATGACACTTAGCCTTATAAACTACGGCCATGCCTCCTTCTCCTACTTTTTCTAATAACTCGTACCTATTACCCAACATGGTTCCTATCATACTCACACTCTCCTTCAAACAAGATAACGGATATATTATCTTTTCCTCCCTTTAATTTGCTAAGATCTACAAGTTGTCTGCAAGCAGCTTCATTATTTTGTTTATTTTTTGTTATTATATCATACATTTCATTCTCATTTACATAGTTAGTTAATCCATCTGTACACAAGATTATTTTATAGACTTTATCCATATTAACCCTAAAGGTATCCACATTTACCGATACATTAGTTCCTAAGGCTCTAGTGATAACATTTTTATTAGGGTGAGTGTTTGCTTCCTCCTTAGTAATAGTTCCTTCATCTATTAACTGTTGCACATAGGAATGATCTTTAGTAATTTTGAATACTCCATTATTTTTTAATATGTAGCAACTACTATCTCCAACATTGGCTACTATTAAATCTTCTCCATCATCTACTATACAAGCAGTAATAGTAGTACCCATACCTAGCATTTTTTTGTGATCTTTAGCTGTTTTATAAATTCTAGAATTTGCAAATTCAATACCTTCTACCAATAGCTTTTCAAGATTTTCACACTGAGGATTAGCTTTTACATAATCTATAGTAGACTCTACAGCCATTTTACTGGCCACTTCTCCTGCATTATGTCCTCCCATACCATCTGCTACTATATATAATTTAATTTTATTTCCTTGAAAATGTCCTACATAGTCTTCATTTATTTTTCTTACATTACCTATATCAGATAGCATCCCCAACATAGTTTCACACCCCTTTTGTTTTATTGTGAAATATAACTTCTTCTAAGCTGTCCACAGGCTGCATTTATATCTGAACCCATTTCTCTTCTTATAGTAGTTTCTATGCCCCTTTCTTTTAGCATATTACTAAATACTTCAATATTTTTTAATGAGGATTTTTTGTAATTATTCTCCTTTATTTCATTTACGGGAATTAAATTGATATGACATAAAAGTCCATTTAATAAATTACTTAGTTTATTCGCACATTCTAATGTGTCATTTTTACCACTTACTAGGGCATATTCAAAGGTTACTCTTCTATTAGTTTTATCAATATAATACTTACAAATTTCTATAAGTTCTTTTATAGAATATTTATTAGCTATAGGCATCATTTCTTTTCTTAAGTTATCATAAGGTGCATGGAGTGATATGGCTAAAGTTATATTTAAATTAGTATCCGCTAACTCCTTTATTTTTGGTACTATACCACAAGTTGATAATGTTATATGTCTTTGTCCTACATTTAATGTATATTCAGCTGTTACTAACTTTAAAAACTTAACTACATTATCATAATTATCTAAAGGCTCTCCACTTCCCATTAAAACTATATTAGAAATTCTTTCACCTATTTCCTTTTGTGCTGCTAATACTTGTGCTATTATTTCCCCCGCAGTTAAATTTCTTATAACTCCCTCTAAAGTAGACGCACAAAATTTACAGCCCATTCTACAACCCACTTGAGTAGATACACAAATAGAGTTTCCATGTTTATATTTCATTACTACAGATTCTATTACATTTCCGTCTTTATATTCAAACAAGAATTTATAAGTATTTTTATCTTGTGACTCTAATTTCTTAACTATTTTAGGAATTCCTATATAAAATTCTTGTGAAAGCTTTTCCTTGGTAGATTTGGGTAAATTCTTCATTTCATTGAAATCCCATACAAAACTATTATATATCCAATTAAATACTTGTTTGGCTCTAAATCCACTTTCTTTATTTTTAACTATACATTCTTTTAATTCCTCTAATGAAAAATCTAATATATTTTTCATAATAATATACACCTACTAACATTTTCTCAATTTAGCTATAAAAAATCCATCCATATTTTTATTTGGTAATATAGTTACAAACCCTTCCTTATGATAAACTATATTTTCTACACTTCCAAAATATAAAGGTTCCACTTTAAACTCTTTATGCTTTTGTAAAAAACTTAATACATTTTTCTCATTTTCTTCTTTATTTATAGTACAAGTAGAATATAACATTATTCCATCTTTTTTTAAATAAAGACAGGCATTTTCCATTATATTTTTTTGAATTTTTATTATATTTTTTATATCTTTAGTATTTTTAGTCCATTTTATCTCTGGCTTTTTTCTTATTATTCCAAGTCCAGAACAAGGAACATCTATTAAAACTCTATCTAATTCCTCTTTAAAATTTTTATCATAGACTGTAGCATCTTTAACTTTAGTTTCTATAATACTAATTCCTAATCGTTGAGCATTTTGTTTTATTAAAGTTAATTTATTTTCATGCACATCACAGGCATAAATTTTGCCTTTATTGTTCATTACTTCTGCCATATGAGTTGTTTTACCACCTGGTGCACTACAAAGATCTATAACTTTCATGCCCTCTTTAAGTTCCATAGATGGTGCAACAAGCATAGCACTTTCATCTTGTACAGTAATATCACCTTTTACAAATAGGGGGTTGTTTTCTATATTTTTACCTTTTAATATTTTTATGGCCTCTGGGCATATAACCCCTTCTTGTATATTATACCCATATTGATGTAAAAATTCCCATATGTTTTCATAATCCTCTTTTAAATTATTCACCCTTACAGTTAAATCTGGAGTTTCGTTTAATCCTTGTAGTATTTTTTCTGCTAGTTCTTCTCCATACTGATTTATAAACATTTTTGTTATCCAATTTGGATAAGAATATTTAAATTTTAAATATTCTATTTTGTTTTCTTCATCATAATATTTCTTATTTTCATCAGTTCTTATATAATTTCTAAGCACTCCATTTACCAATTTAGAATGCTTTATAGAAATAGATTTTGCTATATTAACAGCCTCATTTACTGCTGCAAATTCCGGTATTTTATCTAAATATCTTAATTGATATATGCTCATTCTTAATATATTTGAAATACTCTTATCCATTTTATTTATATTATTTCTAACATAACTTTGTATTATAGTATCTAATGTTAGTTTATATTTTAAAGTTCCATAAACTATTTCTGTAACTAAAGCCTTATCTTTACTATCCAAATTAGATTTATTAAGCTCTTGTCCTAGTACTATATTAGAATAAGCCTTATTATATATTACAGAATTTAGTATGTCCACTGCTACTTTTCTAGGTGTTTTCATTATATCTTAACCTTCCCTTAATCATTATTTCTGCTTAAAATTATAAGTCTTAAAAGTTGTGATATAGCTGTCATAGCTGCTGCTACATAGGTCATTGCTGCTGCCTGTAATACTTTTTTAGCCCCATTTACTTCATTTTCATAAAGTATACCTTGATTTTTTAAAAGCATTAAAGCTCTACTAGAAGCATTAAATTCTACTGGTAGAGTTATTAGTTGAAATAATACTACCGCAGTAAATAAAACAATTCCAAATCTAGTAAGGCTTGGGACTTGAAATAATATACCTATAAAAAACAAAATCCAAGAAGCACTAGAGCTAAAATTAACTACTGGTACTATAGAATTTCTTATCATAAGCGGAGAATAACTTTCCAAATGTTGTATAGCATGACCAGTTTCATGGGCTGCTACACCTATAGATGCTACAGACTTTCCATAATAAACTTCTTTAGATAATCTCATAACTCTTCTTGTAGGATCATAATGATCTGTAAGCTTTCCTCCTATAAGTTCTACAGGCACATTATAAAGTCCCTTAGAATCTAAAAGCATTCTAGCAACTTGTGCACCTGTATATCCATTCATAGTAGACATTCTAGAATATTTATCAAAAGAAGAGGAAACTTTAAATTGAGCCCAAACTGATATTAAAAGAGCAGGTATTAAAATAAGCATAGTGCTATCATAATAAAACATAATTATCCTCCTTACCTTACCATTTTAATTTTTAACCTAATAAAGTATTCTCTATTATATTGTGTCCTTTTATATATTCTGATACTTCCATAGGTTTTTTACCAGGAAATTGAATAACCTGAAGCAATAAAACTCCATTTTTAGTAGATACTTTTATTCCTTCCTTTGATACACCTATAATTGTGCCTGGAATTTCATCAGAATTTTCATTAATAATTTTAGTTTTATAAATTTTCATTAATTTATTTTCATATTGAGTATATGCAACAGGCCATGGATTTAAACCTCTAACTAAAAGATTTATATCCTCACTGTTTTTATTCCAATCAATTTTAGCCATAGCTTTATTAAGCATTGAAGCATACATACTTTTACTATCTTCTTGTTTTTGTCTTTTTATTAAATTATCCTTTAATCCCTTAATAGTTTCAACTAAAAGGTTTGCTCCATCCTCTTTTAGAATATCATGAAGATCACCTGCAGTCATATCCTCAGTTACATCTACATAACTTTTCAAAAGCATATCTCCTGTATCTAATCCCACATCCATAAACATAGTGGTATTTCCAGTTTGTTTTTCTCCATTTATTATAGCCCAATTTATTGGAGCTGCACCTCTATACTTAGGTAAAAGAGAAGCATGTAAATTTATACATCCTACCTTAGGTATATCTAATACTTCTTTTGAAAGTATTTGTCCGAAAGCTACTACTATTATAAAATCAGGTTTAATTTCTTTTAACTTTTTTATACATTCTTCATCATTCTTTAATTTTAAAGGTTGATAAACTGGTATGTTATTTTCCAAAGCTACTTCTTTTATAGGAGATATAGCTAGCTTTTTTCCTCTTCCTTTAGGTCTATCTGGTTGTGTAAATACTGCCTCTACATTAAATTCATCTATTAATATTTTTAAAGAAGGTACTGCAAACTCTGGAGTTCCCATGAAAACTATACTTACATCTTTCAAATTTACATCTCCCCTCTAATTTATTGCTTTATCTATAAACAAAATTCCTTCTAAGTGATCTATTTCATGACATAGTGCTCTTGCTAGAAGTTCTTCACCTTCTACCACTATTTCTTCTCCTTTTTCATTTAAAGCTTTAACCTTTACCTTATAAGGTCTTTCAACTTTCTTTTGTATACCAGGTACACTTAAGCAGCCCTCTACATCTGTATAAGCTCCTTCTTTTTCTATTATTTCTGGATTTATAAGTTTTAATATTCCTTCTCCTACATCTATAACTACAACTCTTTTTAAAATACCAACTTGTGGAGCTGCAAGTCCTACTCCATCAGCTTCATACATAGTTTCTACCATATCATCTATTAAAGTTAATATTCTTTCATCAATCTTTTCTACTTTTCTACTTTTTTTTCTTAATAATCCGTCTCCATTTTCTCTTATATTTCTTAAAGCCATAATTATTCCCTCCATTTAAATTATAATAAGCTACTAGGATTTATATCTAAACTTACCCTTATATCATTATAAACAGGTTCTAACAAAGTATAAACCACTTTTTTTATTTTTTTTGCTAAATTATTATCTATACTTCCCTTAATAACTATTTGCCACCTATACATTTCCTTTATTTTTGACAACGGGCAGGGACATGGACCTAGTATATTTAAATTATCATATTTTGATAAATTTTTCTCTAAAATTATCCCAACATTTTGTATATTTTTTATTAATTTGTGTTCATATTTACTACTTAAATTTATAAGTAATATTTTTGAAAATGGTGGATAATTCATATTCTCTCTTACCGTTATTTCTTTATTATAAAAGCCTTCATAATCTCCATTTGCTGCAGAAATTATACTGTCATTATCTGGATTATAAGTTTGAACTATAACTTTTCCTTCTTTATTACCCCTTCCAGCTCTTCCTGATACTTGAGTTATAAGCTGAAATGTCCTCTCTTCTGCTCTATAATCTGGTAAATTTAAAGATATATCTGCTGCTATAATTCCTACTAAAGTTACATTAGGAAAATCTAATCCTTTAGCTATCATTTGAGTTCCTACTAAAATATCTGCTCTACCTTCTTTAAAAATCCTGTATATATTCTCGTAAGAATCTTTAGCTCTTGTAGTATCTAAATCCATTCTTAATACTCTTGCTTCACTAAAATATTTTTTTATTTCTTCTTCTACTTTTTCTGTACCTACTCCAAAATATTTCACATATTTACTACCACAATTAGGACATTTGTGAGGAACTTTTGCCCTACTACCACAATAATGACATTTTAAAAATCTATCACTACTGTGATAAGTTAAAGATATATCACAATTATTGCACTTAAATACATAACCACATTGCCTACAAGATACAAAAGTAGAAAATCCTCTCCTATTCAAAAACAAAATCACCTGTTCTTTTTTAGAAAGACTTTCTTTTATACTTTGATACAAATCATTACTAAATATGGATTTATTACCCTTTATTAATTCTTCTCTCATATCTACTATTTTAACATTAGGCATAGATGCTCCATCTATTCTTTTATCCATATTTATTAAATTTATCATGTTATTCTTAGAGAAATAATATGTATCTAAAGAAGGTGTTGCTGACCCTAATATTAGCTTGCAATTTTCATTAAAACATCTCATATAAGCAATTTCCTTAGCATTATATTTAGGATTACTATCAGATTTATAACTAGTTTCATGTTCTTCATCTATAACTATAAGCCCTAAATTATTAAAAGGCAAAAATACTGCGGATCTTGCTCCTATAGCTACCTTTACTTCTTTATTTTTAATTCTTCTCCATTCGTCAAATCTTTCTCCATCAGATAATTTACTATGAAATACACTTATATCTTTTCCAAACCTTCCTTTAAATCTTTCTACCATTTGTGGGGTTAAAGATATTTCAGGTACTAATATAATAGAATCTTTTCCTTTTCTTATCATATGCTTTACAAGATGCATATAAATTTCTGTTTTTCCACTACCAGTAACTCCATGAATTAAAGAAACCTTATTCTTAGAATTTAATATTTTATATAAAGCTAAACTTTGATCCGAATTCAATATTTTTTCTTCATAATCTTTATAATTTTTATTGTTATACCTATTTACTACCAATGGTTTCTGAAGTAAAAATCCATGTTTTATTAAAGTATTTATAGAGGATAGGGAAAAGTTAAACTTATTACTCAAAGAATTTTTATTATAAACTCCATTATTTTCTCTTACACAATTATAAATTTTCATGTAATTTTCTTTTTTATACTTATCCTTTAATGGCTGACCCTTAAATATAAAATTCTCTATTTTAGTTTTTGTACCCTTATTAATTCCCGGCGGTATCATAACCTTTATACATTCTAAATATGTACAAAGATATTTTTTTTTCATTTCCATTATAAGTTTTATATCATTTAATGTAAGGATTGGTTCTTCCTCACATAAACTTACAATAGATTTTACTTCTACCTTTTCTTCTATATCCTCATAAAGTTCTAAAATAAACCCATATATCTTTTTATTTCCTTTTCCAAAAGGCACCTTTACTCTATGACCTATTTTTATTTTATCTATTATTTTTTCTGGAATTGCGTAAGTAAATAATTTATCTAATTTTATAGAAGAGTTATTTACTACAATACCTGCATATTTAAACACTTTATCACCCTTTTAAGGAAAATATAATTTAATAACAAAAGAGGCCTTAACTTACTTAGGTTACTGCCCCTTTTGTATAATTATTACATTTTATTTAATATAACATCAAATAATTTATTTGCAATTTCTCTTTTAGTCATTTTTTCTAAAGCAATAACATTACCATCCTTTGATAAAATAGTAACTAAATTATCTTCTGAGGAAAATCCCGTATCCTTAGACAATATGTTATTCGCCACTATAAAATCTAAGTTTTTATTATGTAATTTAACCTTTGCATTTTCTAAAAGATCTTTACTCTCTGCAGCAAATCCTACTAATATTTGATTATTTTTTATAAGTCCTAATTCCTTTAATATATCCGTATCTTTAATAAGTTCTAAATTTAAATTTTCTCCTGCTTTCTTTATCTTATGATTACAGTACTCTTTAGGTTTATAGTCTGCAACAGCTGCAGATTTTATTACTATATGTTTATTATTAAAATTATCCTTTACGGCATTCAACATTTCTTCATTAGTTTTTACTCTTATAAGATTTACTCCTATAGGATCTTTTAGATTAGTAGGTCCTGATATTAAAGTCACGTTTGCTCCCCTATCTCTAGCCTCTTTTGCTATAGCATAACCCATCTTTCCTGAAGATCTATTAGTTATAAACCTTACTGGATCTATAGGAGCTATAGTAGGTCCTGCAGTAACTAATACATTTTTACCTATTAAGTCCTTTATAGGATAAAGCATACTATCCACCATTTCTACTATAGTTTCAGTATCCTCCATTTTTCCTTCTCCTACATCACCACAGGCAAGTTTTCCTGAGATGGGATTTATAAAGCTATAACCATGATATTCTAATTTTTTCATATTATCTTGTACTATAGGATTTCTATACATATTTGTATTCATAGCTGGAGCAAAAATTATGGGACACTTAGCTGCCATTATAGTAGTAGATAGCATATCATCTGCTATACCATTAGCAACTTTACCAATAATATTTGCCGTAGCTGGAGCTACTAATATTAAATCAGCTTTTTTAGCTAAAGATATATGTTGTATTTCAAAGGCCTTTGGTTCTTCAAACATATCTTTAACCACAAAATTTTGACTTAGACTCTGAAAAGGAAGTGGATTTATAAACTTTAATGCTGAACTTGTCATAATTACATTTACTTCATAGTTCTTCTTTTTTAATCTACTTACTATATCTAAAGTCTTATAACATGCAATACCTCCAGTTACTCCTATAACTACAGATTTTTTATTCATATTATTTTATTCCTTCTTTAAGTGTTTTGTAGCTTATTTTTCCCTCATTAATTTCATTTATAGCTAAAGTAACAGGCTTAGTAGAATCCATATCTACTAATGGTTCTTTCCCATCTATAATTTGTCTTGCTCTTTTTGATGTTATAACTATTAATGCGTATCTATTATCTACCTTTTCCATTAAATCTACTATTGATGGATTAATCATAGAACTGCTCATGAATAAATTCCTCCTTTGAAGCTAATATTGTATCTTTAATTCTATCTACTCTGCAGCTTTCTGCTACAATTATACCTTTTATTTTTTTTACTGCCTTTTCAACTTCATCATTTACTACAGCATAATTATATTTTGACACATAATTTATTTCTTTATAAGCAGATTTAAATCTTGTCATTAAAGATTCTGCTGTTTCACTACCTCTACCTATTATTCTTCTTTTAAGTTCTTCCATTGAAGGAGGCAATACAAATATAAACACACCTTCTGGATAAGTTTCTTTCACTTTTAAGGCACCTTGAATATCTATTTCTAATATTACATTATGCCCATTATTTATTTTTTCTAATACTTTAGATTTAGGAGTTCCGTATAAATTTCCATAAACCTCAGCATGCTCTAAAAAATCTCCTGATTCTATTTTTTCTTCAAAATCTTCTCTAGTCAAAAAGTAATAATTTATTCCATGCTCTTCACCTTGTCTCGGAGATCTCGTAGTAGCAGATACTGAAACCCATAATTTTTCTCGCATTATAAGTTCTTTACATATAGTTCCTTTACCAGCACCAGATGGTCCTGATATTACTATAAGTAGTCCCTTTTTAGCCATTATTCATCAACCTCATTTGCCATTTCTTCATCTTTTGATGATAATCTATGCGCCACTGTTTCCGGTTGTACCGCTGAAAGTATAACATGGTCACTATCTGTTATAATAACTGCTCTTGTTCTTCTTCCATAAGTTGCATCTATAAGCATTCCTCTATCTCTTGCTTCCTGAATTATTCTTTTTATAGGTGCTGACTCTGGGCTTACTATAGCTACCAATCTATTTGCTGATACTATATTTCCAAAACCTATATTTATTAATTTTATACCCATAAAAATCCTCCTAATATTTTATTCTATGTTTTGTACTTGTTCTCTAATTTTTTCTATTTCGTTTTTTATATTTAATATTAAGTTTACTGTTTCAAGATCTGTGGTTTTAGATGCTATAGTGTTAGCTTCTCTATTCATCTCTTGAACTATAAAATCGAGTTTTCTTCCTATTGGCTCTTGTAAATTTAAAGTTTCTTTTAGCTGATTTATATGACTATTAAGCCTTACTATTTCTTCATCTATAGAAGACTTATCTACAAATAAGGCAACTTCCATAGCAATTCTATTTTCATCAACTTCTGAGTTTTCTAAAAGTTCTCTTACTCTTTCATTAACCTTTTTATTATAATCTTTAACTACTAAAGGAAGCCTTTTCTCGATTTTCCCTACCATGACTTTTATATTTTCACATTTAGTGTTTATATCTTGGTAAAGCTTACTGCCCTCCCTTTCCCTCATATTTACCAAATCATTTACTGCTTCATTTAATGGATTATTTAACATATTCCATATTTCATCTAAATCTTCCTTTTTAGGCTTCATAGATATTACTTCAGGAAATCTAGCAATTAAAGATACTGACATATCATTTTTAACTTCATATCTCTTACTTATATTTTTGAGACATTTATGATAACTATCTGCTAAAGTTTCATTGAATATAAGTTCTACATCATCTTTATCATATGTATTAAAAGTTATGTATACATCTATTTTACCTCTATGAACTTTTGTACGAAGAATCTTTCTTATATGTTCTTCTAAAGGCATAAATGATTTAGGCATCTTGATATTTATATCACAATATCTGTGATTAACACTTCTTATTTCTACCGTAAAAACTTTATTTTGTTGTTCAATAGTGCCCCTACCAAACCCTGTCATACTTTTAATCATTATTTTCATCCTTCCACATACCCTCAGATATGATAATTATACATAAATTAAATAAACTTTACAACACAAGCCGTATTTTCTTAAACTTGCTTAGTTTTATTAAAAAAATTATATCATAAAATTAACCCTATAAACAAACTTTTATCACATTAATTTAAATTCTTTAAAATCACTATTAATAAGTAATATAATTATAAAGTCCTTCTTCAAAAATTCGTCTTATTTTATCTATATTATATTCTGATTTCTTTAGAGCTAGCATCAACTTTATTCTCGCCTTTTGTCCTGGTAGACAATCTCCAAATATAACTCCCATTTCTCTAAGTTTTTTTCCACCACCATAATAACCATAAGTATCTAATACTCTTCCTTCAAAACATCTTGAAACTACAACTACTGCTACTCCTTTATCTATAGCCCTTTTAACTCCATCTACCATTTGAGGTGGTATATTGCCTCTTCCCATGGCTTCTATAACTATACCTTTATCTCCTTTATCTATACAAAAGTCTATTAAACCTGAATTCATTCCAGAAACGCATTTTATTAGACTTACATTATTTTCTATTTTTTCAACTTCTATATGTTGTTTTTTTAATTTTTCTCTATAGAATATGACTTGATTATTATCCACTATACCTATAGGTCCAAATACAGGGCTTCTAAAAGCATTTAATGCTGTAGAATTAGATTTTGTAACCTCACTTGCACAATTTAGCTCATCATTTAAACAAACTAATACACCTTTTCCTATGGCCTCGTTAGATATAGCTGTGCAAATAGATGCAGATAAATTAGCTGGGCCATCATAACCTAATTCTGAACTACTTCTCATAGCTCCAGTAACTATTATAGGTTTATTAGATTTTATAGTTAAATCTAATAAGTAAGCAGTTTCTTCTAAAGAATCTGTTCCATGAGTTACTACTACCCCACATATGTCCTCTTTTTTTAATAACTTTTTTATATATTCTGATAAATTCATCATATCTTCAGGAGTTACATATGGACTTGGAACGTTAGAAAAGTCATGACATTCTATTTGCGCATACTTTTCTATACCTGTAACCATAGCCATTATTTCCTCACCTGAAAGGCTTGGCACCGCCGCCTTTATTCTTGGATCTACTTTCATAGATATAGTACCACCATTAAATACTACTGCAACTTTTTTCATACTACCTGTCCCCTTTATATTATTTTCTTATTTAAATATATCATTATTTTATTTATAGGTAAAATAAAATCCTATTAGGTTATCTAATAGGATTTTAGATTTATTACAATATAATACAAATTAATCCGCCATTACCTTCGTTTATAATTTTCTGCAGAGTTTTTTGAATCTTAATCTGTACATCTTCTGGCATTCTATATAATTTGTTTTGTAACCCTTCCTTAACTAAAACCTCTAAAGATTTTCCAAACATATTACTTTGCCATATTTTCGAAGGATCATTCTCAAATTCTTCTAAAAGAGATTTTAACATTTCTTCACTTTCTTTTTCAGTGCCCATTATAGGTGACACTTCTGTTTCAATATCTGCCTTTATAAAGTGTAGAGATGGTGCACTAGCCTTTAATTTAACACCGTAGCGATTACCTTGTTTAACTATTTCAGGCTCCTCTAATTTCATTTCGGTAAGTTGAGGTGCCACAAGACCATATCCCGTTTCCTTTACATCCTCTAATGCCTTAGCAACCTTGTCATACTCTAACTTAGCCTTATGCATCTGTTCTACTATTTTTAATAAGTCATTTTCATTTGATATATCTTCACTGCATACTTCACCTATAATTTTGTAAAACAATCCCTCTTTAGGCATTAGTTTTACCTTGGCAGTACCTTCCCCCATATTCATTTCATCCAAATCACAGTTTTCTAAAAATTCATATTCATCCATTCCATCTACAATACCTTTTATATCCCTTACTTTATATATATCCTTTGCTATATCTTTTACTACATTTAGAAAATCTGTCTTTAACCAATGTTCTCTTTTTAGTTGTTCTATCCAAGTTGGCATAAAAATATTTATTTCCTTTATAGGGAACTCTTTAAGTACTCTATGAAATACATCAGTTATGTCTTCTTCCTTCATATTAATTACATCCATAATTTGTACAGGTACATCATATTTTTCTTCTAAATTCTTTTTTAATTCTATGGTTTCTGGTGCATAAGGATGAGCTGAATTTAAAACTATTATAAAAGGCTTATTTATAGATTTTAACTCACCTACAACCCTTTCCTCTACCTTTACATATTCTTGTCTATCAATATCTGTAATGGAGCCATCTGTAGTAATCAAAAGTCCTATAGTAGAATGCTCATTTATAACTTTTTTAGTTCCTATCTCTGCAGCTTCTTCGAAAGGTATTTCATAATCATACCATGGAGTTGTAACCATTTTAGGTTTACCTTCGTCCTCCATATATCCCAAAGCTTGTTGTACAATATAACCTACACAATCTACCATTCTTACTTTAAATTTAATATCCTCTCCTAAATTTACTTCTATGGCTTCGTTTGGAACAAATTTAGGTTCTGTAGTATGGATAGACTTTCCTGAAGAGCTTTGTGGAAGCTCATCTTTTGCCCTTTGTTTCTTATAGGAGTTCTCTATCTTAGGTATGACCATAATCTCCATAAATTTTTTTATAAAAGTAGATTTTCCTGTTCTAACAGGACCTACTACGCCGACATAAATGTCTCCTTGGGTTCTTTCTGCTATATCTTTATATATATCAAAGTTATCCAAAGTATACCCCCCAGCTATATAATATTAACAATATATATATATTTAGTGGGTATAAAAATTATTACTAAATATTTACTTAATAAAATTAATTAATATATTTCACTTTTTTTGTCTCTTGTCATTAGCTCATATACTCCATATTTAGGATCTTTACCTTGAAATAACACCTTATATAATATATCTGTTATAGGCATTTCCACATTTAGTCTTTCCTTTAAATTATAAAAAGCTCTACAAGCCTTTATACCTTCTACTACCATACCTATTTCATCTATAACCTTTTCTGTAGAATGTCCTTTACCTATAAGTATACCTGCTCTTCTATTTCTACTATGCATACTAGTACAAGTAACAATTAAATCTCCCATACCTGTAAGTCCTGAAAAAGTTTCATTTTTGCCACCTAATTTTATACCTATTCTCTTAATTTCACTCATACCTCTTGTCATAAGTGCAGCTTTAGTATTATCTCCATAACCTATACCATCGGATACACCAGCTGCAAGAGCTATAATATTTTTTACAGCTCCTCCTATTTCCACACCTAGTAAATCCCCATTAGTATATACTCTAAATTTATTGGTCATAAATAAATCTTGGACCTTTTGTGCGCATTTCATATCTTTAGAAGAAACTACTACGGTAGTTGGAATATCTAAAGCTACTTCTTCTGCATGACTAGGCCCTGAAAGTACTACTACTTTATTTAATGGAAGCTCTTCTTGTATAACTTCAGATAATATTTTTCCTGTATCTTCTTCAATACCTTTTGCTATATTAATTATTACCTGATTCTCTCTTATGAAAGGTTTTATGTCCTTACAAATCTTTCTTATTACATGAGATGGTACTGCTAAAACTATAAAATCACAATTTTCTATGGACTTATTCATATCAGTATAAGCAGTTATTCCTGACGGAATAACTACTTTAGGTAAATATTTTATGTTTTCTCTTTTTACATTTATATCTTCTACAATTTCATGTTTTCTTGCCCATATATTAACATTTAATCCTTTTTTGGAAAGCATTATAGCTAATGAAGTTCCAAAACTTCCTGCTCCTATGAAGGCTACACATGAACTCATTTTATTCCTTCCTTTCCCTAAACTCTAATTTTATACCTGTTCCCGTAAAATCAAAATTTTGTCTTAATTGATTTTCTAAATATCTTCTATAAGAAAAATGCACACAAGCTGGATCATTTACAAAAAATATAAAAGTTGGTGGTTTAACTCCTATTTGAGTTACATAATATACTTTTAATCTCTTAGTACCTATTATAGGTGGTTCTGTCATCATTATAGCATTGCTTACTACATCATTTAAAACCCCTGTTTTTACTCTCTTTGTATAATTATCATAACATTCTTTAGCTAAACTTAAAACTTTATGAACTCTTTGACCTGTTCTAGCTGAAATAAATAAATATTTAGCATAAGGCATAAAAGAAAGATTAAAACCTAAGTCCTTTTTAAACTCACTCATGGTCTTATCATCTTTTTCTATAAGATCCCATTTATTTACTATGACTAATATTGCTTTATTTAAATCATGAGCATATCCTATTATTTTTTCATCTTGCTCGGAAATCCCTTCTGTAGCATCTATCATTAATATACATATATCCGCTCTCTCGATAGACGCATAGGTTCTTATTACACTATATCTTTCAATTTCTTCTTTTACTTTGCTTTTTCTTCTAAGACCTGCTGTATCTATAAGAACAAATTTTCCTTCATCTGTGTCTAAATAGCTGTCTATAGAATCTCTTGTAGTTCCTGGAATATCACTTACTATAACCCTATTCTCCCCTAATAACTTATTTATAAGAGAAGATTTTCCTACATTTGGTTTACCTACAAAAGCAATATTTATTCTTTCTTCTTTCTCTAATGCATCCTTATCATCTTTAAAATATTCTACAACTCTATCTAACATATCACCAAGTCCTAAAGCTTGAGATGCTGATATAGTTATAGGATCTCCTATTCCTAAATTATAAAATTCATAAGCATTATCTTCTTCTTTTACTCTGTCTACTTTATTTACCACTAAAACCACAGGTTTTTTGCTTTTTCTAAGCATTTGAGCTACTTCTCTATCTGCTGGTGTTATACCTTCCTTCCCATCTACTAAAAATATAATTACTGTAGCCATTTCTATAGCCATTTTGGCTTGCCTTCTCATCTGAGATAATATTATATCATCACTTTTAGGCTCTATACCACCAGTATCTATTATAGTAAAATTATACTTTAACCACTCTGCCTCCGCATAAATTCTATCTCTTGTAACTCCTGGAGTATCCTGTACTATTGAAATCCTCTTTCCTGCTAATTTATTAAACAATGTTGATTTTCCTACATTAGGTCTTCCCACTATTGCAACTACTGGTTTTCCCATTTTTATTCCTCCTTACTGTACTCAATTATTATATCTATTAAATCTTCTCCTGTATAATCACATACTAGAATTTTTCTATTAATAGCTTTTTCCAATTGTTCTAAAGTTATATCATCTAAAAATATTTTTTCATCATCATTAGCTGGCTCATAACCTTTTCTAAGCATTACATCAGGAATTATAACATAATCCCCAAGTTTTTTTTCTTTAGTTTGATTTATTATATCATGACCTGTAATAAGACCCGCTACAGTAATTGTAGTACCAAAAAATTCATTAAATATTTTAATTACATCTATATGTAGTTTTGGATTATAATCCATAATTTTATTCCCAGCTTTTAGTATTTCATTATAAGCAGATGCACCAGTTAAAAATGTAAAACTTTTGTGTATATCTTTAGGAATTTTATATAAATTATTTTCTATGTTATTCCTAAACATTCTTATAACTCCAACACCATCTTCTAATTGTTTAAAGCCTTGATAAAATTCCTCTGTAGGAACATCTCTATCCGCTATAACATAAAACTCATCGGACATTCTTACAAAAGGTTTACCTATTTCATTCATAAACTTTTTTTGATAAACTTCTACCATATTAAGTTCTTCTCTTGCAGTTTTTTTATTAAATAAAGTAAATTGATAAAGTCCCTTTCTAAATTTAGTAACTCCTATGGGAACCACTGCTAAATTTTCTACAGCAGGATATAATTTGTATAAATCCTCTATAGTTCTTTTTAATTCCTCTCCATTATTAAGTTCTGGACATAAAACTACCTGACAGTCCATTTTAATACCTGCTTTAGCAAGTTTTTGCATTCTTTTATATAGATTGCCTGCAAATCTATTGTTTAAAAGCTTAACTCTAAGTTCTGGATTAGTAGTATGTACAGATATATTTATAGGACTTATTCTATACTTTATTATTCTGTCTATATCCTCATCACTCATATTAGTTAATGTAAGAAAATTACCTTGAAGAAAAGATAATCTAGAATCATCATCTTTAAAATATAAAGTTTTTCTCATACCTTTAGGAAGTTGATCTATAAAACAAAATAAACATTTATTATGACAACTTTGGGGTTTATCTAATATTGCTTCTTTAAATTCTATACCTAAATTCTCATCATACTCTTTCTCTATTTCAAGTTCCCATATTTCTCCGTTTTTCTTTTCTATTTCCACTTCCAAATATTCATCAACAATCAAAAATTTATAATCTATAATATCCTTTACTTCTTTACCATTTATATTAACTAAAAAATCTCCTGGCTCTATTTCTAATTCTTCTGCTATGCTCCCTCTCTCTACCTTTATTATTTCCTTTTTCATAATTTCAACTCCAATTTTATAGTTGTATCATTATGTTATAATACATTAATATAATTATTTAGTCAATAATATAATGTAAAGAAAACCTTGTATTACAAGGCTTTTAATGAAAATATATTTTAACCAAATTGTCCATTTATATAATCCATAGTTCTTTTATCAATTGGGTTATTCAATATACCTTTTGTATTATTATACTCTATTATTTCTCTATTTTTAATGTAGATATGGGACCTAATGCAGAAGTAGGTTCATCCATTAAAACTACCTTTGGCTCTACAGATAAAGTTCTAGCTATGCAAAGTCTTTGGTGCTAACCACCAGACAAACCTAAATCATTCTTTTTTAATCTATCTTTTACCTCTTCCCAAAGAGCAGCTCCTCTCAAACTTTTTTTAATTAATTTCATCTAACCTACTTTTGCTTTTTATTCCGTGAATCTTAGGATCATAGGCTATATTATCATATATAGACATAGGAAAAGGGTTAAGACTTTGAAACACCATACCAATCCTTTTTCTAAGTTCGATTTCATCAAATTCCTTGTATATATTTTTACTTTCAAAATATATATTTCCATATATTTTAACTAAACCTACAAAATCATTCATTCTATTTAAAGTTTTTAAAAATGAAGGTTTTTCACAACCAGAAGGTCCTATAAATGCTGTGACCGCATTTTCATTTATGAATATATTTATGTTTTTTAATACTTTTCTACTACCATAGTATAAATTTAAATTTTCGGTTCTTATCCTTCCCATATCCTTACCTCCCTAATTAGTTCCGGTATATATTCTATATATGTTCTTTCCTATTACTCTTGTCAATATATTAAATAAAATTACCATTATTATAAGCATAGCAACAGCACCATCAGCTATCCTAGATGCATCCTTTACGGTAGATTCTGAATTTATCTGCCATATGTATACTGATAATCTTTCTGTAGGTCTCATTAAGTTAAATGGAAAAAAATTTTGATGTTATATTAGCTGTAAACTTTAAGGGAGTTGCACTCATACCTGCTGTATATAAAAGAGTTGCTGTTTCACCCAATATTCTACCTACCGCTAAAATTATATCTGTTAATATCTCCAAACTAACAGAAAGTAATATTCCTTTTTTAGAATCTTCTGTAGATTTATCATCACATCCTATAATTAACACTATAGTGATAATTATAACCATGCTTATCATAATAGATTTTAATATATGTTTTCCCATTACTATTGACCCTAACCCCAAAAGTGAATTTTTATCTATTATAGTTATTACAATAACCTATTTAGGTTAAAACTTTATTATATTAAGGTTAATTCTATTTAACATTAATAATAATATAGGTTATAAAAATAAAAAGTTTTCGTATTTTAACGAAAACCTTTTATAACATATCTTGTTTTAATGGAATTTCTATAATAAACTTGCTACCTTCCCCTACTTTGCTTTGCACATCTATCTTACCTTTTATGCCTATTACAATATGCTTCACTATAGCAAGCCCTAAACCTGTGCCTCCCTCAGCTCTAGATCTGGCCTTATCCACTCTATAAAACCTCTCAAATATTCTATCTAAATGTTCTCTTTCCATACCTACACCAGTATCTTCTATCCATAAAATTATTTTATTATCTTTAAGCTTTGTACCTATAGTTACTTTACCTTTAGGTTCTGTATACTTTATAGCATTATCTACTAAATTTATAATCATTTGTTTATATAAATCTTCTACACCTTTTATATTAGGAATCTTATCACCTATTACAGATATAATAATATTCTTATCTATAGCTGATTTATTTACCAAATAACACACATCTTCTATAGTTTTATTTAAATTGATGCTCTGCATTACAATATCTTTTTTATCCTTTTCTATGTCAGAAAGAACTAAGATATCATTTATAAGTCTTGTAAGTCTTTCAGCTTCATCATCTATTATCTTTAGAAATTTATTTCTAGTTTCAATATCATCTACATACTTTAAAGTTTCTGCAAAACCTTTTATAGACGTTAATGGTGTTTTAAGCTCATGAGATACATTTGCTACAAACTGTGCCCTCATATTTTCTAATTTTTTAATATCTGTTACATCTTGAACTACAGCCACAGTTCCTATTAAATCATATTTGCTTATTATATTTGCAGTCTTTACCCTTAAAATCTTTTTTTCAGGACAACAAATAGTAATTTCATTATATTCATTCTTTTTATGTTTAAATAAGGTTTCTAGGTGAAAATCTCCTATACTATCCTTTAAATTTTCTCCTATAATATCTTTTTCAATTTGAAACAATTTCTTTGCATAAGGATTTATCATTATAATCTTAAACTCTTTATCTACTGCTATAACTCCACTATCCATACTTTTTAATATAGATTCTAATTTATTTTGTTTATCTTTGACTTCTTTTAACATATCTTCAAGCTTATTTCCCATATTATTAAAGGTTTTTCCAAGTTCACCTATTTCGTCTTCCGACGTAATCCTAACCCTTATATCAAATTCTCCCTGAGCTATTCTAGAAGTTACAAACTCTAAATCCTTAATAGGCTTTATCATAGCTTGAGATAGTCTTGAAGAAAGTAAAAAAGATATTAAAAAGGAAAATAAAATTATATATATATAATATCTATAATATTTTTTATCCAATACAGATGCTTTTGTAATATCTATAGAACTTCTAATTATATAACCCTGTTTTATTTTTGTTTCATAATATATACATCCTAAATTTTCTTCTTTTTTTTTAGATTCTATTACTAAATTTCTATTTTTATCTAATAGTGTTACTTTAATATCTCCATTATAAAAATTTCTTTTTATAAAACTAGGTATATCTTTTATATTTTCATTATTTATTATATTAACTATAGTAGTATTATTATTTTTTAATTTATTTTCCTCATTTTCTTGATATTGATAATTAATAATTATAAAAAATAAAGATGAAACTATAGTTAACGTAAAGATTAAAATTATTAAACTAGAAATAATTAATTTTTTTCTCATATATTCTCCTCTTATAAATCTGTAGTAAATCTATAACCTATACCTCTTATAGTTTCAATATATTTCGGGTTTTTATCATCTTCCTCTATTTTTTTTCTTAAATGTCTTATATGGACATCTACTGTTCTGGTTTCTCCTACATATTCATAACCCCATATATTGTCCAAAAGAAAATCTCTAGTCATTACATTACCCTTATTTCTAATTAATACTTCTAAAAGTTCAAACTCCTTTAAAGTAAGCTCTACCTTCTCACCAGATTTTTTTATGCTATGCTTTTCAAAATTAATTTCTATATTTCCAAATTTATAATAATTATCGTCTTTATGGATTGAAACAGTCCTTCTAAGAATAGCTTTTACTCTCGCCACCATTTCTCGTACAGAAAAAGGCTTTGTTATATAATCATCTGCTCCTAATTCCAGACCTAAAATTTTATCTAATTCTTCTCCTTTGGCTGTAAGCATTATTATAGGTATAGAATGTATTACTTCATCTTTTCTTATTTTCCTACAAACATCATATCCATCTAATCCAGGTAACATTAAATCTAACAATATAATATCTGGTTTTTCTTCTCTAGCTTTTTTTAAAGCATCTAATCCATTAAATACACATATACATTCATATCCATCTTTTTGTAAATTAAACTTTATTAATTCACAGATATGCTCCTCATCATCTACTATAAGTACTTTTCCCTTTGTCATATTATCCCTCCCCATATTAATTTATATATACAAAGGAAAATTGGCCTGCAGTATTTTTTGTTTTTCTATAGGAATTAAATTTATACCCCTTACTACAAAATGTACACATATTTATAGTTAATATATTTTCTTTCCTTACACCTGATTTTAACAACTGAGCCTTTATACATTCTTGTAAATTCAAATAATTTTTCTCATTAGATATTTTATAATGTCCATAAGTCTTATCTTCTTTAAATTTTTGTATTAAATCGTAACTAACCTCATAGCAACATTGACCAATATGGGGACCTATACATACAACTACATCCTCAGCATTAGTATTATATTTTTTATTCATGTTCTTTAAAGACTCTATAACTATATGATTATAAGTACCTCTCCAACCACTATGCACTGATGCTATAGCATTGTTTATACTATCATATAAAAGAATTGGAACACAATCTGCTGTAAAGACACCTATAGCTGTAGAAGATTTATCCGTCATAATTCCGTCCCCTTCTTCATGTATATCTTCTTTAAATTCACAAATTATATTACTATGTATTTGATTTAAATACCCCACATTTTTTAAATTAAACCATTCTTTAATATTGCGTAAATTATCTAATCCTTCTTTTGTACCTCTATTAAATTTTAAATTACCTTCACCAGTAGAAAAAACAAAAGAAGCTCTTTTATAGTTAAATTTTAAAAAAGTATACTGTCCGATATTAATTTTTTCAAAATTCATATTATCATTCTCCTCTCTTTACTATTTTACCATCAGATTAATTTATTTTTAACATTAAATATTACATGTCTTTAATTTAATATTATTATAAAAAAACTGACGGCTAATCGCGTCAGCTATTACTTTTCTCCATTAAATTTTTAATTTCTTCCATAAAGGTATTTATATCCTTAAACTGTCTATATACAGAAGCAAATCTTACATAGGATACCTCATCTATTTCCTTTAACTTCTCCATTATAAGCTCTCCTATATCTTCTGATTTTATTTCTGTAACCATTGTATTACTTATTTTTCTTTCTACCTCATCTGCTACAAATTCAATTTGTTTTCGAGATACTGGTCTTTTTTGACATGCCTTTATAAGTCCATTTATTATTTTAGATCTATCAAAATATTCCCTACTCATGTTCTTTTTAATAACTAAAACAGGAATATTTTCTACTTTTTCATAAGTAGTATATCTTTTATTGCATTTTAAACATTCTCTTCTTCTTCTTATAGCTTCTCCATCTTCTGTTGATCTGGAGTCTACTACTTTACTTTCTTCATATGCACAATATGGGCATCTCAATGCTACACACACCCTTTTCCTTATAATATATATTATATTATACACTGTTTTAACAGCTTTTCTATATTTATCTTATTAAAATCTTAAATTTATTTAATAATTAATTATCTCCCATCATGTACTCATCGCCTTCTACTAAGATTACATCTACCCCTAATTTTTTTATTTTGTCCCATCCTATTTCTATATCATCTTTTTTACTAAACAAGGAAAGTTTTTTTGAAGGAATTATTATAGAAACTATTTTATATTCATCACAATCTATAACTAAATCCTTTATGTATCCAAGCTTGCTTCCTGTATTTATGTCTATAACCTCCATACTTCTTAAGTTTCCTATAGAGTATAATCCCATTTCTTCCATTTTAAATCCCCCTATACATATATAATTATTAAATTATATGTTATTAA
Organism: Clostridium niameyense; assembly: GCF_001243045.1. Lineage (GTDB taxonomy): Bacteria > Bacillota > Clostridia > Clostridiales > Clostridiaceae > Clostridium_F > Clostridium_F niameyense. Next base: position 871,023 of record NZ_LN849007.1, on the reverse strand, counting down.
AAATACTATATGATAACATATCTATTATATAATTAATAAAAACTGAGAATACTTTTTATTCTCAGTTTTTATTAATTATATATATTTTCTCATATGTTTTAATGCTGTTTTTTCCAATCGTGAAACTTGTGCTTGAGATATACCTATCTCATCTGCTACCTCCATTTGTGTTCTTCCATCAAAGAATCTTAAATTAAGAATTAGCTTTTCCCTATTATTCAATTTCTTCATAGCCTCTTTTATAGATATATTTTCTATCCAGTTTTCATCCACATTTTTATTATCACTTATTTGATCCATTACATATATAGCATCTCCACCATCATGATATATAGGTTCAAATAAAGATACTGGATCTTGTATAGCATCTAATGCAAATACTACTTCCTCTCTTGGTATATCTAATTCTTTAGCTATTTGAGATAATGTAGGTTCTTTATTATTTTTGTTTACTAACTTATCCCTTACCTGAAGGGCTTTATAGGCGATATCTCTTAAAGATCTACTAACTCTTATGGAATTGTTATCTCTTAAATATCTCCTTATTTCCCCTATAATCATAGGTACTGCATAAGTTGAAAACTTTACATTTTGACTTAAGTCAAAATTATCAATAGCTTTAATTAACCCTACACATCCTACTTGAAAAAGGTCATCTACGTTTTCTCCACGATTGTTAAATCTTTTTATTACACTTAGAACAAGTCTTAAATTACCCTTTATGATTTTTTCTCTACAACCTTCTTCTCCTTCTCTCATTCTCGTTAATAGATCCTTCATAGTTGCTTCTTTTAATACAGGTAATTTAGCGGTATTTACTCCACAAATTTCAACTTTATTAGTAATCATAAAGTCATCAGCCCCTTTAGAATGATTGCATTTTAATTGTACCCAAAGGAGCTTTTTTTTATACTACAGACAAACTATACCATTTTATTTATTTCTTTTTTTAATCTCTTAATTATTCTTTTTTCTAGCCTTGATATATATGATTGAGATATTCCTAACATATCTGCTACCTCCTTTTGAGTCTTTTCTCCTTTTCCATTAAGTCCAAACCTTAGTTTTACTATTTCCTTTTCTCTTTCACTTAATTTTTTCATAGCTAATAGTAATAATTGTTTGTCCACCTCATCTTCTATTAAATTATATACTACATCATTATCTGTACCTAATATATCTGATAATAACAGTTCATTTCCATCCCAATCAATATTTAAAGGTTCATAAAAAGATATTTCAGATTTCACCTTACTGTTTCTTCTTAAATACATTAATATTTCATTTTCTATACATCTAGATGCATACGTAGCTAATTTTATTTTTTTATCTGGTTTAAAAGTATTTACAGCTTTAATTAATCCTATAGTACCTACAGATACTAAATCTTCTATACATATGCCTGTATTTTCAAATTTTCTTGCTATATAAACAACCAGCCTTAAATTTCTTTCTATTAAAATTGACCTTACATTTTCGTCCCCTTCAATAAGCCGTGTTACTAAATTTTCCTCTTCTTCCTTAGAAAGTGGCGGTGGAAGTGCATCACTACCCCCTATGTAATAAAGGTTATTGAATAAAAATTTAAATTTTATTAGTAACCTGTTAAGTAGTACTTTTAAATTAAACATATAACTCCTCCCTACTATATAATTCCTCTAGATAACAGTGCCTCATAATCTTTTAGATTGCTTAATTTTTGTTTTGAAAATGCTATTATTGCTTCTTTTCTTTCTTTTTTATCTCCATTATATATTTGAATATAATTAGGTCTGAACCCCTTAAGATTTCCTAAGGATCCATTTATGACCTTATAGGGTATATAATACTTATCTTGTTGTTTTAAATTTACACTTCTAAATATCTCCTCTTCTACTATAAGTACTGGTAAATTAGTAACAGGCTCTACAAGTTCATTACCTGTATCTAAAAATCCCCTAACCTTGGTACAATGATCTCCTACTACTATATCCACATCATATATAAAATTTTTTATTTCTTTTCTGTCCTTTATATACCATACAAGTCTATTCCCAATAATATAAATTATCATCATAGCTATCATAAGCTTTTTATAAGAAAAATTTTTAATATATAACTCACTACTAAAATTATTAATATTGCATTCCATAAACATACAAATTCCTGCCACAACCATAGAATATACTATATACATAACAGTAGCTTTTATATTAAATACTATATCTTTTTGTCCAAAAGCTATATATTCCATAATAAATGCTATAAAGATTTTAACTATAATATTATTTAAAAATCTTAAAGAAGGATAAATAAACACCATAACATATAAACTACCTAAAAATGCTGCTATAACATTTCTTATAATTCTTGTACTTATTTTTAAACTTTGAGACGTTAAAAACAGGAGAAAAAAATTAACTATAAAATTCTCTAAAATAACTAAATCTATATATACCACCAATAGAACCACCCCAAACTTATTATCACTTACATTTATTTACTATTATACAACTTTTTGCTTTAAAATTTTGTCACATCTTATATTGAAATTATGTTTTTATATTTTAAAATATTCCATTTTCTGAGTAGAAATCTTTTAAATACAGTATTTAAGCATAAAAAAAAGCTACATGGCAATACGCCATATAACTTTACTTTCTTTGTCTTCTAAGGAAGGCCGGTATTTCTAAATCATTTCTATTAACACTATCATACTCTGAAGCCACTGCTGCTTCATCTTCATTTTGTGTTAAATTTTCTCTTAAAGGCTTTTCTACATCAGATTCTTCTTGTTCTCTCTTTTGTATTCTATCAGTTTCAAAACCTGTTGCTATAACAGTAATTCTTAATTCCTCTTTTAAGCTTTCATCTATTACCGCACCAAAAATTATGTTAGCATCTGGATCTGCTGCTTCTTGAACTATTTCTGCTGCTTCATTTATTTCTAATAATCCTAAGTCATCTCCACCAGTTATATTTAATAAAACACCTGTAGCACCTACAATGGAAGTTTCAAGTAGTGGACTTGAAATAGCTTGTTTTGCAGCTTCTTGTGCTCTATTATCTCCACTGCCTCTACCTACACCCATATGCGCTAATCCTTTATCTATCATTATAGTTCTTACATCAGCAAAGTCTAAGTTAACAAGACCTGGTATTGTTATAAGGTCGGAAATACCTTGTACACCTTGTCTTAGTACATCATCCGCAAGCTTAAAGGAATCCATTAAAGTTGTTTTTTTATCTACAATACTTAATAATCTCTCATTTGGTATTGTAACTAGTGTATCTACTCTTTCCTTCAAGGTATTTATACCCATTTCTGCATGAAGCATTCTTTTTCTTCCTTCAAAAGGAAACGGCTTTGTAACTACTCCTACTGTAAGTATTCCCATAGATTTAGCTATTTCTGCAATTACTGGAGCTGCACCTGTACCAGTTCCTCCACCCATTCCTGCTGTTATAAATACCATATCAGCACCTTTTATAGCTTGAGAAATTTCCTCTTTACTTTCTTCAGCGGCTTTTTTTCCTATTTCAGGATTTGCACCTGCTCCTAAACCTTTTGTTAATTTATCTCCTATTTGTATTTTTTGTGATGCTTGAGATAACATTAAAGCTTGTTTATCTGTATTTATAGCGATAAATTCTACGTTTTTTAAACCTTCCACAATCATTCTATTTACAGCATTATTTCCTCCGCCGCCACATCCAATAACCTTTATTTGAGCGAATTGCTGAACATCTACATCGAAATCTAGCACAATAATACCTCCTTACCTATTATTTAGAAAAATTCTGTTAAAAATTCTTTTATTTTAGACAATACTCCTTTTTCTTGTTTCTCTTCATTATCATTATCTAATATATCTTCATAAGTCATGGCTGTCTCCTTCTGTTTTAAATCAAAACTCTTATTTTGCATAGTACTAAACACATCTTTTACTACACCTACTGAAGATACATATATAGGATTAGCTGCACCTACATATTCAGGAGTTCCTACTCTAAAAGGCTTACTAAATACTTCTCTACCAAAGTCTTCTATACCTTTTATTAATGAAAGTCCTCCACCAACTATGACTATACTTGATATTTCTTCATAATGTCCACTTTCTTTTAATTTCCTTTTTAATAATAATAATAATTCCTCTACTCTAGCCTCTATTACCTCCATTAGTATATTTGAATCTAATTTTATAGTTTCACTATGACCTAAATTTACTTTTATTTGTTCTTCTAAAGAAAATTTATTTTTTCCTACAGCAGCATATTTAATTTTAAGTTTTTCTGCTTCAGAAAAAGGTATCTTAAGACATATAGATATATCATTGGTTATATTATTACCCCCTAAAGGTATATAATCTATATGGGTTATTTTTCCTCCCCTATATATAGACATATCTATAGAATCTCCACCTACATTAATTAAAGCACAACCTAAATCCATTTCCTCAGTTATCAATACTGCCTTAGCATCTGCTATAGGTTGAAAAACCATGCCTAATATTTTATATCCTGACTTTTCTACAGATTTTAGTAAATTATTTATTACTGCACTTTCTGCAAGTATTACATACGCTTCCACTTCTAATCTTGAAGCACTCATTCCTACAGGATCTTTTATTTTATCATAACCATCTATTATATATTGTTTAGGTATAACACCTATGATTTCTTTATCAGATGGCACCTTCATTATTTTAGAAGCGTTTATTACTCTTTTTACATCTTTTTTTGTTATTTCTCCATTTTCTGAAGCTACTGCCACTATACCTTCACTAGAAACTAAAGAAGCTATCCTATTAGGTATAGATATATAAAAACCACTTATACTTATATCTACCATAGTCTCTAATCTAGTTATACACTCTTTTATGGCTTTAGCTGTAGAATCTATATCTATTATTATGCCATTTTTCATTCCATTACAAGTTACAGATGTAACACCTTTTATCTGTAATTGACCATATTTATTGTATTTTCCTACTGAGGCACATATTTTTGAGGAACCTATATCCAAGCCTACTATGTAGTCATCCATTTAGATCTTTCCCCCCTATACACAACCATTAAAATATATATTCAACAAAAATGTCTTATTTCCTTTTATTTTTATTCAATTTAATAAAAAAACAGAGTCTTTCTAAATTTATAAGAAGTAAATTTAGAAAGACTAATCCATCTAATATTTAACATTAATTTACTTTTTCTAATTCTTCTATATTTATATCCCTTGTGTGTACTGTATGGTTCCATTCTTTAGAATCCTTATGTATTATCCCTTGTATAGAAATAGGAAACCATGTTATGGCATAAAGTGGATAAACTATATAGTATAACAATACTTTTAAATTTAGTTTTTTTTCAATTAAAAGTATTAATGGGATATAAATCATTTGAAATAGTGAAAAAGCAGCTATAAGTAGTGTAACCCAATTAAAGTTTATTGAATATACTACACCATTAATATTATTTATTATATTAGCAGCTTTCATAATGTATTGTACAAAACTAACTATAGCAGAAACCCCTAATAATATGGCTGCTATAGGCTGTATGCTATATAAAGCACAGTCAAATGCAGTAAAATCGAGTTTTGTAATAGCCCTTTTCATAAGTTTAAAAAAGTATCTAGATGCCACATCCGCAAATCCCTGCATCCACCTTTTTCTTTGATTCCAAGATTGGGCTAAAGTTAGAGGCTTCTCATCATATATTATAGCATTATGAGCCCAACCTACTTTATATCCGTTCAAAACTAACTTACAGGAAAATTCTAAGTCTTCTGTAAGACAAGTAGCTCCCCAACCTAACTTCTTAAGTATATCCATATCTATACAAAATCCTGTACCACCAAGTTGGCTTGATAAACCTAAATTATATCTTGCAAGTTGAAACATTCTATTACAACTCCAAAAGGCTATAGAATAACTTCCTGTTATCCACGTATCTTCTGGATTTTTACTATCTAGATATCCTTGAACAACTTTGTATCCCTTACACATCTTTTTATTCATTTCTTTTAAGAAATTTTTATGAACCAAATTATCTGCATCAAACACTGTTACTGCATTATATTTAGTTCTCATCTTAAATAATTTACTAAACATCCATTCTAGTGCATATCCTTTTCCTCTTTTATCTTTATTAAATCTTTCATATACAAGAGCGCCTTCTTTTTTTGCTATTTCAGCAGTTTTATCCGTACAGTTATCTGCAATAACAAATATATCATATAAGCTACTATCATAGTTTATATTTTTCAAATTTTTTACTATATTAGCAATAACTCTTTCTTCATTATGTGCAGCTACTACAAGCGCAAATTTAGTTTTATCTTCAAAATTTTCATTATCTTTCTTTCTATAAATTCCAAAAAAGGATATTATCAGATAATACATGGATATAAAATATACCATATATGTTATAACTTTTGAGCTACAATGTATTATTCCATTTATAAAATCCACTTGTCTCCCCCCTTAAAGTTCAAAGATATTTTAGCATAAATAAAACTTAATTACTAGAATAATATATATTTTTGTAGTAAAATTATTAAAATTGTATTGAATCTAAATATCTTTGTAAGAAAATAAAAGCATAAAAACAATACTTCAATATAATTTTCATGTATAAATATTTAATATCTATATTAAGTATATGCTCTATTTTTTTAAATTTGAGTTTAAACTATATATATGATATCATACAATTAAAAATAATAACAATTAATATTGTTTTAAAAGGGAGGTAGTTAGCCTCATGTGGCGCTACGAAAAAATCTTTTTTCTAAACCTTAGTAGGCTTCACAAAAAAGATGAGTCATTTGGATAAGTTCTCTCAGATTATAATTTAATTAGATTAAATTTAATATTATTGGGAGGATTTAATATGAAAAAAACAACCATTAAACTAAGTTCTACAGATTTAAGTGAAAAGAAAAACACTAACATAAATTCTAAGAGGATAAATAAAAATGAGAATAAAATTTCTATAAAAATAACAGATTATATGATATTTTAAAAAGAACCCTTTGGGGTTCTTTTTTTATAGATTTATAATTTTTGATAATAATTCTTTATCTACTGCATAATTTATAGCTGACTCATAAGAAATTAATCCTTTCTTATAAAGCTCCGATAAAGACATATCCATAGTTTTCATACCATATTTTGCTCCAGTTTGCATACAAGATTCTATTTGATACGTTTTTCCTTCTCTAATTAAGTTCTTTACTGCATTAGTTCCTATCATTACTTCTAATGCTGCTATTCTACCTTCACCATCAACTCTTGGTATTAATTGTTGACTTATTATTCCTTCCGTTACCGTTGCAAGTTGCATTCTAATTTGTTGTTGTTGGTGTGGTGGAAAAACATTTATTATTCTCTCTATGGTCTTTGCTGCACTTATAGTATGTAATGTAGATAAGACTAAATGTCCTGTTTCTGCAGCTGTAAGAGCTATAGAAATACTCTCTAAATCTCTAATTTCTCCAACTAGTATGACATCTGGATCCTCTCTTAGAGCTGCTTTTAATGCACTTTTATAGTTCAAAGTATCTCTTCCGATTTCCCTTTGATCTATAATAGATTTATTATGCTTATGTAAAAATTCTATAGGATCTTCCAAAGTGATTACATGACTTGCATGAGTTAAGTTAATTTCATTAATCATAGCAGCTAAAGTAGTACTTTTACCCGATCCCGTAGCGCCAGTTACTAATACTAGTCCTCTTTTTTTATTAGTAAGATCCTTAATTACTTCTGGAAACTTTAACGAATTTAAAGTAGGGGTTTTTAAATTTACAACTCTTAAAGATATAGAAGTACTTCCTCTTTGTTTAAATACATTTACTCTAAATCTTCCTATACCTGATGCTGAAAAAGAAGTATCAATTTCTCCTTTTTGTAAATATTCCTCGTATAAATCTTTTAATATTTCTTTAGCATAACTTTCTGTATCTTGTGGATTGAGTTTTTCTGTAAAAATTCTTGTAAGCTGACCATTTATTCTTACAGTAGGTGGTACACCTACTGATAAATGTAAATCTGATGCGTTATGCTTAATAGTTGATTCCAGTAAATTATTTAGTAATATCAATTTTTTTTCCCCTTTCAAAAACATGTATTTTCCATAAATTTATAGATGCATACGCCTGCAACTTCAACATATCTTCTCCATTTATTGTAACGGCTCCTAAAAGCTTTGATTTCTTTAAAAACTTCGATTCCTTAGGTTCATAGTTTAAATCATATACTATACATTCCTTTCTAATATCTTGTAACTTAATGGGAGTCATATCTTTATAATTTGCTCCCCCTAAAGGAGTACAATTTATAATAATATCATACTCCTTAAAGTTATTTTCGTTACCTATGTTTAAAATCTTAATATTCTGGGTAAATTTTACTTTTGCTTTTTCTGGATTTCTACTCAAAACATCTATAGTACCAGCATTTAAATCTTTTAAAACTCTATAAACACACTTTGCTGCTCCTCCAGTACCTATTATTAATATACTAGCACCCTCTATATTTATATTATTGCATTCTAAACTTTCCTTAAATCCTATGTAATCTGTATTATATCCTATAAGTTTATTATCCTTAACTACTACTGTGTTTACTGCTCCTATTTTATTTGCTGGATAAGCTAACTCATCTAAATATTTAATTATAGTTTCTTTATAAGGTATAGTTACATTAAATCCTACTATATTATTTAAATTTAAATTTTTTATAAAAATCTCCAAGTCTTTCTCTTGTATATCATATATTTTATATAAAAATGGAATGTTATGTTTTTTATAATATGTATTGTGTATTTCTGGTGATCTAGAGTAACCTATATTTCTTCCTAATAAACCTGTAAAGTACATACAATACTACCTCCCATCAAGTATATTATACTCTATAACTTGTATATAAACTAAAAAGAATTAAGAATTATGGTTTATGTATTACAAATTCTTAATTCTTTACTAAATTATTTACTTTTAACTTCTTTATTTAATTCCTTATTTAATTTTTTCAGAGCTTTTTTCTCTATTCTTGATACATAAGATCTTGATATATTTAAAATTCCTGCTATTTCCCTTTGGGTTTTAGGACTTCCATCTTTTAACCCATATCTCATTTGAATTACACTTTTTTCTCTTCCCTTTAAACAAACATCAATTTTAGAATACAATTTTTTCACTTGTATTTTATTTTCTACTATTTCTATTACTGAATCTTCATCACTACTTAGTATATCTATAAGGGAAATTTCATTACCTTCCTTATCAACCCCTATAGGATCTTGAAGATATACCTCTCCCTTAGTTTTTTTGTTGTTCCTTATAAGCATTAATATTTCATTTTCTATACACTTAGCTGCATAGGTTGCAAGTCTCGTTCCTTTTGAATTATCAAAGGAATCTATTGCTTTTATAAGCCCTACTGTGCCTATGGATATTAAATCATCTATGTCTTTACCAGGATAGGAATATTTTTTTACAATATGAGCTACTAATCTTAAATTCCTTTCCACTAATATGTTTTTAGCTGATTTATCTCCCTGTTTTAATTTTTCTAAATAATACTTTTCCTCTTTTTCATTTAAAGGTTTTGGGAAAGAATTATTTCCAGTAACATAACCTGTTAAAAATATCATGCTACTTAATATATCCAATAAGCCACCTACTAAAAACAATCTTCTAGTCCCTCCTAATAGTGCTTATTAATATACTATGTGCTTATTAAATAAAAAGTGCATGTACATATAAAATATCCTTAATTTAAATTGAATCTTTTATATTTTTTACTATGTCATAAAAAATAGGTACTGCTGTAGAACCTGCGCTTTGCTCCTTTGCATTAATATTAGGTACAAAAACTACCATAGAATAATACACCCCACGACTGTTAAAAAAACCTATGAACCATCCATCAGAATAATTTTGTAATTTATTATCCTTATTTACTTGACTTCTTTGATTAGTACCAGTTTTGCCACCAATCTCCATATTATTGTCATAAGTTCCTTTAGCTGTACCATGTTTAACTACATCTAACATTTGATTTTTCATAATATTAGCTGTATTTCTTGTGATAATTCTTTCTTCTTCTGTATTTAATTTTTCTATAACTTCATTATTGTCATTAACATATCCTTCTAATATATACGGTTTTACATATATCCCATCATTAACCACTGTATTCACCATAGCTATAGATTCTATAGGAGTAATTCTTATTAACTGGCCAAAAGATAATAAAGGTAATGTTCCATCAGATATATTAGGCTGTTTATTCCCTTTTAATTCTAGATTACCTTTTTGTTCCTGTTGTAAATTCAACACCTTGTCATATAGTCCATGTTTTTTTATCATAGAGTTTATATTTTCAAATCCCACTTTCATTCCTATTTGAGAAAATATATGATTACAAGAAACTATAAACGCATCTCTTACAGATAAAGTTCCGTGATTACTTTTATGATTTTTTTCAAATTCTGATGTACAAGTAAATTTATCATTAGTAGATATTATATCTTTTTCAATACCTGCCTCCTCTACCAAAACTTTAAAAATAGATCCTGGAGGAAAACCATTTTTAGTAGCTGCTGCAATATTTATATTAGGTAGAGTTTCATCCTTTTGTATCATAGATTTTATCTTACCTGTGTTACTTTCCATTAATATAACACCTATTTGATCAAAAGATTTATATTCATCCTTTAATAAAACTTTTTTTATTTTTTCTTGAATATCATAATCTAATGTTAGTTTTGGATTTATATTATTTTTAGTATTTTTCATTTCAGCAGATATAATTTTACCTGATAAATCCTTTTTATATATAATTTTAGGGTTTTCATTATTTTTTACCTTATCATATATATTCATTTCTAAAGTATTTTTATCCTTTAAAGTTTTACCGTCATTTTTATAAGGATTTAATAACATATTTTCTAATTTCCAATATTCCTTTTTTTCAGTATTACCTTTATCTACAACCTTTTTTTTATAGACATAAAATCCCTTTATATCTTTCATTTTTTCTAACTTTTCATAAGTATTTTTATCTATTTCATAATATATTTTCCCACTTTTATCTAAAGATTGCATCTTAGTTATATCATAATCTTTATTATAATTTCTTAAAGTGTATATTATAGATAAAATTTTTTCTTCATTTTTATCTTGTTGATTTTCTTTAAAAGAATCTGGTACTATAACAGCATAATATTTATCCTTATATTTTAAAAGATCTCTTCCCTTAGAATCTAAAAGCAACCATTTATTCTCTCTTGTAGATTCCATATAAGTATACTGAGATTCTGCCATTACACTAAGCTTTTTAGCATCAAAAAATTGAAACTTAAAAATTCTGTATATTAAAATTACAAATATAATTACAAATAATATAAATAAGTTATAAATTCTTTTTTTGTTTCCATATTTTATCATAAAAAAAACACCTCATCTTAGCTAAAATTATAGCCAAAATGAAGTATTTTATTCGAAAATTAATATGTTTTTAATAAATGTTTTATATTAGCCACCATCATATCAATAGCTACCTTATTATGTCCACCTTCAGGTATAATAATATCTGCATATCTTTTAGTTGGTTCTATAAATTGCATATGCATAGGTCTTACTACATTTAAGTATTGGTTTATAACAGAATCTACAGTTCTTCCTCTTTCATTTATATCCCTTACAAGTCTTCTTATTATTCTAACGTCTGCATCTGTATCTACATATATCTTTATATCTAGTAAATCTCTTAACTTTTCATCTTGAAGAACTAATATACCCTCAACTATTATTATATCTCTAGGCTCTACTTTTATAGTTTCTTCTTTTCTATTATGTATTTCAAAATCATATATAGGCTTTTTTATAGTTTTAAGATTTAATAAATCATTTAAATGCTCTATAAGTAAATCATTATCAAAAGCATCTGGATGATCATAATTTTTCTTACTTCTATCTTCTATAGGTGTATTACTTTGATCCTTATAATAAGAATCTTGTTCAATCATAGCAATACAATCCTCATCAAATTTTTTATAAATTTCTTTTGCAACGGTACTTTTTCCAGAACCCGTTCCTCCTGTTATTCCTATTAATACTGGGCGCTTCATTTATTTCCCCCCTAATTTATTTGTTTTTTACTAAAATATCATTTACTTTTAATTTCTTATCACTTATAAATTTAAATATCATTTGAGCCCTTGGAGCGGATTCTATCTTTTTATCATTATGATCTACCATATTTTTAATAGTTATTTTAAAGATTTCCTCATCTGGAGTTAAAACTTCTATTTCATCATTATCTAGTACTTTATTTTTTTGTTCTACTACTGCTATATTAGTTTTCTCATCAAAAGATTTAACTATCCCTATAATATCACAATTTCTTATATAAGCTGAAGACTGAAAACATTGTTTATTCTCTTCATTAAAATAAAATCCTGTACAATATTCTCTATGACTTGCCTTTGATAGATAATCCATCCATCTATCTTGAAATTTATAATCTTGGCCTTTTTCAAAATATGAATCTATAGCTTCTCTATATGCTTTAACTACAGTAGCTACATAAAAGGAACTTTTCATTCTTCCTTCTATTTTAAAAGAATCTATTCCGCTTTCCATAAGTTCTGGTATATGGTGTATCATACATAAATCCTTAGAGTTCATTATATAAGCTCCTCTTTCATCTTCAAATACTGGGAAGTATTGACCTGGTCTTTTTTCTTCCATTAAATAATATTTATATCTACAAGGTTGAGCACAAGCTCCTCTATTAGAATCTCTTCCTGTCATATAATTAGATAGTACACATCTACCTGAATAAGACATACACATAGATCCATGAATAAAAGCTTCTATTTCACAATCTTTAGACACTTTCTTTTTTATATCTTTAATCTCATCTAAAGATAATTCTCTTGCTAAAACAACTCTTTGGGCACCTTGTTTGTGCCAAAACATAGCACTTTTCCAATTAACTGTGCTAGCTTGTGTACTTATATGTAACTCTAAATCTGGAACTACCTCTCTAGCTGTCATAATAATTCCTGGATCTGATACTATAATAGCATCAACTTTTAATTCATATAATTTTTTTAAGTAATCCTCTAATCCATCTAAATCCCCATTATGAGGAAAAACATTTACTGTTACATGAACCTTTTTCCCTCTATTATGAGCGTATTCTATTCCTTCTTTTAAATCCTCATCTGTAAAATTATCTGCAAAAGCCCTTAGGTTTAATTTACTTCCTCCTAAATATACTGCGTCCGCTCCAAAGTTTATAGCAGTTTTTAATTTTTCTAAATTCCCCGCTGGAGCTAAAAGTTCCGGTTTTTTCTTAAAGATCATATTCTTTCCTCCTTTTGGTTATGGCTATACCATCTCCCATAGGTATAACAGAGGTGATAAACTTATCTTTATCACTTATCATATCCATATATTTTCTCATTCTTTTTACAATAGTTATTTTTCTTCTTATAACTAATTCATCACAAGCTACCATGCCTCTAAAAAGTACATTATCTGCTATTATAATTCCATCTTTACTTAAAAGATTTAAACAATAAGGTAAAAACTCATTATAATGCCCCTTTCCTGCATCCATAAATATTAAATCATATTTATCATCTAAACTTTTAAGAATTTCAATACAATCTCCTTCTATTATACGTATTTTTTCTTCTACTTTAAACTTCTTAAAGTTTTCCTTTGCTATATTCACCATATTTTTATCTCTTTCAATGGTTACAATGTTACTTTCACCTTTAGAACTCATATTCATTAATATAGATGAATATCCAATAGCTGTACCTAACTCAAGAATTTTAGAAGGTTTTTTTATATTTATCATTAACTCTAAAAAATTAGCTACTTCTTTATGTACTATAGGTACCAAATTTTCCTTTGCATAGTTTTCTAATTCCTTTATCTCTCCTGTATGTTCAGGTATTAAAGATCTTATATAATCTTCCATATAATCATAGGCTATTTTACTCATAATCTCCTCCATTTATAGAATAATAACATTATAACAAAAGATGACCTTAAATATTAGGTCATCTTTAAATTTATTAATCTCCTTGAGTCTCTTTTTTGACCTTTAAAAATTCATTATAATTATTAGTAAAAAAATGGGTACCATCATTTTTAGACACAAAATACAAATAATTAGTTTTTTCTGGTTTTAACGCTGCTACTATAGAGTTTTTTCCTGGAGAACATATAGGCCCTATAGGCAAGCCTTTATGTAGATAAGTATTATAATCTGATTTTGTTTTTAAATCCTTATAATATAATTTATTTTTATGTTGTCCTAAAGCATAAAGAACTGTAGCACAAGATTCTAATTTCATATTTTTTTCTAATCTATTATAAAAAACAGAAGATATCTTATCCCTTTCAATAGATTTTTGGGCTTCTTTTTCTATAACTGATGCCATATTAATAATATTATCCATATCATTTTCATCTATTTTTAGATTCTTCTCTTTCTCTATTTGGGAAATTACATATTGAAATCTACTCAACATCTTATCCACAATAACTTTTCCTTCCATACCTTTAAAAAATTCATAAGTATCTGGGAATAAATAGCCTTCTAAAGAATATTTCCTTTTAGAATCTTTTTTTATATAAGAAGGTGTTTTATATTTTTTTACCGTTTCTATAAAATCTTCTTTTTTTATTATACCCTGCTGCTCTAATTTATTTCCTATTTGTTCTATACTATATCCCTCAGGAATAGTAACTCTTACTGGTGTTTCATCAAATATACCTTTATTTAAATCTAATAGAAAGTTATTTAATGAAATTTTGTTAGAAAAAGTATACTTTCCTGCTACTGTTTTTTGAGAAATATTTTTTTTAGCTATATATTTTTTTATAAAAATCTTGCCTCTAAGCTTTTTTTCCGAACTTAATTTATCTACTATATCATTTAAATTTTCATTTTTATTAACTACAACCTGTACCTTTTTCTCACTACTTTTTAATGGTTTTATTATAGTTCTTCTTTGTACAAATAAAGAACCTATAATAATTATTAATACAATAGAAATACTTGAAATAATTATACTTTTTTTCTTCACACAAATCACCACCAGTGGTTTATTATATAGATAAACAACTAGCGAAAGCCAGTTGTTTAAATTAATCTTTTGTTATTTATTTTTTCTTATAGTAGCTTTTCTTCTTAAATCTGAATCTAATATTTTCTTTCTCATTCTTATATTATTAGGTGTAACTTCTACTAACTCATCAGAAGCTATAAATTCAAGACATTGCTCTAATGTCATTTGAGTTATAGGTACTAATTTTAATGCATCATCTGCACCTGAAGATCTTGTATTTGATAAATGTTTCTTCTTACATACATTTACATCTATATCACCAGTTCTAGAACATTGTCCTACTATCATTCCTTCATAAACTGGAGTACCTGCTTCTATAAACAATATACCTCTTTCTTGAGCATTAAATAAACCATAAGTTATAGCATCACCCGATTCAAAAGCAACTAAAGATCCTCTTGATCTTTCAGGTATTTCTCCTTTATATGCTTCATAGTCTTCAAGCACATGATTCATGATTCCATTACCTTTTGTATCTGTCATGAACTCATTTCTAAATCCTATTAGTCCTCTTGCTGGTATTTTAAATTCTAATCTAGTATAACCATTTATAGCAGAAGTCATATTAACCATTTCTGCTTTTCTAGGTCCTAACTTTTCCATAACTACTCCCATAAATTCTTCTGGTACATCTATAGTTAATCTTTCAATAGGCTCTAATTTTTTACCATTTTCTTCTTTAAATATAACCATTGGTTTTGAAACTTGGAACTCATATCCTTGTCTTCTCATAGTTTCTATTAAAACAGAAAGATGTAGTTCTCCTCTTCCGCTTACCTTAAAACACTCTGCAGAATCTGTTTCTTCTACTTTTAAACTTACGTTTGTTTCTAATTCTTTTATAAGTCTGTCTCTTAAGTGTCTAGATGTAACAAATTTTCCATCCTTACCTGCAAAAGGTGAATTATTAACCATGAAGTTCATGCTTAGTGTAGGTTCGTCTATTTCTACAAAAGGAAGTGCTTCTGGATTAGCTGAATCTGCTACAGTTTCCCCTATATTTATATCTGGTATACCTGCTACAGCTATAATATCTCCAAGTTTAGCTTCTTCAGTTTCTACTTTATTAAGTCCATCATAAACATATAATGAAGAAATTTTTACGTTATCTATTTCCCCACCTTTTCTTATTAATGCTACTTGTTGATTCTTTTTAATCGTTCCTCTTTCTATCTTACCTATACCTATTTTACCTACATATTCATTGTAATCTATAGTAGTTACAAGCATTTGAAGAGGCATATCCAATTCTCCTTCTGGTGCTTTAACATTTTTTACTATAGCATCAAATAAAGGTTCCATATCTACAGCTTCATCTTCTACTTCTCTTTTAGCTACGCCATCTCTAGCTGAAGCATAAATTACTGGGAAATCTAATTGTTCGTCATTTGCTCCAAGTTCTACAAATAAATCAAATACTTCATCTAAAACTTCTTCTGGTCTTGCATCTGGCTTATCTATCTTGTTTATAACTACTATTGGTTGTAAATTTAATTCTAATGCCTTTTTAGTAACAAACTTAGTTTGTGGCATAGGACCTTCATAAGAATCCACAACTAATATAACACTATCTACCATTTTAAGTACACGCTCAACTTCTCCACCAAAATCCGCATGTCCTGGAGTATCTACTATATTTATTTTAACACCATTATAATTTACTGCAGTGTTTTTAGACAATATAGTTATTCCTCTTTCTTTTTCTATATCATTAGAATCCATGACTCTTTCTTGCACCTTTTCATTATCTCTAAATACATGGCTTTGTCTAAGCAAAGCATCTACTAAGGTTGTTTTACCATGGTCAACGTGCGCTATTATAGCCACATTCCTTATGTCATTTCTTACAAATAAACCCATACTATTTCCTCCAATTTATTAAATTAAAAAATTAGTTAACTATTTTATGTAAAATTTAATAATTATAATACTAAAATTACTAAACTAAAATAAAATCTAATTCCTCAAAAAAATTGGATACTCATATAGTATCCAATTAAGTTCACCATATTATTTTAATATTATACTCATAAAAAGTCAACTTATGTAATATTAATTATAACTTATGTTTTAAAAATTATTCATATGTAACTTTATAACATTTAAATTAATTTTTTGAATACTCTACTTTATTCCGTTAATTTTAAAAGAGAACATTAAACTATTTTCTTAGTTTAATGTCCTCCATTAATATTATATTTCCATTATAATCGGCAATATCATTGGTTTTCTCTTAGTTTTTTCATAAAGGAAACCACGAAGTACATCTTTTATATTAGACTTTATAGTTGCCCACTCTGTTATATGTTTTTCTTCACATTTTTGAAGTGCTTCTCTTACAAGCTCTTTAGCTTCTTCCATTAAATCTTCTGATTCCCTTACATATACAAAACCTCTTGAAATTATATCAGGTCCAGCTATTACTGCTCCTGTATCTTTTTCTATAGTAACTACTACTGTAAGTATACCATCTTGAGATAAGTGTTTTCTATCTCTCAATACAATATTCCCTACATCTCCTACACCAAGTCCATCTACAAATACTTGACCTGAAATTACAGATCCACTTTTTCTTATGTTATCTCTAGTTACTTCTACTATATCTCCTATATCAGATATTACTACATTATTATGTGAAAGTCCTAATTTACAAGCAAGTTCTGCATGTTGTTTTAAGTGTCTATATTCCCCATGAACTGGCATAAAGAATTTTGGTTTTACTAATGTATGCATAAGTTTAAGTTCTTCTTGGCACGCATGACCAGATACATGAATATCTGCTAGTGCCTCATATATAACATCAGCGCCTTTTTTAAATAATTGATTTATTACTCTTGAAACTAACTTTTCATTTCCTGGTATAGGTGTAGCTGAAATAACTACTGTATCACCAGGTATTATATTAACCTTTTTATGTTCTGAAGCTGCCATTCTTGAAAGAGCTGACATAGGTTCTCCTTGGCTGCCTGTAGTTACGATAACAACCTTATCATTAGGATACTTATCTACAGCATCAATACCTATAAATACATCTTTTCCAGCCTTTATATATCCAAGTTTCATAGCTACCTCTAATATATTTTCCATGCTTCTTCCTGAAACTGCAACTTTTCTTCCATACTTCTCTGCTGCCCTAACTACTTGTTGTATTCTGTGTATATTAGAAGCAAAAGTAGCTATAACAATTCTTCCTTTAGCATTAGCAAAAATATTTAAAAATGCTTCTCCTACAGTACTTTCTGACATAGTATAGCCCGGTCTTTCTACGTTAGTGCTATCTGCCATCATTACAATTACACCACGTTTACCAAGCTCTGTAAACCTCGCCAAATCTGCCACATGTCCATCTATAGGTGTATAATCTATTTTAAAATCTCCTGTATGAAGAACAATACCTATTGGTGTATGTATAGCTATTGCTACTGCATCAGCTATACTATGGCTAGTTCTTATAAATTCTACTGAAACATCTTTAAGTCGTATTACATCTCTTGGCTTTATGCGCTTTAAAGCAACAGAACTTAAAAGTCCATGTTCTTTTAGCTTTGTTTCTACTATACCAAGGGTAAGTTTCGTTCCATATACAGGTACATTTATTTCTTTTAACACATAAGGCAGTGCACCTATATGGTCTTCATGCCCATGAGTTAAAAATATTCCCCTAACTTTATCTATATTTTTCTTTAAATAAGTAATATCCGGTATTACCACATCTATACCTAACATGTCTTCATCTGGAAATTTAAGTCCACAGTCTATTACAACTATATCATTTTTGTACTCTATAGCAGTTAGATTTTTACCTATTTCATTTACGCCGCCTAATGGAATAATTTTTACTTTATCTTTTTCTCTATCTTTTACCTTGTCTATTTCTTTGCGCAACATTTTCCCTCCTTTTAAATTATGATTTATTTTTCTTTTGGCACTGATCACATATACCATAGAACTTTAAACTATGGTTCTTTATTTTAAAATTATATTCTTTTTCTATATTTTGCTCCAACTCTTCTAAAAGATCATCTTTAACTTCTATAATCTTACTACATTCACTACAAATTAAATGATGATGTTGATGATTTTCATCTCTATTTACTAGCTCATATCTACTACAACCATCATCCAAATCTATTTTCGATACTACACCCATTTCTTCTAGAAGTTGTACTGTTCTATACACTGTAGCAAGACCTATTTCTGGACATTCTATTTTTACTAAATCATATAATTCCTCTGTAGTTAGATGGCTGCCTTCATTTTTTACTATTATGTTTAAAATAGCCCTTCTTTGAGGGGTTAATTTGTAACCTTTAGCTTTAAGATTTTCCTTTAAGTTATTCATTTCTTGTTGTATAAAACCTAACACTTTTCATTCCACCTTTAACTACTTTTTACTTTTATTTAATGTTCAATCATTTGATTATCAATTGATAAATTTTATTTAAATAAAAACCTCATAGAAATCAAGTAAAATTCATGAATTATTATTCCTCTGAAAATAATAATTCGTATGCTTCAGCTACCATATTGAATTCTTCTTCATCATCTACAGGAATAAATAAATTTTCCCCTTCTTGATTTTTATCTATCTTAAGAGCTATAGCTTCATCTACTTCTTCATTCTTAGGTACCACTATAACATATTCATTTTCTTCTATGTCTAATTTTGTTATCACTTCAAATTCTGTTTCTTTTCCTTCTTCATCTGTTAAAGTTATTGCCTCTAAATAATTATCCATAATACATACTCCTTTTCAATGCATTTTTTTAGCTTATGTAAATTATATACTATCTAAATATCCTTGTAATATGTATGTAGCTGCTACTTTATCAACTATTTTCTTTCTTTTAGCTCTTGATAAGTCTGCTTCTAACATAGCTCTTGTAGCTGCTACAGTAGTTAATCTTTCATCCCACATTTTTATAGGTATATCTATATGACTTTTAATTAAATCACAAAAACTAATAACCTTTTCACTCTGTGGTCCCAAAGTTCCGTTCATATTTTTAGGAAGTCCTGATACTATAGTATCAACTTTATATTCTTCACATATTTTTTTTAATTCTTCTATATCCCTTTCTTCACTTGTTCTTTTTATAGTGGTAACACCTTGCGCTGTAAATCCTAAAGGATCACTTATAGCTACTCCTATAGTTCTATCTCCTATATCAAGTCCTAATATTCTCATAAAAAATCTCCTAGATATGTAATTTATTATAAATTATAAGATTATACTTATATTATTTCCATATTTAAAATAAAAATGCCCTAAAGGGCATTTTTATTTTTTAATTTATCCCTAAATAGGATTTTAAAACTTCCTCTAAAATCTCATCTCTTTCTAATTTTCTAAGTAAAGCTCTTGCTCCATTATAATTGGTAATATATGTAGGATCTCCTGAAATTAAATATCCTACTAACTGATTTACTGGATTATAGCCTTTTTTTAACAATGCATCATAAACTTTACTTAATATCTCTTTAGTTAAGGCCTTCTTATTTTCTACTGGATTGAATTGTATTGTTTTATCATCACTCATTTTATTCACCTCACTTATAATCCTTCTGAGACTTGTAATATCTCAAGTAGTTTAAGTAAGCGATGTTATATATATATATTATAGAACATATTTAATAAAAAGTATACTACTTTACTAAAGTTTCAATAATGTTTCCAACTGCTTTTAATGCCTCATCTAACATCTCAGGATTCTTTCCTCCTGCTTGAGCCATGTCTGGTCTTCCACCGCCACCACCGTCAGCGATCTTTGATACTTCTTTAATTATCTTTCCACAATGAACTCCCTTTTCTACAGTTTCTTTAGTAGCCATGGCTACAAATAAAACCTTACCATTACATTCACTACCTAAAACTACTAATCCTTCTTGTATCTTATTTTTTATTTTATCTCCTAGATCTCTTAAGGCATTTCCATCTACGTCTTTTAATTTTCCAGATACTACTTTAATACCTTTTATTTCTTTTAAATTATTTAATATTTCGTCTTCCGCGCCACTAGCTAATTTAGATTTTAAGGATTCTATTTCCCTCTCTTTTTCCCTTAATTCTAATACTTGATTATCTAATCTAGCTATTACATCTTTTTCATTACATTTTAATGTTTTAGCTACTTCTTTTAATATGTTATTTTTGTACTCTATATATTCTATAGCCTTAATACCTGTAACTGCTTCTATTCTTCTTATTCCTGCTGCTATACCTGTTTCAGATATTATCTTAAATATTCCTATTTCTCCAGTATTAAATGCATGAGTTCCTCCACATAGTTCTTTACTAAAATCACCTATTGCTACTACTCTAACATCATCTTTATATTTATTATCAAATAAAGCTATGGCTCCTTCTTTTCTTGCCTCTTCAATATCCATAACTTTTGTATTTACAGTATTGGCTTTCATTATTTCCCTATTTACAATCATTTCAATTTGTTTTAAATCTTCTTCACTTACAGATTCAAAATGATTAAAGTCAAATCTTAATCTTTCTTCATCTACATAAGAACCAGATTGATGTACATGTTCTCCTAATACCTTTCTTAATGCTTCATGAAGTATATGAGTAGCTGTATGATTTTTTCTTATATTATTTCTTCTTTCTTCATCTACTTTTAAAGTAACTTCTTCATTCATAGAAACTTTTCCTTCTATCATTTTTACAAAATGAAGTACTTTTCCCGATATATTCTTCTTACAATCTAAAACTTTTGCTTTAAAACTACTATTATATATAATTCCATTGTCTCCTATTTGTCCGCCCATTTCTGCATAAAATGGAGTTTTTGAAACTACTATAACACCTTCATCGCCTTTTTCTAAACTATTTTTAAATTCCTCATCCTTAACTAAAACTTCTATTTTTGAATCTAGCTGTAATTTATCATAACCATCAAATTCAGTATTTATACTTAAATCTATTTTATTTAAGATAGTATCTTCAGCTCCCATATAATTGGTTTCTTCTCTTGCTGCTCTTGCTCTTTCTCTTTGTTTTTTCATTTCCTTATTAAAATCTTCTTTATTAACTTTTATTCCCTTTTCCTCTAATATTTCCTCTGTAAGCTCTACTGGGAATCCATAAGTATCATATAATTTAAATGCTTTTTCTCCTGAAAGCATATTTTTATTTTCTTTCTTAATTTCATCTATATATTCATTTAATATTTGTATACCAGAATCTATAGTTTCATCAAATCTCTCTTCTTCAAGTTTTATAACTTTTTTTATATAATCGCTTTTTTCTTTAAGTTCAGGATAACCTCTATAAGAATTTTCTATAACTATATCTGCAAGATCACATAAGAATGATTTTTTTATTCCTAAAGTTTTTCCATGCCTTGCAGCTCTTCTTAGAAGTCTTCTTAAAACATAACCTCTCCCTTCATTAGAAGGTAATATTCCATCACTTATCATAAATGTAATACTTCTTATATGATCTGTAATTATTCTTAAAGATATATCTACGTTCTTATCTTTTTTGTACTCTACATTAGACTTCTTTGAAACCTCATTTAAAATGGCCTTTATAGTATCTACTTCAAATATACTATCTACTCCCTGAAGTATTGTTGCCATTCTTTCAAGACCCATACCTGTGTCTATATTAGGATGATCTAATTTAGAATAATTTTCTTCTTCATCCTTATCAAATTGTGTAAAAACTAAGTTCCAAAATTCTACTATCTTATCTTCATCACTAAATTTTACAAACTCTTCTGCAGTTTTAGCATTAACACCTGCTTTATCAAAATGTATTTCAGAACAAGGACCACAAGGACCTGCTCCATGTTCCCAAAAATTATCTTCTTTTCCTAATCTAAATATTCTTTCTGGATTTATATCTGTTTTATTTGTCCATATATTATAAGCTTCATCATCATCTAAATAAATAGTTACATATAGCTTATCTTTAGGTAACTTTAAAACTTCTGTAGTAAATTCCCAAGCCCATGGAATAACTTCATTTTTAAAATAATCTCCAAAAGAAAAATTACCAAGCATTTCAAAGAAGGTACCATGTCTTGATGTTTTACCTACATTCTCTATATCTCCAGTTCTTACACACTTTTGACAAGTAGTAACTCTTTTACTTGGTGGAGTTTGAAGTCCTGTAAAATATGGCTTTAAAGGCGCCATACCTGCATTAATTAAAAGTAAACTTTTATCGTTTTTAGGAACTAATGAAAAGCTAGGTAATCTCAAATGTTCCTTACTTTCAAAAAATTTAAGATATGCTTCTCTAATATCATTCAATCCCATTTTATCCATATGTATCTCTCCTTTTAATATTTATTTCAATAAAAAAAACTCTCAATCCCCAAAGGGACGAAAGTCATATTCCGCGGTACCACCCTAATTTAAATGTAAAGTTACATTTACGCTCTAAAAATATAGCTCCTAAACAGCTTCAGCACACATTTTAAGAAGTTTTCACCTACCACTTCCTCTCTTTATAAAATAATTATGCTTACTCCTTTTAATCATTGCTATAGTTATATATTATTATGTTCAAATTATAAGCAAAATTTTCATTTATGTCAATAAATAAAAGTTTTATATTCTAATTATAAAACATATTATACTCTATAGAATTAGCCATACTTAAAACAAGTAATAATTTAAATCTTCATAAATTACTTTTAAAACTACTCCTATTGGTATAGCTATTACCATACCGATAAATCCATATAATTTTCCCCCTATTGTTAAAAGAAATATGATTGTTAAAGGGTGCATATCTATGCTATCTCCTGTAACTTTAGGTGCTATTATGTTTCCCTCTATTTGTTGAAGTAAATATAGTAAACATAAAGTCCATAATGCGCTTTTATAAGATTTCATAAGTGCTATTAATATAGCTGGTAGCGAACCTATTATAGGTCCAAAATAAGGTATTATATTAAAAAATGCATTTAAAAAAGACAGTAATATAGGAAAGTCTATTTTTAAAATTACCAATATTATAAAAGTAGCCACACCTATTATTAAAGATAATAAAACTTGACTTACTATATATCTTCCAATAACTTTATCAATATCTTCAAATATATTTTTAACTAACTCTCTAAATTTTACAGGAAACACTATAAGTATTTTATTTCTTATGCTTTCACCTTCTGCTAAAAAATAATAAACTATAATAGGTACCACTGCTATATCTAATATATTTGCCCCTATATTTAATAGAGATTTAAAAAATTTATTTTCAAATTCAATAACAGAACTATTAAACTTCTCACCTAATTTGTCTAAAATTACATAGCTACTTTTATTATTTTTTAAAATTTTAACTTCATCATAAAACTTCTCTATATATTGTTCTATATTGATAATAACTTTATTTATATTTAAACTTTCTTTAAATACAGCAGGAACAAAAGAGGTTACTATTAAAGTTATTAATGAAATTAAAGATAGTATCAAAATAATAGCTCCTAATTTGTTCCCTACTCCTTTATTTTTTAAAAATCTATGTATGGGTTTTATAAAATAATAAATAAAAAAAGAAATAAATATTAAATTCAGTATGCTAGCTACTATTTCATTTTTTAATATTAAATATAATAATATTAATATTAAAGGTATTATAATAATATATTTATAATTCTTAAATTTATTTTCTATTTTCATTTTTATTCTCCTGATTATAATAATCTATATTTCTTACTTTCATTACCAAATTAATATTGTTATTTTTGTTATTAAAATATAATAGGTTATCCTCTCCTAATATAACATCATCTAAAGCTATAATTTTTTTACCTTGTATAAAATTATTTAAGAAGCCTGTAGATACTACTATTGCAGTTATTTTAAAAGTTTTTTCATCTATTATTAAGTCATCTAAAATTCCTAATATATTATTTTCTAAATCTATAACATCCATATGTTTTATGTCTTTAAATCTTAAAAAATTTCCCTTGGAATTTTTTTTAATTACAATATTCTTATTTAGATATACAATATCTTTTAAAAGTACATTATTATTTTTATTAAATATTTTATAACTATTTACATAAAATCCTAGCATGTTTCCTTTATGAAAATCCAAAACTATATCTTTTACAAAGCCTATTTTTTTGCCCTTTATGTTAAATACATCCATATACTGAAAATCCTTGCTTCTATACATATTTTCTCCCTTCCTTAAGTATATACTACTTATTTTCCCTAAAAAGCAAAAAAAAATTACCCCAAAGGGGTAATTTTTAATGACCATGAACATGTTCATGAATTGTTTCAGAATGATTTTTTATTTCCCAAGGTTCTAGTCCTACAGATTTTCTATAATCATTTATTGCCTTATGGATTCCCTCTTCTGCAAGCACTGAACAATGCATTTTAACTGGTGGAAGTCCTTCTAGGGCATCTGCTACTGCTTTATTTGTAAGATCCCATGCTTCTTCTAGAGTTTTTCCTTTTATAAGTTCTGTAGCCATGCTAGATGAAGCTATGGCAGATGCACATCCAAAAGTTTTAAATGTTACATCTTTTATTATGTTATCTTCAACTTTTATATAAATCTTCATTATGTCTCCACACTTAGGATTTCCAACTTCTCCTACACCATTTGCATCTTCTAATTCTCCCACGTTTCTTGGATTTCTAAAATGATCCATTACTTTTTCACTATACATAAACTACTTCTCCTCCTTGTTTTTTAAATAATCTTCCCAAAGGGGTGACATTTCTCTTCTTGTTTTTACGATTTTAGGAAGTACTTCCAAAACGTAAGCTACATCCTCTTTACTGTTTCCTTCTCCTAAACTTAGTCTTAGTGAACCATGAGCAACTTCATGAGGAAGACCTATTGATAAAAGTACATGGGATGGATCTAAAGATGCTGATGCACAGGCACTGCCTGTAGATGCATAAATTCCATCCATATCTAAATCTAATAAAAGAGTTTCCCCCTCTATTCCTATAAAACTAAAATTAACATTCCCAGGAAGTCTTTTGCTCAAGTCTTTAGGACCATTTAGCTTAGCATCCGGTATTCTTTCTTCTATACCTTTCATAAGCAATTCTCTAATATTGCAAAGTTTTTTATTATGTTCTTCTAAATTATCTATAGCTAATTCTATAGCTTTTCCAATACCAACTATACCTGCTATATTTTCTGTACTAGCTCTTCTTCCTTTTTCTTGTCCACCACCGTGTATCAAGTTTTCTATTCTTACACCTTTTCTAATATATAATGCTCCTATACCTTTAGGACCATAGAATTTATGAGCTGACATAGAAAGTAAATCTATATTCATTTCTTTTACATCTATTGGAACATGACCTACAGCTTGAACTGCATCAGTATGAAAATATATGTTACGTTCTCTACATATCTTACCTATTTCCTTTATTGGCTCTATAGTTCCTATTTCATTATTTGCAAACATTACTGATACCAATATAGTTTTATCTGTTATAGCATTTTTTAAATCTTCTAAGCTTATAAAACCTTCTTCATCTACTGGTAAATACGTTACTTCAAAACCTTGTTTTTCTAAAAACTTAGTAGTATGAAGTATAGCATGATGCTCTATTTTAGTAGTTATTATATGATTTCCTTTATTTTTATTAGCAAAAGCAATTCCTTTTAGTGCCCAGTTATCAGACTCTGAACCACCACTTGTGAAAAATATTTCACTTTTGTCAGCACCTATAGCCTTTGCTACTTTTTCTCTACTTGAATCTATTGCTTTCTTAGTATCATTAGACAATGAATAAAGTGAAGATGGATTACCAAAACCTTCAGTAAAATATGGTATCATTTCCTCTAACACTTCTGGTTTTGTATATGTTGTAGCTGCATAATCCATATAAATTTTTTTACTCATTATTTTCACTCCTTTTATTTGCCGAGTTTATTGTTTCATAATCATCTACCATGTCTTTAAGCGTAGTTGATTGCATTATTTCATCTAAACATTCCTTTATACGAACCCATAAAATTCTAGTAGCACAACAACCTATATTGCTACAGCTATTTTCTTCTTCTACACAATCGGATATTTCTATAGGTCCTTCTAAAACTTCCATTATGTCTAATACTGTTATATCTTCAGGACTTTTATTTAAGATGTATCCCCCTTGAGCTCCTCTTATGCTTTTTATTAATTTAGCCTTCCTAAGAGGTGCAAATAACTGCTCCAAATAATATTCTGATATATGTTGTCTTTCTGATATGCTCTTTATAGAAACCGGTTCATTACCATAGTTAATAGCCAAATCTACCATAGCTTTTACTCCGTATCTACCCTTAGTTGACAGCTTCATTTAATCACATCCTTTTAATGTTGACCACTTTACTATGATTTATTTTTATAATAGCAAACCCGAGTAAAGCTGTCAAGTATAAATTGTAAAATTTATGTCTAAAATTTTGAAATTTTATCTTATTTATATATTTTATCTTTAAAGCTGTATAATTAATTTTATCAGGCTAATTATTTATTATTCTTTATAGTATCTATATAATTACTCATAGACCTTTCCATCTTATTGTTTTGTGGTATGTAATATATAGAATTTTTTATATTATTAGGCATGTATTGTTGACTTACATAATTATTCTTATAGTCATGAGGATATTTATAATCCAGCATTCTACCTAATTTTTCGGCCCCATTATAATGACCATCTCTTATACAGCTTGGTATCTCCCCTACATCCTTGCTATCAAGCTCAAAAAGTGCTTTTTCTATAGCCTTATAGGCAGAATTAGATTTAGGAGAGTTTGAAAGAAGTATTGTTGCCTCTGAAAGTGGTATTCTTGCCTCTGGGAATCCAAGCTGCATAGCAGAATCCACACAACTTTTAACTATAGTTATAGCATTGGGGTACGCAAGTCCTATATCCTCTGAAGCTATAACCAAAAGCCTTCTACAAATAGAAATCAAATCTCCTACTTTTACAAGCCTCGCTAAATAATGAAGTGCTGCATTTACATCACTACCTCTTATAGACTTTTGAAAAGCACTTAAAATATCATAATGATTATCTCCATTTTTATCATATTTTATATTACCTTTATTTATACATTGACTAACTATATCTTGGGAAACAACTATATGACCTAATTGATTTTTAGGCGTAGTTAAAACTATAAGCTCTAATACATTTAAGGCCCTTCTTAAATCCCCCATTGAGGTTTCTGCAATATACTTAATAATATTTTCATTTATATCTATATCTAAGTTGAATTTATTTTCTATGGTTTTTATAGCATTTTTTATACCTAATATCATACACTTTAAACTTATAGGTTTAAATTCAAAAACCATACACCTACTTAAAAGAGCGTTATATACATAAAAATAAGGATTTTCCGTAGTACTAGAAATCAATGTTATCCTTCCATTCTCTGTATACTCTAATAAACACTGTTGTTGTTTTTTATTAAAATTTTGTATTTCATCTAAATAAAGCACTATGCCCTTAATTCCTAAAAGTCCATTTGAATTTTCTATTATATTTTTTATATCATTTATAGATGCATTTGTAGCATTTAATTTATAAAATTGTTTATCTGTATTTCTAGCAATAATATTAGCTAAAGTAGTCTTTCCCACTCCTGGTGGACCATAAAATATCATATTGGGTATATTATTACTTTTTATTACATTATATAATATTTTCCCTTTACCTATAAGATGTTCTTGACCTACCACCTCATCTACGGTAGTAGGTCTTAATAATTCTGATAAAGGTTTGTTCATAAAACACACCTTCCTTAAATATTTTTATCATAGAATACTTTTCTATCTTTATAATAAACAACTTTTAATTTGCAAAATTCAGCTATTTCTTTTGCTGTCTTAAAATTTTTTCCTATATCTGATGGGTTATGTGCATCTGAACCTATAGTTACAGTTTTGCCACCTAACTCATAAAACCTTTTATATATTTTTACTAAATTTTTCAAAGCCTTTTTATCTTTTAATCTTCTTGTATTTATCTCCATAGATTTTTCCTTTTTAGCTAAAATCCTTAAAACTTCATCTATCATGTAACTAAATTCTTCATAATATATTTCACTATCCGTATATTTATTATATCTAGCAACATAATCTATATGAGCTAAACTATCTATAAAATCATATTTACCTAAATTATAAATCATATGATTAAAATATTCCCTATAACTTTCCTCTTTAGTCTTACCATCATAAAATTTATCAAAATATAAATCCATTTCTAAAATAGTATGTATAGAACCTATAACATAGTCAAAGGGATTATTCTTAATTATCTCCTCTGCCTCTTTAACTCTTTCTTTTTCCATACCTAATTCTATTCCTAATAACAAATTTTCATTTCTATAACTCATATATTTTTCAAAGTAAGATTTTGGATCGAAACAAAATTTCCCTTCGGATTTAAAAGCTAAATCCATATGTTCTGTAATTATTATTCCCATATTATTTTCTATAGATGCTTTTAAAGCCTCATCTATAGACATTTTTGAATCTGTTGAAAATTTTGTATGTAAATGAGTATCAAACATAGTATCACTCCTTATAATTAAATATTATGTAATTACAGAAACTATTATAGGTATAGTAATTATAGACAATAATGTAGTCATAAAAACACATTTTGCTGCTAATACTGAATCAGCATCATATTCCTCTGCTAATACTGAACATAAAACAGCAGTGGGCATAGCTTCTAGTATAACGCAAATTTCTAATAGAAATTGATCTGCCTTTAATAAATAAAGTAATAAATAAGTAACAAAAGGCATAATCATAAGTCTTACTAAAGAAGCATAGTAAGGCTCTAAGGTAGAAAACATACTCTTTACATTTATATCCGATAACATAACTCCTAATACTATCATAGATAAAGGGGTAGTCATGGAACCTATAGAATTCAATGCTTTACTTAATGGCATAGGAATTCTTATAGAAAACGTTATAATTAAAATACCCACTAGTGTAGCTATAATTCCTGGTTGCTTTAATATATTTTTAAAGCTTTCTTTACTTCTTTTTCCCGTATAAATTTCGATTCCTACAGATAACATAATTATATTATATGGTATTCCAAAAATAGATCCATAAAACACACCTAAATTTCCGTACAAAGCTTGTAATACGGGATATCCCATAAAAGCGCTATTAGAAAATACACTTGCAAATCTTAAAACTTTATTAGATTTATCATTAAATCTTCTAAAAATCAAATTACTAAGTGGAATAATAATAATATGTATCATAATAGAGTAAAATAAAATCATTTTACATTTATCTATCATATCATTAGTAAATTTATAATTAAATGAAGAAACTATAAGACATGGTAATGTAACTTTAACTAGGAACTCAGAAAGTTTTTTATTAATACTGTTATTTAAAATTTCTTTTTTTCTACAAACAACTCCTACTAGCATTATTATAAAAAGAATTAAAACTTGATTGATAATATTATTCTCCAAAATAAACCTCCCTATAAATTTAACAAAATAAAATTCCCCTCTTTCAAATTATAATATAAAAGAGGAGAAAGTTTAAAATAAATTAATTATTTTTTATTTTTTCTTTCCTAAAAAACATAGTGCAAGCATACCATCACCACAATGAGTTCCCATTCCTATACCTAGCTCACTTATTATAACTTTCTTAACATTGAATTCCTCTATAACCATATCTTTTAGATGTTCAGCGTCTTCTAAACAATCCGCATGAGTTATTCCTACTACAGTATCCTCATAATTAATTGCATTTTCTTTAAATTTGTCTAAAAGATATTTCATAGCTTTCTTTTTTCCTCTAATATTGGCTATATTCTTTAGTGTTCCATCATTTTCTATATGAATAATTGGTTTTATATTTAATAAAGTTCCAATTGTAGCAGAAGTTCCTGATATCCTTCCACCTCTTCTTAGATGACTTAAGTTCTCCACTATAAACCAGTGATTCATTTTATCTTTATTTTCATTTAACCAATTTACTATGTCTTCTTTAGATGCGCCTGATTTAACCATCTCCACCGCTTCGTAAACCAATAGTCCTTGTCCTATAGAAGAACATTTTGTATCTATTATCGTTATATCCGCATCTTTATTTTGTGAAATTATTTCCTTCCTTGCAAGCTTAGCACTATTTACTGTACCACTTAATCCTGAGGACATAGCTATATATATTATAGGTCTTTTTTCTTTTATAAGCTCCTTAAATTTTTCTACAAATCTATATTCGTTTATCTGACTTGTATAAGGCATCTCACCTTCTTTTAAAGTATCATAAAACTGCTTATATGGTAATGTCTTACCGAAGTCATCTTCATAATCTCTTTCTTGAAAATGACACATAAGTCCTAAAAATGGAATGTTATTTTCCTCTATAAAACTTCTCGGCATGTCACAACTGGCATCAGTAAAAATAATTGGACGCATTCTATCACTCCTTTATGGTTATTTTCATAACTTTTATAAGGAATCCAATATACTTATAGTTCTATAAATTATATAGAATTCCTCTAAATAGCATAAATTTACACGTTACATTAAATTCTTATTAATTATATCATCATTATACTATTCTTGTATATGGCTAATTATCCATAAAAACCTGTTTTTAAAATTCTTAATATTTTTAAAACTATATTATTTATTAATAATATATATAGACGTTTATTTAATTATTATTATTACTTATAGGTAGGAAGTATTATTTATGATATAATTTAAATTGTAACAAACATTTATTTTATTTGTTGGGAGGCTTTAACAATGTCTAATATAATTGATTGCAAAGGACTGAAATGTCCTCAACCCGTTATAAATACTAAAAAATATTTTGACTCTATAGAGGAAGGTCAAGCTATTGTTATTGTAGATAATGAAGTAGCTAAAAATAATATTTGTAAGTTTTCTGAAAATAATGGTTATAATGTAAAATCTGAGGAAAAAGATTCCCTACATTATATAGAAATAACAAAAGAAGCATGTTCTTGTTGCCAAGATATAAATTTAGATGAAAAAAAACTAGTTATGGTTATTTCTAAAAACACTCTTGGATCAGGAGATGATAAATTAGGATCAGCTTTAATGAAAAGTTATTTATATGCCTTATCTGAAAGTGATAAAATCCCATCAGATTTATTATTCTTAAATGGTGGTGTTAAACTTACTGTAGAAGGTTCTGATTGTTTAGAAACTATACAAACTCTTAAAAATAAAGGAGTTAACATATTAAGTTGCGGAACTTGTCTTGATTTTTACGGTATAAAGGACAAGCTTAAAGTTGGAGAAATAACAAATATGTATACTATAGTAGAAAAAATGACTTCAGGAAATAATACTATATTCCTATAATAAAGATTTGTATAACTTATAATTAAACCCACACTCTCAGTTATAAGTGTTATACAAAACACCTGCTAACGCAGGTGTTTTTTTATATCTTAACTTCAGTACCTATACCTAATTCTATAGCTTTCTTATATATTTTATAAGCTGTAGTTACATCTTGAACAGATATACCTACAGATTTAAATACTGTTATATCATCACAATTTTCTCTTCCTTTTATTTTTTGAGAAACTACGTCTCCTAATTCCCCAGTTATTTTATTTTCATCTATAATATTTTTCTCTAGTGGAATTATAAAGTCGCCAGCTTCACTTAACACTGCCTCTTTTGAATCTACAAAAATCTTATCTGCATTAGCCATAGTATATTCATCTATTTCTTGCATATGTGGCATATAAGATCCTACTCCATTTATATGTACCCCTTTTTTAACTTTTCTACCATCAAATACAGGCTTTGTAGAAGTGGTTGCTACAGTTATTACATCTGCATTTTCTATGGCTTCATCAGAACTTTTAGATGCCACTATTTCTGTTTTATAGTGTTTTAATGTACACTTAGCTTTCTCTACAAAATCTGTTACGTTTTTTTCATTTCTACTATACACTTTCACGATTTCTAAATTTCTTGAAGCTAGCATAGCTTCTAATTGACACATTGCCTGTCCTCCTGTGCCTATTAAAGCTCCTAATTTAGCATTTTCTACTGCTAATAAATCTGTAGCTGCCCCAGAAGCTGCTCCTGTTCTTAATTGAGTTAAATAAGTTCCATCCATAATGCAGCAAACCTCTCCTGTATTTCCATCCAAAAGTAACATTTGTGCAGGTACTACTGGCTTCCCTAATTTTAAATTTTCTGGAAACACAGAAACTATTTTTATTCCTAAAGTATCTAATTCCTCTATATACCCAGGCATAAAAAGACTAGATGCATTATATTTTGGCACATTTATATTAGTTCTTAATGGAACTACAGCTTTTTTTTGCGAATAAAAAGAAAATGCTTCCTTATCTGCCTCAATAGCTTCCCTCATAGTAAATACCTTTTTTATATGTTCTTTATTTAAAACAAGCATAAATAAAATACCTCCATAATGTAATATAAACTTTATATATATATTATTACATTATGGAATATATTTAAATAGTTTTTATATAACTTTATAAATTCAACATATATATTATAAATCAGCAAATCTCCTAACATACATAGAGTATCTAAGTACACTAAATATAGCTAGAAATTCTTATTGTACTGAATGTTTAACTTCTACTATAATAATCTCATATAATATGTAAGATTATTTTGTAACAAATAGCACTATATATTTATATAATAATAGTGTAAAAATTTTTAAGAGGTTTTTTATGTTTGATTTACCAAGTTTTGATGAAAACGGTGTTAAATTTAGAACTATTAATGATCAATCTTATATAAGAATACTCCACGCATCCCCCAATGCACCTAATGTGGATGTATATATAAATAATGAACCTAAAGCTAAAAATATAACTTATAAAGAATTTACAGAATATATGCCTTTAAATTCAGGAACTTATAACCTAAAAGTATTTCCTACTGGTAATACTACAACTCCAGTTATAAATGAAAATTTATTTTTTCCACCAAAAGGTATATATACAATAGCTATATATGGACTTTTAGAAGACATTGGCTTAATGCCTATATTAGATAAGAGACTTGACTATACTAATCCTACAAAGGTTTATGTTAAAGTTATTCATTTATCCCCCAATACCCCAACAATAGATGTTTACTTTAATGATCAAATAGCTTTTAGAAATATAAGTTATGAAAATATTACACAATATTTATCAATACCTCCTAATAACTACACTATAGACTTAAAATTAGCTGGTACTAATAAAACAATACTTACAGTGCCAAATGCAAACCTAACTCCTAATAGATACTATTCTGTTTATCTAGTAGGTTTTGCAAATAGAAATCCCGGTCTTCAGTTATTAATTCCATTAGATGGAAACTCATATATAAAATTTTAATAAAGCAAAAGAGTGATAAATAACTTTTATCACTCTTTTGCTTTGTTAAATTTTATAAATAACTCTATCTTAATATAATTTCTCCAGTATCTTTATTCCAATCCACTGCTACCTCAAAGATATCTTTTATATATTTATGAGATAGCATAATTTCATCATTAACTATTTTAATTTTATTTTCCAGTCTATAAAAACTTCCTAAAGATTTACTTTTAACTAATATAGAATTTTTATTATTTATTTTTATGTCTTTATCTAAAATTTTTATTGCTAATTTATAACCTTCACTAGAATAAAAATTTCCGCCCAAAGAATAAACCACATATTTTAAAGGTAAGTATATATTTTCAAACTGATCTTTAAAAGGCTCTACATTCATATTATATTCTTTCTTTGATATACTGCTTTTTCTAAATTTATTAGAACTTATCTTAAAAACTGCTTTTCCATACCTATGATGATATATAAACTTTATTACAGTGACAGAAAAAGTTACTATAGCAAATACTATAAATAACATTAATATATGAATCAATATTTTCACCCTATCACCTCATAATTATAATGAAATATAACTCATAAAATAGTATTAAAAACTATTTCTCCATATATTAATTATAATATTTTAGTTATTGTTTTGTCAATCTTAAAGCAAAAAAATTTTATATTTTAAGAAAATTTACAATTTTAAAATATATTTATTTAAAGTATTTAACTCCTGCTTCAAATATTTTTTGATCCTTACATCCTGGAATATTTTTTAAAGTTCCCTCTCCTATTCTTTCTGAATGAGCCATTTTTCCAAGTATTCTTCCGTCTTTACTGCATATAGATTCTACTGCCCAGATTGAACCATTAGGGTTATAATTTATGTCCAAAGTTGCTTTTCCCACTTCATCTACATATTGGGTAGCTATTTGACCATTTTTAATTAGATCATCCATAATTTTATTAGATGCATAAAACTTACCTTCTCCATGAGATATTGGAATTGCATGAATATCCCCTAAACTTACATTATTAAACCATGGAGATAAATTAGATACAACTTTTGTATATACTATTTTAGATTGATGTCTTCCTATATCATTATAAGTAAGTGTTGGACAATTTTCATTTATATTTATTATTTCTCCAAAAGGAACAAGTCCTAATTTTATCAAAGCCTGGAATCCATTGCATATGCCTAGCATTAATCCATCTTCATTCTTTAAAAATTCCATTACTGATTCTTTAATTTTATCATTCCTAAATATAGTAGCTATAAATTTTCCAGAACCTTCTGGTTCATCTCCTGCACTAAAACCACCTGGAAGCATAACTATATTAGAATCCTTTATTTTTTTTTCTAACAAATTAATAGAATCTTTTATATTATTAGATGACATATTATTAAACACCATAAGATCTACTAAAGCCCCTGCTCTTTCAAAAGCTCTTTTAGAATCATATTCACAGTTAGTACCAGGGAAAACTGGTATAAGCACTCTTGGTTTTGGTAATTTTACGGATAGGGATTTTCTTTTTTTCCCATTATAATAAGGTATATCTATATGCTTTTTATCATCAACCTTTAATTTTGTTTCAAATGTATCCTCTAGGGGCTTTTCAAAAACTTCAAAACATTCTTGAATACTTATAGTTTCTCCTAATACATCTACATAATAATCTTTTTTAGTCTTACCTATTATTTTATAATCTATTCCCTTTAATATACTAAAATCAAAATCAGGAGAAACTTCTAATATTACAGAACCATAATCTTTGGAAAAAATCTCTTCTCTTTTTATATTATCTAAAGTAACACCTACTCTATTTCCAAAACACATCTTACTTATACTTTCAGCTAGTCCGCCTTGTTTTACTGTAGAAGATGATAAAACTTCTCCCGTACTTATAGCTTCATAGATTCTTGCAAAATTCTCTTTTATTTTATTAAAACATGGTATATTATTTTGATCCTTTAAAGCCTTTATATATACTATATGACTATTATATTTTTTAAACTCTGCACTTATTATTCTATCTACATCTGTAACACCTAAAGCAAAAGATACTAGAGTTGGAGGTACATTCATATCTTTAAAAGTTCCAGACATGCTATCTTTTCCTCCAATAGCTGCAATATTAAATTCTTTTTGAACTTTTAAAGCTCCTAATAATGCTGAAAAAGGTTTTCCCCACTTTTCTGGATTTTTTTCTAACCTTTCAAAATATTCTTGAAAAGTTAATCTGATTTTTCTATAGTCTACCCCCATAGCTACAGCCTTTGTAACAGATTCTAATACTGCATATAAAGCTCCATGATATGGACTCCATTTAGATATATTAGGATTAAATCCATAAGTCATAACTGTAGCTGTTTTAGTGTTTTGAGTCATAACCGGCAATTTAGCGGCCATCCCTTCTTGTGGTGAACTTTGGTATTTACCACCTAAAGGCATAATTACAGTACCAGCTCCTACAGTACTGTCAAACATTTCTATAAGTCCTTTTTGACTGCATATATTTAAATCCTTTAAATTATTTACCCACCCTTCCCTAATATTTTCACAACTGTTATTAATATCAAAATAACTTTTTTCTTTAGGTGCATTTATATAAACTTTATTTTTTTGTACAACTCCATTGGTATTTAAAAAATCTCTGCTTAAGTCTACAATGATTTTGTCTTTCCAAAACATTTTAAGTCTTTTTTCTTCTGTAACTTCCGCCACAATTGTAGCTTCTAAATTTTCTTCTTTAGATAACCTTATAAATTTTTCTGCATTTTCCTTTGATAAAACTACTGCCATTCTTTCTTGAGATTCCGAAATGGCAATCTCTGTTCCATCTAATCCCTCATATTTTTTAGGAACTTTATTTAAGTCTATAAAAAGACCTTGTGTAAGCTCACCTATAGCTACAGAAACTCCACCAGCCCCAAAATCATTACATCT
Source organism: Clostridium niameyense (assembly GCF_001243045.1). Lineage (GTDB taxonomy): Bacteria > Bacillota > Clostridia > Clostridiales > Clostridiaceae > Clostridium_F > Clostridium_F niameyense. The sequence continues at coordinate 833,580 of NZ_LN849007.1, read as the reverse complement.
TTTTATCATAGTAGTAACTTCTTTATTTCTAAATAATCTTTGCATTTTTCTTTCTATGGGAGGATTGCCCTTTTGAACTTCTGAACCACAATCTTCTATGGAATTTTCAGTGTGTTTTTTAGAAGACCCTGTAGCTCCACCTATACCGTCTCTTCCAGTTCTACCACCTAATAATATAATAACATCTGATGCCTTAGGTTCATCCCTTATTACATTTTCCATAGGAGCTGCACCTACAACTGCTCCTATTTCCAGTCTTTTTGCCATATAACCTTCGTCATATATCTCCGCTACTTGACCTGTAGCTAATCCTATTTGATTTCCATAAGAACTATAACCTAATGCTGCCTTCTTTGTAATTTTCTTTTGAGAAAGTTTTCCTTCTAAGGTATCCTCTATTTTTCTTCTTGGATCTGCACTACCCGTAACTCTCATTGCTTGGTATACATATACTCTTCCAGATAGAGGATCCCTTATAGCTCCTCCAAGACAAGTTGCCGCTCCTCCAAAAGGTTCTATTTCAGTGGGATGATTATGCGTTTCATTTTTAAACATTACTAACCATTTCTCTAATGTTCCATTTATATCTACATCAACTACAATACTACAAGCATTTATCTCCTTAGATATATCTAAATCTTGCAACAATCCCTTCTTTCTTAATTCTTTAGATGCAATGGTAGCTAAATCCATAAGACAAGTTGCTCTTTCCTTTGCATAAACAAATTTCTTTAAATCTATGTAATCCTTATAAGTTTCTTCAATAGCTTTTGAATACTTTCCTTTTTCTATAATAACATCTGTAATTTCTGTCATAAAAGTAGTATGTCTACAATGATCTGACCAATAAGTATCTATAACCTTTATTTCTGTTATAGTAGGATTTCTTTTTTCTTCATTTTTAAAATAATCTCTACAAAACTTTAAATCTTCTAAAGTCATAGCTAAATTTCTATAACTTAAAAATTCTTTTAGCTCCCTATCTTTAAAGTTTATAAAATCTTTTATTTCCTCTACATTTTCAGGATTTAATTGAGACTTTAATAAAGTAGTAGGTTTTTCAAGTAATGCTTCTCTTGAATCCACCTTATTAATACAATAATTCTTTATTTTATTTATTTCCTCTTTTGAAACATTACCTTTTATCACAAATACCTTTGAAAAATTAATAAAGCAATTTTCTTTTCCTGTAAGTATTTCTATACATTGTTTGGCAGAATCTGCTCTTTGATCGTATTGTCCTGGCAAATATTCAACAGCAAAAACTATATCCCCTGTATCTATAGATAATTCATTTTCATATAAATTATCTACTGTTGGTTCAGAAAATATAGTATATTTTGCTCTATTAAGTTCTTCTTCTGTTAATCCTTCTATGTCATACCTATTTATAAGTCTTAAATCTTCTATGTTCTTAATATTTAAACTTAACTTTAAATCTTGCAATAATTTTTTTCTTTCTACTGCAAATTCCCCTTTTTTTTCAACGAATATTCTTTTTATATTTTTCCCCACTATTATCCCTCTTTCCGAATATTTTTATTTAATTTATAAATATAATTCGTATTTATATTATAACATAATATTTAAAAAATTTATAGGGAAACTAAAGCAAAATAAAAAGAGCGCTTAAATAGCGCTCTTTTTTTAAATTTTATTGATCTCCTAATGTAGCAACCATAACAGCTTTTATAGTATGCATTCTGTTTTCAGCTTCATCAAATACTATTGAATATTCGCTTTCGAATAATTCATGAGAAACTTCCATTTCCCCTATTCCGAATTTTTCCTTTATTTCTTTGCCTACTTTAGTTTCTTCATCATGGAATGCTGGTAAGCAGTGCATGAATTTAACATCTGGATTTCCAGTCTTCTTTATCATATCCATGTTTACTTGATATGGAGCTAATAATTTTATTCTGCTTGCCCATACTTCATCTGGTTCTCCCATAGATACCCAAACATCTGTATATAAAACGTCACAACCTTTAACGCCTTCATCTATATTATCAGTTATAGTTATTTTAGCGCCTGTAGATTTTGCTATTTCCTTGCATTTTTCAACTAATGCAGCATCAGTTGGTATTTCTTTTGGAGAAACTATTCTAAAGTCCATTCCCATTTTAGCAGCACCTATCATAAGAGCATTAGCCATATTGTTAGCACCGTCTCCAACATATGCAAATTTTATTTCATTTAATGGCTTATTGAAATGTTCTCTTATTGTTAAAAAGTCAGCTAATATTTGAGTTGGATGATCTTCATCAGTTAATCCGTTCCAAACTGGTACTCCTGAATATTCAGCTAATGTTTCAACTATCTTTTGTGAGAATCCTCTATATTCTATACCATCATACATTCTTCCTAAAACTCTAGCTGTATCAGCAGCTGATTCTTTCTTACCAATATGGCTTCCTGTAGGTCCTAAGTATGTTACATGAGCACCTTGATCTTTTGCTCCTACTTCAAATGCGCATCTTGTTCTAGTTGATGCTTTTTCAAATATTAATGCTATATTCTTTCCTTTTAATCTTTGAACTTCTGTTCCTGTATATTTAGCTCTCTTTAAATCTCTAGCTAAATCTAAGAAATAATTAATTTCCTTTGGTGAAAAATCCATTAAAGTTAAAAAGTTTCTGTTTTTTAAGTTAAACATAAGTATTCCTCCTATTGTGCATCTTATTTTATATTTAAGATTACATTTATTGTAATCATATCAAGCTATTGAATAATTATTTAACTATTCTAGTACCTGAAGTTCCAGCTATAGCTTCTTTAGCTTTTTTAAGAGAAGCTATTAAAGCAGTTTTGTCGTTATTGTTCATAACAAATTTTTTGCAAGCTTCAACTTTTGGAAGCATACTACCTGGAGCAAATTGACCTTCTGCTATGTATTTATCAACTTCTTCTAAAGTAACTTTATCTAATTCTTTTTGATCTGGTTTATTAAAGTTTATAGCAACCTTATCTACAGCTGTAAGAATTAAAAGCATATCTGCATCTATTATTTCAGCTAATTTTTCAGCAGCAAAATCTTTGTCTATAACTGCTGGAACACCTTTTACCATTCCATTTTCATTGATAACTGGTATTCCTCCACCACCACAAGAAATTACTATAGCACCTGAGTCAACTAATTGTTTTATCATATCTTTTTCTATAACATCTATTGGCTTTGGTGATGCAACCACTCTTCTATATCCTCTTCCTGCATCCTCTTTCATTACATAACCTTTTTCTTCTTCTAACTTTTTAGCTTCTTCTTCACTATAGAAAGACCCTATTGGTTTTGTAGGATTTTTAAATCCTTCATCATCTTTATTAACTAAAACTTGTGTAACTACTGTTCCTACTGTTTTAGTTATATTTCTATTTTTTAATTCTTCTTCTATAGCATTTTGAAGATGATATCCTATGTATCCTTGTGAAAATGCTCCACAAACATCAAATGGAAATAATACATTTGATGGGTTTGCTTTATATCCTGCTTCAACTGAAGCCAATATTTGGCCTACTTGTGGTCCATTACCATGAACTATTGAAACTGTATGACCTTCTTGTATTAAATCTACAATAGATTTTGCTGTTTCTTTACAAGTTTTAAGTTGGCTTTCTGGTGTTTTGTCCTTTGGATCTGATTGTAGGGCATTTCCTCCTAAAGCTAATACTATTTTCATAAAAGCACCTCCAGAAATTATTATAATTTATATTAAAATATTTTTCCTATTATACTTAGCTTAGTTTATTTACAATAATTTATACTCATTTATCTTAAGGTAAATAGTTACTTATTATCCATTATTAATGTAAAATATTAGTTAAACTTGTAACAAACACATTCATAATAAAACGCTATTTAAAAATTTAAATAGCCTTAATATTAATAATATAATAAAAAATTATAAGTAATTTTTAAGTGTACACTGACCTATATTTTACTATTCTATATTTTATTTAAAATTCCTTCTAAAAGATGCAAAATATTATTATTTTTTTAAAAATAACAATAATATCCACCATTTAATTTTAATTGTCAACATTTTATCTTACAAATGTTTTAAAAACGTTTTCACAACATCATTATTATTTTACATAATAATTTGAAATTTGTCTACCTATTATTTCCCCATAAAAGTACGATTTTCCTACTTTTTTTTGCTTTCTTTGCATATATTATAACAATGCGAGCTTATACTTGTTTTTTTCCTTATAAGATCGCATTAGAATTTTTATTGCATTTTTAACTTAGCTATTTACTTTAAATAAAAATTATATCTCATTGTAAAGGCTATATTTTCTGCATAAATTAATTACTTCTTCTTTTATTTTTGAAAGGTCCTCTTCTCTATGATCTATAACATAATTTATGAAGTATGCTATCTTCTTCATTTCTTCTGTTTTAAATCCTCTAGTAGTTACGGCAGGAGTTCCTATTCTTATTCCACTAGTTATAAAAGGACTTAAAGTTTCAAATGGTATAGTATTTTTATTTACAGTAATACCTACAGAATCTAAAAGTTTTTCTGCATCTTTTCCTGTTATATTTTTGTTAGTTAAATCTATTAATATCAAGTGAGTATCTGTACCATTTGATATTAGTTTAAAATTATATTTCATTAATTCTTCTGATAACACTTTAGCATTGATTAATACTTGTTTTATATATTCTTTAAAATCATCTTTAAGTGCCTCTCCAAAACATACTGCCTTAGCAGCTATTATGTGCATAAGTGGACCACCTTGCATTCCGGGAAATACACTCTTATCTATTGCTTTTTTATACTTTTCTTTACACAATATAGCACCGCCCCTAGGACCTCTTAAAGTTTTATGAGTAGTAGTTGTTACAAAGTCTGCATAAGGTACTGGTGATGGATGAGATCCAACAGCTACAATTCCTGCAATATGTGCCATATCTACCATCATATAAGCTCCTACTTCATCACATATTTCTCTTATAGTTTTAAAATCTATTATTCTTGGATAGGCACTAGCTCCAGAAACTATCATTTTAGGTTTTACACTTAAAGCTATGTTTCTTAATATTTCATAGTCAATTTTTTCTGTTTTCTTATCTATACCATAAGACTGAAATTTATACAGCTTACCAGAGAAATTAACAGGACTTCCATGTGTTAAGTGTCCTCCATGTGACAAATCCATTCCGAGTATAGTATCACCTGGTTCTAACACTGACATATAAACTGCCATATTAGCTTGTGATCCTGAATGAGGTTGAACATTTGCATGTTCTGCTTTAAATAATTTTTTTAATCTTTCTATTGCTAGATTTTCTATTTCATCTACTATATAACATCCGCCATAATATCTTTTAGAAGGATATCCCTCTGCATATTTATTAGTTAGTAGTGAACCCATAGCCTCCATAACTGACTCGCTAGTAAAGTTTTCTGATGCAATAAGTTCTATATTATTTTCTTGTCTTTCCTCTTCTCTCTTAATGATATTAAATACAGATTCATCGTTTTTTCTTAAGCTTTTAAAATCCATATCATCACTCCTAAAAAAATCTTATAATAAATTATACGTTTAAAAATATAATTATTCAATATCAAATATAAATCTGTTATAAACATAACAAATTTATATTTAATATTGGTAAATTTAATGTTATAATACTTTTGGTTATTTAAAATTTAAAGTAGCGGTGATAATATGGAAGTTAATAAAATTATACGAGTAGCCCTAGAGGCAGGAAAAGTAATACTAGAAAATGGCGGGGAAACCTATAGAGCAGAAGAAACCATGTCTAAAATTTGTAGTACTTATAATATTAAGGATTCGGATAATTACGTAACTCCTACTGTAATAATGATATCTGCCACCGATGATTCAGGAAAACCTGTTTCTTTGTCCAGAAGAATTAAATATAGAACTGTAGATCTTGATAAAATTGATAAAATCAATAATTTATCTAGAAGTATAAAAGCCTATAATTTATCTATTAATGAAGTGGAAGAAGAAATAGCTTTAATTAAAAAAGGAGAAAATTATAATGATAAACTAGGAATATTATTTTCTTGCTTTATTTCATCCTTTTTCACCTTATTATTTGGTGGTAACTTCAATGATTTCTTAATTGCTTTTGTTATAGGTGCCGCTTTAAAATTAGTATTAAATTTTTCTAATTATTTAAGTGTTAATACATTTTTCACTAATTTGTTAGGAGGAGTTACAGTAGCCTCCCTAACTATATTAAGCTCTTTATTTGTAAAAAATATTAATATTGACAAAATCATAATAGGTTCTATCATGATTTTAGTTCCTGGTATAGCAATAGTAAATGCTATACGTGATACTATAGCAGGAGATTTAATTTCAGGTACAGTGCGAGCAGTAGAAGCTTTCCTAATTGCGATTGCTATAGCTGTTGGTACTGGCTTAATTCTTAAATTATGGTTTCCTCATTTATAGGAGGTATAAGATTTATGATATTAAATTCTATATATGCTTTTATAGCCACTCTTGGATTTGCAGGAATCTTTAACATAAGAGGGAAAAAATTTTTCTACGCCTCTTTGTGTGGAAGTTTAAGTTGGACTGTTTATTTAATATTTTTACACTTAAACTATTCCAATGTACTTAGTTTTTTTGCAGCATCTTTGGCTATAGGAATTTATTCAGAAATTTTAGCTAGACTTTTAAAAACCCCAGTAACAACTTTTGTTATATGTGGATTAATCCCATTAGTGCCTGGTGGAGGAATGTATTACACTATGCAAAAATGCATAGAAGGTGATGTAAATGGTGCTTTAAATATGGGTATAAATACACTATCTATAGCAGGTTCCATAGCCTTAGGTATAGTTATCATATCTTCTATAACTAAAATTATATTTAAATTTAAAGAAAAACTTTTTATCAAAATCTAATTAATACAAAATTTTTTAGTTAAATATTTAAATAAAAGTAAATCATTTAATAAAATTTTCAACTTGGAGGAGATATTGTATATGCAATGGAAAAAAATATTAGATCAGAATAAATTACTAAAAACTCTTATTTTTTTAACTACGGCATTATTTATTTTATTACTATTAAATACTGGAGGAAATATAGTTAACTCTATATTTAATTGTGGATATGAATTGGGAAATTCCCTTGGAAATGTATTATTTAAATAAAAAGCAGCTTAAAAAGCTGCTTTTAGTTTATTTCATAAACATAGTAAAAGTAGAAACTAATTTTTCAATAGATTCATCATCTAACTCTTCTTTATTTTTTAAAAGGCATTCTTTAGCATAGTTCTCTAAAATAATTCCCCCTACTTTACTTGTAGCTGAACGTATAGCTGCTATTTGTATAAGTATATCCCTACAACAGGATTCACCTTCTACCATCTTTTCTATACCTTTTACTTGTCCTTCAATTTTTCTTAATCTTGTTTGTATATCCCTTTTGACTTTTTCTTTATCTTTCTTCATAGATTAAGCTCCTTAAATTATTTAATACTCATCCAAGATATTATAACATCCTTTTAAATTGCATTCAACGAACCTTAAAATATAAACTTTTCTATTACTTCCGCTATACCATCTTCATTATTATCCCTTAATGTTGTATAATCCCCAAAAGACTTAACATAATCCCTAGCATTTTTCATAACTACTCCTATACCTGCTTTTTTAATCATACTTATATCATTTTCATCATTACCAATAGCTATACACTCACTTAATGGAATTTTATAATAATCTGATAATATACTAAGACCCTGACCCTTATCTATACCTTCATTAGTAATTTCTAAATTATTTAAATCAGATCTTGTAATACTTACAGAGCATACTCTATTTATCATTTCTTCTAGCTCTTTTAAATAATTAAAATCTTCATCCATTATAACTATCTTACTTATAGGTTCCTCTATTTTTTTTACATATTCCTTACTATTAGGAACTATTCTAATTTCCATTCTATATTTTCTATCTATATTTTTATTAAAATTATAAAACTTACAAGAACCAAATTCTAATTTTTCAGTACACATTATATCATTATGATAAAAATGATAATATGTATCTTTCTTTTCTCTTAAAATATCTATAATTTTAAAAAGCTTATCTTTAGGAATTCCATTGTTAAAAATGGTTTTCTTATTATCATCAAGTACTATGCCACCATTAGAGCAAATCATAGATTCCCCTTTGGCTATAGTATTTTCATAAAATTTTAATCCTCCAGGAACTCTACCTGAAGCTATTACTATTTTTACATTATTCTCTTTTGCCTTATTTATCATAAATAAATTTTTATCTGTAATAGCCTTTTCATCATTTAACAAAGTTCCATCCATGTCTATTGCTATCAATTTATATTTCATATAAAAACCTCCAATAAATATTGTAATAAATCATATGTTAAAATCATAATCTTAGTTATAAATAATAATTTTAATAAGGGTGGTTAAATGAGAAAACTATTAAGCTCATTTTTTATTATATTAATATGTTGTTTTATGTTAATAGGATGTGTTAAACAAATACCTTTAGAGCTATTAAATAAAAATAAACCTAATAATTTTTATTATACCAATATTTTAGCAAAAAATATAACATTAGAGAAAAATTATAAATGTATTGCAATGGAGAGTAATTTTTTCAAAGAAAAGGAGCTTTCAAACGAAAATAAAATAATTATAGAAAAATTTTTAAAACTCTTAAACAAAAAAAACTTTATAAATAAACCAAAAGATTTACCTAAAAACCCTATTTATAAAATATTTTTTAAATTTAAAGATAATAAATACATAATAAACATATATAATGAAAAATATATATCTATATATCCCTTTGATGGAAAGTATCCTATGGATTATATATATATATATGATATACCTGCAGCTTACAATTTACTTAACCTTTGTAACTATATATTCAAAAATTATTAAAATCAACATTAATATTTTATTTTTTTACAATGTACTGTAAAATATACTTAAAACAACCCTATAAATAGAGGAGGTGATTTTATTTATATAAAAGGAGACTTTCATGTTCATACCAATGCTTCTGATGGAAAATATTCTCCAAAAGAAATCATAAAATTAGCAAAATCCGAAAATTTACCCATAATATCTATAACTGATCATGATACTACTAAGTCCCTAGAAGAAGCCATACATTATGGAGAACAATATAATGTAAAAGTAATTCCTGGCATAGAATTATCTACAGTATATAATGATAGCAATGTCCATGTATTAGGTTACTTTAAAGATAAAAACTATAACAACAAAGAACTAAAGATATTTGAAAAGGAAAAAAAAGAATGCAGACTAGAAAGAGCAAAAAAAATAGTAAAAAACCTGTATAATATACACAATATACATATAAGCTTTGACAAAATAGTTAAAGAATCTAAGGGAATTATATCAAGACCTCATATAGCTAAGGCTATAATAGATTCCGGATATAATTATAGTTGGGAATATATATTTAAAAACCTTATAGGATCAAATTGCAAAGCCTATGTTCCTAATAAAAAATTAACTACAGAAGATGGTATAAAACTATTAGAACATTCCGGTGCCCTACCTGTTCTTGCCCATCCTATATTAATAAAGAATATAAATATAGAAAAACTATTAAAGCTTCCCTTTAAAGGAATAGAAGCAGTTTATTATATGAACAAGAAAGAAGATACTTTAAAATTTAAAAAGTTAGCCTCAAAATACAATAAAATTATAACAGGTGGTTCAGATTTTCATGGCATCACTAAAACCGATGGAAGTCATCCCCTAAAAATAGGTGCAACCACATTAGATAGAGAAAATATAAACATACTATTACAAAAAATAAATTCACTTTAAATAAACTTCATGAGCTAATAAAAAGAGGAATTTAGAATCAAATTTACTCAATCATCTTTGATTCTAAATTCCCTTTTAATTATATTTTTTCAAATTTAAGCTTCTTGTAAAAAAGCATAGTAACCTTTCATAGTTTCATAAATATCTGCTTTACTAGCTATTTCCCATGGTGCATGCATATTTAGAAGAGCCACTCCACAATCTATAACATTCATACCATATTCAGCAAGTATATATGCTATAGTACCTCCACCACCTTGGTCTACTTTACCAAGCTCTGCTGTTTGCCAAGTTACATTATGTTTATCCATAATAGCTCTTATTTCTGCCATGTACTCTGCACTAGCATCATTGGATCCACCTTTTCCTCTTGAACCTGTGTATTTATTAAATACAATTCCATGCCCAAAATATGCTGAATTTTTCTTTTCCATAACAGATGGGTAATTAGGATCAAAAGCTGCCGATACATCAGATGATAACATTTTTGAATTTGTAAGACATCTTCTTAATTTTAAGTCATTATAACTATCCTCTGATAAATTTATAATTTCAGCTACTGTATTTTCAAAGAATTTTGACTGCATTCCAGTAGCTCCTACACTACCTATTTCTTCTTTATCCACAAGAAGTGTAACACAAGTTTTATCGCACTCTTTTAATTGCATCATAGCTTCAAAAGATGTATATGAACAAACCCTATCATCTTGTCCATAAGCCATAACCATACTCCTATCAAAACCATAATCCCTTGCATCTCCTGCTGGAACTACTTCTAGTTCAGCAGATACAAAATCTTCTTCTTTTATATTATATTTTTCATTTAAAATCTTTAATATATTTCTCTTAACTCTATCTTTAGCATCTTTATCCTCTATAGGAATACTGCCTACTAGTATATTTAAGTCTTCTCCTTCTATACCCTTAGATAGTTTTTTATCCATTTGATTTCCTGCTAGATGAATTAATAAATCAGATATACCAAATACAGGATCATCCTTTTCATCTCCTATGGATATATTAATTTTAATTCCATTCTTTTTAACTATAACCCCATGAATAGCTAAGGGAATAGTAACCCATTGATATTTTTTTATTCCTCCATAATAATGAGTATCTAATAAAGCTAGATCTGTATCTTCATATAATGGGTTTTGTTTTAAATCTAATCTTGGTGAATCTATATGAGCTCCTAAGATTTTTAAGCCTTTATCCATTGATTCTTTTCCTATAATAAATAAAGCTAAAGTTTTACCCATATTGTTTGCATAAACTTTTTCACCTGGTTTTAATTTTTCATTGTTTTTTATAATTTCTTCTAAATCTCTATAACCATTTTCTTCTGCTAGCTTTATAAATTCATTTACACATTGTCTTTCCGTTTTACATTTAGAAATAAATTTCTTATATCTTTCTGATAAATCAAAAACCGCCTTTAAATCATCTTTAGAATATTTCTCCCAAGCTGATTCATATTTTTTTACTAAATCTTTTCCCATAATACAAAACTTAAGCACTTAAAAACTTAAGTTTATTCACCTCCCAACAAGTCTTATTATATATATTATATAGTATCACACTTCATGTATAATTAGTCATAATAGTTTGTGTTTATATATTATTTTAGTCTGTTATAATTTTGTGTACGCATATATCATGATTATTTTTAGGTACATCATCTACTATTTGAAAATCATAGGCCAGAGCTATTTTAGGTACATTTTTATTTAATCCTACAAAAAATCTATCATAAAAACCACCACCATATCCAAGCCTACCACCTTTTCTGTCAAAAGCAATTCCTGGAACTACAGCTAGATCTATATCCTCTTTGTTTATCTTTTTATTAAAATCTACAGGTTCTAATATTTTATATGTTCCACACTGTTTAAGACATGAAAAATCTTTTATCTCAACTGCCACCATTCCCTGATTTAAAGATATAACTTTAGGAACAAAAACTCTTTTTTCATCCTTTAAAGCTTGTTTTATTATGCTGTGTGTATCAACTTCTTTTTGTAAACTTACATATATAAATATACCTATAGAATTTTTATAAAAATCACTACTTAAAAATTTATCTTTTATTATATTATCCTTATTTAATTTATCTAATTCATTTAAAAAAGCCCTTTTTCCTTTCATTTTCTTTCTTAAAGCTTTTTTAACATCCATTTCTATTACATATCTCCCTTACTAATTCTTTCATTTATTATATCTACTGCTGTATGATCTGAATTTAAATTATATCTATAATTTGCTGCAGCAGCTTCTATTATAACAGCTAAATTTCTTCCAGGTCTTATAGGAAGTACTATCTTTCGTACAGGAATATTTAATATATCTATATATTGTTTATCTGTTCCTAACCTATCATAATTTTTATCTGGCCTCCACTGCTCTAAATAAACCACTAAATCTATATTTTTCTCACACAATATAGAACTTAATCCATATAAAGCAGCCACATTTATTATGCCCATTCCTCTAACTTCCATCATACCTGAAGTTATGTAAGGTGAGGAACCTTTAAGCACTCTATTTATTTCTTTTATATCCACTGCATCATCTGCTACTAATCTGTGCCCTCTTTTTATAAGCTCTAAAGCTGTTTCTGTCTTACCTATACCACTTTCTCCTGTAATCAGTATACCAATACCATATACATCTAAAAGCACGCCATGAAGTCTTGTCTCTGGTGCTAACTTCCCATCTAAATAACTCATTAAAGAACTTATAAACCTTGTAGATATTTCATCGGTTCTAAGAATCCATCTACCTTTTTCCTTGGCACATTCTATAAATTCTTTATGTGGGTTAAGATTTCTGGTTACTATAATACAAGGAGTTTTAAACTCAAAAAATTTTTTAAGTCTTTTAAGTCTAATTTCTCTTTTCATTACATCTAAGAAACTCCATTCAGTCTTTCCAACTACCTGCACTCTTTCATTTGCAAAATAATTATAAAATCCTGAAAACTGAAGCCCTGGTCTATTTATATCACTTAATTCTATTTTATTATTTTCCATCCCCTCAACTAGAACTTCTAAATTCATATCTTTTATTAAATCCCCTACAGTAACCACTTTATGCATATAGCCCTCCTTAACTATTATTTAAAATACTAATGTTTTATATTTTTATTTCCTTCATATTTGACACCCTTAAGTTGAGTTTTTACATTACCTTTTATTATATCTATATATTCTTTTCTTAATTTATCTTGTTCTAATTTTTCTTTTTCAGTAAGTCCCTCTTCTTTACTTTTCTTATATAAAGCATTTATTCTTTCTATTAATTTCTTCATATCCATATAAATCTACAACTCCTCTTTACTACTTTTTGCTGTATTTTTTCTATATATATTTTATATTTTATTTTACATTATATTTATAAAAATTAAAACAATAAATAAAAATATTGCCTATTTTTATTCTCTTCATGCCTTTTAAAATAGGGTATTGCAAAATAAAATTTTGTAATACCCTATTTTAATATAATATACATTTTAATATAATATACATTTTAATTTATTATTTTAGTATTTATCTATTTATTCTCTATACTAGTTTCTTTCATAATTTCTTCCTTTAAAGATTCCTTAATATTATTTTCTTCTTTTTTCTTTTTATCTATAACATACTTTTTAACAGCTATAGCTAAAACAATTAAAGCTGCTACTCCACATACTACCCATAATCCTAACTTAGCTACCTTTCCTATATTTTGCCCTAGAATTGAATATACTATAGTTGCAGGCAATTGTCCTATTCCTGTAGCCCAAAAAAATGACCAAAATGACATTTCCGTAAGACCTGCAGCATAACTTATAGCATCAAAAGATATAAATGGTAATAATCTTGCAATTAAAATAGCGTAGTTTCCGTATTTTTTAAAAAATTTATCTGTCATATTCAATGCTTTCTTACCAATTATTTTTTCTGCTACTGGTCTTCCATAAAACTTGCTTATATAAAAGCACATAGCTGCACCAAACATAGCGCCAGTCCAAGATATAAAAGCACCAAAAGCCCAACCAAATATCCACGCATTAGCAAAAGTAATTACAAAGGCTGGAAGCGGAGCCGCAATAGACTGAAACATCATAAGCAATATTGAAATTATAGGCGCCCATCCTCCAAAAGACTTTATGTAATTTTTCACTTCTTCAATATCAAGTCTTGCTAGCATAGATGCTATATTATTTATACTTTTTCTAAATCCCGGTAATGAAAAATATAATAGTATAAATCCAAGAAGTACCCCTAATTTAATTAACAAACTTTTCTTTTTCTTATTATCCATTATTATCCCCATTCCTTATCATATCCTTTTGAAGTTTATCAAAAGATATATTTTTCTTCAATATGCATGAAACTATTATTAAAACAATTAAAAGTAATATAGAAATAATAAATCCTTTAGATTTTATATTTAAAGATTTATCACCTATATTCACAAAAACCAACACACCTGGAATTACACCTATAAGTGTACCTAATACAAGATCTTTGAACTTAATTTTAGAAAGTCCTGCTCCATAGCTTATAATGTCAAAAGGAATTAACGGTATAAGTCTTAGAATTAATATAACTAAGAATCCGTTTTTTTCTATACCATCTTCAAATAACTTTCCTTTACCTTTCATTAATTTTTCTACTACAGACCTTCCTAAAAATCTAGCTACAAAAAAAGCCAAAGATGCAGCTCCTAAAGCTCCTAAAACAGTATAAAATGTTCCTTTTACAATACCAAATGCCATTCCTCCTGCTATAGCTACCACAGAATTAGGTATTATAACAAGGGCTACCAAAGTAAATATTATTATATAAACAATAGGCGCTATAGCACCATAACTATTGATGTAATCTTTGATATAAGTTGCACTATAATTTTTAAATATTGAAGATTTTTTAAAAATTATAATTAAACACAATAATCCAAATATCAATAACATATTTTTTAATAATTTCTTTTTAGATTTATTCAATGATTTTCCTCCACTTAACTTAAACTATTTTATTAAACCTTTAAGCTTAAACCTATTTCCCCAAGATTTTAAAGAAGAATTTATATTAGTAGCTTTATTCTTATCCATAATTTTTTCACCAAATATAAGTTCCAATATATGTAGTGATTTTACTCCACCTTTTATCATAGACTCTCTACATCCTGCACAATAAGTTATAATATAATCTCCTTTAATAGCACTTGTAGCTTTCCTTATAAATTTATTAGAAATCTCTGAATTTACAACATGTATCATTCCACCAGTACCGCAACAATTGGTTTTATCCATTATTTCATCCTTTTCTTCAATCTTATAGCCAAGCTCATCTACTATCCATCTAACGCTTTCTTGTATTTCTTTTTCATATCGTGTTGGACAAGAATCATGTATAGAAAATACTACATCACTATCATTTCCTATACCTATAGCTTCTTTAGGTAATCCTATTTCCCTTAAAACCTCCCATAAAGACCTAACTTTTAAATTACTGCTATATTTTTTCATGGTAGTATAACAATTTTGGCAGGCTGTTATTACCTCAATAGCTCCAGTACCTTTTATATCATTTTCCACCTTAGAAAATAATTTGTTAAACTTTTCTTTCTCCCCTAAAGATTCTGTAGGCTTACCACAACACTCTAAAAGAATTGCTGTACCATCTAAATTATTTTTTAAATGCTCATAAGTTTTTATAACTAGTTCTGGACTATAGGCTGCAACATTACATCCTGGGAAAAATATCCTTTTAACCTTAGTAATGTCTTGATTTTTAACATATTTAGTAAACAACTTAGAAAATCCCCATTTTTGATGTATATGAATAGCATTATGTCCTTTTAAAGGAGATTGTCCATTATTTTCCCTTGCTATATCACACCTCATATCCATAAAAACTTCTTCTGTTTTTAAATTTTTAGGACAAACTTCTGTACATTTTTTGCATAAAGTACATGAATAAGGAAGTATAGGGTTTACTTTTCCTTCTTCCAATATACTTGTAAAAATTCTTTTTGGATTCCCCTTAAAATATTTTAGCATTTCACAATTCTTAACACATAAATTACATTCTATACAATTGTTTATTATATATTCCATCTTTTCTTTAGTAACTTTATTATTTATTAAAAAACTTTTATTCTTCATTAAAACCACCTATTTAATAATTTCTTCATAAAATCTATATCTAAATACTGCTTTATTTTTTTATAAGTATCTTCATTTTTAATTTCTTTATTAGGATTTTGATATTCTAAATAAGCATATGCACACCATCCTAATGCCCTTAAATATATATAAGGTGTATACATATCTACTCTTTCTCGTACATTTTTCCCTGGAAATACCTTCTCATAAGTATGAAAAAACTTGTTTATTTCTTCCTGATTTAATACGTAATCCGTCTTCCATAATGTAGTAGTAGGTACTAAAAATTGAGTAAGATCCTGACAAGGATCACTTATCACAGGCTTTTCCCAATCTATTAAATAGTAATCTTTTTCTCCAATTATAAAATTATGAGAATTAACCTCTGTGTTGTTTATAACCATTAAAGGATTTTCAATGAAATATTTCTCCTTATAGGAATTTTTTTTACACCAATTCATAAACTTATAGAAAAAATCTTTTGTTGGTTTATCTATTAATGGATTTTCCCAGAAATTACTTAGTAACTTAGATGCTTCTTCTATTCTTGAAGAAAATAATTTATCTTCTACTATAAAATTTTTTAAATCTTCTTTCGTAGTTTCTATAGAATGTATTTTCCCAAATATATTTGCAGCTTTATATAAATCCTTACTATAATTTAATGGATTTCCCTTTAGGTATTGCATTATAAGAACACCATATTCTAAATTCTTTTTGCTACCATCCACATAATAAACCTTAGATGTTACTCCACTTTTTTCTAATCTTCTTAAAGCATTGTATTCATATTCTATTTGTTTTTGAAGTCCCAACTGACTTTTAGTATTAACCCTAAATACATACTTATTTTCAAAATCTTCTACTATAAAATTTATATTATATTCTCCTTGTGCTAAAAAACTAATCTTAAAATCCTTATTTAAAGAAATATGTTTACGTACATCAGTTTCACTTATATAATTCTTTATTTGTTTACTTAGTGTATCTTTCAACATAGACCTTCCTCCACCAATTATTTAAAAAATCTTTAGTTCTTTCGGGTTCTACAGTATAATTTTTATTATTAATTCTATTAATTAATTTTTTTAAATCTTCTTCTGTGTCTATATCTTCGTATTTATCTACAAACCCTACTTGTAAATTAGCTTTATTTAAAATTCCCATGGTATTATCAAAGACATATTTACTTCCCCACTTTATATCACTTTCAAAAACTATTGGATGCATTTTTTTCATACCTACCAAATAATATCCTCCATCCATAGTAGGACCAAAACATACATCTTTTTCATCCAATATTTCAAATGCCTTTTCTATATTATTAGGCTGAACTTCAGGTATATCAGAACCTATAAGAACAACCTTATCATATCCATTATCTAATAGATTTTCTATAGCATTTCTCATTTTTTCTCCAAGGATTTTACCACTTTGAGGAAACGCCTTAATATACTCTGGAATTAGTGATTCTATAATAGAAAAAGGACCTTCATCACTATAGGTTAAATATATATCCATATTTTTTTTCATAAAATTTGTAGTATTTAATATATCCATTAAAAAACTTTTATGTATAGATGCACATTGTTCTCCCGTTAATATCTTCATAAGTCTTGTTTTTGTTTTTCCAGCCACAGGAATTCTAGTCATAATTATTAGCGCATTCATCATCGTGCCTCCCTGTAAATTCTACTCAATTTTTTTGTAGAAACTCCTAAAAAATATAGAATTCTTAACTTATGCATTAAAATATGAGTTTTAAATTCACCATAGTTTTTAAATCTTCTAGCTGATGTGCCTATAGTACACGATACTAATTTCATATTTCCTATCTTTCTAAGTCTTATTGATAAGTCTAAATCCTCCATTATTTCTAAATTAGAATATCCTTCAATTCTTTGAAAAACTTCCTTTTTTATAAAAATCCCTTGATCTCCATAAAAAATTTTTAATTTTTTAGCCCTTAAATTAGATGTTTTTCTTATATAGTCCATAAATTTGCTACCTAAATCGTAAAAGTATAAATTAAATCCCCCTCCTATATAACCTAATTTTATAGTTTTCTCTATAATATCTATACTATTTTTATTAACTATGGAATCTGAATGTACAAACCATAAAATATCTCCTTTAGCAACTTTAGCTCCTACATTCATCTGATTTGATCTTCCTTTTTTACTTTTTAAAAGTTTGCCATATTTTTGGCAAATAAAAAAGGTATTATCTATGCTTCCCCCATCTACTATTATTATTTCCTTATTTCCCTTTAATCTTTGTAGATTTTTCAATAAATTTTCTATAGTTTTTTCTTCATTTAATACTGGAATAATTATAGATACCATTTCATTTCTCCAATTTATTTATAATGTTATATAAGAATTCTATTTTATTATAATACATGATAATAAATAATTTCATATGTATAATTATTTATTATAGATATAATTTAACCTATAATTTTTAGTTATTTTGATTTATTATAGAAATAAATTATATAATAGATTAAATATAAAAAATATAAAATAAAGACCTCATATACCTGAGGTCTTTATTTTATATTTTAAATTATTATTTAATAACTAGACTACTCTTTTTTAAATCGTGATATGTATTAACAAATCTTATAGTTTCTGTTTTAGATCTCATAACTACAGAATTAGTTATAGCCTTATCGTTTTTCTTATAAAGTACTCCTTTTAGTAAATCACAATCTGTTACTGCAGTAGCTGCAAAATATACGTCATCACCTTTTACTAAATCATCTATAGTTAAAATTTTATTTACATCTTCTATTCCCATAGACTTACATCTTTCTTTTTCCTCTTTTGTATGAGGTATAAGCTGTCCTTGCATTTCTCCTCCCATACATTTTATAGCTGCTGCAGCTATTACTCCTTCTGGTGCTCCACCTATTCCCATCATTATATCTACACCAGTATCTTCAAAACCACAAGCAAGCACTGCAGCAACATCTCCTTCGCCAAAAAGTTTTACCCTTGCTCCCACTTTTATAGCCGCTTGTACTATGTAATCATGTCTCTCTCTTTCTTGTACTATAACTGTAAGTTCTGATATGTCTTTATTTAGAGCCTTAGCTACATTTAATATGTTCTCTTCTGGAGATTTATTTATGTCTATAGCTCCTTTAGCTTCTTTACCTACTGCTATTTTTTTCATATACATGTCTGGTGCATGAAATAAACTTCCTTTAGGTCCCATAGCTATTACAGATATAGCATTATCCAATCCCTTAGCTATTAGCTTAGTACCATCCAATGGATCTACTGCTATGTCCATCTCTTGCATGTTGTCTTGTCTTATTCCTAATTCTTCTCCTATATAAAGCATTGGGGCTTCATCCAATTCGCCTTCTCCAATAACAACCTTTCCCTTTATAGGTAGCATCTCGAAAGCTTTATGCATACCATCTACTGCAGCTTGATCTGCGGCCATCTTATCTCCTCTACCCATAAGTTTTGCAGAAGTTAAAGCTGCTGCTTCTGTTACTCTTGTAAGTCCCATAGCAATATCTGTATTTAGCATATATTATTCCCCCTAAAATATTAATTAATATGTATAACTTGTATTTAATATAGAATTTAAATAGTACATATATATATATAGTATATTATATATTTTAATAATAAATATTATATCATATGAAAAAAATATGACAAGTACTATAATGATTTTGTCATTTTAAATAAAAAATTAAAAACTTTACGACATTTTTTTCTTAAAATACAATTTTTACCATCTACTTATAGCCTTTATATGTCAACATTTGCCATGTTTTTCCACATTCCCTCCACACACTTTACACACATTGTCCACAAAGTAGTGCACAACTTATCAACAGTTCTTTTGATTATTTATGTTAATACATGTATAAAGTTGACTTACGAAAAATATGATATTTTTTCTATAATTTGTTAAAATAAAGTAAGTGATTAGTCCTTACTAAATATTTTAACTACATTTGGAGTTGATAAAATGGAAAACAAAAATTTAAAAAAATTAAACACTAAAATTTATTATATGAAAGAATATTTATATAGGTTAATGGACTATTATGATTTAACAAATATTAAAGTAGTCAACTGTAGTAAAGAATTAGATAAACTTATTGTAGAATATGAATATCAACATAATGAAAAAAATATTTATTATTTATAATTTTATAAAGCCACAGCATTAATTTTGCTGTGGCTCATTTTTACATTACACTACTTATTATATGATCTAAATCTAATATAATTCCTTTCTCATAAAAAGCTATAATAAATTCAACAAATCCTTCTTCACAAATTTTATCATCATAGCACATATACTGTGCCTCCAAATTGAATTCTTCCTTTATATCTTGTATAATTTCTTCCATACTCTCTCTTGCCTTATCAATAGAATATGGTTTATCTTCACCTTCTTCATTAAAATAGTAATATAACTTTAAACATACTACTTCCTCATCATACTGTATAGCATCTATATGTTCTATTCCATTATCATTTAAGTAATTAATTATTTCTTCTCTATCCACTTTTATCCTCCCATAACTTTAATATTTTATATATATTATTTATTTTTACCTGCAAATTATACAATAAAGAACTTAATGGATAGAAATACTTATTAACTTTTTAAATAATTTTAATAAATTCATCTATAAAATTATCAGCAATTTTAAAATTCTCTTCATTAGGTACAAATTTAAACCTTAATCCCTTTTCAAGAACTTTAAACTTTAATCCCTTTAATCTTTCTGTCATAAGTGGTACACCTTCCCCACTCCAACCATAAGATCCAAAAGCTGCTCCTGCTTTTCCTCTATTTGTAATAACACATACCTGTGACATAACATCCCAAACTGGTTTAACTGCATCTTGATTTATGGTTGGCGATCCCATAATTAATCCACTACAATTCTCTACCAAATCTAAAATATTATCTATATTCATAGAAGTAATCTCATGACTTTCTGCCTTAATACCTTGCTGGTTTATTTTTGCTTCTAAATATTTGGCCATTTTTTCTGTATTTCCATAAGCAGACACGTAAAATATCTGAACATTCTTCTGTTTTGCACTTTCTACACTAGACCACTTTCTATATAAATTTAAATACTTATCTATATCATTCACATGAATAGGTCCATGACTAGTACCTATCATATCAATATCTAAATCCTTTATTTTGTCTAATCCCATAATTACAAACTTTTTAAAAGGTCCCATAATTACATCAAAATAATACTTCATTTCTTCTAAATAATCATCACCACAACTATCTGTAATACATTCTTTGGGACAATAGTGACATCCTAAAAAATCACAAGTAAATAATATTTTTTCTGTTTCTACATAAGTGAACATAGTATCTGGCCAATGTAGATTAGGAGCAGATATAAATTTAAGCTGAGTCTTTCCAAGACTTAAACTTGTAGTTACTGTTTTATTTTTAAAGTCTTTGTTAACTATTTCTCTGCTATATATAATAGCTGCTTTTGAACCTATAACTGTAGCCTCTGGATAAATTTCTAATAATTTTTTCAGGGAACCACTATGATCAAGTTCTGTATGCTGTACTATTATATAGTCAACTTTTCTATCACCAATTATTTCCTGTATATTTGATATATATTCTTCAAAAAATCCATCTTTAACACAATCTATAAGTGCTATCTTCTCATCATCTATAAGGTATGCATTATACGTAGTACCTTTTTTTGTTCTCATTATTATATCAAAAACTTCTAACTCTGAATCTTTTACTCCTACCCAATATACATTATTTTTTAACTTAACACTTCCCATAAAACACCCTCCTACTCTTTATTAATTTTTATTTTTATAAAATAAAAACTCTCTATTAAATTATTCTATCATACTTAATTTCCATCTTAAATGATTTTTATCATTATTATTACCAACTTTGATATCCTTAATTAAAAATTCATAATTATTTTGGAAAAAATAATTTATTAAAATTTTTATTTGAATTTTTAGACAGGGCTTTTATTAATACTAAGGTAATAACTCCATCAGTTATATGATGAAGTATAGAACCTAATCCCACTACTATAAGTATTTTATATACTGTAAATCCAAAAGGTATCACAGCTATAGCTTCTAAAAGTCCATGTACTGGTGCAGTTACAATTATAACTTTTTTAAAGCTAACTCCTTTTTTTATTAAATACCCACCTATAAAACCTACAAAAGTGTGCATGAAAGCCCTTGAAGCTACCACTAGTGGAGTTGATATTAAAAATCCTAGAGCAGATCCTAATCCTACCATAGCTGCACATACTGGGCTTAAAAACATAGATACAAATAGCGGTACATGAGAAGCTAAAGTAGCACTAAAAGGTCCTATTTGTATTTTTAAAAATCCAAAAACTAAAGGTATTGTAATAGATAATGCAATTAACAATCCTGTATAGGTTAATTTTTTTAAATTATTCATATAAACATCCCCTTATATATACTAGTGTATATACACTAGTATATATAACTTTTTTTTATTTGTAAATACAGAAATTATTTTTATATTTATAATTAATATTTATTGACATAACCTATAAAATATATTAATATAAATTATACCCCATATGGGTATATGGAGGTGTTTCAAATTTTTAAAATTGAAGAAAAAGCATTAAAAGAATGTAAAAAAAGAAATTCAAATTTTATAGTTAGCATTTTAACAACAACCTGTGGTGGGTGAGTTGGCGGGAGCAAAGAAGTTCAAAATCTTAGTATTGAGATTTCAAATAAAGTTCCTAATGAAAAAAACTTTATACTCCTTGAATATAATGGTGTAAAAGCATATATAAGTAAATCCTTAAAACTAAAAGAAGATATACTTATATATCAAAAATTAAGAATACCTTTTATAGGTCCTATCTATGGATCAAAAGGCATTCTTATTTAACCTTAAATTGCATAATAAAAAACTGCCTTATATTTATAAGACAGTTTTTTATTAGCTAAAAAGATTTCCCCAAGTACTAATAAGTATATCATTAAATCTATTTAAATCTTTTATTTTTGTCGGCATATTCACTTTATATCCTTTATTATCATCACATAAATCTATTATACCATTTTTTAAATTTTCTATGTTAGGACATATATTTATATAATCATCTTCAAAAAGTTCTTTATGAGTTAAATATAAGGCTGTAGTTGCATCCCAATTGCAAAATCCTTTTATCCCTATATCCTTTTCCATTAATTCATACCAAGGTTTAATTTTTTCATTAATATATCTGTATATCTTTTCATTATTATTTTTTAATTTATTAATTTCTTTTTCCGTAAATAAAGCTTGTAGAGAAGTATGACCATTAAATATAGTTATATCTGCGTTCGAAGTCAAAACACTATAAGATGCTTCAAAATCACAAGAGAGATTAAGTTCATTTATTTTAACTCCATTTATAATTAATGGTTTTGTTATACCTCCCATAATGATGATTTTACCTATATTATCATAAAAATTTTCGTCGCATAAATATGCTCCATATAAATTAGTAAGTGAACCTGTAGCTATAACTGTTACTTCTTTAGGATACCTGCTGGTAGTAAGTGCTAAAAACTTTGATGCCTCACTAACTCTGCCTACTTTAAGGTCTCCTCCTTTAAAAATAGGCCTATTTTCAAAACCTAAATAGCTCATCATTTTTAAAGTATTGCTATGAGTTTTTTCTACTGAACTATTACCATGAGTAGAAGTAACACCCATAAGTTCTACTTCCTTACTGCCTAAAAGATACATAAGCGTTAAACCGTCGTCTACATCTTTATTTAACATTCCCATAGTATTATCACAATCATATAGAACCTTATACATAGACAAATTCCCCCTTTTTAATTAAAATACTATATCATTCATTTATATTATTCATCTACCTTATAGATTTTCTTAGCCTTATCTATATAAACTACCCCATCCAAATGATCATTTTCATGACAAAAGGCATTTTTTAAAAGTCCCGAGGCTTCGTATGTAACTTCCTCTCCATTTTCATTTAATCCTCTTATTATTATTCTCCTTGGTCTTATTACTATTCCCTCATAACCGGGGTAGCTTAAACAACCTTCTACACTTTTATCTCTACCTACCTTTTTTATTATTTTAGGATTTATAAGAATTATAGGATTCTTTTTTTCATTTTCTTTAAAATCTATTATAAAAATTCTTTTTAACACTCCAATTTGAGGTGCTGCAAGTCCTATACCTGAACCAGCATATAAAGTATCTTTTAAATCTTGAATTAAATTTCTAATATTTTCGTCTATTGAAACTACTCTTTTGCTAACCTTTTTTAAATCTTTTTCTCCTACTTGTAATATTCTTCTAACTGCCATATTTCTTATTAAAGCCTAAAGACTTTAAATGTCCCTCCTTTATTATAGTATAACTAAATTATACATAATATAATAACATACTTCAATTTCATTCTACTATACTATAATTAATATGTATAAGCCTTATTATTTATTTATAAATAACTTTTCAAAATAAAGAAAGGAGTAGACACTACTACTCCTTATCTTCATTTAGTCCATGTTTTCTTTTTCTTTCATAATGCTCTTTATTTTCATAAGTCTTGTTACTGTACCTCTTTCATTTTCGTCTAACTTCATTTGAATATATTTTATAGTTTCTTGTAATTGAGGTATAGTCATATATTCAAGAGCATTAACTCTCCTTCTTGTCTTTTCAATTTCATCAGCCATAAGTTGGCAGGACTTCTCCACCTTAGCAAGTTCTAAAAGTTTTGGAAGTATACCATATAACTTTTCTATAGCTTCATCTAATTCTGCAGATGTATTGGCAAAACCATAAGGAAATATACTACCTTTATCCCCTCCTAGTTCTCTTTTAAAATCAAATATAGGAACATTAACACTCATTATATTCTTCTTTTTTACATCTACAGATATACTTTCTTTTGGATAAGCTACTGCTTCTTCTAAAAACTCTGGTGACATAACAGCACTTGCCATAAGAAAGTCTTTAAAAGAACCTTCTAGTTCCTTCTCTACTTCTTTTCTAAGTTCATTATTCTCTTTGATAAGTTCTATGAATCTTCTCATGAGCTCATCTTGCTTATCTTTTAAAAGCTTATGACCCCTGGTGGCTGTTGTTAACCTCTTTTTTAATTTAGTGAGCTCCATTCTAGTAGGATTTACATTTAATCTCATAAAGAATCACTCATCCTTTTTAATACCTTATTGTTCACTTTCTTTAAATTTGGTCAAATACTTTTCTAAATACTCATCTCTAATTCTCTTGAGCTCTGTTTTAGGTAATATAGTTAACAATTCCCATCCAAGGTTTAAAGTTTCCTCTATACTTCTATTTGTAGTAAAACCTTGAGCTATATATTTATTCTCAAAAGCTTCTGCAAATTTTGCGTATAATTTATCAGTATCGGATAATGCAGATTCTCCAAGAATTACAGCTAATTCTTTCGCCTGCTTACCTTGAGCATAAGCTGAAAACAACTGATTCATAGTGTCTGCATGGTCTTCTCTTGTTTTATCCTTACCAATACCCTTATCTTTAAGTCTTGATAATGAAGGTAGTACGTCTATTGGGGGCATTATACCCTTTTTATATAATTCTCTACTTAATATTATCTGACCTTCTGTAATATATCCTGTTAAGTCTGGAATTGGATGAGTTTTATCATCCTCTGGCATTGTAAGTATAGGAATTTGAGTTATAGAACCCTCTCTTCCTAATATTCTTCCAGCTCTTTCATATATAGTTGAAAGATCTGTATATAAATATCCTGGGTATCCACGTCTTCCTGGAACTTCTTTTCTTGCTGCTGATACCTCACGAAGCGCTTCTGCATAGTTAGTCATATCTGTCATTATAACAAGTACGTGCATTCCCTTTTGAAAAGCTAAATATTCAGCAGCTGTAAGAGCCATTCTAGGTGTTGCAATTCTCTCTATTGCAGGATCATTGGCTAAATTTATAAATAAAACAGCTCTATCTATAGCACCAGTTTTTGTAAAGTCATCAATAAAATATTGGGCTTCTTCGAAAGTAGTTCCTATAGCTGCAAATACAACAGCAAACTTAGAATCAGAATTTAAGACCTTTGCCTGCCTTGCAATTTGCGCTGCAAGCTCTGCATGTGGAAGACCTGATCCTGAAAACACAGGTAGCTTTTGTCCTCTAACTAATGTATTAAGTCCATCTATAGCCGAAATTCCTGTTTGTATAAATTCCTCTGGATAATTTCTAGCTACAGGATTTATAGGAACACCATTTATATCTAATTTTCTATCTGGTATAATCTTAGGGCCTCCATCTTTAGGATTTCCAAGGCCATCAAATACCCTTCCTAACATATCTTCAGATACCCCTAACTCTAGAGGTTTTCCTAAAAATTTAACCTTAGCTCCTTTAATGTTTATACCAGAAGAACCTTCAAATAATTGAACTAAAGCTTTATCTTTATTAATTTCAAGCACTCTTCCACGTCTTTTTTCTCCATTATGAAGTTCTATTTCAACTAATTCATCGAAACTAATGTCTTCAACTTGATCAACCAGCATAAGTGGGCCTACTACTTCTTTAACAGTTCTATATTCTTTAAGCATCTATTATACCTCCCTTGCTGATTAACTTATCTATATCTTCTTCTAATTCTTTAAATATACTATCAACTTTTTCTATTTCTTTTTCATTTATATATTTAGATCTTGCAATTTTATCTCTAACTTCCAAATTTAATATATCTTTTAAATATACACCCGCATCCAATGCTCTTATACCTTCATCATAAAAGTATAAAACTAGCTTTAACATTTTGTATTGTTTATTTAAAGATGCATAAGTATCCACATCATGGAAGGCATTTTGTTGAAGATAATCTTCTCTTATAGACTTTGCAACTTCTAGTTTTAACCTGTCATTTTCAGATAAAGCATCTATACCTACAAGTCTTACTATTTCTTGTAAGTTAGCTTCTTCTTGAAGAATGGACATAGCCCTTGTTCTAAGTTTAGTCCAATCTCTAGACACATTTTCATCCATCCAAGTGCCTATTTTATCTAAATATAGTGAATAGGAATTTAACCAATTGATGGCTGGGAAATGTCTTCTATACGCAAGCTGAGCATCTAATCCCCAAAACACCTTAACTATTCTTAAAGTAGCTTGTGTTACAGGTTCTGACAAATCTCCACCTGGAGGAGATACTGCACCTATAACAGTTAAAGCTCCTTGTCTTTCTTCATCCCCTAGACAAATAACCTTACCTGCCCTTTCATAAAAGTCTGCAGCCCTAGAACCTAAGTAAGCTGGATAACCTTCATCACCCGGCATTTCCTCAAGTCTTCCAGACATTTCACGAAGTGCTTCTGCCCAACGAGAAGTGGAATCTGCCATTAAAGCTACTGAATATCCCATATCTCTAAAGTATTCACCTATACTTATTCCAGTATATATAGATGCTTCTCTTGCCGCAACAGGCATATTAGATGTATTAGCAATAAGTACTGTTCTTTTCATTAAAGGTTCTCCTGTTTTAGGATCTTTAAGTTCTGGGAATTCATTTAAAACATCTGTCATCTCATTACCACGTTCCCCGCAACCTATATAAACAACAATTTCTGCATCTGCCCATTTTGCAAGCTGGTGTTGAACAACAGTTTTTCCACTTCCAAAAGGGCCTGGAACACAAGCTGTACCACCTTTAGCTACTGGGAAAAATGTATCTATAACTCTTTGACCTGTTATCATAGGCTCTATTGGATTAAGTTTTCTACTATAAGGTCTTCCTTTTCTTACTGGCCATTTTTGCATCATAATTAAATCATGAGTTTTATTTCCATCTTTAATTTCACCAATTTTATCTACTATGGTATAATCTCCTTCTGTAATAGATGTTATTATACCTTTTATTCCATAAGGCACCATGATCTTGTGTTCTACTATGGAAGTTTCTTGTACTATACCTATAGTATCTCCTGGTTTTACTTCATCCCCAACCTTTTTTGTTGGAGTAAAATGCCAAATTTTCTCTCTATCTAAAGAAAAGACTTCTACACCCTTTGTAATAAAAGCTCCAGCTTTAGCTTTTATAGCATTTAAAGGTCTTTGTATTCCATCGAACATAGCCTCAATTAACCCTGGACCTAGCTCAACACTTAAAGGTTCTCCTGTAGTTACTACCGGATCTCCTGGAGCAAGTCCTGATGTCTCTTCATAAACCTGAATTGAAGCTCTATCTTCCCTCATTTCTATTATTTCACCTATTAATCGTTTTTCACCAACTTTTACAACGTCATATATATTAGCTTCATCCATTCCTTCAGCTACAACTAAAGGTCCAGATATTTTTAATACACGTCCTGTCTTCAAGTTCACCTACCTACCTTCCTTATAAAATATTAACACCAACTGCTTTTTCCACGTTATCATTTATCCTCTTTAAGCCTATATTTAGAGAGCCTTGATTACTTGGAATAAGTATAACGGCAGGAAGTATTTCCTTATTATATCTTTCAATAGTTTCATCTAAATCCTTCGCTATTTGTTCTGTAACAAATATTACCGCATAATGATTAGCAGCCATTTTATCTATAGATTTTCTTCCCTCTTCTGGACCAACTACTGGATATACATCTATGCCTAAAGCTTTAAATGCCAAAATAGAATCCTTATCTCCTACAACTCCTATTTTATACATATATATCACGCAGCCTTTCTCTTATAACTTCCGGTGATACTTTATTTAGTTTTCCTACCATTATTATTCTTAATATTTTTATCTCGGTTTCTTTTGCAAGAATAAACCCTATAATAGGTTCTAATCCAAAGGCTACATATTTAGATTTCTTAACATATTCCATAAGGAAGTTATCTGAAAGTTTTTCTAAATAACTTAGTTTGCCCGTATTTATATAATCCTCAATACCTTCTTTTAAGATTTCTTCATAAGGATTTCCCGTTAACTTTTTCCAAACATTTTCATAAGGCTCATTTAATAATTGAACATATTTTTCTTTATCTATATTTCCTCCATCTATAATTATGTCATATAGAAAACTTCTTTGCTTTTCTTGTTTTTTAGCACGAATTAAGGTTTTAATATTAGTAAGATCTATTTGTATAGTTATATAATCTTTCAAGAATTGATAATCTAATTTCATACATTTTGAAAGCATATCTTTATACATATAAGCATCCAATACTATATCAATTTTTTGAGGATCCTTATCTTTCTCAAAACCTCCTAGTGCCTTTGTTATTCCTTCTTCCATTATAGGATTTATATAATTACCCTTCTTTGAAGACAAGTACTCCTTGATTTCACCTATACTTACAGTTCCTAAAGGTATTAATAAACTATCTAAATTTTTCTCCAAAATCTTGGCCTTCATAAGCACCTTTATATTATGATAATCATATCTCACGCTCATAACATCTACTACTAATTTTTCTGGAGTTATTTCATACATAAGTTTATATAAATTATTTAAAGCCTGTTTTAACATAATTTCATAATCTTCCGGTCTATTAACATGTGCCATAAAATTAGAATACTCAGTCTCTTCTAATACCTTTAATACATCTTTTGAAGATGAACTATCTATCATCCTATCTATTTTTGTTTTATCAAGGAGTCTTGTTTCAAGTACTCTAAGTCTTCCTACAGCATGAGCATAATTTAAATTATCCATACCTATCCTCCTTGTTTACCCAAATAAAGCTCCTATAATATCTTGTTCTAGTTCATCCCTTAAGGAAGATACTAAAGCTTCAAAAGAATTGTTTATTTCTATACCATTTTTATAAATTATAAAACCAGTTTTTATATCTCTTTTTTCTGATGATAACTTTAACTCTCCCCTTCTCCCTAAACTTTTTAACTCTTTATTTAAAGAATTTATAAAATCTTCATTTATTCTTTCTTCATTTGATGGAACTATTATTTCCTCATCTCCATCTATTTTCATATTCATTATAGAATTCTTTACAAACTCTAAATATTGTTCCTTTGTAAGGCTTTCAAGTTTTAATAACGCTTCTGTAAAAACTTTATCCATAACTTCTTGCTTAGCCTCTAAGTTTTTATTTCTGACAGTTAAATGAGCATTAGAAATAACTCTATCAGCCTTACTCCTAGCAGTTAACTTAGCCCTTTCTATTATATTTATTTTTTCATTATTTGCCTTTTCTATTTGTTTTCCTATAATTTTATCTTGTTCTTGTTTTGCTTCTTTAATTATAGTTTCTGCTCTCTTATTAGCATCATCTATTATTTTCGAAGTCAAATTATCTAAATTAGACACAATATACCACTCCCTTAGTAATAATCTTATAGGGATATTATATTAACATAAGAATTGACATAACGAATCCTAATAATGCATAAGTTTCAACCATAACTGTTAATATAATACCTTTAGTATTGTGTTCCGGTCTTTTAGCAAGTATTGAAATAGATGATGCAGCTACCTTAGCTTGTGCTATAGCTGATTTCCAACCTGTAAAAGCTATTGGAAGACACGCTGCAAAAATATACATACCAGTTTTTAAATCTAATCCTGAAGTTATTTTTCCTGAAGCCATTAATGCTATGATAAATCCATATAAACCTTGAGTACCTGGTAATAATTCAAGAATAAGGGCCTTTGCAAATTTTTCTGGTTGTTCTGTAATAAGACCTGAAGCAGTTTCACCAACTAAACCAACACCTCTTGCTGAGCCAATTCCTGGCATTATAGCAGCTAAAGCTACACCAATAGCTGCAAATACAGTACCCCCATTTTGTATTAAAAAGTTAGTAAATGTATTTTCCATAATATATTCCTCCTAATCCTTTATGATGTTTATATATTTATTTTCTGGTTTGAAAGGAGTAAATGGTTTCCCTCCTCCTTCATAAAACTTACCAAAATATTCTACATATTGTAATCTACAAGTATGAACATATGCACCTAATGCATTTATAAGTAAGTTAAATACATGACCTATAACGAATATTAGGGTTCCAAAAATCCACACCTTAGCTCCACTACCCAAAAGACCTATCATTTTATTAAAGGCTCCTCCAATAAATCCTGTAGCAAGACCTAAAGCCATAAGTCTAGAATACGATACTATATCACCAACATAACCTGTTATACCATATAATCCATATAATCCTGCTGCAAGTTTTGCACCTATAGATTTATTCTCTCTGCCTTGTGTTAATACAAGTCCTATCATGCCTGCAATCATTAAATACTTGCTTACAGATATATATGGTTCTAAAGCACTTATATGAGCAAAGGATGCTGTTAATAATATCATTGCTGTAGTTAAAGTTATATACCACAATCCTACATCATAAAAAGCTTCTAAATACTTCTTATGTTTTATAAGAATATAAGCTTTTACCCCTAATCCTACATAAAGATGTATTATACCAAAAATCATAGATGTAATTAATATCGTTGTTACACTATTTTCTGGTTTCATCCATATAGGAGATATATCTATAGCCCCTGTAAAGAAACTACCATACATAACTCCCCAAAATATAGTCGGAAAACTCAAATAAAATAAAAGTTTAACAAATTGACGTTTATCCTCATCCAAAGGAATAATTATTAAAGCCAAACCCGTTGCTACGAGCATCATTAATCCATATCCAACATCAGATAACATCATACCAAAAAATATTAAGTAAAAAGGTACTAATGCTGGTGTAGGATCTATTTCCTTATATTTAGGAAGACTGTACATTGAAGTAATAGATTCAAATGGTGTTACTAAAGCATTATTTTTTAAAAGTATAGGCACTTCTTCCTCCTCATCATCTATAGGATCATTAAATTCTAAGTAATAATAATTCCCTTCTGAAGATCTAATTACTTTTTCAAGATCCTCCATAGAATACTCTGGTACCCATCCTTCTATAGCTAATATTTTATTGCTTCTTAAAAAATTTTCTGATGCTTTAGCTTTATTTAATTGTAAGCTAATATATTCATATACTATCTGTAAATCTTCAACCCTATTTATATATTCTTTTATTTTTTCTATTGTTTTTTCTTGTTGATTTTTTATATTGATTATATTTTTATTTAAACTTTCTATGGATTCTTTCGGAGAATTGTTATATAAAAATTCCACTTTAGAGAATCCATACTTTTTAAGAATTTCTGTAGCCTCATCAAAATAATCTTTATGAAATACTATAAATAGATTAACACCATCTTTAGATTCACCAATAGTCTCTACATAAGAAGCTTTTATATTTGAATCAAAATCCTCTCTAAAATCATCTTTTAAATTTAAAGGTATTATTCCTAAATAAGCAACAGAACTATTAAATTTCATTTCACTAAGTTTAGCGTCAAAATTCACCCAAGATTCTAAAGCTTTTATTTCTGCTTTAGGTTTAGATACATCATTTTTTAAAGAATTTAATTTCATATCCTTTTCTTTTAAATACGTATATATGCTACTCCAATCTATATCACTACTTAATCTTTTTAACTCATTATAGCTCATAGATTTTTTACCCTTCATAAGGGCCTTTAATCCTTTTTCCTTTTCCATATGATTGTCTAAAACTTCTAAAGCAAATTTAAGCTTAGCTTGTTTACCTTCTAAATCTGATACCAAATTAGACTGAGTATCCTTTTCCATAAATTCCAAATTTTCAGACTTTTTTTCTTGAAGGCTAACAAACTGTACCTCCTGAAAACTTTGAATATTTTCAAGAAGAGATTCCTTATGTGATTCAAGGGTTAATAAAGTAAATTTTTTCATTTTAGCTATTCCCATTAACCTTCACTATCCTCTCAATCACTATATTTATTGCTTTGTTTAAATTATCCTGTGAAACATTACGAATGTTTTTTACAGATTCAATACCTTTATCTAATATAGGTATTGAATCTTTTTTAGCTGTTTCTATACTTTTCTCAATGATATCCTTAGCTTCTTTTTCTGCATCTTTAATTATTTTTTCATATTTTTTCCTAGCTTCTTCATTAGAATTCTTAACTATATCCTTACTTTTGTCTTTAGCCTGTTTTAAAATAGTGCTAGCCCTATTTTCTGCTATTCTTATACTTTCTATAGCTTCTATTGCCAAAAAATCACCCCCTATTCATTTATCTCTAATACTATTTAATATAGTATTAAATACAATATTTACTGTTATTTAAGTATAATATTATTTATACCAAAATATCAATGGTTATTATTTGGCTATTATAAACAATTTATATTTAAAAATAGTAGTTATTATTCATTTTCTAAGAAAACTATATGTTCCCTCTCTTTTTCATCAAATATCGCATAACATATTTTTTCTTTTTCTTCTCCATTCTTAATAAACCCTTCTATATCCACATAAAATTTCTCTATATGACTATTATTAGATATATTAAAATTATTATCTAATAAATTTTCTTTTAACTTTCTTTTAGCCTTTTTATCCATATCTCTTTTTAAAAAAGGTGGTAGCCATTGTCTCTTATTAAATTTTAAATAATCAAATTTAATTATTTCCTTTAAAAATTTACTATTTTTATTTAGGAATTCCTCCTGAAAGTCTAAAAATATTTTATAATATTCAGAAGAAGATATACTTCTCTTAAAATATCCCTTACTATCAACAAACATAGCCAATTTGTAATAAAAATCATAAGGAGTAGGAAATTTATCTATAAAATATTTTAATATATTATTAAACTTTCCTGAATTATAATATTTATCCACCATAGCTTCTACTTTTTTTAAGATTAAGAGTTTATCATAACTTATATCTTTCGTTTTTAAAATTTCATATGGTGGATAAGGTGAATACACCATTCCCCACTTAGGTGCTTCATACCTCATAGATGAGCCTTTTAAAAGCTTTAGAAATCCTAGTTGAATTTCTTCTGGTTCTATACTATACACATCATTGAAAGAATTTTTAAAGGAGTTATAATCTTCACCAGGAAGTCCTGCTATTAAATCTAAATGCTGTTTTATATTTTTTATACTTTTAAGCTCTAAAACCTTTTGTTTTATATCTTCAAAATTTACGAATCTGTTAATATTTTGTAAAACTTCATCATTAGTAGTTTGTACCCCTACTTCAAATTGAATTCTTCCTTTAGGAGACCTTTTTAAAAGTTCAATTTCTTCCTTTTTTAAAAGATCTGCTGATATTTCAAAGTGAAAGGTAGCATCTGTATTAAGATTTATAATAAAACTCCATATCTCCATAGCAAAGTTATGACTACAATTAAAAGTTCTATCAACAAATTTAATAAGTTTTACACCTTTATCTACTAAAAATTGTAGTTCTTTTTTTACTCTATCTATATTTTGAAATCTAACACCATGCAAAGTAGAAGATAGACAATACTTACAATTAAAAGGACATCCTCTTGAAGCCTCATAATACACTATCTTATTCTTAAGACTCTCACCTTTAGTATATGGAAAAACTATTTTTTCCATATCCATATTATTTCTTTTTCCTCCATATAATATACCTTCAGAAGTCTTAATATATAAACCTTTTACATTTGTTAAATCTAAATTATTTAACTTACATTGAACAAATTCTCTATAGGTCTCTTCCCCCTCACCTTCTATAACATATTCTCCTTTATTGCTTTTTAGAAATTCTATAGAATCATAGGTAACTTCTGGACCACCATATAATATTTCTATAGATGGATCTACAAGCTTTATTAAGTTAGATAAGGCCACTACATATTCTATATTCCATATATAACAAGAAAAAGCTACTATTTGAGCTTTTTCTTCTATAATTTGTTCTAATATATTATCTACCCTATCATTTATAGTAAATTCCTTTATAACAGATACACAATTTAAATCCTCTGTATAAGATTTTAAATACCTTACAGCTAAATTACTATGAATAAACTTAGAATTAATTGCAGCTAAAATTATTTTCATGTTTTTCTTCCTTTCTTACTGTCATATCTTTATTGTTGTTTATTTTTCTTGCTTTTATGTAATATATACCATCAGATTTCTTAAATTCTTCTATTTTAAAATAAGTTTCTAATAATTTAACACAAGTATCACTAGAACTATCCTTAAATAAATTTAAATCTTTTATAAAGATTTCTTTAATTTTTCCATCTGGTATTACTATTTTTACTTTAGAATTAAAAGTTTTATTAATACCTTTATCTATATCCCAAATATAAATACATCCATCTTTCTTTAAAAACTTATAAATATCTTCTAAAATTTTTGTCTTATTCTTTTTTAGAAAAATATTGCTAAAAGAAAAGAGTAAAATACAATTATCATAATAGTTTTCTTTTATATTTTCTTTTTCTTGTTCTCCTGTTACATATTCTAAATTTATATCATCATTATATTTTTTGTATATATTATATATTATACCGTAGTTATCCCTACCTATATCTAACAAATTTCCCCTAAAAATTTCCTTTTCCATATTTATAAAAATTTCTTTAATATCTATCACCTCTGTATAACAATAAATTATAATTCCCTACTTAAAAAAATTCTACAATTCAAAAAAAATTCCTCCTTATTAAGGAAGAATTTTTTTTATTTTCATACTATTATAAAATAATATTAAAAATCCTGCTGTAGTTCTTTCAGCTTCCTTTATAATAGTAGAAGCAATAGAGTAATATCTCTGTTCTTTATTTTTTATATTCATATTTTTTAAATAAGTATTATTGGCCATAGTAGCATTATTTTTTATAAATTCTTCTATAGTTTTGTACTTAACTATTCCATCCTTTGCTTCAAAAGAAAAATCTGACAAAAGTTTGCTTATTATCCAAAGTTCGAATTTCCTATGACTTCTTAAAAGCTTATTATTAACATGTTGAGGGACTGTAACATCTTGAATCAAATGACAAGCTGCCCCAAGATAAAACACACCTTTTTTTGTCCTATTTAACGAAAAACTTTTAGCTGCTATATTAGAATACTTAGTACATTCAATTAATGCATTAGAAAATCCGTAAAGCCCTCTTCCTTTAGTAACATGAAAAAAGTGATTAGAGCTCTTAAAATCTTGATCTGCCCAAGTAACTCCTTCGTTTAATTCTTTTATATATTTTTTAAAAAATTCATATTCTTCATTATATCCCTGAATTTTCAAAAGATCTAAAGCCTTCATATTTATATACTTGTGTACAGTACAATTAGTCTTAAGTATCCTTTTCTTTAAAGGATTAACTGCGAAAAATATACCCTTTAAAGCTCCACCATAAGTTTTTTCAAATGCTTTTACCATTTGAGACCCTCTTTCTAAAAATTAAATTCTTCTATTTATAATATATAAATATCCTTGGTTGTTGTCTAGTACTATTAAATTTTTTCCAACAATTTTAACATTTTTTATATTTCCCTTATTAAAATTAATTTCTTCTTTTAATACACCAGACAAATCTAAAGAATATAGACTATTTTTACATTTGTCATAGAAAAATATAGTATCCTTACTTAATATAGCACCTTTTTTATCCACAGCTAGAGTTCCAAGATTATTAATTTTTTTATGCTGATATAAAGGTGCTGGAGGATTAGTAGATGGATGTTTATCTAATACAAAACTTAAAGGTTTATTGTTTTTACCTTTAAATCTTGGAGATGTTACGGGATCACCTCCAGAATAGTCTGGAAAGCCATACCATCTATCTTTACTTATTTCATATATATAATCTGTATCACCTTTTACAGGTCTATCCCCTCTATCTTCCATACCGCCTATAGATACTATTACTTTTCCCTTACTATTAAAATCTATACCCTTAAAATTTCTTATTCCATAAGCAAAGGTCTCAGTATTACCTGTCTTTAAATTATAAATAACTATGGAGGAGTTTCCTGGGAAATGCTCTGGTACTACTTGACCTCTTATATTTCTTGTACCATAGCTACTAAATGGAGCTGTTTTTTTATCCCCAAAATTAAGACCAGATAAAACTAATCTTTTAGGAGAAACATCGCAGAAAAAAGGCGTTTTCTTGAGCCATAAATTGTCTGAACCTACTACAGAAGAGTTAGTAGCGGATCCTATAGTTACAAATAAATAATCATTTTTTATCTTAATTAAACTATGAGGATAATCCCCTAAATTCGGAATATCTTCTACTATAACTTTTATTCTTTTGTTCCTTAAATTATAAGAAT
Source organism: Clostridium niameyense (assembly GCF_001243045.1). Classification (GTDB taxonomy): domain Bacteria; phylum Bacillota; class Clostridia; order Clostridiales; family Clostridiaceae; genus Clostridium_F; species Clostridium_F niameyense. Next base: position 796,408 of record NZ_LN849007.1, on the reverse strand, counting down.
AAATTTTATCTGAAGATGCAATATATAAGTAATCTTTATAATACTCAATACTACTTATGTTTAGGTCTTTTTTCTTTAACACATCGTAACTTTTTCCGCTATTTTCTATAACCTGTATGGTATTTTTATATGCTATATAGTAGTTTCCTCTAGAATCCACAGTAAAATCTCTTGCATTTTTAAGCCCTTTATATTTAAGTTTACAATTAATATTTTCATTTAATATATTAACTTCTGTATTTTTATAATAACTTTTGGTTACTAAAAAACTTATCACTACAATTATACCAATTGAAAGTATACTTTTTATTATATTTTTCATAATACCCTCCAAAAGGAATACTAAACAAAAGAAATTCTATTAAATTTTATCTTTTAATATATAAATATAAGCTATTTATGAAAGCTATAGTTCCAGAGAAAAACAAAACTATAAACCATTGTCCAAAGGTTAAAGCTACAGTGTGGAACACTCCTTGCATAAATGGCATATATATAATAGATATAAGCATTATTATAGAAATAAGCACTGCCATTACAAGTTTCATATTAGTGAATAAGTTTATCTCAAAAATAGAATGTTTTTCAGATCTACATTCAAAAACATGAATAAGTTGTGACATTATAAGTGTACTTAAAGCTAAAGTTCTACAAGTTTCCAGAGTCATTCCATAATGTTTACCTACTATAAAAGAAAGTACTGTACAAATTCCTATTAGGGAACCTCTTATAATTATCTTTTCTTTAAGGCCCCTTGCAAATATACTTTCATTTTTAGGCCTAGGCCTTTGCTGCATTATATCTCTATCCGCAGGATCTACACCTAAAGCTATAGCAGGTAATCCATCTGTTGCTAAATTAACAAACAAAATTTGTATAGGCAAAAGTGGAGTAGGTAAATATAGTAAAGAGGATAAAAACATGGTTAAAACCTCCCCTAAATTACAGGATAAAAGATATCTTATAAATTTTCTTATATTATCATATATAACTCTACCTTCCTCCACAGAGGCTACAATGGTTTTAAAATTATCATCTAACAATATCATAGAAGAAGCTTCTTTTGTAACATCAGTTCCTGTTATTCCCATAGATATTCCTATATCTGCCTCTTTTACTGCTGGTGCGTCATTTACACCATCTCCAGTCATAGCTACTACTTTATTTTTATTTTTAAAGGCTTTTACTATCTTCAATTTATGATTAGGACTAACCCTTGCAAAAACTGTAGTATTTTCTATAAATTTACCAAGTTCTTTATCGTTAAGTTTATCTATATAATCTCCTGTACAAACCTCTTTTTGTGACTTGCAAATATCTAATTCATGTCCTATAGCATAAGCTGTATTTTGATGATCTCCCGTTATCATTATAGGTTTTATTCCTGCCATCTTACATTCTAAAACTGCATTTTTAACTTCTCGTCTTGGAGGATCTATAATACCTGCCACCCCTAAAAATATTAAATCCCTTTCCATAGATGAATTTTTTGAAATATTATTTTCTTTATAAGCTGCAGCTATACATCTTAAAGCCTCATAAGACATCTTTTCAATAGCCTTTAATACAGAGTCTTTGTGATAAGGAGTAAATTCCTGTACACGCCCCCTTATATTTATATAGTTGCATCTTCTTATAATTCTTTCTGGTGCACCTTTTACATAACAAGTCTCTTTTCCATTTTCCCTAACTATGACAGACATCATCTTTCTATCTGAATCAAAGGGAATATCATAAACTCTATTACCTTTATCTAAAAACTTTTTAACATCTGTTTTATTTTTAAAAGAAGCCTTTACCAGGGCTGTTTCAGTAGGATCTCCTAATATACTGTCATTAAAATTTTTAGCTTGTAAATCTAAATTAAAGTCATTACAGTATGTAAAAGCCTTTTTTAAAATTAAATTATCAATAGAAACATTTTTACCTATATCGTAAAACTTTCCATCATAATATACTTTTTTTACAGTCATATTATTTTCTGTTAAGGTTCCTGTTTTATCTGAGCATATAATTGATGTACATCCCAATGTTTCTACTGCTGGTAGTTTTCTAACTAAAGCATTTCTTTTAAGCATCCTAGATACACCTAATGCTAAAGCTACAGTTACTATGGCAGGTAATCCTTCTGGTATTGCAGCTACAGCTAAACTTACTCCTAAAAGGAACATATCATATTTATTTTGCCCTCTCAATATACCTGTAAATGTTACTACAGCACATATTATAAGACACAATACAACTAAAACCTTTCCTAAAGAATCTAACTTTTCTTTTAAAGGAGATCTATCCTCCTCAATATCTTCAAGCATTTCTGCAATTTTACCCATTTCTGTTTTCATGCCAGTTTCTATAACTTTAGCTTTTCCTCTGCCCTTTAATATAATAGTTCCCATATAAAGCATATTATTTTTAGAGTTAGTATTTTTTTCAACGCCTATAGATTCACCTGTTAACAAGGATTCGTCTACCATAATATTACTGTTTTCTTTTAATATGCAATCTGCGGGTATCCTGTCACCACTTTCTAGTATGAGTAAATCTCCCATAACTAATTCTTCTGCATTAATTACCTTTACACTACCATCTCTTACTACTTTAGCTGTAGGTGAAGACAACTCCTTTAACGCTTCCAAGGACTTTTCCGTTTTGAATTCTTGTATAAACCCCAAAATTGCATTCATAACAACTATTATAAGTATAGTTATAGCGTCAGCTTTTTGCCCCATGAGTCCTGATATTATGGTAGCTCCTATTAAAACCCAAGTAATAAAATCATTAAATTGTTCTAAAAATATTTTAAAAGGAGATATTTTCTTTTTCTTTTTAAGCACATTAGGTCCATACTGCTTTAGCCTTTTTTTAGCTTCCCTACTAGACAAACCACTTGTAAATTCCTCCTTAACTTCATGTACCACCTTAATTCCCCCTTACTTAAATTTCTTATATTATGTATAATTAATATAGGATTATTTATACATAATATGATTTTTATAAAATTAATCTTAACTTCAGTATAAATTTGTCCGTAAATATGATCATAACTAACCTATATTACTTGGACAAAATTATATATTTTTATATAATAATATATGTTAATACTTTCTAAGGTATGAAAGAAAGTAACACATTAAAATATTTTTAATAAATATTAAAACTTAGAGTTATTACTGAGTTTTTATGGTAAAATAGTTATTATTAATATTTAATATAAAGTTAAACGGGAGGATATTACAATGAACGATTTTATTTATATAACAGGACATAAAAATCCAGACACAGACTCTATCTGTGCTGCCCTATGTTATGCTAATTTAAAAAGAGAACTTGGATTTAAAAACGCAGAGGCTATTAGATTAGGCGATATAAATAATGAAACACAATTTGTATTAGATTATTTTAATGTAGATGCTCCAAAGCTTATGAAATCTATAGAGCCTAATACAAAAATTATTCTTGTAGATCACAACGAAAAAAATCAATCTATAGATGGATTAGACGAAGCTGAATTATTAGAAATAATAGATCACCATAGAATAGGTGGAATAAGCACTGCTTCCCCTATTTACTTTAGAAATGAACCCGTTGGAAGTTCTTCCACTATAGTTGCCAACATGTACTTTGAAAAAGGAATAACTCCAGCTAAAGAAATAGCTGGATTATTAAGTTCTGCAATTATTTCAGATACATTACTATTTAAATCACCTACATCTACTGATTTAGATAGAAATACTTTAGCAAAACTTGCCAAAGTTGCAGAAATAAATCCTAAAACTTATTCACTAGAAATGTTTAAAGCAGGTACCTCTCTAAAGGGAAAAACTGTAGAAGAACTTTACAATAGTGATTTTAAAGATTTTAACATAGCAGGTCATAAAATGGGAGTAGGCCAAGTATCTACTATGGATGCTACAAGCTTTGATCCACTAAAGGAAAAAATGATTAAATATATGGAAGAAAAAAAACAAAAAGGTAATTATAAAGATTTAGTATTAATACTTACAGATCTTTTAAAAGAGGGTTCTTTTATTTATGTTGTAGGAGAACATAAAGATACTATAGCTTCTGCCTTTAATAAACCATTAGAAAATGGTTATTCCCTATATGCAGAAGGTGTTCTATCAAGAAAAAAACAGGTAATCCCACCAATAACAGAATCTATGACAAATAAATAATATTAAAAATAGTGGTAGATTTTTATAAGATCTACCACTATTTTTAAATTCAAATAATACATAAAAAACTAGTCCATTATTTCGTTTAATCCTATAGTTTTCATTTTAATGTGCCCCAATTCATTTTCTATGTTATTTTGTGCTCCCCTAGTATCATTACCTATACTGCTTAAATCAATTACTTCTGGAATATCAGCTTGCATGTCACACTCTACATTATTACTTTCTTTAGGTTCTTCCTCTGGAAAATTTATATGTTCCTCATTTTCTAAAGCATTCCTTGTCATATTTTCATCATAGTTCATGCTAACTTCAGAATGTTTATTCTTATAAGGGCACATCTCACAAAACCTATACATTGGTGAATAATATGGATAATACGGATTTATCCACATATTAGTTAAAGGACAATAATAAGGCATTCTATTCATTCAAACTCCTCCTATTAATATTCATATCAAATTAATTTTTTCTAAACCTTATTAGTATTTATATATTAGTATATGAGAAGTTTTATTATATGTTTACAAAAATAATATAATTATGCCTTAAAGTAGATTAACCCTTATAAATAAAATATACAAAATTATTATTGATTCTTAAGGGAGTAAATTAAATTTAATATATAAAAAATAATATGTGCAATAAAAGATATTAAAAGCTTTGAAGCTAATTATTTGAATTTTTAAATATAGTCGACAAAAAATATACTATTTCAATTTTAGTAAATTTACTTTTTAGGCTATACATAAAAATTCAAATTAGTAGATCTTAATAAATTTAATATCTTTTATATTACACATATTATTTATATATTTATATATTTTTAGATTTAAATAATATATATTTATTTTTTCATATTGTTTATCATACTCCACATTTCATCTGCAGTTTTTACTCCCCTAGAACTTAGTTCAAAAGCCCTTTGAGTTAAAATCATTTCTGTCATTTCATCCCCTATATCTACATTAGAATTTTCTAAGAACCCTTGTCTTATAGAAGAATCATTTACTACATACATATTAACTCCTGGCTTGGCTTCATATAAATTTCTGCCAATAGACAAAAGAGCATCTTCTCCAACTGCATTATATATATTTATTTTACCAACTCTTTTTATAGTATTTCTATCCTTTACAGAAACAGTTCCATCCTCATTTACTATAAAATTATTTTTATTAAATCCATTAGTTTCATTTAATATTTGTCTACCCTCATTAGTGAAGGTTATATCTAATCTATTACCATTTTCATCTACTACATCTCCTGAGCTATCAATATTAAAACTTCCAGCCCTTTCATATGCTCTAGTACCTTGTGGTGTTATAACACAAAAATATCCTTCTCCATCTATGGCGAAATCTGTATTATTTCCTGTATTTTTTAGTGTACCCTGCTTTTGGTCTCTTATCCAATTAGTTGGCTTAACACCTGTACCAGTTTGTATAACCTCTCTATCAGATGTAGGGTATCCTTGTCTTTTTAAAGTTTCATAAACTAAGTCTTGAAAGCTTACATCTTCCCTTTTATATCCATCTGTAGTTACATTAGCTAAGTTATTAGATATACAATCTAATTTATTTTGCTCCGCCATAAGTCCTGCTCTACTATTCCATAAAGCTCTTAACAAAAATACCACTCCTTTTTAATCTCTATCTAACAGCACCCACTTCATTTACTGTTTTACCTAAAGTTTCATCTATGGATTGTATTATTTTTTGATTTGTTTCAAAAGATCTCATAGTAGTTAACATATCTATCATTTCATTAGTTATATTTACATTAGATTTTTCAAGAGCACCCTGTCTTATTGTAGCATTACTTTGCTGAGGATTACCCCCTTCAAATAGATTTCCGCCTATTTTTCTTAAATTATTATAGTTATTAAAATCCACTGTATACATTCTATAAGAAGGATTGCCATCTAAAGAAATATTACCATTTGCATCACAGACCATTTTTCTATTACCTACATATATAGGTTCTACATTACCATTTCTTGATGCACCAAGCACATTATATCCACTATCATTTACTAAAAATCCTCTTGTATTTACATGAAAATGACCATCTCTTGTATAATATCTTCTACCATTATTCTCTATAGTAAAAAAACCTCTACCTTCTATAGCAAAGTCCGCAGGTTTTTCTGTATCTTTAATCATGCCTTGAGTAAACGTAGTATTCACTTCATCTATTTTATTTCCCATACTTAATGACCCAATAATATTTTGCACATTCTTATTACCTAACTTTTTATCGTAATTTTCTATTAATACATCATCAAACTTTTTAAAAGCTAAATTATCTCCTTTATAACCTACTGTATTAGCATTAGATAAATTAGCACTTATAGTATCTTGCTTTGCTTCTAGTGAAATCATACCTGAAACAGTTGTATACAAACTTCTTATCATAATACCGCTCCTTATTTAACTTTTTTATTTATAACTTTCATCTCTTCAGGATATTTCATACCTAAATCCATAGCTTTTTTTTCTATTTCACTTCTGCTTAGATTATAATTTATTTTAACTGAAGTCATTATTCCAGTAGATAAAATTATACCTATGCCTATGCCTATTAATATTTTTCTATCACAAAGAAAATTAAACACTTGTTTTATTTTGAGTATAATTCTTTTATTAATATTACTTCCCCCTTGCCCATGCCTAACTTTTCTGCTACTTCATCTATGGTATGTCCTTTTTTTAATAAACTATTTACTTCTTCAATTTTAATATTATTTTCATTGATATTTTCCTTTATAATAGGTTCTTCTTTCTTATAATCGGAAGTTTTATAAGAAACCTTTACTTTTTCATCTAAGTTATCTCTATTTATATTATTTTTCTTTAATAAGTTTATTTCTTTTTTTAAATCTTCAACTTCCTTCTGTACATCTAATAAAGTTTCTGCAAATTCCTTTCTTAAAAGTCCAATTTCTTCTTTATAATCATCTAAATTTTCCATACTATTATTAAGTTCTTTTTTAAAAGAACCCTCATCCTTTTTTATGGCTTTAACATTCAAAATTATAAGAACTATTCCAATAATAACCAAACTTAATGCAATCATATAATCTTACTCCTAATATCAAATCATATTTTTGCAGAATACTTTAATTTTTCCATAGACTTTTTCAAATGTACTATAGCTCTACTATGAAGCTGACAGACCCTTGATTCAGAAACTCCTAATATTTTTCCTATTTCCTTTAATGTAAGTTCTTCATAATAGTACAGTGTTAAAACCAGTCTATCCTTTTCATTTAACATATCAATAGCTTTAGTTAAATATTCTAATTTTTCTTGTTCCTCTACATACTTTTCAGGACTTGGACTTTTTTGATCCTCTATAGTTCCTATAAGCGGAACCTCATCCTCTTGAGAAAATATCAAATCTTCAAGAGATACTACAGATATATAGTTTATATAATTTTCTATATCACTTACTTCTTTTAATGTAATATTTAAGTATTCTGCTACTTCCAACATTTTAGGCTCTCTTTTGAAATTTTTTTGTAGCTGTTCCACAGCATGATTATATCTAGTTAATTTATCCATAGCCCCTTTAGATATAGGACTATTTCGTCTTAGTTCGTCTATCATAGAACCTTTTATCCTTATAGATGCATAGGTAGAAAATTTCATTCCTTTACTTACATCAAATTTATTTAATGCATCCATAAGTCCAATCATTCCATAACTAACTAAATCTTCATACTCTATATACTTAGTTTTTCCTATAATAACTCTGGAGGCTATATATTTTACAAGTGGTATATACTTTTTTACTACTTCTTCTCGCACATCTAATTTATCATCTCCACTAGGTAATGCTACCATGGTTTATCCTCCTTTAAGTTCTTTTTACCTGTTTGCGCATAGTTGAAAATATAAATCTTATAATAGTCTCTCGGTTTTTATCTTCCAGTTCTAAAAATTTAATACCATATATGTTACTTCTTCCTTTATCCCTACATTTTCTTACTATTCTTCCTTTTACAGTTATAGTTTCCTCCTTAAAAGGAATATTTAATATAATTTCCTGCTTTAACTCTAAATCTTTCTCTGTGGAAATCCTTGCTCCACCACCGCTTAAATCCAATATAGTCATATTAAAAAAGTCAAACTGCGGATTAGGTAAAATTCCTTCTTTTATATTGTGAATATCATCAATTTCTTTGATCAATGCACCAGAAGTTTTCAAAACAACACTTATTCTTACAAAATTTCTCCTTTGAACTCTAACCAACTTTTGTGGTTTTTTAAGAGCTATTAGTAAAATCTTATCTACTTTTCTTCCTACTACTATAGTATGGAATCTAAATATATAATTTTTAACAAAATATAGTGCTGTAACTTTTTCTCTAGCATGAAGTGGTAAGTATTTCCCGTCTTTAACAGGTATATTTACATAAATATTATCTTCTGTAACATCTTGAATAGTACATATATAATATCCATCCTCCCACTCTATTTCTACCTTTTTATTCACATGAAATTCTACGTTATCATTCACAAATTTCAACTCCCCTATGAAAATATGTTAAATAGCTTTTTAAAAAATCCTTCCAGTGTAACTTCCTTTTTTTCTGCAACATTTCCTATTATCTTATTTGCAATAGCATAAATGTCTTTAGTACTTTCACAATCAGGATAATTTATTACAAAAGGTTGTTGATTTCTAACAGACTGTATAACTTTTCTATCCTCTGATATAAAGCCTAAATACTTCAAATCTATATCTAAAAATCTATCTGCAGCAGCTTTAAATTTTCTATAAGTCTTCTCACCTTCATACTTATCCAGAGTTTTATTTACTACTAAGCTAACTTGTTTTTTTAATTTAAAATGCGATACTGCTTTTAAAAGACTATATGCATCTGTAATAGAGGTTGGCTCTGGAGTAGTCAAAACTATCAATTCTTCACAACAAGCTACAAACCCTAAAACACTTCTATTAACTCCTGCCCCTGTATCCATTATTATATAATCTATATCCTTTAAAAATGATAATTTATACATAAACCTATCTATTTGATTTTCTGTTATACCTTCCATATCCATAATCCCTGTACCTGCAGGTAGAAGTTTAACACCTAAAGGACCTTCAATTATAACATCCCTTATTTCCTTCTCTTTAAATATAACATCATATATACTATATTTAGGCATAAACCCCATAAGTACATCATCATTGCCCATACCCACATCTGCATCCATTATAAGTACCTTTCTCCCTAATTTATGAAGCATTATAGATAAATTTACTACAAAATTGCTTTTCCCTACTCCGCCTTTTCCAGAAGTTACTGTAATTACTTTAGGAGAGTTACATCTTTTAATATTTTTATTATTTACTAGCTGCCTTAACTTCTCTGCCTGATCTAGCATATACTATCCTCTCCTAAAATAAGCTCTACAATTTCATCTTTATTTGCTTCTTTTATATCATCCGGTACGTCTTGCCCTGTGGTTACAAAACTTATTGGTTTTTTTCCTTTTTCACATATATTTAATATAGAACCGTAAGTACTAGTTTCATCTAACTTAGTTATTATTATATTATTATAATTTAATTGTTTATATCCATCCATAATAGTTTCTATATCCCTATTCTTAGTAGTAGCACTTATTACAAGATGTATATTATTTGCATTTACTTTTTCTATAAAAGCCCTAAGCTCAGAAATTTGCATTAGCTTTTTACTACTTCTTCCTGTAGTATCAATTAATATTGCATCGCAATAATCAAGTTCTTTTACTGCTTTTTCCATTTCTTTTATTGAAAATACAACTTTAAAGGGTATATTCATAATATCCGCATAAGTTCTCAATTGTTCCACTGCACCTATCCTATAAGTATCTATAGTAATAAGTCCTACTTTTCTTTTTTCTATTAAAGAAATCCTTCCAGCTAACTTTGCAATAGTTGTAGTTTTTCCTACTCCAGTAGACCCTACTAATACTGTTACCTTATTTAAAGTATTTGTAGAAACCTCTATCATACTTTTTAATACTTTTCTTAATTTCTCTTTTTCCTCTATATTTTCCTTCAAGTTTTCTACATTTTCTATTATTTTTTCTAATATTTTCTCTTCTATATCCCTTGAACATAATCTTCTCTTTAAAGTATTTTCTTCTTCTAAACTATTTAAAGTAAATTTTTCTAACATTTTTTTCATTTCTCTAACTTCACAAGCCAAATTTTCATCTTTATTTAAAGAAGGACTCTCTTTTTTTAAGTCCTTCTTCATAACTTTTTTTTCTTCTTGCATTGCAATATTTTTATTTTCTATTAATCTTTTTAATTTTTCAATATTACTATCTTCCTTATTATATTCCGGTGGACCTCCTGTTGTAGCCGTTACCTCTATCATTTTCTTAGAAAATATTCCTAAAAATCCACCCTTTTTAATTTTTCTTTCACTTAATATTATGGCATCTGATCCAAGCTCACAACGAATTTTACTCATAGCTTCATTCATATCATTTACCACATATTTTTTTATAATCATTGTAAGGTAACAACTCCTTCAGTTTTAATCTCTACATCATTTGGAACTTCATTTAAAGAAAGTACATTAACTGCAGGGAATACCATTTCTATAAGCCTTCTAAAAGCTGGCCTTATATTGGGTGATACTAAAACCACTGGTTGATTATTATAAAAATATACTTCATCTAACTTTATCTTTAAACTATTTAGTATCCTACTTGTAGTATCTGGATCTAAAGCAGGAAAAGAGCCTTGCATAGATTTTTGTATATTGCTGCCTATTGTTTCTTCTATAGAACCATCTAATGTAATAACAGATAAAACACCATTTTCATCTATCAATGGATTACATATGCTCCTAGCTAAAGAAAATCTTACATACTCCGTTAGTACTTCAATATCTTTTGTATTTCTAGAATTATCTGCTAAAGACTCTAATATAGTTACCATATCCTTTATAGAAACTCTTTCTTTTAATAAATTTTGAAGTACCTTTTGTATTTCCCCTATAGTCATTAAATCTGGTATAAGTTCTTCAACCACAGCACTAAATTTATCCTTCATAGAATCTATAATAAGTTTTACCTCTTGTCTTCCTAATAACTCATAAGAATGATTCTTTATAGTTTCAGTTAAATGAGTTACCATAACTGTAGTAGGATCTACTACCGTAAGTCCTTTTATCTCTGCATCTTCCCTTTGATCCTTATTTATCCAAATTGCTGGTAATCCAAAAGCTGGTTCTATGCCTTTTATGCCAGGTATTTCAACTTCTCCTGAGGGATCCATGCAAAGAAGCATGCTTGGCATAAGTTCTCCTTTTGCTATAACAGTACCTCTTATTTTAATTACATATTCATTAGTTTTAAGTTGCAAATTATCCCTTATTCTTATAGGTTGTACCACAACTCCCATTTCTATTGCGCACTGTCTTCTAACAGAGGTTATTCTTTGAAGTAAATCTCCACCTGATGATTCATCTGCAAGAGGAATAAGTCCATAACCTATTTCCACTTCCATAGGCTCTACAGATATTAAATTCATAACATTTTCTGGTTCTTTACTTTCTATTTCACTAATTTCCATTTGCTGAGCTTCCATTTCTAACTCAATATTTTCTCTATCCTCTTTATATAAAAGATAAGCTGCAAAACCACATGCTATAGATAAAATTATGAAAGCTAAATGTGGAAGTCCTGGTATCATAGCTAAAAATAAAAGTACTACAGAAGCTATAGCTAAAACTTTAGGGAAACCTGTTAATTGTTTTCCTAGTAACGAACCAAAGCTTTGTTCATTGGCTGATCTTGTAACTAATATACCAGAAGATGTAGAAATTAAAAGAGCCGGTATTTGACCTACTAACCCATCACCTATAGTAAGTCGTGTATAAGTTTGAGCTGATACTTTTAAATCCATTTTAAGCATTACAGCACCTATTATTATACCACCTATTATATTTATAAATGTTATAATCAGTCCTGCTACAGCATCACCTTTTACAAACTTAGACGCACCATCCATTGCTCCATAAAAATCTGCTTCCATTTGAAGCTTTTTTCTTTTTTCTTTAGCTCCTTGTTCATCTATAAGACCTGCATTTAAATCTGCATCTATACTCATTTGCTTTCCAGGCATAGCATCTAATGTAAATCTAGCTGAAACCTCTGATACTCTAGTAGCACCACTGGTTATAACTACAAACTGTATTATTACTATAATAAGAAATATAATTATACCTATTACATAATTTCCTCCTGTTACTAGATTTCCAAAGGTTTCTATAATCTTTCCTGCATAAGCATCCTTTAAAATAAGTCTTGTAGACGAAACGTTAAGCCCCAATCTAAAAAGTGTAGTTATTAAAAGTAAAGTAGGAAATACTGAAAACTGTAGTACCTCCGTAGTAAACATAGTGATTAAAATTATAACTACAGATAAGGTTATATTAAGAGCCAAAAGTATATCTAAAACTGTTGGAGGAAGAGGTATTATAATCATAAGTATAATTCCTATAACCCCAAACGCTACAATAACATCTATATTATTTTTTAAACTAATTTTCTTTTTAGTTCCTTCCACAAAATCACCTCGTTTACTATACAAACTCTATATGTATATTATTTTTTTATTTTATAAACCAAAGCTAATATTTCTGCTACAGCCTCATACATTTCCATAGGTATTTCTTCATTTATTTCCACTTCATTAAAAATAAGTCGTGCTAAGGGTTTATTTTCCATTATAGGAATTTCATTATCCTTAGCTATACCTTTTATTCTTATAGCTACATTATCTGCACCTTTTGCCACAACTAAAGGGGCATTATCTCCTTTTTCATATTTTAAAGCTACAGCTATATGAGTTGGGTTTGTAACAACCACTGTAGCTTTAGGTACTTCCTGCATCATCCTTCTCATAGCCATCTCTCTTTGTTTTTGTTTTATTTTAGATTTAATTTGAGGATCCCCCTCATCTTGTTTGTACTCTTCTTTTACTTCTTGTTTTGTCATTTTTAGGTCCTTGTTATATTGATACCTTTGATACATATAATCTGCTACAGATATAAATATCATGATCAAAGTTATCCTAAAAAATATACCCACAGATAAATCTATCATAGTTTGTATCATAGCCCAAGGCTTTAAAGTACCCAAATTTAATATGCTAATAAAATTATCCTTAACATACTTATAACCAACGAAACCTACTACGGTAATTATTGCTATATCCTTTAAAAGTTCCACAATGCTTCTTAAGGAAAACATTCTTTTAAAACCATTTATAGGATTTAACTTTTTAAAATCTGGTTTTAAAGGTTCTTTAGTAAAAATAAAACCACTTTGTAGAAAATTTGCAAAAACTCCTACTATCATAATAGGTACTGCTATAGGTAATATAATTTGTGCTAGTCTTCCCAAAGTTATCAAAGTAATATTAGTTAAAGTATTATAATTTAATTCTACATTTAAGTAATGAGATAAAAACCCTACCATAGTATCTTTTAGCGAAGTTACTGTAAATTCTCCTAAAGTTACTATAATAATAGTCGATGCTAATAAAGTAAGAGCAAGTCCTACTTCTTTACTTTTTGCAATTTGTCCCTTCTTTTTAGCCTCACTTTTCTTTCTAGGCGTTGCCTCTTCTGTCTTATCTTCCGACGCAAAAACTATTAAAATAGGTATTGTTCTATAAAAGCTTTTTATGGCATCTGGTAAACTATAAAAAGCTTGCTCTAATATTTTCAAAAATAAGGGTAATGCAAAACAAAAAGCTATAAGTCCTATAAGGATTTTGACAGGCAAGCCTAATATCATTACATTAAGCTGTGGTACCGTTCTTGCTACCAATCCTAAAACTAAATCTGTTATAAGAATTATAAGCATAATAGGTATAGATATTTTTAAGCTTATGTAAAAATACTGTATAAAAACATCTATAGTTACCTTTATGCCTCCCTGTGTTAAAAAGAATTTCCCTAAATTTATAGCATTAAAACTTTCTACTAGAGCTCTTATAAGCATATGATGACCATCTATTATAAAAAATAGGATAACACTAAACCAATATAGAACTCTTTCTAGTAAAGTAGCATTACTATTTGTATTAGGATCAAACATACTCATCATGGCAAATCCTACCTGCAAATCCATTACATTTCCTGCATATCTTGCTACAAAAAAAGCAGCATTAGTAATATAACCCAACATATATCCTGTCAATATTTCACTTACACAACTTAATACAAGCATTGTATAACTAGAAATATTATTGATTTTAGATATATCTATACCTGGTATTAATATATATGCCATAACTAAAGACATAAAAACCTTAAGTATGTTAGGTGTACCTTTCGGGAAAAATATAGGCACTGCTTTAAAAAAAGCAAACATTCTAAAAGAAATAAGAACTATTGCTGTAGCATATGCTGCACTTATCAAAATTAATCCTCTCCTACCCTGTCTACTGAATTATATGAGCTATAAGTCCAAATATTCTCTGCGTGAATGCTATAACTTCGTGAAGCATCCAACTTCCAGTTAAAAGTCCTACTGCAGCTACTGCTATAAGCTTAGGAACAAAAGTTAACGTTTGTTCCTGTATTTGAGTAGTGGCTTGAAATATACTTATTAAAAGTCCTACTATTATAGAGATTCCTAAAATAGGTGCAGATACCATAAGTCCTGTTTGTATAGCATCCTTAATAATCCCTATTACCATATTTTCACTCATTAAAAGTCACCCCTAACTAAAACTCATCACTAAGGACTTCACCAACAAGTGCCATCCATCTACCATTACAAACAATAATAACTTAAAAGGTAATGACACCATAACCGGTGGTAACATAAACATTCCCATAGACATAAGCACACTTGCTACTACTAAATCTATTATTAAAAATGGTATAAATAATAGGAATCCTATTTGGAATGCAGTTTTAAGTTCACTTATTATATAGGCTGGAACTACAATATATAATGGAACATTATTCTTTGTTACTTTAAACTTAGGCTTAGCCATATCTACAAATAATTTTAAATCCTTTTGTCTTGTTTGTTTAAGCATAAACTCTCTAAGAGGCTTGGCCCCTTCTTCTATAGCCTGTTGCTGAGTTATTTTATTTTGTACATAAGGTTGTATAGCTGTAGTATTAACTTTATTATATATTGGTGTCATTATAAATAAAGTTAAAAACAATGCAAGTCCTATAAGCACCTGATTAGGTGGTGATTGTTGAGTTCCCATAGCATTTCTTAAGAATCCAAATACTACTATTATCCTTACAAAGCTTGTCATCATTACTATAAAAGAAGGTAATAGAGTTAAGACTGTTAATAAAATTAATAATTTTATATTATCTACATATTCTTTAGGACTATTAGCATTATCTACTGAAATATTTATTTTAGGTATAGGCATAGTATTATCTGGTGCTGCATAAGCTTTTACCGAAAAAAAGCATATTGCTGCTAAAAATACTGTAGCCATTACAATCCATTTCCTATTTTTTTTCTTCATTTTTATCTTCCTTTTTTAACTTATTTAACTTAAGTTTATCATATAATGTAGATAAATTGTTGTTTTTGCATATTTTTTTAATATCAACACAGTTTACCATAGATTCTGACTTTAACTTCTGTATTCTTTTTATTTCTTCTTCAGAGAGTTCCTTTAAAATTTCTATATTATTAGGTGTAGAAGACATAACATATCCTTTATCTCCTAACATAACTATTAAAATAAAATTTTCTTTTGTAATAGAAACTCGCTCAATTACTTTTATATATTTACCATCTTGTATTTTTTGAAGTTTATCTCCACCATACTTTAAAGACATATATAAAATAAGTATTATAAAGGGTAGAAGGACTATTATTTTTAAAAACATTCCCAAAATTTGTAAATACATACATATACCTCTTACTAAAAATAAATGTGGCTCATTATTGAACTAATAAATCATCAAAATAAACACTTGTTATTTGGCCCTTTTGAAGCATTGGATTTACTTTTGTGATTATTTCACTCTTTATTTGGTCTACACCTTTAGGACTAATATCCTTTGCCTTTTTAGATCTTAATACAGTTATTACTATATCTCTTAATATAGGTTTTTTTTCTTCTAACTCTTTATCTAATTTTTTTTCATTATATCCTACAAAAACTTTAGCTTTTAAATATCTTTTACCATCTTCATCAGATAAATTAACTAAAAATTCATCTAAAGAATAATTTTTAGAAGATACTATAACTTGTGGAGGATATACTCCATTAGAAGTTTGTTGTGAAGCTATTTGAGTATTTTGTTGTGGAACAGCTAGTGGTCTTTTAGGTGCCTTTTTCTTTTGAAATATCATGTAGCCTCCAAAACCTCCTGCTGCAATAACTAAAATAGCTAATATTATTACAATAATTTTTGTTGATTTTCCGCTTTGTTTCTCTACATATTTTTCGCTCATTTCTTATTCTTCTCCTTTTCCATTGACACTATTAATATACTTACACGCCTATTTTTTGCTCTATTACTATCTGAATCATTAGGAGCTATAGGCCTATATTCTCCATATCCAGCCGCAGCAAACCTTTTAGGACTTTGATTTTTAGCTTGGACAAAGTACCTTAACACATTAACTGCTCTTTCTGTTGATAATTCCCAGTTAGATTCGTATTTATAATTTTTAATGGGTATATTATCCGTATGTCCTTCTACAATTATATTATTGGGAAATTTACTTATAAGATCATTTAACTTTTCTAATATAGGTTTACTTTCATGTTTAATGTCTGCTTGACCTGTTTCAAATAAAACATTATCCCTAAGTTGCAATACAACTCCTCTTGAATCTTGTGTAACTTCTACAGAAGATTTAAGATCATTTTTATCTAAAAAATTCTTTACCTTTTCATAAGTTTCTTTTGACTCGGTACCACTTCCCTGTACAGTTTGTGAAGTTTCCCCTACTAAAGGCACTTCACCGCTATAATCCATAATTCCATCACCCGCTTGACCAGATAGAACACTTTGCATAGCTGTAGCTACTTGCTTAAATTTTTGAGCATCTACACTAGAAAAAGAATATAATAATATAAAGAAAGTTAAAAGCAGGGTTATAGTATCTGAATAGGTCTGAATCCATTCATCACCTGTAAGCTGTGGACCATCTCCACCCTTCTTTTTTCTTCTAGACATTTCCAGCTACTCCTTCCTGAGATACTTGTGTTTTGCTATAAGCTTTTCTTTCATCTGGAGAAAGATATGTTACAAGTTTTTCTTCTACTATTCTTGGGTTAACTCCTGATTGAATAGCTAATACACCTTCTAAAATCATTTCTCTTGTACTAATCTCTATAGAGCTTTTATATGTTAAGTTAGCTGCCATAGGATTAAATACTATATTTGCTAAAACTGAACCATAGAAGGTAGTAATTAAAGCCTTTGCCATTCCTCCTGCAATCTTACTTGAATCACTAAGATTTGCAAGCATCTGTACAAGTCCTATTAAGGTTCCTATCATACCAAAAGCTGGTGCATATCCACCCCAAGCTCTAAGCATTTCTGAACCAGTTTTATGTCTTTTTTCCATTTCATCTATTTCAAGCTCCATAATATCTCTTATAGTTTCAGGTTCAATACCATCTACTACCATTCTCAATCCTTTTTTCATATAGTCATCATTCAACTCATTTATGGCATCTTCTAAAGAAAGTAATCCTTCTCTTCTAGCTTTTCTTGATAAATCAATAAAACTTTCTATTACCTCCATATTAGACATACCATTTTCTTTAAAGGATTGTTTTATAACTACAATAAGTCTTTTAAACTCTGAAAGAGGATAGTTAACAAGCATTGCTGCAAAAGAACCACCCAAAGTTATAGCGACAGACGCTGGATCCCAAAATATGCCAAGCTTGGCGCCGCCCATAGCCATTCCCCATAAAGTTAATCCAAATCCAAGAACTAATCCTATTGATGTTAAAATATCCTTTCTTTTCATTTCCTATTTTCCCCCTGTAAGCCTAAAGTGATTATGCCACTTTTGTATTTTTTTACTCTGTCTATAATTTCCACTGGTGTTTCCATAACTATGTACTTTTTACCATTAACTAAGGTAATTAAGCTCTCTGGTACCTGTTCTATTTTTTCTATGTGTTCTGCATTTAGTATAAATTGTTCTTTATTCATACCTGTAACTTTTATCATAGTAACACACCCTTCCAGTTGTAAATAAAAAAGATTAATATTTTTAAATAGGGACTAGAAATTACGCAAGAGCCTAAAAACTAGTCCCCATATTTTATTTTACTATCTCTTTAAATTAACTAATTCTTGAAGAATTTCATCACCAGTAGTAATCATCTTACCACTAGCTTGAAAAGCTCTACTTGCTACAATCATTTCTGTAAATTCTTCCGCTAAATCAACATTAGACATTTCAATCATTCCTTGAAGCATGTCTCCATATCCATTACTGTTATTTTTAGTATCATCCTTTGCATCAGTTGCATTACATCTTATAATAGCCTCCCCTGAGTTTGCTGATGTTTGATAAAGATTTTTTCCCATTTTAGTTAAACCACCATCATTCTTAAAAGACGCCATACCTATTTGTCCTATAACAGCGGTTTTTCCACTAGCTAAAGATGCCGTAATTACACCATCTTTACCAATGGAAAAAGATTGAATTCTCACATCTTTATCATCTGTAT
Organism: Clostridium niameyense; assembly: GCF_001243045.1. Classification (GTDB taxonomy): domain Bacteria; phylum Bacillota; class Clostridia; order Clostridiales; family Clostridiaceae; genus Clostridium_F; species Clostridium_F niameyense. Next base: position 777,515 of record NZ_LN849007.1, on the reverse strand, counting down.
CTTTTATTGAGTCTGGAATTACTAAAGGTTTTAAATCTTTGTCAAACTCAATATCATCATCTTCCTGCTTTATAGCATGTTGTTCCTTATCATCTGTAACTTTATAACTTATTTTGCATTTATTATTTTGATATCCTAAAACTCTTAATCCATCTGCATTCAATAGATTTCCTTTTGAATCCAATGTAAAAGATCCATCTCTTGTAAAAGATATATCCATGCCACCAGTTTTATCTATTGTATGCTTATCTGCTTCAATCTCAACTTTGGGTCCATCTCCATCTGTTAAAAGTCCTCTTGCTACCATAAAATATCCTGGTCCATCTATAGCTGCATCTAGATTTCTTGATGTAGTTTGCATATTACCTACTGAAGTTTTTGTATATATACCTGCTACTTGTACCCCTAATCCTACTTGTCTTGGATTAGTTCCACCTATATTAGCACTAGGTCCTGATGCTTGAGTCATACTTTGGCTTAAAGAATCTTGAAATCTCATGCTTTGAGATTTGAAAGATGTAGTTGTAGCATTAGCTATGTTATTTCCTACTACGTCTAATTTACTTTGTTGAGCTTTAAGTCCACTTATACCTGAATACATTGATCTTAACATATTTTTACTCCCCCTGTACTTAATCTGTAGAATACTAAAATTTTGTTTCCATCCTTCCACAAAGAGGCCTCCAAACAGGTCCAGCCTATAGTATTACTACACTGTCTATATTAGTAAATACATTTCCTTTACTTTCATCTTTAGTCATAGCTGTAATTATAGTTCTGTTTTTAATAGAGGTTACTAATGCTGTATCCTTTAAAAGTATTAGTCCTTCCTTACATCCCTTTAACTCAGCCTCGTTTATAGCTTTATTTATGTTATTCATATCTTCTTCATTTAAGTTTATATCTCTTAATCTTAATCTTTCCGCTGCATGTTTTGAAATAGTAAAACTATCTTTATTTGAAGAGTATTTATTATTTATCTTTTTTTCTAATAAATTCTCAAAATTATTATTTACTTTTTTATCTTTTGTATTATTTCTAGAGGGTGTTACATTATAGTCGCTATAAAATTGAAGTTTTCCATTTATAACTTTAAATCCCATAATACCACATCCTACTTTTCAGGTTGTTCTACTTTAGACACATATTCAAATGGTATATCTAATTCTTTTTCTTTTCCATCTTTATTTACAATAACTTTAAGAGCTACACCTATTCCATTTCTACTTACAGATTTAACCGTACCTTCTGTAAGTTTATCTTTTCCACTTTCTTGCTCATTATAAAATTCTATTTTTTTACCTATTAAAGCCACTGCATTTAATAAATTATTGTTATATTTTATATTTTCATTTAAATCATCTGTTATATTTATTACATCTTCCATAGCAAATTCTTCTGTTTTTCCTGGGCCATATTCTACTGATAAAACAATATTGTCTCCATCTTTAATTACATTTTTTACAATACCTGCATATTGATTACCGAAATCGTCAAATTTTCTTAATAAAACTGCCTTTCCAATAAATCCTGAAGCTCCTGTTAATTTCATCATACTATTTAAATTAGACATTTGCTCTAAAGTTGTAAATTGAGCCATTTGGGATACATACTCTGTACCATCTTTAGCATCCATTGGATTTTGATGAGCAAGTTCTGCTGCTAATATTTTAAAGAAGGCATTTTTATCTAAATCTTGACCTTTTTTAACTATCCTAGTACCTTTTGCAGTTTTAGTTGAAGTAGCTTCTGTAGATCTTTCTATAATTCCTTTCTTGCTATCTTTCTTAACATTATCTTTAAAAAAACTTGTATTATATAAATTATTAATTTCTTTAGGCATTATTTCACTCCTCTCTATATTATTTAAGGATAACTATGCTAACATATTTACATTACTTTCTAAATTACTTATATTATCTTTCAAATCGTCTTCTCTATCTATAGAATTTATTGAATTTCTATTATTTTTAGAATTTTGTTTTTCGTTAAAAGAACCTTCATTCTGATTAAATCCGTCTTTAAAGAAAGTAGTATCTTCATCATAAATATTAAGAGAAACATCTTGAACTTTTATATTATTTTGTTGAAGTTGATCCTCTATATGATTTAAATTAGCATTTAATAAATTATAAGTTTCTTTGCTAGTAGCTGCTATATTAGCCTTCATAATTCCAGATTCCATAGTAAGTTTTATAACTACTTCACCTAATTCTTTAGGCATTATTTTTACAGTTAAATCCTTTATATCATTAATATTCATAAACTTAATAGCTTTAATTAAATCATTATTTAAGGTATCCTTATTTAGAACTATATTAGTTGATGCATCTTTTGATAATGAGGGATTCATTTTATTATCTTGTCTAATATTAGCCATAAAATTAATGGTTTTATCTATTTTGTCTTTATTTTCTTCTCCATTTTTTAGTAGTCCTTCTAAAAAATCCTTTTCTCCATTCTCAGGATTGTTATTAAATTCTTTAAAATTGCTATCTCCAGAGCTTACATTATCTAATTTCACAGTTTTATTTAACTTATCACCTAAAGAATTTAATGAATTTTCTTGAGTTTTAGAACTTTTATCCACTTCAGATAAAGCCTTATTTAATTTATTTTTTATGTTTTCTAAAATAGACGTAGATTTATCATCTTTAGTCACATCTTCTAAAGATAGCTTGTCTAATTTATTTTGTATAGCTTCTAATATACTTTTACTTAATTCATCATTTCCTTGATTTTCAGCAAATTTATTTAGTAAACTTTCTAACTTATTTAGCAAATCATAAGTTTTATTAGAAGAATCTTTATCCATAATTTTTAATAAATCATTTATATCCTTATTACCTCTTAATTTTTCCTTTGAAATATCTAATTTATTATTCATAGATTTTAAAATTAGTTCTATCATTTTTAAAAGTATATCTTCAGTATCTTTACTTTCCCTATCATCTAATGATTTTTTTACTAATTTTTTTAAATCATCTAAGTTTTTAATAGATTCTACATCTTCTTTAGAAAAACCCATATCCTGTAACTTATTTTTTATTTCCTTTAATTTTTCTTTAGGAATTTCATTCTTAATACTATTTTCTTTCCTCGAATTTAATAAATAATTAAAAGAAGTGTTTCTACATTCTTTATTAGTTATCTTCTCATTAGACTTATTAATTCTATTAGCATTTATTATAGTATTTATTGATTTTATGTCCATACTTTTCACCTCCTTTCAAATTTCCTTATAAATCCATACAAAGCAAACTCATCATTAGATTTTTGTTCTATTAATTTCTGTTCTTTTTCAAAAGCTAACTTATCCTTTTCTTTTAAAATTTCTACAGTCTTTCTTTTTATTTGGGAGGCCTTCAATTCCTCTCTTTTTATTTCTAATTCATCACATTTAGTTTGAAATTCTTTAGATGTTTCATTTATACAAAAATTTAATGCATTTAAATAATTATGTCTTATTTTCTTTTCTATTACAGAATCTTTTAAATCAATATTATTATACTTTTTATAATTATTTTTCAAATTTAAAAGTTTTTCTTCCACATTTACTTTAGCCATTTGAGCTTCCTTAAATTGCATTTTACTTTGATCTTCTTTTTTTTCTCTTATATCTAAAAGCTTTTGAAGCCTAAAGGAATAAGCTTTCATTAAACTCGAACCCTTCTTTTTAGATTTTAATTAAATTATTTTATACATTTTGTTATTACTAAAAAATTATTTTTTATCATTACTTATGATTTAAATATGCTTTCCAGTATATTTACAGTTTCCTCAAAGGAATAATGCTCCTTCATTCCCTGCTTTAAAAAAGATATAATACTATCATAATACTGCATAGCCATATCTACTTTTTTATTGCTTCCTTTCACGTAAGCCCCTATATTTATAAGATCTTCCGAATTTTTATATGTAGCTAAAAGGTCTCTTGCAACACCTGCGATTTTTTTATGTTCTTTACTAGCAACCTCAGACATAAGTCTGCTTACACTACTTAAAACATCAATAGCTGGGTAATGATTTTTAGAAGCTAAACTTCTAGATAAAACTATATGTCCATCTAATATACCTCTTACGGCATCTGCAATAGGTTCGTTAAAATCATCTCCATCTACTAACACTGTGTAAAAAGCTGTAATAGATCCTTCTTGAGACATACCTGCTCTCTCCATAAGTCTTGGAAGCTTTGCAAAAACCGAAGGAGTATAACCTTTAGTAGCAGGTGGTTCTCCAATAGCAAGGCCTATTTCCCTTTGGGCCATAGCAAATCTAGTTACAGAATCCATCATAAGTATTACCTTTTTCCCTTGGTCTCTAAAATATTCTGCTATAGCAGTAGCAGTAAAAGCTCCTTTTAGTCTAACTAATGCAGGTTTATCAGAGGTTGCACAAACTATTACAGATTTTTTAAGTCCTTCTTCTCCTAAATCCTTTTCTATAAAATCCCTAACTTCTCTTCCTCTTTCACCGATTAATGCAATTACATTTATATCTGCCTTTGCATATCTTGCTATCATACCTAAGGTCGTACTTTTTCCAACTCCACTACCTGCAAATATACCTATTCTTTGTCCTTCTCCTACAGTATTAAAACCATCTATAGCTTTTATACCTGTAGGAATTACATCCGTTATTCGTCTTCTTTTAAGAGGATCTGGAGGTTCTCTATCTAAAGCATAGGGAACCCCTACCTGTAAATCATAACCCTCTAGTGGATTTCCCAATCCATCTAAAACCTTTCCTAAAACTTCTTGAGAGCAATTTACACTTAAAGGCTTTCCTTCTGGTACAACCCTACATCCTGGAGATATACCTATAAGTTCTCCCAAAGCCATTAATATAACTTTATCTTCCTTAAAACCAACTACCTCACAAGGTATTTCTTGATTTTTTTCGTTATATACAATACATACCTCTCCTACAAAAGCTTTTATTCCTTCTACTTCTATAGTTAGACCAATAACCTTGGTTACAGTGCCTTCCATGTAATTAAAGTTAGTTTCTTTTATTCTCTTTTGCATTTTGTTAAAATCTACCTGTAACATAGCCATATTACTTCACACCTTTATGGTTTTAAATACCTATCTTTCTTTTATTACTATATCCTTTAGCTTATCAAAAGCTATATTTATAGAAACCTGTACTTTGCCCTCATCTGTTTCTATAATTGCTTCTCCATCTTCTACGGAATTATCTTCTATTATAAACATATCACCCTTAAAAGGCAGTTGAATTCTCCATAATTCTGATTTACCCTTAACTTCTTCATAGTAAGTATTATTGCATTTTATTATAAATGTCTTAGATTTTTTACATTCATTTAAAACATCATATATAACTTCATTCATAGAATCTTTATCTTTTACTTCCCTTTTTAATACATTCTCTATTACAGTTAAAACTACGCCTCTTACTTCTTCTTCTTTTTCCTTTAAATATTCTTCATATGCTTTTTCACAATTAAAAAGTATTTCATTTCCTTTACTTACTATAGCTTCATATTCTCTTTTGCCAGCTTCCATATACTTTTCATATGCTTCTTTATATGCTTCTTTATAACCTTTCTCAGAACCATCATCATATCCTTTTTCATGACCTAATTCATATCCTCTATTGAAAGCATCTTTTTCTACTACCTCTGCTTCCCTATAAGCATTAGTTATAAATTCATCTGCACTACGTCTAGCATTTTCTAGTATATTTTTAGCTAAATTTTCATAACTATCTATATAATTTTTGGAGTTTTCCTCCTCGATTTCTTCTTCTTTAGTTGTAACTATATAATTTGTATTTATCTTTTTAGTCCCTTTTTTAACTACGCTACTGCCCTTGATAACATTATACGATGATTGCATCTTCGCCACCTCTTGATATTACTATCTCTCCAGCTTCGTCTAATCTTCTTATAATATTTACTATACCTTGTTGAGACTTTTCTACATCCATAAGTCTTACAGGACCTAAGAATTCTATATCTTCTTTCAATGAAGCAGCAGCTCTCTTTGATTGGTTTCTAAATATTACATTGGCAACTTCTTCTGAGGATCCCTTTAAAGCTAAGGCTAAATCTTTTGATTCTACTTCTCTTAAAACTCTTTGTATTGATACATCGTCTAATGTAATAATGTCCTCGAATACAAACATAGATTCCTTTATCTTCTCCGCTAATTCTGCATCTTCTTTTTCCAATCCTTCTGTGATATTCTTTTCTGTAGTTCTGTCTACTTGGTTTAATATATCTACTATAGTTAACACACCACCTATAGTATTTGCATCAGATCTAACTACAGAGGAAAGCTTACCATCTAATACCTTTTCTATTTCTTTTACTACTATAGGTGAAGTACTATTCATAGTAGCTATTCTATAAGCTACCTCTGCTTGTACATCCTCTGGTAAGGCCGATAATATTTGTGCTGCTTTATCTGGTTGTAAATAACATAGAACTAAAGCTATAGTTTGAGGATGTTCATCAGATATAGTATTTAAAAGTTGATGAGCATCTGCCTTTCTAGCTATAGCAAAAGGCCTAAACTGTTGAGTAGCCTCTGTAACCTTATCTAATATCTCCATAGCTTTTTGACTTCCTAAAGCTTTAGATAAAAGGTTTTTAGCATAATCTAAACCACCTTCCAGAAGATAGTCCTTAGCCTTATTCATTTGTATAAATTCTTCTAATATTCCTTGCTTTACTTCAGATTTAACAGCATTAATATTCGCAATTTCATAGGTTATTTTTTGTATCTCAGAATCAGGTAATTTTTTTATTATTCCTGCAGATGCATCTGGTCCTAAAGTAATGAATAATATTGCTGCCTTTTGAATTCCTGTTAGTTTTGCTTCGTTAGCCATCTGTCATCACCTCTCATCCTCTGCTATCCATGATTTAACTATTTCTATCACCTGATCTGGTTTTTCCTTGGCATATTTTCTTATTTCATTCTCCATATGGGTATTTTCATCTTCCTGTTCTAATTCAATTGGTTTAAATTTAGGTTTTTCATTTTCTTCTTCATCACCTATTATTACATCAAGACCTTCTGTATCATCTAATTCTTCCTCATCCTCTTGTTCTCTTCTCTTTCTTATAAAGAGTATAATTGCTGTAGCTAAGGCTAACACAGCTAATCCTATAGCTGAAAATAGTTTAATTTTTTCTTTTCTCTTTTTTATTTTCTCCATATCTTGTAAATCTTGTTTTACCTTTTCTTTTCCTGCATTATCAAAAGGAATACCTTCTATATTTATATTGTCTCCTCTTTCTTCATTTAAACCTATAGCTGAAACTGCTAAGTTCCTAACAGCACTTCTAGTTTGTTCATCTATATTACCATCCACTGCTACAGATGCAGTTAATCTTTTTATTGAGCCCGGAGCTTTTATAGTCTTTTCTTCAGTTTTAGGCACTTCATAATTTTTAGTATTTTCTTCCCTTGAAGAATTTTGACTTCCTCCGTTGTTAGTAGTTACACTATTTACCATATTGTTATCTACTACACTACCGTTTGCTCTAGTTCCTCCTGCATTGTTTTGATTTTTTTCCTTTATATTGTGTTCACTTACCACTACATTTTTAGCACCATAATTTACTGAGTCTGTTTTTACTGCATCAAAATCTAAATCTGTATTTATTCTCACCTTCACCTTATCTTTTCCATATATAGACTCCAACATAGTAAGTAATCTTTTTTCTAAATCTTTTTCATAACTTTTCTTTATTTGTTGCTGCTTTTCAGCAGAAGTTGTAGAATCTTTTAAATCTCCACTTTCATCATATAAATCCTTTGTAAGTAATGCCATATTATTATCTACTATTTCTACATTTTCTTTGGGAACATTTTTAAGGCTACCACTTACTAAAGCTACTATTGCCTTTACTTGATCCTTACTTAAAGACTTTCCTTTTTTTAAATTCAATGTAACAGAAGCTCTACCAGGCTCCGTGTCTTTTACAAAAGCAGTCTCCTGAGGTAGTACCAAATGTACTCTAGCTCCTTCTACCTGTGGAAAACTCTTTATAGTTCTTTCTATTTCTCCTTGAAGCGCCCTTTGATAGTTTATCTTCATCTCCTGATCAGTTTCACCAAATTTGCTCTTATCTAAAATTTCAAAACCTTGACTTCCATTTGTTATAGGCACTTCTGAAAGCATTTCCATTCTAAGCTTATCTACGTCTTCCTTAGGTACTAATATATTATTTCCTTCTACTTTTGCTTCTACCTTTTTATCCTTTAATTTTTCAAGAACTGCTCCTGAATCATTAGGATTCATGTTTGAGAAAAGTACTGAATATTTAGTTCTTCCTAAATAAACACTAAGAGCTATAATAGCACCTATGATCCCTACCATGACAATAGAAAAAGCTATTTTTTTTCTTTTACTTAAGTTTATCCATTTTTCCTTTAAACCCTTAAAAATTTCTTTTAGCTTATTCATCTTGAGCTCCCCTTACTATAACTGCATTCTATTTAGTTCCTGATAAGCTTCTACCAATTTATTTCTAACTTGTACTGCAAGTTCCATAGACATTTTAGCTTCTTCCGCATTTAACATCACATTATGTATATTTTTCTCATCACCCTTTATAAAAGCCTCTGTAGACTCATTAGCTTTTATTTGAGCATTATTTACTTCGTTTAATTTTCCTTTTATTATTTCAGAAAACCCACTATTTAAATTTTTGTTTAAATCCTTATCTTTATTAAATGTTTCAAACACTTTAGTATCTGGAACAAATCCATTAATCCTCATAATATTCTCCCCTATCTACCAATTTCTAAAGCTTTACTAAACATTGTCTTTTCTGCGCTTAAAGCAGTAACATTAGCTTCATATGTACGCATAGAAGTCATCATTTCCGCCATCTCATTTAAGACATTTACATTAGGCATAGAAACATAACCTTCCCTATCTGCATCTGGATGAGATGGGTTGTAAACCCTTCTAAAAGGGGATTGATCCTCAACTACACCCACAGCTTTCACCCCTATTACCTCATCTTTACTTTTTCCTAATTTACTGTCGAATTGTCTATTTAAATTTTCTTCAAATAACGCTACTTTTCTTCTGTAAGGTCCCCCATTTTCTGTTCTTGTAGTCAAATGGTTGGCCATATTAGAAGCAATGGTATCCATTCTCAATCTTTCTGCTGATAATCCACTTGCACTAATTCTCATAGTATTAAAAGCACCTATCATTTTTTTCCCTCCTTCTTAGGTTATCTACCATTAATTACATATTTTGTAGTTGACAATTTATTATTAGCTTGTGTAATTAAAGCACTATACATAAGAGCATTCGAAGATTTATTCACCATTTCATGATCTAAATCTACATTATTTCCATCTGTTCTCATACTACTTGTCCTATCTACTTCTTCTTTTATTTCACCGTAAGATATTCCATCATTAATATGTTGACCTTTAGTAATTTTCATAGATAAATTATCCATAGAATTATTTAAAGAATCCTCAAAAGTAACATAATGCCTTTTATATCCTGGTGTATTAAAATTTGATGTATTATTTGAAATAACTTTACTTCTATAAGAAGAAGCATCCATGCTCTTTTTTAGTAAATAATACGTTCTTTGTTCTGGTGACATACTATTTATTGTCATAGTATCAACTCCTGCCTAAAGTTATTTTGACTTAAAAATATATGTTAAAAATATAAATTTATGAAAAATTTCTTAAATTTAATTCTATTTTACATTAAAAACACTAATTTGTACATATGATTTTTAAACCTTAAATCACTATTTTAATTAAATTTAACTTATAATTATAACAATAATTAAATTTGACTATATATTATATCCTTTTTCATTATATACTAGTTCTTTTCCTTTTACTACCTTTTAATGTGAGATTTGCTATAAATATTTTTACTTCTATTGTATTTTTAAATCAAATTATAAAACTTTAAAAAAATAAAAAAAAAAAATAAAAAACACATCATTAGAAAATAAAAATAGACTATACATTTTTATTTTAACTCTCTAATGAGTGCTTTAATTATTATCTTCCGCTAATGTTTTCTAATATCTTTAAAACATCCATAGGAAAATTATTAGTCTGCTGCATTATACTCATAGACGATTGGATAAGCACATCATCTTTTACATAGATCATCATCTCTTCTGCTATATCTGCATCTCTTAAGTTACTATCTGCATTTTCCATTCTAAAAGTAATTTCATCTAAATTATCCATTACATTTTCAAATCTATTTTCTAACGCACCATATTTACTTCTAGTAGATAGAACTCCCTCTAAAGCTTTATCTATATTTTCTAACGCTATACCTATATCTCCATTTTCTATTCTTTCACTTATTTTTGTTAATCCTAAACCATCTGCAGACATATCTTTAAAATTCATTTCTACAGTTTCCCCTGCCTTATTTCCTATTGGAACTTGTTTTTTATATTCCTCATTTAATACCTTTACTGTATTAAAATCTGTATTTTTAGCTGTATCATTAATTCCTTTAACCATTTCATCTATTTCATTTACTATAATTTGTTTATCTTCTTTACTGATTGAACCATCACCAGCTTTAATTGCAAGTTCTCTAATTCTTTGGATCATACTTGTAATGCTTTCGATTCCTCCCTCTACAGTTTGAAGCATACTAACTGCATCTTGAGCATTTCTCCTTGCCATTTGAATACTTCTTATATCAATTCTTGTTTTTTCGCTTTGTGCAATAATATTAGGATCATCTTTTGCATTTCTAACCTTATATCCACTAGTAATTTTATCAAAAGCTACACTTTGTTCCTCTAATGCCCTAGAATAAGCTCTAAATACATTCAAGGAAGCAAGATTATGACTTAATCTCATAACAATTCCCTCCAGTATATCATATTAAAATTTGCTATTATGCAACATAATTCTATAATAAATTTATCGGTTCAATCTCTATATTCTTTAATTTCAAATATTATCTTTACAAACAAAAAAAGCCTTTAGGCTTTTAATAAATTATTAACAATAAGTGTATTTTTTTAAATCTCTATTTAAAGAATCCTCTAAAACATTATACATCGGAAAAAGTTTTCGTTGTATAATATTAAAAGATTCATCCGTATTCCCCGCATTAAAGCTCTCCTCTAAAGAATTCAAATTTTTTCGTAAGTCTTCTAAAGATTTTTTAATTTTTTCACCCTTTATTTCTAAAAGTACTGGATTTAAGGCTTTCTCAATAACTACAACAGCAGTAATTGTATCTTCTATAACCTTCTCTACTTCATCATATTCCTTAAAGATTAATCCTTCTCTTATATACTCTATACCGTCTTTTAAAGTACTAGAAAGTTGTATAGTTTTCTTTATAACATCTATGTAGTCATTCATTTTACAAAATCTCCTTAAAATCAAATATATAAAATATATTTTAACATAAAAAAAATATAAATGCACATAATTTAATAAATTAACAAATTCATAGCTAATTTTAAAAAATTAACTATGAATTTTAATCTAATACTTCTGCAAATTCATTTCTTTTTTTATACCTTTGTTTAAAGATTTTTTATAATCTATAAATTCATATACATCTTTTGAAAACAGGAAAGTGAATGTTCTAAATTCTTCTAATTTCAAATCTTCTATAGCACAATTTTTTTCTTCACAAAATATAACTATTTCTCCTATAACTTTATGGGCATCTCTAAAAGTCATTCCCTTATTTACTAAATAATCTGCACATTCTGTAGCATTTAAAAAACCTTTTTTTACAGCCTTTGTAAGATTTTCTTTTTTTACTCTTAAAGTACCTATAATACCTTCCATTATATTAATACAACTTAAAACTGTATTTAAAGCATCAAAGAAAGGTTCTTTATCTTCTTGCATATCTTTATTATAGGCTAAAGGTATTGCTTTCATAACAGTTAAAATACTTACTAAATCTCCATATACCCTTCCAGTTTTTCCTCTGATAAGTTCTGCTCCATCCGGATTCTTCTTTTGTGGCATTATACTACTACCCGTTGAAAATCCATCTCCTAATTCTATAAAATTAAACTCATTACTGCTCCATAAAATAAGTTCTTCTGAAAGCCTACTTAAATGCATCATTATTATAGAAAAATTACTTATAAGCTCTATTATATAGTCTCTATCGCTTACACCATCTAAAAAATTATCTATTGGTCTTTTAAATTCTAAATCTAAAGCCGTAAAATTTCTATCTAAATTATAAGTAGTTCCAGCTAAAGCACCGCAACCTAATGGACTTTCATCCATTATAGAAATAGAGTTTAGAATTCTTTTTATATCTCTTTTAAACATACTTTCATAAGCTTTTAAATGATATCTAAAAGTAACTACTTGTGCCTTTTGAAGATGTGTATATCCTGGCATAATATAATTATTTTTATCTCCTACCATTACAATGGTATCTATAAGATTTTTAAGGGCATCTACAACTTCCCTACTGTGATATTTACAATAAAGCCTCATATCTAATGCTACTTGATCATTTCTACTTCTTCCTGTGTGAAGTTTTTTACCTACTTCTCCTATTCTTTTAATTAAATTAATTTCTACGAAACTATGAATATCTTCATAGTCTCCTTGAATTTTTAAATTACCTTTTTCTATATCCTCTAATATACTTAAAAGTCCACTTATTATTTTATCTCTTTCTTTATCACTGATTATGTTACAACTACAAAGCATTCTTATATGAGATATACTACCTTTTATATCTTCATAATATAATTTTTTATCAAACCTTAAAGAACTATTAAAATCCTCCATAAGTTTGCTTTCTTCTTCTTTAAAACGCCCTCCCCAAAGTTTCATATTACACTCCTTTCTATTTAGAATTTTTTAAAGCTTTTATTTTACATGGTAGAGAATATAAATTTATAAATCCTTCTGCATCTTTATGATCATAAAGTTCACTATATCCAAAAGAAGAAATATCCTCATCATATAAAGCATACTGACTATCAACACCTGCACACTTTATGTTTCCTTTATATAATTTAAGCTTAACATTTCCTGTTACATTTTCTTGAGTTTTATCTACAAAAACATCTATAGCTTCTCTTAGTGAAGTAAACCATAAACCGTTATATACAAGCTCTCCATATCTTTTAGCTATTATTTTTTTATACTCATAACTATATTTATCTAAAGTTACTGTTTCTAATTTTTTATGAGCTTCATATAAAATGGTTCCTGCTGGAGTTTCATATACTCCTCTAGATTTTATACCTACTAACCTATTTTCTACTATGTCTTTTATACCTATACCATTTTCTCCACCTATAGTATTTAATTTTTCTATAATTTTAACAGGAGACATTTTCTCATTATTTATCTTTACTGGAACTCCCTTTTCAAAATAAATGTCTATATAGGTACTTTTATTTTTCGTCTTTTCTGGTGGAGTCACCATTAAATACATTTCTTCCTTATGCTCATTTTTTAGATTCTCCAAATCTCCACCTTCGTGACTTACGTGCCAAATATTTTTATCCCTTGAATAAATCTTTTCTTTAGTTACAGGAACATCTACCCCCATTTTCATAGCATAGTCAATAGCATCTTCTCTAGATTTTATATTCCATATTCTCCAAGGAGCTATTATTTTTATGCTAGGATCTAATGCATGTATCCCTACTTCAAAACGCACTTGATCATTTCCTTTTCCTGTACAACCATGACAAATATATAAAGCATTTTCTTTATGGGCTATATCCACAAGTTTTTTAGCCATTAAGGGTCTTGCAAGGGAAGTTCCTAGCATATAGTCATCTTCATACAAAGCTTCCGTTTTTATAGCTTTGTATAAATACTCAATTACAAATTCCTCCTTGACATCCTCTATATATATCTTAGATGCACCGGATTTCAAAGCTTTATCTCTTACATATTTCATGTCATCGCCCTGACCTACATCTACACAAACAGCTATAACTTCTAATTTATAATGTTGCTTAAGCCAAGGAATTATAATAGAGGTATCTAATCCACCTGAATAAGCAAGTACCACTTTATTTTCCATATTAATCTTCCCCCTGTATTTATGTAATTTTTTAATAATTATACAATAAATATTATATTTATTCAATATTTTTTTATTATTTTAAAAATAAAAAAACCTTTGCAATATACAAAGGTTTTTTACCATACTATTTTTTCAAATCCATCCATAACAATATAAGATTCATATACTTTTTTTGCATCTTCTTCAGATATTTTTTCATCAATTAAATTTCTATATAAAATATATAATTTACTACTTAAATCTGGATTATTCTTCTTAGTTTCTTTCATTTTGTTATATATTAACTCTTTAAGAGAAGGTTCCATTTGAGAATAAATTTCGCTTTGAGCAAACTCTATAATAGATTGTATTCTTTCCTTAATTTTTTTATCTGAACATATTATTCTTATTTCTTTTAAATCAAATAATATCTTTTCCATAGTTTTTTTATCTAATTCTATGAATTCTTCTTCACCCAAAATACCACCCCTTTATTAAAACTTTATAATAAATAATCTATAAAAATACCCCAAGTCAATAAATCATTGACCATTTGGGGGTATTTATAGATATTACTAATATATCATTTTATCATATATTTGAGTTTTAATATATACATCATATAATATTCTAGCATCTTCTTCAGATATTTTACCGTCACTTAACTTTCTATATAGTATATAAAGCTTTGAATTTAGTTCTGGATCTTTAAACTTTACTTCTTTCATTTTTTTATATATTACATCTTCAAAAGGTAAGTCCTCTTTTTCATTAAGTAAATTTTCTAAATACTTTATAAGAGTTTCTGTTTTTTGTTGAATAAGTCTTTCTCCGCTTAAAGCCTGAATTTCCTTTAACTCTGTAAACATTTTTTTAAGAAACTTAATTTCTATTAAAACTTTTTTTTCATCATTATCCACCCTGTTACACCACCCTACAACACAACTAAATTATACTTTGATTATAACATATATATAGTTACTATTACTATTAGCACTAACCATTACTTAATATATTACGACGTAATTACAAAAAACTTTATGAATACATAAAATTTTATAGTAAAGCAGAGAAAACTCTAGCTACTCCTTCATTTATACGAGTACGCATTGGTTTGTTTATAAAGTCTTCTCTATATATTCGTCTACTTCTTTTTAAATCTTCAAAAAAAATATATTCCAATTGTTCTGTAGTTTCTTCATCATATATGACTGCGTTTATCTCATAATTCAATTCAAAACTTCTTATATCCATATTAGCTGTCCCTACTGTAGCTATTTCTCCATCTACCATCATGGTTTTTGCATGTATAAATGATTTATCTTCATAAAAATAAATTTTTATTCCATAGTTTGAAAGTTCCTCTAAATAAGTTTTAGATGCGTAATATACTACCAAATGATCATATTTTCCTGGAAATAATATTCTAACATCTACCCCTCCCAAAGAAGCTATTTTAAGAGCGTTCATTATGCTATCATTAGGTACAAAATAGGGAGTAGTTATGTATATATGGTCTTTAGCTAAGTTTATCATTTTAAAAACTGCTTGCATTATAGCTTGAAATTGAGAATCTGGACCACTTTTTACAAGTTGCATTAATTTTTTATTACAATCATCAGGTTTAGGAAAATAATCACTAAAATCTTCACCATAATAAAAGAACTCCTTATTTGCCTCCTTTATAGTAGCAAAATCATCCATAAACACTGCTTGGAGTCCCATAACAAAATCTCCTTTGACCATAATATGAGTATCTCTCCAATATCCAAATTTACTCTTTCCAAGATACTCATCCCCTATATTTATACCTCCTAAAAATCCTGTTTTTCCATCTATCACAGCTATCTTTCTATGATTTCTATAATTTATCTGAGTATTAATGAGCTTCAAAAAAGGAGCTAAAAAATAAGAATATTGTACTACATCCACACCATTTTCTATAAGATCTCTTATATAAGATTTTTTTATACCAATAGAACCCACCCTATCTATAATAAATCTTACTTGAACTCCCTCTTTAACCTTTTCAATTAAAATATCCTTTATCTCTTCTCCTATTCCATCACTTTTTACTATATAATATTCTAAATGTATATGATGCTCTGCTTTCATTAATTCCTTTTTTAAAATTTCAAATTTTTCACTACCATCTTTAAATATTTTAATAGAGTTATCTTTAAATAAAGGTGACTCACTATTTTTAGATAAAAGTTCAATTAAGGAACTATATCTAGTTTTTTTTATTTTTGACATAGATTCTTGTATAAGTTCTTCTATCTCTATACTAGTTTTTTCATGAAGTTTATTCTTCTTCCAGTTTCTTCCTAAAAAAATATATAAGAATAAACCTAAAGGAGGAACTATAACAAATACTAGAAGCCAAGCAATAGTTTTTTCTGGTTTTTTTCTTTCTAATATAATTACTATAATAGATATTATTATGTTAATTATAAAAAATGCTGATAAAACTGTTTTAAGTAACAATAAAGCCTCCTCCTATACATATAAATTTATATTAAGATACTTATATTATATACAATTATTAATAGGTATAAAAGTATTTTAAAGTACAAAATAAAAGTTGAGCATTATTAGTTATTTTTGTATAATAATTATGTTTATAATAATAACAAATGGGAGAGGAATACTATGAAAAAAAACATAGGAATGAGAAATATAAAAACTGCCATTGCCGTCACTGTCTCTATACTTATATCTAATTTTTTTAAATTGGACTCACCTTTTTATGCAGCCATTGCAGCCGTAATATCAATGCAAAATTCTGTTACAGGTTCATATAAAGCTGGAAGAAATAGAATGCTCGGTACTATAACCGGAGCCACTGTAGGGCTTTGCTTTTCTTTAATATCTCCTAATAATGCTTTTTTGTGCGGTTTTGGTATCATTATTGTCATATACATATGTAATTTATTAAAATGGGATAAGTCCATTACCATAGCCTGTATAGTATTTATAGGTATAATGATAAATCTTACAGATAAGACACCCCTTTATTATAGTATTCATAGAACATTAGATACTTTTATAGGAATTATTGTATCTGTTTTGGTAAATATGTTTATAAAACCACCTGCTTATGAAAAACAAATAAAGAATAGCTGTAACAAAATCATAGACTATATTTATAAAATATCAATGGAAATCATGTACAATATGGATAATATAGATTTAACAAAGTTAAAAAATCAAATAAGCAATTTAGAAGCTAACTTTACAGCCTATTCAAAAGAAATAGTAAAGAAAAATCAGCTGGATGAAACTCATATAAAACAACTAATAAAAATATTTAATGAAATTTATACAAATCTATGTTTTATAAAATCTATAGATAAACTCTATGAATTAAATCCCCAAAACTACGAAAAAATAAAAAATTTATTTTCTATTGAAAAAGAAGATTATAACTATATTGAAAATAACATCAATATAGTTTATAACTATCATGTATCTAAAATAATAGCTAACTTAGAACTTTTAAAAACTAACATTAATAATATAGAAACTTAAAGTGTAGAGTGGATACTATCCACCCTACGCATTAAGTTTGATCTAAGCTTGTTAGTACTTTATCATAAAGATCCTTTATGCATTCTCCATTAACTAAGTTTTTGCAATTTACACAGCTTTTGCTATTATGGCTCCCAATATTTGATATAAACCCTTCATCTATAGCTTCATAACCATCACACACATTGGCAACATGCATCATTTGTAATTCGTTCATATTTTTCCTCCTAAATATTATAGTACACTTCTATTTTTGCCTTTATTTTAATTTTTATAAATCTATAGCATGTCCCTTAATTTTTTTAATAGTTTTTTCTTTTTTGCTTTACAGGTATTATAATTTATACCTTTTTCTTTTGAATATTCTTTTAAAGCCCCTCTATTTTTAGAAAACACATATAAAATAAAATCCCTATCTTCTTTAGAAATTTTATTTAAAGCCTGTTTTAATCTATCTATTTCATCTAATTTTAAAATATCTTCCTCAATATCAATGTCTGCCTCTAACAGTTCTATAATTTCATTAGTACTTTTAGGTGCCTCTTCATTTAAACTTATAATTTCATTATTTCTTGCTTGTTTCCTTATTAAATAATAGTAGTTATTTCTTATTGCATTAGTAACATAAGATACGAAATTAGTATTCTTATTTAAATCATATTTGTAGATAGATTTTAAAATAGATAAATATCCTATTTGAATTAAATCCTCCATAGAATATCCTGAGAGATACACTTTAGAGGCTTGTTTTAATATAAAAGGATAAAATTTATTTAATAAGCTTTCTATAGCATCTTCATCATTTTCTTTTGCCCGCTTTACCGTCTTTTGAATGTCCATTTTTTTAATCCCCCTTATTTTACCCCCCTCATTATTAAATATGCAATTTAAGAATTTATGTTACTAAAGATATACCTCTATCTATTTTGATATAAAAAGTCCAATAAAAAAAACAGTGTTAAAATTTAACACTGTTTAACTTATGCCCTTACTTAATAAAGTAGATACGGACTCTGTGCTTTGTCTAGCACCTATCACCATAGACTTATTATATTCTATAAGTACATTTCCTTTAACTATTCCCATTATAGAGAGAGCCATATCTTCATCCTCTATTCGAGATAAGGCCGATGTAATGTTCTCCTCTGCATTACTAGAATCATTGTATGTATGACACAAATTATTATAATCTGTTCCAACATTTACCCTATATTCTATAACTTTATTTATAGCATTATTAACATGTTCTATAGAATTTGATGCATTCTCTAAAGTATCTATACAACTTCCATCAATGCCTATATCCTTACTTGTTAAAGACTTTAAATTAATAGTATAGGTTGTAAATGGTGAGTCTTTTATTTGTATATTTAAGCTTTTATTCTCTTTTAATAATTTTATTTTATTAAATTCAGTTTTATCTGAAATATCCTCTATGGAATTCTTAAGGTTTTGGAACTCTTCATCTGCAAGTTTCCTATCTTTATCCGTTAAAGTGTCATTAGCTGCTTTTACAGCTAACTCTTTCATTTTATATAAATGTTGTGATATATCATCTAAAGCTCCCTCAACGGTTTGTAATAATGATATTCCATCTTGAGTATTCCTTTGAGCTTGAGATAATCCTCTCACTTGAGCTTTAAAACTTTCAGATATACATAGCCCTGATGCATCATCAGCGGCTCTATTTATTCTTTTACCTGAACTTACTTTTTCTATAAGTCCTTCAGTTTTTTTCTTATTTTTCACAATTTTATTAAAAGAATTCAAAACATTCACATTATTTATAAGCACTTATAACACCTCCTTCTTTTATAAAATAATCTATTTTATTATCGTAAAGATACTAATATGCTTTATTGTTTTTTACTTAATATTATAGAAAATATATAATTCACTAGTTTTTATAGTATTATCCTTTGAATCTGTTGTATTTTCTACATAGTATATAAAATTAATAAAGTAATTAAATTATTTTTTAAAAATATATATTTATATAGTAAGTAAAAGAATCCTAAATAATAAAAATATATTACTATTTAGGATTCTTTGTTTATATACTTATAATATAATTATATAATAATTTATTTTACATATTTGTTCTTGTTTATTAGTAACTGTCTGTAATTATGCTTTTAAATCTAAATTTTGTCCTAAATTTGGATCTAGTGCTTGTTCCATCATTTCAGTCATTCTAACAGCATTTTCATTAGAAGAATTCATTGTCATCTTCATTACAGACAAAGCTGCTACCTCACTTAACTTCCATTGATTTAGTGACATAGACATTGCTGCTATATCCATATAATTACCTCTCTTCTTAAATAATATCTTTATTTTAATAAATTAATAACATTTTTATAATCATTTTCTATGATATTTAAAATATGATTTTCTTTATTCCTATCATCTGTATCTTTTTGTAATGATTCATCTAATCTTATAAAGTTATCCCTCATAGATTTAATATATATTATTAATTCTTTATATTGATTTTTATTAGAGCCACTTATAGAATTTTCTATAGAGGATAATGCAACTATAGAATCATTCAATAAAATTTTTACTTGCTCTAATGATTTTTCCTTATATAAATTATTTTTAATATAATCTATTGCTTCCCCTATGGTATAACATAAATTAGCAATATTACCATCCACATCATTTTTGTTTATATTCTTTTCCTTCTCTTTAATTACATTAAATTTTATATAATTAATATCCTTGCTAAAATTATTAATATTACAACTTATGCTTATGCAACCAAATACTAGAGTTAAAATTATTAATATTTTTTTTCCACTATTAAACTTAATCATATATTTCACCTAATTAAATATATTTATTAATCATATAAAAATTTAAAGTATATATACACTTTATACACTCAATAATTAATCTCTTATAAACAAAGCCATGTGTGCCATATTGTTTATATTATTGCTTTTTAAAGTATCTAAAATCCAAGAATTATATCCTGAATCATGCATTACAAATCTATAAAACTTTTGTATAAAATTTACAACTTCTTGATCTGAAAAATCTTCTTTATAATATGATGATAATCCAACTAAATAAATTTTTATAATGGAATAATATGTTATAAGCATACTATAATCTTCAAAAACTTTATTCTTACCTAAAGGAAAAACATTCGCAAACACATAATTAACCAAATAATTTTCTAATATATATTCTCTATCTTTAAAAAATGGCTTATAATAAATTTCATAACACTTATTATAATTACTAGTTCCATTTAATTTATTATAATCTAAAGATTTAATACTATTATTATGTAAGTCAATAAATTCTTTACTACTCTCATCTATATTTATTTTAGCTCCTATAAGTTGTTGTAAAAATATAATTTTTATTCTTTCATCACCTTTTATTTTAGTTAAAACTTCCTTATATATACTTGATAATATTCTCTCCTCATATTTTTCAATTATAGTTAAGATATTAGAAAAATTGTTTTTATCTAATGTATCTTGTATTTCATTGTAAAACATACCTAAAATAATTAATCTATCGTCTATGGAATAATTTCTATTTTGCAAAAGATTTATAGTAAATATTCTTAAATTCCAAAAATACTTACTTAAATATTCCCCAGATATCTGAGTATTGATTGATACATTAATATTCCTTACTTCTTCAGTACACTCAATTTCATTAAATTCCATAGAATTCTTATTTAATAAAACTCGTTTTGCCACCTCCGGACAAGATAAAGTCAATGTTTTTTCAATAATATGGTCTATTTTATTATATTTTCTTGGATAAATAGAACATACTTCTGACATCTTATCTTGTCCAAAATTTGTATATATGCCACATAAATTTTCTTTAGATAAAAATGGACATCTCCTATTTTTATCTAAAATTATTTCTCCATAGTCCCAATCAGATTTACATTTTCTATTTCTTTTTATTACTTTATCTACTTTAACATTAAGTTTTTTAACATCTAACTTATTATACAATTTATATATTTTTTTATCTAAATAAATATGCCATCCTCTACAACAAGTATCTTCACATTTACTTCCTATACACTCAAACCCTTCCGTATATGTAGGCGTTAACATTATTTTATTTTTCATATTTTAATTCTCCCGTAAAATTAAAATCATCGATTATTTAATAATTGAAATATAGATTTAGTATCAAAAATTATTATTTTATATTATTTATTATTTTTATAAATGGAAATATTAGGTACCCCTAAAGAATAATCTATATTATATATAAAATTATTAGTTTCATATGTTATATTATATAAATCAAATTCTTCCTTAACTAATAGTTGTTCATATTTTTCTTCCACTACGTCAAATAACTTAATAAAATCTGCATCTAATCCATGATTAGTAGACTTAAATATAACTCCGTCAACCTTATCTTCTGATATTTCATTATATACACATCTTTTTATATTGCTACAAAATTTAAATTTATCTGTATTACTTATTAAATTATCTGTAGTACCATGAAAACATATAATATTACAATTATTATCAAACTTAGCATATAATTTATTCAAATCCAATATTTCCTTATCTAAATTTAAAGACGATGCTAAATACTTAAATTTAATATCAAAATTACATTTACCAATGGATGACATTAAAATTCTATCATTATATAAATATTTTGGATGTATCCATGCCGAATTATCTATTATTAATGAAAATAGGCTAGGCGCAAAAGCATTACACATATATGATAAATATGCCCCATGAGAATTTCCATATACAATTAATTTATTTTTATTAAATTTTAAATTATTATCTTCAAGTATAGCCATTACTACTAAAACAGCATTTATATTATCTATGGCTTGCATTATCCCCATATCATTAAAATCTTCTAAGTTTTCTTTCAAATTAGCATTAGCCTCTATTGATATATGATAATCCTTAATTATATTAAAAAACTGTTCCTGGTTTAAATTATCACTTTCTAATTTAATAAAATCCTTATTACTTAATATGGTTTTAATTTTATCTTTATTAAGATTAAAACTTAAATCTTCAGCTCCTTGCATATATTGCCATCCAAAATAATCACATTGAACCGTAATTAGATTATATTTATCCGCAAAATTCTTTCTCATCTTTTTATATACATTAGAGGTTGCATTACCACCAAATCCAGCAATAAATAATAAAATACCTGTCTCCTCATTAACTCCACTTTGTGGTTCAGAAAAATATATATTCAATTCTCTAGGTAACTCTTTATATACACTAGGATGACCTGGTATTGTCACCGTATAGTCCTTTGACATTAAATCATCTCCCAATTAACAGGCGTACCCTTTTCTATATCAAATTGTGCCTTTTTTCCTAATACATCATTTATATATTTTGTTTCCAGTCCAAACCCTGGTCTTATACTTTTTACATTATCATTAGTAAATATTTCTCCCTTTTTAATATCCTTCACTACAAATAAACTTCTTGAATGTTCTCTTGATTTTTTTTGTTTCTCTGTTAAATCGTAAGTAACTGTTCCCAAAGCCTTTTCTAAATTTCTTATACAATCCACCATATATTTAAATTCTTCTGGTTCCATAGAAAATTTAGAATCAGCTCCTCCATCTGATCTTCTTAATGTTAAATGTTTTTCTACTATTTTAGCACCTAATGCTACTGCACCTAACGCTACTGTATGTCCTATGGTATGATCAGATATTCCTACTATAGTTTTAAAAGTTTCCTTCATATTAGGTATAGTATTTAAATTTATTGAATTGAAAGGTGCTGGATAAGATGAAGTGCATTTTAACAATGCTATATTTTCATTTCCCATTCTTTTGCAAGCATTAATGGCTTCTTGAATATCCCCGAGACGTGCTATTCCCGTAGACATTATTATAGGTTTTCCCTTTGACGCTATATATTCTATAAAAGGAATATCATTTATTTCAAAAGATGCTATCTTATAAGCTGGAACTTTCATCTCCTCTAAAAAATCTACAGAAGTGTAATCAAAAGGTGATGAAAAAAATATTAATCCTTCCTCTTCTGCCACCTTTTTTAATTTTGGTTGCCACTCCCATGGAGTATATGCTGTTTGATAAAGTTTATGTAAAGTAGTTCCATCCCAAATAGTACCTTGCTTTATTTGAAAATATTCATTATCACAATCTAAGGTTATAGTATCTGGGGTATATGTCTGAAGTTTAATAGCATCTGCACCAGCCCATTTAGCTTTTTTTATAATTTCAACTGCTCTATCATAATCTTGTAAATGATTAGCAGACATTTCTGCTATTATAAAGGTTTCATCATTATACATTATTTTATTATTATTCATCATAAAAGACTTATTCATCTTTTTATCACCTTCTTAAATCATTATTAATTATACCTTATATCGTATAAATATTTTTTTTCTTTAAGGAAGCATCTATATATTTTATTAATTCCTTTGTCTACAATATTATATAAATTATTCTTAAATACTTTTAACGTATCCTTCCCCAGTATACATTTATATAAGCATTTAATACTTTTATTCTATACCTTTTTATGTCATTTCTTAATATTGTTTTTGATTTATAAATTTATTAATATCTAGAATTTCCTTATTATTATCTATATAATTAATAACTTCTCTCAAATCAACATAATTATTATTATAAAATTTCTCATATATAACTTTGATAAGTTCTAAATCTTCTCTAGTATCCAAAGTTAGTCTATAATTTCTATATAAATATTTTAATTCATCTTTTAATGGATAAACCTTATGTGTAAAATTATCCTTATTATCATAATAGTATCCAACAACATGTTCCTTTTGTTTATCTGTTACTGCACATTCTTTCATTTTACACAAAGCCTCAAATGTAAATACATCTAATCCAAACCCTGTAAAAATTTCTTTTTCCTCTTCTACAAATTCTAATTTATCTTTATATAAGTTTTGCACCCAAAAATCAATTAATTTAGGTTCTAATAATGGACAATCTGAAGTAACTCTAACAACTATATCAATATTGGGCTTATAGAGTTTACAACATTCATAATATCTATCTAATACATTATTTTCTGATCCTCTAAAACATTCTATATTGTTTTTATTGCAAAATTCCTCAATCAAATCATTTTCTTTATTTTTACTTGTAGCTATTATTATTTCATCTATTGTATTAGCTCTTTTACATCTTTCATATACATGTAATAAAACTTCTTTGCCACATATGTTCTTCATTATTTTGCCTGGCAGACGTGTAGATCCCATATGAGCTTGTATTATTAATAAATTCATAAATTAAACCTCTCCTCTATTAATTTAATTATTCTATATATTCCATTACCATCTACTAACTCACTTGCACTTTTACTTAACATAATTCTTTTATCATAGCTTAACATATTTATTGCACTTTTTAAATTCTCTATTTCGGAAAATTTTATGATTCCTAATCTATCCATAGTTTCTGCTGCTAATACTTGATTTTCAGCTACTACAATCCCTATAGATGGAACACCCATTCTAGCTAATTCAAATATTGTGGTTCCACATGAAGATATACATATATCACAAATTTTCATTAATTTACTCATATTAGCATTAAAATATAATTTAATTTTACTACTACTATATTTTTTCAATTCTTCTATTTTATTAAATCCAGAACCTATAACAACATGTAAATTATAATTAAATTCTTTTAAATGATTAATAATTTTTTCTGTTAAATTATTATCGTCACTTCCGCCTACTGTTATCATAATATCCTCTATATTAGGTTTTATTTGTTTTGTGTATTTAATATTTCTAAATTCATCTCTTAATATAACAAATTCAGTTCCTAACATAAGATTTGTATCATTATTAACCTTATAATTTAAGGTTGTAGCATAAGAATTTTGATTAATTAAAAAATCTACATTAAAATACTCACAACATTTTTCATCATCAAAACAACCACTAATCTTAAATTTTTTCTTAATTATATTAAAATACTCCTCATCTACATCATAACTATCCGTAATTATACAGTCTGCATTTATTTTATATATTTCATCTTTTACAGCATTTTCTCTTATATATTTAACTTCAAATCCATTTCTTCTTAGAATATCTATACCTGGTTTATATTTATTGGTTAATGGACTATCTACTCTACAAAGAAAAAATACATTATGTTTTTTCTTTAATTCATGTGCTATGACCATAGTTCTCATTATATGTCCCATACCTATTTGAGAACCACCATCTGATCTAATGCAAATATTCATATTAAACTCCTTATCTTTATTTAAATATTTATTTACTAAGTGTTTGTATACAAATTTAGTATAGTTATCTATTATTAATAATTATGTCATTTATAATTTTTATATCTTTCTTTATATCTTCAATCTTTTTTTTATCTTCAATCCATAAATTTACAACTTCATTTTCTACAATATCGGCATTTTTTAAAATTCTCTGATTATCACTGTGTATTTTGCTCAAATTTATATACCAATTACTTATGTCTACACCTTGCTTTCTAGCTTGTAATAATAATTTTTCTCTATTTCCCTTGTATAAAAAAGTATATCTCCATAAACCTTCATTTTCTTCTAATTTAGGTAAATATAAATTTTTCTTTATAAGATACTTATCATATAAGTTTCGTCTCTCTTTTCTTTTATCTATTATATTTTCTAATTCATTTATGACATCCAACAAAGCTTCATTAAATACTAAATCATATATAAAAGTTTCTCTACTATCTAACTGCAATTGTTTCATATGAATATTAAATTCTTTACCTTTATAATTCCTAACAATACCATAATAACTATCTCTATATAAATTAAATTTATTTTCAATATCAAACGGTTTTCTGGGTAAATCTTTTTTATATTTTAAAATGTTATTATATAATTTTACATCATCAGTAAATATAGCTCCTCCTCCATTATTACATTGTAATAACTTAGTATTACCAAAACTTATGATAGATGCATCTGAATATCCACTAAAATAATAACTTTGTGCTGAATCCTCTAAAATAAAAATATTTTTATCTCTAACTATTTCATATATAGACTTCATATCACATCTATGTCCATAAATATGGGTAGGTACTATAATTCCTATATCCTCATTATCTATAATAGATTTTAGCGATTCTATATCCATAGTATAATCTTCTAAATTTACATCACAAAACTCAGGAGCATATCCGGCATAAATAGCTGCATTAACTGGAGTCATACATGTTATAGCGGGATATACTATCTTTTTATGATTTAAGTTTAAAGCTTTTAAAATTAAATATATAGAAGTCGTACCACTTCCAGTAAAAACACAATATTTTTTATTAAATTTCTCAGTTAAACATTCTTCAAGCTTATTCATTATAATCCACCATTCTTATTTATTTTTATAGTATATATACAAAATAATTAATAAAGAATGCACAAAATAATTTGTGCATTCAATTTAAATATTAGTGCATAGAGTTCTTTATTATATTTAAACATTAATAAATCTTATTAAACTTCATAAAAGTTTACTTCTCCCGTTAATGAATTTTTATATGGTAATATAACCTTATCAAAATTTTGTAAGTCATGCTTATTTATTTTTTTATTTTTAATACCTATAAATTCATCTATTCTAGGATTATATAAAAAAGTTTCCTTATATTTCTCTTCTCCTAAAACTTTTATATTACAAAAACGATTATTTAAAAACACCTCATTAACTACTTTATTAAAAGCAGGTATATCTATGTTCTGAATTATACCTATATTTATAGTATTGTTACCACTATTTGTAATAAATTTATCTTCATTAACTATTTTTTTATTTTTAAATACATCTAAAACAAATCCTTTTCTGTGAGAAGGAATTTTAACATCAAACATTTCTAATAAAGTTGGATAAAAATCAATCGTTCTCATATCCTTAACTTTCCCAGTTTTTATATCCTTGCCACTAATAATAAATGTTCCTTTTATATCATGGCAGGCTGATAAAAATCCCTTATTTCTAGCCTTAATTATAATAGCTCCATTCTCAAGCCAAATGGCACTATCTCTTAATCCAAACATTTCACGTTGTAATTTTACCGGTGAATTTCCTAAACTTTCTTGCCACCCTTTTATTCCGTGATCCGACAATATCAAAACATTATCTGGGTTAATCTTAGATATAACCATTCCTATAAATTCATCAATTATCTTTATGGCTTTTTTTATTTCCTTTTTTTCTAAATCATGAGATTGAAAATGACTTATATAGTCAATTAATTGCGTATAAAAAAAACATACATCCACAGGACTATTATCTTGTAAATTTATAATATCTTTTTTGTAATATTCTAAATTACTTTTTAAATATTCAACAGCCTCGTGAAAATAATCATCCTTCAAAATTCCATTTAACAGTTGAGGACTTTCCTTTATTTCATTCCATCTATATCCAAAGTATTCTTCTGACCTAGGAACAGGTTGTTTCTCTAAATTTGTATTAATATACTTTAATATATATCTATCTTTATTAGTAACAACTGGATTTAGAGAGTAGTACTCATCTATTATTTCTGCATCAGCATCATAATTTATTTCACCACTTATCATATAACCATCAATATTATCTGGAGGAGTAGTGGCTAGTCCCTTTATCATTCCAACTTTTAAACCCTGTTTATTAAGCATTTTCCAAAAAGGTTCTCTCTCCTTATAATCATTCATATTGGGATATCTTTTTTCATCTTTATACTGATTATTAATAACTCCATGTTGTTGAGGTGTTAATCCTGTATACAAAGAAACCCAATTATCCCTTGATCCATATCCATAAGTATAGCTATCATACTGACAATACATCCCATTTTCTTTTAATTTTTTTATATTAGGATATTCATTTATATTATTAA
Organism: Clostridium niameyense; assembly: GCF_001243045.1. Classification (GTDB taxonomy): domain Bacteria; phylum Bacillota; class Clostridia; order Clostridiales; family Clostridiaceae; genus Clostridium_F; species Clostridium_F niameyense. The sequence goes on along the minus strand of NZ_LN849007.1, from coordinate 749,071 downwards.
AAAGTACATCTGGTGGTAATGCATCAATAGCAAAAATCATTAATTTCATTTAATCTACCTCTCTTCACTATCCTTATAAATAATTAGATACTCAATTATATTAATTTACATGTTGAGTGAGTTCCTTACTAAACTTTTAATCTATTAAACTTAAACTTTTTAATAAGGACTCTCTATTTTCTGCATTAAATATATAATATCCTAATCTATCTGAAGAATTAAAAAGTCCAGATACATTGGTTCTATTATAATATTCATGCTTAACATAATTATCATCTTGTATAATACTTTTATGATTTTTTATTGCATTTTCATAATTAAATTTAGTTATAAATTTAACTACTGCATATTTGTTAAATTTATTTTTATGACTTACTTCTTCTCCCATAACTATGTTTATAAGACTTTCATACATATCTATTCCTGTTGCTAATTTAATTAAATCAGTGCATATATAATCTCCTGCAAACCTAGCTGCTATTTCTATAACAATAGGTCCATTTTTAGTAATCCTCATATCAAAAAAAGATACTGCATTGTCCACTTCGACAGCCTTTAAAGTTTTTATACACATATCCTCTATTTGTTTTAAAATATTAATACTAAAGTTTGCAGGAATTAAATGCTGTGTTTCAACAAAATAAGGAGATCCACTAGTTATGCCTTCAGATACTGCAATCACATGAGTATGTCCATTTTGCGTTATAAGTTCTACTGAACATGCCTTTCCATCTATAAAATCCTCTATTATAAGCTTTTTCTCCCTACTATATGTCATACAATAATCAAAATTTTTTTCTAGTTCATTTTTAGAATTTATCCTAACTACCCCTCTACTCCCACCTCCATCAATAGGTTTCATAACTACCGGATAGCTTAATTTATTTGATATAGCTTTAACATCTTCTAATGACTCTACCTGATAACTCTTACATATATCAATTCCGTTCTCTCTCATACATTTTCGTAAAAAGACTTTATCTATAGAAGCACGTGCAGCCTTGGATCTTATTCCTCTCAAATTTAATTTTTCATTTACATAAGCTACTGTAGCTAAAAGCCTTTCCGTTTTTGTTATTATACCTTCTATATTAAACTTTCTAGCGTACTCCAATATCTTTTCCTTATTTTCTCCACTAATATTTATAGCTACATCTCCATACTTTAATCCAGGTGCATTCTTGTCTATATCTGTAATAATTACGCCATACCCTTTTTCCTTAGCAATCTTTATAAAAGGTATTTGAGTTTCACTTGCTCCTAATATCATAATATTTCTCATAACCAAAATAATCCTCCAACAAAAGTCTATTTGATAAACTGTTCATAAGGCATTACATATATTCCCTTGTATTCTTTTTTTATTAAATCTAAACTAGTGCCTCTAAGTTTATCTATATTACTAACTATACTAGTTAAATAATAATGATAATCTAAACCAGAACCCCAATCTTCCTTATATTTAAATATACTAGAACCAACTTCATCACAAGATTGCCAATTGTAATACTCAACTTCCAATTCTAATGCGTACTCTATACTAGCATAATCCAAATAAGTTCCAGCCTGTGTATACATATATTCCCCATCTACAACTCTCATAAAATTATCTACTGATATTCCTTGGTTTAAGTATAATCCACCACCTATTATTTTATCTTCTAAAATCGTATAAAACATTTTAAATTTATCCCTACTATAATATTTTACAATAGTTTCAAATACTGAATAAGGATATATAGCACAATGAGTTTCTGTTAATCTTTTTACATATACATTATCGTACCAATCTCTTAAATATTCTAAATCGCAACTCTCTATTAACTCAACTCCGTATTTTCTACATTTATTTATATTACGTCTTAAATTTCCTCTGAATTTAGACTTCATATTTTTAAATATATCTTCTTTTAAATCTAAATACTGATAAAAATTTTTTCTTTCAAAACTTGGTTCAAAAATCCTCTTATATAAATCATACTCATAATTTTTAAAAGGCGGTGTACATATAGTCATAAGTTTAACATCATATTTTTGTGAGAAGTCCATTAAAAAATTTTTAATGGACTTAAATACTGCTTCCTTATTATTAACACTTGCAATTCCACCGTAACCAATAAACGGCATAGAATGGATAATATTTCCTAAACAATTCTTATATAAAATAAAAGGCATCACCCCTTGTATATCTTTATTATCTTTACATACAATATAAAAATAATTAAAATTATGCATATCATCATAAAGTCTTTTGTTTAAAAAATGTTGCTGATTTATCCCATTATTATTTAAGAAATCAACTAATTCTCTATCCTTTTCAAAATTATACAAATAGCATTCCATATTGTTTTCTCCTTACAAGTAATTTCCTTTTATTTTTATTAAAAAATATAAGATAAACTCTACTTTATTCCATAAACAACTGCGAACTTCCAATTCATAATGATATCATCTTCTACTATTTTCATATCATAAGCTTGTTTAACTAGTTTATCGCATTCAAAATGCATTTTTCTTATTATATCTAAGTTTCTAAAAGGAACTCCCGCATTATTTAACCAGTTATTTAAACTCATATCATTTAAAACTATAGTTCTAGAGAATATATCTTTGAAATCAGCATTTACAAATAAATTAGTTAAGTCATCCAATAAAAATGTATGTCTATTTTCCTTATATTTAAACATTTCTTCATAAAATTTAACACTATATCTATCTGGAGGCGTTCCTTCACATACAATAAATTTACCACCTGGTTTTAAAATTCTTTTTACTTCTCTAAAAGCTTTATTTAAATCTTCCGAATGATGAAGAATCATTCTGGCTGTTACAACATCAAAAGAATTATCTTCAAATAAACTTAAATCCTCAACTTTACTTTGTGAAAGATTAAAACCTAGTGAAGCATCTATTTTGCTCATCATACCAGCACTCACATCTATTCCATAATAATTACCTTCTGGATACTTATTATATAAAGTTTTTAAAACTTTTCCCGTACCTGTACCTACGTCCAAAATTTTTTTATTATTTACATCACCTGCAAACTCTACCATTTGATCTAATGTTTCATTTCTATTTACCCATCTTATATTATCATAGGTTTTAGCTCTTTCCTTCCAATCTGTTTTTACCTTAATTAGCTTATTTATAAATAATGAATCTTTTTTAATTCTATTGTAATCTTCTAACGTATCTATTTCCGCCCAGTTTTTTTCTATAATAACACATTTTAGATCTATACCCATCTTGCATAATTCATTTAATAAATCTGTTATCCAAATATTTTTTAAATCTATTTTATTTAAGTAATTATGAGATTCCTGAACTTCACTTATTCTATCATAATTATTTTTTAGAATATATGTTCCCCTTTGGGTACATTTTATCATTCCTGTAAATAATCCATAATTGTTATTACGTATATCTGATAATCCTTTTCCTATTTTCTCTACATTATTTTGCCCATCAAATATTAACATTTCCTTATTTTCTATACTACAATCATTAATATTTAAATAATCATCTATATTCAATTTTACTCCAATAGATATGTCCGCTTTAGAATCTAACATTCTAAGTATTACATCTTCATCAAATAATATGTCTCCATATAAGATTAAAGTATCATCATTTAATTCCTCCCTAGCACAAAATAATGAATTTAATACATTTGTGTTCTTATAATCATCATTATCGTAATATTTAATTCCTGGTATATCTATTTTATTTTTTTCATATCCTCTAACAACTGATATATCATTTATACCACAAGTATACAGAATATTTATTTGCATCTCTAATATTGAATTACCTTCTATCTCCAGCAAACATTTTGGCCTATCATTTAATATATTATCTTTACCTGCATTTAATATAATAGCTTTCAACTATAGCAACTCCTTAATCACTAAAATAATTGTAATTTATTTATTTCTTCTTTTAATTGTTCTATTGATAACCATTCATTATTAGCTCCAGAATTATATTCAAAACCTTCTTCTATCAAAGCTCCTCCTGGTGTTAAATACTTTTGAGAATTCCACCAGTCAAAATGAGGATATACTATATAATGGCCTTCATATTCATAAGTATATCTTGAATCATCTTTCGTAACCATTACTTCATGGAGTTTTTCTCCCTCTCTAATTCCAACCTCTTTCAACTTACAATTTGGCATCATTGCTTCAGCTAAATCTGTTATTTTAAATGAAGGAATTTTAGATATATACGTTTCTCCTCCCTTAGATTCTCCTAATGCTTTAAATACTAATTCTACGCCTTCTTCCAAAGTAATCCAAAATCTAGTCATTCTAAAATCTGTTATAGGAAGTTCATCATATCCTTTTTCAATTAGTGATTTAAAAAATGGAATAACAGAGCCTCTACTGCCTGCTACATTTCCATATCTAACTACTGAAAATATAGTTCCATCCTCACCTGAATAAGCATTTGCAGCTATAAATAATTTATCAGAGACTAATTTTGTTCCTCCATATAAATTTATAGGATTTACTGATTTATCTGTAGATAATGCTACAACTTTTTTTACACCTCTATCTAAAGCTACATCTATTACGTTTTGTGCACCATGAATGTTAGTCTTTATAGCCTCAAAAGGATTATATTCACAAGCTGGCACTTGTTTCATAGCTGCCGCATGAATTATATAATCTACTCCATTAAAAGCTCTATATAATCTATCCTTATCCCTAACGTCCCCTATAAAAAATCTTAATTTATGTACCTTATTAGGATAGGTTATAGAAAATTCCTTTTTCATTAAATCTTGTTTAAATTCATCTCTTGAATATATTATTATCTTTTTTACATCATATCTATCTAAAATCATTTCAGTGAATTTTTTACCGAAAGATCCTGTTCCTCCAGTTATTAGTACAGATTTATTATTTAACATATTTATCACCTGTTTCAGCAATTTTTTTTTATAATAAAATTGTCTTATATTTTTATTAATTTAATATTATATTTTTTATTTTAGCATGTACATCATTCAAGATTGGAAGTATCTCATAGTTAAATAAATCCCCTATTAACACATAATCCTCATTTTCAATAGCTTGCACTATTTCTTCTAGCTTCTCATCCATAATTGATATATCTATAGGCTCTTTTTGAATATCAGAAGTTAAATTAATAACTTCCATAATCCAACCTATTCCTTCAGATATGCTTGGAATTAAAGAAAAAGCTCTATTTTCTTCTTCTAATTGAATGTATTCTATTAATGTATTTATCCCTTTTTTTAAATTTTCCATATATTCATTAGCTGTTATTAAAGCCTCCATTTTTTTACTCATTATTTTTCCTCCCAAATAAAATAACCTTTCATTTTACTATAATAGTCGATAATATTTTTAAATTCTTTAAATGCTTATGTCGCAAAATAGCTTACTTAAATACTGTTTAAAATCAATATTCTTTGCTCCTTTAATTAAAGCACCTTTGCTACAATTCACAAAATTTACATTGAGGTTCTTTTTAATTACATTCTCTATTTGATTTTTAAAATAAATATACCCCTTAGTAGTTTTAAGCATCTTTCCATCAACACCTTTAACCACATCATTTTGTTCATTTATTATTGGATTATCCTCACAATTATAGATATCCTTAAATGCACTTATATGTGATTTACCATTTAAATAAGCTAAATCTTGGCCTAATAAAACTACCTCCTTCGCTCCACATTTTATAGCTATATTCATAGCCGCTACCGCCACTGTCTTTCCTGTTTCAATTATAATTTCATCTTCTCCCATAGCGTTGAAAAATATATATTTAGGACCTTTATATCCTTTAACTGCCCATCTAGATGCAGTAGATAAAAAACAAAGTGATATATTCTCATTTTCAAATCCACTTAACTGATTAGCTACTGGTTTTTTTCCATCTATTATAACTATAATATCAGGTTTTATATTATTATTCATTAATGATTTTAGCGCTGTTCCTACTGTTATTACTATAAAATTTTTTCTGTTATTCTTTAATATCTCTAATTCATCATCTAAAGATGGTCCTGCTGCTGTTATAATATATGGTTTGTTTTCTTTATTAAACTGCTTTATTAGACTATGTATACTACTATAACATTGTTTAAAATTTTCCTTATAATTTTCTTCCAACATTCCACTATTATCTACAGCTTGTTTGGATATTATATAATTATTAATTAAAGCATACAATTCCTTATTACTATACTTTATAGTTTGCAAAGAAGGCCTATGTACTATTATATCCTTTACTCCTTTTATCACTTTACTAAATATGCTATAAAAATCCCTTTCCTTATAAGAAATTATATTTATTCTTTTATTACAGAATAACTTAAAATTTGTTTTTTTACATACATTTATTAATTCTTCATTTCCTTCAAAAACATAAATTTGTACTTTATTATTAATATTAAATACCTGTTCTACATGATATCCTAATCCTAATCCATATATTAAAATAATAGAGGATTTTTCTATTAAATTTTTATACTTATTTATAAATTTCTTACTTTCTTCTAACGGATCATACTTACTATGTAAATATTTATTATTATATTTAACAGTATATAATTCACTCTTTGTTTTTTCTAATTTTAACATAAATTATATCTCCATATTTTTTATTTGTAATAATTCATCTTCTATAAAATTAAGAGCATAATTTATAACTTCCAAAATTGATTTATATAAAAATTTATTTTTATTTATTATGTCTTCATCTGTTTCCGCTTTGTAACTAGTTAATATACTATAAGTTAATGGATATAATAAATTATTTAAAATTTCTAAGTTTTTGTATTTACACTTAATTTCCTCATCTATTTTATCTAATTTTTTTAAACTCTTGTTAACTTTAGAACTTTCTTTAACTATTAAATCTATTCTTAAATCATCTAATATCCTCAATGCTTCTTTACATTTAATATTAATAAATTTAATAGCCTTTATAGATTCATCAAGCATATTTATAGTATTTTCTTTAACCTTACTTTTCTTATTGTTAATTTTCTCTTCCTTAAATATATTATTCATTGTTTTATTTAACTTATACTTTTCTATAGCTTCCTTCAATGTCATTACAGTTGTACCCTCAATTTTAGCTCCACCTTCTGTAGCATCTATAAATACCGTTTCCTTATTAGCTTTTATAATACTTTCAAAATCTCTTCTAAAATTATCTAAAATTTCACTAGTTTTAACTTTCTGTCCATTTATATCTTCAACATATAATCCATCTTTATCTGTTATATCATTATCTTTATCTACTGCAAAGTGATTGGTAGCTATTTCTGAATGAAATTTCTCTCCTGTATATGCTAAATCCTGTCCAATAAATATTATTGGATTGCAACCAAAAAATATAGCATTCATAGTTAATGTATGAGCAATAGACCCACCTGCTGTTAAGTTTTTAGTATTGGTCTCTAAAATTTTATTTATTAATTCACTTTGTCCAAATATAATCTTTTTTCCATTATGATCTCTTACTACATTAGAATTAGTTCCTTCATAAAATAAAAGCGGAACATTACATTTATCTATATAACCCTTAACTAATTTATAAGATATTTCTCCTGGATCAACTACACCTATTAAATCTGGATTTATCTCTTTTTCCAATAAAGGTTTTAATGTTCTGCCCCCAGATAAAATAAGCATATCTTTACTTATATTTTTTAATTCATCTATATTTTTAGATAATGATGGCCCTGCTGATACAATAATAGCTGGGATATTCTTATACTTATCTTTATACTCCTCCACATTAATTGCATCAATAATATATTTCAAGTTGTTAATTAAAGTTTTGAACCAAATTTCTGAAAATCTTAAATTAGTATTTCTAGATATAACATTATCTGATAAAAATTCCTTTACTATTTTAGTAAATTCTAAAAATTCATTACTATAAATTTTATCATAATTCATAATAGACCTATACGTAACTTTTGTAATTTCATACTCCTTTATTATATTAAATAGCCCTTCAGTTAAATTGGTTCTTTTAGGATTTATAAGATATACATTTTCTTTTTCTAAAAACTTATACTGTATGGGATTTTGCTTTATATAATTTATTAATTTTAAATTTGGTTCAAATATTACAATTTTACTTTTAGGATATAATTTATTAAGTTCACTTAAGCATTCTCCTGAACCTATTCCAAATATTAAAAATACATTTTTTTCGTCTTTATCCTTATTTAAGCTATTAATAAATTCACCTATTTTAGCCTTCATATTATATTTACTACCTATATATATCTTTTTATTATCCTTATATATCTTAATTATATTAAAACCATCTTTACTTTTCTCAATATCAAAATCATATTCTACCATATTTATTTTTCACCTCTTTTATATAAAATTATTATCGAATAAAATTATTTTTTCTTAAATAAAAAACCGAGGAAAAAATTCCTCGGTTTTCACAAAAACTTCCAATTATCTTAATAATTGAAGAACCCCTTGTGGTGCTTGGTTAGCTTGAGCAAGCATAGCTTGTGCAGCTTGAGTTAATATGTTAGTTCTTGTGAAGTTCATCATTTCTTTAGCCATATCAACATCTCTTATTCTTGATTCTGCTGCTTGTAAGTTTTCTGATGCATTGTTATCAGAATTTATTGTATGTTCTAATCTGTTTTGAACAGCTCCCATATTTGCTCTTTCTTCTGATACTTTATTTAAAGCCTTATCAATTATAGCTATAGCAGCTGAGCATGATTTTGCACTTCCTGATAATTTAACTTTAGTTGCACCGACACTTAATGCTGCTGTATCCATTTTTGCTATCTTAACGCTTATAAATTGGTCTTTATTAGCTCCTACTTGGAATTGAACTGCATTTTTACTAGCTGTTCCATCTAATAATTTTTTAGTATTGAATTCTGTTTGTCCTGAAATTCTATCAATTTCTGATTGTAATTGTGTTACTTCTTTTTGAAGATTTGCTCTATCTGTTGATACGTTAGTATCGTTAGCTGCTTGTACTGCTAATTCTCTCATTCTTTGAAGAATTGCATGTGTTTCATTTAAAGCACCTTCAGCTGTTTGAATTAATGAGATACCATCTTGGGCATTTCTTGAAGCTTGGTTTAATCCTCTGATTTGTCCTCTCATTTTTTCAGAAATAGCTAAACCTGCTGCGTCGTCTCCTGCTCTGTTTATTCTTAAACCTGAGCTTAACTTTTCTATAGCCTTTCCTGTGTTAGTTGTGTTGAATGCCATTTGTCTATGAGCATTCATAGCATTTAAATTGTGATTGATTATCATTTTTAAACTCCTCCTTGATTATGCTACGCTTCCATGCGCAATTTTATTGGTTACTTTTATATAATCGATATTATATTTATACACTTTATACCTTTAAAATTATTTTTTACATTAATTTTATTTAATAATCCTATATAATTATTTAAAATAGAAAAGTCGAGGCCCCTACCCCGACTTTTATCTTAATACAATTAATTATCTTAATAATTGAAGAACTCCTTGTGGTGCTTGATTAGCTTGTGCAAGCATTGCTTGAGCAGCTTGAGTTAATATGTTAGTTCTTGTGAAGTTCATCATTTCTTTAGCCATATCAACGTCTCTTATTCTTGATTCTGCTGCTTGTAAGTTTTCTGATGCATTGTTATCAGAATTTATTGTATGTTCTAATCTGTTTTGAACAGCTCCCATATTTGCTCTTTCTTCTGATACTTTATTTAAAGCCTTATCAATTATAGCTATAGCAGCTGAGCATGATTTTGCACTTCCTGATAATTTAACTTTAGTTGCACCGACACTTAATGCTGCTGTATCCATTTTTGCTATCTTAACGCTTATAAATTGGTCTTTATTAGCTCCTACTTGGAATTGAACTGCATTTTTACTAGCTGTTCCATCTAATAATTTTTTAGTATTGAATTCTGTTTGTCCTGAAATTCTATCAATTTCTGATTGTAATTGTGTTACTTCTTTTTGAAGATTTGCTCTATCTGTTGATACGTTAGTATCGTTAGCTGCTTGTACTGCTAATTCTCTCATTCTTTGAAGAATTGCATGTGTTTCATTTAAAGCACCTTCAGCTGTTTGAATTAATGAGATACCATCTTGGGCATTTCTTGAAGCTTGGTTTAATCCTCTGATTTGTCCTCTCATTTTTTCAGAAATAGCTAAACCTGCTGCGTCGTCTCCTGCTCTGTTTATTCTTAAACCTGAGCTTAATTTTTCTATAGCCTTTCCTGTGTTAGTTGTGTTGAATGCCATTTGTCTATGAGCATTCATAGCATTTAAATTGTGATTGATTATCATTTTTAAAATCCTCCCTGTTTATGTGGTGAACATCCTTGTTCATCCATTATTTTATATTTAATATATTATAAGAATTAAATCTTACAATATATTTTATCGTTTAATAATCTTATTCCTTTATACCTTATATAAATTTTTAAACTATAAATTTATATTTTTCTATTTAAAACATTATAATCCTTAATTTGTATCATGTTGTAGTTTCTACTTACTTCTTTGCCTTCTAATGCTCTATTAATTTTTTGTTTTAAATTTTGTTTTTTCATGACAGTTACTTTGTTGAGCTTTTGTTCTAACTGTGGTAATTCTAATTCCTTACTTAATTTTATAAATTCTTCTCTAGTATATTCTAGAGAATTTATACTATATATTACTTCTTGCTTTTTATTTAAAAATATTTCTGGTGCTTCATAATCTTCCTTTTCTACAGCTTCTATAATACTTAAAGTTAATTTTTTATATTCTATTAGATATTCTCTTAATCTATTCATTAAAATCACTCTTATCTAAATTTATTTTATTTTCCTCCAAATTGTTGAGAAAGCCAAGATGATTGAGCATTCATTTTATTCATGTATTTTTCAAGTTTACTGAATTGAATATAGTATTTATTTTCTCTTTCTGCGAGTTTTTTCTCCATCTCTTTTATCATTTTTTCCCTTTTTTCTAACTCCTTAAATAAACTATTATTTATTTCAGAAGTTGTTCCTTTAATTCCTGCTTTTTCAACAAAAATTCCTCGTCTTCCACTAGAACTTCTTGTAGTTCTTGTATAATCCTGAAATATATCATTTATCCTCTGCAAAATCCCCTCTTCGCTATTTCTTTTCTGTCTCTCTGATATTGTTAAATCAGGACTATAGCTTGGATAATTTGTTGATTCTTTTGAAAATATTTTAAATACTTTATTAGGGTCTTCTTTTAAAAGTTTTTTTAACCTAGACTCCCCGTTATTTCCATCTTTATCCAAAGATTGATCAAATACTATCTTTCCACCCTCTTTGTAGTTAACAGAAGTATTTAATCCTAATTCTCTTAAAGTAAGTCCTGCTCCCTCTACTTTGTCAAAAAAAGCCCTTCTTAAACTTGTTAACATATTTTGAAGGTTTGAGTCTCCTCTTAAAAGACCAGACTTTGCTTTTTCTTCCCAAAGTTCAATATCTTTTTCTTTCATTTCTTTTTTTTGTTCCTCTGTTAGAGGTTTAAAACTTCTATTTTTCTTTTCTGTAAGTTTTTTCTGAACTTTATCTATTAATTTATTATAATCCTCTATAAATCCTTTTACCTTTTCAAAGGCTTCATCAGAATTTCCTTCTAGTACAAAATCAACAGTTTTTCCTTCCTTTACACCAGATATATCATAACTTACTCCATCTATAGAAAAACTATTAGATTTTTGAGTTACTGTATTAGTTCCGTCTGGAGATGTAATTGTTACTTGTGATCCTTCACCCTTTACCTTGCCTACCATAGATTTTCCAAATAACCTTCCTAAAAAATCCGTACTATCTTCAATATTTATTTCTGCATCTTTACCTTCCTTAGTAGATGAAAAAATAATTTTTTTAGTTAATTCACTATATCTTGCATCTATCTTAGTCTTACTTCCAGATATATCTGATAAAATGTCTTTTATAGTTTTTTCTTTATCTGTAGTAGAAAAATCATACTCGAAACTTTCACCATTTATAGTAAATTGAACTTTTCCAGTTAAAATAGTAGAAACTTCCTTATTAGGATCAAAATCTTTTGTAGGTGTGGCCTCTAGCTTAGCTTTTGTAGCTATTTTGTCTACTTTTATAGAGTAATGTCCCTCCATGCCTGTAGTATTAGCTTTTATTTTAAGACCTGAATTCTCATCTATTCCTATAGGCTTTAAAGCAGAAAAATTATTAGAAGATAACATATACTTATCTCCATTTAATACGTCAAAATATTTTTTTGATATTCCACTTATGTCATCCATTACTTCCCTATAAGCATCTTGTTGCCATTTAACTACTGTAGTATCTTGTTTCATCTTATCTACGCGCATGTTATATGGTTTCATCATATCTTTTACCATTTTATCAGTATCCATGCCCGTAGCAAGTCCACCTATTCTCATCATACCCATAAAAATGCCTCCATATGTTAATTAAAAATTTATATTACTTAATCAATCTTGAGTCCTCTTTGATAATTTATATGCTTCATTCCACATATTTCTTATTTCTTCTATAAGTGGAATTACTTCATCCATTATTTTTACGTCTTTTTTTAAATTAGCATCTGTAAGTCTTCTAACTATATAGTCATACAAACTCATTATTCTTTTTGTCCAGTCCCCACCTTTTTGAACATCTAACGTTGTCATAAGTTCATAATATATATTTTGAGTTTTAACTAAATTTTCATGAGCCTTTGGTATATCTTTATCTAAAATAGCTTGTCTTGCCCTCTTTGAAAATTTAACAGTTCCATCTAATAGCATTAAAAGTAATTGCTCTTTAGAAGCAAAATTAACACTATTGTTTTTATAAATATTATATGCATTTGCTGAATACATTAAATACACCTTCCTCTTCAAATAGAAGATTTTTACTTTTTTGTATCAATTATAGAACCTTTTAAAATAAAAATTTCATCTTTATTTTCTTTTGTAGCTTCTATTGCTATATTATTATTAGCAGAATACTTTACTGCATTTATCTTTATTTTGTTCTTTTTATTTTTTAAATTTTTCTTCACTTTGCTGTAAAAATCATTATTTTTGCCTTGCCTTTGTTTCTTATCCTTTTGAACACTTATACCTTTTTTAGAATGAACTTTTCCTTCTTTTGTTTGATCTTCTATCCTCTGTCTTACATCTGTGTCTATTTTATTTAATCTAAATTCCATAAACACACCACCCTATATTAAGCTTTTTGGTCTATTAATATCCCTGCAATTTCGCAAAGCTTATCAACCATATCTATTATCTTTTTGGGTGGTATCTCTTTAATTATTTCATTTGTTTTATTATTTATAATTTTTATAGTTAAATCTTTGAATTTTCCGTAAACTTCATATTCTATATGGGTTTGTTTTTCATCTAAAAGCTTATTTAATTTATCCACAGCTTTTTCCAAATCTTTTATATCTATTTTTTCATCTTTAATCTTCTCACTTTTTAATGCATTTTCATTAAAAAATTGAATATCATTCTTTTTTATCATTAAATCATTGATATTATTTTCTATAAAATTAGCATTCATTTGTCTTCCTTGACTAGATATTCTTACTTCCATGTTGTACACTCCTTTTTAATAATATCACTTATATTCTTATTTTTTTATGCTTTTTAAAATAGATAAATCAAATTTAGTAGCTTTTATATTTTCATCTTTTACTTCCTTGTAAAGTTCTTTTCTTAAAATAGTTATATCTCTTGGAGCATCTATAGCAAGTTTTACTGTTCCATCATCTAGTTTAACCACTGTAACCTCTATATTATCTCCTATTATAATAGACTCTCCTTTTTTTCTGCTTACAACTAACATTAAGCTTCCTCCTTAAAAATTGGATGCTTTATTTTATAATTGTCATTGTCTACTATTATTTGTTCCCCTAATTTTTCTTTTATATTTATTATAATAGGGGCTTTTAGATTTACAGTTATTTCATTTACAACTGAGCTTAATGTAACTGTGTTCAAAATTAAAACTTCTTCTTCATTTTTTATTTTAAGTCTTTTTATTAAATCCTCTTCTAATTTAATTTCATAATCTTTTTTTACATGAAAAGGGGAAATTACTATTATTCCTATATTTTCATCTTCTATAGAATGAAATACACTAAATATATCATTATCTTCCACTGGAAATATTATAAATTTTTTTAGTTTTTCAAAACCGGGAATACCTTTTTGAAAATATATAGCATCTTTTTCCTCATAATTTAAGGCATCATAGCATTTGGTATTAATCTTCATATTACTCCTCCAAATTCAATATTACCTTAAGTAATCCATAAGAGTAGGTTGTAAAACTTTAGCACTAGTTTGAAGTGAAGCTATATAAACAGATTGAAGTACTGCAAATTCCATAGTTTTTTCAACTACATTTATATCTTCTGTATGAGATAATATTTCTGTCATATTAAAATTTGTTTCCTTATTCATTTTTTGTGCTGCATCCATTCTATTTTGTTTAGCTCCTACTTCTGACCTAACCTTTAAAAGATTATTAGTAGCCTGTTGTATAGACTCTAAATCGCCATTAAATAACTCTTTATAATTTTTTTCTTTATCTCCTACAGTTCCATCCCCATTATTTCCATCTAAATGATTTACTATCTTTTGTAGCAATTCTGGAATACTACTATCTACTCCAATATCTTTGAAATTCATAATCTCAGTTATATTTACATTGTAATCCATAGTTACACCTTGAGACGTTTCTGCTTTTAATTTTTCTTTTAATGAAGTATAATTCGTTACTTCCTCTAAATCCATCTTAACTGTTTTTTTTGATATAACACCCTCTATAGTTACATCTGTACCCTTCAATGTTATATTTAATTTACCCGACTTATCTTCTATCTTTGTATTACCTTTTGCATCTTTAGTTATACTTAAATTGCACATAACTTGTTGTTCATCAATATTAAAATCAGCAAAAGGATTTTTACCTGATTTATCTACATAAACTAACTTTGTATTACCCTTGGAATCTTTTACTGCATCTGTAGGCTTTGATGTAACCCTTGTTCCTGAAAAAATATATCTTCCATCAAAACTTGTGTTTAGTATTTGTGACATATTTCCTATAATTTCATTTACTTCATCTTTTATAGCTTTTCTTTCAGTATCACTATAAGATCCATTACCCGCAGCTACTAACTTCTCTTGTATTTTACCTAATTGATCTCCTAACTGACCTAAAGCTGTATCTGTAACATCTAGCCAATTTATAGTAGTATTTATATTTTTATTATACTGTTTGTTAACTCCTATTCCTGTATGAAGCTGCATTGATCTTATAACATTAGCAGGATCATCGGAAGGTTTTGAAAAATTCTTTCCTGTATCTCTTTGTTTTTCTAGGATATTTAATTTCTCTAAATTTGAATTCATATCAGCTAGAAACATATCTGACATCATTTTATTTGTAACTCTCAAAGTATTCACCTCTTCTTAAATATTTATAAACTATCTTTTAAGTCCGTTTATAACCACATCCAATAATTGATCTACAGTACTTATTATTTTCGCATTAGCTTGATAGCAGTGAGAATATTGAACTATATTTGCAAATTCCTCATCCAAAGAAACTCCAGATACAGAACTTCTAGCTTGCTTAAATTCTGCTAAAGCAACGGCTTCATTTTTAACTACTCTTTTAGCTTCTTGTTCATCTACTCCAAGTGCACCTATTACATCATTAAAATGACTATCTAAAGTCTTTCCATTAGTATTTTTAGCAATAGTGAAGATTTCTCCTAGATTTTTGTTTTGTTCAAAATAGCCTTTAAGAAATGATTTTCTTGTTGTAGTATTTTCAATACTCTGTATTTCCATAAGAGTATCCCTTAATTGAGCTATTGCTAAAGCTCTTTTACCATCTCCTTCAGCAGAAGTTTTTTCGTTTACTCCTGTAATTATTTTCATTGGATCTTCAAATAATTCTTCATTTATGGTAATATTTTCTGCTGTTATTTCATCATCTGTCAACTTAGCTGTAGGATTGTCTTTATATTTCTTACCATTAATAAAGAAAGCCTTACCATCTTTAAGTCCATTTCCATTTCCATCATCCTGCATATGAATAGCATTTACTGAAAATGCTAAAGCTTTAGCTAATTTATTAAGTTCATCTTCATACTTATCTATATCTTGTTGTACAGACATTAATCCCTTAAATTCACCAGATGGTGGTTCAAATAATTTTAATTCCATAAAATTACAACTTTTATTATTATCTAACTTAGCTTTTAGAGTGTTATCTGTTGCCTCGTTTTTAACTGTTATCGCCCTACCCTCCATATCTGTCCATATAACTCTACATTCATCTAACCTTTTATATTCATCTTCAGTATTTATCTTTACCTTAATAGTTCTTTTATTTTCATCTGAGTTTGTATCTCCATTTTTATAATAAGTTACTGTATATTCTCCTGCTTCTCCTACTTTTTTTCCTTTTGGAGGATTTATATCTTTAATGTAAGAAAATCTATATACATCATCTGGATTTATAGTTTGAAGTAAATTTAATGAATGTTCTTTTCCTGTTTTATCCTTATATGTAGGAGCTTTTCCACCTAACTCCGAAGTTTTCTTTTGATAATTCTTAGCAGAATTAGATGTTGTTATATCTATTCCCTCATAATTTTCTCTTTTTATTTCTATACCAAACTTTGAACTTAACTTATCTAATAGTAAATCACGTCTATCCATTAAGTCATTAGGTTGTTGATGGGCTATTTTTACTTGTATTATTTCTTGATTTAATTGATTTACTTGATTTAATATACTATTTACTTCAAATACTGTATGGTTTATTTCCATTTGTGTATTTGTTTTTAATTGGTTTAATTGGTTATATGTATGATTTAACTCATCTGTTAAAGCTTTTGATTGTTCTATCACTACAGAACGAGCATTAGATGTTTCTGAATGCAGTGATAAATCTTGCCATGAATCAAAAAACTGTTTTACTAGATTTGATATACCTACATCTGTTGGTTCATTTAATATATTTTCTATTTGAGATAAAAATTTATTTCTACTTTCAAATTGACCTTGCACCCCATATTCTACCCTTGTTTGGTAATCTAAAAAACTATCTCTTACCCTATTTATAGCAGCTATCTGTACTCCTGTTCCAATTTGCCCAGGACCTACAGTACTATTCATACTTGGTTTACAATAAGGTCTTGTAGTTTGAAGTTCTACCCTTTGTCTTGAATATCCCTCTGTATTAGCATTGGCTATATTATGTCCTGTTACATTTATTGCTCCTTGTTGTGCAAAGAGTCCACTTTTTCCTATATTTAAGGTTCCGAATAATCCGGACATTACTCTCAACTCCCTATCTCTTTCTTCTAATTATATATTCGTAGCTCAACGTATAAATCTTTACTTTTGAAATATATAAAATATGGGCAAAGACAATATTAATATAAAATACTCATTGTCTGTTGCCCTAAAATTATCTTCTTCCCTGTGGACCATAAGTTTTAGGTGATTTGTCTGGATTTAATATAGTTAAAACACTGGTGGTCAAAGATATGCCTTGTCTTATTATTAATTCATTAGTATCCTTTTGAAGTTTAATATCATTTAATACTTTTAAACAATCATTATAAGCCTTTTGAAGTTCATCATCTTTACTTTCTTTCATAAAAGCTAAAATAGAATTTTCTTTAGTTAAGCTTCTTCTTTCCATTTCATATTTTGCAAGTTCTTTACTCTTTTCTTCTATATCCTCTACAATTTTATCTAAACCAAAAGTATTTTTACAACATAAATATTTATGTTGTTTCTCCAACAATTCTAAAAGTTCTTTTAATGATTTATATTGGTTTTTTAATATTAATTTAAGATTTTCTTCCATTAATATTTCCCCTTCATAGAATTTATCATTTTTTCTGCTATTAATTTTGAATCCACTTTATAAGTACCTTCGTCTATTAATTTCTTTATTTTTTCTATTCTATTCTTTGAGCTTAAAAATTTATCTTCTATAGAATAAGCAGTTAAACTTTTACCTACTTTAGATATTTCTACTGTATCTTTTTTACTATTATTTACTTGTTTCTTTTCTATATTTTTTTTGCTTAAGTTATAAGTATTCAGGCCTTTTGTAATACTTACACTATTAATTTTCATATTATACACTCCTAAATAATATTTTAATTTATTATTCTTATAATTAAACACAGACAATAGAAATTTTATATTTTTATAATTTTGTTGTCAATTTAATTTTTTATATTTGATTTGTATTACTATTATCGTAAACTCTCTGTCAAGATTTATACCTTTTAATAAAAGTAAATTATTAATTTAATACTCAATGTAGCTCTATTTTACTGCTTTAATTATAAAATTAATTTTATTAAATTTACTATTAAAAATGCATCGAAATTACATAGATAAAAAAAGAATTGCAATAGCAATTCTTTTATTTTCCTAAAGATTTTACTCTTTCTGCTCCACTTACTATACTAGTTATTCTAACTCCAAAATTTTCATCTACAACTACCACTTCTCCATAAGCAACCTTTTTGCCATTTACTTGAATCTCTACTGGTTCCTCTGCTAACTTATCCAATTCTATTAAAGATCCTGTACCTAAATCTAAAATATCTTTCACACTCATCTTAGTTCTTCCTAAAACTACTGAAATATTAAGAGGTACATCTAATATTAAATCAATATTATCTGGCATATTAGCTGCAGGAGCTTTAGGCTTTAGTGTTTCAAAGGTAGCCTGTTTTACTTCTACTTGTGGTTGAGGTCTTACAGTTTCTATTGGTTTTTCATATACTGGAGCTGTTTCTCTTTTAGATTCTTGTTTTAATTTCATTCTTTCTTCCTCTTTAACTTTTACAATTTCTAAATCATTTATATCTTCCTGTCCCATCATTATTGAGACTATTTTTTTAGCGGTTTTTAGTGGAAGAAGCTGCATTATATTGCTATCTACTAAATTTCCAATAGTTAATGAAAATGATACTTTAACTATTGGTTCTGTGGGTTCTATACCTTCTGCTAAAGGTTCAGTTAAATCTCTCCACACTTTAGACAATGGAGGAGATATATTAACCTCCCTTGCAAACATAGTTGCCATAGATGTGGCTGCTGAACCTATCATTTGATTCATAGCTTCTGACACTGCACTTATTTCTATTTCCGAAAGTTCTTTTATAGCTTTATCTACCTTTCCATCTCCACCCATCATTAGATTAGATATTACTGATGCATCATCTATGTTCATCACTAAAAGATTTTCTCCAACAATGCCACTAGTGTATTTCACTTCTAAAGCTACATTAGGTATTTCAAAAGTTTTTACCAATTGTTCTAGCGTAGTTATACTAACTATAGGTGTTGTTATACTTACTTGTTGGTTTATTATTGTTGAAAGTGCTGTAGAAGCAGATCCCATAGATATATTCCCAACTTCTCCTAAAAGATCTTTTTCTATGTCTGTAAGATCTTCTTTAACTTCTTGTGACTTATTTTCAGTATTTGCCTTCATTTCTTCTTTATTTTCTTTAGGTTCTTGACCTTCATCTCCATTTAAAAGCGCATTTATTTCTTCCTGTGAAAGAAACCCGTTACTCATAATTCTCCACATCCTTATCTATTTGATCTAGTATCTCTAAGCCAATATTTCTTCCTATAACTCCTGGCTTAGCATAGTAACATGGTTCATTTTCTATCAAAACTTTTACAGGTTCATCTGTTTTTGTACCTAGGGATATTACATCTCCTATAGATAATCTTAAAAATTCATCCACAGTTACTTTATTTTCACCTAACTGAGCAGTTACTTCCATGTTAACTATATTCATGCGTTTTTGTAATTTCTCTTTAGAATCTCCTGAAGCTTCATCATCATTTTCTTTAAACCAATATTTAACTACCAATTTATCTAAAACTTTTTCTATACTTAAATATGGTATACATATATTTATAAACGTACTATCCTTACCCATTTCTACAGAAAAAGTTATAAGTGCTACTGGTTCTGTTGGAGCTAATGTTTGATTTAATGCTGGATTTGTTTCAAGTCCTTCTATTTCCGTTTCTACCTCAATTACATCTTCCCAAGCTAGTTTTAAATTAGCTATTAAAGCTGTATTTATTTGTTTCATTATGTTTTTGTCTATGTCTGTAAATTCCCTTATTTTATATTTTCCTGTACCAGTGCCTCCCAAAAGTACATCTATTATTTGAAATACAAACTGTGGATTAGTTTCAAATAATATAGAACCACTTAAAGGTGGCATCTTAAATATAGTCAATATTGTAGGGTTAGGTACAGAGTGAATGAATTCTTCATAGGTTATCTGTTGAACAGATTCTATTTTTACCTTTACATTGCTTCTAACTTGTGCTGTTAAATAATTTGATATTATTCTTGCATAGTTATCATGTATAAGTTCTAAAGTTCTTATATGGTCTTTAGAAAATTTCTGAGGTCTTCTAAAATCATAAGGTTTTACCTTTTGCTTTTCTTCTTCTTTAGGGACCTCATCCGGTGTTAATTCTCCAGATGACAATGCAGACAAAAGGGCATCTATTTCACTCTGAGATAATATTTCTGCCATTTACTTCCCTCATTTCTTCGTCAAATTTAAAGAAGTTTATCAATATCTATTAATGTTACTATTCTATCTTTAAAATTAATTACTCCCTCTACATAGTCTTTTCTTTTTTCGTCTGATGTTCTCTCTATTATATTTTCTTCTACTTCAAGAACTTCATCTACTTCATCTACTGCTATTCCCACTAATTCGTCTTCCATCTCTAATATTATTATATTATCTTGATTTTCTTCTTCTTTAGGTATATCCAATAAAAGATTTATATCTAAAAGAGAAATTACATTTCCTCTTAAATTTACTAGTCCCTTTATATAAGCTGGAGCTTTAGGAACTCTAGTTATTTCCATAGCATCATTTATACTTTGAACTTTGTCTGTCTCAACTGCAAACTGTTCATTATTAAGTTTAAATATAACTACTTGCAAAGGAAATCCTCCTCTCAAAATTTTATTAGTTTAATGCATTAGGAGTTTATACCTAATGCATTAACTAAGTACTAATCATTATCCTACAACTTTTTTTATAGCTTCTAAAACTCTATCTGGTTGGAATGGCTTTACTATAAAATCTTTTGCTCCTGCTTTTATAGCATCCATTACCATAGTTTGTTGTCCCATAGCACTACACATTATTATTTTAGCTGATGGATTATATTCTCTTATAGCCTTAACAGCCTCTATACCATCCATATCTGGCATAGTTATATCCATAGTTACTACATCTGGATTTTCCTTTTTATAAATTTCTACAGCTTTTATACCATTGCTTGCTTCTCCTACGATTTCAAATCCATTTTTTTCTAATATATCTTTTATCATCATTCTCATAAATGCAGCGTCATCAACAATTAATACTTTTGCCATTTTACTATTCCCTCCAAAATTAATTTACTCCTAATGTATTTAATATTTTTTCTAATGAACCAGGCATTGGTACATAATAAAAATGCCCGCTTATTTGTGAACCATCTTCCATAAACACTGTTTCTATATCCAAAACATATTCATTGAATTGTCCTGATTCTATATAAGTAGTAGACAATATTGCACCTAGCATATCATATGTTACTGCTGGAACTGATGGTGTTATAGTCAAATTTGTAAATTTAGCTATAGCATTCATATAAGATGTAGATATTATATTGCCTATTTCACACATTACTGAATTTCCCATTTCAGTTAAAGTATCTTCTTTCATACCAGTTAATCTACATACTAAATCTAAAGCTGTAGATTTATCAAAAATAAATAATATGTTTCCTGGAGTATCTCCAAGTACTCTAACTAATACTCCTACTACAGTTTTTTCTTCTCCTATTTCCTCCATTATTTGGTCAAAAGGAACTATATTTATAGAAGGTACAGTCATATCTACTTTCTTGCCTAAAAGTTGGGATAAGGCTGTAGCTGAATTTCCTGTTCCAATATTTGCAACTTCTCTTAATGCATCTAACTGAAATTCTGTTAAATTACTATAATCCATATGGTATTGACCTCCTATACAATATTACACAATAGCAGCAACATCCAATATCAAAGTTACAAGACCATCACCTAATATAGTTGCTCCTATGTATTCTTTCATGCCTTGAAGTGTCTTTCCAAAAGGCTTTATAACTATTTCCTTTTGTCCTAAAAGCCCATCTACTAGAAGTCCAACAGTTCTTTCCCCTGCTTTAACTATTACTATATACTTTTTATGATCTTCTTCTTCTTGTAAATTTAACTTTTCATTTAGTCTAACTAATGGGATTACATTACCTCTATATATTATAACTTCCTTATTATTAGTTTTCTTTATAATATCTTTTTCGTAATCTATTACCCTATCTATGTAGCCTAATGAAATTGCCATAGTTTCAGTACCTATTTTTACTAAAAGGGCTTGTATTATTTGTAATGTTAAAGGAAGTCTTATTATAAAAGCTGATCCTTTACCTTCTTCACTTATAACATCTACAGTACCTCCTAAAGCTGTTATCTTGGTTTTAACTACATCCATTCCAACGCCTCTACCAGAGATATCTGTTACTTTTTCATTAGTACTAAATCCTTGCGCAAATATTAAATTTCTTATATCATTATTGCTCATACCTTCTGTATTAATGCCAACTTTTTCTGCTTTGGCTCTTATTTTTTCAACAGGTATTCCAGCTCCATCATCTACTACCTTTATTACAGCTTTTGTACCTTCTTGGTATGCTATTAATTTAATTTTACCCACTGGATCTTTCCCTGTTTGTATTCTTTCTTCTTTTGATTCAATACCATGATCTGCAGCATTTCTTATTAAGTGAATTAACGGTTCTCCTATTTCATCTATTACTGTTCTATCCAATTCTGTATCTGCCCCTTGAACTATAAGTTCCATTTCCTTATCAAGCTCTACAGAAAGATCTCTTACCATTCTTGGAAATCTATTAAATACTACATCTAAAGGAAGCATTCTTATCTTCATAACTAAATCTTGAAGGTCTGAAGTAGTCCTTGCTACTTGTTCTAAAGTTTCATTTAAATCTATAAGTTTATGGTTAGAACTTATTTGCTCCAATCTTGTTCTATGAATTACAAGTTCTGATACCATATTCATAAACTTATCTAATCTTTCTAAATCTACTCTTACAGATTGATGTGCCTTTTTATTACGATGGTTTTCTTTAGGTTTAGAAACTTTAGGCTTTTCCTGTTTTTCTTTGTTCTGTATTTCTGGCTTTTTATTTTCTACTACCTTTTCCACTTGTTCTTTTATTTTTTCTTTTCTTTCAGCCTTTACATCTACATTATCGACTATTACCTTCGCTACTTCAGATATATTTGTTAAAATACTATAAATTTCTTCTTTATTTTTTGTAGAAATATAAATTAATTTAATTTCAAATTCAAAATTCTCATTTTCAATGTCTTCTGCAGAAGGTATTGATTTTATAATTTCTCCATAATCTTCTAAGCTCTTAAATATCAAAAAAGCCCTAGCAGATTTTAATAAAGTAGTTTCATCTAATATTATTTTAATTTCATAAGATAAAAATCCTCTATCCTCAGCTTGTTTTATTACGTTTATGTCATATTCATTTAAAGGTATTTCATTTGATGAAGCAATATCTTCATCTCTCTCCTCTACCTTATCAGCTTCTTTTTCTTCATTAGATTCTTCCACTTCACCTTTTGCTGCTTTCTCTAATTCCTTTATTATTTCATCTATTGATATTTCTTCGTCTACATCCTCAGAAATATTATCTACCATTTGTTCTAATGTATCCAAACATTTAAAAAGAACTGTAACTACATCTTGAGTTACTTTTAAATCCCCTTCTCTAAAGTTCGATAGAACATCTTCCATTTTATGAGTTAGCTCTGCCATTTGGTTAAATCCCATAGTAGCTGCCATTCCTTTTATGGTATGCGCAACTCTAAATATTTCATTTAATTTATCTATGTTATCTGGTTCTTGTTCCAATTGAAGCAATGAATCATTTAATGTTTGCAAATTATCCATAGATTCTTCTAGGAACATTGACATGTATTGAGATGTATCCATATTTCTTCCCCCTTATGCTTTTCTATAAATAAATGTGGAAGCTTTCTCAAAGCCATATTCTCTATAGTTATAAATACTTTCAGTAGCACCTACAAAAAGTAATCCTTGCTTTTTTAAAGAAGTACTAAATTTACTATATATTTTATCCTTTATATCTTGATTAAAGTATATAACTACATTTCTACAAACTATAAGATCAAAATCCTTTTCGTAATTATCTAGTATTAAATCATGTTTTTTGAAAGTAACCATATTTTTTATATCTTGATTTATAATATATTTATCATGTTGTTGGGTAAAATATTTTTTTAATCTAATATCCTTAACATTTTTAATTTCTGTAGACGAATATTCTCCCATTTTGGCTCTATTTAATATAGTGGCGTCTATATCTGTAGCTACTATCTTATGTTTAATGTTTGGTGCAATTTCATTCATTATAATAGCTAAGGAATAAGGTTCTGCTCCTATAGAACAAGCTGCGCTCCAAATTTTAAGGGGTCTTGGACCATTTTTAAAAAATTCTTCTTTAACTTTCTTCTTTAAATCATCAAATATTTCTGGATTTCTAAAAAATTCTGTTACATTTATAGTTATAAAATCTAAAAACTTCTTTCTTTGTGCCTGATCTCTTTTTAATAAATTTATATATTCTTCTACAGAATTCACTCCAACTCTTGACATTAAACTTAAAAGTCTTCTTTGAAGTTGATTTTGTTTATAAGCTTTTAAATTTATTCCAAAATCTTTTAAAACCCATTCTTCAAAATATTCTAAATCCATACTTACCTCCAAATCCCTATGGTATTCAATATCGTAGATGTAACTTCAGGTAGTGGTACAACCATATCTACTTTCCCTGTTTCATATGCAGATTTAGGCATACCATATATGGTACAGGTAGACTTATCCTCTGACATAGTTATTCCGCCTTTATCTTTTATTGTAGCTGTACCTTGTGCACCATCTTTTCCCATACCCGTTAAAACTACGCTTACAAGATTTGAACCATATACCTTTGCTGCAGAATTAAAAAGTTTATCTACTGCAGGTCTAACCCCCCATATAGTAGGTTCTGTGTTTAAATGTATTTTTTTATCATTCCAAACCTCCATATGAAATCCTCCTGGTGCTACATATACTGTATTATTTTCTACAGTTTGTCCATCGGATGCTTCTACTACTTTTAATTTACTATTAGCATTTAATCTTTCTGAAAAAGCCTTAGTAAATCCTTTAGGCATATGTTGAACTACAAATATGGGAACATTTATTCTTTCTGGAAAAGCCGTAATAACAGTATAAAGCGCTTTAGGACCACCTGTTGAAGCTCCTATAACTACAGCTTCTATATCTTTATTTCTTTTTATAGTATTACAATTCTTTTTTTCTTTATAGTTATGACTTGAAGTTGAGATTTTTTCTTTTTTATTTCCTGCTAGTCTTATTTTTTTTACTAATCCTTCCTTTACCTTATCTATATCTAAAGATATAGCTCCTGAAGGTTTTGGTACAAAATCAAAAGCTCCTTTATCTAAACATTCCATAGTAAGATTAGGTCCTTTACTAGATAGACTACTTAGCATTATAACTGGTATATTTTTATTTATTCTCTTTAAATTTGATAAAGCCGTTATTCCATCCATTTTAGGCATTTCTACATCTAAAGTTATTACATCTGGCCCTATCTTTTCAATTTTATGTAATAAATCCTCACCATTTCTTGCAGTATCTATAACTTCTAAATCATTTTCTTCATTTATCATATCTGATATTATTTTTCTCATTAGCGCAGAATCATCTACTACTAGAACTTTAATTTTATCCAAATTTAACTCACTCCAATAAAATTATATTTCTTTAGTTCCCATACCTACTGTCTTTATGTATACTACACCAGAAGAAGTATCAAATATCATAGTTCTTCCCTTATTCCCTCCAGTATCTTCTGCCAATATCGGAATGGACATGTTTCTAAGCTTACTTTTTACTGCTTCCCCATTTCTATGACCTATATCCATAATCATGCTTTTATCTGAAAAGTTAAACATAGAAGCTCCGCCAGCTATTTTAGCCTTAAGCAGTGATTTCCTAGCTCCCATCTTTTCCATCTTTTCAAGTAATATAGGTATAGCTAAATCAGCAAATTTTAAAGGATTTGTTATTCTGCTAAAATCTGCACTATCTGGAAGCATTATATGTGCAAGTCCACCAATACCTTTAGATCTATCATATAAGGCTATACCTATGCAAGAACCCAAACCTACCGTAATTATCTTATCAGGTGAATTGCCAACATTCAAATCTGCAATACCTACTTTTATCTCTTTTACATCCATAAATTTTTACTCCTTCAACTATATCATTCTTTTTTCTTCTTCAGTAAGTATAGTTGATAGATTTAAGAATATTATTATTTTCTCTTCAATTTTTATTAGTCCTTTTATATATCTTTTAGATATACCAGCAACAATTTCTGGTGGTTCCTCTACTTTATCTAAATTTACATCTTTAACTTCTGATACAACATCTACTATTACACCTATTTTATTTTCATTTTCTTTTGCAACTATTATCTTAGCATCACTTTTTCTTTCTTCCTCTGGAATATTAAACTTTTTAGAAATTGAAATTACCGGTAAAATTTTTCCCTGATAATTTATAACGCCTTCTACAAATGTTGGCGCATCTGGTAAAACTGTAGGTTCTTCATAACCTAGTATTCTTTCTACTTCCATAATATCAGCTGCATAATATTCTTCCCCAATTTTAAATATTAAAACTTTTATCTCTTTGTTTTGCATAACCCTCTCCTCCTATAATATTAATTTATCTACAAACAATTCTCCTTTTTTGCTTAAATATACATGTATATCCTTTGATGGAACTTCTAATATATACTCTGATTTCCCCACTATAAATACAGTGTTTTGATAAGCAACATCTACAAATATATCACCCGTTTCTGAAACTTCTAATTTTGTTGAAACTCCAGATTCACTGCCTACTTCTTTACATTTAATCTTGTTTTTTGCCTTTATATGTCCACCCCTAGCTACACTACCTTCTTTAGTAAAATATATTCCATTGTGAGCACTTATATTAGATATATATTGTCCTTTTCCATTTATATAAACATCTCCTGTACTTTGTACAAATGAATCTTGACAGTAATTTATAATAACATTTACAGGAATTGCTAAATTTTCTCCATAATAATTTTTCTTTTCTTCTATAACGTCTATTAGACTATATAATTCATTATAACTTTTTATATTTATAGGACTTATTCCTAATAATTTCTCTCTCATTAATTTAATTAATTTATCTTCCTTATCTTGTTTGTGTATATTTATATTAGCAATTAATTTTATACATAATTTATTTAAATCCTTAAATTTATTTTCTATTAAAATTTTTATTATTTCACCGTCTTTTTTATCCTCACCTAAAATATTGAATCTTTTTATTTCTTGTACTGCTGTTATTAACTTTTTTAAAGTTTTTTCCATTTCCTCTAATTCTTCTAAAACTTTTAATCTTATTATATCTTCTCCTCCGGCATATAAATTGGAGGCTATTATATTTCCATCTATTTGTAGGTTTCCTTTAGATATAATTTCTGATCTTTCTACATCTTTCTTTATATTCACTGCATTTCCAGCTTCTACTTTCATTCCTTCTTTTACACTACCTTGTACTATTACATCACCTACAAATTTTATATTACCAGTTTCTATGCTTACATCTTGTTTTACTTCATGTACTTCATAAACATAAAATACATTTGACTTTATACAAGGCTTTCCTTGTATAGCTGCAGCAGCTGTATTTTCATCTTTTAAAAAAGCACCTTGTCCTACTTTTAATAAAAGTTTTTTTCCTTCCTTATGCCTTTTTATTACTCCCCTTACATCTTTACCAGAGCTTCCTTTTAAACCCGGTACTCTTACGGCTATTATATCTCCTGGTTTTACAGATTCTATAGATCCTATACTCTTAAAATCTACATTTCCTGTTTTATCTTCTTCTAATTTTATTTCATCTTTACTAGTTGGAAATTTAATATCTATTTCATCGTTGGTTCCATCTATTACAGGCTTTCCTTTAGCTACTAAAACATCTATACAATTTCCTTTTACACACTGACTTATATTTTCATTTATTAAACCATAAATTACTCCTCTTTTTATTAGTTCTTCTTTTATTTCTTCTTCAGTATATTGAGGTGGATTTATTTTATTTATTATTTTAGGTTTTATCTCTAAAATATTTTTTTCATCACAATCTTCTAATCCATATACAATCTGTGGCTTATATTCAATAGAAATATAGGCTTCCATATTATCTTCACTTATTTTTATATTTAGATTTCTTATAGCTGTATTTTCTTCAAATATAACTTCTAAATGGTTACTTTGAAAAATTGCTGTTTTCCCATTTATTTGTTGTCCATCTAGTAATAACTTAACATTTTTATTACCATATACTTGAGCTGGATTTCCATTATTTCTAGGATTTTTAACTATTATTTTACCATTAACTACTGAAACCGTTCCTTTATCTTCATCTTTCTTCTCTTCTTCATGATCTTTTTTAACATTATCTATGTCATCTATATTATTTACTGTATTTGCTACTTTTGCTTCACATGCTTCCTCTTTTTCGGGTTTTTTAGTTTCTTCGTCTATTTCAACTATTATGGTAGCCTTTTTTATAAAAATGCCTTGTTTATTCTCTACTATTTTATAGTTGATTTCTTCT
The DNA here is from genome assembly GCF_001243045.1 of Clostridium niameyense. GTDB lineage: Bacteria > Bacillota > Clostridia > Clostridiales > Clostridiaceae > Clostridium_F > Clostridium_F niameyense. The sequence goes on along the minus strand of NZ_LN849007.1, from coordinate 720,155 downwards.
GGACTAAGTCTTAAATCCCTACAAGCCTCTACTATACACTTATCCACGGTAGCATAGCTATAAGTCTTTTTCATATAAATCCTCCTCTAAATAATTATGTTGCCCCTATTTCACTCTTAAAATTACAAATTTCATATTTTATTCTTATATTTACATTTTATATCATATAGTGTTTCAAAACAATTTGTTTTTAAAAAAACTTGAAATTAATAAACGGGACTTATACATATTCTTATATTCGTAATATTTCTTAAATAATATAGTTAATTTCTGTAAAAACCCATTTTCTTTCTTAATGAATTTTTGCTATTATTTGTTTTTCCTCTTTATATCCATATTTTATATCTTGTACTACGAAATCTTCTGAGCTTGTAATCACTATGGGAGATGTTAAATCTACCGCCTTTTTTAATAATAATTCCTTATCAAATTCTATTAATAATTTACCGCATTTAACTAATTCATTTTTCTGTACAAAAGTTTTAAAACCTACTCCTTTAAACTTTGCAGTATCTATACCTACATGTATAAATATTTCTAAACCTTGTTTTGTTTCAATAGACAAGGCATGATTACTTGGAAATAAAAATTTTATTTTTCCATCTACAGGAGAATATACTTTGCAATCATCAGGAATTATCCCGAACCCTTCCCCTAATATCTTCTCACTAAATACATCATCATCTACACTTTCTATAGGAATTATATTACCTCTTATAGGATTTTTAATATTAATATACAAATTTGCTTCTTTTTCCTGTTGTTTATGCATATGAGGTATATATTCTACTTTATTATTATTTATACCTCCTTTTATAATATATTCCATACAGTTTTTTATAGATTCTGCTTCAGTTCCAATTATTATTTGAATTATATTTCCCACTTCTATAATACCTAGAGCTCCTATTTGTTTTAACATAGACACATCTATGGCTTTTGTATTCCTAATAGATATTCTAAGTCTTGTAATGCAACAATGCAGAAAGATTACATTTTCTTTTCCACCTATAGCTTTAAGTATTTTTTGTGCCATCTCATTAATGTCTTCCTTTGTAATTTTTTTATAATTAAAAGAATCCTCTCGACCTAAAGTTTTTATATTTTTTTTAGTTATTGTAAAATAAAACACTAAGAAATAAAATAAAAAATAAGCTATCCCTACTGGTATTAATAATAATCCATTACTTGAAAATTTATATCCTAATATATAATCTATAAAAGATGCAGAAAAAGTATATCCTAACCTTATGTTAAAATAGCTTATAACTATTCCTGAAGTAAATGCAGCTAATATGTGAAATAAAAATAACTGAGGTGCAGCAAATATAAATGAAAATTCTATAGGCTCTGTAATTCCTGTAAAAAATGATACTGCTGCTGCAGTAATCATTATTCCTGCTGTTTTTTTTCTATTTTCTGGCTTAGCAGCTAAAGTTATAGCCAAAGCTGCTGCAGGTAATCCAAACATCAATATTGGATATTCTGATGCCATAAATCTGCCAGCTGTAGGATCTCCATGAAAATATCTACCGAAATCTCCAAAGTATTTTATTCCATCAGGAGCTACAAAGCTTCCAAATTCGTATAAAAAAACTGGATAATACATATGATGAAGTCCTAATGGTATTAAAAATCTTTTTCCTGCAGCATATAATGCTGGACCTAGTATAGATGTACATGCGAATTTGGCAAATATATCTATACATTTACAAACACTTGAACCTATATAAACATTACCTATTGCAAAAATCAATGAGAAAAAAGCAGTAATTATTATTACAAACCTTTCTCCACCAAAGAAGCCAATAATTTGTGGCAATTTTACATCATGATATTTATTATATAAAGCTACAGATAATAACCCTATTAATATTCCGCTTAATACTCCACTGTCTATACAAATAGTTCTTATTATCAATTCTCCTACTACAGCTGAAAGTGCTGCTACACCCTCTCCTTGCTCCGAAAATCCTATAGCCACCCCTACTGCGAATATTATAGGTAAATTGTTAATTATTGAATTTCCAGCTTTTAATAAATATATATTATTTAAAAGATCTGGATAGCCAAGCCTTAAAAGTATACCTGCTGCTGGTAAAACTGATACTGGTAGCATTAAAGATTTACCTATTTTCTGTAGTATATTAAGGATTTTTTTCATATATTTGCTCCTTTATTTGCCTAACAATTTAATATTATTTTTAGCATAATCTTTTTAAGTGTAATGCTATATATCCTATTTCATCTTCTGGTACTTTGATTTTAAATAACTTTTCTATTAACATAGCTACCTTTATGGCTATACTAAATTCATTACTTAATTCTTTTTTTATACTATCCAAAAGTTGATTTTTAATAGTTTTATTTTCTTTGACTCTTTCTACCATAAAATTTATATGTGTTAATGTTCTTACATAAGACAAAGAATCCTTATTTATATTTCTCCCTGTTAATTTATTTATAAGTTCCATTACTTTACTTATCTTTTTTGTATACTCTAAAGACTTTGAAACATCTTGTCTAGTTATTCCGCCCCTGATGTGAAGACATATAAACCCTGCTTCATCTTTAGGTAAATTTACATTTAATCTTTCATTAATAATATCTAATCCTTTTAAAGATATCTCATACTCTTTTGGATATAATATTCTTAATTCTTCTAAGAATGGATTTTCTATATTTATACCTTTTTCTATTCTTCTTATAGCGAAATTTATATGATCTGGTAGAGAAATATGGACCCCTTCATTTAACTTAACATTTAACTTATTTTCTGCTATATTTATTATTTCTTCGGAAATACCAACTATCTTTTCATCAATTTTATTTAAAACTTTATTATAGTTCTCTGTAATATTAGATGTCTTTTTAATGTAAATATTTTCTATCTTTTCTTTAGAAAGAGGTTCTCCTGCTCTACTATTAAATCCTATACCTTTACCTACCAATATTAATTCTTCATCGTTATATTCAGCTATTATAACGTTATTATTAAGAATTCTCTTTACTTTATAACTATCCATTTTAACACTCCAAATCTATCTTATATAAAACTTACACATTGGTAGATTTATTTATTTTCTTTTTTATAGTTTAATATATCTTTTTTTATTTCTTCATTATAAGCATTCATTATTTTTAATATAATTGGATTTTTAGAAGAATTAAACTCCATATGATCTATATATCTTATGGGTAAAACTTTTGGAGAAGTTCCTGATATAAAAAGTCCATCTAAATCATTTATATCTTTATAACAAATTCTCTCTTCTAAAACCTTTAATCCCAATCCATTACATAAATCCATTATAGTATTTCTAGTTATACCTGGTAGTACTGTATCTATAGGTGCTGTTATTACATTATCATTTTTTATCATAAATATATTTGATTTACTTCCCTCTGTTATATATCCATCTCTATCTACTAATATAGCTTCATAAGCTTCTCTTTCTTTTATTATTTTACCTACCTTTTGTCTAAAATTTATCGCTATTACTTTAGCATTAGGATTTTCTCTTTCCCCATGATAAAATATGGTTTTTACCCCTTCTTCATAATTTATTTCTTCTGGATAATGATGCTCTAGAAAATAACATAAAAAAGTTTTTTTGCGGTTAAAATTAAACACTAATTTTATATTCCCACATGATACTTTATTAGCCTCTATAACTCTTTTTATATTAGTTTTTATTTCTTTATTACTCATCCATAAAGACAGTCCTTCTAAAGAAGCGGAAGCATTAAATCTTTCTAAATGTTCCTTTAGAAATAATGGGCAACCATCTATAACTCTTATAACTTCGTATAAGGATTTTCCTTTCCTTATTATATCCTCTTTAAAAAGTTTTGTATCTAAAACATTATTATCCTCAATATAAAATTTATTTACACATTCCATATATCTCTTCACTACTTCCTTAATATATAATTTTTTGTATAATTAACTCTTTTAATATTAATTATAGTACAATAATAAAATTTTTTTAATATATTATCTCCATTTTAGTACTTTTATGTTATTATATTTTTTTCTGGAATTTATAAGATATGGGTGTCCAACTAATTTAAATAGAGGTAAATCTGCAAGTGAATCTGAAAACATATAAGATGCTTTAAAATCCACATCTATATTTTCTTCTTTTAAAACTTCTTTAAGCCTTTTTACCTTTTCCTCACCTTTACAATTTTCACCTTTCATTTTTCTATTATAATAACCATCTTCTACTGTAAATTTAGTACCTATTATTTTGTCTACTTCTTTTATATTGTAAAGTTCATTTAAATAAAACTCTGCTGAAGCTGAAATTAAGTATACTTTAAATCCATTACGTTTTAATTTCCTCATGGTATCTATGGCATCTTTATATAATATTTTACTTAACTTATTTTTATAAAATTCCTTAACATAATTTTGCATATCTTCTTCTGTTATACCATCTATAAAACCTATGAATATTTCTTTGGCTTTTCCCGCCTCTAATATCTTAAATCCATATAATATACCGGATATTAGTATTTTAGGTATATGTTTTATAAGAAAAGGATTCTTCCTTAACATAAATTTATAAAATTGTATAAGTGTTTCTTGTTTTGTAAGTGTATAGTCTACATCAAATATTGCTAGTTTTTCTAATTTATTATTCTTTTCCATACTAACACCTCTTTAATTTTATTAAATATTTTAAAGCCCTGCAAGAAATTGCAGGGCTTATCATATAACTATTCTAAGTTTTCGTAGTATTTTGTTACTTTTTCAAATTCATCATCTACTGGATTTATAAGTTGTACTTCTTCGCCATCAATCTCTTCCCTAAATAAATATACTGAATTATTATTTGGATTTTGAACTAATGCATATGTTTTTTCTTCGTAATCAAATTCATCTATTACTTGGCAAGTAACCTCATTACCTTCTTCGTCTTGTAAATCTACGAATATTCCTTCTTCTGCATCGTGTCCTCCGCAACAACCACAACTTTCATCATGATCATCTGAAGAACAACCGCAACCTTCACTATGTTCATCTGAGCAACAACCGCAAGTTTCTTGTTCTAATTCTTCATCACAACCGCAGCCACATTTATTCATTTCATCTTTCATAAAATCTCCTGGTACTAGTTCCAGGATTTTCACCTCCTTTTGCGTTATGTTATAATTGTACCCTTAATTCGTGATTTTTAAAAGAGATTTTTTGTAAAAGTTAAAACTTATAAATAAAAACCAGCTTTTTATCTCCTATTTATAAAAAAACAACATAAAAAGTAACCCATAAGCATGGCTTACGGGTTACTTCTTATTATATATTATCTATCTGCTAATCTCTTATAGTTTTCTAATCTTTCTTTAGCATCTTTTTCTGTCTTATCAAATAATTTTTCTGCTTGGTCTGGGAATTGTTTAGCAAGTGATGCATATCTTACTTCACCCATTAAGAATTCTTTGAAGCTTGATTTTGGCTCCTTAGAATCTAATGAGAATGGATTCTTTCCTTCTTCTCCTAATACTGGATTAAATCTATATAATGACCAATATCCTGATTCAACAGCTTTCTTTTCTTCTAATTGGCTGCATCCCATTCCAACTTTTAATCCGTGGTTTATGCATGGAGCATAAGCTATTATTAATGATGGTCCATCATAAGCTTCAGCCTCAGCTATTGCTTTTAATGTTTGATTCTTGTCAGCGCCCATAGCTATTTGTGCTACATATACATAACCATAGCTCATAGCCATCATTCCAAGATCTTTCTTCTTAGTCTTCTTACCTGATGCTGCAAACTTAGCTATAGCTGCAGTTGGAGTAGCTTTTGATGATTGACCACCTGTATTTGAGTAAACTTCTGTATCAAATACAAGTACATTTACATCTTCTCCTGATGCAAGAACGTGATCTAATCCGCCATATCCGATGTCATATGCCCATCCGTCTCCACCGAAGATCCATTGAGATCTCTTTACTAAGAAATCTTTATTTTCATAAATTGCATTTAATAGCTCATTGTTTCCTTTTTCATTTTCTAATATTTCTATAACTTTGTCAGCTCTTTCTCTTGAACCTTCTCCTAAGTCTTTGTTATCAAACCAATCTTTTAGAGCAGCCTTTAACTCTTCACTTATAGAAGTTTCCATAGCAGCTGCTATATCATCAGCTACTTTTTCTCTTATTTGTTTAACACCTAGGTACATTCCAAGACCAAATTCAGCATTATCTTCAAATAATGAGTTAGCCCAAGCTGGACCATGTCCTCTATGATTCTTAGTATAAGGCATTGAAGGTGCTGATGCTCCCCAAATTGATGAACATCCTGTAGCATTAGCTACCATCATTCTGTCACCAAATAATTGAGTTACAAGTTTTGCATATGGAGTTTCTCCACAACCTGCACAAGCTCCTGAGAACTCTAATAATGGTTTTTCAAATTGGCTACCCTTTACTGATTTCTTGTTCATTGGGTTAGCTTTTGGTGCTAATTTTTCTGCATATTCCCAATTAATAGCTTCTTTTTCTTGAGTTGCAGCTGGTTTCATTATTAATGCTTTTTCCTTAGCTGGACATACTTCTGCACAACTTCCGCATCCTGTACAATCCAATGGGCTTATAGTTATTCTGAAGTTTAATCCTTTAGCTCCAACAGCTGGTTTTGCATTAAATCCTTCTGGAGCATTCTTAACTTCTTCATCTGTTAAAAGTGTTGGTCTTATAACTGCATGTGGACATACATATGCACATTGGTTACATTGGATACATTTATCCATTTGCCATTCTGGAACACTTATAGCTATTCCTCTCTTTTCGTAAGCTGCTGTTCCTGATGGGAATGTACCGTCTTCCATACCTTTGAAAGTACTTACTGGAAGTTTGTCTCCTTCTTGTCTATTCATTGGTTCTAATATATTCTTAACAAATGCTGGAGCTTCTTTTTCTTCTACTTTTTCTTCTACTGCATCTTTCCATGAAGATGGTATTTCTATCTTAACAAGAGCATCTATACCTTTATCTATAGCAGCATTGTTCATATCAACAATTTTTTGTCCTTTTCTACCATAGTTAGTAACAACTGCATCTTTTAAGTATTTTACTGCGTCTTCTACTGGAATTATGTTTGAAAGCTTGAAGAAAGCAGCTTGACATATCATATTTATTCTTCCGCCAAGACCTATTTCTTGAGCTATCTTTACTGCATTTATTGTATAGAATTGAATTCCATTTTTAGCAATATATCTTTTCATTTCAGCAGGTAATTTTTCATCTATTTCTTCTGGAGTCCAGATTGTATTTAATAAGAAATTACCGCCTTTCTTTAATCCATCTAATACGTTATATTTATAAACGTAAGATTGGTTATGACAAGCAATAAAGTCTGCTTCTGTTATTAAGTATGGTGATCTTATTGGTTCTTTACCAAATCTTAAGTGTGAAATTGTTACACCACCAGATTTTTTAGAATCATATGCAAAATATCCTTGTGCATACATATCTGTGTGGTCACCTATGATTTTGATAGCACTCTTGTTAGCTCCAACAGTACCATCTGAACCTAATCCCCAGAACTTACACTCAGTAGTTCCCTTAGCTGTTGTGTTTATATGTTCTCCGATTTCTAATGATGTATTTGTAACGTCATCTACTATACCAATTGTAAATCCGTCTTTTGGTTCTTCTTTCTTTAAGTTATCAAATACGCTAGTTATATTAGCTGGGAATGTTTCTTTTGAACCTAATCCGTATCTTCCTCCAACTATAAGTGGTTGCCATTCTTTACCGTAGAATGCATTCTTAACATCTAAATATAATGGCTCTCCAGCTGATCCTGGTTCTTTTGTTCTATCTAAAACAGCTATTTTCTTAACTGTCTTTGGTATATATTTGAAGAAGTGATCTAATGAGAATGGTCTGTATAAGTGAACTTCTAATAGACCTACTTTTTCTCCTTTTTCTGTTAAGTAATCGATAGTTTCTTTAATTGTTTCACAAACTGAACCCATAGCAACTATTAATCTATCTGCATCTTTTGCACCATAGTAGTTGAATAAGTGATATTCTCTTCCTGTAATTTCAGAAATCTTACCCATGTATTCTTCAACCATATCAGGAAGTTTATTGTAGTATTCATTTGATACTTCTCTTTCTTGGAAGTATATATCTGGATTTTGAGCTGTACCTCTTATTGCTGGATGATCTGGATTTAAGCCGCTTCTTCTGAAAGCTTTAACTGAATCCATATCAACTAATTTTTCTAATTCATCATATTCTAAAACTTCTATTTTTTGAATTTCATGAGAAGTTCTAAATCCATCAAAGAAGTTTAAGAAAGGAACTCTTCCTTTGATTGCTGCTAAGTGAGCAACTGATGATAAATCCATAACTTGTTGTACACTACTTTCAGCTAATAGAGCAAATCCTGTTTGTCTTGCTGCCATTACGTCTTGATGATCTCCAAATATGTTTAAAGAGTTAGCTGCTAACGCTCTAGCACTTACATGAAATACTCCTGGTAAAAGTTCACCAGCAATTTTATACATATTAGGAATCATAAGTAAAAGACCTTGTGATGCAGTATAAGTAGTTGTTAATGCACCTGCTTGTAATGAACCGTGAACTGCACCAGATGCTCCTGCTTCTGATTGCATTTCCATAACCTTTACTTCTTGACCAAATATATTTTTCTTTCCTTGAGATACCCATTCATCAACATGTTCTGCCATTGGTGATGATGGGGTTATTGGGTAGATAGCTGCTACATCTGTAAATGCATATGATATATATGCTGCGGCAGTATTACCATCCATAGTTTTCATTCTTCTCATAGAAAATTCCCTTCTTTCCCTTTTTTATTTCAAAATTTACGGAATTATTCCGCAAAATTTATTAACATATTACTTATTTTAATATACAGTAAAAGATTACAAATGTAAATTTTTTATTACTGTTTGTACACAAATAGATGTTTATTAGTAAAAAATTTATTTTAAATAACATTCTCTATTAATTACATTGAATTGTACTATTAAACTTAATATAACATCACCTATAAACAGTTTTCAAGAAAAATTTACAAGTGGTATGACCACTAAAGTTAACATAATAAATTTTTATTTATACTATAATCTTTTCATCTATATTATAATACTTACATAAATAAATTCAATGGTATATTTTAAAAGATTTTTCCTTTAGTTTTTTGTTGACTATATTTTTTGTTAATAAAATATATTGTTAAAATACTGTGTTTTTTAAATTTTGAAAGTATATACTTATGTATGTTCATTATTTAGTTTTATTTGTATATTTTTTTATTAGCTTTATTATATTAAATACACCATTATCTATATTGCTATTTTCCATATTATTAATATAAATACTCCTCTTTTCATATAGCTCATATATTTTATCTATAAGAATTTTATCTTTTAAATCATCCTCCTGAATTACTATGCTGTAGCCACTTTTTTCAAAAGATGCTGCATTTAATATTTGATCTCCCCTACTAGATTTTTTAGATAGAGGAATCAAAATATTGGGTTTTTTTAAAGCTAGAAGCTCAAATATTACATTAGCACCTGCCCTTGATATAACTAGATCTGCTGCTTCTAATATATGGCAAAGCTCATCATTTACATATTCAAATTGTACATATCCCTTTCTATTTTCTAAATTTTCATCCAAATTAGATTTTCCACAGATGTGTACTATATTAAATTTTTTTAATAATTCCTGTAGATTTTTTCTTATAATTTCATTAATAAACTTTGAGCCTAGGCTTCCACCAATTATTAAAACTATAGGTTTATCATCTATAAATCCACATATTCTTTTTCCCTTTATTTTACTTCCTCTTAATAGTTCTTCTCTTATTGGAGTTCCTGTAAGAACACCTTTATTTTCCTTTATATATTTTAAAGACTCTGGGAACGTAGCACAAACCTTTGTACAGTAAGGTGTAGCTATTTTGTTTGCAAGACCTGGAGTAATATCTGATTCATGAGCAATTACTGGTACTTTATTCATATGTGCTCCTATAACCACTGGCACAGATACAAATCCACCTTTTGAAAAAACAATATCTGGATTTTCTTTTTTAATTATTTTCTTTGCTTGAAATATTCCTTTTATTACTTTAAATGGATCTGAAAAATTCTTTAAATCAAAATATCTTCTTAACTTTCCACTAGCTATAGGATAATATTCTATTCCTTCTTTTTCTATAATTTTTCTTTCTATTCCATCTATACTTCCTATATATTTAATTTCATAACCCAATCTTTTAAGTTCTGGTGCCAAAGCTAAATTTGGAGTAACATGGCCTGCTGATCCTCCGCCTGTCATTATAATCTTCTTCAAAATTTATATACCCCTTTCCTCTACTAATTTATATCTGAAAACTCTATATTTATTTTACTTTTTATATCATTTTGTATAACAGTATTTTTATTTATTTTGTTACAATCTTTAAGACTTCTTTTTAAATAAACTTCAAAAATAGTACCTTTTTCTATATTGCTATAAACTCTTATTTTTCCGTGCATACATTCCACTATTTTTTTTACTAATGCTAATCCTATTCCTGTTCCTTCTGCACATCTTGATAAAGAACTATTTATCTGAATAAACCTATCAAATATAGCATATATTTTATCTTCTGGTATTCCTATACCCTCATCCTGAACTATAAGTTTAAAATTATCTTTATAAATTACTAACTTTACATATATAGATTTATTCTTCGGAGTAAATTTTATAGCATTCGATAAAAGATTTAATAATATTCTTTCATATTTTTCTTTATCTAAAATTACTTCTGCCTCTTCTTCACTAGTATCAAAAATTAATTTAATGTTTTTCATGTCAGCATAACTTATTACCGAATTTACCATGTTTTCCGTTTCATGCACAATATCAAATTTACTATTATCTAATGTTAAAAATCCTGCTTCTGCTTTGGAAATATCTAATATATTATTTATAAGCTTTAAAAGCCTTGCTTCATTTTGATTTATTCTCTTTAATATTTTATCTATATTAGGTGTTATCTCCTTATTATAAATATCATAAGCTAATTGCAAAGATGAATATATTATGGTAAGAGGTGTTCTAAGCTCATGAGATACAACTGTAAAGAATTCGTCTTTCAATTTTGTTATTTTTTTAAGCTCCATATTATTTTTTAATTCTTCTGTTATATCCGCACCATGTATATATATTCTTTCTATGTTCTTAGGATTTTTATGATATATGTACTTAAACTTGTAAAATCTCTCCTCACCCATATCATCTATTAACTTTTTAGGTGGAAAAGTATATCCACTTTGTTCTTTTTCTATAACATTATTTAAAATATATAATTGTTCTTTAAATTCTTCTTCCGTAAAAATTTCTAATATATGCTTATTTATTAATATATTATGTAACTGTCTATTATAAAATTTTCCTACTACTTCTTCATATTTTTTATTTACAAGGGAATATGTAAGACTTGGGTATTCTAATACTGCTATAGGCACTTCTAAATAATCCACTACATTTTTTATAAAATTTACTCCTCCTTCTAATTTAATCTGATGCTTTTTTAAATTAGTTATATCTTTTATAGTACCTATAGTATATTCTATCTTGTTCTTTTTTCCCATTACAGGTATTTGACTGTATTGTATATATTTTATGGTATTATCCTTTTTGTTTACTAATTTTAAAATATTATTTATTACAGATTTTCTAAAATTAATGTTTACAGATTTAATTTCCCTCTCAGACTCTCCACATTCATCTATTCTATAAATTTTATATTTATATAGTATTTTTTCTGGTATGTTTATCTCATTAGTCTGTATATCTAAAATTTCTCTTAAGGATTTGTTATATAAACTTAAATTTCCCCGGCTATCAAATACTATTACGCCCTCTGACACATTATTAATAATATCTCTTAAATACTTTATATGCTTTAATTCTTTCTTTCTTAGGACTTCTATTAAACTACACTTATTTTTTAATTCATTTGATATATCTAAAAGCTTTTCCTTATCTCTTTCTATATTTTTTCTACTTATGTATTCTTCTGTAACATCTATTAAACTTATAAGTGAACCAATAAACTTCCCTTTCTCCTCTAAAGGAGTGGATGATAATTTTAAATAAGCAGTTCCATTTTTCCATTCCTCTACAATTAGAATACATTCCTTTACTTCTTTTTTTTCTCTTAAGGTTTTAAGCACTGGGAAATTATCCTTTGTTACTCTTTCATTGTTCATAAAATATACTTTTTTTTCTTTAATATAATCAAATATATTTACATACCACTTTTCGTTTATATTATTTAATATCATTTTACCTTTTTTATTTATATATAGAATATTACCTTTTGAATCTATTATGTAAGAAAAATAAGGGATTGCGTCCATAACTTTAGTAAGTACAATATCTATATTTTCCAATAAAAAATCCTTATTTCTTTCCATTTATGTCCCCCTATTTAAGTGTGAATTGACTTCATTTAAAAATATTATATTAGCTTATTCTGTAATCTATTATTTTTATTTGAGTTGTAATATACCCTTTATATTCATTTAATAATGGATAATATACAATATCTACCATAAGTGGTTTTCTTAAAGGGTTTTCCATAACTTCCTCATAATCCTCTTTATATATTTTTCTAATTTCTTCTTTAAACTCCTTACCCCTTCCAAATCCTAACGCATCTATCCTTCTATTAGTGTCTTCCACTTTACATATTAATTTCAGTGTATTTTCATCTTTCCCCAATATCTTTATTCCTTCTACCCTTATATTTTTTTCTGCTAATACGGGTGAAGTATTTTCTTTTCCAAAAGGTTCTAAAAGTTTTAATTCATTTACTAAATTTATATCTACATCTTTTAGTCTAACTCTTTTGTCTATTCTTATTTTAGGAATAAAATCCTCTTCCTTCAATGTACAATTTTTATTTAATGCTTCTCTCAATAATTTTATATTTTTTTCTTCTATAGTAAGTCCTGCTGCCATAGGATGTCCACCAAATTTGCATATAAGTTCTTTACATTTCATAAGCTCTTCAAATAAATTATATTTATCAATGGATCTTGCTGAGCCTTTAGGCATGTCTTTTCCTTTAGTTATAACTATAGTTGGAACATTGTATAATTCCTTTATTCTTCCAGCAACTATTCCGGCTATACTTTCATGTATATCCTCTTTATACACTACAATAACTTTATTATTTTTCAAATCAGAATTCTCTATTAAATTTATTATTTCCTCTACACTTTCTGTAGTCATTTGTTGCCTTTTAGCATTAAGTTCTTTTAATTCCCTAGCCAATTTTTCTGCCTCTTTTTCATCTTCACTTAAAAATAATTCTATTGATAAAGCTGCCGTATCTAATCTTCCGGTAGCATTTATACAAGGTCCTATTATAAAACCTATATTATATGAATTTATACTTTTACCCTCTAATCCTGTTTCTTTTATAAGTGCTCTTAATCCTATGTTATTAGTATGATTTATAGCCTCTAATCCTAGTTTAGCTATTATTCTATTCTCATCTTTTAAATCTACCACATCACATATAGTACCTATAGCCGCAAATTGCAAAAGTTCTAAATACTTATCTGGATTGTTATTCATTTTTTCATAAATAACCTTGGCAAACTTTAATGCTATACCTGCTCCACAAAGCATTTTGAAAGGATAGTTGCATTGTTTTTGCTTAGGATTTATAACAGCATCTGCTTTAGGCAAAATATATTCCCTCTCTCCATTTTCATCTTCAATGAAAGGTAACTCGTGATGATCTGTAACTACTACTATCATTCCTAAATCTTTTGCTAAATTTATAGGCTCTATAGCAGATATACCATTATCACAAGTTAAAATAACTTCTGCTCCTTGCTCCTTTAATTTTTCAACTCTCTCACTACACATGCCATAGCCTTCAGTTTCCCTATTAGGAACATAATAACCTACTTTAGCTCCGCAATCTTTTAATGCCTTATATAATATTAATGTACTAGTAACCCCGTCTGCATCATAATCTCCATAAACTACTATTTTTTTATGTTCTAATATGGATTTTTTTATAATTTCCGTACCCTTATCCATATCCTTCATAAGAAAAGATTCATACATATTTTCTATACAAGGGTGCAAAAACTCCTCTATATCCTGTAATTTATATATTTCTCTATTTACTAGAACAGTAGCAATGGTCTCACTTATACCTGTGGCTTCACAAAGGGCATTTATATTTACACTTTTTCTTCTTAACATCCATTTCTTTTTCAACACAATCACTCCTTTCTACATTATATAATAATTTTATTAAAATTCGTAGGTATTATATGGTTAGTATAATTTATAAATTCATAGAAAAAATAACAATTAGAGGTGATTTATGTTGGAAATTTTTTTAAATAATCAATATGATAAACTATCCTATTGTTTAATGTGTTATCCTTGTAATTATAAAATTACAGATAACAATAATCCCTATAAAGATCATATAAATTTTGATTTAATGTTTCATCAGTATAATAATTTTATAAATATACTCATTGACAAAAATGTTAAAGTTCAATTTTTAGATCAAATATCTGATTGCCCATCTCAAGTATATTCTAGGGATATTGGCTTTGTCATAAAAGATACATTTTTTATGTGTAAACTTAAAAATAAAGAGAGAATGAAAGAAAGTATTATTATAGAATGTTTTCTTAAAAAATATAACATTAAGTACCATAAAATGCAAAATAATATAGAAGGCGGAGATGTTATTTTATATAACGATGTGGTATTTGTAGGAATTAGTTCAAGAACAAAAATAGAATCTTGCAATGAACTTCAAAGGATTCTAGAAGAGAATAATATAAATGTTAAAGTAGTACCTATAAATTTTGACAATCACAAACTTCATTTAGATTGTGTATTCAATATAATTGATAAAGATACTTGCATTATTTCAAATTATGTTTATGATATAGATAAAATAAAACGATATATTAAAAATACCATATTTATTAACAAAGAAACTGCAGATAATTTAGGAACTAATGTTATAGCTTTAGGAAACAAAAACATTATAACTAGTAATAAAATTGTATATAATACTTTAAAGGATAATGGCTTTAATGCTATCTATTCTGATTATAGTGAAATAATAAAAGGGGGTGGAAGTTTTACCTGTAGCACTCTACCTTTATTAAGAAGCTAACTTTATGCATTTTATTGTAGTTTAATAAAAAAACTGATAACATAAACATAAAAGTATAAATTTAAGATAGGTGGTGCTTTTATGGATAGACTATTATTTGGAATATCAGGACTTCCCCGTGGAAACGGTGAAACTAAATTTACTTATAAAACAGGTATAGAATATTTAAATAATATTGGATTAGATTCAATGGAACTTCCATTTGTACGTTCTGTAAATGTTACAGATAAAAATAAAGATAGTATTTTAAATCAAAAGTATTTAAATAATTTTTACTTATCTGCCCATGGATCTTACTTTATAAATTTAAATGCGGATGAGTTAGAAAAACAAGAAAAGTCTATAGAAAGAATAGTAAAAGGTGCAGAGGGTTTAAAAAAAGTGCATGGAAAAAGTTTAGTATTTCATCCTGGGTTTTATCTAAAAGATTCTAAAGAAGAAACTTTTTTAACCATATTAGAAAATCTAAAGAAATTGCCAGACTTAGGCATAGACTATAGACTTGAAACTACAGGGAAAGAAACTCAATTTGGATCTTTAGAAGAGATTGTCTCCCTATGCAAACAGGTAAAAACTTGTAAACCTTGCATAGATTTTTCTCATATCCATGCAAGGTACAATGGGAGTCTAAAAAAATATGAAGATTTCTATAAAATTTTAGACTACATAGGAAAAGAATTAGGAGAGAACGCTCTTTCAGATATGCACATTCATATGTCTGGAATACACTATAGTCCAAAAGGAGAAAGAAATCATCTTCCTTTTGAGGAAAGTGACTTTAACTATAAAGCATGCCTTAAGGCCTTTAAGGATTTTGATATAAAAGGATGCATAGTTTGTGAAAGTCCTATCCTTGAAAAAGATGCTCTTCTTCTTAAAAATTATTATTATAAATAGAAAATTTTAAAAATAATATGTGGGATATAAAGGTATGTAAACTTAAAATTTTTTAATTAACTAAATACCTTTAAAACCACATATTATTTTTTATGCGTTTTATAACTACAATTTTAAGTTATTATTTCTAAACAATAACTATTTTTCCTCTATTAGTATCACAAACATATACTTTCCCATTGTATACATCTAATCCTGAAGGTTCTTCTAATCCTCTTTTAAGTATAGAAACTTTTTCCTTTTCTAGGTCTGCTTTTAATATTCTATTATTAAAGCTATCAGAAATATATACTACATTATCTTTATAAGCAACTGATAAAGGATGTTGAAGTAATGCATCTTTAAATTTCCCTACTTTACTTCCAAATTCAAATAAACCTTTTCCTATAAGAGTTTTTACTTTATTTTCTTTTAAGTCCACATATCTTATGGAGCTAGTTTCTGAATCTGTAAAATATAATTTATTTTCCCCATCATAACATAAAGATGTAGTTTGTGCTAATATACATTTATCAAAGCTTCCATCCCTTATATTTTCTCCACCTGTACCTATATAACTTTGAACTGTTTTATCTTTCATATTATACTTCCATATTTGATGATTTCCTGCCATGGCTATATACATATCTTCATTGATTACTTCTATATCCCAAGGAGAATTTAAACTTGTATTTAAGGCATTTCCTTTAGCTATTGGATTATATTCTTTTTCTCCATTACCTATTAGTACAGTTACCTTTTGTGTTTCTAAATCACATTGTCTTATAACATGGTTTTCAGTATCAGCTACATAAATTTTATCCCCTACAAATTTCACCCCTTCTGGTGCCTTAAATTCTGCTTTTTTAAAATCACCGTCTTCAAGTCCATAATTACCATTTCCAATAACAATTTTAACTTCTAAGTTATTATTAGTTACAATAATTCTATTTCTTCCCTTTTCTGAAAATGCTATATCTCCATTTTCATTTATTGATATTTTAGATGGATATATATATTCTCCCTTTGGTTTTTCTTTATTTATAGTTAAATTATTTTCTGCCCATTGTATTTTTCCTTCATAATGTTTTATAGTATCTCCTATTATTTCATCTAAAATATCTCTATTACCTTCTCCTGATAGCATGGCAAAGGCATATCCTTCTGGGTCTATTAGCACAAAAGTTGGCCACGCATTTACCGTATAACTATCCCATATAACTCTATTTTTATCGTTTACAACGGGATGATTTATATTATATTTATATATAGAGTTTAATATGGCTTTATTATTTTTTTCATATTTAAATTTTGGCGAATGTACTCCTATAACCTGAAGCTTATTTTTATACTTTTCCTCTAAATAAGCTAAGTCTTTCATTACATGAATACAATTTATACAACAAAATGTCCAAAAATCTAAAAGTATTATTTGATTTTTTAGTCTATCTATATTAGTCTTCTCTGTTCCAAGCCATTCTGTATTTCTTGGAAAATTCGGTGCATGAACCCTAATTTTTTTGTACTTATCATATATATTTTTCATAGCTTCAAGGATATTATAAATCCTCTTATGCCCCCCTCCAAAAACATTTATAACATTTATTTAATAATATATATGCTTATAATATGTTTAATATATATTTATACAAATTATTATTATATTTTATTTAATTATAATAATTTTCAAACATTTTTACAAGAAAGGCTAAAATTTTATTATTAAAAAACTAAGAAATTCCCTTTTTAAGCTTGAAAATTCCTTAGTTTTTTAATATTTTTATAATATAATTATTTAATTTATTATTATAAAGTTTCTATTTTAACTACTTCATATCCAAAATCTTCTATAGCTTCTTTTATACTTTCATCTTTTATTTCTCCATCTGTTTCTACTAAAGCTATCTTAGAAGATAAATCTACATCTATAGATTTCATTCCCTTAAGTTCTTGTAATGCTTCCTTAACATGTGCTACACAATGAGAACAACTCATACCTTCTATTAATATTTTCTTTTTCATTTAATACCACTCCTTTATGTATCTTTTTATAAAAAATATATAAGATACTATTTTAATTTATATATTAGTTATTTATAAGCTTTAATATAATTTTAATTTACATAAACCATTAATACTCCCTTTTAAAATTTTTTAAACGTAAAGCATTTAAAAGTACAGATACAGAACTAAAACTCATAGCTGCTGCTGCAATCATAGGGTTTAATAATGGACCATTGAAGAAAGTTAAAACTCCTGCAGCTATTGGAATGCCTATACTGTTATATCCAAATGCCCAAAATAAATTTTCCTTTATATTTTTTATAGTGGCAGTACTTAATTGAACTGCTGTTACCACATCAAGTATATCATTTCTCATAAGTATTATATCTGCAGATTCTATAGCTACATCTGTGCCTGATCCTATAGCTATACCTACATCTGCTTGCACCAAAGCTGGAGCATCATTTATTCCATCTCCTACCATAGCTACTTTTTCTCCACTACTTTGAAGTTTTTTTATTTCATTAGATTTATCCTCTGGAAGAACCTCTGCTAAAACCATATCTATTCCTACTTGTTTTGCAATAGCTTCTGCTGTCTTTTTATTATCACCTGTAAGCATAACTGTTTTTATCCCCATTTTATGGAGCCTTTTTAAAGCCTTTTCACTATTAGCCTTAACTACATCTGCTACAGCTATAATACCTAAAAATTTATTATGCGAACCAATATAAATAGGAGTTTTTCCTTCTTCAGCAAATTTCTTTGAAGTATCTATAAAATCTTTTATAGATATATTTTCTTCTTCCATAAGCCTTCTATTTCCTAAAAGTATTCTTCTTCCTTCTATATTAACCTCAATACCATAACCTGGTATTGCCTTAAACTTCTCTATGTCTAAAACTTCTATATTATTTTCTGTAGCATAATTTACTATAGCCTCACTTAAAGGATGTTCTGAAGCTTTTTCTCCTGAAGCTGCTAATTTTATTAAATAATCTTTAGTAATATCTTTTGATGTAACTATATCTGTAACCTTAGGCTTACCTTCCGTAATAGTACCTGTCTTATCAAAAACTATAGTATTTACTCTATGAGCTGTTTCCAGTGCTTCTCCACTTTTCATAAGAACACCGTATTCGGCACCTTTTCCTGAACCAACCATTATAGCTGTAGGTGTAGCTAATCCTAATGCACATGGGCAAGCTATTACTAATATAGATATAAAAATAGTTAAACAAAATATTAAGTCCTTTCCTGCTAAAGCCCAAGCTATAGAAGAAACTATTGCTATTATTATTACTGTAGGAACAAAATATCCTGCTATTATATCTGCGAGCCTTGCAATATCTGCTTTAGAACCTTGAGCTTTTTCTACTAATTCTATTATTTGTGCTAAAGCTGTGTCCTTTCCAACTTTTGTAGCCTTAAATTTTATTCTACCATTTTTGTTAATAGTAGCACCATATACTTTATTTCCTACTTTTTTTTCTATAGGAATGCTTTCACCAGTTAACATAGATTCATCTACAGAAGTATCTCCATCTACCACTATTCCATCTACTGGTATTTTTTCTCCTGGTTTTACAATTATAATATCATCTTTTTCTACTTCTTCTACATCTATTTCAATTTCTTTTCCTTCTTGAAGCATTGTAGCTTTTTTAGGCGTAAGTCCTACTAATTTTTTTATAGCTTCTGAAGTTTTTCCTTTTGTTTTAGCCTCCAAATATTTTCCCAATAATATAAGAGTTATTATGGTTGATGCAGATTCAAAATATAATTCATGAGCATAGCGTACATTTCCATTAGCTATTTGAACTATTGCAAATATACCATAAAGTTCTGCTGCTAAAGTTCCTATGGCCACTAAAGAATCCATATTGGGATTTCCCTTAAATAAAGACTTGAAACCTACCTTATAAAATTTTCTTCCTGCATATAATGATGGTATGGTTAAAAGAAATAACATTACTGCAAAATTTAATGGATTATGATGTTGACTTATAATTTTAGGTAATGGCATACCCATCATATGTCCCATAGATATTACAAGCAATGGTACTGCAAATATAGATGATAATATAAAATTACATAATATTTGCTTTTGTTCTTTTTCCTTTCTTTCTCTGTCTTTATCTATACTTACTTTTTCTTGTTCTAAAGCCTCGTAACCAGCTTTCCTTATTGCTTCCTTTATAATAGAAAGCCTAGTTTTTTCTCCATCATATTTAATATTTAGTTTTTCTGTTGCAAAATTTACATTGCCTTCCATAACCCCTGTAACCTTTTTGACAGATCTTTCTACGGCTTTAGCACAAGCTGCGCAGCTCATTCCTCCTATAGATATAATAGCTTCCTTAACCTCTATATCTTCTTTAGCAGAGTATCCTGCTTTTTCTATAGCTTTTATTATATCTTCTAATGAAGTTTCATCTTCATTATATTTTATATAAAGTTTTTCTGATGCAAAATTTAAATTTGCATCAACTACACCTTCAACTTTTCTTGAAGCTCTCTCTACAGCCTTGGCACAAGCTGCACAACTCATTCCTCCTATTTTAAGAACTTTTTCCATAATATCTTCTCCTTTTATATGTGTTTAAACGATAAAGATTTTCATTTACAGTAACAGTATAACATATATATCTTAATATTTAAATTTTCAAATATAAAATTAAAATCTCATATAAATAAAATCTATAATATAAAAATAAATCTATGATTATTTAAGAATTTGGATATTCCTTTTTTCTAAAACCTTAGATATTACTCCTTTTATATATTGTTCATTAATTTTTTTAATATATTCAAATTCATTATCTATATTACTTTTATACATAAGCTCATAAACTGTCATATCCATAGCTAACCTTATAGAACTTTCATGTCTTATTCCCACTTTTAATTTTATATTTTTTACTATAGATTCTATTTTATCTTGAGTAAAATATCCATTTATATTTTTTGCATCTTCTATTAAATCTTCTAAAGTTTTTAGTACTACATCTACTTTATCTTTTGAAGTGCTTACATAAAAATTAAATAGTTTTATTCCTCTTTCATTTTTAACTAAGCTTCCAACATCATAAGCTAATGACCTTTTAGTTCTTATCTCATTAAATAACATACTACTTGTACCACATCCAAATTCTTCATTAAAAATTTTTAAAGCTTCTATCTCTTTTTTATTCAGATCTTCTATAGCACAGGAATACAGTATTTTTGCTCCTTCTATTCCCTTTTTATAATTTATATATTTATTAGAATTAGTTTTTTCATAATTTACTTTCTGTAAATCATTAAATTCTCTTTTGAAGTCTTTGAAATATTTTTCAATTAAAGATTCTATAACATCTATTTCTATGGAAGATACTACAGATATTACGCAGTTCTTCGGAGTATAATACTTATAATAAAATTCCTTTACTTCTATTAGCTTTATATTTTTAACACTTTTTTCATTTCCTATAATTAACTCTTTTATTCTTTGCTTTTTAAAAACATTTTTTAAAAGAGTATCTTCACAATATTGATAATTATCTTCTTTCCATTCCTTTAGTTCTTCCAAAATTATCTCCATTTCTTCTTTAAATGCCTGTTCATTAAAGGCAGGATTTATAAGCATATCTGAATAAAAATCTAAAGCTTTTTCAAAATCCTCTTTCAATAAGCTTCCATAGTACACTACATAAGGATAGTTAGTCATAGCATTTTCAAATCCGAATATACTATCTGCTAGATTATTTATCTCTTGTTCACTTCTTTTTAAAGTACCTTTAGACACCATATGTTCTACAGCATGAGCAGTTCCAAAACTAAACTCATTTTCCTCCAATGCACCAGCATTGAATCCTATACATAAAGAAGTTATATTTCCTGTATTTTTTTTATATAAAAACGTCATTCCATTTTTTAAAATTATTTTATCCATTTTATACCTCCTTTAATTATAGAATAACTCAAAGATCTTAAAAAAGTCTAGATTTATCCTCCTTAAAAATAAATATGTGGCATATAAGGTCTTAATAAATTAAAAACCATATGCCACATATTTTTTATATATTTTTTTATTAATTTACATTCAAATTTTTAAATTTATCTAATTCCTACAAAACCTTGGGTTCCATAAAGTTTACCGTCTTTTGCAATTGCTATTCCGAATCCTATTTGATTAAAGTTACTACTTATCATATTTTTGTAATGTCCAGGTGAGTTTTTCCATTGAGTAAATAAAGCTTCTGCTAATTTGTTTGGATCTTCATTATAGTAATTTTGAACTATATTTTCTCCCACAAAATTCCAACGGTAATTTGCTTTTTCTAAATCTTGTTTAAATATAAAATTACCTCGTGAATCCTCATGAGAAAATTCTCCGGTTTTTGCCATATAAATTGAACGATTTTCTGCTAATGTATTTAAAACTTCAACTTCTTTAAGTGGTTGTACTCCTTTTGATGCTCTAAGTTCATTAACTAATTGAACCATCCTCTTAGTAACGACATTTTTATAAGCTTCATTTAATTTGTTATTTGCAGTTGGTTTAACTACTGATGGTGTTGATGGTTTATTACTTACTGATGGTACACTACTTGGCTTTGAAGCTGATACTGATTTGTTATTAATCATTTTTTCTACTATAGAATTAGAAACTACTGACTCGCCTCCAAATACATCTAATGATCTTGTGTTATTACCTAATACACCATTATCTTCATTTGGTGATACTAATTTAATTGCATTATTTCTAATAGACGCAAGCCCTGCTCCTGATAATGCATCTGGATAATTTCTTCCATCTGCAATAGATAATCTTAACTGGTTATTTAAATTAAAATAATTATTTACCTTTTCTGATGTCTCATATCTATTAGCTCCACCAATTCTAACATATGTGGAATTATCTGAAAGCTTTAATAGTTCTTGAACGTTTTTGTCTGAAACTACACCTTCACTTCCAATAATATAAAATTTATTAGGTTTTAATTTTTTAATTTCATCTCTAACTTCTTGCGAAATATTATTTTGATTTACTAAGATTATAGGAACTCCCTTGGCTCCAGCTATTGGTGATGCTGACAATGCATCTGCATAACCATAACCATTACAAATAAATACTGGTCTTCCTACACCTACATTCATTTCATCAACAATAGCCTTATTAGTTCCAAATCTATTATCTCCTGCTAATCTTTTTATTTTATAATTTTTAGCCTTTAATTCGTTAGCTATTTCCTTATCTACAACTGCTTCTGATCCTAAAATATATATCGTATTACCAGGTTTCAAATTTTTATATATATAATTTAATACTTTACTTTTACTATATTGGTTTATTAAAAGCATAGGTGCCTTATATTTTTTACAAAGAGTTGTACCTGATAATGCATCTGGAAAATTATCTCCATTTGCTAATATAACAGAACTTATTTCTCCATGTTCACTAATAAATTCATTACTTATAGCAATAGATGTTTCATATCTGTCTCTTCCATATAATCTGTTTACATCTACTTTTTCCTGAGCTTGTACCATTTTAGGTATTGTTACCATACTCATTACTATTAATATTGATATAAATTTTTTCTTCATAACTACCTCCAATAATTTAATTGAAATTTTATATAAAGTTTAGTTTAAATTATAACATAACTTAAACTAAATTATAGGGTATTTAAAATATTTTCTGTTATGGTATAATTTAACTAATAGATTTCTTATGAAATATATTTGAGGTGATTTTTATGCCTTATAAAAAAAGTTTTATGCAATTTTTAAAATATAGTTTAATTGGTGGACTTAATATAATAATAGATTTTGGAATATTAAACTTATTATGGTTTTCAACCACTTGTTATGAAGGAAATATTAATTATTTATTTAAATTTATTTCATTTTGTGCTTATTCTACTAATGGTTATTTTTTGAATAAAAAGTTTACTTTTAATTCGAAAGAAAATTCTTATTTTAAATACATATCTGTAGTTGGAATTGCAGCTTTATTGAATGGAATTATTTTATCTAATTTAACTATACATAACTTTCTTAATTTAAAATCTGTTTTATGGGCAAATATATCTGCACTTATAGCTTCCATTACTACAGGAATCATAAGTTTCGTAATAAACAAGTTTTTGGTTTTTAAAAATAATTAAAAAAAATAAAGGTCTTTAAAAATTTAAGACCTTTATTTTTTATTTTATTTAATCATATGTAACAACATATCTTTTTTTATTTTTTCTATCTTTTCCTTATCCTCTATTAAATTTTCTAATATTTTAAAAGCAAAATATATGGCTATAGCTGGACCCCTAGAGGTTATTATATTTGAATCCTGAACTACTATTTCTTCCACATACTCTTTACAATTTAATTCTTTCTCAAAACCTGGATAAGAAGTAGCTCTTTTATCTTTTAATACACCCGCTTTTCCTAAAACTATAGGTCCCGCACAAATAGCTGCTATTAATTTATTTTTGTTATTAAATTCTTTTACTAAATTTATAATTTCAACATTATCTCTTAAATTAGTAGATCCTGGCATTCCCCCAGGTATTATTAAAGCATCATATTCTTCAAAATTCACTTCTTTGAATTTCTTATCTGATTTAATTAATATATTGTTACTACTTTTAACCTCCATATGAGATGACACTGAACATATGTCACAACAAATTTCTCCTCTTTTTAATACGTCTACCACTGTTAAAGCCTCTATTTCCTCATAACCTGGTGCCATAAGCACTATGACTTTTTTCATATTAATTCCTCCTTATAAATTCCAAAGTTCATATGCCGTAGTAGATATTGCCACTGCTCCTGCTGATAATGCATCTATCACATCTTTTTTTTCTTTTATAAGCCCTCCAGCTATAATAGGAACTTTTTTTATTTCAATTTGCATATTGTTTATTATTTTACTTGCCACTCCTGGCATAACTTCAACACCTGAAGGTGCATTATCCATTACATTTTTAACTCCTGTTTTTAAAGAAAGAGAGTCTATCATAAATACTCTTTGAATAGCATAAATATTTAATTTTTTTGCATGTTTTATATTAGAAGACTTAGTGCTTATTATTCCATCTAACCCTGCATTTTCCTTTAAAAATTCTATTCCTTGAGTGTCT
The DNA here is from genome assembly GCF_001243045.1 of Clostridium niameyense. Taxonomy (GTDB): domain Bacteria; phylum Bacillota; class Clostridia; order Clostridiales; family Clostridiaceae; genus Clostridium_F; species Clostridium_F niameyense. The sequence continues at coordinate 694,934 of NZ_LN849007.1, read as the reverse complement.
CCCTTTAATCCATCTATCATATCTACATGAACAAATACCATTTTATTACTCTCTTTTAATTTCTTACATATATCCTTTATATTTAATATATTACCAAATAACACAAAAACTATATAAGCTCTACTTTTGACTACTTCTTTTAAATCTTTCTCTGACCTTATGGCGGCTATAATGGGGTTTTCTACAAATATCTCTGATAAATTCATAAATTAAACTCCTTTTTACTTAAAATATTATTTTATATTTATTTCACTACTATTTTCTAAAATTAATCTTTTTTTATTTGCTTTACATAGTCATTTAAAACCAATGTCATTAAATTATTTCCTATACCTGCCCTGTTTTGCAATTTTATTTTTCCTATAAAAATTTGTTTCTTATCTTTGTTTTTAGTCTCTATATTTATTCTTCTGTCACAATCTTCTATAAAGGAACCCCAAACAGCTTCATCAAATTCCTTCAAACTTATACCTGTAACACCAGAGGCAATTTTCCCCATTGCATTTACAGTATTGGCCTTAAATCTTATTCCCATAGCTCTTTTTGTTATTATTAAAACATCTTTATCTTCTTCATCATATTTATATAAAATATTTATTAGTATATCTTCTGATTCCTTAAATTTATAAACATTATTCGAAAACCCATCCTCTTTTAAATCCCGTAACTTAGTTCTCTTTATAAATCCTTTTTTAGTAAAGAAAAATACACTTATATCTTTTTGAAAATCATCTACGCAAAGAACATTTAATATAGTTAATTTTTCTCCTACTATTTTCGATAAATCTAAAGTTTCATTTTCTAGATTCTGAACCATATAAGCCTTTACATAATATAGCCTTCCTTTATTATCGAATATTGCAATAGTCTTAGAAGAATCAGCTTTTAAACTTATACTTGATCTAGTATGCTGCATAGAAGTACTTATTTTTCCATTAGATTTTATATTTATATAAAATGTTTTATATTCATATTCATGAGCCAACTCTACTTTTTCTATACTATCTCCTGGTAACATATCAAATAATTTATATCCGATTATATTTCTATCTACTGACTCTAGTTTTGGTTCTTCTAAGGTGAATTTTAGTCCTAATTTTGTATATATATCTATAAATTCTTCTTCTCTATTTCTATTTAATAATTTTACTTTTTTTAATGTTTCTTCTTTCTTTAATTTTAATGCCATAATTTTAGTATAATTAGTATTAAATTTATCTAAAGCAGTCTTTTTTATGTAACCATTATTAGTTATAAATATGAAATCTCTTTGAGAAGTTATATCATCTATAGAATATACATCTATTATATTTTCTTTAGATAAATCTAAATTTTTTATTAAATCTTCTATTCTATCGCCTTTTTCTTTCCATCTATATTCAGGTATATTTATAAGTTTAGTTTGATACATGTTCCCCTTATCAGTAAAAATCATCAATGTATCTTTTGTATTTCCTTCTATTAAAAATCTATTAAAGTCCCCTTCTCTATAATCTATATCATCTACACCCAAATTAGTTCTATTATAAGATTTTAAAGCCGTTCTTTTTATAAATCCTTCGTTAGATAATGTAACTACTACATCTTCTTTTATTATTATTTCCTCTACATCTATTTTTGCCTTTTCATCATCCTTTATTATTTTTGTTCTTCTTTCGTCTTTATATTTTTCTTTTATTTCTAAAAGTTCTTTTTTAATAACTTTTAATAACTCTTTTTCACTACTTAAAATCTTATTTAATTTTTTTATTAATTTTTCAAGTTCCTTGTATTCTTTCTCGAAAATTTCTATTTCCAGTCCTGTAAGCCTATAAAGCATAAGCTCTAATATAGCTTCTGATTGAACTTCAGTAAATCCATATTCCTTTATCAAATTTTCTTTAGCATGTTTTTTAGATTTAGAACTTCTTATGGTTTTTATAACTTCATCCATTATAGAAATTGCTTTTATAAAACCTTCTACTATATGGAATCTTTTTTCAGCTATCTCTAATTGTCTTCTTGTTCTTCTTAATACTACTTCCTTTTGGTGATTCACATAATGTACTAATATTGATTTCAATCCTAATGTTTTTGGCTTTCCTTCTGCTAAAGCTACCATATTGAAGGAGATATTAATTTGTAGGTCTGTCTTTTTAAATAGATATTTTAAAACCTTTTGTACAATTTCTTCCTCAGTAGATTTTTTAAATTCTATAACTGCTCTAATACCTTTTCTATCTGACTCATCCCTTATATCTGAAATACTTTCTAAAACTTTTGAATGTTTTTTATCTGCTGTCATCTCTGATATAATTTGAAGTAATCTCGCTTTACTTTTTCTATATGGAAATTCTGTTATTATGATAGCTGGTCTACCATTTTCTAATCTTTCTATAGAAGTTTTAGCTCTTAATGTAACTCTTCCTTCTCCCTTTTCATAAGCAGACAACAAAGAATTTTTGCCTATTATAACTCCTCCTGTAGGGAGATCCGGGCCTTTTATATACTGCATTAATTCTTGTGTTGTTACTTCATTATTATCTATATAAGCTAAAGTTCCATCTATAACTTCCCCTAAATTATGAGGTGGAATATTTGTGGCTAACCCTACAGCTATACCAAAAGCTCCATTTACTAATAAATTAGGAAATCTTGCTGGAAGTACTTCTGGCTCCTTTTCTGAAGATGAATAGTTATCTACCATATTAACAGTATCTTTATCTATATCTTTCATAATTTCCATGGCAATAGGTGTAAGTCTTGCTTCTGTATAACGCATAGCTGCTGCACTATCTCCATCTTGACTTCCCCAGTTACCATGTCCATCTATTAAAGGCATTCTTGTAGTAAAATTTTGAGCTAATATTACCATAGCATCATAAACAGATGTATCTCCATGTGGATGATATTTACCTAATATATCTCCTACAATTCTAGCTGATTTATAATAAGGTTTATCTGGAAAAGCCTTAAGCATATAAGATCCATATAATATCCTTCTTTGTACAGGTTTTAATCCATCTCTAACATCTGGAAGTGCCCTCTCCTTTGCTACCTCTACTGCATAAGGTAGATAGTTATCAGGCATTGCTTCTTCTAAAGAAATATGTATTATATTATTATCTTTAGGAATGTTTATCTTTCTAGCCATTGTAAATCCTCCATATCTAAGTGTACTAATAAGCTTTAAAATTCTGCATATTTATATAAGTATTTTTTTCTCGGTTCTACTACATCACCCATAAGAAGTGAAACCATCTTTTCGGCTTTTGCTCCATCTTCTATAGTTATTTTTTGTAGTATTCTTGTTTCTGGGTTTAAAGTTGTTTCCCAAAGTTGTTCTGGATTCATCTCTCCCAATCCTTTATATCTTTGAACTAAAGCTCCTTTTCCAATTTTAGCTTTAGCCTTATATAATTGTTCTTCATTATAACAATATATTAGTTTCTCTTGTCCTTTAACATTCTTATAAACTTTATATAAAGGTGGCATTGCTATATATAAATGTCCATTCATTATTAAAGGTCTCATATATCTATAAATATAAGTCATCCATAAGGTTCTTATGTGGTAACCATCCACGTCTGCATCACTTAATACAATTACTTTATTATACTTTAAATCTTTTTCATTGTAATTTTCTAATACTCCCGTACCTATAGCTGTATTAAATATTTTTAACTCCTCACTACCTAATACGTTCTCTAATTTTTGTTTTTCTGTATTCATAATCTTACCCTTAGAAGGCATTATAGTTTGAAATTTTCTATCTCTTGCTTGTTTTGCAGAACCTCCCGCTGAATCTCCCTCTACTATAAAAAATTCAGATACTGTAGAATCTTTTAATGTACATACTGCTATTTTACCAGCTAGAGGCGCTGTACCCTTGCCTATTTTTTTCTTTTCTGCCTCATTTATTTTCTTTATCTTTTCTCTTCTAGCGGCCGCATCTAATGCGTTATTTATAATTAATGTAGCTATTTCTTTATTATCCTCTATCCATTCTAAAAACTTAGTATAAGAAAGTTCATTCATCATAGTATAAGCTTCATTATTTCCTAACTTAGTTTTTGTTTGTCCTTCAAATATAGGGTTTGTTATTTTTATTCTAACTATAGCAGTTATACCCTCTCTTAAATCTCCACCATCAAATTCTTTATCTTTTTCTTTTATTAAATTTAATCTTTTAGCTCCTTCTTTAAAGGCTCTGGTCATTCCTGTTTTAAAGCCAGTTTCATGAGTTCCAGCCTCTGAAGTTGGTATATTATTTACATAACTAGTTATATTTTCTGTAGAAGAATTAGTAAATTGGAAGCATATTTCCCCTTCCATTTTTATAGAATTGATTTCTTTTTCTCCTTCAAATAAAACAGCTGGATTATGAATTGGAGTTTTACTTTCATTTAAATAATCTATAAAATCTAAAAGTCCTCTCTCTGAATGATATTCTTTTATAACTTCTTCATCTTCTCTTTTATCTATAATTTTTAGTGTTATACCCTTATTTTGGAAGGCCAATTCTTGTAGCCTTTCATCTATAATATCAAATTTAAAATCTGTAGTAGAAAAAACTCTAGCATCAGGTTTAAAGGTAACTTTTGTCCCCGTATTTTCTGTTTTTCCTATAACCTTTAATTTTGTTACTGGAGTCCCTGGCATATATTTTTTTAAATTTTTATCATAATTATACTCAAATCGTTGTTTATATATTTTACCATTTTGAAAAACTTCCACTTCCATCCATTCGGATAATGCATTAACTACAGATGCCCCTACACCATGAAGTCCACCAGATGTTTTATAAACAGAATTATCAAACTTACTACCAGTGTGAAGCTCTGTAAAAACCATCTCTACTCCAGATTTCTTTTTTATAGGGTGTATACCTGTAGGTATTCCTCTTCCATTATCCTTTATAGTAACACTTTTATCTTTATTTAATATAATTTCAGCACAATTTCCGTAACCATTAGAAATTTCATCAATAGAGTTATCTAATATTTCCCATATACAATGATGTAATCCTCTAGAGCCTGTGGAACCTATATACATACCTGGTCTTATTCTAACAGGCTCTAACTTTTCTAGGGATGTTAATTTTGTTACATCATAGTCCTTCTGCTTTTTTATGTTATCCTCCATACTGTACCTCCATTTTTATATAATAACTCTTATTATTCTACCATTTAATGTAATCGAATACTAATTATATCTATTATTAATTTAATATTTTCATTTTTATATAATAAATGCAAATAATACTTTTAGTCAAATCAATTCCGATTATATCAAAAAAAATTTTAAAAAACAAATGTTCTATATTATTCATAGAAAGTTATTCATATTTTCTTCATATATAGCCATTATAAATCTTTTCACTGTTAAATCAGAATTTATGTATATGATGTCTACATATATATATATAACCCTAAATTTGAAAAATATATAGGATATGTTATATACTAATTAGTATAGCTCTTATTCTATATAAATTTAAAAGAGGTGAAACAAATGAATCCTTTCATAGGAGTAGGTTTAGCTTTATTATTAGGTATTATTTTAGGTAAAATTATGAACAAATTTAAAATTCCTGCAGTAGCTGGTTATGTAATCGCTGGTTTGATACTAGGTGTATCTGGATTAAAAATTCAAAATGCTGAAATGCTTAATAAGTTATCTTTTATAAGTGATTTTGCTTTAGGCATAATAGCTTTTAACATAGGTAGTGAACTTGAAGTATCCGTAATAAAAAAACTTGGAAAACCTATTTTCATAATAGCGTTTTTTGAAGCATTTGGTGCTTTTATATTAGTTACTATTATAGTAATTTTATTAGGAGAACAAATATACACTGCTTTAATTTTAGGCGCAGTAGCTTCAGCTACAGCACCAGCAGCTACCGTAATGGTATTAAAAGAACTTCATGCTAAAGGACCTTTAACAAGCACACTATTAGGTGTTGTAGCTGTAGATGATGGTATATGTCTTATGATATACTCAATAGCATCTTCTGTAGCCAAGGTACTTATTGATAATAAACGATCTGTAAGTACTTATTCTATGATAGTTGTTCCTATTATTCAAATAATAGCTGCCTTAGTATTAGGTTTTATATTAGGTATAATTTTAATTTATTTATTAAACAAATCTGTAAAAGATTCAGAAATTCAAGGTTTTACATTAGGGGCAATTGTACTACTTACAGGTATATGCATACATTTTAACCTATCATCATTATTAGCTTGTATGTGTTTAGGAATAACTGTAGCCAATCTATGCTCTCATAGTAATGAATCCTTTAGTTCTATAGAGAATCTATCCTCACCTATTATAGCAACTTTTTTTGTACTAGCAGGCTCTAGATTAGATGTAAAGATGATACCTAAACTAGGTATTTTAGGTCTTGCATATCTTGTGTTTAGAATCCTTGGTAAAGTTTTAGGTGCTTCTTTAGGTGCAACTATTTCTAAAGCTCCTAAAACAGTAAAAAAATATATAGGTTATGGATTATTTTCTCAAATAGGTGTAGCAATAGGACTTGCTATTATAGTTAGTAGGGAATTTAAAGGTACTGGTCTTGACATAAAAGTATTAACTATACTTTTATCTACAACAATTATTACAGAACTTATAGGACCATTATTCACAAAAAGTGCTATAATTAAAGCTAAAGAAGCTAATATATAAAAGGAGGCTTTCTATGTATGCCATTGTCTTAATATTAAATGATGTAAAAAAACTTCATGCAGTACACGAAATCTTCTATGGACATAAATGTGGAGCTACTACATTAAACAGTAGAGGACTTGGAAAAATACTGCTAGAAAACAACCTGGAAGTGCCTATATTCGCTGGTTTAAGAAAATTAGTTGAAGGAGACGTACCTTATAGTAAAACTATTATAAGTGTAATAAAATCTGAAGAGAAATTAAATGAGGTTATAGATAATTTAAGAAAAGAACTAAAATTAGAAATAGAACCTGGTATTGGATTTATGTTCGTTATTCCAGTAATTAAATGCTTTGATGCAAAATTAGATTATAACGAATAATCTATAATAAGAGATAGCTTAGTGATATTAAGCTATCTTTTGTTATATTTCTACATAAAGCATCAATATTGTTACTTTATTGTTACAATATAATACTTAATATGTGTATAATTAATATTGTAAATATTTTATTTATTGAAAGGAAGATATTAAATTGAGGAAGAAGAAATCTAAAAATCCGTTTTTACCTATATTGATATTATTTTTTATGTGTTCTTTTGCAGTCTTTAATAATACTAGAATAAAAAATTATAAATCTCAAAATGCAGAACTTAAAACTAAAGTTCAAAGTTTGCAGCAAAAAAATAATGGCTTAAAATCCGAAAACAATAAGTTAAGTAATAAATATAAAGATTTAAAAACTAAAATTGATAAATTAAAAAATATTTAAAAGGTGATAAAATTATGATAAAATTAAACAACAGATTTAAATGGGATTTAAGAAAAATAACAACTATGCTTTTATTTACCTTCGCACTTCTTAGTATTGTGGTTACAGAAGGTAAAGTTATCGCTATGAAAATTGAAAAAAGTTCATTAAATAAGAAATTAACCACAATACAACAAGACAATAATAACATGGAAAGTAAAAATGCAAAACTTTTATCTGACATAAAAGGTCAAGAAGATGTCTACAAAGAGAAACTTAAGAACGTTAAAATAGCTTATTTAACTTTTGATGATGGTCCTTCTAATAATACAAAAGATATATTAAAAATATTAAAGGAAAATAATATTAAAGCTACCTTTTTTGTAAATGGACATCCTAAATTAGCAAATTTATATAAAGAAATACAACAAGATGGTCATGTTATAGCTAATCACACTTATAGTCATGATTATAGTAATGTATATATTTCACCTGAAAACTTTGAAAAAGATGTAAAGAAATTGGACAAGTTTTTAGAAGATACTACTGGTAAAAATTCTAGTCATATTATAAGATATCCTGGTGGTTCTAATAACACTATAAGTCATAGATATGGTGGACGTTCTGTAATGAAATCTATCTTACCATACATGGAGAAAAAAGGTTATGTATATTTTGATTGGAATGTAGATTCAACAGACGCATCAGCATTCTGTCAAAAGAAAGAGCGTATAGTAAATTCCGTACTATCTCAATCTAGGGGTACTCACCAAGCTGTAATACTTATGCATGATACTAATCCAAAGGTTACAACTGTACAAGCTCTTCCTGAAATTATAAAAGGATTAAAAGAACAAGGATTTATATTTGAAGTTCTAACAAAGGATTCTCCTAGAGCAAGCCTTACACGTTAAGTATAGAAAATATTATAATTTTATAAATAAAATTGGGAAATTAGCATCAGTGTTATATAAATAACTTTAAAGTTATTTCTGATTACTAATTTCCCAATTTTTAATTTAAGAAAATATTTTAAAGTACCCTTATTTTCCTATATCTTTTCTATAATAGATTCCTTGAAAATTTATTTTTTTAATTTTATCATAAGCTTTACATATAGATTCTTCTAAGGTTTCTCCTAAAGCTTGAGTGCATAACACTCTTCCTCCACTGGTAACTAATTTATGTTGTTGTAGCTTTACTCCTGCTCCAAACATTAAGTCTACTTTATCTATTCCATCTATTATAAATCCTTTTTCATATTTTGAAGGATAACCTTTTGAAGCTGCTACTACACAAGTTGAATAAGCATTTTTCCACTCTATATTAATATTTTTTAGTTCTTTATTTAATGCCTTTTCTACTAACCATACAAAGTCTGTTTCCATAAGTGGAAGAACTGCTTGTGTTTCTGGATCTCCCATTCTCACATTGTATTCTAAAAGATATGTCCCCTTTTTCGTTATCATTATTCCAAAGAAAATTATTCCTATAAAGTCCAAATTTTCTTCTTTTATTCCCCTTAATGTGGGATTTAAAATATTGTCATTAAAATCTTTTAAAACCTTCTCTGTACAATAGGGATTAGGGGCTATAACCCCCATACCTCCAGTGTTAGGTCCAATAGATCCATCATATATTTGTTTATGATCCTTTGATGATACAAAAGGTATTATTATTTTACCATCTGTTATGGATAATATAGAAGCTTCATGTCCTTGCAAGAATTCTTCTATAACAATCTTTTTTCCCGCTCCTTTAAATTTATCATTAATCATAAATTCTTCTATGGTTTTACTACTCTCTTTTATATCTTTACATATAACTACACCTTTTCCTGCCGCTAATCCATCAGCTTTTATAACTATAGGATACTCACAACTTTCAAGATATTTCAGTGCCTTTTCTTTTTCCGTAAAAACTTCATATTCTGCTGTTTTTATATTATATTTTTTCATGAATTCTTTTGCATAAGCCTTACTACCTTCTAATAGTGCTGCATTTTTAGAAGGCCCAAAGATTTTTAATCCTGATTTTTTAAATTCGTCTACTATTCCTTCTATTAAAGGAACTTCAGGTCCTACTATAGTTAAGTCTATACAATTTTCTTTAGCAAACTTTAATATTTCTTCATTAGATGATAAATTTATATTTTTACATTTGTCTTCTAAAGCTGTAGAACCATTTCCCGGAACACAATATATGTTTTCAATTTTGTTATTTTTAGCTATAGCCCATGCTATAGCATGTTCTCTTCCTCCTGAACCTATTATTAGTACTTTCATTTTTATCCCCCACTATACAACTTTTAATGTTTGAAATGTCTCATTCCAGTAAATACCATAGAAATTCCAAGTTTATTGCAAGCCTTTATTGAATCTTCATCTCTTATAGATCCTCCAGGTTGTATTATAGATTTAATATTATATTTTGAAGCTACCTCTACTACATCATCAAAAGGAAAGAATGCATCAGATGCTAACACTACCCCCTCTTTTGCTCTATTTAAAGCTTCCTTGGCTGCCCATATTCTATTTACTTGTCCTCCTCCTATTCCTTTTGCCATATAGTCTTTTGATACTACTATAGCATTGGACTTCACATACTTAACTACCTTCATAGCAAATAAAAGTTCTTTCATTTCTTTATCTGTTGGTTTTTTATCAGTAACCACTTTTATATCTTTTATTAGTTCATCATCATTTTGTTGAACTAATATACCACCATCAACCTTTACAATTTCATTACTATGAGTTGGTTTTTGAGAACACTTTATAACTCTTAAATTCTTTTTAAGTTTTAATAACTGCAAAGCTTCTTCATCAAAATCTGGAGCTATAACTATTTCTAAAAATATTTTTTTTAATTCCTCTGCAGTTTCTTTATCTACTTTTCTATTTAAAGCTACAATTCCTCCAAATATAGATACAGAATCACATTCGTAAGCTTTCTTATAAGCTTCTAAAGTAGATTCTCCTAAAGCTACACCACAAGGAGAATTATGCTTTAATGCACAACAAGCTATGTCATCAAATTCCCATACGGTCTTCCATGCAATGTCCATGTCTTTTATGTTATTATAAGAAAGCTCTTTTCCGTTTAATTTTTCAAAATTTTTCATAGGGGCTTGTCCTACAGATTGAACATAATAAGCTGCACTTTGATGTGGGTTCTCACCGTACCTTAAATCCATTTTCTTTTCATAAGATAAAGTTAAGTAATTAGGATTCTCCTCTTCCAATAAAAAACTACTTATAGCTGCATCATAACATGACATAAGATTAAATACTTTTCCTGCAAAATATTTTCTAGTGTTAAAATCTACATCTCTCTTTTCATCTAAATCTTCTATTACCTTTTTATAATCTGAAGTATCTGTTAGAACTATTACATCTTTAAAATTTTTAGCTGCTGCTCTTATCATAGTAGGTCCACCAATATCTATAAATTCAATCTTTTCTTCAAAAGATATATTCTCTTGCACCTTATTAAAAAAAGGATATAGGTTTACTACCACCATATCTAAAGGCTTTATATTTTTTTCTTTTATTGTATTTATATGTTCTTTATTATCTCTTATAGCTAATATACCCCCATGTATATTAGGATGTAGTGTCTTTACTCTTCCATCTAATATTTCAGGAAATCCCGTTATACTTTCTATATCTATTACATCTATACCATGATCTTTTAAATATTTATAGGTTCCACCAGTAGATATTATCTCTACTTGTTTTTCTATTAAAAATTGCGCTAAATCCAATATACCTGTTTTATCATATACACTTATTAATGCTCTCTTTATCATTTTTATTCCCCCATTATTGTAACTTTTCGACCCTCTACACAAATCTTTTTTTCACTTATAAGTTTTATAGCTTCAGATAATGCCATATGTTCTTTTTCTAATACTCTTTTTTGAAGACTTTCTGCAGTATCTTTGGAAAATACCGGTACTACTTTTTGCATTATTATAGGACCATTATCTGTTTTTTGATCTACAAAATGTACTGTACACCCTGAAATTTTAACTCCATATTCTATAGCTTTTTGGTGAACTCTTATGCCGTACATTCCATTTCCACAAAAGCTTGGAATTAAAGATGGATGAATATTTATTATTTTATTTTCAAATTTATCAATTAGATCCCCTTCTAATATAGAAAGCCATCCTGCTAAAACTATTAAATCCACTTTATTTTCTAAAACTTTTAGTATTTCATCTGATATTTGGTCTTTATAAATTTTTCTATCAAAAACATAAGTTTTAATTTTCTTATTTTCTGCTCTCTTTAACCCATATACATTATCCCTATCTGATATAACACATTCTATACAACAATTTTTTAGATATCCTTTTTCGATGTTATCTATTATAGACTGGAGATTAGTTCCTCCTCCTGATACTAAAACTGCTATTTTAAACATTTCCTTCTCCTTTTAAAATTATAATAATTTAACAACCTTATCTCCAGATTTTACATACCCTATTTTATAAGCTTTTTCGCCCATTTCTATCAGATGTTTTATTATTCCTTCCGAATCTTTTGAATTTACACATAAAACAAATCCTATCCCCATGTTAAAAGTATTATACATATGATCTTCTTCTACCCCTAAGTTCTTTATATATTTAAATATTTCTGGTACTGGAAAAGAATCTTTCTTAATAAAAGCTGTAAAATCTTCTTTAAACATTCTTGGTATATTTTCATAAAATCCTCCACCTGTTATATGTGCCATAGCCTTTATATTATACTTTTCTAAAAGTTTAAATACTGGCTTTACATATATTTTTGTAGGCTTTAATAAAATTTCTCCTATTTTATTTCCATTTAACTCTTCTTCTAAATTAAATATAAGCTTTCTTATAAGAGAATAACCGTTACTATGAGGGCCTGATGAAGCTATACCTATTAAAGTATCCCCATCTTCTACTAAACTTCCATCTATTATTTTATCTTTTTCTACTATTCCTACAGTAAAACCTGCTATATCATATTCCCCATCTCTATAAAATCCAGGCATTTCTGCAGTTTCTCCTCCTATTAAGGCAGCATCCGATTGTAAGCATCCCATACTTACTCCTTCTACTAGCTCAGCTGCTACTTTTGCTTTTAACTTTCCACAAGCTATATAATCTAAGAAAAATAATGGTTTTGCTCCATGGCATAATATATCATTTACACACATAGCTACACAATCAATTCCAACTGTATTGTATTTTTTCATTCTAAAGGCTATATCAAGTTTTGTTCCAACTCCATCAGTTCCAGATACTAGTACAGGATTTTTAAATTTAGGAAGCTCAAACATACCTGCAAAGCTTCCCAAATTATTTAATACTCCCTTATTAAACGTTTTTAAGGCATGTTCTTTTATAAGACTTACGGACTTATAACCTTCTTCTATATTGACCCCGGCTTCTTTGTAAGATATCATTTAAAATCTTCCCTTCTGATTTATTCTAAACTTTTCTTTTCAATTTCTATAGGTGCAGACATAGGATATATTCCATTAAAACATCCCAAACAAAAACCTTTATTCTCCTTTAGAACACTTATAAGTCCTTTTGTACTTATATATCCTAAACTATCGGCTCCTATCTCTTCTTTTATTTTATCTTCTGTAAAATTTGACCCTATTAAATCCTTTCTATAAGGAGTATCTATTCCAAAATAACAAGGATATTTAACTATAGGTGAAGATACTCTGAAATGAACTTCTACCGCTCCTGCTTTTCTTAAAATTTGTACCAATCTCTTACTTGTAGTTCCCCTCACTATAGAATCATCTACTATTACTACCCTTTTACCTTGTACATTAGTTTTCAAAGGAGTCAATTTAACAGATACAGCTCTTTCTCTTAATTCTTGTGATGGTGCTATAAAAGTCCTTCCTACATATTTATTTTTTATAAAGCCTATGCCATAAGGTATTCCTGATGCTTCAGCGTATCCCACTGCTGCTGGCACCCCTGAATCTGGTACTCCTATAACTATATCTGCATCTACAGGACATTCTTCATAAAGACGCCTTCCAGCTCTAACTCTAGATTCATATACATCAATACCATCAATAGTACTATCTGGCCTTGCAAAATATATATACTCAAAGGAACAGGTTTCACATTTTGTTTTTTCTGCAAATTTAATGGAACTAATACCATTCTCATCTATAATAACAATTTCACCGGGTTCTACATCTCTTATAAATTCTCCCCCTGTACAATCTAAAGCACAACTTTCAGAACTTAATATATAACTATCCCCAATTTTCCCTATACACATAGGTCTTATACCATTAGGATCTCTAACCCCTATTAATCTATCCTCTGTAAGTATAACAATAGCATAAGAACCTTTTATAGCTTGCATAGCATCTACAACTGATTTTTCTATGCCTTTTTTAGCGCTTCTCGCTATTAAATTCAAAAGCACTTCTGAATCTACTGAAGTTTGAAATATACATCCACAATCCTCTAAAAGTTCTCTTATAACTTCTGCATTTACTAAGTTACCATTATGAGCTATTGCAATAGATCCTAATTTATAATTTCCAAGTATAGGCTGAGCATTATCTACTCTATTTTCCCCAGTAGTTGAATATCTTACATGCCCTATAGCCATTTTCCCTCTAAGGCCATTTATTATTTCCTTATTAAAAACCTCAGATACAAGTCCCATATCTTTATGATACTTAAGCTTTTGTCCATCAGATATTGCCATACCACAACTTTCTTGTCCTCTATGCTGAAGAGCATACAACCCATAATAGGTTATGGCAGCTACATTTATATCTTTATCCTTTGAAAAAATGCCAAATACTCCACATTCCTCTTTGAATTTATCATCATTTATATAGCACATTTTTAATCCCCACTTATCCTTACTAATTTGCTTTATTTATTCTTTTTAATATTTCCATGTAAGCTTCTTCTACATTACCAAGATTTCTTCTAAATCTATCTTTATCTAATTTTTCTCCTGTTTTTACATCCCATAATCTACAAGTATCTGGTGATATTTCATCTGCCAAAATAAGTTTTTCTTTAAACCTTCCTATTTCTATTTTAAAGTCTACCAAAATTATTCCTAGTTTTTCAAAAAATTCTTTCAATATTTTATTTACTTTTTCTGCTATACAATATATACCCTTTAATTCCTCAAAATTAGTAAGTCCTATGGCTACTGCATGATAATCATTTACAAGTGGATCATTTAAATCATCATTTTTATAACTTATTTCGTATACTGTAGTGTTTAATTTAGTTCCTTCTTTAATCCCTAATCTTTTTGCCATACTTCCAGCTGCTACATTTCTAACTATAACCTCTAAAGGTATTATCTCTACTTTATTACATAGCTGTTCTCTTTCATTTATTTTCTCTATAAAATGTGTACATACCCCTTCTTTTTCTAGAAGTTCAAATAGCATAGATGTTATGGCATTATTCATTTCTCCTTTACTTTTAATTATTCCTTTTTTCTCTCCATTAAACGCTGTAGCATCATCTTTATAGTATACCAGCACCTTGTCCTGATCCTCTGTTTCATAAACCTTTTTTGCTTTTCCCTCGTATAACATTTCTTTCTTTTTCATTAAAACCCCATCCTTTCGTTATCCTTTATAAATTTTTCTTTCATATTTTTTCTATATTGTTTTAATTTTTCTTTTAATATAGAATATTTCAAAGATAATATTTCTATAGAAAGCATTGCTGCATTGTAACTATTGTTTATTCCTACAGTAGCTACAGGAATAGCCTTAGGCATTTGAACTATAGACAAAAGTGAATCTAAGCCTTGAAGTTTTGCATCTATTGGTACTCCTATAACTGGAAGAGTTGTATGTGATGCTATAACTCCTGGCAGATGTGCAGCTAATCCCGCAGCAGCTATTATACATTCATATTCTTCTGCTTCTAACTTTTTTATAGTTTCTAATAACTTTTCTGGTACCCTATGAGCAGATAAAATATATCCCTTATAATTTATACCAAATTCACTTAAAAGTTCTGTAGCCGGTTTCATTTTATCTACATCTGATTTACTCCCTAAAATTATTGCTATTTTCATTATATCCCCCCTAAAAAAATTACCAACCGTCCATGAAGAACCTGTTGGTAATATTCCAAAAGATTATCCATAGACAGAAAATTTACGGTTTTCTCGTAGAAACTCTCAATCCTTATTATTGAGATTATATGGATGACTTATTAAATTTATTTATTGTCTTAATATTATACTATCACTTTAAACTCCAAAAATCAATACATTTATTTTAATTTTAAATTTATCGTTCGTATATTTATGAATTATATATATATTTATTTTAACAAAAGTTCGTATTTCTTCATATATTTTATTGTATATTTGTTAAAATACAATATTGGTGTATAATTAAATTACCATTATACATAGAGGAGACTTATATATGTGGATTTTTTTTATTTTCATAATCATATCTGCAGTATCCTTATATATTTGCAGAAATAATTATAAAAATAGAAGCATAGAATTATATAATAACTTAAAAAACTTTAACCAAGAAATAGAAGAACTTTACTATTCTATGCCTAATAATCATCAAGAAAAGTTCTTATCCTTACTTAATCCTAAATGGAAAAATAACTTCTTAAGTATATTAACTAGAAACTTTAACTATGCTAATAATGTTTGGGCTCTTCAAAATCAAATAGCTGAACAAGAAGAGTTATTTATAGCTCTACAAAAATTCAGTGGAAAAATTTAAGTATTCGAGGTGACTTTATGAAAGTTATATGTATTGGAGATAGCATTACGGTAGGTTATGGGGTTAATACAGAATATTCTTGGTTTGAACTTCTTAAAAATTCTAATGATAACATATTTATAAATAAGGGAATTAATGGAGATACCACTTTTGGTATACTTAGTAGATATCATAATGATGTTATCTTAAATAATCCTACTGATGTTTTAATTTTAGTAGGAACCAATGACTTTTTATTAAATCGTTCTTTAAAAAATACTATGGAAAATTTGCTTTTAATAATAAATGAAACTTTAGAAAACAATATGAATCCTATTATTGGTATTCCTATGAAAATTGAAACGAATCCAGCTTCAAAAATATGGACTACAAATTTAAACTATGCATCTGTTAATAATAATTTAAAACAATATAGAGACTTTATAATAAATTTATGTAATGAAAAAAACATTAAATATATAGATTTTTACACTATCTTTGAAGAATATACAAATAAATGTACTCCAGAAGAATTATTTATAGATGGAATTCATCCTACAGAACTAGGGCATAAGATTATGTTTAATGAAGTTTTAAAATATTTTTAATATAATATTATTTTAGTTCATGAAATTATAATATAATATACTAATAAAGCAGGTATCTCTCTTAAAAATCCTATAATTTCATAACTTATATAAGATTTTACTAAAATTCCTGAATAACTTGCTTCTATATTTTCTTTTTTACATACTAATGATGCCCTTTTTAAATGATATTTATTAGATACTATTATGGCAGACTTAAATTTATTCTCTGCCATTTTTTCTTTTGAGTATTTTATATTCTCTAAAGTATTAATAGATTTATCCTCTATAATTATAAATTCCTTATTTATACCATTTTTAATTAAATACTCTTTCATAGATTTGGCTTCACTTATATCTTCTCCAGGTACTTGCCCACCTGAAACTATAATATATTTTGAAAATCCTTTCTTATGTAGCCTTATGGCTTCATCTATTCTACATACCAGAAATGGAGTAGGAATACTTCCTTTAACTTTGCATCCTAATACTATTATGCAATCAGATTTTACAGGCTTTTCCCTAATAGAAAAATGAACTATTTGAAAAGCCAAGAAAGTCACAACTATAAAAACAAAAATAATAAATCGTTCAATATATTTTAAAAATTTGTTATATCTAATATGCATATCAACCTTCTCCCCACTTAAATTTTAATTTTCATAATATCTTTATACTTTCTATTTTAATAATATACTATAATCATTAAAAGAAGAAGTAACTAATTTGTTTTACATAAAAATAGAGTTTGAAAACTAATTTAATTAATTAGCTCAAACTCCATTTTATATAATCTTATTTAGGAAGAATCGTAAATCTAATTATAAATAATATGGCTAATATATATATTATAGGATGAATCTCTTTCCTTTTTCCTGTAACTACTTTCACTATAGGATAAAATATTATTCCTGAGGCAATACCATTAGCTATACTATAACTAAAAGGCATAATTGCTATAGTAAGGAAAGCTGGTAATGCTTCTGTAAAATCATTAAAGTTTATATTTGTTATAGATCCCATCATTAAAACTCCCACTATTATAAGTGCTGGTGCTGTAGCTTCTTGTGGTACAATTCCCACAAGTCCACTAAAGAACAAGGCTAATATAAACATAATTGCTGTAGTAAATGAGGTTAATCCTGTTCTACCACCTTCTGAAACTCCTGCCGTAGATTCCACATAAGTTGTAACGCTACTTGTACCTATTAAAGCTCCTGCAGTAGTTGCTACAGCATCTGCTAACAGTGCTTTGTTTAAATTTTCCATTTTACCATTTTCATCAATCATACCTGCTTTTTGAGCAGTTCCAACTAAAGTTCCTATAGTGTCAAACATATCAACTAAACTAAAAGATATAACTACAGTTAATACACTACTTATAGCTCCAATTATTCCTGCAGTACCAAATCCCAAAAGTCCAGACAAATCTAATTTTAGAAATGTTGGTGCTAAAGATGGTGGTGCTGAAATAAAGCTAACACCTGCAATTTTAGTAATCCCTAAAGGTATACCTATGAATGTAGTTAAAACTATTCCTATTAACATAGAACCCTTTACTTGTCTTGACATTAAAATTGCTGTAATACATATTCCTATTATAGTTAACACTGTATGTGGATTTGTAAAATCTCCAAAAGTTATAAGAGTAGCTGGATTTGAAACTATTATTCCTCCAGATTTAAAACCTATTAAAGCTATAAATAATCCAATTCCCCCAGATATAGCATATTTCAAATTTTGAGGAATAGCGTCCACTATTTTCTCCCTAATGGATGTAAGAGTTATTATGATAAATAATATTCCAGATATAAACACTGCTGCTAAAGCTTGTTGCCATGTATAACCTAAAGTTAAACAAACACTAAAAGTAAAAAATGCATTAAGTCCCATACCAGGAGCCTGTGCAAAAGGAACATTAGCATAAAGAGCCATTATTAAAGTTCCTATAGCTGCTGAAATACAAGTAGCTGCAAAAATGGCACCTACTACTGGATCATTAATAGCTGAGATTCCTGCCTTAATTGCTGCATCTCCCATGAGCCCTTTGGAATTCATACCTGCTTGCATAAGTATGTTAGGATTTACAAATATTATGTAGGCCATAGTAATAAATGTAGTAATACCTGCTATAATTTCTGTTTTAACATTAGTTCCGTTTTGTGATAACTTAAAAAATGAATCTAAAAAAGATTTGTTATTTTGTTGCATATTTCTATTTTCTGCATACATTAAAAACTCCCCCTAAATAAAAATTTGTTTTAAATATGAGCAAATCCAAAACAAAACTTTAGAAAGAGTTTATTATAAGTGGATTCGCCCATAGTCAGAGGTTATAGGCCTCTGGTAGAAACTCTTAATCCTTATCATTAAGATTATATGGACAAATTTAATAACTTGTTTTATAAAATATATTATATTTATATATTAGTCCTTATCACATGAAAAGTCAATGCTTTTATTCTAATTTTTAATTTAATATTCTAACCATGTTGAATATTAAATTATATTTTTAAATTTAATGTTCGTTTTTATATTTTTTTAATCAACTTAAATTTTTAATATAAATAAAATTTATATGATTATAACAAATTAAAATGAGAACTTAACAAGCATAAATTACATAAAATAGACTTGTAAGTTCTCATTAGTGTTATTTTATTTTTACATATTTTTATACATCATAAGTTAAATTTCTTATCCACCTATTTGAAACTAATCTTTTAGTTCCTATAAAAAATTTAGTTATTTCTTCTGCAGTAGATAATGCTACGACTAAATAAATTGGTAATTTAAATACAAAAGCTCCTATTAAAGATACTGGAACTCCTATACACCACATAGTAAATCCTTCTATTGCTAAAGGCACCTTAGTATCCCCACCACCTCTTAATACACCTACTATTAAAGTTACATTAAACACCCTAATAGCAAGCATTGCTGCGGTTATATAAAGTATTTTTAAAGAATCTGATAAAACTTCCTTTGAAACACTAAATATAGAAAGTATATCTTTTGCCGTTAATGCTAATATTATTCCTAAAATTAATCCTGCTAAAAAACCTAGTATAACAAATCTTTTTGCATAGAGTTTCGCCTTATATTCTTCTCCTGAGCCTACTACATGTCCAATCATAACTGTAGATGCATTAGCCATTCCAAAACTTATTACCATAAATAAATTCTGTACAGTAGTACATATTTGTGCTGATGCTATAGCTTTTGTACCTATTCTGCCATATATTGCAGAGTATACAATCATACCAAGTCCCCAACAGGTTTCATTTAAAACTACAGGAACTATAGTTTTTATAGTATTTAATAAAAATTTTTTATTAAAACTAAACATTTCCTTTAATGAAGCCTTTAAAACTGTTTTTGTACGCCAAATATATGTGACATACATAATACTTTCTATTAGTCTTGCAATTAAAGTTGCAAGAGCTGCTCCCTCTACTCCCATAGCTTTACATCCAAAATTTCCAAATATAAAAGTATAATTTAAAACGGTATTAGTGATAAGTGCTACTAAGCTAATCAACATAGGTATAGTAGCCTTTTCTATGCATCTCAATGCTATAGCATAGTTAAATGTTATACTAGTAAATAAATAACTTATACTAACTATTTTTAAATATTTAACTCCTAATACAATTACATTAGGATCTTTGTTAAATATTAATATTATCTTTTCAGGTATGATTAAAGCTATAACTGTAAAGATTATTGATATAATAACACCTAAATTTAAACCTATTCCTAATACTTTTCGTATATTTTTATTGTCTTTCTTCCCCCAAAATTGAGATATAAATATACTACATCCTGAAACGCAACCTATAACTAATAAATTAAACAATAAAAAATACTGATTAGCTATACCAACTGCTGCAATTTCTTTTTCTCCAACTCTTCCTATCATCATAGTATCCACCATATTTAAAGAAGAGGCTATAAAATTTTGCATAATTACTGGTAATGCTATCTTAAATAATTTATTATAAAAATACTTATCATAAAATAATTCTCCAACAAAAGTAGTTTGGTTCTCTTCCATTAGTTATCTCCCCTCCTTAATTGAAACAAAATAAAACCACCTTGAAAGTTTTTCAAAGTGGGTTTCTTCACTTCTAATATTTTAATATTAAAAATTATATTTTACTAAATATGTTAACATATTTAGTAATAATATTCAATAATACTATATTAATTTACTCTCTCATTTTGGCTCCCATCAATTTTCATTCTATACAAATTCATGGTTAAATCTTTGGTATCTAAATAATAATAATATATAAATGGTTCTACTATATCTAGCCCTACAGCATTAGTTTCTATTAATAATCTATTATCATTTCCATCAATTTTTGCTCTATAAATGCCTTCTTTATCATTACCAACATAATATATGTAATCATTACTTATACATATCTCTCTTGAACAATCTTGTTTTATTAAAAGCTGTCTATTTGAACCATCTAAATTCATTTTATATAGATAATTTTCACCTTCAGAAATATTACAATAATAAATACTATCATTGTAAATTATTACATTACTACAATTGTCTTCATTAAGCTTTTCTGTGTACATTCCATTTTTAATCATTCTATATAAAGTAAAACCCTCATCTTGGTTTATAAAATATATCCAC
Organism: Clostridium niameyense; assembly: GCF_001243045.1. Taxonomy (GTDB): domain Bacteria; phylum Bacillota; class Clostridia; order Clostridiales; family Clostridiaceae; genus Clostridium_F; species Clostridium_F niameyense. Next base: position 673,557 of record NZ_LN849007.1, on the reverse strand, counting down.
TCTTTATGAACTTCCATAAATATTTTACTATTAACATCATTTAATTTCTCTTTTTCAAAATTATCTAACCTTATTCTATGTATACTATAATTATCTTCAGAATTTAAATAATACAAGAAGGGTCCTTGTATTTGTAGATTAATTCCTTTAGTATTTTCTAAATCATTTTTCTCTTCACCATCTTTATTCATACTATATATTTGAAAATTATTTTTACTAAAATCCCCCATATATTCAGAATAAAAAATTTTATTTTCACATAAAACTAAGTCATAAACCGTAGTATCTGTTAATTTTTCTCTATAAGTTCCGTCTTTTTTTATTCTGTAAAGACAGCTTTCACCTTCATTACCTTTATAATTTATATAATATATCCATAAATCATCTATCCATAAGTTACTAGCAAAATCATCTGAAAGTTTGTATTTTATAGATTTGTCTATACTCATCTTCCACATCTCACCATATGGGCTATATCCCACATAAGTATAAAACTTTTTATTCCCACTATAATAAATCCAATTACCTTCTTTAACTACCCTATTTCCGTTATTTACAACTTTATCTTTTCCAAGAAAAAACTTTATCTTATTTGCTCCTTCAAGCTTTCTTCCCTCTTTTGAATATATTCCGTTTTTAAACTCTAAAACATATTCTCCTGAACTTTCATCTTGTATATTTAACTTTATATTTAATATATTTTTTTCTTGTAATTTTACCTTAAAAAGTATATTATTATTTTTCATATCTTTTATAGATATGTTATCTTCATTTATATATTTCCCATCTATTGATTCATTAAATTTTATATTAACTTCTACCAAATTATTATTCATGTTCTAAAAATCCTCTCATAACATTCTTAAACTTTTATCTAGTAAATATATACGACTAATACTTCTAAAAACTTTAAATACAACAATAACTATAGTTTTCTATAAATATTACTATATTTCCTTCAAACTACATGAAGCAAATCATAACCCCAATATTATTTCTCTTGTAAGATAAAAAAACATCACTATATTATTATGAAAAATAAAATAGTTTAAATCTAACTCTTGACAAATATTTATAAAAGTATTATTATGTAATTGTTAATGATTATCATTTTCATTTTGTTAGGAGTGATGGTATGAAAAAAATAAACATAATATATTGGAGCGGTACAGGCAATACTGAAACTATGGCTCAAGCTATAGAAAAAGGTGTAAAATCAAAATCTGAAGAAGTAAAATTAATCAACGCAGAAGATGCTTCTGTTTCTGATGTAACTTCTGCAGATGTAGTAATTTTAGGTTGTCCATCTATGGGAGATGAACAACTAGAGGAATCTATTATGCAACCCTTCGTGGAATCATTAAAAGATAGTGTTTCTGAAAAAGAAATAGTCTTATTTGGTTCTTATGGTTGGGGTGACGGCGAATGGATGAGAAATTGGGTTAAAACAATGAAGGGCTATGGTGCAAAACTTTTAAATGAAGGTTTGATACATCAAGGTGAACCTGACGACGATTGCTTAAACCAATGCATAGAATTAGGTAAAACTATAGCTTAATTTAAATATTTAATTTAAAACTATACAACATAACTAAGTTAAAATCAGTGCAAGAATATTATAATCTATAAATTCTCTGTCCTCCAGACAGATAATCCTATTGAAAATTATCAATTATCAATTATCTTTTATCTTTATTTGTATAGATTATGTATTTATTGCACTGACTTTTTTATTTCAAGTATTATAATATTAATATTATGATACTTGAAATTTATTTGTAAAATAAAAAGAATAGTTTTTATAAAATTGAAACTATCCTTTTATCCATATTAGTTAAGCTATTATATTATCTTTATCTAGTTCATTCTCTTTAAAGACCACCTACTTCTAAAGATCTTCCATTGAAGGATTTCTTTTCGGACTTTTCCGCTTGTCTTTGTTCTCTTAAACGTGCTGTCATTTCTTTTCCCTTTAAAGCTCTCCTTACATAAACTACTCCTGTAACCGCCGATATTATATCTGAAACAGGATATGCAATCCATGCACCTTCTAATTTAAATATACTTACTAGTATAAATAATACAGGTATAAATATTATCATTTGTCTATATACAGATAATATAAGAGATATTCTTGCTCTTCCTAAAGATTGATAATAATATATAGCCACATAATATATACCAATAGTAGGAAAAACAGATATTATTATTCTAAATGCCCTAACTGTTTCTTTCAAAAGAACTGTTTCTTTTAAGAATATACCTATTATACTACTTGAGAATATCAACATTATAAGCCACAATATTGATGTTGCCGCAGTAACTGCTATAATACTTTTTATTACTACTTCACGAACCCTTTTGTAATTTTTAGCTCCAATATTAAAAGCTGCTAAAGGTTGCATAGCTGAAGTTATTCCCATAACCGTTATAAATAAAAACATAGATATTTTTGTAGTAGCTCCTACAATAACTATGGCATTATCTCCACCATAAACTGATAATATATTATTTAATATAATAGCTACTACCGCGTCGGATATTTCTATTATAAAAGATGAAAATCCTACACCTATAATTGAATTTAATATGTCTTTTTCTAAATTAAATTTAAAATCTATAGTTAAACCTATTTTTCTCTTTACTTGTAAAAATTTATATAATGCATATATAAAAGATATAAACTGAGAAATAACTGTAGCTATTGCAGCTCCCTTTATTCCTACAGAAAAATGCATAACTAATATATAGTCTATTATTACATTTAGTAAAGCTCCTAAGCTAGTTGCTTTAAGGGTTATATTTGTATACCCTAATGAAGTCATTATATAACATATAACTAAAGTTAAACTTTGAAATAATCCTCCAAATATAACTATAGAAATGTACTCATTGGCATAGGGAAACATAGATTCGCTAGCACCTAATAAATTTTTTATCATAGAATTTTTGAAAAGAGCAATTAAAAATGTTAAACTTACCATAATTATTATAGTAATATTTATTGAATTTAAGATCACAGATCTTAAATTATCATAATCTTTTTTTCCTAAGCATCTTGCTACTGCAGTAGAAGCTCCCACTGCTACCATCATCCCTAAAGCCGCTATAAGTCTTTGTACCGGAAATGCTATAGTTAAAGCTCCTATAGCTTCTGGACCTATGGCTATACCCGTAAAAACTGTGTCCACCATATTGTAAAGTTCCATAACTAGTAATGATATCATAGCTGGAACTGCAAATTTGAATAACGCCTTTTCTACCTTAACTTTCGAGAAAACCTTATAGTCAATTCCCATATTATGCACCTCGTTTTATTATTTATATTATAAAAGTTATTTTTATTACTCATTAAAATCCTCTCCTTAAATAATGTATAAAATTTAACTTCAAAACTATAAATATTTCTTAAATTTCTATTATATATTAAGTATACTATTTATACTCTATACTTTCATTCACTAAAGTAAGGACTATGAAGGCATATATCTAAGAACTTTCATTTTTCTTCATTATTAAAAAAGTACAAAAAACACCTACTTTAAGATGTTTTTTGTACTTTTTGTAAAGTAATTAATATTGCACCATACCCCTCTATCCTAGAAACTATATTATATACTGGGGTTTTTCTAGTAAAACCTAATTTTATATTAGGAAAAGAAGTTTTTAGTAAAATCTCCCTTTCATATTCATCAATCCTTTTAGGTTTTCCTAAAGATAGCCAATTATTATAAGAAGAACCTTTCTTTTCATCTATTTTATAAGTTATTACTTTGTAAGTGTCCTCTAATCCCGCTAAATTTATAGAAAATTTCTTTTCTACTGTATTTTTTAATCCCCTTTTTTTATATAAATCCTTTAATGAAATTAAATCCCTAAGTTCATCAGTATAAGTATAAAGTAAAATTTCTATGTCATCATCTTCTCTTGTGATAATATATCCTTCACCTTCATCTATAACTTCACTACCCAACTTAGATAGAAGATAGTATGAATAGTATGAAGGTTTTTTTATTCCTTGTCTGCTTATAATTCCGGAACCACCATAAAAAAGTTCATTATTTATATATTCTCCTCCATATATCTCATCAAATAAGGTTAAAAATATTACATTAGATTTTTCATTTAAATATTTATTTATAATATATGGAATCATGTATGCAGTATCATATATTAAATTTACTTTATTATAATTTATATTCCAATATAAAATATTATCCTTCCCAAACTCTTCTAATATATCTTTTATGTCTTCTATATAATCTTTTGATAAATCCTTGTCTATATAAAATCTCCACTTCTTAATTTCATTTTCCCCAAAAAAATCACTAAAATAATCAATAAAATCCTTTAAAAGACTAATCAAAAAATTTTTATCCTTTATAGAATCGTCTATAAGTATAGCTGGAATTAATTCTATTTTATATAAAAGTTCAAATAACTGCCTTACTTCGTACCAATTAAAAAACTTATCTTCCTCTTTTAAAAATACATTCATATCTTGAGAAAATATATTTTGTACTAAACCATACTCACAATGTACATATTTTTGAAATTCCTGAACTAATTTATAATGCTTTCCTTTTAAGACTTCCTTTCCACTACCTAAATTAATAATATCATACCAAATTTTTTCAAGATCTTTTCCTTCTTGTGATAAATCTGCATGTATTCTTATAATTTTCCCCTCATAATTAAATCGAGGATAATCCTCTAAATAATATGTAAGTTCTTGTAGAGCATCTTTTACATTCAACATTTCAAATTGTTTTAAGGATTCGTAAGTCCCCTCATCTAATTTATATTTTTTTCTATATTGCATAGGTGTACATTTATAATGTTTTTTAAAATGTTTATTAAAATATCTAGTATGTGAAAATCCTAATTCTTCTGAAATCTCAGATATAGTTTTATCTGTATCTAAAAGCAATTTTATGGCCTCTTCTACTCTTGTTAAGTTTACAAAATCATTGAAACTATATCCAACTTTATTTTTCATTTCATTTGATAAATATTGAGAACTTAAAAATTCCATTCTAGCAACATCTTGTATGCTTATTTTACTATTATAATTTGAATAAATATATTTTATTATCCTATCATATCTTTCAAATTGAACTTCATTTACCTTTAATTCTTCTTCATCATATATTAAATAATGAAAATTATTTATAAGGTGATATAAAAGATCTACTAATGTTTCCTCTACAACATCTTCATAATCATCTCCTTTTTGTGTTAATTCACAAAGCAAAATTGATAGATATTCTCTTAATATTTCATACTTCTCATCCTTTTGAGCTTCAGGCATAGAAAAATCTGTATAAAAAAACATATTTTCTATATTGTAATATCTATTAAAAAAGGAGGTATTTATTTTAAAAAGTAACACTTCATTATTAGGAGTAATAGTTTTCATACTATGTGCTTCATAAGGATTTATTATTTCTATTTCTCCTTTATTTACTCTATGAGTTTCCGTTTCTATGGTTACATTTATACTACCCTTAAGTACATATATGATTTCCATATCCTCATGCCAATGAATGGGATATCTTTTTATATTTATTAATTCTACTTTTATTGGAAAATCATTAGGGTAATCTATAAATTCTTTAGGCATATTATTCCTCCAAAACTCTCTATTTTAATAATATAATTATATCCTTTGTAAAATTTTAAAGCAATCATGGTTAATTTTATGGATAATTATTAAAAATATACATAAATTTAAGGGCAGCTCTTTATCAGAACTACCCTTAATTGATTTTATTCTTCCCAACTTTTAGCTTTTGATATAGCTTTATGCCATCCTTTAATTTGTACATTTCTCTTTTCTTCTTCCATTTCTGGTGAAAAGCTTTGTGAAATTGCCCAATTTTGCTTTAATTCTTCTCTATCCTTCCAGTATCCTACTGCAAGTCCTGCTAAGTATGCTGCTCCCAAAGCTGTAGTTTCTACTACTTTTGGTCTATCTACTTCAACATTTAATATATCTGATTGGAACTGCATTAAGAAATTATTTTGACAAGCACCACCATCTACTTTTAATGCTTTTAATTCTATTTCTGAATCTTCTTCCATAGCTTTTAATACATCATAAGTTTGATATGCCATAGATTCTAATGCAGCTCTTATAATATGTTCTTTTTTAGCTCCTCTTGTAAGTCCTACTATAGTTCCTCTTGCATAAGAATCCCAATAAGGTGCTCCAATGCCAACAAAAGCTGGTACTAAATATACACCATTTGCATCTTCTACTGCCATTGCATATTTTTCAGATTCTGGTGCACTTTTTATCATTCTAAGTTCATCTCTTAACCATTGAATAACTGCTCCTCCTATAAATACACTCCCCTCTAAGGCATATTCAACTTTTCCATCTATCCCTACTGCTATAGTAGTTAATAAACCATTTTTAGAATCTACCGCTTTTTCTCCTGTATTCATTAGTAAGAAACAACCAGTACCATAAGTATTTTTCGCCATACCTGGTTTAAAACAGGTTTGTCCAAATAAAGCCGCTTGCTGATCTCCTGCATTTCCTGAAATAGGAATAGAAGTACCAAATAATATATCATCGGTTTCACCATATACCTCACTTGATGGCTTTACTTCTGGTAACATAGATTTCGGAATGTCAAATAGTTTTAAAAGCTCTTCATCCCACTTTAATTCATGTATGTTAAATAACATAGTTCTAGAAGCATTTGTGTAATCCGTTACATGAACCTTCCCTTTAGTTAAGTTCCATATAAGCCATGTGTCTATTGTACCAAATAGTAAATCTCCCTTTTCTGCAAGTTTTCTTGCACCTTGTACATTATCTAGTATCCATTTTATTTTTGTAGCTGAAAAATAAGCATCTAAAACTAATCCTGTTTTTTTTCTTATGATTTCATCTAACCCATTACTTCTTATTTCATCGCACATAGCTGAAGTTCTTCTACATTGCCATACTATAGCATTATACACAGGCATCCCTGTATTTTTATTCCAAACCACAGTAGTTTCCCTTTGATTTGTAATACCTATACCTGCAATTTGCTCTGGTGAAATTCTGGCAATATTTAAAGCTTCCCCTGCAACTCCAGCTTGTTTTCCCCATATTTCTAGTGGATCATGTTCTACCCAACCAGCTTTTGGATATATTTGTTTAAACTCTTTCTGAGCGACACTTACAACTTCCCCTTTTTTATTAAATATAATACATCTTGAACTTGTAGTTCCTTGATCTAAAGCCATTATATATTTTTCTTTTTCCATTATAAACTCCACCTTTTCTTAAAATTCCTCAATTTTATAATAAACTAATTAATAATAAATAGATAGTTAAAACACTAATTTGAATAATATAGCTCCACCAATTCCTCCTAAAATTGGTGCTATAACTGGTATCCAAGCATAGCCCCAATCTGAATCTCCTTTTCCCTTTATGGGTAATATACTATGAGCTATTCTTGGAGCTAAGTCTCTAGCTGGATTAATTGCATAACCTGTAGGTCCTCCTAAGGCAAGTCCTATAACTACTATAAGTAGTCCTGCAGTTAATGCTCCAAACCCATCTGCCATTTTAGCTTGTCCTAACCCCATTAATCCAAATACCAATAAAGCTGTTACTAAAAACTCAGTTAAAAAATTTGCTTTAGTATCCCTTATAGCTGGAGCTGTACAAAATACTCCAAGCTTTGTAGATTTATCTTCTGTTGCACCCCAATGTGGAAGATATGTAAGCCAAACTAGAGTTGCTCCTAAAAAACCTCCAATCATTTGAGCTATTATATAACCTGGAACTTGAGACCAAGAAAAATTTCCTATTACTGCATTACCTAATGTAACTGCTGGATTTAAATGAGCCCCACTTACACCTCCAAAAATATAAACAGGTATAGCCACTGCTAATCCCCAAGCCAGAGTTACCACTATCCATCCACCATCTTTACCCTTACTTTTATTAAGAGCTACACTAGCTACGACTCCATCTCCTAGCCATATTAAAATCATGGTTCCTAAAAATTCAGCCATTAAAGTAGACATTTTTATCCTCCTTATTTTAGATATTTCTTCTCTCGTTATGTAAACGTTTGTAAAAAAGAGATAAAAATAGAGCCACTTATAGACTATATAAATCTAATTGGCTCTCTTCTCTCCGCCTTTTTATATTATGTTTTTACGTCTTATATGTTATCATAATTTTTTTTGTTTTTCAACAAGTTTACTTTCTTATTTACAAAAAATAAAAATATTTGCTTATAAATATAATTAAATTATATTTGTAAGCAAATATTAACCTTTAAATCTTATTAACTAAGCAAACACACACAACTACTATTTATTATATACTTTTAGTATTTTATTAGTTATAAAATATCCTATTAATGTACCTATAAACAATAAAATATAAATTATAAGTAAACTAGACTTGGTACTTTGTTCATATTGTACTGCATTTGAATTAATGGTAGATATTAGCACTCCAAAACAAATAGCTACTCCCCATTTAAATATAGGTTCTAAAGATTTAAATATTAATATACTATTTATATTTTCTAACTTAACTTTATTATATATAGTAACAGCTAAAATAAAAACTGCTGTTATTAATGCAACCAAAATTATTACTTTTTTACCGTAATTTGAATATACAAATATAGATCTATTTCCACCTAACCATGTATAATCTGATCCAGGAACACTATAAACATTCATATGGTTTATTATATTATTTATTTTTACATAATTAGGATTATTAAATGATATATTTAATTGCATTCTTATTACATCTAATAGATAACATGCTAATCCATAAGGAACTATGAGTATTATAGGTGCCGTTATAGTAGCTACAAAATATTGGCCTATCATAGTATGAATAAGCACTATAAAACTAAAGAAAAATATAGTAAATAAAAAATTTATTAAGAACCATGCAGGTACATCATAATACGTAGTAAATATATACTGAGTATTTGAAAAATAAAATATTGTGGTTATTATAAAGTTTATAAAATATGGTATAAAAATACTTAAAACTCCTACTTTAAATTTAGTAACTATTATATCTTTTCTTTTAAAAGGCATAGACGCCATTAAGCTATAAGTAGAATCTTGTTTTTCACCTTTAAAAAGAAGTATTGAAAATAATAATACTAAAACTAACATCAACATAGCACATGAACCATAAGAGCGCATTAATTGTACATTAAACCAATATTTATTAAATATAAACTCAGGATCAGTTTTTAATAGATATTTATCCCTATTTAATGAACTAATTAAATACCTAGTCTTGCAAAAAAATAAAGAGCAAGTCATAAGTATCGCCATCCATTTTCCAACTTTCCATTCCTTGTAAAACAGAGGATCTTTACATAATATCTTCATATTCTTCTCCTCCTTCCGTAGAGTAAATAAACATATCCTCTAAACTTAAATCTATTTCTTCTATAAATTCTGCTCCATTTCCCATTAATTTTTCTTTAAGTTCTTTTGTATAATTTTTAGTTATTATATAATTTATCCTACCTATATTTTCTATGGTCATTACTTCTTTATACTTTTTAATTTCATTTATTATAGATTTATCTTTAAATAAAACTTGAAGTTTTTTTATACTATTTTTCATATTTTCTATATTATTTATATACTTTATTTCACCTTTTTCCATAATAGCTATAGAATCACATATTCTCTCTAAATCCTCAAGATGGTGACTAGATATAAATATAGTTGTTCCTCTTTTTGAAACCTCATCTACTAATAGATTTATAACTTTTCTTTTTATAATGGGATCTAATCCTGATGTGGGCTCATCTAAAATTAATATTTCAGGATATATACTTAAATTCAACATTAATGAAACTCTCATCTTCATACCCTTAGAAAGCTCCCTTATTCTTTTATTTTCTGATATTTTAAATATTTTATTTAACTCTTTAAATCTAGTATAGGAAAAAGATTTGTAAGTCATAGAATAAAATTTTATAAGTTCTTTTATTTTAAAAGAGTTATAATACTGGCCCTCTGCAGCTATATATCCTATTTTTTCTTTTATTTTAGGATTTTCAAAGACCTCTTCTCCTTGTACTTTTATACATCCCTTATCTTGTTTGTATATACCTGTTAAACATTTTATTAATGTAGTTTTTCCTGCACCATTTTCTCCTATAAGTCCAAATATAGTTCCTTTTTTAACTTCTATATTTATATTTGTTAGTATATTTTTTTCTCCTAAAGTTTTATATACATCCTTAACTTCTATCATCTTGTCACCTCCCCATCTAAATCCTCATATATATTATTTAACATTTTTATAAATTCTTCTTTGTTTATGCCTAAATACTGAGCCTCTATTAAAAGCTGTTTTAACTCTTTTTTTATAAAATTCATTTTTTCCTCATCCACCTTTGGCTTAAAATCTGAAATATAAGTACCCTTTCCCCTCAGAACTTCGATAATTTTCTCTCTCTCAAGCTCTTTATAAGCTTTACTTACCGTATTAGGATTTGTAGTTATCATTATAGCAAGCTCTCTTACGGAAGGAAGTTTATCCCCTGGCTCCAATATTCCTCTTACTATATTTTCTTTTATCCCATCTATTATTTGTTCATATATGGGCTTACTACTCCTACTGTCTATTTTTATCATGAAGTCACCTCCTTAATTATTGGTTCACACCTAGAAATTTTACTATATTGAATTAAATATAAAATATTATATTTTTTATCTTAAAAAGCACTTATTATTGCAATTTTGTTTTGTGTAATTTATTTTTAATACATAATATAAAAAAACAGGTGTATATTGTGTATTAAGTGTACTATGCCGAGTAGTACACTTATAATATACCTTTTTTACATGTATTTGTCAACAGTATTTTAACTTTTTTATTTTTTGTAACCTAAGTTACAGAATTAAAATTCCTTTTCCTATACAATTTATTTAAAGTTAATAAATGAATTTTAAAAACTAAATTTTTAATATATGGAGGAATAAAATATGAGCATGTTTTGTTATCAATGTCAAGAAGCTGCAGGAGGACGTGGCTGTACTGTAAAGGGAGTTTGTGGTAAAACAGAGGATATAGCCAAAACTCAAGATCTACTTATATATATAGTAAAAGGAATCTCTATTTACAATATTAAAGCTAAAGAAATGAATATTTTAAATAAAGAGGCTGATAAATTTATAGTAGAAAGTTTGTTTTCCACTATAACTAATGCAAATTTTGATAAAATAGACTTAAATAAAAGAGTCCAACAGGGTCTAAAAATAAGGGGAGAATTAAAAGAAGCTATTGTAAAAAAAGGTGGCTCTGTAGAATCAAATGAAAATAAAAGTTGGAGTAGAAAATTCTTAAACTTACTAGGCATAAAAAGTAACAAAGAAGAAGAAATTCATGACGCTGCAATTTGGGCTGCAAAGAACCCTAAAGATTTTGAAGAAAAAGCTGAAACTGTAGGTGTATTAGCTACTGAAAATGAAGATATAAGATCTTTAAGGGAACTTTTAACTTATGGATTAAAAGGAATGGCTGCTTATTTAGAACATGCAAATAACTTAGGTTATGATGATGATAATATTCATAACTTTATGCAAAAAGCCTTAGTTGCTACATTAGATGACTCTCTTTCTCAGGATCAATTAATAGCTTTAGTTTTAGAATGTGGAAAATATGGTGTTGATGTTATGGCACTACTTGATAAAGCTAATACTTCAACTTATGGAAATCCAGAAATAACAAAAGTTAATATAGGCGTTAGAAACAATCCTGGTATATTAATAAGTGGACACGATTTAAAAGATATGGAAGAACTTTTAAAACAAACTGAAGGAACTGGAGTAGATATATATACTCATAGTGAAATGCTTCCTGCTAATTATTATCCTGCATTCAAAAAATATAAACACTTTGTAGGAAACTATGGTAATGCTTGGTGGAAGCAAAATGAAGAATTTGAATCCTTTAATGGACCAATACTTATGACTACTAATTGTATAGTTCCACCTAAAAATTCTTATAAAGATAGAATTTATACTACAGGGGTAACTGGTTTTGAGGGTGTTAAACATATAAATAAAGATAGTAATGGTAAAAAAGATTTTACAGCTATTATAGAACATGCAAAAAATTGTACTCCACCTACAGAAATCGAAAAAGGTGAAATAATTGGAGGATTTGCTCACAATCAAGTATTATCTTTAGCAGATAAAATTGTAGATGCAGTAAAAAGTGGAGATATAAAAAGATTCTTTGTTATGGCTGGATGTGATGGAAGAATGAAAAGTAGAAATTATTATACAGATTTTGCAAAATCACTTCCAAAAGATACAGTTATATTAACAGCTGGTTGTGCTAAATATAAATATAATAAACTTAATTTAGGAGACATTAATGGAATACCAAGAGTCTTAGATGCAGGTCAATGTAATGATTCTTATTCTTTAGCAGTTATAGCTCTTAAATTAAAAGAAGTATTTGAACTTTCTGATATAAATGAATTACCAATATCTTATAATATATCTTGGTATGAACAAAAAGCTGTTATAGTATTACTTGCATTACTTCACCTTGGCGTTAAAAATATACATCTAGGTCCAACATTACCAGCTTTTTTATCAGCGAATGTAGCTAAAATATTAGTAGATAATTTTGGCATAGGAGGTATTTCTAACGTAGATGATGATATAAAAATGTTTATGGAATAAATATTTAAAATTTATTTGTAATATTTATTTTAAAGCATATAATAATATTACTATATTAAAATTCATCTTTTAGAAAGATAGGGTGATACTATGTATGAAAAGAAATTTAATATAGATAATATATATAGTATTTTTAATTTAATATTACGAATGTTAATACTGTTAAATTTAGTACACAATATATCAGATAAGAACTACTATAATATACTTGTAGCTATTGCTGGTTTTGTATTAACCTTTATTCCTAGTTTAATATTTAAAATTATAAAAATAGAAGAAGATAAAAGTTTATCTTTTAGTATATTATTTTTTATATTTATATCTTTATATTTGGGTACCTTGCATAACTTTTATAGATTTTCTTGGTGGGACACAATGCTTCATACCATATCAGGTATAATTATAGGTCTCTTTGCAATAGTATTATTAAAAAAGAGAGACAGTAATTCCCGCCTTGAAAAATTTGATAAAGTATTTATAATAATATTTATATTATCTTTTACTGCTTTATGTGGAGTATTATGGGAAATATATGAATTTACAGCAGATACTCTATTTAATTTAGACATGCAAGGTGCAAAATTTACTGGTGTCACAGATACTATGGTAGATCTTATTGCGGATCTTATAGGATCTATAATTAGTTGTATTTATTATTATTTTACTTATGGTAAAAAAACTTTCAAGTCCTAAATTTTATAAACTACTTATATAAATTAAAATATTTTAATTTATATAAGTAGTTTTTAATTTGTTTAAATTCTAAAACTGATATAAACTAATATTAACAATATATAGAGGATGGTGTTATTAATGGACAATTTTGAAATACTTTTGGAAAAGTATGCCAATCTTATTGTAAAAGTGGGAATAAATATTCAAGAAAATCAAACTCTTGTAATTAATTCCCCTATTGAATGTAACTATTTTACAAGAATTGTAGCTAAAAAAGCTTATGAAAACGGAGCAAAAAATGTACATGTAAGATGGCATGATGAAGAATTAGCTCTTATAAAATATATGAATGCCCCAGAAAAAGCTTTTCATGAATTTCCTAGTTGGGAAGCTACTGGACTTGAAACTTTAGCTGAGGAGGGAGCAGCCTTTCTTTCTATATCTGCTTCAAACCCTGAACTTTTTAAAAATGTAGATCCTAAAAGAATTGCTATATCTAACAAAACTAAATCTACAGCTTTAAAAAAATATTCAAATTATATAATGAATAGTACTGTAACATGGTCTGTAATATCCATTCCTACAAAAGCTTGGGCTAAAAAAGTATTTCCTAATGATAACCCTGATATAGCCTTAGAAAAACTTTGGGGAAATATTTTTAAAATCGTAAGAATAGATAAAGAAAACCCTATTAAAGCTTGGGAAAATCATCTAGAAAACTTAACTAAAAAAGTAAACTTTCTAAATGAAAAAAACTTTAAAAAACTTTATTATAAATCTAAGGATACAGATTTAACAATAGAATTACCAGAAGATCATATTTGGTGTGGTGGTGGAGAATATAGTTCAAAACATATCTACTTTGTTGCTAATATGCCTACAGAAGAAGTTTTTACTCTTCCTTTAAAAACAGGTGTGAATGGAGTAGTTAAAAGTACTAAACCTCTTAATTATAGTGGAAATTTAATTAATAACTTTACATTAACTTTTAAAGAAGGTAAAATAATAGATTATTCTGCTAAAGAGGGTTATGAAACTTTAAAAAAATTAATAGATACTGATGAAGGTTCTCATTATCTTGGAGAAGTTGCTTTGGTTCCATATGATTCTCCAATTTCAAATTCAGACATAATATTTTACAATACCTTATTTGATGAAAATGCCTCTTGCCACTTAGCTCTTGGTGAAGCCTATCCTATTTGTTTAAAAAATGGAGATAATATGACTGAAGAAGAACTTGAAAAAGCAGGAGCCAATAATTCCTTAACTCATGTGGATTTTATGATAGGTTCACTTGACCTTAACATAATAGGTGAAACTAACTCTGGAGAAAAAATTGATATATTTAAAAATGGAAATTGGGCTTTTTAGAATTTAGGTAAAAAAAGCTGTATAAATTAATTTATACAGTTTCTTTTTTAGTTTTATTTTATTTTTCTAATCTTTCTTTACGAATTATTTTAATATCTGTATTAACTTTAATTTCTGAATCCATTATAACTTTATTCCAATTTGTTTTTGAATGTCTACCATATTTTGAAGCGGCTAAATTTCCTAATCCTAAAACATCTACTTTATATTGTTTTTGCATTTTGGAAATAAACTCCTCAGTAGATATATGTAAATTTTTTTCTAAATTATCTTTTAACTCTTTATCTGCTTTTTCACTACTTAGTCTGTATTTATTAGATTTATAGTTAATTACGTCTCCATCTATTTTAAGATTAATAATAAATTTATACCTACCATTCTCTCTATAACATTTAGCTTTTCTTTTTACATAACAATCTACTTCTGCATAATTATCTGGATCATCAATTATACTAATTATTCCCTTTGTTTTATTTTCCCTTAACAAGTTCATTGTCTGTAGCTCTTCGGAATTTATTTTTGTTACCATTTTATCTCCCTTAAAAATACCCATACCTGTTATTTCTAATCCATCTTCTTTTATTTCTATATAGGGCAAAACTAAATTTTTACCTTCCGAATTTAAATCCATATAAATATTTTTAATATCATATTTTTCTTTAGGGAAAAAATTATATTGTACTAGATTTTTAACTATCTCGTAAATATAATCAGAAGAAGTTGGATATCCATTTATCTTATATTTTAAAATCTCTTCTGGTTTTCCTGAACAAACTAGAAATACTGCAGAAGGATTTACATTAGGAATAAAATATAATAAATTAGATAAATCATCAATCCCCCTATTAGCCATTTTTTCACTTATTAAATAAACCTTCTCGTTGCCTAACAAAAACTTTCTATTGGATGATCTTTGCCTATATTGACGTGTTTTTAGTAAAGTTTCTCCTTTCCCTACATGTATAACATCTTTAACAACGCCTGTAGGTGTATAAATATAACTATCTATAGGTATAGCATAGTAATTTATTCCATCTAAGTGATTCTCTATATCATAGCCTATACCTGAAGGAATATCTAATTCTTCTATAAATCTTACATCTCCCCCATAATAATATAAATTTATAAAAGCTATCACTAATAAAATAATTGTAATTCTATATTGTGTTAATTTTTTCATTTTTATCTTCCTTTTTTAATAATACTACACAAAATATAATAGTTATATAAATGATATTAAATATTACATATATAATACTTAATTTGTTTATAAATTTTTTAACTATAGGAGTATCCGATGAAAGATTAACTACGATATTCATTATAATAAAAGTTACTATAAAAACTAATTTAGAATTTAATTTTTCAAATACAGAACTTAAAGAATAATTTAAAAAAAAAGCATGATTAGATATAGCCTTAAATATAATATTAATCCATAAAAACATAAATATATATTTAAAATTAAGTAATCCATGTAAATGAATATTTTCGATAACGGATAACACTGGCCATCTAAGTTTCGAACATACATCTGGTCCTAAATAATAAATACACATAAAAGTAAACCATAAATAAATAGCAATTATTATTAATGTGCCTTTTAAAAAACACTTCTTTATAGTATTTTTATCATTCATTAAAGGTACTATTAATAATATAACCTCCATTCCAGAAAAAGAATCTGCTGCCTTTAAACCACACTTTAATATATTCATAAAACCACTACTAAACATTGGTTTGATGTTTAAAATATTTCCATCCTTTATTGAGAAAGCTAATATAAAAATTAAGGGTAGAGAAATAAAAAATATAATTTGATTTATTTCACCAAGAGCTTTTATTCCCTTCGAAGCTGCATATATAGTTACTAATATTATTGGGAATACTAGTTTATTTTGTTTTAAAAATACTATTACATAAGTTCTTAACATATCACCTAATCTAGCTGTAATAAGTATGCTATTTAATAAAAATTGTATAGAAAATATAATTCCTAAAATATTTCCTATAGTTTTCCCTAAATATTTTTGTCCTACTTGAATTATATTAATATTTTTTTTATTTTTAAAAATAAAAAATGAACAAAAAATTATATATAACGGATAAATACTTCCTAATATTACTCCAATCCACCCATCATTATTAGCTATCTTAGTTACAGAAGCGGGCAAACTTAATACATTTAACCCTAATATAGAACCTACAATAATATATGTAACTTCACTTGGAGTCAGCAAATTACTTTTTTCCATTATATTCACTCCTGAATTTCCATCTAAAATTTGTCTGGCGCTTTGGATTTTTGTTAGGTATAGCTTCTGGTCTTTTGTTCATTTGCCATAATGGTTTTCTTATAAAGGTATCTTTCATATCAGATTCTCTCAAATTTAAGTAAGGTACTCCAAAACTATCTAAAGATGATAATTCAACTAATATAAAAAACCAACTTATAGCTAATCCTACTATGCCTAATGCATTGGTTAAAAATAAAATAGGAAACTTAAGTATCCTAACGGCTAAAGACATCTCATAATTTGGAATAAGAAATGTAGCAACTGTTGAAATTCCTACTATAAGCAAAGTAGTAGAGCTTACTAAATGGGATTTTATAGCTGCATCACCTATAATAATACCTCCTATAACACTCAGAGTCTGTGCTATTTTAGAAGGAAGTCTAATTCCACCCTCTCTTAAAAATTCTACTATTAACTCCATAGATACTATTTCCATTATAGGGCTTAAAGCTATGCCTATTCTTGATTGAATAATAGGTCCTATAAATTTATCCGGTAAAAGTTCTACATTAAATTTTATTAAACTTAAATAAATAGGTGTAATAGTTAAAACAATAATTGCAGCCAATATTCTTAAAAGCCTAGTAAAACTAGAAACTAAAAATCTTTCATTATATCCTTCTGGAGTCTGAAAAAATTCTATGAATATGGCAGGAAGAACCATACCATGAGGGGCTCCATCCATTATAACAGCCATTCTTCCTTCCATTAAATCAGCTTGAATTATATCTGGCTTTTCTGTTATAAAGGTTTGAGGAAATACAGTATACGTATTATTTTCTATATACTGTTCTAAGGTTCCTAACGATTTAACATGGTCTACATCTATAGCTAAAAGTCTATTTTTTATATCTTTAGCTAAATCATCATCTACAATATCTCTTATATAGATTAATGCTACATCAGTTTGAGATCTTCTCCCTATAACGAATTTTTCAATAACTAAACTACTATCCTTTATTCTTCTTCTTAATATACTTAAATTAGCCCTAATATCTTCATTAAAGGCCTCCTTAGGCCCTCTTAGAGAAGTTTCAATTTGTGATTCTGTTATTGCTCTAAAATCTTCACGCTTGGTATCTACAATTATAACCTCCGTGGTATTTGGAAATATAATAGCAGTATAACCTTGATTTATAGCATAAGAAACCTTATTAATATCTTTTTCTACGTATATACCAGTATAAAAAATATAATTTTCCATTAAATACTCAGCAATTTCTCCTACGGAACTTAAATTTTCCTGTGTATATAATAATAAGGGTTTCAATATATAATCACTAATTTTAGGATTATGTGCTAAATCTTTATTAAACATAAGTGCAATTGTTATTGGATTTTTTACACCAATACTGATTTTTTTTATTGTAGCTTCACCATTCTTTTCTACTTCATCCAATATGAACTTTGAATTTTCATCTAATATATTTTTCACATTATCACCACAATTAATTTATTATAATACTATTATTACCCAATAAAAAAATTTTAATTATAATTTAATCTTATTGATAAAATAAATATAAATATTTAATATAAATTTTTATTCAATAGAGCAATTAACATTATTTATAAATGTATCATTATAAAACAAAGAAAATGAAATCAATAATAGAATAATGATATAGAAGCTCTAACAGATTTAATAAGTTTCATAATAACATCCCTACTAGCAATTAGAGTAAATAAAAAACTAACATCAAAAAATATAGAGTTATTCAAAAAACTTTAAAACTTCTAGCTTGTATTTCCTAAAAATATAAGTTAGAAGTTTTAAAATCAGCTAAAGACTTTTAAAACATATAATATTAGTTCAATATATATTAATCTTTAAATTAAGTAAAAATATTTATAAGTTATTACCAACCTCTTTCAGCAAATTCTGTTTTTAATTCACTAATTTCAAGTCCAGACATAGCCCCTCCTAGATCTTCTGAAACCTCAGCTAGTATTTTAGGATTATTAAAATTAGCTGTAGCTTTTACTATAGCTTTAGCTCTTTTTTCAGGATTATCTGATTTAAATATCCCAGAACCCACAAATATGCCATCACAACCTAGTTGCATCATTAAAGCCGCATCTGCTGGTGTAGCAATACCTCCTGCTGCAAAGTTTACTACTGGAAGCTTTCCATTTTCGGCTACATACCCTACTAAATCAAAAGGAGATCCCATTTCTTTTGCTGCAGTCATAAGTTCCTCTTTAGGCATAAGTTGTAACTTTCTTATTTCAGAGCTTACAGTTCTCATATGTGTTACAGCTTCTATTACATTTCCAGTACCTGCTTCCCCTTTTGTTCTTATCATACAAGCCCCTTCTCCAATTCTTCTTAAAGCTTCTCCTAAATTTCTGGCACCACAAACAAAGGGAATTTTAAAATCTTTTTTGTTTATGTGAAAAGATTTGTCCGCAGGTGTCAATACTTCACTTTCATCTATATAATCTATATCTAATTCTTGTAGTATTTGAGCTTCTACAAAATGACCTATTCTAACTTTAGCCATTACTGGTATAGTAACCGCGCCCTTTATCTCCCTTATAATTTTGGGATCAGACATTCTGGCTACCCCACCTTCTTTTCTAATATCAGATGGAACTCTTTCCAGTGCCATAACTGCTACAGCTCCTGCCGCCTCTGCAATTTTTGCCTCTTCTTTATTAGTAACATCCATTATTACTCCACCTTTAAGAGTTTCTGATAATTTTTTGTTAAACATAAAAACGCCCCCTATACATTTGATTTCTTAATCACCATTATTATTTCATAAAAACATAACAGCTACAATTGTATGGGTACATTTATTTTATAAATAATTAAAGCTAAAAAGTAATTAAAATTACCTCTTAGCTCCAAATTAAAAATAGATGATTTTATTTTCTATTTTTAGCGACTTCTATATTTATTCTTCTTTTATTAAATCTTTTTCCTGATATATCTTTTATCATGTTTTCTGCTGCTTCTGGTGATACATCCATAAATGAGAATTTTTCTAATATGTCTATATCTCCAATTTCAGAAACATCTGTACTAGAATTTTCTTTTATGAAATTTAACAATACTTTAGGGTTTATATTATCTTTTCTTCCTAAATTTAGAAATAATCTTAATGTATTATCTGACTTTATTGAGTTCTTTGTATATTGTGAGCTTATTTCTTTACTTAAAATCATACTCATTAATGCCGAAGAAATATCTATTAAATCAAATCTATCACCTAAATTATTTACTATAGGAATAAACTCTTTATATTCATTACCTTTTAATATTTCTTCAAGATTACTTAGTAAATTATCAGATTTTTTTTCTAAAATATCTCCCACTGTTGGTACATCTTTTACGCGTATTTTACTCTTGGTAACTCTTTCTATATCTCTTATCATAGATCTTTCTCTAGAATTTATTAAAGAATATGCTATTCCTTTTTTGTTTGCTCTTCCAGTTCTTCCTATTCTATGAACATAAGATTCTACATCTTGAGTTATATCATAATTTATAACATGGGTTATGTCCTGAACATCAATGCCTCTTGCAGCTACATCTGTTGCTACCAAGAAATTTAAAGATGCATTTTTAAATTTCTTAAGGGTATTTATTCTTTGATTTTGTCTCATGTCCCCATGCATTCCTTCTACATTGTATCCATTTAATTGCATAGCTTCTACTAACTCATCTACACCCTTTTTAGTTCTGCAAAATATAATTGAACTTTTAGGTTCTTCTACATCTAGTATTCTAAATAAAGTTTCTAATTTATCTCTGTTCTTAACCTGAACATAGTATTGCTGTATTTTATCTACTGTCAAAGATTTTTTTATTATCGAAACATATTTAGTATCCTTCTTCATATTCTTAAGAGCCAATTTTTTTATAGCCTCAGGCATAGTAGCTGAGAATA
Source organism: Clostridium niameyense (assembly GCF_001243045.1). Classification (GTDB taxonomy): domain Bacteria; phylum Bacillota; class Clostridia; order Clostridiales; family Clostridiaceae; genus Clostridium_F; species Clostridium_F niameyense. The sequence goes on along the minus strand of NZ_LN849007.1, from coordinate 652,610 downwards.
ACATAGTTTGTTTTTCTTCATTAGTTTGTTCTAATATAGTGTTTATATCCTCTATAAATCCCATATTAAGCATTTCATCAGCTTCATCTATAACTAAGTATTTAATTTTTGTAAAATTTACTGTTTTTCTTCTTATATGATCTAATACTCTACCAGGAGTTCCTACTACTATATCTACTCCTCTTTTAAGATCTTTTATTTGCTTATCTATAGATGAACCACCATATACAGTTAATATTTTTAAATCAGTATATTTTGATAATCTTTTTAATTCTGAAGTTATTTGAAGCGCTAATTCTCTAGTAGGTGTTAATATAAGTGATTTTATGCCTCTATCTTTATCATGTGATAATTCACTTATTATAGGTGCTCCAAATGCAACTGTTTTTCCTGTCCCTGTTTGTGCTTGTGCAATTATATCATACCCCTCTAACACTAAAGGTATTGATTGTTCTTGTACCTCCGACGGTTTTTCAAATTTCATATATTCTATAGCTTTTAATACTTCTTCGCTTAATTTTAAATCTTTAAATTTTATATTCTCCATAGAAAAATCCTTTCTTTTTTATTATTAGCTTAATCAAAAATGGCTGTTGATATGTATCAACAGCCATTTAATTTACTCTTTAATTATCTTCCGAAAGATCTGTTGTTATTTCTAGATTGTTTTCTAGCTTTTCTACATTCTGGGCATCTCTTTGGTTCATTTTCAAAACCTTTTTCTTTGTAGAATTCTTGTTCTCCCTCTGTGAATACGAATTCGTTTCCGCAATCTGAACATACTAAATTTTTATCTGCCATTTAAATACATCTCCTCTTTTTTAAGAATTAATTTAATAAACACAAATTTTCATTTAACATCTCTTAAAAAAGAAGAATGTAAATTTTTATATTTATTAAACTACCTTATAAATGTTAACACATATATATATATAATTCAAGTATTTTATTTTAATTGTTTATATTTTTCTTTATTAAGCCACATATCAGTATAAAAATAGGGATAAATACTTGAATTATTACACCATAGTAAGGCCATATGCTTTCTGAAAATTCCATAGATTCCATAATGCTTTTAAACATAATATTTGAAAATATAGTTACTATACAAACTACCCCTATCAAAATACTTTTATCATTTTTTAAACTAAATACATTTTTAATCCCTTTAAAGGCCCCCAATATACAAAAATTCAATTCAACAAATTGAATTATAGTAAAAGCTACTGCTACTATTATTTCTATCCTTTGAAACTCACCTTGAAATCTCAATCTTTTTATACAATCGTAACTAGAATAATAAAAAATTGAGTAAGCCTCTCCCCCTAATACCATTATATTTATAATTGTAGAAAGGATAGACACTATTCCTCCTATAATTAAGGGTTTTATAAATATATTTTTAGTTTTATTATTATAATCCACATAATCAAAAAATGTAGTAAATATAAAAATTTCACTAAAAGGATACATAACTAACTTAAAAGATTCCGTTAATATACTTTTGCCACCATGATAAAATATAGGATGTAAGTTTGCAAGTCTCATTTCAGGTATTAATAAAACCCAAGTTATACCTATACAAATCACTATAATTCTTATAAAAAAATGTGTCCAACTTGATAGAACCTCAATTCCTTCTAATAATATCCATACACTTAATATACTAATAAATATAGTAGGGAAAATAGAAGGAGTGTTAAAAAGTGATGTTAGTTTAATAAAATCAGTAAAATCATTTAGTATATAGGAGCCTAAAAATATTGAATGAAGTATAAGTATTATATTTAAAAGCTTTCCCAATATCCTCCCCAATACTATTTCAGATATATCATAAATATTCTTTCCTGGATATAAATTCATAACTTTTCCATACATAAAAGCAATAGGTATTGTACCTACAGCTGCTATAATTGAGGCTATCCATGCATCCTGTTTTATGGCATTTCCCATGTTAAACAATAAGTAAGCCCCTATAAAGTAGCAAAACATAAAAAGTTGCATTTGTTCATTAGATATACCTTCCTTATTCTTTATATCCATATTAATCTCCTACTTTTATATTTTTATTTGTTAATCCACTATATTTAATATTTAAATCTATAGATACATTTATTTTTGAATTTTCATACTCCCCCATCCAATACTTTGAAACTTCCTGCCATCTAATAGGTCTTCTTTTTTTAAATTCATTCCCAAACCCAATCAAATCACTTTTATATTCATATTGTAATTTTTCTATTAAATTATTACTTCTGTTTTTTAAACAATGTTCAACTTGATCTGTAAGTTCCTTTCTTTTACCTTTTGCTAAATAATTGGTTTGTGTTTCAGCTAATTCAGACATGGATACATTCATTTCTATATACATATCTATAACTATTTTATCTTCTTCTTCTTTAAGCCTTATTTTTCTTTTGAGATTCATAATTTCGAAGCTTACTGTTCCTGAATTAGGTAAAGATACAGGAATTACAAATTTGGGATCTTTGCCTTTTAAGATTTGTAATATTAATGTCTCATTTGGAGTTAGTTCTCCTACCATTCTTTCTCCTTTAAATACAGCTGTTCCATCCACCTGAAAATTAGTGCTACCATTTTTGTTAACTAAGCCAACCATGGGGGTCTCCGCAGATATCCCATTATTAGATATTCTTTGCATCAATTTGAATACTTCTATAGGCGTATATTCTCCTGTTTTGTTAGCATTTTTAATAGCATCTGATATATCATAGGACATTATTTTGTCCACATCCTTCTTATTACTAAATATATCTGATGCTTTACTAGTACTGGCCACTAATATCCACATATTATTTCGTGTCTCTACATCTCTATTAATCATATCGACAATTGGTATTATTCCTTCCATTGCAATAGACTTACTTACCATAATTATTTTTGCATGGGATAATTGAAGCATCTTACCTGTATTTTTAATTGCATCTCTAAATGCAAAATGTATAGTTTTGCCTCTACTTTGTACTATCTCTGACTTTATACTTTTAGAGTTTATAGAGGCTTCTAATACCTCTAATGTCAGTATGTATTCGTCAGTATTAATATCCTTATCTACAGCTATACCTGCTACATATTTAAAATCATTCATTTCTGTATAATCCCAACATCCACTTAAAGGCATAATAAATACCATTATCACACATAACACTGCTATTTTTTTTAAATACTTTTTCATTTATTATTCCTTCTCTTACCACAATTTTTAATTCTTATTCTATTTCTGGCAATAAATCTTGTTCTGTATTTCAAAAATCCCCAAGGTGCTCTTATAGCTGTATCTAATACATCATATTTATTTAAATCTATTAATTTTAACATATAAGGTATACCAAAAGTTTTTATTGACATTAAATGAATAACTAATCCCATCATTGCAAATATAACTCCATATAATCCTAAAATCGAGGCTAAAAGTAAAAATATAAAACGGGAAACAATCACTCCTGACCTCATATCATATAATATTAATTCACATATTCCTGCAATTGCTATTACAATTACTACTGGTGCACTTACAAACCTTGCATTAACTGCCGCATCTCCTAAGACTAATGCACCAACAATACTTACTGTAGCACCTATATGTTTGGGTAGCCTTATACCTGCCTCTCTTATTATTTCAAAAGTAATAATCATAATTACAGATTCTATTGCACTATTAAAAGGTACTCCTTCCTTAGCCAAATATATACTTAAAGCTAATTTAGTTGGAATTAACTCCTTATGATATGTAGTAAGAGCTACATAAACTGCTGGAGTACTTATGGTAAGTATAAATGCTATTACCCTTAAGATTCTATTCATAGATGCATAAATAAAATTTTCATAATAATCTTCATTTACTTGGAAATACTCAATAAATAAAAAAGGTAATGTGAGTACCACAGGAGATCCATCACATAATATAGCTATTCTTCCCTGTAGTAATTTAGATGCAATTACATCTGGCCTTTCTGAATAACCTATAGTTCTAAAAGGTGAATATGGATAATCAGAAATGAGATCTTGTATGGTACCACTAGAGAAAAAACCCTCTATATCTAAATTTCTCAATCTATGTTTTACTTCATTTAATATTTTTTCATTAGCTATACCTTCCATATAAGCTATACAAACCTTAGTATTAGTCCTTACACCTATATCCTTTAGATTTTGAAATTTTAAATTTGGCGAATTAATTTTTCTTCTTATTAAGGATACATTTGTATTTAAAGATTCAATAAATCCTTCCCTTGGCCCCCTTACTATAGTTTCTGATTGAGGCTCATCTATAGATCTAGTTTCCCATCCTTTAGTATTAAGAATAATTGCTTTACTAACATTTTCTATAAATAACACACTATCGCCATACAATATAGACCTTAAAATTAAGTCTATATCCTTTGTATCTTTTACATCATCAACTATTACTACTTCTTCTTTTATATAGTTTATAACACTATTACTATTGCATTTAAAATCATTTTTCATTAACTGACTTATAATATTTTCATTTATAATCCTTTTGTTTACCATACCATCTATAAATATTAAACAAAACTTTAAAGAGGAGTTTCTATTTTTAAAGCTTCTATATACTACATTATCATCATTATTAAGTAAATTATTTCTAAATAATTCTATATTTCGTTGAAGTGATTTTTCTAAACAATAATTGTTATTTTTATTATCATTATTTCCTATATTTTTTAATTTATTGTCCATTAAATCACTTCCTTTACATATTTTATTTTTATTATCTCCATATATTTTTTCCCTTATACACTGCTAAAAATAGTTAACTATTTAAATTATTAAAAAGTAAAAAGGGACTTCTCATAATGCACAAAATGCAATATGAGAAGTCCCTTCTATTTTACAATAAAATTTTCTCTTAAAACTTATCACTTATAGTATAACATTTAATATTATTTTAAAATACTTTTGTAACAATTTATTTTGACACAACTCTTTATTATGCTTAATAAATTACATATAATTTTTTATCTTTATAATCTTTTCTCCTTCTATATAAACTCTTGGTACTCTCCTACCTATATTACATAAAACTTCATAGCTTATAGAATCTATTAAATCTGCCATATCTTCTGCATCAAATTTAGCATCACCTTGCTTTCCTAAAAGCACTACTTCATCATGAAGATTCACATTTTCTACATCCGTTACATCTATCATACATTGATCCATACATATAGTTCCAACTACAGGAACTATATGCCCATTAACTATTACTTTTGCTTTTCCTGATAAGTTCCTAGAATATCCGTCTCCATAGCCTACTGGTATAGTAGCTATAATACTCTTTCTTTTAGTTTTAAATTTTCTCCCATAACCTATACATTGATTTTCTTCTACAGCTTTTATATGAATTATTTTTGTTTTCCATGTAAGTACAGGCTTTATTTCTAATAATTGTTTTTTTACTTCATTTGAAGGATAGTATCCGTACTCTATTATTCCAGGTCTTACATAGTCAAATTTATATTCTGGCATATCTATTACTGTTGCACTATTTGCTACACACTTACTCCACACATCTAGTTTATATTTTGCAAGTTCTCTCTGAAATAAATTATAGTTTTTTATTTGAAATTTACAATATTCTTTATCTTTATGATCTGCTGAAGAAAAATGTGAAAATATACTACATATTTCCATATTTTCAAGCTCACTTATTTTCTTTATATCCTCAATGCTTTCTTTACTATACCTAAATCCTATTCGTCCCATTCCAGTATCTAATGCTATATTTATTTTAGCTATTTTACCTAATTTTTTTGCCTTTTTAGAAAGTTTATATGCAAAATCATAAGTTGATACTGCACTTTCTATATTATACTCAATTAATTTATCTATAGCTTCTTCTATAGTTATACCTAAAATCATAATTGAACAATCTATACCATTTTTTCTAAGTTCTATAGCTTCATTTATATTTGCTACTGCTAATTTATTTACCCCATTTTTTATAAGACACTTAGATACTTCTATAGCGCCATGACCATAAGCATCACATTTTACTATTCCAATTATTTTGCTACCTCTTACCTTTTCCTTGATTTTATTTATATTAAAATTAAGATTATCTAAGTTAATTTCAGCCCATACTGGATTTAATATTTCCATAATGTCCACCCCTTTATTATATACTAACAAAATTAAACTTTATAAATTATTACAATTATTCTGCTTACTTATATATAACCTTATACTAATAATATTAAATTATTTTATAATTTTATGGTAGCACCACACACTCATAAATATAATAGTAAAGTGGCTCTATAATATTTTCTATATTTCAAAAATATAAGTAGCTGTTGAATATTCAACAGCTACTTATATCTACTTATTTATGACCTAAACTATATTGTATTGTATAGGTAACAGATTGACTAATTCCTGGAGGATTTAATGTAAGTACATTTTCATACTCATTTTCATTAGTAATCCAATTTTTTAATACTGCATTTTGATTGGTAGGCTTTTGATTTGGATCATAATTATTTTTGGGTGTTACATAGAATAATCCATATGGACTAGAGTAACCATAATAGATACTAGCTGTTGCACCCTCTGGATGACTCCAATAAAATGATATATAAACAGTAGAATTGGAAAATTTACTTTTATATGTTACAAATCCAGATGAGCCTACAAGTCCAGTTTGATCCCCCTTAAAGTGCACACTTCCACCTGGAGGTATGCTATTAGGTGGATAAATCTCCAACATTCCACTTTGCAAATCTGTTTTAACCAATTCAAATTGTAAATCAGTATTATTATTTATATACATATCTATTGGTCTATCAAAAGCTGTTTGTCTCCAAAACTGGTTATGCATAGTTACCTCCACAATAATATTTATATAGATATAATATTCTTATAAAATTTATATGTGATTAAATAATTAATAAAACTACTTTATTCACAATTATAAATATATAGCATAGTATACCTTAGATATACTTTATTGGAGGATTTATATGAATATTGCTTATGTAACCTTATATAATAATATGACTTTTATGATTAAACCTAGCTATAAATCTGGTAGATGGCTATATTGCCATTATTGGTACAATAATATGTGGATTCCATCAATATTGGATATGTACTCTGTGGTAAATATATCCTATATGAATCCTAATGAGTCTACTATGCCTATGTATAATAACATATACCAAGGCTATTTAGAAAAATATCCTAATAAATATCGTGCTCCTATTAATAGTGGTAGCGAATTACTTATGAATACTTCCGGTGGCTTCAAACCTATGGCAGCTCTTAAAGGCGTCAGTGGTGGAGCCCAACCTGGATACGGAACAGTTATAGCACCAGTCTTTCCAAAAATAGATCCTAATTGGTTTTATACTGGATTTCCTACTAAGTTAACTGTAGGAAATGCCAACGGTGCTTTAATTGATTATATCCCTATATTCTTTTATGCTACAAAAGATGGCAATGAAAAATTTACTTTACCTAAATTGCCTGATCGTGTAGGATATCTTGATCAAAATAACAAATTTACAGAAACCCTAGTATGGAATGGACCTTTCAAAAAAGGTAATCTTTTGTTTACATTATTATTAGACAAAAATGATCCTGCTTGTAAAGGAAGTACTATAGATAATACAAGTTATTGGAATCTCTTAACTGAATTTAGTAACATTGATCCTGGATCAACAGCTAGCAAATCCATATCTATTACCAGTGGTATAACAAAACAAGAGAGTTATTCCATGTCTTTAACTATTGGATCAAAAGTTGCTGTAGAGGTAGGTATAGAAGGTATCGGAAAAATATCTACAGAGCTTTCTGCCCAATTATCAAGCTCATTTGGTGGAAGTGTATCTATAACAAGCCAAATAACTACAACAGATACAGTAAACTTCAAAGCTCAAGACAGAACTCAAAGAATATCTACTTATCAATTTGTTGAACAATATAAAATAGGTGCGGCAGACCCATTAAAGGCAAAAGTTAATGTCTTCAATGATCCAAATAGAAACTATGTAGCTAATTTTGCTAAAGCAGGTTTTGAACCAAGACCTTTTGACTATCAAAGTCGTTATTTTGCTAAGGCCTTTGTATTAGAACCTACTAGTTAAAAAATAATTCCTATCTAGTTAAACTTTAAGAATAAAAGTATCAAGCTTATATTCTTAAAGTTTAACTTTTTTTACTCTTATATATATTTATTAAAATAATGTATTTTATTTATTGACATAGATATAACAATATACTATATTGAAGTTGTTAAGTAAATATTTTACAGAGGAGGTCTTTTCTATGAAGAATAAATATTCAAATTTATTTGAACCAATAAATATTGGTAATGTACAAATCAAAAATAGATTTGCAATGGCCCCTATGGGACCTAGTGGTCTCTGCTGTGAAGATGGTACATTTAATGAGAAAGGTATTGAATATTATGTTGAAAGGGCTAAGGGTGGCACCGGATTAATAATAACTGGTGTTACTTATGTTGAAAACGATATAGAAAAATGCGTTATGCCTTCAATGCCCTGCCCAACACTGAATCCCACAAATTTTATAAGAACATCTAAAGTACTTACAGAAAGAGTTCATGCTTACAATGCAAAAATATTTCTTCAATTAAGCGCTGGATTTGGCCGTGTTAGCATACCTGGCGTAGTTACTAACTCTAAACCTGTAGCACCTTCACCCATCCCTCATAAATGGATTCCTAGTATTACTTGTAGGGAACTTACAGTAGATGAAATTAAAACCTATGTAAAAAAATTTGGTGAATCTGCAGCAATTGCAAAAGAAGCAGGCTTTGATGGTATTGAAGTACATGCAGTACACGAAGGATATCTTCTTGATCAATTCACTATGACTTTATTTAACAAAAGGACTGACGAATATGGAGGAAACTTAGAAAATAGATTAAGATTCCCTATAGAAATTCTTAATGAAATAAAAGAAACTTGTGGTAAAGATTTCCCTGTATCACTACGTTATAGTGTTAAAAGCTATATTAAAGGTTTAAATGATGGAGCCCTTCCAGGTGAAGACTTTAAGGAACAAGGTCGTGATCTTGAAGAAGGTCTTAAAGTTGCTAAAATCTTAGAGGAAGCTGGATACGATGCCTTTAATTCTGATGCAGGAACTTATGATTCATGGTATTGGAATCACCCCCCTATGTACTTTGAAAAAGCCCCTTATCTTATGTTAAATGAAAAACTCAAAAAAATACTTAATGTTCCTGTAATTACTGCTGGAAGAATGGACAACCCTACCCTTGCTAGCGATGCTATATATCATAATAAAACAGATATGATAGCTTTAGGTAGACCCCTTTTAGCAGATCCTTATATTCCCCTTAAAATAAAAGAAGAAAAACTTAAAAAAATCCGTCCATGCTTATCTTGTCAAGATGGCTGTATGGGTAGGTTACAATTAGGTGGAGCTATTTCTTGTGCTGTAAATCCATCTACTGGTAGAGAAAAAGATTTTCAACTAGAACCTGCAAAACATATTAAAAATGTGTTAATCATAGGTGGTGGAATAGCAGGATGTGAAGCTGCAAGAGTAGCTTCAATTAGAGGGCATAAGGTTTCACTATATGAAAAGAACAATAAATTAGGTGGTAATATTATACCAGGTAGTGTTCCTGACTTTAAAGAAGATGACCGAAATCTTATAAAATGGTATGAAAATGAACTTAAAGAAAACCATGTTAAAATTAATTTTAATACTACTGTTACAAAAGATTTAGTTAATAAATTAAATCCCGATGTAATTATTATTGCTACAGGCTCTATTCCTAAAATGTTAGATTTAAAAGGTAATAAAGATAAAGTTTATACCGCTCAAGACATACTTTTGAAAAATAAAGAATCTGGTGATTCAGTAGTTATAGTAGGTGGTGGATTAGTAGGATGTGAAACTGCACTTTGGCTTGTAAAGCAAGGTAAAAAGGTTACTATCGTCGAATACCTTAATGATTTACTAGCTTCAGGTCCTTCTATATGCCATGCTAATAGCCAAATGTTAAAGGACTTACTAAAATTTTATAAAGTTGATATTAAAACTAATTCCACAATATCTAACATAGATAACAATAAAGTTATAATAAACCAAAAAGGAAATGAATTCACGGTTAATGCTGATTCTGTAATTTTAGCTGTTGGATATTCTCCTGAAAAAACACTATATAATGATTTGAAATTCAATAATAAAGAAATTTATCTGTTAGGAGATGCTCGAGAAGTTAAAAATATTATGTCAGCTATTTGGGATGCTTTTGAGGTAGCTAGAAACATATAAAAATATAGGTAGTTGTTATTTAACAACTACCTATATTTTTCACCCTATAATAACTCTACATTTAATTTATTTTGCTGCCTTTTCTGCTCTAACCTGCTTGCCCTTTATAGTAACAGTCTTTAATCCCTCTAATACTTTTTTCCCCTTTCCATCTAATATATCAATATAAGAAAAATTATCTTGTACATCTATTATCCCAATATTGTCTGCTACAACTCCTGATATACTTGTTATTCCACCAACAATATCTCCTGGTCTTATTTTTTTCTTTTTACCCGCATTAATATATATTTTCATAATATCTTTATTTAGCTCATCACTTTTAACTTTTTTAGATTTCACAGATGAATTTATTTTTTTATTAAAACTACTTATGTCAATGTCTTCATATGTTATTTCTTCTCCTTTAGGTATTTTTAAGCCTATATATTCTTCAATTTTTCTAAAGAAATCATATTCATAAGGAGTTACAAAACTTATAGCTTTTCCTTTTTTTCCTGCACGACCAGTTCTCCCAGTTCTATGAACATAGCTTTCATTTTCTAAAGGTATATCATAGTTAATTATATGAGTTACATTTTCTACATCTATACCCCTAGCCGCTACATCTGTAGCTATTAAATACATAAACTCTCCTCTTTTAAATTCATCCATAACATTTAATCTATCCTTTTGCATCATTCCTCCATGCAAAGCCTTACAAGGATATTTTTCTTTGTTAAATAAATTCAAAAGCGTATCTACGTTTTTCTTTGTTCTACAAAATATAATACAGCTATCTGGATTCTCTTTTATAAGTATCTTTTTTAAAAATTTAAATTTTTCTTTTTCATCTACTTCATAATATGTATGTTCTATGTTCTTTTCCGTTATTTGATTTGGATTAACTTCTATAATAATGGGTTCACTCATATATTTTTTACATAAATGCTCTATTTCTTCAGATATTGTAGCAGAAAAAAGCATAGTTACTCTATTTTGTGGCAACTTGTCGATAATAGATTTTACCTCATCAATGAATCCCATATTAAGCATTTCATCAGCTTCATCAATAATTAAATATTTAATGTCATCAACTTTAAGTGTTCCTCTATTTATATGGTCTAAAGTTCTTCCAGGGGTTCCTACAACTATATTAACTCTTTGTTTTAATTCTTTTTGCTGAACACTAAAAGGTTGTTTTCCAAAAATAGCGGTAGCTCTTATTTTTTTAAACCTACCTATATTTTTTATATCCTCTTTTACTTGAACACATAGTTCTCTTGTAGGTGTAAGAACTAACACTTGAGGTTTATTTTCTTCAATATAAATATTTTCACATATAGGAATTGCAAAAGCTGCAGTTTTTCCACTTCCTGTTTTAGATTTAACTATTACATCTTTATTTTTAAGGATATTAGGTATAACCTGTTTTTGAACTTCGGTTGGTTTTTTATATCCTAACCTTGTTAAAGATTTTAATATCATTTTGTCTATTCCAAGATCTTCAAAATTTAATTCATTCATTTTGTCTTCTCCTTATTTCTAACATTCTTTAGAAAATTTTATCTGTATATTAGTATTGGTTTTTTATATTTAAATTATAGCTTTCATAATTATATCATAACTGAACAACAATCTTATCAAATTAAAAGAATGATAGCTACTTTAAATTAATTAAATAGTGTTACTCAAAACCTAAAAAATTATATAGTAAAATTTAATAAAAAATAAGTCTCTTATATTAAAAAGCGACTTATTTTTATATCTATAGTTAAATACACAAGTTTTATTTAAAATTTTCTAATATCATTTCCTTTTTTAATATATTACCTTCTCTAAGACTACTTCTCATAGCATTTATAATATTATCTATCTTTTCCAGCTCAATTAATATACTTTTTTCCTCTTCTTCAGTCCTTATAATCTTTTCAATACCTCCATTTTTAATTACTATTCTTTTATTTGCCATCAAAGCTAAAGTTGGATCATGTGTTGCCATTAGAACTATTTTTTCTTCATTAACCAAAAGGTTTAAAGCTCTTTTCCTATCTATACCTGCATTTTCTATCTCATCTATAAGTACTATAGGTGAAGTACTTAGTATAGCTGTATCAGCTATCATTAAAGCTCTAGACTGTCCTCCACTCAATCCTGTTATGTGAGTTTTCAAATTAAACTTTTCACCTGACAGTTCGTTGGCTGCATCTATTATTTTTTCTATAACTTTCTCCTCATTATCAATCATTCTACTTTTAGCGTGCAATCTTAAAAATTCTTCTACAGTCAAATCCATTACAAAATTCATATTTTGAGATAGTTGAGCTACTAACTTATTACTAGTTGAAAATCTCAGACTTTTATCTGGTATCTCTCCATTAATTAAAATAGATCTACCTGTTGGAGTATCACCATTAGCTGCCCATTCTATATCAGATAAAAGCCTACTTTTTCCTGAACCTGTTGGGCCAACTATTGAAATTATTTCGCTTTTATTAATAGTAAGACTTTTAAAATTTTCTACATTTCCAAGCTTATCTTTCCCAGCCAATATAGTTAAAGACTCCACATTTTGTCTTTCCAATCCTAAAAATTCAATCATTTGATTAATATACTCTTCAAAATCTACTTTTATTTTTTCTACATCTAGTGCTAAGTTCTCTATATCCTCTTGCGTAAAACTTCTTAAATAATTTTGAAAGGTATAATCTTCATATCCTTTTATATCTAACTTATTGCTTTCAAAAAATCCTAATATAAATGGGTACTTTTTTTCTATCTCTTTAATTTTCATAACTTCTAATTGATCTATTTTAATCATTTTTATCACCTAATTCTATTTTTTTAACATTTCCCAACTGATATTTTTCACCTATTCTTGTTTCTCCTAAACAATAAGAGCAAAGAGCAGACGGCATTGGAAACTTTAATGTTTTTTCATTTATACTTTCTATATTTGCATTTTTGTCATACAATAAAGTACTAAACTCAAAAGCACCTTGCCCTGTTAACCCATTAACATGCATTATTAATGCCTTAGGATTTACTAAATTAATTTTTGATGCAAAAACTTCTTTTTCTGCCTGAGATACAATATCCCCTTTTGTTATAACTACAATGTCTGCAGCTTTTAACATAGGTCCTATTTTTTTAGGAGTGTTAATACCACTTAAATTATCTATTACACATACTGATTTAATATCTTTAATATAAGGAGAACATCTATTACATAATCCTGCACTTTCTGTTATTAATAAATCTAGTTTCTCATTCGTACCCCACTTTATTACTTCTTCAATATTACTTATAAAATAATGATCTGGGCATAAAGCTCCTGACAATCCCTTTTTTACAGGTACTCCTGCTTTTTCATATAAAACATCATCATCTGTATATAAACAATCAAACTTCACAACACCTACAGTTAGACCTGTCTTTTTTATAGCATCAATAGATTTTAATATTATAGAGGTCTTTCCTGATGAAGGTGGTCCTGATATAGTTACTAAATTCATTTATTATAATTCTCCTTTCACTGATTTATTAAATACACTATTACATGTTTTTATTAGAGCTGCTATATCATTATTTTGTATATAATCCCATCCAATCCACATATATTTATTATTTTCTGAAATTCCATTCTCCACTTCAGGATTGACACTTGGAAATTTACCATTATGAGATAAAATTTCTCCTACTTTTTTAGATGAGAAAAAGTCTACAATAAATTTTATTTTATTGGCTTTTTCTTTTTTACATAACATAAATATAGGACTTATAATAGCTCCATCTTTAGGCCATACTGGAGTCATTGGTCCATTTTCTTTTATCATATTAGTAAAAAAGTATGGCATTATTGTGACTGTAGGTTTTTCTGATTTTCCAATGTTAGACTTAACCATTTCTGATGGATGCATGCTTCTTTGAAGTATTTCCCCTAACTTTTTTACTCCTTTTTCTCCAAATTTTTTAAATATATTTAAAAGTATTGAATTAAACAAATCAAAATCCCCTACAGGTAAACTTACGCTATGATTAAATTCATCTTTTAAAATATCTTCCCAACTAGTAGGCATTTTTCTTCCTTTAAGCTCCTCTTTGTTAACTAAAAAAATTGCAGGTACAACACCTATCATAGAATACTGTCTATCTGGATCTTTTAAATTTATATATTCATTTTCAAAATCCTTATTGTAATGCTCATATTCCGTAATATCTTCAAATACATTCTGAGTTTTATATTTTCCAAATAATTCTTCACTAAAGAATAAATCAAAACCTGCAGATATAAATATATCTGGTAAATTATCTTGTGAATTATCTTGTAAAAAATCCTTTAACCAATTAACTCCTACAGATGCTGGCTTTAGTTCATATTCTATATTACAATCAAAATCACTCTTATTTTCCTCCAACCACCCTTCAAAAGCTTCTGTTAATGGGAATCTTACAGGACAAGGTAGTACACCTGCAATTTTTATACTCTGAGTTTTATCTAATGATCCTTGAGTTTTATTTTTATTTCTTTCAATTTCATTTATTAGTTTCTCTACAAACTTATCTATATTTATTTTTTTTACTTTTAAAGCATTTTCTAGCGATATGGATTTCCCAAAAGTTTTTCTCTGATTTTCTTCTTTTATATTTTTAAAGCCTAAAGATACTAATAAATCTATAGCTTCATCATATTTTTCTGTAATATCAAATAATGAATCTTTTATATTAAAATACTTATTTCCCATATTAAAATCCTCCATTAAACCTAATTTTATTATTAGTTTATCATTATTTATTTATAAATTCAGTATCTTATGTTACCAATATTTCCATATAAAAATAAGGCTATATAAGTATTAAACCTTAACTTATATAGCCTATTTATATAATTTAATTATTTTTTATTATCATTAACTTTTTTCTTTAACATTCCTAAAATTAACATACCTATTATAGAACCTACAACTAAAGCTATAAAATAACCTAATGGATTAGATATAACAGGTAATACAAATATTCCACCATGAGGAGCCCTTAAAGAACACCCAAATGCCATAGATAATGCTCCTGCAACCGCTGAACCTACCACACAAGATGGTATTACTCTTAATGGATCTGATGCTGCAAAAGGAATAGCTCCCTCTGTTATAAATGAAAGTCCCATTATATAGTTTGTTAATCCTGATTGTCTTTCACGTTTTGTAAATTTATTTTTGAAGAAAGTCGTAGCAAGTGCTATAGCAAGTGGTGGAACCATACCGCCTATCATTACCGCTGCCATAAATTCAAATTGACCATTAGCCAAAGAAGCTGTACCAAAAACATAGGCTGCTTTATTTATTGGACCACCCATATCTATGGCCATCATACCACCTAAAATAGCACCTAAAGCTATTTTACTACTACTTCCCATATTATTTAAAATATTTGTTATTCCATTATTTAAAGCTGCAACTGGAGGATTTATTATAAACATAATAATCGCTCCTATTAAAAGTATTCCAAAGAACGGATAAAGAAGTACTGGTTTTAATCCTTCTAAGCTTTGAGGAAGTTTTGAAAATATTTTCTTTAGTACTAAAACTAAATATCCTGCTATAAAACCTGCTAAAAGTGCTCCCAAAAATCCTGATCCACCTGAATTTGCAAGCATACCACCTACAAAACCAACTGCTAAAGCTGGTCTATCTCCAATACTCATAGCAATATATCCTGCTAAAACTGGTAACATAAATCCAAAAGCTGTACCACCTACTTCTTTTAAAAACGCTGCAAATGGTGTATTAGAACCGAACTTTGCTGGATTTATACTATAATCATCAAATAAAAATGCTAAAGCTATTAATATACCTCCACCTATAACAAATGGTAACATATGTGATACACCATTCATTAAGTGTTTATAAATCTGACGACCTATTCCTTCTTTTTCTTCAAAGCTTTCTTTATCTTCACTTTTATTATGGTGATGATAAATTGGTGCTTCTCCGCTTATTGCTTTATTAATTAATTCTTCAGCTTTGTGTATTCCATTAGCAACTTTAGTTTCAATAACTCTTTTTCCTTCAAATCTTGCCATATCAACTTTTTTATCTGCTGCTACTATTATACATTCAGCATTTTTTATTTCTTCCTTAGTTAAAACATTTTTAGCTCCACCAGAACCGTTAGTTTCAACCTTTAAAGATATTCCCATTTCCTTACTCTTATTTTCTAAACTTTCTGCTGCCATATAGGTATGAGCTATACCTGTTGGACACGCAGTAACAGCTAGTACTCTGTATCCTTTATTTTCTTCCTTATTGTTCTCTTTATCTATCTTATCATTTTCTTGATTATCTATTAATTTTAAAAATTCTTCCTTATCTTTTGCATTTATTAAACTGTTTCTAAATTCCTCATTCATTAACATAGTTGAAAGTCTTGCAAGTACATCTAAGTGAAAATTATTTTCTCCTTCCGGAACAGCTATCATAAAGAACAATTTTGATGGACTACCATCCAAACTTTCATAATCTAATCCATGTTTAACTACCATAGCACTAAGTCTTGGCTCTTTGACAGCTTTTGATTTAGCATGAGGTATTGCAATTCCATCTCCTATACCAGTAGTGCTTAATTTTTCTCTTTCTAATACAGCATTTTTATATTGTTCCTTATCTGTTAAGGCTCCTGTATTATCCATTAATCCTACTAATTTATCTATAGCATCTTTTTTTGTTTCCAATTTAGGGTTTAATTCTATTGCATCTTTCTTCAATAAATCAGTAATTTTCATACACATTCCTCCCTTTTATTCTTATCTTTTAAAATAAGTTATCTAGTAATTTTATAACTTTTAAATATATTTCTTATAATTAACAAAGCTATTTTTACAATATTTGTTTTAATAGCTCTTTAACTTGTTCATAAGTTGCTAAATCTTCTGAAAATGCACTAGCACTGCCAGTTGCAACTCCCATTTTGAAAGCTTCTTCTAAGTTATTATTTTTTAAGTAACCTGCTATAAAACCTGCCACCATAGAATCTCCTGCTCCTACAGAATTTTTTAATATTCCCTTTGGCACATGGCTCTTTACTACTTGTCCCGTAGATGAGATAAATATTGCCCCATCTCCTGCCATAGAGATTAATACATTTTCAGCACCCATTTGTTGTAGTTTTTTACCATATTCAATAATTTCTTCTTGATTTTTAATTTCTACATTAAATAATTCTGCTAATTCATAATGATTTGGTTTAATTAAAAAGGGTTTATATTTTAAAACCTTTAATAAAAGTTCGCCTGTAGCATCCACTATAAATTTCACTTTCTTTTCTATAAGTCTTTCCATAATAATTTCATATATATCCTTAGGAAGAGTATTTGGCACACTTCCTGCAAGCACTAAAATATCATTTTCTTTTAATTTATCTAATTTATTAAATAAATTATTTAAAGCATCTTCATCTATATCTGGTCCTCTACCATTTATCTCTGATTCTTCTGTAGATTTTAGTTTTACATTAATTCTAGACATTCCATTTTTTAATTTAATAAAGTCTGTATTACATCCTTTATCTTTAACTCTTCTTTCAATTTCATCTCCTGTAAAACCAGCTATATATCCAAGTGCTATATTATCTACCCCTAAGTTATTTAAAACTATAGAAACATTAATTCCCTTACCACCAGCATAAATGCTTTCATAAGACGTTCTATTTAAATTTCCTACATTAAAATTGTTTACTTTAACTACATAGTCTAAAGCTGGATTAAATGTAATTGTATAAATCAAAGCTTTGACACCTCCATAACTTCTGTTAATTCTTTATATTTATCATTAGAAAGTTTTGTTGTTATTATTTTTGCATTCTCAATATCTGCAAAAATTACAGAGCTTATTTCATCAAATTTAGATTCATCTGCTAGTATATATGCATCCTTAGTTCTGTTTAAGGCTTCTTCTTTCACTAAAGCTTCCTTAATATCTGGCGTAGTATACCCTCTATTTTCAGATATACCATTAGCTCCAAAAAATCCTTTAGTAAAATTATATTTCTTTAGACTATTAATTGCTTCTACTCCTACAATGGCTTCCGTAATCCATTTAACTTCTCCACCCAATATGTAGGTTTTACACTCTTTTTCAATAAGCTTTTTAGCATGAGCTATACCATTAGTTATAAAAACTGCATTTTTTTCTTTTATAAAATCTATCATAATTTCAGTAGTAGTTCCTGCATCTAGATAAATAAAATCATAAGGCTTTATAAGTGAAGCCGCATATTTTGCTATTGCCATCTTTTCACTAGTTTTTAAGTTCTTACGTATAGTAACTTTATCATCTCTAGTATTTATATCTTTATCTATAGCCATGGCTCCTCCATGAACCTTATTAAGTTTTCCCTCTTTATGAAGTGCATTTAAATCTCTTCTAATTGTTGACTCTGATGAATTTAACTTTTCAACTAAATCACTAACATAAACTACTGAATTAGCTTCTAATTCCTGAAGAATTAACTCTTGTCTTTCCTCTGTTAACATTTTCATCACTTCCTTATATAAATAATACAACTATTTTTAATCACAGTCAATCATTTTCAATCAAAATAAAGCAGAATAAATCATAATCATTCATTTTCCTTAAATTTTATTCCATTATATCCTAATTATATAAATAAAAACGCATTAGCTATAGAAACCACTCTATAAACTAATGCATTTTATTAAGCTAATATATTTTTACAATATCTTTATACCATTAATTTGCAAATATTATTTGTAAACTCTACTGGATCATTTATAGTTAATCCTTCTATAAGTAGAGCTTCATTATATAATAAATTTGTATATAAATTAAGTTTATCCTTATCCTTTTCATAGGATTCTTTTAAAGATTTAAATACTGGATGGTTTACATTTATCTCCAATACCTTATCTGCTTTTATATTTTGGTTATTAGGCATAGAATTTAATACTTTTTCCATTTCAATACTAAGTTCACCCTCATTTGCAAAACATACTGGATGATTTTTCAATCTTTTTGATGCTCTAACATCCTTAACCTTATCCGACAAAATATCCTTCATAGATTTAAATAATTCTTTGTTTTCTTCAGTTTCCTCATTATCTTTATTATCATTATCTATACCTAAGTCACCACTAGATACAGATTTAAATTCTTTTTCTTTGTAATTCATTAACATTTTTATTGCAAATTCATCTACTTCATTGGTAAAGTATAATATTTCATACCCCTTATCCTCTACTGCTTCTAATTGTGGAAGCTTCTCTATTCTATCAGTAGATTCTCCTACAGCATAGTAGATATATTTTTGATCTTCTGGCATTCTAGATACATATTCTGCTAAGGTAACCATTTTCTTTTCTTTTGAAGAATAGAACATTAATAAATCTTGTAATACTTCCTTATTAGCTCCAAAGTCACTATATATACCATACTTTAATTGTGTTGCAAAAGATTCATAGAACTTTTCATATTTTTCTCTTTCATTTTTTAATAAGCTTTCTAGTTCATTTTTTATTTTATTTTTTATGTTTTTAGCTATAAGCTTTAATTGTCTATCATGTTGTAATATTTCTCTAGATATGTTAAGGGATAAGTCTTCAGAATCTACTATACCTTTAACAAATCCAAAATAATCTGGTAGTAAATCTGAACATTTATTCATAATTAAAACACCATTAGAATATAACTCTAGACCTTTTTCATATTCCTTTGTATAAAAATCAAAAGGTGTTTTTTCTGGAATAAATAAAATTGCATTATAACTTACCATACCATCTACGCTAGTATGAATATATTTTACTGGTTTATCAAAACCATAATGTTTTTCTGAATAAAAGTTTTCATAATCTTCTTTTTTAAGTTCACTTTTGTTTTTTCTCCAAATAGGAACCATACTATTTACTGTTTCTTCTTCTTTACATTCTTCAACTTCTTCTTTTTCACTACCCTCTTTAGCTTTTGTTTTTGTTATATCCATTTTTATAGGATATCTAATAAAGTCTGAGTACTTTTTAATTATAGATTTTAATGTATATTCCTCTAAATATTCATCATAATTTTCTTCTTCTGTATTAGGTTTTACTTTAAGTATTATCTCTGTACCATAGGATTCCTTATTATAAGGCTCTATAGTGTATCCATCTGCACCTTCTGACTCCCACTTATAAGCCTCATCACTACCAAAAGCTTTGCTTATAACAGTAACTTTTTCTGCTACTAAAAATGCAGAATAAAATCCTACACCAAATTGTCCTATTATATCATAGCCTTCTTTTAGCTCAGTTTCTTTTTTGAACTGTAGTGATCCACTTTTAGCTATAACTCCTAAGTTTTCTTCTAACTCTTCTTTTGTCATTCCAATACCTGTATCGGAAATCTTTATTATTCTATTTTCCTTGTCAGAAGTTACTTTAATATAATAATTGTCCTTTTCAAATTTTAAAGAATCATCTGTTAATGTTTTATAGTAAATCTTATCAATAGCATCACTAGCATTAGAAATAAGTTCTCTTAAGAAAATTTCTTTATGAGTATAAATTGAATTAATCATAAGGTCTAGTAGCCTTTTAGACTCTGCTTTAAATTGTTTCTTTTCCAAATTAATCTCTCCTCCCACATACAAACTAACGAAAAAATATTTTTGTTAGCACTTTCATTAATCGAGTGCTAATCCCTAGTCTTTATATAACATATTTTAACTTATTTGTCAACCATATTGCAAATGCAAATTTTAAAAATAATTTATTTGTTTATAATTTATATATTTTTTAAATTCATTTTTCTTAAATTTAACATTCTTATTATATAATATATTTTTAAATTTATCTTATTAAAATTTAAAGTTATATTAAATGCATCATAAGTATATTTAAATTTTTAAAGTAGAAAATATATTTAGCTTTAAAATAAACTGAGGTGTTATAAAATGAATAAATCAAAGAAAAATATAGATGTATTAATTATTGGAGCCGGTCCTTCAGGACTAACTGCTGGTATTTATTCATCTAGGTTTAAATTATCCACAATTATACTAGAAGATGAGTTTATCGGAGGACAAATTAGAGATGCATTTTTAATAGAAAATTACCCTGGCTTTAAATCTATAGATGGCATAGAACTTATAAAAAAATTTGAAGATCAAGCACTTTATTCTGGTTGTACTATAGATGAATTCGATAAAATTATATCATTAAAACTTACTAATCATGAAAAAATAATAGAAACAGAAAATCATATATATAATCCCAAAGTCGTGATTATAGCTTCTGGAGCTAAAAGGAGAGAACTGCCTATACCAGAAGAAAAAAAATTTCATGGCAAAGGCATTCACTATTGTGAACTATGTGATGGCCATATGTATAATGAAAAACATATTGCTGTAGTTGGTGGAGGAAACTCAGCACTTTTAGCTGTTAAATTTTTATGTAAATATGCAAGTAAAATTACACTAATACACCAGCTAGATTATTTTCAAGCAGAAAAGAAAATTCAAGAAGAGATTTTCAATAATCCTAAAGTAGATATTATATTAAACAGTGAAATAACTCACGCTCATGGTGAAGACAGTTTGTCAAAAATAACTATAAAAAATAATAAAACTACAGAAACTAAAGAATTAAATGTAGATGGTATCTTTGTATATATTGGATTTATACCTAATACTGAGTTATTCAAACCTTATATAAATCTTGATAAATTTGGTAACATATTAGCAGATGAAACTACAAAAACTAATATAGATGGTGTATTTGCATCTGGTGATGTAAGAACTAAATTATTTAGACAGCTTACTACAGCAGTAAGCGATGGTACAATATCTGCTCTTATGGCTGAAAAATATATTAATTCTATAAAGGAGTGATTATGTTGGTAAAAGTATATTCTATTCCTACTTGCTCTTGGTGTGAAAAGACAAAAAAATATCTTGATTCAAAAAATGTACAATATGAAACTATTGATATAGAAAGTGATTTAGAAGGTAGACAAAAAATGTTTGAAATTTCTCACCAAAAATCTGTTCCTGTTATAGATATTGACGGTGAAGTTATTATAGGATTTCAAAAAGATAAGTTAGATGAATTGCTTAAGCTATAAATAAAAAACTTGATGTAAACTTATTAAAAGCTTACATCAAGTTTTTTTATTCATATTTAAAGATTTAATTATTATAAAAGTTAAATCTTGTTAATTTATATAATATAATTTTATTAAATTATTTATATAAATAATCTCTTGTCATTGGAATATCATTATTCAATCCTTTTGTAAGTAAAAATTGATGTATATCTACTACTCCATAATGAAAAGATGCCGCACAAGAACATAAATACATTCTCCACATTCTTATAAACTTCTCATCAAACATTTTTCTTACTTTATCTAAATTATTTTCAAAATTTTCTTCCCAACACATTAGTGTTTTCATATAATGAAGTCTTAAGCTTTCGAGATCTACTATATGAAAATCTAAATCAGTAAATACATCTGTAACTTGCCTTATAGTAGGTATATATCCCCCAGGAAATATGTATTTCTTAATCCATCTATTTCCTTCTGTCTCAAACATACCGGTTATAAAATGTAATAAAAATATCCCCTGATCTTTTAAAACTTTATCTATATTTTTAAAATACAATGGTATATTAGAATTTCCTACATGTTCAAGCATTCCTACACTTACTATTCTGTCAAATTTAAGCTTAGATTTTTCTAAATCTCTATAATCCATAAGTCTAACATCTACATAATCTTCTAAATTTTCATTTTTAACTTTTCTTTTAACTTCTTCGTATTGCTCCTTGCTTAAAGTTATTCCTAATGCTTTTACCTTATATAATTTAGCTGCTTCTATAATAAGATATCCCCAACCACAACCTATATCCAATAAAGTTTGATCTTCTTTTAAGTTTAATTTTTTTAATATATAATGAATTTTATTCATTTCCGCATCATATAAAGTATCGTCTTCATTTTTAAAATATCCACAAGAATAACTCATTGTTTCATCTAGCCATAGACTATAAAAATCATTTCCTAAATCATAATGATAAGATATATCTTCTTTTTGCTTTTTCATTGAAGTTCCTTTTAATTTTATAATTTTAGAAAGTAATTTGTGACTATGTAAAAAACTATTTTTATTTCTATATATAGATTCTAATATAAATTGAAGATCCCCTTCAAAATCTATATCTCCATTCATATATGCTTCGCCAAATGCTAAACAAGCATCTTCTAAGACTTCAGATTTCTTTAATGGTTTATTAAAAATTACTGCAAAAGCAACTTTACCATCACCCATAATTTCTTCTGTATCATCCCAAAATTTAATCTTAAAAGTTTCTGTAGAAATTCCTTTGAGAAACTTCTTTATAAAAAACTTCTCTATTGCAAGCATCCCCTTTCATCTAGTTTTGTATACAAAACTGTATATATTTAAAAGATGTGTTAATTTTCATACATTTAAAAGTAATTTTATATTATTTTAATTTATAACCAAAATTTTATATTTTATTCTTAAATATCCCATATAAATTTACTTTTAACACATTATTTATAAAAATAAAATTCATAACTAATTCATAGAAATTTTCCATATATCAATAAAAAAACTGTATGAAAATAAAAACTTTTCACCTTTTTATTTTCACACAGTTTCTTCTAAATATATTATAAATTTAAAACATTTTTAAATAAATTACATAATCTTTCTGATTTATTATCTACTGCTATTACTTCATTATAGTAGACCCTACTTCTTCTATTTGCGAAATTTAATATAAAACTTCAATACATTTTATTATTAATATTATAGTAAAACATTATTTAAAAAACTCATCATATATATAATTTTTAATTTCTATAACTTTTCCAGAATTTCTTCTTTCCATTCTTTCTATATTCACATTTATAACTTTTCTTATACTACTAGGACTATTAGACATAACCATAATTCTATCTGATACTAAGATAGCCTCTTCAATATCATGAGTCACTAAAATCATGGTTATATTTTCCTTTTTCCATATATTTAATATTTCCTGCTGCATGTTTATTCTAGTCATAGCATCTAATGCACCAAAAGGTTCATCTAATAATAATATTTCAGGTTTATTAACTAAAGCTCTTGCAATACTTATTCTCTGTTGCATTCCTCCAGATAACTGATGTGGCATAGCATTTTTGAATTTTGTTAAACCTACTAATTCTAAATGGTTATCTATGATCTTTTTCCTTTCAATATTAGAGATATCTTCCCTTAATCCAAAACCTACATTGTTTTCTACACTAAGCCATGGAAATAACCTAGGTTCTTGGAAAATCATACCCCTTTCTAAGCTTGGACCTTTAATGTGATTTCCCTTAAAAATTATTTCTCCACTATACTCACTATCAAGACCAGCTATTAGTTTTAATAATGTACTTTTTCCACATCCACTTGGTCCCAAAAAAGATATAATTTCTCCATATCTTACTGAAAAATTAATATTGTTTAATACTTTAAATTCCTTTGAATCTACCTTAAAAGCTTTTGAAATATTTTTAACTTCAAGAATATCCTCACTCTTTAAATTCATATGCTCACCCTTAATCCTTATCCATATTTACATTCCACTTTAATATTGATTTTTCTAGTAATCTAAGTATTTTTTCTATAATTATACCTATAATCCCTATAGAAATCATACCCACAATCATCACATCTGGCTGGGATATATCTCTTGCATAATTTATTAAAAAACCTACGCCCTTAGATGCAGCTATCATCTCAGCTCCAACTACACATCGCCAAGCCATATCAATACCTAATCTCATGCCTGTAAATATAGAAGGCATGGAAGATGGTAATATAACTTTAAATAATAAAGTTTTTTTATCCTTTTCCAATATAGACGCTACTTCTAATAATTTGTAATCTGTATTTTTTATTCCCCATATAACATTTATTAATACAGTCCAAAAAGTTCCTATAGCAATTAACGCTACCTTAGAGGTTTCACCAATTCCACACCACAAAATTAAAAGTGGAATCCATGCAAGAACAGGTATAGGACGCAAAAATCCTATTATTAAACTTAAATAATCATCTATTTTTTCATATAAACCACATAATATTCCTATTATTAAGGCTAAAATTGTTCCAATAAAAAATCCCTCTAACACCCTAATGATACTAATAGCAATATGAGCAAATAACTCCCCAGATAAACACATAGCCATAAATGTTTTTCCTATTTTACTTGGCTTTGGCAATATATATATTGGAATAATTCCTTTAGAACTTGATATTTGCCAGATTAATATTAATACTATAGGGGCTATTATTGATCTAATGGTTCTTTTGAACTTTTTTGAATTACAATTCATTATTGTACCCCTAGTTCTTTTAAGAACTTCAATTCTACACAGTCCTTAGCTGGTACAGGTTCCCTAATTACTCCTATTTTCTCTAAAAATTTAGATGTATCTTCCATAGAGTCTATAGCTTCTGGTGATATTTTTACAACATACTGTTCTTTTTTCATAGCTTCAAATACTATATTTTCATCCATCTTCATAACCTTAGCTACTATCTTAGCTGCTTCTTTTTTATTCTCATTTACCCATTTTTCTGTTTTTAAATATACTTTAAGGAGTTTTTTTGTATCTTCTGGATACTTATTTATAAAATCTGCAGTTGCAATTGTTATATTTACATTTACTTTTAATCCCTTTGTATCTGCAACTTGTCTTCCTATTTTTTCTTTTTCAATTGCTCCGATCCACGGTTGCCAAATAATTGCCGCATCTACATTATTAGTTTGTAATGTATTTTTTATATCAGCAGGTGGCACATTAATTACCTCTACATCCTTTTGATTTAGTCCATATTTTTCTAAATATAAATTAAATATACGTTGACCTATGGAACCTAAAGTAACTGCTACCTTTTTTCCTTTTAAATCTTCCACTTTTTTAATTCCAGACTTTTCTGTAACTACTAATCCGTAATTTTTATCTCCTTGAGAATGCAATGCTATAGCTTTTACATCAACTCCATTGGCCCTAGATGAAAATATAGGCTGATCTCCTATATGTCCTATATCTATATTTTTGGATGCAAAAGCTTCCATTAAAACTGGACCAGATTTAAATTCAGTAAATTCTATTTTAGTATTTGAACCCTTAAACTCCTCATCAAACCAACCTTTTTCTTTTGCAACTATAGGTAATACTTGCAATATTCCTGCACTTGGAACATATCCTATTTTAATAACATTAGGCTTCTTTTTATCTTTTGTTTGAGATGCTTGTCCACAACCTGTAACCCCAAATATTAAAATAAATAAAATAGCACATAACTTAATAAATCTTTTCTTCATATTTATCCCCTTTCAGACAAAATTGTTATTTTTCTGCATACCTATTTGTAATTATATTGGTTAAAATTATATGTGTCTAATAAGTATTCCTTATACATTTGCTTGTTAGTATTTTATTTTTCTATACTTTCTTATTTAGTTCATAAATATAAAATAAAGCACTTATCAATAAATATAATAGTCTTTTCTAGATTGCAAATGTAATTTTATTAAAAGTTATTATCTAATATATTACCTGCAACACTTTTAAAAAAATATTTATATAAAATTATTATAATAAAAATGTTTATACAAAAAAAATAAACTACTAGATAAAAATATTAAGTAAATCTAGCAGTTCATTTTTTTATTTTAAACTATGTAAATTTATAATGCTTTTTTAAGACATACTAGCAAATTTTTTTGTTGAATATCCCATAATTAACAAATCAATTGTTAGTCCTACAATAGTAATTATTCCCTTATGAATATCTGACAATATAAAACGCCTTGAAATTTCAATAAAAATAAATGCTGTTAATGTACATGTAGCTAAAAATATAATTGATAAAAGAATAAATTTTTTAGTTCCAATCTTTTTTGCATAGTCTATAACATCATCTATTTTAGAAAGCAAAATCGCTATTAAAAATATAATATTTCCCCATCTTTTAATTCTATAAAATTTTGCAAATATCCAAAATAACATTCCAAAAGATATAATGAAGGGCTTGTACTTTTTCCATAACTTCATGCTATTTTCCTCCTAATTATATGTACTTTATTTAAAAGTTCATGTTTATTGTACCATAAAGATTTAAAACAATAGCATAAAATTCATGACTTTTTATTCATACTTATAAATCTCTTTTAGTATAAGCTTTTTTATACCATTTTGTTGCTTCCTCTTTATCCTTTTCTACACCTAATCCATTTTCATACATATATCCTAAATTATTTTGAGCAGTTCTATCCCCTTGAATTGCTGCTTCCTTATACCATTTCATAGCTTTTTTATAATCTTTTTCTACACCTAATCCATTTGCATACATATATCCTAAATTAGCTTGAGCAATAGACTCCCCTTGATCTGCTGACTTCGTATACCACTTTACTGCTTCTTTATTATCCTTTAAAACTCCTAGTCCATTTCTATACATACAACCTAAATCATATTGAGCATCTGCATCTCCTTGTTCTGCCGCCTTAGTATACCACTTAACAGCTTTTTTATAATCCTTTTCTATGCCTAATCCAGATTCATATATAGCTCCTAAAATATATTGAGCTGTTACATCCCCCTGCTCTCCTGCTTTGGTGTACCATTTTATTGCTTCTACAATATTTTTATTAACTCCTATACCCTTTTCATACATGTATCCTAAATTATACTGAGAATCCATATCTTCTTGTTCTGTAGCTTTTTTATAATAAATATTAAATAATTTTTTATTATCTATTTCTTGAATTTTCGAACTTTTATTATTAGAAATTTTATACTTCATATAAGCACTCCTTTTATATCACTTACAAATTTACGATAACGAATATCAATATCATATTATTTAATAATATATGTTTTTTTAATATTTTTCAATATATTTTTCTTTAATTATATATTCTAAAACTTTAAAGAAAAGTGTACTGTCTTTACATATTCAGTACACTTTTACATTCTTAATTATAATTGTTGTGCAATAGTATTTAGTTCCTCAGACATAGATGTTATTTCTTCTATACTTGCCGTAATTTCCTCTGAAGCAGCTGCTTGTTCTTCACTAGAACTTAATGAACTTTGACTTTTTTTACTAACTTCATCTACTTTTACTTTAATATTATCTGTTAACTTTGTGATTCTTGGAACTGTACTTTTGGCTTTTTCTGATAATCTTCCTATTTCTTTCGCTACGACTCCAAACCCTTTACCAGTTTCTCCTGCTCTAGCAGCCTCAATAGATGCATTAAATCCAAGCATTTTTGTTTCATCAGCTATTTTCTTTATAAAAGAAGATATTTCATTTATTTCCTCTGTAACAGTTGTTATTTCATTTATACCATTGTTTAAATTTTGCTCATTAGTATGTATTTCAGATGCTGAAGCTGCTAATTCTTCAATAGTAGAAGAAATTTCTGCAAGATTATCTTCAAGATTATCTGATAGTATACGTAATTTACCTGCAAGTTCTTGTGGCATAATTATACAAAAAGAACCTATCACTCTATTTGAGTCTTCCTCATCAAATAAAGGATATGCAGATACCATAACAGGAACTCCATATTCTAAAGTCCTTATATGCTCTACCTTGGGCTTTCCTGTTTTTATTACTTGAGTTGTTATAAACTCCTCCTTAAGTTCATCCCCTATTTGTATAGTTGAAACATTGAATTTTTTTGAAGATCGTACTAGGGCAACTTTTTCTAAGTCTGTTGCAAACAAAAATGCTCCCTCTTGAAACATTTCTCCTAGCATTGGTGCAAAAATATTGAAAGACTTACCTATAGAATGCAGCTTTGGAATTGCCATAGCAAAAGCTCCCACTACATTATCTTCTTCATCCACAATTGGAATTGATGTAACAGTTAATCTAATACCATAAACAGAACGTTCAATATCTTGAGATAAAACCTCTCTATTACGCATTGCAACAAGAGTAGTACTATTACTACTTAACTTGTTTCCTACCTTAAGCAAATGAATATTAAGTGAATCCGAGGACTTTACCCAAGTTATGGTATCTCTCTCTATTATCCCAAATATAATTCCTCCCTGAATTATATTTGCTTCTACCTCAGCTAATGCCTTTAAACTATCTAGTTGATTTAGTAAAATCATATGAATTCCTCCGCATATTAAATATTAGTTTTAAAATATCCTTTTATTAAACATATATACTATATATTGTAATTATACATAAAAATACAATATTTTGCTACATTTTTGCTAATTTATTGTTATAATATTCACATTTATTTTTATTTTGTTCTCTTATTCACTATATTTTTACATTATTGTAAATCCTTATTGATATAATAGGATCACTACTAAATAAAAAAAATACACATCGATTAAATATCGATGTGTATTTTTAGAATACATTAAATACATAATAGCTTACAATTTATTTTATCTTTTATCATCTCCTCAGAAATAGTAGACATATTGTCTATAAGTTCCACTTTAAAACTTCCATTTCCTTTTGAGTTATTAGAAAGTTCACCACATATTCCCATAAGTTCTACAGCTAAAACACTTCCTTCCAGTATGTATCCTAAAGAAATATAACTTGCTATAAGGCCATTTAACATACATCCTGTACCTGTTATCATTGAAAGTTTCTCACAACCATTTTTTATTAAATATGTATAATTTCCATTAGTTATTATATCCATTACTCCTGTTGCTACAATAACTGCCCCTGTTTTTAATGCTAACTTATTTAAAAACTTTATAGTTTCGTTGCAGTTTTCTTCTGTAACAACATCATAGTATCCTACATCAATTCCCTTTGAATAATTATCTATGCCACAGATGGCCTTTATTTCTGACATATTTCCCTTAATTACATTAGGATGACATTGTGAAATAAATTCTTTTGCATAATTTAATCTTAGCTTACTACAAGCTACCCCCACAAGATCAATTACTTGAGGAATTTTTCTTTGAAAAGCAACTTTACCTGAAATAATCATAGATTTCATTCTAATATCAGTTATATTTCCAAGATTAATGCCCAAAGCTTTAGAAACAGAAGTAATTTCAGAAACCTCTAATGGATGCTCTGCCATAATAGGTTTAGCCCCTACTGCCAATATCATATTGGCACAATCATTTATTGAAATAGGATTGGTGATACAATGAATAAGCGGTTTTCTTAAATTAACACTCTGTTTTATTTCTAATAGTTTGTTTATTGTTAATCCTTCCTGCGTCATAAACTTTTGCCCCCAAACTTCTCTGAATTTTTAAAAGTATACCCCTCTTGCTTAATGCCACTAAAAAAACAAAAGCAATAGTGCCTCCTATAAGTGTTCCCATAATAAATGACGGAACATAAAACATCCATGTAAGTCCTGTTCTTCCCCAAATAAAGGTCATAATAGGATATGAAACTATAGCCCCTATAATACCAGTTCCTATAATTTCACCAATGACTGCACAAATTAAGTTACCATTAGATACCCTATATAAAACTCCAGATAAAAATGCTCCAAAAATTGCTCCTGTTAAAGCTAATGGTGGAATCCCCATGAAAAACATTCTTATAACACCAATTAATGTAGCACACAAAAATGAATACCATGGTCCAAGAGTAACAGAGCATACAATGTTAATAAAATGTGCCATAGGGCACATTCCTTCAATACGAAGGATTGGAGAAATTACAACTCCCATTGCTACCATCATAGAAAGCATAAGTTTTTTTAATAATTTTGGATTTTTTCTCATAATAAAATACCTCCATAAATAATATTTATTTCCAATATGCCATATTGGAAATAAATATTATTATAGAGATATACTTATAATAGAAACTAAATAGCTATTTCCTATATGACATACAGCATATGGGTCGGTCGAAACTCAAAAGTTTCCTCTCACCTTGAAACACAAGTTCCCTCGCTATTTAGTTGTGTTTTGCCATATAAGTTAAGGGTGCTCCCCCTTTACTTACTAAAGAATAATACTTATGGCATAAAAATAGGATACACCACATAAGGTGTATCCTATTATACTCGTAAAACTTAAATAATTGGTATAAATCAAATATTTCCTTACGTCGGCATTATCCGAATCAAGTTACGGGTCGAAATATAAATTTCCTCTCAGCCTGAATTCCAAGCTCCCCTTTTTTTAATTATATCACATAATTTTTTCCTGTTCAATAAATGATAAAAAGACTAGAAAATATATCTAGTCTTTTTATTTAAAATTATTTAACTTTGTAATATATATTATTTATAAAATATTCCCCTTCAAAATCTTCTATAGGCTCCGGAAATTTAACTTCTGCTTCTGTTTGACCGTCCTTTAAGTTTTCTACAGCTACAGATTTTACTATTTCTCCATATTGAGTAATTACTAAAATTACCTTGTCATCCCCCACAATTTTTTTATTAAAAGGCTCTGTAAACTTAATTTTAATTTCATCTTTATTTAAAGTTTCTACAGTAAATAAATTTTTTATTTCAAAAGATTTTGATTTATATATTTCCATTTCATTCCCAGCATCATCACTTACTCCACTTACTACTAGTCTCCAATTTCCAGGTTCTAAGGAAACTTTAGGGTTTATATAAAATAATCCATAATCCCTAAACTTATTTATTCCCGAAGTATTTGGATCTAAATCAAACTTATGCGGAATATCACTAATTTTAACAGTTATATTCTCTAATTGTTTATTAGCTTTACAATCAGATGGAAGAATATCTGCCATTAAATCATATTTTCCTTCTACAACTATTGGTTTACCCGTTTCGTCCTTGCTTGTATTTCCTTTATCATCTAATTTTTCATAATAAGCTTTTAGCTCTGGAAGAAAGTTTTCATACATTCCTATCTGTGTTGGACTTGGAGTTAAGGGATTATGATCTCTATATATTACTGGTGGTATAACCCCTTGTTCTGCCATTTCCTTTGTATATAATTGTATAGGTTCATTAAATACTATGCCTAAAGATCCAGCCTTTTGTAGTCCATTTATTCCCGCTTTATCATAGATTAATTTTTGTGCTACTATATAAGGCTTACTATCATCCTTTTTAAGTTCAATGTCCTTACTAGCAGTTATTTTTCCTAATCCTTTACTATCCTCAATAGGATTTCCATCTAAATCTTGAAAGCCCTCCGCTACAAGCCTTAATCCTTTAACCTTATCATCATAATAATGTATTCCTGTTTTTTCTGTATTTAAAATACTTTCCCAATCTTGAGTAAGCTCCAATACAAATCTATTATCAGATTTAACCGTATCATCTGGTCTTATAAAACAAGCTACCCTATCACCTGCTAATCTTTCCTTACCTCTAACATTTATTTTAAGATTTTCTAATTGTTTCTCTTTACTTGTTCCATCCATCTTAACATCAATAGTTCCAAGCTTATCTTTACCATAAGGATCTTTTTTAGTTTTATCAGGTACTATAATTTTTAAAGTTCCGCATTTGGAATTTATAGGTTTACTAAAGGTAACAACAAATTGTTCTACAGATGCATCTTTATAGTTTTTACCACTAAAGTTTCCATCCTGATACCAATTTAATTTAACCCCTGTTTTTTTTTATCACTTACAGATGATACTGTATTATTTGTAGAAGGTTTAACATCACTTACAACATTTTCAGTCTTCTTGGCTTTTTGTAATGCATTATCTACTGCATCTTTAATTCCATTTGAGCTATAAGTAGCTCCTGCAACCTTGTCTACCTTTGTAGATTTATTCTTTAATATTTGTTTCTTTATAGCTGCAAAAGTTTTATTAAATGTATGCTCTTCTCCTCCGTTCTTATATCTTGGACTATCTTCAGTTGACACAACATCTACGTTTTTTATTTCTCCATTTTCTATAGTTACCTTAACTTTAGTTGATCCACCCTGAAATCCGTTTCCTTCACCTTCATATACACCGTCCGTGTATTGAACATTCTTAGAATCTGTGTTTTCCTTTGGTTTTTCAAGAGATGTAAAATCACCTTTCACCTTATACTCCATAGTATTTACATATACTGTACCCTTTAAATTCTTTATAGGTTTTGTAAATGTTGCTTCCGCTTCAGTTTGTCCTTCTTTTATATTGTTAATCCAAGTAAATCCATAAGCCTTTCCTCTATCGTCTGTAACTGCTAAAGGAATTTTATTTCCCCATAAATAACTTTTCTTAAATGGTTTTGTAAATTTAATCTTCACTTTATTAGGTGTAAGTTCTACCACATCAAAATATTTAGCTATTTCTATAGGTTTTGATATATAATCATCCATTTTATTTCCTGCATCATCAGTTACATTTCTAACTATTAATTGCCATTTTCCTTCTGTTAAACATTCTTCTGGACTTATTAGTATAGTACCATAATCCCTAAATCTTGTAATTCCTTTATTGTTTTCATCAAAATCAAATTTAAATTTTAGTTGATTTAATCTTAATTTAATTTTATCCCCATTTTCATCTATAGCTTCATTACTTTCAAATACGTCTCCTCTATTGGCATAAACGCCTTTAATTGTTTGTTCTTTTCCATCTTTTAATATTGGTTTACCACTATCATCAATTTTTCTATATTGAGCCTTAAATACTGGTACTCCCTTATCTTGTGATTTTAATTGTTCTTGACTTGGAGTTATTGGATTATATTGTACATATCTATCTTTTGCAAAACTTCCGACTACATAAGGTTGACTTGCATTTAGTTTCTTTAAATCTTCTACATTTCTCTCTGTTAATAATTGGATAGGCTCATTAAATAAAATTCTAGTTTTTCCTGCTATTTGAGTACCATTCTCTCCAATTTGAGTGTATATAGGTTCATCTGCCACTATGTATGGTTTTTGTTCATCTTTTACTAAATTTATGTCTCTCTTTGATGTAACCTCTACTTTATTTCCTTTTTCATCCTCTAATCCTTCTGCTTGAAGTCTTAATCCTTTAACTATATCATCATAATAATGAATTCCTGTTTTTTCTGTATTTAAAATTCTAGTCCAATCCTCTGTAAGTTCTATTACCAATCTATCACTATATCCCTCTGGCACTTCCTTCTTACCATTATCTTTTACTATATATAAAGTAGATGGAACTCCACCTTCAACATTTTTCAAAGCTTTAGGCTTTGAACTTCCATCTAAAGAACATTCGATAACACCTAACTTGTCTTTGCCATAAGGATCTTTAGCATTTTTATTTGGAACTATTAATTGAAGTTTACCTATATTCTTTTTAACAGGCTTATTAAAATACACTACAAACTGTTCTACTGATGCATTTTTTGCACTTTTACCACTATAATTTCCATCTTGATACCAATCTAAAACATAACTTTCATTTTGTTTTTTATCTTCATTAACTTTAGTATCAGCTAACTTATGTAATATAGAATTTGATAATACCTTTTCTGAACCCAAAGCTATTATACTACTATCCTTGCTTAACTTGGATTGAACATATTTTTTTACATTCTCATCAATAGTATCATTAACTAAAACCATAGGACTTTTTTCTTTGCCAGCTAATGCTCCTCCTACTAAAGCATCAGCAAATTCATCTCCTCTTTTACTTTCTGCTAAAGCCAAATATACTTTTTTAAAGTTTAATGTATCTTGAAATCTTCTTAATATTTTCTCATTAGTTTCATAACGATCTTTTCCAGAAATTCTTTCACTATTTGGTGATATATTTTCTATATCTTTAGATACACAAGTTGTTCCACCTATTATATAGGATTTAGTTACTTTATTCTTTTTTACATAGTTTTTTATGGATTCTTTATCATTAGCTAAAATTATAGGTATTCCTTTATCAGCTGCTATAGAACTTATGGATAAACCATCCGCTGGGCATTTACCTGTAGCTAAAATCATTTCTCCCTTTGTTCCAACTTGTTCTGCTACTAGCTCAGAAGTTTTATATCTATCTTTTCCACCTAATCTTATTACATTTTTTATACCATTTAAAGATTTTATCTCATCTTCTACATTCTTACTTACTACACCAGTAGTACCTATAATAAATACCTTATCTACATTAAGTCTTTTCAGCTCTTCCTTAGTATTTTTATTTAACTTATTATTTTCCGTTAATAAAATTGGTGCATTATATTTTTTAGCTAAAGGTGCTGAACATAAGGCATCTGGAAAAGTATCTCCCCTACAAATTATTGCATAAGAAGATTTATTCCATCCATCTTTACTTATTTCTGTGGCAGTTTCATATCTATCCTTTCCACAAATTCTTTTTTCTTTTAATTTGCTTGAATCTGCAAAAACTGTGCTTGTACTAGATAAAACTAATCCAGCTATAATTAAACTCGTTATTTTATTAAAATTCATAGTCTTCTCCCCCTAATATTAATTTTAAAACATGATATTAAATTTCAATATTATATGATATTGATTATCATTTTCTTAATTAAAATACCACAATTATGACAATAAGTCAACATATTCATTTGTTATTATTAATTTATAATCATTACATATATTTAAAATAACACATGAATTTACCTTAAATAATTCATAATAAAAAAGTTCTTATTATAGACAATTCCTATAATAAGAACTTTTTTATTATCTTTTATTTTGTTAAAGTATTCCTATTTTTTTTATAGCTTTATAACCCAAATATATTGTTATAAGGCCTATAGCATAAAAAATATTTATAGATATAATAACCTTTTTATTTAGTAATATGCAGGTTAGAATTAAAATTATAATAATTGATACTACACTTAAAACAAATATAAAATTATGAGTTTTAGAAAACTTTTTTTGATTAGATAGTTCAAAACTATTTTTACATATATAATGTACTATTGCAGAAGCTGTGGTAACTATAATTATGGAACGCATTAACATATCTACTGTTAAATCATAGGTTAAATTTAAGTTACCTTTTAATAACTTAGGTAAATATAAAAAAGCAAAATCTATTGTAAGCATTATACAAAAACCTTCTAAAAATATTTGAGTATATTCTTTTATTTTATTTAAGTAAGATTTTTTAGGATTTACCGCGGATATAACATTATCTGTGAAATCTTTATAATCATATCCAATCATACTTTTTATAGATTTTCCTTGTTGCTGCCAATCCAAAAACATATTTAACATATCATTTATAATTTCCTCTTGATCATATTCACTCACTTCACTAGCTCTTAAATAACAAACTATATCAGTAAATATTAAGTCATTTTCTTTATTTAAAGTTTCACCTAATTTATTATTTTCTTTTCTAAGTTCCACTATTTTTTTCATTTATATTCCCCCATAATTCTTAAATATTTTATCAATACTATCTCTAAGTTTCTTCCAGTTTTCATAAAAACTTTTTAATTCTTGTCTACCTAATTCAGATAAACTATAATATTTTCTTTTTGGTCCTAATAGAGATTCTTTTTTTACAGAATTTAAAAAACCATTTTTCTCTAACCTTAAGAGTAATGGGTATATAGTACCTTCACTAACTTCATTGATACCATATTCTTTTAACTTCTCTGCTATTTCATATCCATAAACTTTATCATCATTTATTATTTTAAGGATACATCCTTCTAAAGTTCCTCTAAAAAATTGTGATTTATCTGCCAAGTTTCAACACCTCCTGATGCTATATTGCATTACAAGTTACCTTAACTATATTGTATTACAAGATAGTCTTAATGTAAATATCCAATTTCATAAATCTAATGTATCCCATTTATTTTTTTAGTTTTAAAAATAATAACAGATAAACTAGATGCATCATATCTTGTTTATCTGTTATAATTTTCATATTCTTTATATGAAATAAACTCACGCTTATTGATTTTTCGTTGCTTTAATATATAAAAAAGAAGCCATGGGTACATGGCTTCTTATATTTTTATTAAGCTTCTTCTTTTTCTACTAAAGAATTTAATCTTCTATCTAATGACCAAAGAATAATTCCTGATACAATAGCAATAGCTGCTATTACAAAATATGTTGGTGCAAATTTGAATTTTAATGTAAATTCATATAGCCATCCATAAGATTTTGCTGAAAAGAAAACTGCAAGAGTCCAAACACTCATCATTGTTGCTAATACTCTAGGTGGAGCAAACTTACTAATAAATGAGTTTCCAAGTGGTGAGAACACCATTTCACCTAAAGATAATACAATACCAAAAGCAACAATCCATGCAAGTGATGCTAAATTACCACCTCTTGTAACATCTGCTAATGCGAATATTACATAAGATACTCCTAAAAGCATCATACCTAAAGCTGTTTTCTTAAACATACTTAAGTCACCTTGTGGTCTCTTAGCTAGTCTTTCCCATACTTTACCTAATATTGGTCCTAATACAATACATGATAATGCATTTAATGAATCAAACCAAGCTGTTGGTACTTGAAAGTTACCAATCATCCAATTAGCAGCTGGATGATCTCCTGCCCAGTAGAAGTATACTGGCATGTATGCCAAATACCAGAACACCCAGAAAATAACAGAGAATAAAGATACTAAAATAATAGCTGCAACTCTTTTCTTTTCTATTGGTGTAAGAGGTTTCTTTTCTTCCTCAGCCGCTTCTTTTTCTTCTTTATGATCATTAACTTTAAATGGCTTTTTACCTATTTCACCAAAATATCTCCATCCAAATGTAAACCAAATAGCATCAATAAACATCATTATTGCACATATTAAGAAACAAAAAGAATATCCCTTAGTTCCTGCTAATGCACCGATGATTGTTGTACCTATAAATGAACCTATATTAACGAAAGAATATTGTACAGAAAAGGCACTATCCAACTCTTTTGGATCATCAAATAGTCTACCTGTAATGGCACTTGCTTGACATTTAAATAAGCCTGTACCAATAGAAACTAAAACTATCATTAAGTTCATCATGCTAGCACTTGTAGCTTTCCATCCAACCAAAAATCCTATTCCCATTAAAATCATTCCAACTGGAACAAGATATCTAGCACCTATAAAACGGTCAGATATGAATGATCCAACTATTGGTGCAATATAAGTAAATGCAACCAAATTTGCTGACATTTTTGCTGCCTCGGCAGTAGAAAGTCCAAGTCCTCCCTTTACTACACTTGCTGCAACAAATACAGTTAATAACCATTTAGATGAATAAAATGCAAATCTCTCAAATGAGAAAGCAATAGAACATATCCAGAATCCAAATGGCTTCTTATTAGTATTTTCCATTATTCCATTCCCCCTAAAAAAATTGATTATTGCGCGTGTATTTTAAAAACCATGTACACTTCTTTTCATTAAAATAAAGTGTGCTGGCTTCAAATACCATATGGTAATAATTATAGTAATAAT
Organism: Clostridium niameyense; assembly: GCF_001243045.1. GTDB lineage: Bacteria > Bacillota > Clostridia > Clostridiales > Clostridiaceae > Clostridium_F > Clostridium_F niameyense. Next base: position 613,931 of record NZ_LN849007.1, on the reverse strand, counting down.
TATTATGATAATTCCTATTTAGCTTTATACTAAACATAATATTATTTATATTTAAATAAATTTTTATAGCATTAATTTAACATAACAATATTAGTATCTTTTATTGATACTAATTATTTTATATGTTTATATTTAAAATTTTATTTCATTTTTAGTAAAATTATTTTAAATATGAATAGCTTATAATATCTTATAAATATTGAATATATCAATATCCCTTACCACACAAAATCAATATACAATCCTATATTAAATTACTGCACAATATATGTAATTTATAATCCTAACTATCAGTTCCAAAAATATGTAAAATATAAGATATTAAGAATATGTAACCTATTTATAACATATAATAACACAAAAATATTATCTCGTATAGATACAATATTGAAAAATTTTAAAAAAATGAAAAAATTTCAATCATTCTATCATCTAGATTGACATTTTAAGACAAGCATATTATGATATTAGTAATTAATACTAATTAATACTAAATTAGGAGGGAATAACTATGGATATGAACAAATTAAACAGAGTATTAAAATCAATGGAGGAACATGATATTCCTCAAATGATTATCTCTGATCCTACGGCTATTTTTTATTTAACAGGAAAATGGATTTTCCCAGGCGAAAGATTATTGGCATTATACTTAAATGTTAATGGAAATCATAAAATTGTTATTAATGAATTGTTCCCACAAGAAGAAGACCTTGGAGTAGAAATCGTATGGTACAATGATATTCAAGACGGAGTTGAAATTTTATCTAAATTTGTAGAAAAAGATAAAGTTATAGGTATAGATAAAGTATGGCCATCTAAATTCTTATTAAGATTACAAGAACTTGGTGCAGGAAGTAAATTCGTAAACGGTTCTTTAATAGTTGACTATGTAAGAATGATTAAAGATGAAAATGAAATTGCCATTTTAAAAGAATCTTCAAGATTAAATGACCTTGTAATGGATGAATTAATTCCATGGGTAGCAAAAGGTTTAACTGAAAAAGAATTAAACGCTAAAGTTCGTGAAATTTATAAAAAACATGGCATAAATGAAGTATCTTTTGATCCAATTACAGCATATGCTAAAGGTGCAGCAGATCCACACCATGTAACAGATGATTCAAAAGGAAAACATGGAGATTGTGTTATCTTAGATATTGGTGGTTTCTATAAGAACTACGCATCTGATATGACAAGAACTGTATTTATAGGTGAAGTTTCTGAAAGGCAAAAAGAAATCTATAACATAGTTCTTGAAGCAAACTTAAGAGCTATTGCTGCTTCAAAACCTGGCAATAGAATGTGCGATGTAGACTTAGCTGCAAGAAACTACATTGAGGAAAAAGGATATGGAAAGTATTTTACACATAGAACAGGACATTCTTGTGGTTTAGAAGACCATGAATTCGGTGATGTTTCTTCTGTAAATGAAGATATAATTAAACCTGGTCAATGTTTCTCTATCGAACCTGGAATTTATCTTCCAGAAGAAGGAATAGGAGTTCGTATTGAGGACCTTGTTATCACAACTGAAGATGGTTGCGATGTATTAAATAGTTATACAAAAGACATAATTGTTGTTCCTGAAGATAAATAAAAATAAGGAGATTAGATAGTTATGAAGATTACTGAAGGCTATATGCCATATTTAGGTTATAAAACTTACTATCGTATAGTAGGTGAATGTACTGGAAATAAGAAGCCATTGGTTTTATTACATGGTGGACCAGGTTCTACACACAATTATTTTGAAGTTCTTGATAAAGTTGCAGAAGATGGACGTGCAGTTATAATGTATGACCAATTAGGATGCGGATTATCCGCAACACCTTCTCACCCTGAATTGTGGAAGGCAGAAACATGGATTGAAGAATTAATCGCATTACGTAAACATTTAGGTCTAGATGAAATTCATTTATTAGGACAATCTTGGGGAGGAATGCAAGCAATTCAATATGCTTGCCAATACAAACCAGAAGGAATTAAAAGCTATATCTTATCTAGTACTTTACCATCTGCTGCATTATGGGAAAAAGAACAACGTAGAAGAGTTGCATATCTTCCTAAAGAAATGCAAGATGCTATTGCAAAAGCTGAAGAAACTGGAGATTATTCTTCTAAAGAATATAAAGAAGCTGAAGCAGAATTCATGATTCGTCACTGTGCAGGTGAAGTAGGACCAGATTCTCCAGAATGTTTAAGACGTGCAAAAGTTCCTGGAACTGAAGCTTATTTAACTGCATGGGGTCAAAATGAATTTAGTCCATCTGGCACCTTAAAGAACTTTGATTTTATGAAAGAAATTGAAGATATAAAGGAACCTTGCTTGATCACAAGTGGACTACTTGATCTTTGCTCACCACTTGTTGCGAAAACAATGTATGATAAGATTCCAAATTCTGAATGGGAATTATTTGAATTCAGTCGTCACATGCCATTCGTAGAAGAAAATGAAAAATATATAGAAGTACTTAATAAATGGTTAAACAAAAACGATTAATCTAACGTAAAATAATCAATTTTAGTACATTTTATAAAAAAGTTCACTATGCCATTATGGAATAGTGAACTTTTTATAAATTTATTATAAATATAGGTACTCTTTTTTAAAATTAATTTATTATTTTAAATTGGTAATTTAGAAACCTGAATTTTTATCTATATTTCTTTGTATAACTAAATAATCTTTGGTACATGATTTACATATTGTAAAAAATCATACATTACTTGATAAGTTTTAACCTTCATATAACCAGTAGTTGTACCATCACTACATCCATACCACTCTTCCTCTAAAACCTCTTTATCAACAACAATTTGTATCCTATTACTAGTATCAATTATAGTTGCTGAACCAACTTTAGTACCTAACATTTCCTCATCATACTTTAAAGTAGACTAGTATTAATTCATCTACACTATACTAATCCCTTCTCCTTACTACTATAAATTTTAAATTTAATACTTCCTGCCTGTTTCAAAGTATTACTCCCTAGCAGATTAGATAAAACTTCCTTTATTCTTATTAAAATAAATATATATAATTTTAAGCTAATTATTCTGGTAAATGTATTAAATTAATAAATTAAAATAGAATTTATTTATTTTATATTGTATTAGAATCTGGAGCAAATATGAAAGATATACAACAAAAACTAGGCCATAGTAAAATTTCTATTACTATGGATATCTATTTCCACGTTACTAACACCCTAAAGCTTGAAGTGTTAATCAATTTAAAACTATTATATCTAAAATAAAAATGGTTTGCCACCAAGCATAAAAAAGCGGTGGCAAACGGGTGGCAAATGAATGATTTTTATAGTTTAAAATTAATTATACCATTTATATTACTTAGCTTTACTACAGTTTCCACATGAGGTGTACTTGGGAACATATCCATTGCTTTAACTTTTTCTACTTTGTAACCACAACTTATAAGATATTCTAAATCATCCACTAAAGTTTTTGGGTTACAAGATACATATACTATACCCTTAGGATTGAACTTAACTACATATTCTAAGGCTTTAGGATGCACTCCTGGTCTTGGTGGATCTAATATTATTACATCTGGTTTTTCTTTTATTTCTGTAATTGTTTTAGCTACATCCCCTGCTATAAATGTACAATTTTCAAGTCCATTTAGTTTAGCATTTTCTTCTGCTGCTTTTACCGCTTCTTCTATAAGCTCTATTCCTATGACTTTTTTAGCATCTCTTGCTACTATCTGACCTATTGTTCCTGTACCACAATAAAGATCAAATACTGTTTTTGATTTTGCATCCCCTAAAAATTCTTTTACAATACTATAAAGCTTTTCTGCTCCCTTAGAGTTAGTTTGGAAGAAAGACTCTGGAGAAATTTTAAATTTAAGGCCTAAAATTTCTTCTATTATATAGTCCCTTCCGTATAAAACTTCTAGCTTATCAATTTGTACTACATCTGATAAGGAATCATTTATAGTATGAAGAATTCCTTTTATTTCTCCTATGTATTCTTGTTTTAATAATAAATCTACTATTTCATCAAAATTAAATTCCATTTGTGAAGTAGTTACTATATTTATTAATACTTCTCCTGTATTCTTAGCTTTTCTTATAACTAAATTTCTAAGATAACCTTCATGGCTCATAACTCTATATTTAGGTATAGCCTTTTCATTAAAATAATTAACTACTAAACTTAATATACTTCTAAAATCCTCATCTACTATTTTACAGCTATCCACAGTTAAAATAGCAAAGTTTCTATTTTTAACATGCATACCTAAAGTAAGGTTGCCACCCTTTTCCATATCCCCAAAGGTAAATTCCATTTTATTTCTGTATTCATATTTTTCTGGACTTTTTTCTATTCCTAAAAAATCAAAACCTTTTATATTCTTATTTTTAAACAATTTTAATACTTGCTTTTCTTTTAATTCTAATTGCTTTTCATAAGGCAAATATTGAGTAGAACATCCTCCACATTGATTAAAGTGTGGACACTTAGGTTCTATGGCATAATCTACATTTTCTAAAACTTCTATAAGCTTAGCCTTAGCATACTCTTTTCTTTTTTTAGTTATCCTAGCTAATACCTTTTGTCCTTCTACTGCTCCCTTTATATAAACCTTTAGTCCATCACTACAGGCTATACCCATTCCAGGAAATTCTGTTTCTTCTATTAAAAATTCGTATTCCTTACCTTTTCGCATATGTTTATTTTTCATCCTTTCGATTATCTATCTTTATTTTTCTTTGCTCCATATACTAATTTTATATATGGGTAAAAAATAGATACTACTAAAAATACTATAAATGACATGCCCCATAAATTTGCTATATAATATCCAAATATATATCTAAGCACTACACCAAGAACCACTAAAACTGCTGCAGATATTAAAAATTCACATACTGTATGTTTAAGGCCTTCTTTAAAACACTCTACAAAATTTATTTTATTTCTTGGTGTAATATTTTCTTCTGCATTATTTTCTACTTTTTCTTCTATATTTTCATCTTCATTTTTTTCTAAAGTTTCTTCATTATTGTTCTCTTCAATGTTCTCTTCATTATTAGAGTCTTTTATTTCTTCATCAGAATTCTTTATTTCTTCATTATCCATCATGTATTATTCCTCCTCATATTTTTTTACAAAGATAACAAATATTATTATCCTATAGTATTAAGTATATGTAAATATATATTAAATAAAAATACACTATATTTTTTAAATCTTATTACAATTAGGTTACATTTGTTCTATACTATATAAAGGATGGATTTTACATATAACTTATAAAAATCCTATCATTTACTTTCACTAACTTGCAAAATCTATTATAACATATAAAGGAACGATGTCTTATGAATAATGTGAAAACAATTATATATAAGTATTGGGATTTATTTTTATTTTTCCTTATACTACTTACAAAATTATTATTCTATGGAAAAGCACTACAAATTGCATACTTTAAGTATATGAAAATAATTATTCCTTCCATAGGTTCTATACTTATTTTAATATGTATAAGCATTTTATTTAAAAGAAAAGGAAGATTAATCTTCCTATTTATATGCAATTTTATATTATCATTATTTATTATAGGTGACTTAAATTACTTTAGATATTTTAAAGATTTAGTTTCACTACCTGTTCTTGTAAATAGTCTTCAATTAGGAGATGTAGGCTCTAGTGTATTAGAACTTTTTAATTTTACAGATTTATTTTATATTATAGACATAATATTTTTAATACCTGTATTTTATTATATAAAAAAGAGAAATTTATTAAAAACATCTAGAAAGCCTAAATTAACTATTTTTTTAATTATTTTAATCATAACATTACCCATGGAAATTATATCCTTTTATAAATTATCTAAAGAGCAACCACGGTTAATTACTACTATGTATAATAAACCTTATATCGCTAAAAAATTAGGTGTATTAAACTATCATTATATAGATTTTTATTCTTCCTCTATAAATTTTATTAGAAAGAAAATACCTTTAAGTACCAAAAAGGAAACTGAAATAAAAGATTTCTTTAATAAAAAAAATTCATCAATAATATCTAAAAATTATAAAAGTTCCTTAGAAGGAAAAAATCTAATAATTATTCAAGTAGAGGCTCTTCAAAACTTTGTTATCAATAAAACCATACATAACAAAGAAATAACTCCTAATTTGAATAAATTATTAAAAAGCTCCTTATATTTTAATAATTATTTTTACCAAATAGCTTCCGGAAGTACTTCTGATGCTGAGTTTATGTGTAATAATTCATTATATCCAGCCTCATCAGGCGCTGCTTATTTTCTATATGCAGGTAATGAATTTAATTCTCTACCTTCTAAACTTAAAGAAAAAGGATATACTACAGCAGCCTTTCATGGATATAAAGAAACCTTTTGGAATAGAAATTTAATGTACAAAAAAATGAATTTTGATAAATTCTATAGCGAAAAAGATTATAATATAGAGGAAACTATTGGACTTGGTATTAGTGATAAATCTTTTTTAAATCAAACTATTGGAAAGCTAAAAACTTTAAAAGAACCATATTATTCATTTATAATTACCTTAACTAGCCATTTTCCTTATAATGATATAGATAAATATGGTGACTTTCCTGTAGAAGAATTTGAAGAAACACTTGTAGGAAATTATTTAAAATCTATACATTACACCGATGAACAATTAGGTATATTTATAAATAAATTAAAAGAAGAAAAGATTTTAAATAATTCTATTTTAGTTATATATGGTGATCACTATGCCATTCCAAAACAAAACCAACAAGAGTTAGCTAAATTTTTAGGAAAAGATAATTTTAATAATCTACAATGGATGGAACTTCAAAAAGTACCTCTTATTATCCATACACCAAATGATAAATTTAAAGGCTTAAATTCTGAATATTGTGGCGAAATGGATTTATATCCCACCCTTGCTAACTTATTGAATATATCTAATAAGTATATGTTTGGAAGAGATATTCTTAATACAGAAAACGGTAATGTAGTATTTAGAAATGGTTCTTTTACAGACGGAAAAATATTTTATTTATCTCAAACAAATAGTTATTATAATGTTAAGACAGGCAAAGAAATAAACGAAACTGAAAACTTAAAAAACAAAAAGCAAAAAATGGTAAAAGAACTAGATTTCTCAGATAATATTTTAAAACATAATCTCTTAAAAAAATTTAAGACTGAACCATAAAATTTAATAAAAAAGAGACTATAAATTTAGATTGGAGATGTTTCTATTGCTTACTTTAGTGTTCCTATGCTTTGTGGGATTTTTAGCAGCTATTATAGACTCTATAGCAGGAGGTGGTGGAATGCTTACAATTCCTTCCTTCTTATTATGCGGAGTACCTCCTCACATAGCACTAGGCACTAACAAATTTTGTGCTAGTTGTTCTTCTATTACAAGCTCTTTAGAATATGCTTATAATGGAAAGGTAAACTATAAACTCTTTAAAATTTTAGCTCCTTTTTCTTTAATTGGAGCTATATTAGGGGTGAATGCAGTATTAAACGTAGATCCAAAGTATCTAAATATTATAGTAGTTATTTTGCTAATAGTAGTAGGATCTTACAGTCTATTTTCAAAAGAAGTAGGCACAAAAGATAATTTTCAAGGATTAAATAAAAAAAATATATTACTAGGTATATTATTAATTTTAGTTGTAAGTTTTTATAACGGATTTTTCGGACCTGGTACAGGCTCTTTCTTAATCTTTGGAATTATAGCTGTGTACAAGTTTGATTTTGTACATGCTGGTGGAAACTCTAGGGCATTAAGTTGCTTAAGTAATGTAACTTCTGTAATATTATTTGCTTTTAATAAATCTATTAACTATAAAATAGCTATACCTATGGCAGTATCAATGATTATAGGTGCAAAAGTAGGCACTCATCTAGCATTACACAAAGGTTCTAAACTTATAAAGCCTATTTTTATTACTATGTCACTGCTCATGGCAATAAAAATTTTATATAAAAACTTTATATAAGTTTAGTGTAGTATTAAAGCATTATACCCTCATATATAAGATAATTAATACAAGGTATAAATTAAGGTAGTCCACTGTATGGACTACCTTAATTTTCTTTTTATAAAAAATAATATTTTTTATATTAATACTATAAATTCAAATATTAAAAGACTTATAAAATTTTATACAAATTTGCCATTTCTATAGCTGACATAGCTGCATCATAGCCCTTATTTCCTGCTTTAGTACCAGCTCTTTCTATAGCTTGTTCTATATTATCTGTGGTTAAAACTCCAAATATCACAGGTATTTCTTTTTCTAAAGATACTGAAGCCACTCCCTTAGAAACTTCATTACATACATAATCAAAGTGAGATGTGGCACCTTTAATTACTGCGCCTAAACAAATAATAGCATCATATTGTTCTTTCTTTGCCATTTTCTTTGCTATAGCTGGTATTTCAAATGCTCCAGGGACCCAACACATTTCTATATTTTCATCTACTACATCATGTCTTTTTAAACAATCTAAAGATCCTTCCAGTAATTTTGATGTTATAAATTCATTAAATCTTGAAACCACTATTCCCACTTTTAGCCCTTGTCCTACTAACTTTCCTTCATACATCTTCACTTAAATTCCTCCTAAACCATATTTAATATATTTTAAAAATTATCCCACATTGATAAAATGACCCATTTTTTCTTTCTTAGTTTTTAAGTACATTTTATTTTCATTTCTGCAACCCATATCTATAGGAACTCTTTCTACAACTTTTATTCCATATCCAGATAGTCCAGCTATTTTTTTAGGATTATTAGTCATAAGTTTTATATTTTTGATACCTAAATCCTTTAATATTTGAGCTCCTATACCATAATCTCTTAAATCCTCTTCAAAACCTAAAGCTAAATTAGCCTCTACAGTATCTAATCCCTTTTCTTGAAGTGAATATGCCTTAAGTTTATTTAAAAGCCCTATCCCCCTTCCTTCTTGTCTCATATATACTAGAACTCCTGCCCCTTCTTCTTCAATTTGTTTAAGGGAAGCTGCTATCTGTTCACCACAATCACATCTTAAAGAACCAAAAACATCTCCTGTTAAACATTCTGAATGAACTCTTACAAGTATTGGACTATTAGATTTAATATTTCCTTTAATTAAAGCTACGTGTTCTTCCTTAGTTAAAATATTTTCATAACCTATTGCTTTAAAATGTCCATATTTTGTAGGAAGATCTACTGGTTCTAAAGCTTTTATTAATTTTTCTTTTCTACCTCTATATTCTATTAAGTCTGCTATAGTAATTATTTTCAATTTATGCTTTTGTGCAAATTTTATAAGTTGAGGTACTCTTGCCATAGTTCCATCCTCATTCATAATCTCACATATAGTTCCTGCTGGATAAAATCCTGCAAGTTTTGCCATATCTACAGCCGCTTCTGTATGTCCAGCTCTTACTAATACTCCACCATCTTTAGCTGCTAGTGGAAATACGTGACCTGGCTTTAAAAAATCTTCTGGCTTTGAATTTTTATCTATTATTTTTGATATAGTAAAAGCTCTTTCATAGGCTGATATACCTGTAGTAGTACCTACTGCATCTACAGATACTGTAAAGGCTGTTCCAAAATTATCCTTATTATTTTGAACCATTTGTCCTATTCCAAGTTCATCCAATCTAGATTTTTCTACTGGAGTACAAATAAGTCCTCTGCCTTCCCTTGCCATAAAGTTTATAGCATCCCCATTGACCTTTTCAGCTGCCATTAAAAGATCGCCTTCATTTTCCCTGTCTTCATCATCTACCACTATAATGATTTTTCCTTCACGAATATCCTTTATGGCTTCTTCTATAGAATTAAATTTATAATTCATATTGCCAACCCCTTTACAATTATTTATATATTTTATATAATTTTACATATAAATTTTAAGTAACATCCTTATTAACTTTTATTCTCCGAGAAAAGTTAACTTATTTTTATATTTAATTTATAAAAACCCTTTATTAGTTAGCATTTCTAATGTTATAGAATTATTTTTACCATTATCCTCTATTTTTAAATTCATAAATTTATAAATATATTTACCTATAATATCACACTCAATATTAACTATATCCCCTTTAGATTTATAATTTAATATAGTTTTTTCTTTAGTATGAGGAATTAATGATACAGTAAAACAATCACGTTCTACTTGAACCAAAGTTAAACTCACACCATCTAACGCCACTGAGCCTTTAGAAACTAAATACTTTAAAATATACTCTTGAGCTTTTATAGTTAAAAATGTAGCTATAGCTTCTGTTTTAATATTTTTAATTTCTCCTATTCCATCTATATGTCCAGACACTATATGTCCACCTAAGGGCTTATTTAAAGTAAGTGCTCTTTCTAAATTAACTAAACTTCCTTTTTTAAGAGTTTTTAAACTACTTTTCCTAATAGTTTCTCCCATCACATCTGCTGTAAAACTATCTTTATTAAAATCAGTAACAGTAAGGCATACCCCATTAACAGCTATACTGTCCCCTAAATTTAAATTTTCTGTAACTTTAGTAGCTTTTATAATAATATGAAGAAAATTTTCTCCTTCTTTTATATTTAAAACTGCCCCTATCTCCTCTACTATCCCTGTAAACAACCTATCACCCCTAATATATTTTACTTAGGTCTATATCTTATTACAGCTTTGTAGTTTTTCAATATATCCTGTAATTAATATATCCTCTCCTATTTTTTCTATAGTCTCATCTTTTATGTAGAATGAATCCTTAAGTTTTTCTATTCCTTCTCCAGCTATCATAGACTTAGATTTTTCTCCACCTATAATTTTAGGTGCTATAAAACACATTACTTTATCTACTATATTTTCTTGTAGAGCTGAAAAATTTAATGTTCCTCCACCTTCTAATAAAATACTGTCAATTCCCCTCTCCCCTAAAATTTTCATTAAAGCTTTTAATGGCACTTGTTTTTTTTCGTTAGCAGGTAATTCTATTATATTTACGCCTTTTTCTTCCAAAGCTTTTTTCTTTTCTAGGTTACTATGTTCTTTAATACAAGCTATATAAATTTCTCTTTCCCCTAAAGTTTTTAATATCTTAGATTCAATAGGAATTTTTAAATTAGAATCTACTATAATGGCTTTAGGGCTTCTGCCTTTCTCTATTCTTGTAGTTAAAAGTGGATCATCCTTTAATATAGTTCCTATTCCCGCCATTATTCCAGACAGGCTATTTCTTACTTTATGAACTATATATCTTGAATCTTCTCCTGTTATCCACTTTGAATCTCCTTTTTTAGTAGCTATTTTCCCATCCAAAGTAGAAGCTGTTTTTAAAACTACAAAAGGCTCCTTATATATTATATATTTCCTAAAAGCTTCATTAAGCTTTTTAGCTTCCTCCTCCTTAACCTTTGTTGTAACCTCAATATTATTATCTTTTAAAAATTTTATACCTTTTCCAGATACTAAAGGGTTAGGGTCCTCCATAGAAACTACAACTTTTTTTATTCCTGCTTTTACTATTGCCTCCACACAAGGCGGTGTTTTACCATAATGAGAACAGGGTTCTAAAGTTACATACAAAGTTGCTCCTTTAGCTTTTTTTCCTGCATCTTTTAACGCATATACTTCTGCATGAGCTCCACCAAAGTATTTATGATATCCTTGTCCTACTATTTCACCATCTTTTACAACAATTGCCCCTACTTTGGGATTAGGATTTACCCTACCTTCACCAAATTTAGAAAGCTCTAAAGCCTTTTCCATATAATAATTGTCTTTCACACAAATCCCCCCTTCTGAATTTTAAAATAATCAATACTTAAATTGTATTTTTACATATAAAAAAACCTTTGGAAATTCCTCCAAAGGCTTATACACAAAATAAACATAATAAATATAACATTATGTTAATCCTATCTCTCATCCAGACTTTAACTGTCGGTTTCGGAATTGCACCGAATCATGCTAATATAGCTCGCGGACTTTACCGCCGGTGAGGAATTACACCTCGCCCTGAAGGATTGTTTTATTTATTTTTACGATTTCAATATACTATATTTATACTTTTATGTCAACAAATTTATTTGTCTTTTTAATTTTTATTTTTTATTATATTAGATACTACTAAAGAAATTTCCTGCTGTTTTACTGTAGTTTCTTGTAGTATTTGTGATATATTATCAACAGTTTCTCTTAAATTTTCGCTTTTCTCCTTTAGCATATCAGAAACTTTAGCAATATCCTTTATAACAATATTTATTTCCTTTTGTTCCCCAATAGTTGATGATGCAGTTTTTGATGTGGCATCCGCTAATTTTCTAACTTCATAAGCTACCACTTTAAAACCCTTTCCTGCTTCTCCTGCACGGGCTGACTCTATAGAAGCATTTAAAGAAAGTAAATTAGTCTGAGAAGCTATATAAACTATTTTATTAGATGATTCATTAAATTTTTTTATCTTTTCTTTTACATTTTTAATATTTTTCTCTAAAGAATTAGCTGTATTATTTAACTCTTCTGTTTCATAAACTATCTTGCCTATAGCATCAACATTTTCTTTATTTCCACTTGCTATTTCTTTTAGTGCTACTATTATATCATCTACATTTTCTTTAAGTCTTTCAGCTTCTTTTACTTTTTCTTCATTTAATTTATTAACCCTTTCTAATACTTTTTCTATTTCTTCATTTTTATCTTCTATGATATGTTTCTCATTTTCTAAAATTCTTTTATTATAATCCATACAATTTTCTTTAACATTTAATTCATTGTATATTGCTTTTACCATGTTTTTGCAATTACTATAACCACAGGCAGAACAATCTATTTTTCTTGAACTTTCTGTATTTTTTAGCATACCTTTAAATATATCTTCATAAACTTCCTTGGATGGTTCTTTAAGATTCTCCTTACTTTTAATCTCATACCCTCTTAAAAAGTCCTGTAAATTTAGTTTTTTATTAAAAATTTTATGGATTTTTAATATTTCTTTTTTCCCCTTCCCCTTTTTAATATTATTAAAATTTATATCAATATCATCTATAGATATATTTTCTTTATACACAGCTGTTCCTACATTACATCCAAACTCACAATTTAATGCATCTACTACTTTAGGCACATCTTTTTTACTTTTTATTCTTTCACTATATTTATTAAGATAAGAGTATACCATGTCTTGTCCCTCTATTTGTCTTACCCATAAACTCTTATCATAGGCTTCTATATTTTCTTTAAGTCCACCTGGTCTGCTAAATAAAAATCCCAGTCCACTATCCCCGTTAAAATCTAGTTCCTTATATTCATTTAAATCTATATGATTCTCTTTTATGTATTCTATTAATTTTTTAAAAGTTACGTTGTATTTTACTAAGCCCTTAGAGTTTTTATCCATTATTTCATCTTTTTTTGCTATACAAGGAGATAGAAAAGCTAAAGTGGAATCTTCTTTTAAATAATTTTTTATATAAATAGCTGAACATAGTAATGGACTGTGTACTTTACATAAATTATCTAATAAATCTGGATTATTTTTTTCTATATAATTTACAATAGCAGGACATGGTTCGGCAATAACAGATTCTATATTATTTTCCTTTATGTATTTTAAATATCCCCATACAGTAATATCTGCACCAAAAGACACATCATAAAAAGTATCTATCCCTAAGATTTTTAAAAAACCAAAAAGTTTTTTATAATTATAAAAATTTGTTCTTATAGCAGGTGCAGCTAAAATAGATATCTTTTCCCCTTTTTTTAAGTTATTAAAAAATTTTTCTGTATCATCTATGTAATCCCTAGCATTGTGTTCACATACTTCTATACACTTTCCACAATGAATACATTTATCAACATTTACTTTTACTTTATTTTCTCCATTTTTTATATAAGCTGTATTTGCCTCAAATATAGGACAATATCTTATGCATTGATTACAACCTATACAATTTTCTTCTTTAGTAAAAATTAATCCTTCTTTCTTCATATTTCATCTTTCCTCCATAAAATTACGATAAATTCAAATTTTGTGTGATATAATGTGATACTTTACTATTTAAAAATTATTATGTTATTATATTTTATAATCGTTATTTTTTTTAATATAATTAGAAGGATGTGATTTCACTTTATGGAACTTACTAAAATAAAAGGTAATAGTTATTATATAAATTTTCCAACCAATATAGGAATATATATTTTTAAAAATAAAAATTGTTTAATAATAGATACTGGTAGTAATAAAACTGATGGTAAAAAAATAGAAAATGTTTTAATTGAAAATAAACTTCACCCAAAATACATAATAAATACCCATAACCACTTAGATCACTGTGGAGGAAATATAGTATTTAAAAATAATTACCCTGGTTGTTTAACCTATTCATCCTACAAGGAAAAACTCTTTATGGAGAACCAAGAATTAGGTACTGCTTTAGCTTTTTCATCTTCTCCTCTTAAACATATACATAAAAGCAATAAACCTATAGAAATTGATTATGTTTTAGACTATGGTATAAACAAAATCAATGATGAGAAATTTGAAATTATTCCTCTTAAAGGACACTCTATAGAACAAATAGGGATAATAACACCAGAAAAGGTATGCTTTTTAGGGGATGCTTTATTTAGTGATGAAATAATAGGCAAATACTCACTTCCATATTACTATGACGTAGAAGAATCTATAAAAACATTAGAAAACATTAGAAATATAGAAGCTGATTACTTTATTCTAAGTCACTGTAATAAAATATTAAGCAAAGATGAAGTACTTAAACTAGTAGATGAAAATATAAAAAATATAGAGAAGCATATAAATTTAATATTAGAACTTTTAGAGCAACCTTTAACCAAAGAAGACTTGATGGAGAATTTGTCCATTTTAGAAAATTTCAAAATGAGTTTTAATCAATTTCTTATTTATCTTTCTGCAATAAGTGCATTTATTTCTTATTTGTATAATAAGGATCTTATCAACTATTCTATAGAAGACGGTAAGCTTTATTATTTTAAGAATCCAGAAAAATAAACTTTTTAAAAACTAAAAATAAGACATGGAGCATATAACTTCTATATACTTCATGTCTTTATTTACGTATTTCAATATAATAAAAAATTATGCTAAATTCAGAGCTACAAAGTCATTAAAGTGAAAAAAATCTAAATCATCATAGTTCTTTTTTCCCATAATATTATATATTATGTCTTCTCTTTTATAACCTTCTTTGTACATTTTAAGTCCTTTTAAAATTTTTTTTGCTTTACTTTTATTTATACTAAGTTTCATTTGCATTTCTGTTTGTGAATAATAGGGATTGTTAAATAATGTATTTAGTTTTTTCTGTAGCTCTAGCTTATACTGTAGATCTAATTTATTATTTTTATGAGGTCCGTATTTTCCTCTATGATGTTCACTACATAAATATTTATAATTTATCTCAAGATCTATTCCGCCTTCACTTTTATGAATTACATGATGTATTTCAGCATGTTCCTTGCCGCATACTTCACATCTTGGCAATAAAACTCCACTCCTTATAAATACTTTATTTATTTTAATTATAACATAATTTAATATTTTATAGATCAAATCTAAATTGATTGTTATTAATTTATTTTATTCCTTTTATTAAAATATTGTGAATATATGTAAATATATTATAAGGATTTATGAAGTATAGAATTTAAATTGCAATATCATCATATTGTAAATTTTCTTTATTAAAAAATTTTTTTGTTTCTGAAATAATCACTTTTCTAAGTCCGATTAATCCAATTAAATTAGGTATTGCCATAAGTCCGTTAACTATGTCAGCTATAATCCAAATCAAATCTAATTTTAAAGAAGGTATAGCACCTGCGGCAATTATAGTTATAAATATAATTCTATAAGGCTTTATTCCTTTTACTCCAAATAAATACTCTGTACATCTTTCACCATAATAGTTCCAGCCTAATATAGTGGTAAATGCAAATAATATAAGTCCTAAGGTTATTATTAATTCTCCTAGCTTAGGAGCAAAATATAATCCTATTTGAAAAGCTGTATTGGTTACAGCAGCACCTTCTAATCCTTTTGTATTCCATGTTCCCGTAAGAACTATAACTATACCTGTCATAGTACATATTACAATAGTATCAAAAAATGTTCCTGTCATAGATATAAGTCCCTGTTTTACGCAAGATTTTGTTTTTGCTGCTGCTGCTGCAATAGGAGCACTTCCAAGACCTGATTCATTAGAAAATACTCCTCTTGATACACCACTTTTTATAGCCATCATAACTGTAGCTCCTAAAAATCCACCAGTTGCTGCAGCTGGTGTAAATGCTGACTTTATAATTATTTCCAAAGCATATGGTACTTTATTTAAATTTAAAATAATTATAAAAATTGCACCTAATATATATAATACTGCCATAAATGGAACCAATTTTTCTGCAACTTTAGAAATACTTTTAATTCCTCCTAATGTTACTAAGGCTACTAAAACCGTTATAATTCCAACAGTTATTTGCACTGGTATATTAAAAGATATTTTTATAGTATTAGATATAGCATTTACTTGAGTTAGTGTTCCTATGCCAAAGAAGGCCACTCCTATACCAAATAAAGCAAATAACTTTGCTAAAATTTTATTTTTTAATCCTTTTTCTATGTAATACATAGGGCCTCCAGACATTTGTCCATTTTCATCTAACACCCTATATTTAACTGCTAAAAGTCCCTCTGAATATTTTGTAGCCATTCCAAAAAAGGCTGCGATCCACATCCAAACTATAGAACCAGGACCTCCTGCCGCTACTGCTGTGGCCACACCAACTATATTACCTGTACCTATAGTTGCAGATAAAGCAGTACAAAGCGCCGCAAAGCTAGAAATATCTCCTTCCCCTTTTAATTCATCCTCATCTTTTTTAAAGACTAATTTTAACGCTAATGAAAGTTTAGAAATTTGAATAGATTTAAGACTAAAAGTAAAATACACTCCTGTACCTACTAGAAGAATTAATAAAGGTGGACCCCATAAAAAAGAATCCATAATACTGAAAATTTTTGTAATTTGTTGCATTTTTTATCCTCCCTTTATAATTTAATAATTACTTAGGGACAAAAGAGGATTAACTTAAACGTATAACTATAATTTTGTTAAATAATAAGCTAAAAAGAGGCCTTAAATGTTAAATACATAAAAAGCCTCTGGTTTTTTCTTAACCCTTCCCCTGTCCTTTTACCTGAGAGTTTCATTTGTAAATATAACTTACAAACTTGCTCCTTCGGTGCTCTTTTTAGAGTCTCTCCAGAGGCCCGTCCAGTAACGGTCTTCATCCTAAATCTAGGAAACCTGAAAGATTAACTTCTTCGGTGCATAATTTAACTTAAATTTAAGAAAAATTATAACTCTCCCATTACCTTCATCCGAACAATATTTTATTATGTTTTTGATTATAACATTTTTACTTATGTAATTCAATTATTTATTTATTTAAAATCTTTTAAATATTGACTTACTTATGTTAAAATGTTATCATTAAATTGATAAATATTTAATTATTTATTGTTGATAACCCTATAATTATAAACCCATTACTCCCCTCCGCATAATATTTATGCGGATTTTTTTTATAAAAATTCATATTTTCTATAGCAATTATAATAAATTTATATTATAATATTAATTGTCACATAGAAAAATAAATTTTTATTCTTTTCATTTTTTCATTCTTTTCATGTTTTTAAGAATTTAATGTAAACCCTTTAAGTTGATTATTTCGGATTTAATGTAAACGTTTTGTATCAACTAAAAAAAGCCACTTTAGTGGCTTTTTAATATTTTATAAACTTTTTTCTATAACTCCCCCACCAACTAACATATCTTTATCATAGAAAACTACAGATTGTCCTTTAGTTATAGCTCTTTGTTTATCTTTAAATATAACTTTAACCTTATTATCTTTTAATGGAACTATTAGAGCTTCTGAAGGTTTACCAGAATATCTAACTTTAGCTTGAAGTTCCATAGTTTCCTCTAACCTATCAAAGGGAATAAAGTTCGTATTTTTAGCTAAAAGTTCTGTTTTAAATATATCCTCTTCCTCCCCTATAACTACTTCATTTTTCCAAGGATTTATATCTATAACATACACGGGTTTTCCCATAGATAATCCAAGTCCTTTTCTTTGACCTATTGTATAATATATTATTCCTTTATGCTTTCCTAATATATTTCCTTCTTTATCTACAAAATTTCCAGGATTTATTCCTTTTTTATAAACTCTTTTTATAAATGCACCATGGTCATTGTCTGGAATGAAGCATATTTCTTGACTATCTTTTTTATTATGAACTTCTAATCCAATGACTTCTGCTATTTTTCTTATATGATCTTTTTTATATTTACCACAAGGCATTAATGTTCTTTCTAGTTGATATTGTTTTAAATTATACATCATATAAGTTTGATCTTTTTTATCATCTTCTGATTTTACTATGAGCTTTCTTCCATTTCTATCTTCTATTCTAGCGTAATGACCTGTAGCCATATAGTCTGCTCCAAGTTCTTTAGCTTTTTCATAAAAAGCTTCAAATTTTATAAATTTATTACAAGCTACACATGGGTTAGGAGTTCTTCCACTTAAATATTCATCTATAAAATAGTCTATTACATTTTCTCTAAATTCTTTTTTTAGATCTACTACATAAAAAGGAATATTTAATTTATCTGCAACTCTTTTAGCATCTTCTATAGCTTTAGTATTACAGTATTTTTTAGTTTCATCATTCCAAAGACTCATATTAATCCCTATAACATTGTATCCTTCTTCCTTTAGTAAATAAGCAGATACTGAACTATCTACTCCTCCACTCATTCCTAAAGCTACTGTACCTTTTGACATTTTATCACCTAACTTCTTATTGTAATTCAGAGTAATCTGATAGGATATGTTATTATTTTATTGTGCTAATAATTATTTGTCAATAATAAATTTATGACTATTTAAGCATTTTATTTAAAATATGCATATAGAGTTCTGGAACTATATCCATAGAATAAGGAATATTCAATCTTTCTGTATACTTATGAAAATCCTTACCAAAACCGCCGAAGACTACAGACGGAATATTTATATTTTTAAGATCTTTTTCAGGAAATATATAAGTATTTCCTATACCAGGCATGTTATTACATACACTCTCTATATTAAATCCATATTCCAATCCAGTATAACTCAAGTCACTTATACCCATAAAGAAATTTTCTTTTTCAATATTTAAGTTATATTTTTCTTTAGCAAACTTTAAAGTTTCATCCAAATATTTCAAAAACTGTTCACATTGTGGATTACTTGTGTTTAAATATTTATGAGGATAATAGGGAACATTATAAGCGATTATAATTGCTGGCTCTTTATTTGGATATTTTTCAAAAGTTTCTTCTATTATTTTTACACCTATAGTTTGATTGTCCAACTTTTCATTTTTCCATATATCTATTTTCTTGTTTAACTGCTTTTCAAAATTTTTATCTATACTTTTAACTTCAGTATAAAGTTCCTCGTAAGTTAAAATTTTAGGCTGTATATCTAAATTATTAGTATTATCTCCACCACAAAGTTTTTCATACTTTTGATAGTTTTTATTGATTATATTCACTGTATTTTCAAAAGCCTCATAAGCTATGTTTTTTAATTTTTTCATAATTTCTTCTGGTGTCCACTTTAATGTTAACAAATTATAATAAGAATATGAATACAATGGGCTTTGTACTGAATATAAATCTTTTAAATCCTCTTGTTTCAAACAAACTGGTGGAGGTGTTATATCCTGCTTCCAACTATCACTTAATTCTATATTAACCTCCATAAGTTTATTTATTTCTGAAACTAACAAATTAGGATTAAGTCCACCAAAGGGGTTTCCTACATGTGTAGCTTTTCCTACACAGAAAAATAAAGGCATAATTTTTCCTACTGAACCTAAATATATTTTTTTAACCTCATCGCCTATATATTTTGGCGTACAACATTCCGAAAGAAACAGTCCTTTAAAATTAAATCCTTCATCTTGCAGTTTAGATAAATATGGTGCAGCTCCTAGCATACCTTCTGAATTACTTTCTTCTCCCGGTACTGCTAAAAATAAAATATTTCCATTGAAGTTTCCCTCTTTTGAAAGTTCTCTTAGAATTTCTATGTATAAAGCTAATCCATATTTCATATCTGCAGTACCACGTCCAAATATCCACTCTTTAGAATTTAAATCCTTTATTGTATCTTCATCCAAAGATAACTTGTTTATTTGTTCTGTACATTTTTCAAAATCAAAAGCTACATCTTTAAGAGAACCAAATTCTCCTATATCTACTACGTCAAAATGTCCACATAATATTATAACATCTTTGTTTTTAGGATTCTTTCCTTGTAAAAATGCTGATACAAATCCTCTATTAAAGC
Source organism: Clostridium niameyense (assembly GCF_001243045.1). Taxonomy (GTDB): domain Bacteria; phylum Bacillota; class Clostridia; order Clostridiales; family Clostridiaceae; genus Clostridium_F; species Clostridium_F niameyense. Next base: position 593,458 of record NZ_LN849007.1, on the reverse strand, counting down.
TATCTTTATCTATCTTATTTATCTGTACACTTTCTTTGTGCTCATGAAAATATGGAATTTCTTTTAATATGCTATATATCTCTTTAGATGCTAAATTTTCTTTTTCTGTCCCTGATATACTTGGTACTTTTACTAATCTATCTAAAGTCTTCATTATATTTTCTTTTATTGACATAAATATTCCCCCTTAGTATGCATTATTAGAAATTTATATTATTTACAAGAATATCTACAAATTCTTTAAAATATTTTTCATCCACTGCTGTAAATCTATTGATCTTTGTACTGTCTAAATCTAATACTCCCAAAACCCTACCTTCTTTAATTATAGGAACTACTAGCTCTGATCTAGTTAGAGCATCACAAGCTATATGACCTTCAAATTTATGTACATCTTCTACTCTTTGTATTCTTTTATCTTTAACAGCTACACCACAAACCCCTAATCCTACTTTTATTCTGTTACAAGCCGGCATTCCTTGGAAAGGACCTAAAATTAGTTCCTCATCTTTTAATAAATAAAATCCAGCCCAATTTATTTCCTCTGTCATAGCCATCACAATAGCTGAAGCATTGCTTAAATTTGCTATAATATCTTCTTCTCCCTGTAGTTGTCCTTTTAAAAATAAAAGCATATTTTTATACTTTTGCTCTTGAGTTAAATTTTTAAAATCTTCTATATTAAACATAGTATCACTCCTTAATAATAATTATATATATTTGTAAAATTTACTACAACAAGCAATGTGCATTTTGTAAAAAAAATCCCCTACATATGTAGGGGAAAATTCTAAAGTGCATTAATTATTTTTCTTTTAATCTCATTAAATTTAGAAGATGTTACAATGTCTTTTTTTCTTTGTGAAGGTAAATCTACAACTATTTCTTCTTTTATAGTTGCTGGTTTATCAGATAAAACATATATTCTATCTGATAAAAGTATAGCTTCTTCAATATCATGAGTTATAAATAATATAGTAGTATTTAACTCTTTTACTACATTTAGAAGCCAATAATGCATTTTTGATCTGGTTATAGCATCTAATGCCCCAAAGGGTTCATCTAAAAGCATAATATCTTTTGAGAACATATAGGTTCTCAAAAGTGCAACCCTTTGTCTCATACCCCCGGATAATTGAAAAGGATAATTATATTCAAAACCCTCCAATCCAAAAGTATGAAAATACTTTTCCACTTCTTTTCTAGCTTCATTTTTTTTCTTACCTCTTACTACAAGAGGTATAGCAGCATTATCTATTACTTTTTTCCAAGGTAGAAGTAAGTCTTTCTGATGCATATAACTTACTCTTCCAACCTTACCTGTATAGTCTTCTCCATCCATAGTTACTTTTCCTTCTTCTGCTCTTAAAAGACCTGCAATAATATTAAAAATTGTACTTTTTCCACAACCTGAAGGACCTAAAAGACTTACAAACTCATTTTCTCCTACATAAAAAGATAAATCTTTTACTATTAAATTATTATCAAAAGACTTTTCTATATTTTTAACCTCTAATTTATTTTTCTGGTAAGTACTCATTCGTAAATGCTTCTTTCACATTCATATTTTTATCTATTAATTTATTATCTAAAAGAAACTTTGTATAGTTTGCCCATACACTTTCCTTCATTTCTCCCCATCTATTCGCATCTGCCTTATATTTATCTTTTAAATATTTTTGACTTTCTATTGCAAGTTTTTCATCTATCTCTGGAACGTTTTTAACTAAAATCTTAGCTGAATCTTCTGGATTATCTATACAATAGTTATAACCTTTTGTGGTGGCTTTCATAAACTTTTTAACCATTTCTGGATCTTTTTTTAATAAACTTTCATTAGCTATTATAACTGGTGTATAATAATCTAAATCCTTATTTAATTTTCTAAGTTCTATATAATCTAAAGGTACATTTTTAAGCTTAGCATCTACTCCTGTCCAACCCTCAAATATCCAAGCAAAGTCTACATTTTTCTTTGTGGCTGCAAAGAAATCATCAGAACCCACGTCTACCATTTTTAATTTAGAAAAATCAGCCCCATCCTTTTCCATTATAGCTTTTAATATAGCTTTTTCTGATGGTGAACCCCATCCTCCATAAACTTTTCCTTCAAAATCTTTTGGCGTTTTTATACTTTTATCCTTTGGAGCTGCAAAACCTGAAGTATTATGTTGGATTACAGTAGCTATAGCCCTTATAGGTAATGGTTCTTTTGCTGTTCTTGCATAAGTTACATCTTCTTGATAGCTTATTCCAAAATCACCTTTACCTGCTGCAATTAAACTTGAAGTTCCCCCTTCTGACGGTTGTATTATTTCTACATCTAAACCTTGTTCTTTATAATATCCTTTGTCCTTTGCTACATAAAGGCCTGTATGATTAGTATTTGGAAGCCAATCTAATATAACCTTTACCTTTTTTAATTCTTTTTTATCTGTATTTTTTTTCGCCTCATTGGAATTACCGCAACCTGCTAAAAGACCTATACTAAGCATAGCTGTTAACAATAACGCTATTTTCTTTTTCAAAAAAATCCCTCCTAGTTTTTTAAACTTTATTTTTTAATTCTTTATGCCATGGAGTTAATATATTCTGTATTAAAAAAAGTAAACCAAATAATGCCATACTAAGAGCTATTATAATTAATATAACAGCAAATACCTTATCTAAGGCATAGGAACGTTTAACCCTTAACATATATACTCCGAGACCTACATCTCCCCCTAGCCATTCACCTATAACGGCTCCCATTATACTATATGTAGCTGCTATTCTAAGTCCGGAGAAAAAGTTAGTCATAGAAGCTGGGAATTTTACATATTTAAATATTTGTATTTTATTAGCTCCCATAGAATAAAGTAAATTTACCATATCTTTATCTACAGAATCCAATCCATCCAAAAGACTTATAACAATTGGAAAAAAGCATACTAAAATTACAGATATAACTTTGGGTAACATTCCAAAACCAAACCACATTATAAAAAGTGGTGCTACTGCAATTACTGGAACAGTTTGAGATATTATAAGTATTGGATATAGCGATTTCTTAATTATTGTTATATTATCCATTAATATAACAATAATTAATGCTAAAATTATAGATATAAAAAATCCCAGCATGGCTTCTTTCAAAGTTATATATATATGAGATTTTATATTAGGTAATATTTTAAATAATGTAATTACTATATCCTTAGGGGATACCAAAATATACTTAGGTATATTCCCTTCATCTACTACTATTTGCCATATTCCGATTAAAATCATTTGAAATAAAATAGGTATAGCTTTATTTTCTGTATTTATATGTTTTTTCATCCATAGTCACGCCTTCTTTTTTGTAGTCTATTTTTACTACTGAAATTACCCTAGAGGCACCTTCATTTATACATATATCTTGAGATTTTTTAACAATATCTAATAATACATCAAATTCTCCCTCCATAGTAGTTTCCATAGCTCCCACTTCATATTTAACCCCCGATGCTTCTATAAGTTCTATAACCTTATCCACTACAGGATAAATATCAGCTTCTTTAACTACTGGTAACACCTGCAAGCTTAAATTTACATTTGCCATTTTAATTCCTCCTTATTATAATAAGCATGTCTCTTTTTAATATTTTGTTTCATAAAATAAAAACTCTTTTTCTAAGGAAGAAAAAAGAGTTTATTATACAAATATTCTCCCTCCGCTGGCATTACCCAGTCCAGGTTATAAGGGTCGAAGATAACACTCTTCCTCTCAACCAATTTATTAGTTCCCCTGTTTTGTGAAATTGTTTTCCTCTAATATGTTACATAATAAAATTCCTATTGTCAATTAAAGGACTATCTTAAAATTAACTTTGAACACTCCTTTAATTGAAATTTATTTGATTTTAGTTTATTAGACTATAATTTGTCAAAAATACTACTATCCTTTAATATAAAATCATTAAAATTTTTTAATACATTTATTCTTACTTCCTCTTCTTCTAAGTTTCTTATTTCCCCTAAGGAATACACTATAGAAGATATTATAGATGGCATAGGGAACTTTCCACTTAACCAGTTTTCAGATTCTGGTCCATCAGTTTCAGTTAACAGCCTATCTATAGGTATTTCCCTGGCAATGGATTTTATTTTATTAGAATAAAACACTTCACTACTGACAGTAAAATAATACCCTCTTTTTATCATTTCCTGTAATTCTTCTTTTTCCCCTGAAAACCAATGTACTATAACTTTCTCCATATTATACTCATCCAAAAGTTCTATTATTTCTTTTTCTGCACCTTTAGTATGAATATTTATTATTTTATTCTGTTCTTTTTCTTTCTTTAAAAAATATTTAAATACTTTTATTTGACTTTCATACTTTGCCTTATCCTTAACCCAATGAAAGTCCAAACCTATTTCACCAATTATTGGCGTATCATTTATATAAAAATCTAACTCTTGCAATTTATCTATATAATCATAAGCTTTCCAAGGATGTATTCCAAAACTTGGAATAATATATTTGCTTATATCTCTATATTTTAAACTTTCTTTATAGTCTATCAATTCCATAGAATTATCTACAGTATATATTTTATGTTCATTTATACATTTCAAAGCTTCATTTATTTTATTCTTATCTCTATAATTAGATAAATGAGTATGTGCATCTACATACATTGTTAATCTACTTCCTTTTAATTAGTCATCTTCTCTTAACATATTTAAATCTCTGCCTTCTATAACTCTATTCATATTTCTTACTGCACACATTTTTCCACACATTGTACAAGAATCCTTACTTTGAGCCTGAGATTCTTCTCTATATTTTCTAGGTTTTTCCGGATCTATAGCTAATTTAAACATCTCTTCCCAATCAAAAATTCTTCTAGCATCTGCCATCTTGTTGTCCATTTCTTTTGCACCCTTTATACCTTTTGCCAAATCTGCTACATGTGCTGCTATTTTAGATGCTATTATCCCTTCCTTCATATCATCTAAATTAGGAAGTCTTAAATGTTCTGCTGGTGTTACATAGCATAGAAAATCTGCTCCGTAAGTGGCTGCCATAGCCCCACCTATGGCTGATGTTATATGATCATATCCAGGTGCTATATCTGTAACTATAGGTCCTAATACATAGAAAGGTGCTCCATGACATAATTTCTTTTCTATTTTCATATTAGTTTCTATTTCATCTAATGTCATATGGCCTGGTCCTTCTATTATAACTTGTACATTTCTCTTCCAAGCTCTTTTTGTAAGTTCTCCTAAAATTATAAGTTCTTGTATTTGACTTGCATCTGTTGAATCATCTATACATCCTGGACGACAAGCATCTCCAAGACTTAAAGTTACATCATATTTTTCACATATATCTAGTAATTCATCAAATCTTTCATAGAATGGATTTTCTTTATCATTTAGTTGCATCCAAGCATATAAAAGCGATCCACCTCTTGATACTACATTCATTTTTCTTTCATTTCTCTTGAAAACTTCTGCAGTTTCCCTACTCATACCTACATGTATAGTTAAAAAGTCTGCTCCGTCTTTAGCATGTTTTTCTGCCACTTTTAAGAATTCTTCTGAAGTAATATCTTTTAATTCTTTATCGTAAAAACCTACTGCATCGTATATTGGAACTGTTCCTATAATAGCTGGTGACATAGATATAAGTCTTTGTCTAAATTCTTCAGTTTTTCCAAAACAACTTAAATCCATTATAGCTTCTGCTTTCATATCTATAGCTTTTTTAACTTTTTCAAGTTCCATATCTATATTACAGCAATCTTTTGATATACCTAAATTAACATTTATTTTTGTTCTAAGTCCCTGACCTATTCCTTCTGGATCTAAAGTTTTATGATTTTTGTTAGCAGGTATTGCTATCTTACCTTCTGCAACTAATTTCATAAGTTTGTTTACATCCATGCTTTCCTTTTTAGAGACTATTTCCATTTCCTTAGTTACTATACCCTTCTTAGCAGCATCCATCTGAGTTGTATAATTCATATTAAATACTCCCTTTCTTAAATAAGTTTATATAAATAATTTTTAATTATCTGCATAAATACCATCAAAGCATCCTGTACAAATATTTACATCTTTTAAACATTTTTTCATAGCATCTAAACTTAAAAATTCTAAGCTATCTGCTCCTATAAATTTCCTCATATCTTCTAAACTTTTATTTGAAGATAATAATTCTTTTGTATTTTTTATATCTATACCCAAATTACAGTTAAAATCTACCTTTGGGGATGCTACTTTAAAATGTACCTCTATAGCTCCTGCCCTTTTTAGCTCATACACTATTCTTTTACTGCTTGTCCCTCTTATAATGGAATCATCAATAACTATAACCTTTTTATTCTTTACTATAGGTTTTATTATGTTTAATTTTACATTAATATTTTTTTCTCTTTTTTTCTTTGTAGACTTTATAAAATTTCTTCCTGCGTAAGGATTTTTTATAATGCCTATTTCATAAGGTATATTAGAAGCTTTTGAATAGCCTAATGCTGCTAAAAGTCCAGAGTCTGGCACACCTATTACTATATCTCCTTGTTTTTCATAAGGCTTATATAACATTTGTCCACATTTCATTCGAAAATCACAAACATTGATATTTTCTATAAAACTATCTGGTCTTGAAAAATATATATATTCTAAAGCACAAATATTAGATTTATTTTTGGTAGTTTCTATAGATTTTAATCCGCATTTATCTATAATAACTATTTCTCCAGCCCTTACATCTCTTATAAAATGTCCTCCCACAGAGGTTATAGCAGCAGTCTCTGAACTTAAAACATAGCTTTCTCCAACCTTTCCAAGAACTAAAGGCCTTATACCTTTTTCATCTCTAAACCCTATTAATTTATTCTCTGTTAATACTAAAGCCGAAAAAGCTCCTTTTAATTCTTTTATAGCCTTTACTACTCCTTGTTCTAAAGACTTTTTATTATTTAATTCTTTGATTAAAAACTTTAATATTACCTCTGAATCTGTGGTAGTAGCAAATTTTAAGCCTTCTTTTTCAAGTTTTTCTTTAATATCACTTTTATTTAATAAATTCCCATTATGAGCCAAAGCTATATTGTTTTTTATTGATATATCTTGTATAGGCTGTGCATTCCTTAGTGATACTTCTCCACAGGTTGAATATCTAACATGTCCTATAGCAGAAGAATATTGTATCTTTAATACATCTTTTTTAGAAAATAAATTTGAAACTAAACCTAAAGCTTTTTTAGTAATGATTCCTTTTTCTGTTATACAGGTTACACCTACGCTTTCCTCTCCTCTATGTTGAAGAGAAGTCAGTGCTCCATGAAATATATCTGGTAAATTAGTATAATTACATTTATGTATCCCAAAAACTCCACATTCTTCTTGAAATCTATCTTTATCTTGGTTTAATAGCATACTTTATCCCTTCTGTTATAAAAAAATAAAGCTTACCCCGAAAGGTAAGCTTTTTTACATTATATACAAAACATATAAATTTATATATATTGCAATGCTCCCTACGGTAATTTTAATTACATCAGGTTCAAAGGGTTAGAAAAGAAATTCTTCTCAGCCTATATGGCACCCCTGCATTTTTCATCATTATTCTATTTAATTGCTTAAAATATATTATATATCTATAGCAATTTAATGTAAAGGTTTTTAAGCAAAATATTTTATAGGATTTCTATATCTGTTCTTTCCATTAATGCATCTGTACTACCTTCTACATAATTTATTACACTTTGTATTATACTATTAGCTTGTTTCGTACTATTAGTTACACATACTACTCCTATAACTATAGATTGATGCATATCCTGATTTTCTACTTCTGCTACAGATACATTAAATTTATTTTTTGTTTTAGCTATAATACTTTTAACTATCATTCTTTTTTCTTTCAAGGAATGCACCCAATTGGCATATAAATATATCTTAACAGATCCTATAATCATAGTATCACCCCTTTAAATTATAAGATATTAATAACCTTTTGATACATCATTAGTATTCTAGAACGTTTAAGTAAATTACTTTAATTAATTATTTTAAATATATATATTAATATGTTTAACAAAATAGTTTAAAATATTTGCAGAAATTAATAAATTAAATTTTTATCTTATTATACAATAATTATATCGTATAATAGAATTAAAATTTATTAATTAAACCTTTACTTTATAAAATTAAAGTGATATAATTGAGAAAATTAAATATTAAAATTCATTAACAAGGAATAGTAGCTAAGAGGAAGATTTAAAGAGAGTTAAGGGTGGTGTAATCTTAACAATACAAATTTTAGTGAATGGCCCTTCGAGAAATAAAGCGAACTCTATTTAGATAGTAGTATTTATCGGAAGCCCACCGTTATAGGGGATAGGGTATGTTAGTACCTGAATTCAAGAGATGTTTAAATTATATAATTTACATAATTCAAACATAAATTAGGTGGCACCGCGAGTTAACCTTCGTCCTAAATAAGGATGAAGGTTTTTTTATGTATAAATTTATAAGGAGGTGGTTTAAGTGTCTTGAACTGAAGATAGTTATTGGTATTTAAAATTTTTTATAAAATCAAGTTATTTTTCTATATTGAAAGGAGATATTATTATGAATTTGAAAAAAATGATACTTAGTTCATTACTTTTAGCTATGGGATTGTTACTACACCAAATAGCCCCTCCCTTATTATTTGGAATGAAACCGGACTTTTTACTAATTATGATGTTTATAACTTTAATATTAAATAAAGATTATAAAAGTACTTTAGTTATAGGAATTTTATCTGGAATTTTAACTGCTTTTACTACAACTTTCCCTGGAGGACAGTTGCCAAATATAATAGACAAAATAATTACATCTAATTTATTATTTTTTTTAATAAAAGCTACTGAAAATAAATTCAATAAAAAAGTTAAAGTAATTATATTATCTTTTATAGGTACTTTTATAAGTGGTTCAGTATTTTTAGGCTCATCACTATTATTTATATCTCTTCCTGCTCCATTTATTTCTTTAGTTTTATCAGTAGTATTACCTGCATCTATTATAAATACTATAACTACAGTAATACTATATAATATAATAAACATGTCTCTAAGAAGATCATCTATGAATATTTAATAGAAATAACATTTTTGGAGGAACTTTATGAACAATATAATATCTGTATTAAAAAACTGTATACTATTTAAAAATTTTGAGGAAGAAGAAATCAAGCATATATTAAACAATATAAATTATAAAATATGTTCTTATGAAAAGCAGGAAACTATAGCTTTAGAAAGTGATAAATGTAACAGTATTGGCATATTATTAGATGGTACAGTAGAAATTCAAAAATTATTTTCTTCTGGTAAGACAGTCACTGTAGATATACTTCATAGTGGAGATATATTTGGGGAAGTAATAGTATTTTCTAATACTAATACTTATCCATCTAGTATTATTGCCTCTGAAAATACTATTGTTTTATTCATTACTAAAGAATACATTTTAAAACTTTGCAGTTTAAATTCTATTTTATTAAACAATTTAATGTCTTTATTATCTAACAAAATATTAATGCTTAATAAAAAAGTAAAATATTTATCTTACAATACTTTACGTGAAAAAATAGCTAGTTTTTTATTAGAACAATATTCTACTCAAAAAAACTTAACTATAAAATTAAATCTATCAAGGGAAGCATTATCAGAATTGCTTGCCATCCCTAGACCATCTTTATCTAGGGAGCTTATTAATATGAAAAAAGATGGATTAATAGATTTTAACAAAAATATTATTGTTTTAAATTCTAGAGAAACCCTTGAAGAAATTTTATATTAAAAAATTTTAAAATTATTAGTACACTTTTTGATTATTTGAATATATTAATTAGTGTGAGGAATATTTACGAGGTGTAAATTACATGGCTTATTCCGATAGGGAATTATTAGCTAGAATAATTAAATGTGAAGCTGGTGGTGAAGGTGAAGATGGTATGAAGGCCGTAGCCACCGTAGTTATGAATAGAGTTAGGATACCTTATGGAGAATATCAAAGAGTATGCCAAGGTGATCTGAGAAAAGTAATTTATCAACAAGGTCAATTCGACTGTGTTAGAGATACACTGGGTGGTCAGCCTAATCCTCAAACCATATGGTCTAATCCCCCAGAACAAATACACTATGATATAGCCGACTGGGCCTTATCTGGGAATAGATTATACAATGTAGGATATTCTCTATGGTATTTTAATCCATATTTACCCACCTGTCCTTATACCTTCCCTTCAAATGGTGTAGGTTCTTTCCAAGTGAAAGTAGTTCAACACTGCTTTTACAATCCTACAGAGTTATATGCTGAAACTTAATAATATTTAGGAGGAATTTTATGTTGTCCAAAAATTGTCCTTTCTTTGAAAATGCTAGAGGAGGTGCTGGATCTTACATGCCTATGACATCTCAATCTATGCCTTATGGTCCTATGCCTTATGGTTCTATGCCATGGTGCAATCAACCTATGCAGCAACCTATGTACGGCACATCTAATATGACTAATACTAAAGAGCAAAATCAATCCACTACTACTAAACCATCAACACAAAATACTCAATCAACACCTAATAAAGAAATGTCTATACCTCCTATGCCTATTCCTAAACCTATGAATGGTATAATTGGAGCTAGCGAACCTGTGCAAGATAATATAAATTACAATCAAGGATTTTTAAAGACTCAAATTGGTAGACGTGTAAAAATAGAATTTTTAATAGGTACGAATATGTTGATTGATAGAGAAGGTACATTACTATCTGTTGGAATAAGCTACTTATTAATAAGAGAAGTAGACACTAACGACTTAATAATGGCAGATATGTATTCTATTAAATTTGTAAGAATATTTGATTAACATAAAAATATAAAGCCCTACAAAACCTGTAGGGCTTTATATTTTAAAAAACAGTTAAATTTTATTTTATATGTCAACAAATTATATAGGGGCACTCCTATTTAACTATAGCTTCAACTGTTGTACTTTTGGCCTCAAAATTTTGTGCCTGGGTTCCTTTTATAGATAATCCCGCAATTATACCTATACTTAAAACAACTGCCATAGTAAAATAAAATAGCTTTTTCATTTTAACAATCCTCCTATATAATAAACTCTCTATAATAATTCTATGCTTATAGTATAACTTTAATAAGTATAATCTTTGTTACAAAATGAATAAATAATAGTTACAAAAGTATAACAACTATGTCTTTATTTACAACTTACTCTTCTACTAATCCACTCTCTTTAAACTTTTCTACAAACTTTTCATTTATGCCCTCTAATTTTTTCTTTAGTAAAAAACTTAAAATTAAAGATAAAACAAAGTATATGCTCAATATGAAAACATTTTTTAAAAGTACAGTTTTGATAACCCCACCCACAGCTTCCCTCATACCAGCTATAGCATAAGTAAATGGTAATAGTGGGTTAATTTTTTGAAAAAACGGTGGTGTCATTTCTATAGGGAAAGTTCCTCCAGAAGATGATATTTGAAGAACTAAAAGTATAACTGCTAAAGCCTTACCTACATTCTTAAATACGGAAACTAGAGTATATACTATCATAGAAAATACTATGCTTATAAATATAGACAGTACTACAAAAATAATTTTATTTTTTACATATACTTTTAATAAAAAAATATCCCCTAAACTAACTACCAATGCTTGTAATACAGCTATAGTCATAAATGTTAAATATCTTCCAAAATATTTTTCCTGAATTCTTAAGTTTTTAATGTTTTCCGACTCCAATACATTCACTGAAAGAATAGATACTAAAATTAATGCTCCTACCCATAAAGATAAAGTTGTAAAAAATGGTGCCATAGCTGATCCATAATTAGGTATAGGATATATTCTATTTTCCTTAATTTCTATTGGGTTAGATATAAAATCACTTTCAATATTTGCATTCTTTTTCATGATTTTAATTATTTCATTTAATTTTTCATCGTCATCTAATTTTCTTAATTTACCTGCAACTTCATGTATAGACTTTTCAATAGATGGCAATTTATTTTTAATTATTTTTATACTATTTATTCCTTTCTTGCTTCCTTCATAGGTTTCATTTAATAAGTTTTCCGCTGCAGGTAATTCACTTTTAGTATCTTTTAATAACTTAGTTGTATTATTCGCTATTATATTTAATTCATTAACCACATTATTTATAGCAGGTAAAATTTTTGAATCAAAATTATCTATTATATTATTTAATATAGGAGTTACATTTAAAGCTTTATTTTTTAATGTATTTAGTAATTCTACTGAAGGCTTTTCGCCCTTATCTATTATATTTATTACCTTATTTATACTATTTATTCTGTCATTTAATCTATTTTCTACATTAGAAAGATTATTTATAAAGCTGTTTAATATATTATTATTTCTATCTTTATTTATAGAATTTAATAAATCTATTATATTCTGAATTATTTCCTTGCTCTTAATAAATTTATCTCTTGATATAGATAAAATTTCTTTAGATTTTTTTGAATTATCTTTTATTAGATTTATTCCATCTTCCATTATATTTTCTGCTGTAGATGTTATATTTTTTGCGATAATCAAATCCTCTTTAATATATGGAGCTATTTTATCTAAACTAGTTTTAAACTTTTGTAAAAAAATCTCTCCCTTATCTAATACATTTAGCCCCCTGTTTATAGTGTCCTTAATTAAAGGTATATCCTTTTGTATTTTATTTATAAATTCTTCTAAAGTTATGGCTCCCTTTTCTAATTTGTCTATATCATTATTTATGTCTGGTATTTTACTATCTATATAAAATATCATATTAGTTAAATCTTTTAGTTTTGGTTTTCCTTTTTCAAGTTCTACTCCTAGCTTATTGAATACATTGAAAATAATACCATTTACAGTTTTAACAAAATCTTTCGTCACCTCATTTTGTACAGTACTTATCCCTTTGTCTGTTATTTTAGGTGCTACCGCATTTCTTTTTTCATTTATAGAATAAATTAAGCTAGGTTTTGTAGGATTATCTCCCACTATAGATAACATTTTTGAAGAAAAATCCTCTGGTATAGTTAAACTAGCATAATATTTACCATTTGTAACTCCCCACTCTGCTTCTTTTTCATTTACAAAATTCCATCCTATTTTATTATTATTTTTTAATTCTTTTATGATTTCATCTCCAATATTTATTTTTATTTCTTTATAACTACCTCCTCTATCTTTGTTTACCACAGCAACTAATATTCCTTTAGTGTTAGAATAAGGATCCCAAGATGATTTTATATTAAACCATGCATATAAGGAAGGTAATATTATAAGACCTAAAACTATTACTAACGCTACCCAATTTGTTACTATATTTTTTATATCTCTTTTGTAAATCCTAATTATATTTTTCATATATTTCAACCTTTCAATTATTGTAAAACACAATATTTTATAAATTTAGTTTGTGTTTATAAAAAGGTTATAATTCTCTTATTCATCATGAATTTTTATGTAAAAAAATAAAACTTAACCAAAATTAAAGTTAAGTTTTATTAATTATATTTTTTATATATTAGATATTATATTTTTTGCTTTATCTGGGTAATTAGTAATTATATTTGATACCCCTCCCAAAGCAAGTTTGCCCATAATAATTTCATCATCCACCGTATATGGATTTATTTCTAAAGAATTCATATAAGCCTTCTTTATAAAATCTTCCGTAACAGTTATATAAAAAGGATGAAGCGCATCTACCTTTATACTTTTAGCATAATCCCAAGGTTCATATAAAGATGCAGAATAAAGCATTCCTGTTTTAATTTCAGGGCATAGATTTTTAATTTTTACTAAAGAATAATGATCAAAAGAAGATATAATACATCTATCCATAATTTCATACCCTTTTAAAAGCCTTAATAATTTTTCTTCTATATTAGGATACACTCTATATCCTGCTTTTATTTCTATATTTAAATCAATGTTCTTATAAGCTACAAGTTCTAATACTTCTCTTAAAGTAGGTATCTTTTCATTTTTAAATTCTTTATTAAACCAAAAACCTGCATCTAATCTTTTTAACTCCTCCAATGTAAATTCCATAACTAAACCTTTTCCATTAGTAGTTCTATCCACCTTTTCATCATGTATAACCACAATATGGTCATCTTTGCTTAAATGAATATCTAACTCTATTGCATCTGCTTTCATTTCTATAGCCTTAGTAAAGGCAGCTATAGTGTTCTCTGGAGCATAGGCTGCTGCTCCTCTATGTGCCATAATTTTAGTATCTATCATCTTTCTACCCCCTAAATATTTTAACTTTTCTTACTTGCTTTCCATTATAGCAAGAGCTATAGCTCCCATAACCCCTGCATCATCCCCTAAAATAGCTGGAAGTATCTTAGTGTTTTCATACATGACTTTAAAACACCTTTCTTTTACTACCTTTTCTATTTTATCAAATACTATTTTTCCTGCCTTAGAAACTCCACCACCTATTATAATTCTTTCTGGATCAAAAGAACTTATTAGATTTGCTACACATATTCCAAGATATTCTAAAGACTCATCCAATATTCCTAAAGCTACTTTATCATTTTTCTTAGCTTCTTTAAAAACTTCTTTTGCTGTTATATATTTATACTGAGAAAGAGACGTTTTTAATCCTCTCTCTACTGCTTCCCTACCTTTTTTCCCTATAGCTGTACCAGATGCTAGAGCTTCTGCGCATCCATAATTTCCACAGTTACATTTTGTACCATCCTTCTTTAAAGTAGTATGTCCTATTTCCAATGCATTAGAAGTATTTCCTCTATATATTTTTCCATTTAATATAGCTCCAGCACCAATACCCGTAGATACTGTTACAAAAATCATATTATTACTTTCTTTTCCTGACCCAAATATATACTCTCCTATAGATGCTACATTTGCATCATTATCTAAATAAGTTTTAATTCCAAATTTATTTTCTATAGGACTTACTATATCAAAGTCTTTAAAGGGTAAATTAGGTGTAGTTATAATTCTTCCTTTTTTATAATCTAAGGGTCCTGGCGAACCAATTCCTATAGATATAATATTTTCTTTATCTACTTTAGAATTATTAATTACCTCTTCTATAGAATTTAAAATTCTTTCAAATACAGCTATATCTCCCTCATAAGAATTTGTAGGTAAAGTACATTTTGAAACTATGTTTCCCTCTACATTAGATAAAGCTGTATTAATTTTTGTACCTCCAAGATCTACTCCTATAACATACTTTTCTTCTAACATGTCACCCTCCTATTATATTATCTGTAAGAAACAAATCTTACATTAACTTTAAGAATCTTATGATTACATTTTAACTTTTATAATATATATTTTCTATATAACTCTATAGTATTTATATAAAATTTATTTTATAGGTAGATATATATTTCCTTCCTTCTATATTTAGATGCAAATACTATATGATATTTATTTACATCTTTAATTAGTATGTGCTAAACTATTATCCATTGGGATAATACCTCCTTAAATTTTAGATTGGCTGACGAAACCATATCTATATTATCAAAGTAAGGTATTTTTTTTCAACGCTTAAGCTTTTCTGGTCACACCTGCATAGCAGGTAGTTTTATTTATGGACAATAAAAAACACCCGTAAAAACGGATGTTTTCTATCTCATTGTGGAACTCCGAGTTCTGTATTAGAAAAAGCTAATATTTAAATTTAATATATTAATATTAGCTACATAAAATTGGATTATTTATTTTTTATATAACATATCTATATGTGGAATATTATCCTCTAAATATTCTTCTGAAATTGCCTTAAAGCCAAGACTACTATAAAAATTAAGTAAATATGCTTGTGCTTGGATTTTTATGATATCTTCATTTAAATTATTTTCCACAATCTTAATAGCTTTTACCATCATTTCTCTTGAAATTCCCTTTTTACGATAATTCTTCTTAACCGATACTCTCCCTATTGATATTTCATCATAAGAAACTCCTTTCTTCAAAATTCTTAAATATGCAACTATTTCTTCATTTTCTTCACAAAAGAAATGATATGAATTTAAATCTTTATAATCACAGTCAAGATATGCACAATCCTGTTCTACAATGAATACTTCATTTCTTAATGCTAAAATTTTGTATATTTCTTCTACATTAAGTTCACTAAATTTTTTTAGTTTCCAATTCATCAAAGTACCTCCATATACATGAAATATTATATTTTAATAATACCTAAGCTTCTCTAATAAGGATAAAAGCACCAGATCTCATTCCTCCTTAAAAGACCCTAATGGAGCAAGACTCAGTGCTTTTTAATATTCTTACCCAGTGATAAAAATAAACATCGTGTTATTTAATTGTTAAGTATAGTATCATAGTATTAACTTTTTTGCAACATTGAATTTAAACTGATTGATAAATTACTATTCTTATATTTGCTTTACATATTGAAATTTAGGGTTTACTTTATAATAAAATATAAAAACAAGATTGGTTCTTGTCTGTCTTATTAATAATTCACCATAAAAATAATACCAAAGCCACATCCACTAAAAGTTAAAATTACAAATAATAAAATGTTTAATAACTTAATAAGTAATTTACTATTATGTACCCTCTAAAATATAATAGAGAATCTCTTTCTTATATATTTTTCATTATATAGAGCTTTGCTTACAAAAACAAACATTTATTTAAAAATAATTTAATAAAACTCCTAAAATTTACAAAAAAAATTCAGATTGAAAATAAACTTAAATACTGAGCATACTATATTGATAATATATTTAATTCTAAGAAATGTAATTTTGTAATGACATAGGAAAAAGGAATAGATTTTAAAGTTATCCAAACTAAACTAGGACATTCTGATATAAATACAACTTTAAATGTATATTCTCATGTAAATCCAAAAATGCAACAATCTGCTACTGAAAAGTTTACAAATCTAATGGATGGATTATAAATGGTGGAAGTTTGCTGTAAAAACAAAAAAACACTAGATATGAAACCTAGTGTTTTCAATGGCACGACCAAGCCTATAAGCCGAGTTCTGTATTAGACAATCATCTATCTACGCGCAATGTTACCATTACACTCTAGCGATACTACCCGAGAGCGGGACGGGCAGCCCCTTAACGCTCTCCTATTCGATCTTGCTCCAGGTGGGGTTTACATAGCCACATAGTCACCCATGTGCTGGTGAGCTCTTACCTCGCCTTTCCACCCTTGCCGAGAAAATCTCGGCGGTATATCTCTGTTGCACTATCCTTCAAGTCGCCCTGACTGGGTATTACCCAGCACCCTGCCCTATGGAGCTCGGACTTTCCTCTCCTGATTTAAATCAGCAGCGATTGTCTGGCTTACTCGCAAATATTATAATATCATAATATCTATAAAAAATCAAATTAATTTTTTTTTTATTTTTTCTTAGTTTTAGTATTATTCTTATCATAGTACAATATACGACCACAGTTATCACAATATACTAGATTATTTTCATTTTTAAGTTTATCCATAGTTATACTAGACACCTTCATTCTACAACCCAAACAAACTTGATTTTCTAGTGAAGCTACTGCTACTTTTTTCTTAGTTTTTATATTATCAAATTCTCTTAGCATATCTTCAGGTATACATTTTCTTAATTCTTTTATTTTTTCTTCACAGTCTATTAATTCTTTTTTAGCCTTATTTATTTTATCTACAGTACTTTTTTTATACTCTTCAAATTCTATCTTTATTTTTTTTATATTCTTTAATAACTCTTCTTTCTCAGAGCTTATCTTTTCATCCCTTTCTAATAAATTAAGAGATAAATCATCTAAATCTTTTATTTTATCTTTTTCTTTTTTTATATCTTCTTGAAGACTATATATAAGTTTTATATTATTACCTGTTTCTTCATATAAAACATTTTCCATATGAGCTACTTTACTATCTTCTTCTTTTACTTTTAAGGTTATATTTTTATACTCTTTTTTTATTTCATTTAATTCACTTTCTCTTATTTTATATTGTTTTTTTGCTTCTTCAAAGTTTTTCTTTAACCCTTTTAAAAAGTTTATATAAGATTCATCTTTTAGTGTTTTTTTATTTTTTTCCATACAAGAATAGTTTTTTTCAAGTTCCATTAATAAATTTAAATTGCTCATAAAATCATTCTCCTTTAGATATAAAATTTTTCCCTAGTTGTATAAAAAAAATAGAAAGGAGATTAGTTACTCTTTTCTATTTATACTTGTAAGGACTTTTGCTATTTTGGGATAAAAATATCCTATTGTTATAGCCCTTAATTTCTATTTTATTTTTTAAATATTCATAAACCTTTATTAAAGCCGGCCATTCTGTATGAAAATGTCCTGCATCAATAACTGGTATATTTTCTTCTAATAAATCACTTACATGATGATAAGTAGTATCCCCTGTTATTATACATTGAGCCCCCAAAGCTTTTGCTTTGTTAAAATAACTTTCTCCACTACCATTTATTATTGCTATTTTTCTTATTTTAACGTTATCCTCTCCAGAATATCTTAATGTAGAAACATTTAAGATTTCCTTCACCTTATAACATAAACTACTTAAAGTAATATCTTCTTTTAAGTCTCCTATTCTACCTATACCTGCTTTTGGATTCAGCTTATTATCATCTATTATTTTAATATTTTTTAATCCCATTAATTTAGCTACTATATCATTGAGTCCATTTTCTGTAGAATCTAAATTTGTATGACTTGAATATAAACTAATATCATTTTTTATAAGTTCTATTATCTTTCTACCTAAAATAGTATCTGTAGTTATACTAGAAGGTTTCCTAAATAAAAGTGGATGGTGCGTAACTATTAAATTACATTTCCTGCGCTTAGCCTCCTGTATTACTTCTAGTGTACAGTCTAAGGCTACCAGTATATTTTTAACTATACTTTCTGAATCTCCCACCATAAGTCCTACATTATCATAGCTTTCTTTTAAGTATAAAGGTGCATATTGTTCCATTATATCCTGTATATCTTTTATTTTTAAACTCATTTCAACAGCTCCTTTAACTTAGTTATCTTTTTTATAATATCTTTTTTTCTAGCTTTTGCCCCTTCTGTATCTTCTTTTATGTAAATCAATATTTTATTATAAATATCTATTTTGTAATTTATAAATTCACTTAATAATTTATGATTTTTGTCTATCAAATCCTTACCTATTTCATAATAAATAGGCTCCAATTTTTTAGGATTGTTATCATACCTTATCTTTATTATCTCATAAAATTTGTTTTCGTCAAATACTATTCCTTCTTCTAATACTTTATAACCTTTATCATATATGTATTTTCTAAGAACCTCTGGATTTTGTATAGGTTGCAATACTAAAAAATCTAAAAGTTTAAATACCTCTTGGGATTCTTCTAGTATATCCTTTATCATATTTCCACCCATACCAGCAATTACAGCACCCTCTGCTTCATTAGGTTTTATAGGATTAAGTCCTGCCCCTAATCTACATTCTATGCTATTTGATAATCCTTTCGTTCTTATATTATTCTCTGCCCTTTCTATAGGCCCTTTATTTATATCTGATGCAATAGCACTTTTACAGATATTATTTTTAACTAAGTATATTGGAATATACGCATGATCTGTTCCTACATCTACTATACAATCACATTTATCTACCATACTTGCTATAGTTTTTAACCTTAAACTTATTTCCATATCAAAACTCCTAATTATTTTATTTTAACCATATACACAAAGTATTCTAATTTGCATTATTAAAAATAATATAGATAAAACTAACGGTACATATAAGAATTTATAAGCATAATTCTTATCATATTTGGAATAAAAATATGATACATAATACATACAAAAAAATATTACCATATTTAAGGCACCATATATCATTTGCTTAAAAGCAAATTGTTTCCCCGTTCCAAAAGTTAATGGTGTAAACTTAGCGTTAAATAATAAAGGCATTTTTTTAGGTAATTTATTTAAAAGATATAAAACAAGTGGATTTAAAGTTATTATTATTGTAACTATAGTTACAACAATAAATGGATATAAATATTTCTTATTTTTAAATACATTAGAATTTTTACTAATCTTATAACTCCAATCAGATTCTAATACATTTCTTTCCTTTAATTTATTTTCAAATTCATCTATATTTTCTGGAGATATACCATAATTAATTTTATCTGTTTTTAAATATATTATATTTTTATTTGAAGATACATACATATAGGTATTTCCTATCTTATCTATTATATTTCTACCTATAGCATAATAATATTTGCTAAAACCAGATACCCTTATGCTTTTTATATATCCTACATCTTTTCTATAACACTGAATTGTATTAATTGGTATACTTACCTTCTTAAGACCAAATATACTATTTATATATATCTTTTCATCATCTATGTAATACTCCATAGTTATATACATTAATATGTAATAAATTAAATACATATTTAAACCTATAACACATAGCTTTAATAATTCTACAATTTCATAGGAATCCACTAATAATATTGTAATAATTACTATAGCATTATAAAATAAGCTATTAGTTATTATAGAAGATAATCCTGCTCCCCTTATAGGTTTAAATTTGTTCATTCTATCACCCTTTCTTTATGTTTTGTTCACATAGTACACAAATTATTATATCATATATGACTATAAAAAAAAGCACCTTTAATATGGTGCATTAATCTAAATAATCTTTAAGTTTTTTACTTCTACTTGGATGTCTTAATTTTCTTAGTGCTTTTGCTTCTATTTGTCTTATTCTTTCTCTAGTTACATTAAACTCCTTACCAACTTCCTCTAAAGTTCTTGCCCTTCCATCATCTAATCCAAATCTCAATCTTAATACTTTTTCTTCTCTTGGTGTTAAAGTATCAAGTACATTTATAAGTTGTTCTTTTAGCATAGTAAAGGCTGCAGCTTCTGCTGGCGCTGGCGCTTCATCATCTGGTATAAAGTCCCCTAGATGACTATCTTCCTCTTCACCTATTGGTGTTTCTAATGATACTGGTTCTTGAGCTATCTTTGTGATTTCTCTAACTTTATCTACTGGCATTTCCATAACCTTAGCTACTTCTTCTGGTTGAGGTTCTCTTCCAAGTTCCTGAAGTAACTGTCTTGATACCCTTATTAATTTATTTATAGTTTCAACCATATGAACCGGTATTCTTATAGTTCTTGCTTGGTCTGCAATAGCTCTTGTAATTGCCTGCCTTATCCACCAAGTAGCATAAGTACTAAATTTATATCCTTTTGTATAATCAAACTTTTCTACTGCTTTTATTAATCCTAAATTTCCTTCTTGTATTAAGTCTAAAAATAGCATTCCTCTACCTACATATCTTTTAGCTATACTTACTACAAGTCTTAAATTGGCCTCTGCTAACTTCTTTTTAGCTGCCATATCTCCTTCATTTATTCTTTTAGCCAATTCTATTTCTTCCTCTGGTGTTAAAAGAGATACTTTTCCTATTTCTTTTAAGTACATTCTTACTGGATCATCTATAGCAATACCTTCTGGTACAGATAAATCCATATCCTCTTCCTTTACATCTATCTCATTTATGTCCCCTACAACTTCTACACCCATAGACTCTAAAACTTCATATATTTTTTCTATTTGCTCAGGACCTAAATCTATTTCTTCTAATTCATCCATTATTTCTTTATAAGTTAAGTTTCCACTTTTCTTACCTTTTTCAATAAGTCGTCTAACTAACTTCATTTTTTCTTTTTTATCTTTTTGAACATTTTTACTATCCTTTTTTTCTTTCATGAAATATAGCCTCCTTTCGATCCTATTACATATTAGCTATAGTTTTCTGCAACTTCACAAGTTTTTGAGATATATCTATAGATTCTTTATATTTGCCCTCTTTTTCTAGTTGCTTTATTTTATCCATAAGCTCTTTTTTGTCTTTTTCTAATTGATACTTTTTTATACTCTTAATTGAATCCTTTATTATCTCTTCTATTTTTTCTTCATCATACATAAACTCAGTATCTAATATTTTAATCCATTCCTTCGAAGTTTCCTCTTGCTTATCGCATTTAGCCTCTATCTGAATTTTTCTTTTTTCTATATCTTCACACTCTATATTTTCAGTTATATATTTATATATCTTTTTATGACTTTCTAATGCTAACTCTTCCTCTTTTAAATTATTTATTATGTTGTCATAAACATCTTTATTATTGAACATAACCTGTAAAACAAGTCTTTCAGCTGTTATATAAGCTGGTTCTAAATATAATTTTTGTCCAAAAGATGCTAACCTATTCATTTTTTCAGAATTTTCTCCAGATTTTTTAATTTTATCATTTAATTGGTCATATAAAGTCTGAATTTTTATATTCGTTTCTTCTGCTAACTTCTTTATGTACAAGTCTCTTTCTACTGGTTCTAATGGGGTTGTAATATTTATAACTTTTTCTGCATATTTTGCAATATGATGAGGATTATTAAAATTTATATTCTTTTTAGCCATTTCTATTTTATATTCTATAAGTGGAAGGGCTTTATCTACAAGCTCTAAATAAGCTTCTTTACCATTATTCCTTACAAATTCATCTGGATCTTTTCCTTCTGGTACAGTTAAAATTCTAACTTCAAGTCCAACTTCTTTTAATATCTGAAGACCTCTCATTGTAGCTGCCTGTCCTGCGACATCAGCGTCATAGGATATTATAACTCTGTCTGCATATCTTTTTAAAAGCCTTCCTTGATTCATAGTTAAAGCTGTACCTAATGAAGCTACTACATTTTCTATTCCATATTGATGTAAGGTTATACAATCCATATATCCTTCTACTATTATTAAATTTCTAGTCCTTTGCTTAATGGCATAATTTAATCCATATAAGTTAGTACCTTTTTTAAATACGTATGTTTCTGGGGAATTTAAATACTTAGGTTTAGAATCATCAAGTACTCTACCACCAAATCCTATAACTCTACCTTTATAATCGAAAACTGGAAATATAACTCTATTTCTAAATCTATCATAACAAGAATTATTTCTTCCCCTTACAGCCAAACCTGCCTCTAAAATATCTTGTTCTTTGTAACCTTTATTTTTAAGGTAACTTAAAGTACCATCCCAATTATCTTTAGCATAGCCTAAACCAAATCTTTTTATAGTTTTTCCAGTAACCCCTCTATTTAAAAAATAATTCACTGCTTTTTTATTTTTTATAAGATTTCCGAAAAAATATCTAGCAGCATCTACATTTATTTTATACATTTTATTTTTAAATGTATTTTTTTCATTCCCTTTACCGTCAATATCTATATCTATGTTAACTCTATCTGCTAATAACTTTATAGCTTCCGGAAAACTAAGATTTTTAGTCTTCATTGTATAAGTTATAACATTTCCTACTTCACCACATCCAAAACATTTATATATTTGTTTGTCTTGTGATACACTAAATGAAGGCGTTTTTTCATGATGAAAAGGACATAATCCAAAATAATTTCTTCCCGCTCTTTTAAGCTTTACATCCTCTGATATAACTTCCACTATATCATTTTCATCTTTTACCCTCTGAATGACATCTTCCGATATCAATAATTACTCCCACCTTACTTTTTATATTTTAATAAAATCAAAAAATACTTAGGCAAAATTAATATATTCGACAAAAATTACTTTTTTCCTTCTAATAAATTAAATGTTTTTTTAAATTGTACT
Source organism: Clostridium niameyense (assembly GCF_001243045.1). GTDB lineage: Bacteria > Bacillota > Clostridia > Clostridiales > Clostridiaceae > Clostridium_F > Clostridium_F niameyense. Next base: position 569,698 of record NZ_LN849007.1, on the reverse strand, counting down.
ATAAACTTATATATATATATTCTTTATAAATGATAAATTTCCTTCAAAAATGTATAATTTTTATAAAGATATTGTATTTTTACATTTTTTATATTATAGTTCACCTATTAGAATACGATTTTTATACTTTTTTGTAATATTATAACAATTAGTATAATACTATTTTAGGAACATATATATTATTAAATAAATATAAACAATAATCGTCACTCATGCCAGATATATAATCTGATACCCCAATAGATAACCCTTCTTCTTTTGCTATATTTTTATAAAGTTCTGGCATCCTATCAGGATTTTTCATAAAATAACTAAAAACTTGCCTTAATATAAACTTCGCTTTTTCTCTTTCTTCCTTTAATGCATTACCATTATACACATTATCAAATAAAAATCTTCTAAGCTCATATAAACATTCTTCTTTTTTAACACTTAAAGATACTTTTAAAACTCCTTCCTTTATATTATTTAAAGTATTTTCTATACAGTCTGTAACTAATGTATCTATTCTTTTCCCATGAGTATCCCCTAGGGACTCTAGTAAATTCATCGGAATATCTTTTATCTGTAAAATTCCTGCTCTTATAGAATCATCTATATCGTGATTTACATATGCTATTTTATCACTATACTTAACTACCTGTCCTTCCAGTGTATAAGCCCTAGTAGTTTTCTTAGAAAATCCACTATGATGAAGAATTCCATCTAGCACTTCATAAGTTAAATTTAGTCCTAAGCCTTGCTTTTCAATCCTTGTTAAAACTCTTATGCTATTTTCATTATGCTTAAATCCATTTGGCAGAAGTTCATTTAAAACTTCTTCTCCATTATGTGCAAAAGCTACATGACCTATATCGTGTCCTAATGCTATAGCTTCTATTAAATCTTCATTTAGTCCTATTCCACGTCCTATAGTCCTTGCAATTTGGGATACTTCTAGAGTATGAGTAAGTCTAGTTCTATAATGATCCCCTGAGGTTTTTATATAAACTTGAGTTTTGTGTTTAAGTCGCCTGAAAGATTTGCTATGGATAATTCTATCTCTATCTAGCATAAAATCTGTTCTTATTTCATCTTTTTTTTCTTTCCTATCTCTTCCCTTAGAATCCACCACTAAACATGCCTTACTATTTAATATTAGCTTTTCATTTTTTTCTATACCTTCTCTTATACTCATAATTATCATCCTTTAAACATTTAAATCACCAAATTATTAAATAACTATTTTTATTAATTAATTCTATATTAATTTTCTAACTCCTTTTTTTATTGAAATGTATAATATATAGATTTCAATAATATCATTATAGAAGAAATATTTTTTAAGGAGTGTTCTTATGGCTTATAAGTCTAAGTCATTTAATATAAGTTTATTATCTGAAGAAAATGTAAAAAAATACATCCTTCCTGAATATAATTTAGAAGATTCCACTATTTCACAGATTAAATTTAAAAATACTGATAAACAACGTGCCGTATACAAAGTTTCTCATAATGACAAAAATTATTGTCTTAAAAAAGTTTATTTTAAAGAAGAGGAACTTTTATTTGTGTATTCTTCTATGGAATGGCTCTATAGACATAACATAAATGTTCCTAGAATATTACCTAATAAAAATAACGGTCGATTTGTAAATTTAAATAATATGCTTTTTATACTTACCCCATGGATATTAGGGGAAAAATGTGATTATGATAAAAAAGAACATATTTTTTATTCTATGGAAAATTTAAGTAAAATGCATAATTGTGCTGAAAAATTTATTCCTATAAAAGGTGGATACCGAAAAGAAAAAAAAGATAATATATATTTATCCTATGAGAAACATCTAAATCAAATGCTAAAATGTTATAATTATGCCTTTAAATATCAAGACAAATTTTCTAACACTTTTATAAATAATTTTGATCTTAACCTGTTACTGGCAAAAACTTCTGTAAAAATAGCTTCTACTATTAATCCAGATAATTTATCTAGATGTTTATGCCATCTGGATTATGTAAATAAAAATATTATAATAGATGATACAAGTAATATATGGGTGATAGATTTTGATAAATGCGCTAAAGATTTTAGGGTACATGATATATCCTACTTTTTGAGAAGAATTCTAAGAAGATCTTCTACCAATTGGAATGCAAATTTAACTATAGAATTACTAGATACTTATAATAAATTAAATCCTTTAAATTTTGATGAATATAAATATATATTAAGCTATTTATCTTTCCCACAGAAATTCTGGAAAATATCAAGAGATTATTATAAGAATATAACTAAATGCAATAAGAAATCATTTCAAAAAATACTAAATAAGTCTATACAGGATACTGAAAAACAAATTAAATTTTCCTATATATTGGGTAAATATATAGAAGATAAATTTAAAAAGCCTGAATATTAAAATTCAGGCTTTTATATTTATTTTCTAGGATTTTTAATTTGAGCTTGTGCTGCTGCTAATCTAGCTAGTGGAACTCTATATGGTGAACAGGATACATAATTTAATCCTACATTATGACAGAATTCAATAGATGATGGATCTCCACCATGTTCTCCGCATATTCCTAATTTTATATCTGGTCTTGTTTGTTTTCCTAGTTTTACTGCCATTTCTACAAGTTTTCCTACACCAGTTTGATCTATTCTTTGGAATGGATCAAATTCATATATCTTTTTGTCATAGTAATCGTTTAAGAATTTAGCAGCGTCATCTCTTGAGAATCCAAAAGTCATTTGTGTTAAATCATTAGTTCCAAATGAGAAAAATTCTGCTTCTTTAGCTATTTCATCCGCAGTAAGTGCTGCTCTTGGTATTTCTATCATAGTTCCTACTTGATACTTCATCTCTATATTAGCATTTTCTATAACTCTATTTGCTGTTTCTACTACTACATCCTTTACATACTTCATTTCTTTTACTTCGCCAATTAATGGTATCATTATTTCTGGTTTTATAGTTATATTTTTACTCTTTGTAACTTCTATAGCTGCTTGTATTATAGCAGTTGTTTGCATTTCTGCTATTTCAGGATAAGATACTGCTAAACGACATCCTCTATGACCCATCATTGGGTTAAATTCGTGTAATGATACTACAGCTTCTTTTACTTCTTCAAAGGTTATGCCCATTTCCTTTGCTAGACTGTTAATATCTTCATCATTTTTGGGTAAGAATTCATGTAGTGGCGGATCTAATAATCTTATATTTACAGCTTTTTCGCCCATAGCCTCGTAAAGTCCTATAAAATCTTCTCTTTGCATTGGTAAAAGTTTTTCCAAAGCTTTTCTTCTTTGTTTCTCTGTTTTTGAAAGTATCATTTCTCTAACAGCAGGTATTCTTTCTTCTTTAAAGAACATGTGCTCTGTTCTACAAAGCCCTATTCCTTCTGCACCAAAACTTACTGCTTGAGAAGCATCCTTTGGAGTATCTGCATTTGTTCTAACTTTTAATGCTCTTACTTCATCTGCCCATTCCATAAATCTTCCAAAGTATCCACTGATAGCTGGAGCTACTGTTTTTATAGCTTCTCCATAAACTTTTCCTGTACTTCCATCAAGTGAGATATATTCGCCTTCTTTATAAGTTTTTCCTAAAGCTTTAAAGTATTTTCCTTCTTCATTTACATTTAAATCTCCACAACCTGCTACACAGCATGTTCCCATACCTCTAGCTACAACTGCTGCATGAGATGTCATTCCTCCTCTTATAGTAAGTATGCCCTCTGCAGCTATCATTCCTTCTATATCCTCAGGGGATGTTTCAAGTCTGACTAAAATTACTTTTTCTCCTTTATCATGATGAGCTTTAGCTTCTTCAGCTGTAAAATAAATTCTACCACAAGCAGCTCCCGGTGAAGCTGGAAGTCCTTTTGCTATAGGATTAGAATTTTTTAATTCATTCTCATCAAAATTAGGGTGTAGTAGTGTATCTAATTGTTTTGGCTCTACTTTTAATAAAGCCTCCTCTTGAGTTAGTAAACCTTCTTCTACTAAATCTACTGCTATTTTTAATGCGGCTTGTGCTGTTCTTTTACCATTTCTTGTTTGCAAGAAATATAACTTGCCTTGTTCTATAGTAAATTCCATGTCCTGCATATCTTTGTAATGGCTTTCTAATTTCTTAGCTATATCTCTAAATTGTTTGTAACACTCTGGTAATTCTTTTTCTAATTTTGATATAGGTTGAGGTGTTCTTATTCCAGCTACAACGTCTTCACCTTGCGCATTTATTAAATATTCACCAAATATTTCGTTTTCACCAGTGGCAGGATTTCTTGTAAATGCAACACCAGTTCCTGAAGTATTTCCCATATTTCCAAATACCATAGCTTGAACATTTACTGCTGTACCCCAATCACCTGGTATATCATTTAATCTTCTATATACTATAGCTCTTGGATTATCCCAAGATCTAAATACTGCTGTTACTGATGATAGTAACTGTTCTTTGGGATCTTGTGGAAAATCTTCTTTTATTTCTTTTTTGTAGATTTCTTTAAATTTAACTACTACCTCTTTTAAATCTTCTGTTGTTAAATCTGTATCATATTTAACATTTTTAGTCTCTTTCATATCATCAAGTACGTCTTCAAACTCTCTCTTGTCTATTCCCATAACTACATCTGAAAACATTTGAATGAATCTTCTGTAAGAATCATATGCAAATCTTTCATTATTTGTGAGCTTTGATAAAGCTATTACAGTTTCATCATTTAATCCTAAATTTAATATAGTATCCATCATACCTGGCATAGAAACTCTAGCCCCAGATCTTACAGAAACTAATAAAGGATTTTCTTTACTTCCAAACTTTTTATTAGTTTTATTCTCTATATCCTTCATAGCCCCTATAATTTCATCTATTATATGATTATTTAATTTCTTTCCATCTTCATAATATTGTAAACAAGCCTCTGTAGTCACTGTAAATCCTGATGGAACAGGTATTCCTAGAATAGTCATTTCGGCCAAGTTAGCTCCTTTGCCCCCTAAAAGATTTCTCATCTTTGCATTTCCTTGACTAAAAAGATAAACATACTTTTTATTTTCCATTGTAAACATCCCCTCTTATAATTTTGTTTATATGATCAGATAATTATTATCTGTTTTAAACAAAAGACCTTAGGAATTTTCCCCCAATTTAACAAATAGTCTAGTTATATTTGTTTTTGAAACTTTACCTATTATTTTTAGCTCTTCTTTACCATTTTTAACCACTTTATCAACTACTGGTAAACTATCTACCTCATGATCTATTATCTTTTGTGCTGCCACATATGCATTATCTTCTTTGTCTACATAAACTATATTAGGCATCCTTGTCATTATTATACCTACTGGAACTTTATGCATATCTGTTCCACCCATGGCTATCTTTAAAAAGTCTTTTCTCGATACAGCACCCACTAATATACCATCATTATGAATAAAAATTGTACCTACATCATTTAGAAATAAATGTAATATAGAATCATATACTGTTGTACTTTCTTCAACCATAATTGGATCTGACATTATATTTTTTACTACTATACTTTCTATATAATCTTGTAAAAAGCTATATGAAGGCTTATGAGAATAAATATATCCTACTTTAGGTTTTGCCTCTAATATTCCTATCATTGTTAATATAGCCAAATCAGGTCTTAATGCTGCTCTAGTTACCCCTAAATGAGTAGCCAAATTTTCACTTGTTATCGGTTCATTCTTTTTTACTAGTTCTACTATTTGTTCTTGTCTTTCAGATAACTTGATAGTATTCACCCTCTTCCTTATATAGTAATTATTAAAATTATAAAACTAAACTATATATATTATACCACTATTTTTCAATAAATAGTATAGCACTTTTACGATTTATGCTTATTTATTTAAAATTATGTTATGCTTATTATTTTTTTCTTCCTATTACGCCATTTTTTCATTATTTTTTTAAAAAATAAATTCAAAAAATCAGCAGCTTTAAACTGCTGATTTTTAAGTATATATAAATTATAGCTCTTTACTTATCTTCATCAGTCTTTTCATTATCTGTTTCTTCTTTATCTGCTTCTTCATCATCAAATTTTACTGTATAACTATATACATGTTCATCTAAATTACCATCTTCTGAACTCATCTTGTTTGTAAATTTTTCTTTTATATCTGAGGTCTTATTTTGTACAGTTTCTTTTATATCTTTAGCTGTACATTTTATTATTTTGTTTACTACTTCTACAGAACCATCTTCTTTTGTTATTTCTATAGTTACCTTTGTAAATAAAGCTGCTGCTATACCTATTCCAAGTAATGGTGCCCATATCAATGCAGCTACAGCTGTAGCTGCTATACCTGCATTTACTGGTATGTCCACTATAGTTTTATCATCTTTCTTTATTTTTATTCTAGTTACATTGCCTTTATTTATAGTATCTTTTATCCATTTTACAAATTCATCTTTAGTAGTATATATATTATCTTTTTCTTCTTTTTCTTTATTTTCAATATAAACCAATGCATCTACTACATTTCCATTACAAGCTTCTAAAGCTTCCTTTGCCGCTGTATAAGTTACTCCTGTCCTCTCTCTTATAATATCAATTTTTTCTAATGTTATTTCAGTCATGTTTACTCCTCCTCTATATAATTTAATATTTGAAGACTTCTAGGTTTTTTTAAATAATTTTGAGATATTATTGAATTTAGTATTTTATATAGCTCTCTCTTAGTTTGTTTTTCTACAGATAACCTATATATTTTCTCTAAGGACGTTTTTGAAAAATATTTTAATATATTATAAGTAGCGTAATTTATATTTATACCATTTATTTTTTCACATTCTCTACAAACTCCACCTACATTTTGAAAATTAATGTAATTAGACGTAGTTATATTTTTACCACATATACTACAATAATCTAAATTCAATCCGTATCCAGTAGCTTGTAGAACCTTAACCTCAAAAGCTCTAGCTAAAATTTCTATATCAACAGCTTTATTTTTTATTAAATAAAATGCAGTAACAAGATGCCTAAATAAATCCCTATTACTTTCTCCTTCTTCTGCACATATGTCTATAAGTTCGCAAAAATATGAAGCATAAGTTAATGTATTTAAATCCTTCAAAAAATCTTGAAAAGATTCTATTAATTTTCCTTCTGATAGATTAAACATACTCTTACCTTTATATAATACATAATCTCCATAACAAAAAGGAATAGTGTTTGATAAATACTTACTTCTATTTTTTTTAGCTCCTTTAGCTATTGAAGTTACCTTTCCTAATTTTTCTGTATAAAGCCATACTAATTTATCTGCTTCTTTAAAGTCTTGTGTTTTTATTACTACAGCTCTAGTTTTAAAAATAGACAGAAAATCAACTCCTAAAATAAAATTTAATTTTAAAAATCAAATTTCTTATATTTAGTATATCCTAAATATTATAATAAATATATTTTATTTTATTTCTTTATAGCCTAGTTCTTTTAATAGCTTTTGATTGTCTCTCCATTCCTCTTTAACTTTTACCCATAATCTTATATATACTTTAGATTGTAGAAATTCCTCTATATCTTGTCTTGCATATTTAGATATTGTTTTTAATGTGTTGCCTCCTTTACCTATAATTATAGGTTTATGAGAACTTTTTTCACATAGTATATTACCTTCTATTCTATATATACCTTTTTCATTTTTTCTCATTTGAATTATTTCTACTGCTATTCCATGAGGAACTTCCTCTTTTAACATTCTTAATGCTTTTTCTCTTATTATCTCTGAAACTATAAATCTTTCATTTTGATCTGTTATCATATCATCCGGATAAAACTTTGGTCCTTCTGGCATGTACTTTACCATAAGTTCCTTTAATAATTCTACATTTTTTCTTTTTAAAGCTGATATTGGTATTATCTCCTTAAAATCCATAAGTTCTGAATAATTTTTTAAAGTTTCTGCTACCTTTTCTGGTGAATTTTCATCTACCTTATTTACTACTAAAAATACAGGTTGATTTATATTCTTTAATTGTTCTATTATAAATAGGTCCCCTTTTCCTGGCTTTTCATCTGGGTTTACTAAAAATAAAACTAAATCTACATCTTTTATCGAATCAGAAGCAGACTTTACCATATATTCACCTAATTTATGTTTAGGTTTATGAATTCCTGGGGTATCTACGAATATAAGTTGATATTCATCCTCTGTTAGTATAGTTTGTATATTATTTCTCGTAGTTTGTGGTCTACAAGAAACTATTGATAATTTTTCTTTCATCATAGCATTTAAAAGAGTTGATTTACCAACATTAGGTCTTCCTACAATAGTTACAAATCCTGATTTAAACATATTCTATCTCCTTGTCTTTATTTCATTAAATCTTTTTTAGTAAAAGTTACTGGTATTATTTCATCTAATTTTTTTACCATGTATTCATCTTTATTTTTTACTATTATTATGTCTATATTTCCATCTGCAAATTCACTTATTACTTGTATGCATATACCACAAGGATAAGTATAATCTTTTTCACTTCCAACTATAGCTATAGCTTTAATATTTTTATGACCTTCAGAAATTGCTTTAAATATAGCCGTTCTCTCTGCACAATTAGTAGCACCATAAGATGCATTTTCTATATTACAACCAGAGTAAATTTTATTATCTTCTGTAATAATTGCCGCTCCTACTTTAAAGTTTGAATAAGGTACGTAGGCATTCTCCCTTGCTTTAATAGCTTTATCTATAAGTTCTTTATATTTCATTTTCAATCCTCCCATTGAATAAAATTCGCTATATTAATTATGTACATAAATTATAGCATTTTGGGTTATTATTTCAACTATCCAAATATCCTATATAATAAAGTTGTAAGTAATGTTCCAAATAATCCTCCTACTATAACTTCAATCACCGAATGTACTTTTGAATCCACTCTACTCTGTGCTACTATAAGAGCTAAAAGATAACTTAAAACAACTATGGGAAATTCCTCCGTAATAAGAGCTATTATAGTAGCTATAGAAAAAGCCATGGTACTATGACCACTTGGCATACCACCTTTAAGTGGTGTTCCTTCTCCATATATAGCTTTCACTACAATAGTACATATACATACAATGGCAAGTACTATAAATATTGCGTAAGGATTAGAGTTTTTTATTTTTTTAATTAATACAAAATTCATATATTTTAATTTATCTCTAAATATTATATATCCTACTACCACTGCATTTACAGCTGTAATTAATACTGCTCCAGCTGCTATATTTTTTGACACTTTAGCTAAAGGATGATAGTAATTAGTAGTTGCATCTATAGCAAATTCTATTGCTGTATTTAAAAGTTCTGCAAATATAACTAAAGTTACAACTATACATATAGAAACCAATTCTAATTTACTCAAATCATAAAAAAAACAAGCAGTCAAAACCAAAAGAGCTGTTATCATATGTATTCTCATGTTTCTTTGGGTTCTAACTGCATGTATGATTCCATCTATGGCATAATTAAAACTATCTAGAAGTTTGTTTACTTTCAAATTAGAAACACCACCCTTTATAGCTTATATAATTTATCTTTCTAAATTAAACTTTTCTAATATATTTTCCTCTCTTTTCCTCATTATGCCCTTTTCTTCTTGTTCCATATGATCATATCCTAAAAGATGTAATACAGAATGTATAGTCAAATAGCAAGCTTCCCTTAAAAAGCTATGACCAAATTCTTCACTTTGTTCTTTAGCTCTTTCTAAAGAAAGAGCTATATCACCTAATACCAAATTACCTTCATCTAAATCACTTTCATCAAATTCATAATTTAAATATATATCTTTAAAAACTTTACCTTCTTCATAATCTAACATTGGAAAAGACAATACATCTGTAGCCTTATCTATATTCCTACATTCTTTATTTATTTCTTTTATATTTTCATTATCTATAAAAATAACACTTACTTCATAATCTATGTCTACCTTTTCTTCTCTTAGTGCATAATCTATTATTTTTTTTATTTTATTTGTAAATTCTTCTGTTACTTCTATTTTATCTTGTCTATTATCTATAAAAATCATTAGTTGTTCCTCCTATTTTTCATCCATCTATCCTCAGGATACTCTATCCTTTGATGATATATTCCTGTAAGAACCTTTAAAAAAGCTTCTTTTATTTTTCCTATATCCTTTAATGTAAGGTCACAATCATCTAACTGACCATCATCTAATCTAGCTTTAATTATATTATTTACCATTTCCCTTATTTTCAAACTATTAGGATCACTTATAGATCTTACAGCCGCCTCTACTCCATCTGCAAGCATTATAATAGCAGCTTCTTTAGTTTCAGGTATCGGACCTGGATATTTAAAATCTTCTTCATTTACTTCATCTGGTCTTTCACTATTATTTTTCATAGTTATATAAAAATACTTTACTAAAGAAGTACCATGATGTTGCTGTATTATATCTTTTATAACTTTTGGAATCTTATGTTCATTTGCCATCTCCAACCCATCTTTTACATGAGATATAATTATTAAGGTACTTAAATTAGGAGATATTTTATCATGAGGATTTTCTTTTCCTATTTGGTTTTCTTTAAAGAAATAAGGCCTTTTTAATTTTCCTATATCATGATAATAAGCAGATACTCTGGCTAGAACTGAATTTCCACCCACAGCCTCTGATGCAACTTCCGCTAAGTTTCCTACTAATATACTATGGTGATAAGTTCCTGGAGCTTCTAAAAGTAATCTTTTAAGCAATGGATGGTTAGGATTAGATAGCTCTAACAATTTTATAGTAGTTACAATATCAAAAGCACTCTCAAGTACTGGTAAAAAACCTATTGTTAATACTGCTGATATTATGCCCCCTATAAATGAAAATAAAGCTTTTTGCGATACATCTACGGCACTGTTACTTAATAGAAATCCTGCTGAAAAAGTCAGCACTACATTTACTATTGTAATATATAAAGAAGCATATAATATATCATTTCTTTGTTGCATTTTTCTTAGTATAGTAGCCCCTAAAGCTGTACTCATTATAGATAAAAGTATTATTTCTACGTTAAAGTTTACTGCTATAGCAACCAATATACAATTAAGAAGACTTGTGACCAAAGATATTTTATAATTTAAAAGTAGTGTTAAAATCATAGGTGCACAAGCTAATGGTATTAAAAAAGGGGATACTGTAGCTAATGTTCTTGCCAAAAGAACAGATACACAATTAACTAAACTTATTAATATTAAGTCATTTAACTTATCAAAATGTTCCTTATAAAATTTATAAATATAAGCATATTCTATAAAAAGTACTAAGGCTATTACTATAGCTAAACTTATAAAAATATACCATTCAAAATTAGCATTATTGTTTAAGAGTCCTACATCCTTTAGTAAATCTAACTGATATTTTGTTACAGGCTCTCCCTCTTTTATTATTGTTTGATCCTTTTTTATCATAACTGGTGATGTATTTTTAACTGTTTCTTTTTTTAGCTCATCAGTTTTTTCTTTATCATAAAAAAAGTTAGGTTTTATTTGAGTATAAGATATAGTTATGCACAGTGTTTTTAAATTTTTAGATAACTTAAATGTACTTACTTTTCTAAATATATATTCTTGTGCCTTTTTAATATCTTGCTGATTATCCTTTTGAGAATTATCACTAATAGTTAAATTTTCATAAAGATCCGACATAAGTTTAATCAAAGACTCTTGTAAAGATTGAAACTTATCCTTATCTAGTGTTATTAGCTCCATATAATCATCACTAGATAAATCTATTTTTGCCTCTTTTGAAAGTTGTTGTAATTTCTCTTTGTCACTTATTGATTTAGATTTTACAGATTGTACTTGAGAAAGAAAGCTATTTATTTCATTTAATACTTCAGTTTTAATCTCTGGTCTTTTGCTATATTGTACTGGAACAGATTCTAGTGCTTGCTGCATTCTTGCCTTTGTAGACACTTCATCTTTAATCTCCCTAGGCGCTTTTATATCTACTTTTGCTATATCTCCTTCTTTTAAATCATACTTTTTTGTCACTAATGTTGTTATTAACGTAACATACATAAAAATAAATGTAATTAAAAAAACTAAATTTCTCTTTAGTTTATAATTTTTAAACATTTTTCCCATAGTAACTTTTTTCATTATCATATACCACCTTTATAACATACACCGTTTATTTTGTACTTTCAGGTGTCTCATCTTCAATGATCTTCTGAGGTACAGCTATATCTTCTTCTGCTATAACTAACACTCTTACTGTACAGTTGTCACCTTCTGGCATATAGTTTACAACTTTATCTACTATCTTTACAGACTTATCTAAGTTTTTGCTTATATCTTTGTACATTTCATTAGAAGTTTTATCTACTATCTTTTTTAAATTTTCATTATCTTTATATTCCTTAACCTCATAATAGATATCTTTATTTATAAAAAACTTATTATTCTCTATTTTATCATATTTATCAAATTTATTTATATTATTTTTTAAATATATTTTTTTTCCTTTAATATTTATATATATTTTTTCTATACTCTTACCTGTTCTCTTTCTTTTTATATTATAATCTTTTATGTTTTTAATATTTTCGTAAAAAGTTCTTCCAATTACTTTTCCCTCTGCATGAACTTTATAGGTTTGTTCTTCTTCTCTGCCTTGTTCTCCTTTTACTAATAGGTCTCCTTTTTTTACAATGTCATCTTTTTTTACAACAGCTGTCCCCCCTGTTGTATAAACTCTCTGTATTTGGGCATCTTTCTTAGCTACTAAATCACATGGTTCTTCATCTTTTACTATTTGTGGTGGCGATTGCCTCTCTTCTATTTTAACAACTAATTTAGACCCCTCAAGTCTTGCCCTTACCCACATAATATTATCCACATCTTTTGTAAGCTTTTCCTCTATTTCATATACATTTACAGTATTTTTATTTATACCTGGCTTTATACCATAACTTTTAAGTTGCTGCCTTATTTCATAAGGCGCAACCTTATGATCAGAAACTATATCTATACCCCATATAAAATTAGACATAAAATATAAAATAAATATAAATATACCTGCTCCAATTAAAAGAGCAAATCTTCTTTTTAAAAATAATAGTAAAAAAGAAACTCCTCTTCTTTTTATTATTTTTATCTTGGTTCCTGTTCTTCTAGCTATGCTATCTATCATATCGTAATCTTTTAAATTTACTTCCATATAAAAAGTGGTTATACTTTTTTTAACAACATTCTTTATAGGAACCCCATTTTTCCATAATAAATTTATAAATCTTTCAGGAATCATCGACTGAATTTCTATAGTAATATAGGCATTTTTATATTTTTTAAAATTAATTTTCACCATTTCCTTCATAAATTACTGATTTAAATATTCCACCTAATGTAATTGTACTTCCCCCCATGAATAAAATTTCAAAATTATTACCATATATAGATATTAGTCCTATTCCTGAATTTACTTTAACTTGTTCATCTTCAAAAACTACAACTCCCCTATGGTTTTCTATAGTTATCTCTTTATCTCCAGTTATTATTATTCTAGGCATATCTAAAATAACATCTTTAGGTAAATCAAATGTTTCTGCCATGGTTTGTCTTGTTTTATAAAATTTCTTTTTCATATTTCTCCCTAAAAAAATACTTTCATATTAATTTATGAAAGTATCTTTTAATAAATGACTAAGTAAAATAAGCATAAATAAAAAGCTGAGATTTAACTCTCAGCTTTTTCTTATTAGTTTAACATACTTTTTACAATATCACTTACAAGTTTTCCATCAGCTCTGCCTTTAGTTTTAGGGATAACAACACTCATAACTTTTTTCATATCTTTTATAGTATTTGCCTTTTCCGCTTGAACTGCTTCTTTAACAATTTCAGTAATTTCCTCTTCTGTCAATTGCTGAGGAAGGTAATTTAATAAAACTTCTATTTCAAAATTATTCTGATGTACTAAGTCTTGTCTATTTCCCTTTTTGAAATCTTCTAAAGCTTCTTTTCTTTGCTTTATTTCCTTAGATAAAATACTTATTATTTCTGAATCGTCAAGAGCTTCTCCCTTATCTTTTTCTGCCAAAAGTATAGCAGACTTAGCCATAGTTATAACACTTACTTTGTCTTTCTCTTTGGCTTTTAAGGCTCGCTTCCAATCTTCTTGTAAGGTTTCTTTAAGAGACATTATTTTCCAATACCCTCTTTCAAAAGAATGGATTATTTAAACTTTCTCTTTCTTGCAGCTTCTGATTTCTTTTTTCTTTTTACGCTTGGCTTTTCATAGTGTTCTCTTTTTCTAACTTCTGATAAAACACCAGCTCTTGCGCATTGTTTCTTAAATCTTCTTAATGCATTTTCTAGTGATTCGTTTTCTCTAACTTTTATTTCTGACATGTTTTCTCCCTCCCTCCGCTAGTTCAATTTAATAAAACAAAGCAGTTATTGCGGTGAAAATAACACACTAGCTATTATACAACATATTTTGGGAAACTGTCAACAACTTAATACTCGTTAGAAATTTTATTTTTAGCCTGGTGGCCATTGCATATTTCTACCACCTATTAAATGAAAATGTATATGAGGTACTGTTTGACCTCCAGCTTCATTACAGTTTGAAACTACTCTAAAACCTTCTTCATCTATTTTTAATTCTTTTGCTAATTTCCCTATTACTACATATATATGAGAAATCACCTTACTGTTCTCCTCATTTACCTCATTTAAATTTGAAATATGTTTTTTAGGAATTATAAGCACATGACAAGGTGCTACAGGATCTATATCTTTAAAAGCATATACTAACTCATCTTCATAGACTTTATTACTTGGTATGTCTCCCTTTATTATCTTGCAAAATATACAATCTTCCATTTTCTCACCTCCTCCATAAAATATTCAATAAAATATTTTAAATTCCTTCTGTATATTATGTTTAAAAGCTTATATATCACTAAATTTCGCCATATAGTGATTCATTTTTTAAGCGTTTTATATTAGTATTTATAATTTTCCCAGAAATATCCACATTACTTTTAGAATTGACCTTTATATAATTAGGAGTATATCCTTCATAGTAACCTTGTTCCCTGCTTTCTTGTTCATATAAAACAGGCATTTCCCTACCTATGAAATTTTCCATAAATTCTTTTTCTAATTGCTTATCTAATTCTATTAATTTACTGCTTCTATATTCTTTAATATTTCCATCTATCTGATTTGGCATTGTCTCTGCCTTTGTTCCTTCCCTTGGACTAAATTTAAATACGTGCATTTTTGATAGCTTTATATCCCTTAAAAATTCATAGGTCTTATTAAATTCTTCTTCTGTTTCACCTGGAAATCCTACTATAATATCTGTGGTTATAGATACATCTTTTATATTTTTTCTAAGGCCTTTTACTATGTGTTTATACTGCTCTATTTTATATTTTCTATTCATTCTCTTTAATGTGTCATCACATCCACTTTGTAAAGATAAATGAAAATGCGGACATAACTTATTTAATTTACTTATATTATTTATTACATCATCTGTAAAAAATGTAGGATCAATGGAACCTATTCTTATTCTATGTATTCCTTCTATAGAATCTAATTCTTGCAATAATAATGTCAAATCCCATTTTCCTTCTAAATCCACCCCGTAGGAAGCTATATCTATTCCTGATAATATTATTTCCTTAAAATTGTGACTTGCAAGTCTTTTAACCTCTTCAATTACCTTTTTAGGATCCTTACTACATACGGCTCCCCTAGCAAAAGGTATTAAACAATAAGAACAAAATCTGTTGCAACCATCTTGTATTTTTAAAAATGCCCTAGTTCTGTCTTGGTATTCTTCTATATTAAGCTCTTCAAATTTTCTATTTTTAAGAACATCATTAACTTCTATAATTTGTTCTTTTTCTGCTCTTGCCTTATTAACAAAGTATACAATATCGCCTTTATTTCGTGTTCCTAATACTACATCTACACCTTGTATTTTTGATACTTCTTCAGAAGCTATCTGTGAATAACATCCTACTACAGCAATAATAGCATCAGCATTTTTTCTTCTTGCTCTATGTATCATTTGTCTTGATTTTTTATCTCCCATATTAGTTACAGTACAAGTATTTATAACATATACATCTGCAAACTCATCAAAAGATGCTAATTCATAACCTTGTTTTAAAAATTTTTCAGCCATAGCCTCTGTTTCATACTGATTTACCCTACAGCCTAATGTATTAAAAGCAACCTTCATTATAAACTTCCTCCTAAGTCTCCAAGTTCGTAACTTATTATTGTAGAACA
Source organism: Clostridium niameyense (assembly GCF_001243045.1). Lineage (GTDB taxonomy): Bacteria > Bacillota > Clostridia > Clostridiales > Clostridiaceae > Clostridium_F > Clostridium_F niameyense. The sequence continues at coordinate 553,404 of NZ_LN849007.1, read as the reverse complement.
TATTATACCTGCAGTTTCCGTTCTAAATATTCTAGGCCCTAAAGTAATTATATGTGCCTTTAAACTTTCCAATATGTTAATTTCTTCTTCTTCAAAGCCACCTTCTGGACCTATAATAATTGCTATATTTTTTATTTTATCCTTTTGTCCTGCAACATACTCCATAACTTTTTTAATACCATAATTCTCTTTATTTTCATAAGGAACTAAAATTAAATCCATAAGTTTTATATTTTCTATAAGTTCTTCAAATGTTATTGGAGTTCTTACTTTAGGTATAAAGGATCTTTTACACTGCTTACAGGATTCTAATGCTATTCTGTTCCACCTATCTAACTTTTTAAACTCTTTTAAATCCCCTTTTACTACTACTCGTTTTGTTATTATAGGAATTACCTCTTTAATTCCTAATTCAGTACCTTTTTGGACTATAAAATCCATTTTTGTAGACTTAGGTAAGCCTTGATATAAATAAATATTTAGTGGACTTTCATTATTGATATCTATCTTTTTTATTATTTCACCTGAAACCACTTTTTTGTTTATATCATTTATCTTAACTTCATATTCTGTGCCTTTACAATTATTTACATTTATTGTATCCCCAACATTTAGTCTTAAAACTTTGTATATATGTTTTACATCTTCTCCTTCAATATATACCGTGTTTTCTTGTATATTATCAGAAGGTACAAAAAACTTATGCAAAAAATCACCTACTTTATAAAATTACTAATTTACATTTCTTGAAATTATACAAACCCATTCGCCTTGCTCTTTAACTTCTACAATTTCAAAACCAGAGTTTTCTAATTTATCTATTACATCTTGCTTTCTAGAATTTAATATTCCTGAAGATATGAAATAACCCTTATCCTTTATGAAATCTTTAACTCCATCTGTTAAAAATATTATAATATCTGCTATAATATTTGCTACTACTATATCAGCCTTTCCATCAACTACTTCCATAAGATTACCTTCTAATATTTCTATGTTATTTAAATTATTATAGCTTATGTTTTCTTTTGAAGATTTCACTGCAGCAGGATCCAAATCTACTCCTATAACCTTATTTGCCCCTAACTTTGATGCTACTATTGACAATATTCCTGAACCACAGCCAATATCAAATACTATAGAATTTTCTTTAACATATTCCTCTAAAGATTCCATACACATTCTTGTGGTTTCATGTGTTCCTGTACCAAAGGCCATACCTGGATCTAATTCTACCACTATTTCATCTTGACTTTTATCATAACTTTCCCATATAGGTTTTATAACTATCTTATCTGAAACTTTAGTTGGTTTATAATATTTTTTCCAGTTATTTTCCCAATCTTCCTCATTAACTTTATGTACTTCAACTAATCCTTGACCCTTATCTATCCCAAAATCCTTTAAATTTTCTATAGCTTTCTTTATGTATTTTACATATTCATTAAAGTTTTCATCTTCTTTATAATATCCTTTAACTATAGCTGTATCAGTAACCTTAAGTAAAGTTTCATCAAAATAATCCCAATCTCCTGGATGTTTTTTCTTAAATTCTATATCTTTAGGATCCTCTATAGAAACCCCTTCCACTCCAGTATTATACATTATTCCAGATACTGCTTCTATGGCTTCACTACTTGTATATATAATAACTTCTAACCATTCCTTGTTCATTATAAAAATTCCTCCTAAAAATTATTGCTATTAAAACTGTCCTTTATATATTATACAACAAAAGCTAAAAATATTGTGAATTAAAGTATCTCCAAAAACATATTAAAAAAGAAAAAATTAGTAATCAGAGGTTATACAAAAAACTTTATATAACTCTGATACTAATTTTCACTTTTCACGTTTACCATATTCTAATTATTCTTATTGTAATCTTAAATATTTTTAAAATCCTTTTTTAAACTTATGGAATATAGAATCTTTTCCTTTTCCTGATACATTTTCTCCGCTAGCTTCCATATACATTAATAATGCATCTCTTTGTTTATTATTTAATTTTTTAGGTATATCTACAACTACGGTAACATATTGGTCTCCTCTAGAGTTACTATTAACTCTAGGTACTCCCTTACTTCTTAATCTAAATATAGTTCCAGGTTGTGTTCCTGATGGTATATCATATTTTACACTTCCATCTACCGTTGGAACTTTTATTTCTGTTCCTAAAGCAGCTTGAGCAAAACTTATATGAGTTTCTATATAAATATCAAAGCCTTTTCTCTTAAATGTATTATGATGAGCTACCTGTATATTTAAATATAAATCTCCTGCAGGACCACCTTTTACTCCTGGTTCTCCTTGACCCCTTAATGGGATTACATTACCTGTATCTACTCCTGCTGGTATCTTAACTTTTATTTTTTTGTTTTTCTTAACTCTGCCTGTACCATTACACTTATGACAAGGATTTTCAATAACTTTTCCAGTACCATTACACTTATCACAAGTAGTTACTGTTACCATACTTCCAAGTATGGTATTTTTTTGAACCTTAATTTTACCTGTTCCACCACATTTATCACAAGTCTTCGCACTAGTTCCTGGTTTTGCACCAGTACCATTACATGTATCACAATTATCATGTTTATTTATAGATATTTCTTTTTCAGCTCCAAATACTGCTTCTTCAAAAGTTAAATTAATTGTATATTCTATATCTGCTCCCCTTTGAGGTCCATCTGGTCTTCTTCTACCGGATGAAAATCCACCTCCAAAGAAAGAATCAAATATGTCTCCAAATCCACCTAGATCTGAAAAATCAAATCCACCAAATCCTGATGAATCAAATCCTCCAGCTCCATTAAAATCTGCAGTACCAAATTGATCATATTTAGATCTCTTATCTGGGTCGGATAACACTTGATAAGCTTCATTTATTTCCTTAAATTTTTCTTCTGCTTCTTTATTTCCTTTGTTTTTATCAGGATGATACTTTATGGCTAGTTTTCTAAAAGCTCTTTTTATTTCTTCTTGACTAGCTCCCTTTTCTACTCCTAATACTTCATAAAAATCTTTGCTTGCCATGCTTTTTCTCACCACCTAATTATAAATTTCTAGGCTAGCATAAACTATAGTAAATTTTATTTTTACTCAAATTAAGGGGGGAGTAGAAACTCCCTCCCTTATAGTTACACTATATATTATACATACTTTTTATAATATGTCATTATTTTATTTATCATCTTCTACTTTAAAATCAGCATCTACTACATTATCATCATCTTTTTTTTCTTCATTATTTCCTGTTGCTCCACCCATGTTGTTAGGATCAAATCCTGCACCTTGTGCTCCTTGTGGGTTTGCTTGTTGATACATTTTTGATGATATTTGATAGAATTCTTGAGTTAATTCTTCTGTAGCTTTCTTTATAGCTTCTAAATCTTCTCCATCTTTTATATCTTTAACTGCTTTTACTTTTTCTTCTATCTTTGCTTTATCTTCTTTAGACACCTTATCTCCTAAGTCAGTTAAAGCTTTTTCTGTTTGGTATACTACTTGTTCTGCATTATTTTTAATTTCTATAGATTCTTTCTTCTTCTTATCTTCTTGTTCAAATTTTTTAGCTTCATTAACAGCCTTATCAATTTCATCATCTGATAAATTTGTTGATGCTGTAATAGTAATATTAGCTTCTTTTCCTGTTCCTTTATCTTTAGCTGATACATTAACTATTCCATTAGCATCTATATCAAATGTAACTTCTATTTGAGGAATTCCTCTTGGTGCTGGTGCTATACCAGATAGTGTAAATCTTCCAAGTGTCTTATTATCTGCAGCCATTTGTCTTTCACCTTGAACTACATGTATTTCAACTGATGTTTGACCATCTGCTGCTGTAGAGAACACTTGACTCTTCTTTGTTGGTATTGTTGTATTTCTTTCTATTAATGGAGTTGCAACTCCTCCTAATGTTTCTATTCCTAATGTTAATGGAGTAACATCTAGAAGTAATACGTCCTTAACTTCTCCTGTTAAAACTCCCGCTTGTATAGCTGCACCCATAGCAACTACTTCATCAGGGTTAACACCTTTTGTTAATTCTTTTCCCATAAATTGTTTAACTGCTTCTTGAACAGCAGGTATTCTTGTAGAACCACCAACCATTATAACCTTATCTACATCAGAAACTGTGTATCCTGCATCGCTTAATGATTTCTTGATTGGTTCTAATGTTGCTTGAACTAAATCATGTGTTAATTCATTAAATTTAGCTCTAGTTAAATTCATATCTATGTGTTTTGGTCCTGTTGCATCTGCTGTTATGAATGGTAAGTTAATATTAGTTTGTGTAGCTGAAGATAATTCTATCTTAGCTTTTTCAGCAGCTTCTTTTAATCTTTGTACTGCCATTTTATCATTTCTTAAATCTATTCCATTTTCTGCTTTAAAGTTTTCTGCTATATAATCTATTAGTTTTTGGTCAAAGTCGTCTCCACCTAATTTTGTATTACCATTAGTTGCTTTAACCTCAAATACTCCATCTCCAAGTTCTAATATAGATACGTCAAAAGTACCGCCACCTAAATCGTAAACTAATATCTTTTGATTTGTATCCATTTTATCTAATCCATAAGCAAGTGCTGCTGCTGTTGGTTCATTTATTATTCTTAAAACTTCAAGTCCTGCTATTTTACCTGCATCCTTTGTAGCCTGTCTTTGGCTATCATTAAAGTAAGCTGGTACTGTAATAACTGCTTGATTTACCTTTTCTCCTAAATAACTTTCAGCATCTGACTTTAATTTTTGAAGTACCATAGCTGATATTTCCTGTGGAGTATATTCTTTATCATCTATCTTAACTTTATGATCTGTTCCCATATATCTTTTTATAGAAATTATTGTCTTTTCTGGATTTGTTATAGCTTGTCTTTTTGCTACTTGACCTATTAATCTATCTCCATTTGCTTGGAAAGATACTACTGATGGAGTTGTTCTAGCTCCTTCAGAGTTAGCTATAACTACTGGTTCCCCACCTTCCATAACAGACACACAAGAATTTGTTGTTCCTAAATCAATACCAATTATTTTTGCCATTTATATTACCTCCTATTATGAAACTTTTTTGTTAGATTTCTATTTTAAAAGTTAAGCTAATTTGCAACTTTTACCATACTATATCTTATAACTTTGTCACCTTTTTTATATCCCTTTTGGAATACTTCCACTATTTCTTTTTCTCCATATTCACTATCTTCCATATGCATTACTGCATTGTGGATATTGGGATCAAATTGACATTTTGTAGGAATTTCTTCTACTCCTAGTTTTTCTAAAGAAGTTTGGAATTGCTTTATTGTCATTTCTATACCCTTTTTTATATCTTCTAAATTCCCATCAACCTCTGCAGCTCTTTCTAGATTATCTAAAACTGGTAACATTTCTTTTAAAACATCTTCGCAAGCTCCTACATATAGAGCTTCTTTTTCCTTAGTTGTTCTTTTTCTATAGTTATCATATTCTGCTACAGTTCTAGTAAGTCTATCCTTCAATTCATCTAGTTCATTTTGGAATTTAGCATTTTCACTTTTTAAGTTTTTTATAGTACTTATCATTTCATCTTTTTCCTTTTCTTTATTATCCTCATTTGAATTTTCCTCAATACCTTCAAACTCTTTATCTTCTTTTTCTGCTTCATCCACTTCTTTATTTAACTTCTCTTCTTTACAATTACATTGATCTTTAAAATTTTGTTTTTTAATATCTTCATTTTGTGTGCAATCACATTTTTCCTCCAAGTATATACCTCCATTCTTAAATTAAATATCTATATTTTTATCCTTAGTTAAGTTTAAATTTATTTCTTTTACTATAGTGGCTACCGTTGATATTACCTTACCATAAGGTATTCTAGTAGGTCCAATAACACCAATAGTTCCTATTGGTTTTCTTCCTATACTATAAACTGCAGAAATTACACTACAGTTTCTTGCATCTTCTATAAAATTCTCTGCACCTATTTTAACAGACATTCCTGAATCTACATTTAACAACATATCTAACTTGCTTTTATCATCTAACATAGATAAAAATTCTTTAGCTCTAGAAACATCATTATATTCTACATAATTAAATATATTAGTAGCACCTTCCATATATATTTTTTCGCCTTCTATTTCTGTAAGCATATCATAAACTGAAAGTATAATTGAATTAAATATAACATCATAACCTAATAAAGTATTTTTTAATTCATATATTAATTCTGTATTTATTTGACGTAAATTAAGCCCTCTTAGTCTAGAATTTAATATATTATTTAATTTTAAAATACCATCATTATCTAAGTTATTTTTTATCCTCAATATATTATTTCTTATAACTCCACTATCAGTTATAATTACTAAAAGCAAGTGATTCTCATCTACTTTTACTATTTGTAATGATTTTAAATTGCTTCTTTCCATAGAAGGAGTTCTCACTAAGCAAGTTAAATTAGTAAGTTCTGATAACAAACTTATAGATTGCCTTATTAACTTATCTACTTCATATAATTCAGAATTTATAAGACTATCTTTAATTAACTTCTCATCATATTCTGATAATCTACATAATGTCATAAGTTTATCTACATACAATCTATACCCTCTGTCAGATGGCCTTCTTCCTGATGAACTATGAATCTGCTCAAGATACCCCATATCTTCAAGATCTGCCATTTCATTTCTTATGGTAGCAGAACTTACTCCCAAGTCATATTTTTTGGCAATAGTTCTTGATCCTATTGGCTCTCCAGTATTTATATAATCGTTTATTATTGCATGAAGTATCTTTATTTTTCTTTCATCCATTTTCTATTGCCACCTCTTTTATTAGCACTCATTATCGCCGAGTGCTAATTACTATGATTAAAATCTAACATTGTATAAATAATTTGTCAACCTAACTATTTCACATTATTCTTTTTTTAAAACAGATAGATTCTAAAATTTTAAATTAACTATTTAAAATCTCATTTTTTCTCTAGATATCTGTATCTTTCTAAAATTAGTCTAACACAAAATCACATAATATAGTATTAGACACACTTATAGCATCCTTTGATAAATATAAATTATCTCCTTTTATAACTAATAAATTTGATTTTAAATATTTCTGTATTGGATTTTTATAAATTGAAAATATATCTTGCTTAAATCTTTTTCTAAATTTAGTTATGGAAATCCCCTCCGATTTTCTAAGTCCCATAAATATAAATTCTTCTATTTCTTCTTTTTGTGTATTTATATGTACTTCTGCTTGTGGCAATATATTTTCTTTTATACTTTTTATATATTCTTCTATATTATTTGTATTTCTTATTCTTTTCCCTTTTATATATGAATGGGCAGATACTCCACAAGCCAAATATTCTTCTAAATTCCAATAAACTAAATTATGTTTACACTCATTATTAGGTTTAGCAAAATTTGAAATTTCATACTGAAAAAAACCATTTTCTCTTAAAAAACTTATACAGTAATCATACATTTCTCTTTCTTCATCTTCTCCCGGCATACTAAGGATATCTTTTTTATACATTTCATAGAAAGGAGTACCCTCTTCTATAATAAGACTATAACAAGATAAATGTTCTGGAGATAACTTTACAACACTTTCCAAGGTTTCCTTCCACTGATCTAATTTTTGGTTTGGAAGTCCAAACATTAAATCTATATTTATATTATTAAAACCTAATTTTCTTGCCATTTTAAAACTTTCTTTAAATTCTTCTACAGTGTGAATTCTTCCTAACATTTTAAGCATTGAATTTTGAAAACATTGAAGTCCTATACTTAATCGATTAACTCCCATAGACCTTAAAGTTTTTAACTTTTCCTCTGTGAATGTTCCTGGATTTCCCTCCACCGTAAATTCTACATCTTTAGTTTTTTGTACCTTATCCAAACTTTCTTTTAATAAATTTAAAGCCTCTAATGACAAATAGGTGGGAGTTCCCCCACCTATAAATATAGTCTTTATAATTTTTTTATCAGTTACTATAGAAATTTCTTTAGATAGAGATTTAATATAATCTATCATTAATTGTTCCTTACAAGTATAAGATGTAAAATCACAATACAAACATTTTTGTTTACAAAACGGTATATGAATGTACAAGGAAATCTTTTTATTTTCATCCCTTATATTCAAATATATCACTCCTATATTTTAAAATATAGATTATTCATCTGTTTTAAGCACTGCCATAAATGCTTCTTGTGGTACTTCAACAGAACCTACTTGCCTCATTCTCTTCTTACCTTCTTTTTGCTTTTCAAGGAGCTTTCTTTTTCTTGATATATCTCCCCCATAACATTTGGCAAGTACGTCTTTCCTCATAGCTTTTACTGTTTCTCTTGCTATTATTTTAGCCCCAACTGCAGCTTGTATTGGAATCTCAAATAATTGTCTTGGTATAATTTCTTTTAACTTTTGAGCTATACCTCTTCCCTTTGCATAAGATCTCTCCCTAGGGACTATCATAGATAAAGCATCCACTATATCTCCGTTTAATAAAATATCTAACTTAACAAGGTCTGCTTCTTTATATCCATAAAGTTCATAATCAAAGGAAGCATATCCCCTTGTTCTAGATTTTAATGCATCAAAGAAATCATATATTATTTCATTTAAAGGTATTTCATAGTTTAAAGATACTCTAGTAGTATCTAGATATTGCATATCCCTAAAAATTCCTCTTCTATTTTGAGCAAGTTCCATAACTGCTCCTACATAATCTGATGGAGTAATTATAGATGCTTTAACTATAGGTTCTTCCATAGTTTTTATTTCAGATGGACTTGGCATATTTGTAGGATTTGTAAGTTCTATCAACGTTCCATCTGTTTTAGTTATTTTATATATAACTGATGGTGCTGTAGTTATAATATCTAAGTTGAATTCTCTTTCTAATCTTTCTTGTATTACATCCATATGAAGTAATCCTAAGAAACCACATCTAAATCCAAATCCTAATGCTATAGATGTTTCTGGTTCAAAAGATAGAGCTGCATCATTTACTTGTAATTTTTCTAAAGCCTCTTTTAATTCTCCATATTTAGCTCCATCTACTGGATATATTCCACTAAACACCATTGGAACAGCAGGTCTGTATCCTGGTAATGGCTCCTTAGCTGATATTTCCGCTCCAGTTATGGTATCACCTACTCTTGCATCTCTAACATTTTTTATAGAAGCTGTTATATAACCAACTTCTCCTGCTTTAAGTTCTTTTACAGGCATGTAATTTGGAACAAAGACACCTGCTTCTACTACTTCATAAATCTTACCTGTATTCATAAGTTTTACTTCCATGCCTTTTTTTATAGTACCCTCTTTAACTCTTACATGGCATACTACACCTTTATAACTATCATAATAAGAATCAAATATTAAAGCTTTAAGAGGTCCATCTTCGTCACCTTCTGGTGCTGGCACTTTTTCTACTATAGCTTCTAATACATCTTCTATGTTTAATCCTGTTTTTGCAGATACCAATGGGGCATCTTCTGCATCTATACCTATTATATCTTCTATCTCTTGTTTTATTTCATCTGGCCTAGCGCTTGGTAAATCTATCTTATTTATAACAGGAACTATTTCTAAATCATTATCTAAAGCTAAATAACAGTTTGCAAGTGTTTGAGCTTGTATACCCTGAGTTGCATCCACTACTAATATAGCACTTTCACAAGCTGCTAAACTTCTTGAAACCTCATAGTTAAAATCTACATGCCCAGGAGTATCAATTAAATTTAATATATACTCTTTTCCATCTTCTCTTTTATATATTAATCTTACTGCCTGAGACTTTATAGTTATTCCTCTTTCTCTTTCTAAGTCCATATTATCTAGTACTTGAGTATCCATTTCTCTTTTTGTTAATGTACCAGTTTTTTCTATTAATCTATCTGCTAAAGTAGACTTTCCATGATCTATATGTGCGACTATTGAAAAGTTTCTTATATGTTTTTGTCTTTCACTTTGCATTATATATTTACCCCCAAAATAAGAATGTATACTTGCATATGTTTTAATAAAATGCTAATTAATCACTGTAAATTATATCATAAACATCCTGTACTATGTCAACTTAATACGCTTTTACATTTTATAAGTTCTATAATATAAATATTATTTTACTCTACCACTAAAAAAAGCATCTTCTATTTTGTACTTAATTTGTAAAAATACATTCTCTACACCTTTTAGTTTATCATTTAAATTTAATTTGTTGCCTATATTAAATCCCGTATTTATTTTTATTTTATTTGGATTAATATTTTTTGAAAAATCTTTTGCGTTGTTAAATACTTTATAACTTCTATTTTGTAAATTATTTAATACCTTATCATTAAAATATAATGTGTAATTTTCCGTTTTAAATCTTAAATCGAATGGAGATATAGAAAAATATATAGAAAACTTAGATCTATTCTTTATAAATTGGGGCATCCTATTTTCAATACATAAAAAACCTACTAAAGACAATAAAAAACATAATAAAATAATTGTTTTGTATTTATTCCACTTTATCTTAAATCTTCTTTTCCTTTTTAATATCTCCATAAAAAAGTACACCCTTTCTAATCTCTTATTATAAGGATGTACTTTTTTGTTAATTTTATTCAATTAATTTTTATTTAAACATTCTGCTATGATCCTTGCCAAGTATTTAGCTGAACCTTTAGCTTCTAAAGTAGTATTACAATCTGCACCAACTTCTATAAGTAATGCATTATTACTTTTATTTTGATTAAAATATCTAGTGCCATAGTTGTAATAAAATACGCCTTTACAAAATCCAGGGAATAACCTATCTGAATTTTTCATAATATTATTAGCCATTTGCATATTTTTATTAAAATGAGGATTCTTTCTAGCCATTACCATCATAAATTTAGCTACATTTTCTCCATTCATTTTAATAGTAACAGCTTTTTTATTATCTACAGAATCCCTGTGTAAATCTATAACTAATTTAAAGTCCCCATATTGCTTCAAATATTTGTCTAAAGTCACAGATGATCTAGCATAACTTTGAGTATAAGCCTGAGCATCATGTACTGTTTTATCGTGCAATGTATTTATACCATAATTATTTGAAAGTTCTTTTGCAAGTTCATCTCCTACTGCACAAACATTTTTATCTGTATCAAAGTTAGTAGGTTCCCCTGGTCTATAACTTTCTGTAGTATGAGTATGATATATAAAAACTTCTGGTTTTTTAGGATCTAATTTCTTTTTTAATTTAGGTTCTTGAACATTAACTACTTTATTAGGCATATTTAAATTATCTTTAACTTCTTTATCATATTTTGAAATTTCTTTATCCTCTAGTTTAAAAGAATCACACGGAGCCTCTTGTTTATTATAAGCCAAATCTTTAGATGAACTTTGAGAAAATACTGGTATTTCCTTTTCTAATAAAGACATAGGATTATTTATATTTACCCCTAGCATTTGAAGTAACATATTTTTACAACTAAAATTATTCTCTGCCATATCTTCTTCATTAAATGAAGTGACTTTAACCGTAGGCATAGCATAATTTAATACTTGAACATAAAACATGTTTCTTCTGTTTAAATTTATTTTTTCCTTAGCTTTTACTACGCACGGTAATGCTACCATAAAAAATATAATTATCATAAATAAGAAAAGCAATATAGAATTAAATTTCTTATTTACTTTAGGTTTTATCTTTTTGTAATCCATTCTTAAATCCCCCTCTTGTAATTATATAAAATTATATGCAGGGGGGTTTTTATTTATTACCTTTAATTTAAATATCTATTTATATCCTCTAATGTTAAAGCTGGTTGAAGAGCTATATTTATGCCATTAGCTATTATTTTTGACATAGAATCTATCACTGCATCTTCTTCTTTAGGGGTAACTACTAAATTTCCTAATCTAGGATCTAAAACTTCTTGTATCATTCTCAACTTTTCTTCCTCTTGTAAAGACTTTAATAGTTTATAAAATTCGCCTCCCTCTTTCGACTGGTTTATCATATCAGAAACCACCATATCTATAGTATCATTAGCAAGAGTAGCTGCATCTACTACTGTAGGCACTCCTATTGCTATAACAGGTATACCTAATGTTTTTTCACTAAGTTCCATTCTTTTATTACCAATTCCTGATCCTGGCGATATTCCACTAGTTCCTATTTGTATAGTATTATTTACTCTCTCAGTTTTTCTTGAAGCCAATGCATCTATGCATATTACTAAATTAGGTCTTATTTTTTCTACTAAACTCTTTATTATTTCCCCGGTTTCTATTCCAGTTATCCCCAATACCCCTGGTGATATTCCACATACTGGTCTTACATTTTCATCAATTTGATCTGGGATTAATTCTTTTAAGTGTCTTGTTATCATAATTTTAGATACTGCTTTGGGCCCTAGTGCATCTGCTGTTATATTCCAGTTTCCAAGTCCTACTACTAAAGCTGTCATATCTTTATTTATATTTATAATACTGCTTAAAGTTTTTGCTAAAGCCTCACTAACTTCATCCATAGTATCACTATCATAATGCGTAAAATCAGGAATATCTAAGGTTGTATATGTACCTTTAGGTTTCCCCATAGATCTTTCTCCCTGTTCATTTAATATTTTTACTTCTGTTATCTTTATATCATTACATTCTGTATTTTTAACCTCTACTCCAGATATTGAACTTTTATTCTTTTTCTCATAAAGTTCCTTTGATTCTATAGCTAAATCTGTTCTTACATTAAACATTTTTTTCATCCCTTCTTTATATTAATTTATTTTTTACTATAATATATAATAAAGGCAAATTTGATATTATTTTTCCCTTAATAATTTTCATTATTCCATTTATAAAGTTATTTAAAATCCCCTTGAAGTATACCTGATTTAATGTTATAATATCATGTGTTGAAATTTAATTTACATACGCAAATTTTCCCCAAAAGCTGCGGAACCCAAAAATACAAGGGGGTGAAAAAATGGCAAACATAAAATCAGCTAAGAAAAGAATAAAAGTTATAGAAACTAAAACTCTTAGAAACAAAATGTTAAAATCATCTTTAAAAACTATAATAAAGAACTTTTTAACATCTGTTGAAGGAAAAAATTATGATGAAGCAAAAGTTGCTTATGAAAAAGCTGCTAGAGCTTTAGATATGTCAGTTACAAAAGGAATTTTACACAAAAACAAAGCTGCTAGAACAAAATCTAGATTAGCTGCAAAATTAAATGCATTAAACGCTTAAATAAATAAACCCGTTAACACGGGTTATTTATTTTAATAAGATATAGAGTTAATAATTAAAAGTTCTACTTCTGTATTTGGATTTACAGAAGTAGTTTTTATTTTTTTGTCCACTTCTAAACTCATCCCTATGGCTTTTTCTATTTGTTTTAACGTAAATTTTTTGCTTTGACTTATTAGTATACTACATCCATAAGGATGAATTTTTAATTCTCTTGATAATTCATCCTTTGTCTTATTATTATCTATACCTGCTTTAACTAAATACAAATTTCTAAATTGTTTTTCTATCATAGCTAGTATATGATTGACTTTATGTCCTTTAAACAATAATTCATTGAATACTTCTATAGCTTCCCTAGTCTTTCTTTGAGAAATAAAGTTCATTAAATCAAATATATCTTCATCACTAATATTTTGATACATTTCATTTATATCTTTTTTTTCTATATCTTTTCCTAAAGTATAATCACAAATTTTCTGTACTTCATTTTCTATTATACTTAAATTTTCTTCCTTCATATTCTGTGCAAAAACCTTTAAACATACTTTGTCTATTTTTTTGCCCTTATTTATAAAAAGCTTTTCTATTATTTTCTCTAAATTATTTCCTTTTAGTTTATCTACCTGTACTACACAAGATTTTTTATCTAATTTTTTTATTCTACTACTTATTTTATCTCTTTTGTTATTTAATACGGAGTACATAATTAAGGTACAATAATCTGGCATTTTTTCTATATACTTTTCCATTTTATTATATAAATTTTTAGATTTATAATCATTTTTATCATCTTCTAAAAAGGACGCTCTATATATAACTATTACCTTTTTTTCGCTCATAAAAGGTACTGTTTCACAAGCATTAAAAATATCATCAAATTCTTCTAAAGAATTACCATCAAAAGTAATATAATTTAATTCTTTAAAATTTTCATTTACAATATTATTTGTTATTTTTTTTATACTATCTTTTATAATTTGTTCATCATATCCCGTAAATATGTAACAATTTTCATTTGGATTCTCATTTATATAGGTTTTTAATTCTAATAAATCTATCAAGCCTCTCACCCTCTATACTAATAATTAAAACTATATACCTTTCCTAAAAATATCATAAAAGAAGCATTTTTTTCTTTACTTAATCCATTCTTGTTATTTAAATTTATCATAGTGTACTTATTTTTAATATTCGGTAAACTATGCTTATCCTGAGAAAAAACATATATCTTTCTTTTATAGCTTAAAATTAAATTATATTTTCTGCATTCTTCTTTTAAATAAGGATTTATATAAAATTGAAAATTATTATCTAAATTTAGTTTTTTACTTATGGAAGGATTAGTTATTATTTTTTTAGGTTTTACTTCTTCTTTTATTTTTAATATATCTTTAGCTGAATTTATATTATAACTACAAATCATAGTAGTTTCAAATTTGTATTTTATAATCGATACTTCATATCCATTTCCTCTTATATAATAAAGTTTAGGATAAATATTATAATTTAAAAACATTAAAAAAAAGAAAAAATATATAGGTAAATATTTTATTTTTTTATAGCCATGATTATATAGTAAATAACTAATATATATTATACTAAAAAGTATACCATGTATATAGGATACACCCATAATTGAAGGAGTTAAATTATCTAATATTAATTGACCTCCTCTTATAATTGTTAAAATAGTATATATTATTTTATTTATAATTGGAAATATAACAGGAACTTTAATTAAAAATAAGGCTAGATTTCCTAATAAAACTACTGGTGCATATAAAGGTACTAATATTAAATTTCCTATTATAAAACCTAGTCCAAAATTTTTCAAGGTAAAACATATATATGGGAAAGAATATATCTGAGCACTTAATGTTAAACTTAAAGATTCATTTAATTTCCTAGGTAATTTATATAAATATCTAGACATTTTTTTGTTGTTTAATATAATTCCTAAAGTACATAAAAATGATAACATAAATCCTATATCTAATATGTAATAAGGTTTTTTTAGTAAAATTATAATACAAGCTAAGCTAAGGGCTGATAAACTATCATATTTTCTAAAAAACTTTTTAGAAGATTTTAATATTAATATCATAATAAACGCTCTTATAGATGATGCTTTCATTCCAGTAAATACTACATATAAAAGGGCAACTGGTATAGAAAATGGAAACTTTATTATCTTCTCTATAACATTATAAATTAAAGCCATATGAAAACCAGACACACTTATTACATGTACTACCCCTAGCTTTTTTAATGTATCTTTTTCACTATTAGACATATATTTAGTTTCTCCAAAACATAAGGACATTACAGTAGCAGCTTTTTCTTCTCCTAAATATTGTTTAAATTTAATATAAGCTATTTTTTTTAAATTATATATTTTGTATATAAAATCTCTTTTTTCTCTGCAATGTTTCTTAACTTTAAAGCTTCCTATAGAACCTAATCTATATATATCTTTCTTTTTAAAATCACCTTTAATTCTTACTTTGTCTCCCTCTTCCACTTTATTTAAATTTCCTAAAACTGATAAATTTCTTCCCTTATAATCAGCTATACAATAAAACTTATCTTTTCTTAAAATCCTAACAGTAATTTCTTTATTTATATCCACATTAAAATAATTTATAAAACTAAAACAACCTAAGATAAAAAATAGTAATACTACAATAAACTCTTTATAGTTTAGAGTAAAAAAAATTAATATTAAAAAAGATGCAGCTAATACTGCACCTAAAAATGCTTTATTTAAAAATATCAAGGTGGAAATGCAAGATATAAAAATTGAAACAGCAAAATAAACTAATGGTCTTTCCATGTTATTCCCCTAATTGAATGAATTATAGTGTTTTTTATTATCACTTATATTTTTTTGCTTAACCTCTGTGGCTATCTTTATCTTATTAATTTCATCATCACATTCAATATCTAAAATTTTTGCACTACAATTTTTTCCCTTATTTTTAAAATAATTTTCTATTATATATTCAGCTGATTTCCCATCCAATTTATGGTAATTTGCAAAATATTCCTCATAAGGTACATTTAAAAATACTATATTACTTCCTTTAACCACTGTTTCAAAAATATTATCCATAGTTTTAGCCCACCTCCATAACATTATTCTAACCAGTATATATACACTTTAATCAGTTATAAAAATGGTTTAATTTTATTATTTATAACAATGCTCCGTTCTTTTCTTTTTTATAGAATAAAAGTATTAAAATCCAAATGACAGCAGTAATTCCTAAAAACTTTAAGTACATAAGATTAAATATCTTTATAGTTAAATCATAATATAATATTATGTTTAAAATTACTGGTAATATCATATTTATTATCATTAAAATATTAGATGCTTTGTTTTTAAATATATTTCCACTTGCAAACCCTAAAATTAATGTATCTATTAAAAAATTAAGTATTAAAAAGGAAAATACTATGGCAGTGTTAATATTTATAGAATAACTTGAAACAATCTTAAAATTTAAAAATGAAAAAGCACTTATTAAAATACTTGTAATCATTATTTGTGTCTTATTCTCCATAAATATATTTTTATTTATATAATAATCTGTCATATCATACTCTTCATCTTTATACTGAATTATCATAGCTAAAGAAGAAATAAGTATAGTAATAGAATTTATCCACAATATTTCATGCCTAAAATTATAAATATTACTATATGAACACATAATAGTTGAAAATAAAAATGTAGATAACATGGCTATCATAACATATAAAATTATGTTTTTAAATACTTCCATTATTCTCCTGCAATCTGAAAGACATAATAATAACTGTTTTAAGCTTTTATTTTTTAATACTATATCTGAAAATTTCTTTAATAAATTATTATCATCATCTGTAACGCCTACATCTGCTACCTTTAAAACCGAAATATCTGTAGAATTTGAAGCTTCCATTACTGTAACATATCCCTTTTCCTTATATTCTTCAGCTATTTTAGTTTTATTTTTATAATTTATTCTAGAAAAAACTTTTATTTTTTCTACCATATCAGAAAACTCTTCTTCTTTCATATTATCAATTTCTACACCAGATGTAACTTGATTTATATCTCTTATAAATCCCATCTTTTTACCTATATGATAAGCAGTAAATTTATTATCCTCTGTTATCATTATAGGTGACACACAAAGATACCTAGATAACATAAATGTCTGCTCTAAATCTTCTCTTAATGGATTTTGAAAACCTATTATTCCTACGAATACTACGTTACTTTCTATATTTTCTTTTGGACTTGGCTCGTAATTAAAACTTCTATATCCAAACGCTATAGAAAATAAACTATTTTTAGACATATCCATATCTGCCATTTTTATTTGTTGTATATCTTCTTCTGTTATTTCCACTTCTATACCATTTTTCATTATACGAGTACATTTATTTAATAAACTATCTAAATCACCCTTTATGTTAGCTCTATAATTATTCTCTACTTTATTAATACACGTCATTATTCTTTTGTCTCTATCATAAGGTATTTTTAATATTCTATTATACTCATCTTCTAAAGTATTTTTATTTATATTATTTTTTATAGCTAACTGTATTAGACCAATCTCTATTAAATCATTCTTAGGATTTGTAATTCCTTCACCTATTCTAAAGTCCGTATCATTACATAAAGTACCTATTTCTAAAATTCTTTCTACATTTAAATCTTCTCTGAACTCGTCCTCTATTTTTAAAGTTTCTTCATTCAAAGGAACAAAATTACCATTTGTGTATATTTTATTTACCATCATAGAGTTTTCTGATACAGATCCTAATTTATTAAAAAAGATTATATTAGTTTTAGAAAACTTTTCCATAGACGATACATTTCTAAATATTTGACCTTCTTGTCTTAGCTTTTTTAGCACAATATTCTTAGACAATAATATTATTATAATGTTTGTTAAGGGTATATAGGAAATCATTAATACAGCTATTATAGATAGAATATCATTTATACTTTTATTTTCAAGATAATTAACAATAAAAATTATTGATAATATACAAAACATTGCTAACGAAAATACATTAGCTATTCTCTCTATTCTCATTTTCAAAGAAACTTTTTCTTCTTCTTCTTCTGAAAATTTACTTATTATATTAGAAATTTCAGTATTATCTCCTGTAGCTATAACTATTCCTATACCTTCACCAGATACTACCTTTGAAGATTTAAAAAGTATATTCTTCATTTCTGATGTAGTTATTTCTTTATCCTCTATTTTAGTAGCATACTTATCTACTATATAGTCTTCTCCAGTAACTACTCCTTCATTAACTCTAATTCTTTCACTTTCTATTATTCTTATATCTGCTGGTACAATATCTCCAGGCCTTATTCTTACAATATCCCCTACTACTAGCTCTGTTGAATTTATATTTTTACTTAAACTTCCCCTTAAAACCCTTGATGAGGTTATATTCAAATTTTCTAAAGTTTTTATATTTTTTTGTTCCTTATTTTGTAGGTATACCATTATTACTATATCTATAATTAAAATAAATACACCAATGGATAAATAAACAAAATCTTTTAAAATAAAAAATAAAATTGAGCTTAATATAATAGATAAAACCCAAAACTGTTTTAATTCATTAAATATAAAATATAAAATACTTCTTCTCTTTGGTATATTTATATTGTTATCTCCATATTTTTTTCTGTGCATTAAAACTTGATCTTCTGTTAAACCACAATAAGCATTACTATGTAGGGATTTAACTACATCTATCCATGTACGATTATAGTAATTATTCAAAATATTCTACCCCCAAAATAAAAAATGAAAATCTCTTTTTATATTTTTGTATATACTTCATTATATTCGTATACATATATAAAGTCTTTAATTTATAACAAACATATTAATTTAATTAAAAAAGGTTTTAAACAGAGATTTTTCTGTTTAAAACCTTATATAACTTTTTTGGCGGGAATATGTGGGAATCGAACCCACCCATCATGGTCTTAGCACGACAACTCGGTTTTGAAGACCGGTAGGCACACCAGCACCTATCTACTCCCATTTCATTTAATATCAACAAGATATTACATTATTTTTAATACGATTTATATTATACATATAATTTTTCATAAAGTCAATATTAAATAAACTTATTTGACATACCTAAAATTATAGTTTTATTTTATATTAAAATAAAGTTCTTTTATCTCCATCTCTTTTAGTCAATTTTATTCCATCAAAATGTTCTAATATAGCTAAAGAATATTTTCTACTAGTATTCATCATATCTCTAAATTGAGCTACAGTTATGCTTCCATTCTCATTTATAAAATTTGTTACCCTCTCTTTTGCTTCATTATAGAATTCAGTTAAAAGTACACATTCTTCATTTACTTTAAATAAGATTCCTTCTTCTAATAAAGCTTCATAAACCCTTTTAAATTCTTCTTTATTTTGCTCCTTGGAAAATAACTCATCATATTTAGGCGGAGTATACTTTCCTTTTTTATATTCACTTATAATCTTATCCTTTATCTTTTCTTGCTCTTTCGTATAAACTATATCAAAATCATATTTTGAAACATATTTACCATGAATTTTTATTTTTTCTTTAGATTCCAACCACTTTAATACACTATCATAAGTTTTCGGTTTAACTTCTTTGCCTAAAGTTTTTATTCTCATTTCCTCTTTAGAAATACCCCACTTTAAAGGATTATTTTTATGGAACTGCTCTAATATGTCTTCCATTTCTTTTAACTTAGTATTTATAAAAATATTATGAGCATATACAAACTTATCTCCATTTTTAAGAGATATTATTTTATCACTTGATAGAAGTTCTTCTATCTGTTCATTTATATTTTCTTCATTTTTTCCTAAAGCTTTTAATATTTCTTCCTTACTTGGGAATTTACCACTTAACTTTTCTATAGTTTTTTCTAATATATTACCTGTATCTCCACTTTCTTTTAATTTTAACTCTTCTACGTATTTATCATTAAATCTTTTAGCTTTTTTTGCTACAGGTTCTATTATAGTTCCCCCACCTATAGTTACCATAGGAGAGTAATTTCTTATAACATATCTATCGTTTCTTTGACAAGTTAAAGGTTTTTCTAATCTTAATTGTACATAGGCTTCTTCACCAGGGTTAACAACTTCTTTATCTAATATTACTACTCTACATATAATTTCACTAGTTCCATTATATAATCTAACCCTTTGTCTATTTTCCAATGGTTTTGAAGCACTTTTTAAATAATAAAGTTTACAGTCTATCATCATAGAGGGCTCCATAAGATTTTCTATAGATACTATATCCCCTCTATTAATATCTGATTTTTTTATGTTAGATAGATTTAGTGCACATCTTTGTCCTGCTTCAGCTTCTTTAGTTTTTTTATCATGTACTTCAATTCCTCTAACTTTAGTAGTTATTTTTGATGGATATATCTGAACTGTTTGTCCTTCTTTTATATTTCCACTAATTACAGTTCCTGTTACAACAGTACCAAAACCAGTTATAGAAAAAACTCTATCTACAGGTAATCTAAAATGACCATATATATCTTTTACATCTATTTTTTCCGTTAAATTGTCTATAGTCTTTATTAAATCCTCTAATCCTTCTTTAGTTTTTGATGATACTGGATACATAGGAGCATCTGCTAAAAATGTACCTTTTAGTTCTTCTTTTATGTCTTCTTTAACCATATCCAGCCACTCTTTTTCTACCATATCTATTTTTGTTAGAACTATAATTCCTCTTTTTACATTAAGTAATTGTAATATTTCTAAATGCTCCTTTGTTTGTGGCATTACTCCCTCATCTGCTGCAATAACCATAAGTACTATATCAATGCCACTAACTCCTGCTAGCATATTTTTTATAAATTTTTCGTGACCAGGTACATCTACAATACCAGCTCTTTTACCTGAAGGTAAATCAAAAAAAGTAAATCCTAAGTTTATAGATATTCCTCTATCTCTTTCTTCTCTTAAAGTGTCTGTTTCTCTACCTGTTAAAGCTTTTATTAATGTAGTTTTACCATGATCAATATGTCCTGCTGTTCCTATTATCACATTTTTCATATACATCACCATTTTCACTTATTTTAGTAATTTTTTAAATTCATTTACTATTATATCAAAGTCTTTATCAAATAAAGTCCTTACATCTAAAATTACTTCATTCTTATTAACCCTTACTACGATAGGATTTCTACTTAATCTTAGTTTCTTTTCAATTTGTTCTGCAGTAATTTTATCACTAGCTATTTTTAAAACATAAGTTGGAATTTTTTCTGCTGGCATAGATCCTCCGCCCACCATAGAATAATCCTCTTCTATTTTAATTTTAAAATCTTCTACATTATTTTGTAGCTTTCTTTTTAAACGTTGAGCTCTTTTTTTATGTATATCTTTAGAACTTAATATCATATAAAGCGTAGGAATATATTTTATAGCTTCTTCTTCATCCAAATAATATTTAAGAGTTCCTTCTAAAGCTGCTAAAGTCATCTTATCTATTCTTAGTGCTCTTGTTAATTGATTCTTTTTCATTTTGTCTATATATTTCTTTTTACCTACTATTATACCTGCTTGAGGTCCTCCAAGCATTTTATCCCCACTAAAAGTAACTATATCTATTCCTTTTTCTAAACTACTTTGCACTGTAGGTTCATAAGTAAATCCATACTTAGAGAAATCTATTAAAGTTCCACTACCTATATCCTCCATTACAGGTAAGTCATATTTTTTACCCAATTCAACTAACTGCTCTCTTGTTACTTCTTCTGTAAAACCTAATATTTTAAAGTTGGAAGTATGTACCTTTAATAACACTCCAGTATTTACATTTATATTATTTTCGTAATCATATAAATGAGTTCTATTAGTTGTTCCTACTTCTACTAATGTGGCGCCACTAAATTTCATTACATCAGGTACCCTAAAAGAACCTCCGATTTCTACAAGTTGTCCTCTAGATACTATAGCTTCCTTTCCTTCACAAATGGTATTTAAAGCAAGCATTACTGCTGAAGCATTGTTATTAACTATCATAGCGGCTTCCGCTCCTGTAACTTTTTTAATAAGTTCTTCTACATGACTATATCTTGAACCTCTTTTTCCTTCCTTCAAATCATACTCTAAATTGCTATAGTTTTCTGAAACCTTAATTATATTCTCTATAGCATCTTTAGCCAAAAGAGATCTCCCCAAGTTAGTATGTATTACAACCCCTGTAGCATTAATAACCTTTTTAAACTTTGTCTCTTTATTTTCATATAAAACATCATCATAATAATTTAAAATATCTTCTGTTTCATAGTATTTTACTTTACCTTTCAATATACTTTTTCTGTAATATTCTATACTTTGCCTTAAACTATCTACAACTAAGTTTCTGGAAACTCTTTTTAAATCATTAATAACTTTACCTTCTTTTAAAAGCTCATCAATTTTAGGCAAATTCCTTAATAACTCTCTTTTTTCCATATACGTTCTCCATTCTTATGTTAATTTTTATTTTTAGCCATTAATTTATTTAACTATTATGTATTTATCCTCTTTAGGAATTACTTCTCCTACAATAGCGGATTGCAATTCTAACTTATTTAGCTCTTCCATTATATTTTTTGCATCTTCTTTTTTGCAAGAAATCAAAAGTCCCCCTGATGTTTGAGGATCAAATAATATATCTTGCATATATGTAGGAACATTTTCAAATTGAAAATTTCCCTCTATATAATCCTTATTAGAATATGCTCCTGCAGGCACTAGCCCAAATTCAGCATATTCTTTGGCTTCTTTTATATAAGGTATCTTATCCCAATATAGATTAAAAGATACATCAGATGCTGATGCCATTTCATAAGCGTGTCCTAAAAAGCCAAAACCTGTTATATCTGTACACGCTGTTATAGGGTATTTAGTAACTATTTCACCTGCATATTTATTTAAAGTGCTCATAGATTTTACTGCCATATCTTTTGCTTCTTCTGATGCCATTTCTCCCTTAATTGCCGTATTTATGATTCCTATACCTAAAGGCTTTGTGGTTATAAGAACATCACCTTTTTTAGATCCATAATTTTTTAAAACCTTATCTGGATGTACAATACCTGTAACAGATAATCCATACTTAGGTTCATTATCATCTACTGTATGCCCACCTATAACCACTGCTCCAGCTTCTAATACCTTATCCGCTCCTCCTTTTAATATTTCTCCTAATATTTCAATATCTAAACAAGAAGGAAAGC
This sequence comes from Clostridium niameyense, assembly GCF_001243045.1. Lineage (GTDB taxonomy): Bacteria > Bacillota > Clostridia > Clostridiales > Clostridiaceae > Clostridium_F > Clostridium_F niameyense. The sequence goes on along the minus strand of NZ_LN849007.1, from coordinate 529,879 downwards.
ATACTATATTTAATGCTACAACTGGTTTTCCACCCATAGCATATACATCACTTAATGAATTTGCTGCTGCTATTTGACCAAACATATAAGGATCATCTACTATAGGAGTAAAAAAATCTAAAGTTTGTATTATAGCTGTTTGATCATCCATTTTATAAACTGCTGCATCATCTGATGTTTCTATCCCTACTATTAAATTTTCATTTTCCATTTTAGGAAGTTTAGAAAGTATTTTTGATAGCACCCCCGGTCCTATTTTTGCAGCTCATCCTGAGGTTCTTGATAGTTCCGTTAATCTAACTTTTTTCTTTTTTATTGAGCATGAATCTCCCTCTTTAATATTGTTTATATCAACTGCCATTTAAAGCACTCCCCTTTATAATAAAAACTTAATTAATAATTTTATTGTAACATAATTTAATTTTATTCAACATAGATTATATTATTTTGTAAGAAACTTTAAATATTCAACTGAATCTTGTTATATATCCACCTTATCCTTTATTTTCTCTAATGTTTTATCTCCTATTCTATCTATTTTTTTTAAATCTTCTATTTTTGAAAAACCTCCATTTTTCTCTCTATAATCTAATATTTTCTGAGCTGTTACATCTCCAATTCCAGGTATAGTTTTTAACTCTTCTTTACTAGCATTATTTATATTTATTTTATCTTCATCTGTGTTTGATGAACTATTACTTTCTTTATCTTCAACACTGTTTTTTGAATTTTTCTTTTCAGTTACATATATATAATCTTCGTCTTTTAACTTTTTAGCTAAATTTACCTTAAAGGTATCCGCATTACTTGTATACCCACCTGCCTTATTTATTAGATCTTCTACCCTATCATTTTCTTCAAGTTTATATACCCCAGGTTTATGAACTTCTCCATTTATATAAACTGAAATTTGTTTACTAGATTTCACTTTATCCTTTGTATTTTCTACAAATATGTCTTCTTCTTTTGGAACTTTAGAGGGTCTTGAAGTAAAGTAACCTACTATAGCAAATATACTTAAAATACATAGTATAGCTATAGAACCTATTATCTTCTTTTTACTTTTCATTAAAATCTTCTCCCTATTATTTAAATTATATATACACTTTAATTATTGACAGATTTCATTATTGAATTCGCATATTACCTATTTTTTTGATATAATTAGGAATATCAATGACATAACATAGGAGGTCTAGGAGATAATGAAAAAAACTTTTTCGTTTTTAATATCTTTATTTTTATTTATATCTTTATTCTCTATGACTATAAAAGCTAAAGAAACTATACCTAAAGTTTCAGCAGATAGTGCAGTTTTAATGGATGCTACTACGGGTAAACTTTTATATTCTAAAAATGCTGACAAAGCCTATCCCCCCGCATCAACAACTAAAATAATGACTGCCCTTTTAACTTTAGAAAAAACAAACTTAAATAATATAGTAACTATAGGCAAAAATCCTCCTTTAGCTGATGGAAGTAAAATTTACGTATTTGAAGGAGAAAAAATTAAAGTACGAGATTTACTTTATGGTCTTTTATTAGCCTCTGGTAATGATTGTGCTGAAGCTTTAGCTGAATACATAGGTGGTTCTCAAGAAAACTTTGCTAAAATGATGAATAAAAGAGCTAGTGAACTTGGTTGTACAAATACTAATTTTGAAAATCCTAGTGGATTATATTCTAAAAATCATAAAACCTCTTCTAAAGATTTAGCTATAATTATGAGAGAATTAGTAAAACATCCTGAATATACAACCATAGCTACAACTTCATCTTATAATATTGCTCCTACTAATAAATCAAAAGAAAGTAGGCCCTTGTGGAATTCCAATAAATTAATACAAAAAAGTTCTAATTATTATTATGGAGGTTGTGAAGGAGGAAAAACTGGTTATACTACTCAATCAGAGCATTCTTATGTGGCTAGTGTTACTAAAAATAATCAAAGATTAATTGTAGCTTTAGTACATGATAATAAAAAAACCTTCTTTGAAGATTCTATAAAATTATTTGATTATGGATTTAATAATTATTCTTTAACACTTTTGTATCCTAAAAATGCTTATGTTACTTCCTACAAATCTAGGGATTTGAATATACCTTTATATGCTTCTAAAGATTTTTATTATTTAAGTAAAAAAAATGAGCATAAGAAGCCTAATATTGAATTAACTAATGTGGATTTAGATTCAAAAGATTTTAAAAAAGGTGATATAGTTTTAGATGCCTGTCTTAATTGTGATGACCAAAATTTAGGTGTATTAAAATTAAAAAGCGGAGCTGATCACCAAGTAATAAGAATATTAAATAATGAAATACCTAAAAGTTATTTAAATCTTAAGTTTATAGTTCCATTAATAGGATTATTAATTGTAGTTTTAATATTTTTAATAAAATTTATTAAAAATAAAAAACAACAATCTGTTTAATAAATAAAAGAGAACTGTTATTTTAATTAACAGTTCTCTTTTATTTTAGATATTAAATTAATAATGTCTTCCGGTATAGGTGCTTTTAACTTTATTATTTCACCAGTTCTAGGATGAGGAAATTCTAATTTATAAGCATGTAGTGCTTGCCTATTTATATAATCTTTTTCCTCTTTTCCATAAAGCGAATCTCCATACAAAGGATGATTTATATGTGACATATGTACCCTTATTTGATGAGTCCTTCCAGTTTCTAATTCTAATTGTATTATGTCTCCATTTTTTAGACTTTCCATGACTTTATACTTGGTTATACTATTTTGTCCTCTATCTGTTACAACCCTTTTTATAGAATCTTCTTCTGATCTTCCTATAGGTAAATTTATTATTCCTTGTTTTTCATGCATATTTCCATGAACTACTGCTATATACATCTTTTTAAAGTGTTCTTTTCCCATATCCCTAGCTAATGCCATATGAGAAAATTGATTTTTGGCTATTAATATTAATCCTGAAGTATCCATATCTAATCTACTTACTAATCTAACTATACATTTTTCATTGTTTTCTTTAAAATAATATAATATCCCATTAGATAAGGTTCCATTAGGATGTCTTTTAGTTGGGTGTACTACTATCCCTGGTTCTTTATTTATAACTAAAATATCATCATCCTCATATATAATATGTAACTTCATTTTTTCTGGTTCTATATTTTGATGTTCTTCCTCTGGCATATATACCTCTATCATATCATTTAAAGCAACTTTAGCTTTTTTTATTACTCTTTTCTTATTTAAAAATATTCTTCCTTCTCTCAAAGCCTTTCTTACTAATCTACTAGATAAGTTTTCTATATTTTTTAAATAATCTTTTATATCTAATTCTTGTTGATTGGAAGCTATAAAAGTTAATTTATTATCCATTGTGTGCTTCTCCTTTAGAATATATGTAAGTTGTTTTATCCCATTTAAACAAATGAAGAGCTATAAAAGCTCCTCATTTATAATATGTTCAATAAATTTTATACCATAGCTACCAATTCAATTTCTATTGGTGCATCTTTAGGTAATTTTGCTACTTGAACGCAAGATCTAGCTGGTGGATTTGAAGTAAAATATTTTCCATAAACTTCATTAACAGCAGCAAAATCATTCATATCTTTAACAAATATTACAGACTTTATTACTTTATCAAAAGAAGTTCCTGCTTCTTCTAAAACTGCTCTTAAATTTTCCATTGATCTTTCTGTAGCTCTTTTAATATCATCACAAATCAATTCCCCTGTTTCTGGTATTAAAGGTATTTGACCTGATGTAAATAATAAATTTCCTACCTTTACTGCTTGTGAATATGGTCCCAAAGCTGCTGGGGCTTTTTTAGTAGCTATAATTGCTTTTTCCATAATCAAAACTCCTTTTTTAATTATTTCTATTGGAAAAATCTCTTCCCAATATTATTATTATATCAAAATTATTATCTGATTGGGTACTTTTTTCTATTTGTGAAATATTAAGTTTATTTTTTATCTCTCTTATTAAGAAGTTATTATCTGTGTTATATAAAATTTTACTTTTTTCTCTTAGCTTTGCATTATTACCTGTGGATATATTAGTATATCCTTCTTGTTTTAATTTTTCAGCAAATTGAGATGCTAAACCATTTATTTTTGTACCATTTAATATTTGTATTTTGACAGAACTTTTATCCATTAAACTTTCTTCATTCGAAGTAATGTTTCCAGTTGTTAATGTATATAATAAATCCCTATTTTTTTCTCTATCATATATAAAATAAGATATTCCTTGTATATATTTTGCCTCTCCCTTCAGTGTAGACATTGAAATATTTCCACCACTCGATTTAGAAACTATATATCCATATTTGACTATTTCTTCAGGGGACATATCTGTATCTACATAATCTGGAATAGTTGATAATATACTTGGTATCTTAGGAATTATAGCTGGACTTTTAAATTTTTCTATAACCTTTTCTATAAATTTATGCTGATTTTCTATCCTTCCTAAATCTCCATCTGCAAAACCAGTACCATTGTTATTCTTTCTCCATCTAAAAAATTTCTCTGCCTTTTCACCATCTAAATGCTCAACAGTTCCTTTTTTAAAATGTATATGTAGATTTTGTCCCGGATCATCATAATACATATTTCGTGTAATTTCCATATCAATACCACCTATAGAATCTATTATTTTTCTAAATCCTTTATAATCAACTCTGGCGTAATTATTAATACTGATTCCTAATAGGTTCTCTACAGCTTCAATAGCCCCATTGATTCCTTTTTCTGCGTGGGCAGCATTAATTTTCATCTTTTTGCCCATCATATTTATACGAGTATCTCTAGGTATGGAAACTATATTTATTTTTTTATTTTTAGGGTTATAATTTACTAAAAGCATAGTATCTGTTCTTTTGGGAGTATCTTTAGAAGCATATTTAGGATCTCCTATATCTACACCCATAACAAGTATATTTACTGGCTCTCCTGATTCTGCTTTTTTAGTTTTTATTTCTCCTTCTCCTGCTCTTGAACTCTTATCAAATCCTAGAAGGTAAAAATATCCTAATGAACCCAAAAGAATTACTAAAGAAAATAAAACTATTAATATTTTTGCTGTAGTATTTCTTTTTCTTCTTTTTTTCTTGTTATCACCCATAAAAATTCACCTACATTTTATCGTTTATTAAACAATTCCTAGCTATAACTGTGTTAGTATGAAGCAACTCTCCTCTTTCAATTACATATTTAATAGTAGAATTCAAGCTTTTAATTAAAGCTTCTTCCAAATCTTCAAATGCTAATTTTCTAAGTTCCTCTATACCTTTAAAATCTCTTGAAGGCTCTATAATATCTGCAAGGTATATTATTTTTTCTAACATACTCATATTATTCTTACCTGTAGTATGATATCTTACTGCATTTAATATGTCTTTATCTTCTATTCCCATTTTTTCTCTCATTATTATAGATGCTACTAGTCCATGAGTTATTTGAATATTCTTTAATTCTATCCAACTTAAAGTTATATTATGCTCTTTTATTATATTTAAAAGTTCTTTATCTGTCATATTTTTAGCACAATCATGACATAGGGCTGCTAATTTAGTTTTTTCCATGTCCACATCATACTTTTCAGCTAATTTCATTGCAGTATTTTTTACATTAATTACATGATTATATCTACTTTCTTTTAAAATTCCTTTTAAATATGTGTTTATCTCTTCTTCTGTCCACATATTTTACCCCTCCCCATAAAATATGAAGTAAATACTATCCTTTTATTTTATAGTATAATACTATTTTAATATTTTTATAATTATTTTATTTTTTATAAATATTTTTATATTTTATAAATTCATAAACACTATCTGGCATATAAAATTTAACTTCTTTACCTGATTCAATACGATTTCTTATATTAGTAGATGATATATCCAAAATAGGTGCTTCTATAAAAAGCATTTTGTCTTTATATTTTTGTTCCATATACCTTTTTGCATTTATTATCTCTTGCTGCTGCTTAAATCCTTCCCTGCTAAATATTACAAAGTTACACATGGAAAGTATTTCTTCTAAATTTTTCCAATGATCTAAGTAGGATAAACAATCTGCTCCCGTTATAAAATACCAACTAGTATCTGGTTCTAATTTAGTAAAATATTTTAGAGTTTTATAAGTATAACTTATATCTTTTCTATTTATCTCGTAATCACTTATACTAAATTTTTCTTCATCCTGTATGGCTATTTTTACCATTTCATATCTTATATTGGCAGGAGTTTTTTCTATCTTCAATTTATGTGGTGGATTTCCTGCTGGCATAAATATAACTTTGTCTAATTTAAACCTTTCCAGAGCTTCGTAGGCCACATTTATGTGACCATTATGAATAGGATCAAAGGTTCCCCCCAATATTGCCTTCTTAACCATTGATATTCTCCCCCTCGTATTATTGCTTTCCCTTAAGGAAGTTCTATTTTAGGTTTTTTCTTCGATCTCCTATATAAAACAAATTTATTTCCTATGCATTGAACACCATCACATTTTAGTTCATCACATATAATTTCTGAAGCTTCTCTTGCGCTATAATCACTATTCTTTAAAATTGATACCTTAATAATCTCTCTTGCCTCTAGTGCATCATCTATTTGTTTTAAAAAGTTATCATTTATTCCATCCTTACCCACTCTAAATATAGCATCCATTTTATTAGCTAAACTTCTTAGGTAACTTCTTTGTTTTGTATTTATCATAAGTTATCCTCCTTATCTTATTAAAAGTATTATAAATTACAGTAAGAAATCAAATTCAAAATCGTTAAGTCTTACTATATCTCCATCTTCGATACCCATTTCTATTAATTCTTGCATAACACCTTTATTTTTTAATACTTTATGAAAATATCTTAAATCATCAGGATCATTAACATTTACTGCAGATAAAAGTCTGTCTACAAAGCTTCCCTCTACAATATAGACGTTACCTTCTTGTCTTATACTATAAGTGAATTTCTTCTCTTCTGGTATAAATCTTTCTTCTTCACTTATTTCTAAATCTGTAACAGGTATAGTATCTAGTAATCTAGCTGCTTCTTTCATAACTTCATCCACACCTTGTTTAGTTGCTGCTGACATTTTAAATACTTTACTATATCCTAACTTCTTAACTTTTTCTTCAAATTCTTTAAATACTGTCTCATCATAAAGCATATCTGCTTTATTAGCTGCTACTATTTGTGGTCTATCATAAAGTTTTACATTATATTTTTTAAGTTCTTCATTTATCTTTAAGAAATCTTCATAAGGATCTCTTCCTTCTATTCCAGATATATCTACAACGTGTATTAATACTCTTGTTCTTTCTATGTGTCTTAAAAAGTCTAATCCTAAACCTACACCTTCTGCCGCTCCTTCAATTATTCCTGGTATATCTGCAATAACAAAATTTTTTATTCCTGGAAGATTTACTACTCCTAGATTTGGTTTTAAGGTTGTAAAATGATAATTAGCTATTTTAGGTGCAGCTTTTGATACTGTAGATAATAGAGTTGATTTTCCTACGTTAGGGAATCCTAAAAGACCTACATCAGCTAAAAGCTTAAGTTCTAATTTAATCCATCTATCTTCTCCTGGCATACCTGGTTCTGCAAAATCCGGTGCTTGTCTTGTTGGGGTTGTAAATCTCACATTACCTTTCCCCCCTTTTCCACCTTTGGCCACTACATAAAAATCATCTGATTTAGATAAATCAGCCATTATTTTATTTGTTTCTGCATCTCTTACCACAGTTCCCATAGGTACTTTTATATATAAATCTTTACCGTTTTTTCCGAAACATTTTGACCCTGATCCATTTTGTCCTGGTTCCGCTACATATTTTCTTTTATATGTAAAATCTAAAAGTGTAGTCATATTAGGATCTACTACTAATACTACATTGCCTCCTTTTCCACCGTCTCCCCCATCCGGTCCACCTAAAGATATATACTTTTCACGTCTAAAGGAGATAGCCCCATCTCCGCCCTTTCCCGACTTTACTAATATTTTAGCTGTATCTATAAACAAGCTTTTCACTCCTCTTATTCTGTTTATTTAAATTGTTTACAAAAAATTTTAAATAATCTATAGTATTACATTACTTAGTTTTTCCATTAACCAAGTAATATTATACTATATATTCTCAGGTTTTATGTAATTAATATTATAAATTCTAAAAAAGCACCCTTTAAAAGGGTGCTTTTTTATTATTCAGCTACAACTTCTTCTACTTCTACAGGATATACACTAGCCTTCTTTTTATCTTTTCCTAGTCTTTCGTATTTTACTACACCGTCTATTTTAGCGAATAGTGTATCATCTCCACCTTTTCCTACGTTTGCTCCTGGGTGGATCTTAGTTCCTCTTTGTCTTACAAGAATATTTCCAGCTAATACGAATTGTCCATCAGAACATTTCACGCCTAATCTCTTAGATTCACTGTCTCTTCCGTTTCTTGAACTACCTACTCCTTTTTTATGAGCAAATAGTTGAAGGTTCATAACTAACATGTGCTACACCTCCTCTACATAAGTTTTTATATATTTACCGTAACTTTTTTCAATACTTTTTAAACCTAATAACATAGTATCCATAAGTACACTGCACTTATTAATTTCTTCTCCAGTGCAAGCTGACAAATCTATATTTAAAAAACCATTATGTTCTTTAATAATAGGATGTATGTTCATAACTTCTGTAATACCATTAGCTATTGTTATTGAAATAGCTGATATTGCTGTACAAACCATGTCATATCCTTCATTCACAGATTCTGCATGGCCAGATACTAGCACAGATACTATTTTATTATTACTTTTCTTAAATACTGCTTCAACCATAATTATGCATTAATTTTTTCTATTTGTATTTTTGTGTATGGTTGTCTGTGTCCTTGTTTCTTTCTGTAGTGCTTCTTAGGTTTGTATTTGAATACTACAACTTTCTTAGCTTTTCCTTGAGCTAATACTTTAGCTGTAACCTTAGCACCTTCTACTGCTGGCTTTCCAACAACAGTTTCTCCATTTTCTTTTCCTAATAAAAGAACTTGGTCAAAGTCTATTGTTGAATCAACCTCAGCTGTTAATTTTTCAACGTATAATACGTCTCCTTCTGCAACTTTGTATTGTTTTCCTCCAGTAGTTATAACTGCATACATTATTAAAACACCTCCTCAATCCAGTCTCGCCAATTAAGGTACATGCACAAATACATGTTTAACACCTTTTCTGAGCGGTCTACAAAAGACATTCTATCATAATAGCTATATTTTGTAAAGAACTTTTTAACTTAACATAAAATCACTTAGTTCTTCTATTTGACTATTAAATACTAAGAGTTGTACTTTATAATAATCTTTATTTTCTACATATTTTAAATATAGCTTTTTATCGTTACAATTTATATCCTGTATAAATTGTTTTTTATTTTCCTCTATGTATTTTTTATATCTATCATCTATTTCTATATATATATTATCTTTCTGTCTCTTATTTTCTAATGTTATTATTTCATTTTTTATTAAAAGTTTAATATAAGAAAATTTCAACATACTACCATTTCCTCTGCAAAAATTACACGGCTCCTCTATATATTCATATATAGTCCTTCCCTGTCTTCTTCTTGCTATTTGAACTAAACTAAGCTCTGTAAATGGATAAATTACTGTTTTATTTTTATCATTTTTAAATCCATCTTGTAATTTGTTTAAAACTTTTATTTTATTCTCCTCATGTTCCATATCTATAAAATCTATTACTATTATTCCTGACAAATTTCTAAGTAATACTTGTTCACTTATCTTTTCCGCTGCTTCCATATTAGTTATAAAAGCTGTTTTATTCATAGAACCAGATTTTATATTTTTACCAGAATTAACATCAATAACATACATAGCTTCTGTTTTATCTATTACTATATATCCTCCACATTTTAAATAAACTCTATTTTTCCTTAATGAAAGTATATGCTTTTCTATACCATAATAATCTAATAAAGTTCTTTCTCCATCATACAAAGTCAATTGAGTTTTTATTTTAGAATACTTGTTTAAAAACTCCTTTATATAATTATAATCCTTCCCAGAGTTAGTATATATTTTATCCGTTTTATCATCCAATCTGTCCCTGAGTATTTTACCTATAATACCTCCATTATCTAATAAAATTCCAGCTTTCATTTTGCACTTGCTTTTTTTTATTATATCTTTATATATATTAACTATCTCTGTTATTTCAGAGTTTATTATATCCATATCTACATTTATAGAATTAGTTCTTAGCATAATTCCTATATCTTTAGGTTTAACTATATTCTTTAATATGTATTCTTTAAATTCTATATCTTTTATTTTCTTTGAAAAACTTATATCCTTATTTAAAGTTTCTATAACTGCATATCTTCCAGGAATACTTATAGCATTAGTTACTTTTGCACCTTTTTTATTTAATTCTTCCTTAACTACTTGAACTAATACATAATCTCCCTTTTTTATATGTTTATTATTAAATTTTTTATCTAAATACATATAAGCATTTTTATTAAATCCTATATCTATAAAAGCACTCTTTATAGAAGGAATTATATTCTTTACTACACCTACATATATTTCCCCTGGCTTTGGTCCTTCCATTTCTTGTTCCATATATATTTCTTCTAATTTATCTTTACTTCTTATAACTATTCTTATAACTTTCTGTTGCCTTTCTATAAATATTTCCTTCATGTAAAGGCACACTCCTTTAAAAATAAATTCTAAAAATTCTCAGCATATTTATACAACGGTACTAGCCCTCCATTATATTCGCCATAAGTTTCTTGTCTTTCAATATCTACAAAACTATTTTCTCTTACACTAGTTGTGTTTTCTTTTATAAAAGTTGCTAAAAGTTCTGCTGATAAATTTGATACACTACCACAATTTATTAGAGTTCTTATTACAATATAAGGCTTTTCTATTGAATAGTTAAAACTCTTAATCATAGGTTTTATATCTACTTCTTTACAAGTCTTTTTTGTCTTTTTCATAGTTTTTAATGTATCTTTAGAAAACATTTTTTTTATTTCACAGTCTAAATTACTTATATCATCATATTTTATCTTTATTACATACTCTGCTGCAGCAACTGCAGCCATAGATTTAAATTGTTTTGATTTCGATGCTTCTCTAAGCTTAACAGCCTTAAAATATTTAATACCAGAAGGTGATGTTTCATTTAGTTTATTTATTATTTCTTTTTCATCTGTTTCTTCTATAAAACTTACATCTAAATATTCCCCTCTAGAATACATTCCTACCGCTAATGGTTGAGCCATTGACATAATTATATGTGGATTAAATCCCTTTGAGTATTCTACTTTTAAACCACTTCTTTTAAAATTTCTTTGTAGAGTTCTTTGAAGGTCTAAATGAGATATAAACTTTATATTACCTTCTTTTGAAAATTTAATTAAATAACGCACCTTCAAAACACTTCCCTTCTAAATTGACATTTACACCACAATTCTTACATCCTCTTCTGCAATCTGGTGTAACCTCTTCTCTCTTGGCTCTTTCATTTTCTTTCATTAAAAACTCTTTAGATACTCCTACATCTACAAAATCCCATGGAAGAATTTCATCATATTCTCTTTGTCTATAAGCATAGAACTCTCCATCTACATTGCATTCTTTTAAAGCTTCTTGCCAAATATTAAAATCAAAATATTGATTCCATCCATCAAATCTTGCACCCTTTTCAAAAGCTTTAATTAAAACATCACAAATTCTTCTATCTCCTCTTGCAAAAATAGCTTCCATATAACTCACTAAAGATTCATGCCAGTTATAAGTAATTTGCTTGCTTTTTATAGATTCTCTTAAAGTTATAATCTTTTTTCTTACATCTTCCATTCTATCTTGTGGCGCCCATTGGAATGGAGTAAATGGTTTAGGTACAAATATAGATGTACTTACAGTTACCTTAAGACCCTTTTTTCTTATTTCCTTCGGAACTTCATAATATTTATCTACTACTTTTTGACCTAAATCTGCAATTCCTATAACATCATCTATTGTTTCATACGGAAGTCCTAACATAAAGTATAACTTTATAGTAGACCACCCTGCTTCAAAGGCACTTTTTACTGAATTCATCAGATTTTCTTCAGTTACGCCTTTATTTATAACATCTCTCATTCTTTGACTCCCTGCTTCTGGTGCAAAGGTAAGTCCTGTTTTTCTAACTTTTTGTATTTCTTTTATTAAATCTACTGAGAAAGAATCAATTCTAAGAGATGGTAATGTTACACCTACTTTACCTTCTTTATTTTTCTCTACCATGGAAAATACTAAATTTTGAATATCTGAATAATCGCATATACTAAGAGATGATAGAGTTATTTCATCATATCCAGTATTTTTAACCAATTCATCTGAAATTTTTAATAATGTTTCTGTTTTCTTTTCTCTAACAGGCCTATAAATCATTCCTGCTTGACAAAACCTACATCCTCTAGTACATCCCCTAAAAGTTTCTAAAACTATTCTATCATGAACTATATCTGTATATGGAACTACTAGATTGTCTGGATAAGATACATTATCTAAATTATTAACTATTACCTTTTTAACTGTTTTAGGTACATCATCATATAAAGGTTTGAATTCCTTTATTGTGTTATCTTCCTTATAAGTAACCTCATATAATGATGGTACATATACACCTCTTAAATGAGAAGCCTCTCTTAAAAATTTCTTTTTGTCCCCTTTATATTTCTTATACAAATCAAGCACTTGAAGATTTAACTGCTCGCCTTCTCCTAAAACAAATAAATCTGCTATATCATAAAGTGGTTCAGGATTATATGCACAAGGTCCACCACACATTACTATAGGTTCGTCTTGGCCTCTTTCTGATGCTCTTATAGTAACACCTGCTAAATCTAACATATTTAATATATTAGTATAACTCATTTCATATTGAAGAGTAAATCCAATAAAATCAAAATCTTTTATAGGATCTTTACTCTCTAATGCATATAATGGTATGTTTTCTTCCCTCATAAGTTTTTCCATATCTGGCCAAGGGGCAAATACTCTTTCGCAAAAGATGTCTTCTCTATTATTTAATATGTAATATAATATTTTCATTCCAAGATGAGACATTCCTACTTCATATACATCTGGAAAACAAAAAGCAAATCTTATGTCTACCTTGCTTTTATCTTTGTTGTAAGAGTTCAGTTCTCCACCTATATATCTAGCTGGTTTCTCTACCCTATATAATATATCATCGGATATTCTATTCATCCAAATTCCTCCTCATGGTTTCTCACATTATTTAATTTTAACATATAAGCATGAATGAAAACAATTAGTTATTTCATTCATGCTTATACATCTTTATTGTTAAATTCTTCATTCTCTACATCTATAAATTCTTCTAAGGTTAAATTACCATAAGACTTTAATCCTTCTACTATTTCCTCTTCATATAATATATCTATAACTTTCATATCATCATCTAATACAGTAAATACAGTATACTTACTTTTATCTATTAAAGATAATACCTGTAACAAATTTACCTTATAATATATAGAAACATCTTTATTTTCTATATACCCTTTTTTAATAAATTTATACTTTTTCTTAACTATATGGGTCATAATTATATAAGCTATCCTTTCTTTTTCTTTTAATGATGAAATTATTATAAATAAGGAGGCTATACCTAAACTAAAATTATTTATTTCTTTCATAAAAAGAAAAATGTACAAAAACATAAGAAGTATTCCTATAATTATACTTATATTCATAGTTATTCTATTAGCTTCTCTATAAAAAGTTTTAAAACATAATATATCTCTTAGAATTCTCCCGCCATCCAAAGGGAAGGCTGGTATAAAATTAAAAATACCTATTATTAAATTACTTAAATATAAACTATATAAATAATAATTATGAAATTTAAAATATAAAAAATAGAATATCATGGAGAGTAAAATATTCAATAATGGTCCTGATATAGATATTATTAAATCTTCCTTAGTAGTGGCCTCTTCCAAGCCCTCTAAATTAAGAGAAAACCCTAAAGGAAATATTTCTATATCAAAACCCTTAAAACCCAATTTTCTGGCTACCATATAATGAGTAAGTTCATGCATAAATACTACACAAAAACTTAATAATAAATTTCCCTTATATCCTATATAAAGCAAAAAAAATATATATGGAATAAAATACTTATTTATCTTTACCACACTTTACCTCTAAAAAATGCTTACAACAATTAAATTATTCAATAAAAAAACTTTTATTCTTAATACAAATATTATTTTTTAAAGTCCTTAAAATAATTTTGTGGATTTTTATTTTCTCCCATATATATTATCTCAAAATGTAGATGAGGTCCTGTAGATTTTCCTGTATTGCCACTTTCACCTATTATCTTACCTTTTTTAACTTTCCCTTGCTTTTTTACTTTAATACCATTTAAATGAGCATATTTAGTTTCTATGCCTCTTCCATGATCTATTAATATATATTTTCCTAATTCTTTGTCATATCCACAGTCCTTTACAGTTCCATTGAAACTAGCAATTACATCTGTATTTTCATCTACTCCTATATCTACACCATTATGCAGTTTTTTTTTACCACTTATAGGATCTTTCCTATATCCATAGCAAGAACTCACAGTTCCTTCAATAGGTATTTGGAATTCATCTTTTATAAAGCTATCTATGCTTTTTTCTTCTGTAATTTTATTTTTTATTTTCTCTATGTAATCTAAGGCCTCTTTTTCTAAAGATTTAAAATCTTTGTTCTTAGTCTTTTCTAATAAAGGTTTATAATTATAATTCTGGTTTACTACTTTTTTAGAGTAGTTATAAACCATTTGTGTATGTGGAGTTTTTATAGACTTTATCCCTATAACAATCAAAAACAATAAAAAAGTACCTAAAAGATCTCTTATAATTCTTCTTGTAAAATTATTTTTGTTATATCTGGAATCCCTAAAGGTATTATTATAAGAACTACCTCTCCTTGGTTGGTATCTTGAGAAATTTCTTCTTTTTAATGAATTATAATATTCTTCATACTGTGAGTTATACAATAAAGCTCCTCCTATAACATTTATATTTTTATTTATATTTATAATTTTATGGTTTTATTACTTTATAAAATTATAAAGGTTGCCTTTACATAGCATAAAACTTCTATATACTACATAAGGCAACCCTATATATACATTATTAAATGTTTTAAAAATTTTTATATTAAATAAAATCATTTTTAGAAATTAATTTTCTTTCTACGCATATTTATATTTAAAATTAGTGCTATAGCCATAAAATTCGTCAGTGTAGAACTTCCTCCATAACTCATAAAAGGAAGAGTTATACCTGTTATAGGCAATATTCCTATAGTCATACCTACATTTTGTAATATTGAAAATAAAAAGGATGACATAATACCTATTGTAACCATATTTCCAAATATATCTTTGGATTTTTGAGCAATTTTTATAAATTTATAAACCAGTATGGCGTATAAAACTATCAATATACAGGCTCCTATAAATCCCCATTCTTCTCCTACTACTGAAAATACAAAGTCTGTATGAGCTTCTGGTATAAAACCACCAGATATTTGAGTACCCTTTAAAAATCCTTTTCCCAATAGTCCTCCAGAACCTATACCTATTTTAGATTGAACCAGTTGGAGTCCTGTATTTAATTCGTCTGCTTCTGGATTAATAAAAGATGTGAGTCTATTTTTCCAATAAGTTTGCATTAAAGGTGAATTCCATATTATGGCTACTAAACCTACCAAACTTGCAAGTCCTCCTATTATAACCTTCAAATCCAACCCTGCAATAAAGAACATTCCTAATACTGCGAAAAAACATACCATAGTCATTCCCATATCAGGCTGTATCACTATTAAACACATTGGAATTACAGCATAAAATGCTAAAGTAAAAAAGTTATGTAAATTATTTATATCGCCTTCCATATCGTCTAATTTCTTTGCAAGCATTATAATTAAAGCTAGTTTTGCAAACTCTGAAGGTTGTATAGTAACTGGACCTATTTTCATCCATGAGCTTGCTCCATTAACAGTCTTTTTAAAAATAGTATCATTTAATATAAGTAAAAATACACTTATCCAATAGAATATATTGGCATAATTTTCTATATTAACATAATCAAATATAAGTATAAAATAAATTAAGGCAAGTCCTATAATCAACCACATTATTTGATATTGAAAATAATGAGTTCCACTTTTCATGTGAGTAGCACTATATATATTAAAAGCTCCAAATATCATTATAATACTACATATAATTATAATGCTAAAATCAAGCTCTTTTAACAATTTTTTATTTATAATAAACTTATCAAACATTATATCCTCCCCCTTGTAATACAAATATGATTATACCACATAAAATAAAAAAAGCTATGTAAAAATTTATACATAGCTTTAAAAATATTTGAATTTTATTTTATATTTTTCATTCTCTTTATAGGGATACTTGCAATCAGTGCAGGCGAATATCCCTGAACTTCTTCCGTACTAGTCATCTTTATATCCACATCTTGATCATCTATTTCCATATATTTAGATATAACTTTAAGTACATCTTCTTTTATAGAACCTAACACTTCTGGAGATATTGAATTCCTATCTTGTATTAAAATAAGCTTTAATCTTTCCTTAGCAAGATCCTTTGAGGAAGGTCTTGAAGAAAAAATTTTTAATAAATCCATTATACCCCTCCTATTTTAAACCAAATAATCTCTTAAAAGATTTTAAAAATCCTTGTCCAGAATTACTAAAATCCATAATAGGAACCTGTTCACCTGTAATTCTCTTTGCTATATTTCTAAAAGCTTGTCCTGCTAAAGCTTTATTATCTAAAACTATAGGTTCCCCTTTATTAGTTGATACTGTAATATTTCTATCATCTGGAACTACCCCTATAAGTTTTATAGCCAAACTATCTATTATGTCTTGAATATCTAACATATCTCCTTTTTGTGTCATTTCGTAATTTAATCTATTAACTATTAATTCATGATTTTCAATACCCTTTGCATCTAATTTTCCAACTACTCTATCTGCATCTCTTACTGAAGTAACCTCCGGATTTACTACTACCAACGCTCTATCCGCACCAACTATAGAACTTTCGAAGCCTCTTTCTATTCCTGCTGGGCAATCTATAATGACATAATCAAATTCTTTTTTTAATTCACCAACTACATTTAACATATCCTCTACTTTTACATCTTCTTTATCCCTAGTTTGAGCTGTTGGCAATAAATATAAGTTACTTAATCTTTTATCCTTAATTAAAGCTTGTTTCAATCTACATCTTTCCTCTATAGCGTCAATAAGAGTAAAAACTATTCTATTTTCAAGTCCCATAAGTACATCAAGATTTCTAAGTCCTGTATCTCCATCTACTATAACTACTTTATTTCCCATTGATGCAAGGGCTGTTCCTATATTTGCTGAAGTCGTAGTTTTTCCTACTCCACCTTTACCAGATGTAACAACAATTGTTTCTCCCATTCTTTCGCCTCCCATTTTTTATATGAATTTATTAGGTACATAAGGTTCCACAATTATGATATCGCCTTTTACTTTAGCTACTTCTGGATATTGAGGTTTAATACTATCCTCTGGGGATCTCGTCATAATATTAGCTATTCGCAGTATAGAAGGTTGCATATAAAAAGCTGCCACCATAGCTTTGGTATTTCCTGTAAACCCTGCATGTACATATCCTCTAAGGGTACCTAAAACTATTACATTTCCTCCAGCATACACTTCTGCACCCGAATTAACGTCTCCTATAATCACAATATTGCCATTATAATTGATAACTTGCCCACTTCTTATAGTTCGCCTTAAAAATTTAGTTCTTCCCTCATATATTCCATTAAAAACCTTGCTACCTTTTTCTTCTTTATCTTCAAATATACAATCTTTTATTAAAAATTCATCAAATAAGACATCTTTTAATCTTCTTAAGTTTCTTTCATTTATATATTTTAACTGCGTAGTTATCTTAAGAGTAGCTCCCTTATAAAATTTTCTTCCTGTAGCTAATCTTTCTATTAGTGCTTCCAACATTTCATCAAAATCTCTAAATTTATTCATATTTATTATAGCATTTAGACCCTCTTTGTTACCTTTAATTATTATATTTTTACTTAGCATGTTAAACCTCCAAAAAAGCCATTTAAAAGCACTATCTTATGTATATTTCAACACAATGTCTTTAAATCCTCCTAAAATATAAAAATATTTTTACTCTTTCTCAATGCATATAAAAATAATATGTAGACTAAAAGTCTACATATTATTTTATTGCGTTACATTAGGTTTTTTATCTTTTTCCTGTGCATCATTTCCGTTTGCATCTGAATTGTTTGTATTTTCTTTAGTTTCTTCAGTAGAGCTTTTAACTTTTTCTTCCTTGCCCTTATTAAGCTGTTCCTTAAAATAAGCCTCATACATAGATTTTGCTACAGGTGCTATAAAATTACCGTGACCACCATCAAATATAATAATAGCTACTGCGATCTGTGGTTTATCACAAGGTGCAAATCCTATATAAACACCATAAGAAGTTCTACCATAAGCATCTTGACTATTACTGAAAGTCGCTGATCCCGTTTTACCTGCTGTCTTTATTGGAAAACCTCTAAATACAGAAGCTGCTGTACCTTGTACACCTTCATTAACTCTAGCCATTCCATCTTTAACCGCTTGTACTGTAGATTGACTTATATTAGTTTTTTCCACTACTTCCGGTTGAACTTTTTCTACTAATTTTCCATCTGGATCTGTTATTTTATCCACTAAATGAAGTTTATATCTAGTACCTCCATTAGCTAAAGTAGCCATAAAATTAGCTAATTGAAGAGGAGTAAAGTTACTTATACCCTGACCAATAGCAGCATTATACATATTAGCACCTACTCCTATTTGGAAGTTCGCATCGGATATTGTTATATAATAAATAGCATCTACTATTCTGCTCATATCACTTTGAGATATATTTTTATCTTTATATTTTGGATCCTCTTTTATTAAATCTCCTAGTAATTTTGCATAATTATTCTTGTCAAACTTTTTAGTTCCCTCTTTTATAGATTCTTGAATTGCATTTTTTATTTGTTTCTTTATTGAAATTACTTTTTGAGAGTCACCTTCTCTATCATACAAATCTATAGCAGGAAATTTATTTCCTCTAGCATCTTTTCCTTCCTTTAAGCTAGACATTGTTTCCCATAAATATTGAGTAGCATACACATTCTTTAAAGAATATGTATTAAATACTTGGCCAAATCTTTCAGGTATCTCTATTCCTGTAGAAGGTTTTTCATTAGAATTTGGTGGTACTCCCAGTCCAAATTTCCAAGCATATTTTGCAAGTACATCATCACCTTGTGCTTCTCTTAATAATTTTCCTACAGTCATAAAATATGGATTACTCGATACTTCTAATGCTTTACTTAAATCTACCGCTCCATATCCACCTACAGCAAACTTTTTAACAAATTTTCTACCATCATCAAACACTCCATTATCTGATATAGTATATCCTGGAGTTATAACTCCACTTTCAAGTCCTGCTATAGCTGTCATAGCTTTAAACGTAGAGCCTGGTGGCACTACTGATAATGTAGCATAATTATAAAAAGGTTTAGGATATATATCATATAAATCTTGTCTTATAGTCTTATTATTTTTTATGCTCTTATCTAATGGAAATAATCTATCTAAGACCTGATCTAAACTTTCTCCTGGATAATAATGCGTTAATCCTTTATTAGTTATGTATTGTTTCCCAAATTCCGATAAATCTGGGTTAAAAAACTTTTTGTATAAATCAGGTGTCAGCCTACCTGGGGCTGCAAATAAATTTGGGTCAAACCCTGGCCTACTAGCTAATGCTAATATAGCTCCAGTATTTACATCTACAGCTACTGCGGCTCCTCTTGTGGCATTAGATGTATTAACGTCTCCTCTTGCTGGATTATTGCGTAAATCTTCCATTACAGAATCTAATGATTTTTCCGCTGCTTCTTGTACATCTTTATCTATAGTTAATTGTATATTTTGACCTGGATAAGGTTCCCTACTACCCAGTTCTTCAATAATTCTACCGTTTTTATTAAGTTTTACTATTCTAGCACCTTTAGAGCCTTTAAGTCTACTTTCGAATACTCCTTCAATTCCATTTATTCCTATATAATCTGAACTTGGATCATATCCCTTTTCTTTATACTTCTCATCGTTTCCGCTTATTTTAGACATATAACCTAACACTGCAGAACCTACTTCCTTATAAGGATATTCTCTTATGGGTTGAGTAGTAACATCTATACCTGGTAAATCATTTAGTTTTTGCAGAAATATAAAAGCTGTCTCTTTTTTTATATTATTAGCTACTGTCACAGGTTTATATCCTGAAAAGCTCTGCATTTTAACAGTGTCTCTAATCATCATAAATCTTCTCTGATCTTCAAGAGAATATTTAGTTGAATCTATTTCATAATCCTTAATCAGCTTTTCAAATGTATCTTCAGGAGTTATTTTAAGTATTGCATCATCTATTTTAATTTTATCTTCTTTAGTTAGTTCTTCAAGTTTTTTATCCTTAAATAACTTTTTAGCAACTACCTCCTCAAATCCCCTATCTTTTTTAAACCTTAATTCTAGCTGCCTTTTAGCTTCTGCATTATCTGCCCTAAATTCAAATCTATAAGGATTTATTTTTAATTCAAAATCATCTGTTTGTTTCTCTTTATATTGATCTAAAATACTAAATACCTTAACCATTGTATTAAAAAACATCTTTTTACTTTCTGGCGTTTCATTATATACAAGCATATAATTTTGCTTATTAGTAGCAAGTACTATCCCATTCTTATCCAATATATTACCCCTAGGTGCAGGATCTGGTATTTCTCTTATAGATCTATTATTAGCTTTTTCTTTGTATTCTTGAGAATTAATTAGTTGTAAATATACAAGCCTTGATACAATTGCAGTAAAAATAAATATCATTATTACTACAAGAGCAGTGAACCTAGTAAATTTATTATTTTTTCCTAAATTCATTAATTAAATCACCATTCCTTTAGAACTTCCAATCTTTCTCCATATATTTTGTATTACAAAAATTATATATAATCCTATACATAATTATAGCTATTACTGCACTATAAATGCTGGAATAAATTATTGTATTATAATTTATATTAACCTTTAAAATATAGTTTATAAGAACCATTAGAAGTCCTTTTACCACACTTAATATGAAACAAGTTATCACTGGTATAACTCTTTTTTTCTTTATTATATTAACACCTATCTCTGCTGCTATTAAACACAAAATCATATTTAATAAAGCATTAATACCAAATATATTATTAAAATATATATCTTGAAGTATCCCTGAAAATACTCCTATTAAAGTTCCTTCTAGCTTACCATTTATAATAGAATAACTTATAATAAATATAAATAATAAGCTTGGATAAATTCCTCTTATGGCTATAAAAGGCATAAAACTATTGTCTAATATGGTTAGTAAAATTAGAATAATCCCTAATATAAAACTTCTTTTCATATCCATCACCTTAATATTTAACTTCTATTTTATTTTTAGGTATTACTATAAATACTTCTTCTATTTTTCTTAAATCTACATAAGGTTCTATTATAGCATTTTTCATTACCTTACCTTTATCTTCTTCTACACCTGTTACTTTACCAATTCTTATGCCTTTAGGATAGAAACCTCCAAGTCCTGAAGTTAATATAACATCACCTTTTTTAACTGTTGATTCTAAAGGAAGAAAATATAGTTTTGCCAATAACTTACTAGTACTATCTTTGTAACCTTTTACTACACCGCTATTTTCCCTAGTTCTATCAATTATAGCACTAACAGCTAAATTTTCATTAGAAAGGGACTGAACTGTAGACCAAGTAGATCCTACTGAAGTAACTTGTCCTACTAATCCTTCATCAGTTATAGCAATCATACCTTTAGCTATTCCTGATTTAGATCCCTTATTTATAGTAAACTCATCTAAGTAGTTTCCACCACTTTTTCCAATTATATCACAACCTACATAGTCATATTCAGATCTTTGGTTCTTAAAGTTAACCATATTTCTTAATCTTTCATTTTCACTTTTTAAAGCCTTATACTCTATTAATTGACTTTCAAGCTCACTATTTCTCTTTTTTAAATCTTCATTTTCTTTTTTTACATCTGGAACATTCAATATAAAACCTACAAAATTTCTAATCTTTTTATTTACTTTATATAATGTACCCTGAACAGGATTTATAACAGAACCTATGCCACTTTCCACAAAAGAAACCTTGCTTCTCCCCACACTCTGCGTAATTAATATTAAAAAGGTAACTGACAGCACAATAATAGTTACTGCCAGTTTATTTTTAAAAAACTTCTTCATCTCTCTTATTATTTTTTAGCTTCTAATATTTTATCTATTGTTTCTAGTGCTTTACCTGCACCAACAGCTACACAGTCAAGAGGAGATTCTGCAATGTGGACTGGCATATGAGTTTCTTCATTTATAAGTTGATCTAAACCTCTAAGTAGTGCTCCCCCTCCTGCAAGCATAATCCCTTTGTCCATTATATCTGAAGCAAGCTCTGGTGGTGTTTTTTCTAATGTAGTTTTTATTGAATCTATTATAGATAATACTGGTTCTCTTAAAGCTTCTCTAACTTCCTTTTCAGATATAGTTATAACTTTTGGAAGTCCTGATATTAAATCTCTTCCTCTTATATCCATTGTTTTATCTTCATTTGTATCATAAGCAGAACCTAGTTCTACTTTAATATTTTCAGCAGTTCTTTCTCCTATCATAAGGCTATATTCTTTCTTTATGTAATTTATAATAGACTGATCTAATTCATCTCCTGCAACTCTTAAAGATTTGCTTGTAACTATACCTCCTAGTGATATAATAGCAACCTCTGTAGTTCCTCCACCTATATCTACAATCATACTTCCTGTTGGCTCATTTACTGGAAGTCCTGCTCCAATAGCTGCTGCCATTGGCTCCTCCATAAGTACTACTTCTCTAGCACCTGCTTGTTTTGTAGCTTCATCAATAGCTCTCTTTTCAACCTCAGTAACTCCTGATGGAAAACACACTACTATTCTCGGATTAGTGAATCCTCCCTTTGGACTTACCTTTTCTATAAACTTTTTAAGCATAATTTGTGTTACATCAAAATCTGCTATTACTCCATCTTTTAATGGTCTTATAGCTACAATGTTTCCTGGAGTTCTACCTATCATTTGTTTAGCTTCTTCTCCCACAGCAAGCACCTTATTTACATCCTTATTTATAGCTACAACAGAAGGTTCACTTAGAACAACTCCCTTGCCTTTCAAATATACTAAAGTATTTGCAGTTCCTAAATCTACTCCCATATCACGCGTAATACCAAAAAATCTCATAAAATTTTCTCCTCTCTATTAGCTTATATAGTACCCTTTTCTTTTAAACTAATATATTGATTATCACCAATAATTATATGATCTAATAAGTCTATTCCTATTAATTTACTACATTCTTTTAATCTAAGGGTTATGTTTATATCTTCTCTACTAGGTGTAACATGTCCTGAAGGATGATTATGACATATTATTATGGAAGCACTATTTTTCTTTATAGCTTCACAAAATATTTCCCTAGGATGTACTATAGAATAATTCAGAGTTCCTAAAAACACATCTTTTATAAATATAACCACATTTTTAGTATTTAACATTATGACTCTCAATTTTTCTTGTTTTAAATATCTCATATCCTCCATAACTAAGTTTACTGCATCTTTAGGTTTAGTTATTTTATATTCATTACCAGATTTATAAGCTTTAAACCTTTTAGATAGCTCTGATAAAGCAAGTATTTGAGATGCTTTAGTGATTCCTATACCCTTAATATCCATTAAATCTTGTAGTGTCTGACTTAAAAGTCCATTTAAACCTCCACTTAGTTTTAACAAATTATTTGTTAAAACTATTATGTTTTGGTTTTTTGTTCCTGTCCTTAGTATAATAGCTAAAAGTTCTGCATTAGACAAAACTTCTGCCCCATATTTTATAAGCCTTTCCTGTGGTCTTTCACCTTTAGGTAAATCCTTTATTTTGAATATACTATTCATATATTACATTCTCCTTTTAAAGATTTACCCCCACCTCCTGTAACATTTTATATAGTTTATTTAAAGGTAACCCTACAACATTATAATAACAACCAGATATATTTTCAACAAAAATCGATGCTTTGCCTTGAATTCCATAGGCACCAGCTTTATCCATAGGATCACCAGTTTTTACATATTTATATATTTCCTCATCTTTCAAAGTATCAAACTTAACTTTTGTACAAACATAATCCTTTTTTATAGTCTTAGAATCAGAATCTATAATTGCAAGTCCAGAATAAACTTCATGTACAGACCCACTCAGTCTTTTGAGCATATAATAAGCTTCTTCTTCATCTCTAGGTTTACCTAATATAGTATCATTATAATACACTAAGGTATCACATCCTATAATAACTTTATCTTTTTTATCTTGTAAATTTTCCAATACATTCAAAGCTTTTCCCTCTGCCAACTCAGTAACATAAGAAGTTACATCACCACTAAATATTATACTACTTTCATCAAAATTACTCACTATTGTATGAAAATTATTACTTATTAATTTTAAAAGTTCCTGTCTTCTCTTTGATGCAGAAGCTAATATAATCTGTTTCAATTGCTACACTTCCTTAATTTTACTTCCTATATAGTATTATTGACAATATTACTCCTATTATAGTCATAATATTTATATCAAAATTTATTCCCAAGGTTAAATTTAAAATTTTCAGATTTAATACTAGTGGAGCGGAAGTTCCTATTTTATAGGAATTTTTTAAAAAAGCTAAGGAAGCAAAGCTATTCCCTATTATTTCACCCGAAATAGTTCCCAATATAGAACCTAAAAGTATAAAAACCCCAAATAAATTTTTATTTTTTTCTGGACTTTTCATAATAACCCCACCTTAAAATTATATCTAATATAGTTTATCATTTAATAAAAAGTTAAACAAGTATCTCTATAATTTTTTACCTGTAATATTTTTAAAGTTTTGTGAATATACACTTATAAAGAGAAATATTTAATAACAAAACAAAATGAGGTGAAGAAAAAATGAGATACACTCGATATGACTTCAAGAAAAAAAACAGATTTAATTTCGTATTTTTTTTAATAGTATTATTGATTTTGTTTTTAGCTTTTATACTGGGCACCATCTTATTTAACTTTTTTGGCAGTAGTACAAAAACCCCTATAAAATCTTCTAAAAAACAAAATGCTATTTATAATAATTCCAAGAACAATAATAATTGCAAATTTATAGCAATTCAAACTGGAATGTTTAAAGACAAAAACAATGCAGAAAAATCTATAAATACTATAAAAAATTATGGCAATCCTTTCTCTGTAGCAGATAAAGACAAACAAAGAGTAGTATTAGGAATTTATACTGAGAATGAAGCAAATAAAATAATAAAAACTTTATCTGATAGCAAAGTAGAGAATTCTAAAATTACTTTTACATTAACAAAAAAAGATTCTTGTGATTTTGAAATATGTGAAATAATAAATGGTTATCTACAAATATTAAATAAATTATCTGATAAAGATATTAAATCCATAAAAACTGATAATCTAAAAAAATGGTGCAATTCACTAAAAAAAGTAGATAATAAAAGTGATAATATAGAAACCTTAAATAAATTAAAATCTAATATAAACAAACTTCCAAAAGAAATAACAAAACAAGAAGCTAGTACAAATTATATATTTATATATAATATCTTAAAAAACTTAGCCAACAAATAAAAATTCATGTATATAAAAGCAAGTAATCTTTACTTGCTTTTATATTATTTGAAAAACACAATATTATCATTATCTAAGTTTCCATTTTTTACTTTTTTATATATTCTTATAGGCACAAATCCATTATTTTTAAACATTTTAATCATATCCAAATTAAACCTGTTTATAATAACATAAAATTTATCTATTCCATATTGCATAAAAAAGTATTTTTCTAATTTTGTTATTATTTCCTCCCAATTAAAATTTATATTTTCATTTTCAAATCTCAAAAAGTATAATAGCCATATTTCATTGGGATTTTTAAATTCTGCTCTTCCTTTTAATATACCCTTTAATTTATCTTTATACATTACCTTAATGAAAAATTCACATTCGCTTAAATAGCATTCAATAAATGTTTCTCTTAATTCATCTTCATTACTTACGGGATGACAATTTAAATTTCCATTGAATTTATTTGATTTCATATAGTGAAATAACATAGAAATATCTTTTCCTTCTACATTTAATATTTCTATATTATCACTTTTAATCTTTACATCTAACAATTAATTCACCCCTTACTTTTAATAATTTATTCTACAAAACTCTTAAAATTCCTTTCATTTTTTATATTATAATTAAAATTGCTACACTAATTTAGATATATACATCATTATATCTAAGCTAGTGTAGCAATTTTAAATAATTATTTACTATTCCATAGCAATTAAATTAACTCTTACAACATTTTTTATACTTTCTATTTCTTCTAAGAAATCTTTTAGTCCTATATTCATTTCAGATATATCAAAAGTTATGGTTACATTAGCTGCATTGTTTATGGGTATATCTTGATTTATAGTAAGAATATTCCCCTTACTTTCTGCTATTCTATCTAATATATTTGATAATGTTCCTCTTTCATGTCCTAATAATAATCCTATAGTAGCCTTTTGACTTTTTACACCCTCCGCTACAGAAAACACAAAATCCTTATATTTATAATATGTACTTCTACTAATTCCCGACTTTTTAACTCCCTCTGATATATCTTTAACCTTACCAGTAGCTAATAATTCTTTAACCTTCACAACCTTTTCAAAAACATCTGGGAGTATACTTGCATCTATAATTAAATATTTATTAGCCATAAATTTTCCTCCTAATACCTTTTAGTTTCTACAATTCAATTATAACATATAATAAATTTTTTATATAAAAATTTTACATATTTATTATTATAGACTAATTTTAAATAAGTTCGACAAAAAAAGAGGCTCTTAAAACCTCTTTTTGCATTCATTATTATAATCCAAAATACCGTAGCCCCAATTTTGACACCCTATCTTCTGATAGGTGGGTGTCCTCACAGATACTTCTTGTCCTTGCCAATGTTTTGGTTCTTATAGGTCAAATTCATATCTAAATATTGAACTCCCGTAATTATGATGTAGGTTCAAAATATAGAGCCTAGCGTATATTCCAGAAATTATTAACTTTTGTATCTCTTCTTCTTTATTATAAATGTTTATAATAAATTTTTCAATAGTTTTTTATTTAAACGTAAAACTTTTAAACCAGAGTTATAATATATCAAATTATAGTTACTTTTTCAATAGCAATTTATGGTGCAGGCGATGGGACTTGAACCCACACGTCTATATAAACACATGCCCCTCAAACATGCCTGTCTGCCTATTCCAGCACGCCTGCTTTTTATAATGATTTATAGATATGTTATAATATTTTTTTATAGTTGTCAATAAATTATACACTATCTCTTATACAAAAATTTATATATATTGTATCTTACCTTTACTTTTTTTACATACTTATCTGTTTCTTTAAAAGGTATATAGTGTAAATTTTCTCCGTCTTTTGAGTGCTCTTTTTGTTTAAGCCATTTTTTAACATTTCCTCTTCCACCATTATATGCTGCCAATACTAAGTCCATATTACCATTAAACTCTTGCCTTAAATTATTTAAGTACCAGCATCCCATCTTTATATTAATTTCTGGATTTTTTAATTCATCCAAAGTAAAATAGTCCATATTCATTTTATTTCCTATCCACTCAGCCGTATCTGGAGTTAGTTGCATAAGCCCCTGTGCATTTTTATTAGATTTTGCATCTTCTTTAAAATTACTT
This sequence comes from Clostridium niameyense, assembly GCF_001243045.1. Classification (GTDB taxonomy): domain Bacteria; phylum Bacillota; class Clostridia; order Clostridiales; family Clostridiaceae; genus Clostridium_F; species Clostridium_F niameyense. Next base: position 501,784 of record NZ_LN849007.1, on the reverse strand, counting down.
TCTGTTTTTATTATAGCCATTACTAAATAAGGATCTAAATTATATTCCTTTGAATATTTAACTATATAATTTTTATGTTTAACTGGGAAAATACTTTTAGCTATAGTAGTTATATTAAATATTACGATTAAGGTAAGTACTAATATTATAAGTCTTCTAAAAAATTTCACTTTAATTTTGCCCTAATATTAGAGCACTCCCCCCCTCTTTTCCAATTTAGATTTTATAAGTTCTAAAATTTCATCTATTTGTAACTTAGTATTATTTAAATCCTTAGAATTATCTATAATAAAATCTACTAATTTACTTTTCTGTTCCATTGGTATTTGTGAGACCATTCTATTTACTACCTGTTGTTTATTTAAATTATCCCTTTGCATAACTCTACTTATTTGGGTGTTCTTATCTACCCACACCAATATATTAAAGTCCATATCTTTATATAGACCCTGCTCAATTAAAGTAGGGGCATCTAAAACACATATTTTCTTTCCCTGCCGCTCAATACAATGTACCTTATTAAAACTTTCTTTTATTATAAAAGGCATTATTATCTTTTCATAAGCAATTCTTTTATCTTTATATTTGAAAATAAAATTACCAAACTCCCTTCTTTTAAGTTCACCTTGTTCATTTATAAATTTTTCTCCAAAAATTTCTCTAACTTGCTGTAAAATTTCTGGATAAATATATAATACCTCCCTAGCTACCAAATCTGCATCTACAACAGGAATCCCCTTATTTTTTATCATAGCAGATACAGTACTTTTACCACTACCTATACCACCTGTGAGTCCTATTTTTAAAATGCCCTTTTCCATCATAATCTTCTCCTTATTTAACCTGATACCAATTGTTTCCCACATGTATATCTACCTCAAGTGGTACCTTTAAATCCAACACTTCTTCCATTTCCTCTTTTACTAACTTTTCTACCTGCTGTAATTCATCTTTATATACATTTAATATTAATTCATCATGGACTTGAAGTATTATAGTTGTTTTAAGTTTTTCTTTTTTAAGTCTCTCATCCACATTTATCATAGCTAATTTTATTATATCCGCTGCACTACCTTGTATAGGTGTGTTCATGGCAAGCCTTTCTCCTGCTGATTTTACTATTTTATTTTTAGATTTTAGTTCACTTATATATCTTCTTCTATTAAAAATAGTTTCTACGCATCCTATATTTTCTGCCTTTTGTATTATATTTTCAATATAATTTTTAACATTAGGATACCTTTCAAAATAAGCTTCTATATATTGTTTAGCTTCTTTTCTTGATATGTTTAAATCTTTAGCTAAACTAAAATCACCTATACCATATACTATTCCAAAGTTAACTGCTTTAGCATTACTTCTCATAAGTGGAGTCACTTTATCTAGTGGAACTTTAAATACTTCAGAAGCAGTTTTAGTATGAATATCATCATGTTCTTTAAATGCACTTATTAAGTTTTCATCGTCAGCTATATGAGCTAAAACCCTTAACTCTATCTGTGAATAATCTGCGGACAATATAACTGACTGTTCATTATTAGGTATGAATACTTTTCTTATTTCTCTTCCTAATTCATATTTAATTGGTATATTCTGAAGATTAGGCTCCGTACTTGAAAGCCTTCCAGTAGCTGTTACAGTTTGATTAAAATTAGAATGTATCTTATCATCTACATCTATAGCATTTTTGAGTCCTTCTATATAAGTTGAATAAATTTTAGTTAACTGTCTATAGTATGTTATTTTATCTATAATCTCATGTTTATCTCTTAATTTATCTAAAACTTCTGCATTAGTTGAATATCCTGTCTTTGTTTTTTTTATTACTGGTAAATCCAACTTTTCAAATAGTATTTTTCCAAGTTGTTTAGGAGAATTAATATTAAATTCTTCTTCAGACATATTAAATATTTCCTTTTGGGTATTTTCTATTTCATTTTTAAATTTTATTTCTAAATCTAAAAGAATGTTTTTATCCACCTTAAAACCTACAGCTTCCATAGAAGACAACACTTTAGTTAATGGTTGCTCTATATTATATAATAATTCTTCCATATTAAACTCTTTTATTTTATTTTGTAATATCTTATATAAATCAGGTAATAATGCTATTTCTTTTATTTTTATTAAGTCATCTTCTATATCTATACTTTTACCTAAATATTCCCCGCATAAACTATAAATATTATATTCTTTTCTTAGAGGGTCTATTAAATAAGCTGCTAAATTAATATGAAAATCTACCTTTTTTAAATCTATTTTCATTTTTCTAAGTACTGTATAAGCACCTTTAGCATCATAAACAATTTTTCTTATATTCTTATTTTCAAATATTTCTTTGGAAATGTTTATGGTAGTTTTCTCATCTTCCTCTAATAAATTTAAATACTCTAATTTAAAAATATCTTTATTAAAATTTAAATAAATATTCTTAATATTAGATTTAGAAAACACTTCTTCATTTATAAGTTCAAAATAGATAAACAAATCATTTTCGTTATAATTTTCTTGTATCTTATTTTGTAATAAATAAAAGTCTTCTATAGAATTTATATTCTTAAATTCTATATTTTCTTCTTCTTTTATATTTTTATTTCCATATGGAATTTTATCCATTAAGGATTTAAATTGTAGTTTTACAAACATTTCTCGAATTTTATCTACATCATATTCTTCTTTGGATTTTATATCTTCTAAATTTATATCTATAGGTACATTACACATAATAGTAGCTAATTTTTTACTAAATATAGCCTGTTCTCTATACTCTATTAAATTTTCTTTTAACTTTTTACCTCTTAAACTTTCTATATTTTCAAGTACATTTTCTATACTTTTATACTCTTTTATAAGTTTAAAAGCTGTCTTTTCACCTATACCTGGCACTCCTGGAATATTATCAGAGCTATCTCCCATAAGACCTTTTACATCTATAAATTCTTTAGGAGTTACACCAAACTCTTCTATCATTCTATTTTTATCATATATCTCTTTTTCCGTAATACCTTTTTTAGTTATAACTACATGAACATTATCTGTAGCCAATTGAAGTGCATCCTTATCTCCTGTAACTACATATACTTCTATGCCTTTACTTTCTGCAAATACAGATAAAGTTCCTATTAAATCATCTGCCTCAAATCCATCTATCTCAAATATATTTATAGCTAAATAAGTTAACAATTCTTTAACTATTGGAAACTGCTCTGCCAATTCATCTGGCATCTTTTTTCTCCCAGCCTTATAATCTTTATAAGCATTATGTCTAAAAGTAGGTGCTTTTCTATCAAAAGTTGCTACTATGTAATTTGGCTTAATTTCCTCTTTCATTTTTAATAACATAGTCATAAAACCATATACTGCATTAGTATGTATGCCCTCTGCTGTCATAAAATCTGGCAATGCATAAAATGCCCTATTAAGCAGACTATTAGAGTCCAATATTAATAATCTTTCCTTATCCATTAAACTACCTCCAAATCGGTATAATAAAACAATTTATATTTTATTTCTATATTCTTTTAAACTATTTTTTAATTCTTGAAATGTATCAGAAGGAAATTTATCTATTAGTTGCTTTAGTATTTCAAAAGCACATATATTTTCTAAAACTATAGAAGCTGGTACTACTCCTGTAATATCTGATCTTTCATATCTACTTTCCACATTTATCCTGCTTTTTAAATCCACAGTATGCATAGTTTTCTTTACAGAAGGTATTGGCTTCATATAAGCTTTTATTATTATATTCTCACCATTAGAAATTCCTGCCTCTATTCCACCTGCATTATTAGTATTCCTCATAAAAGTTCCTTCATGATAATATATATTATCATGAAACTCACTACCCATTTTTTCTACATTTAAACCTTCTCCAAATTCTACTGCCTTTATTCCCTGAAGAGACATAATAGAATAACTTAATATAGCATCTAATTTCCTATCCCATTGAGTGTAGCTGCCAATTCCTAAAGGAACACCTTTTATAGATATATATATACTTCCTCCTAAAGTTTCTCCTTCTTTCCTACACTTATCTATTTTATTCTTCATTTTCTCTTCTATATTTTCATTAAAACACCTTAAGGGACTACTCTCTATTTTATCATATATATTATCATTATATATATCCACCTTATCATCACATATTTTTCCTAAGCTTTGAATTTTACTTCTTATATCTATATTAAGTTTAAATAATATAGATTTACATAGGGCTCCTACAGCTGTTCTTATAGCCGTCTCTCTAGCAGAGGTTCTCTCTATTACATCTCTTATATCATTAGTATTATATTTAAAATAACCTACAAAATCTCCATGCCCTGGTCTTGGTATAGTTATTCTTTCATTTTCTTTAGGTTGTTGTTCCATTGCATTTTTCCAGTTTTCAAAATCTTTATTATATATAATCATAGTTATTGGATTTCCTGTAGTTTTATTTCCTCTTAATCCGGAATATATCTTAACCTTATCCTTTTCTATGTTCATTCTTTTTCCTCTGCCATATCCCCCTTGTCTTCTTTTAAGCTCATTGTTTATAAAGTTTATATCTATATCTGCATTGGATGGAATTCCATCTATTATAGCTATTAAAGCTCTTCCATGAGATTCTCCTGCGTCTAAAAATCTAAGCATAATTATTCACTTCCTTAATAACTTAAATAAATATTATTATACACTAAATTCTACTATTAATTATACTTACAATTTAATAAAATAAAAGTCTTGCAAACATACAAGACTTTTAAGTTATTTATAAATTTTTCTTAACATTTTTATATTATATTCTTGACTTTTACCTAATTTCTTATCGATTTTACCTAATATAGAATAAGCCACGGCTAGAAATACTAGTCCAACTAATGTACTTAATAGTTCATATTGCTTAATTCCTAATTTCTTAAATATAATCAAAGAAATTACCAATCCTATAGTCATCATTATTAATGGAAATATGTATGTCCAAAATGTCATAGCGAAAAAGGATTTAGTTTGTATATCAACTTCTACCATATCACCTACAGCAACTCCTAAAGTATCCTCTACATCTGTAGTTATAGATGCTGCACTACAATGAGCTTTACAACTCGCACAGTTATCCCCACAACCAGATTTTCTTTTAAACATCATAGACGCATATCCATTATTAATAGATTTTATATACCCTACTTCTTTCATAGAATCAACTCCTAGATTATTTCCATTTATTTTTTACTCATTATATCATATTTTTTATAAACAAGTAAAATTTTTATAATATTTAATTTTGTTATACAAAAATATTTTTTTGTATAAGTATCTTAAAACATGGGAAACAAATAATTGATGATATTAATTATTATCATTAAATTTTTAATATATTATTAAAAAACTTAGGAGATGAAAAATAAAATGGTTACTAAAAGTTATAAAACAGAAAAGCATAAACGTTCTAAAAAACTTGATGGAAAAAGACCAGAATATAATGCAGACAGCAGAGATTCTAAACTTGAACCTAAATATGAAAATTTTAAAGGAGATCCTGTAGAGTAGCGCTTTTTAATATTATTAAAACTTAATTATGGTTCATATGGAATATATTATATTAAATGCATTCAATTTACTAGTTTATTAATGGAGGTTTTACACAAACTTATATTACAAACTTAATTAAAGAAGTTTGAACAAAAGTTAAAGGGAGGAATAAAAAATGGCAAATTCAAATTCAAATTCAAACAAATTAGTCGTACCAGAAGCAAAAAAGAGATTAGAACAATTAAAAATGGAGTCTGCAAATGAATTAGGATTAACTAATTATGAAACTGTTGATAAAGGAAATTTAACAGCAAGACAAAACGGTTATGTAGGTGGAACTATGACTAAGAAGATGGTAGAAGCTTATGAAAAAGGTCTTAGTCAAAAATAGTTAAATTATAGTGATGTAATTAATATTTGATATAAAGTAACCTGTTAGTTAAGCTCTTTAGAATTTTATAATAGATACTTTAGATAGTATTTATTATAATTCTAAAGAGCTTTTGTAATCTAAAATCTTTTAAATTATTGACTTAATAGAAAAATTATGCTATCATAATTTTGTTGGTTTTTAATTACTTATTTTGCCGAAGTGGTGGAATTGGCAGACGCAACGGACTCAAAATCCGTCGGTAGTAATACCATGCGGGTTCGACTCCCGCCTCCGGCACCATAAAAAACACTTTAGATTTTATCTAAAGTGTTTTTTTACATTCTTAATACTATAATATTTAGAAATAAATATTACCCATATCTGATTTTAAAGTAAAAATAAAAAGAAGCTAATCCTCAAAATAGTTTTAAAATTATTTTAAATCAACCCTTTTATCTTATATAGACCTTTATAATATAAATCATATCTTTACTATATAAAAATATAAAATAAAAGTACAATTAGCATTCCTGCAATAATACCAATATCTATAGATCTAGATTCTCTTTCTTGTTTCTTAAATATTGTAATAAGCTTACCAACCATAATGAATATAGCTGATATAGTTATAAATATTTTACTAACATTAGCACTAAAAGGGCTATTAGTAATAAGAACTACACTTATTGGAATAAATATTACTAACAATGCTAAAGCATATAATATTAAGTTCAAATTACCATTTTTTATATATAATATAAAATCTAACTTAGTAAGTTTCATTTTATTTGCTCCTAATCCTAAAATATTATTTGCTTAATTCCTTAATATAATAATTATAAGGAATTATAAACAGCTAACTTATATACGTTTATAAACACAACAAACTCCCACTTTGCCGCTATAAGAGATTATTTTTGAACCCGCTTCTCTCACAGGTGGGTATCGCCTTTTTGTTTCATGTCCTCAAATAATTATGAGTGTCAAATCCACAAAAAGAGTTAGATTCCCTTCAAAAACATGTTGACTCAATAAAACCTCTTTAACGTACATAGTAGGAGTTTAAATTTTTTATTTATTGTCCATTTATATTATACTACAAAATATAAATATTTTTTAAGACCTATATGTTTAAGAAATGTATTTTTGTTAACATTTCTTCTATTTATCTTCTTTATCTTCTTTTAATGCAACTACTCCTAATTCTTGTAATTGAACATCATCTACTAGATTTGGTGCCTCTGTTAAAGGACAGAATGCATTTTGATTTTTAGGGAATGTTATAACATCTTTTATATTATCTGTTCCTGCTAAGAACATTATCATTCTATCAAATCCATAAGCTAATCCCCCATGTGGTGGTGGTCCAAATTTGAAGGCTTCTAATAAGAATCCAAATCTTTCCCAAGCACTTTCTTTAGTAAAACCTAGAACATTAAACATTTTCTCTTGAAGACTAGTATCATGTATTCTAATACTTCCTCCACCTAATTCTTCACCATTTAATACTATATCATAAGCCTTAGCTCTAACTCTGCCTGGATCTTGTTCTAGATACTTTATATCCTCATCCATAGGTGCTGTAAATGGATGGTGTTCTGCCTGATATCTTTCTTCTTCTTCATTGTAAGATAATAATGGGAATTCTGTTACCCATACAAATCTAAATTCATTTTTATCTATAAGATCTAATTCTTTTCCTAAATGAAGTCTTAATGCTCCTAAACTATCAAAGACTATACTATTTTTATCTGCTACAATTAAAATTAAATCTCCAACTTTAGCGTCCATTTTATTTAATATAGCTTTCATTTCATCTTCAGTTAAAAATTTAGCTATAGGTGATTTTATTTCATCTTCTTTATAAGCTATCCATGCCAAACCCTTTGCTTTATAAGTCTTAACAAATTCACCTAATTTGTCTATTTGTTTTCTTCCCATGTTAGCACAGTTTGGTGCCTTTATTGCTCTTACAGAACCTTTATTATCTAAAGCTCCCTTAAATACTTTAAACTCAGAATTTTTTACTTCTTCACTTAAATTAACTATTTCCATTCCAAATCTTAAATCCGGTTTATCTGAACCGTATTTTTCCATGGCTATTTTATAAGGCATACGCTCTATTGGTAGCTTCACATCTACACCTGCTACTTCTTTAAATACTTTAGCTATCAATTCTTCATTTAATCCTATTACATCATTTTCTTCTACAAAAGAAAGTTCCATATCTACTTGTGTAAATTCTGGTTGTCTATTAGCTCTTAAATCTTCATCTCTAAAACATTTTGTTATTTGGAAATATTTATCGTATCCTGATACCATTAAAAGTTGTTTAAATATTTGTGGTGATTGAGGTAGCGCATAAAACTTTCCTTTATAATTTCTACTTGGTACAAGATAATCTCGGGCTCCTTCTGGTGTACTCTTTGTAAGTACTGGAGTCTCCATTTCTAAAAATCCATTTTCATCTAAGAAATCTCTTATAATCTTTGCTGTCTTGTGTCTTATCTTAAATATTTTTTGCATATCAGGTCTTCTTAAATCAAGGTATCTATATTTTAATCTTATATTTTCTGATGCATCTAAATTTTCTTTTATGTATATAGGAGGTGTTTCTGACTCTGATAATATTTTAATACTTTCTCCTTTAAGTTCTACAAGACCAGTTGGCATCTCATTGTTTGGAGATTGTCTTTTAACTATTTCACCTGTAATTGCTAAGCAATATTCCGGTTTTACTGTATCAGCTTTTTCAAAAGCTTCTTTATTTATTTCTTCTCCAAATACAACTTGCATTATACCAGTTCTATCTCTTAAATCTACAAATATTAGTCCTCCTAAGTTTCTTTTTCTTTGAACCCATCCCATAACAGTGGCTTTTTCCCCTGCATTATTTTCTCTAGGTTCACCGCACATTATTGTTCTTTTTAGTCCATTTAATGCTTCTCCCATTTTAATTCCTCCAAATATAGAATTATAAGTTAATTTATTTCAACACTTCTATTATACTATTTAAATTACAGATGTCTATTTCTATTTGTTCACCATCTGACATTCTCTTAAGACTAGCCTTTCCATTTTCAAGCTCATCTTCACCTAAGATTAAGGTATAAGCTGCATTTATTTTATTTGCATATTTCATCTGTCCCTTTACTTTCTTACCCATATGATCCAAATCACATTTTATATTATTTTCTCTTAAAGTTTTAACAATCTTCATAGATTCCATTTTAGCCTTTTCACCAATATAGCCTAAATATAAATCTACATAGACTGGTTCCTTTATTTCTATTCCCTTTTCTTCTAGTGTAATTAACAGTCTTTCTATACCCATACCAAAGCCTACTGCTGGCATAGCAGTTCCACCTATTTCTCCTATAAGATAATCATATCTTCCTCCGCCACAGATAGTCATACCATCCATTATAAATTCAAAAACTGTTTTACTGTAATAATCCAATCCCCTAACTATTAAAGGATCTACTTCATATGATATATCCATAGCATCTAAGTATCCTTTTAAGCTCTCAAAGTGATCCTTACACTCATCACAAATATAATCTAATATAACAGGCGCTTCTTTAACTATTTCTTTACAGTGATTATTTTTACAATCTAATATTCTAAGTGGATTTTTATCAAATCTAGTTTTACAAATATCACACAATTCATCATATTGTTTATTTAAATATTCTTTTAAAGCCTCATTGTATTTTTTTCTGCACTTAGCACATCCTATGCTATTTATAGTAAGCTTCACACCTTCTAAACCTAATTCTTTATATATTCTTACAGGTATACTTATTATTTCTGCATCTACAGAAGCATCTTGTGCACCAAAAACTTCTACTCCAAATTGATGATGTTGTCTTAACCTACCATTTTGTACATTTTCATATCTGAAAACTGGTGTAAAATAATACATCTTTGTAGGTTGACTTTCATTAAATAGTCTACCCTCTACAAAGGCTCTAACAGCTGGAGAAGTTCCTTCTGGTTTTAACGTTATACTTCTTCCACCTTTATCCTCAAAAGTATACATTTCCTTTTGTACTACATCCGTAGTTTCACCTACTCCTCTTTGAAATAGTTCTGTATATTCAAATATGGGAGTCCTAATTTCTCTGCAACAATACTCCGCAGCTATCTTTCTAAACTTATTCTCTAGATATTGCCATTTGTATGCATTTTGTGGAAGCATATCCCTTGTTCCCTTTGGCGCTTGTAATAACATAACTTACCTCCTAATTTTTAATATAAAGTATTTAATAATGTAACTTTTCTTTCTATCATTTCTTCTACTCTCTTTGTGTATTCTATAACATCTTTAACGTTAGGACATCTTTCTATCCTGTTTTCTTCTAAAAATATAATTTTTGAAACCGCATCTGCACCTAATGCTATTATGGTTTGTCTTTCCTCTATCATCTGTATATTATATAAGCCTATTTTCCCTTCTTTTGTATAACCTATGTTTTCCATATTGCCTAACATGTTTTTTTGTCTATACATATAATATGGTTTCATATTTAAATCTTTAGATAATTTAATTGTCTCTGCATACATTGAATTTAATTCTTCTTGTGAAGGAACTTTAAATTCTTCGTTATTTAGTATTCTTTCAAAAAGTCTTGATCCTCTCTTTATAGACATACCATGTACTGTTATATTATCTGGATTTATTCTCTTAATTTCTTTACATGTTCTTTTTATATGATCTAACCCTTCTCCTGGAAGCCCTACTATTAAGTCCATATTTATATTGTCAAATCCTAAGTTTCTAGCCATATTAAAAATATTTTGTATATCTTTCGGCGAATGAGTTCTGCCTATTCTTTTTAAAGTATCTTCATTCATACTTTGAGGATTTATACTTATTCTTGTAACATTATATTTTTTCATAGATCTAAGTTTTGATTCCGTAATACTGTCTGGTCTTCCACATTCCACAGTAAATTCTTCCACATTATTATTATCTATGAAATTTTCATATATCTTTTTCATTGTTCTATGAAATTGTTCATTATTTATAGAGGTAGGAGTTCCTCCCCCAAAGTATACACACTGTATTTTTAAATTTTTATTCTTTATATACTGTGATAACTTATTCATTTCATAATAAAGAGCCTCTAAATAGGGCTCAACTAATTTCTTACACTTACTTATAGGATTGGATGTAAATGAACAATATAAACATCTCGTAGGACAAAAAGGCATATCTATATAAACACTTATTTTATCCTTTTCTTTATTTACAATTTTATTTTCAATGTTTGCTATATCCACACATAACTTAGCCTTATCCTCTTTAGCTACATAATGATTATAAAAATACCTTTTTATGTCCTTATCATTATAATTTTTATTAATTAAATCTAAAGCAATTTTACTTGGTCTTATTCCAACCAATGTTCCCCAAGGTAACGTTTTATGAGTTTTATTTTTAAGATATAAAAATACTGTTTTCTTAACCCATTGATTATAGGTTATATCTTCTATATCTTTTTTTAAATCATATATATGTTTACCTTCTTCATCTTCTATTAGAATAAAATTATCTTCTATATTTATCTTGATATCATAATTCTCTTCTTCAAAAGTTATATTCCATAGATTATAATAAGTATTTAAAATTTGATAAATACCATATCTATATTTCATGTCATTAAGGTTTACTCTCAAATTCATTTTATCTACTCCTAATTTACTAAACCTTTTATTTATTCTCTTGTCATAAATATTCTTATGCTATTAAAAAAATGGATTTTCTCTTCTTTCATATCCTATAGAGGAAACTGGTCCATGACCTGGCAGAACCTTTGTATTATCATCTAATTTCATAAGTTTATTTTTTATACTTTCTATAATACTTGCATGATCACCGCCTACAAAATCTGTTCTACCTATAGAATCTCTAAATAATGTATCTCCTGTAAATACAACATCATTAATCTTAAAACACATACCTCCTGGAGTATGGCCTGGAGTCTCTATACATTCTATGTCTAAATCTCCAAGTTTTATTATTTCTCCTTCCTTTATATATGTGTCTGCAACTTTATATTTACCGAAATTTCCAAATATATTTTCTACATTATTTATCATGTTTTGATCTCTTTCATTTATATATATAGGTATGTTATATTTATCCTTAACTTTCTCTACAGCGCCTACATGATCCATATGTCCGTGAGTTAAAATAATATATTGTGGTTGCAATTTTAATTTTTCTATTATATTTATAATATTATCCCCATCAGCGCCAGGGTCTATTATAGTGCACTTATCCTTATAAATTATAAGATAACAATTAGCCCCATATATTCCAACAGGGATTGTTCTAATTTCCATCATATACACCTCATTAAAATATTTTTTTACTATCTATAAGTAATGTAATCGGACCATCATTTTCTATAGATACTAGCATATCTGCTCCAAATTCACCTGTAGCTACATTCTTAACCTCTTTTTTAATTTCTTCAACAAATTTTTCATAGAGACCATTAGCTTCATCGCCTGCTAATGCTTTTATAAAACTTGGTCTTCTTCCTTTTCTACAATCTCCATATAAAGTAAATTGAGATATAATTATAATATCTCCATTAACATCTAATAAAGATTTATTTAATTTGCCATTTTCATCTTCGAATATTCTTAAATTCATAATTTTGCTTTTTAAATATTCGATATCTTCATAACTATCATCTTTAGATATACCTAAGAGTACATTTAAACCTTTATTTATACTTCCAATTACTTTTCCATCTACTTCAACCTTTGAAGATTTCACTCTTTGAACTACTGCTCTCAAAATAATCCCCTCTTTACTTTTTAGTTCTGTAAACTTCTTTTACTGATTTAATCTTTCTTAAATTTTTTATAAAAGACTTTAAATCATCTACATTATTTATTTTTAATTTTATATTTATAATTATAATATTATTTTTAGACGGTTTTGCATTTATAGCATAAAGATTAGTTTTACTTTCACTAATACTTTGCATAATATCTGAAAGTACACCCTCTCTATCTCCACATTGTACTTCTATTTCTGATATATACTCTTCTCCCTTTGGTTTTCCCCAACTTACATCTACTATCTTAGTTTTGTCTTCCTCTATTAATTGCTCTATATTTTTACAATCTTTTGTATGTATAGAAACTCCTCTACCTTTAGTTATATATCCTATTATGGGGTCTCCTGGTACAGGATTGCAACACTTAGCAAATCTAATTAATAAATTGTCCACACCTTTTACTATTATTCCTGGTGATTTGGATTTTTTTATTTGTTGCTTATTTGTTTTATTAATTTGCTCTCTAACTTCATTCCAATTTAATTCTGGTTTATGTTTCTTTATGTATTGTTCCCTTAATTTCATTATTACTGTATAAGGTAATAATGCCCCTACACCTACAGATGCAAATAAGTCATCTATACTATTTATATTATATCTAGTAAGTACCTTTTCTAATATTTCTCCCTTAGCTAGTTCTCCAAAATTGTAACCTTGTTTCTTTGACTCTTTCTCTAATATATCTTTTCCTTTATTAATATTTTCTTCTCGTTTTTCTTTCTTAAACCATGCTCTTATCTTGCTCTTAGCTTGATTGCTTTTTACTATATTCAACCAGTCAATACTTGGGCCCTTCGCTATAGATGAAGTTAAAACATCTACTATTTGACCAGTTTTTAGCTTATAATCTAAGGGAACCATTTTATTATTTACTTTTGCGCCTACGCATCTATTCCCTATATCTGTATGTATTTTATACGCAAAATCTATAGGCGTTGCTTGATTGGGAAGACTTATAACCTTTCCTTTAGGCGTGAATACAAACACTTCATCAGAAAATAAATCTATTTTGAATCCTTGCATAAATTCTGTTGGATCTGCCGCTTCTCTTTGCCACTCTAACATTTCTCTAAGCCAAGTTAGCTTTAAATCAGAATTATTAGAATCCTGAACTCCCTCTTTATATTTCCAATGGGCTGCTATTCCATATTCCGCAGTTTTATGCATTTCATAAGTTCTAATTTGGATTTCAAACGGTTTCCCCTGAGGACCTATAACAGTCGAATGTAATGATTGATACATATTAGGTTTAGGCATAGCTATATAATCTTTAAATCTACCTGGTATTGGCTTATATATAGTATGTGCTATACCTAAAGCCGCATAACAATCTTTCACTGTATCTACTAGTATTCTAATAGCAGTTAAATCAAATATTTGATCTAAACTTTTATTTTTATTTACCATTTTCCTATATATACTATAAAAATGTTTAGGTCTTCCATCAATTTCTGACTCTATAGATGACTTTTGTAAATTATCATATAAATTTTTTATAATTTCTCCTATGTACTTTTCTCTTTCATTTCTTTTTTCTGCTATTTTCTTAACTAAGAAATAATATTCATTAGGATTAAGATACCTAAAAGCTAAATCTTCCAATTCCCACTTAATTTTAGATATACCTAATCTATGAGCTAAAGGAGCATAAATGTCTAAAGTCTCTTGGGCTTTTTCTTTCTGTTTTTCTATAGACATATATCTTAAAGTTCTCATATTATGTAATCTATCTGCTAATTTTATAAGTATAACTCTTATATCTTTTGTCATAGCAAGTAACATTTTACGCACATTGTCTGCTTGTTGCTCCTCTTTTGTTTTGTATTCTATTTTACTTAACTTAGTAACGCCATTAACTAAATCTGCAACCTCTGTACTAAATTCTTTTTCTAAATCCTCATAAGTATATGATGTATCTTCTATAACATCGTGTAAAAGCCCTGCTATTATTGTATCTGAATCCATCCCCATATCAAAAAGTATTATAGCTACTTCCTCTGGATGAATTATATAAGGTTCACCAGAAACCCTTTTTTGCTCCTTGTGAGCATCACATGCAAAAGTATAAGCTTTTTCAATAAGTTTTTTTTCCTTTTCATTTAGGCTACTATCAATTTTAATCATTAAATCCTTTAGCATACCTTATTACTCCTCAAAATCAAAGGCTGGTTTATTAAACCAGCCATTATTTTTTATTTCTATTATATTATATTTTTTTTAAACTTTCAAACTTTTAAAATATTAAATATCATATTTTACAAGAGAAGTAACATCATATTTTTTTAATTTATCTCTACCTTTTAACTCTGTAAGTTCTATTACAAAACTCATATCAACAACTTCTCCACCTAATTCTTCTACTAGTTTTGCTACAGAACATATAGTTCCGCCAGTTGCAAGTAAATCATCTATTATTACTACTTTTTCTCCAGGTTTTATGGCATCTTTATGAATTTCAAGCTCGTCCTTACCATACTCTAAATCATATTGAACAGAAATAGTTTCATATGGTAGTTTTCCTTTTTTTCTAATTGGCACAAATCCTGCCCCAATTTTATAAGCCAGTGGCACTCCAAATAAAAATCCTCTAGCCTCTGGTCCTACTATCTTATCTATCTTCTTGCCTTTTAAACCCTCTGCTAACTTATCTATCGTATATTTAAATATCTCACTATCTTGTAACAATGTAGTTATATCTTTAAAACTTATACCCTGTTTTGGGAAATCTTCTATTACACGTATATAGTTTTTTAAATCCACTTTTATTCCCCCTATACTTTTATACGAACATTTTAAATTTTTTCATTGATTTTGTACACAACCTATTATATATTAAACTGTACAGCATATTCAAGTAAATATTAAAATTTTATATCTTATTATGTTTATTGAAATATATCTCATTTTTTAAGTATTTTGCTATTTGATTGGCTCTATCCTCATTTGTGGTAGTAAATAACTCCACTACTATCCTAGCATTATCAATTTTATTAATAGGCAAAGTAACTTTAGATATACTATAAGTTAAAGATTTTAAATCATATACATCTATGTTATCTTTATTTATATTGTTTGCCTTTAATAATGCCTTTAATCCATAATTATTAGTATTAGTTAAAGCTTTTAAGCCTTGTTTTAATATGTATAAATTTTCTTCTTTTATAGTATTGTGATTTGATATAGTACCGAGCATTACTAAATCCATAAATTTATTTACACATTTCATTTTATAATATAAGGACATGGCTTCTACTAATTTATGAGCTACTCCAGATGCTGAAAGATCTTTAAAAG
Source organism: Clostridium niameyense (assembly GCF_001243045.1). GTDB lineage: Bacteria > Bacillota > Clostridia > Clostridiales > Clostridiaceae > Clostridium_F > Clostridium_F niameyense. The sequence continues at coordinate 485,743 of NZ_LN849007.1, read as the reverse complement.
GATATGAACAACCTATCTGGTTAGGATTTACTACTATGCAATTTGGCAAAACACTATCACATTTATGATAATCAGTAATTATTGTATCTATATCTAACTTATTGCAAAGCTCTACCTGTTCAACAGAATTTACTCCACATCCAACTGTTATTATCAATCCTGCTCCTAAAAAATTAATATGATTTTTTATATAATAAGAATTTATATTTCTATCTTTATCTAAATAATCCGGTATAAAATATTCTACATCTGCATTTAAAAATTTCAAAACTAATAATAATAATGATATAGCAGCTATACCATCAAAATCATAATATCCATATATAACTATCTTTTCTCTACAATTTACAGCTTTAATTATCCTATCTAAGGCTCTATTCATTCCTTTTAATAGAAACGGATTATTTTTATTATAACTTTTATATCCTTTCAAAGTATCTACTAATTTATCCATGCACATAATCCTCCAATTTTATAGAAAACATATATATTATAATTTATATTATCATTTTTGACAAATACTTTAGGTTGTTATTCAACATTATTCATCAAATAAAAAATCCAGAGTTTAAATAAACTCTGGATTTTCTCAATAATGCTCTATATATCTATAAAGTATTATTTTATGCAGTTTTTTTTCTTAATTTACTTTTAAATATAATCCAAAATGGACTAGCTATGAATATAGATGAATAAGCACCACATACTATACCTATTATTAAAGGGAATGCAAAATCCCTAATAGATGGTACAAAAACATATACTGCTACTATAGTAAACAATGTAGTAAGTACTGTATTTATTGATCTTGTCATAGTTTGTGTGATAGATATATTTGCTATTTCTTTCACATCAGTTTTTCTCATTTTCTTCTGATTTTCTCTTATTCTATCAAATATTACTATAGTATCATTTATAGAATATCCCAATATAGTAAGTATTGCAGCTATAAAAGTAGCATTGACTGGTAATTGGAATATGGCATATACAGATATAGTTATAAGAACATCATGGATTAACGCTAAAATAGCCGAAACACCAAACTTAAATTCGAATCTTATACCTACATATATAAGCATAGCTACAGCCGCTACAATCATTGCTAAACTTGCCTTTTTCTTTAATTCACGTCCCACCGCTGGTCCTATTCTTTGTTCTGAAACTAAATCTTTATCTTTTAATTTATATTTATTTTTTATTTCTTTAAACAATCCATCTACTTGAGCATCATTTAAAGAGTTACTTTTTATTTCTAATTGTGTATTATTAACCTTATTTGTTACATAATCTTTAGTGTGATTTTTTACAATTTTATCTACATCTTCTTTATTAAATTCTTTTCCTATATTTATTTGAACTACAGTTCCACCTTTAAAGTCTATACCATAATTTAATCCTTGTTTACATAAACATACTAGCCCAATAATAATTATTATTGAAGATATGCTAAACCATATCTTTGTTTTTTCTATTATCTTTAGCATATTATTCTTCCCCCTTCTTTACTCTAAAAGCAGCTGGTGTTCCTAGGATTCCTATATTATAAGCTAAATTTAATAATAATCTTGTAATAGTTACTGCAGTAAACATACTTAAAATTATTCCTATCATAAGAGTTAGAGCGAATCCTTTAACTGCTCCAGAACCTAAGTTATATAAAACTATACCAGCTATTATAGTAGTAATGTTGGAATCAAGGATAGAAGAAAGGGCTCTATGATATCCCGAATCTATAGATGATTTTATAGACTTTCCTGTTTTTATTTCTTCTCTTATTCTTTCAAATATAAGTACATTAGCATCAACTGCCATACCAATGGTTAAAAGCAATCCAGCTATGCCAGATAAAGTTAAAGTAGCCTTAATTGACACAAAAGTAAGCAGTACAAGTATTATATATAATACTAATGCTATATCTGCTAATAATCCTGGCACCCTATAATATAGAAGCATAAATATAAATATAAAAGAAATTCCTATAACCCCTGCCTTCATACTTAAAGGAAGTGCATTAGCCCCTAATGTAGCCCCTACGGTTTTTACTTCTACAGGTTTTACTGTTACAGGAAGGGCTCCTGATTTTATTATATTGGCCTGTCTTTTAGCTTCTTCTATAGATTTACTTCCCGTAATAACTGCCTTTCCATTAGTTATATGCGCCTGAACCATAGGACTTGTCAATAGTTCCTCGTCCATATATATAGATATTGGTTGGCCTAAATATTTTTTAGTAGCATCTGAAAATTTCTTAGCTCCTGCGTCATTTAAATCCAATCCTATAGTAGGTGAACTATTATCTTGACTTATATATGCCGTAGCATCTTTAACATCTTTTCCCGTAAGTATAACCTTTTTATCTGGTCCTACAAATTTAAGTTCCCCTGTTTTTCCTACACTATCTATAACTGATTTAGCATCATACTTTCCAGGTATTTCTATTCTTATTCTTTTTTTACCTTCCCTTGTAACCGTAGTCTCACTAACCCCAAGTTTATTAACTCTCATAGATATAAGTTCAATTGTTCTGTCTATAGTTTTCTGATCTACATTGTTTCCTTGAATTTCTTCAAGCATAGAAACTCCACCTTGTAAATCTAGTCCCTTATTTATAGTTTCGGAAAATGATTTAATTCTATATCCTCCTATAGTTGCTCCATAAACACTTAAATAAGCTAATATGCCTATAATTATTACTACTGCTGTAAATATTAGTGTGCTTTTACTTTTGTTTTTTTTGCGCGTATTATAACTCATATTTATCCCCCTTTATATGTATATTAAAAACACATCTTCTTTCTTTATTATAAAAAATTTTATTGTTAATTTTTAGTCCTCTATCTCCATTAGATTAGACTTTAATGCTATAGCACATTCTATTCTTTTCTTTTGCATAGTACATCCTAATTCATAGGGCATATTCATATTATTATTAAAATTATAATTATTAGCTTGGCATCCTCCACTACAATAAAATCTAGCCCAGCATTTTTTACATTCTGGCTTATTATATATATGAGCTTTTTTAAATTTTAAAGCTATATCTTTATTTACATCAAATCCTTGGAATAAATTTCCCATAACAAAATCATTATTACCTACAAATTGGTGACATGGATATATATCTCCTGATGGGGCTATAGCAACATATTCGTGTCCTGCTCCACAACCTGATATTCTCTTGTAAACACAAGGTCCTCCTTGAAGGTCAATGTTGAAGTGATAAAATTTAAATGAATTACCTTCTTTATGTCTTCTTATCATTTCATGTACTAATTTATCATATTGTTCAAAAATTTTAGGTAAATCTTCTTCTCTTAAAGATAATGGATGTTCCGCTGGAAGTACTACAGGCTCAATAGATATTTCATCAAAACCCTCATTTGCCATATGCATTACATCTTCATAAAAATCTAAATTATTTCTTGTAAAAGTACCTCTTGCATAATATTGTTTAGATTTATCTCTTATATCTACCATCTTTTTTATATTAGGTATTATAGCATCATAACTACCACTTCCATCAGCTCTTACTCTTACACTATCGTTAACTTCTTTTCTTCCATCTATACTTAATACTATATTTCCCATATTTTTATCTAAATATTCCATTATTTCATCATTTAGCAAAGTAGCATTAGTAGTCATAGTAAAACGTATATTTTTATTATGAAGTTTTCCTTGTTCTTTTGCATACTCAACTATTTCTTTTATAGTATCAAATGCTAATAAAGGTTCTCCTCCAAATAAATCTATTTCTATGTTTTTTCTTGGACCAGATTTTTCTATTACAAAATCTATAGCTTTTTTACCAACTTCCTTAGACATTAGTTCTCTTTTGCCTTTATATTCTCCTTCATCTGCAAAGCAGTATTTGCATCTTAAATTACAATCATGAGCTATATTTAAACATAATGCCTTTATAAAATTTTCTCCTTTTTCATGAGAAAAAGCTATATTTTGGTAATTATCTTTAGAATATAGCATGTCTTCCTTTATTAAAGCATCTATTTCACTATATGTTTCTTCTATATCTTCTTTAGAATATTTATCTTTAAATTTTCCTATAAGTTCTTCTTTACTTTTTAGTCCTTCTTCATCTAATAGATCATAAACTATATTATCTACCTTATGTACTGCTCCTGAATTTACATCAATAACATAGTTTTCACCCATTTGAGTAAATTTATGAATATTAGCCAATTGTTTTTCCTCCTTATTATCTAACATATAATTTAAAACATTTATATTATACATTTATATTTAATAAATATAAAGCAGTAACTTAAAGTTACTGCTTAAGTTTATATTAATTTTCACAAGCTAAATTAGCTACTGTGCAAGAAGTTTTACATGCTGATTGACAAGAATTAGCACACTCTTTGCAACCAGGTTTCTTTAAACTATCTTTAATATTTGACTTATTTATAGTTTTAATATGTTTCATTTAAAATGCCTCCCATCCTGTTTCTACTTTCGGTTTGATTATAACATAATTTACATACAAAATAAAGAATATATTAAAGGTTAACTCCAAGCATGCCAGACAGCATACCTACAAGCATTGCCAGCATTATTCTAAAGAACTTGTCCTTGCCAAATGTTAGAGTGTTCCCTGAAATTATTGATATAATGTACATTATGAGTATATATAAAAAAGCTACAATAATTCCTACCAACCAACCTTTTTTATTTATTTTTTTACAAGAGTATATTGTACCATACATTATACTTAAAACAGTTATAGAAAGATATATTATTGAACTTATACCTTCATTTATATTTTTAAATGTTAATATTACTGCAAACATCAAAAGCATAATTACCGTAAAGATAACCGCTCTTAAGACTCCTTGTAAAATGGAATTTGAATAACTTTTACTCAATAATAAAACACCCCCTCTTAATTACTATTTATGTAAAATAGGGGTGTTTTATACCAATTATTTGTCTTCTTTTTCTTTTACATCTGCTGATTCGTTTTCCCTTTTTTTAGTTACATTATAAACAGAACTCTTACTTACTTGTATTCTTGTTCTTTCAGGTCCTGTTTGCACAATTACAAGATTATCTTGAATATTAACCACCTTACCTACTATTCCACCTCTTGTAATAATCTCATCATTAAGTGATAATGAATTTATCATTTCATTAAAATTCTTTTTTCTTTTTTTCTCTGGTAAAAAAATCATTAAATAAAATAAAACTAACATTACAATTAAAAACATAAACTGTCCCATAAATCCTTGTTGCATTTCATATCCCTCCTATTTTATATACTAAAATATATTTTACTATTTTTATTTAAAAATATAAAATGTATTTTCCAATATTAACTTATAGTTTACAAAATACATTACTCATTAGTATTTTTATCCTAATTTTCATATTTTATGCTAAAATTAAGCTTTTCCGCCCCATTCAGTTAACTTTCTTTCTTTATATTCTTTAAAATAGTCTCCATCTATAGCATCTCTAATTTCCTGCATAAGATTATTATAAAAGTATAAATTATGAAGTACACATAACCTCATAGCTAACATTTCCTTTGCTTTAAATAAATGTCTTATATAAGCTCTTGAGTAGTTTCTACAAGCTGGACACTGACATCCCTCATCTATAGGTCTATCATCTAATTCAAACTTAGCATTTAATAAATTTATCTTACCTTCCTTAGTGAACACATGAGCATGTCGACCATTTCTAGCTGGAAGTACACAATCAAAGAAATCTACTCCTCTATCTACAGCCTCTAATATATTGCTTGGAGTTCCTACTCCCATTAAGTATATAGGTTTATCCTCTGGAAGATGTGGTACTACTGCATCTATTATTCTATACATATCTTCATGACTTTCACCTACAGCAAGTCCCCCTATAGCATATCCATCTAAATCTAATTTAGCTATAGTTTTTGCATGTTCTATTCTTATATCCTCATAAGTTCCACCTTGGTTTATTCCAAATAACATTTGCTTTTTGTTTATAGTTTCAGGAAGTGAATTTAACCTACCCATTTCTTCCTTACATCTATAAAGCCATCTAGTAGTTCTAGCTACAGATCTTTCTACGTAATCTCTAGGAGCTGGATTCTCTATACATTCATCAAAAGCCATAGCTATAGTTGACGCTAGATTACTTTGTATTCTCATACTTTCCTCTGGTCCCATAAATATTCTTCTTCCATCTATATGAGAATTGAAATATACTCCTTCTTCTTTTATCTTTCTTATTTTTGCTAAAGAAAACACTTGAAATCCGCCTGAATCTGTAAGAATAGGCCTATCCCAATTCATAAATTTATGTAATCCGCCCATGTTTTTAACAACTTTATCGCTAGGTCTTAAATGAAGGTGATATGTATTAGAAAGTTCTACTTGACAACCTATTTCTTTTAAATCCATAGAGGATACTGCGCCTTTTATAGCAGCTAAAGTTCCTACATTCATAAATACAGGTGTTTGTACAACTCCATGAGGAGTTATAAATTCACCTCTTCTAGCTTTTCCTGATTTCTTTAGTAATTTATACATTTTTACACCTCTTTTTATTTAATAAACATAGCATCTCCAAAGGAGAAAAATCTATATTGTTCCTTAACAGCATTTTCATAGGCTTTCATTATATTTTCTCTTCCTGCCAATGCTGATACTAACATTAATAACGTAGATTGTGGAAGATGGAAATTAGTAATTAAGGCATCTACTATTTTGTATTTATACCCTGGATATATAAATATATCTGTCCATCCAGAAGTTTCTCTTACTTCTCCACTTTCATCTCCTACAGTTTCTAAAGTTCTACAAGATGTTGTACCTACCGCTATAATCCTTCCACCATTATTTTTAGTAGAATTTATTATGTCTGCAGTTTCTTTGGTTATTCTATAAAATTCTGAATGCATATCATGATCTTCTATATTTTCAGCTTTTACCGGTCTAAAGGTTCCAAGTCCTACATGTAAAGTTAAAAATGCTAGCTTTATTCCTCTATTTTCAATCTCTTTAAGTAACTCTTCAGTAAAATGTAAACCTGCTGTTGGTGCTGCAGCTGATCCTTGATCTTTTGAATAAACCGTTTGATACATTTCTTTATCTTCTAATCTAGCTTTTATGTAAGGTGGTAATGGCATTTGTCCTAATTGATCTAATATTTCTTCAAATATTCCTTCATAATAAAACTTTACTATTCTACTACCGCCTTCACCCATGCCTATAACTTCTGCTTTAAGTTCTCCATTTCCAAATACAAACTTTGAACCTATCTTCGCTCTTTTTCCTGGCTTAACTAAAGTTTCCCAAACATCTTTCTCTTTTCTTTTTAAAAGAAGAAACTCCATTTTTCCTCCGGTTTCTTCCTTTGAACCTATAAGTCTTGCAGGAATAACTCTAGTATCATTTAATACTAAACAATCCCCTGGATTTAAATAATCTAGTATGTCTTTAAAAATTTTATGTTCTATATTTCCAGTATTTTTGTCTAGCACTAAAAGTCTTGCCTCATCTCTTTTTTCCATTGGATGTTGTGCTATTAATTCCTCTGGTAAATAAAAATCAAAATCTTTTACTTTCAAGTTTTCCACCCCTTAAACAAAAACATTTATTATTTATTTTTCTAATCTTTAATTAAAGATAATTGGTCTAAATTATGGCTCTTTTTTTGTATATTGAAATGTTTATACACTTTTTCTGAAGCTACTCTTCCTCTTGGAGTTCTAATTACAAAACCCTTTTGAATTAAATAAGGTTCATATACATCCTGTATAGTGTCTAGTTCCTCTCCAATAAAATAAGCTAGAGTTTCAAGTCCTACAGGGCCACCTTTAAAATTATACGTTATAGCTTCTAATATTTTATTATCAATTTTATCCAGCCCCTCTTTATCCACTTCTAAAAGATTTAATGCTTTTTTACATTCTTGTATAGTTATGGTTCCATCACTTCTAACTTCACAATAATCTCTAACTCTTTTCAAAAGTCTATTAGCAATTCTAGGAGTGCCTCGTGATCTTTTTCCTATTTCATAAGCCGAATCTTCATCCATAGTTACATCTAAAATTGATGCTGACCTTATAACTATTTCTTTTAGTTCATCATCTGTATAAAATTCCATAGGACATAACATTCCAAATCTATCTCTTAGAGGTGAAGTTAAAAGTCCTACCCTAGTAGTAGCCCCTATAAGAGTAAACTTAGGCAAGTCTAATCGTATAGATTTAGCTGCTGCACCTTTACCAATAACTATGTCTAAAGCATAATCTTCCATAGCTGGATATAATATTTCTTCTACTGATCTATTTAATCTATGAATTTCATCAATAAATAAAACATCATAGTCTGTAAGAGTTGTAAGTATAGCCGCAAGATCACCAGCCTTTTCTATGGCAGGACCTGAGGTTACTTTTAAATTTCCACTCATTTCCCTAGCTATAATGTTTGCTAAAGTTGTTTTTCCAAGTCCAGGTGGCCCATAAAAAAGTACATGATCCAAAGCTTCTCCTCTTCTTTTAGCCGCCTTTATAAATATATCTAAATTTTCTTTCACCTTTTTTTGACCTATATATTCATTTAGTGTGGTAGGTCTTAAACTATACTGCTCCTTATCATCATTTACATCAAAAGGAGTCACTATTCTCTCCTCCATGCTAACTCCCCCTAATTATTTCATTAGATTCTTTAAAGCTTCTTTTATTATCTTCTCTAAAGAATTTGATACTTCACAGTCTTCTACAGCCTTTTTAGCTTCTTTTTCAGAATATCCTAAAGTTACTAAAGCCTCTAAGGCTTCTAAAGCCTTTTTATCATTATTAAAATCTGATGCATCCGTATCATCTTGAATTATACTATCTAATTCTATTTTATCTTTAAGCTCTAATATTATTCTTTGTGCTGTTTTTTTGCCTATTCCTGGGGCCTTTGTTAAAATCTTTTCTTCACCCATTTTTATAGCATATTTTAAATTAGAAACACTACTTATAGATAATAAAGACAATGATGCTTTTGCCCCTACTCCATTTATTGTTAAAAGAAGATTAAACATATTTAATTCATTTTTTGTAAGAAACCCATATAATCCCATAAAATCTTCTCTAACTATTTGATGGGTATATAGCATTACTTCTTCCTTAGGCGATGGCATTTTGGCCATGGTACTACCTGATGTATAAATTTTGTATCCTATTTTATTATTCTCAATTACTACATAATCTTTATACATATCTATATATATACCTTTTATATACTCGTACACCTTATAAAAACCCCCATAATAAATATTAATAGACATATTATACTTTACCATTTTAATAATCTTTATTCAACTAAAACCATTTTACTGAAAACAAAAAAACATACCCCTTTAATATTTTATAAATAATTTAAAATACAATCTTAAACTTTTATAAAATATTATAAGGATATATTTTTCCACTACTCATAATCTTCAAGACGAGCCTCTGCTTCCTCTCTTGTATTACACTGAAAATACTTATCTCCTTTTGTAAGCATTTCAATATCTTGTTCTTTTAATCTATTAGCTTTAATATCTGTTATATCTTTGTGCTCATCTTCAATATGCATATTTCCACTCTTATCTGTTCTGTATATGGCTATTTTTCCATCTTTAATACCTAATACATATTTATTAGGCGCATATTTATCTTCATTTTTTACTAATATAACTTCATTAGATGAAAACTTTTCTATCTTAAATCCTTCTTCCTTATAGAAATTTTCTACATCCTCTTTTCCTTTACCTAATAAGTTACTCCCCTCTTTAAGTTGCTCTTCACTTTGTACTAATTCATCATTAGATTTTGTATATTTTATTTTAAATATTAGCTTACAACCTTTTGATAAAATAGCACCTTTATTTCCACCTACTGCTAAGGAATCTTGTTGTTTTTCATAAGAATTAACTTGCCTTTTATTACTATCCACTTTTGTTCCTTTTATTTTAACTAATCTTATGTAATAAAATGATACAAATAAAACTGCAATTGAAACAGCAATTATAGTTATATTTCTTTTTTTAAGATCCATAATATCCCTCCTATAGTCTATTATGGACATATAGTTTCTAATTTATTCAAAGCTATACAAAAAAGCTACTTTTTATAAACAAATAATATGTTTGTCTTAAAAAGTAGCTATATTAATATATTTTTTATTTATGTATCCATACTAACCTTCAAATTCATCTGGGAATTCAGCATTATGATATACATTTTGTACATCATCATCATCTTCTATTGTATCTATAAGTTTTTGAACTTTTGCTGCATCTTCCATGCTAACTTCAACATAATTATCTGGTATCATAGTAAGTTCTGCTGAAGCAAATTCAAAGCCTTCTTTTTCTAGAGCTTCTCTAACTAATCCAAAGCTTTCCATAGTAGTTATGATTTCAAAAGCTTCTTCTTCTGCATTAAAATCTTCTGCTCCTGCTTCTAAAGCCTGCATCATAACCTCTTCTTCATCCATTTCTTCTTTTCTTTCAATTATGATTTGTCCTTTTTTTTGGAACATCCAACCAACACAACCGTTAGCACCTAGATTTCCACCATGTTTATCAAAAGTGTGACGTACATTTCCAGCTGTTCTATTTTTATTATCTGTTAAAGATTCTACTACAACAGCTACACCACATGGACCATATCCTTCATATACTATTTCTTCATAGTTAACTCCACCTAATTCTCCAGAAGCTTTCTTTATAGATCTTGAAATTGTATCATTAGGCATATTATTAGACTTAGCTTTTGCTATAACATCTCTTAGTCTTGCATTTATATCTGGATTTGGTCCTCCTTCCTTAACTGCTACCATAATTTCTTTACCTATTTTAGTAAATATTTTTCCTCTTTTTGCATCTGCTTTACCTTTTTTTGCTTGTATATTATGCCATTTTGAATGTCCTGACATACGTTTTCCTCCTAACTTATTTACGAGTATTTATATTGAGTTAATAAAATCATTTTAATTAATATATAAAAAATATTTTTATTATTAAGGTTTAAAACACTAAATTATTATAGCATATTAAAAGTAACAAATTCAAATAATTAATAAGAATCTACAATTTATACATCATTATATAATCTGTTTTTCATTTTAAAATAATATTTTTCATCCCCTGTAATTATCTTACTTTTACCACTTGTAATTTCAGTTACTTTTTTACTCACTCTATCTATTAATTTTGATTCACATAGCATAGTTATAGTAACCTTGTCTGTATATTCTATATTTTCAATATGCCATGACTCCTGTTCAAAAGCATATTGAATTTTCCCTAAAGCATCATAATCTGCAGTAATTAAAATTGGTGATCCCTTTACTCTCGCCACTATACCTGCATTATCTATAGATATAGATGCTCCTTTTGAGTATGCTCTTACAAGTCCACCTTTTCCTAGCAGTATTCCTCCAAAATACCTTGTAACTACAACCACTATGTCCGTAAGTTCTTTTTTCTTAATAACATCTAAAACCGGAACTCCTCCTGTGCCTTGAGGTTCCCCATCATCGCTATATCTTTGAATTCCCATATTTTTACCTATTACATAGGCATATATATTGTGTCTTGCTTCTTTTTCTTCTCCTTTAACTTTATTTATAAATTCTTTAGCTTCATCCTCTGTATAAACTCTTTTGGCTCGTCCTATGAATACAGATTTTTTTTCCTCAAATTCATCTTTTCCGAAATTTCTTATGGTAAAATACGTCAATATATTTTCACTCCCTTTTAAGACCTATAACTTTTCTTATTTAACCTTTAGAAGTATCACTATCCGTTTCACTTAAATATTCTTCTGCTGCATTTTTTATGTAATCTTTATTTGCATTATCTTTTAACCTAATTATCTTTAATTTGGCTTTACTACTTTTTATTTTATATAATGATTTTATGGCATAAAAAACCACCTGTGGATTATCATCTTCTAATGCTCTTATCAATGCTTCCTCACATTTTTTATCTCCTATTTTTCCCATAGCAGATACCGCCATTCTTCTTATATTTATAAATTTGTGTACTGAGGCTTTTAATAAAATATCAATACCTTCTATATAACCTATTTCTCCTAAAATCCAAACCGCTGATTGCTTTTCTCTAGGATACATATCCGCATAATTTTCTTTTATAAATTTAACTAGTTTATCTTTTGTAATTTTATCTAAATAATTTATAGTATCAATTTTATCTTGTTTCCCAGAAGAACTTAATATAGTAAATAACTCTTTTATATTAGAGCTTTTAGCTAAAATTCCATATTTAATCTTACCTTCTAGCACATGTTTTTTTATAGTAGCTTCATCTAGTCTTCTTATTCGAGCTAATGTTTGTATAGATTTACCCTCAGAGTATAAAAAATAGGTGATTTCTTCTTCTGAATAATCTTGTATCTTTTCCCAATCTATAATTAACATATTTTTATTCAAACAAATCACCTTCTTTAAATTACTTTAAAACATTATTTATTAAAGTTATACCTTTAAGTATATCTTCTTTGGTATTTTCTGAAAAACCTATCCTAAAATACCTCAATCCCTCCTTAGGATTTTTATAAAATAATACTCCCGGAGTAATTAAAACTTTATTCTTTATGCATTCATTAAAAAGTCTCATAGAATTAATCTCTATGTTTTCTTTTATTCTCATATAGAAATGAAGTCCTCCACCAGGCACGTAAATTTCCACTTTATCTTTTAATAAATCTTCTAAATATTTTTTCGTATATTCATATTTAGACAAATAAAAATCATTTAAATAATTTATATATCTTATCCAAAATCCTTTTGTTAAATATAAATCTAAGGCTCTTTGCATTAAACTTGAAGTAGATATATCTGTATTAACTTTTACACTTTGAATGCTTTCCCTTAATTTTTTAGGTGGAATAACATATCCTAATCTAATTCCAGGTAAAAAAATCTTAGAAAAACTTTTTATATATATAACCTTATCATTTCTATCTAAACTTTTAAAGGTAGTATATTTTATACTTTTATCATAAATTAACTCAGACAAATAATCATCTTCAATTATATAAAAGTCGTATATAGTTGCCAAGTTAAGTATAGCTCTTTTCTTTTCTAAACTACAACTTACCCCTGTAGGATTTTGAAAATAACTCATAGTATAAAAACATTTTATATTATGTTTTTTAACTATTTTTTCTAGTTCATTTATATCTATTCCGTCCTTTTCTATAGCTACTTCAAATATATTAGCTCTTCTCCACTTAAATACAGATATTGCACCACTATAAGTAGGCTTTTCCAACAAGATATTATCATTAATATTTACTATAGCTTTAGATATTATATCAATACCCTGTTGCGCCCCTGAAACTATGAGAATATTGTCCTTACCTATTTTATTTTTCCAAAATACTTCATCTATATGTTCTCTTAATCCTTCATAACCTAAAGATTCTTGATATATCAAAGCATCTTTTCCATCCCTATCTAAAACTTCATTAATCATATTTTTAAAAGTTTCTACAGGAAACAAATCTCCACAAGCACCTTCACCTATGAAATCTATATATTCTTCATTATCACTATTGGATATATGTTTTAATCTATCAGCATACTCTCTTTTAAAATTTCTAGTAACTTCTTTTCTCTTAGCATAAGTACCACTCCCAACTTTTTTAGTAGCATATCCTTGAGATACCAATTTATTATAAGCATTTACTATAGTAACATTATTAACCTTTAGAAAATTTGCTAATTTCCTTATAGACGGTAACTTTTCATTATCTTTAATTTCATTAGAATCAATCATATTTTTTATATAATCATATACAACCATATATTTAGGCATTTTAGATTGACTAAAGGTTACACTATACTTTTCCACAATATCCACCCTATCTTATAACTTAATAACGAAATAATTTTTAGTTTAAAAACATTATATAAAATAAACATTTTGTTCAAATAATAGCTCCCCAGTATTTACCTTAACTTTTCTACTGCTTTTTTTTATAATATTTAGCTTATTTAAACAATTTAATATTTCTTCCATATGTATATTATAATTTATAAAAATAGAATCTTTTTCTATTTCTTCTGAAGTTAATAATATTTCTTTCTCTTTCATATAATCCATTAATATTGATGTAATTTTTCTTATATTATCATTTAAAAAATCTTCTATATACTTTATTAATTTATTTATTATTTCTTTCAAATTTTCCTTATAAAAAAATAAACTATCCACAATTTTCTTAAATTCATCATTTAAACTTGTTGCCATAGTTATAGCATCCTTACTTATCATATATCCTGAATAGTTAATATAAAGTTTTGAAAAATCTTCTACTATGTTTATTGCCGCATTATAAGCCACATAAAATCCAGAATTTTTTAGATATTTTTTGCACATACCAATACTTTTAAATAAGTTTCCTAAATAAACTAAATTCCATCTTTCCCTATCCCTATCTGGGTAATACCTACACTTATCATACCATGAGTTAACAGATAAATCTTTAGAAAAAACTAATCTAGAAGATGCAAATATTCTATGAGTTTTTCCTCCCCTTAAATCATCATCATATATTGTATTTAGTTCATTGCTATCTAAAAGTTTAATATGTATAGGTACACCTTTTTCTTCTGTATAAATCTTTTTTATGGAAGATGATTTTTTATCTAATATAATAAACAAGTCTATATCTGACTCTTCCCATAAATCACCTGTAACCATACTTCCAAATACCATAACTGCTAAAACCTTATCATTGTCTTTTAATCTTTCTATTATAGTATTAAAAGCCTTTTGATATCTAATTATATCCTTATTCAAATTGCCACCCTCTCCCCCTTATATTACTTTAAAATATAGAACAAAAAATTGTATAAATAAAAATCTTAATTTTTTATATTATAAGCAATTTACTTTATAAGTTCAATTATTATAATAATATTTTATGTATATACTCCCTTTGTTTATGATTACAATTGTTACAACTAAATATATGTAAACAATACTCTTTATAATCTTTTATCTCTCTATCAGCACTATAATCATCTAAGTATTCCTGCATTCTTCCTTTATCCACCAAGTTACCTCCGCACTTATTGCAAACAAATTCTATTGTTTTTAGTTTATTACATATTGGACATATATTTTCCATATTAATCTCCTTTCTTATTTGTATATTATATATATTTTTACCCATTTACTTTAAAAATAATTTAAGCCATAAATCTTAAAAGAATTATGGCTTAAATATAAAAATAAAAATTTTATTCTTCTATTAAAAACTTCCTACATTTATTAAAAACTTCCTCATCTACCTTAGTTTCTATATATGTTCCCTCTTCTCTATATTCTTCTTTATCAATTTTACTATTTCTGTGCAAAAATGCTACTATATTTTGTTTATCATAAGGAATAGAATATTTAACTTCAATTAAAGTATATGGAAGGGATTTGCTTATATTTTGTAATAATTCTTCTAAATTTATACTCAACTTAGCAGATATATCTATTACATTTTCATCCTTATATTTATCTTTAAAATAGTTTAAAGTTTCAATTGAAACCTTATCTACCTTATTTAAAACTAATATCATTGGTTTTTGTTCTACTCCTAATTCTTTTAAAACCTTATTAACAGCATCTATTTGTTTTTCAGCTGAGAAAGAGGATATATCTATCACATGTAAAAGTAAATCTGAATAAATAACCTCTTCTAAGGTAGATTTAAATGCTTCTACTAACTCATGTGGCAATTTATTTACGAAACCAACAGTATCAGTTATTGTAACTATTTCATTATCTGGAAGGCTAATTGCTCTAGTAGTAGTATCTAAAGTAGCAAATAGCATATCTGCCTCAAATACTTTTTCCTTGCTTGAAGACTTTGCTAAAGCTATATCACATAATCTATTTCTCAAAGTGGACTTACCTGCATTAGTATATCCTACTAATGAAACTTTAGGTACTTCGTTTCTATTACTTCTTTGAGTTTCTCTTACCTTTTTTATTTTACTTAGCTCTTTATTTAACTCATATATTCTTTCTTTTATATGTCTTTTATCTATTTCTAATTTTTTCTCCCCAGGACCTCTAGTACCTATACCTCCACCAGTTCTAGATAAAACTGATCCCAATCCTGTAAGCCTTGGTAATCTATATTTAAGTTGAGCTAATTCTACTTGTATTTTACTTTCTTTACTTTTTGCCCTTCTTGCAAATATATCTAAAATTAATGTATTTCTATCTATTACTTTAGCTCCTATAGCTTCTTCTAAATTTCTTATTTGTGATGCTGCAAGTTCATCATCAAATATTATTACATTAGCGTGAAGCGCTTGCCTTCTAAGAGATATCTCCTCTACTTTTCCAGTACCAATATAATAAGCTGAATCTATTTTATTTCTATTTTGAAGCACCTTATCTACTACTGTAATATTACACGCCTTAGCTAATTCTCCTAATTCATTTATACTTTCCTCATCATCTACTCCTACAAGTATTGCTCTTTCAGTATCTTCTTTTATATCCTCTGTATTTTCTAAAAATTTTTCTATATATTTTACCTTACCTTGAATATTAAAGTTTACAACTTCTTGTAATGTTAATGGAGTTGTTTCTTCTGTAACTAACATATCATTTTGTAAATCGCAAAAACCTAAAGTAATACCTGTTATATTTCCTTCATTAACACCTATTGCTGCAATGCAATCTAATTTAAGTTTTATTAAAGCTGACAAGTCTACACAAGATAATTTAGGATTTCCATTAGGGTGAGTATGAACCACTTTAACTCCACATAATTTATTTTTCTTTACATCTATTTCTGGAAGTTCTACTGTAGTACTATCTCCTATAGAAACTGCTAATACATTTCCTTTTCTAGAAACTGCTACACTAATTTCTCTATTTAATTCTTTTGTTAATTTGCACATTACATTCACAATTTCTTCACTTATGACGGAATTCTTTTGTACTTTTATATTATATATATATTCTAATTGTTGTAAGAAACTTTTTTTAATTCCCTCTATATTTCCATATATCATTTTTATCTACCTTTCTAGTTGAAATATTATCTACATAAAATTATAGCATTAATCATATACTTGACAACTTTCATATAATTTTATACTATAAAAACAATATTGTAAATATACATAATATTATATCTATTGGAGGATTATAATGGAAGAAAAAAAGAGAAACATATTAATTAGCAAAGAGGAAATTGAAAGAAAAATTTCAGAAGTTGGTAGTGAAATTTCAGAAGATTACAAAGAAAAAAAATTATACGTATTATCTCTTTTAAGAGGGAGTTTTATTTTTGCTGCAGATATTGTGCGTGAAATAACTGTACCTACAAAAATAGGTTTTATGACTACTTCAAGTTATGGTCATGCTGAAAAATCTTCTGGCACTGTAAATATAGTAAATGATATACCAGATGATATTACAGGATATGACGTACTTATCGTAGATGATATTGTAGATACTGGAATAACAATGGAATTTGTAATGAATCATGTTAAATCTTTAGGTGCAAATTCAGTAAAATGTTGTGTTCTCTTAGATAAACCAGAAAGAAGAAAAGTAGAATTAACTCCTGATTACTATTGCTTTAAAATTCCTGACGTATTTGTTGTAGGATACGGTTTAAATTACGGAGATTATTATAGAAATATACCCTATGTTTTTAACTGGGAAAATAATTAATATCTTATTTAAAAACACTACCAATATTTATCTAGAAATATTTTTGATAGTGTTTTTTTATTTCTCTTTATTTATTATTTTTAACTTTAAATCCTAATCCGTCTAAATTCATATCAATTGCTGAATCTGGTGTATTCCCTACTATTATTGTTTCACATATAGGAACCTCATTATTAACCTCTATAGCATCATTTTTAAAAGGTAAAATAATATTTGCTTTTGTTTTCACCTCTACATATATAGTATGTCTTGTTTGGTTAATACCTGCACTTTCAAAAGTTGATTTGTATTTAGTTTCAATATAACCTATTGGTTCTACTTTAACTTTAATTTTAGGTCCATAATAAGCCATGATATTATTTTTAAATATATAACCTGCTGGGAAATACAAACCCATATTTTGTAATTTTTCTAGTTGTTTTTGTGAATCTAATGTAATATCGCAAGCAATTTTATTCATCTTTAATGTATCTGCTCTTAATAAAACTATTTTTCCCTCATGATCCTTATCTATTTTTATAATTTCATGATAATTAAAATTTTTAGAACACTCTTTTATTATTGCTCTATTTATTATTTCTGTTATATCTACCTTTGCTTGAGCATTAGCTACCTTAAATATATTTGGAGTTATACGCTTATCAAAAAAATACATAAAAACGTTAATTACACAAATTATAATCATAAGTAATAGTATTATTTTTATTTTTTTATTTTTTATTTTTTTTTCCTCCCTATTATTTTAATAAAATTTATCTTATTTATCTTTACTTTGTAAAAATATAAAATATTCATTCTAAATATAGATTAACAAATTCCTCTTATTAATAACCAAAGCAAATTAATATATGTTATAATATTAAAAATCAATATTTTATTTACATAAACTAAGGAGGACCATATATGGCAAAAAAGAAAAAGAAACGCAAATCCAGCGTGTTTAAAATAATATTTAAAACCATACTTATACTATTTTTAGTAGGATTAGTAGCTTTTAGTGGTATAGCTATAGCTATGATAAAAACAGCTCCTCCACTAGATGTACAACAAATACTAACCTTAAATGAGCCATCTGTGTTATACGATGATAAATCGCAATATATGGATAAAGTTATCACTAATGAACAAAGAATAGTTGTGGATTCTAAAACTATACCTAGTAATTTAAAAAACGCATTTACTAGTATTGAAGATGAACGTTTTTATAAACATAAGGGTGTAGATCCTATAAGAGTTACGGGAGCTATATTAGCTAATATAGCTAATAAATTTAGAAATAGTAATAAAATTCAAGGAGCCTCTACTATAACTCAACAATTAGTGAAAAATACGGTTTTATCTTCTGAAATCTCTTTTAAAAGAAAAATACAAGAAATGTATTTAGCTATTAAGTTAGAAAAAGAATTATCTAAAGATAAAATATTAGAAGCTTATATGAATACTATCTTTCTTGGTGGTAATTCTTGGGGAGTGGAGGCAGCCTCTAAGCAGTACTTTAATAAAAGTGCTAAAGATTTAACTTTAATAGAATGTGCTTTTTTAGCAGGTATTCCTCAAAGTCCTTCTGTTTATTATCCCTTTTCCGAAGCTTCTAAGAAAAATCCCTCTATATACATAAATAGAACTAAAACAGTTTTATATAAAATGTTGGAAAATGGATATATAAATCAAGCTCAATACGATGATTCTATAAAAAACTTAGATGCAAAAAAATTAGCTTTTAGCAAACCTTCTTCAAATAATGGAAGACTAAACTATGAATGGTTTACTAGTCCCGTTATTGAACAAGTAAAAAAAGATTTAAAAACTAAATATAACTATGATGATAAACAAGTTCAGAATATGCTTATGAACGGAGGACTTAAGATTTATACTACTATGGATAAATCTATGCAAGATAAGATTCAAAATATAATAAATAATGCTGGTTACTTAAATTCACATGATGTAAATGGAATAATACAACCTCAGGCCTCCACTGTAGTTATGGATTATCATAATGGTGAAGTAAAAACTGTAATTGGAGGACGTGGAAATCAGCCAGTTAGGTCTTACAATAGAGCAGCCTCATTCAACTATCTAAGAGCTGCAGGATCAAGTATTAAACCTTTGACAGTATACTCCCCTGCAATTGACACTAAAAAGGCTACGGCAGCTACAGTTATAGAAGATTCACCTGTTCCTACAGATATAGGTACTAAATATGGATCTTCTAGTAATCCTTATAATCCCAAAAATAGTCCTAATATTTATAGAGGATATGTAACTTTAAGGGAAGCCTTAATGAATTCTATTAACGTAGTTGCTGTTAAACTAGTTGATATGATGCATCTAGAGACTAGTATATCTTATGCTGAAAAATTTGGAATTCCCTTAGATAACCATGATAAAAGTAGTATTGCATCTTTGTCCCTAGGAGAACTTCATAAAGGAACCAATCCATTAATTATGGCTCAAGCCTATGGAACTTTCGGTAATAATGGTAATTGTACTTATGCTAAACTTTATAGAAAAGTTGTAGATAGAAATGGTAATATTTTATTAGATAATAAAACTCAATCAAAACAGGTCTTATCTGCACAAGCAGCTTTTATAACCTATGATATGCTTCAAGGCCCAGTAAGCTCAGGTGGTACCGGTCCACAGGCTAACTTTGGTAATATGGAGATAAGAGGTAAAACCGGTACATCCAGTGATATGAAAAATTTATGGTTTTGTGGATTAACTCCTTATTACTCAGCTGCTGTATGGATAGGTAATGATGATTCTTCTACAGTAAGTGGGGTGTACAGTAGTACTGCCGCAAGATTATGGGGAGATATAATGAGAGAGTTCCACGCAAACTTACCTTATAAACAAGTTCAAAAACCTGATGGAGTGGTTACTGCTAGTGTAGATAAAGTTTCTGGTAAACTTCCTACATCTTTATCTTATAAGGATCCTAGAGGAAGTACAGTTTATACAGAATTATTTATTAATGGAACTGTACCTACTGAACAAGATGATATACATGTAGAAGCTAGAATAAATAAAATCACTGGAAAATTAGCTTCAAACTTTACTCCAAATTTTCTTACAGAAACTAGGATTTTCTTAAAACGAAATTATGTACCTACCGTTTCTTTATTAGATGAAAAATGGGTTTTACCTAAAGAATATGATACTGAAATACAAAATAAAATTAATAGTCCTAAACCAAGTATAGATAAGAATAAGAAAAAAGAGAAAGAGAAGGAAAAAAATAAAGACAATACTAATAATAAACCTTCCTTAGATACTAATATAAACACACCAAATGAGAATAATAATACTAATACGGATAATGTAGGTCCTAACATGGAGCCTAATCCAGATAATAATAAACCAAAAGATAAACATTAAAAATGAAGTAAAAAACTTAAGTTACTTTATAACCAAATAAAAGGCATATCCTAAATTATAGGATATGCCTTTTATTCAAAACAATATTATAAAAATTGTATTTTTATAATATTGTTTAAATTTTATTACTATATCTTAAATTAATATGATAGAGTATTGATTTTATTTACACTCTAGGATAACTTAGCTTTAAGTTATCTATTCTTTAGTTTTAGGATTAAATATTAAAGCCATTATATATCCAAATAAAATAGCTGCACTTATTCCTCCTGCTGCACCTTTTGCTCCTCCTGTAAATGCACCTATTAATCCTTTTTCATCTACTTCTTTTATAGCAGCTTTAGCTAATGTATGACCAAAACCCGTAAGTGGTATAGTTGCACCTGCACCGCCTACATCTATAACATATTGATATATATTTAAAGCTCCTAATATTACACCTAAAGTAACAAAACTTACAAGTATTCTGGCTGGTGTTAATTTTGTTTTATCCATTAATATTTGAGCTATAACACAAATACATCCTCCAACTAAAAAAGCTCTTAAATAATCCATCTCCTTACTCCTTTCTATACATCCATTTCTATAGAAACTGCATGAGCAATTCCAGGAATACTTTCTCCTTGCTGACAAGATGTAGTGCTCATTAAAGCTCCTGTAGAAACCAAAAGTGCTCTTTTAAATTTCCCACTTAATAAATTTTTATATATATATCCACAGTCTACTACAGCTGAACATCCACAACCACTTCCTCCAGAACAAGTATCTTGCTTTTCGTTATCAAATATTATTTCACCACAATCCATATATATATTTTTCACATCATATCCATGATTTAAGAGAAGCTTTTCTGTAAGCTCTCTTCCTACTTTTCCTAAATCTCCTGTAGCTATAACATCATAATCTTGTGGTGTTCTTCCAGTATCTACAAAATGCTGATATATAGTAGCTATAGCGGCTGGTGCCATGGAAGCTCCCATATTATTAACATCAGTAATACCAAAATCTTTTACTTTTCCGGTTGTAATATACGTTACCCCAGGAAAGTTACCTTCTTTTCCTAGAACCATAGCCCCCGCTCCTGTAACTGTCCATTGGGATGTAGGTGCTCTTTGTGAACCATATTCAAGTGGAAATCTAAATTGTCTCTCTGCAGAGGCAAAATGAGAAGATGTAGCTGCTACTACATAATTTGCAAAATCTCCGTCTATAAGCATAGATGCTATACTTAAAGATTCTGTCATAGTAGAACAAGCACCATATAATCCTATAAAAGGTATACCTACATTTCTTGCCGCAAAGCTTGAAGAAATAGTTTGATTTAATAAATCTCCAGAACACAAATAATTTATATCGCTATCCTTTAAGTTAGCTTTTTTTATACTTTCTTCTATAGCAGAATATAACATATTACTTTCTGCTTTTTCAAAGCTATCTTGATTAAACATATCATCTTCTAATATAAGATCAAAATAATCTTTTAAAGGGCCTTCTCCTTCTTTAGGTCCTACTAAACTCATAGTAGATATTATTTTAGGATTAGTAACCAATTTTACTGTTTGTTCTCCTACTCTTTTATTCAAAATACCCTCTCCTCTATTTTAAATTACAATTTAGTCATTATAAAATAAATTATACCTACTATTATAGATGAACTTATACCATAGACTAATACAGGGCCTGCTATAATAAACATTTTGGCACCAACACCAAAAACATAACCTTCCTTTTTAAACTCCATAGCTGGAGAAACTATAGAATTGGCAAATCCAGTTATAGGTACAACTGTGCCTGCACCTGCAAAAGTAGCTATCTTATCATATATACCAACTCCAGTTAAAAGCGCTCCCAAAAACACCATAACAATTGATACATAAGTACCTACATCATCTTTTGGAACACCTAAACTTAAAAAATAATTCATAAAGAATTGGCCTACATCACAAATAAGTCCTCCTACTATAAATGCACTTATACAGTGTTTTAACAGTTGTGGTTTAGGTTCTACCTTTGTTGATAAATCATCAAACTGCTTTCTTAAGTTTTTTTCATCTATAGCCATAAAATCCCTTCCCTTATAAGAATTTTTATTAAATTTAGTTTATACAATAAAAAAATTTTTAAACAAAAAAAGATACTAATAAAAATTTAGTACCTTAATTTATTCAAAATAATTTAATTTTATCCACTTAATTCTTTTCTCATAATTTTTAATACTTTTTTTTCAATTCTAGACACCTGTACTTGACTTATTCCAAGTTGTTTTGCAACCTCTACTTGTGTCTTGTCTTTAAAATATCTTAATACTATTATTTGACGTGACTTAATATCTAAAGTTTTTAATGCTTCTTTCAATGCAATATTATCTACTACTTTTACATCTTCTTCTTTATTTTCACTTATCTTATCTATAAGTAGAACCGGCGCTCCATCTTCTTGATGGATAATATCATATAAATATTGAGGTGAATTTAAACAATCCATAGCCATTAATATTTCATCAACTGAATATCCAGAAAAGCTAGATAATTCCTCTATTGTAGGTTCTCTATTTAACTGTTTGGCTAATTTTTCTTTTGAATAATGAAGTCTCTTAGCTGCTGTTTTTATACTTCTACTAACTTTTATTATACCATCATCTCTTATAAACCTTTTTATTTCTCCCATAATCATAGGTACAGCATAAGTAGAAAATTTCACATTATATTTTAACTCAAAATTATTGATGGCTTTTACAAGTCCCATACATCCTATTTGAAATATATCATCATATTCATATCCTCTATTTAAAAATTTTTTACTTATGGCAGAAACTAAAGGTAAATTAACTTCTACAAGTTTATCTAGGGCATCTTTATTTCCATTTCTCGCCTTTTCTATAAGTTCTATGTTATCTTCAAAGGTCTTATTATCTTTAATTACATTTTCACTATTCATAATATTCACCTAACTTAATTATTAAAAACTTTTTTCATTATTATTTTTGTACCTTTTCCCTTCTCAGATTCCACTTTAAGATTATCCATAAAAGTCTCCATAACAGTAAATCCCATACCTGATCTTTCCAAATCCGGCCTAGAAGTATATAATGGTTGCTTAGCTAATTCAATATTTTCTATACCTTTTCCATTATCTGAAATTATTACTGTCACCTCTCTATCCTTTATTTCTGTTCTAATGGTAACTATACCTTGATTATCTTCATACCCATGTATTATAGAATTAGTAACTGCCTCTGACACAGCAGTTTTAACATCAGTTATTTCTTCTATTGTAGGATCTAATTGAGATATAAAAGCGGCTACGGCTACCCTAGCAAAACTTTCATTTTCTGATTTGCTTAGAAATTCTATTTTCATCTTATTTTCATACATATTAATAAATCCCCCCACTATAGATTTTCCAATGCTTGTTCCACACTATCATAAAGTTTTATTATTTTAAACATGCCAGAAAGCTCAAATACCCTTTTAACAGGTTCTTGTACATTAGTTATAGCAATTTGTCCATTTTTTACAGATAATTTTTTATATCTACCTATAACTACTCCTATACCTGAACTATCCATAAATGTTACTTTAGAAAAATCCATAATAAATTTATTAATATTTTCCCTGTCTAATCTATCATCAATAATATTTCTCACTTCTTCTGCACTATGATGATCTAATTCTCCTACTAAAGAAACTATAAGTGTATTTTCCTGTTGTTGAAAATCTAAATACATCCTATTCCCCCCATTATTTTTATTTTTACTTCCAATATTTATTATTCTATACATGGAATTATTTTCCTTCTTTTTTTGTCATTATTACTATTTTTTAGTATTACCATTAATTTATTTTATATTCATTATTTACTTAAAAATTAATTTTATATTATAAATTTATAAAATCTAAAAAAATGTATGTACTAATAAAATTCAAATACATACATTTTTTTAATTTAAATTATCTTTTCATATTTTTAATTTCATCTTCTGCTTTTCTTTGCATAATCTCTATAGCTTCCTTTGAATTTATCTTTCCATAAATAAATTCATTTATAGTTTCTGCCATAGAACTTAATACATATTCTGTTTCAGGTATTATCGGTTTAGGCACAGATTTATCTAATTGCTCTTTTTGTAATAATTTAATAGGATCTTTCAATATAATATCACTTTTTATTAACTGCATATTTGTTGGAAATCTATTTTGAACTTTCATAATTTTTGTTTGGCTTTCTTTACTTAAAATAAAATTTAAATATTTATCTAAAGCTTTTATTTTTTTCTTGTCTTTCAATTTCTCATTTATGACATACCCTTCTGTTATAATAAAGGGACTAGGATACTTATCTTCTATGCTTGGTATAGTGTATACTTCAAAGTTCATTCCTTGTTTTTTATATTCTTTAATTTTATCTGTTGAGGTTATAATAAAAGGTATTTTATTTTCTAAAAATAACTTGTCTACTTCCTCTTCGCTAATATTCCAAGGTATATATTTTTTGTCCACTAATGTTTTTATAAATTCTATCCAATTTTGCACTTCTTCAGTATTTAGCATAATTTTGGTATTTGAACTCATTGGATCCTCAAATATCTTCCCCTGAAATGCTCCTAAAAATGGAACATATTCTAAAGGATTATTGGTATCAAATGCCATAATATATTCTATTTTTCCTTTAGTTTTCAAATCTCCACCTATTTGTTCTAGCTCTTTAAAACTTTGGGGAGGATTACTAATTATATTTTTATTATACAAAAGAGTAACTGAATTAATAATATTATCTGGAATCAAATATTGCTTAGAATTATACTTTCCTGCATCTACAGATTTAGGATCTAATCTCAAAATCAACTCCTCTGGAATTTTACCCTTTAAATCCTTTATTTTTTTACCTTTATTAAGCTCTGCTATATGGGTATTTAAAGTAATGGCTGTATCCCAACTATCCTTTCCATTTTTAATTTCGTAATTAACATCTTCACAATGTTTTCTTATTATTTTTATATCTTTATTTTTACTCTCAAATTGATTTATTAAAGAATCTAATGCATTATCATAGAAACCTTCCTTATCCTCTAACAAAATTAATTCTGTTTTTTTCTCTTTATTGTTATATGTAAATTTTTTATTAATAGAATAGTTACACCCTCCAATCAAAAACATAAGTATAATAAGACTCAATAAGGCTTTGTACAATCTGCTTTTCAAAATTATCACCCCTATATACTAATTTTCTATTAAGCTTATTTCCTTCTTAATTTGAAGTATAAATATAACCTTTTTATATTTTCTTCCTTTATATAAACTCTCTTTATATTTATATATATGATTAATAAAATTAAGATACTATTTTCATAATTTATTAAATAAAGCCATAAATTTTATTCATTTCTTTATAATTACACAAATTTTCATATTTACCAATACATAATTTTTCTTTTAAGTTATTAATAATTTCATATTTGTACACACTATTATTAAAAGACATTAATGTATAAATAATATTATTTATATTAAAAACTTCATAATACTTATAACTCATTTTATAATTAAAAATTATTCTATAAAAAGTATAACATAGAAAGGATTGGTGATTAATATATGCATAAAAAAATTATTTCTATATTTATAGTTTCTTCATTTTTATTATGTTCTTGTGGCAGTTTAGCCTATATTAATAATCAAAATAAAAATAACAAAAAAACCTCTACTACAATAAAAACTAATATTGAAGATAAAAAACAGGATAAGGATAAAGGAAAAGAAAAAAATATAGACAGCACAAAAAATAAAAATATAAATCCATCAAGTTTATCCACTAAAGAACAAGATTGGTTTTTTAAACCTAATAAAGATAATAAACCTGCTACAGTGCCTGAAAACATAGACAATTTAATAAACAAATATTCTACTTATTTTTTAGGAGATACAAGTAAAAAACATATATATTTAACTTTTGATGAGGGATATGAAAATGGTTATACTAGTAAAATATTAGATATATTAAAAGCAAATAATGTAAAAGCAGCTTTTTTTGTTACTGCACCATATATAAAACAAAATGAAGATTTAATTAAAAGAATGGAAAAGGAAGGACATCTAGTTTGTAATCATTCTGACCATCATCCTTCTATGGCTGCTACAGCCTTAAAAGGTGAAGAAAACTTCAAAAAAGAATTTACTGTAGTTGAAGATTTATATAAAAATCTAGTTGGAAAAGATATGCCTAAATTTTTCAGACCACCTATGGGAAAATATAGTGAACTATCATTATATTATACTGAAAAACTCGGTTATAAAAGCATCTTTTGGAGTTTTGCTTATAATGACTGGAATAGAAACAAACAACCTGACCCATCTAATGCAAAACAAAAGATTTTAAATCATGCTCATAATGGTAGTATAATGTTGTTACATGCTGTATCAAAAACTAACACTGAAATATTAGATTCTGTGCTTAAAGAATTGAAACAACAAGGTTATGAGTTTAAAACCTTAAATGAATTGCCTAAAAAATAAAAGCCCTAAAATAGGGCTTTTTTTATTGATCTAATATTTTACTATACTTTCCACATAAAATTTATTTTAAGTATTTAAATACATTCTATTATCTTTTATTTTTCTCTAAAGCTACTTTTAATAAAAACTTAGGTATTACCCCTAACCTTGTTATTCTAGTAGGCTCTTTTATAACTCTATACAGCCATTCTAATTTTAAGTTTATCATTAGTTTAGGAGCTCTTTTTGACTTTCCTGCAAAAATATCAAAACTACCACCTACTCCCATATAAATCTTACATGGAAGTATGTCCATATACTTGCTTATAAATTTTTCTTGTCTTGGACATCCCATAGCTACAAATAAAGCATATGCTTTAGAATTTTTGATATCCTCTACTATATTATCACATTTATTCATATGAAAAAATCCATTATGTTTCCCTACTATTTTTAACTTTGAATACTTTTTTAATAAATTTTCTTCGCATTTATCTAAAACTTCTTGTGTAGCTCCTAATAAATATATGCCCTTTTCTTCATTATTACAAATTTCAACTATGCTATCCATAAGTTCAACGCCTGCAATCTTCTCCTTTACAGGATTCTTCACTATTTTTGAGGCTAAAACTACTCCTACTCCGTCTGGTATTATTATGGAATTTTCTCCTGTAAAATTATCAAATAAGTCCTTGTCATTTAATCCATTATAAAGCACTTCTGGATTACCTGAAATTATATTAACCTTATTATAATCATTTATTATATTTAAAAGTTCTTTTTTAGTTCCACCAAAAATATTATATTCTAAAATCTTCTTATTCATATTTACACCCCATTAACTTTTGTTACTAATAAAAAATGTACAATATAAATTAATTATATTTACTATATACAAATTTGTAAAATTATAATTAATTTAATATCGTACATTTTTTTAGAAAGCCCCTTCGCTTTTAAATACCTTAAAAACTGTTTTAAATAAAATTTTCACATCAAATCCTACTGAAAACTTCTTTATATATTGTAAATCATAATATATAGTCCTACCAAGCTCTATTTCTCCTCGACCACTTATTTGCGCAAGTCCTGTTATCCCTGGCAAAACTAATAATCTTTGATTATATTCCGGTAAATAATGCTTTACTACATCTGGTATTTCCGGTCTAGGTCCTACTAAACTCATTTCACCCTTTAAAACATTAAATAACTGAGGTATTTCATCTAAACTAGTTTTTCTTAAAAATTTACCCATGTTAGTTACTCTATTATCACTTTTACTTTGAAATACAAAATTAGATATATCATCAATTTCTAAAGCCACATCTCTTTTTTTATCTGCATTTACTATCATAGTTCTAAATTTATATATTACAAAATTTTTATTGTCTTTTCCAACTCTAACTTGCTTAAAAAGAACTGGACCCTTTGAATCTATTTTTATAAGTATAGATAGTATTAAATAAATAGGAGATAAAATTACAATTCCCACCAAAGACAATGCTATATCGCAAAATCTTTTTATAATAAATTGTATTTTTTTTCTTTCTATGTCTTTTTCAATATCTATTAATGGCATATTAAACTCCATACATTCCCTCCTACAAATACAATTTTTTAATAAATCATCCTTTATAATTTATTATTTACAATTAACCTATTTTTAATATTATAAATTTAAGCTACTACCTTATTATTTTTTTTTCCTAGAAATGTCTTTACATAATCTAATATATCACTTATCTCTTTTCTATTTACAAATAATATTAATGCACAGATAATTAAATTTATAAATATATTATTGTATACTACATCTAAAGTAGCCAATAATAACATAAGGCTTGTATTCCAAAAATAAAATCCAACTTTAAATTTAAACCACAATTTTCTTGATATTAAAGTCCTCATCCAGAAAAATATAATATAAGATACTCCTGTAGCTATAGATGCCCCTAATGCTCCATATTTAGGTACTAACATATAATTTAATATATAATTAGCTATTGCAGCTACTGCTGAAACTACTATATTGTAATAAGTCTTTCTTGAAAAAGAAATACCTAAACAAGTAGCCTCTGATACTGTATACATTATTGGTAAAAATAATAAAAATGGTACTATAATTGAAGCATTTGTATAGCTTGATGCTAATATTTTTATGATTAAGTTTCTAAATACAACTATTCCCATAAACATAATGTTCATAATACACATTAGCATATTGCTTACTCTTATAAACTTTTCTTTCTCAACTTTTTCTTCATACCATCTAAAAGCTGTAGGTGTCCAAAATGTACAAAATGCACTTTGAACTATGTTAATTACAGCAACAATTTTGAAAGCTGCCCCATATAAACCTATTTGCTCAAATCCTTCTTTACCATTTAAAAAATATCTCATAGCCATTTTATCCATAGAATTTAACAACCAAACAATTATAGATGCTGGTATTAATGGCATTCCATATCTAAACATTTTATTTATTAATTTCTTATTTATTTTAAACTTAGTAATCCAATAATCTCTAACAAAAAAACATTCTGTAATGCACATTAAGACTAAACTTATAAATCCTGCATTTATTACTCCTTTAAAGCTTTTATCTACATATAAAAGATAAGGTATTAGAACTACCAGGTTTATAGTTTTGCTTATTACATTTAAAACAGAATACAATCTAGCTTTTTCTTGCATTCTTATTAAAAGTAAATTAAACCTATCTATTACTGCAAAAGGTAATGAAAGAGCCAAAACTATCATTATATATCTTTCAATACTATCAAACATTATTATAGATATAGTCTTATAAAATATAGTATAAACTGCACCTAATATAAAAGAAAATATTAAAGGTATAATTAAGGAATTCCAAAATAAACACTTTTTATCATCTTCCGCATTAAATTCCCTAGTAAAAGATTGATCCATACCTAAATATATAAATAAAGAACTAATACTTAGAGCCATAGTATACATAGATGCCTTTCCAAACTCTTCTGGAATTATAAAATGTGTGGTTATAGGAACTATAGCAAGACTAATAAAAGCAGATATTATAGGTCCTAAAGAAAATCCAATAAATCTTTTTATAAAATCCTTGGGACTCTCACTCATATTGTGTTTCCTCCTAAACTATTCATTCTATATAATAATTATAGAATATTCTTATAGATATCTATTAATTTATTCGTTATGACTTCTTTACTGAAATTATCATTACAATATTGTCTTAATTCATTACTATCATATAAATCATAATTTTCATAAATATATACCATAGCATTTGCTAATCCATCAACATCTTCTACTTCAACTAATTTACCTACCTTTTCAGAAACTATATCTTCTGGTCCTCCACATCTTGTAGCTATAATAGGCATACCAGTAGATAGTGCCTCTATAAATACTACCCCAAAAGTTTCAAATCTACTTGGTAAAACAAAGGCATTATTTTTCATCATCTGTTCTTTAACTTCATTTCTCGATAATCCTCCAATAAAATTAACTTGATCAGTTAATTCTAATTTTGTTACTAATTCTTCTAATTTTTTTCTCTCTTCTCCATCTCCGCCAATATTTAATATAACGTCTTTTTGATTTTTAAAAGCTTTATTAAAAGCATTTATTAGTACATCCATACCCTTTTTATGTTCTAAAAATGCCACACTTAAAAATGTAAATGGTTTTTTCTGTCTACTCTTAGGTATTTCAAAAAAACTAATATTAACAGGATTATGTATTACTTCTATAGGATTTTTAGAATATTTCTGTAATAACTTTGCAAAAGGACTACTTACAGCCAAAATCTTACTTGCATTATTAAAAGCTTCTTTAATATAAGGTATCTCCCAATCTTTAATAGCATTTCTTGCATAAGATGTAGAATGCTCTGTTATGATATAAGGTATATTATACTTTTGGGACACCAACATTGCAGTATAACCACCCCATAATGTACTATGAGCATGAATTAAATCGGGTTTTCCATATTTACTTATATAAATTTCTGCAAGTTTTAAAGCTTGTTTAACCCAATTTTTAGCTTGCTTTTGAGAATTTCCAGGACTAGTATTCCATCCATGCTTTCTTATAGTAATAATTCCATCTTCATTGTATTCTCTAATTTGGAAATGATTTTCCTTGAATTTACTTAAACTAAATGTTGGTATCCATCTTACCTCTGGATATACTACTGATACCTTAACGTTAATATCATATAAATTATGACTTTGTTCTTTGAAAAATATTCCTCTATTTGGTTCATCAGTTGTAGGATACCATGATGGTATCACCAAAATATGCATATCTTCATTCTTCATAAATCTCTACCCTCTTCATATATTTAAGTTGTAAAACACTGTTTATACTATAGCAAAAGTAAAATTCTTTTACAATAGAATTAACTATTATTTTACAAGTTTTAATTTCCTTAATAAAATATTTATTATATATTGTATTTCTTCTACTTTTAAAACATATATAGCTACTATATAAATTCCCCCACCTAATATGGCAGAAGTTAAAATAGATATGATACTACCTTTAAATTCATTTCCAAAATTCATCATAGTAAATTTATTTATAAAAATAACTATAATTCCCATTAATATAGAAGCTATTATTATCTTTATTAGCGAAATTAATATACTTCTAAAATCCATTCCATTCAATTTTTTACTCAAATCTATACACATCATTATAGTAATTACAATAGCTGAAAGTGTAGTTGCTAATGATAATCCACTAACCCCCATAAATTTAAGTATAAAAATATTTATTACTATATTAATAAGTATTCCTATAAAACTATTAATCATAGGAGTTTTAGTATCTTTAATAGCATAAAAGGCCTTATTTAATATGTCCCTTACTCCATATGCCACCATAGCTGGTGTATATAAAAGTAAAGTTTCTGCTGTTAATTTAGCCGCATTTTCAGTAAAGGCACCTCTTTTAAAAATTACAGTTATTAGAGGATTTCTAAGCAATGCTATTCCCACAGCTGCTGGCACCATTATAATAAATATTATGTTAATAGCCTTGCTTAACTCATTTTTATATTCTTTTATATTTCCCTTAGCCGCTAGTTGAGATAAACTTGGATAAACTATCATAGCTATTCCTATAGCAAATACCTCATATGCCAAAGTATTAATTTTATTTGCATAATCTAGTATAGTAGGGGCACCAAAAAATATATTAGTAGCAAAAGCTCTATTAATAACATTATTTAATTGTATAACCGAGGTGCTTATTATAACTGGTATCATAAGTTTAAACATTTCTATCATTTTACTGTCTTTTAAATCTATATAGGTATCATAATTATATCCCAATCTTTTATATTTAGGAATATTTATTAAAAATTGAGTAAAGAATCCCAAAACTGTAGCTACTGCAAATCCTGTAGTACCATATTTGCTTGTTAAAAATAGTAAATATATAATATATACTATATTAGATACCATTGCCATAGCAGCAGGCTCATAAAATTCTTTATGAGATTGTAAAACACCAGTAATTACACTTTGTAAAGTAACAAATATTAATGATAATAACATAATCCTAGTAACTTTTATAGCTGTGTTAAAAACTAGAACATCCTTTTGAAACCCAGATCCAAATATATAAATTATATATTTAGAAAATATAATCATTAATAATGTAATAATAATAGTGACTATAGTAGATACATTTAAAACATTATTTACAAATTTATTTCTACTTTTTTTACTAGTATTTTGAATATTTTCCGTATGTATAGGTATAAAAGTAGTGGTTAATCCATAACTTATAGTAGTTAGAAGGTATACTATACCCAAACCAAAATTATATATGTCTGTAATATAGGTTGCACCAAACTTTGCTGCAATTAACGAGTCTCTTAATAATGCAAACACTTTTCCTAGTATTATTAAAATCATAACAATAATAGAGCTTTTTAAAACCTTTTTTTCACTCATATAAAATTCACTCCAAAATTAAATTAAACTTTTGTAAAAATTATAATAACTCTTACAAAAATTATCTATAGAATAATTATTAACTACATCTTTATATAAATTAAATCCCAATTCTTTTAACTTATCTTTACTAATGTATGCTTCTCTCATTTTATTATAAATACTATCAACTGAATTAGGATCAATTAGAAAACCATTGTTACCATTTATGGTTTTGGGAATATCCGATACATTAGATGCAATAACTGGTACATTTAAAGCACCACTTTCTAATATTACAAGTGGTGGAGCACCTCCTTCATTAAAAGAAGTTAATAAACTTATATCACTTAAATTTATATATTCCAATACGTTATCTTTAAATCCTATAAATTTAACTTTATTACTTATTTTTAAATTTTGCACTTGAGATTTTAAATTTTCTTCTTCTACCCCATCTCCTACAAGCAATAATTTTACATCATCATATTCCCTACATAATTTAGAAAATGCCTCTATTAAAGATTTATGATTTTTTATAGGATGCATTCTTGCTACCATTATATATATAAAATCTTTTTCATTTAAATCTAGCTCTTTTATTAGTTTATTTTTATCTTTACAGGGTCTAATAGAATCTATATCTATACCATTATTAACTATAAACTTTTCCCCGGAAATATTATCTTTTATCAACATATTTTTTATATAATTAGATACGCATATGTAATTTTTAAAGGTTTTTATACCTTTTATACTTAATGGTGTAAAAAAATAATACTTAAATTTATTGTTCATAAAATCTCTTTTATAATCACTATGTATTGTTGCTACTGTAGGGATATTTATTTTATTATGTATAAAACTATGAGCAAAAAAAGCTTTTGCTCCATGAAAGTTAACAATATTTATATTATTATCTTTTACATATCGTTGCAGCTCACCATTTATAATAGACTTTAAAGTAAATAATTTAGTTTTTACTCCCATAGATTTAGCCCTTTCATAAAGATCTCCTTTCCCAATACATCCTAAAACAGTTTCAAAATATTTATTAGAACCTGTACAAATATTTAAAACGTGTTTTCCTCCACCACCATTATCATTTCCCGTTATAACTTGCAATATTTTCATCTAAATCCCCTGCCTTAAATATTATTGATATATATATTATAATATATATATTGAAAAAAGGAGTTATTAAACTCCTTTAATTTATATTTCGTTCATTATTTACGTTATATTCGTAAGAATTAGAAACCGCTATAAATATCCAAAAAAATGCTATAACTTTAGGAGCTGAAAAGAAATTATCTATAAGACTCATAAATATAAATGCTACTATAGACGCTGTATATCCTTTATAAAAGTTTTTATAAAATTCATTTTTAATTTTATTAGAAAACTTGTTATTCTTTATAAGAGTACTTACTAAAAATCCTATTAAAGATATACTACCAACCACTCCTAATTCACATTGTGCCTTTAAATAAGCATTATGAGGATGAAAATTTTCATGAGCTTTATATCCTAGCTTTTCCACATCTTTATAATATTTAGAATATAAAGTCCTATAATTTCCATTACCTACACCCAATATTGGATGATCTCTTATCATTTCTATAGCTACTTTCCATAAACTAATTCTAGATAAATTTTGATTTGTATCTCCTACTTCTTTTAATCTATTAATTATTTTAGGTACAGATAAAGCAATTCCTCCACCCAGTATAGCACCATATATCAACTTAAAATTAAATACAAAAATTAAAGCTACATATCCTATTATAAGACCAAGCCATGCATTTCTTGAAAAGGAGAATATTACATTTAATATAGATATTATAGTGGCTATACCAAATAAAATTTTTCTCTTTTTATTTTTTTCTTTTAAAAACAATACTATGTAAGGAAATGCTAACAATACAAAGAAGGCACCTAAATTATTTGAATTCTCTAAGGTAGACGCCACTCTGTTAACTGTCTCCATTGAACCTGTATGTTGAAAACCTACTCCCTTAGCATATTCATATATACCAATTACTCCAATTATAATAGATACAAATATTGAAGAATATATTATTTTATCTAACATACATTTTTTATACATATCATACTTAATTATAAAAAACAACATCATATAAGTACTAATTCTTATTGATTCCTTTAGTGCTAACTTTATATCTGTAGAATATAGAATTGATATAAACATCATTGCTATCCATAAAAACATAAAAATAGTATTATAATTCGTAAAAAAATCCTTTATACCATTTTTAAATCTTTTTCTATTTTTACTACTTATCAATATACTTATTAAATATAAAATAATGATAAGAGCTAAAATAACGTCCCCATTTAAAGGTATCCCTTTAAAGTTAAATTTACTATGTACAATAGGAAGTATAAATATATATATACATATCATATGACATATAAAATCAGTAAATCTACTCATATTACTTTCTCCCTAAATATTAAAATTTAGTAGAATTTATATATTAACATATAAATTCTACTTTTATAATTAACTGTTTTTTTGTAATTCTATTAATATACTTTCCAATTTCTTAGTTATAACTCTTCTTGAATAATTCCCTATGACATACTTTCTTCCATTCTTTCCTAATTGTTCTTTTAATTCATTATCTTTATATAATTTTAAAATAGCATCTGCAATTTCTTTTTCATTTTCAGGTTCCACAGTTATCCCTGCCTTAGCATCATTTATAAGTTTCTCTGCTTCACCCTCTACAGCTAACACTATAGGAAGTTCTGATGCTAATGCTTCAAACATCTTTGATGGTAGTGCCCCTTTAAATAAATCTAATTTTTTCAAAGGAACTACTGTAGCATCCATAGATGCTATTATTCTCGGCATGTTAGGCTTTGGTTGTACTGGATGAAAGGAAACATTATTTAATCCTTTATCTTTTACCATATTTATAAGTTTAGATTTTTCTGGACCATCTCCTATAAATACAATTTCTATATTTTCTTCATTCTTTAATAATTCAGCTGCCTTTATTACAACCTCTAAACCTTGAGCTAATCCATGTATACCTGCATAGCATACTGCAAATTTATTTTGAAGCTTCCACTCTTTCCTTAAAGTTTCATCTCTATTTTCCTTCTTAAAGAATTCCGTATCTACACCATTAGTTATTAAGTGAACTTTATTTTTGTCAAATCCCCTATTTACAATATTATCAACTATACCTTTAGTTTGACCGGTAACTGCTGCTGCTTTTTTGTAACAAAATTCTTCAAGCCAAGTAGATGCTTTTATAAGTACTTTATTATGTAATACTCCCAATTTAACTGCAGATTCTGGCCATAAGTCTGATATGTTGAAAATAAACTTAGCCTTTTTTTTCTTAGATAAAACATATCCTGACCATCCTAAAAATAAAGGTGGAGATTCTGTTATTATAACATCTTGATTTTCTATATGCTTTGACCCTGTTAATACAGAGGAAAAAGTAAAAGAAAGATAGTTTCTAAGTCTTTTTATAAAAGACTTTTCTTTTGTAGCATATATACTAGTACGAACAATTTTTATTCCATCTAATTCTTCTTTTACAACCCTTTTACCCTTATATCCATCAAATATTTCGCCCTTTGGATAATTAGGCATAGCTGTTAATATAGTAACCTCATGTCCAAAGCTTTTTAGTTGTTTAGCAAATTCAAAAATTCTGTTTTGTGGAGCTCCAACTTCTGGTGGACAATATTGAGTTAAAAATAAAATCTTCATTGAATCACCTCAATATAATTTACTTCATTTGATTTATTATACTTAATATTTTTTCAGCTGCATGACCACTACCAAATATTTCCTGCTGATGTGTTTTGGGATTAAAATTTACTATAGCATTTAATATCTTTTCTTTATTAGTTCCAACTATAACATTCCATCCATTTTCTACTGTTTCCACCCATTCAGTTTCATCTCTCATAGTTACACAAGGCTTTTTCATAAAGAAAGCTTCTTTTTGTACTCCACCACTATCTGTAACTATTTTTTGAGAATTCATTTCTAAAGTAATCATGTCTAAATAACCTACTGGTTCTATTAATTTTATATTATTATTAAATTTCAAATTATAATCTTCCATATATTTTCTTGTTCTTGGGTGAAGTGGCAAAACTATTTTCTTTCCACTTTCATTTAATGCTTCTATTATATTTTTTAATCTACTTATATCATTAGTATTTTCTGCTCTATGTATAGTGGTTAAAATATACTCCTCAGATTTTACAGAAATTCTATCTAATATACTTTCCTTTTTCTTTGCTAACTCTTTAAAGTGTAATACTGCATCAAACATTACATCTCCTACATTATATACACCTTTTTTTACACCCTCTGTTTGAAGATTTTTTTCTGCTGTAGCTGTAGGAACAAATAATAACCTTGATACATGATCCGTAAGTATTCTATTTTGTTCCTCAGGCATATCCATATTAAAACTTCTAAGACCTGCTTCCACATGAGCTACAGGAATTAATAATTTACTTGCACATAAAGCCCCTGCTAAAGTAGAATTTGTATCACCATAAACTAATACTAAATCTGGCTTTTCTTTTAAATATATTCTTTCTAATTCTATAAGCATTTTACCTGTTTGTTCACCATGATTTCCCGAACCTATTCCTAAATTATAATCTGGCTTAGGAATTTTTAATTCCTCAAAGAATATCTTGGACATATTTTCATCATAATGTTGACCTGTATGTACCAATATTTCTTCATGTTCTTTTCTTATTATATTAGAAACTGCAGCTGCTTTTATAAATTGTGGTCTTGCTCCTACAATAGTTAATATTTTACTCATAATTAACTACTCCTTATTATTAATATTTTATATATTTATACTAGATACTAATTCATTAATTTTTCTTAAATCATTATTTTTTCTTTCTTCAAAATCTAAAGATGTAACAAATTTTCCTTTTTTCTCAACAACATAATCCAGTATCTTTTCATACATTTTTTTGTATTCTTCAGATAATATAACCCTTTGATGAAAAAGAACTGAAACTGTTCCATTATACTTTATTGCATAATCAATATTGTTTTTTATTTCTTGCCATTTTTGGTTAAAGGGTATACTTTTCTCCATAACAATTCCATCCATAACAATAAGAGGTGTTTCCCAAATATCTATGCATTCATTTTTATTTAAATCATATGGAACATAACCATTGCAAATTCCTGCTCTGAAACCATTTATATCTGAATATCCTATAGTGGAATCAGAAATAATTCTACATTCACTTAGAATATTTAAAGTTTCAGGATTATTGCATCTTAAATAATGATTTCTACAGCTTTTAACTATTACACCAGCTTTATCTTCAATTTCATTAATTTCATTTTGTATCTTTTCCTTATTATTGTATGAAAAAAAGTTTGTATGAATCCCTATTATATGATTAGGACTATTTTTTAGATTTGTTATTTCATTTTTTATATCCATTAAATCATATCGCTTACCTAGTCTATGCTTTTCTCCAGCAATAAAATAAAATTCTGATTTTGCATGTCTCTTATTTTCAATTTCCATGTATTTATTAATTTGAAGATGTCTATTATATAATATATCTAAAATTAATTCTTTACTTTTTTCTTTAAAACAATTCTCCTTATTTAATAATAAGGACTTTAAGTTATGTAAAAATACATATCTATTTCTACTATTAACACTATCTACATCATGAGTTAAAAAAACCTCAAAATTACTATCCTTAAATTTAATTGATTTATTAAATTCATTTATAGCTTCCAATAAAATAAAAGAATTTATATTAAAAAATGGAATATTTACTTTTTCATTTCTTAGACTTAAAGCTGCTATAAATCTATTCTTATCATCTCTATCTTTTATTTTATATTCTTCCTCACAGGTTAATAAAAACTTTGAAATAAATAATATATCATAATTAAACTGAATTTTATTTGCTACATTAGAAAATGGTTCCTTTATATCTTTGTTAAATGTCGCAAATAAATCATCTCTATATTTAACAAATGACATTTCTCCCCATTTATCATCTATAGGTATATATATACCATCATTAGAATTAATACCATAATATATGTTTAAAGCATCTTCAATTTTCTCGTATGAAACCTTAATATCACAATTAAAATTCTTTGTTAAATAGTAAATTGTATATATTATAGCTTTTTTATTTTTAATATTAGAATTAATAACAAAATTTATCATAATCATCATACCTTAAATATTTTTCTTATAATATTTTTATTCTTTCTAGCAAAATTATAGGCCATTTCAGTAAGTTTATCACTTTTATATATATTATATATTATTTTTTGATTACCACCAAATCTTCTAAAGGGTTTTTCTATATCTCTTATCATTGATCCTTCAAAATCAAATTTTTTTGATACAGTAGCTGCAAATTTAATACTTTCCCAAATTAAAAATGTTTGAGCTCCATTATTTCTAAATTCAGGATCTGCTCCCCCCATTAGATAATAAGCACATCTTTCATCGTAAAGTATATATGCCCCTGCAACAATTCTCTCCTCATCATCCACTACGAATATTATTTTTCTATTTCCATTCTCCTCCAATACCTTATCTAGCTCCATTAAAAAATCTAGAGTATATGGCATTTGTACTTTCTGCCTATCAAAAGTTTTCTTATTAACCTCATAAAATTCCTTAATTCCAAATTTATCAGTTACTTTTAGATTATTTTTATTTCCTCTTTTAATCATACTTTTTACCTTATAATCAAAATCATTATATACTTTGTCTAAATCAGTCAAATCTTCTATAACATATGTATAATTTATATTAACATCAAATCCATTCCATATAAAAGGTAAAAAATTTGTATAGTTGTAATTGAAATTATAATCTAATTGTTTGAATTGAGGAAATTTATTAATTAACTCTTCTACTATTTCCATTTCTCTTGATAGTGTTGTACAGTATTTTTGATTTTTATCAGGACTTGCCAAAACAATTCCGAGTTGAGGGGTTAACTTAGGATTTCTGTAAAGTTTTCCATACATAGATGGTAGTGCTATACCACCTACTATATTATTATTTTCCTCAGCCACTAAAATTTTGAATTCCTTAGAAACTTTTTCAAGCCAATATGATTTACTAAAAATAGTACCATACGGTGACTCATCAACAAAAGCATCCCATTTATCATATTCATCATTATTTAAATATCTAACCGTAATATTCTTCATAAAATCGCTCCTAATTATTAATCATTAGCAAAACTACTTATGTAAGCATTTGTTTTATATTAAGATCTAAAACATATCTATTATATCAAAAGTTATTGTAAAATCAAAGAATGTGTTATTTTATTATGTCTAATATTTTTATAAAAAATATAATCTGTAAAACTCTCATAAAATATTAATGATCTTTTACAGATTAATTTATATATATTTATTAAAATTATAATTTACTATATAATTCTAATAACTTAATACTTTCCTTCTCCCAGTTTAACTCTTTTTTAGCATGATTACAGTTATTTTTGTATAAATTTATAGATTCTTCATCTGACAAAACTTTATTAATAGCTAACGCTATTTTTTCTATATCATTAGGATTTGCTACTTGACCCACATTATATTCACTTATTATATTACCCATATCAGGATAATCACTGCAAATAACAGGAATTTCCGACTGAATATACTCAAACATTTTATTAGGTAAACTATAATAATAACTTAAACATACATTCATTATCATACTCATACCTAAGTCTGCAGATGCTGTATAGTTTATTAAAGTACTAGGATCTACCGCCGAATGAAAGTACACTCTATTATTCAATTCATATTTTTTAGCTAATTCCTTATAATCGTTAACCTTATTACCATTCCCTAAAAGAACTAGTACTGTATTCTCATTTACCATCTTCATAGACTTTATTAAATTCTCTATTCCTCTACCAGTTCCTACAACCCCTTGATATAATACTATCTT
Source organism: Clostridium niameyense (assembly GCF_001243045.1). GTDB lineage: Bacteria > Bacillota > Clostridia > Clostridiales > Clostridiaceae > Clostridium_F > Clostridium_F niameyense. Next base: position 444,229 of record NZ_LN849007.1, on the reverse strand, counting down.
TTTATTTAAATCTATACCTAAGTCTTTATGAAGTATCTTATTATTTTTTACATTATTATGTTGGTATGGTATATTTCTTAAAAGTGTAGGATTTTCCTTTAAAGAATATTTTTCTTTTAAATATCTAACAATCGAATCACTTACCGTTATAACCTTATCGCATCTTTTAATAATCTTACCTTCTACAATATTTTGTATTTTTAATAATATTTTAGGCATAACTAAATTATTAGATGCTTCTGGCCAAAGTTCATGAGAATCATATACAAATTTCACATCTTTTTTTCTTTTAAGTCTCCTTATTACGGAAATTCCTATAGGTAATGTATAAACATCATGACAGTGTACAATATCTGGACAAAATTTTATAGCTTCTTTCCTACATTTATTCCTGAACTCTAAATATTTTATTGACTGAATAAATTTATTTTTTCCCAATCTCTTCCTTGTATATAATTCTATCCTTTTAACTTTAAAACCATTCATTTCTTCATTTTCTTTTAATCCATCATTATATAGTGCTAATACCTTAACATTATATCCATTTTTACTTAAAGTACTAGCTTCTTTAATAATTCTAGAATCATTAACAAAATCATTTTGCACAATCATTAAAACCTTTTTCATAGCGGATCCACCTTTCCCCATAAATAATTTTACTTAACAGAAACAATTCCAAAATTCATTCCTAAAATAATCCAAAATGGTGAAACTGTCATAACGCTACTTGGTGAAAAAGCCAATGGAACCATTATAATACCTAATAAAAGTAAAATCATGTAATATTGCTTTAACCTTCCCTGCTTGTTCCAATATAATTTAAATGTATCCAATAACATAATACAATAAATAATTATTAAATAAATAAACATAGGAATTCCAAAATCACCTAAGAATTCAAACCAGAAACTATGTACATTAATTATTCCATAAGTATTTGCTTTATTTTTTATGTATACACCAATATTTCCAACACCAAAACCTAAATAATTCTTTTCAACTATAACACCATCAATAACATTTTTTATTAATGTTACTCTTTCATTTTCGGAACCCTTACCACCAATTTTTATTTTAGCATCAATATTATGATCCTCTTCTATTTTTATTTTATTTACATACCCATCTGGTAATACAGCTTCCCTAACATTATTGATTATTATAGAATCTGCAAATTTTTTATAGTAAGGTGCCATACTAGGTAGTAGAGCCAAACAAAAAAATAAAACAAAACTTAGCATAAATGCTACCATGCTATTAATTATAGATTTTTTCCCTAACTTTTTATCATTTTTAATAGTAACAAATCCTAATAAAAATATAAGTATAAATGTTCCATACAATACAATCCATGCAATTCTTGAACTTGCAAATATTAATTCTATTTCTGATACGAAAATTAAAAAATAATAAAATAATCTTTCTCTTCTAGATTCAACAAATAAACTTCTAATAAATAAAGCAGCTATTCCTACATCTAATACTATGGAATAGTTATTAGGATTATAAAAAAACACTTCCGGTATTCTGGTTAAATAACTACTTGTCATATGTTTATCCATAAAAATATTACTAAGACCATACTTAATACCACATACTTCTAATCCACCTAAAAATAACATGCCTATATAAAATAAAAGTAAAAATTTGAATGTTTCGTTTAACTCTTTTCTATTCCTATTTTCTATTATCATCATAATAAATATAGCTAACATTAACATATATCTTAACATATAATCAAATGCTACAATCTTATTATTAGCAATAAATATACTAAGAATCATATACAATATGAATATTGAAAAAAATATATAATATTTTTTATTTCTTATTATATCTATTTTATTATTCTTACATTCTAAAAATAAACATATAAAATAAATAAAATAGAATATAAATACATATTTACTATTTCCACCAGTTATCAAAGAATATAATAGTAAAATATAATATAAGTATTTTCTATTATTGCATGAAAAATTTTTATATATTATAAAAATATATATAAAACTAAACAAATTAACTACTATTAATGTACTATTAAAAATACTAGCTATTAAAAGTAAAAACACATTTAATAATAATATTAGAAATTTAAAATTCTTTGAAATTACATCAATACTCTCCATTTCCTCACTAACCTCTCACTTTTCTTCTATATGTTGTACGCATCATTAAATATTTTTATTAAAATTTAATATAATTCATTATATAATTTTAATAGTTTATCCTCGCAGATACTCCAATTGTAAAATTCTTCAACAGCTTTTTTACCGTTATCTCCCATAATTTTAGTTTTGTCTAAATCCTCACCTAATGCTTTTATAGCTTTTCCTATTTTATCTACCGAATTAGGATCTACTAATACACCACTCTGTGATTTTTCAATTATATTCTCCATCATAGGAAAATCACTAGCTATAATAGCTGTATTACTTATCATATATTCAAACAACTTTATAGGTTCTGAATTTATATACCTCCAATTTGTTGGTTGTAATAAAACAAATCCAGCATGAGCTTTCTTTAAATAATTAAATACTTCCATATGAGAAACTTGTCCAGTAAATTCAATATCTTTCTTTTCAGATTTATTACTTATTAAATTTTTAACTTTTTCTTCAAACTCTTTAGTTTCAAATCCACCAACAAAATAATATTTAAAATCACAATCCACCTTATATATAGCCTCTAGAATTTTAAATATTCCCCTATCTTCTCTTAATCCTCCTACATATATAAACGTAGGTTTTTCATTATATTCTTTAAAAAATTCTTTATTGTATACAGGATAATTAGGAAGTAATAATACTCTATGGTTAAATCTCTTAAATTTATCTACTAATAAATCATTTACTGATATAACTGCATCTATCCTTGCACACACAAATTTTTCATAATTGTATATAATTTTTTTTATAATTCCTTTTCCAAATTTAAAATGTTCTGAGAAAGCTTCTGGATGATATTCATGAGAATCATATATAACCTTACATCCTAACTTTCTTTTTAACAGATATGCAATTAATAATGAATCTGGTTCATGTGCATGATAGATATCAGCTTTTATCTCCATTGCTCTTTTATACATATCTTTTAGGTTTTTTATTCTTCCAATCATACCTTTTTTCTTTTTAAAATACTTAATTTTTATTGTTTCATCCGTAATACAATCTTTATCATATGAAGCCACTATAAATATATCTGAAAAATATTTTTTCAGACTTAATACTTCCTTATAATAAATCCTATCATCATAAGGACTATGTCCTGAAGTTATCATACATAATTTCATAATTTACACACTCCATTTTTTACAACACATTTTATTGTTAATCTATTGATTTTTAAGCAATTGATCCTCTGGTACATCTCTAAATGCTTTTGCTGGACTGCCTAAAACTATCTTACCCTTTTCTACATCTTTTGTAACTAAACTACCTGCTGCTGCAAATCCATCCTCATCTATTGTTTTCCCTGGCAATACTACTGCCCCTGCTCCTATTCTTCCACCTTTTTTTACTGTAACCCCTTTAAATTTTCCGAATCTTTCTTTAGATCTAGCAGCGTAATTATCATTAGATGTAACTACACAAGGTGCTATAAATACGTAATCTTCTACTTCCGAATATGCAGTTAAGTATACATTTGTTTGTATTTTACAGAAAGAACCTACATTACAATAATTCTCAATGGTTGCTCCTTTACCTATTATAGTCTTTTCTCCAATAGTTACATCTTCTCTTATAACCGCTAAATCTGCAACTAATGTTTTTTTACCTATAGTACATCCTACATATATTATTGTACTTGCGCCTATTAAGCACTCGTCTGCAATTCTACAAGCATCAAACTTCTTATCATCTTTAAATATGCTATTTACAGATCTCATAGGTTCTTTACCTATTATAGTGTTATCATCTATTCTTACATTAGATCCTACTATAGATCCTTTATGTATAACAACATTATTTCCTATAATACAATTTTCACCTATTACTACTTCATCTTCTATAACAACAAATTTTCCTATAGATGTATTGGAACCTACCTTAGCTTTTTCAGATATATAATTTAATTCCATATTTTCAACTCCTATATTTATAAATAAATTTTTAAATTACCACCCTAATATATTATCATATTTTGATGGTAATTTAAAAATTTTAATGTAAAAGTTATTAAATAATTTATTTTTTTATTTTTTGTGTCAATTTTTCTCAATATAATAATTAGGATAAGCCTAAAAGACTTATCCTAATTATTCATTATTTAGCACTAGAATTTGTGCATTTTTTCTTTATTATTTTTAAATTTGTTACTATTATATCTTATATTATAAAGTATTCTAACCATTTTGGGTTATATTATAATACTCACCATGATATTATTTGTACTACTTATAATTAGATACCTTTATTCTCTATTCTTTTGAACTCTCTATTAGTGCTTAATGTAAACCTTCCTAATATTAACTTAACTATTAATTTTAATTTAGTTATAAAATCAAACTTCCAATGTTCTGGATGTGCCAAAAATACTATTACCTTATCTCCTCTATTTAAACTTTCTATAGGATTGCTTTTATATGCAAAACCAAAATTGGTTAATATATTAGTATCCATTATATGTTTATCTACGTGTTTATAAAAATCTTTATCATAAGCCTCACTTATAATCCCAAAGCTGCTATACTGTTCATTTTCTAATAAAATATTATTTGATACACCTATCTCTATATTTTTTCCATGTCCATGATTAGCTATTGTTTTTATATCTACACCTGTTCTATCCTTAAAGAGTTTTATTTCCTCTTTTAATTTTTCTTTACATATATTTATTATATCTACATCTACTTTATCTATATTATTTTCTAAGCAATATGTTGCTAAAGTCTCATAATGAAGTCCTACTTCAAATCCTGATTTATCCATATCCCTAATTAAATCAGAGTTAAAAGTACACCATCTAAAATAATATGTAGATCTAACATTATTCTCCTTTTCTATTTTAAACATCTCTTTTACATTTTCCCCTATGTTATCTACATCATGTCTTAATATCATAACTTTTCTATCTTTATCCTTATAATTTTCCAAGAAATCCTTAAAAGATGTTACTACATAACCTTTTTCCTTAGCTAGCTTTATATAATAATCATAATACTTAAATCTATTATTTAAAATAATACTCTTCAATATAAATTTAATGCCCTCATCGCATCTGTTAAATGATTTGCCTGTTTTCATATTCTTAATATTCACTCCCCATTTATTTTACGAAACTTAATTGTTTATATAATTTTATGATTTTATTGATTTTTTATTAATATAACTATAACCTTTCGTAATTATATCCAAATTTATAACTTTCTATTAAATCCATATAATTTTCAATAAGTATTTTTAATAATTGGAATTGTATTACCTATGGTTAATTGTACACTAAAACTGTGAATTTTTTCAGTTACAAATAGTTTACAATTTTATTTAATAGTCAAATAAAAAATCACTATTAAAATAGAAACTAATATTTTTAATATTAGTTTCTATTCCAATAGTGACTTTTCTGCTTTTACTATTTTATTTTTTGCACATCTATCATATCCATTGTAGAGAAATTTGTTAATGGGAATTTTACTGGCATACCTGTAAGTCTTGACTTATACGCTGCAAGTATTATTGACATTCCCTTTTTACCTTCTTCTCCACTAACTAATGGTTCTCTATCATCATTTATAGCATCTATCATATCTTTAAATAGTGGATTATGTCCGAAACCATAAACTGTATCTGGATCGCCTTCTTGAGCTTTTAATATGTTTTCTTCCTCATTTTCAGCTCCATCTTCAAATCTCCAAGTCTCTATTTTGTTAACTGCAAGGCCACCTATAGCCACTGCACCTTTTTCTCCAAAAATACTTAAAGTTTCTTCTAAATTCTTTGGATAAACACATGCACTACCTTCTACTATACCAATAGCCCCATTTTTAAATCTAATTACTATAGCACCAAAATCTTCTGCTTCTATATCTCTTAAGAAAGTATCACATTGAGCATATACTGTGTCTATTTCTCCACCCATCATCCATTGAAGTAAATCTATATTATGTATACATTGATTCATTAATGTTCCACCATCTAGTTTCCAAGTTCCTCTCCATGGCGCTTGATTATAGTATCCCATATTTCTATTCCATAGTATTCTTGCTGTTCCATTTACTAATCTACCAAATCTATCAGCTTCTACAGCTTTTCTTAATTGTTGTATTGGTTTATTAAATCTGTTTTGATGGCTTACACAAAGCTTAACATTATTTTTCTTTGCACATTCTATCATTTCATTTGCATCATCTATAGATAATGCCATTGGTTTCTCACAGATTACATGTTTTTTATCATCTAAGCAATTAATAGCTATTTCTGGATGATATCCACTTTCTGTAGCTATAGTAACAACATCTATATCTTCTTTATTTAACATTTCTTTATAGTCTGTATAAACTGATACAGATACTTCTTCCCCTATTTTAGATAAGTAATCATTTTTCTTTTCTATTGCCTTTTCTTCAATAACATCACAAACTGCTACTAATTCTGCTTCTTCTTTGTTATTAACTATAGCTTCTACATGTTTGTATGAAATTCTTCCACAACCAATTATTGCAAATTTCAATTTTTTCATTTTAATACCCTCCCATTTCACAATTAGGATAAGTCTTGCAGACTTATCCTATATATTTTAATTATCTAATATTATAGTTTGTGTATTTTTTCTCTGTTATTTTTAACATCTTTAGTAGCATTTCTTGTATCATAAAGTATCTTAGCTTTTTCTACTATCTTTTCATAATCATAGCAACTATGATTAGTTGTTATAATTACTATATCTGCTTCTTCTAATCCCTTATCTAAATCTATTGATTTATATAGTTTTCCCTTATGTTCAAATTCAGATATATATGGATCATTTACTATTATATCAGCACCATTTTTTTCTAAATGTTCTATAACTTTAAGAGTTGGTGATTCTCTCATATCATCTATATCATTTTTATAAGCTGCTCCAAGCAATAATACTTTAGAGCCATTCATTGGCTTTCTAGCTCCGTTTAATAGTTTCATAGCATTTTCTACTACGAATTCCGGCATTCTATCATTAATTTCTCCAGATACTTCTATTAATCTTGTATGGAAATCATATTCTTTAGCTTTCCACTCTAAATAGAAAGGATCTAGTGGTATACAATGTCCTCCTAAACCTGGACCTGGATAAAAGGCCATAAATCCATAAGGTTTTGTTTTGGCTGCATCTATAACTTCCCAAACATCTATATTCATTTTTTTACATAGAATAGCCATTTCATTTGCTAATCCTATATTTATATTTCTAAAAGTATTTTCTAATATTTTTTCCATTTCTGCTACTGCTGGTGAAGATACAGTATATACTTCTCCTTGTAATACACTTCTATAAAGCATAGCTGCAACTTCTATACAATCTTTTGTACAACCACCTACAACTTTAGGTGTATTTTTAGTTTTAAATTGTTTATTACCTGGATCAACCCTTTCTGGTGAAAAAGCTAAATAAAAATCTTCTCCACATTTTAATCCTGATTTTTCTAAAATAGGTTTTAAGATCTCTTCTGTAGTTCCAGGATATGTAGTACTTTCAAGAACTACAAGCATACCTTTATGTAAATATTTAGCTATACTTTCAGTTGAACTCACTACATAAGATATATCTGGTTGTTTATATAAATCAAGTGGCGTAGGAACACATATCGCTAATGCATCTACGTCTTTTACAAAAGAAAAATCTGTAGTAGCTCTTAGTTTTCCATCCTTAACTAAAGCTGCTAATTCATCATCAACTATATCTCCTATATAATTCTTTCCTTCATTAACCATTTCTACTTTTTTATCTTGAACATCAAATCCAATTACTTCATAACCTGCGTTCGCTTTTTCTACAGCTAAAGGAAGTCCAACATAACCTAATCCTACTACTCCAAGTTTAGCTGTTTTGTTTTTCAATCTTTCTAATAAAACTTCTTTATATTGTGACATTTTCTATCCCTCCTAGTAAAAACGTCCATATGTTTAAAATTATAATATATGATTTTTGTTTTGTCACTTAAATATTAATAATATTATAATATTATTAAAAACTATTCTTTTACTACCATTTATTAATTATTCTTTTTCCTTGAATAAGTTGGAATTTTATCAGCTACTAATTTAAATATAGTTTCTTTATCCTTATATACTACTTTCTTAAATTCCTCTATAGATTGTTCTACAAACTCTACATTAGTATCTTTAGGTTTTTCAATAAATATTTTCTTATGCTCTGTAGAATTTAAAGCACTCTTATCCATCAATGGTTCTTCATATAATTTTTCTCCTGGCCTTAGTCCAGTATATTCTATCTTTATATCTTCATTTGGTTTATATCCAGATAAAGTTATTAAATCTTTAGCTAAATCTGCAATTTTAACTGGTGTTCCCATATCTAATACAAATATTTCTCCGCCTTTAGCCATAGCTCCTGCCTGTATAACTAATTGAGCTGCCTCTGGTATAGTCATAAAGTATCTATTTATTTCTGGATGAGTTACAGTAATAGGGCCTCCATGAGATATTTGTTTTTTAAATAAAGGAATAACTGATCCATTACTTCCTAAAACATTTCCAAATCTTACAGCTACAAATTCTGTTTTACTCACTTTATCATAAGCTTGAATCATTATTTCACAGAATCTTTTGGTAGCACCCATAATATTAGTAGGATTAACAGCCTTATCTGTACTTATCTGAACAAATTTTTCCACTTTATATTTATCTGAACACTGTATTACATTATAAGTACCTACTATGTTATTTTTAATAGACTCTGCTGGATTTCCTTCCATTAATGGTACATGTTTATGAGCCGCGGCATGGAATACTACATTAGGTTTATACTCTTCAAATACTTCCTCTAATCTTTTTTTATCTCTTATAGAAGCTATTATTACTTCCTTATTTAAATCCGGATATTTATAATTTAATTCCATTTGAACGTCATAAGCATTATTTTCATATATATCTAGTATCAATAACTCTTTAGGAGAGAACTTAGCTATTTGTCTACAAAGCTCTGATCCTATGGATCCTCCTCCTCCAGTTACTAGTATAACTTTATCTTTTATGTATTTATTTATATTGCTATTATCTAATTTAACTTCTTCACGTCCAAGCAAATCTTCAATATTTACTTCTCTTAATTTACTCATATTAACTTTTCCATCTATTATTTCATCCATTCCTGGAAGTGTTTTTAGTTTACATTTAGTATTCTTACATATAGAAAGTATATTTCTTTTTTCTTCTATAGGTACAGATGGTATAGCTAAAATTATTTCATCTACATTCTTATTTTGAGTTATTTTATTAATATCTTCACGTCCACCTAAAACTGGTATACCATTTATATGTTTACCCTTTTTATTAATATTATCATCTATTAATCCGACTATATTATAATTTAACACATCATTTCTCTTTATTTCTTTTATAATCAAAGCAGCTGCATCCCCTGCCCCTATTATTAAAAGCTTTTTTCTTTTTCCTTCACAAGTACATTTATGATTTTTAGCATCTTTTTTATCTTCAATTACTCTACATATAAATCTTAATCCACCTAATGATACAATAGATAAAATCCAGAATATAATATGTACAGTAAATGGAAATCTATAATAACTACTTTCAAATATTTTATAGTTTATAAAATAACTATATATTATAAAAATAATATTAGATATAGATACTGAATAAATTATAGATATTAGTTCTTCTATAGATGCATATTTCCATATACTATTATACAAGTTAAATATTTTGTTAAATATTAAAGTAATTATAATTACCGGTATTATTGATGACCTAAAAAATACCATATATTTTTTTAATTCTAATATGGATGCCATTCCAAAATCAAATCTCAATAAAATAGCTAAATATAATGATAGAATTATTAAAAATATATCACAAATAATTAACTTCCTATCTTTTCTCATGAGCTCACTTCCTTTAATCAAACTCTACTTATTTATTTTACATCATTAATAAAATTATTCAACAATTTTTTGTATTATGTTTGTTTAAATAAGCTTTTATATTAAATATCTTTAATATAAGAACAAAAACTGTTGACAAAATAGTGTCAACAGTTTTTTATATTACAAAGCTATATGCCAAATAGCTTTACAACACCTTTATATATTTTATTAGCAACTTGACTTTGCATACTATCGCTAGATAATCTTCTAGCTTCTGCATCATTAGAAATAAATCCACATTCTACAAGTACAGAAGGCATATTAGTATTTTTAGTAACATAAAGATTATGATCACTTATACCTCTATTACTTAAACCTAATGATGATATTTCGTCTACAATTAATTGAGCTAATATCTTACTTTTAAGTGCTACATCACAAGGAGTTCTATCATAATATATTCCACCTGACTCATACACACCAGAGTTATCTAATCCAGGTCTATAAGTACTATAATGAGTACCACAACCGTGAGCAGATGATGAATCTGCTGCATCTATGTGTATACTTATAAATAAATCAGCATTAGAATTATTAGCTACTTTTACTCTATCATCTAAGTTTTTTGCTACAGTAGGATAGTGCCAATTATCTACTCTATCTCTAGTATATATAACATTAGCACCAGCATTCTTTAGCAATGTTCCTAGCTTTAATGTAATCTTTTGAGTTAAATCTGCCTCTTTTATATTACCAGTATTAGCAGATGATACAGCTCCTGAATCCTTGCCACCATGACCTGCATCTAAAACAATAGTTTTTCCGGTAAGTCCAAAGGAAACATTTCCCACATTAAAAGTTTTTGATATATTTCCTTCTAATTCTTTTGCACTATACTTATCTTTTACATTTACTATTACTTCATATCTTCCATCTTTATTTATAGTCCAATTTGCATATCTGTCTTCTTTATAATCTCTTATTTTTGTAATATTTCCTGTAGACAAATCTTTTATCCAGAATTCATATAATACTCCATTTGGACTACTTGCATAACCTTTTATTGTGTAAGTTTTTCCTTTATCTAACTTGTTAGTCCCTGATATATAGTCTTTACCTAACATTATATCAAAAGTTTCTATACTTGCTTTTCCTTGCTTTATTCCTATTTCAAATGTTTTAGTACATTTACCATCTATTGATTGACTACTATATTTATCTTTTACATTTACTGTTACTTCATATTTTCCATCTTTATTTGGAGTCCAATTGGCATATCTATTTTCTTCATAATTTCTTACTTTTACTGATTTTCCTGTAGATAGATCTTTTACCCAGAATTCATATAATACTCCGTTTGGACTGCTTGCATAACCTTTTATTGTATAAGTTTTTCCTTTATCTAACTTGTTAGTTCCTGATACATAATTCTTACCTAACATAATATCAAAAGTTTCTATACTTGCTTTTCCTGCTCTTTGACTTATTTCAAATGTCTTACTACATTTACTATCTACTGATTGACTGCTATATTTATCTTTTACATTTACTGTTACTTCATATTTTCCATCTTTATTTGGAGTCCAATTGGCATATCTATTTTCTTCATAATTTCTTACTTTTACTGATTTTCCTGTAGATAGATCTTTTACCCAAAATTCATATAATACTCCGTTTGGACTGCTTGCATAACCTTTTATTGTATAAGTTTTTCCTTTATCTAACTTGTTAGTTCCTGATACATAATTCTTACCTAACATAATATCAAAAGTTTCTATACTTGCTTTTCCTGCTCTTTGACTTATTTCAAATGTCTTACTACATTTACTATCTACTGATTGACTGCTATATTTATCTTTTACATTTACTGTTACTTCATATTTTCCATCTTTATTTGGAGTCCAATTGGCATATCTATCTTCTCCATAATTTCTTATTTTTGTTGAATTCCCTGTAGATAAATCTTTTACCCAGAATTCATATAATACTCCGTTTGGACTGCTTGCATAACCTTTTATTGTGTAAGTTTTTCCTTTATCTAACTTGTTAGTTCCTGATATATAGTTCTTACCTAACATAATATCAAAAGTTTCTATACTTGCTTTTCCTGCTCTTTGACTTATTTCAAATGTCTTACTACATTTACTATCTACTGATTGACTACTATATTTATCTTTTGCATTTACTGTTATTTCATATCTTCCATCTTTGTTTGGAGTCCAATTGGCATACCTATCTTCTCCATAATTTCTTATTTTTGTTGAATTCCCTGTAGATAGATCTTTTACCCAAAATTCATATAATACTCCATTTTGGCTATTTGCATAACCTTTTATTGTGTAAGTTTTTCCTTTATCTAATTTGTTAGTTCCTGATATATAGTTCTTACCTAACATAATATCAAAGGTTTCTATATTAGCCACATAATGTCCTGTATTGTGTGGTTTTACAGAATTCAGCATCTCCATTATATTTTTACCATAATTATTATCAGCTGCCCATCCTCTATCTGGATAATTAGGATTCTCTCCTATACCTAACCATTCTACATATGGTGATATCCCCCTTGATACATATTGAAAACGAGGATCCACACAAGCATTTACCAAACTTTTATTGCTAGCATAAGCCTTTAAATGTTGGATAACTACTCTAATGCCTATCCTAACATTTGGAAAGTAAGAACCTTGCACTCCTCCTCCAGTGGCACCTATTCCACCAAAATTATTTTGTTCCTCTTTTACATCTCCCGTAAACTTTAAAAAGTTCGTTTCCTTCATCATTTGTATAAACGCTACATCTGGACGAACTCCCTCAGCTTGTCCTTCTTCCCATACAATTGAAATAAACTCCCTAATATATTTGTCATCTTTACTTGTATTTCTACTTCTAAAATATTCAAAAGCTTGATCTTTACTTAACTGAGCTTGTCCCATTATACTAGTGAGACCGCTTGTCCCATCGGCTTTTGTATTAGAAGAAAATATCAAAAGAGAAAACATACATATTATAATATAACTAAATATTGTCCTTTTTCTTCCTTTAAGCATCACTTACATCCTTTCTTAAAAAAATATATACATTCCCTTTTATCGTATAATAAAAATAATATTTAAGCAAAAATATTAAATTATTTTAAAATTTTAAGACCTACTAAAAACAACTGTAGGCCTTAAAATTTAAATTATTTCTTTATTATTTCTTTATATTCTTCCTTAAGCCTTAAATTTTCTAAGTATCTAACAAAATCATACTTCAATTCTTTCCTTCTTAATGCATATTCCACTGTAGCTTGAAGAAATCCCAATTTATCTCCCACATCATATCTTCTTCCCTCAAAACTATATGCATACATAGCTTCTCGTTCAATTAATGTTTTTAAAGCATCTGTAAGTTGTATTTCCCCACCCTTTCCAGGAGAGGTGTTTTCTAAAATTTCAAATATAGTTGGACTTATTATATATCTTCCTAATATAGCTATATTAGAAGGTGCCTCTTCTTTATTAGGCTTTTCTATAAGATCTTTTATCTTATAAACATTATTTTCTATAAAATTGCCCTTTACTATTCCATATTTATGTACATCTTCTTCTGGTACTTCTTGAACACCTACTATAGTAGTCTGATATTCATTATAACAATCTATAAGTTGCTTTAGACAAGGAACCTCACTATAAACTACATCATCCCCTAACATTATAGCAAAAGGTTCATTTCCTACAAAGGTTTTAGCACAACTTATAGCATGACCTAGTCCCTTAGGTTCTTTTTGTCTTATATAATAAATTTCTGCCATATTAGATATATCTTTAACCATAGATAACATTTCATTTTTTTCTTTTTCTTCTAATTCTTTTTCCAACTCTACAGATTTATCAAAATGATCTTCTATTGCTCTTTTATTTCTTCCTGTTATTATTAATATTTGTTCTATACCTGATTTTACTGCTTCTTCTATTATATATTGAATTGTTGGTTTGTCTACAATAGGTAGCATCTCCTTAGGTTGTGCCTTAGTAGCAGGTAGAAATCTCGTACCTAATCCGGCTGCAGGTATTACCGCTTTTTTTACCCTCATAATATATTCTCCTCTCATCTATTGTTAATATTAAATATAATTATCTAATAATTAGTTTTTATATTTTCGTAAGTTTCCTTCTATTTCCTTTAATATTTCATCATTAGGATTTATCTTTTTAGCTATATTTATATGCTTTATAGCAGATTCTAAATCTCCCTTATTTATATAACACATTATAAGATTTGTGCATATTTCTATAGATTTCTCTACTTCAAAAGCTTTTCTTAAATATGAAATAGCTATATCATAATTTCCAAGTGAAGCATAATTTATCGCTAATTCATTTACTACATCTATAAAAGTATTATCTATTTCTAATGCTTTATTTAAATAATATATAGCCTTATCATGGTTTTTTAAATTTCTATAAGCTATAGCTACATAGTAATAAATAGAAGGTTCTTCCTCAAATTTGTCTAAAAGAGGTATCAATTTTTTTAAAGCTTCCACGGGATCTTCATCCATAAATTCTCTTCCCGTTTCTAAATCTACTATATCCATTAAAGAATCTTTTAATTCTATTATTTGTGTATTTTGTTCTCCTCCCATAGATATATATATATTTAGTAAATTAAGAGCATCTTGGAATTTGCCATCTTCTCTTTTTATTATGGCATCATATAAATAAGGTGTATTATATCCTTTTATAGATTTAGCCTGTTGTAAAATTTTCACTTCTTCTTCTTTATATAAAGGATTCACTCTTCTTAAATTTTCAAGTACTAATATCATTTTACCGTATACATCTTCTGTAGATTCTATATTTGATAATCCATTAAGTAATATATAAGCATCCTCATAACTTTCTTTTTTAACTTCGTCAAAGATTCTTCCCTTTATGTAATCTAAACTTTTAGGTATATTTAATAATATATCTTTATATATGTTATTAAACTTAAACTTATCATCACAACCTAATACATAAAACATACCCTCCACAAAAAAAGTCATGGGTATTTTATCTAAGTTATCTCCACTTTTCACTTCACCTAACAACATATCCGATTTAATAGGTAAATAAATACTCTCATCTACTTTAATATGAAAAATATCATATACCTTTTGTTTTTTTATTTCTAAAAATAATATTTTTGATAATTTTTCTGAAAAATTTGACTTTAAATCCATTCTACACCACCTACACCCATAATTTATTATTAAATATAATTGTATAACAACCTTAATAAATAAACAATGCTTCTACAATATTTAAGATATGTACAAAAATAAGTTTGTACATATCTTATTAAATAATAAGTTATAGTTTCATTAATTTTTTTATAGATTTTTCTAAGTTTTTAATATTATTTATAGAACTTTGTAAATTATTAGCCTTTGAAGATAAATAAATTTTTATCTTAGGCTCTGTACCAGAAGGTCTAATTATAAAAGATGAATTATTATCTAATACAAATGCTAATACATTTGATTTAGGGAGTTTTATAGATTTTTGTTTTCCATTTAAAATATTTTTTTCTACACTGGCTTTATAGTCTGACTTTTTAATTATTTTATTTTCTCCAATATAGCTATTATACTTATTTCTAAAATTATCCATTAATATTTCTATTTTTTCTTTTCCTTCTATTCCTTTAAAGTCTATAGATATGAGTTTTTCTTGAAAATATCCACATTTATCATATAAATCTAACATTACTTCATATAGATCTTTTCCTTTTAATTTATAATATAAGGCCATTTCGCAAATTAATGCAGAAGTAATTACAGCATCTTTGTCTCTTACAAAATCTCCAAATAAATATCCATAACTTTCTTCTAATCCAAAAATAAAATCCTTATCTTTTTTGTCCTTAAATTCCTCTATTTTATCACCTATATATTTAAAACCTGTTAAAACTTCTTCTACTTCTACGTTATACTTATCTGCTAAAACCTTTATCATATTTGTTGTAACTATAGTTTTAATAATCACAGGATTATCTGGCATTCTACTTAATTCTTTCATTGAATCCATAATATAGTAAGTAAGTAATACTCCTATTTGATTACCTGTTAGAGCAATATATTTACCTTCTGAATTCTTTACCATTACCCCTATCCTATCACAATCCGCATCTGTACCTAAAATTAAATCTGGATCTACCTTTTCAGCTTTTTTTAATGCTAAATTAAAAACTTCTTTATATTCTGGGTTAGGAAATTTTACTGTAGGAAAATTTCCATCAGGTTTCTCCTGCTTATTTACTACAAATACATTATTGTATCCCAACTCGCATAAAATTCTTCTAATGGGTATATTTCCTGTACCATGAAGTGGTGTATAAATTACTTTTAATTTTTCTTTGTTTTCTTTAACCATATCATTCCTAAATAAACTATTTTTTATTTTTTCAAAATAACTACTTATTATATTTATAGGTACTATATTATATAATTTTTTCTTTTTAGCTTCTTTACATTCTATATATTTTATCTTGGAAAAATCCTTAATTTTTTCTATATTATTATATACTTCATTAGCATAATAATCTGTTATTTGAACTCCTTTAGAATTATAGACTTTATAACCATTATATTCTTTAGGGTTATGTGATGCTGTTATAACTATTCCTGCATTACATTTTAATTCTCGCACTGCATAAGACAACATAGGTGTAGGTACAATATAATTAAAAATATAAGTCTTTATATTATTACCAGTTAAAACTTCACAACATTTTGTAGCAAATTCTAAAGACATATTCCTACAATCATACGCTATTGCAACAGATATATTATCTTTATATTTATTTATTAAAAAATCTGATAATCCTTGAGTTGCTTTAGCTACGGTATATACATTCATTCTATTGGTTCCAACCCCTAAAAGCCCTCTTAAACCACCAGTTCCAAATTCTAAATCTTTATAAAATCTATCTTTTATCTCTTTATCATCTGTTATGGATTTTAAAGATTCTTTAGTAAAATCATCCACTAAAGAAGACTTAAGCCATAAATTATATTTATATCTATAGTCCATATAGCTATTCCCCCCATTTTATTCGCTTAATATATATCTATGATATATAAGCAACTAAGTACACATTTTATTTAATATTCCCCCTATTTTAAGACAAAACAGTATATAATTTGAATCTCTAACTTATAGATATAGATGCTACAACTGTATCTAAATCTTCCATAAACGTTATATCCTTTGAAACTTCCATATCTGAAATTCTTAAAGCTTTACCTATCTTAGCCTTTGATAAATCTATATTTATAGATTTAGGTATGTTTTCTCCGTTACATTTTACTTTTACTACGCTTTTTTCTTTTTGAACAATCCCACCTTTTTTCATGATGAATTCTTGTCCCGTAAAAGTTATAGGTATATTTGTATTTACTATATTTTTATCTGATTTTACATTTTCTAAATCAATATGTATTATATTATGATTTATGGGATCTTTCTGTACTTCTTTTATAAGTGTTTTATAAGTTTTTCCTTCATAATTTACATCTATTATTCCATGTTCACCTTCCTGTAAGATACAACGATTCAATTCAATATCTCCTACTTCAAATAAGGTATTTTGGCACTTTCCACCATAAATAACTCCTGGAATTTTTCCGTTTTTTCTTAGATTATTTCCACTTTTATTTTCTCTTTTACTTAATTTTAATTTATCCATTTTCATCCCTCCGCTTTTTGTATTATTTACAAAATAGCTTTAATTATTCAAATTAAAAAATATTCACTAAAATACTGCATTTATCTTGCATTTACATATCATTTAACTTATAATAGTATTGTTTTAATGAAAATATCCACGGGAACCATTGAGCTTTCATAGTTTCACGGGAGTACTATTATGAAAGAAGGTGCATATTGCGGTGTATAAATTAAATCAAAATGAAACCCCATTATTTGATGCTTTAATGGAATATGTAAATAGAGATACTATTCCTTTTCACGTTCCAGGCCACAAACAAGGTAAAGGTATAGATGAGAAATTTAAAAATTTTATAGGAGAAAACCCATTTAAAATTGATGTAACTGTTTTTAAATTAGTAGATAGTCTACATCATCCATCTGGAGCTATAAAAAAAGCTCAACAATTAGCAGCTGATGCCTACGGATCAGATGCAGCGTTTTTCTCAATTCATGGTACTTCTGGTGCCATACAAGCTATGATTTTATCTGTCGTAGGTGATAAAGATAAAATTATTATTCCAAGAAATGTTCATAAATCTGTTACTGCCGGCATTATATTAAGTGGTGCCGTACCTGTATATATGCAACCAGAAATAGATAAAAGGGTTGGTATAGCCCATAATGTTACACCTGAAACAGTTGAAAAAACATTACAAGAAAATCCAGATGCAAAAGCAGTTTTAATAATAAACCCAACTTATTACGGTGTATCAACAGACATAGAAAAAATTGCAAAAATCGTTCATAGTTATAATATTCCTTTAATTGTAGACGAAGCTCATGGACCACATCTTGGTTTTAATAATAAATTACCTATATCTGCTATGAACGCTGGTGCCGATATGTGTGCTCAAAGTACTCATAAAATAATAGGTGCACTGACACAATCTTCATTACTTCAAGTTCGTTCTAAAAGAATAGATATAAATAGAGTTCAACAAGTATTAAATTTACTTCATACAACTTCTCCATCTTATATATTAATGGCATCTTTAGATTGTGCTAGAAGACAAATCGCTTTACATGGAAAAGAGCTTTTGGACAAAGCTATTGAGCTTACAACTTATGCTAGAGAAGAAATAAATAAGATCCCTGGATTTTATTGTTTTGGAGAAGAATTACTTGGAAAACCTGGAGTATATGCTTTAGATCCTACTAAACTCACTATAACTTGTAGAGACCTATGCATAACTGGTTATGAATTAGATATGATATTATGTGAAAAATATCATATACAAGTAGAATTATCTGACTTATACAATGTACTAGCCGTTGGTTCTTTCGGAGATACTAAAAAATCTATAGATACATTAATATCTGCATTACAAGAAATAAGTACAGAATACTATAATAAAAATTCTAAACAAAATAAATTCATAGATGTTCCCGAAATACCTAAAAGTACTACATCTCCTAGAAATGCTTTTAACAGCAATAAGGAATGTATTGAATTAAAAAATAGTGTAGGCATGATAAGTGGAGAATTCTTACTAGCTTATCCACCTGGAATTCCGGTATTATGTCCAGGAGAAATTATAACTCAAGAAATTATAGATTATGTTGAAGAATTAAAAGAAACAGGATTATATGTTCAAGGTACAGAAGATCCTAATGTTGAATTTATAAAAGTAGTAAAAAAACAATAAAACAAATGAGGTTTCAAATATTTGAAACCTCATTTGTTTTATTATTTTTAGAATTGTGAATACACATAGCTATACTCGCATTTAAAAATTATACCTGCCATTAATATAGATATTAATATTAAAAAATAAATAATAGAATTTATAAAAACACTATTTTTCATTTTCTTTATAGTATCTGCTAATTGTCTCATCAACAGTTAACCATCCTTTCCAACCCAAATGCATAGCATCCTCCATAAAATAGGGTTGATATTCATACTGATCATATCTATAAACAGTAAATCCTCTCTCTTTTATTTTATTATAAACTTTATCATAAAATTCAACTCTTTTTTTCTTATCTACTCCTATATAATCATACCATCTTCCATTAGTAGGCATTAAAACAAACATAGGTTTAAAATTAATATCCTTACATATATCCATCATTAAATCAAGATCTTGAAACTCCTCTGAAACTAATAATTCTGTGTTTTTAGAAGTATTTTTCAAATCGGGTAATTTTTCTTTATAATACTTATTATAATATTCATTATTTATATAAAATTTATTATTATTAGCTTTATTTTTACCCTGTTGTTCAGCTTTATCAAATTCTTGACTCCAACTAATATTCTTTAATTCACCATTTAATCTAGATTTTCTTTTATCTTTATACTTTAAAACAAGCTTATATGCTTCTAAATTATCGTCAGTTTTAAGTATTAATTTTTTTAAACTATAATATGGTTTCATAAACTGAAATACTACCTTTTTGGCATAATTACCGCTACTATATAAACTACAATACATAGAAATATGTTTAAAATTAGGATCTTCTCCAACTAACTTATATACTCTTTCACAAATCTTTTTCTTGGTTTTGTTACTTATTTGCTTATTATCCATAATTCTATAAAATTGCATCTCAGAAAAGTTCATTAGAAATTGTTGAGAATCAATACCTGAACCTACAAACCATTGTAATGAAACTACAAAAACTCCGTCTTTATTATTTAACTTATTGCCTAATGCACCAAAATTAATACCATGTTTTAAACTTTGACAGTACCCTCGACCTATCAAATCAACAATAAATTTATTATCTTTATTTGGAAAAAACTTTACTGGATTTTGTTCTATATTCACACCTAATTCTGAAGACCCATATATCATTAAATTATTATTATCTATGGATTTTTTCTGCAATATAAGTCCCTTATCTTTAATTGTATTTCCATATATACTAGATATCTCATTTGAATAAAATTTATTAATATTTTTTTCTAAAAAGCTATTTAAAACAAATAAAGATGAAAAAAACAAAATTACTGCTAAAAAAATTGATTTTAATTTCTTCATTATATTTATTACCTCTTTGATATTAACTCAATAATTTTATTAGGAGTTTCTATATCTTCTCTGTTTATTTCTGTAGGTTGTATTTTTATATTCAAAACCTTTTCTAATTCTATTAATAATTCTATCATACCTAATGAATCTAAAAGTCCTGATTCAAATAAATTAATATCCTTATCTTCTGTAACTTCATCATCTCCACATATATCTACTAAAATTTCTAAAACCTTTTGTTCCATAAAAAAATCCCCCTTAAATTTTGATTATTTATTATATAAGTATCCTGAAAATATTAATAATCCAAAACATACTAAATTAAAAGTTACAAATACAGATACGTATTTATACCATTTTTTCTTCTTATTTCGTTTATAAAACTTACTATTTTTTTGAAAGTAATCTGTACCAGCTAATAAAATTCCTTCATACACTCCATATATTAAATAATGAATATATACTCCATGCCATATTCCCATAACTAACATAGTTATAAAAAATCCTATGTAAGATGCTGTATATCTATTTTTAAATCTATTTTTTCTCATAGAATTCATTACAAATCTGGTATATATAAAATCTCTAAACCAAAATGATAATGACATGTGCCATCTATTCCAAAATTCTTTTATATCTTTACTAATAAATGGTCTATTAAAGTTTTCTGGTACCTTTACACCTAAAATATATCCTATACCTATTGCCATCAAACTATATCCTGCAAAATCAAAAAACAAATATAAACTATATGAATACATATAGTTCAAAATATTAGAACACGTATGTACTCTTGGAATTTTATTCATCCACAAATTAGATATAAATGTAGCAATAACAAATTTATAAAGTGCTCCTAATAACACCTTTTTTAATCCAACTGCAAAATAATCCTCTATGTAAGTTTTTCTTGATATCTTTTCATCTATGTTAAATTTAAACCTTCTAAATCTATCAATTGGTCCACTTAAAATAGTAGGGAAAAACAATATAAAATAAGTATAATCTATTAAACTTATTTCTTTAATTAGTCCATCATATATCTCTATTAATATTTCTATTGTCCTAAAAGTTACATAAGATATGCCTATAAATCCTAATGTTTTAACAGTTATAAATCTATTACATTTTACAAGTATTAAAGGTAACAAACTTAAAAATAAAATTATTCTTAAATGCCAAATGTTTTTACTAAATCTTCGAATATATAAATAAAATTTTAAAAGTATAACTTGTCCTAAATAAAAACATATAAGACATATCATCTCTAATTTACTTGAGCCTACAAATAAAAATAACATAATTATAGTTGCTATTAATCCATACTTTTTTATGGGTTTTTCGAATATACCTAATAAAAAAGCAGGTATTAACAATAAAAAGGCTAAGTAGAAAAATAACAAGTTACTATATGGTATCATTATAAATCCTCCAACAATAATTTTCTGTCAACCTTACCATTCGTATTTAGTGGGAATTCCTCTTTTATTTTTATTTTTCTTGGAATCATATAATTAGGTATTAATTTATTAAGCTCCTCTTTTATTTTCATAGCAATTTGAAAATTCTTTAATTCAAAATCTCTATTTAACTTTACAAATGCAACCAAATATACTATTTTATTATCTTTCTTTACTGGCAGAACCACTGCATTTTCTATAAAATCAATTTTTAATAAATTTTTTTCAATATCACCTAATTCTATTCTAAATCCATTTAATTTTATTTGAAAGTCCTTTCTTCCAGAATAATAAAACAATCCCTTTTTCCTATATACTAAATCACCAGTTTTATATATCCAGCTTAACTTTCCATCAATCTCTTCATATCCAAAAGCCTTTTTAGTGGCTTTATCATTATTGTAATATCCTACACTTACATTTTCCCCCGATACACATAGCTCTCCTTTTTTACAGTCTTCTTCTATATTTTCCCCGTTACTATCCTTAATAATTAATTTTACATTTTCTCCTGGAACTCCTATTGGAAATTCATCTTCACTTTCCATCATTTCCTTAGTTATTTCTGTAGATGTTATTAGAACAGTTGTTTCTGTTGGACCATATCCATTTATAAGTTTTACATTAGGAAAATTATTAAATATCCTATCAGCTAAATTTTTATTTAAAACCTCTCCCGCTACTACTATTTTATTCAGATTAGGTAGTAATTCGCTATTAAAATTTTTATCTACTATACACATTTCCAAAAATGATGGTGTAGAGATCCAAAGAGAAATTTTTGACTTTTTTAGATTTTCAAAAAGATCTTTAAAATCATTAATCATATGTTTATCTATTACATATAAAGTTTTTCCATTAGATAGTCCTATGTATAAGCTTATAACAGAAACATCAAAAGAGTATGATACCTGATTCATAACTGTAGTATAATCGTCACCTTCAACGCACTGCTTTTGAAACCAATTTATAAAGTTTTCAACACAACCTTTAGTTATCTTAACCCCTTTTGGCTTTCCTGTACTTCCTGATGTATATAATATGTAGAATACATCTTCTTTCTTAACTCTATTTTTACTCTCTACTTGTCTACCTTTAAATTTTTCAAAAACATTAAGTATATCATCTAATTCCATAACCTGAGTATTATTATATTTAATATATTCTTCACTAAGGTTCAATACTACTTCACAATCAGAGTTGTCTATAATATCATACACTCTTTTTACTGGAAAAGTCGTATCCACTGGTATATATGCATGCCCTGATTTAACAGCTGCTAAAAAAGAAATAATCATTTCTTTCCTTTTATGTCCATATATAATAATTGGTTTATTGTTTTTTAGTTTTTTCGTAAAATACAAAGCTAAAGCATCAGATTTTTCTTTTAATTCCTTATAAGTTAATATATCATCTCTATAAACCTGAGCTATTCTATTGCTTTTAGAATAACTATCAATTTTATCTAAAAAATCCATAAATACACCTCCTTATTATAATACTAATAACATTTTACTTTTTTATATTTATAATGTCAAACTGTAAATATATTTTCAAATAAAGGTATTTATTTTTTATTTCTTATAATTTTTATTCTTTCGGTAATATTATTTTTCTCCATTTTTTCTATAAATTTAAAATATTCATTTTCATTCATATTAAGTATTCTATTATAAGTTTTTAAAAGTTTCTTAAAATAATTTATTTCATAATCTAATTTAAATAGAGGTTCTGACATTTTTTTATTAAGTCTTATAGAAAAACTTTTTCTTTTTTTATTTGTCATATCTTTTATATAATCATAATAATCAGCACCAATATATATATTTTTTATATTTTTAAAATTCGATCTTAGTAATTTTTTATATAAAGCATATACTTTTTTAAGATTTTCTTCAGATATTTTTCCATCCTGTTCCCAAATACTATTTACTAAATTATAAAGATTTAATAGAATTTCATTTTCTTCTTCCCTAAATTTAATTAAATCCAAAATTATTTTTTTAATTTTTTCTATATTTTCTATATTTTCATTTTTTAATATATCTAAACCTATTAAACACATATCTATATCATTCTTATCTTTTTTTAGATCTTCATCATTTTTCATAGCCTTAAATATGCTCTTTCTCTTTTCAGTTTCAAATAAAATTTCATAATAATAACCCAATTTAATTAATTGATTTTGTACATTAATTTTATTTATTATATTAAAATTATCATCTATATATATAATCCCCTTTGTTTCCTCCATAACTCCTATAAAAGATTTTTTATTAAATAATACTTCTCTATAATAACTACCTTTGAACTCTATTCTATCTGACACTAATAATTTTTCTCCTTTATTCATATAAGGTAATAACTTTTCTTTAATTTCTTCTGAAGCAATTTTATATTTAAACATAATATTCCTCCTAATATACTTTTATATAGTAATGATAAATCTTTATTAAATACAATTATACTAAAGTTAAAATATTTTTCATAATTCATGTAAATAAAAAATTCCTCACAAAACTTCAGAGGAATTTTTTATAATATTCTTTTATAAATACTTATTTATGGCTAAAATTTCATTTATAATACTTTATAAAGATTATATAAAATTATTTTTTACTTATTACAAGCTATAGAACCTAAAGCTATAGAATACAATTTTGATCTAGCTGTATCTGCTCTAGATACTAAAACTATAGGGCATTTGGCACCTACAACTATGCCTGCATTTCTTCCTCTAGCAAAATAAGTTATAGATTTAGCCAAAAAATTTCCAGATTCCATACTCGGTACCAATAATATATCTGCATCTCCTGCTACCTCACTTTTTATTTTTTTATGTTCTGCCGCTTCTTTCGATATAGCATTATCTAAAGCTAAAGGTCCATCTACTATACATCCTGAAAGTTGACCTCTTTTATTCATTTGAGTTAATGTTGCTGCATCCAAAGTAGATTGCAAATTAGGATTTACAACCTCTACTGCACATATTGGAGCTACTTTTGGCATTTTTATACCTAAACTATGTGCTACTTCAACCGCATTTTGTACAATAGCCATCTTTTCACTAATTTGTGGATATGGTACAATACCTCCATCAGTTACAAATATCAACTTGTGATATGTAGGAACATCATAAATCATTATATGAGACAATAAATTTTTCCCTCTTAAATTTGCTTCCTTATTTAACACAGCCTTTAATATATCTGATGTACTTATCATACCTTTCATAATAAAGTTTGCTTCCCCTTTTGTTATGCACTCCACTGCCCTTTTAGCAGCTTTTAACTTATCTTTTTCATCTATAACTTTTATTCCATCTATATTTAACTCTTCTTCTTTAGCTATATTTTCAATTTTTTCTTTATCCCCTACTAAAATAGCATTTATAATTCCTAATCTAAAAGCTTCTACAACTGATATCAAAACCTGTTTATCTTCTGCTACTGCCACGGACAATGTTTTCTTTTCTCTATCTTTTGCTAATTCTAAAATTTCTTCTAGATTCTTTACCATATAAAAACCTCCTATAATAAATGTTGAATAAATTTATTGTACTCAAACCTTGTAATCTATTACAATAATTATTATGCTACTTAAATCCTTTTGTCAATATAAAAATTTAAATACATATAGTAAAATATATTTGAAAAAATTTTAGAAGGGTATCTCACAATGCGTAAAACGCATTATAAAAATTCCCTTCTAATCAAACATTATTTTTAACTCATATATTATTCTTTAATATAACTTATTTTAAATTATAGATTACTTTTTGGTTTATATCCTTTATAGTTTTACATCCTGTTAGAACCATGGCAGATTTTAGTTCTCCTTTTAATTTATCTACATAAACTTTTACACCCTCACTTTGTCCTCCAAATGAGGCTGTTACAAAAGGTCTTCCTATAAGAACCGCATCCGCACCTAAAGCTATCATTTTTAGCATATCAACTCCAGTTCTTATTCCTCCATCTGCAAAGATTTTAATCTTTCCCTTAACAGCCTTAGCTATTTCAGGTAATACTTCACAAACTCCTGGAGTTTGATCTAATACTCTACCACCATGATTAGATACTACAATAGCATCAACACCTGCCTCTACAGCTAATTTTGCATCCTCTACTGTCATTATCCCTTTTAATATAAATGGTAATTTAGTATTTTGTGCTATTTCTCTTATTTCTTCTACAGTTTTAGGTCCTACTGGCTTTCCATGTAGAGATAAAGTAATAAGACCTGCTGCATCTATATCCATTCCAACTGCAAAGGCACCTGCTTCTTCCGCTAATTTTATTTTTTTAATAACATTATCATTTTCCCATGGTTTAATAATGGCAATACCTTGTCCATTAACTTTTTTAACTTCTTCTAAATTTGTAATTAAAAATGAATCTACAGCTGTATCTCCTACCATTGGATATATATTAGAATCAATACACCCTCTAATAACCCAAGAAATATATTCTTGTTCTGTAAATTTTCCTCCCATATTTAATGTAGTCCCAGATACTGGTGCTGCAAAAAGAGGTATGTCCATTTTCTTTCTAAAAATCTCTACACTAGTGTCTGGATTTTTGGCATCATGTATAAGCCTCATATTTAATTTGTAAGAATTTAATGCTTCTATGTTTCTAGTAAAGGCTTCTCCTGTACCTTTTCCACCCATACCAGGAACTTCTCCCGAACAAGCCTTTCCATTACATACGTTACATACTCTGCAACTACCATTTAAATTTTCCCTAGCATTTTTTAATACTTCTTTGTAATCCATAATAATCTACCCCTTTTATTTAAAATGAATATTAAAATACTCTTATGAATTCTATTATACTTTCTTAATAATCTATAAAATAATTAAACTTTTATATAGTTTACCTAAATAATATTTTTAATCTAATTTCTCTAGTAATTCATCTATGTTTTCTTCTGTATATATTTTTATACCATTTCGGGATAACAATTCTGCTGTTACACCATTACCATCCTTTTTCTTTCCTGTAAAACTTCCATCATAAATCTTAGAAAGTCCACAGGAAGGACTTCTAGCTTTAAGTACTGCAATCTTAGCATCACATTCCTTTGCTATTTTTAAAGCTTCATAGGCTCCTCTTATAAATTGTTCTGTGGCATCATCACCTTCTGGACCTAATATTTTAGCATTCCCGTCTAAAACTTCTGCACCAGTAGAATTAATTATTTCATGCGCAGCCCTTGGAGTTTCTTGCCCACCTAATTGTTCTGGACATACCAATACTGCCCTTCCTTCTTTGAATAACTTTAATACCTTTTCATTTAAATTGTTCTTACCATTATATTTACAATTAACACCACATAAACATGCACTTATTAAAATCATTATCCTTACCTCTCTTTAATATGTTAAATTATTTTAATTCAACTACAGTAACACCTGTACCACCTTCTCCATATTGTCCTAATCTATAAGATTTAACATGAGGATGTCTTTTTAACATATCTGTAATAGCTTTTCTTAATATTCCCGTTCCTTTTCCATGGATTACAGTTACTTCTCCAAGTCCTCCCATGTAAGCTTCATCTAAATATTTATCTGTGGTATAAATTGCTTCTTCAGAATCCATACCTCTAAGATCTACAGATGAACTTACAGATTTCATTCTTAAATTAAGTTTTTTAACCCTTTTATTTTCTTTTTTATTAGTAGAACTTGTTCCTTCTACCTGCCTCAAATCCTTTAGTTTTACAGTTATTTTCATAATTCCTGCTTGAACTAAAACTTCCCCTTTATTATCAGGCTTTGAAATAACTATAACCTTTTGATTTAAAGATGGTACAAATACTTCGTCTCCTTCTTTAACTTCTTTTACAGCCTTACCTTTATCTAAAACCTTATTTTCTTTTTCTTCTGCCTTTTCTAATTTATCCTTTAACTGCTTTCTCTTTTCCTCTAGCTTTTGTCTTGCCTCTGAAGAATATCCCATCATTTCAAGTTGTCTAATATCTTTAAGTATTTTATCTGATTCTTCCTTAGCTTCCTTTATTAAATTTTTTGCTTCTCGTCTAGCATCAAAAAGTTCTCTTTCTCTGGATTTTTCTAAAGCTTTAAGCTTATTTTTATATTTTTCTTTTTCCTTTTCTACTTCTATCTTTAACATCTCTGTCAATCTTGAATTTTCTTCAGCCTTTATACTTTTTTCTTGTAAATTTTGAATTAATTCTTCAAATTCAAGATTTTCCTTAGATATATTTTCTCTAGCGTAATCTATTATGTAATCAGGTAATCCCAATCTTTTGGAAATTTCAAAGGCATTAGACTTTCCTGGAACTCCTATAAGTAGCTTGTAAGTTGGTCTTAAAGTTTCTACATCAAATTCTACAGAAGCATTTTCTACTCCTTTAGTTTTTAATGCGTAACCTTTTAATTCACTATAGTGAGTGGTAGCTATTATCTTACAGTTTCTAGCTCTTAAATTTTCTAATATAGAAAGAGCTAAAGCTGCACCTTCTGTAGGATCTGTTCCAGCACCAAGTTCATCAAATAAAACCAAAGATTTTTCATTAGCCTCTTCCATAATTTTTACAATGTTTTTCATGTGAGAAGAAAAAGTAGATAAACTTTGCTCTATACTTTGTTCATCACCTATATCAGCGAAAACCTCTTCAAAATAACTTATAACTGAATTTTCCTTAGCTGGAATCATAAGTCCACTCATAGCCATTAAATGTATCAGCCCTACTGTTTTCAATGTAACTGTTTTACCACCTGTATTAGGACCTGTTATAATCAAGGAATTAAACTTTGTTCCTAAATTAACACTACTAGGAACTACTTGTTTTTTATCAATAAGAGGATGTCTTCCTTCTATTATATCTATAATTCCATCCTCATTAACTACTGGACACGTACAATTATAATCACTAGCAAATTTAGCCTTTGCAAAAATAAAATCTAACTCCCAAACTATATCAGCATTGGTTTTAACCGCAATTATATTGTCATATATTTTTTTAGAAAGTTCCCCTAGTATTCTTTCAATTTCAGCCTTTTCTTTCAACATTAATTCCTTTATTTCATTATTCAAATTAACAAGACTCATAGGTTCTATAAATAAAGTTGCACCTGTAGAACTTTGATCATGTACAAGTCCAGGTACTGACGATTTGTATTCTGATTTAACTGGAAGAACATATCTATCTCCACGTACAGTATAAATACTATCTTGTAAAAAGGATGAATAATTTCTAACAAGAGAATTAATCTTGTCTCTTACAGAATAATTTTTATCTTTTAAACTTCTTCTTATACTATATAAAGCTGAACTTGCCCTATCTGATATTTCTTCTTCTCCTTCTATAGCATTAAATATATCATTTTCTATTTTTATAAGAGGAAAAATATTCTCACAAAGTTCTTCTAAATATTTAAAACTTTCCTCTTCTTCCTTATGACTTACATAATCTTTAAATTTTCTTGATGTTCTTAAAACTGCAGCTATTTTTAAAAGTTGTCCTGGAATTAATACAGAACCTTTTTCTGCTCTTGTAATCCCATCTCTTACATCATAAACCCCTTCAAATGGAGCTGATCCCTTTGTAACTAAAAGTCTAAAAGCCTCCCTTGTTTCCTCTAAATTTCTTCTTACTTCATATAAACTATTATAAGGCTTTAAATCTTCTATTATATCTTTTGATGCTTTAGTATAAGTATATTGTTTTAAAATATCCTTTATTTTATCAAATTCCAGTACTCTAATAGCCTTATCATTCACAGTGTAACCACCCTTTCCGTATTGCTTATACTTACTCTACACCTCTTTTATAGTGTCCTCTTGTATAATTTTTAAAATCTTCCTGAAATTTTTCTTTTTTAAAACTTTCAAGTATATTCAGTGTTTCATCATAACTTTCACTTAAAAATTCCAACCTAAAAATATCTATATTCATACTCTTTATTTCATCTAAATTAGGTATCAAATTAATAGGAGATGCATTATAAATATGACTTCTACAATATTTATCTGTTCTTATTTCCATTTCTACATTCATTCTATCTTTTAATACATATTCTCCCTTTAGACACTCTAAATTACATGTTGTATTTTTATTTCTTCCTCCAAACACGCATCCTATTGGACAATATTCACTAACCATTAGTTCTGGTTTACCATATATCATATATGCACATCTTAAATTGCCCTTTTGTGTTATCTTTTTTATTTCTTTCTTATTTAATTCCAAACTAATAGTTGCTATATCTAAAATATCCTTATAAAAATCTAAACTATAACTATTAAATATGTTTAATTTGTAATCTCCAATAATTTCTGTTTTACCTTTAAATCTATTTATTATTCCTGAATTTGAAGTAATTATTCCCTTAATTATGTTAGAATTATCTTCAATTACTGTACATAAATTTTCAAACTCCTCTTTTATTATTGTTGAAGTTTTTATATATAAGTTTTTACAATTTATATTTTTTAGATTTATATCACAATTTCTTAAAGATATTTCTACTGCAATACTTTCAAATCCACATTTTAAAGTTGCTTTTAGTTGTTCTTTTGTTGTAACCGTAACTATAGTATTGTCCAATATATTATTAGATTTTTTTTTATTTAGCTTATTAATATTCAATTTTAAATCTAAATCATTATTATAATTTCTTTTATTTTTTAATTTTATATCTTTAACAATATCATCTATAAGCTGTCTTCTAACTGAATTTATTGAAGACACTGGCATAAATCCATCTTCAAATTCAACAAACTTAATATCTTTAAATTCAAATGGGGTGTCTCCTGTTTTGCTTAAATTCTTTACTAATTTTTCTTTGTCTATTGGTTTATTCTTAGCAACTTGAACTTCTTCTCCTAAAGCCCTATATCTTTTACTATTATAATAAGTTTCTATTATAATAGGCTCTCCAACTTTAAATACTACATTTAAATTAAGCTTATTTTTTCTTTCATATACATTTTCATATGATTTAGCAAGAGAATTTAAAAGTACATTATCTGAAGTTTTAAATAGCATATCTCCTGATTTGTATTTAGTAGGATTTAACCTTACTCTATCTCCAATAAAAGCTTCATCTACATTCTTTGAATCTTTTATAATTTTAGAAATAGTAAATCCTTCTCCTTTAAATCTTATTCCATCTTGGAGTCTTATGTTTTCTTTTAATTCTATTGTTAAATCTTTATTTACTTTTCCTATAAACACTCCCGTATTTTTAGGAAATTTATAAGACATCATATCTCTTCCTATATTTCCATATAAATAAGCTTTAGAAAACCCCCCTCTATTAAATAGTTGAAGTAACTTCTTTTTTTCTTTTTTAATATCACAATTAGCATCATCTATAGCTTTTCTATATGCTGAAACTACTCCTGCTACATATTCTGGTCTTTTCATTCTTCCCTCAATCTTTAATGAAGTAGTTCCACTTTTAATAATGTCTTTTATATTTTCTATAGTGCATACATCTTTAGGACTTAATATATATCCCTTTTCCTTTTTCTTTCTCTTTTTATCTATTATTTCATAAGGAAGCCTACAAGGTTGAGCACAACGTCCACGATTTCCACTTCTTCCTCCTATTAAACTACTCATAAGACATTGTCCAGAATAAGAAACACAAAGTGCTCCATGTACAAAAATTTCTGTTTCTATATTTAAATCCCTTGATATATGAGTAATTTCCTTTAAAGATAATTCTCTTGCCAGAACAATTCTTGAAAATCCTAAATTTTTAAGAAAAATTGCCCCTTCTGCGTTATGTATACTCATTTGTGTTGATGCGTGAATTTCAAATTTAGGAAAATTTCTATTTATAAGTTGTGCAAGTCCTGTATCTTGAATTATTAATGCATCAACTCCTATTTTATATAAAAACTCAACATATTCTAATGCCTCTTTAATTTCATCTTCCTTTATTGCTGTGTTTACTGTTACATAAATCTTAACATTATATAAATGAGAATATTCTACTGCCTTAATCATATTTTCTTCATTAAAATTAGAAGCATATGCTCTTGCTGAAAACTTAGCTCCTCCCAAATATACTGCATCTGCTCCATTTTGTACTGCTGCACAAAGACTTTCCATATTTCCTGCTGGTGCTAGTAACTCAATTTTATTCATATGTTTATCTCTCCTCGATCTATTGTTACACCTAATAATACATTATATCAAAATAAACCTACCTTAAACAACCTAGGTGTTTTTAATATATTGAAAGAACCTTTTAAATTAACATGTGAAAATACCTTTGCATAGAATATATTATTATCTAAGTTTTATGGAGGTATATTATATGTATTTTGATTCATATTCTAATTATGAATATAATCCTTGGTATAGGAAGTTTAATCATCCATCTACAAATAACATTATTGCAGTATCTTATATAAATGGGGGACCTAACAATCCCAATTTAAAAGGAATAGTCTATTTTTACCCTGTATTAGGTGGAACGGAAGTTTCAGTATCAATTCAAGGACTTCCAAATTATAAACCAGCAACTCCAACTTCCCAACCTATAGGTCCTTTTGGATTTCACATTCATTCTGTAGGTTGTTGTGATATAGGTACTCCTAATAATCCTTTCACCTGCGCAGGTGGCCATTGGAATCCCGATAATCAACCTCATGGCAATCATGCTGGTGATTTTCCCGTTTTATTCTCTAACCATGGAATATGTAAAATGAGTTTCTTCACAGACAGATTTAAGCCTAAAGATATAATAGGTTTATCAGTAATAATACATGAAAACCCTGATGATTATAGAAGTCAACCTTCTGGAAACTCTGGAAAAAGAATTGCTTGCGGATTAATTGAACAACTATATTAAAATTTTTATGGAATAATTATTAAATTTTCAATCTTAAAAACAAGTAATTAATTTAAAAACTTACTAAATGCTCAATTATTGATATTCTCTTTTGTAACACACTACAATAAAATTTCATAATATATATTGAATAGCCTACAAAGGAGGTAATAATTTTGCCACAAAATTTAACTATAGGAACTGGTACTAATAATATTCAAAATATATCACAAAAAATAACTACTACACCAATTACCGTTTCAGGAACTACAGCATCAACTGAACAAATAGCATCTCTTCCTATAACTTTAAATAATGTTAATAGTTCTGTTTTAATATGCGCATATGCAACTTGTAGTATAGCAGACACTGCTGCAGGTACACAAATTGGTCCAGTATATTTACAAGTAACCCGTCCAGTAGATGGCGTTCAAACAATTATATATCAAACAGAATTTCAAGCTAAAAATATAGCTTATACTGCTAATTTAGCTTTTAATAATCACTTTGGATTTGATTGGTTAGATGCAAGACCAGCACCATCAATGTGTCCTGATATTTGTAGTACACCTAATTCTGCTATCGCTTGTCCAGGTGCTACAATAAATTATACTTTTAACCTTTATACTCCAGGACTTGTAAATGCTACACAAACGGCTGGTTTACAAGCAAATGATTTATACTCTTTTACTTTAATAGAAGTTCCAAATAATAATCAATAATTAAATAATGAAAGGGCTATCTAATATTAGATAGTCCTTTCATTATTTAATAAACCTTTTTATAAAAAAATCTATTCCCAGAATATACCCTCTCATATATACCTTTAATATTTATTTTATATTCCTCTATAACTTTTATTACTCGCTCTAAATCATTTAAAGAGAATTTTATAGCTCTAGAGCAGCTAGATGCTATAGTACATGGAGTTGACATGAGTTCCACTTTTAACCTTTGATCTTTTAATATTTTGAACATATGAATACTATTTGATGATGAATTAAAAACAGCTATGCATATATTATTCATATTCTCCACCTCCATTAATTATAGTATTTTAAAAATTATAAATGTGTTCTTTATAATTAAATAAAAAAAACTGTTGACAATACTATTAGTTATCAACAGTTTTATATAAATAATTATTTTAATATATCTACTTAGAGGCTGGATCAAAATCTTCAAATGGGAATGGTATTTCATTAAAAAATGAACATGGATCTCCTGGAACTATAGGATTACATACTGGTATATCACATGGTCCATTAGTTAACATTGTTGTATTTACAAGTCTAAATAACTTAATTATAGTAAATAATCCAATAGTAACACCTATTATAGTATTTCCACATTGTTGAGCAGCACATGGATTGTTAACTGTACCAACATTTACCGCAAGCGGCATTGATTTTGCCTCTACTAATCCATATGGTGCATTTTGGTAGGAATATGGACCACTATTTGAAAATAAATTAGAAGCTAGAACTACGTCCTTTCCTCCCTCTCCACCAAATAACAATACTTGTTTTTCATATTCACTATATGCACAAATATAATTTTGAGTCTTAGTTACATCCGCATCAGGCCCTAATCCTATGTTTAAAATTGCGCCTGTTGCATCTAATAAATTTAACCTATAACTAAATCTATATTTTATAGTAACATTCCAGTACCCATCTGATACAAATAAGTTTTGTGCCTGTATGTTTGATATTTTAATATCTGATACTACAAAACTACCTTCCACTATCTGGGCACTACTTACAATATTAGGTGCAAATGTTACTATACCACCTTGTTGTATAGGTGTTGTCATTGTACTTGATCCAATTTTAAGGATTTTTGCTTCTTCTCCACATCTTGAGGCATTTATAGGTATTGAATCTCCGCCAGCTCCCGGTACAAGAAAATCTGGTTTTAAACAATCTTGTTGCCTGCATTTTCCATAAACCTTCATAGCTATTACACATTGATCAGTTGGAGTTGGGGTATCATCAGCTTTAGGCAAACTTTTTACATCTAAATTTTCTTCCATATATATCCTCCTATAAATAATTATTAATATATAATCCCTAATAACATAATATGTTTTTTCCAAATTTATGTGATATATATGAAAAAATTTATATGAATTTTTAAATACAAATAATCATATATTCTATAAAAAGTAATTTTAAAAAGGAGTTCTTTATGGAATTTTTAAATAATGACTTCTATACAATAAGAATGTCTAACAAAAATTTATGGAATATAACATACAATTCGAAATTTGGCATTGTCTATAGACAACTTATTAATAATAAATGGTCTAACGCTTCTATTTTAGAAAAACAGTGTAATAATTCTTTTACTGTATTACCTCTTCCTAAAAATAAACTATGTTTAATATATCAAAAAACTAACGGAAATATTGTAATGAGTGTTTTTTCAAATAAAACATGGACTCATAAAAAAATTCTTAAATGGAAAGGAACTTCAATTAAGAAGGCAAATATAAAAGCTTTTTATTATCATGATACTATTCATATTTTTTATAGTATCAATTTGACATCCGACTCTACTCAAATCCTTTTTTATCAAACAATTAATTCAAAATTTAATCTTTCTGAACCTATTGTTATAGATAATAATATAATTAATGCCCATAAGCCATTTGATATAAACATATTAGATGATGGAAGCTTTGTAGTTCTATATGAAAAATTAGTTAAAGATTATGAATTAGTATATAAACTATTTAATCATCAAAATTGTAAATGGTCAGATTGCTATACAATAGATAAAAATTTAAAACCATATAAAAATTTCTCATTGTGCTGTAATAATAATACAATCCACATCTTATATATAAAAAATGATAATTCACAAAACCTACTAATCCATTGTTCTGGATTATTTTTAGATCTAAATTATATTACTATATTTAAAAACTCGAAGGATATAGTCTTGCCTTGCTTTTTTAAATTAAAAGATACTATTTGGGATATGTGGATTAATAATAATTCTATTTATAGTTGTTTTTCTAAAGACAATGGTTTAAATGTAAGCGTTTTGAAAAAAGAGCCTTTGCCTAAATCTTTATTAAAAACTGCTTATTTTTATCATAATGAAAAATTTAATAATAAATATGCTTGCACAAATCATTTATATATTACTCCTGATAACGGATTAACGTTTTTCCCAACTACGCTATCTATTTCAATAAAAAAAAGTTATGAATTAAATCATAACTTTAAATATAAAGAACACATTCCCAGAAAACAAAATAAATGTATTACTAATATAAAAGATAACTTTTCTTCCTATAAAGAAGAAATTTTAAATAAAAATGAAATAATTAATCAACTAAGTTCACTCATACAAAACGAAAGAAGTAGATCATCAGTGTTGTTTAATAAACTAAATAACATACAAGCTAATTATTCCTCTCTAAAGCAAAAATATGATACTTTATTAAATGAAAAATCGAATTTAGAAGTAAATAATTATAAAATAAATGAACTAACTACTTTACTATTAGAAAAAAATAAAGTTATTTCTGAGTTCAAGAAAAATTTTTCTGATTTAGAATTGTCCAAAAGCATAACTCTGGAAAATAAAAATAATTTTGAAAAAGAAATAGAAGAGTATAAAATTATTATAGATGACTTAAATAGTAAATTGAAAAATTATGAAGAAAAAATTTTCTATTTAACTGATGAACTTAATAATACAAAAAATAAATTTATAAATAAACAAAATTCATCTTTATTAAAAAAATTTTTTGGTATTAATTAGTATGAGAACTAGAGATACACTATGTGACCTCTAGTTCTTTTTTAATTTGTTCTACTAATAGTCCTATATCTTTTTTTGTATTAAAATATCCAGGACTTACTCTTACAGTACCCTTATTTCTAGTACCTATTATACTATGAATTAATGGTGCACAATGATATCCTGTTCTAACACAAATACTACTCTTGTTTAATATATATCCAACATAAGAACTATCTATATTTTTAATATTAAAAGATACAACAGAAGTTCTACTTTTAAAATTTGTATGTCCATATATAGTTATATTAGGAAGTTCACTTAAACACTCTATTAAATATTTACATAAATACATTTCATGTCTTCTTATATTTTCTATGCCAACTCTTTTTATAAATTTTAATCCTTCACATAACCCCACAATTCCTGGGGTGTTTTTGGTACCACTTTCAAATTTATCTGGTAAAAAATTAGGCTGACACATGTGTTCAGACTCACTTCCAGTTCCTCCTTCTGTATAAGGAGCAATCTCTATATTATTACTAATATATAATCCTCCCACCCCTTGTGGACCTAACAGACATTTATGTCCTGGGAAGGCCAGTATATCTATATTAGATTTTATTACATCTATAGGTATATTTCCTGCACTTTGAGATGCATCTACAATAAAGATAATATTATTTTCATTAGCTATCTTACCTATTTTTTCTATATCCTGTACAGTTCCTAATACATTGGATGAGTGATTTATTATTATTGCTTTAGTGTTATATTTTATTGCATCTTCTAATTCTTTTAAATCTATATATCCTTCCTTATTAACCTTTACCAACGTAACGTCTGTTCCCTTACTTTTCATAGTATTTATAGGCCTTAAAACCGAATTATGTTCTATATAACTACTTATTACATGATCTCCCGGTCTTAAGATTCCTTTTATTGCAATATTTAAACTTTCAGTTGCATTACTTGTAAATACTACATTCATACTATCTTTAATATTAAATAAATCACAAATTCTTTCTCTGCATTCCATTATCTTTTCTTCTGCCTTTATTGCCATACTATAAGAACCTCTCCCGGGATTAGCGCAATAATTTTTCATGCAATCTAAAACCTCATGATAAACTTCATTGGGTTTTGGAAAACTAGTGGCTGCATTATCTAAATATATCATAGTTTCTCCTTATTTAAATTTACTCATTCTCAGGATCAAATTCTTCAAATGGAAATGGAAGTTCATTAAATAATTCGCAAGGTATAACAGGTATTTCTTGATCACATTCAGGTATATTGCAAGGTCCTAAAGAAAGATTATTATATTTTACTATTCTTCCTAAAGCTATTATAGTAAATAATCCTATAGTTACACATACGGCAGTACAAGTTTCGGGATCAGGATTACATTGATTTTCTGGTAATTCAACAACTTTAGCTGACAATATATCGGCTTTAGCTTGTATAAAATGTGTAGGTTTCATTCCATTAAAATTAGGAAATATACTGAAACAATTAACTACTCCTTTTACACCTTTTCCTCCATATAATGTGACTTGTTTTTTATATACGCTATATGCTTGAATTGCATTGGCAGGCTTACCTAATATAAATACATGTGCTAATTCATCATTTGCATAAAAAAGTTGTATAGCATAATTAAATCTATACTGTATTGATACATCCCAATACCCCTCTCCTAAGCAGCTACTCTTAGTTATACTGTTTACTGTTATTGTTGTTTCTAAACTATCAGGAACAATTTTCAAATCTGAAACTAATCCTTTAAGACGAAATAAATCATTGGGTTGTATAGTAACTGAACTCATTTTATCTTGACTTAATATTTCTACAGGAAGTTGGGTACCATTTCTTGCTGGATCTATAGGTATTTTTCCTGATTCTTGAAAATCTTTATTAAGGGTAGGTACTAAACAATCTTGTTGTCTACAAATATCATAAACCTTCATACCTATCATACATTCATTGAAATAATTTTCTGAAGATAATTTAGTATCCAAATTAATACTCACCTCTTTAAATATTTAAATATATTCATACATCACTATATTATATTAATGTTACTCATTTTTCGTACCCTATATTCAATAATTATTTTTAAAATATAGAAACTTAATTTTTAAAACTTCATAATATATATTAGATTTATATATTCAAATAAATATTACATCTAAAGAAAGGAGATATTGACTTATGTCATTTAATAATATATTTAGTACTACTACTACAGGTGCTATAGTATTTACAGGAAACACATTAGGCCTTAGTAAAGCACCTAATAGTCAAAATGCTGGAACCTCTGATTCAATCGGTGCCTTTATAAGTACTAACTCTAAAATTAATATTCCCACATACCCTTATCCTCCTGGAACTACTCTAGCTTATTTTAGCAACTCTTCTTCTGCTGTGCTTAATATACCTGATGAAAGTACCATATTATATGCACAATTAATTTGGGGTGGAACTTATAAAGTTTCTGGAGAAGACTATACAAATTATTTAAAGAATCCTATAGATTTGACAATACCTAATTCTTCATCAGACATTATAAAAATATACCCTGAAATTCAGGATTCATCATTTAATTATAACGACACTTATTTATATTCTAATTCTGCTAATATTACTAACTATGTTACTGAAGCCTTGAGTGGAACTTACACTGTTGGTAATGTTGTTGGAACTACTTCTCCTACAAATAATAACAACTGTTGTGGATGGACTCTTGCTGTAGTATACAAAAATTCAACATTACCTTATAGAAACTTAAATTTATTTGTAGGTGGAGAATTTATAGATTCAACATCTTCGTCTTCTATATCTATTTCAGGATTTACAACGCCTTCGACAGGACCTACCCATGGTAGAATACTTGTAAGTGCTCTTGAAGGAGATGCAAATATATCTGGTGATCAAGTTTTGTTTGGTCCTGATGCTGATAATTTAAATGCTTTATCTGGAACTAATAATCCTGTTAATAACTTTTTCGGTTCTCAGATTAATAATTCTAAAGGTTTAATGGATATTCTGGGGACCTTTGGCAGCCAAAATCAAATTGTTGCAACAACTGGAAGTGATGTAGGTACTAATATAATTGGTGGTCGTCAAGGATTAGACATTACTAATATAGATATAACATCTGCTTTAACACCTTCTCAAACATCTGCTACAGTAAAGTTTGTTACTACTGATGATACCTACCTTCCTAATGCCATTGGTACTCAAATTGATATAAATGCCCCTGTATTTACTATAACAAAATCATCTACTGAAGATTTTGTTATTCCTAATGATACTGTATTTCCTTATTCAATAACTATAAATAACACTGGATCTATTCCTGCAAATAATTGTTTATTAAAAGATACTTTACCTCAAGGTTTGAATTTCGTACCAAATAGTTTAACAGTTGATAGTAAGGCCTCTACTGAAAATATTGAAGATGGTGTTAAACTTGGTACTATTGCTCCTGGTACTACTATAAAAATAACATTTAATGTTACCGCAACAGATTTTCCATATGACAAATCATCATATTCAAATTCAGCTAGGTTAACTTATAATTTTCAATCAACAATTGGATTTATTCAGGGCCTTACTCAAAGTAATTCGTTGTCTACAGAAACTTCAGCATTCTTACTTCCTCCTTTACTTCCTAATGTCCAAGCAATAACTTATAAAAACACTCCGGTCACAGGTAAATTACGTGCTATAAGTTCTACTACAACTATATCGAGTTATAAATTAGCTTCCAATCCTACTAATGGATTTTCAAATGTTAATTTAGATGGAAGTTGGTTATATACTCCTAAGGTAGGTTTTACAGGTACAGATACCTTCTCTACATCAGTTACAGATAGTAATGGGGATTCTTCCATTTGTACTATAACTATAATTGTAAAAGATGTATTTAAATATCAAAATCCTATAAATCTTAAAGTAAACAAAATTATTTTTCCTAAGGTAGGTGTTGAATCATGTCATTACATTTAATTTTTAGTACTACAACTAATGGTGGAATTGTATTTACAGGTAATACTTTAGGTTTAAGTAAACAAGCCAATAGCCAAAGTATTGGCACCTCCGATTCAATAGGCGCATTTATAACTACTAATTCTCTTATAAATGTTCCAACTTACCCTAGTGGAACTACTTTAGATATTAGTAATAATTCTTCATCTGCAGTTTTAAATATACCTTCCGGAAGTAAAATACTGTATTCAGATTTAATTTGGGGTGGTACATGGAAAGTAGATAGTCAAAATTATTATAATATATTAGATACACCAATAAATTTTTCAACTCCAACTGCACCAACAACTATACACAAAATAACTTCTAACACTCTGGATTCATCCATTATAGAGGACATTGGTTACTATATATGTTCAGCCAACGTTACTAAATATGTAAAAGAATCTTTAGGTGGAACTTATACAGTTGGCAATGTAATTGGTACAACGTCACCAACAAATTCTACCGATAATTGTTGTGGTTGGACTTTAGCAGTTGTATATGAAAACCCAAATTTGCCTTCTAGATATTTAAAGTTATTTACAGCTTCAGATTTTATACGTCCTTTACACACAATTGATATATCTTCATTAGGTTTTCAAACTCCTACAACTGGAGATCATAATGGAAAAATTTTTATAAGCGCTCTGCATGGAAGTGCTGATGTAACTGGAGATCAAGTCTTATTTGGAGCCACAGCAGCTACTACAACTAACTTATCTGGTCCTAAAAATTTAAGTAATAACTTCTTTGGTTCACAGATTAATGATAGTACTGGTAACACTGATATTAGTGGTACCTTCGGTAATAGGAATCAAAATATTTTATCTACTGAAAATATAGTAGGTGGTCGTCAAGGATTAGATATAACCTCTGTTGATGTTTCAAAGCTTTTAACTAATAATCAAACTTCTGCAATTACAAAATTCATGACTACTAATGATTCTTATCTGTTAAATGCATTTGCAGTACAATTTGATATAAATGCTCCAGATATATCTTTAACTGTGAGCTCTGACTCTGAGTTAGCTGTTGTAGGTAGTACTATAGAATACACAATAACTACTACTAACAAAAGTACTACCACTCCTGCCACAAATGTTTCTTTAAGTTGGAGTCTTCCAGATGGTTTATCTTATGATAAAAACAATATGGTAACTACTACTACTTTTCCTTCATATCCTACTTTAGCAGCATCCGCTACAGAAACTTATACTTTTAGTGCTTATGTTCTTCATCTTCCTTCTAATAAACCTTTATATACACTTACTCCTACTGCAACTTACAATTTTACAAATAGTGGAGGTTCATTTACTGGGATTGTAAGTGCTAAACCTACTAAGGTAGGAGCTACTTTTTCAGTATTAAATCCTATTTCTTCTACTTTTAAAGAAACCACTTATAAAAATAATCCTGTAAATGGAATGATTCTTGCTGTTACCCCTACTGATTACTCATTAACTTATACACTA
Source organism: Clostridium niameyense (assembly GCF_001243045.1). Taxonomy (GTDB): domain Bacteria; phylum Bacillota; class Clostridia; order Clostridiales; family Clostridiaceae; genus Clostridium_F; species Clostridium_F niameyense. Next base: position 401,922 of record NZ_LN849007.1, on the reverse strand, counting down.
GCTAGTGATTGTAAAAATGGTTTTGTAGATATTAATTCTGATGGAAGTTGGATATATACCCCAAATGTAGACTTTGTAGGAGAAGATTCATTCTCTGTGCTAATTGCTGATGAGGCTCCTGGAACTGGTTCAACTATTTCAGTAGTAAATATAACAGTAAAGGATTTTCCTAAGACTTTAGACTTGAAATGTTGCAAAAATCAATTTTTTTAAAAGAAAAATATTATTTTACTAATAATAAATATTATGTAATTAGCTCTTTTATATTATAAATAATATAAAAGGGCTAATTTAGTATCTATCTTTAATTACGCTTTATCTAACACCTTATCATTCTTATATCATAAAATATATTAAATCAAAGCCTTATAAGCATATAAATAATATTTGAAAGGAGTATTGCATGGCTACTGATTTAATTTTTTCTCAAAATATTAATGGTGGCATTACTTTTACTGGAAATGCAATTGGATTAAGTAAAAAAGACAATTCTCAAGATGCAGGTACTGCCAATTCTATAGGTGCACTTATGAGTCATCTTGATTATCTCCAAGTTGCAACTTATCCACCTTATACAACATTAAATTATTCATTCGATTCTTCTACAGCTACATTAAGCATTCCTAAAGGATGTGATGTGGCATTTGCAATACTATCTTGGGGAGGATGTTGCAAAGTTCCAGGTGAAAATCGAATACCTCCAGTTTCAAATAATGTAAGATTAAAAGCCGTAGACCCACCTTACCCTACAGAATATATTTTTCAAGATAAAACTTATTTTACAGATAAAACTAAAGATGTAGTATTCTATAGTTGCTATTCAGTAGTTACAAATGAAATAAAAAAAAGCATGAGTGCTAAATATTCAGTAGCTGAATTTCCTGTAACAAGTGAAGCCACTGATAATTCTAATAATTGTGGTGGGTGGACACTAGCTGTTGTATATACTAATCCAACCCTTCCTGCTAGATCTATATCTATTTATAGCGGATTGGAAGAAGTTACTTCTTCTACCCCTTTTAGTATAACATCTTCATTTTCAAAAACCCCCAAGTTGGTTTCTCCAAAAGGGAGAGCATTATTCAGTGCTATGCATGCATCTGCCACATTAGGTGATAATAAGGTTTTATTTGGCCCTAACGATTATAATTTAATTTATTTATCTGGTCCTAGAAACTTACCTAATCATTTTTTTGGATCTCAAATTAACGATGATAATGGAAATATAGATACATCTGGTAGTTTCGGAGATTTAAATCAAGATATATTAACAGGAACTAATATGGTAGGTGGACGTCAAGGATGGGATATTACTAATGTAGATGTATCATCTGGACTCTCAAATTCTCAAAATTCAAGTATTTTAAAATTCATAACTACTAATAATAATTATTTATTGAATATGTTAGGATTACAAATCGATATAGACATTCCTGAGCTTAATAACATAAAAAAAACTGTCTCACAAACATTTGCTTCTGTAGAAGATATTGTAGAATACACTATTTCCATATCAAATAATACTACTGCCACTTTAAATGAATTATTCTTAACAGATACATTGACTTCTGAATTATCTTTTGTTCCTAATTCCTTAATCATTGATGGAAATCCCTCTAATGATTCTCCTGTAACAGGCGTCAACTTAGGTAATTTGGCTTCATCTAAAACAATTTTAGTAAAATTTAAGGCTAAGGTAAATTCAGATCCCAGTAATAATTTTAACTATGTAAATCTTGCTACCATAAATTATAAAGTTGGAAATGCACCTAATATTGTATCTGCTACTTCTAAAAGTAACATGAGTAAATTATATTCATCATCTATAATTGTAGAACCTAACATAAATATTACGGCCAATCCTACCATAATTTCTGTAGATGATATAGTAGAATATACAATAAAAATTAGTAATACTGAAACTATTCCTATTGAAGATGCAATTTTAACAAATATCCTACCTCCTGAACTTTCCTATCTGCCTAATTCTTTAACTATAAATAATATATTAATAAATTCTACTCCTGAAACTATAATTTCTCTTGGTACTATTAATTCTTGGCAAACTATTATAGTTAAATTTAAAGCTACTTTTAATTCTAAATCTAGTAATGTAAATTCAGAATATATTGATTCTGCAACTTTAAGCTATAAATTTAATACACTGGATGGTCCTCTTTCTAATAACATTACAGCTACAAATATTATAACCCATTCAAATGTTAGCATTTTTCCTATTTTAATTAAAGATGCTGTATCCAGTAATCCAGACCACAATATTGCTAATGTAGGTGATACCATTAACTACACTATTACTATCCATAATCCTAGTAATAAAATAATCAAAAATGTTATATTTAAAGATTCAATACCAAATGGCCTATTAATGGAACATGATTCCTTAACTGTTAACCATAAACCTACCTCTGAAAATATCGAAACTGGTATTAATTTAGGAAATATATCACCTAATGATACTGTTATAGTTAATTATATAGCCAAAACTGTAGGTTTTAGTTATAAAAACTCTGCAAGTATAAGTTATGAATTTTCATCACCTAGTAACACTTTATTAAATAATAGTATCATAACTACAAATAACGTATATATTGATAATTCCTCTTATCTCAATATAAAACCTATAACTTTTAATTATAAGAAAACTATTTATAAAAACAATTCACTTACAGGGAAAATAGATTTCTTTAATTTAAATGATGCTAAATTGAAATATGCATTATATAAATCTCCTGAAAATGGATATGCAGACATAAACGAAGAAGGTTTCTGGATATATACTCCTAAAGTTAACTTTATAGGCATGGATATCTTTAATATATTGGTAAAAGACGAATATAGTAATTTTAGTATTTCAACTGTAACTATAGTGATAAAAGATTTTCCTAATTCTTTGGATGAATTAGATTGTTGCAACGATAATAATTAAATTATTCATTATACTTTTATTTTTTAAACCCATTATAAATTTACTCATATTATGATATTAAATCAGTATAATTATTTTATAAATATCAGAAAGGAGATCACTATGTCATTATATCTTGCATATCAAACCAATCTTACTGGCGGCATGACGTTTACAGGAAATACTTTAGGATTGAGCAAAGAAGATAATACTTCTAATGCTGGAACTGCTAATTCTATAGGTGCATATACAATTGTTGATTCAAATTCTCAGGTTACTAATTATCCAGAAGGCACTACTTCCTCTATAAGTACCAATTCTTCTAAGGCAGTATTAAACATACCTGACGGTTCTACTATACACTCTGCCTATTTAATTTGGGGGGGGAGTTCTATTGTTAGATATGGAATGTCAGGTTCACAGGATAATCAATCTCTTGTAGGAAATCCAATAAATTTCGAATTTCCTACAAGTCCATCTACTGCTGATTCCATTACCTATGAAACACAAGCCATCTCCCCAGATGGTAAGCAACTATATCCTTCATCCCCTAGCTCTAGTCAACCTTATACATTCTATACTAATTGGGCTGATGTAACTAGATATGTACAACATCCAGGAACATTTAAAGTCTCTAATGTAGTTGGTACCACTGCTATAGATGAAAATAATCTTAATTGTTGTGGTTGGATACTAGCTGTACTATATAATAACCGATTTTTACCTGCAAGAAACTTTTCCTTATATGTAGGCATAGATTACGTTGGTGTAGGAACACCTGTTGATATTACTACAACAAACTTTACTACCCCAGTATATAGTACTCCTAAAGGTAGACTTTTACTTTCTGCTTTAAATGGGGATGCTACAATTAACGGAGATCAAGTTTTATTTGGACCTGATACATCAAATTTAACTCCCCTATATGGCCCTGAAAATTTGACAAATAACTTTTTTGGTTCTCAGATTAATAACGATACTGGAAATACAGATACTACTGGTACTTTTGGAGATAGAAATCAAAATATTCATACTGGAGTTAATATAGTAGCAGGTCGTCAAGGAATTGATATTACAAATGTTGATGGATCATCTGCTCTTACTAATAATCAAACTTCTGCTACTATAAGATTTAATACTACTAATGACACTTATTGTATCAGCACCCTTGGAACCCAAATAGATATAGACTCGCCCATATTTGATACATCAGTTATTACTACAGATAAAAAATATGTAACTGTAGGTGATACTGTTAATTTTACTATAAAAGTTACAAACACTGGCAATATTTTGGCTCAGTATATAACTTTAAAAGATATATTACCTCCTGAATTTTCGTTTGTTCCTAATTCTCTAGTAATTGATGGTGGGCAAACTTCCACAGATGTCACAACAGTTGTTCCTTTAAGGGAGCTTTCTCATAATCAAACTACTACTCTAACATTTTCTGCTACTGTAAATGCTCCTGTTACAGGAGGTGGGTATACCTATATAAATCGAGCAAATCTTAATTATGCATTTAAAAATCCTGGTGGTGATGTAGTTAAAAATTTTGCAATTACTCCTAATGTTATCTATAATAAATCCATTGCTGTAATACCAATTTTGTCAAAAAGAGCTGTATCTAGCAATCCTATTTCAGAAGTAGCCGGTACTGGGGATACTATTGATTATACTATTACTATCTTTAATTACCAGCCACTTACTGAAATGATTAATACTGTTGTAAAAGATACTCTTCCCACAGGCTTAACCTATAAAGCCAATTCCTTAATTGTTAACGGTAAACCTTCATCCAATGATTTATCTTCTATAAATGTAGATATTGTTCCTAAGGAAACTGTTATTAATATTAATTTTACCGCTAAAGTTACTGGAGCTCCTCCTAGTGACTCTAAATATGTTAATACTGCTGACATTGACTATGAATTCATAACTGACGATAATGCTACTTTAAGTAATGATATGTCAACTAGTAACAGTATATATTCCGATTCAATTGTAATTATCCCTACTGTTAAAGAAACCGCTAAATCTAGTAATACCATTCCAAATGTGGCAGGAATTGAAGATACCATTAATTATACTATTACAGTTACTAACCCTAGTGCATCTGATTTTGTACAAAATGTTATTTTAGAAAATACTCTTCCTGAAGGTCTTACTTATAAACCTGATACTTTATACGTTAATGATCGTCCTTCTACTGATAATATATCTTCTATAGATATAGGTACTATTAATTCTAATAGTACTGCTACTATAAAATTTACTGCTAATGTTACTGGCACTCCATCTAGTGGTTCCCAATATGTTACTAATACTGTAGTTAATTATGAATTCTTAACTCCTGATAATACTGCCTTAAGTAATACAGTATCAGCTAATAGTACTGTATACTCTGACTCTATTATAATTACTCCTAATATTAGTATTTCTGCTAATCCTAATATTGTAAATATCAATGACATAGTAACATACTCAATTAATGTATCAAATGATACTTCCACTATTATTGAAAATCCAGTTTTGACCGATACTTTGCCATCAGGATTAACTTATAAAGAAAATTCTTTAACTGTCAATGGTACTGAATCTACAAATTCCTTGGAAACTGGTGTAACCTTGCCTAATATTGATTTAACTAACCCCGTTACTGTTGAATTTAAAGCAACTGTTGTTAGTACGCCTTTTGTAGGTGTTGAATATATAAATAATGTTAATCTTGATTATGACTTTAATAGTATTGCAGGAACCCTATCTAATAAAATTTCTGCTAATAATACTATACACAGTAATGCAATTATTATAAAACCTAATATAATTTTAAGTTCTAGTAAACGTTCTGTGAGTATAGGAGATTATGTTAAATTTACATTGTTAGTAGAAAATATCAATAGTATAACTATTGAAAATCCTATTGTAACATTCAAAGTTTCTAATGGTTTAACTTTTATACCCAACAGTTTAAATATTAATGGTAGCAATTCATCAGAGTCTATCGAAAATGATATTTCCTTAGCTAATATATCTCCTAATAAAACTTCAACAGTAATTTTTCAATGTAGGGTAAATTCTACTCCTCCTGATGGTATTAGGTATTTAAACTTAGCTACTATAAAATATAGTTTCCAAAGTCCAAGAGGTCAGCTTACTAATGTTCTTGATAGTAATATTAATTCACTTTTTATTAAATCTTTTGTAGTTAATCCGCTTATTTCACCTACGCTTATTTATACAATTTCCAAAAATAATCCACTTATTCAAAATATAGGTGGACTTAACCTTACTAATACTCCTATAACTTATAATTTAAATACTTATCCTGCAAACGGATATGCATCTATTTCAGAAAATGGCACTTTAGTATATACACCTAAAATAGATTTTATAGGTGAAGATACGTTTTCATTACTATTATCAAATAAAGATCTAGATTCTGTTGTTTCCACCATTATTGTTATTGTAAAAGATAATAATAACGTTAAAAATAACTTTTGTGCATTAAAAAACTAACTAAAAAATTCAACTCATGATTATACTTCTGAATTTTTCTCTCATAAACTATCAAATTCAATATAATAAAACACTTTCTTAAAAAGTATAGATTAATTATCTATTGATCTTAATCTATACTTTTTATTTTTATAATCTAAGATTTATATCCACTATTATTTTAAATTAACATATTTATAATATTAAAATTTCTAATATATTTATAAACTTACTATAATTAAATTCATATTATACTAATGATAAGAATTTTATAAAATTAAGAAGGGAGTATTTTATGCCTATAACTACTGTATTTTCTCAAAACGTAAATGGGGCTATTACTTTCACTGGAAATTCTTTAGGATTAAGTAAAGCACTTAATAGCCAAGATATTGGTACTGCTAGTTCAATAGGTGCCTATATAACTACCAATACAAGCGATATTGTTCCCACTTATCCAAATGGTACCACATTATCTTATACTTCAAATTCTTCCTCCGCTAAATTAACTATTCCAGAAGGTAGTACTATCTTACATGCAGAACTAATTTGGGGTGGTACTTGCCAAGTACAACATGAAGATCATATTTCTGAAACATTAAATGCTACAATTCAATTTATTATACCAACAACGCCCCCTCAGTCAATAACTATAGATAAATCTAAGCTGGACGGAAGGAGACTGGAAGTTTCAGATGATGGCAGTTGTACATTTTATACAAATTGGTCAAATGTAACAGAATACGTAAGTAGATCCATGTCTGGAATTTATGTACTAAGCGGAGCTATTGGAACCAATCAACAAGATAATAATTCTTATAATAGTTGTGGATGGACACTAGCTGTTTGTTATGAAAATCAATCTCTTCCCTCTAGATATATATCACTATACAGTAATATTCAACCTATAGCACCCAATTCTACTTTTGACTTAAATTTATCTAATTTTAAAACACCATTATCTAGATCCGCTAAAGGTAGAATATTATTATCTGCTTTACGTGGTTCTGCAGTTGATACCGGCGACCAGGTTTTATTTGGATCAACTATTTCTGACTTAACTCCTTTATCTGGTCCACGAAATATGGTGGATAATTTTTTTGGGTCACAGATTAATAATGACCTAGGAGAACTAGATTCCTTTGGTACCTTTGGAGATAGAAATCAAGACATTATAAATACAACTAATGTCCCTGGTGGACGTCAAAGTCAAGATATAACTAATGTAGATGCAAGCAATAAATTGAGTAATAATCAAACTTCTGCAGTGTTACAATTTAAGGCTAGTGCTCGTGAGTATTTTGTTAATGGTATAGCTACACAAATAGATATAGCCACTCCTCTATTTAGTAATTTAAATATAACTGCTAATAAAAATATTGTAAGTATAGGAGATATTGTAGAATACACAATTTATGTAAAAAATTCAGGAGACGTAGATGCTAAAAATGTAACTTTGACTGATACATTGCCTAGTGGATTTTCCTATAATTCAAATACTTTAATTGTTAACGATACATCTACTGCTGGAGATCCTACAGCTGGTGTATCATTAGGACCTATTAATATCGGTCAAACTATTCCTGTAAAATTTAAAGCTACCGTAAATGGTCCTGCCCATAGTAATTCTAAATACATTAACTCTGTCAAAATAGATTATAGCTTTGATGTTCCCAATAACACAATTACTTCAGGTACTATAGATACTATAAATAGAAGCGATACAACTACTGATGTTATATATTCTAGTAATATATCCATAATTCCTACTATTTCTATCTCTGATAAATCTAGTAATGCCATTGAGCATGTAGTTGCCGTTGGTAATACTGTTCAGTACACTATCTCTGTTAAAAATACTAGTCTTACTGAATCTATTAACTCTGTTATTTTAAGCGATACTTTACCTCCCGAATTATCTTATGTTAATGATTCTTTAACTATTGATGATACTGATTCTACGGATCCCATAACTAATATTAATTTAAACACTATAGCTCCTAATACTACTTCTACTATTAAATTTACTGCTAATGTTAATTCAGCACCTACTACTGGTGATAAATATACTAATTCCGCTACACTTTCTTACACTTTTAAGTCTCCAGATAATACTGATTTATCTAGCTCTGTTTCTGCTATTAACAATATTTACTCTAATAGCGTTGTTATTACTCCTACTATTTCTATCTCTGATAAATCTAGTAATGCCATTGAGCATGTAGTTGCTGTTGGCAATACTGTTCAGTACACTATCTCTGTTAAAAATACCAGTTTAACAGAATCTATTGACTCCGTTACTTTAAATGATACTCTGCCTGACGGCCTTTCTTATGTTGCTAATTCTTTAACTATTGATGATATTGATTCTACGGATCCCATAACTAATATTAATTTAAACACTATAGCTCCTAATACTACTTCTACTATTAAATTTACTGCTAATGTTAATTCCGATCCTACTACTGGTGACAAATATACTAATTCCGCTACACTTTCTTACACCTTTAAGTCTCCAGATAATACTGATTTATCTAGCTCTGTTTCTGCTATTAACAATATTTACTCTAATAGCGTTGTTATTACTCCTACTATTTCTATCTCCGATAAATCTAGTAATGCCATTGAGCATGTAGTTGCCGTTGGCAATACTGTTCAGTACACTATCTCTGTTAAAAATACTAGTCTTACTGAATCTATTGACTCTGTTACTTTAAATGATACTCTGCCTGACGGCTTTTCTTATGTAAATGATTCTTTAACTATTGATGGTACTGATTCTACGGATCCCATAACTAATATTAATTTAAATACTATAGCTCCTAATACTACTTCTACTATTAAATTTACTGCCAATGTTAATTCCAATCCTACTACTGGTGACAAATATACTAATTCCGCTACACTTTCTTATACTTTTAAGTCTCCAGATAATACTGATTTATCTAGCTCTGTTTCCTCTACTAACAATATTTACTCTAATAGCATTGTTATTACTCCTACTATTTCTATCTCTGATAAATCTAGTAATACCATTGATCATGTAGTTGCTGTTGGCAATACTGTTCAGTACACTATCTCTGTTAAAAATACTAGTTTAACTGAATCTATTAACTCTGTTATTTTAAGCGATACTTTACCTCCCGAATTATCTTATGTTAATGATTCTTTAACTATTGATGGTACTGATTCTACGGATCCCATAACTGCTATTAATTTAAACACTATAGCTCCTAATACTACTTCTACTATTAAATTTACTGCCAATGTTAATTCCAATCCTACTACTGGTGATAAATATATTAATTCCGCTACACTTTCTTACACTTTTAAGTCTCCAGATAATACTGATTTATCTAGCTCTGTTTCCTCTACTAACAGCATTTACTCTAATAGCGTTGTTATTACTCCTACTATTTCCATCTCTGATAAATCTAGTAATGCCATTGAGCATGTAGTTGCTATTGGCAATACTGTTCAGTACACTATCTCTGTTAAAAATACTAGTCTTACTGAATCTATTGACTCTGTTACTTTAAATGATACTCTGCCTGACGGCTTTTCTTATGTAAATGATTCTTTAACTATTGATGGTACTGATTCTAAAGATCCCATAACTGCTATTAATTTAAACACTATAGCTCCTAATACTACTTCTACTATTAAATTTACTGCTAATGTTAATTCCAATCCTACTACTGGTAATAAATATAGTAATTCTGCTACACTTTCTTACACTTTTAAATCCCCAGATAATACTGATTTATCTAGCTCTGTTTCTGCTACTAACAATATTTACTCTGATAGCATTGTCATTACTCCTAATATCAATATTTCTGCTAATCCTAATATTGTAAATATCAACGACATCGTAATATACTCAATTACTATCTCAAATGATACTTCCACTATTATTGAAAATCCAGTTTTGACTGATACTTTACCATCAGGATTAACTTATAAAGCAAATTCTTTAACTGTCAATGGTACTGAATCTACAAATTCCTTAGAAACTGGTGTAACCTTGCCTAATATTGATTTAACTAACCCCGTTACTGTTGAATTTAAAGCAACTGTTGTTAGTACACCTTCTTTAGGTATTGAATATATAAATAATGTTAATCTTGATTATGACTTTAATAGTATTGCAGGAACCCTATCTAATAAAATTTCTGCTAACAATACTATACACAGTAATGCAATTATTATAAAACCTAATATAATCTTAAATTCTAGTAAACGTTCTGTGAGTATAGGAGATTATGTTAAATTTACATTGTTGGTGGAAAACAACAATAGTACAATTATTGAAAATCCTATTGTAACATTCAAGATTTCTAATGGTTTAGCTTTTATACCTAACAGTTTAAATATTAATGGTAGCAATTCATCAGAGTCTATTAAAAATGATATTTCCTTAGCTAATATATCTCCTAATAAAACTTCAACAGTAATTTTTCAATGTAGTGTAAATTCTCTTCCCCCTGATGGAATTCAATATTTAAGTCTAGCTACTATAAAGTATAACTTCCAAAGTCCAGGAGGTGAGCTTACTAATATTCTTAATAGTAATAATAATATAATTTTTATTAATTCTACTATTATTAATCCACTTATTTTTAAACACATTACTTATATAACCTCTAAAAATAATCCACTTATTGAAAATATAGATATGCTTAATCTTACTAGCAGTCCTATAACTTACAGTTTAAACACTTATCCTTTAAACGGATATGCATCTATTTCAGAAAATGGCACTTTAATATACACACCTAAAATAGACTTTATAGGTAAAGATACATTTTCTTTATTATTATCAAATAAAAAATTAGGTTCTATTACTTCAACTATTACGGTAATTATAAAAAGCAGTAGTGATTTTAAATATAATCTATGTTAATTTAAAACTAAATAAGGCTTTGGATTTTACACCATTAGCCTTATTTAGTTCATAAATTTACCATTTTACATATTTAGCAGTTCTTTTTAAGATATCAAAAGTTGAATTATATGAAATATATATGCTTTAATTTACTTTATAAAAAATATAAATTTTAAATTAAATTTATTTTTATAAAACTAATCTACACTTAATAGCTTAAATCTATATTTATGAAACATAACACAAAAGTTATCATATTATATTAATTAGTATCTATAACATAAGTAGAAAGGAGTTATATGATAATGAAAAAGGATAATTATTCACCTTTAATTAACATGATACCCGAAATTTATTCTACAGTAATTAACGGAGGCATCACTTTTATAGGAAATTCATTAGGATTAAGTAAGGCTAATAATAGTCAAGATGCTGGTACAGCCAATGCTATAGGAGCTTTTATGTCAACTAATAATTCATTTAATGTTCCTACCTATCCAACTATTTACGGCACTACTTTAAATATGAACTTAAATTCTTCATCCGCAGTATTAAATTTACCGAGTAATAGTGAAGTTGTATATGCTGAATTATTTTGGGGTGGTACTTATCAAGTTGATGGTGTAAATTATATTCACAAGACAAAGGATCCAATTAAATTTACTATTCCAACTTCCCCTCCAATAACATACACTTTTATATTCGATAAATTCCAACAAGTTAATAAAACTAGTAACGTAGGTATTTATAGTTGCCAAGGAAATGTTACAAGTTTAGTTCAACAAGGATTAAGTGGAACTTATACAGTTGGTGATGTATTAGGTACGGTAAATGCATCAAATAATTCTGATAATTGTTGTGGCTGGACATTAGCTGTAATATATAAAAATCCAACCATGCCCTCTAGATATATAAATTTAGCAGGTGGATTAGTATTAATAAATAATGATTATATTGATAATCAAATTGTAGGACAATTTGAAACTCCTTCAAGTGGAGATACAAATGTTAGAATAGCCTTATCTGCAATAGGTGGAGATGCTACAATAGGTGGAGATCAGGTTCTCTTTGGTTCTAATCCAAATAAAACTTTAACACCTTTATCTGGGCCTAAAAACGCAGCAAATAACTTTTTTGCATCTCAAATCAACAACGATTTAGGCGAAACTGATACTAATGGTACTTTTGGTAATAGAAATCAAATTATTAATGCTACTAATAATACTGGAGAAAATATAATTGCTGGTCGTCAAGGATATGATATTACTAATGTAGATGCATCAAATATTCTAAAAAACTCTGAAACCGTGGCTTTAATACGTTATCAAACTTCATCCAACATATATGTTCCAAATGCAGTTGCATTTCAGATAGATGTAAACTCCCCTAACTTTTTAACTTCAGCCTTAAGTTGCGGATCATATGTTGCTAGCACCGGGGCTATAGTATCTTATAAAGTATATATTGTAAATACCGGAACTCTACCTGCAGAAAATGTTATTTTAAAAGCTAATATTTCGCCTGAAATGTCATTTACGCCAGGAAGTGTAATTATTAATGGTACTTCTAATTCTGGTTCAATAATAACAGGTATATCCTTGGGAGCAGTAGATGTAGGTGAGAAAGTAATTGTTACCTTTGACACCACTGCAATAGGTATACCTAAAAGTAATCGTTATAAAACTTTTGCTAGTTTAACTTATAATTTTTCTACTCCTACTGGTAAAGTTGATGGCAATTTTATGAGTAACATTGTATATCTAGATACTACAAATTATATACCTGAACCAACAATTAACTTAACTTGTAATAAAGACATTGTAAATGTAGGTAATACTATTGAATACACCGTTTTAATTAATAATCCAGCTAAGTACAATGCTATTAATCCTAATTTACAAATTGTGGGGAATAAACTTCCTTTGGGCTTATCATATAATGAAGATTCATTAACCCTTAATAATTCACCTATTACAAATTCAATTGAAAAAGGTATTGATCTTCCAACTTTAGTTCCTAATACTCCACTTAAAATTCAATTTACTGCTAATGTAACTTCAAATGCTGCTGATACTTATGAATATACTATTCAAGCAGAATTAGTCTATAACATGAATCTTCCTGGAGGAGATGGTGTTCCACCAGCTTACGAAACTGCTCAAGATTATAGTAATAAACTTACTATAATTAATAATGACTATATTGTAAAACCTACTATATCAATTCAATCTAATAAGACTAATACCGTAGTAACTCCTCAAAAAGATAATATTGACTATATAATAACTATTTCTAATCCCCATAAAATTACCATCTCAGCTGTTAAATTAACTGATATCTTGCCATCTGGGTTAATATATATACCAAATAGTTTAACAATCAATGGGAATCCTTCAAATTTTAATCTTAATACAAGTATAACTTTAGGCAATATATTACCCAAGAATTCTATTACTGTAAAATTCACAGCTAATGTAAATTCAATACCTTCTACAGGACTTAATTATCCAAATTTAGCCACTGCAAGTTATGTCTTAAATAGTCCCGTTGGAGTATTACCTGGTACTATAACAACTAATACAATAGACTCATTTGCCCCTATTTTATTAACTGCCACTATTAATTCAAATCAATCCATTATAGTTATAGATAAAAATTCTAATATTGAATACACTATAAAAATTATAAATCCAACTTCACAAAATGTTGCTTCTGCTGTATTAACTGATTTATTACCTACTGGTTTGCAATATATACCTAATAGCATAACTATTAATGGAAATCCTCCAGACCCTCCCCTTGCAGATGACTGTCTTACAAAAGGTGTACCTTTAGGTAATATTAATTCAAAGCAAACCATTATAGTTAAATTTTCAACGGTTGCAACTACTGAACCAGATGGTGGTAATTTTCCTAATTCAGCTACGGTAAAATACAATTTTTCAATACTTGGTACTAACCTTTCTTATAGTGTTAATACAAATATTAATAATGTAATTTCTAAAATTGCTACCGCCATACAATTAAATCCACTTTGTACTAAAAATTCTATATATATAACCTATAAAAATACTCCTATTAAAAAGAAAATTTATGCAGATAATTTAGATAAATCTCCTGTGAATTCTAGTATTCATTCTTATCCTACTAATGGTTATCTTAAAATTAATCCAGACAACTCTTGGTCATATACTCCTATAGTAGATTTTATAGGTGAGGATAGTTTTTCTATATTATCTACTGATAAAAATCTTGGTTCAACTATCTCTTCTATAACTATTATAGTAAAAAAACCTTACGATTTCTTAAATTGCAAATTCTGTCTTAATTAATAAAATATTAAAGCTAAAATTAATTCTTTTACCACTTTGCTTTGTTATATAAAAATTTATACTTATAAAACAAGATACGTAATCTCTTATGTTTTTTCATTAAAAATTTGTACTTATATCACATTAATATAATTATCATATTATAATATTAGTAATCTTCAAAGGAAGTGAATTTATGGCTTTAGAGTCTCGTTATAATAATGTTATTAATGGTAATATTACATTTATAGGCAATACCCTAGGACTTAGTAAAGCTCGAGATAGTCAAGATATGGGTACCGCTGATGCTATTGGTGCATTTATAACCACTAATACAGGTCTTACTGTACCTACTTACCCTGCTGGCACTACCTTAAATATATCTGAAAATTCTTCTTCAGCTATCTTAAATTTAGGTTCAGGAAATGAAATTCAATTTGCCTATTTGATATGGGGTGGCACTTACGTAGTTCCAGGAACTGATTTAAGTTCCGCTCCAAATAATAAAATTAAATTTACAGCCCCAAATAATCCCACTCCACGTAATCTAAGTGCTGATAAAACTAATTATGCACAACCATATCCCAGTGTTTCTTTATACTCCCACATGGCGAATGTTACTAAATATGTTGCTCCTGCTGGAAATGGAACTTATACAGTTAGCCAAGTTGTAGGCACAACTTCCCCCTCTAATAATGTATATAACTGTTGTGGTTGGACTCTAGTAGTAATCTACAAAAATCCTGAACTATACGATTCAAGATATATAAATTTTTATTATGGTCTTGATCATATAAATACCTCTGATAATTATGAAACAACTTTTACAAATTTTGAAACTAAACCATCTCCTAGAGCAAATACTGCAAGATTTTTAGTAAGTGCCATGCAAGCTTCCGCTGATGTAAAAGGAGATCAAGTTTTATTTGGTCCTGACTCCTCCAATTTGACGGCATTATCTGGTCCTAATAACCCAGATGATAATTTCTTTGGTTCTCAAATTAATGGTAATAATGGATCTATAGATACATCAGGAACCTTTGGTAATAGAAACCATGATATATTAACAGCTACAAATGTTTCTGGAGGTCGTCAAGGATGGGATATTACAAATATAGATATTGAATCTAATATAACTAATTCTCAAAAGCAGGCAATTTTAAAATTTCAGACTTCCAATGATAGCTATTATCCTAATGCATTTGCTCTGGTAACTACTATAAAATCTCCTAGTATAGTTATTTTAATAAATGTATCTAAATATATGTTAGGGTCTATTGGTGATACATTTAAAATTACAATGCGTATTTCAAATTCTGGAGAAGCAGATGCCAACTATATATTAATAAAAGCTGCTTTACCTTATGGATTAACGGGTGTACTTGATTCTGTAACAGTTGATGGTGTTAATCAAGGTCATATTAGTATAGATGAAGGATTTGCCCTTTCTGGATTAGAAGTAGGAAAAAGTATAACAGTAGAAGCCTTGGCTCAAGTTTATGCTAAACCAATTAAATATCCTAACCAATACGTAGTCTATGGAGATGTATACTATAAATTTGCTAATCTTATTGGCGGAGATTATACAGGGGACAAATATAGTAGAAGTATCACTCTATATTCAGCTCCTGTAGATATCTCTAAAACCTCTACAAAAAAAATTGTCAATCCTACTGGAGATACAGTACAATATACTATAAATGTTACTAATAATTCTAATGTCACTGTGAATAATGTACTAATAACTGATGTACTTCCTAACGGTCTCTCTTTTTCTAACAATAGTGTATCTGTTGATGGCAGCAATAATTCATCTAATATTGTTACAACTGGTGTTTCTTTAGGTACAATGGCTCCTAGTGAAACTCATGAAATTTTATTTACTGCTGATGTAAACTCTGCTCCAGGCAGTGGTGAAAAATATGAAAACTTTGCAAAGGTTGCATATCAAGCTACTTTTGGTTCAATTCCATATAATAATGAATATACAAGTCCTGGTTATTCTATATATACAAATGCAATAATTATAAATCCTACTATTAATAAAATTGCTAATAAAAAAATAGTAACTTCAGGAACAGATACTGTAGAATATACTATATCTATTACTAATGATTCCAGTAATGTAAATACTAATGCCATGACAGATATGGTTTTAACTGACTCATTACCTAATGGTTTATCTTATAAAACCGGTACCTTAACAATTGATGGTAACAATTCAAGCGATTCTCCAACAACCGGAATAAATATACCTAATCAATTAATTCATGGTGGAACTACTGTTATTAAATTTACAGCTGACGTAAATACAGAACCCCCTACTGGATTTGAATATGTAAATCAATCTACCTTAACTTATAAATTTAATAGCCCTGTTGGACAACAATCCAATACAGCTAATAGTAATTCTAATACTATTTATTCATCTTCTATTGTGGTAAAACCAACATTAAACTTAACTTCTAATGTTTCCTCTGTAGTGCTTGGAGATACTATTGAATATACTGCTACAATTACTAATAATAATGCTACTGAAATTGAAAATGCTATCTTTAACAATGGCCTGCCAAATGGTTTATCCTTTATTCCAAATACTTTAACCATCAATGATACTCCAAATCCAGCTACATCCCTTGAAAGTAATATTTCTTTGGGTAATATTACAAACGGTAATGCTGTTGTAGTTAAATATTCAGCTCATGTTGATTCTGTTCCAAATGATGGATTAACTTATCCTAATACCTTTACTTTAAATTATGATTTTCAAAGCGTTGCAGGAAAATTAAATTATACTCTTAGAAGTAATACAGATAGTATAACTATTAATATTCCTATTAGGGCCACAGTTGTATTAAGCGCTAATAAAACCTATGTAACTTCTATAGGAGACACCATAGAATATACAGCTACTATTAGTAATCCAACTACTAACACTAATACTAATTCCATTTATGATATAATTTTAAGTGATATGTTGCCTAAAGGTTTATCCTATAAAACTTCTTCATTAACCATTGATGGTATTTCTTCTAATAATCCTATTACTAATGTTTCTGTAGGTACCTTAAATCATGGAAATAGTAGCACCATTAAATTTACTGCAATTGTGGAAGCTGAGCCTACCACTGGAAACACATATGAAAATTTAGTTAAAGTGAATTATAAATTTCAAAACGCTTTAGGTGAAAATACAGGTAATATCAATAGTAATCCTGTTAAAGTCTATTCCCCATCTATTATTATACATCCAACGTTAAACTTAAAATCTAATAAATACTTTGTTGTAGTAGGTGATACCGCATCTTTCACAGCTACAGTTACAAATAGTACTTCTACCCTCATTAATACTGCTACTTTTTCAACTAAGTTACCTAAAGGTTTATCATTTGTATCAAATTCATTAACTATCAATGGGGACCTTTATCCAGATTCAGCCTTTAATAATCCTATTGAGTTGGATGCTATACCAACTAGCACCTCTATAATTATTAAATATTCAGTTAAAGTAACCTCTGCTTCAAGTAATGGTGGAATTTATCCTAATTTCTTTACTATAAATTATTCATTTACTAGTCCCGTTGGAAATTTAACTAATACCATTAATAGTAATACTGTTAATCTTGCAACTAACAATACTACTATTAATCCACTAGCATTTAAAAATATGGTCTATAAAACTGCTAAAAATATACCACTTGTTGAGAAAATTATATCCGCTAATATTTCTTCAAATTCCTTATCATATTCAATAGAAACTTATCCTTCTAATGGATATGCCTCTATTAATGAAAAAGGTATTTTTAGATATACACCAAAGGTAAATTTTTTAGGTGAGGATAAATTTTCTATATTAATAGAAAATGCAGATATTGGATCAATAACTTTAGATATAAATATTTTAGTAGTTACAAATTTAATAAACCCATCAGGGGAATTTCCTTATTGTCTAAAATGATTTATATTAAATAAAACGTCATGACTTTTATTTAAAAAGGGTAACTAAATTAAATTTAGTTACCCTTTAACCTTTAATGGATTATTTTGTTTTTTTTCTTTAGCTAAACTAACTTGGCTATCTAATAATTTTTTTTCTAAATCCATTATTTTATATTTAGCAGATTGTATTTGAAACTTTAATTCTTTTGATTGAGATTTATACTTATTAGTCGCCTCCATATATTTTTTAGCCGTATCTTGCATTAAATCCATTTCTACTTTCATTTTGTTTATTTCTTCTTCTTCTTTTTTATCACTAGAATCTTGGTGTTTTAATTCTATTAACTTATTTTTTAATCTTTCGTTTTCTTTATTTTGTTCTTCTAATAAACTTTGTAGTTTCTCTATTTCCTGATTTTTTAATGATTCCAATTTTTCAAATTGAACTTTAAAATTGTTAAACTGTTTTTTCATATCAGAAAATTGCTCTTCAGTTTTAAATTTTTCGTCTGCAGCATTTATAGCTGTTAAAATTGAAGCTGAAGAAGTGCTAAGCTTAGGATTATTTTCTAAAATTTCTTCTACCTTTTTGTCTACATACCTTGCTACTTTATGTAAATAATCTTCTTGCTCCTCACCTTTTAAATTATATTCAACTCCATTTATTTTAACCGTTATAATATTCATGAATACACCCTCTTAGACATTTGCTATTATAAATGTATTTTAGTATATTTATTATCTAACACTAATTCTATCATAAAATAGCATTATATAAAACAACATTTTAATAACATTATCTAAGTTGTGCTCCTAATCTATTTTCTAAAGTTGTTACAATTTTATTATGAACTTTATTTACTTCCTCATCTTTTAAAGTTTTATCAATTCTTCTATAAATTATTGAGTAAGCTATACTTTTCTTTCCTTCTGGTATTTGCTTTCCAGTATATACATCAAATAAAGTAAAACTTTCTAAAATATTACCACCTTGATTTTTTATGATATTTTCTATTTCTTGAACCATTACTTCCTTATCTATAATTACAGCTAAATCTCTAGTCACCGCTGGAAATTTTGGTAATGGTTTATATTCTTTTTTTAAATTAGATTGTTTATATAGTTCATCTAAATTTAATTCTGCTATATAACATCTTTCTTCTATACCATAATTATCCTCAACATCTGGATGAACTTCCCCTAATATACCTACATATTTTTTCTTTATATTAAGAATTGCTGTTCTCCCTGGATGGAAAGTTGGGTTTTCTTCTTCTCTTTTTAATTTATAATTTTCTATTCCAAATACCTCTAATACATTCTCAACTATACCTTTTAAATTATAGTAATCTACATTACCATATAATCCTATAGTTAGTATATTTTTTTCTTCTGGAAGTTTATTTGCATCTTCATTAGGAATATATATCTTACCTATTTCAAATAAAGCTGCATAATCATTATTTCTTGAATAGTTTCTAGCTAAAGCTTCCATCATAGAAGGTATAGTTGTAGTTCTCATTATACTAAAATCTTCTCCTAATGGATTCTTTATTTTAACTACCTTTCTTAAAGGGCTTTCATCAGTTACTAATACTTTATCAAAAACTTTAGGACTTACAAAAGAATAACTTATAGATTGATTTAATCCACTAGATATTAAAGTATTAATAACTTCTTCTTCTAGTTTTTGTTTTTCATTTTTTCCTGCTTTAGAGCTAACACTTTTTATAGTAGTAGTTGGTATATTATTATATCCATATATTCTTGCAACTTCTTCTGCTATATCTTCTTTTATATTTAGATCACATCTAAATGTAGGTACATTAATCTTTAACATATCTCCATTTATATTTGTTGATAATTCTAACCTATCTAAACAATTCTTCATTTCTTCTTTTGATAAATTAGTTCCCAAAAATTTATTTATCCAATTACTATCTACAGTTAAAGTGTGAGGTTCTACCTTTTCATTGTATATATCTATAGTTCCTTCCATTACTTTTCCTGCATCTAATTCTTCTATTAAAGCACAAGCTCTATCCATAGCTAATTGTACTAAATTGGGATCTAAATCTTTTTCAAATTTAGAGGATGCATCTGTTCTTAAAGATAATTTTTTTGAAGATATTCTTATATTAGTTCCATCAAAATTTGCACATTCTAATATTACTTCATTGGTATCTTCTTTTACTTCTGAATTTAATCCACCCATTATACCTGCTATGGCAACTGTGTTACTACCATCTTTTATACAAAGTATATTCTCATCTAGTTCTCTTTCTACTTCATCTAATGTAATAAACTTTTCATTTTGTTTTGATTTTTCTACAACTATATTGTTAGTTTTTATTTCTCTTCTATCAAAAGCATGCATTGGTTGACCTAATTCAACCATAACAAAATTAGTTATATCAACTATATTATTTACAGGTTTTACTCCAGCTTCTAATAATCTTTCCTGCATCCATCCTGGAGATTGAGTTATTTTTACATCTTTAATTCCCCTTGCCATATATCTTCTGCATAAAGTATCTTTTACATCTACTTTTAACATATCATTTATATTTTCGATACAAGATGCTTTGTATTCCGTATTTGGCATAGTATATTTAGTATTTAAAGTTGCTGCTGTTTCTCTTGCTATACCTATTACACTTAAACAATCTGGTCTATTAGATGTAATCTCAAAATCTATAGTAGCACTTTCCATATCTAAAACTTTTTTTATATCTACACCTAAAGGAGTGTCTTTTGGAAGAATCATAAGACCATATACTGGTTCATCTCCAGCTAATCCTAGTTCTTCTTCAGAACAAAACATTCCTTCTGAAACTTCTCCCCTTAATTTACCCTTTTTTATCTTTAGTCCACCATGTAATGAAGCACCATGCAATGCTACTGGAATAATATCTTGTTCTTTCATATTAGTAGCTGCTGTTACTATCTGTATATTCTCTTCTTTATCTATATTAACACTACATACAGATAATTTATCTGCATTAGGATGTTTCTCTATCTTTTCTATTTTTCCTGTAACTACATTTTGTACTTCGTCTCCTGTAGTTATAACTTCTTCAACCTTAGAACCGGATAATGTAAGCATATCTCCTAATTCATTTGGTGAAATATCTATATTAACATAATCTTTTAACCATTTTATTGGAACTAGCATAAATTAATACCTCCCTATTATTTTAAAATTGATTTAAAAATCTCATATCACTTTCATAAAGTAGTCTTATATCATCTATTCCGTACTTCATCATAACCATTCTATCTACACCAAATCCAAATGCAAAACCACTATATACTTCTGGATCTATTCCACAATTTCTAAGTACTTGAGGATGAACCATACCACAACCTAAAAGTTCAATCCATCCACTTCCTTTACATACTTTACACCCTTCTCCATTACATACAAAGCAAGTAGCATCCATTTCTGCTGAAGGTTCTGTAAATGGAAAATGATGCGGTCTAAATTTAGTCTTCATTGTATCTCCAAACATTCTCTTTGCAAAAGTTTCTAAAGTTCCTTTTAGATCTGCAAAAGTTATATCTTTATCCACCACTAAACCTTCCATTTGATAAAATATTGGTGAATGTGTTGCGTCTGCTGAATCTGAACGATATACTTTTCCTGGTGATATCATCTTGATTGGAGGATTTTGCTTTTCCATAGTTCTTACTTGTATTGGTGAGGTTTGCGTTCTTAAAACTATATTATCATTTATATAAAAAGTATCTTGCTCTCCTCTTGCAGGATGATTCTTAGGAATATTTAATGCTTCAAAATTGTAACTATCAAGCTCTATTTCAGGACCCTCTTCTATAGTAAATCCCATAGATACAAATATATCTGTCATACTTTCAAGTGTTAAATCAAGTGGATTTCTTTTGCCTATTCTTTGTTTTTTACCTGGCATAGTTATATCTATTTTTTCTTTTTCAAGTCTTGAAGCTTTTTCTTTGTTCTTAATTTCACTAACTGCCTTTTTAATTCCCTCATCTATATATTCTCTTATTTCGTTAGCAACTTTACCTATTATAGGTCTTTCCTCCGGTGTTAATCTTCCCATTCCTCTTAAAATTTGTGTAAGTTCACCTTTTTTGCCTAAGTACTTTACTCTTAAACTTTCTAATTCTTCTTTACTTAAAGATTTCTTTAATTCTTCTATAGCACTATTTTTTATTTGTTCTAGTTTATTGCGCATTATTTTACTCCTTTCTATAATTAATAATTAATTTTTATAATAAAAAAAGTCCCTCCCTATAAAAGGGACGAACTTAACCGCGGTACCACCCTAGTTAACATAGAATACCTATGCTCTCTTGTGTAAGTATTATCGAGACTTCCCCGCTAAATGCTACTCAACTTCACACTTAGAACTCCAAAGCGAACTTCAACATTAAAATTTTAGAAGGTTTCCAGCCATAGCCCCTCCTCTCTTTAAAAAACTTTAATATCTACTCTCTTTATCATAGTTTAAAATATAAAAGTTTAACTCTTTTCATAATTTTACATATAGTTTTATCTATTGTCAACCCATTTATGAATCATTTCCTATTTTCATCTGTCTTACTCTCTCAAAAGTCATTATAGAGCAAGCTACTGATACATTTAAAGATTCTGATCCACCAGGCATTGGTATTTTAACCTTTAAATCACTTAACTGCATTAAATCTGAGCTTACACCATTTCCTTCGTTACCAACACATATTATCATATTTTCAGTCATATCAACATTATAGAAATTATGCTTAGTATCCAATGAACTGGTTAAAAGTTTAAATCCACTTTCTCTTAAACCTTTTATAACTTCTAAAGAGTTATCTTCTATTATAGGAATATAGAAAATAGATCCCATAGTAGATCTTAAAGTTTTTTCATTATAAATATCTACAGTACCCTTGGTTGTTATAACACCTAATGCATTAGCAGCATGGGCTGTTCTTATTATAGTTCCCATATTCCCTGGATCTTGAACCTTATCCGCCAAAATATAGAATCCATTGTTATAATTAACATTTTCTAAATTCATATACTTTACTACAGCTAAAATTCCTTGAGGTGTTTTAGTATTACTCATAGTCTTTAATACATTGTTAGTTACCACATAAGTTTTTATACCCTTATTTATTTTATACTTTTCATATAAATTTTGTAGTTTATTTAAAGAATTCTCTTCTATATATATACTATCTATATTACTTTTAGATTTTATTGCTTCCTCTACAAATCTAAATCCTTCAACTAGGAACTTTTTCTTTTCAGACCTATATTTTTTTTCTTTTAATTTTCTTGTTTCTTTTATCATTAAATTATCTTTACTTGAAATTATTGTTTCCTTATACATTATATTATTCTCCGCTCATACTCTCTACCTTACTAAGATCTTCTTCGCTACCTATGGCTACAATTATATCCCCTTCTTCTACTATATCCTCAGCCACTGGAGACACATTTATTTCTTCTCCTCTTTTAAGAGCTACTACATTTATACCATAATTAGCTCTTATACTTAATTCATTTAAAGTCTTATTATACCACTTTTTAGGTATTGCTATTTCAGCTATACTGTAATTTCTTGATAATTCTATATAATCTAATATATTACTAGATACTAAATTATGAGCCACTCTAACTCCCATATCTCTCTCTGGAAGTACTACTCTATCTGCACCTATTTTATATAAAACCTTAGCATGTAATTCACTATTAGCTTTTGCTATAATGTATTTTACACCTAATTCCTTTACAATTAAAGTAACCATGGTACTAGCCTGTATATTAGAACCTATAGTAATTACAGCCACATCAAAATTTCTTATTCCTAAAGCTTTTAGGCTATTTTCATCTGTAGCATCTAATTGTACAGAGTGAGTCACAGAGTCTGATATACTTTGAACTATATCTTCATTAGAATCAATAGCTAAAACTTCATTACCTAGGGAATATAAAGTATTAGCTACAGATGTACCAAATCTTCCAAGACCTATAACTACAAATTGTTTTTTACTCATAATATCCTCCCTATCCTACTAGTATTTTTCCTTCTGGGTATTTAATAGAATTAGACTTTAGTCTTTTTGCAAAAGCCATAGCTAATGTTAAAGGTCCAACCCTTCCTGCATACATAGTAAGTAAAATTACAACTTTACCTACGGAAGTAAGTTTAGTAGTTATACCTAAAGTTAATCCTACCGTAGCAAAAGCTGAAGTGGCTTCATATAAATAATACTCAAAAGGAACTCTAACTTCAGTTATAGAAAGTATCATAGTTACTGTTATAACTAAAGTAAGACTTATAACAGTTATAGCTAAGGCTCTATATATAACTTGCTTACTAATTCTCTTTTTATCTATTTCCGTATCTTCTTTACCCTTTACCACACAAACCACAGTCATAATTAAAACTCCTGCGGTAGTAATCTTTATTCCACCTGCTGTAGAACCTGAAGCTCCACCCACAAACATTAATAATATAGTTAAAAATTTACCTGCCATTGTCATATCTGAGGTAGAAATAGAATTAAATCCTGCTGTTCTTGGAGTAACTGCTGCAAATAAAGATGATAATATTTTATCTTTTAAATTCATATTTGCCATAGTAGCTGGATTATTATGTTCGAATATAAACATTAGTATAGTACCTACAACTATTAATATAAATGTAGCTATTAATACCAACTTTGAGTGAGTTGACAATCTCTTATTCTTCTTGTAAGTATATATCTCCTGCCATACATAAAAACCTAATCCACCTATTATTATTAAAGCAGAAATTACAAGTATTATAACAGGATTATAATACACACCTGTTAAACTAGTAAAGTTTCCAAAAAGATCAAATCCAGCATTACAAAAAGCAGATATTGAATGAAATATACTATAATATATCCCTTTAGCTAAACCATACTGTGGTATAAATTGAGTTGATAAAAGTAGTGCTCCTGAACCTTGAATTGAAAATGTAAATAATAAAATATACTTAGCTAATTTAACTAAGCCTTGTATATTAAATGCATTAAGGGCCTCTTGCATAACCAATCTTTCTTTTAGAGTAATTTTTTTACCTAAAATTAGAGCAAATAAAGTAGCAAAAGACATAAAGCCTAAACCACCAATTTCTATTAAAATTATAATAACTGTTTTTCCAAAATAAGTCCAATAAGTTCCTGTATCCACAACTACAAGTCCTGTTACACATACTGCAGATGTAGATGTAAATAAGCAATCTAGAAATGGTGTACTATTACCACTTTCAGCTGCTATGGGCAAACTTAATAATATTGCTCCAATTACTATAACTATAGCAAAACCCAATGCCAATATTTGAACAGGAGCTAATTTTATTTTTTTATACCTTGTATTTTCCATTTGAGTGAATACCTCCTATTTAAAATACAAATTCATTATAGCATTTAACCTACTTTTGTCAATTTAAAAATAATATTAAAAAATACGGCTTTAAAGCCGTATTTTAATATCTAAGCATTTAATTGTTTTTTAGCTATTTCTACTAATTCTGCAAATGCTTTTGGATCATGTATAGCTATTTCTGAAAGCATCTTTCTGTTTATATCTATACCAGCATTTTTTATTCCATTCATGAATTTTGAATATGAAAGACCATTCATTCTTGAAGCAGCATTTATTCTTGCTATCCAAAGTTTTCTATAATCTCTCTTCTTTAATCTTCTTCCTACATATGCATTTCTTAATGCTCTTATAACTGATTCATTTGCTGTTTTAAATAACTTGCTTTTTCCACCATAATATCCTTTTGCAAGCTTTAATATTTTTTTATGACGTTTACGAGCGTTCATTGCTCTTTTTACTCTTGCCATTCAAACTACCTCCTTGGTATCAATCCTCTATTATAAGTATGGTAATATTTTCTTCATTACTTTTTCTTGTGAATCTGAAACATAACCTGTTTTTCTAAGATTTCTCTTTGTTTTTGTGCTCTTTTTTGTTAATATATGACTTTTGAAAGCCTTAGCTCTTTTTAACTTTCCTGTTCCAGTAACTTTAAATCTCTTAGCTGCACCTCTATTTGTTTTCATTTTTGGCATCTAGAATTCCTCCTCTCACTTATTACGCCTTTTTAGGCCCTAATATCATTATCATGTTTCTTCCTTCTAGTTTTGCTGGTTTTTCTATTGTGCTAACTTCTTCTACTTTTTCGAAGAATGCATTTAATATCTTATTTCCTTTATATGAGTAATCAGCTTCTCTACCTCTAAATCTTACAGTCACCTTAACTTTATTTCCTGCTTCTAAAAACTTCTTAGTTCTATTAGCTTTAATTTCTATGTCATGTGCCTCTATTGTAGGACTTAATCTAATTTCTTTAATGTTGATAACCTTTTGATTTTTTCTAGCTTCTTTATCCTTTTTAGTTTGCTCATATAAAAACTTACCATAATTCATTATCTTACATACTGGTGGTTTAGCGGACGGAGCTATAAGAACTAAATCTAATTCTTTCTCATCAGCTATTTTTTGAGCTTCTCTTGAAGATAATATCCCCAATTGCTCACCAGTTTCACTTACAACTCTTAATTCTTTTTCGCGTATTTGCTCGTTTAATAGGAAATTTTTATTAATAGTTTCCACCTCCAAATAATTAAACCGAAAACACTTAATATATAAATAAAAGACGGCATATGCCGTCTTATATATCATAGTATAAAATATATCTCTACACTATACAACCCTACTAGCTATGCTGTAAGGTGAGAAACGGCCTGTTTCTTCTTTAAACATCTATTAAATTTAGGTTTATTACAATAATGAATTATACTATTAATATAATCTAATGTCAATAGGTTTATAGTATATTTTTATTAATTTGTTTTTTCAACACACTCTTTTTCTATTCTGCTTATAAATTCTTGTAAATCCATAGAACCTAAATCTCCATCTTTTCTACTTCTTACAGAAACCTTTCCACTTTCCATTTCCTTATCTCCTATAACTAACATATAAGGAACTTTTTGAAGTTGTGCTTCTCTTATTTTATATCCTATTTTTTCATTTCTAGTATCAATTTCTACTCTTATATTATTTTCTTTAAGCTCAGATTCAATCTTCTTCAAATAGTCAAATTGATTATCTGTTATATTCATTAATTTAACTTGTACTGGTGCAAGCCATGCTGGGAATGCTCCTGCAAATTGTTCTATTAATATACCTATAAATCTTTCAACACTTCCATATATAGTTCTATGAACCATAACTGGTCTATGTTTTTCCCCATCTTTTCCTATATAATTTAAGTCAAATCTTTCAGGCATTTGAAAATCTAATTGTATAGTTCCACATTGCCATGTTCTTCCTATACAATCTTTTAAATGGAAATCTATCTTAGGACCATAGAAAGCTCCATCTCCTTCATTTAATTTGTATTCTTTTCCTACAACTTTTAAAGCTTCTATTAATCCTTCTGTAGCAACATCCCAATCTTCATCGCTACCCATGGAATCTTCTGGTCTTGTTGAAAGTTCTACAAAATATTCAAAACCAAATACTTTATAGAATTTATCTATTAATCTTATTACACCTACAATTTCATCTTTTATTTGTTCTTTTGTCATAAATAAGTGTGCATCATCTTGTGTAAAACATCTAACTCTCATTAATCCATGTAATGCACCAGATAACTCATGTCTGTGAACTATTCCAAGTTCTGAAAGTCTTAATGGTAATTCCCTATAAGAATGCATTGAATTTTTATAAACTAATATTCCACCTGGACAATTCATAGGCTTTATAGCATAATCTTCATTATCTATTTTTGTGAAATACATATTTTCTTTATAATGATCCCAGTGTCCTGATTGATGCCATAATGCTTCATTTAATATTAGTGGTGTTCTTATTTCTTGATAACCTGCTTTTGTATGTTCTTCTCTCCAAAAACTTTCAAGAATATTTCTTAGAACAATTCCCTTTGGATGGAAAAATGGGAATCCAGGACCTTCCTCATGCATAGTAAATAAATCTAATTCTTTTCCTATTTTTCTATGATCTCTTTTTTTAGCTTCTTCAAGCATGTTTAAGTATTCTTCTAACTCACTCTTCTTAGTAAAGGCTGTTCCATAAATTCTTTGAAGCATCTTATTTTTTTCGTCGCCTCTCCAATAAGCCCCCGCTACTGAAAGTAGTTTAATAGCTTTAACTTTTTTTGTAGAAGGTACATGAGGACCTGCACATAAATCAACGAAATCTCCTTGTTTATAAAAAGATATAACCGCTCCCTCAGGTAAATCTTCTATAAGTTCAACCTTATATGGTTCATTTTTTTCTTTCATATATTTTATAGCTTCTTCTCTTGGAAGCTCAAATCTTTCTAATTTTTCATCTTCCTTAACTATTTTTTCTATTTCCTTTTCTACTTTTTCTAGCATTTCTGGTGTAAAAGTAAAATCCGCATCAAAATCATAATAAAAACCAGTGTCTATAGCAGGACCTATAGCTAATTTTACTTGTGGATACAATCTTTTTACCGCTTGTGCTAGTATATGGGATGCAGTATGTCTTAAAGTCCATTTTCCCATTTCATCTTTAAAATCTAATATTTCTAAATTGCAATCTTTGTCTAAAGCTGTCATTAAATCTTTAGTTTCTCCGTCTACTTTAGCCGCTATAGCTTTTTTATAAAGTGCTGGACTTATCTTCATAGCAACGTCAGATATTGTAGTTCCTTGTTCAAACTCCATAACTTTTCCATCTTTTAATGTTACTTTTATCATAAATACTCCTCCTCTTTATGTATATTTAGACAAAATAAAAAACTCCCCCCAAAACATGGGACGAGTAATAACCGTGGTTCCACCCAAATTAATAGCATTTAATATAAAATACTACTCACTCTAACCTTATAACGCAGGCAACGATTATACTTACTATATTCAGTATATAACTCCAAGGTGGTTTTCAACAGAACTTATTCGGAAAATCTTTCAGCCAGTGGATCTTCTTCTCTTTGAATAGTAACCTATTTACTCTTCCTCATCATTGTCTATTAATATTATAATTTATCATATATTATATTCCCATTACGTACACTTGTCAATAAACCTGAAGTTTTTAATTAAAATTTAATTTTATTCAATAACTCTATAGTATTATTATAACAGGAAACCCTATTTTCAAATACATTTTTGATAGTATTTATAAATTCCTTATTTTTACAATTATTTAATCCATAAATTTTTATTTTATTTGGTACATTAGTTATAAGCCAACTTATAATCATATCCTCTAAGTTTATATTTTCTATAAATTTTATATCATCTACATCTATATATACTTCTTCTGTTAGATCCTTTCCTTCTGAATCCTTTAAAGTATATTTGCCACCTTTTTCTATAATTATATTAATCTCATCTATTTTGCTTTCCTCTATTTCCACAAAATACTTAAGTAATTTTATAAATTCACTATATTCTTTATCAACCATATATTTTTCAACTATTTTTTCAACTATTCCTTGCAAATCTTCACTTAAACTTTTTATTCTAAATGTTATAAAACCATCTATATTCAACTCATTATTTTCATTAATAATTTTTGATATTTTATTTATGATAGCATTTTTTTTATTTAAACAATAAATAGAATCTTCAAGATCAAACTTATCAGTTTTAAGTACTTGTAAAATCCTTTTCTTTATCTTTACTATGTCTTCATTTTTCAAGAAAAAATATGTATCTCTTATAAAGTCATACATGTTACTATTTATAAATTCATCCACAACAATATTGTATAATATATTAGACATATGTATATTAAAGTCCTTTAACACTCTATCATTTAAAGTTTTTTCAGAATATACCTTCACGAAGTGAGTTTTATTCTCTATACTTTCAGATATTCCTATTATTACACCTTTTTTTCTAAAATCTTCAACTAATTTTCTTGTATCTTCTATAATATTTTCTCTATCTTTATTATAAACTAAAGTAAATATTAACATACTCTCACTCCTTTCTTAAAAATAGTATGCGTTTTAACTCAATTCATATACTTAATATTTCAAAAAAAATATCGACAATATTTTTTAACATTTATAATACTTAATTTAAAACGTATAATGTTTATATAAGTTAGGAGGAATCTTATATGAAAATAGCTTTTATAGATAGTAGAACATCTTTAAAGGAGAAAAACAATTTAGAAAAATTAAATATTAAAATAATCTGTTGTCCATTATCATCAAATCTTTATAATGCCGTATGTGGTCATCCTGATATGCTTATTCACTTAATAGATGATACTACAATATTAGTTCATAAAGATATAGATAAAAATTTTATAAATCTATTAACTTGCTTGGGTTTTAATGTAATTTTATCTAAGAATTCACTAAAAAATGAATATCCTAATGATATAATATTAAATGCTGTAAATCTCCCTAATTTATTTATGCATAAATTAGCATATACAGATCCTCAGTTATTAAATTTAGTTAAAAATAAAAAATTATTAAATATATCTCAAGGATATTCTAAGTGTTCTACTGCCATAGTATCAAACTCTGCTATAATGACTAGTGATGTTAAAATAGCTAATATTTTAAATAATAATAATGTAGATGTACTTTTATTACCTCCTGGTGATATTTCACTTCCTGGATTAGACTATGGATTTATAGGTGGTTGTTGCGGTCTTATAGACTCTAATACCATAGCTTTCTTCGGGGATTTACATAAGTATAAATATGAAAGAGAAGTTTTAAATTTTTTAAAAAAACATAATGTAAAGCCTGTATTTTTAAGCAATAATAAATTAATTGATAGGGGTAGTCTACTTATAACAGAACTTTAACTAAAAAAATTGAGCCTATATTTTATATAGACTCAATTCTATTTATAAATTTTATTTCATTTCTACCTTTTCAAATATTCCTTTAGATAATGATATAATCCCTAAGCTTATTAAAGAATTGTAAATTATAATAGATAGATAAGCATATAAGTTTCCAACAAATCCTTTATACATTATCATGAATGTTGAAGATATAACTATGCCTGGAGAAACTATTAATATAAGTATAATAACTTTTATAAAAGATTCTATAGTCTTACTTATTTTTCCACCAAAAAATCTTCTTATAAATAAATCTGAATATATAAAAATAGCTCCGAAACTTACATAGCACATTATACAAAGTATTAGATAAATAATATTAGTTTTTAATATTATTCCTGTAATAGAAAATAAAATTGTACCATCCACTAAATTTTTTATATGATTTGCTATAGTTGCATAAAATATTTTACATTTAGAATCTTCTGGCATCAAATATATATACGGCTTTGAAAGCTCATCTGCCCATTTACCTTGAAAAGTACATATTAGAAGAATATATACTGAAAAATACAAAGTAAAATTTATGCTCATTTTAGCACAAAAAGCAAATACAAAAGATACTATTCCAATAATTATAGTCATTTTATCTACAAAGAAAAATCCCAACTTTTTATATTCCAACATCTGTTTTTCAAATATAATTTTAGCTCCATTACTTCTTAAAGCTCCTTTTACTTTTTTAGCTTTAAATCCTTTGTTAAAATCCATAGCTTTCTTGCCTTCTTTGGCTTGCTTTAGTTGTTTCTCTTTTATTGATGCATTAGATATAGCATCCTCGTAATAATCTATATGCAATGTATATACTACATATACTATAAGTGCAATTACTACTACAATCTTTATTAAATTTATAAAAAATTGTAAATTAATTCCATATACAGATGCATTAAATACCTTTGTAATCCAAGTTATAAATCCTAAATTTTCAAAAAATCTCTGATTGAAAAATGAGATAAAAGCAGATTTCACTGATTTTTCCCTTAAAACATTAAGTAAAAAACTTCCTGCAAATAAAGTTGCCAAAATATTAATTAAATATTTTATACCTATTTTATATTTTGGTGAACGATAAGATACAGAATAGATTAATACTCCTAAAACAGAGTAAACAATTTGAAGTAAAAATATACCTATAAATATTGTCCAAACCCCATTAGGCTTTATAGGAAAGAATTTATATAAATTAGGCACTTGAAATAGTAAAAAGAATATAAGTATAACATCCTTATACATTTCCTTCAAAAATCCATAAATCAATACTTTTTGTGGTTCAATAGGAGCTGTAAATATTAAATTTACATCACTCATTCTAAAAAATGACCCACCTTTTTTTAAGCCTGTATTTACAGAAAAATATATTACTATCAAAGTTGATACTGTGGCTATAGCTTGAAATAACTTTGTTGAATTTTTATTATATTGTAAATTAGTCATACCTTTAGTTGAAATCATCATAAGACATAGAATACCTATACAGAAAACATATAGTATAAGTTTTGTTGGGTTATTTTTAAGATTCTTTATAGAATTTTTTATGCTTTTTTTAACTATGTAACCAAGTGACTTCATTTTTTATCCCTCCGTTACTTCAAAGAATATTTCTTCTAAGGATTCATTTCTATCTATAAGTTCTTGTCTTGTCCTTGAAAACACTATTTTACCCTCATTCATTATAAGTGCTTTATCCCAAAGTTCATTTATGCTATCTATAATATGAGTACTTATAATTATAGCTACACCCTGCTCTCTTAACTCTAAAAATATTTTTTTTAGTTCTTTTATGGCTTTAGGATCTAAACCTATCATAGGTTCATCAAATAAAATGACTTTAGGATTAACTATAAGTGAACAACAAATACTAACTTTTTGTTGCATTCCTTTTGAAAGTTCCCTACCTAGCTTGTCCTTTTTATCCCATAAGTCAAATCTTTTTAAAAGTTCTTCTGCCTTATCCTTATAATCATCTATACTATAAGCCTTAGCCATATATTCTATATGTTCATATACAGTTAATAATTCATATAATGCTGGTACTTCAGGTACATATGCGAAATTTCTTTTTGCCTCTATAGTTTTATTTAAATTATTGCAAATTTTTATTTCTCCTTCAAATTTCAAAAGACCTACTATAGATTTTATAGTAGTACTTTTCCCTGCTCCATTAGGTCCTAAAAGCACTGCTATTTCTCCATTATTTACTTCAAAAGAAACATTGTCTACAGCTTTAAATTTATTATAAATTTTAGATAAATTATTTACTGAAAGCATATTAAATACCTCATTTCATTATTTATTTGTTTTAAAATTATAGAATAATTATACTTTAATGTACAAAAAAGGTGATATCTCTGAAGATATCACCTTTTTGGAGGCGCCACCCAGATTTGAACTGGGGATAAAGGCTTTGCAGGCCTCTGCCTTACCACTTGGCTATAGCGCCAAATAATGGAGCGGAAGACGAGATTCGAACTCGCGACGTTCACCTTGGCAAGGTGACGCTCTACCACTGAGCCACTCCCGCATTTGGTGGCTAGACCAGGAATCGAACCAGGGACACGAGGATTTTCAGTCCTCTGCTCTACCGACTGAGCTATCCAGCCATTTGGCGACCCAGAAGGGGATCGAACCCTCGACCTCCGGCGTGACAGGCCGGCACTCTAACCAGCTGAGCCACTGGGCCGCATTGTATGGTGGGCACAACAGGGCTCGAACCTGTGACCCCCTGCTTGTAAGGCAGATGCTCTCCCAGCTGAGCTATGCGCCCATACCAATAACGACAATAATATTGTATTATAAATTCTACATATTGTCAACAGGCATTTAAATAAATTTCACTATATTTCTTTTAAAATATCACCTATTTCTTTATGGGTAAATGTATATGATTCATTACAAAAATGACATTGTATTTCTTCATCTTTTCCATCTTCATATATTTCGTTTAAGTCCTTTTTTCCTATGCTTATAAGTGCCTTTTTAACCTTTTCCCTAGAACAGTCACATTTATACTCTGGAGTTGTGTGATCTAATATTTTTAAATCCATATCTTTAAAAATGTATTCTAATATTTCTTCAATACTCATTCCTTTTGATATCATTTCTGTAATCGAAGGGATTTCTTGTAACCTATAAGTTATTAAATCCGCTAACATTTCATTAGCACCTGGCATCATTTGTATTATAAATCCACCCGCTGATTTAATAGATAGATCTTTATCTACTAACACTCCTAATCCTACTGCAGAAGGTGTTTGTTCTGAAACAGTGTAGTAATACGCTATATCATCACCTATTTCCCCTGTATATATAGGTACCTGTCCTATATAAGGTTCTTTAAGTCCCATATCCCTTATAACAAGTAGATTTCCATTTCTTCCTATTATACCACTTACATCTAATTTTCCTTTATCATTAGGTTTTAAATCTGCTAAAGGATTTCCTATATATCCTTTTACATGAGCATCTGAATAAGAAGTAACAACTATTCCTTTTGCTATTCCTCCACCTGAAATTTGTAATGTTAAAGTATCCTTTTCACTTTTTAAAGTTGAACCCATTAAGACCCCTGCTGTAAGCATTCTTCCTAAAGCAGCAGCTGCTGTTGGAGCACAATTATGTATCTTTACACCTTTATTTACAAGTTCTGTAGTTATGGCACCTATTATTCTAACTTCCCCATCTTTAGCTATAGCTCTTACTAATTTATCACTCATTTGTATTGCACCTCTATCCTATTAATTATTAAAATAGTTTATTTTTTACTATAACAAAAACTATTCTTTCTGTTTTATCTATTATTTTCTTTTCCTCATAGCTATCTAGTAATTTTACTATTTTAAATCCTTTATTTTTTATAATATCTTCTATCTCTTCTTTTTTATAGGCCCTCTCTTTATGTTCTTCATCGAACCTAAAATAAATATTATCCTCCTTGTTTATAAAAAAAGATATATTCATTTGTACTATATCATCTTCTAAATAATTTTCCCATATATATGTTATATTTTCATCATCATAATTAAAAAGATTATTTCCCAACACCTCAGATAATTTATAATAAGAATTTATATCAAATATAAAAATTCCATCATCTTCTAAATGATTATAAACATTTTTAAAAAAACTTTCTAATTTATTTTTATCTAATATATAGTTAACTGAATCTAAACAACAAGTTATTAAATTAAACTTTTTATTTAAATTCAAATCACATATATCTTGGCAAATAAATTTTGACTTTATCTTATGATTTCTAAATTTATTCTCTGCTTCTGTAAGCATATCATAAGATAAATCTACTGCCCAAATAGACTTAAAATTTGAAGCCAATTCTAATGTTAAATTCCCCGTACCGCAGGCTAAATCTAAATAATTATCTTTATCTATATTCAATTCATTACAAATATTTATTATAGTGTTACTCCACTTTTTATAATTTATATCGTCGTTTATAAGATCATCATATATATGTGCAAATTCCCTATAGCAGTTCATAAACAAAATCCCCTTATTAAAATTAAATAAATTATTACACTACTAATAAATATTATATATTTTTACTAAGTAAGTCAATAAGCTTTAAATTATTCTTTACCCATTTTTAATATATCCTCATTTTTAGGAAGTTTTAGTTCTTTTTTTCTCCTAGTCATAATACCGCCTATTCTACCAGTTTCCTCTGAGGTAAGTCCACCCCATCCGAATTTATCTACTTTATCTTGCAATCCTAGTTCTTTTGCTATTTCATATTTCATATTTTCTCTTATTTTTTCATGCTTTGTAAGTTCTTTATTTGCTTTTATTTTAGCTTTAATAACTTTCTTTAACGGCGTTTTCCCCATAATGTTTACCCTCCTAAAAGTAATTATTAATTATTATTTTTCACAACTTAGGGGGTTTTTATACTAAGACATATCTATAAAACAATTTAAAAGAGATTGATATAATAATCAATCTCTTTTAAATTAATTTTATTTCTATATTTTATGTAAGCATATTTTAAATATAATTTAACTTCAAAAATAATATTAACACTTAAATATAATTATTAATATAAATGACATGCAACAAAGTGATCTTTTTCTACTTCTTTGAATTTAGGCCTTTCCTCATTACATATAGATTTTGCATATTTACATCTAGCTGCAAATCTACAGCCTGATTTTGGATTTATAGGACTTGGAACTTCTCCTTTAAGCATTATCCTTTTCTTTCTCTTACCTACCTTAGGATCAGGAATAGGTATAGCTGATAATAATGCCTTAGTATATGGATGCTTTGGATTATCATATAGCTTTTGACTACCCGTAAGTTCTACCATAGTACCAAGATACATTACCCCAACTCTATCTGATATATGTCGTACCATAGAAAGATCATGAGCTATAAATAAATAAGTAAGTCCTAACTTTTTTTGAAGATCTATAAGTAAGTTTACTACTTGTGCTTGTATTGATACATCTAAAGCAGATATAGGTTCATCACACACAATAAATTTAGGTTCTATAGCTAAAGCTCTTGCTATTCCAATTCTCTGCTTTTGTCCCCCAGAAAATTCATGGGGAAATCTTGAAACATGCTCTTTGTTTAATCCTACTAAGTTCAATAATTCATATATTTTTTCCATTCGCTCTTTTCCATTATATAAATTATGAATGTCTATACCTTCTCCTATTATATCTCCAACTGTCATTCTTGGATTCAAGGATGCATATGGATCCTGAAATATTATCTGAGCTTCTTTAGTAAATTCTCTTTTTTCTTTTTTTCTTAATTTATGAATATTTACCCCTTCAAAAAGTACTTCTCCCTCAGTTGCTGGATATAATCCTAATACAGTTCTTCCACAAGTGGTTTTTCCACAACCTGACTCTCCAACTAATCCTAATGTTTCACCTTTTCTTATATTAAAACTTATATCATCCACAGCCTTTAAAACTGAATCTTTTCCAATCTTAAAATACTTCTTTAAATTTTTAACTTCTATTAAATTTTCTTCTACCATTACTCTTCACCTCTGTCTTCAATGGGATTATTGACTTTAGGTGCTAAAGAATGTATAAGCCAGCAAGAAACCTCATGAGTATCAGTTATTTTTGTAATTTCTGGCATTCGCTCCTTGCATATTTTCATACAATTTTCACACCTTGAAGCAAAAGGACATCCAATAGGTGGTTTAATTAAATCTGGAGGTGTTCCTTCCAATGAATATAACTCCCCTTTATGTTCTGTATCTAATCTTGGCACAGATTGAAGTAGCGCCCATGTATATGGATGCTTTGGTTTATAGAATATTTCATCTGTAGTTCCTCTTTCTATAATTTTTCCCGCATACATAACTTGAATTCTATGAGCTACGTCAGCAACCACCCCTAAATCATGAGTTATCATAATAACTGCTGTATTTAATTTAACCTGTAGCTCTCTTATAAGA
The DNA here is from genome assembly GCF_001243045.1 of Clostridium niameyense. Classification (GTDB taxonomy): domain Bacteria; phylum Bacillota; class Clostridia; order Clostridiales; family Clostridiaceae; genus Clostridium_F; species Clostridium_F niameyense. The sequence continues at coordinate 364,044 of NZ_LN849007.1, read as the reverse complement.
CCCATTATTTGAGCCTGTATAGTAACATCCAAAGCAGTAGTTGGCTCATCTGCTATAAGCACTTTAGGATTACAAGATAATGCTATAGCAATCATTGCTCTTTGCCTCATTCCCCCTGAAAATTCATGTGGATATTGATTAGCTCTTTTCTCAGCATTGGGTATATTAACCAATTTTAATATATTTATAGCCTCGTGAAAAGCTTCTATTTTATTCATTCCTCGATGTATAATTAAACTTTCAGCTATTTGTTTTCCCACTTTCATAGTAGGATTGAGAGAAGTCATTGGATCTTGGAATATCATACTTATATCTGATCCCCTTAAATTTCTAAGTTCATCTTCATTCATGTCTAATATATTTCTTTTATTAAATATAATCTCAGAATCCTTCTTTATCTCACCTGGAGGTTCTTGAATTAATCTCATAATAGATTTAGCCGTTACTGTTTTTCCGCAACCTGATTCACCTACTATGGCAAGAGTTTCACCTTTATTAAGATAGAAATCTATTCCCCTTACTGACTGTACTTCTCCTGCATAAGTATGATAAGAAACCTTTAAATTTTTTACTTCTAATATTTTTTCATCCATTAACTTCCCCCCTACTGTCTTAATTTAGGATCAAGTGCATCCCTCAATCCATCGCCCAATAAATTAAAAGATAACATAGTTAAGCTTATAAATAATGCTGGGAAAAATAATTGATATGGATAAAACATCAAATTTGGTTGTGCAGATGATGCTAAAGAACCCCAGCTAGTATTAGGTGATTGTATACCTAAACCTATATAACTTAAAAATGCCTCCCCAAATATAAATGATGGAACATCTAATGTAATATTAACAATTAAAATTCCAATAGCATTTGGTAGCAAATGTTTTTTAATGATTCGTGAAGAACTAGCCCCTAAAGCCCTGGCTGCTAGTACATATTCCTGTTCTCTTACTTGAAGTATTTGTCCTCTTATTATTCTAGCCATACCACACCAACCAGTTATAGTCATAGCTATTACTAAAGACATAATTCCCCTTTGTTTAAGTACAATAGAAATTATAATAACAACCATCAAATAAGGTATACTTAATAGTATTTCTACTACCCTCATCATTATATCATCTACTAATCCCCCAAAATATCCTGAAATTCCTCCATAAATTACACCTATAGTCATCTCTATAATAGTTCCTAAAATTCCTATTATAATGGATACTCTTCCACCTTTCCAAACTCTTGCAAACATATCTCTTCCTAACATATCTGTTCCAAACCAATGATCTTTATTAGGAGACATATTTATAATACTTGAATCCGTAGCCCAATATTTATATTTCGTTAAATAAGGTCCTATTATTGTCATTAATGTTATTAATATAAGTATACCTAAAGAAAATATAGCAACTTTATTCTCTTTTAATCTTCTCCAGGCATCCTGCCAATAAGTAATGTTAGGTCTATTTATTTCATTAGTTTTTTCTCTATCTATACCTATAATTTCAAATTCATCTTTACTTATCTCTGCCACGATTTTCCCTCCTCTATAGGAATTTTAGTCTGCAATTCTTATTCTTGGATCAATAACTCCATATAATATATCTACTATTAATAATGATAATATATATAATGCAGCCATAAACACAGTAAGTCCCATAATCATTGAGTAATCCATATTATTCACAGCTCCAACAAAAGAATTACCAAGCCCAGGTATTCCATATATACTTTCTATAACAAATGAACCTGTTAATATACTAGCTATTTGTGGTCCTAATATAGTTATACTAGGAAGTATGGCATTTCTTATTACATGCTTCCAAACTAAAGAAATTTTACTAACACCCTTTGCTTTTGCAGTAAGAATATAATCTTGTCCTAAAACATCTAAACACTCATTTCTCATATACCTTGCATATATAGCTAAAGGTGATAAACATAAAGCTATAGTTGGAAGTATAGTATGCTTAAATGTACCCCACCCAGTAGTTGGTAATAACATATGCTTAACAGTAAATAAATATTGAAGTAAAGCAGCAAATACAAAGCTTGGTATAGAAACCCCTAATAAAGCAATAAACATAACTATATAATCTGGCCATTTATTTCTATTAAATGCTGCTACAATACCTAAAGCTATTCCTAAAGCAAATCCTATAAATACTGCTTGAACACCAATTCTTGCTGAAGCTGGAAGTCCATCTTTTATAACAGTGTTAACACTTCTTCCAGCAAAGGCTAAAGATTCACCTAAATCTCCTTTTAGCAAATTTTTCATGTAGACTACATATTGCGTAGTTACTGGTTTATCTAAACCATATTTTGCATAGTAATTAGCTCTTATCTGTGGTGGTAATCTTCTAGCATTGGCTGCTAATGGATCACCTGGTATAGCATGCATAAGTGCAAAAGTTATAGTAATTACTATCCATAGTGTAAGTATCATATAGCCTAATCTTTTTAAAATATACTTTCCCATTTTCACTCCTCCATAAATGTTTATATCTGTATGTATAAGATATACAGCAGAACCTTAAATGCCCTGCTGTATATTAAATATTATTTTCTTCCTTCTGTATAAGCATATTTTATATCTATTTCAGATCCAAACAAAGGAATCATTATTCCTTTTACATATTTTCCTTTATAGATTTGTTTATTTCTGTATACAAATGGAGCTACTACGGCATCATCATATAATAATATTTTTTCCGCTTCTTTAAATGCCTTCATTCTTTCTGCATTCTTTTCTTGTGGCAATGAAGCTGCTTTTTTGACTAATTCATCATATTTTCCATTTGACCAACCTGTAGGAACCATATTCATTCCAGTCATCCACAAATCAAATTCTGTCATAGGATCATCATAGTCCCCTGACCATCCCATTCCTGACATTTGATAATCTCCATTATCTATTCTATTCATGTATACTGGCCATTGAACATATTCAATTTTCACTTTAATACCTAAAACTTTTTCGTACATTTGCTGAAAATATTCGCATATTTCTTTTTGTTGATCGTCTGTTGCTCCTGTTAAATAATTAACTGTAATCTTACTTGGATCTGGATCCATACCTAATTCTTTTAAACCTTCAACTAAAAGTTTTTTTGGATCCTTATTTTCTTCTTTTAATTTTTTAATTGGTTCTTCTCCAGCCTCTTTTCTAAATTCTTTATCACCTATTTGCAATTGAGGTGGTACCCATCCATAAGCTGGTGTAAATATACCTTTAAATAATGTTTTTGAAACATCTTCCCTGTTAATAGCTAACGAGAAGGCTTTCCTAACTTTTACATTCTTAAATAATTTATCCTTTTGATTGTAAAATTCATAGTTAGTAGATGGTTCTGGTAATTTAACTAAATCAAAATTTTTTGATTTATCAAATTTTTCTTTCCATTCAGGTTTTCTAACTTTTGCAATATCTAAAGAACCATTTAAAAGCTCTTGCATTCTTGAACCTTCATTATCTATAATTTTCATAGTTGCTTTTTGTAATTTTACAGATTTAGCATCCCAATATTTTTCATTTTTAACTAATTCAACTTTATTACCATGAACCCATTCCTTTATTGTAAACGGTCCACAGAATAGCATATTTGCTGCTTCTGTTCCAAATTTCTCACCATACTTTTCTACTATATCTTGTCTTTGTGGCATCATAACTTTAAAATATGTTGTTTTTAAAAAATATGCACATGGTTTTTCTAATGTAATTTCCAATGTTTTATCATTTATTGCCTTTACCCCAACTTCATTAGCTGAAAAACTTCCACTTTTATCAGTATTAAATTTTTCAGCATTTTTTATTGGATATAATAAATAAGCATATTGTGAAGCTATTTTAGGATCTAATGTTCTTTTTATCCCATATTCAAAATCCTTAGCTGTAACTTTCTTTCCATCTGACCATTCATAATCCCTTAAATGGAATGTCCATTTAAGTCCATCATTTGATGATTCCCACTTTTCAGCTCCAGCCGGTTTAACTACATCCTTACCATCCTTATCTACTTCAATTCTAGTTAATCCCTCATAAACTTCTGATATTACTTGTGATGAATATAAATCAGTAGATTTAGATGGATCTAAATTTTTAGGTTCTCGATCTAAAACTAAATTTAAGTGTTGTTCTTTATCTAGTCCTTTACCAGATGATCCCCCAGTACTTATACCACATCCTACTAAAGCTGTTGAAGCTATTACTAGACAGGATACAATTGTGGCTAATAACTTTTTGCTTTTCACTATAATTCCCCCTCTTCAGTCTTTAATATTTTCTATAAATAACAAGCAGTTACATACTCATCATTTACATAAATAGTGTCAATAATAAATTAATTATATAATAATTATTATCCCCTCTCATATTTATGCATAAATATGTAATTTTATTAATTTATTAGCATTGAAATGTTTCGAAAAATGAATGGACACTTGTATTTTAAATTATATTATCATAATGTTTTTTTTATGTCAACGCTTTTAAAACTAGATTTTTAGTAATCTTTATATGTGTTTTTAGAATTATTTTCTGATAATTGAAAGTAAATCTTCTTACAAAAATTCATTTGAATTTATTATTTTAAATAATCTTTATGCATTTTTATTTATACACATATAAATAAAAAAGTATACCTTTTTTATTTAATCAGTTATATAATAGTAGTAACTACAATAAACTTATGTTAATTTTAATATGGGGAGGTATAAATAATGAATTATAATGTAGCAGTAGTAGGAGCTACTGGAATGGTAGGAAGAAAATTTATAGAAATACTTCAATCTAGAAAGTTTCCTATAAATAATATTTACTTTTTCGCATCATATAGATCTGCAGGAAAAATCCTAAAGTTCAACAATAATGATGTAATAGTTGAAGAATTAAAAGAAGATAATATAAAAAATAAAAAAATAGATTTTGCCCTATTTTCAGCAGGTGGAAGTACAAGTGAAAAATTTGCTCCTGTATTTGCAAAATATGGTACTACAGTTATTGATAATAGCAGTGCCTGGAGAATGAATCCTGAAGTTCCTTTAGTGGTACCGGAAGTAAATCCTGAGGATATTAAAAATAATAAGGGCATTATAGCTAATCCTAATTGCTCAACTATTCAAGCTGTTGTAGCGTTAAAACCACTTCATGATAAATATAAAATAAAGAGAATAGTATACTCTACTTATCAAGCAGTATCTGGTGCTGGATTAAGTGGATACAACGATTTAAAAGAAGGTTACAATGAGAAACCTCCAAAAAAATTTCCATATGATATTGCTGGAAACATTCTTCCACACATAGATGTATTTTTAGAAAATGGCTATACCAAAGAAGAAATGAAAATGATCCAAGAAACTCAAAAAATATTCCATAATGATAATATAAAAATCACTGCAACTACAGCTAGAGTTCCAGTATTTTATGGACATAGTGAAAGTATTAATGTGGAATTTGAAAAACCTTTTGAAGTTAAAGATATATTTGATTTATATAAAAATGCAGAAGGTATTATATTACAAGATGATATTGACAATCTAGTATATCCAATGCCTATAGATGTAGCTGGAAAAGATGAAGTTTACGTTGGAAGAATAAGAAGAGATTTTAGTTTAGATAACGGATTAAACCTATGGGTAGTTGCTGACAATATAAGAAAAGGTGCAGCCTTAAATGCAATTCAAATTGCAGAATGCATAATTAATAGCAATAATAAATAAAAGATTTTTAAAGGGGGATTTTTGTATGAGTATCTTTAAAGGTTCAGGTGTAGCTATCGTAACTCCTTTTAATGAAAATGGAGTTAATTTTGAAAAACTTAATGAATTAATTGAATGGCATATAAAATCAAAAACAGATGCCATAATAGTATGTGGAACTACTGGAGAAGCAACTACTATGACATTAGATGAAAGAAAAGAAACAATAAAGTTTGTAGTAGATAAAGTTAATAAAAGAATTCCTGTAATTGCAGGTACTGGTAGTAATAATACTAAAACCGCTATCGAAATGAGTAAGTGGGCAGAAAGCATAGGAATAGATGGATTACTTGTAATAACTCCTTACTACAATAAAACAACTCAAAGTGGATTAATTAAACATTTTGAGGTAATTTCTAAAGAAGTTAATACTCCTATTATCATTTATAATGTACCTGGAAGAACAGGTCTTAATATAAATCCAGAAACATTAAAAGAATTATGTAAGGATAAAAATATAGTAGCTGTTAAGGAAGCTAGCGGAAATATAAGTCAAATAGCTGAAATTAAAGCTTTATGCAAAGATGACTTAGATATTTACTCTGGAAATGATGATCAAATAATTCCTATATTGTCTTTAGGAGGAATTGGAGTTATATCAGTTCTTGCTAATGTGATTCCAGAAGAAGTTCACAATATGTGCTCTCTTTATTTAGAAGGCAAAGTTAATGAAGCTTTAGAAATACAACTTAAAAGTTTAGCTCTTACTAAAGCCTTATTTATAGAGACAAATCCTATTCCAGTAAAGACTGCTATGAATCTTATGGATATGAATGTAGGAAATCTTAGACTTCCTTTATGTGAAATGAATGATAAAAATTTAGAAATACTAAAAAAAGAATTAAAAAATTACAATCTTATGTAATATAATATAAAGTGTAGAGTTTATCCTCTACACTTTATTAATAAAATTAAATTTGAGGAGGACTTATTATGGTAAAGGTAATACTACATGGTTGTAACGGAAAAATGGGAAAAGTCATATCTAACTTAGCTAACAACTACAGCAATCTAGAAATAGTAGCTGGCATAGATAAAAATAATGAAAACTCTATTTATCCAGTATTTGATACCATAGAAAAATGCAATATAGATGCAGATGTAATATTAGATTTTTCAAGAGCTAGTGCATTAAAAGGACTGTTAAACTTTGCTACTTTAAAGAATATACCTATAGTACTTTGTACTACTGGCTTCTCAGAAGAAGATATAAATTTAATAAATAAAACATCTAAAAAAATCCCTATATTTAGATCTGCTAATATGTCAATAGGTGTAAATATAGTAAACAATGTACTAAAAAATATTAGTGCCTTTATGTATAAAAACTTTGATATAGAAATAATAGAAAAACATCACAATCAAAAAGTGGATTCTCCAAGTGGAACTGCTCTTTTATTGGGAGATACTATAAAAGAAGCTATAAAAGAAGAAACAAAATATACTTTTGGAAGGGAAGGAAACTCTAAAAGAGAACACAATGAAATAGGGGTTCATGCCATTAGGGGTGGAAGTATTGTTGGAGAACACGATGTAATTTTTGCTGGCCAAGGTGAAATTATAGAAATAAAGCACACTGCTTTATCTAGAGAAGTTTTTGCAGTAGGAGCTTTAAATGCTTGTTTATTTATGAAAGGAAAAGGAAAAGGCCTATATAATATGGATGATGTAATACAATCAGCTTTATAATATTAACTTTCCATACTTAATATTATAAACTTAAACCCTCTTGAACTATTTTTTCAAGAGGGTTTATTTTATACACTAACCTAATGTATAAATTTTTCTATTCTATTTAAAGCCTCTTCTAATTCCTCTATGCTATAAGCATAAGATATTCTCATATAACCTTCTCCACCTTTTCCAAAAGCAGAGCCTGGAACTACCGCCACTCTAGCTTCCTTTAATAATTTTTCACAAAAATTTTCACTACTTGAAGAATTATCCTTAATGGATGTAAATATGTAAAAAGCCCCTTGTGGCTTATATGACTTAAATCCTAAAGCTTCCAATCTATTATATACATAGTTTCTTCTCTTTTTAAATTCATTTTTCATGTATTTTACATCTTCCATACAATATTTTAATCCTGCATAAGCTCCCCATTGGCATATAGAAGTAGCACAAGATACACTATATTGATGGATCTTTATAATAGAATCCATAAAATACTTAGTGGCACAAACATATCCTATTCTAAGTCCTGTCATAGAAAACATTTTTGAAAATCCACTTACTAATATTATTTTTTCTTTTATATCCTCAAATTGAGCTAAAGAATAGTATTTATCTTCAAAACATAAGGAACTGTAAATTTCATCGCTAATTACAATAATATTATTTCCTTTTATAATTTCATGCAATCTATCCCTTTGCTCCCTACTAAGTACTGCACCTGTTGGATTACTTGGATAAGACAGCACCATAGCTTTAGGTTTTTCCTTTTTTATTAGATTTGATAGATAATTTAAATCTATAGAAAAATCTTCACTTAGTTTATACTCTATAGATTTTGCACCACATAATTTAATACAACTATCATAAGCTGGATAAGCTATTTCTGGAATTAATACTTTATCCTCTTTATTTAACAAAGTACTAAATACACTCATTAATCCCTCACTTCCACCAACAGTTATACATATTTCCTCTTTAGAATATTTTATATGCATAGTTTTTAAATACCTACTTATTTCTTCTCTAAGTTCTACTATACCTGAATTAGATGTATAAGTAGTCTTATCTTCATTTATAGACTCTATCAAAGCTCTTTTTATTGCTTTAGGAACCTTAAAATCTGGTTGCCCTAAGGTTAAAGATATAACATTATCATAATTTATCACCTTATTATAAAATTTTCTTATACCTGAAATTTCTATGTTTCTTACATTTTTAGAAATTAATGATTCTTTATTGTACATAATAATATTCTTCCCCCTAACTAGACTTTATTATATTATTTTACTATTATTTTCCCTTATATAAAACGCCCCCTTTATTTAAGGAATGATATTTATTATAATAAGGTTATTAATAAATTAAAGGAGGACTTTAAATGAGTTATAATTTAACAGATCCATATGAAATAGCTCGATACATAAAAGAAGCAAAAAAATCAACTCCTATTAAAGCATACATAGAAGGGGATTTATCTCACTGTGACTTTTCTAATATAGAAAAATTCAACAGTGGAAACCTATATATATTATTTGGAGAAAGCGAAGATATTATTTCTATAATAGAAAATAATAAAGATAAAATAACAAATTGTAAACTAGAGCAAGATAGAAGAAAATCAGCTATTCCTCTAGTAGATATGTTAAAAATAGATGCTCGAATAGAACCAGGTGCTATTATACGTGACAAAGTTTTAATAGGTAAAAACGCTGTTATCATGATGGGGGCTGTTATCAATATCGGTGCTAAAATTGGCGAAGGAACTATGGTAGATATGAATGCTGTAGTAGGCGCCAGGGGGAAATTAGGTAATAATGTTCATTTAGGTGCTGGAGCTGTTGTAGCTGGAGTTTTAGAACCGCCTAGTAAAGATCCTTGTACTATAGAAGATAATGTTCTTATAGGTGCTAATGCTGTTATATTAGAAGGAGTAAAAATAGGAAAAGGTTCTGTAGTTGCTGCAGGTTCTATAGTAACTTCTGATGTGCCAGAGAATGTAGTAGTAGCTGGTGCTCCTGCTAAAATAATAAAGAATGTAGATACTAAAACTAAAGATAAAACTAAATTAGTGGATGATCTAAGAAAATAAAAGTATGTATAGCTTAAAGCTATACATACTTTTATTTTATATACTTATCTCTTTATTTTCTTGTTCTTCTGTGCTTATATCTTCTATATTATCTTCTTGAGCTTTTGGTTTTTCTTCTAGAATTTCATTTTCTAACTCCGAATCTTCTACTCTTTCCATTTTAGATATAGACACTTCATATGCAACTTTAGTTATAACATTATCCTCTGAAATTCTTTTTTGATATTCCCTACTTTGAAGTCTTCCCCAAACTCTTATGTTATCTCCAACCTTCAATGTTTTGCAAAATCTTGCATTTCTTCCCCATGATATATTTGGTATATAATCAGACTTATTATATGGTCTATTTACAGCTAAAAGCAAATCAGCAATTTCCCTTCCAAAAGGAGTTGTCCTATAAACCGGTTCCTTACAAATATACCCATTTAGGAATATTTCATTAGGATTCTTACTTCTTTCAATACAATAATCTATATTTCTTGCAAATACGGTTAATATAAGTCTATTAGCTCCATCTACGAATTTATTATAAGATCTTAGTTGCCCCTCTACTAATACATCATCTCCTACTTTTAAATCCATACCTGCTAACAATCTTTCAGATATAGTTACATTTAAAACGTCAGATACATCACTTAGCCTTGAAACTTCTAATTTGAACATGTAGAATCCCTCTCCATACATTTCATGGCTAAATTCTAACCCTTCAACTACTTTACCCTCTAAATAAATCTTATTGTTTAACATTAAATTGTCCATCATAACCCCTCTTTCCCTTAGTTTGAATTATTTTCTTTCATACACTTTATAAATATTCTTTTAATTATAAAAATATAACCAATTAAGTATTTTTAATTTTTGTTATATTGTTTAATTTTTTGTAGCTCATTAACTTTTGTTCCTTCTATAAGGGCTATAGTTATAACTACCATATAAGCATAAAGTTCACTAGTAGTTTTAAAAGAAACCTTGAAAGGTATTTCTTGAGGCTCCATTATGCTATTAAAAGGTTTACTTAAATATCTTTGCAAACAATACAAGAATTCGTTATTTTCTTCTATACTAGATAAAGTCACAGTATTTTTATTTCCAAAACCATAGGTTATAACATTCCCATCTATATCTATATCTTTATTTTTAAATAAATCCATATTTATAAAACAATACTTGCAGTTTAGTGTATCACAACTAAACTCTAAATCTTTATTTACAATAATATAATCCATATCTGATATATTACATTCTTTTATTTCCCCGTTATAAAAGTTTAAATGCAACTTATCTATTAAATTCCATAGAAAATCTTTAAAATTATTATCTTCTGTAAAAATATATAAGCTTCTCATACTATTCACTCCTAATTAAAACAACTATTTCTAATTATTTTAATCAGTCTGTATATTTTTATACAATTACATTTATAAACGCTTCTTAAATGAACTAATTTATATTTATTAACTTACATAGAAATAAATTACATTACATTATATAATCTTCTAGATTTTTTCAAGTATTCCTTTATTTTTTAGCCATTCAGTTCCTTTTTTGTACACCAGCAGAATCTATATAGTAATTATCTTTATATATTAAATCTCCAACCTTCACAAATTTGAAACCTTCTCCTTTCAATAAAGGAATTATCCTTTTTAAATTATCTGGGGTATATTTAGCTGTATTATGAAATAAAATAATAGATCCAGGTTTAGTCTTTTTTATCACTCTATTATATTCAGCATCGGCTCCCTGCTCTTTCCAATCTATACTATCTACATCCCATTGTATAGAATAAAACCCCAACTCCCTTGCTGTATCTAATACTAAATCATTATAGTTACCACTTGGACATCTAAATAACTTCGTTCCTTCACCAGTAACCTTTCTTATTTTAGCTTCATTAATATTTATATCATTTATCATTTTTTCTTTAGATATGTTAGCCATATCTGGATGTTTATTAGAATGGTTACCTATTTCATGTCCTCTTTTATGTATTTCCTTCATTTTATCTTCATTTTTATCTATCCATTCCCCTACTATAAAAAATGTAGCTTTTACATCATATTTGTCTAATACATCTAAAATTCCATCTATATATTCATCACCTAAACTTACATCAAAAGTCATAGCAACCTTTTTCTCCTTAGTGTCAACTTTATAAATAGGAACTTTTTTTCTTACATTTAAAGAAACAGCATTTTTTCCCTTAGAATTAATTACAAAAGTTGAAAAAATAGCTATAAATAATAAAAATAGTGCCGAATATATCCTATTTTTTAATTTTTTCTCCATATATACCTCCCAAAAATGATTCTATGTAATATATACATAAAATACCTTCTATATATTCCTAAAAATTATTTTTATATATTTTTTATTAATTAACAATCCTGTTTAAAATTTATGATATAATTAAATGTGATTGTTAATTAATAAAATTTTGGGGAGGAAACTTAATGTTTGATGATGCTTTAGAGTTAGCAGAAAATAAACTGTTGATTCTATACATATTTAGTAAATTTGACATTCCTGTGTCCAACAATCAAATAACTGATATTATATTAGAAAATAATTTAATAAATTATTTTACCCTTCAGCAAAATTTAACAGAATTAATTTCTGCTAACTTTTTAAAATATATAAATAAAGAAAATAATCATAAAATCTCTATAACTCAAAAGGGTTGTAATGTACTTTCAATGTTTATAGACAGAGTATCTGAAGAAAAATTAAATATTATAAATGAATATTTAAAAAATAAATTAAATTTATTACAAAAAGATCTTAGCATAATTTCAGATTATACTACTAAAGACAAAGACACTCTTATTGTAAACTTAAAAGCTATTAAAGATGATTTAATTATAATTGATATAAAAGTATCTGTAGATTCAAAAGAAAAGGCTAAAAAAATGTGCTCTAAATGGCAAAAAAATTCATCTGAGCTTTATTTAGAAATATTAGATATTTTAAACTCAGACTAATGCTCATGTTACTATCATACCTGTAGGTTCACCTCCTATAGGTATAGTAGTTTTAGTTTCTTTAGTTATATTTATTTTTAAGAGTTGATTATTATAGTTATCACCTACATATAAATTGTCTTTAAATTTATATATTCCTCTAGGCATTCCACCTACTATTATTTTTTTTATCTCTTCATAATAATTTATATCTACTAAACTTACAGTTCCGTCTCCAAAATTAGAAACCGCACATATTTTTTCATCACAATACATATCAACCGGAGAACTTCCTACTGAAATTCTATATAAAAGTCTATAATTTTTAGCAGATATTATTCCTATACTACCTTTATAATCTGACCCTATATTACTTTCACATACTAGTATATATTTACCATCTACTGTAAACATAGCTTTTGTAGGATACGAACCTACTCTTATATTTTTTATATTATTTGTATCATTACAATCTACAATCGTTATGCTATCATTTCCCATATTGGAAGTCATTATTAATTTATCTCGTTTATTAATTACTATACTATGTGGTAAATCTCCACAAGGAAGCTGTTCTAAAATTCTTTTTTTATTGGCATCAAACACAGTTATAACATCTGAATCTCCACATATTACATAGATTTTATCTTCATATGCAACAACATCGTTACAATGCATGCCTACAAAATAGTTATCTACTTCCTTTGACTGTGCTGCATCTACTATAGATAAAGTATTATTATAACTATTAGTCACCAATATATTCCCTCTGTGGGCATAAATGCCATGGGGACCCATACTATCATTATTATAGTTATTTAATGTTATCTTATTTTCTTCTTTAAAATTTTCAATATTTACTTTAGAAATACAATCTGTAGATGTATTACATATATATAAATGCCTCATCCTATCACCCCTTGCTTTATATAATATAATATGTAAAATTAAAGCCATTTGGTGATAAGTATTATAAGATAATAGAATTTAAATAACCTTGAGAGCAATAATTAATTAATATATAATTATAATTGTTTAATTATATATTATATTTATAAAAGGGGGATTTAATAATGTATACATATACACCAAAAGGAGTCTGTTCAGTACAAATAAATTTTGATATAGTGGACAATACTGTTAGTAATGTCTCATTTAAAGGAGGATGTGAGGGAAACCTTAAAGGAATATCAAAACTAATAGAAGGAATGAATGTTGATGAAGCCATAGAAAGATTAAACGGGATAACTTGTGGTTCAAAAAATACTTCCTGTCCTGATCAACTTTCTAAAGCACTACAAAATATTAAAGATCAAAAATAGAATTTTTCTTAAATCTATAAGAAAATAAAAGTGGGAAATTATAATCAAAGTCATTTATCATAATTTAAAATTTGTCAAATAACTTAAAAGTTATAATCTCCCACTTTATTAGTTTACTAAACTTCATACTACTTCAAAATTATTTTTCTCATATCCCCCACCATGTATAAAGATCCACAAACTAAAATCATGTCTTCCTTATTACAGTAACTCAAAGCTCTTTCATAAGCTTTATGGTAGGAATTAAAATACTCACAATTATTATTATATTTTTCCACAATGTGGATTAAATGTTCACAATTTTCTGCCCTGTTATTATGTGGAGTAACAGTAATTACTTTTTGGGCCTTAGGAGTTATTTCTTTTACTATATTTTCTACTTGCTTATCTTTTAAAATTCCTAATATTAAAATAAGATTATTATAGTTAAAAGTTTTTTTTAAAGTTTTAGTTAAGCTTTTAATTCCATCTATATTATGAGCCCCATCTATAACAACCAAAGGATCTTTATTTAAAATCTCCATTCTAGCTGGCCATTTAACTTTTTTCAGTCCCTCCTCTATAGATTTATTACTTATACTTACCCCTATATTTATTAATTTTTCTATAGTTAAAATAGCTGTACAACAATTATTTATTTGATATTCTCCCAACAATGGTAACTCTATATTATATAAACTTTTTTTAGTTTTTATAGAGAATTTCTGAACACCTATATTTTTAGAAGAACTAAATATACTTATTTCTTCTATATAATCATTTACTTTTATCAATCTACTTTTTCTATAATTACAAGTTTTTTCTATAACTTCCTGTACTTTTCCACACTGTGGATATAATATCACTGGTGCTCCTTTTATTATTCCTGCTTTTTCTTTTGCTATTTCATCTAAAGTATGTCCTAAAATTTCCATATGATCATAATTTATAGAAGTTATGACACTTAAAATTGGATTTAATACATTGGTAGAGTCCAATCTTCCACCAAGTCCTACCTCTATTACTGCATAATCCACTTTTTCCTCATAAAAATAATAAAACATAGCTGCAGTAATTATTTCAAATTCAGTAGGATTATCATACCCAAGTTTAATTACTTCTTCAACCTTATAAGCTACTTTAGTTACTATTTCACTCAATTTATCTTTTGGTATATTTATTTTATTTATTTGAATTCTCTCTTCAAATTCCTCTATATAAGGTGATGTATACATACCAACCTTATATCCTGATTCCATTAAAACACTAGAAATCATAGCTGTGGTTGACCCTTTTCCATTAGTACCCGCTATATGTATACACTTTAATTTTTTATGAGGATTACCTAAAAGTTCTAATAACTTCTCTGTTCTACTGAGACCTAAATTACTACCAAACTTAGCGGTAGACTTTATATATTCCATGGCTTCTTTATAATTCATCATATCACTTCCCATTTATAAACTTCCAAACCACATAATAATTATTTTAAAATAAGGCAGGAAGTATTCCTCTTCCTACCTCTAATAATATTATTTTAATGATTGTAAACTTTGCATTACTGACTTTAACATTTCTTTATATTTTTCACCTTTTTCTCTTTCAGCATTTACTACAGCTTCTGGTGCTTTGCTTACAAATCTTTCATTAGATAATTTTTTCTCTACTCTTTCAATTTCTTTTTCTAACTTTTCTTTTTCTTTATTTAATCTTTCTAATTCTTTTTCTATATCTACAAGTTCTAATAATGGTATAAATATTTCAGCTCCCCTTGTAACTACAGCTACATTTTTATCTGAAGCTTCCTTTTCTTCCATAAAGCTAACTTCTGAAGCTGAAGCTAGTTTCTTAAAGTAAACTTCTCCTTCTTTGAAAGAACCCTTTGCTTCTCCTTCTGTTAAGTAAATCATTAATTTAGCTTTTCTTGAAGGTGGCACATTCATTTCTGTTCTAACATTTCTTATAGATTTAATAGCTTCTATGATATATTCCATATCTTTTTCTGCTTTTTCATTCTTTAAATTTTCATCATATTGTGGCCATTTTGATATAACTATTGATTCAAATTCTGTATATAAATGATTATAAATTTCTTCTGTTATAAATGGCATTATAGGATGTAATAATTGTAATGAAGTTTCTAATACCTTATGAAGTACATTGAAGGCTATACCTTTAGCTTCTTCATTTTCTCCATATAATACTGGTTTAACAAGTTCTATATACCAATCACAGAATTCTCCCCATATGAAATCATATATTTTTTGAGAAGCTATTCCAAGCTCAAACTTATCTATATTTTCTGTAACTTCCTTAACTACAGTATTTAATCTTGATAATATCCATTTATCCGCTATTGTATAATTTTTATTATCCTTATATTTATCCATTAAATCCTTATCTAAATTCATAAGAACAAATCTAGATGCATTCCATATTTTATTTGCAAAGTTTCTAGCAGCTTCTACTCTTTCAGGATAATATCTTATATCATTTCCTGGAGCATTTCCTGTAACTAAAGTAAATCTTAATGCATCTGCACCATATTCATTTATTACTTCAATTGGATCTACACCATTTCCTAATGATTTAGACATTTTTCTTCCTTCTGAATCTCTAACTATACCATGAATTAATACAGTATTAAATGGAATATCATCCATACAATAAAGTCCAGAGAACACCATTCTTGCTACCCAGAAGAATATTATATCGTATCCTGTAACTAGTGTATTATTAGGATAAAAATATTTTAAATCTGGTGTTTTATCTGGCCAACCTAATGTAGAAAAGGGCCATAGAGCCGAACTAAACCAAGTATCTAAAACATCATTGTCTTGATATAATTTTTCACTATTACATTTTGGACATTTTGTTGGCTCTGAAGTTTTTACAATAACCTCTCCACAATCTTTACAATACCATACTGGAATTCTATGTCCCCACCATAATTGTCTTGATATGCACCAATCTTGAATATTTTCCATCCAGTTAAAATATGTCTTTTCAAATCTTTCAGGAACAAACTTTAATTCTTTATTTTTTACAACTTCTATAGCAGGTTTTGCAAGTGATTCCATTTTAACAAACCATTGCTTAGAAATTATAGGTTCTATTACTGTTCCACATCTATCATGACAACTTACATTATGATTATGTTCTTTTATTTTAACTAAAAATCCTTCATTTCTTAAGTCCTCTACTATGGAACGTCTAGCTTCATATCTATCCATACCATGGTACTTAGAACCTTCAAAATTAATTCTTCCATCATCAAACATTACATTAATTTCTGGAAGATCATGTCTTTTACCTACTTGATAATCATTAGGATCATGTGCTGGGGTTATTTTTACTGCTCCTGTTCCAAACTCTACATCTACATATTCATCTGCAACTATAGGTATTTCCCTATTTACAAGTGGTAACATAAGGGTTTTTCCTACTAAATGAGCATATCTTTCATCCTTTGGATTAACGGCAACAGCTGTATCTCCAAGCATTGTTTCTGGTCTCGTAGTAGCTATTTCTAAATATTCATCACTACCTACTACTGGATATTTTATATGCCAAAAGTGTCCTTCATGTTCGTTATATTCTATTTCCGCATCAGATATAGCAGTTTTACATTTTGGACACCAATTTGTTATTCTATTTCCTTGATAAATTAATCCTTCATTATATAATTTAACAAAGAAATGCTTAACTGCTTTATCAAGCTTTTCATCCATGGTAAATCTTTCTCTTGTAAAATCTAAAGAGCAACCCAACTTTTTAACTTGGTTTCTTATTTTTCCTCTATACTCGTCTGTCCAATCCCATACTTTTTCAAGGAATGCTTCTCTTCCTATTTCCTTTTTCACTATACCTTTTTTTAGTAATTCATTTTCTACTTTTACTTCTGTAGCAATACTTGCATGATCTTGTCCTGGTAGCCATAAAGTACTATATCCTTGCATTCTTTTTGTTCTTATTAATATATCTTGCAATGTATCATCTAATGCATGACCTAAGTGAAGTTTTCCTGTTATATTTGGTGGAGGTAAAACTATAGTGTATGGTATTTTATTTTCCTCCACCTTTGGTGTGAAATATGCTTTTTCCTCCCAATTTTTATAAAGTCTATCTTCAAATTCTTTAGGACTATAAGTTTTTTCCATTTCCCTTGTTTCTGACATTTTAATTCCTCCTTATGTATTTATAATTTTAAGGTTTCAATGAAATAAAAAAGAGCCGTCATCCTTAAAAGGACGAAGACTCGCGGTACCACCTTTTTTCCTGCTAACACAGGCTCTTATATATTAACGGATAAGAATCCGTCTTTACTTACTAAACTCAGTAAAGAAGCTCCAAAGCTACCTTCAAGATAAATTAAATATAGAAAATTTTTCAGCCGTAGAATTTTCCTCTCTTTTATATATTTTATCTCTACTCCTCTTTATCACAGCTTTATTTTATGTTAAATTTTATAAATTCTTCATTTTGTTCATTATATATCTGGTTGTATTATATGTCAATAAAATTATTTTAACATAAATGTAGTTAAAAGCATACTATGATTTGATTTATTACAATTTGTGCAGATTTTGAATCTAAATTTCCGGTTGGTTCATCTAAAAATATTCGAATCCAAATCCATATAGTAAATTCACTACTTGATTGTAGTCCGCACAGCACAATAAAAATAATAGCCATTTCTGTAGTTAGTAAACTTGTATATAAAATATTTTTTTCATATTTGTTATGATAGTTTTTTATAAGTAAAATAACATGTATTAAATACTGAATTGGTATTATTGGATTCATCATTTTAATATTTCCTACAAAACCAAAATTAAATAAGAGTATTTAACATAATTAATAATGTCCTCATATTATGAACTAATATAAAATTTATCTTGGAGGTTTTTATGAAAGCAAAAAAATTTCACTTACTCTCTTTACTTTTAGTATTAGCACTTTCTGTAAGTATTCTTGCTGGTTGCGGAGCTAATAAAGAAAAAGAAAAATCCAAAGATCTTGTAAAAGTTGAATTAAATGAAGTTGTACGTTCTGTTTTTTATGCACCTATGTATGTAGCCATTAATGAAGGCATGTTTAAAGAGGAAGGTTTAGATATAGAACTATCTACTGGTCAAGGTGCTGACAAAACTATGCAACAAGTTTTAAGTAAAAATGCTGACATAGGTTTCTGTGGACCAGAACAAATAATTTACATTTATAATCAAAAAAGAGAAGACTATCCCATATTATTTGCTCAGTTAACACAAACAGATGGTTCTTTCCTAGTTGGTAAGAATGAAGATAAAAACTTTAAATGGGAAAATCTAAAAGGAAAATCTATAATTGGTGGTAGACCTGGTGGGGTTCCTGAAATGTCATTAGAATATGTGCTGAAAAATCATGGTTTAGATCCCGAATCAGATGTTAACCTTATTACTAATATAGATTTTACTGCCACAGCTGGTGCTTTTAAATCTGGTACTGGTGACTACGTAGCTTTATTTGAACCTACTGCAAGTAGACTCCAAAAAGATAATTCAGGGTCCATAGTTGCATCTATTGGTAAGTCTGCTGGAACTTTACCTTATACTTGCTACTTTACTACAAAATCTTATATGGAAAAGAACCCTGAAACAATTCAAAAATTCACAAATGCTATCTATAAAGCTCAAATGTGGGTTGAAAAGCATAGTGAGGATGAAATTGCTAAATCTATAAAGTCCTTCTTCCCAGGATTTGATGAAAAATTATTAGTAGATGTAATAAAAAATTATAAGAGCATAAACGCTTATTCTACTAATCCTATAATTAAAGAAAAAGAATTAAACAAATTAATGGACATAATTCAATCTTCTAATAAGGAACTTATTCCCCAAAGACCTTCTTTTGATAAAATTGTTACAAATAAATTTGGTGAAAAGGCTATAAAAAAATAATAATTAAGGGGATAAATTATCCCCTTAATTATTTAAGAAGTTACCTCTTATTTTATATTTCTTTTGAAACCGCTGTTTGTTCTAGAGATTTATTTAACTCATCCTTCTTTAATTTATCAAAAGCTACAGATAACATAAGCTTTATTCTGTTTAATTGATTAACTTCACTAGCACCTGGGTCATAATCTATAGCAGCTATATTAGTTCCCTTAAATTTTCTTCTTATTTCTTTTATCATACCCTTTCCTGTAACATGATTGGGAAGGCACGCAAAAGGTTGCATACATATAATATTAGGTACTCCACTTTCTATAAGTTCAATCATTTCCGCAGTTAAAAACCAGCCTTCTCCCGTTTGATTTCCTATAGATAATATTTGTTTTGCTCCTTTAGCTAATTCATCAATTTCCTTAGGCTCTGAAAATCTATTACTGTTTTTAAGAGCCTGTTTCATTTCTTTTCTATAATACTCAATAATTTTAATTAATATATTACACATTATCATATTACCTCTTGACCCTGACAAATATTTATATTTGAATTTAGAATTATAAGAACAATATAGGAAAAAATCTAATAAATCTGGTACTACAGCTTCCCCACCTTCTTTTTCTATAATATTTACAATATCATTGTTAGCTGTTGGATGAAACTTAACTAATATTTCTCCTACCACTCCTACCTTAGGCTTAACTATATCTTTTATTTCTAAATTATCAAAGTCATTCACCAACTCATAAACATTTTCTTTAAACTTTTTCATAGATCCGTCTTTTATATTTGCTTTGCATCTATTTATCCACTTTTTATATAATAAACTAGCCGAACCAGGAATTTTTTCATAAGGTCTAACTTTGTATAGTACTCTCATAAGTAGATCACCATATATGAGTGCTATTAAAGATTTATTGGCCAATGAAAGTGTTACTTTAAACCCTGGATTTTTTTCTAATCCCACTGCATTCAATGATATAACCGGAATTTTATCAAAACCAGACTCTCTTAATGCCTTTCTCAAAAATCCTATATAGTTTGTAGCCCTGCATCCTCCCCCAGTCTGAGTTATTATAACTGAGGTATTATTTAAATCATATTTGCCTGATTTTAATGCTTTAATGATTTGTCCCACAACTATAATGGATGGATAGCATGCATCATTATTTACATATTTCAATCCTTCATCTATAGATTTTTTATCAACTGAAGGTAATACATCCAAATAATATCCTGATTCTCTAAAAGCTTCCTGTATAAATTGAAAATGTATAGGAGACATTTGTGGACACAATATAGTATGTTTTTTTCTCATTTCCTTTGTAAATATCACTCTTTTAGGAGCACTGTAAAGTTCAACTGGCTTAAAATTCTTTTTATTTCTTTCATATAAAGCCGCACTTAATGAACGTATTCTAATTCTTATAGCTCCTAAATTGCTTCCTTCATCTATTTTTATAGAAGTATATATTTTCCCCCATCTTGCTAATATCTCCGCTACTTGATCTGTGGTTACTGCATCTAATCCACATCCAAAAGAATTTAACTGTATAAGTTCTAAATTATTCTGCATAGCTATAAAACTTGCTGCTGCATAAAGCCTAGAGTGATACACCCACTGATCTACAACTCTTAGAGGTCTTTCTACTTTTCCTAAATGTGCTACTGAATCTTCAGTTAAAACCGCCATTCCTTGAGAAGTGATTATATTAGGTATTCCATGATTTATTTCTGGGTCTATATGATAAGGTCTACCGCTCAATACTATTCCTTTTTTGCCCGTCCTATTTAAATAATTTAAAACCTCTTCTCCTTTTTTTCTTATATCCATTTTAACTTTATAATCTTCTTCATAAGAAAGCTCAATAGCTTTTTTTATTTCATCTAATCCAAATTTAAATCCATTATTTTTTAACTCCTCATAAATTCTTTTAATAAGTCTTTTCTTATTATCTAAAGGTAAAAATGGATTCATAAATTTTATATTTTTTTCTTTCAATAAATCCATATTATTTTTTATAACCTCTGGATAAGAGGTAACCATTGGACAATTATAATGATTATTGGCTTCTTTCTGTTCCTTTTGCTCAAAAGGAATACAAGGATAAAATATAAAATTAATTCCTCTATTTATAAGATTTTTAATATGTCCATGTACTATCTTTGCTGGATAGCAAGCAGATTCTGAAGGTATAGTATCAATTCCTAAATCGTATAAGCTTTTAGATGATCTCGAAGATAATTCAACTCTAAATCCTAGAGTTGTAAAAAAAGTAAACCAAAATGGATAGTTTTCATACATATTTAAAACCCTCGGTATTCCAACAACCTTATCTTTTGCTTTTTCCTTTTTTATAGGAATATATTGATGAAATAATCTATTATATTTATACCTATATAAATTTGGTAGTTTATTATCTTCTATATCTTTTCCTGCTCCTCTTTCACATCTATTTCCTGACACAAAATATCTATCATCTGAAAATCTATTTATAGTAAGCAAACAGTTATTTGCACATTTTCCACAACGCTTCATTTCCACCTTAACAGTAAAATTATCTAATTTATCTTTAGTCTTCAGTGTACTTTTCTTACCTTTTTTATATCTTTCCTTAGCTATTAAAGCTGCTCCAAATGCTCCCATAAGACCTGCTATATCGGGTCTTATGGCTTTCCTTTGTGATATGATTTCAAAAGTTCTTAACACAGCATCATTATAAAAAGTTCCACCCTGAACTATTATCTTTTTTCCCATAGCTTTAGGATCTCTTATTTTAATAACTTTAAAAAGAGCATTCTTAATTACAGAATAAGATAACCCTGCTGATATATCCCCTACTGTTGCTCCTTCCTTTTGAGCTTGTTTAACTTTTGAATTCATAAATACTGTACATCTAGATCCTAAATCTACAGGTTGCTTAGCCTTAATTGCACAACTTGCAAATTCCTGTACAGTCATATTTAAAGAATGAGCAAAAGTTTCTATAAAGGATCCACAACCTGATGAACAAGCTTCATTTAACATAATTTTTTCTATTACTCCGTCTTTAACCATCAAACATTTCATATCTTGTCCACCAATATCTAATATAAAATCTACTCCTGGACTAAAAAATTCTGCTGCCTTATAATGGGCTATAGTTTCAACTTCCCCTATATCAACCTTCAAAGCAGATTTAATTAAATTTTCACCATAACCTGTTACTGTAGAATTAATTATCTTAGCCTCTTTAGGTAAATTACCATATAAATCTTTTAATATTTCTATTACTGATTTTAATGGACTTCCTTCATTACTTCCATATTTAGAATATAAAAGTTTTCCTTCTTCATCAATTAAAACCACTTTAGTAGTAGTAGACCCTGCATCTATTCCAAGATAACAATTACCTTTATAATGACTTATATCTCCTTGTTTCACTTTATGCTTATTATGTCTATGTTTGAACTCTTCATATTCCTTATCATCCTTAAAAAGAGGTGATAAGATTTCCACACTATCAACTTTAACCGTCTCTAGTGCTTCTAACCTTTCAACTAAAGACTTAAAACTTAAAGTATATGCTTTTTCTTTAGATGCTATAGCTGCTCCCATAGCTACAAATAATTGAGAATTATCTGGGAAAATAGCTTCTTCTTTTTTTAATTTTAATGTTTCTATAAATCTTTTTCTAAGTTCTGATAAAAAATAAAGAGGACCTCCTAAAAATGCTACATTTCCTTTTATTATTTTCCCACATGAAAGTCCGCTTATAGTTTGATTTACTACTGCTTGAAATATAGAAGCTGCAATATCTTCTCTAGCAGCGCCCTCATTTAAGAGAGGTTGAATATCAGTTTTTGCAAATACTCCACATCTTGCTGCAATTGGATATATAACATTATATTTCTTAGCCATTTCATTTAATCCTTTTGCATCAGTCTTTAAAAGTGATGCCATTTGATCTATAAAAGCTCCAGTTCCACCTGCACACGTTCCATTCATTCTTTGATCTACTCCATCGTCAAAAAAAGTAATTTTTGCATCTTCCCCGCCTAGTTCTATAGCTACATCGGTTTGAGGTATAATTCTTTTTATGGTATTGGTACAAGCCACCACTTCTTGTATAAAAGGTATCTTAAGCCATTTAGACACAGAAAGTCCTCCAGATCCTGTAACCATAAGAGTTACATCAATGTCCTTAAACTTATTAAATGCTTCTTTAATTATTCCAATTATAGTACTTTTTATATCAGAAAAATGCCTCTTATAAATACCGTATAAAATTTTATTATTTTTATCTAATATAATAATTTTAACTGTAGTAGAACCAACATCTAATCCCATATGAAATAATTTTTTCATAACACTCACCTTTTACATTATTATATATTAAAATTTATAAATACTATTTCTTCTATATATGGATATTATATATATGCATATTATATACTTTCGATTATCATTATTCAACTAAACATTATGTAATATAAATAACCACTTAACCCTAGTAAAAGCACTATATTTTATAACACAAATTAATAATTTTTCATATAATAAATGGAGATATGAAGAAAGTTATATTGAACTCGTTAGGAGATGATATAGTGAATAAAGTAGTAGTTAAAAATATATATATGAACTATCATTCTTTAAAAGGGGCAACCTCTGCTATAAAAGATATTTCATTTTCTATTAAAGAAGGTGAATTTGTAAGCATAGTAGGTCCCTCTGGATGTGGAAAATCTACATTATTAAATATAATTGCAGGATTAATACCTGCATCTAGTGGTAAAGTTTATATAGATGATGAAAAACAAAATTCTATTTCTCGTAAAATAGGATATATGTTTCAAAAAGATCATCTTTTTCAGTGGCTTACAGTTTGGCACAACGTGACCTTAGGTCTTAAGATACAACACAAATTAAATGATAAAAACAAAGAATTTATAGAAAAACTATTAGAAAACTATGGTTTATCAGAATTTAAAAATCATCATCCTGATGAATTATCTGGAGGAATGAGACAAAAGGTAGCTCTAATTAGAACCTTGGCCTTAAATCCTGAAGTATTACTTTTAGATGAGCCTTTTTCTGCTCTTGATTATCAAACTAGATTAAATATAGGTGATGAAATATATAAAATAATAAAAAATGAAGGCAAAACAGCCATAATGGTAACCCATGATATTTCAGAAGCCGTGGCTATGTCCGATAGAGTATTAGTATTATCCAGTAGACCAGCTAAACTAAAAAAGGAAATAAACATAGAGCTTTCTACTCAATATGATTCCCCTTTAAAGTGTAGAGAAGCTCCAGAATTTAGAGTTTATTTTAATAATGTATGGAAGGAGCTGAATACATTATGATAGATGAAAAAAAAGAACACCAAATATATATAAAAAAAGTAAACAAGAGAAAAGAACTAATAACCATTACTAGACTATTAATATTAGTAGCGTTTTTCGCATTATGGGAAATATCCGGAAGATTGGGTTGGATAGATCCTTTCCTAACAAGTACACCCTCAAGAATGTGGAAAAGTATGGTACAAGTATATAATGAAGGTACCCTTTTTAGACACATAGGAATTACCTGTTATGAAACAATAGTAGGTTTCTTATCTGGAACACTGTTAGGAGCTTTAATAGCAGTACTACTATGGTGGTCTAGCTTCGCATCAGAGGTATTGGATCCTTATTTAGTAGTATTAAATGCCCTTCCTAAGGTAGCTTTAGCTCCTATTATAATTTTTTGGGTAGGCAATGGAACTAATGCCATAATATTAATAGCTTTATTAATATCTATAGTAGTTACTATAATAGGCATTTTAAATGGATTTAATGAAGTAGATAAAGATAAAATTAAGCTTATGAGAACTCTTGGTGCAAATAAATGGCAAATATTAATTCATTTAATAATTCCTGCTACTATTCCTACACTAATTGCATCATTAAAAATAAATGTAGGATTATCTTGGGTAGGAGTTATCATGGGGGAATTTCTAGTTGCTAAAGAAGGTTTAGGATTTTTAATAATATATGGTGGACAAATTTCTCAATTAGATATGGTAATGTTTAGTATAATCATTTTATCTATACTAGCATACCTAATGTATGAGGGAGTAGCATTATTTGAAAAGAAAATTTCCAAAAAATTAAATTATTAAAGCCATCTATAAAGAACGGTATTATGCAGAATATACTGTTCTTTATTATTGCTTTTTGTATAAAAATAACATTTATGGATATCATATTAACGAAAGCATAAAAGAATATATTAACAATATTTTTAATATAAATTAATATAAATTATGTATTAGAAACATAAGGAGGAAAAATCATGAGTTACTTTCATAAAGCTAACCATTATTATAATACTAAAGATTATAAAAAAGCTATAGACTTATATAAAAAAGCTGCTAAAATAGAGGAAAATGAAGTTTCCTCCCTATATAATGCTGCTGTATGTTTCATAAAGTTAAAAGAATTTAATAAAGCTATTCCTCTGTTAAAAAGCGCCATAAACAAAAAGAAAGATAGTAAATATTTTTTTAATTTAGGTTATTGTTATGCTATGCTTAAAAATAACAAGAAAGCGTTAATTTATTTTAATCTTTCTTGGTCTTTAAATAATGATGATTTAGATTGTGAAAAAGCTATAAATATAATCACCAGAAACTTAAGACACGAAAAACAAAATTAAAGACTAGTTAACTAGTCTTTAATTACCATTCACCTATAATCTCAGCCTTCCTATGATCTATTTCAAATCTTTTAGTATCAAAATAATTTCCACCATTATAAAATGTAGCATCTACATTAACCCATCTTCCTTCTTCCGGTACATATACTTGATTCCATGCATGACTTACCCAACTTACTCCATTAAATCCTTCACCTGTAACTAATCTTACCTTTATATCATTAGCCTTACACATAGCTACATACAAGCAGGCATAATCAAAACATATTCCTTTTCTTGTCTGAAAAGTTGCTATTGCTCCAGATTTTACATTGAAATCATCATTTAAAACTCTACTAGCCTTATTATGATCATAAGCTATATTCTTGCCAACCCAATTATAAATAATTTTAGACTTTTCTTTAGAAGATGCCTCCTTAGCAGCTAACCCCCTAGCAAAAGTGTCTATAGTTTTATTGGATTTTACGCCTTCATCTAAAGTAACTCCATTGTAATATACTATAGTTTTACTTCCGTGGGTTTTACTTGTACTATTCTTTCCAGTATTTTTAGGTTGTATTTCTTTTATCTGTATTTTAAAAGAATTATCTATTATATTCGGTAATTTTCTTGCTATTTTTGAATTAGTAATAGGTATTATTATCTGTTTGCATATGCTTTTATAAGGTTTTGACATCTCTAGATATCTATTAAAATTATTATTTTTTACAAACATAGAAAATATATTTAATGTAAAAGTAACCAATAGTACATAACATATAGACTTAGGTAGATTAAATATAGCTCCTAAAATTCTCTTAAATAAACTACTGGTGGATTTCAATAATTTTTCTAGTTTATCCAATAATATATATATTGTTACAGAATTTATAGCATGTAAAATTATTTCTATAATCTTATATACTATAAATGTAAGTAACGGTATTATAACTATATAAATAATAAATTGATTATTATCTATATATCTAATTATATTGTCTGGTATTTTAATATATATTTCTTTATATAAACCACTACTATGATCCATAAATATTTTTCTTCCATAATATACACCTAAAAATAAGGATAATATAAAAGCTATCGTCTTATTAGTTTCCTCAATATCTGATTTTAAGTCTCTGGAAGAAAATTTATAGAGGAATCCCTTTAATATAGGAAATAAAAATACTAACAACAATATTAAATTTATTGGATTATATTTCATTCACATCACCAACCTCATTCTTATCCTAAGTTTTATGAATAACACTGTTTACGACTTTTTTAACTTCCTCAAAACCATATCCTCGTCTTAAAAGATAATTATACAGTTTTCTATATATTTTTTGTTCATCTCTTTCAGACTTTATTATAATATTATACCTTCTTGTTGCAATGTTATATATTTCATCAATATTATACTTTCTTTCTTCTCTTTTATTTTCTACTAAACTTATATTATTCTTTTTTAATTTATTTACTACATTTTCTATTACACTTAAGGTATAACCTCTATATATTAGATAGTCCCATATTTTTTTATATATTTTCATAAGATTTTTTTCTCTTTTAGATATTATATCATACTTTTTGTAAGCTAATTTATATGCTACTACTTCTTCTTTATCTATATCAATATCACTTATTTTACTATTCAATAACTCCTCTTTTATACCTTTTTTTAATAAAGAGTATCTTATTTTATTTCTTCCACAACTATTAATTTTTTCTCTTATAAATAAATCTACATATCGACTGTCATCTATAAAATTATAACTTTTTAAAAACTCCATAACTCTTTTTATACAATCATTTGTATATTCTTTTTCTTTAAGTTTATCTTCAATATATTTTTCTGTTTTTAAGCTTTTCTCTATTAACTTTAAAGAATAATTTTTACATTTCATATAATTATCTTCTTTTATAATAGAGGATAATTTATCCTCATCTACTTTCAATCCTTTTTTTAAGTTATGATAATAAATTAATTCTCCACTACAAGCAAAGGCAAATTCTTCATTAATATATATATTAACTCTATCCTTATTTCTTTTTTGCCATTCTATTTTTGTTATTACTTTATCCATATTAACCCTCCAAAAGTAATTTAATTATTTAAAAGTACATGTATAGTAGGGTTTCTTAATACCTTACTTGCTATTTTATAAATATCTTCCTTTTCCATATTGTTTAAATCTTCTATGTCCTTATAAAATTGAAACAAATCTTCACCATCTATAGACTGGTGAAGGGCATAGTTTCCTAAATCAGTAACATCTTCTAATGTAAATGCTATAGCTGTTTTTAATGTTTTTTTCATTAAATCAATAGTATCCTTTTCAAACCTTATTTTTCTTTCTTTTATATTATTAATACATTCATCTATAACTTCAATAGCGGAATCTAAATTTTCCTTGGAAATAGATGTATATATATAAAAGGTCTTAACATGTGCTGATAAATCTAAATCTGTATATATATCATAAGCAAAGCCTCTTTTTTCTCTAAGTTCTCTAAAAAGTATGGAATTGGAACTTTCTCCTAATTTATAACTTAATATTTTTAAGGCTAATTCTTCTTTCTTATCTAGTCCATAAAAAGTAAATAAATAAACTATTGTACTTTGCTCTATATCTTTTCTATAGGATATCTTGTTAATTGGAATATTACACTCTTCCAATACAGTGTTTCTATTAAATTCTTTATAAATCCACTCTTTAAAATACTTTTTTACCAGATCTATTACATATTCATGAGGAAATGGAGACACAATAGCTATATATGAATTATTAGGCACATAATATTTTTCATAAAAGTTTTTTAATTCATTTTTATCAAAACTTTTTACAGTATTTTCATTACCTAAAATATCATATCTTAAAGGACTATCTTTAAATGCTGCTTCATTTGTTTTTTTAAAGCTAAAGTCCTCTATGTCATCTTTACATGATCTTATTTCCGCTAATATAACTTCTCTTTCCTTTTCTATTTCTTTTTCATCTAATATAGAGTTTTTAAGCATATCTGATAACAATTCTATAGACTTTTCTACTTCATCTTTTAAAGCTGTTATACTAAATACTGTAGAACTATTATCAGTATAGGCATTATACTCTCCACCTAGAGCTTCTAACTCTTTATTTAATACTTCATTATTCCTTGAACTAGTACCTTTAAAAAGCATATGTTCTATAAAATGAGAAATCCCTTTTTCATTTTTTCCTTCGTATATAGCTCCTATTTTTATACCCATATGAATGGACATCATCTGTGTATCCTTTTTTATAGTAATCAACTTTATTCCATTATCAAGAACATTTTTTTTAGCATCAAACATTTATAATCCCCTTTATTTTTTATATTTACATAATTATAATTTATAACTTCATATATGTACATACTATCTACAATATTATATACTTAAAACTTGATAATTTCATTTGACGTTAAAAAATAAAAGTATTAAACTATATAGGTATTATTTTGAAATATAGACAGTTCGAAACCATCCTGTCTTTAAGCAAAACTATGGAGGTGTTAAAATGTATAATAAAAAAATTTACAAACTTGTTTTCTCATCGTTAATAGCGGCAATTTATACTGCATTAACCGTACTACTTGCCCCTATAAGTTATGGTCAACTTCAAATAAGGGTATCTGAAGCTTTAGTTTTATTACCTTTCTTTTCTTCATATTCTATATGGGGAGTTTTTATTGGATGTATAATATCTAATTTAATAGGAGGCAATGGTATAATTGATATAATTTTTGGTTCCTTAGCTACATTAATTGCAGCTATATTAACTTATTATATAGGTAAGAGTAATTTAAAACATAAAAAATTCATTGCTCCTCTTCCACCTATAATAATAAACGCTATAGTAATAGGATTAGTTTTAAAGTATACTTTAAGATTACCTTTATTATTGTCTATGTTATGGGTAGGTATTGGTGAAGCAATTTCTTGTTATATACTAGGATTATTGCTTTTATCTATTATAGAAAAAAATGAAAAACTTTTATCTTACTTTGATAATTAATATAAATTAAGGAGTTTATAATCTATGGCAAAAGTAAAATTTAAAGGTAGCGCTATGTTAAACCCAGTACCTATTGCATTAATTACATCAAAAGAAGAAGAAAATAATACAAATGTTTTTACTGTAGGTTGGATAGGAACGGCATGTACTAAACCACCTATAATTAGCATAGCTATAAGACCAGAAAGGCTTTCTTATAAATATATAAAGGAAAGTTCTAATCTTGTAGTAAACCTTCCTTCTAAAAATATGGTAAAAGCAGTAGATTATTGTGGAGTGCGTTCTGGTAAAAATGAAGATAAAATTAAAAATTGTAACTTTACATTACATAATTCTAGTGAAGTTACTGTACCTTATATAGAAGAATGTCCCATAAATTTGGAATGTAAAGTTAAAAATATAATTCCTTTAGGAACACATGATTTATTTTTATGTGAAATCTTATGTGTAAACGTAAATGAAGATCTAATAGATACAAAAGGAAAAATACATTTTGAAAAAGCTAATTTAATGTGTTATTCTCATGGAGAATATTTTCCTCTTCCTGAAAAATCCATTGGCAAATTTGGATATTCGGTACAAAAAAAGAAATCTAAAAAACATAAACACAAAAAATCGTAAAATAAATTCGTATATAAAAATATAGGTGTGGTCACACCTATATTTTTATATATGAGTAATATTATGTTTTTAAATTATTTTGAATTCCAATCCTTCATAAATTTTTCTATTCCAACGTTAGTTAATGGATGTTTTATCATTTGCTTTAATATTTTGTATGGAACAGTAGCTATATCAGCCCCTGCTATTGCAGATCTAGTAATGTGTATAGAATTTCTGATGCTTGCTGCTATTATTTCTGTTTCTATACCATGAATACTAAACATTTCTGAAATTTCTTCTATAAGATGTATTCCATCCATTCCAATATCATCCAATCTTCCTAAAAATGGACTTACATATCTAGCTCCTGCTCTTGCTGCAAGTAAGGCTTGAGGAGCTGAAAATATTAAAGTTACATTTACGTCTATTCCTTTTGATTTTAATTTCTTTGTTGCTTTTAAGCCCTCCTCTGTCATAGGAATCTTAATAACTATATTCTTATGAAGCTTTGATAATTCTAATCCCTCTTCAACCATTTCCTCAGAAGTAACTCCTGTTACTTCTGCACTTATAGGTCCGTCTACTATATTTGTAATCTCTTGTATTACTTCTTCAAATACTCGTCCCGATTTAACTATTAAAGAAGGATTTGTAGTTACTCCACAAATAATTCCCATATCATTTATTTCTTTGATTTCATCAACAATGGCTGTATCTATAAATAGTTTCATTTATAATCATTCCTCTCTGTTTACTTATATTAAAATCTAAATAATGATATTATCTTGGCAAGTATTGTGCCTATTACTCCAAAATCCGCATCACTAAATGTAGTTCCTACATATCCAAGTCCACCTAAAGTTGGAAGTAATAATGCTGGTAAAAATGTTATTATTATTCCATGTACAAAGGCTCCTAATATAGCTCCTCTTTTCCCTCCAACAGCGTTTCCAAATACTCCTGCTGTTGCCCCACAAAAGAAATGAGGCACAACCCCTGGTAATATAACTGGTGCTTTTAAAGCTATTAATATAAACATTCCAACTATTCCACCAAGAAAACTTGATAAGAAACCTATTAAAACTGCGTTAGGGGCATAAGGAAATACTACTGGACAATCTAACGCTGGTTTTGCATTAGGAACTAACTTCATAGCTATTCCTCTAAATGCTGGAACTATTTCACCTAATATTAATCTTACTCCCGCAAGTATTATATAAACCCCACCTGCAAATGTAATTGCTTGAATTAATGAAAATACTATAAAATTTTGTCCTCCACTTAACTTTCCTACATATGTAGGTCCTGCTGCTATTGAAACTATTAAATATAATATTGACATAGTTAAACTTATTGCAACTGATGTATCTCTTAAAAAAGTTAATCCTTGTGGAAACTTCATTTCTTCTGTTGATTTAGAATCCTTACCTACAACTTTTGCAACACATGCTGATATAATATATCCAAAAGTTCCAAAGTGACCAAATGCAATATCATCTACACCAGTTATCTTTCTCATAATTGGCTGAGCCAAAGCTGGCATTAAAGCCATTATAAATCCTAATAATACTGAACCTATTATAACCAAAGAAGTTCCTTTGACCCCTCCAGCAATTAATATTGCTGCTAACATACAAGACATATATAATGTATGATGTCCTGTTAAAAATATGTACTTCATCTTTGTATATCTAGCTATTAATATATTTATCAACATACCTAAAGCCATTATTAATGCTGTTTGAGTGCCATAATCTTTTAATGCCATTCCTACTATAGCCTCATTATTAGGGACTATTCCAGTAATTCCAAATCCATATTGGAACATCTTACTAAAGTAATCCAAAGCTTTAACAACAATTTCTGCTCCTCCACCAAGTACTAAAAACCCCATTATAGTCTTAATTGTTCCCGTAACACAATCAGATGTTGATTTTTTTTGAAATATAAGACCTACTAAAGCAACTAGTCCAACTAATATTGCTGGAGTACTTAATATATCCAACAAAAACTTTAACATAAAATTTCATCCCCTTTTTCTTTTTATTCTGAATCATTTTCTGCAATAAAAGCCTAATACTTAATTACATGTAATTTAATTTCCTCAATACTTCTATTAATTTTTCTTTTAATTCATTAATATCTATCATATTATTCAATGAAACAACTTCTCCTCCTAAATCTTCTAATCTTACAGCTATATCTCTTGTACCAACATATATATCTGCTTGAATCCCTTTTGCTGAAGCAAGATCTGAATGATTTACCTCTATGCCACTTAGATTTAACTCATTAATAACCTTCTTTATGTTCATCTCGATCATAAAACTACTTCCTAGTCCACTTCCACAACATACTAATATTTTCATAAATAATTCCTCCCAAAATTTAATTTTCTTTATATTCCTTTAATACTTCTAAAATTTTCTCTTCTGACTCTGCTTCAAATATTTTATTTAAATCATTTGAATTCATAAATATATCCATTAAGTTTGAAAGCAATTCTAAATGACTCGTATTATCTTTAGCTGCTAATGTAACTATTAATTTTACAGGATCATTTTGGTCACTTCCAAAACTTATCGGCTCTTTTAATGTAACTATACTAATTCCAGTTTTATTTACTCCGTCCTCCGGTCTTGCATGTGATAATACAATTCCAGGTGCTATTACCATATAGGGACCTAACTTCTTAAAATTATTAATTATTGCATACTTATAATTTTTATCAATAATATCTTTCTCCTCTAAGAGTAGGGTTCCCATTTCTATAGCATTTTGCCAACTTGTACATTTTTGCTTTACTTTTATAAAATCTTTTACCACTAAATCTCCGATCACATAATTCACTTCCATTTCTAGTTTAGATTATTTCTCCTTAACGTATCTTTATTATATATAATTTCTATAGTAGTTTGAATATGTTTACAACACCTTCTATTTCAATTTAAAAAGGAAAATTTGAACTAAAAAATATATGCTCTGTTTATGAAATAAAAATAAAAAACAAAGTAATAAATTATACAGAAAGCAATTTATTACTTTATCTTTTTCATCAATATTTTATTATTTCTTATTTATAACCTTTTTGCATGCTAATACTATATCCTCAGTAGTCATTTTATATTTCTTCGAAAGAAATTTCATATTTCCTACTTCCCCAAAATGATCAACTATTCCAATTGGCTCAATTGGAACAGGTTTGTTTCTACATACTATTTCACAAATAGAACTATAAAGACCACCTAAAATATTATGATTTTCACAAGTTACTGCCGCTTTAGTTTTTTCTAAAGATTTTGTGACTATTTCATCATCTATTGGCTTTATAGTATGAATGTTTATTACTTCTGCACTAATTCCTTCTTGCTTTAAAATATCACAAGCCTCAATAGCAGATTTACACATAATCCCTGTAGAAAAAATAGTTACATCCCTTCCTTTAGAAATTATATCTCCTTTAGATAAATTAAATTTATAATTATCATCATATATTTTAGGTACTTGCTTTCTTGGAATTCTTAAATATACTACTCCTTTATAATCTACAGTTTTATATAGAGCTTCTCTTAGTTGAAATTCATCTGCAATATCTATAATAGTAACCCCTGGTATACTTCTTAATACTCCAATATCCTCAAAGCTCATATGAGTTCCTCCATTAAGCTCTGAAGAAATTCCCGCATCTGTTCCTATTATTTTTACATTTTGCTTTGCATAAGACATTGAAATTGCTATTTGATCACATATTCTTCTAGTTGAAAATGCTGTAAATGTGCATATATATGGATTCATTCCATAAGAACTCATTCCTGCAGCCATAGATGCCATATTTTGCTCACTAATTCCAGTATCAAAAGCTCTTTCCTTAAATATCTCCCTAAGAGGCATCGTACCATTAGCTTCCGCTAAATCACCATCCATAAACACAATATTATCATGCTTATTCATTAACTCTTCCATTACCTCACACAATACTTTTCTCATTTCCATAACAAAAATCCCCCTAGCTTAATTCCTCTATTGAATTCTTATATTCCTCTTCAGTTAAACCCATACTATGACATTTATGTCCTGCTCTTTCAACTACTGAAACTCCTTTTCCTTTTTTAGTCTCTAAAATAATTGCTACTGGCTTTTCATGTTTTTTACCTTCTTCTATTGCACTATGTATATCTTTTAAATTATGGCCATCTACTGATATAACGTGCCATCCAAAGGATTTCCATTTATCATCCATTGGATGCATATTCATAATATCTTCTATCTTTCCATCTAGTTGAAATTTATTATAATCCACAAAAGTAATTAAATTATCAAGTCCAAAATGTGCTGCTGAAAGTGCTGCTTCCCAAACTTGTCCTTCATTACATTCTCCGTCTCCAACTATACAATAAATATAAGCATTATCCTTTTTTATTTTTGATGCCTTAGCCATTCCAACAGCACAACTGATACCTTGTCCTAAAGACCCAGTTGTCATATCTACCCCATTAGTTCTATTCATATCACAATGACTTGGAAGAAGGGTATTTTCTTTATTTAAAGTAAGAAGTTCTTTTTCTTTTATATATCCTTTATCTGCTAAAACTGCATATAATGCTGGACCTGCATGCCCTTTAGATAGTACCAATCTATCTCTGCCCTCTTTTTTAGAATTCAAAGGATCTATATTCATTTCTTTATTATATAAAAGTATTAGAACTTCAACTATTGATAAGCTACCACCATAATGCCCTTTTCCTACACTATTTATTTCCTCTACTAATAATCTTCTTATTTTTTTACATTTTTTAATTAAAAACTTTTCTTCCTCTATCCTCATAATATTTTCCCCCATTCCTATTAATATTTATTTATTATCTTTAATACCTCATCCTTAGATGAAGCATTCATAAGTTTTTGCAATTCATTGGAATTATTTATTATATCCATAAATTGAGAAAGAGCATATATATGTGACTCTTTATCTTTAGTTGCAAAAGTTAGTACAATTTTCACTGGATCATTAAATTTGCTATGAAATTTAATGGGATACTTCAAATTAATAAAACTCATAGATGTATGGTTAATTTCTTCTGGCAAATTAGCATGAGCTAAACAAACTCCCGGTGCAATGACCATATAAGGACCTAATTTTTTTAAATTTTTTATTATTTCTTCAGTATACTTATAGGTTATATAATTCTTTTTTTCTAAAGGCCTAGTAGCATTTAAAATAACATCTTCCCAATCTTTACAATTTAATTTTACTTCTATAGTTTCTTTTCTTAAAAGTTCTGATAATGAAATTTCTCTTTTTTCTTCTGGAAATTTCTCATTTTTTCTTTTTAACTCATACATTATTTCATATTTTAATTGTTCTTCGTCTTTTATATCTCCATACTTTTTTATTATATTAATAATTTTATTTGTCTTTTCAATTTCATTACTAGAATTAGTTTTTTTAACTATCGATAATAAATATTTATTTAAAATTAAGAAGTCCTTTTCACTTAAAAGTGGACTAATTTTGATATAATCATCTTTTTCAAGATTAGGTATATCTATAGTACTAATTATATAATCACAAGTCTTTAATATATTTTTATTAATATTTCTACTAGCATATGTTCCTATAATTTCTACTTGAAATTTTTGAAAAATACTTGCAGCTATCATCTTTGATGTACCAATACCTGTTCCACAAACAATAATCACCTTAGCTTTTTTACTTTTCCTTTGTTCATAGAGCCTCAACGCCGCACCATAATGTAAAACTATATATGAAATCTCATGTTCACTTAATGGTGAACCTATAAACTCTTCTAAGTATTTGCTAGCTGCTTTAACTATCTTAAATAACTCACTATATTTAGTTTTTATTTTATGAAATAATGGATTTATAAGACTTGATCCGTATTTTATTCTATATATACTCGGTCTTAAATGAAGTATTAACCCCTCTATTAAACCGTTTTTTTCTTTTTCAAATTTAATTTCATAAGCCATCTCTACATATTCTGTCATTAAATTAACTACTTTTTTAAGTTCGCTATCGTTATACTTACTTTGTCCCTTAGAGATATTCTTTAAAACTTTTGCACCTAATAAATGTATGACTATATAGCTTATTTCACATTCTGGTATTTTAATATTATAATGCCTTTCTATATTTTCAATAATGCTTCTAGAAACTTGATATTCTTTTGTTTCCTTAACTATATTTTCATTAAAATTAGGTAAATATATATCTTTATTAAGTTGTACTCTCTTTATCATTATTGATAAATGTGTAATTAATCCTCCATAGGCTTCATCACTAAATTCTCTTTTTAATTCTATCTCTGCTCTTCTTATTAGACTATCTATAAAATCTATATCTATATCAGAAAACAATGTATCAAATTGCAAATTATTTATTTTTGATTGAATTGACTTTCTAGAAACATAATTCAATAAATCTTCTGATGATGTTGATTGAGATATTATTTTTACAACAGCGTTACGTTTATCTATTTCACTTCCTTCTACAATCATTCCTATTTTAGGTTTTCTCACTAAAGTTAAATTTCTTTTCTTTAGCCACTCATCAATTGAATCTAATTCTTTTAGCAGAGTATTTTTAGATACACATAATTTCTTTTCAAAAAATCTCATTTTTATTGGAGTATTACATTGAAGTAATTTAAGTAACATATGTAAATGTCTTTCTTCTTTTGAATAAACATATTTATATGGAGTATATTCTCCTATAAATTTATTTAAATAAATCTTTAAATTTTCATCCTTTGGTACTCTTATTCCTTTTCTATACTTTCTATTTAAATATCCAAAATTATTTTTTATTAAAAACTGTTCTATCTTATCTATTTTGTATCTTATAGCTCTATTAGTTACCTTATATTTTTTAGCTATTTCGCTTATCTTTACAAAATCATTTTTTTCTACTAAGTACTGTAATATTTGAATACAATCCTTATTGAGTTCCATATCACATTCAATCCTTTCACTTCTTATTATATATAATATATCTTCTATATAATATTAGATATAAGTAATCTTTTCTTCCTATTAAAATTGAAAAATTGAACCTTTAAATAATTATAAAATTATATTTAAAAATTTTAAAAAATTTTTAGAATAATTTTTAGTTTTTTATAATTATCTTATCTCATACCAGTGCATATACTACTATCATAAGAGGGGGGATTTTCATGTCTAAATTTAAAAAAATATTATTTATTTTAATTTTTATACTTGCTATAGAAATAGTTTTAATATATATAGGATATAAAAAAGATATTAATACAAAAAATAATTCTAGTAATAATAAAAATATTGCAATTTTTATAGATTTAACTTCTAACAGATTAGATGTATTTAAAAACAGTATTATAGTAAAAAGCTATAATATAGCCAGTGGAAAAGTTTCTACACCTTCTCCTATAGGAACTTGGAAAATAATAAACAAAGGTACTTGGGGATCTGGCTTTGGTGGACGATGGATGGGACTAAATGTTCCTTGGGGTACTTATGGTATTCACGGAACTAATAGACCTAATTCAATAGGACATAGAGCCTCTCATGGGTGCATTCGTATGAATAATAAAGATGTTATTGAATTGTATGATATTATTCCCTACGGAACTACTGTGATAATATGGGGTGGTCCTTTTGGAAACTTTGGAGAATATTTAAGACCTATACGACCTGGTATGACTGGTTCTGATGTTTATGAAGTTCAAAGACTACTAAAGCAGAAGGGCTACTATAATGGTAACCCTGATGGAATTTATGGAGAAAATATGAGAATGATAGTACATAAGTTTCAAAAAGATAATAATCTCTATATTTGTGATACTATAAATTCCTCTTTTTATAAACAATTAGGAGTACAACTTATAGAATAATATTATTCATACTTAACTCCTTTCTAAATTCATTTCACAATTAAGATTTATTTACAAATTCTAATAAAATTAAAATCATTAATTATATAATAAAAAAGCTTTAAAATATTAATAAATACTATAGATTAACTAATAAACCCAACATATGTTTTTTTAAAGTAACTTATTATTAATAATTGTAGTATAATATATATTAGGTGATGGAGTTCACCTTTAAATGCTTTACGCTAATAACTCCTACTTTATAATTTGTTTAAAGTAGGAGTTTTTTAACTTTTGTAGGAGGAATCACAAATGCAAAGACTATTTTATGTTGGAATTGGAGGATTTCTAGGAGCTTCTTTAAGATATCTTATAACTATAAACTTTCAAAAATTTTTTGGTACTCAATTTCCCTATGGTACATTAATTGTAAATATACTTGGTGGATTATTTTTTGGTTTAATAATGGAAATAAACTCAACAACAACTTTAATTTCTCCTGATTTGAGGTTATTTCTTACCACAGGTATTATGGGTGGACTTACAACTTTTTCTACTTTTAGTTATGAAACTGTAAGCTTTTTTACTAGTAGAAATTATACTTTAGCCTGCTTAAACACATGTTTAAATTTATTCTTAAGTTTTTTAGGCATTATATTAGGAAAATCTATCTTACATATAAGATAACATCACAACTTTGATAACAATATAGATGAAGATAAATGCACTTCTAATGTAATAGGAAACCAATATTATAAATAATTTTAACTTTCCATTTGAAAGTTAAAATTATTTATAAGTTGGTATCTCAAATTTTGGTTATTTCTCTTAATATGATACAATATAAAGTGTATATAGGAGGGATTCAATGAAACTTTCTTATATTTTTAAAGGATTATGGAATACCTTTAAAAATATCTTACCTATAACTACACTCATGCTCTTCATTCAACTATTCATATTTAAAAAACCAATGAAAAATATAAAAACTTTTACATTAGGGGTTATACTAAGTACTTTAGGTTTATTCTTGTTTATAGAAGGAACAAATCTTTTTCTATTACCACTTGGAGAATCCGTTGGTAGAAATTTAATATTACTAAAAAATAAATGGTTTATTATATTACTAGTATTCGGAATTGGATTTTGTACAACTCTTGTAGAGCCAGCCTTAACTGCTTTAGCAATGGAAGTAGATGAAATTTCTATAGGATCAATTTCTAAAAATTTTCTTATGTATACAGTAGCTTGTGGATTTGGTACAGGATTATCCATAGGCATATGTAAAATATTATTTAATATTAAAACTTCTAAAATTGTTATTCCCCTTTTTATAATTTCAACAATATTATTATTTTTAGCTCCTGAAGAAATAATCGGAATAGCTATAGATTGTGCAAGTTCTACAACAGGACCTGTAAATATACCTTTAAATCTCACCATAGCTCTAGGTTTATCCAAAGTTATTGAAAATTCCGATCCCCTTTTAAATGCTTTTGGTATAGTTGGACTTACTTCTATTGGTCCTATTATATTTGTATTATTATTAGGTATAATCACAAAATAAAGGAGGTTTTACCCTTGATATGCATAGTTACTATTGTAGAAAGAGGAAAGGCCTCTAAAATAGTTAATGATGCTAAAAGTGTAGGAGCCAAAGGTGCTACAATATTTTATGGTAGAGGTACTGGAGAAGAAGAAATTAAAAAATACTTTGACTTTCATATAGAATCTTCTAAAGAAATTATATTAATAATATGTGAAGATGGAATTTGTGAAACTATAATAAATACTGTAGTAAGATCAGGTAAACTTAATCATCCAGGCAAAGGAATACTTTTTACATTTCCTATTTATAATATAAAAGGCATATAAAATTATTACCCATTAAAAATTACTATAAATAAAAAGGGGAAGTATTACTCCCCCTTTAATTACATACTAAGCTACTAAATTTTCAGTTTTTTTATTTTTTACTGCAGATTTTAACATCACTAAAGAAGTATATATTACTACAGCTATAACTAACCAACGTAATATATCCATTGGTAATGATTTTACTAAAAATGCAGCTATTAAAACCCCTACTGTTCCTGCTATACACATTGATACACTAGCTTTTCTATTATAAGCTCCTTCCTTAACAAACTTAACTGATGCAGGTGGCATTAAAAATGCACATGAACCCATCATTATAGGGAAGGCAACCTTTGGAGACATTCCAAGCATATAAACTAAAGCCATACAAGGAGCATATAATCCTATTCCTGCTGTCATTAACGCTCCTAATATAAAGTTTACTACTACTGCTATAATTAATTTTGATCCTGTTAACGCTATAGCATCTCCCCCACCTGGCATCCAATGTAATTGACCTGCAAGCATAAAATAAGCTGTTATTAATAAAGCTACTCCCATAGTAATTTGTATAACCTTTTCTGGAAGTTTTGACACTATTCCTGCACCTATAACAGCTCCTATTGCTGCTGCAAGTAACATAGCTATTAAAGTAACTGAACCAACTTCTATAATCTTAATAAATATTATAGCTTCTATCAAAACTGGAATTGTATTTGCTGCATTTAATGTTCCCGGTAATATTCTATCTTCTGTTTGTTTTGTTAACTTTAATAAAGCCGTTTGTGGTGCAAAAGCTCCTATACCTAGTACATCAAAAAAGTTAACTATAAATCCGATTACTGCAGTTTTTACCCAAGATACATTTTCTAAGTTATCTTTATTCTTAATAAAGTCCCTAAATAATACAAATCCAAACCATATTGCTAAAATTATTAATGCAACCCATATAGCAGTTACCATCATTTGTACCCCTCCTCTTTTGTCCTTAATTTTAATTATTTATAAAAACATGTGTAAGCTGTTTGTTCTTCAATTTTTACATTAAACTTTTTATTAGCTTCTACTATAAAAGTTTCACCCTTATTAAATTCCTTCCAACTATCCTCTCCTGGCAATTTAGCAACAATTTTTCCACTAACTACAGTCATAGTTTCTTGCTTAGATGTAGAAAATTCATATTCTCCTATATCCATAAGCCCCATAGTTGCCACTCCTTCATTGTTTTCAAATGCAACTGACTTTACTTTTCCATCAAAATAATCATTTACTTTCATATTGCACCTCTTTATTTCAATTTCTTCAATTTTCTGACTATTAATTTCACATTTCATTTATGTATGTAGTTTACCTATAAATACATTTTCAGCATTCTACTTAATAAAAGTAGAATGCTAAAAATATATATTAAAAACTATTTAGACATTTCTTGAGATTTTCTTGTACAACTTCTCATAGCTTTAATAACAGCACTTCTAAATCCTTCTTCTTCAAGAGTTGCCACAGCTTCTATAGT
Source organism: Clostridium niameyense (assembly GCF_001243045.1). GTDB lineage: Bacteria > Bacillota > Clostridia > Clostridiales > Clostridiaceae > Clostridium_F > Clostridium_F niameyense. The sequence continues at coordinate 321,779 of NZ_LN849007.1, read as the reverse complement.
TGTTCCTGCTGGTGAACAAACCATATCTTTTAAAGCTCCTGGATGCATTCCAGTTTCTAAAACCATCTTTGCTGAACCTAATACTGCTTGAGCTGCAAATTTATATGCTTTATCTCTTGGCATTCCATCTAATACAGCTGCATCAGCCATAGCTTCTATAAACATATATACATAAGCAGGTGATGATCCACTTACTGATGTTACAGCATCCATTAATTTTTCTGGAACTATTTCAGCCTTTCCAAAACTTTCAAACATACTAATAACTTCTTCTGCTTCTTCTTTAGAAACTAAATCATTAGGACAAATAGCTGCCATACCTTCACCTACTAATGCTGGAGTATTTGGCATAACTCTAACTATCTTTATTCTCTTTCCAAAAGTAGCCTCTGTATCTTCTAAAGCCTTTCCAGCTGCTATAGTAACTATTATTACGTCATCTTTTACTTGGTCTTTTATTCCCTTTATAACTATAGGATATAAATTAGGTTTAACAGATAAGACTAATATATCTGCTATTTTAGCTACTTCATTATTATCTGTTGTAATTTTTACTCCAAATTTTTCCTTAGCCTTTTCTAGATTTTTTTCACTTAAATCACCTATAATTATGTTCTCTGGAGTAACTAATTTTGCATTAACTATTCCTCCAACCATAGCTTGGCCCATGTTTCCTGCACCAATAAAACCTATTACTTTATTCATTAATATAACCTCCCAAATATAATTAATTTCTTAGGTAGTAAATATGCATTACTACACTTTTACTACCTAAGACAATTATTGCACACTTTTTTTATATAAATACTAATTTTATTTTTTAGAAACCAGTTTGTTCTGTTCTTTCTATAATTTCATTTTGTAATACTCTATCTAAATTATTAAAGTAATCACTATATCCAGCAACACGAACTATAAGATCTTTATATTCATCTGGATTTTGTTGTGCTTTTAATAATAAATCTTTGCTTACAACATTAAATTGAATATGATGTCCATCCATTCTAAAATAAGCTCTTACTAAGTTTGTCATTCCATCTAATCCAGCTTCTCCTTGAACTACAGATGGAGTAAATTTTTGATTTAATAAAGTACCACCTGTTCTTAAATGATCCATTTTAGCTGCTGATTTTACAACTGCTGTTGGTCCATTTATATCTCCTCCCTTTGATGGAGAAATACCTTCTGATACTGGTACATTAGCCTTTCTTCCATCTGGAGTAGCATTTATAACTGATCCAAAATAAACATGGCATGTAGTTGGAAGCATATCTATTCTATAAGAACCACCTCTACCGTTTGGTCTTCCATTTACTTCATTATAGTAAGCATTAAATACCTGTTGCATTATTTCATCAGCATAGTCATCATCATTACCATACTTAGGAGTCTTATTTTTAACTAAATTAAGAATATCTTCGTGTCCTTCAAAGTTATTCTTTAAGGCCTCCATTAATTCTTCCATTGTTATATTCTTTTTATCAAATACTTGATATTTAATTGCAGATAAACTATCTGTAATTGTTCCTATACCAACACCTTGTATATAGCTTGTATTATATCTAGCTCCACCTGCATTATAATCTTTTCCTTTAGTAACACAATCATCTGTAATAACTGATAGAAATGGAACTGGCATTAATGTTGCGTACATTCTTTCTATAACTCTGTTACCATTTACTTTTATATCAATAAAATATTTAAGTTGTTTTTTAAATGCTTCAAATATATCATCATAAGTTTTTAATGTAGTTATATCTCCTGTTTTTAATCCTATTTGTTTACCAGTTTGAGAGTCTACACCATTTAGTAATGTAACTTCTAATATCTTTGGTAAATTCATATATCCTGTTAATATATAAGCTTCTTTACCAAAGGCACCAGCTTCAACACAACCACTAGTTCCTCCGCATCTAGCATCTTCTATAGATTTTCCTGCCCTAACTAATTCTTGAACTACAGAATCTGCATTAAATATTGATGGTTGACCCCAACCTTTTCTTATAATTTCACAAGCTTTCTTTAAGAACTTTTGTGGTGTCTTTTTACTTATTTGTACGTTAGAACTTGGTTGTAGTAATCTCATTTCATCTATTACTTCAAGTACTAAATAGCTTACATCATTAACTCCATCTGAGCCATCAGCTTTCATTCCACCACTATTTATATTTGCAAAATCAGTATAAGTTCCACTTTCTTTTAGTGTTATACCAACTTTTGGTGGAGCCGGTTGATTATTAAATTTAACCCAGAAGCATTGTAATAATTCTCTTGCTTGTTCTCTATCTAAAGTACCTGATTCTGTTTCCTTTTTATAGAAAGGATATAAATGTTGATCTAGTCTTCCTGGATTAAATGCATCCCAAGGATTTAATTCAGAAATTACACATAAGTGAACAAACCAATACATTTGTAATGCTTCTCTAAATGTTCTTGGTGCATGAGCTGGTACCCAAGCGCAAACTTCTGATATTTCCATTAATTCTTTTTTTCTTTGCGGATCTTTTTCTTCCTTTGCTAATTTAGCTGCATATTCTGAATAACGCTTTCCATAAATTATTATAGCGTCACAAGCTATATTCATAGCATCTAACTGTTCTTTTTTATCTAATGCTTCATCATCATTTAAATAATCTAATTTAGCTATAGCTTCCTCTATATCTTTTTTTATATCTAAGAATCCTTTTTTATAGTATTTATCTCCACCTGCAGTATGTCCAGGGCCTCTTTGTTCCATAAATTCAGTGAATATACCTAATTCGTAACATGTTTTCCATTCTGGTGTCATTTTGCTTAAAATTTTATGTCTCATGGATCTTCTTTCCCAGAAAGGAATAATTAATTCTTCTTGTATTTTTTTATCTCCATCAGTAGTTTTAAAAGATATTTTATCACGTTTGTCCATAATATCAAAATCTTCAATAGTATGACAACATAATTCTGGATAAGTTGGTGTAGCTGCTGGAGCTTCCCCTCTCTCTCCTACTATAAGTTCTCCATCATTAATGCAAAGAGTTTTTCTTTCAAGCAACTCCTTTAAAACTAAGGCTCTTAATACTGGAATTGATACTGTTCCTTCATATTTTTTGTAAACATCAGTAACAATCTGAGTTCTTTCCATTGAAATACGTGGTACAGCATTCAAACTTTGCTCTCTTAATTTTTTTACTCTTTCAGTCATCATAATAACTTAACCCCCTATTTTTACTTTTATAGCAGCTTTTTTAAATTTATTAGCTATCTCATTCATTTTTTCATCAGATGGTTTTTCATCACCTGAAAGTTTATACTTCATATTAATTCTTTTATACTTGTCCATTCCCATCTTATGATATGGTAATAAGTTTACATGAATTATATTTAACTTAGATATAAATTCAATAGCTTTATCTATATTTTCATCATCATCGTTTACCCCTACAATTATTGGCATACGAATATATATATTATGGCCATTATCTGAAAGCTTTTTAAGATTTTCTAATATTATTTTATTATCTACTCCTATATATTTTTTATGTCTTTCATTATCCATAAGCTTTAAATCATATAAGAATAGATCTACTTTATCTCTTATTTTGTCAAATTTATCCCAAGATACATATCCACTAGTATCTATCGTTGTATGTACTCCTTTTATCCTGCATTGGTTTAACACTTCATTTATAAGCTCTGCTTGAAGCATTGGTTCTCCTCCAGAGAAGGTTACCCCTCCACCAGATTCTTCATAAAATATTTCGTCTTTCATTATTTCTTTAAAAATTTCATTTTCTGTCATATCTTTTCCTACATATTGTCTAGCATTGCTAGGACAAAAATCCGTACATTTTCCACATAAGTTACACTTATCCTTGTTTACCACTGGATAGTTATCTTTTATTTCTATGGCATTTTGTGGACACCTTTTAACACAAACCCCACATCCTGTACATCTTTCTTTAAAAAACATAATTTCGTGTTCTTTCCTTTGACTCTCTGGATTATGACACCACCAACAACTTAAAGGACATCCTTTAAAAAATACTGTTGTACGTATCCCCGGACCATCATGTACAGAATATTTTTGTATATTTATAACAGTCCCTTTACTCATAAAATCATCCCCCTATTTAGGTTTCTTAACTTTACTACTCCTTGAAAATATTAGGTGTATTAACTGTTAATAATCTAACTGGTTTACTTGTATAATTAGCCCAATTATGTTTTACACTTGAATCATAATGAGCACTATCGCCAGGATATAGTTCTTTTTCATCTTCTCCCAATATTAAAGTAAGTATGCCCTCTAAAACATAAACAAATTCTTCACCTTCATGCTGATATGAAATAAGATTTTCATTATTACGTGAAGGTAATATTTCTATTAATCTTGGTAGAAAACTTTTATCTTCTAGATTATTACTTAAGTTATACTTAATAAATCTATTATTTTCTACTTGAAATATTTCCTTTTCATAGCTTCTTAATAAAATTTTTTTACTCTTTTTAGGAGCCTCAAAGAAATATGTTAAATCTACACCTAATTGTTTAGCAATTTTGCTTAAAGAGTCTATAGCTACTGTTGTTAATCCTCTTTCTAGCTGAGATAAAAATCCTATAGATAAATCTGTTTGCTCACTTAATTCTTTTAATGTTAATTTTTTGTTGGTTCTTAATTTTTTTATCTTCTTACCTATATCATTTATCATAAGTAATCCCCTCATTCTACATATTTTTACTTTTCCATTATATCACGTAAATATATAACAGAAAATTAATTAAATAATTGAAATTTTAAATATTCAGATATAAGGGGTTATTCTTGTGTTAAGTTATATCTAATTATATTTCATTATTATGAATTTTATGCTACTGATAAATTTTCCTCAAAAGCAAATCTACAAATATCAACATAAAAGACTAAAATCTTTAATATTCATATAATTAGAATACCTTATCATTGTTAAAATATTATTAATATCTCTATTGTCATTATAGTATATATGTATATTAAAGTCTAGCACTTTTTTGATAATTATTAAACTTTATTTCATTATGGTGAAAATAATAAGTATTTATAGTAATTATTCTATATAAATACTTTAAATATCCGATTTTATTAACATTAAACTATATTTTTATTGAAGATTTAAAATCATCTTTTTATTTTTATGACCCTTATGATATATAATTTTTATTGCTCTTCTCCTAAATATCCATTTTTCTTTGATACTTCTTTCACTATAATTTTAGATTTACTATCACTTTATTTAAGATTTTTTGTAATATATTGCTCCTCATACAAGTTTCATGTTCTCCATATAATTTCATACTAAATTCATTTTTTATAAAAACAATATTATCTGTAAAATAAAATCATTTAGTGAATAGTTTTTATTTATTGGTAAATAATTACTAATGAATATATTTTTTAAGGAGAATGTTCTATGATAGTTGGAATACCAAAAGGGCTTTTATATTATAAATATAATGTTTTTTTAAAAAGTTTTTTCGAGGAATTGGGTTGTGAAATCATAACATCTGAAGATACCAATAAAGATATTTTAAACAAAGGTGTAAAACTTTCTGTAGATGATGCCTGTTTACCTGTTAAAATATTTCATGGTCATGTTATGGATATTAAAGATAAATGTGATATTTTGTTGATTCCACGTATAATGCAATTGGAAAAAAATAAATATATATGTCCCAAATTTTGTGGTTTACCAGAAATGATTAAGTACAGCATACCTGATATGCCAAAATGTATAACCTATCCTATATATGCTACTTCTATAAAAGAACTAAAAAAATGGGCTATAAAATCTGGATTAAAAGTAACTAAAAACCTTTATAAAATAAATAAAGCGTTAAATATAGCAATAAAAAAGCAGCAAAATACATTTACTGGTATAAAAAAATTAAATAAAAATATAAATATAGCTTTATTAGGCCATCCTTATAATATTTATGATAAATATACAAACTTAGATATAATTAAAAAATTAGATAAATTAGGTGTAGGCGTTATAACAGAAGAATATGTACAAGAAGAAGATATAAATAAACAAATTGATAAATTATTTAAAAAACCTTTTTGGACATTTGCAAAAAATTCGTATGGCTCAGCTACTTATTTGGCAAAAACTAATAAAGTACAAGGTATAATTTATATTTCTTCCTTCGCTTGTGGTATAGATTCTATTGTTATAGAGCTCATAAAAGATGAATTAAAAGACTTCCCTATTTTAGTATTAAAAATTGATGAGCAAACTGGAGAGGCTGGATTTTATACTAGGCTAGAAGCTTTTGCAGATATGCTAGAAAGGAGATGTAGTTAGAACTTGAAGATTACTTTTCCACACTTTGGTAATAGTTGTTATGCCGCTAAAGTTACTTTTGATGCTTTAGGTATAGATTATGTAATGCCTAAATTAAGTAACAAAAAAGCTTTAGAGATAGGTTCTCTCTATTCACCAGAAGAAATTTGTCTACCTTTTAAAATTATGATAGGAAACTATATTGGAGCTATAAAAAAAGGTGCTGACACTATAGTTATTCCTGGTAGTTGTGGTCCCTGTAGATTTGGTGAATACTGTGAACTACAAATGAAAATATTAAAAAGATTAGGATATAATCTAAATTTTATAGTTATTGATTATCCTAAATCTATAGGAACTAAAGAATTTCTAAATAGAATATCTATAATTTCTAATGAAAGTACCAAAACTTCAAAAGAAAAATTTAAATCTTTAATATATGGTTTAAAGGTAATAAATTTTATAGATGATATAGAAAAAGTAGCTAGATTTAAGGCTGGATATGAAATAAATAAAGGAGAATGTAAAGATATCCTCTATAGTTGTAAAACTGAAGCTTTTAAATGTAACTCACCATCGGAAATGCTTAATTTATTAAGGAATTACAAAAATAAACTAAATAATGTTCCTATAGATAAAAATAAGAATCCTATAAAAATAGCCATAATAGGAGAAATTTATACAATAATGGAGCCTTTCTCTAATTTGTATATAGAAGATAAACTTATGAATTTAGGTGTAAGTACAAAAAAAGGACTTTATCCTAGTTGGTGGGTAAAAAATGCTGCTTTATCTCCCTTAAAACTTAACTCTTTAAATATACGTAAAGCTTCAAGAAAATATTTACCTCTTTATATAGGAGGACATGGTAGGGAATGTATTGGCGAGGCTATGCTTGCAAAAAAAGAAGGTTTTGATGGCATTATTCAAATTTTCCCACTAGGTTGTATGCCAGAGATAGTTTCAAAATCCATACTTCCTACTATATCTAACAATGAAGATATACCAATAATGAGTCTAGTCGTAGATGAAATGACTGGTGAAGCTGGGTATATAACTAGGATAGAAGCTTTTATTGATTTACTTGAAAGGAGACGAGATAATGTATTATATGGGAGTTGATGTTGGTTCTGTAAGTACAGACATTGTAATTACAGATAGTCAAATGAATGTTATTGATTCCTTATATTTAAGAACTAAAGGAGATCCTATAAAAACTATTCAAGAAGGTTTTAGAATTCTTGGTGAAAAATATGACGATAAACAAATAAAAGCAGTAGGAACTACTGGAAGTGGTAGAGTAATAGGTTCCTTTTTAGTTGGAGCAGACATAGTAAAAAATGAAATAACCGCTCATGCAGTAGCTTCTCTTAATTTGGACAAAAATGTAAAAACCATATTAGAAATAGGCGGACAAGATTCTAAAATAATCATATTAAGAAACGGTATAGTAACAGACTTTGCTATGAATACAGTATGTGCCGCTGGCACTGGCTCTTTTATAGATAGACAGGCGGAAAGATTAAGTATACCTATAGAAAACTTTGGAAATTTAGCCCTCAAAGCTGATACTCAGGTAAGAATTGCTGGAAGATGTGCTGTATTCGCTGAATCTGATATGATTCATAAGCAGCAATTAGGTTATAGTCAATCAAATATAATTAAAGGTCTTTGTGATGCTTTAGTGAGAAATTATTTAAATAACGTTGCTAAAGGAAAAGAAATTCTACCTAAAATATTTTTTCAAGGTGGTGTTGCTGCTAATAAGGGAATTAAATCTTCCTTTGAAGAAGCCCTTAATTGTGATATAATTGTCCCTAAAAATCATAAAATTATGGGTGCTATAGGTGCAGCCCTTATGGCTAAAAATAAAATTGAAAGAACTAAATGTAAAACTAATTTTAGAGGTTTTAACATATCAAATTCAAAATTTATATCAAAGAGTTTTGAATGTAGTGGATGTGGTAATGAATGTGAAATTGTTAGGATTCTAGATGGTAATGATATAATTGGTTCTTTCGGTGATAGATGTGGAAAATGGACCGAAAATTATTCTTATAATAAATCCTCATTATAAATAAAACATATTAAAAATCACATCCTATAGATTAGATGTTTCTACTCAACTATTCTATAGGATGTGATTTTATAATATTAAATATTTTCTAACCTAGAATATGAACTTTGACATTTCTTCTTCCCCAACTATTACATTCTGCTTCTGATGTTAAAAATACATCTATTATGTTACCTTTAATACGTCCTCCAATATCGTCAGCTATAGCGTATCCATAACCTTCAACGTAAACCTTAGTTCCAAAAGGTATTACCCTAGGATCTACCGCTATAGTACTATATCCATTAGGATTTCTCACCGGTTTATGTCCACCTGCAGTAATACTATCACCTGAATAAGCAGTAGCTTCCATTACTAAAACCTTTGAGCTAGAAATAGGTTGCGATCCTCCACGAGATAAGGGTTCCCCTTTAGGAACACTTTTAACATTATTAGCTGCAATTTCTTTAGCTTTTCTATTTTTTTCTTCTTCACTAGCTACTAATTGGTTTTCCTTTTCCGTTATTTTACTAAGTACTCTCTTTTCTTCTGATACCTTTCTATTTACAGCTAGTAAGGTATCCTCATTTTTCTTCTTTAAAGATGCTAAATTATTGTTCTCATTGACTAAGTTTTCTTTTTGCTTTTCTACAGCTTCTTTTTCTGCCTTTAACTTAGCAATAACATTTTTATCAAATTTCATTATTCTTGAAACTGTATCTACTCTAGTGACAAAATCACTTAAATTTTTAGAATCTAATATTATATGTAGATAACTATATTCCCCATCTATATACATAGCTCTAACTCTTTTTCCAAATAACTCTTCTTTGCCTTTTACATTATTTTGTGTTTCATTTAATTTATTTTCTGTATCCTTAATCTGTTGGTTCATTTTATTCATAAGTTGTTTATTTTCATTAATTTTATTTATTACTCTGTCAATTTCTTTATCCATATTTTCAACTTTTAGTTGTACTTCTTTCTTTTGAGCTCTAGTTTTCTCTAATTCATTTGATACAGCTAAAGCATTACTGCTTACCCCTAAAGTTATTGTAAGCATTACAATAAACGATAACACTCTTCTATTCAACTTATCCCCTCCTATAACTTAGTTATAAATATAGAATTTAGTATATGCTTCATCTATTAAATTTATGTTTATATCAATTAAGTAATTATTATATCATATTTACTGAAGATAAAAAACTACTATAATATATAATTCCATAATTTAGTCCATAATTCTACAACTTTTTTATTATCATATTATTGAAAATAATTAACTTAATTTCATTATTTTATGATAAAATACTTTGTTTAAACATTAAAATCTCAAACTTCTATAAAAAAAAGGATAAATAGAAATTTCTCTATTTACCCTTATTTTTTATTTTCACATTTATAATACTTACATTTTAATAAAAAGTAATTTTTATATTATATAAAAAACTTTAATACAAATAATATTCCTACAATAAATGTAGTTAAACTTACATCTTTAATCTTACCTGTTAAAACCTTTATAATTATATAAGATACTACTCCAAATACTATACCATCAGATATGCTATAAGATAATGGCATCATGATTATAGTTAAAAATGCTGGTATAGCCTCAGTATAATCTTCCAATTCTATCTCTTTAATTGGTGACATCATAAATAATCCAACTAATACTAAAGATGGGGCTGTAGCTGGTGCAGGTATCATTATGAAAAGTGGTGATAAGAATAATGCTATAAAAAACATAACTGCTGTAGATACTGCTGTTAAACCTGTTCTACCACCTTCTGCTACTCCTGATGCACTTTCTACAAAAGTACTAACAGTACTAGTTCCTAAACAAGCTCCTAATGTAGTTCCTATCGCATCTGAAAATAATGCCTGCTTAGCTCTTGGTACATTTCCGTCTTTATCTATCATATTAGCCTTAGTAGCAACACCTACTAATGTTCCTACAGTATCAAACATATCCATAAATAGTAATGTAAATAATGCTATAAGCATATTAGGAGTAAATATATTATGCCACTCAAATTTTAAAAATATAGGATTTATAGAAGGTGGCATGCTAATAAAAGCTTGAGGAACTTTTGTTATGCCCATTGGAATTCCTATTATAGTAGTGGCTACTATTCCTATTAAAAGAGATCCCCTCACGTTTTTAGCTAATAAGATTCCTGTAATAAGTATACCTATAATTGCAAGTAGTGCACATCCACTAGTTATATTTCCTAGTGCTACTATAGTTCCTCCATCTTTAGGATGAACTATTATTTGAGCATTATCAAGTCCTATAAAAGCTATAAGAAGACCTATACCCACTGATATTGATTTTTTTATATTGCTTGGTATAGAATTTACTATTGCTTCACGAACATTAAAAGCTGTTAATAAAATAAATATTATTCCTTCTAAAAATACAGCAGTTAATGCAAATTCCCAGCTATATCCCATTTGTTTTACTATTGTAAAAGCAAAAAATGCATTTAACCCCATACCTGGAGCTTGAGCGAAGGGTAATTTAGCATACACTCCCATTAGCATAGTAGCTACAAACGCTGAAAGAGCTGTAGCTGTAAAAACTGCTCCAAAATCCATACCTGCTTGAGATAATATACTTGGATTTACTACAAGTATATAGGCCATAGTCATAAATGTAGTTATACCTGCTAAAACTTCAGTTTTAACATTTGTTCTATTTTCTTTTAACTTAAAATAATTTTCCATGTATTTCACCCTCTAATTTTGTTGTTTTTCGACACTAATAAATAGTATCAAATACATATTCTAAAGTCAATAGAAAATACGAACATTTAATTTGATTTGATTTTTATATTTTGTGTCATTATGAATTTTACACTATGTTATATATATAATCTACCTTCTATTCTTCTATCATATTGAGACCAAGTATTTTTTTCTACACCCTTTTTTACTATGTTTATTTTATTCATATTTGCATCTATATAATCAGCGTAGTGAACTATATATGCTTCTTCTAATTTTGGTGGCCTAGGTGATCCATATTCAACTTTCCCATGATGTTGAATTATACATGCTTTCATTCTTTGTTTAAAATCCTCACTATACAACTTTTCATTAAAGTCAAAAGCCTTATTAAGCATTTCTACTCCTATGACTATATGACCTTCCATTTCTCCCATTAAGGTATAAGAAAATGGTCCATTACTATCTAATTCATAAACCTTACCTATATCATGAAGTTTAGCTGCTAATATAGCTATTTCCTTATTATTAGCATTATATCTATAGCTTAATGTCTTCGCTATATACATTACATTTAATGTATGTTCAGCTAATCCACCTATATAATTATGATGTTGACTCACTCCACCTATACCCTGCTTAAATTGTTTTAGAAATTCTTCGTCATTAAAAAAATAATTATTTAATGCTATACATTCATCACTCTTAAATTCTTCTTTTGATATATCTTTTATTTCCTCCATTATTTCTTCTATAGGTCGATCTATAGAAGGTAAATAATCCTCTAAATTAAAATCATGAACTTTTTTAAATTCAATTATCTCAGATAAGTTATTAAAAACAAATTTACAATTTATAACACTACCTTTTTCTAAAATACTTTCCTCATCCTCAATGCTTACTTTAAAATCACCAGTCTTATCTCCAATAAATGCTACTAAAGTATTACCTTGTTTATATAACTTTTTAAACACCATAAATTTAGATTCTATCATATTTCCGAAACTCATATCCTGCACATAACATTCTTTCATAAACCCTACCTTGCCTTTCAATATTTTAAAACTCATGAAAAATAAAGGTAATATTCAAATTATATTACCTTTATAAATTATATAGTTATTTTAAAATTAGATTAAAAATTTATGCTCCATACTCTTAAATTATTTATTTACTCTTTTTTTATTTTTCCCTAATTTTTTAGATTCATTAGCAGTTCCTATCTCATTAGCAGTTTCTATTTTCATTTCCGCCAATTCCTTTTTAGTTTTTTGTGATGCCTTTTTATTGTTTTTACTATTTTTATTATTCTTATGTGCCATAATTAAACCTCCATAAAAATATCTTTATATATGGTTTTCCTCATATATAAATAAATATACAAATTATATAAAAATATTTTGATTTAATAACACATAAAAAATATTTTAATTTGTTTTTCTTTTAGCTAATACCAAAATTGATATTATTGATATTATTATACAAACCACACTTACTAATTGTGCCATTCTTATATTTCTAAAATATAAACTATCTGTTCTTAATCCCTCAATAAAAAATCTTCCTACAGAATACAAACCTATATATGCCATAAAAACTATTCCTTCTTTATCTGTTTTCCTTAGCAAAACAAGAAGAATAATAAGAACCATAAAATTCCATATAGATTCATATAAAAAAGTAGGATGATAGTAGGTTCCATCTATAAGCATTCCATTTTGAATGAATTTAGGAAACTTACTTATGAATTCATAGCTAACAGGGCCTCCATGAGCTTCTCCATTAAAAAAGTTACCCCATCTTCCAATGGCTTGACCTAATATAATTGAAGGAGCAGTAATATCGGCATATTTAAAAAATCTTTCTTTTATATGTTTTAAGTATATATATGCTGCTAAAACTCCAAATATTATTCCTCCATGGATAGCTAATCCACCCTGTCTTATATTAAGTATATTTATGAGATTATCTCTATAACTATCGAACTCAAAAATCACATAATATAATCTAGCTCCTATAACCGCTAAAGGAAATACTACTAAAACAAGATCTATAAATTTATCATAACTAACATTTCTAACATTACAACTGTTAGAGGCTAAAAGTACTCCTAGAACTGCTCCTATAGATATTATTATTCCATACCATCTAATAGCAAAATTTCCTATATAAAATGCTACTGGATTCATATTATCACCTTATCCTATAATTAATTATAACTGTATAAAATTATACCTCTATTGAATTATAATTACTATAATTAATTTGTAAATTACTATTATTTTATTGTTTACTACCACAATAACTACAAAACTCTGAATCTTTCTCTATTTCTTCATTACAAACCTTACATAATTTCCTATCTTTATTTTTTAACACTTCCTCCCTTAATGAATATATTTCACTTTTCAGTTTTTCTATTTTTTTACAATATTTAATGTAATTCTTATCTATTTTCTCTCCATCTTTAAAATTTTTATACACTTTTTTTCCTATTCTTTTATAATATTCATTCATATTATTTTCTAAAGAATTTATTTTAACAGACATCTTTGATATTTCCAATAGATTTTGAGATTTCTTCTTAAAAACATTACCACCCTTTTCTATAGAATTTTTTATTTTATCTATTGTAAAATTATTATTCATAAGAAACCACCTCTTACTTTATATTATGTTTATAGTAATTTAATGTACAAATTCAAAATATAATAATATAGTAATAAATAATTCTGTGTGAGGTGTTATATGAGAAAATTTCCTTTAAACATAGCTCATAGAGGTGCTAGTTCCTTAGCTCCAGAAAATACAATACCAGCTTTTAAAAAAGCTATTGAATTAAAATGCAATGGAATAGAGTTAGACGTTCATCTCACTAAAGATGAAAAAGTAGTAGTAATACATGATGATAGTTTAAATAGAACCACAAACGGTTCAGGTCTTGTAAAAAATTTTACATTAAAAGAATTAAAAAAATTAGATGCAGGTAGCTACTTCTCCGAAAAATTTAAGAATACAACTATACCTACTTTAGAAGAAGTAATGGATTTAGTTATTAAACATAATATTTTATTAGATATAGAAATCAAACAATCCCACCCTAATATAGAAAAAAAGGTTTTAGACATAATAGCTAATTATAACTATGAAAATCACTCATTAATAACCTCCTTTAATCCTAAATCTATATTAAAAGTTAAAAATTTAAATAGTAATATAAAGACTGGATTATTATTTTTCTTTTTACAAGATGAACCTATAAAATTATTAAAAAATTTAAATGGAAACGTATTATGTGCAGATTTAAATTATGTAAAACTTCTTTCCAAAAAATATATAGAGGATATTCATAAAAATGATATGCAAATATTCGCTTTTACAATAGATAATCCATCTGAAATGTGGTACCTATATAAAAATAATATTGATGGAATAATAACTAATACCCCTCAATATTTAAATAAATTAAAAAGATATCCTTTTAATTTAATATATAAATTAATTAAGCCTATAAAAAAAGAAGTGCCTTAAACATAACACTCCTTTTTATATTACAAATTAGATCTTAAAATTATTTATTAGTTTATCTAATTTAATGGTTACATCTTTTAGTTCTTCTGCAGCTTGAGATATATTCTCCATAGAGGTAGTCTGCTCTTGTACTGAAGCGCTTACTTCCTCTGTAGATGCTGCAGATTCTTCAGCTATGGCAGACATTTCTTGTATAGAATATAATACTTGCTCTTTATCATTATCAACCTTGGATACATTGTTTACTAATAATCTTATTTGTTCTAATATCTCTCTTATAGATTTTGTTATATCATCAAATGCTTTTTTAGAACTTCCCATAGCTTCATTTACTTCTTCTACAACTTTTTCAGATAAATCCATATTTTCTTTTGTATTATTTATTTCTGATTGTATCTCTTCTACTATGCTTGATATTTCTTTTGTAGATAAAGATGTTTCTTCTGATAATTTTCTTATTTCCTCAGCTACTACTGCAAATCCTCTTCCTGCTTCTCCTGCTCTTGCAGCTTCTATAGCTGCATTTAATGCTAATAAATTAGTTTGTTCTGCTATCGCTTCTATAGAATTTACTATTTCTCCAACAGAACCAGATCTATCAGCTAATAAGTTAACATTATTACTCAGCTTTTCATTTACTTCATTACTTTTGTAAAATTTATTTATAGTATTCTCTATAGAAAGTATACCTATTTCACTCGCTTTCTTAGTTTGTAATGAATATTTTTCTACTAGATTTGCACTATTATTAGTAACTTTGATTTCATCTGCTAAACTATTTAATTTTTCTGCCCCATTTTCAGCATTTTTAGCTTGATCTACAGAACCCTTAGCAAGTCCATCTACTGTTTCTGATATTGTTTCTATAAATCTAAGCATTTCCCCAGTTGACATATCTAATCCTTTTGAATTATTTAAAACATTTTCCGAAGATTGTTTTAAACTTTCTACAATATTTCTAAGTTTTTCCCTTAAATCTAGTGTGGCCTTGGCCATTAACCCAATCTCATCATTATTATTTATTATATCTTCATAGTTATTATTATAGCTTAAATCTAATTCCTTTGTTTTGTTTATAATATCTGCTGTTTTTAAAATTGGTTTAGAGATCCTACTGCTAGATCTTAGTGAAGCTATTATAGAAATTATTAATGATATTATGCAAACAACAATAAATGATATTATAATCTTATTTAACGGTTTTTTAAATTCACTAACAGGTATAACAAAACCTACTGACCAATTACTAGAAGGTATTATAACCCGTGTAAAAATCTTTTCTATATTATCATAATCATTTAATCTTTCAACATTTCCGCCTTTTGAGTTTAATTTAACTACCTTTTTAAGCTTTCCATTTAAAACCTTCTCCATATTGTAAGACTTTTCACTTGTAGGTTGGAAACTTTTATTTGGATGAACAATAAAATTATTATTTTTGTCTAATAAAAATCCATAACTGTTTTTCACCGGAGTAGCTTTTTTAATTAATTTTGTTAAATAATCCACCACTACATCCATACCTACAACACCTATAATTTTGCCATCCTTCTTAACAGGCTTAGCTATGGTTATAACTAATGTATTAAATTTTTTATCTATATAAGGTGATGAATATATAACCCTATCCTTTTGAGTGGCTTCCTTATACCAATCTCTTTGAGTGCAATCATAATCTTCTGTAGCTACCCACCCATTACCAGATATAAATTTTTTATCTTGAAAACCAATATACATACCTACTATATCTTTATTTGACTTTAACTGAGATTGAAAATAATCATATACAATTTTGTCATCATATTTATCATTAAATTCAAGATCTACTACCATAGAATCAATAAGTTTTGCCTTAGCTTTTAACCACCCTTCTATAATATCACCATACTTTTCAGATGCCATACTTATTTTTTGAGATGATTCGTTCATTACAGTATTATAAGAAAAATAATATGTTAATGATGAACATAAAACAACACTAAATATGCATAACATAGAAATGATTAATGTAAGTTTAGTTTTTATACTCTTCAAAATACCGCCCCCTCTATATAGGTTAAATTACCATATAAGTTTATTTTCGTATTATTTTCAATAATATACACCCTTTTCTTACGATTTATTAAATTATAAAATTTATGATGCATAGCTTAAAACAAAAAGATAAACACTATTAAATTATTTTTAATAGTGTTTATCTTTATAATTATAAATATTATATATAATTTTATTTAAAGTATCTGTTTAATAGTCCTCTAAAAGCTGATCCATGTCTTGCTTCATCTTTAGCCATTTCATGAACTGTATCATGTATAGCATCATAATTTAATTTTTTAGCTAATGTTGCTAAATCCTTCTTACCTTGACATGCACCATGTTCTGCATCTACTCTCATTTGTAAATTTTTCTTTGTACTATCTGTTACAACTTCACCAAGCAATTCTGCAAATTTAGCAGCATGTTCTGCTTCTTCAAAAGCTATTCTCTTATAGGCTTCTGCAATCTCTGGGAATCCCTCTCTATCAGCTTGACGACTCATAGCTAAGTACATTCCAACCTCAGTACACTCGCCTGTAAAATTAGCTCTTAATCCTTCCATAACTTCCTTATCTATATCTTTTGCTATACCTACTTTATGCTCATCTGCCCAAGTCATTTCTCCTTCTACTTTTTCTGAGAATTTTTCCTTTGGTGCTCCACATTGAGGGCATTTTGCTGGAGCTTCCTCTCCTTCATGAATATATCCACATATTAAACATACAAATTTTTTCATATTAAAATTCCTCCTCTTAAATAAATATTTATATTAAAAAATTTAATTCCCTTGAACAATTACTATTATATAATAATTATTATAAATTATCAAGTATTTTTTTAATTTATTAGATAATATTTTTTTATATGTTAATTTTCTACATATAAGTTAATTAACCTCCTTTAAATATAATATTTATAAAAAAAATAGTCTGTAAATTATCAGACTATCTTTATTTATACAATTCTTGCATTATTTTTTTTGCTATTCCATCCTCATCCAGTTCATCATCTACTTCTATATCTAGGTTTTGACTCATCCCTTTAGCTTGACCTTTTGTGTAAACTACTTCCGCTATAGTATTGTCTATTTTCCTTACTATCATAGCTTCATCGCCAGGACACACCCTGAATTTTTTTCCCTTAGATGCGTTGATAGTGAAACTATTAGTGAATTTTATTTTTTGTCCTATTTTATATTTCATAAACTTCCCCCCATCTTTATTTAAAATAAATAAACTCTCTAATTTATTTTACGAATCATTTATATAAAACATAAATAATATTTCACAAAATAAATTAAAGAGTTTATTATAATTACTTTTATAGTATAGAATTATAATATTTCTACATTTATATAGCTTTATTATTAGAATTGTATGAAATAGTTGCAACTACTTCATTTAGTTCATTATTTACCCTAATTTCATTATCTAATTTTATATCAGATATACTTATAGTATCTCCTGGTTTTTTATCAGATACATCTATATTTATAACTTCTGGAAGTGCGCCAACCTTTCCTACTAATTCAATTTCTGTATTAAAAGTTTGTAATAGATAGCCTTTATGCTCAAGTTGTTCCCTTCCATTAAAAACTAATGGTATAATATGTTTTATAACTTCATTTTTTGAAACCGCCTGCATGTCCACATGAATTATTTCATTAGTTACAATATCTCTTTGTATTTGTTTCATTAATACATATTCCTCTTCATTACCAACTCTTATCCATAAACTTGAACTGGATCCATATTTATTTATATATTTTATAAAATCAGGTTTATCAAACTTAACTGGTATTGCTTCTTTAATCTCTGAACCATATATTATTCCTGGCACAAAATCTAACCTTCTACATTTTTTAGCCTTCTCATTTCTAACACTGCCTTCAAGTAAAAACTTACCCATAACAATTCCTCCAATCTATAAAATATGTAAAATTTAATAATAAGATTTTCATATAAAATATAAGTTAAATATAATCATTATATATAAGTATAGATTAAAGTCAATTTACTTCAATAATTTTATGATAATATTTACCATAAATTTAATATATTGTAACAGTTTGTTTATATTGTCAATAGTTTTTTAATCATTTACTTTATATTTAATAGGTATATTAAAATTTATTTATTATATTTTAATATACCTATTTTTTAATTACTTATTTTATAGATTAAAAATCATATAATAAAACTATCTTATTATTTATCTATAATAATTTCTAATTTTAAAAGAACCTTTTTATATCCTTCCTTTATAAAAGAATTATCTATTAAATCTTTATAAGAACATCTATCAATATCTAATTTTAATATTTCATTAAAATTGTTATTATATATTTTTTTCAATAAAAGTTCATAATCAATAAGTATATTTTTCCATTCATACATATCATTATAATTTAAATTTTTCACATCATGATTTATTTTTTCTATTCTTCCATATAATTGACTAATATAACTTATCTCCTTTAAATCAAATTGAGTTGTTAATATAGCTATATCTCTGGAATAATTTTTGTTTATAGGTATGTACGAAGGATAATATTCCTCATTATCTTTTATACCTTTTATACTTCTTATACTTTGAAATATAGCTGTACATAAATCCAGCCTTATAATTGCTGCACTTTCTTTTATTTTTATAATATTATATCTTCTATCATCTTTTCTATTTTCTCTCAATATACTCTTTTGAATTTCTTCATTCTTTAATGTAGCTTTTTTAGTTATACAAGAACTCCAAATTCCTCCAATTATAGCTCCTACTATTATTGCTAAAGCTGACATAATTCCTTCTGTTAATATTTTAGTCATTATATTTTACCCCTCCTTTATAATTTTATAATATTTTCTAAACCTTAATTAAAAAGTGTGGTAAAATACTATAGTGTTGTTTTTAATTATTTATAGTATTTATTTGAAAATAATAATTTTTGACAGATAAATATTTTTATTATAATATAATATTATAGTTAATTAGTTTGTAAAGGATGGTGAATAATGAATACTATAACTAGTACTTTTAGAGAAAAAAATTTAAAACTTACTCCTCAACGTATAGCAGTATATAAGTACCTTCAATCTACTAAGGCTCATCCTTCTGCGGAGATCATATATAAAGCTTTGCAACCTAATTATCCTACTATGAGTTTAGCAACAGTTTATAAAGCACTCAAAACATTAGTAGAGGTAAATTTAGTACAAGAACTAAATGTAGGTGAAGGTAATTTTAGATATGATGCTAATATTGCTTCACATCCTCATATACAATGCATTAATTGTGGTAAAGTAGATGACATAGAAGGAATTTTATTTGATAATTTAAATAACAAAGCACAAGATTATACAGACTATGATATACTTTCAAATAAAATTTATTTTTATGGTATTTGTAGTGATTGCAAAAATAATTCTAAGGAATAGTAATTATTAAGCACTTAAATTAATTTTAAATTAATTTAAGTGCTATTTATTTGAAAAATCATCTACAATATCTCTCCACTCATTTCCAGTGTATTTACCTGATAATATTTCATCTACTTTACTTGATATTAAACTCTTGAATTTATCATCTATATTATATACAAAAAATATACTATTCTCATTGGATTTTTTTATACTTTTTAAAGTATTTTTATTTATTTCTGACAACTGTTTTTGTTTAGAATCATTTATTTTTTTATTATTTGACAATAAACCTTTTTCTAAAATTTTATTAGATGTCTTATCATCTAATATAAATTTTAGAAACCTATAAACTTCCTTTTGATTAGTACTCTTAGATGAAATAGTCATAATACAATTTACTAATACGGGTGTGTAATTATTAAATTTATCTATATCATATAGATTTTTTATTGATTTTATATTAGGACTTTTAAATTTAGAATTATAATAAGATGTAGCTATTAAAAATGGTATCTCTCCATCATTAAATTTATTTATTGTAACCTCATTTCCTACCTCAAAACTGTTCTTATTTATAGCATTAGATTTAACACTTTCATTAATTATTTTAAAAACTTCTTGCATATTATCTAGCTGTAAATATTTTTCTTTTTCCTTATTGTAAATATTTTCTAACTCCATAGCATTTACTTTATTATTAGCTATTATTGAAAACATTAAAGTATTAATATCTAAATCCTCTGGAAGCATAACTGGAATTTTTTTAGAAGATGTATTTAATTTAGTAAATACCTCCTTAACATCCATTATGTTTTTAGGCTCTTCTATTCCTAAATCCTTAAGTGCTTTTTCATTATATAAAAATTCTACTGTATAAGGAATTAAAGGAATACCATAATATTTATCCTTAAATCTACCATACCCATTTACTATATTATAATAGTTTTCATTTAATTTGTATTTTTCATAATTAAAATCCATATTATCTAATAAACCTTTTTCAGATAACTTTATCATTTTATTTCTAGAAGTAAATATTATATCTATATCCTCTTGCTTTGATAAATTTTCTTCAACCTTTCCTGCAAAGGCGTTACTTACATTTAATTTTAAATCAGGATTATTCTTTTTATAATCATCTAATATCATCTTTAATACATTTAAAGAATTATTATCTTTTATATCTATATAAATATTTAATTCTTTTTTAGAATTATTTTTTTCTTGTTTTTTACAACTAGAAAAACTAAACATAAATATAAGTATTAAAATAATAGAAATATATCTTTTAAATTTCAATAATACTCACCTCCTATAAATAATTTCTTAATTTTATTTTATACAAATTAATTAAATATATAATACCTTCATATAATTAATTAGAGGTGAAGTATATGAAAATAAGGGTAATTTTTCTAAGAAAAAAATTAATTTTTTCTTTAATACTTATAATATTAACAACAACAGCACTAACTACCACTATAAAACATAAAAATATAACTACATTTAATTTATTAACACCAAATAAAACTATACAAAAGGATTTAACCGGTGACGGAAAAGAAGATACCATGAATATCAACAATGTGGATAATAAATATATGGTAACTATAAAAAGTAAAAAAGATAAATTTACTTTAAAAAACAAAGATAATGAAAATTTTTTAGGAATGTATAATGGATATTGGCCTATCAATGTTAGATTTGTAGATATAAATAGGGATAAAACACCAGAAATATTTATTCAATGTTCTCAATATAATATGCCTGTACAATATATATATCATTGGCAAGACAAAAAATTTAAAAATATACATGTATCTAACAATAATATTCTAGGATTCATGGATTATAATAATAATAAAACTCCAAAAGTTATATGTGGAAATATAGCAGATAATACTATATGCTTTGATTCATTTATATTTATGGAAGATAAATTACAAAGATTTAATTATAATTTTGAAGAAGGATTTATGGGAAGTAATACTGTCTTATCTTTTATAAATTATATAAAAAGCTTGCCTGAAGGAGAAGAAGATAAGCCTAAAGATATATTTATGCCAAGTATAGATAATAGAGATGTAGCAGTTATAGGAAATTTAGTAAAAGATAATAATATATATACATTTGAAGATGCCTCCTTTAAGGATATAAAAAATAACGATAAAGGTGATACACTTGAAATTAAATGGTCACTAAATTTTAAAGGAAGTTGTAAGAATAATGATAATAATGTTAAAAATTATAATATAGATTTATTATTAATGTATAATAAAAAAGATGAGAATGATCCTTATAAATTTAAAATATATTCTATAAATTTAAATTAAAAAATAAAAGGGACCGAAAATAACGGTCCCAAGGGGGATGGGGGGTTCTTGCATCGATATTATTCGATGCTTATCAGGGAGATTTTATCTCCGAGCTACATTTATATGATTTCCCTATTTTATAAAAATATTCAGTAATTAGTAATTTTTTTTATAAATTATAATTTTAATTTAAACCTTTTATATCTTTTACTGTTTCATATCTTAACTTATCTGAAGATATAACTTCGGTATCTCATAGAAACCCTAAAATGGATTTTTATATCCCCCAATTCATCTACATAAACCTTAAATACTATATTACCATCTAAGTTAGTTATTTGTTATGTTTCCCCTCAAATTAACCTATTGTAATTTCTATATACTTAAACATAATTAACATTTTTACTAAATACGAAATCTTAAAAACTTTACTTATTTCCCTTTATTATTCTTTTATCTTATATCATAATAACCATATAAAATTTTGGTATAACATGAATATTAATATAATATTGTAACATTATATTAATTATTAATCATATATATAATTATAATAACGATAATGCTTAAATTAGGGGGGTACTAATGTTTAATATGAAAAAACTACTTAAAAATTCAAGCGAAACCTTTATATCAAAAAACTGCTCTATACATGGAAATTTAAAATCCAATAAAATAATTAAAATTAATGGTTTTGTAAGGGGAAATATTTATTCAAAAAATAAAGTAATCTTATCTGAATCAGGATGCTGTCATGGTAACATATATTCTAATAATGCAATAATAAATGGAAAAGTTAAAGGAAATATCACATGCAATAATTTATTAATACTGCAATCTTGTAGTAATATAGAAGGTAATCTATCTATAAAAAATATTATAATAATGAAGGGATCCTGTATAAATGGATTTTGCTCTATGAATATAAAAAATAATTTATACGATAAAATTGATATTGTTTCAAAGAATAATGTAGTAAACTCTATAATTAAACATCATTAAAAAAAATAGAAAGATTATATCTTTCTATAAATTATACATTTTAAAATTTCATTAATTTACTTAATGTATATATTTGTATTATTTTATTTAATAATCCTGATTTACTTGGATGTATAATAGGTCTTAAAGAATTTAAAAATTGTAATGTATAATCCCCATTAGCATTTTTAAGATTATTAGGATTAAAATTATTATTTTCATTATAATTATTAGGATTAAAATCATTATTATAATAAGAATCGTAGTCGTCATATTCATCATCATTTTGTTGTTGCGAATTATTATTACTCATATTATTTAAAGAATTTAGTATATTATAAACTTGATCTTTATCAACATTATTTAATAAATCTTGTAATCCATTAATATTGGGATTATCTCTATACCTATTTTCATATTTATCTCTACGTTTCCTTTTATGTTTAGACATAATACACCCCCACATATTAATAATAAGGAGGGCTTAAAGCCCCCACTTATCAATATAACAAGAAATCTCCACAGCAGCTTAGATAATATAATGCTATTATAAATAGTATACTATTGTCTACTCCGCAAAAGCTTTGATTCTGTCCACTACATCGGCAACAACCACCAAATTGTAGTAATATTAATATTAATATTATTAAACCATTGCCAGATCTTCTTTTTCTTCTTTTACATCTACATTTACATTTCGACATGTTAAACCCCCCTTTCGTGGGCTTTGGTTTTTATTGTATATTAATTTTCATCTCTTGCTTCCACATTTACAACATTTGAACCAGCAGCTCTTGGCATTGGTGGAAAATAGCAAGGTTGTTGTTTACAGAAACAACATACTATTAATAAGATTATGATTAAGCATGAGCAATCACAAGAAGAGCTATTACCGCAATCATCATAGCAAGGATCGCAGCAACAACATGGGTCACAGCAATAATGACGATGATGTCTTCTATGGTGACGTTTCTTCCTGTAACAACAGCAACAACATGGGTCACAACAACAATTATTGTCGCAACCGAAACCTCCAAATCCTCCTCTTCCACCACAACAACAGAATAATATTATTAATATTATAATCCAACTGCAGCCTCCGCCCCAGCCGTACATTGGTGGATATCCAGGCATTCCTCCACCTTTTTCATTAGAAAAACCACTCATTAAACTAGCTATATTATTAAAATCCACTTTACATCCTCCTCTCAAATTAACTTGTTATCTTTTGTCTTAATATATAGTATTCTATTAAATGTTTTTTGACACAAAAAAAATAAAAGCAAGATTAAAAATCTTGCTTAAGTCATAAACTTATCCAAAAACATTATAGATATATTAGTAAAATTAAACATAAAATGATTAAATACTGAATACCAAAACCCCTTCTTATGAATAAGATAACAATTAAATATTCCCATCCATATAAGTATAGGAAAAGCTCTTAAATTATAATGTATTACTCCAAAGAGTACACTGCTAAATACTGCAGCTAGTATTATCCCTAATCTACTCTTAAATATTTTTTCAAATATAAGCCATCTAAATATAAACTCTTCTACTAGCGGAGCAAATATAACCGCTACAGGTATTACAATTAAAAATTTATTTAATGGCATATTATACATCCATGTAACCACTTCTTGTTGTTTTAACTTTAGTTTAAGCATAGAAAATAATAATTGAAAAATAAGCATTATAATAATACTTGAAAATAATGAAAAAATAGAATATTTAATAGCTTTAACTAAGTTAAAATCATCTCCATTAAATTTATAATGGAGATAATCATTACAAAACATATTTTCACCAAAATAATTACCCTCAAAATAATTTTTTCTTAAATATATTATATCTATAACTGTAAAGATAAATGGAAGTAAATTCTGAGTAAATATTGATAAAACAATATATAAAATAGATATAATAATTTTAAAAAATATGTTTGATTTTTTATTTCTCAACTTTAAAAACAATATAATAGGAGGTAAATATACGATTAAATAAACTAATATATTTTTTATTCCATTAGTTATATTCATAAGTTAAATCCTCTTCCCAATTAATAACATAGTACACTATTTAAAACTTGCTCTTTTCCCTCTTTAGTAAGAGATGAGAAGAATAATAATTCTTCATCTTTGTCCATTTTTAAAGTATCTCTTATAATCTTCTTATTTTTATTTATTTCATTTCTTTTAAGCTTATCTAATTTAGTTCCTACTACCATAACCTCATAATTATAATATTTTATCCAGTTATACATATCTATGTCATCCCTAGTAGGTTTATGCCTACTATCTACCAAAAGAACTATCCTTTTCAGAGGTTCTCTATTTACTAAATATTGTTCCATTATATATCCCCAGTTTTCCTTTTCTTTTTTAGAAACCTTAGCATAACCGTATCCAGGTAAATCTACAAAATACATATTTTCATTTATTAAAAAAAAGTTAATTTGTCTAGTCTTACCTGGAGTACCACTAACCTTAACTAACTTTCTTCTATTAGTTAAGGAATTTATTAAAGAAGATTTTCCTACATTTGATCTGCCTACAAATGCAATTTCCGGTCTATCATCTGTAGGATATTGATGTCTTTTTACTGCTGATATTATAAACTCAGCTTTTTTTATTTCCATAACTTACATCTCCATTACTAATATCTATATTAATGCGTTTTTTAAAACATCTTCAACTTTATTTGCCACAATAAAGTTAATTTTATTTTTAATAGTCTTAGGTATTTTTGTTAAATCTTTTTCATTATCTTTAGGTATAATTATTGTATCTACTCCAGCTCGATGAGCAGCTAAAGATTTTTCTTTTAATCCTCCAATTGGAAGCACCCTTCCAGTTAAAGTTATTTCACCTGTCATGGCTACATTATGTTTAACCTTTCTATTAGATAATGCTGAAACCAATGCTGTAATCATGGTTACTCCTGCAGAAGGTCCATCTTTAGGAACTGCTCCTTCTGGTACATGTATATGAATATCCTTTTCTTTATAAAAATTAGGTTCTATATTATATTTGTCTGAATTGGCTCTTACATAACTATAAGCTGCTCTTCCTGACTCCCTCATTACATCCCCTAATTGTCCTGTTAATTCTAACTTTCCTGTTCCTTTCATTACAGAGACTTCTATAGGTAGTGTATCTCCACCATAAGCAGTCCAAGCAAGTCCAGTTACTACTCCGACCTTATCTTCTTCATCAACCTTTTCATATGAAAATATTTCCGGTCCTAAATATTTTCTCACATGATTTATGGTTATATTTATGGACTTATTTCCTTTTTCTAACATTTGTGTAATAGATTTTCTTATAATTGAACTAATCTTTCTCTCTAGAGTTCTAACACCAGATTCTCTAGTATAACTATCTATAATGTGGTATATAGATCCATTAGAAAAAGTAATATCATTTTGCTTAATATTGTGTTCTTTTAATTTTTTAGGAATTAAATGATTCTTTGCTATGTTAAACTTTTCCTCTGAAGTATACCCTGATACTTCTATAATTTCCATTCTATCTAAAAGAGGTCTAGGTATAGTATTTAAATCATTAGCTGTAGTTATAAATAAAACATTTGATAAATCAAAATCTAATTCTAGATAGTGATCTCTAAAAGCATTATTTTGCTCTGCATCTAAAACTTCAAGTAAAGCATCCGCTGGATCTCCTCTAAAATCGTTACTCATTTTATCTATTTCATCTAACAAAAATAATGGATTCTTAGATTTAGCTTGTTTCATACCATATATTATTCTTCCTGGCATAGCCCCTATATATGTTTTTCTATGGCCTCTTATTTCTGCTTCATCTCTTACTCCACCTAAAGACATCCTCACAAAATTTCTATTTAAAGAATTAGCTATAGATTTTGCAATAGAAGTTTTTCCAACTCCTGGAGGACCAAATAAACATAATATAGGTCCTTTTAGTGACTTACTTACTTTCTTTACCGCTAAATATTCTATTATTCTATCCTTCACATCTTTTAATCCATAATGTTCTTTATCTAAAACATCCCTAACCTTTTTTATGTCTAAGTTATCTTTTGTTTGTTTATTCCAAGGTAATTCTAAAATCCAATCTAAATAAGTCCTTATAACTCCGCTTTCTGATGAATAATTAGAAGTATTTTTTAATCTTTCCAGTTCATATAATGCCTTATCCTTTACCTCCTTAGGCAATTTAGCCTTGCTTATTTTATTCTTATAACTTTCTATTTCTTTTTTATTTTCGTCCTCTTCCCCTAATTCTTCTTGAATAGTCTTTATCTGTTCTCTTAAATAATATTCTTTTTGTAATTTATCTATTTTATTTTTAATTTTAATTCCTATTTTTCTCTCTAATTTTAATATATCTATCTCTTCATTCATTAATTCCAATATTTTTTCTATTCTTTTTAAAGAATCACAAATATCTATAAGTTCTTGTTTTTTATCTTGATTAATATTTAAATATGAACTTATAACATCTGCTAATCTTCCTGGAGATTTAATATCATCTAAATCTACCAATACTTCTGTTGAAGTA
Organism: Clostridium niameyense; assembly: GCF_001243045.1. Taxonomy (GTDB): domain Bacteria; phylum Bacillota; class Clostridia; order Clostridiales; family Clostridiaceae; genus Clostridium_F; species Clostridium_F niameyense. Next base: position 293,867 of record NZ_LN849007.1, on the reverse strand, counting down.
TTTCCAGATAACTTTATATACTCATGAAAACTATCTTTTACTAATCTTGATAATGCCTGTATTTTAGCATCATCACTAGTTTCACCTTCAGTATCATAAATTACCTCTACTTCTACTTTGAAAAAGTGTTCTTTATCTATATAGTTACTTATCTTACCTCTAGTTTCACCTTCTACTAATACTCTCATAGTATTTCCAGGTAACTTTAATATTTGTTTTATATTACAAACAGTTCCTATAGTATATATATCCTCTTCTATAGGTTCTTCTGTTTTAGCCTCCTTTTGTCCAGATAAAAAAATTCTCTGATTGTTTATCATAGCTTCTTCTAAAGCAAGAATTGATTTTTCTCTGCCTACATCAAAGTGTAAAACCATATGTGGAAATACAGTTATACCCCTTAGTGGAATTAAAGGAAGAACTTCTATATTTTCTTTCATATATCTCCCTCGTTTCAATAAATTTAGTTTATATATAATTAGACTAGTATATTATACCTATAAAATCGTTTTTTTTCAAATAATTAATCTTATAATTTTTTATTAAATTTAAATTAATTTTGAATAGATTCTGCAGATAAAACATTAACTTTTGAGCTATCAATATTTAATGAAGATTCTGTTTTTTTATTATGAAGTATTGCATTATCTATAACTTCTTGTATATAACTCACAGGTATAATTTTTACATTTGGAATATTTTTAAATTTATCTTGCCAGTTCTCTTTAGGTATTATGATTTTCTTTGCTCCTGCTTTTATTCCAGCTTCCACCTTAGCACTTACCCCTCCTACTGGTCGTACTTCTCCATGTATAGATATTTCTCCAGTCATAGCAACTTTATTATCTACTTTTTTATCTGTAATAGCACTATAAACTGCAGTAGTAATACTTATACCTGCAGAAGGTCCATCTACCGGTACCCCTCCTGGAAAGTTAATATGTATATCATATTCATTACATTCTAATCCAAATATATTCTTCATAACTGTTATTACATTTTTTACAGAACACCAAGCAGTACTTTTTCTAATCATTTTCCTATTAGAACTTTTAATTTCTTCTTGCTCTATAACTCCTGTAACACTTACGGTACCTTTTTTTAAGTTGCTTTTAATAGCTGTAACTTCTATCTCCATAAGCATTCCCATATTTGCCCCATAAACAGCTAATCCGTTAACATACCCTACCTTGGGTTTAGTAGGTATTTTTTTCATTATCTTAGGGGTATATTGACCATTTTCTAATATCCATCCAATATCTTCACTAGATATAGTGTCTCTATTATCATTTAAAGCTAATCCCGCTGCCAATTGTATTAAATTCACAATTTCCCTTCCATTATTACAATACTTAGATACTAATTCTGCAGCCTCATTTTCTATTTTATAGTTTATCTTTTTAACACAATTCAAGGCAATCTTTTTTATTTCCTCCGGCATAAGCGCCCTAAAAAATACTTCTACACATCTTGATCTTAATGCAGGAGTTATTTCATCGGGGCTTCTTGTGGTGGCTCCTATAAGCCTAAAATCAGCAGGTAATCCATTATCAAAAATATCTCTAACATAATCAGGAATATTATTATCTGATGAATTGTAATAAGCACTATCTAAAAATACCTTTCTATCTTCTAACACTTTAAGTAGCTTATTCATTTCTGATGGATGCATTTCTCCAATTTCATCTATAAATAATATACCACCATGAGCTTTTGTAACAGCCCCTGGTTTAGGCTGAGGTACTCCTGCTAATCCTAAAGAACCAGCCCCTTGATATATAGGATCATGTACAGAACCTATTAATGGATCTGCTATTCCTCTTTCATCACACCTTATAGTTGTAGCATCTATTTCTATAAATTTTGAATTTTCATCAAAAGGACAATTATTATTTTTCTTTGCATATTCTAACACTAATCTAGCTGCAGCAGTTTTTCCTGTTCCTGGTGGTCCATATATTATTACATGTTGTGGATTTGGACTACATATTGCCGCTTCTAATGCTTTTATCCCATTTTGCTGACCTATTATTTCCTCGAAAGAACCTGGTCTACTTTTTTCAGTAAGAGGCTCTGTAAGCACTGTTTCTCTCATTTTTTTTAATCTATCAACTTCTTTTCTACTCTCCTTTTTTACTATTGTTTTACTGTTTTTTTGATTTTTTAAAGCAGAAAAAAAGTATATTCCCATGATTAAAGTTACAAATATCTCAACTAATAATAATGTATTTGTCATGGCTTTACCCCCTTATTTAAAATATTTCTCTATTATTATGCGCTTATTTATATTTATATATTCAAATAAGAAAGTAAAAAAAGTACACCAAGATAAAACTCTTGGTGTACTTTTATGCTGTTTCTGAATCTTTTCTCTTTTTAGTTTTTTTTACTTTCATAGGAACCCTTTTTCCATTCTCAGCCTCAACTAAAATTGGTTCCTTAGTTTTCACGCAATTCTCATTTACTATAACTTTAGATATACTTTCTTCAGAAGGTACGTCAAACATTATATCTCTCATTACATCTTCAATTATAGATCTAAGACCTCTAGCTCCTGTATTTCTATTTATAGATTCATCAGCTATAGCCTTTAATGCTTCTTCTTGAAAATCTAACTCTACATCATCTAGTTCAAATAATTTCTTGTATTGTTTTACAAGAGAATTTTTAGGTTCTGTTAATATTTTCATTAAAGCTTCTCTATCTAATTTTTCTAATGTAACTACTATTGGTAATCTTCCTATAAATTCTGGTATTAAACCAAATTTCAATAAATCTTCAGGCATTATTTCCTTTAATAATTCGCCTATATCTTTTTCTTTTTTAGATTGTATCTCTGCACCAAATCCTAAAGAACTAGTTCTTGTTCTTCTTTCTATTATTTTATCTACTCCATCAAAAGCTCCGCCACAAATAAATAATATATTACTAGTATTTATTTGTATAAATTCTTGATGAGGATGTTTTCTTCCACCTTGTGGTGGAACAGATGCAACTGTCCCTTCAAGAATCTTAAGTAAAGCTTGTTGTACACCTTCTCCAGATACATCTCTAGTAATAGAAGGATTTTCAGACTTTCTAGCAATTTTATCTATTTCATCTATATATACTATACCCTTTTCTGCTCTTTCTACATCATAATCTGCATTCTGTATAAGTTTTAAGAGTATATTTTCTACATCTTCCCCTACGTATCCAGCCTCAGTAAGTGTTGTCGCATCAGCTATAGCAAATGGAACATTTAAGAATTTTGCTAAAGTTTGAGCAAGTAGTGTCTTACCCGATCCTGTTGGACCTAAGAGAAGGATATTGCTTTTTTGTAGTTCTACATCATTGTCAGTAATATTAGAATTTATTCTTTTATAATGATTGTAAACTGCAACAGATAAGGCTTTTTTAGCTGATTCTTGACCTATTACATATTGGTCAAGATAACTTTTTATTTCAATAGGTTTAGGTAATGAACTTAAATCAACTTGTATATCATCTTCTAATTCATCATTTATTATTTCAGAACAAAGATCAATACATTCATCACAAATATAAACCCCAGGTCCTGCTATTAATCTTCTTACTTGATCTTGTGTTTTACCACAAAATGAACATTTAAGTTGTTTTTTATCATCTAATTTAGACATTTCTACACCTCACTAAAGGTTATTTTTTTTTATCTATAACTTCATCTATTAATCCGTAATCTTTAGCCTCTTGTGCACTTAAAAAATGATCTCTTTCTGTATCTCTTTCTATTTGTTCTAATGGTTTTCCTGTTCTTTCACTTAATATAGTATTTAAGCTCTTCTTTATCCTTAATATTCTATCTGCGTGAATTCCTATATCTGTAGCCTGACCTTTAAAACCACCTAATGGTTGGTGTATCATTATTTCACTATTAGGCAAAGCAAATCTTTTTCCTTTTGCTCCTGCGGCTAATAGAAAAGCTCCCATTGAAGCTGCCATTCCAACACATATAGTAGATACATCTGGCTTTATATATTGCATTGTATCATATATAGCCATACCTGAAGTAATAGAACCTCCTGGACTATTGATATATAAGAAAATATCTTTATCAGGATCATCTGCTTCTAAAAATAATAATTGTGCTACAACTAAACTAGCAGTTGTATCATTCACTTCCTCACTAAGCATAATTATTCTATCCTTTAAAAGTCTAGAATAAATATCATAAGATCTTTCTCCCCTATTGGTTTGTTCAACAACTACAGGAACTAAACTCATAATACTCTCCTCCTTTATAGAACAATAGAATAAATTGTTTTATTAAAACTTAGTTGCCAGATACAATCTGGCAACTATATTATTATTTACTATTTATTCATCATTTATGCAATTTCTTTGCTATTTTCTACTAAGAATTTTACAACTTTTTCATTAACCACATCTATTTCTAAATATGATTTTTGAGCTTTTAATATTAAATCTGCTGTCTTTTCTACATCTTTGTCTCCATATTGTTTTGCTAATTCACTTGCTCTTTCTTTTAATTCTTCTTCTGTAGCTTTTATATCTTCAACCTTAGCTATCTTTTGTATTACTAAATCAGTTACTACTCTCTTTTGAGCTGTTTCCTTCATATATTCTCTAACTTTTTCTTCTGAACTATTAGTGAATTGATAGTATGATTTAAGATCTAATCCTTGATATTTTAATCTCATCTCTAAATCTCTTAACATATTATCTATTTCTTTTTCAATCATAACTTGTGGTATATCTATTGTAGCATTTTCTGAAACAGTATTTATTACTGCTTCTTCATATTCTCTTTTTGCTTTTTCTGCATTTTGTTCTTCCATTTTCTTTCTCATATCTGCTTTTAATTCATCTAATGTATCAAATTCAGATACTTCTTTTGCAAATTCATCATCAAGAGCTGGAAGTTCTTTAACTTTAATTTCCTTAATTGTTACTTCAAATTTTGCTTCTTTTCCATTTAAGTCTTCTCTTCCATATTCTTTTGGGAATGTTACTACAACATCTTTTGATGCTCCCTTTTCCATTCCTACTAATTGATCTTCAAAGTTATCTATAAATGTACCTGATCCAATTTCTAACTCATAATCTGCAGCTTCTCCACCTTCAAAAGCTTCTCCATCTACGAATCCTTTAAAGTCCATTACAACTAGGTTTCCTTTTTCTACTTTTCCTTCTTCTTTTGCTTCAATTCTTGCATTTTTTTCTTGCATTGATTTTAATTCATTTTCTATTTGTTCATCTTCTACTTTGTAGCTTACCTTTTTAACTTCTACACCTTTGTATTCTCCTAATTCTACTTCTGGAAGAACTGTAACTTCTGCTGTATATATGAAATCTTTTCCTTCACCTATTTGAACTACATCTATATTTGGATAATCTACTGGTTTTATGTTATTTTCTTCTATAGCTTTAGGATATGTATCTTCACAACAGAAATTTATAGCATCTTCGTAAAGCATACCTTCTCCATAATATTTTTTTACTATACTCATAGGTGCTTTACCTTTTCTAAATCCTGGTATATTAAATTTCTTAGCATTTTTTGCATAAGATTTTTTAACAGCTTCATCAAATTTTTTGCTTTCAACTGTTATTTCTAATTTTACAATATTTTTTTCTGTATTTTCCATTTTAACGTTCATTATACCTATTCCTCCTAATCATTCAAAATGATCATTTTAACCATATCATTATAACATAGATTTTATAGTATTAATACTCATTACAGCATTTTAACTATATAAACTAGTTAACTTATCTAATTTTATACCGTAATAATTATTATATATCATATTAGTGTGTTTTTACAATGTTTTTCATTGTTATAGATTATTTATTAAAAAATCTTTAGATTTTGTTAATTCCTCATAAGAAGAATAGTTTTCTCTATAGACTTCGATAGTATAAATATTATTATACCCTATTTCCTTTAATTTACAAGATATTTTTTTATAATCTATATCCCCTTGTCCTGGTAATAAACATATATTCTTATTATCTTTATCATTTATATGTACATTAACTATCTTTTCTCCCATCACATCAATATAATTTATAGGATCCTGCATTACTTTATACGCTTGTTTAATATCTAATGTATAATATATAGAATTTCTACATTCTTCTCTTAATATTTTAAGAAAATTTAGATTAGAAGACATACACCAAGCCACATTTTCTTGAGCTATTTTTATATTATTTTCACCTGCAATATATGATAATTCGTTATATACATCAACAATGTATCTTATATCTAAATTGGATAAATTATTTATTTTCATTCCATGAAAGGTATAGTAATTAGCCCCTAATAAATTAGCCGCTTTACAAACCTTTTTAAATGTTTTAATCATATCCCTTTGACGCCTCTTATATTTATCAAATAAATAAGGTTCAAACACTCCAGAAAAAGCATGTACTGAATTTATAAAGAAATTATTCTTGTTTTTTTCTTCTACAAGTTTATTTATAAATTCCCTCTCATATTCACTATATGTATTTAAAAATACTTCTCCAGTATTAAAACCTATATTTTTCATTAACCCTATACTTTCTTCTACGCCAGTAGGATAAAAACAAGCTGAAGATAATCCTATTTCCATTTTTTCCTCCTTAAAATAAACATATCCACACCAAAATTTTATTAATTACTTAGGTGTGGACATAAATTTTTATATTAATTATTGAGTTATGCTCCCATCAGGTTTTAAATATATTGTTTTTCCATCTACTATTACTGTAAGCCCTTTATCTGTAAGTTTATCAAATTTAATATTTTCTCCAGACCCACTTTCAACATATATATGATTTTTATTTTCCATATTATATATCCATATATACTTTGTTGTTTTATTAAACCATGGCAATTGAGAAATATACGCTATATTATTATTATCTATAAATTTAGGATCAATACTCCAGATGTATCCTTGGTTAGAGCTTAATATTGCATCTTTAGCAAAATTTTGCCCTGTAGTTGATACATATTGTTTATTTGTTATATCTTGTTTATTTCCATTAACATCTACTACAAACATATTTTGTGTATTAGTATTACATACAGTTAGAGCACTTTTATTTGAATTAATATCATATGTTAATTTATTATTATTAACATCTACATTCTTTATTACTTTATTTTTCTTATCGTCTTCAGTGTATATAATTTTAATCTTAACTCCACTTTCCAATTCTACTTCTACATTTTTGTCTTGTATTGGTGCTTCTTCTTTCTTTACTGTGGCATCTTTTTTAGGTTTTTCCTTAGAGGCTTGTTTATTTTTTTCCTCTGCTTGCATCTTTTCCTCAGCCTTAGTTTCATTTTTTATTTCATTAAGCTTAGCCTTTAGTTTATTAGATAAATTAGTACTATTAAACATTAAAAATATCCCTAATAAAACTATAGCAATAATGCCTATAAATTTTCTTCTTTTTCTCTTTTTCATTTTTCTTTCATAGTCCTTGCTAAATATACTTGGTTTTGCCACAATAATTCCTCCTAAAGTGTATATTAACATATAGCTTATAATAAAATATTAAATATTATAATAGTTATTCACATTTATTATAACTCAAAATAATAAAAATTAATAACTATTTATATAAATATTTAATTAATTTTTAATTTTTATTTACTATATATTTAAAAATTTATCATTATATTAAAAATAACTTATAACTATGGTAACAATAATTTATCAATCCATAATCATAAGTTATTTATTCCTAAATTTTATCTACTACTTCTACTACCTGGTTTAACAAAAGCTATACCCTTTTTACACAAAGAACAATCTTTTTCATCAAAAGTTTCTACTTTTAACTTACAAGCACTATACAAAGGATATTTTAATTTAATATCATCTGCTCTTCTATCTACTATACAAGCTACACCCACTATTTCTGCTCCTATATCTTCTATTATTTTAGCTACTTCCATAAAAGATTTGCCCGTGGTTACTACATCTTCCGATATTATTACTTTATCTCCTTTTTTTATTTCAAATCCGCGTCTTATGCACATATTTCCTTCTTTTCTTTCTGCAAATATACCTGGTTTGTGAGTTTGTCTTGCTAATTCATAAGACACTATAACGCCTCCCATAGCTGGTCCTACTATTATATCAAAATCAACCTCATGTAATTTATCTTTTATTACACTAATAACTTTTTCTGATTTATCAGGATATTGAAGAAGTCTTGCACATTGACAATACCTATTACTATGTTTTCCTGAAGATAATAAGAAATGTCCATCCATAAGAGCTCCAACCTCTTTTAACATATCTAAAACATTTATATTATTCATAATAACCCCACCTTTTTCGCATTAATGATTTATTTAACTATTCCTCTGATTTCATTTAAATCTTTTATATTCTCTTTATACATATAATTTTTTAGATCATTTATAACTTCTATTCCTATAGTTGGCATTATAAAATTACCAGTTCCTATTTGTACAGCTGTAGCCCCTACCATTATAAATTCTAATACATCTTTATATGATGTTATTCCCCCTATACCTATAACAGGTACTTTTACGTTTTTACATACCTCATACACCATTCTTAAGGCTATAGGTTTTATACATGGTCCCGAAAGTCCTGCAGTTATATTTTTAAATACTGACTTTTGTGTCTTTATATCTATAGCCATTGCCTTAAATGTATTTACTAAAGAAATGGCATCTGCTCCTGCCATTTCACATTTATAAGCCATATCAATTATATTTTCCGCATTAGGAGATAACTTAACTATAAGAGGTTTATCACATACTTCCTTGGCCCTTTTTACTACCTCATAAGCTACATCAGATTTTATTCCAAAAGCCATTCCACCCTCTTTAACATTAGGACAGGATATATTTAGCTCGATCATATCAACATTTGTGTTATTTAATTTATTAATAGCTTTTATGTATTCATCTATAGAACTTCCCCCCACATTAGCTATTATAGTTGTATCCATCTTTTCCATATTAGGAAGTTCTTCTTTTATAAATTTATCAACTCCTGGATTTTGAAGTCCTACACTATTCATTATTCCTGATGATGTTTCATGTATTCTTATACCATCATTTCCTTCTTTAGAATTTAAAGTAAGACCTTTTGTACAAATTGCCCCTAATTCTGATATATCATAAAACTCATTATACTCTTGGCCAAATCCAAAAGTTCCTGAAGCTGCTATTATAGGATTTTTTAAATCTAAACCACATAAATTAACTGATAACATTATATGTCTCTCCTTAAAATAATATCTTCTCCCTTAAAAACCGGTCCATCCTTACAAGTTCTTTTATTTCCCAATTTAGTTTTACAGGTACATACAAGACATGCTCCTACCCCACATGCCATTTTCTTTTCCATGGAAATATAGGAGGGTATATTTTCATTCCTACACATTTTTATAACCTTTTCCATCATAATTTCTGGACCACAACATAAAACTACATCATAATTTTCCGGTTTTAATTTATCTGTTATATACCCCTTATAACCTAACTTTCCACTATTGGTAGTTACTATTAGATTTGATACGTTAGATTTTATGGAATCTAATAAATAAACTTCTTCTTTAAACCCTGCATAAAAATCCACATTACAATTCTTCAAACTCTCTGCCACATATTTCATAGGTGCTATACCTATTCCTCCGCATACTATAGCTACATTACCCTTAATATTATCTACATCAAATCCATTTCCTAAAGGTCCCATAAGATCTATATTATTACCACTTTCTAACTTACTTAAAATTTTAGTGCCTCTTCCCTGGGTCCTATATAAAAACTCTATATTATTCTCATTTATTCCGTGTACACTTATGGGTCTTCCTAACAAAGGTTCATCCTCCCAAGCTCTTAACATATAAAACTGTCCTGGCTTACCTTTAAAATTTCCTTCAATTATAATTTTAAATATATCTTTTGATATTTCTTTATTTGAAATAACTATTCCATTTAAATATTTAGCTCCTATTTTAAACCCCTCCTAGAAATAGTTTATGCTCTAAGGTTATCTCTCATATTTATAACTTCTTTTCTAGAATACTCCTCAAAATTTCTCCCGTTCTCATCATATTTTTTATAGGCAAGCAATATTCCTCTAGAAGAATTAACTACTCCTCCATTCCCATTTTTTAAATAAGATTTAGCCGTAGCACTATCTCCACCTTGAGCACCATAACCTGGTATTAATAAAAATGTGTTTTTTAATTTACTTATCATATCTCCATCTTCACAAGTACAACCTACTACTGCCCCTATAGAGCTATATCCACATTTGCCTACGTATTTATTACCCACTTGTTCTAACTTTTCTCCTACTATATCATAAACTTTTTTATCACTTTTTAAGGGTAAATATTGAATATCTGACCTCCCCTCATTAGAAGTCCTTAAAAGAATAAATACTCCTTTTTCTTTATTCTTTATATAATCCTCATAAGGATTTAATGTATCCATACCCATATATGGATTTAGTGTTATAAAATCACTTTCAAAATCCCCTGTAAAGTGAGCTTTAGCATACATTTTAGCAGTATTTGATATATCTCCTCTTTTTATATCTGCTATAGCTAAAGCTCCTTTTTTTCTTATATATTCTAACGTATTTCTATACGCAACTAATCCTTTTATCCCCAAGGCTTCATAATAAGCTATTTGAACCTTATAACAAGCTGATACATCGAAAGTTGCATCTATTATTCTTTGATTAAACTTAAATAAAGCTTCTTCATTTGAATTACATCCTTTTAAAAAGCTTTTAGGTATATAGCTTAAATCCGTATCTAACCCCACACAAACATTTCCCTTTTCTTCTACCGCTTCATATAATTTATCTATAATCACTAAATCAGTCCCTTCTTACATATCAATATCCTTATAAATAACTTTTCCACTTCTAATTGTAACTTTTACTTTTCCATAAACTATTTCACCATCTAATGGTGTATTTTTTCCCTTAGAGCAAAATTCTTCTACATTTATATAATATTTTTCTTCAGTATCTACTAATACTAAATCCGCTTCTGTACCTATTTTTATTTCTCCTTTATTTACCCCCAATAAATCAGCGGGGTTCTTAGACATTAATTGTGACAATTTATTTAAGCTTATATTATTTTCTCTAACTAAGGTTGTATAACATACAGAAAAAGCCGTTTCTATTCCTGATATACCTGGACTTCCTTTTATCTTATCTTCTGACGTATGAGGTGCATGATCTGTAGCTATGCAATCTACAAATCCATCTTTTATAGACTTTATCAAAAATTCTACATCTTCTTTTTTTCTAAGAGGTGGATTAACTTTATACTGAACATCCTCCGTCATTGCTATATGATGAGGAGTTACTTCACAGGTTACTTTTATTCCTTTATCCTTAAAATCCATTATATATTTCATGGATTCTTTAGTACTTACATGAGCAATATGAACCTTGCAACCAGTAAATTGACTTAAAGTTATATTCCTCCAGGTCATCAAATTTTCTGATAATCTGCTATCTATATTTGATACATCATGATTTTCCGAGTGACACATTACTATAATATTTTTTTCTTTTGCTTTAAACATGGCACTCATAAGTACACTACTATCCATTACATCTCTACCATCTTCTGATATTACTTTTATATTATCTAAAGTATCTAGATGATCAATATCCTCACCATTGAAATTTTTTGTAATAGATGCTGTTTGATGAATGTCTATAATATCTAAATCTTTGGATTTATTTAACACATAATTTAATTCCTTAATAGAACTGCAAATTGGATTTGTATTTGCCATTAAGTTTACCATAGTATATCCGCCTCTTGCAGCAGCTCTACTTCCGGTCTCTATATCCTCTTTATAAGTAAATCCTGGATCTCTAAAATGAGCATGCATATCTATAAAAGAAGGAAGAAGAGTTCGTCCTCTTCCTTCTATTATGAAACAATTTTTATTTAGGTTCTTTCCTATTTCTTCTATCTTTCCATCTTTTATATAAACATCCCCAGTAAAATTTTGACTCCAATCTATAACCTTAACATTTTTTATTAATAAATCTTCCATTTAATCACCCCTAAAACTATCTAGTTAATTCTCCTCCGGAATATATCTCATCACAATATCTGCATCTATATTCTCCATTTTCTCTATTTACTAGATAAAATTCATGAGGTATATATTTTTCTGTAGAAGTTACACATCTAGGATTCTTGCATTTTATTACATTTTGTATTGTGTCTGGTAATTTCAATTTTATTTTTTCCATTATTTTTTCATCTTTTATAATATCTATAGTAATTGTAGGATCTATAAATCCTAAAATCGTGTAATCTATATTCATAGTATTTTCAATTTTTATTATATCCTTTTTACCTAGTTTTTCGCTTTCTGCATTCATTATAAGAGCAACTCTGTAATCTACATTATTTAATCCTAAGTAATTAAATATTTTCATTCCATGTCCAGCTTGTATATGATCTATTACTATTCCATTTCTTATACTATTTATAGTTAACATTATTTCACCCCCAATAATTTAGCCATTAATGCCATTCTTACATACATACCATACTTGGCCTGTTTAAAGTAACATCCTCTTGGATCATTATCTATATCATAGGCAATCTCATTTACTCTTGGTAAGGGATGAAGCACTATCATATCATTCTTTGCATATTTCATTTTTTCTTCATCTAATATATAACTATCTTTTAATCTTATATAATCATCTTCATTAAAAAATCTCTCTCTTTGAACTCTAGTCATATAAAGTATATCTATTTCTTTCATTGCTTCTTCCATGTTTGACAGTTCTTTAAACTCTATATTATTTTTTTCTAATATTTCTTTTCTGATATAATCTGTAATTTTTAGTTCACTTGGAGACATAAATATGAATTTATTATTTTCATACCTTGATAAGGCTTTTACTAATGAATGTACAGTTCTACCAAATTTTAAATCTCCACAACAACCTATAGTTAAATTAGACAGGTTACCTTTAAGGGATTTAATGGTTAAAAGATCTGTTAAAGTTTGAGTTGGATGTTGATGACTTCCATCTCCAGCATTTATAACTGGTATTGGTGAATACATTGAAGCTATTCTAGGAGCTCCTTCTTTGGGATGTCTCATGGCTGCTATATCTGCATAACAACCTATTGTTCTTATAGTATCTGCTACACTTTCACCTTTAGCTACAGAACTTGAATTAGGTTCTGAAAATCCTATAACTCTTCCACCTAATCTAAGCATAGCTGCTTCAAAACTAAATCTTGTCCTTGTGCTTGGTTCATAAAACAATGTTGCTAAAATCTTACCATCACATAAGTGAGCAAATTTTTCTGGTTCTTTAGCTATATCCTGTGCTAAAGAAAATATTTCTTCTAACTCCTCTAGTGTAAAATCCATTGGGTCTAATAAATGTCTTCCTTTTAACATTTATATTCCTCCTTTTTAATCTCACTGGATTAAATTTAAAGGTATAAAAAATGCCTTCCCTTTAAGGGAAGGCAGAATTATACTCTATGTAATATAACTATAGCTATGATAAATATAGTCATACTATTACTAAGTTATCTATTTTCCTTCCCAGCCTCTCTGGACCAGAATTAAAGGTATTTTTTTCTTAATAAGAATAATATCATAGAATATATTTATGGTCAATACTTATTTTAAATTTTTTGCCATTAGAGCAGCACCTATTGCACCTGCATATCTTCCAAGGTCATTGGATTTTACTTGTGATTGTAGTTTTTCAGATAACTTTTCTACTATGTATTTATTATCACTCAATCCACCAGTTAAAAAATAATTTTTCCCCTCTGAATGTTTTTGACATAAAGATTTTACTTTTGTTGTTATAGATTCCAATACTCCAAAAGCTATATCCTCTCTATTTTTTCCACTACCTATTAAACTTATAACTTCAGACTCTGCAAATACTGTGCACATAGAGGTTATATTAACTCCTCCACCCTTTTGAGCTAAAGCACACATATCATCAATATTAAGCCCCAGTGTGTTTGCCATAAGTTCTAAAAATCTACCAGTACCTGCAGCACATTTATCATTCATACTAAAATTAGTTATATTACCCTCTTCTACTGTAATAACTTTAGTATCTTGTCCACCTATATCTATTACAGTACAATCCTCGTGAAATAAATAATATGCACCTTTTCCGTGGCAGGTTATTTCTGTTATGGTTTTATCAGCATAAGGTACTGAAACTCTACCATACCCAGTTGCAACTATTTTACTTTCATCTTTACTTATTCCTAAGTTACCCAATTTTTTTGCTATATCTTGTGCTGTTTTTACACTACTCCAACCGGTAGGTGCTACAAAGATTTCCTTTAATATATTATCTTCAAACACACATACTTTACTAGCTGTAGAACCTATATCTATACCAATATAAAACATACACTCCCACCTCTTACTATATATAATAATTTTTTCTGACTTTTTTAGCTAAAGATTGAAAACCTAAATTTTTTACATTATTATTTTCTACTATTTCCATTATTCTTTTTTCATCTTCCTTATTGTACATTATGCATATACCACAAGACTTCGATAATTCTCTTGGTGTAGGAACAATAGTGTGTTTTATATTATCTCTTTTTAATAAATTATTTAACTTCATTCCTTCTGTATGTGAAGGAAATAATACATAATATTTTATTTCTTCCATAAGAATACTCCTTTTTATATTTAAAATCCATTAAAATTTAGTCCCCACTCTTAAGAATGAGGACTAAAATTAATATATTTATATCATTTCAAGGAATGCTTCAACTCTAGTTTTTATTTGTCCTGAATCTTCTGTTGAATAATCAGTTTCAATATGCATTACTGGAATATTTTTTTCTTTTAATCTTCTCTCTACATCTCTATGTTCTAAAGCATATGTGTGACAGAAAGATAAGTTTGTATCAATAACACCATCTACATCGTATTCCTTTGCATACTCTATAACATCATCTATTCTCTCTGTATTTGGCGTAAAGCATGCACAATTAATATTTAAATATCTTGCACCCATATTGTGAATTAACTCTTCTAAAGTACCTCCCTTATCTGATACTTCATTTTCAAAATATCTAGTGCCTGTACATGTTTCTTCAACTACTATTTCAGCATTTAAACTTTCTATTATTGAATGTAACTTCCAGTTAGGTAATGCCATTGGTGTTCCTGTAATTAATATTCTCTTTTTCTCACTTTTTTTTGAAGTTTTAACTCTTTCTTCTAACTCATCGCATAATTCGTTTACCTTTTCAGTAAATCTCTTTGAATCATCATAGAAAGCTATTTGAGTTATTAAAAGACAATCTAATCCACTTATTGGTGATGGTTTATTTTTTCTTAAATCATATAATCTTTTTAACGCCTTTCTTTTTCCATTAGTAATTTTTATACCTTCTTTTAAAGATTCAACTGTTATTTTATTTCCAGTTAATTCCTCAATTTTTCTTACTAAATTTTTTATCTCTTCTTCCCATCTCTTATAATCTCTGTCTCTCTTCATTTGAGGAAGATCCATTATATGTACTGGTATATACTTTTCTAATACTTCCCAAGCCTTTTTCTTACCATCACAAGTAGTTTCTCCTACAACCATATCACAAGATTGAAAATAAGGACAGGTACCACCTATTTTAGCTCCCATAAATGCTTTTATTAAAGGACAAAGATTTCTAGGTAAAACCTTTTCTCCATCCTCTATCCAAAATTGTGAACCTGCACATAATCCAACACTTGTAGCTTTAGCTGCTAATATAACTTCTTCTGGTACAAATACACAAAATGTACCTATAACTTTTTCACCTTTTTTTCTTTTTTCATCTAATTCTTGAATTCTAAGTCCATGCACTTCTGAAACTACAAAATTAAAGTAATTCATTCCCTCAGGTCTATTTTCTTGATTTAAATATGTAGCACCATAAAGTTCTGGTAACACTGCGCATAATTGATCATGCTTTTCTAAATTAACTCCTAAATCTGTCCAAAGTTTTCTATAATCCCCCATATACTTACCCTCCATAATTAATAATTAAATGCTTTATTTTTATTTTAACACACCTAAACAGTAGAAGTTATTTTAAAAATTTATGATTATAGTGTAGTATTATAATACTTTTTTATAGAACTTGTACTAATAATGTTAAAACTCGTTCAAAAATACTCTTCTCCTCTATAATAAAAAAGAGGTCTTATAGAATAATATTCTATAAGACCTCTTCTTTTCTATTAACCCTGTACGAAACACTTTAAAAAACTATGGTGCACCTAGCAGGATTCGAACCTGCCACCTCCGGATTCGAAGTCCGTAACTCTATCCAGCTGAGCTATAGGTGCTAAATTAATTTTAAACATAAAAATGGAGCGGGTGAAGGGAATCGAACCCTCGTAACTAGCTTGGAAGGCTAGCACTCTACCATTGAGTTACACCCGCATGTAATTAATTGGAGCGGAAGACGAGATTCGAACTCGCGACGTTCACCTTGGCAAGGTGACGCTCTACCACTGAGCCACTCCCGCATAATTTATTCTTTTTAAAATGGTGCAGGTGAAGGGAGTCGAACCCCCATGCCAAAGGCGCTAGATCCTAAGTCTAGTGCGTCTGCCAATTCCGCCACACCTGCATAATTAAATTGGTGATCTACCGGGGAATCGAACCCCGGACACCATGATTAAAAGTCATGTGCTCTACCGACTGAGCTAGTAGATCATATATGGCTGGGATGGCAGGATTCGAACCTACGCATGTAGCAGTCAAAGTGCTATGCCTTACCGCTTGGCGACATCCCAACATGGGGTGAGTAAAGGGATTCGAACCCTTGACAACCAGAACCACAATCTGGCGCTCTACCA
>NZ_LN849007.1:0-276969 GCF_001243045.1 Clostridium niameyense | reverse complement strand
TTCTAAGTCCATGCACTTCTGAAACTACAAAATTAAAGTAATTCATTCCCTCAGGTCTATTTTCTTGATTTAAATATGTAGCACCATAAAGTTCTGGTAACACTGCGCATAATTGATCATGCTTTTCTAAATTAACTCCTAAATCTGTCCAAAGTTTTCTATAATCCCCCATATACTTACCCTCCATAATTAATAATTAAATGCTTTATTTTTATTTTAACACACCTAAACAGTAGAAGTTATTTTAAAAATTTATGATTATAGTGTAGTATTATAATACTTTTTTATAGAACTTGTACTAATAATGTTAAAACTCGTTCAAAAATACTCTTCTCCTCTATAATAAAAAAGAGGTCTTATAGAATAATATTCTATAAGACCTCTTCTTTTCTATTAACCCTGTACGAAACACTTTAAAAAACTATGGTGCACCTAGCAGGATTCGAACCTGCCACCTCCGGATTCGAAGTCCGTAACTCTATCCAGCTGAGCTATAGGTGCTAAATTAATTTTAAACATAAAAATGGAGCGGGTGAAGGGAATCGAACCCTCGTAACTAGCTTGGAAGGCTAGCACTCTACCATTGAGTTACACCCGCATGTAATTAATTGGAGCGGAAGACGAGATTCGAACTCGCGACGTTCACCTTGGCAAGGTGACGCTCTACCACTGAGCCACTCCCGCATAATAAAAAAAAATATGGTGCAGATGAAGGGAGTCGAACCCCCATGCCAAAGGCGCTAGATCCTAAGTCTAGTGCGTCTGCCAATTCCGCCACATCTGCATAATTAAATTGGTGATCTACCGGGGAATCGAACCCCGGACACCATGATTAAAAGTCATGTGCTCTACCGACTGAGCTAGTAGATCATATATGGCTGGGATGGCAGGATTCGAACCTACGCATGTAGCAGTCAAAGTGCTATGCCTTACCGCTTGGCGACATCCCAACATGGGGTGAGTAAAGGGATTCGAACCCTTGACAACCAGAACCACAATCTGGCGCTCTACCAACTGAACTATACCCACCGCAAATTTTGGTGCGTCTTAAGGGAGTCGAACCCCTGGCACACGGCTTAGAAGGCCGTTGCTCTATCCAGCTGAGCTAAAGACGCATATATTGGAGCGGGTGAAGGGAATCGAACCCTCGTAACTAGCTTGGAAGGCTAGCACTCTACCATTGAGTTACACCCGCAAGTGGTCGGGGTGACAGGGCTTGAACCTGCGACCTCATGGTCCCAAACCACGCGCGCTCCCATCTGCGCCACACCCCGAAAGGTCATTTGTTTGAGTTGCTTGGAAGAACTTGTTTCTTGCAACTCTCAACGACATAAACTATTCTACACGATATATTCATATTCGTCAATACTTTTTTTAATTTTTTTTTATTTTTTTATAATTTTTATTTTATTCTTTTGATAATTGGCTTAATTTGGCCATTTTCTATAGTTATAATTCCTATACTTTTCCCACCATCTCGTGGTAAAGAAACACTTCCAGGATTTATAAACCATATATTATCCATAAATTCTATCTGTGATACATGGGTATGACCAAACAAAACTACATCTGCTTCAACTTCTAAAGCCTTATATCTTAGATTTGCTAAACTATATTTAACATTATACTTGTGTCCATGAGTTATGAGAAATCTTTTTCCCTCTATTTCTTCTACCAATTCTAAGGGAGCACTTAAATTAAAATCACAATTTCCTCTAACATTTATTATTTTTCCATCATAATATTTGTATATACTTTTTACATCCTCTACATTATCACCTAAATGTATAATTACATCTACATTCCCAAGTTCCTCTAATAGAAAATTTATATCATATATATATCTATGAGTATCACTTATCACTCCTATTCTCAAAACTAATTCCCCCTATTTTTCTACATACTTCTCTATTTCCCTTTGTAATTTACTTAATGCATTAGCTCTATGACTTATTGCATTTTTTAATTCTGATTCCATTTGAGCAAATGTTTTATTATATTTTGGTACATAAAACAATGGATCATATCCAAATCCATTTTCCCCTTTTTCTTCATCTATAATAACACCATTTATTTCTCCTTGAACCTTTATTATTTCTTCATCATTAATTATAAAAACTACTGCAGAAACAAATTTTGCATTTTTATTTTTTTCATCTTTTAAAAGACTTAATAATTTTTCATTATTTTTTTTATAGTTACCATGCTCTCCTGCAAATCTAGCAGAATATATTCCTGGAGCACCGCCTAATGCATCTACCATAAGACCTGAATCGTCTGCTATTATCATGCATTTCGGCATAAGTTTATGTATAGTATCTGCTTTTTTAAAAGCATTCTCCATAAATGTCTTTCCGTTTTCTTCTATGTCTACCTCTATTCCAGCTTCCTTCATAGACATAACTTCCATATTATATTTTATTAATATTTCTTTTATCTCTCTTATCTTATGTGAATTATTGCTGGCTACTATAACTTTTTTATTCATATATTTTACCCCTTTCCTTTAAGTAAAAAATATTTAGTTTTAATATCAATATTTATTACATACATATCATATTATAATATAAGAATTAATTTATGGTAGGTGTATTTTTTTGAAATATATAGGTCCTTTTTTAAGAATAAATACATTAAAAGCTGAAGACATATATTCCCAAATAAATTTCTTAGCTAAAGAATCTTTAAATCACATAGTACTTAACTCAAAATGTGGAATATGTATTCCCTTTAAAGAACTAAAATTAAAAAATAAAGATCAATCAAATTTTGATCAATTTCAATCTAAATTTCCACTACTTTGTATATATAAAAAAGCAAATCCTAAATTAATCACTTCTAATGATAAATTAACGTGGAACGAAGATAAATTTAAAAAAGAAGTAAATATATTAGGTAATAGCTTAATGACATTAAGTCTATTAGAATTAATTGAATATTATAAACAATTTAAAGATAAAAATAAAAATTTATATTCATATTCTAAATTATACAGCAAACTATGTAAAAAACAATTAGAATTCTTTGCAACTTACTTAAGAAATGAAGAAGGTATTTTTGTAGATAAAGCTGATACATCTGACTCTATAATAGGAAAAATAAATTTCAAAGAAAAAAATAAAAAATTCAATTATGGAAATCAAGCTTTATTAATGGCAGCTTACTATGGTACTTCTTTATTGGATGATGACGAGTACAGTTCAAACTACGAAACTTTCTCATTGGATATACTTAATATGTTCTTAGAATTTAAAAATGAACTCTATACTCTTTCATTAGATGAAATTTCTAGAACATGCTTAGGCTTAAACATATTTTATAAATACTCTAAAAATGAAGAAAGTAAAATGCTCTTACTAGATTTATCTGAATTTTTGCTTGAAAAATATAAAGAATTAAATAACTTATATAAAGGTGATAATATAGAAATATCTTGTTTAACTTACCTTAACTTTATGTTCCTTTATAAAAACATAGGTATTTTAAAATTTAAGCAACAAGCAAATAGTATATATGAAAATCTCTTAAATTTGTATAATAATGATTTAAATATCTTCTTAAAAGAAAGTGATGATAAAGAAATTAAATTTACTTGTGCTGAATTAATGTTATACTTATTAATTTTACTTATTAATTATAAAAATGCAGATGAGAAGAACAAAACTACATTAATTGAATATTATAAAAATCAGTTAATTGATTGTGGAATAATATTAAGTTGGCCTGAAGCTCCAAGTTTAAGCAGTCCAGAAAGATATAAAAACTACTCATTGAAATCTGAAGATTTACTTGAAGAACAATGCTTTAGAATGGCTTCTGTTCCATCTCCTGATAGTATTGAAATAGCTCCCGTATTCGGCAAATATGTAACCTTTAATAAAAAGAAACAAAAATATACTAAATGTAGAGTTTCTTTTGATAGCAATAAAAATATGCTTATTTTATTCTTAATATTATATTTAAAAAATCTCTAATTATATGAAAGACCTTATTTTAAATTTTTATTATATCAAAAATTTAATCCCATCTAATGCCAATCATTAGATGGGATTAAATTATATATAAAATTTTTATTTTTACATATAATAAATTTATTGGTATAGTACAAGCATTGGTAATAAAATACTTTTTTATAAGGAGGAATAATGTATATGACTATAGCTTGTTCTGAAAAATGTAAACATAATAAAGATGGGAGATGTATTTTAAATTATATCGATTCCTTTTTAAGTATTCACAACTGTGATGCGCACTGTGCTTATTTTATACCTAAAAATATAGAAAAAATTAAAAAAGCTCCCGAAAAATTATAGTAAACTAATTTAAAGGAGCTTTATAAGAATTTTTTATAATTACATTATCAAAATTATTTATATATATATCTTTAACCCTACTTTTTTTACATAATACCATATCAAAAAAAGCAATAGGTATTATGTAATTATCTTTTAATAATAAATTTTGTGCTTTAATTATTAGTTGTTGTCTCTTCCATTCATTTTCTTCTTTATCTATAGAATCTAAAATATCATTATATTCTTTATTATAATCACCTCTCCAATTTTGTAAAAACCCTATTTCTCCATTGTATGAACCTTTATAAGGTATTAATGCTAAATCATAATCTCCATTTTTAAGTGCATTTTTTAATTTTACTTCATCATCATATCCTTGAAAATCTATATTTATATTTAAATTTTTCTTTACATTTTGAACCAAATCATCACTAATATTTTTAAACATACAATTATTTAACGATATTACCTTTATAGTATTTTCAGATTTATTCCATTTGCTCTTATTAAAATATTCTTTAGCTTTATTAATATTTTTATTTTCATAAAAACAGTTTAAATTATTATTTTTATAGATATAATTTGGTATATACGCTTTTGCTGGTGTAGCCGTATCACACAAAATGTCCTTACATATATGACCTCTATCTATACAATAACTTATAGATGCTCTTAAATCTTCATCTATATCATTACGGTTTTTATTAAAAATCATAGCAGCTCCTTGTAATGTCTCTCTCTTTTTTATTAAATTTTCAGAAGTTAAACTCTCTATCTCGGAAATAGGGGGATTAATAAAGGCATCTATTTGAGATGTTTTCAAGGCAGCTAAAGAATTTTCACTTCCCTTTATAGCTGTTAATACTATCTTGTCACTTTTTATCTTTTGCTTATCCCAATATTGGTTGTTTTTCTTAAGCACTATTTTATCATCACTCATACTATCTATAATAAATGCTCCAGTATAAATTAAATCTTTATAATGATTTTTATAATCCTTAATATTCATATCTATTTTTCTTAATTTATACTGTGGTTTAGCTAATAATTTTAAAAAATAAGGACATTTACTATTTAACCTTATTTCTAAAGTTTCATTATCTAATTCTCTTATAGCTAAACCTTCTAAATTACCTTTATACCTATAATCTCGTGCACCATAGATACAATCTAATTCATTATTTTTAATATCATAATCTCTTCTATATATTAATATATCTTTAAAAAATTCAACAAAATCACTAGCGGTTATTTTTTTACCATTGCTCCAATATATATTATTTTTTAAATGAAATCTATAACTTATGCCATCATCGCTTATTTCCCACTTTTCTGCTAGTTCAGGTACAATATTATTTTCCTTGTCTAATGTAACTAATCCATCAAATAAACATATTAATAAGTCCTCTTCCCTTTCATTTTTATTATGTAACATAATTAAATCTTTAGGTATAGTTTCTATATTATATATTAAATAATTTCTATCCTTATTATAGGAATTAACCTTTTTATTTTTTTCTACGCATCCACCAAAAAGAACCATTAAAAACATTAAAAAAATACATAAAATTCTTTTCATATTTTCCCCCCTAATTAGAATAATTTAATTTCTAATTTACATATTTAAATTATTACCCTCCAAACGAAAAATAAACCAATCTAACATAATTTTATAAAACTTTAATATATTATTAATCATATTTTAATTATAAAAAACTACTAATGTATATTCTACATTAGTAGCTTTTTAATTTTATTTATTATAATTTACTTACTTCTTCATTTACTAATTTATTTACTATTTGTGGATTCGCTTTACCTTTTGTTTCTTTCATTACAAGTCCTATAAGGAACCCTACTGCTCTTTTCTTACCATTTTTATAATCTTCTATGGATTTAGGATTAGCTTCGATTACTTTTTTTACAACTTCAAGTATAGCACCTTCATCATTATTTTGTACCAATCCTTTTTCTTCCACTATGTCTCTAGGACTTTTTCCTGTTTTGAACATTTCAGTTATAACTTTTTTACCTATATTATTAGATATAGTACCTTTATTTATTAACTTTATTAATTCTGCTAACTGAGAAGGAGTAAATTTTAAATCTGTAACTTCCATAGCTTTTTCATTCATAAGTCTAGATATATCTCCCATTAACCAGTTAGATGCAGCCTTAGGATCTTCACTTTCTATAGCTGTTCTTTCATAGAAATTAGCCATATCCATAGTTAAGGTTAATACACTAGCATCATATTTTGGTATAGCAAATTCTTGAACAAATCTTTCAGCTTTTTCGTGTGGCAATTCTGGAATAGTACTTCTAACTTCTTCTATCCACTCATCAGAAATATTTAAAGTAACAAGATCTCCTTCTGGAAAATATCTATAATCATTTGCATGTTCCTTACTTCTCATAGATATAGTAACACCATTGGTTTCATCCCATCTTCTAGTTTCTTGTTCAAGTTTTTCTCCATTTTGAACTGCCTCTATATGTCTTTTATATTCATATTCAAAAGCTTTTTCTAAAGCTTTAAATGAGTTCATATTTTTTATTTCAGATCTTACTCCAAATTCTTCTGAACCTTTAGGTCTTACAGATATATTACCATCACATCTTAAAGAACCTTGCTCCATTTTGCAATCAGATACTTCTATAGAAGATAAAATACTCTTTAATTTTTCTAAGTATTTTGTTGCTTCTTCTGGAGTTCTTATATCTGGTTTTGATACTACTTCTATTAAAGGAACACCTGCTCTGTTATAATCTACTAAAGTTCCCGCATTAGTATGAAGAAGCTTTCCTGCATCTTCTTCTATATGTATCCTCTCAATACCAATTCTTTTCTTTTCTCCACTTTCTAATTCTATTTCTATATATCCATCATAACATAGTGGAAGCTCATCTTGAGTAATTTGGTAATTCTTTGGACAATCTGGATAATAATAATTTTTTCTATCCATTCTACAAAGTTTGTTTATAGAACAATTTAAAGCTAATCCTGCTTTTATTCCATAATCCACAACTCTTTTATTTAATTGAGGTAATGCTCCTGGCAATCCTAGGCATATTGGACAAACATGAGTATTTGGCTGTCCTCCAAACTCCGTACTGCATCCACAATATATCTTAGTTTTAGTAGAAAGTTCTGAGTGAACTTCTAATCCAATAACTGCTTCAAACTCCATCTACACTTTTCACTCCTTTTAATTTCTAGTTATTTTTAAATTTCCGCTATCATTTTGTGCCAATCTGTTGATTGTTCATAACTATATGCTAAGTTAAATAGGACATCTTCCTTGAAATAATCTCCTATAATTTGAAGACCCACTGGAAGTCCATCTACCATACCACATGGTAAAGATATAGCTGGCACTCCTGCTACACTTACTGGTACTGTATATATATCTGAAAGATACATAGCCATTACATCATCTTTTTTTTCATTTATTTTAAATGCTGTAGTTGGTGAAGTTGGACAAACCATAGCATCGAATTCCTTAAATACTCTTTGGAAATCATTTTTAATAAGATTTCTAACTTTTAATGCCTTTTTATAGTAAGCATCATAATATCCCGCTGATAACACATAAGTTCCTAGCATTATTCTTCTCTTAACTTCATCACCAAAACCTTGACTTCTAGATTTTAAATATATATCATTAGAATCTGCAAATTCTTTTGCTCTATATCCATATCTTATTCCATCAAATCTAGCTAAATTTGAAGAAGCCTCAGCACTAGATATTATGTAATATGCAGCTAAAGCATAATCAGCTAAAGGTAGTGAGCATTCTTTTACTTCTGCACCATTAGCTTCCAAAACCTTTATAGCTTCTTCTACTGCAGACCTTACATTTTCATCTAATCCTTCTTTAAAGAATTCGCTTGGAATTCCTATTTTCTTACCTTTTATATCTTTAGTTAAACTTTTTGAGTAATCTGGAACTTTTATATTTGCTGTAGTAAAATCTTTATGATCCAATCCTGCTAAACAATTAGTTAATAAAGCACAATCTTCTACATCTCTTCCCATAGGTCCAACTTGATCTAATGTAGAACCAAAAGCAACTACTCCACTTCTTGATATTCTTCCATAAGTAGGTTTTAAACCTACTACACCACAAAATGAAGCTGGTTGTCTTACAGAACCACCTGTATCTGTTCCTATAGATAATGGAGATTCAAGACCTGCAACTGATACTGCTGAACCACCTGAAGATCCACCTGGTACCCTATTTATATCCCATGGATTTCTTGATAATTTCAATGCACTGTTTTCTGTAGAAGATCCCATTGCAAATTCATCCATGTTTAACTTTCCAATTATTATACCTTCTTCTTCTTTTATTCTTTGAGTTACATGAGCATCATAAGGAGATGTATAACCTTGTAATATTTTTGAAGCACAAGTATTTTGCATTCCTTTAACATTTATATTATCTTTTACACCTACAGGTATGCCTGTTAACCCTTTTAGAGTTGCACCCTTTTCTAAATTTTTATCTATTTCTTTTGCCTTATTTAAAGCCTCTTCTTCCGCTACATATAAATATGCACCTAACTTATCATCTACAGACTTTATTCTATCTAAAAAAGCTTTTGTAATTTCTTCTGCTTTTATTTCTTTATTTTTTAAAAGTTCTTTAAGTTCATGTGCTGTAAGCTTAGTTACATCCATTTTCTTTCCTCCTTTTTCAGAAATTAAATTTTATTAGTCTATAACTTTAGGAACTATTATATATTCTTCTAAATGATCTGGTGAATTTTCTATAACATCATTTAATTTCATAGATTCTTGAACTTCATCTTCTCTATACTTATTTTCAATATAATATGGATTTACTATTATATCTACATCGTTAGTATCTAACTCATCTAACTTTTCCATATAAGTTAATATTTTGTTCAAATCATCTACAAATTCTTCTTTTTGTTCTTCATTAAACTCTAGTTTTGCAAGTTCTGCTACATATTCTACATCTTTCTTTGAAACTGACATTTTATCCCTCACTTCCTTATACATATATATTTAAAAATAATAACATATTTTTCTTTAAGTCTAACATTTTTATTTTACCACAAATATTATGTTTTTACATTCCAAAATGAAAGCTGCCTGTAAAATAAAGGCAGCTTTCATATATTATATAGCATTTTCCAATTCTTCATTTTTTATAACTGTTTTTTGTGATATTTCCTTCTTTTTAAATATCCTATCTATCATTATAGCAATAGCTCCATCACCACAGACATTTGTAGCTGTTCCAAAACTATCTTGCGCAAAATGTATTGCTATCATTAATCCTTGTTGTGCTGGATTGAATGCAAGCATATCCTTTAGTAGTCCTAATGTAGCATAAACTCCTCCCCCCGGTATTCCAGGTGCTGCTACCATTGTTACTCCTAGCATAAATATATAAGGTATCATTATAGCTGCTGTAGGAGTTTGACCTGACATAAACATTATTCCCATAGCTCCTAATACTAATGTTATTGTATCACCAGCTAAATGTATAGTAGCACATAGTGGTATTACAAAATCTACTATATCATCAGATAAATTATTTTTTCTAGCACACTCAAGATTAACTGGTATAGCTGCTGCAGATGATTGAGTTCCTAAAGCCATCATATATCCAGGTATCATATTTTTTATTGATTTAACCGGATTTTTTCTTGTAAGTAAATAAGATGTTAAATATTGAAATAAAATATATACAATTTGAAGAGGTATTATAATTAAATATACTGCTGAGAAAGTTTTTAAAGTTTGAAATATCTCTCCTGATGCTGTTAATTTAGCAAATATACCAGCTATATGAATAGGTACTAGTGGTATAATTACGTTTCTAATTATAATCTCTACTACATCTTTAAAATCTTTTGTTATCTCAAATAAATTTTTACCCTTTATATAAGGCATACAAATTCCTAATATAAATGCAATAACTAAGGCTGACATTACTCCCATTATAGGTTGAATTTCTATTTTGAAAAGCGGTTCTAAATAAACTTTAGATTTAGCTATACTTCCTGCATTTTTTATAACACTTGGTAATATAGATTTTCCTAATAAAAATGCTGCAATTCCAGATATTATTGTAGATACATAAGCAAATATAACAGTAATTCCTAATAATTTTCCTGAACCCTTACCAAGTTCTGCAATACCTGGAGCTACAAATCCAA
This sequence comes from Clostridium niameyense, assembly GCF_001243045.1. Taxonomy (GTDB): domain Bacteria; phylum Bacillota; class Clostridia; order Clostridiales; family Clostridiaceae; genus Clostridium_F; species Clostridium_F niameyense. Next base: position 266,479 of record NZ_LN849007.1, on the reverse strand, counting down.
CTATTATAAGTGGTATGCAAAAGTTAAGAAATCCACCAAATAATCCGGTAAACGTAGTTAGCACTCTCACTACATGATACATTTCCAATGTCTTTGATATAAAACCTATTAATATTCCACATATGATTCCTAATATAAGTCTGCCTAAAAGTCCTATTTTTTTCATTACTATCCCCCCGATTTTGGTGTCCACATTTTGCGTACACATGTTTATTTTTTGAGTACAAAACTATAATAACACCCTCTATTTCTATTGTCAATAATTTTTTGTATTTATTTTAAAAACAATTGTATTTTATATTAAATACAAAAATAAAAAAACTGGCAATAACTTGCCAGTTTAATATACCTGCATATATATAAAAAAAATATTTGCAATTGCAAAAAGAATGCATAGAATAGAATAAAATTTATTTTTTAAACCCCTCTTACTCTCTAACATTTTGGCGGACCAAATTATCATTGTAAAAAATATACACCACTGAAGTGTATAGTAGGTATCAAAATACTTTATATAGGTAAACTGATATATTGTAAGCAATGTACATATTAAAACTACTGTAGTTAAAACAACCATAATCCACCCTAATGCATTTATAGTTTTTTTCATAATTATCCTCTCCACTAATACATTATAGTATTATATACGTTTATAGACCAATTACATAATATACTTTTTTTAATTTATTGTAAACCTATATTTATATAATTAATATTATCTCATCATAGTTTTAAATTCCTCTTCACTTATGACTCTTACACCTAACTCTAATGCCTTATTATATTTAGAACCAGGATTTTCTCCTACTAATACATAATCGGTTTTTTTACTTACACTACTTGATATTTTTGCACCCAATGATGTTAATTTTTCTTTTATTTCCGTTCTACTATAGGAACTTAAAGTTCCCGTAACCACTACAGTTTTTCCAGTGAAAGTATTTTCTTCTACCTTTATTTCTTCATAAATTGGGGTTACTCCTAAATTTAAGAGTTCATTTATATTTTCTATTATTTTATCGTCATTAAAAAATTCGAATATGCTTTTAGCTACTATTTCTCCTACATCTGGGACTTCCATTAACTCTTCCAATGTAGATTTTTGTATACTTTCTAATGTTTTAAATTTCTTAACTAAATCATTAGAAGTCTTTTTTCCTACATTGGGAATACCCAATGAATATATAAAAGATGCAAGATCACAATTTTTACTATTATTTATTGCATTAATTAAGTTCTGTGATTTTTTTTCACCAAACTTTTCTAGATTTAATAATTCATCTTTCTTTATTTTATATAAATCTGATATAGACTTTATGTCTAATTTTTCAAAAAGTTGCTCAGCCGTCTTTTCACTAAATCCTGCAATATTCATAGCTTCTCTACTAGCAAAATGAACTATACTTTTTACCATTTGAGGTTTACAAGATAATGAATTCTCACAGTAGTAATGAACTCCATTTTGAATAAGCTTACTAGAACAATAAGGACATACTTCAGGAGGATTTATACTCTTACTACCTTCTAAACTGTCTTCAACTACTCCCATAATTTCTGGAATAACATCATTAGACCTTCTTACAAATACGTTACATCCTATTCTTACATTTTTTCTTTCTATATCATCCATATTATTTAATGTAGCCCTTTTAACTGTGACCCCACCCAATTCTACTGGTTCTAGTATGGCTGTAGGTGTAACTCTTCCACTTCTACCTACATTCCACTCTACATCTAAAAGTTTGGTTGTAACTTCTTTTGCTTCAAATTTATAAGCTATAGCCCACTTAGGAAACTTTACAGTATATCCTAATATATCTCTAGTTTTCATATCATTTACTACAATTACTATACCGTCTATTTCATAGTTTAAATCATCTCTTATATCTTCAATATATTCTATTTCTTTTTTTATATCACTTATTCCATTACATATTTTAATGTAATTATCTTGTGGTAATCCCATAACATTTATAAATTCCATCATTTCTACATAAGTTTTAAATTCTTTTCCCTCATTATACCCTACGTCATAGAAAAAAGCTGATAAATTTCTTTTTGCAGTTTCCACTACATTCAAGTTCCTAAGAGCACCTGCTGCTCCATTTCTTAAATTTTTCAGAGGAACATCTGCATTATTATTATATTCTTCAAAGGCTTCCTTTGTCATTATAGCTTCCCCATGAACTTCTATCACGCTATTGTTATTTATTTTAAGCGGTATAGATTTAATAGTTTTAGTTTGAGATGTTATGTCCTCCCCCACTTCTCCAGTTCCACGGGTTGCCCCTTTAATTAATACACCCTTTTCATTATAAGTACAATTTATAGTAAGACCATCAAATTTTTTCGTTACTACATATTCAATGGGTGGTAACTTATCCTCGTGTTCTAAATTATATTGATCTACTGCTTTTATATTCCTGTTATGCCAATCTATTATTTCTTCTATACTTTTAGCTTTATCTAAGCTCCACAATTTACCTTTATGAGTATACTTTTTAAATTCCTTTAAAACTATATCACCAACTCTTTGTGTTGGTGAATAAGACAACACTATTCCTGTTTCTTTTTCAAGCTTTGCTAATTCATCATATTTTAAATCATATTCCTTATCTGAAACAGTAGGATTATCTAAAGTATAATATTCATAAGAATATTTATTTAATAAACTAATTAATTCTTCCATTTGTTTAACTTTATTTTCTTCCATAGTCTTATTACCTCCTATGCTATTTCAATAGGCGCCATACTTAACATTAAATTTTTTATTCCCATGCGATCAAAAGCTATAGTTAATTTTACATCATTTCCTGATTGAGCTGTAGTAATTATAGTTCCCACTCCAAATTCTTTATGTTTAATTTTTGTTCCTACCTTAACCAAAGATTTATCTAAATCATTTTTGGGTTGGTTTTTAACAGGAGCTGTACTTCCTGAAAATCTACTTTTATAATTATTAAAATTATTAGTCATCATAGAATTTTTATTACTTTTCATAGCCATATTCATTTCTTCTATTAGTTCTTTAGAAATTTCAGTTATAAAATCTGATATAGGATAACATACAGTTCTACCAAAAACTTTTCTCATTTGGGCCGATGTTATATACAATTGCTCTTTTGCTCTAGTTATAGCTACATAACATAATCTTCTTGATTCCTCCATTTCTTTAGGATCATTTAAAGACTTACTTCCTGGGAAAATACCATTTTCCATACCAACCATAAATACTACTGGAAATTCTAATCCTTTCGCACTATGTACAGTCATTAAAGCTACACTATCAGAATTCTCATCATAATTATCAATATCTGTAACTAATGCTACCTTTTCTAAAAATGCACCTAATGACTTATCCTCTGATTCTCTTTCAAAATCCATAGCTGCTGAAACTAATTCTTGTAAATTTTCTACTCTACTTATATCATCTGCATTCTTGGAGTTTTTAAGCCCCTTCAAATATCCTGTTTCCTCCAAAACCTCTTTTATTAAATTTGAAACAGGTACTTCATCTTTCTTTCTTATAAAACTATTTAATAAACTTACGAATTTTCTTATAGAAGATAAAGTTCTAGCCGACAAATCTAAAACTTGATCTGCATCCAGTAATACACTATATAGACATTCATCCATTTCATTTGCAAAATTTTGTACCTTACCTACTGTAGTATCTCCTATACTTCTTTTAGGTACATTTATTATTCTTCTAAGACTTATGTCATCCAAAGGATTATTTATAAGTTTTAAATAAGCCATTATATCTTTTATTTCTTTTCTGTCATAGAACTTTAAACCACCTATTAATCTATATGGTATATCTCTTTTCATAAATACATCCTCTAGTATACGAGATTGAGCATTAGTTCTATATAAAATGGCAAAATCTTTGTAACTTATGTTTTCTTTAATCAAATTTTTAATTTGGGTTGCAACAAAAACTGCTTCATCCATATCAGAATAAGCTCTATAGGTTTTAATTTTATTTCCATCTTCCGCCTGTGTTTTTAAAGCCTTACTTTTTCTTTGACAATTATTTTTAATTACGGAATTAGCAGCCTTTAATATATTGGCTTTAGATCTATAGTTTTGCTCTAATTTTATAATTTTAGCTTCTTTATAGTCTTTTTCAAAATCTAATATGTTGCTTATATCAGCACCTCTCCATTCATATATACACTGATCATCATCTCCAACAACACAAATATTTCTATGAGAAGCGGCTAAAAGTCTTACAAGTTCATATTGAACCTTATTTGTGTCTTGATACTCATCTACCATAATGTATTGAAACTTTCTTCTATAGAATTCTAAAACATCTTGGTTGTTTTTAAACAATTCTACAGTTTTATATATTAAATCATCAAAATCTAAAGCATTACTATTCCTAAGTTTCTTCTGATATAGCTCATATACATTAGCAATCTTTTCTTTTCTATAATTTCCTTCAGATATTCTTTTAAACTCTTTAGGGGAAATCATGTTATCTTTTTGACTACTTATAACATTTATTATTTCTCTATCAGTTATTCCATCTTTATCCTTGTCGCTAATCTTTAATTCTTCCATACATTGTTTTATTAAAGTTTTTTGATCATAAGTATCATATATAGTAAAGTTCTTATCATATCCTAATTTATCTATTTCTCTTCTTAATATTCTTACACAACTAGAATGGAATGTAGATACCCACATGCCTTCTACTAAATCTCCAATTAATCTTTTAATTCTTTCTTTCATTTCAGAGGCTGCTTTATTAGTAAAAGTTATAGCTAATATTTTAGAAGGATATATATTTAAATCTTCTATCATATGAGCAATTCTATATGTTAAAACTCTTGTTTTTCCTGAACCTGCCCCTGCTAATATTAACAAAGGACCTTTAACTGTAGTTACCGCTTCAAATTGCTCTCTATTTAATTCCTTCTTTAAATCCATGTAACCAACTCCTTAGTTATTACTCTCTTAATCTTTTAATATTATAACATTATACTATTAACTTAAACATTAAAAAATAATTGAAAAATTAAAAGTGTTAGGAAACACACTAACACTCTTAAACTTAAACTATTTAAAATATTTATTTATCTTCTAACCTATCTAAAATTATGTTATAGCCTCCGCTACCATAATTAAGACATCTATTAACCCTACTAATTGTAGCTGTACTTGCCCCTGTAGCTGATGCTATTTCTAAGTATGTATTCTTTTTTCTAAGCATTTTTGCTACTTGAAGTCTTTGTTCTAATGCCTTTACTTCATTAATAGTACATATATCTTCAAAAAATCTATAACACTCTTCTTTTGTCTTTAAACTTAACACTGCTTCATATAAAGAGTCCATCTCCTCAGTTTGTAACTTAGATTTATATTCTTCCATATGACTCAACTCCTTACATCTCTCTTTGTTTTCTACTTTAATCTTATCATGTATTAAAACATTAATCTATAAAATTACTAAATAAAAAACAAAACAGCCTATTGGGGTATAGGCTGTTCATCATAAATAAAAAGGGGGCTATTTATTCTTTTTACTTATCCTTGCACATATAATTATAATAAAACAAATAACTATTTGCAATACTTTTTGCAAATGTTTATTATGAATTTTTTTTAAATGATGGCTTAATATTCATTATATTAATATAATTTTTAAAACTTATATATCTTTTAATAACTTTATTTCATTGTCTGTAAGTTCCCTATACTCTCCTTCTTCTAGGTTTTTATCCAATTTAAGTGGCCCAAATTCCTCCCTTTTAAGATAAACAACATTTTTACCAACACTTTTAAACATCCTTTTTACTTGATGAAATTTACCTTCATGTATAGTAACTTTAACTTCTGATCTTTCATTTTCTGCTTGAATTATTTCTAATTTTGCAGGAAAACATTCATATCCATCATCTAATATAATTCCCTTTTTAAATTTTTTAATATCATTTTCATCTACTAAACCATCTATTTGAGCATAATATATTTTATCCACATGCCACTTAGGAGAAGTTAATCTATGATTTAACTCCCCATCATTAGTTATTAAAAGCAACCCTACTGTATCTTTATCTAATCTTCCTATGGGAAAAGGATTAAACACTATATGTTCTTCCTCTAACAAATCTATAACAGTTTCATCATAATTATCATAAGTTGCAGAAATAACTCCTTGAGGTTTATTCATCATCAAATATATGTATTTTCTATAATTTATCTTTTCACCAAAAACCAATATATCTTGTTTTTCTGGATCTACTTGCATACCATTATCTTTGGTTATGCTTCCATTTACTTGAACTTCTCCTTTTTTAATTAAAGATTTAACTTCTTTTCTAGTACCATAACCTAAATTAGCTAATACCCTATCTAATCTCTCCATTAAACTCCTCCTAAAATTCACTACACTATTATTTTTACAATAATCTATGGATTTATTAGTTGAATACTTAAATTATATATAATAAGAGCTTATTATACAAACATTGTAACTTGTAAAGTAAGTAAAAATAAACAATCTAAAACTGGGAAATTATCATCAAATTCACTATAACACACTTTAGAAAATGAATTATGATTACTAATTCCCCAGTTTTTATATGCTTTTCAAGTATATTTGTCAGTATTTTATTTACTTTCCATAATTTTTCATTATATTTTTTACATAATGTCTTGTTTCACTAGGTAATCTACTTATATCGGAGTCGTTTTTTACACCTCTCCACTTTAATGTTCCAGGACCTGCATTATATGCTGCTAAAGCTAATTTTGTATTTCCATATATATTTAGCATATTTTTTAAATATTTAGTTCCACCATCTATATTTTGTTCTATATCAAAAGGATCTGAAACCCCAACTTCTCTTGCAGTACCTGGCATAAGTTGCATAAGACCTTTCGCTCCTGCGTGGGATACACAATTAGGATTAAAATCTGATTCTTGCTTTATAACTGCTTTTATTAGATTTCTATCTATTCCATATTTTCTTGCAGCTTTTTCTACAGCATTTTCTATGGTCATATTTCCACTCTTTATTTGTGACTTTATATTATTCATATCTAATTTGACTTTTTCTAATTTTTCTCCTGCTCCATAACCAAGATTTTTTAAATCTGAATCTAAAAACCCTAAGAAACCTTCATTAGGATTATTACCTACATTATCTTCCATAGCTTTTAATAAACTTTCTAAAACTAATTGAAAAGAGTTAGAGTTCTTGAAGGCCTCTTTTAGTATTTGTCCCATAAATTGCATCTGTAAAACTTGTTGCGCCATAACTTCATTATTATTTATCTTCATAAATTCACCACCATTTTAAAATAGCTATTATTATATTTATCGTATAGTTTATAGATTATTTATACTTTAAATCTTAATATATCATAATCCTCATAAGCACATTTACAATAAGTACTTTTAGATAGAGCCAATATCTCATATTTCCCTTTATTAAAAGGCATAAATGTATAATAATTTTTTCTACTATAGTCTTGCACTAATTGCCACTCATCTTTATTCATTAAATAAAACTGATACAACACTCCTTGACCACCTTCACTTTCTACTGTAAAGGTTACAGTTTCATTAATTTTTATATCTGTATCATTTATTTTTATTTTTGTATTGGTTATAGGCATAGCTTCTCTTACGTTTATATTTATTTCTTTCTTTGAGTCAAAATCCCTATCACTATTTTTATTTTTAGCTAAGATTTCTATATTATAGACTCCACTACATTTAGTCACATACATAAAGCTTTTATCTGATATAAAATCCGTTTCCTCTACTCTTTGATTATTTATATTCAAAATATATTTCACTAAATTTTCTTTAGAATTCTCAGTAATAACTTTTATTAAAATTTCATCTCCTACTATATAGCTTTCCTTAATGGGATATAGAACATAATCTATATTTGCAGGTATATAACTATAACTATTAATATAAGTTATAAAATGAGAATCATATTCCCTTGAAGAATACCTATGTTTTGCTAATACTTCTATTTCATAAACGCCAATTTCATCTGGGAAAAACTTGGTCCAATTACAGCTTCCATATTCTATTCTCTCTTTTTCTATACCATTTTTTCTTACGATAAAACTGTATCTTGCATTATCCATGCCATCAGACATAACCCTAATTATTACTTCTTGTCCTTTTACTACATTATTTCCTTTATCCAAAATAACTTTTTCTATTGTTATAGGTTCTTTATTAAAATTTTCTTCTATATTATAGTCTATATAAGATATATCTTCATACTCTTCCTCACTTGATACATCCTTAACTGATGCCTCTATTTTATATTTTCCCTTTAACATAGGGTTCCATAAATATGTTGAACTTCTTGTATATCCTGAATTTTCTGAATGCTTTCCTTCTATTTTAAATCTATATAAAAGTTCTTGTCCACCTTCTGCGTTTATTTTTAATTCTATAGGTGTTTCACACATTTGAGGCGAATTTAAATTTGCTGTAAATTTTCTTATAACTACATCTTTGTAAGGCTTAACAACAAATTTTAAAACAGCTCTATCATCAAATTCATTTTGAGAATAAATATCTTTTACCAAACAAAGTAACTTATATTCACCACTTTTATTTTCTTTGTAGCACACCATATTCTTACTAGAATAATTTTGTATACACTCACATTCTCCTTGAGGATTTATCTTTATAAACTTATACAGTATATTTCTTTCTTCTGAATATACAGCCTCTACATTAAAAATTAGTTCTTCATTACATATAATATCATTTGTTAAACATTTGAAATCTACTATTTCTATATTATCTATAGAATTAACTTTATATACTGCTGTAGCAAAATCATCATACTCACTAGTAGAATTCAAACTTTTGCACTCTACTAATAATTCTTGAATACCAGATTTTTTTACTGTAAAAGAGACAATATTCTCCGTACAGTAATCTTTTAACATACTCCAATTAGAATCCTCTCTTATCCAATATCTAAACATTAAAGGAAATTTAGTACTCTCTACCACTACTTCTAACTTTTCTCCTAAATTTAAATCATCTTTATTTAAATATACATTTTTTATAAGCTTTTCATCATTTTCACCTATTATATAATCACATTTAGCTATAGCGTTAAAAGGTTTACTTTCTCCCTTATATTTAGCTTGTACCATTATAATATATTTACCATCTTCCTTAGGATGCCACTTATAAATATTACTGTCGGTAAATTGCCTTACTGTATTCCATATACTATCCTTACCTATTATAAACTTATAAACAATTTTTCTATCACATTCCATATTAGCTATTATATTTATAACACTATCCTTTTCTTGAGGACTCTCTTTATCAAAAACAATATTTAATTCTTCCATATTCTCTCATCCCCTGCTTAAATTATACTACATTTCTATTATACTATAATTCCATAATTTGTCATAGAATTTTATTCTATTTATAATATTATACTTCATGGGAAAACTTATATTAAAGGAGGTACTTAAAATGGAAAAAAAATTTAGTAATTATGATGCTGACTATGTATATAAAAAGGACACTATAACTTATGGTAAATCTTATAAAGGATATCCAATTCTAGAAAGAACCGTAAATGGATTATTATTTCCTGAAGGACCTCAAGACAATTTAGAATTTAAAGATATGAAATAATTATAGAAGAACTGATGATTAATTCATCAGTTCTTCTATAATTTTTATAAGATTTCCTTCTAATCTCTTATCATCTTCTAAGCTTCTTTTTTTATGTTTAGAAGTTTTTAATCCCGCTCTTCTGAGTTTAGAATTTATATGTCTTTCTAGTAACATTTGCTCTATATTACTATCATTGTATACTTTGCCCTTAGGACTTATAGCTCTAGCCTTTTTTCCAAGCACCATAGCAGCTACTCCATAATCCTGAGTTATAACTATATCTTCCTTCTTACATTCATTAGCTATAACCATATCTACACTTTGAAATCCATGATCTACATATTTTATCATTGCATAATCACTTTTTAGAATATGGTTAATATCACAAAATATAATTAATGAAAGCTTATATTTTATAGCAACCTTTTCTATTATACTTCTAGCTGGACATCCATCTCCATCCACTAATATTCTCATATATTATTTTAATCTTTCCTCTAACTCAGACTTCATATCTTCATAACCAGGTTTTCCTAAAAGTGCAAACATATTTTTCTTATAAGCTTCTACTCCTGGCTGATTAAATGGGTTTACTCCTAATAAATATCCACTTAATCCGCAAGCTTTTTCAAAGAAATAAACTAATTGACCAAAATAATAATCAGTTAATTCTGGTACATTTAAAATCATAACTGGAACTCCCCCATCATGATGAGCTAAAACAGTTCCTCTTAAAGCTTGATTATTTACAAAATCCATATCTTTCCCTGCTAAGAAATTCAGTCCATCCAAATTATCTTTATCTTTTTGTAAGATAATTGATTTTCTTGGTTTCTCTACATTTATAAATGTTTCAAATAAATTTCTTAGTCCATCTTGAATGTATTGTCCCATAGAATGCAAATCTGTTGAAAAATCTGCTGCTGCTGGGAATATTCCTTTTCCATCTTTTCCTTCACTTTCCCCGTATAATTGCTTCCACCATTCTCCAAAATAATGTAAACATGGCTCAAAATTAACTAACATTTCTGTAGTTTTTCCTTTTCTATATAAAGCATTTCTAACTGCTGCATATTTATAAGCATCATTATTTTCTAAATCAGGTGATGAATAGGCTTCTCTAGCGTCTGCAGCACCCTTCATAACCTCATCTATATCAACACCTGATGCTGCTATAGGTAATAATCCCACAGGTGTTAGAACTGAAAATCTTCCACCTACGCTATCTGGTATTACAAAAGTTTCATAACCTTCTTCATTAGCTAAAGTTCTTAGTGCTCCTTTTTCCTTATCTGTAGTTGCAAATATTCTTTCCTTTGCACCTTCTTTTCCATATTTTTTTTCTAATAGTTCCTTAAATATTCTGAACGCAATAGCTGGTTCTGTTGTAGTTCCTGATTTTGATATAACATTTACAGATATATCCTTTCCATCTACTAATTCTAATAAATCGGCCATATATGTTGAACTTATATTATTACCTACAAAATACACTTCCGTAGACTTTCTTTTATCCTTTGATAAATTGTTATAAAAAGTATGTGAAAGCATTTCTATAGCTGCTCTAGCTCCTAAATAAGATCCTCCTATACCTATAACTATAAGTACATCTGAATTATCTCTTATTTTTTTAGCAGCATTTTTTATTCTTTTAAACTCATCTTTATCATAATTTACCGGAAGATCAATCCATCCCAAAAAATCATTTCCTGCACCTGTTTTTCCATGAAGATTATTATGCAATTGTTCTACTACAGATTTTACATAATCCAATTCTCCTTTATTAAAATAAGGTTTTGTATTAGTTAAATCTAATGTTAATGACATATGCTCAGTACCTCCAATTGTTTATTAAACTATATATATGTTGTATAATTTTATGCTATTTTATTATTTAAAATACAAAAAGCTGTCGATATATTACCAACAGCTTAATCTTGCTTATTAATTATTTTCTGAAACCTCTGTTGTTTCTTTGTTGTTTTCTAGCCTTTCTACATTCAGGGCATCTCTTTGGTTCATTTTCAAAACCCTTTTCTTTGTAGAATTCTTGTTCTCCTACTGTAAATACAAATTCTTTTCCACAGTCTTCACATACTAATTGCTTATCTTCCATTATTAAATGATCCTCCTTTTATTTGGGATTTAACCAGTTTTAAAGAATATTATTCCCAAACAAAAGGGATATGATACTCCAAGATTACTAGTTAAAATCTCTATTAAATATAACTATAATTTATTATATCATAAAATAAATTACTATACAATATATATTTACTCCAAGTTATACCACCGTACATGTACTATTTTTAACTAGTGGTTGGAGTATTTTACTTATTACATCAAATAAGCATTCTTTCATTTCTCCTATAGAGTATGGTTCTCCTAAAATTATAGAGCTATAACAAACTGTACTTGTAAGTTCTATTATCATAAATAGTCTTTTTTCAAATTCTTTTTCGTCAACATCACCTTTAATTAATGCCTCATTAAATGCAGTTCTAATATTTTCTATATCTACCGTTTGAGTAGAACTAGTTAATGCTTTTCTGAATATTCCCCATGAAAGATTTTTATGTATTAATCTAAGAAGTCTCTTATTATCCTTTAAGTACTCTATTATATAATCTGTAAAACATAAAACTGATTCTATAAAATCATCTTTTTCCTTAGACATGGTATATTCTAAAGCTTCCTTTATTATGGATAAACTTTTCTTTATTATTATTCTGTCTATAATATCATATTTGTTTTTAAAATATAAATAAAATGTACCCTTAGCAACCCCAGCTTTTTTTACTATGTCATCTATAGAAGTATCATTTATACCCTTAGATATAAAAAGTTCGTAGGCAGCGTCAAATAATCTTTTTTCTTTTAATAATTTCTTTTCTAAAAATCTACTACCCTTCTTAATCTTACTACTACCAGATGACTTTGCCTTAGTTTTTAAAACCATACTAAATCCTCCTAAGTATATATTGACTTAAAGTCATTCTTAATTTAATTATATTACATTTTTCATTTCTAGCAATACAAATATTAATTTTATTGTTATAGAATTAATAAAATATGGAATTTAAGTAATTATATTTACCATATGTAATAAAAGTATAACTATATTTTATTCATAACCTACAAATTTATTACAAAAGACTGCATCAAAATAATTTGTGATAATTATTTTAATACAGCCTTTTAGAATAATTTCATATTAATTTTTATAAATTTTCTATTTTATTATAAAAATTTATGTTACTTTTATTATTTTGTTCTATTGTATTAAAACTGCTATCTTTAGAAGAGTTTGAGAAAAATTCTTTAATTGATTTCCATAGTTTACTGAAAAAGCCTTGCGCTTCTTCACTAGTTAATTTTCCTTTTAATTGTTTAGTCACATCATTTAACTGACTTTTTATTTGTTTGAAATCTAAATCTAGTCCATTTATTTTATCCATTAGTTTACTTATGCTTTTAATATCTTCATCACTTAAATTCTTACCATAATTATTAGTTACATTAACAACTATTTTTTCTATTTCCTTTTCTGTTTTAGGCTTATCTTTAATAACTTCTTTTTTAACTTCATTAATTAATCCTGCTGCTTCATCTTGTCCAATCTTTTCACCTAATTTACCTGTAACTACTAATTCTTCATTAGCTGCCTTTTTCTTTTTTTCATCAATTTTTTCTCCACCCTTACTTTTTTCAAATCCCTTTAATATACCTGTAAGAGCGGCTGTACCTGATACATTAAAAGGTGCTGATACCTTTATGTTGGCATTTTCTATTCCCGCAGTAATTAAAGCATTTTTTATCATGTTTTCTGTAACCCAATATATATTATGAGTAGATACGTTTAATCCACCCTTATCTGTGGGTTCTACATAAGAACATGATATAGCTTTAGTTCCTATTTGTTTTTTAGATGCTACTCCATTTAAATATTTTTCTTCCTCAGAATTAGTAACTTCTATTACATTAGCCTCATCTTTAGTAACTTTAAAATATTTAAGCATATCATCTTTTTGTTGTTTATTTAAATCTGCACCTACCGTAACTACCTTATAGGCATCTGCATAAACTTTTTTTGTTGATATAGATATTACCATAGTAATAGCCAACATAAAAACTAATAGTCTGCTTATAATTATTTTAGATTTCATATTTTCAATCTCCTTTATCTTTTTATATAAAACTAAAAATAATATTTTAGTTCATATATATATTATAATATATATATAAATATTAAAAGTATAAATATAGTTACATATAATTTAAAGTTTAATGAATATTTTTTTCTTAGGATTTCTAGGAAACCATCCTTTTCGAACTCTTTTTTCTTGCTCAAATATTTCAAAAATACTCCATAAACATGAAAATCCCGTTACCCCTAAAACATTACTAATCATGTTACTTTTAGTAAATAATGCACAAATAATAAATATGATTCCTGCTATAAAAAAAATAGGCCAGATTTTTTTACTAAAATAATATTCCCCCTTTATAACTAAAGGATGAAATAATCCTATAATTAAAAATGTAATTAATCCTATAAAAACACCTTGAAAATTCATAATATTTCCTTCCCCTCTGGTATTTTATAATATTTTATAGATATATTATACATTAATTATATATATGTTAAATATTATTTAATATAAAAGTCCTATGCATTTGCATAGGACTTTTTAATAAATCAATTAATAATATATTATAATAGCTTTTTTACTCATATCTGCTAGGATTATTTACCTAATTGATTCTTACATTTTCCTTCTTTTTCAAATTGTTGTAGATTCATAAGAGTAGTTTCCACCATATTAGATACAGCTTCATCTGTATAGAATCCCATATGAGGTGTTATTACTACATTAGAAAAGCTCTTAAGTCTTGCTAATGTATCATCTTTCATAATTTCATTCATTTTATTGTTATGGAATACACCTTGTTCATACTCATAACTATCTAATGCTGCTCCTCCAATTTTACCTGATTTTAATCCTTCTATTAATGCATCTCCATCAATTAATGCCCCACGAGCTGCATTTATTATTAAAACTCCATCTTTCATCTTTTCTATACTTTCTTTTCCTATCATATGATAGTTTTCCTTTGTTAAAGGAGTGTGTAAAGTTATTATATCTGCTTCTTTATATACTTCATCTAAAGTTTTATATTCTATATATTCCTTAGCTTTCTCATTTTCTATAATATCATAACCTATCATCTTAGCCCCAAAACCTGAGAATGCCTTAATTACTTCAAATCCAATTCTTCCTGTACCAATAACTCCTATAGTTGCATTTCTTAATTCTGTACCTATAAGTCCAGCTAATCCAAAATTATTTAATTCAACTCTTTTTAACGCAAAAGGTATTTTTCTAGTTAAACATAATGTAATACCTATTGTTAATTCAGAAACTGAGTTTGGTGAATAAGCTGGAACATTGGCTACATTTATGCCAAATTCTTTAGCAGCTTCGAAATCTATATTATTTACCCCTGCAGATCTAGTTGCTAAGTATTTTATATTATAAAATTTTATCTTTTCTAAAGCTTCTCTATTAGCCTTACAATTTCCCAATATTGAAACCGCATCATATCCTTCAGCTAGATGAGCTACTTCTGGTCCAAAAGATTGTGGTATCATCTTTACATCATGTCCATATTTTTTTGAGAATTTTTCAAAAGAACTAACTTCGTCTGGTCTTACACAATATGCTAAAATCTTCATGAAATATACCCCCTAATTTTTATAATATTCGATCAATTCCAGAATATCATATTGTTTGTTATTTGTCAATCATTCGTTACATTTTATAGAAATTATATACATTTATTGATTCAATACATTTATATTCAAATTTAAAATTTATATACCCATACATTATTAATTTAATTTTTCAACAATTTTTTTATCATTAATATAGTTAAACTCCTTGGAACTATCTTCTTTAACAAATATTAAAATTTTAATATTTAACTAATATCTTAATTTATTTTATTATTCTTTCATTTTTTCACAAACCTTTAAATAACTTATCCTTACCGAAAATATTGTTAAACTATTATTAAATCAATTATTATAGTATATTAAAAAAAGATTAATTTTTATAAATTTTTTTAAACTTCAAAAGAAAAATGTCGTAATTACCCTTATTAAATATTTACATAAATATTATAAAAAACAAAATTATAATTAATGTACTTAATAAAAATTTTATATTTATAGATTCTAACTATTATAAATATAAAAGGTAAACCCTAAAAAGATCTACCTTTTAGGATCTTATTTATTTGAACTTAATTTCTTAATTTTTTTACTTCCAACTAGTACTATTGGTATAACTACTATAAATATACAAGCATATCCTAAATACTTATATCCCTTACTTACAATAGTGTCTAATCCTAATGCAGATACTATTACACATAATATCATTAAAACTGTAGTTACAATAAAGTCTCTTTTCACTCCTGGTTCCATAGGAAGCTTTTCTCCATAACGGGATACAACAGAAAAAGCAAAAGAAACATTAGTACTCATAACCGCAAGTAAAACCATTAATACATAAGAAAATAATAATACAGAAGATCCTACTTTCTCCGCTACAAAATAGTTTGGTAAAGTTTTAGTTACTGATTGAGGGTACGCAAATAATAAAAATACGATGCCTAAAATAAGTAATGTATTTAATATTACCCCTAAAATAGCTGCCTTTTTGGACTCTTTTTTTCCTTCTATTCCTTGAGATACAGAAACTGCATTAGCAATATTTCCTGCTGATTGGAAACCAGTATAAACAACTGCCATAGCTATAGCCTTCCAAGGTGAAGTATCACTAAAAGATTTAGTGCTCCAATTACTTGAAAAATTCCCCTTTGGGGAAAGTAAGCCTAGTACCACCATAGCTATTAAACAAACTATTATAAATATAGTCATAACAGTTGATGAAGAACGTACTAAATTAGCTCCATACATAGATAAAAGTATAGTAATTACAACTAATATTATACTTCCTATAAATATAGGTAAACCTATATATTCTTTTAATACTTCTGCTCCCGTAGCTATACATCCTCCTACTACCATAAGAACAGTTGCTATAAACGTAACTTCAAAAAATGTTGAAAATATTTTCTCATATGGATGAAATAAACTATCTGTTAATTCCCTAAAATTTTTCACCTTAGTTATACGTGCATATTCTATAGAACAGTAAATGCAAAGTCCCATTAATATCATTGCTATAACAGGAGTTATAAATGCCCATTTACCAAACTCACTATAAAAAACTGCAGTCTGTTTACCTGATGCTACTCCTGGACCACAATGGGCACCAAACCATACACTTGCAATCCCTAGATATATAGGAACCCCAGACTTTTTTGTTTTTGTTTCATTTTTCTTATCTTTATTATCCATTGACAAATTCACTCCCCTTAACATATATATTATTGTAACTAATTCCTCTTATATAATATATTTGTTATTTTTTTAACTATGTTAGCTAATATATATTACAAGAAACAAAATAAGAAGATTCTCGTTTTATTCCTTGTAATATATTTCATTACTTGAATTATACAGCTTTAGATTCTTTAATCTTTTTTATTTCTTCAATTAATATTGGTACTACTTTATATAGATCACCAACTATTCCATAATCAGCTATTTCAAATATTGGTGCATTTTCATCTTTATTTATAGCAATTATTACATCTGAATTTGACATACCTGCTACGTGTTGAATAGCTCCTGATATACCACAAGCAATATAGATTATTGGTTTTACTGTAGTTCCTGTTTGTCCAACTTGATGTGAATGATCTATCCATCCTATATCAACAGCTGCACGGCTACTGCCTACTACTCCACCTAATAAATCAGCTAATTCTTGTAATAATTTAAATCCATCTGCATCTCCAAGTCCTTTACCACCAGATACTATAAAGTCTGCATCAACTAAAGAAACTTGCTTTTTAGAAGATTTAATTATTTCTAAAACTTTAGTTCTTATCTCATCTTCACTTAAGGTTACTTTTAAATTTATTATTTCACCTTTATTATCTTCATTAAATTGTGCCTTTTCCATAACTCCAGGTCTTACTGTAGACATTTGTGGTCTATGGTTTTTACATACTATAGTTGCCATTAGGTTTCCACCGAATGCAGGTCTAGTTTGTTTTACGTTTTTAGCTTCAGGATCTATTTCTAATTTTGTACAATCAGCTGTAAGTCCAGTATCAACTCTTGCTGCAATTCTAGGAGCTAAATCTCTTCCGATATGAGTGGCTCCAAATAGAACTGATTCCGGTTTATATTCATTGATAGCATCTGAAATTACTGTTGTATAAGCATCTGTTGTATAGTTTTCTAATTTTTTATCATCTGCTACATATACTTTATTTGCTCCATATTTTACTAGTTCTTCCGCTAACGCTCCTACATTATCACCTAATAAAATTGCAGATAAATCTGTTCCTATTTCGTCAGCTAATTTTTTACCTTCTCCTAATAATTCTATTACTACTGGAGTAAGTTCTCCTTGTCTTTGTTCAGCATATACCCATACACCTTTATATGCACTTATATCTTTTTTTACAGCTTTTTTTTCTTCTTTTTCTATTGCATCAAATGGACAAGCTTCTACACAAGATCCACATATTGTACACTTTTCATTTACTTCTGCTAATCCGTTAACTACATGAATAGCATCAAATGGGCATTGCTTTTCACATATACCACATGCTTTGCATTTTTCTTTGTTTATATTAATAGCCATAATAACCCTCCCAAAACTTAAATATAATGTTTAGATTGAAGTTCTGTTACTAATTTTCCTACCATTTCTTCAGGTGTTCCATTCAACATAACACCTTGTTGTTTTTTATCTGGTGCGAATGATCTAAATACTGAAGTTGGAGAAGCATTTAAACCTACTTCATCTGGAGTAACATCTAAATCTTTAATTGTAAATATCTTAATATCTTTTTTATATGCATCTACTATGCCTCCAACAGTCATATAACGAGGCTCATTTAATTCATTAATGGCAGTAATTAAAGCTGGCATAGATTTAATTTGAACTCTTTCATATCCATCTTCTAATTGTCTATCTACAATTAGTGTATTTTTATCTTTATTATAATCAAAGCCCATAACATAAGTTACTTGAGGGATATTAAGTCTTTCTGCTATTTGAGGTCCAACTTGAGCTGTATCGCCATCTATTGCTTGTCTCCCAGCAAATATTAAGTCATAATCTCCTACCTTTCTTAAAGCTGAAGCTAAAGCATTAGATGTAGCCCATGTATCTGCTCCTGCAAAAGCTCTATCCGTTACTAATATAGCTTCATCTGCCCCCATTGCTAAACATTCTCTTAACATATAAGATGAAGATGGTATTCCCATAGTAAGTACTGTAACTTTTACATTTTCATATTGATCCTTTAATCTTAATGCTTGCTCTAAAGCATTAGCATCATCTGGATTTAATATAGCAGGCACACCTTCACGAATAAGGGTTCCTTTTACAGGGTCTATTCTTACTTCATTAGTATCTGGTACTTGTTTTACACATACAACTATTTTCAATTCGTTCACTCCTTACTTTAAAAGATTTGACGCTATTACCATTTGTTGAACTTGAGAAGTTCCTTCATATATAGCAATTACTCTAACATCTCTATATAATCTTTCTACCTTATACTCTTTTATGTAGCCATAGCCACCATGTATTTGTAATGCATCATTTACTATTTGAATAGCAGATTCAGCCGCAAAGTATTTTGCCATAGCAGCCTCTTTGTCTGCTTTTTCTCCTTTATCCATTTTGTAAGCAGCATTATATACTAATAATTTTGCAGCATTTAATTTAGTTTCCATGTCAGCTAATTTAAATTGAATAGCTTGGAATTTAGCAATTGGTCTATTAAATTGCTTTCTTTGTTTTGCATATTTAACCGCTTCATCTACAGCAGCTTGAGCTATTCCTAGTGCTTGCGCTGCAACTCCTAAACGTCCAACACTCAAAGTCTTCATTGCAGTTATAAATCCTTTATTTATTTCTCCAAGTATATCTGACTTATGAACTTTTACATTTTCTAAAATAATATCACTAGTTGGACATCCAATCATACCCATCTTTTCTTCAGGTTTACCAAAAGATACTCCTTCTTGTTTACTATCTACTATAAATGTAGTAATTCCTTTTGTTCCTTTACTCATGTCTGTCTTAGCAAATACTATAATATTATCTGATATTGGAGCTCCTGTAATAAATGTTTTTCTTCCATTTAATATATAATAATCTCCATCTTCTTTAGCAGTTGTTGCAATAGCGCCTGCATCTGATCCAGCTCCTGGTTCAGTTAAAGCAAAAGCTAATTTCTTTTCACCTTTAATCATTGGTTTTAGATATTTTTCTTTTTGTTCTTCTGTACCAACTAGTAAAAATGGTGTTCCAAGTAATGAGTTAGGTGATGATAAATATATTCCAGCAACGCCAGAAGCCCTGGATATTTCTTCCATTATAGTTACATAAGCTCTAGTATCAGCCCCTGCACCGCCATATTCTTTAGGCATTTTTATTCCAAAAAATCCAAGCTTAGCCATTTTGTCGATGACTTCTTTAGGGAACTCGGCAGTTTTATCCACTTCGTCTGCTATAGTTTCTATTTCCTTTTCTGCAAAATCCCTTGCTAATTTTCTAATAAGTTCGTGTTGTTCTGTGAAAATCATCATATCCCTCCTAATATTTTAAGAATTTCTATTAGCTTATATAAATATAAACATTGATTTTTCTCTAGATTAAAATATTCTATTTAATTTTAAGAAAAATCAATGTTATTTCTTATACTAAATACTTAAATAATATGCTAAAGTGTTTCTGCAAAAGCTTGAATTGCAGTTCTAGCTTGTTCATAATCTTTCATTTGCATATCAGTATCTATTATTACATGTGGAATTTTTGCTTCTTCAAAATCTTTTTTCATTTGTGGATAATCATATTCTTCTGGGTCACAAAATTTTGTCATGAAGAATATAATTCCATCCGCTTTTCTTTCCTTTGCCATCTCAACTATATTTTTGCCTCTTGTTCTTTCTGGATCGTATAAAGTACTACATTCTCTATTTGCAAATTGTTCAGATAATCTATCCAATGGAGTATCTGCTTCTGGTATCAATGTTCTATATTGTCTAGATTCATGAGCTATATCATCCCCAACAATAGCTATATTATTTTCTTCTAAGATTTTTAATAAATCTTCTGAATCAGCAATTATTCCTGTAGTTATAACTCTTTTTCCTTCAAATGGCTTACACTCTATTTTCCTTATTTCATTCATCAGTTCTTTAACTTTTTCAGTATGTTCCCCTTTATCCATAAAATAAGCAGATTTCATAACATAATTTCTCTTAGTTGGTGATATTATACCTGGGCATTCTGATGCTAACTTTGAAAATTCATTCATTGTTTTGCTATGTTCATTGTACATTTCTATAGCTTTTTCTAAAGATTCATCTGTAAGCTTATTACCAGATATCTTTTCCAACTGTTTAATATTCATTTTATATTGACTGTTTAAAAATTCTTTTCCAGCCTTTAGTTTTCTGTTTTGTGGAATAGTTACTGGAATAAATTCAATAGTATCAACAGTTAGTTTAAAATTTTGTCCCATACACTTTAAAGAGTCACAATAATTAGGAATCATCATTCCAGATAACATATCATATTTTCCATTTAAAGCGTCTTCTAAAGTTGTTTGTAGTATTGAACAAATAAATGCTGGAAAATATGTTTTAGCTTTTGAAAGACTTGTATTAGAACCCCATACTCCAACTGGGAACATTCCTAATGCTACTATGATTTCCTCTGGATTATATAAAGGCATACACCCTATAGCCTTTTTACCAGTTTCCTTCATATATCTTTCTATATGTTTCTTAGGATCTTCTACTATGTCCTTAAACTCGTTAAACAATTTATCTACATTTGACATATTATTCAGCCTCCTTTTTAGCAACCATTACTTCATTAAGGCCTTGTATTCTAGTATCATACTGTGCCTCTGAGAAGTTTCTTGGATCTGCTTGGTCACCATCAAATGAAACTACTGGAATTCCTGTTTCTTTTTCTAGTCTTCTTGATAATTCATATAAGAATCCGCTCCATAATTTACAACTTCTATTTATATGAACTACTGCACCTTCTGTATTAGTGCTTTTAACAGCATTAACTCTCATCTTTAATGCATTTTCAAAACTAATTGAATTTGGAACTTTATTATAAGCAGCCATTAATTCATTAGTGTTTTCATATATAACTCCAAAAGCTTCCGCATATACAGTTGCAGTTACATTCATTCCATACTCACTAAGAACATTTAACTTATGTCTTAAATATGGCCAACAAGCAATTCCTTCAAATAATATACGTTGTTTTTCTTCTCCCCTATAAGTCGACTTTCCTGTTTTAACATTTTCCTCATATTCATCTGCTAACATTTTAAAAGCTTTTGCAGCTTCCTTTGTACCTCTTGCACAAACAGCTACTGCCATATGGTTAAATAAATCAAAACCACTAAATGGAGATGGTTTATATTTTGCATAAGATGCAGCTCTTAACCATTGTTTTGAACTTTCTTGAGATATTTCCATAACTTCTTCGAATTTTTTATCATCCCACTTTTTGCCTGTTATTTCTTCAAGTTGTTTTATTGCATGTTCAAATTGTCCTCTAATATATTTAACCCTATCTTCGGAGATAGTATCTTCTGTGTTATATGGAATATCTATTAAAATCATTGGTATGTTTAAAGTTTTAGCTATATGTTCATACCATTTAATCATTTGATTGCATATATTATTACAGCAAAGTACGAAGTCTGGCATAGGTATTGGTTGATCATCACTATGTCCTTGATCCATAATAGCCAAGTTTACTCTTGCATAAGCACATACATCATTTGAGAATCCCATCGCCTCAGCATGTTCACACATTTTTTGTCCATTTCCTCTTGCAGCTACTACTGCTGAATGGTTTTCTGGATAGATAACTTTTAACCCTAATGTTGTAGGTATTTCTTGGGGAAAGTTAGATGCACACCAGCCCACCTTTTCTCCGTTTTTCTTTGCTTCAAGAGCATCTTCATAATGCTTTGCAACAATTTCTCTAAGGTAATGCTTTGCTTTTTTTTGTTTTACCTCATTTTTCTTATCAGTCATGCTTTCTATCCCCTTTCTTTTTTAAAACTTTCATAAGCATATAGACTTGCCCCCAACGCTCCATTCAATTGGGAATTTTTTGATACATAAATATCTGTCTGTAATTCATCTTTCATGGCTTCAACTACTCCTACGTTTTTAGCAACTCCACCACTCATAACTACTAACGCTTCAATACCATTTCTTTTTGCAAGACTAGCCACTCTTGATGCTACAGATTTACAAATTCCTGCTACTAAATCTTCTGTTGTAACACCTCTTGAAAGTTGAGAGATAACTTCTGATTCTGCAAACACTGTACAAGTAGAACTAATAGTACATGGATTTTTGCTTTGTAATGCTTTCTTTCCCAGTTCATCAACTGGAATTTCAATTACTCTAGACATTACATCCAAAAACCTCCCTGTTCCTGCAGCACACTTGTCATTCATTATAAAATTTAAAAGTCTTCCACTTTCAGCTAATTTTAATACTTTAATATCTTGACCACCTATATCAATCACTGTCCTTGCTTTAGGATTGTCAAAATATACACCTTTTGCATGACAGCTTAATTCTGATATTTGTTTGTTAGAAAACTCAAAATTATTTCTTCCGTATCCCGTAGACACAATGTACCCCAAATCTTCAATAGATAAATTTGCTTTTTTTAATACTTCATCTACTGCCCTTTTAGGCCCACTTGTTCCTGCCCCTACATCTACTATAGCCTGACTTATAACTTCTTTTCCATTTTTCAATATTACTGTTTTAGATGCAGTAGAACCTATGTCCACTCCCATGGTATAAATATCTGCCATTATTTTTCATTCCTTACCATAACATCTTTATTTTCAATTAGTTCCCTAATTTGATCATCTGTATATCCCATTTCTTTTAATACTTCTTCAGTATTTTCTGCTATTAATGGTGCTTGATTATATTCTGGTAATCCTGCTTCTTTAAAGAATACTGGAAGTCTTACTAATGCCCTTTCATTACCAGTTGGATATTTCATCTTGTATAAATAATCATTTGCCCAAGCTTGTTCATCTTCTAATATATCTTCCCAAGTTTGTGCTATAGCAAACGGAATATCTGCTTCTCTAAATATTTTATCCCATTCATCTTTTGTCTTTGTAGCCATTTGTTCTGTAAGTATCTTACTTACCTCTTTAACACGTTCAGCATTTAGATTTGCTATTTTGTTATATCTTTCATCTCCAACTAAATCTTGTCTACCTAAAGCAGTCATAAATCTATCATAGAAAACATCATATGGAGGCATACATACTTGAATAAAATATCCATCCTTAGATTTATATGAAACTATAAATGGATTAGGAGTTTCTTGACGATTTATTGGATATACTAAACCATGATCTGGGTATTGAGCAGCTTGTATCATAATACCTAATGTATACATTGCACTATGCATTAAACTTACTGTTACCTTATCTCCTTTTCCTGTTGTTTTTGCTTTATATAAAGCTCCTGCCATACCTGCCGCTAAGAACATACCAGCTTGATGATCTCCAAGTCCTGGAACAACATTTGGAGGCACAGTTCCCTTTTCATAAATAGTACCTGAAATACCACCTCTTGCAAAGAATGAAGTATAATCAAAGCCTGGAAGATCTTTATCAGGACCTTTTTCGCCATAACCAGTTATTTGGGCATAAACTAACTTAGGATATTTTTCTTTTAATGTTTCATAATCTAAACCTTGTTTAACTAAAGCTTTAGTTCTCCAGTTAGTTAATAATATATCTGCTTCTGCTAACATTTCATGTAATATCTTTTTACCATTTTCACTTTTAAGATTTATAACAACTGCCTTTTTATTTGCATTTTCTAAATCATAAGTAGTATTTTCATTTTCAATTAATGGTCTACCTTCAGATGGAGCTGTATATCTTAAAGGATCACCCTTAGGAGATTCAATTTTTATTACCTCTGCACCACCATCTGCAAAAAATCTTCCTGCTGCAGGTGCAGCTATAAAATTAGCTAATTCTATAACCTTTACTCCTTCAAACATGTTTGTACTATTTCCCATAAAAACTCCTCCTTAAATATAATTTTTTCTATTAAGTTATATGAACATTAATTTCTCTTAAGTAGAAAGAAATCAATGATATAGACTAAATCAATTTATAAACATTTACATAATTAATAACAATTAAATATATCAACTTATATATACCTATGATTAATTAATGAAATCTATTAGTGCTTTAATTAATTTTTGAAATTATTTTTTAATTCACATTTTTTAACTTTCCCTGTATCTGTTAAAGGGAATTCGTTATAAAATTTGATATACTTCGGAACTTTGTAATGAGCTAATCTTTCACTCATATATTTTTTTATATCCTCTTTATTTAAAGAACTATTTTCTTTTAAGATAATACAGGCAGCTATTTCCTCCCCATATCTTTGATCTGGAATTCCTATAATCTCTGCCTTTTGTACTTCTGGATGTAATAATAAATTTTCTCTTATTTCTTTAGGATTTATATTTTCTCCACCTCTTATAATTACATCCTGAATCCTTCCAGTTATATGATAATATCCTTCCTTATCTATAAAACCTAAGTCACCAGTATGAAGCCATCCATCTTCATCTATGGTCTTATTAGTTAATTGTTGATTTTTATAATAACCTTTCATTAAGTTGAACCCTCTAACACATATTTCTCCTACATTGTTTACAGTTACTTCTTTTTTAGAAACTGTATCGAAAATTTTCATTTCCACATAAGGTAATGATTTGCCAACAGTAGTGTATTTCTTATCTACAGAATCTGCCTTTGTAGTTTGGGTGCATCCTGGAGAAGTTTCTGTTTGTCCATAGGCAACTTGAATATCCTTTATATTCATTTTTTCTAAAATGCCATCAAGCAATTTTTTACTAACAGCTGCCCCCGCTATTAATCCAGTTCTTACACTTGAAAAATCTTTCATATTTACATTAGAATTCTCTAATACTCTACAAAACATAGTAGGAACACCATGTAGAACTGTGCATTTGAATTGTTTAACAGAATTTACAAGAGGATCTATCTTATAGGATTCTACTAAAACCATAGAACATCCACTTCCAATACATAAAAGTATTCCTGCTGACAAACCAAAACAATGAAAAAATGGAACAACTAAACATAGTTTGTCCTTATGTGTTATATCTAAACTATTCCCTGTAATATAGGAGGTATTTACAAGCGAATAATGTGTTAACATAACTCCCTTAGGAGCACTTGTAGTTCCAGATGTAAATTGAATATTAACTACTTCATCTGGTTTTACTTTATTACAAATTAATTTAAAATCTTCTTCTTTAATATTTTTACCTAATGAAATTAAATCATCTATATTTGTATATTCTGGACGTTTTTTATCTCCAAAATAAATAAAATGCTTCATTAATTGTGGTATCTTAGATATACCTTTATTATATCTTTCTTTAATCTTCTCAATAATATCTATATAGCTTGTATTATAAAATTCCTCCATAAATGCTATAGCTTTAGCATCTGCCATGGCTAGAATCTTTTCTACTTCATCTAACACATAATTAGTATTTAAAGTTACTGTACATACACCAATTTTACTTGATGCTAAAAAAATGTATATCCATTCTTTTTTGTTTGAACCCCAAAGTACTAAGTGATCACCTTTTTTTAATCCTAAAGCTATCATTCCTTTGGCTATATCATCTGTAATTTTATCAAGCTCACTCCATGAAATATTTTTGTGCATTTTCAAAGATTGAATAGCAATATCATTCGGGAATTTTCTACAAGTATTTTTAAGATAATCGCCTATTGTAATATTATAAAGTCCCATAAATACACCTCAAATTCTTTAAATTTATTAATAAAAAATAAAATAAACATTTGCATAGTGTAATAATTTTTTTTATATTGCATTTATTTTTTATTTTCTGTCTTTTCCATCAAGACCAGATTATCACATTGTTTTATTTTTGTCAATTGCATTTGTTTTATTTTTGTCAAATTATATTGTTTTATTTTTGTCAAATTCGTATTATTTTATGGGACTTTGTTGAAAAAAATATCTTTTAAAGTATAATATTGTTTTATTTTGGAATTTTTCGCCGTATATCTCCCTACTGTTTAAAACGTTTAAATTCATTAAAACGTTTTCATTAATAGATACCATTTTTTAAAAAAATAATATTTTATATTATGTTATAAATAATTAAAAATTCTCATGATTTACATTCTTAGTTTCTTTGCTCTTTCCATAAATCATAAATATAATTCCTAAAACTACAGCTGGTAGAATCCAAGGAAACCCGCCTTCAAAAAGAGGTAATTTTTTCACAACTTTCATAGGTCCACCTAATAATCCTGTAGCATCATTTACATTTATAACAAAACTAACTAAAAATGCCCCTAACACAGCCCCTGTGTAAGTATTACCGTTAGGAATGTACTTATCAAATAATGTCATAACAATTAAAACTATTATTACGGGATAGATAGTAGCTAAGATTGGAACTGCTATATTAATTAAACCTTCTACACCAATTAAAGATAAAAATAAACTACATAAAACAACAGCTATAGACATGAATTTATAAGAAATTTTTCCTTTACTTATACTATTAAAATAATTCGCAGTAGTGGCTGTAAGACCTACAGATGTTGTTAAACAGGCTAAAGATACTACTATTGAAGTGGCAACTGCTCCTGTAGTTCCAAAAAGTTTAGTTACTAATCCTAATAACAAATCAACTCTACTAATACCTGGTTTAAATAAATCTCCGCCTGTGGCTCCTACATATGTTAAACCACCATATATAAATAGTAATAGAGCACCAGCTACTAAGCCAATTTTATTAGTCATAACTTCTTGATCTTTTCTTTCTTTATATCCCCTATAAATCAAGTCTGTTAATACTATTCCAGACATAAGGGATGCTCCTAAAGCGTCCATAGTCTGATAACCTTCCCTAAAACCTAGTAAGAAGAAATTATTAGGCTTGGGATCTATCATTGGTGCTATAGGCTTTATTATACTTTTTATTATTATAACAGTTAGTATAATTAATAAGGCAGGTGTTAAATATTTTCCGATTTTCTCCATAACGCTATTCTGATTAACAACAAAAAGATAGGTAAGAATAAAAAATATAACAGATGTAATTATAATAGGTGAATTGGGCATAAAAGGTTTTACTGCTATTTCATATACTGTAGCAGATGTTCTAGGAATTGAAAATAAAGGTCCAACAACTAAAATACATAATGCTCCTAAAGCTTTTGCAAAAGTAGGACTAACTCTTTTGCCTAAGTCTTCCGCCTTTCCTCCAGCCTTAGATGTTGCTATTACACCTAAGATTGGCAGTACCGGATCTGTGAGAAGAAATCCTAACGCAGCTAGTGGCCAATGTTTTCCTGCAGCCAATCCTAAACTAGGTGGAAAAATTAAATTCCCGGCTCCAAAAAAAATAGCAAACAGTGCGAATCCTAGTACAAAAACATCATTAAACCTTTTTTGTTTTGTCATTTTTCACACTCCTTTTTAATTTGTTTATTTTTTATCAGTGTACCATAAAAATACATGCAAGTCAATAAAAACGTTACATCCCACAAAGCCTTAAATTATGCGGTTTATAATATTTTTTTATAATATATATTATATAATATTATTGAAATAAATATAACAATTTTATTATTTTTTCTGTATAATTATTACTATTCTTTTAATATAAGTTACTCCATCTTAATACTTTGTTGTACTTTTTAACATACTTTACTGGTTTATAAGAAATATACGATTAATTATATATACTAAAAAATAACAATAATTGTTAATTATAAGATTTTATTTTTCTATATTTATTAATTAAATAAAATAAACCAAAGATTCAAAGTCTTATTTCAAGCAAAAAAGTGTTTATGATATTTCTTTAATTTAAGAAATATCATAAACACTTTTTAATATATTTCACATGTATATATTAAGCTATTAATTA
This sequence comes from Clostridium niameyense, assembly GCF_001243045.1. Lineage (GTDB taxonomy): Bacteria > Bacillota > Clostridia > Clostridiales > Clostridiaceae > Clostridium_F > Clostridium_F niameyense. Next base: position 237,625 of record NZ_LN849007.1, on the reverse strand, counting down.
TATCTAAATAAATTTATTCCCACTCAATAGTTGATGGTGGTTTTGAAGTTACATCATAAACAATTCTATTTACTCCTTTAACTTCGTTAACTATTCTTCTACTTACTTTATCTAGTACTTCATACGGAATCCTTGCCCAATCTGATGTCATAGCATCACTTGAAGTTACTGCTCTTAGTCCTACAGTATGACAATAAGTTCTTTCATCTCCCATAACTCCAACTGATCTTATGTTAGGAAGACAAGCAAAATATTGCCATATCTTTTCCTCTAATCCTGCATTAGCTATTTCTTCTCTAAATATAGCATCTGCTTCTCTTGTTATGGCTAACTTTTCCTCTGTAACTTCCCCTAAAACTCTTATAGCTAAACCTGGTCCTGGGAAAGGCTGTCTCCAGACTAAGTTATGAGGAATTCCTAGTTCTTCTCCTACAGCTCTAACTTCATCTTTAAATAAATCTCTTAAAGGCTCTATTAATTTAAATTCCATATCCTCTGGAAGTCCACCTACATTATGGTGACTCTTAATTGTAGCTGACGTATCTGTTCCACTTTCAACTATATCTGGATATATAGTTCCTTGAACTAAAAAGCTTATATCCCCTAATTTTTTAGCTTCTTCTTCAAATACTCTTATAAATTCTTCTCCAATTATTTTTCTCTTTCTTTCAGGATCACCTACGCCCTTTAATTTTCCTAAGAACCTATCTTGAGCATTTACTCTAATTAAATTCATATCAAATTGTTTTTTAAATATACGTTCAACTTGGTCTCCTTCGTCTTTTCTTAAAAGACCATGATCTACAAATATGCATGTTAATTGCTTACCTATAGCCTTATGCACAAGAACTGCTGCAACAGATGAATCTACTCCACCAGATAAAGCACAAATAACCTTCTTATTTCCAACCTTTTCTTTTATGCTTTTTATTTGTTCTTCTGCAAAAGATGACATAGACCAATCACCTTTTAAAGCACATATTTTAAATAAGAAGTTTTTAAGTAGTTGTTTTCCAAAAAGAGTATGTTCTACTTCTGGATGAAATTGCACACCATATAAATTCTTTTCTTCGTTCATCATAGCTGCACAAGGACATTCATCAGTAGTAGCTATAATTTTAAATCCTGCTGGAACTTTTGAAATATAATCTGTATGACTCATCCAACATTGATCTTTTTCTTTCATTTCACTAAACAATAAATTATTATTATCTAATTCAACTTCAGTTTTTCCATACTCTCTTTTATCAGGACTTGTAACTTCTCCTCCTAAAGTATATGCCATAAGTTGATCTCCATAGCATATACCTAATATAGGAACACCTATTTCAAATAATTCTTTTTGAACTCTAGGTGCCTTTTCAGTATACACACTGTTAGGTCCACCGGTGAATATAATCCCTTTGGGATTTTTTGCTTTTATCTTTTCTACTGAATAAGTACTTGGTATTATTTCACAATATACATTATTATCTCTTACACGTCTTGCTATTAATTGATTATATTGACCACCAAAATCTATTACTAATACTAGTTCTCTACTCATAAGTTCCTCCTTTATTGATTAACACTGTAATTAGGTGCTTCTTTAGTTATTGATATATCATGTGGATGACTCTCTCTTATTCCTGATGAAGTTTGTACTACAAATGTAGCATTTTCATATAAATCTTGCAATGTAGCTGCTCCTAAATATCCCATACCAGAACGTATTCCACCCAGCATTTGGAATATAGTATCTGCAACTGGTCCCTTATAAGGAACCCTTCCTTCTACACCTTCTGGAACTAACTTTTTACTATCTTCTTGGAAATATCTATCCTTACTTCCACAAGCCATAGCTGCTAATGATCCCATGCCTCTATAAACCTTGTAACTTCTTCCTTGATATATTTCTGTTTCTCCTGGAGATTCTGCACATCCTGCAAACATAGAACCCATCATAACTGCTTTTGCTCCAGCGGATAATGATTTAACTATATCTCCTGAATATTTTATTCCCCCGTCAGCTATAATTGAAACTCCATATTTATTAGCTTCTTCAACACAATCCATAATTGCTGTAAGTTGAGGTACTCCTACTCCTGCTACAACTCTTGTAGTACATATAGAACCTGGTCCTATACCAACTTTTACACAATCTGCTCCAGCAAGTATTAAATCCTTAGTAGCTTCTGCTGTAGCTACATTACCAGCTATAATTTGTATTTCAGGATACTTATCTTTTATTCTTTTTACGCCTTCTATAACTCCCTTAGAGTGACCATGTGCAGTGTCTACAGTAATTAAATCTACATTAGCTTTAACTAAAGCATCTACTCTCTCCATCATATCTTTAGTAACGCCTACAGCTGCACCACATAAAAGTCTACCTTTTTCATCTTTAGCGCTATTAGGAAATTTTTTAACCTTTTCTATATCTTTAATAGTTATAAGTCCTCTTAAATTATTATTATTATCTACTAAAGGTAGCTTTTCTATTTTATGAGTTTTTAATATTTCCTTTGCTTCTTCAATAGTAGTATCTTCTGGAGCTGTTATAAGATCTTCCTTTGTCATAACTTCTTGTATTTTTTTCTTATAATTAGTTTCAAATAATATATCTCTATTTGTTATTATTCCTATTAATTTACCCGCCTTAGTTATAGGAACTCCTGATATTCTATATTTGCTCATAAGATCTAATGCATCTTGTATAGTATTATTTGGTGAAAGATAAAAAGGATCTGTAATTACTCCATTTTCTTGTCTTTTAACTTTATCTACTTCATTTGCTTGTTGTTCTATAGTCATGTTTTTATGTATAATACCTATACCGCCTTCTCTAGCTATTGCAATAGCCATTTTAGCTTGAGTAACAGTATCCATACCTGCACTCATAAGTGGAATATTTAATTTTATCTTTTTAGTTAGTTGAGTTTTTAAACTAACTTCTTTTGGTAACACCTCAGATTTATTTGGAACCAAAAGTACATCATCAAAAGTATATGCTTGTTTAATTATTTTTGCCAAAACTATCATCCTTTCTTTAAAATATATAAAAAAACATATCAATTCCCTACTTACTATAACTATAAGTGAAAATTAATATGCTAAAAAGCTATATTAATAATCACTCATAGTCAGAAATTTAGGGTTTCCGGTAGACACTCCCAACCATATTTTGGGGATATATGAGTTGAATCTTTTATTGCATTATTTCTATTTAAAGAAATAAAAAATTCTTTTTATTAAAAATATTTGTTAGTATTATACTTCATAAAAAGAATAAATTCAATAGCAAATATGCTTTATAGCTAAAATATATAAATTTAGCTATAAAATTATAATTAAATAGCTGTTTTTTCGGTTTTTTTAAATATTTTTTAAAACATTATTGACGTATTTGATTCAACTATCTTATTATTTGTAATATAAATTAAAATATAATTAATATATGGAGGTTGTTAATTTGATAAAATTTCATAAAAGTTATAATAAACTTTTTCTAAAATATGTACGAAGAGCTATTGATGATTATAATATGATAGAACCTACAGATAAAATAGCTGTAGCCCTTTCTGGTGGAAAAGATAGTATATTCTTATTATATTGCCTACAACTTATTAAACTAACAGCTTTTAAAAATATAAGTATAGTAGGAATAAACATAGATTTAGGTTTAGGCATGAATTTAGATCCTCTAATAAACTTTTGTAAAGAAAATGAAATAGAATTGATTATAGAAAAAACTAATATAGGTGATGTTATATTTAATGATCGTAAAGAAAAAAACCCTTGTTCTCTTTGCTCTAAACTTAGAAAAGGTGCACTAGTTAGAGTTGCAAAATCTATAGGTGCAACCAAAATTGCATTAGGACATAATTGTGACGATGTAATTGAAACTTTATTTATGAATGTACTTAAAATAGGTAAAATGGGTACCTTTCATCCTCACGTAACCTATAAAGATAAATATGTTCACATTATACGACCTTTAGTGTATTTAAGAGAGGATCTTATAAAATCTTTGGTAGAACAATATAATTTACCAGTAATACAAAGTAATTGTCCTGAAGATAAAAAAACCACTAGAGAAGAAATGAAAAATTTAATAATAAAATTAGAAAATCTATATCCTGAATCTATAGATAGAATCTTAACTTCACTATCAAATGTAGATATGTTAAATTTATGGAAACAAAAATAAAACCCTATGCACTGCATAAGGTTTTATTTTTATAACTTTATTTAAAAAGTTCTTATTAATACATTCCGTCCATTCCCATTCCTGGAGCTGCTGGCATTGGATTTTCCTTTTCTGGAATATCTGCTACAGCTGCTTCTGTAGTCAAGAATGTAGACGCTATAGAAGCTGCATTTTGTAATGCTGATCTAGTAACCTTAGTAGGATCAACTATACCAACCTTTAACATATCTACATATTTATTATTTAAAGCATCATAACCTACACCTAATTCGCTAGCTTTAATTTTTTCAATAATTACAGAACCTTCAACTCCTGCATTATTAGCAATTTGTCTTAATGGCTCTTCTAAAGATTTTTTTATAATATCTACGCCTAATTTAATATCCATTACATTAGATGTTAAATCAGACATTTTAGGTATTATATCAATATAAGCTGTTCCACCACCTGGAACTATTCCTTCCTCTACTGCTGCTTTTGTAGCTGCAAGAGCATCTTCTATTCTTAATTTTTGTTCTTTAAGTTCAGTTTCTGTAGCTGCTCCAACTCTTATAACAGCAACTCCTCCTGCTAATTTAGCAAGTCTTTCTTGGAGCTTTTCTTTATCAAATTCAGAAGTTGTGTCTTCTATTTGTACTTTAATTTGAGATACTCTTTCGCTTATAGCATTTTTATCTCCCCTACCATTTACTATAGTAGTATTTTCCTTACTAACTTTTACGCTGTCAGCTCTTCCTAACATATCTATAGTAACATCTTTTAATTCTCTTCCCAATTCTTCTGAAACTACTACACCACCAGTTAGTATAGCTATATCTTGAAGCATTTCTTTTCTTCTATCACCAAATCCCGGAGCTTTAACTCCTACACAAGTAAATGTTCCTCTTAATTTATTAACTACTAATGTAGCTAAAGCTTCTCCTTCTATATCTTCACCAATAATCAATAATTTTTTACCTTGTTGAACTATTTGTTCTAATATTGGTAATATCTCTTGTATGTTAGTTATCTTCTTGTCTGTAATTAATATATATGGGTCATCTAGTAATGCTTCCATTTTTTCAGTATCAGTTACCATATATGGACTTACATAACCTCTATCAAATTGCATACCTTCAACTACTTCTAATTCAGTTCCCATAGATTTAGATTCTTCTACAGTTATAACTCCGTCATTTCCTACCTTTTCCATTGCATCTGCGATTAATTTTCCTATTTCTTCACTAGCAGCTGAAATTGCAGCAACTCTAGCTATGTCTTCTTTTCCATTTATAGGCTTTGATATAGCTTTTATTTCTTCTACTGCTTTTGATACAGCCATTTTTATTCCTTCTCTTATTTGTATAGGATTAGCTCCTGCTGTAACATTTTTCAATCCTTCTCTTATTATAGCTTGAGCTAAAACTGTAGCTGTAGTAGTACCGTCTCCTGCTACATCATTAGTCTTTGTAGCAACCTCTTTTACAAGTTGAGCTCCCATATTTTCATATGCATCTTCAAGTTCTATTTCTCTAGCAATTGTAACACCATCATTAGTGATTAATGGTGAACCAAATTTTTTATCTAAAACAACATTTCTACCCTTAGGTCCAAGTGTAACTTTTACTGTATTAGCTAGCTTATCAACACCAGCTTGCATTGCTCTTCTAGCTTCTTCTCCAAATAATAAAGTCTTTGCCATTTACATTCCCTCCTATTTTTTTAATTATTAGCCTTCTACTACTGCTAATATATCATCTTGCTTTAAAATAATTACTTCTTCTCCATCAAGTTTTATCTCATTACCTGCATATTTTGAGAATAATACCTTATCCCCTACTTTAACTTCCATTTTTGTTTCTTTGCCATCAACTAATCCACCAGGTCCAACAGCTAAAACCTTTGCTACTTGTGGTTTTTCCTTAGCTGCTCCAGGTAAAACTATTCCGCTTTTTGTAGTTTCTTCTGCTTCTACTGTTTTAATAACGACTCTGTCTCCAAGTGGTCTAATATTCATTTAAACCCCTCCTTCAATTTATTTATAAATTAAATATTTTTAACTCTTATATTTTGTTAGCACTCTTAATCGTTGAGTGCTAATACAATTATTATAATAGATAATTATATGCATAATATCAAATATTAAATACCTAGTAATTAAGTTAATTTTATTGATTATTTCAATTTATTTTAGTTTATATCGTTATTTTATCATTTTAATATTATTTTCTATGTTATTCATATATATCTATTATTATCACTTAATAGTATATTTTATACATAATTTTGGATAAAATATAAATATATAATTTTTCTATGAAAGGAATTAATATTATGTACAAAAGAAATTTTATTATAAATATTATATCATCCATATTAATATCTATAATATTTATAGTTCTATCCATAAAAATAACTCTTAGTTATAAAACATTATACTACAATGATATATATAATCTATTCATATATAAAGATGTCGACTTAACTATAGATCAAATAAAAAACATTTATGATTATTTAATCTATTATTTAAATTCCCGTAAAAATATCGATTTTATATTACCTTATTTACCTTCCTCTAAAGAAGGAGTAATTCATTTTAAAGAGGTAAAAAGTATAATATTGAACATATATAATATATTTAATGTTTCACTAATTATATCATTACCTTTAATTTATACAAATTTAAAAAATAAAAATTTAGAGTTTTTAAAATATTCTTCTATTTTATTGCTTTCTTTTCCTTTATTACTAATTCCTTTTTCTCTAAATTTTCACAAAAGCTTTGATATTTTTCATAGAATGTTTTTTGCTAATGATTACTGGTTGTTTGATCCAATTAAAGATCCAATAATCACTTTATTACCAGAGCAGTTTTTCTTTCACTGTGCTTTTCTAATTACATCTTTAATAACCTTAAGCGGAATGATTAACATTTATTTATATATAAAATTAAAAAGTAAGCTTTAAATCATATTTTAGACTTAAGCTTACTTTTTTTCTAATTTTTTTATTATTTTTTCTCCTTTTAATATTCCTAATATAAATAGCAAAGTAGAAATTACCGCTATTACTATTAATATAGGCTTTTTACCTTGATTAATATTTGCTCCAAAATAAGATGAAACTATCACACCTGGAATTCTTCCTATAGTAGATAAAACAAAAAAATCTTTAGTTTTTATATCAGATACACCACATATATAACCTAATGCATCCTTAGGAATACCTGGTATTAAATATAATAAAAATACTACTAGATTTATTCTACCTATATTTAAAACCCTATCAAAAAATTTTAAATTATTTGTAGAAATTATTTTTTGAACTAATGGTCTACCGTATAATCTTGATAAAGTATAAACCAACATGCTTCCTATAGTAATTCCTATTATTGAAAATACTGTTCCAAGAAAAGTTCCATAAATGTATCCTCCAGCTATTTGAATAACTTCTCCTGGAATAAAAAAAGCTATAACTTGAATTACTTGAAAAATTAAAAATACTAAAATACTGTAGTTCCCATAAGATAATATTATTTTTTTTATTTTATTAGGATCTCTTAATATTGAAATATTTTTATAATATTCGTATCCTGCAAAAGCAATAAATATAAATACTAGAGAAAGTATTATACTACCTTTATTTTGTTTTATAAATTCTTTTAAGACTTCTACATTTTCTCTAATTTTTTTTTGCATTTGAATCCCCTTCAACAAAATAATTAGTTTAATTTATATAATATAATATCACAAATTTTAATTTAATATAATTTAAATTTTTTTAAATTTTTTCAATAATTTAATTCTCTTAATATTTTTTTGTAAAATAAATAGCATAAAAAACACTAAGCTTTACTTTAAGTAAAACTTAGTGTTTTTCATTTTACTATTTATTATTCATATTTATATTTTTAAAACTAGACAATTTTTTATTATCTATTACAGATTTTTCTTTAGATTCTTTACTAAATTTAGCTAATGGGCCTTTTGCTTTAATAATAGATGTATTAGCAGCTGGTCCTCCTATACATCCTCCATCACACATCATACCTTCTATAAAGTTATGAGGTAATTTACCCATTTTAGCTAGCATAATTGTCTTTTTAATCTGTTCTCTACCACTAACCTTTAATGGATTAAATTCTATATCTACATTTTTAGATTTCACATAGTTTTCTACCGAGGCTGTAACTCCACCACTTTCTGCAAATCCCCTACCAAAACTTGAAGCGTCATCCACATCAACTTCATCACAGGTTCCTACCTCTATATTTAGCGCACCAAATAATGCTGCTATTTCTTCAAAAGTTATTACGTAATCTACAGCATCCTTTAATTCTGGTCTTTTAATTTCGCTTTTTTTAGCTATACAAGGTCCTACGAAAACTACACAAGCATCCTTATCCATATTTTTAATCATTCTTCCTGTGGCTATCATTGGAGATACTGTGTTAGATACATTACTAGCTACATCTTTATATTCATTTTCTATATATTTTACAAAGCTTGGACAACAAGACGTAGTCATATATTTTTCACCATTTTTCATTCTTTCTATAAACTCTGAAGTTTCATTGACAGCTACAGCATCTGCACCACAAGCCGCCTCCACCATATCTATAAATCCTGCTTTTCTAAAAGCAGTTTTCATTTGTCCAACACTTGATTTAATTCCAAATTGACCTGTAATTGCTGGTGCCACTACTGCATATACTTTTCTTTTTTGTTTTAACAAATTTATAACCTTTACTATATAACTTTTATCTGATATAGCACCAAAAGGGCATGCTGCTACACAAGAACCACAGTTTATACACTTAACATCTTCTATCATGGCTCTTCTATTTTCTGGATTTATCTCTAAAGCGCCTGTTGGGCACACTTTCTTACAAGGCCTCATTACTTCTACTATAGCATTATAAGGACATACTTTTTTACATAGACCACATTCCTTACATTTATTTTGATCTATATAAGACTTTCCATTTATCCTTGCAATGGCTTTAAATGAGCATACTTCCATACATTTATGTTGAACACAACCCCTACACGCCTCTGTTACTGTAAATCTATTTATAGGACATTTATCACAAGCTGAAGATAGTACATATACTATTTGCTCTTCATCTTCCACACTATGTAAATCATTGGTCAAATTATCATCTGGCTTAAAACAAGCTGCTAATTGGGATTTTTCATAAACTATTATCCTTTCCCTATATATACAACATCTATACTCTGCCTTTTCGGTATCTAATATTTTATATGGTATTTTCATCATTTCTAATTTGTTCAAATTGTCATCTAGAGCAAGTTTACATACTTCTTTCAATACTGAATACTTTATTTTTTTTAATTCCGTTTCAAAAATCATATTACCCCTCCCCCAAAAATAATAAACAAAATATTCTAACTCTCAAATTATATCAAATAACCCAAGAATTAATCTACAACTTGTTGTAATTTTTTAAAAATTTCTTAATATCTAAACCTCTATTTTATTCTCTCTAGCATAATAAAATAAATATTGCTGAGCAAATCCTGAGAGATCACCAAATTTGTCTCTTCCAAATTCTCTTATTTTATTAAGAGAAACATCTGGTGCTAAATAAAAGTGCTGCATTGCCCTCTTAACCCATACATCCACAGGAAAAGCTGAATATTTTTCCATAGAAAAAAGCATAATACAATCAGCTACCTTAGGTCCAATACCTTTAAATTTTTTTAATTCATTATGACATAAGTCATCTATCTGATTTTTTATGTAGTTTATATCAAAATCTTTTAAATATTTTTCATTTTTTTCATTATAACTTCCATATATTTTATCTACAGTATCTTTTATATATTTTGCTCTAAATCCAGTTCCACATTGTTCTAATTCTTCTTCAGTAGCTTCACTTAATCGATTTATTGTAGGAAATGAATAATATATATTTCCTTTATAGTCTATGGCCTCTCCCCATTTTTTAGATATATTTTTTATGGCTCTTTTTATCATAGGAATTCTATTATTAGCTGAAATTATAAAGGATATTATTATTTCAAAAGGTTCTTGTTTTAATAATCGTATTCCATATCCATACTCTATAGATTTTTTTAATATTTCATCCTCACTTAATTTGTTTTTAATTTGTGAGTAATCTCTGGATAAATCAAAATATTCACACCACAACTCTTCAAATTCTTTCTTAGTAGTATTATATATTATAATATCAAATCCATCCTTCAAAACTTCTATTACTTTTCCATAAGCTACACCTATATATGAACCTGAAGGTTGCGTTTCCCATCTAAAGCACTGACCACATTCAAAAATATGCTTGGGTTCAAAGTTTTTTACGTTTTTTATTTTTATTCCATTATCTAACTCATAAACTTTATCAAAATCCATATAATCCCTTCTTCTTTCTTATTTGATAAGTACTTAACCTTTTTAATATTACTTAAATTATGATTTTACATAATTACATATAAATATGACTCTCTTTTTATCAAAAGAGAGTCTAAAATAAATCTTTTTAGCACTATTTTTGTTAATAGCGTAACAAAAAAAATTCCCGAAGGTCTTTAATTTTGTTATGTCACATAATAAAATTTGTTATTTCTTATTAAGTAGGCAAGTTAATGTTAAAAGGCTATCACTTAAGTGTACATTTTCCACTACTATATCCTCTGGTACTACTAAATCTACCGGAGCAAAATTCCAGATACCCTTTATTTTGTTATCTACTAAAATATCACACACCTTTTGAGCATTCGTATTCGGTACTGATACAATTGCTATATCGATGTTTTCTTTTTGCAAGTATTGAGCTAAGTAATCAATGTCCATTATTTCTTTTTCTCTTATTTTTAAACCAATCAATTTAGGATTTAAGTCAAATAGAGCTTTAATTTCAATCCCCAATTTTGGAAACCTAGTATAGTTAGCTAACGCTTGACCTATGTTACCTGCACCTATTATTATCACATTATATGGTGAATTTAATCCTAAAATGTTATTTATTTGATGATAAAGTTCATTAACATTATATCCATATCCTTGTTGACCAAAATCTCCGAAGCAATTTAAATCTTGCCTTATTTGAGATGCGGTAAATCCTATTTTTTCACTTAGTTCCTTTGAAGATATTCTATCCACATCATTATTTAATAACTCGCTCAAATATCTATGATATTTAGGTAACCTTCTTATAACTGCCATTGAAATATTTTTTTTTCTTTCCATAATTCACCTCGTAAATATCATGTTTTACAGTCTCTTCATAATTATATTGTATCATATAATTATGTATTATACATCATTTTAATAAACTGGATATAAATATTTTACATTATTTAATAGAAAAAAATCAAATATGAATCATAAATACTATAAATTTTTTTCATAACATAGTAAAATAGTACTTATTAAGGATGGTGAATTATATGACTGTATTAAGTTGCAAAAATATAATAAAAACTTATGGTGTAACTTTAATTTTAGATAATATAAATTTTAGTATAAATGAAGGAGAAAAAGTTGGATTAATAGGACCTAATGGTGCTGGAAAATCTACTTTATTTAAAATTCTTATTGGGAATTTAGAACAGGATAGTGGAGATATATTCATAGATAAAAATAAATCTTTAGGTTATTTAGCACAGCATCTATCTTTAAAATCCTCTAACACAATTTATCAAGAGATCTTACACGTATTTCAAGATCTAATAAATTTAGAAAAAAAATTAGAAAACTTAGAAAAACTTATGAAAGAGCCTTATGATGAAGATAAAAAAGAGTATCATAATAAAATAATAAAAGATTATAGTACTTATACGGATTTATACATAAATAGAGGTGGATATACTTATAAAGGAGAAATTCACAGAGTACTTAAAGGTTTAGGATTTTCAGAGGAAGACTTCAATAAAGAAATTAATATATTAAGCGGTGGACAGAAAACTAGAGTAGCTTTATGTAAACTTCTACTTAAAAACCCTGATATACTACTGTTAGATGAGCCTACTAATCACCTAGATTTAGAAGCTATTTCTTGGCTTGAAGAATATCTAAAATCCTACAAAAATACTGTACTTATTATATCCCATGATAGATATTTTTTAGATGAAATAACCACTAAAACCTTCGAACTTATTAATGGACATATAAATTCTTATAATGGGAATTACTCTAAATACATAGATCTTAGAAAAAAAGAATATGAAACGAAATTAAAAGCCTATGAGCTTCAACAAGAAGAAATTAAAAGACAAGAAAAAATTATTGAAAAATATAGATCTTTTAATAGAGAAAAGAGTATAAAAGCTGCAGAAAGCAGACAAAAAGCTTTAGATAAAATCGAAAGGATAAATGCACCTGATAAGTTACCTAAATCAACTAATATTACTTTTAAGACAAAAATTAAGAGTGGGAATGATGTTTTATTCATAGAAAATTTAAATAAAAGTTTTGGTAAAAAAAAGCTATTCAATTGTGTAAATATGGATATAAAAAGAGGCGAAAATATAGCTTTAATTGGTGAAAACGGTCGTGGTAAAACTACATTATTTAAAATAATAATGGATAAACTTCCTTTAGATTCTGGTACAAAAGTAATAGGTAAGAACGTGTTAATAGGATATTATGATCAAGAACAATCTGACTTAAATGAAAACAAAACTATATTAGATGAAGTATGGGATTCATTTCCTGACATGACTACTACTGAAGTAAGAAATGTTTTAGCTTCATTTTTATTTACTGGTGATGATGTTTTTAAAGAAATATCTAAATTAAGTGGTGGTGAAAAATGCAAAATAAATTTACTAAAACTTATGTTATCTAAATCTAACTTTTTACTTCTAGATGAGCCTACTAATCATTTAGATATAATGTCTCGAGAAGCATTAGAGGATGCAATTTTAAACTATGATGGAACGGTACTTGTAATATCTCACGATAGATATTTTTTAAATAAAGTTATAAATAAAATTTATGAATTAAATGAAAATGGTATAAGCGAATACCTAGGAAACTATAGCTATTATATTCATAAGAAAAATAATCCTACAAGATTTCAATATGATGAAATAGCTACCGCCAACACCAAAACAAAAACTCAAATTCAACAAGAAAGGAAAAAGAAACGTGAAACCCAAAAAAAAGAAAAAGAATTGAAAAATAAGATTAAAAACTTAGAAGATTCTATAATGAATTTAGAAGATTCTATAGAAAATCTTCAAGCACAACTTTGTCTTGAAGAAGTATATTCTAATCCTGAAAAAAGTCAACAAGTAAATAAAGAAATTAGTGAAAAACAATCCTTACTGGAGAGTCTCTACAGTCAATGGGAGGATTTGTCTTAATTAAAGAGTTTTCGTTTTATACGAAAACTCTTTAATTTTTTATATTCCTAATACTTCTTTTATCTTTCTAACATTACTTCTACTAACAGGAACTTCAGAATTTTCTTCATCATCCATAACTACTTTATAAGTTCCGTTAAACCAAGAATATAATTCCTTTATATTATCAATATTAACTATATAACTTCTGTGAACTCTAAAAAAATTAGTTTTACTTTCTATCTCTTTTAAAGTATTGTTAGTGATATATTGCTTATCTTTTAACTTTACATAAGTTTTGTCCTCTGAAGTATAACAATAATATATATCCTTGGTCTTAACTAAAATTATTTTTCCGTTACGTTCACAGGGTATTTTCTTTAAGACATTTTTTCCCTCTTCAAGTTTATTTAATATTTCATCCAAAACTATTGGCACTTTTTCTGTGGATTTTTTCTCTATTCTATGTATGAGTCTATCTATAGTAATATCTATTCTAGATTCATCAAAAGGCTTTAATATATAATCTAAAGCATCTATCTCAAAAGCACTAACTGCATGTTGTTCGTAAGCTGTTATATATATGATATTTATTTCTTTATTAAATTTCTTAATTTTTTTTCCTACACTTATACCATTTTCTATAGGAATATTTACATCCATAAAAATTACATCTGGGTTTATTTTTTTAGCTAAATCATGAGCTGTTATACTATCTTTGGCTATACTTAAATTATCAATAAAATCATATTTAGATAAGATATATTTAAGTTCTTCTATAGCTGGGTCCTCATCTTCTACTATAAGTGCTTTAATTTTTCTCAACTTTAATAACCTCCTTGGGAATATAAAAACTTACTTTAGTTCCTTTATTTAAATGACTCTCTATATATAAATTATTATCTTCCCCATACAACAATTTCAATCTTTTACTTACATTAAATAACCCTATTCCTGGCCAATTTTCTAATACTTCTTTAAGTCTCTTCTCTGTCATTCCCATACCAGTATCCTCTACAGTAAATTTTATTTCATCCCTTTGTTGTACAGCCATAATTTTAACCTCTCCTCCTTCTGGTTTTATCAAAATACCATGCTTTATGGAGTTTTCTATTATGGGCTGTAATATAAATAACGGCATTTTTATATTCATTAATTCTTCTGAAATATTTTTACTTATAATTAACCTTTCTCCAAACCTAGCTTTTTCAATAGACAAATAAGAATTTATAAAATCTAGTTCTTCTTTTAATGTAACAAAATCTGTTTCCTTTTTTAAAGTTTGCCTAAAATAATTAGAAAGATCTAATATTAATTTTCTTGCTTTATTAGGATCAATTCTACAAAAAGATGCTATTGTATTTAAAGTATTAAATAGAAAATGAGGATGAATTTGAGCGCTTAATGCTTTAAATTCAGCTTTTGCTCCTTCCTGTGCTAATTGGTCTAATTCATATAATTCAATTTGTGTTGCTAAAAGAGAACTTAATTCTTTGCAAAATTCTATGAAATATTTATCTATTTTACTAAGCTTTATACCTAACCCAATTACAAATTTAAAATCTTTTTCCTTTATATATATGGGTATACAGTAAAATTTTTTCCTGCTTTGCACTAAATTTATTACTGCATAGTTTTTGTACTTACAATAATCTTTTATACTACCTTTCAATTCCCCTTCATCTATATTCTTACCTAAATAAGATACTACATCTTTTCCATCAGATATAAATACCCCTTTTGTATCTATCATTTCATATATAATATTACAAACCTTATATGCTATATCTTTATTAAATCCATTTCGCAGATAAATAGATGTTCGTTTAGCTATATTCAACGCCTTTTGCAGCTGAATAGCACCTATTTCATTGTAACGTTGTTGTGTATTATTTATTATATTTATGAATATGGCTACTCCAACAGAATTTATTATTATCATTGGAAAAGCTATAATTTTTTCTAAATTTAAAGCATATTCATAAGGTTTAGAAATCAGTATTATTATAACCATTTGTAGTATTTCTGCAACTATAGCCGAAATAAAACCTATAGATATACTTAACTCATCATTTTTTAAAAATTTACTTCCTATTCCACCTACTAATCCTTCTACTATAGTAGATATAGCACATGCCAATGCTGTATATCCTCCTAACGAGTATCTATGTAGCCCTGCTATAATTCCTACAATAATACCAACTATAGGGCCGCCTATATATCCTGCAACTATAGCTCCTATGGGCCTTGTATTAGCCAAAGCGTAATGTTCTACATTTACTCCAGTATAGGTTCCTAATATAGATAAAGTACTAAAAAATAATATCATTATAATCTTATTTTTTAAATTTAATTCTTCCTTTATTAAACCTTCAAATGTTCTAGTTTGACTATATAAATAAGCAGCTATTCCTATCAATGACATGCTCTCTAATAATTGTATATAAATCATAAATCCTACTCCCTATTTTTTTAAATAACTCAAAATATTTATATATTCCTTATAAATTATACAATAAATAAGAATTTTTTGTATATGAACTTTGTTAAATAGGCTAACTTTTGTACAAGTTAACCTTGTTTTTTTGCCTTTCATTCATTTATTATTAATAAAAATTTAAAAATACCTTATTATATGAAAGAGACGGATTATAATTTAAGAAACAAGTGTAATCGATTTAACAAAAAGAAACAGGAGGTTTAATTTTATTATGGTATCATTTTTTATATCATTATTCGCTTTAATAATTGGATATTTTACATACGGTAAGTTTGTAGAAAAAATGTTTGGAGCAGA
The DNA here is from genome assembly GCF_001243045.1 of Clostridium niameyense. GTDB lineage: Bacteria > Bacillota > Clostridia > Clostridiales > Clostridiaceae > Clostridium_F > Clostridium_F niameyense. The sequence goes on along the minus strand of NZ_LN849007.1, from coordinate 221,328 downwards.
TGAATCAATAAAAACTCCAGCAGTAAGACTAGAAGATGGAGTAGATTTTGTTCCCCTTTCAGCATGGAAAATTTTTATGATTCAATTTCTAAATATAGCAGGATTAGGACCAATATTTGGAGCCATTTCTGGTGCACTTTGGGGACCAGTTGCATTTTTATGGATTGTTTTAGGTTCTATATTTGCAGGTGGAGTACACGATTATTTTTCTGGAATGCTTTCAGTAAGACACGATGGTGCAAGTATCCCAGAAGTTGTTGGAAAGTATCTTGGAAATGGATTTAAACAATTCATGAGAGGTTTTTCTGTAATATTACTAGTATTAACGGGTGTTGTGTTTATCATGGGACCTGCAGGTCTTTTAAAAACATTAACAGGTACTAATAAAGTTGTATGGATATATGTAATATTCATATATTATGTTCTTGCAACTATGCTTCCTGTTGACAAAGTAATCGGAAAAATTTATCCACTATTCGGTGTCTGTTTATTAATAATGGCTATAGGTATAGGTGGAAGTTTAGTTATAAATGGATATCATATTCCTGAAGTAACTTTAACTAATTTACATCCAAAACATCTTCCAATATGGCCTTTAATGTTTGTAACTATAGCTTGTGGTGCTATTTCTGGTTTCCACTCAACTCAGTCTCCATTAATGGCTAGATGTATAACAAACGAGAAGCAAGGAAGACAAATATTCTATGGAGCAATGATTGCAGAAGGTATATTAGCCTTAATTTGGGCTGCTGCTGCTATGACATTCTTCGGTGGAACTGGTGAACTAGGAAAACAAATGGCAGCCAATGGTGGACCTGCTTGGGTAGTAAATACTATTTCAAACTCTTTACTTGGAAAATTTGGTGGAGCTTTAGCCATACTTGGTGTTGTTGCCTGCCCTATAACTTCTGGAGATACAGCTTTTAGAAGTTCAAGACTCATAGTTGCCGATTTATTACACTATGAACAAGGTCCTATAAAAAATAGACTAGCTATAAGTATACCATTATTCGTAGTAGGATTTATATTAACAAAAATCAACTTTGATATAATTTGGAGATACTTTGCATGGTCAAACCAAACTTTAGCTATGATAGTATTATGGACTGCAGCAGCTTATCTTGCTAAGAATAAAAAACTTCATTGGATGGCAAGCATACCTGCTACATTTATGACAGCAGTTTCTGTAACTTACATTCTTGTAGCACCAGAAGGATTTAAGTTTAGTGCAAGCATAGGATATCCTATCGGTGTGGTAGCAGCTTTAGTTGCTTTAGTATTATTCCTTAATAAATCAGTAAAAAACAGCTCTAAAGATATGAATAATGCTGCTTAATAAAAAGCTATTAAAGCTGTCTCAATAAAATGAGACAGCTTTTTTACTATTCAAAAATATTTAATATATTATTGAATTCTTCTTTATTTTCTTTTATCTTTTCTTCATTACCTACAACACATATATAATTTTCATTCATTGATTCTTTAATCAAAGCGCTAACTTCCCTTATAGAAACAGGATTTGCTTCTAGTATATCTTTTCTATCCCTTTGCATATCTTCATATGATATATTTCTTAGATAATAATCTACCGCTCTTCTGGCCTTCATAGAAGGTGTTAATGGCATATCTATATCAGAAATAGTACCTATAATATATTTAGTCATTTCCCTTTCTTCTGTATCAAAATCAGCTAAATACTTTGAAGCATTATCATATGCATTTAAAGTTTCTTTTAAGTTTGGATCTCTATAAGATGCAAAGAATGTATTACCATTTTTCATAAAAGAGGTAAAGCATCCATAGGCACCTCCCTGTACCCTAACTTTATTCCATAAGTAATCATAACTTATTATAGTTTTGATAAGCTGTAATCTTCCTTTATATTCATATCCTAACTTTTGAAAATTATATCCTTTAGCTACATATTGAACTTTGCTTGTAGTAATAAAACCTTCATTTTTCTCATTTAGTTTAAAGTTATAATCATAATAAATTAATTCTTCATCTTTTAAGACATCTTTTAATATTTTAAATTCTTTTTTAAAATTATCAAAATCTTCTTCTTCTGATGCTACACTTATTAATAAATTATTTATATTAAAAATTTTATTAAATACTTTCTCAAGTGAATAACTCACCTTTTCAAATTTTTCATCAAAATTTTTCTCTAAATCTTCTATGAATTTATAAAACTCTATTCCATATAAAACTTCATCATATTTGCCTGAAGGAGAAAAATATGAAAATAATCTTTTTACAGCTACAATATCTCCTCTATCGAACATAACCATCTGCATTCTTGATTTTAATTCTTCTACTACTTCTCTTAATCTTTCCTTTTCATCAAATCTAGTATTAGAAATTATTTCTTTTAAAATTTCCATTAAATTTTTAACTTTGCTTGATAAACATTTAGCATTTATAACAAACATAGGATAATATTTATTAAAGTCCTTACTGTCGCTAAAACATTCTGCTCCATATTTAATACCACCAGTGTTTATATTTATTTCATTAGATAAATCAGCATAATTATAATTTTCAGTACTAACTTTTCCTAAGACTGAGGATAATAAAGATATGTATGGTATATCCTCTTTTTCAATAGCTTTAGTATTAAAATATAAATTTATATAAGAAATTTTATTTGTAAATATATTATGATATAAAGTTTTTATACCTAAAATTTCTTTTTCTTCTAATGGTAACTTTTCTCCATTTTCATCTATATCATCTATTGAAAGTAATGGTATCTTCTTTAAATTCTCAACAGAATCACGACTTTTTTGTCTTTCTTGTAGTTTTTTAGTTTCCCTAATTAAATTATCTATTTCATCTTCTTTTAAACTTTCTTTATATTTTTTAAGTTTATTTTTTACATCTTCAATTCTTTTTTCTTCTAATCCCTTTTCCGGTTTTATAACCAATAATGATGCATGGTTATTATTTAATAGATATCTTTCTATTAAATCCTCAAAATAATTAGTGTTTAATGCCTTTTTTATATTCTTTAATACTTCATTATATTCTAAATGAATAATTGGATTTTCACCATAAAGCCAACTATCCATACATTTAAAATTATATATAAGGCCCTTCGGATATCCTTGATAATCTGCCTCTCTTAAAGCAAACTCTTTTATATTTATTGAGGATTCTATAAGTTTTTTATCTATTCCTTCATCTACTAATCTATTTAAAGTATCATACACAATAGACTTAAATTCTTCTAATTTATCCTCATTAGAATTTTTCAATACAATACTAAAAGTAGGCTGAAGTATACTATTATCATATACACCAAATATATCTTTACCTATTTTAGCTTCTAATAATGCCTTTTTTAGTGGAGATGATGGTGTTTCTAATAATATATATTCTAAAATATCGAAAGCTAAATATAATTCCTTATCTGTTGATTTTCCTACCGCAAAGTTTAAACTTAAATATGTTTTGTCCTTTTCACTTTCATTATTTAAAATTGGATATTTAATTTCCATATATTGTGGCTCTTTAAAAGATTTTTGAGGTTTTATTTCTGAATCTACTTCTATCTTTTTAAAATCTTTTAAATAGTTATCATTGATAAACTTTAATTTATCTACTATGTCCATTTTTCCATACAAAAATATAAAGCTGTTAGATGGATGATAATATTTTTTGTGAAAATCTAAAAACTCTTCATAAGTAAGATTAGGTATATCTTTAGGATCTCCTCCAGATTCTACTCCATAAATTGTGTCTTTAAACAAAGACTCCTGTATTTTTCTAAATAATATAGAATCAGGTGAAGAAAGTGCTCCTTTCATTTCATTATAAACTACACCTTTATATTGAAGATCATCTTCTTTATTTTCTAGTTCATAATGCCAACCCTCTTGCATTAATATTTCTGGATATTTATATATATTGGGGTAAAGCACTGCATCTAAATATACATCCATTAAATTTATAAAATCCTTATCATTAGTGCTAGCTACAGGATACATAGTTTTATCTGGGAAAGTCATGGCATTTAGAAATGTATTTAAAGAACCTTTTATGAGTTCTACAAATGGTTCTTTAACTGGAAATTTTCTTGAACCACATAAAACTGAATGTTCCAATATATGAGCTACACCAGTACTATCTTTAGGAGGAGTTCTAAAACTTATAGAAAACACCTTATTATCATCATCATTATTTAAATATAAAAGTTTAGCTCCACTTTTTTCATGTAAAAACTCTTGAGCTATAGAATTTATCTCTTTTATAGTTTCTTCTTTTAATAACTTAAATCCATGGTATACTTCTCCAACTTTCAAACGCATATTTTTTATTCTCCTCTCTTTTACTAATAATTAATTTCATATGTATTATTTTCCTATATTAATAGTAATTATACCATAGACAAACTACTATTTAATTTTATATAACAAATATATAATTATATATTTAACAAAATATTTATAATATACATATAAAAACATAAGACAATTTTATATTTAAATAGAAAATATTTAAATTTCACTTAGTTTTTAACTTTATTTTTGTTAATGTTTTGACAGAATAATTTTTTTATTATATAATAAATACATAGAATAGATAGATAAACCATTTAAAACCCATTATAAACTTCCCATAATAAAAACGCTGCTAATAAGCAGCGTTTTTTTTACTTTATCTCTATAAGTAATTGTCCTGTTTTTACTTGTTGTCCTTCTTTAACTAATATATTTTTTATAATCCCATCTTCATGAGCTACTACATTTGTTTCCATTTTCATAGCTTCTATAACTATTAAATCATCACCTTTTTTAACTTCATCACCTATATCAACTAAAACCTTAACCACATTTCCTGGTATACTAGAACCTATATTGCTTTTATCTTCTGGATTTGCCATTCTAATTTCATTTTCTAATTTTAAATTTGATGCTAAGCTGGACTTGTCCTTTATCTTTGTTTCCCTTCTGTTTCCATTTATCTCAAATACTAATGTTCTATACCCTTGTGAATCTACCTTACCTATTTCTGATAACTGAACTATTAATATCTTTCCTTCTTCTATTTCTATTTCGGCTATTTCACCTTCATATAATCCATGGAAAAACACATCGCTACCCATGGAACTTAAATCTCCGTATTCATTTAAGAAATTCAAGTATTGCTCAAATACTTCTGGATATAATGCGTAACTCATAATTTCTTTTTCACTAGCATCTAAATTAAACTTTTCTTTTAAATGTTTTTTTATTTTATGAAAATTTTCTTCCTCTAACATTTCCCCTGGCCTGCATGTTATAGGCTTCTCATCTTTTAAAACTAGCTTCTGTAATTTTTCAGGGAATCCTCCCATTGGTTGACCCATCATTCCTTTAAAATAAGCTACTACGGAATCTGGATAAGCCATATTCTTACCCTTTTCATATATATTCTCTGGTGTTAAGCCATTTTGTACCATAAATATAGCCATATCACCTACAACTTTTGAAGAAGGTGTAACTTTAATAATATCTCCAAACATTTCATTTACCTTTTTGTACATTTCCTTTACTTCTTCAAATTTATGCTCTAATCCAAAACTTGCAACTTGAGGTTTAAGATTTGAGTATTGTCCTCCTGGTATCTCATATTTATATATTTCAGCTGAACCGGATTTTAACTCAGACTCAAAATTGCTATATACAGGTCTTACCGCACTCCAATAATCTGACAATCTTTGTAATTGTGTTAAATCCATACCCGTATCTCTTTCTGTATTCTCAAGAGCCGCAACTACCGAATTTAGAGCTGGTTGACTTGTAAGACCTGACATACTATTAAATGCAGTATCTACTATGTCTACCCCTGCAGTGGCTGCCATAAGAACTGTAGCAACTCCATTTCCCGTAGTATCATGTGTGTGTAGATGTATTGGTATAGATATTTCATTTTTTAATGCTTTTATAAGTTTTTCTGCTGCATAAGGTTTTAATAATGCAGACATATCTTTAATTCCTAATATATGAGCACCGCTTTTCTCTATATTTTTAGCTAAATCTACATAATATTGAAGTGTATATTTATCTCTGTATTGATCTAATATATCACCTGTGTAGCACATACATGCTTCAGCAACCTTACCTTGGTTTAATACCTCATCTACAGCTACTTCCATTCCATTTAACCAGTTCAATGAATCAAATATTCTAAATACATCTATTCCAGACTTTGAAGACTCCTTTATAAATTTCCTTATAACATTATCAGGATAATTCTTATATCCTACTGCATTAGCTCCTCTTATAAGCATTTGAAATAAAACATTAGGCACTAATTCCCTAAGTTTTTCTAACCTTTCCCAAGGAGATTCCTTTAAAAATCTATAAGCTACATCAAAAGTAGCTCCTCCCCACATTTCCATAGAAAATAGATCTTTAGCTAAGTAAGATTCAGCTTTAGCTATCTTAAGCATATCTATAGTTCTCATTCTTGTTGCCATAAGAGATTGATGAGCATCTCTCATAGTAGTATCTGTTAAAAGTAATTTCTTTTGAGATTTTATCCAGCTAACTAGTGCTTCTGGGCCTTCATTGTCTAATATTTGTTTTGTTCCTGATAAATTTATACCATCATTTATTAAAGGTACTTGAGGTACATCGAAATCTTTTTTTATACCATGAGTTTCATTTACTACCTTTTCCCCTATAAATTTTATTATTCTTAACTCTTCATCTGCATTAGGACGTATATCAAATAATTTAGGATTTTCCTCAATAAATTTTGTTCCACATTTTCCTTCTACAAATTTTTCATGATTCAATACATTTATTAAAAAATCTATATTAGTTTTAACTCCTGAAATTTTAAGTTCTTTAATAGATCTTATAGACTTTCGTATAGCATCATTAAAAGTTCTTGACCAAGCTGTAGTTTTAACTAATAAACTATCATAGTAAGGACTTATAATAGCACCTGTAAATCCATTTCCTCCATCTAGTCTTATACCAAATCCAGAACCTGTTCTATAATCTTCAATTTTGCCTGTATCTGGTGCAAAATTGTTTGATGGGTCTTCTGTAGTTATTCTACATTGTATAGCAAACCCTCTTGTTTTTATATCCTCTTGCGATTTTATTCCCACTTCATCGGAAGTTAAATCATATCCTTCTGCTATTAATATTTGGCTTTGTACTATATCTATTCCTGTAACCATTTCTGTTACTGTATGCTCTACTTGAATTCTTGGATTCATTTCTATAAAATAGTGATTTCCAAAATTATCTACTAAAAATTCTAATGTACCCGCACTTCTATAATCTACCGCTTTAGCTATTTTTAAAGCATCATTACAAATTTCCTGTCTTTTTTCTTCACTCAAAGCAAAAGCAGGCGTGTACTCTACTACCTTTTGATGTCTTCTTTGAATAGAACAATCTCTTTCATATAAATGAACAATATTACCTTTTTTATCTCCTAAAACTTGAACCTCTATATGTTTAGGATTTTCTAAATATTTTTCTATAAACATATCGTCTATACCAAAGGCTTTTCTAGCTTCATTTTTAGCACTTCTAAAAGATGATATTAGTTCTTTTTCATCTTTTACAATTCTCATACCTCTTCCGCCACCACCAGCTGCAGCTTTAAGCATTACTGGATATCCACAATATCTTGCAAAATCCATAGCTTCTGCTTCAGATGTAATTGGTTTTTGAACTCCTGGTATAGTAGGCACTTTTACACTCTCAGCAACAATTTTGGATTTAATTTTATCCCCTAGTTTCTCCATCATATTTGCAGTAGGTCCTATAAACTCTATACCTGCCTCAGTACACTTTCTTGCAAACTCTGGGTTTTCAGATAGAAATCCATAACCTGGATGTATTGCATCTACACCTTTTTTTAGAGCAAGACTTATTATCTCATCAATATTTAAATATGCCTCTATAGGTCCCCTATTTTTACCTATTAAATAAGATTCATCGGCTTTAGTTCTAAATAGTGCAAATTTATCTTCTTCAGAATATATAGCTACAGTTCTTATGCCTAATTCATGACAAGCTCTAAAAACTCTTATAGCTATCTCTCCTCTATTAGCAACAAGAACTCTTTTAAACTTTTTCATTATTATCCCCCTTTTATTTATAAATTGTGTTCTCTAACTATTCAAAATCCAGTACGCTTCATAATCAATTTCTTATTATTTATGTGTTTTTTTATTTAAATAAAAATTATTTATGGGTTGTATTTTTTAATTTATTAAAAATATATTAAAAATGATATAATATTGTTAAATATATTATATCATTTTTTTAAAATATATTCTATTTTAAAGTAAAACCATATAAATAATTATTATACTATCTTTCTCCAAGTTTTAGATTAGGTACTGCATTTATATCTAGTGACGAAATTTTACCTCTTTTATATTCAAAATAAGCAGCACTACCTATCATGGCTGCATTATCTGTACATAATATTAAAGGTGGTATCATTACGTCTATATTTTCTTTTTTACATTTTTCTATTAATGTTTTTCTTAGACAAGAATTAGATGCTACTCCCCCTGCCACTGCTACTTTATCAACTTTCTTCATTTTACATGCCTTAATTGCATTGTCTACCAAAACATCTACTACAGCTTTCTGGAAAGATGCTGCAACATCCTTTTCATTTATTGATTCATCTTTCATTTTTTTATTATTTAAATAATTTAATACTGCAGATTTTACTCCACTAAAAGAAAAATCTAAAGAATCATCATGAAAATTAGCTCTTGGAAATTTTATAGCATTTTCATTTCCCTCTTTTGATACTCTATCAATTTTAGGGCCTCCTGGATAACCAAGTCCTATAGCTCTCGCAACCTTATCAAAAGCTTCTCCTGCTGCATCATCTCTTGTTTCTCCTATTACTTCAAAATTACCATAATCTTTCATATAAACTATAAAAGTGTGTCCACCTGATACTACTAAACACATAAAAGGCGGTTTAAGTTCTTTATATTCTATAAAATTAGCACTAATATGTCCTTCTATATGGTTAACTCCTATGAGAGGCTTTCCCGTAGCATAAGATAAACCTTTAGCATATTGAAGTCCTACTAATAATGCTCCCACAAGACCTGGACCATAAGTTACACCAATTGCATCTATTTCATCTAAAGTTATCTTTGCTTCATTTAATGCTTCCTCTACTACAGTACTTATTACTTCTATATGTTTTCTTGAAGCAACTTCTGGAACTACCCCTCCAAATTTTTCATGAGTACTTATTTGAGATGCTATTATATTGGATAAAACCTCTCTTCCATTCACAACTACGGATGCTGAAGTTTCATCACAACTACTTTCTATAGCAAGAATTTTTATATTTTCATTCATAATAATCTGCTCCTTTTAAATTACATTCTTCTATAGGATTATTTTATATTGTTCATAAGTTAATTTTTACAAAATAAATTATACTTTATTAATAATTAATATTCAAATTATAGTGTGATTTTATTGTTTTTTCATATGTTATAATAATAAATAATACAACATATTAAGGAGACTAACTATGGAGAACTACGCTAAAATTATAATAAAGGGATCCCCTATATCTAAATCAAATTTTAAATTATTTAATCTTAAAGGTAGAGCTATAATGCCTGTTAATTCTGGAAAATATCACGATAGATATGCTATATATGAAGAACAAATAGCTTATGAAGCTAGATGTCAAAATCCTAATATAACTCTATCAGAATCCTTAATTGCAATATTAAAAGTTTTTTATAAGAGCGAGAAAAGACATCCCGATACAAATAATATAACTAAAAGTATATTTGATGGCATAGAGAAAAGTGGAATCATTGTAAATGATGCACAAGTCAGAAGATTAATTATAGAAGAATTCTACGATAAAGAAAATCCCAGATTTGAATTGGAACTATTTGGGGAGAGTTCCTTTAAAGTAAATTACTCTATAACAAAAAAAGAAGTTAAAGATAAGCCTATAGAATATGATTTACCACCAAATAAAAAGTCAAAATTAACCTCTACTAATATTAAGAATAAAAATAAAATTAATAAGGAAAATGTCATAATCTGTGAAATATGCGGTAAAGCCTTTAATAAAAATGAAATTGTTACAGCTAATAATAAGACTATGACTATATGTAAAAATTGTTTAAAAAATTTATTTTAATATAATACAACTAAAAAGAGATATCCTAATGTAGATTAAATGATATCTCTTTTTATTATATTAATATATAACGTATTTAGTATTCTATCTTTATACATATTGATTCACAATTTTTATATTTATATAAAAAATCTTTTGAAATAAATATATGAACCATTTCTCCTGGTTTAATAACGTCTCTTCTTTCTATTAATTCTTTATTATTTCCTCCAACCAAATATATATTACAATTGTTATATAATGCATCAAATTTTAAGGTAATCTGTAAATTCTCTTGAATTTTATCTAAGTTAACAAAGTTAGGTGTTAAATATTTTATTTCCTTTTTTCCCACAATTTTTAATATACTACCTTTTAAAAAGCACTCACCTTTCATATATTCTAATACTTTTTCTCCTATACTATATCCCTCTTCAATAACCTCATCTGCAGTATTATGTATATGAACCACATTTCCACAAGCAAATATTCCTTCTATTGAAGTTTGGAGATTCTCCCCTATTTTAGGAGCTAATGTACTTTCTTCTATATCAATTCCTGTTTGCCTAATAATATCACTTTCAGACTTAAGCTGAACAGATAAAATTAGAGTATCACAAGATATATATATTTCTGTATCTTTTATAGGATTTTCATTTTCATCTACCCTAGCTACCGTAACTCCTTCTAATCTATCTTTTCCTTTAATATTAGTAATTATATGACTTAATTTAAGTGGTATATTAAATTGATCTAAACATTCAACTACATTTTTTTCTGAGCCCAAGCAATAAGGCATTACTTCTACAACAGCTTTAACATTAGCACCTTCTAATGTCATTCTTCTTGCCATAACTAAAGCTATATCTCCAGATCCTAATATAACTACATCTTTACCAGGCATACATCCTTGAGTATTTATAAATTTTTGAACTATACCTGCTGTGTATATACCTGCATATTTAGTACTAAACATATTAATAGCACCTTTAGGTCTTTCTCTACATCCTGTAGCTAATATAATTGATTTACAATTTAAATTTATCATACCTTCTTGTGGATTTACGGCAATAATCTCTTTATTGTTAGTTATATCTAGCACAGATGTATTAACCCTATAATCTATATTTAATTCATGAATTTTATCTATTAATCTTTGTGCACACTCAGGTCCTGTTAAATTTTCTTTAAACACACGTATACCAAATCCTGTATGTATACACTGATTAAGTATACCTCCTAGTGTTTCTTCTCTTTCTAATATTAATATATTTTCTATCCCTTTTTCCCTAGCAGATATAGCTGAAGCTAAACCCGCTGGGCCCCCTCCTACTACAACTAAGTCAAACTCTTTCATCTATATTAAACCCTCCAAAATTAAACCATTTAAAATATAAAATAATACATATATATTTTACCATAAATAATTTAACTTTTTTATTTTAACTATATATTTTAAAAATTATTAGTAATAGTTTATAATACAAAAGCCAGTAATCATAATGATTACTGGCTTTATAAATGGCAGGGGCACGAGGACTTGAACCCGGAACCAACGGTTTTGGAGACCGCTACTCTACCAATTGAGCTATACCCCTAAGACAAGAACTATTATACATTATTTATTATATTAATGCAAGACTTTATTAATTAAAAATTTATTTTTTTACCACAGTAAGGGCAATAAGTAAAATTTTTTTCCATCTTTCTTTTACAATTAGGGCATATTATATCTGCGCATATCCTAGAATAATTTATATCAGAGTATATTTCTTTAATAGTTATATCTTGCAGACTTTTAGATTCATTAATTTTATTAATATCTTCTTTATTTATTTCGTATATGGTATTACAACATCTAGATTTTAAATAATATTTTTCTCCCCACTTGATTAATGGTAAAAAGAAAAAATGAAATACATTATATGTTTTTATAATGGTATATCTCGTAAACATACCACATTTTATACACTCTACAGAATCTACTTCTCCTATTTTCTTTTCTCTAGGTTCTATACCAAATACCCCTAAAAAAAACATACTATTTTCCTCCTATGTCTAGCCCTAATGTTTAAACTTAATTCCAATTGTCATTATCTATTCTTCTCCAAGGTCTAAGACTTCCAAACTTAGTTTTTATAGCTAACCCTATGCTTAATGGAACTATAAAAAGTGATACTATTAATTTTCCTAATCCTATAAAAACAATGCTTCTTATAAGTTCATAAAAAATTATTCCAATTAAAATAGAAACTATAGGTGAAACCCGAGATTTTAAAAGCCTTTTTCCTAAAAATAAACATAATGCTGTAAATCCGATAATGAAAATTCCCATTATTATTAATAATACTACTGGAATTAAAATTATACCCACTATGCTGAAAATTAGGGTCATGATTATAACAGGTGTTAATATCATAAATATATATCCATATAATAAACTTTTTCCTAGGCTTTTATCTAAAGATGAAGCCATCTTGAGCTCATTATAAGGAATTAAATTGTATACTACAATACAAAGTATGCCAAGTAAAATAACTGATGCTATTCTACTATAATGAAATTTATAATCTGTTATGTTATAAATGCTATTTTTTCTTAAAAAAGGTAAATTCATATTTTTAAATTTTTCTTTTATCTTACCGTTAACTTTTCCCTTAGGCCCAGTAGTAATCTTTCCTCCAAAAGAAACTACATCTCCATCTACATTACCATTAATATATACATTTCCTCCAATAGATTTAACATTTCCATGAACTATTCCATTTATATAAATGTCACCGCCAAATCCTATTACATCTGTACTTTCTATTTGACCTGGTTGTATATATATGTTTTCACCAAATTTAATTATCCCTTCAGTAACTACATAATTAGGACTTGAAGCTTTAACATTACAAATAGGAATAATTAAAAATATGATTAATGACAATATAAACTTATAATACCTTTTCAAATAACATCACCTCTTACAATAAATTACTTGGTTAATTCTTTAAACATAGAAAAATTATATTTTACTATATCTTGAAATTTCATATTACTATCATAAATTTTTATATTTAAAGGTTTAATTTTATATTTATCTAGGATATCTTTATTCTCTTTTAATATATCATTATTACTATATAAAAATACAATTTTTGCATCTTTTCTACTATCTATATAAGTCCTTAATTCTTCTTCATTTAATATAGTTCCACTTTCATCCCTTTTTAATTTTATATTTTTTAAATTCATATATTTAATTAAATAATCTAATTCATCTTCTTCTGAAACAAATATATAATCTACTAGCTTTTCTGATAATTCTTTATACTGATCTCCATACTCATTTATTTTCTTTAGAAGATTATAAAAGTTTTTTTCATAAAAATCCCTGTTACTTGGATCTTTATCTTCTATTGCATTTTTCACATTAGCAAGAGCAGTTTTATAATTATTAAGGTTTAAAAAATAGTATGGATTATTTCCTAACACCCTATCTTCATATTTAACTTTTTTAGTATACGGAATTATTTTAATACCTCTAGATGCATTAACCACTCTCACCTTTCCTTTATCTAATTTACCTAAAAATTCTTCTATCCAAGGTTCGAAATCTGCTCCTACATAAAAAAATAAATCCTTATTACTTATATTATCTAAACTATCCTTAGTAAATTTATATATATATTGATCTGTATTTTCTTTAAACATATAATCTACATAGTGTTTATTCTTAACTATATTTTTTACAATATAGTATAAATTTTTATCTGTAGTCATTATATCTAAATAAACTTCTTTATTTATTTTAACATTATTATCCTCAAAATCTTCATAAGAACTGGTAGCATATGTGTAAAAAATCAATGAAATAATACAAATTGAGATAATAGTAAGTATCTTTTTCATAAATTCACCTCTAAAATATATAAACATTAGTATATAACTATATAATTTAAACTTTATTATTATTTATATTGTAATCAATAGATTTTTACAATGCAAATATTTATACGCATTACTTCATTATATGAATAATATTTATTATTTACCCTTACTGTGATAAAATAATATAAAAGTTAAGGAGTGTTTTATATGGAGGTAGGTATGGATAAAATTCTAAGAGCTATATCTACAGCATTAGATTTAGCAGAAATGAGTTCTTTTGATAATAAAAATGTAATAGAAAATGTAACAAATATTAATTATTCAAAGCATAAATTTATTAATCATGCACAAAGAACGAGCTATATAGCCTTATATATAGCAAAAGAATTAAATATAGAAGGTAGACAATTAGAAGAATTATATGTATCTTCTCTTCTTCACGATATAGGTGCCACAAATTTTCTATCTCAAAGTCACTCTAGTAATAAATTTATACTAGGGCACTGTAAAATCGGGGCACAATTAACTGAAAATTTTCCCATTTTCTATAAAATGTCTACTTTTATTTTATACCATCACGAAAATTGGGATGGCTCTGGCTCTTTGGCATTGAAAGGTGATAACATACCTCTAGAAAGTCAAATAATAAGAATTTCTGATTTAATAGAACTATTATATAGTGAGGAACTACCATCTTACATACAAAAGAATAATATCCAAACTTGGATTCAGAAAAAAGAAAACAAAATTTTTTCTCCCTCCATAGTAGAAGCATTTTTAAATGTATCGTCAAAAGATATGTTTTGGTTTGATATGGAAAATCCTTATTATTTAAATTATACACTAAATACTATAACTCCCATATATTCTAACAAACTTAATTTAGATAATTTTATAAATATAGCCTATATATTTGCAGATATTATAGATAATAAAAGTGAATTTACTGCTAGACACTCTAAAAGTATAGCAAATCTATGTTATAAAGTAGCTAAGCATTTAAATTATGATGAAGAAAAATGCTTAGAAATTAAAATAGCTGGACTTTTACATGATATAGGTAAACTTGCTATTCCAAAAAATATCTTAGATAAAAATGGTCCTTTAACAAAAGATGAGTTTTCTATAATAAAATCTCATCCTTATTATACTAATGTAATTTTAAAAAGATTTGCAGATATAGGTGATATGGCAGATTGGGCATCTAATCACCACGAAAAATTAAATGGGAAAGGATATCCCCTAGGATTAAAATCAAAAGATTTATCTCAAGAGTGTAGAATAATTGCCGTATGTGATGTCTATCAAGCTCTTATAGAAGATAGACCTTATAGAACTCCTATGACTTCCAAAGAAGCCTTTTCTATATTAGATAATATGGTTTTAGATGGATCTCTTTGTGAAAAATCAGTAGAAATATTAAAAGAAACTTTAAAAATATAAAATATTTTGATATAAACAAATGCTCAGGAGGTGATAAAATGGATTTTATAGTTGATTCTTTAGATAAGACACTAAAATTAGGAGAAATAATCGGAAATCATTGTAATCCTGGTGATATAATATGCTTAAATGGTGATTTAGGAGCCGGAAAAACTCATTTTACAAAAGGCATTGCTAAAGGATTAAACATAAATGATAACATAACTAGTCCAACTTTTAATATAGTTAATGAGTATAAAGGTAGATTAACACTTTATCACTTTGATGTTTATAGAATTAGTGATATAGATGAAATTGAATTTATAGGATTTGATGAATATATTTTTTCAGATGCTGTAAGTATTATTGAATGGTCATACTATATAGAAGAATTAATACCTAAAGATAATTTGGATATTAATATAACTAAAATGCCTAATAAAGGTGAAAACTTTAGAAAAATTACTATAAACTTTATAAGTGATAGATTCAATTATATAAAGGAGATAAAAATATGAAAATACTAAGTCTAGATTCTGCTACAGAATGTGCCACTTGTTCTGTACTCGATGAAAATAAATTATATGGTGAAATATCCTTTAATTATAAAAAACAACATTCAGTAATATTAATGACTATGATAGATACTTTACTTAAAAATATAAATTGTGAGATTTCCTCTATAGATGGATTTGTTATATCTAAAGGTCCTGGTTCTTTTACAGGATTAAGAATAGGAGCTGCTACTATAAAAGGCTTAGCTCAAGGTACAAAAAAACCTTTTGTTTCTGTTTCTTCCTTAGATTCATTAGCTTATAATTTAGCTTATACCCCTGGTATAATATGTCCAATATTAGATGCATTAAGAGGAAATGTTTATACAGCTTTATACACTTTTGAAAATGAAAACTTGGAAAAAATTATGGATCATGATGTAATTTCCATAGAAGATTTAACTAATATATTAAAATCTAAGCAACTCCCAGTTACCTTTATAGGAGATGGAATACATAAGTTTAAAGATTTTTTAATTAATGCTTTAAAGGATACAACTATTAGATTCGCACCTAATAGTTTAAACATAACTCGTTCATCTTCTTTAGGAGAACTAGGTCTAAATCTTTTAAAACAAGGAATTGAAGATGATATATATACTTTTGCTCCATTATACATAAGAAAATCTCAAGCTGAAAGAGAATATGAAAAAAAAATGGAGAAATTAAAAAATGAGTAAAGAGCCAATTTTTATAAAACCCTTTTCTAAAGATCATATAAATGATGTTATGGAAATAGATAAGCTAAGTTTTTCTACTCCTTGGAGAAAAGAATCTTATGAACAAGAGTTAAAAAATAAATCTGCAAAATATATGGTAGCCTTAAAAGATAATAAGGTCATAGGTTTTTTTGGATTGTGGTTTATAATTGATGAATGTCACATAATAAATATAGCTGTACATCCCAAATTTAGAGGATTAGGTGTTGGTAATTTAATGATGGAAGAAATTATAAAAATATGTGGTGAAAAGAATTTTCCTAATATAACTTTAGAAGTTAGAGCCTCTAATACTACAGCCCAAAATCTTTATTATAAATTTAATTTTAAAAACAGTGGTATTCGGAAAGGATATTATGCAGACAACAATGAAGATGCTATAATAATGTGGAGATACGATTAAAGGCTGGTATTTTACCAGCCTAATCTATTTTATAAATAAACTTATTTTGTTATTTATTATGCTACATACTTTTCTAAAAATTTAGGTAAGTCTTCCTCATGATTTATATTTATATAAAAATCTATATTGTGGTTTTCACTAATAGTTTCTAAAGCATAAAATAAATGTGCGGCATCACAAATACCCTCAGTTATAATATTAAATAATCCATCAATATAGATACTTTCAATATCATAATCCTCTGATATAATGCCGCACAAAAATCCATAAAAACTTTTGCAATTATTAACTTTAAATTCACTAGTGTTTATAAATCTTATATCAGTATCCAAAGCAAACATAGGTCTATTATCATCATCAATGTACACTATATGTCCTTTGTTTACGCTAGACTCATCATTAGCTTTATTTATCAATTCTTTTGTTTTACCAAAGCCACGCTGTTTACAAAACACCTGAATCATTTTTACCACCCCTTTAATAATATTTAGGTGAAGTCCTTATATAAATTATATAGTAAAACAAATACTTTTTCAACAATATTTGGAATATTATAATAATAATAAATATTATTATATACTACATTTTAAGATATTTTTTTATTATTATTTAAAAAATTTATCTAATCCCGGAAATATGATTTTAAAATTATTTTCTTTAAAAGAATTTATAAAAATTATTTTACCCTTATTTTTAAAAAATCTTTTCATTTTTCTAAATCCATTCCCAGATTTAGCAAATCTGTGTTTATCATCTAAAGCTATTAACTTCTCATAAATCCACATATTTCTTTTGAGGGTATTGTTAATATTTAAATTGCTATCTCTGAGTAAACATCCTGGACTTTTAATAGTAATACTTTTAAAATTTATTAATATTTCTATTTCCTTATAAAATATGGAATAATCCCTATACAAAACTGCATTATTTAATGCTTCACATACTGCTTCTATAGGATACTTTTTAGGTAAAATACTTTTTAATACTTCTTTACCAGTATCTATTATAGATAATAAATCTCCTTTAATTATGGTAACCTTATTAACATTCTTATTAACCTTATTCACTATCCTAACCATATTATGTGGAATAAAAACATTATTATATCTAGAAAAAACTAATAATCCTCCTAAAGTTGAATTATACTTATTTCTTTCCTTATCATAACGTATTATAGATGCATTCTCCATTAATGTTATTCTATTTTCGTCATTAATAGGCACACTTATAGTTCGGAAATATTTATCTACTAAATTCATATCTAAATTCTTTTCACTACTATTTACTATAGGACATAACTCAACATTCAAATTTAAACTTTCTTGAAAGGATGTTATTATCTCTTCCCTTCTCATTGTATCTGTAGTAGAACCTCTTCTTATATAAAAAGCTCCAGTTTCTCTTACTTGATAAGGCTTCTGATCACTATCATATATATTTATTACTGCTATTTTTTTCCCCTTATAACTTATAATATCTAATGCCACAGGAATAGGTGGATCAATTCTAGAACTTACTATTTGTTGAATCTGCTCTTCCGTAAAATTTATATCATCAATTCCTAAAACTTTTTTAGTTTTATCCTCTATTCCAATTATAATATAACCTCTCCCTCCCCTTGAGTTAGCAATAGCCGATACATCTTTAGCTAATTCCTTTTTACCACTTTCCATATCTAAATAAATTTGTTGTTTAAAATCTAATTTAAGCCCCTCATTTTTCTTTATTAAACTAGTTAACTTTTTAATATCCATTTTAAATAACCCCTACTATAAATATTATTAATTTCTTAATATTTATTATATATAGAAATTGTGATTTATATAATTAAAACTTCAAATATTATACTGTTTAACTAAAATATTAAAAACTAAAATAAAAAAGCCCTCTATTTTAGAGGACTTATCCTACACTATTTTAAGCCTTTTATGACATTGGATTTTTTCAAAGCTTTTCCTAATGGTAATGCAATTATTATTCCCAATATTGCTTGAACTAAATTAGATGGTATTTCCTTTAAGGCCAATATTAATGATTGTTGTAATGTAGCACTCTTAAATAATATAAATCTAGTCATTATAGCCCCTGAAAAATAGTATGAAGTTACCATCCATAAACCAGCTATAATAAATGCTATTAAATTAACTGATAGTTTATCTTCATTTTTATTACTATATATAATTTTGCCTGCTATAAGTGCCATAACACCCTTTATTACAATAGTAAATGGTGCCCAAGCCACATATCCTGATATTATGTCAGTTAATCCCATACCTATGGAAGATGCTATTACAGCCTTTTTTGTTCCCAAAAGCATTACTGATAAAAGAACCATACTGTCGCCTATATGGGTATATCCAGTATAAGTTGGTACCTTTATAGTAAAAGTTGTCACACACACTATAGCTGCCATAACTGCAACTTGAACTATATCTAAAATATTCGTACTATAAATTGCATTTTTTTGTTCCATAAAAAAAACCCCCAATCTAATTATCCTAAATATTTATTACTCTTTTAATTATAATAAATAATCAATTTATTTTAAAATGTATGGATACACATTAAAATAAATTTTATAGTTACTGGATAAACTATTTATGCTTACAATACATTTTTTATTGCACCAAAGAGGAGGATTCAATATGATATTTTTTAAATGGCTAGAAGGCATAATTATTTTATTTTGCTTAATAGCACTAATATTTAAAGTTGGAGGTAATTTTATAAATTTTCTTTTATTAATAGCCACTTTTACCTTTATCATAGATATTTTATTTAGTAAAAAAGAATATCGAAGTTGAAATTAAATTCAAATCTAAATAAAAAGAAACACTTATGTAATTATTTAAATCTTAAGTGTTTCTTTTATTTCATCAAAATTTTACAATATTATCTTATGAAGCATTGTATACTTTTGTTTTAGTATGTTATATAATTTATTAATGAAATATTGAATATTAACAAAAATTTAATGTTATTATAAATATATTAAACTTAAGGAGGAACATTTCATTGTACAAACTAAAAAAATTTAATTTAAAAATGAATAAAGACTTTTTTCATAATTTAATTTCATTTTTGGAAAGGTATTACTTTATAATTGTAGGAGCTATTTTTACCTATTCATTTATTAGGCTTTCTCTTATCAATAGTTTATCCTATGATTATAAATTTTATTTACTACTGCTAGCTATAGCTTCACTTACTATATATAAAGAAATACGACACGATGTGCGAACGGTTTCTTTTTTAGTACTAGCTATTCCATTTTTAATGTTTATATTTTATGCAAATAAACATGGATATAGTTTTTGGGGAAAAATGCTTAGTTGGCAAATTAGTAGAGATATTGTTGTAGATTTAAATCCTATTTTTAAAAATATTCCTTTTAATGATGCAGGTTTCGCAAGAATATTTAAGACAGATACTCTTACATGGTTTTTTAGATTAGTTTATAACAATGGTTTTGTACCTACTGTTTTAATTCCTATATATAGAGCAGCTATGTCAAAAGATTTTAAAAAAATGCTTAGATATGGTCTTTCTGGACATCTCCTACAAGTATTTCTAATTACTCCTTTTTATTTAACCTTCCATTTACAAGAAGTTTGGTATGTAAATGGTCACCCTGATGGATTAGCTAGAAATTTAAGTCCTAATGCTGCTGCAGGTGTAACGCTTAATTGTTTTCCTTCAATGCATACATCTATAGCTTTTGCTATGTTTCTAGTAGTAATTACTAATGAGAAGGATACGTTATTTAAATGGATTTGGAGTTTCTTCTGCTTATCTGTAGTTTATTCCACAATGTATTTAGAAATCCATTGGATTATAGACGTTATCTGTGGCATGATTTTAGCTTTAGTATCAGTAAAAATTGTAGACTTTATATTAGATAAAGGAAAAAAGCCATTAAAATATATTTTAGATAGATTTTATTATAAAACTCCAAAAAGTATCTATATAGAAAATACTTTTACTGGTACTTATAACTTAGATAATTAAAAATAAATATTAATAATTTATAATAAAAAACACTATTCAATAAACTGAATAGTGTTTTTATACTTTTAATTTTTACCTATATCAGATAATACTAAACCATCATTATGCTCTAAAGCCCAACTTATAGACCAATCATTTTGGAATAACAATAACTTTCTATCTTTTAAATCTCTAATAAATTTAGTATCACTGGTAACTGTTAAATCTTCTGCATCTTTATTACTTTCTTCAATCCATCTTACATATTTATAAGGTATTCTTTCTAATTTTATATCTACATTATATTCATTTTTCATTCTATATTCTAATACTTCAAATTGAAGAACACCTACAACACCTACTATAATTTCTTCTATTCCTATGTGCAATTCTTTAAATACCTGAATAGCACCTTCTTGAGAAATTTCAGTCATTCCTTTAATAAACTGCTTTCTTTTCATGGTATCCACAGTTCTAGCTCTTGCAAAATACTCTGGTGCAAATGTAGGGATTCCCTCAAACTTAAACTTATTTTGAGGTGAACATAAAGTATCTCCTATTCTGAAAATACCTGGATCAAATACTCCTATTATGTCCCCCGCATAAGCTTTTTCAACTATTTCTCTATCTTGCGCTAAAAATTGTTGAGGTTGTGCAAGCTTTACTTTTGATTTACCTTGAGCATGATATACTTCCATGCCTTTTTTAAATTCACCTGAACATATTCTCATAAATGCTATTCTATCTCTATGAGCTGGATTCATATTTGCTTGTATTTTAAATACAAAAGCTGAAAAATCCTCATTAAAAGCTTTTATCTCACCTTTATCTGACTCTCTTGAAAGAGGTGGAGGTGTTAAACTTAAAAACTTTTCTAGAAACGGCTCTACACCAAAATTAGTTAAAGCACTTCCGAAGAATACAGGTGTAAGTTCTCCTTTTCTTACTTGTTCTAAGTCAAAATCGTCTCCTGCAATATCTAAAAGTTCTATATCCTCTTTTAATTTTTCATGCAAATCACTGCCTAATAAATCATTAAGTACCTTATCATCAACACCACCAGATACAGATTTTACAGCTGTCTGTCCATGATTTCCCGCATTAAATACTTGTATAAGTTCCTTTGTTCTATCATATACACCCTTAAATTCCTTACCTGAACCTATAGGCCAGTTCATGGGATAAGATTTAATTCCTAAAACATTTTCTATATCATCTAATAATTCAAAAGGATCTCTACTTTCTCTATCCATTTTATTTACAAAGGTAAAAATTGGAATTCCCCTTAAACTACATACATGGAATAGTTTTTTTGTTTGTTCCTCTACACCCTTAGCTGCATCTATAACCATTACTGCACTATCTGCTGCCATCAGCGTTCTATAAGTATCCTCACTAAAATCCTGATGTCCTGGGGTATCTAATATGTTTATACAATATCCTTCATAATTAAATTGCATTACAGATGAAGTTACAGAAATTCCTCTTTGCTTTTCTATTTCCATCCAGTCTGAAGTAGCATGTTTTGATGTTTTTCTAGCTTTTACAGAACCTGCTAATCTTATAGCGCCTCCGTATAACAATAGTTTTTCTGTTAAAGTAGTTTTTCCAGCATCTGGGTGAGATATTATAGCAAAAGTTCTTCTTCTCTCTATTTCTTTTATTAAATCAGCCATTATTCCTCACTCTCCTTATAAAATCAGAGTTAAAATTTAAATAAAATAGAGGATGTGTAATCGAGCGTACATCCCCTTAGACACAAATTCTATGTATATACATTGCATAAATTTTTATTTAAAATAAATATGTAGATTTTCAATGTAAAAACCACATAAATTATATCATTTACTAAATCCATTTTCAATAAAAACACACCGTATATAAATAATTATGTGACATTGGTATATAATTCTAGCACCCTAATTGTAGTATTTTACCTATTAAATAACTCTGCTTTAATTTTAATTTTAACATGTTATAATAATTCTATACAAATCCACTAATGAGGAGGTCAAAAATGTATAAATTAATAGCTATAGACATGGACGGAACACTTCTTAAAGATGATAAAACTATTTCTGAAGAAAACAAAATAGCAATAAAAAAGGCCAAAGATAAGGGAGTTAAAGTAGTATTATCTACTGGAAGACCTCTTGAAGGTATAAAAAAATATTTAAAACAATTGGATTTAATAAGCAACCATGACTACGCCGTGGCCTTTAATGGAGGTTTAGTTGAAAAAACTTCAGAAGATGAAATACTAACTGAAAATTATATGACAAAAGAAGATTTAAATTTACTATATGATTTAAGTAAGGATTTAGATATAGATATACATTTCTTAACTATAGATAAATGTTATACTCCTAAATTAAATTCTTATAGTAAAATGGAAAGTGACCTTAATGGCATACCATTAAATGTAGTTGACTTTAATAAATTAGATGAAAACATTAAAATAATAAAAATAATGTTTATAGGTGCAGAAAAAAAATTAGATGAAATCATAACAAAACTTCCGGAATTCCTATATAACAAATATAATATAGTTAGAACCGACGCTGTATACTTAGAATTTTTAAACAAAGATGTAAGTAAAGGCTATGGTGTTAAAAAATTAGCTGAAAAATTAGGCATAAAACAAGACGAAGTAATGTGCATTGGAGATGCAGAAAATGACATTCACATGGTAGAATACGCTGGATTAGGTGTGGCTATGGGTAATGCATTCCCACAACTAAAAAAAGTAGCCAATTATATAACTAAAACTAATGAAGAACATGGAGTAGCCCACGTTATAGAAAAATTTGTGTTATAACAACTTTTGATAAAATTGAAGTAAATAAATATAAATTAAAAATGGAAATTAGGATCACAGTCATACATAATTTGAAACTTTAATTATCTTTAAAATGACTTCTGATTAATAATATTCCATTTTTAATTTACCAAAATACTTCTTTTACTTAAACAAACTTTTAAATTACAAAACTTTTATAAATTTCTTTATCTTGGTATAAACCCTATTTTCTTTTGCATCTTTCGTAAAGTTTTATATGATGTTCTGTAAGCCTTTTCCGCTCCTTTTTTGTATATTTCCTCTAAATATTTTTTGTCCTTTAATAGTTCATTTACTTTATTTTGAATTGGTTTTAGCTCATGTATTATAGCTTCCCCTACATCTTTCTTAAATTCTGAATATCCCAATCCTTCATACTTTTTCTCTATTTCTTTCATAGTCATTCCAGTTATAGTATTTAATATTGTCATTAAATTTTTAATTCCTGGTTGTTCATCTGTATATTTTACGATACCTATACTATCTGTTACCGCTCTATTTATTTTTCTTCTTATAGTTTCTGGTGAATCCATTATTAAAATATATGAATTCGGATTATCAGAGGATTTAGACATTTTCTTTGTAGGATCTTGAAGATCCATTATCTTTGCTCCCTCTTCTGGAATATATGGTTCAGGTATTGTAAATGTTTCACTATAAGTGTTATTAAATCTTTGAGCTATATCCCTTGTTATCTCTAAATGTTGTTTTTGATCCTTCCCTACTGGAACTAAATCTGCATTATATAACAATATATCTGCAGCCATCAATACCGGATAAGTTAACAATCCTGCTGTTACAGATTCTCCGTAACGCTGAGATTTATCTTTATATTGAGTCATTCTAAATAATTCACCTACATAGGTATTACAGTTTAAAATCCATCCTGCTTCTGAATGTGTAGGTACATGTGATTGTATAAAAATTGTATTCTTTTCTGGATCAATACCTGATGCTATATATATAGCAAGTACTTCTAACGTTCTTCTTCTTAAATCCTTAGGTTCTTGTTTTACTGTTATAGCATGTAAGTCTACTACACAATAATAGCAATCATATTGATCCTGAAGTTTTACCCAGTTTTTTATAGCTCCTAAATAATTTCCTATAGTTAAATTTCCTGAAGGTTGAATTCCACTAAATATTATTTTTTTCTTTTCTTCCATATTTCTTCCTCCATCACATTAAATTTTATAAAATTAACGCCCTATAACTAAAGTTATAGGGCGTATTATCGCGGTACCACCTATGTTTTAAGAAATAATAAATTTCTCCTTAAACATTTTAAATCTTTATAACGTAAGATTTACGCTTAAGGCTAATTTAAATTTCACCTTAAGTTCTCAAGAACCCATTCAGTTTAATCATAACTGTTGTAATTTCAGCACCTACAACTCTCTTTAAGTTTGTTTTTAAACTTACTTACTTTCTTTCATAGAATTTTATTTTTATATTTATTAATATATTATATACCATTTAAATTATTTTTGCTATAATTCCTGTAAATTACAATATATTTTTTATTCTTAATTAAATTCCTCTTTTAAGTTTCTAACAGATATTAAATATTTTCCATAAATTTTCTCTTTAGTAATAACTTATAATTTTATGAATGTCTTTTATGTACTTACAGTTTATTTGCATCATTATTTTCTATAATAGTGGAATAATAATATTATTATTATTTTTAACAGAAAGGAGTGTATTTATGAGTAAAAAAGTATATCTTCCAAATGAAAGAGGATATCTAGAACAACAACCTAAAACCGTTAAATCTTATTCTAAAAAAGACTCTGTAATACTTCCTGATCCTGTAACTGATCCTATTGTATGTAATAACATTGCATGGCAGGAATTTGATTACACTTCTAATATTTTAAAGGAACCTAATGATAAGGAGACCAATACTGAAGAAACTAAAAATTATAAATAATATTAAATCATAATTTTAAATGAGGCATTCTAAATAAATTTTATTTAGAATGCCTCATTTTATTTATATAGATATCTTCACTTCGTATTTTCCTTTATTATAGAAAGGAACTATACTATCCTTTAATTTTTCTCCATTTAGCCAAGTACCTTTTTCTTCATTTCTTAATACAGTTATATGATATTCAGCTTCATCTTTTTTATAGAACATTTCATAACTTCGCCATTCTTTTGGAATACAAGGATCTATATAAAAACCTTGATTTTCTTTTATTTTTAATCCTAATATTCCCTCAATACCTGTTCTATACATCCAAGAAGCTGCTCCCGTATACCAACTCCATCCACCTCTACCTACATTAGGTTCAACATCGTATATATCTGCACACATAACATAAGGTTCAACCTTATAATTTTCGCAATCTAAAAAGGATCTAGAATGATTTATAGGATTTATCATATTAA
Source organism: Clostridium niameyense (assembly GCF_001243045.1). Lineage (GTDB taxonomy): Bacteria > Bacillota > Clostridia > Clostridiales > Clostridiaceae > Clostridium_F > Clostridium_F niameyense. The sequence continues at coordinate 194,997 of NZ_LN849007.1, read as the reverse complement.
ACAAATACCATGCCTTATCTTCTTTTTTTAACTTTGAAAATGCTAATGCTACCCATATAGCTGCATGGGTATATTGTCCTCCATTTTCTCTAACGCCTGGTAAGTATCCTTTTATATATCCTGGCTCTAACTTAGATCTATCAAAAGGTGGTGTAAGCAAGGCTATAATTCCTTTTTCTTTTCTTACTAAATTTTTCTCCACAGCTTCCATAGCCTCTTCTGCTCTAGAAATTTTTGAGGCTCCAGATAAAACTGCCCAAGATTGAGATAAAGAATCTATACTACATTCCTCATTTTCTATGCTACCTAAAGCTGTTCCATCGTCGAAATAAGCTCTTCTGTACCAATTACCATCCCAAGCATTTTTTTCGATATTTTCTTTTATATATTCTATATATTTCATATATTTATTTGAGTTTTCTTCATCTTTTTCATAATCACACAAATGTATGAAATTACTTAAAATTTTATATAGAAACCATCCGAGCCATACACTCTCTCCTTCTCCCTTATTACCAACAGTACTCATTCCATCATTCCAATCGCCTGAACCCATTAAAGGTATATTGTGTTTACCAAATTTTAAGCTCCTATTTATAGCTTTAATACAATGTTCATAAATGGTTCCCTTATCATTAGAAACTTTAGATACTGTATATCTCTCGTCTTCTCCCTCTTTTAAAGGCTCATCTTCCAAGTAATTAACTTCTTCCTTCAATATAGAATAATCTCCAGTATTTTTTATATAGTCTAATATTACATAAGGAAGCCATAATAAATCATCAGAGAATCTAGTTCTTATACCACTTTCCACTACAGGATGCCACCAATGTTGTACATCTCCTTCTTTAAATTGTCTTGAAGCACTATATATTATTTGCTTTCTAGTTATTTTAGGGTCTATATAGCTTAAAGCCATAACATCTTGAAGTTGATCCCTAAATCCATAAGCTCCTCCTGATTGATAAAAAGCTGTTCTAGACCATAATCTACAAGATATAACCTGGTACAATAACCAACCATTAAGCATTATATCCATAGTATCATCTGGTGTTTTAACTCTTATAGTTCCTAATAAATCCTTCCAGTAAGCTTTTACCTTATTTAATTCTTCAAAGCAAAGTTCAAACTTATTATATTTATCTATCATCTTATATATATCTTCTAAGCTATCCTCAGCTCCTAATATAGCTACAACTACTTTTTCTTCTTTAGGCTGCATGGAAATTTTAATATTTTCTGCCATACATGGATCCATTCCAGCTCCGGTTCTATCATCTAAAGTAACAAAATCTAAACCTATTGGATTTTCTATAGTACCTCCTATACCTAAAAAAGACTTTCTATCCCCAGTAAAACTTATATTATCTCCTCCAATTAATTTCATATAAGCTTTAGTATCTTTAAAGTTACTGCTATATCCATTGTTAGCGTATATAAACTCTTTCTCTTTATTATGATAGGTAGCTATATATTGTGAAGTTAATTGCTTAGAAACGCCTAACACCAATTCTGCATAATAAGTAATTGAAAGTTTTCTTTCTGTATCACTATAATTTTTTAAATTTATGACACATACTTTACAGTTATCCTGCTTTGGACAAAACATAGTTATACTTCCCATTATACCCTTATGATAATTCTCAAAAATAGAATATCCAAATCCGTGTCGTATTATATATTCTTCATTATGTCTTATAGGCTTAGGTGATATACTCCATATATCTTTAGTTTCTTCATCTCTTATATATATCTGTTCACTTTCTCCATCTATCACTGGATCATTACACCAATTAGTTATCTTATTTTCTCTGCTATTTTTATACCAAGAGTAAGAAGATCCGCTTTCTGATACATGAAATCCAAAATTTTGGTTGCTTATTACATTTATCCATGGCATTGGTGTAGTTTTATCATTATTAATATTAATTATATATTCATTACTACTTCTATCAAATCCACCTATATTATTATAATATTTAAGTTCTGGTACATAAATTTTATGTGATGGAAAACTTAATTTTTTTTCTTTAGGATTTAAAACTTCTAACTGTTTATGAGTTTTAGATCCTATATCTATTTGTTTTAATAATGATCCCTTTTTACTATCTATATATAACCTTGAAATAGATTTTAAAAGTTCTAAATCTTCCTTAGCCATAGTGGCATTATTGTATAAAAATATTCCTGGACTTTTATTATAATTATCTATTAAATTTAATGAATTTATTAAATCTAGTATTGTATTTTCTACTGGCTGGATGTAAGAACTTTCTTTTGTATTTACTATAACTAAATCTATTTTTATATCTCTCATTCTCCAATATCTATAACAAGTAATTAACTGTCTTATTATGTCTATGTCTTTTTCATCATTTATTGTAACTAATATTATTGGATAATCTCCAGAAATACCATATGCCCATAAATTTGATTGACAACCTCTTATATTTTCTATATACTTTTCTCTTTCTTTCATAGTATTATTTATAAATAATACATTGGAAAGAATGTACTGATATATATTAGCCTGAGTAGATTTTATTCCTAGATACTTCATTTCTAATTTATTTTGAGTCCATGATAAATCAAAAGATTTTTTTATATTATAATGGTCTTTATATTTTTTAGCTATATCTATAGCTTCTTTTTTTGTATTTGCAAAAGCTGTAGTATATGCTACTTCACAGGTTTCTCCCTTATTTAACTTTATCCTAACTCTTATACTTATTATAGGATCTAATACAGCACCTACAAAATTTTTAAGAGCATAATCATTATCCATAGCCTTAGGATTATATAAGTTTCTATTTCTACCTATAAAATTCATTCTACTTGTTTCATATTGATAATCACCTACTTGCTCTCCTTTTACTGTCACTGTCTGCATAATCCAGGGAGACTTATCTTTCTTACTTCTTGGTCTTCTGTTTCCTAATATACAAAATGGTTCTTCCTCTACTTGAGTTTTTACAAACAAATTACTAAAGGTAGGATGAACCAAGTCCACATTGTAAGGGGATAAAGTAGTTTCACAATAACTTGTTATCTCTATGAATTTTGAACTTTCACTATTATTTGTTATATATAATTGTCTTATTTCTGCATCATTTTCTTGAGAAACAACGATTTGAGTTTTAGTAATAATATCTCCATCTTTTCTTATAAACCTAGCTTCATTGGGATAAAATATAGCTTTATATTCCTCTCCTTCACATTTACATGGTTCATAAGTTGAACTCCAAAACTCTCCAGAGTTAATATCTTTTATATAGAAAAACATTCCCCTATCATCAGAGGTTACATCTTCTCTCCATCTATATAAAGTTACATCTCCTTTTTTTGAGTAACCCGCTCCTCTATTAGATATCATTAAAGAATAACTTCCATTAGATAATACAGATACTCTAGGTATTTCAGTTTTAGCCGTATCATATATTCTATTGTAAATATCTATTTCTTCTTTTTTTATTTTTGTATTGTATTTATCAATATTTCTAGTAAATATTAATCTATTAGATTTCTTTTCTTGTAACAATAATTCTGTAGCCTTAACTGCAGGAATACTATGAAATCTTTTTTGAAGGATATTATTATTCAAAACATTATCTAACGCCATTAAGCTCATACCTTCATGATGAACCATAAAAGATTTTACTACAGCCTTATCTTGTTCTTTAGATAATCGATTTTTAGTATAATCTATAGCTTCATAAAATCCATATCTTCCCAAAGTTTTAATAGAAATAAGTTTATTTATATTATTCATAGCAGACTTTACATCCCTTTGTAAAGCTAATATAGTAGAGTATGGTGAAATAACTAAATCCCTTGATAACCCTCTTTTTATTCCTATTCCTGGTACACCAAAAGCTTTATATTGATAATTTGAGTCTGCATCAAAATTATAATATCCTGACTCTGATATACCCCAAGGAATATTTTTAGTATAGTTTTTTTGTGCTTTTATTACTGAATTATAAGTTTGATCTAATAATGTATTAGGATAATTTTTCATTATTAGTAATGGCATAAAATATTCAAACATAGTACCGCTCCAAGATGCTAATCCTTTTAAACCATTACCCATATAAGTAAGTCCTCTTCCTAAAACACTCCAATTTTCTTGTGGAATATCTCCTTTTGCTATAGCCACAAAACTTGTTTGCCTTGCTTCTGAGGCCAATAAATCATAATAACTATTATCCATTTTTCCTATTTCAACATTAAACCCAATGGAAAATAAATTTCTTTCCCTATTATATACTAAGTTAAAATCTGTTTTATTTGCTAAATTTTCTAATTGAATAATTAAATCATTAATTTTATCTAATAATGAATTAATATTTTTCTTACTATTATTTAAATTTTCTCTTAATTCATTTATCCATTCCTTCTCATATTTTTCTTTAATATTTATAGAATTTAATTCTTTTAATATTTTATCTAACTCTTTTGGTATATTAATTAATGCTTTTGTAGATGGAATGTTTCTTATATCTTTACTTAACTCTCTACATATTCCTATATTACTTACTATTTGGTCCTTCCAAGGCATAATATATTTTATTTCATCTAAATAAGTATTTACATTATCATATAGCTTTTTGTTCCAATAAAGGTCACTATTATTTAATTCACTATCCTTTAATTCCTCATATTTACTTGATATTTTTAATAATATATTGTTCCAGGAAATCATATCAAATTTAATATCCTGAAGTAGAAAAATTATTTTTGAATAAAAATCATTAACATTTAACTTTTCTTTCAATTCTTTATTAGCTAATTCTAATAAACATACTAAGCCATCTATATATTTTTTATTTATTATAGGATCTTTTAATATGTCCTCCATTCCTTGTTTTGTTACCCATAAATATCCCACTAAGTTTCCACTATCTACTGAAGATATATACTTAGGGCTTAAAGGCTTCTTAGTTTTTATGTCATACCAATTATAAAAATGTCCTTGATATTTATCTAACTCATTCATGCTAGATATTATTTTATCTATTCTATAAACTGTTTCCTTTAATCCTATAAAACCTAAATCACAAGCTGAAATATTAGAAACTAATCCCATTCCCATATTTGTAGGAGAAGTTCTATAAGCTATGCCTTTATAAGGTTCTTCTTGAAAATTATCTGGAGCTAGCCAATTAGTTTCATCACAAATAAGATCTTCAAAGTATGACCAAGTTCTTCTACTTATATTAAATAAAACTTCTTTTTGTTCATCTTTTAGAATAACTTTTTTACTTTTATCTTTACTTACTAAATAACCTATATATGGACTAATAAACCACAATATACAGCTTGGCATTAATAGTAAAAATAAATCTATAGATTTCTTAAAAGCTAAGAAAAATATTATAAATGAGATAAGACTAGCCATCCACATAGCTTTAACATAGCTTATAAAATTCTTACCAGATAGTCTTTCTGCGTCCTCTGCTGTTTGCCATTCTAATAATTTCTTTTTGCTTATACATAGTCTATATAAAGTTCTTATTATGGCATCCATCATTAAATAAGCTTTATGTGGAAGAAAAACAAACAATAAAAATACTTGCTTAAATAAATTTTTAATATTAGTTATTTTTCCTGATAAACTTATACCACTAGTAGAAATTATTACAGTTTCAGACACATTAAATAAAATTGGACACAAAATAGAAATAAAAGCCACTGTGAGCATAGTATTTGTTCCATTGTTAACCAAAAGGGATAAAAATACAAGTAAAATTATAGAAACAGAAACTAAACTACGTCTTAGGTTATCTACCATCTTCCACCTAGATATTTTATTGAGGGAGTTTTTTTTATTTATCCAAGGTAATAGTTGCCAATCTCCTCTAACCCATCTATGAATTCTTTTACAGCTAGAATTATAATAAGCAGGATAACCATCTACTAACTGAACATCTGTAACCAATGCAGCTCTAACATAAGAACCTTCCAATAAATCGTGACTCAACACAGCGTTTTCAGGAACTTCTCCTTCTAACATCATATTGAATACATCCACATCATATATGCCTTTACCAGTAAAAATTCCTTCTCCAAATAAATCTTGATACACATCAGAAACTGCAGTAGTATAATTATCAAATCCTACTTCCCCTGAAAATATGCTAGAAAATAAAGTTTTATCAGCACTTTCTACATCAATATTTATTTTGGGTTGCATAAGTCCATAACCATGTAATACCTTTTTATTTTTATGACTTACTAAAGGTTTGTTTAATACATGCGCCATAGAACCTATCAATTTTTTCGCACTATCTCTAGGTAACTTTGTATCTGCATCTAATGTTATTACATATTTAACCTTTCGTAAGTTTTCTATATTTTTACTTGTAGTATTATAGCTAGTATTTAAATCTCCTCTTATAAATTTATTAAATTCTACTAATTTACCTCTTTTTCTTTCCCATCCCATCCATAAATTTTCTTTTTCATTATATTGTCTATATCTATTTAAAAAATAAAATATTTCTTCTCCATCTTTAGCATACTTATCATTTAGCCTTTTTACTTCTTTTAATGCTGTTTCTAAAATTAACTTATCTTCCCTTTCTATTTCATTGGCGCTATCTTTAAAGTCTCCTAATACAGCAAAATATAAGTTTTTCTCTCTATTAGCTAAATAATAAACTTCTAAATCAGCTATAAGTTCCTTAGCTCTTTTTTTATTATTAATTAAAGTAGGTATTACAACTACTGTAGAATATTCTTCTGGTATACTCTCCCCAAAATGAACTTTAGGAATTAAACTTGGATGTAATAAATTATTTAAACTCCAGTTTATAATTGAAATTACTATATGACTACAAGGAACTAATAATATTAGATATTCTAATATCATTAATAAAATATTATAATTGTTAGTACCATAGTGTATAGATAACAATATACATCCATCAAAAATTAGGCTTAAAAATACTAATGTAGCTATATAATAGCCCTGTTTAAATGTATATAAATTATTTTTTATACTATCTAATATATTAAATCTATAACCTATACTTTTCTTTAAACACTCTATTCCAGTATGTTCTAATATGTAATAACCTACATGTTTTTTATAATCTTCTCTATCTTTGTTTTCCTTTGCACATTGTATAGCTTTTTTGGCAATATAAGTTTCTGATAGTTTAAACTTTCTTGAGAGATTCTCTATAGTGTGTCTATAAAAGTCTTTAGAATTAAAATCCATATTTTTATAAACTTTAGCTGGATCCTCTTTTAAAATGCTCTCAACTAAACTTACATCTTCAAATATTTTTTTCCAATTCATTGCCTCTATTTGTCTTATACCTACTATACAATTTCCTATAACTAATTGCTGTTTCGCTTGCTTTCTGTGAGATAAATTAATCAAACTATCTAAATTTATTTCATTTTTTTCTACATTTTCATTAACCCAGTTATAAACCTTTTCTTCCTCTATAGCATTATCTTTTAATAAACTTGTAATTTTTTCTAAAAAATAAGGTGTAATTTTTATGTCTCTTTTATTTATATCCTTCAGTTTATCTTCAATATTATTTTTATTTACTGCAGATATTATTTCATCAATTATTTTTTCTGCTTTTTGTTTTTCATTTTGTATATATACAATTTCCCCAGTTATCAATGCGATTCTTTGTATTAATGCTATTCTAAGCATTATTGGCAATGCCCATATTTCCCCAGTGGTTAATACACTATTCTTTTCATACGAATTAATAAATCTTATTATTGTATCTTCATCTACTATACCATCAGAATTTAATACCATCTCTAGTGCTATATTATAGATCCTTGGATAGCACTTTTTTATACCATGGCTTATAACAGGTAATTTCATATAATAAGAAGGTGGCATACTTCCTTTTATATTTTTATATTCTTTTTCGATTAAAAATATATTATCTAAAAGCCACTCTCCTGCCGGTACATTCATAGTTACCTCATCACTTAAAGAAGATACATATTTATAATTTTTAATTATATTACTGTAACTTCTTTCTAAACCTTCTAGTATTAATTTTTTACATCTTTTATTTTTAACTACACTGTAACTTTCCGCCATGGTAGATGCATATTCTTCAATTTTTTCTTTTTCTAAATTTATAGTTTTATTATTTATATCCTCCATTAATCCCTCATTACCTTCTTCTTTATTTAAAATTTTATGCATTAAATAAAGCATGACTAATGTAGATATAATATATAATGCTATAAGATATATCATAGTACCATCCTCTCTTTATGAAACACCCTAAACAATATAACTGTCTCAATTTAATCTTTAAAATACTATTTTAAAATTTATAGTTACTTAAGAAATTAATACTTATTTTAAACTAATAATATATTTTTTATTCTTATAAACACTTAATATACCAGTCAACTTTTATAACTTAAATTAAAAAACACTATTAAAATTCATTAAATTAAAATGATTTTAATAGTGTTCTTTACTAAATCATAGTTTCATTAGAAATTAACTCTTCATAAGTTTCTCTTCTACATATTAATTTATAATTATTATTTTGAACTAAAACCACTGCTGGTCTTGGCATTTTATTATAATTACTTGCCATGGAATATCCATATGCCCCAGTATTTAAAACAGCTAATATGTCATCTGTACTTACTTTAGGTATTTCTATATCATCAATGAGTATATCCCCTGATTCGCAACATTTACCTACTATTCTAACTTTCTCTTTTTGGCTATCATTTACTTTATTACATATAATACACTCATATTGAGAATTATATAAAGCTGGTCTTATATTATCTGTCATACCACCATCCACTGCAATATATTTTCTTACCGATGGTATTTCCTTAATCTCCCCTACAGAATATAACGTTATTCCTGCATTACCTACTATAGACCTACCTGGTTCTATTGTTAATATAGGTGTATCTATCTGTAGTTTTTCTGACATCTCTTGTGATTTTTTTAGTATACTTTCACAAAACTCTTTTATTGTTTTAGGATTATCTCCATCCTTATAGTATATTCCAAATCCACCGCCTAGATCTAATTCCTTAACCTTTATATTTAGCTCATCCCTTATTTTTTTTATTATATTAAGCATTATACTAACCTCTTCTTCATAAGGTTGAGTTTGAAATATTTGAGAACCTATGTGGCAGTGAATTCCAACAAATTCAACGTTAGATAATTCTATAGCTTGTTTTATAGCCATCATATAAATATCATTGACTATAGTAAATCCAAATTTAGAATCTATTTGTCCGGTCTTTATATAATCATGAGTATGAGCTTCTATACCTGGGGTTAGCCTTAATAAAATTTTTTGCTTTACATTAAATTTTTTAGCTATTTGGTTTATAGTGTTTAATTCATAAAAATTGTCTACTACAAATCGTCCTACCCCTAACTTTATACCCATCTCTATTTCATTTCTAGTTTTATTATTACCATGAAAATAAATTTGTTTCATTGGAAACTTACTTTTATATGCAGTATATAGTTCTCCCCCTGATACTACATCTAAGTTTAATCCTTCTTCTTGTATTATTTGACACATAGCTTTAGTTAAAAAGGCCTTTCCTGCATAAGTAATTTTATTTTTTAATTCCTTAACTTTAAAATTATTTATATAATCTCTACAATTTTTTCTTATAAGCATTTCATCCATAATATAAAGTGGTGTACCAAATTTTTTTGCTAATTCTATAGTACTCACCTTTCCTATGTGCAATGTATTATCTATAATTTTCATATTACCAAATAGCTGCATAAAAAATCCCCCTATCACAGATCAATCTGATTATTCTTCTATAAGTTAATTTTTTTAGGTACAATATAGTAACTACTAGTATTAAAAAACTGATAGTTCTTTTATTTCATTATTTATTTTATTCATAGAATTTATAATGGTTCCAGCAAGTTACCCTTTATCTAACTATAGCCCCCTTTTTAATTTAAATTAACTACTTTAGAATACATGAGCTAAATTTAACTTTATAAAAATTAAGTGCAGCAAAGGAACACCTTTGCTGCACTTATGTAAAAGAAAAATATATAGTTATGCAACGTTTGTGTACCTATGCAGCGCTCCACTTTTTTTAAAGTGACAGCCTTATATATATTTTATATAAAGCCAGGAAAACTTCTCACCAAAAATTTTCCTTCGGCCGTAATTCCTTTCTTTATTTATCATCATCCGCCGACTACTAATAAATACTCTTAATTACAGCACCTCTCCATAAGTAATAGCTCTAATATTCTTTTATAAATTTTAAATAGTGTACCATATATTTAATTATAAATCAATCTTAATTGAATGATTATATATCAAAAAATTGCTTAAAAGATTTTATGGCATATATTTGGTCATAACTTCCACCAAGCTCTCTTATAGAATGCATAGCAAGTAATGCAGTACCTATGTCTACAGAAGAAATATTTATATGCGTAGAAGATATAGGTCCTATAGTACTTCCACCTCTTTCATCAGATCTATTTACAAATTCCTGTACAGGCACTTTAGCCATATTACATATTTGCTTATAAATAGCTGATGTATATGCATCTGATGTATAACTTTGACTAGCACTTATTTTGATAACAGGACCTTTATTTATATAAGCTTTATTTGTGGGGTCAAATTTTTCTGGTACATTAGGATGTACTGCATGGGCTGAATCACAAGATATTAGAAAAGAATTTGCAAGTGATCTATAATAGTCTTCCCTATTTTTATTTAAAGCTAATGTTATTCTTTCTAATATAGAAGATAATAATGGTGAGTCTGCTCCTTGTTTTGTAGAACTTCCAACTTCTTCATTATCAAAACATACCATAATTTTATTAGTTTCTTCATTGCTAGAATTTATCAATGCTCTTAAAGATGCATAAACCATTGATAAATCATCTAATTTGGGAGAAGATATAAATTCATTATTACATCCCATTATGCATCCCTTTTCAAATTCATATAGGAACAGTTCAAAATCTAATATTTCGTCTATTTCAACATCTAATTCTTTAGCTATAATTTTTAATAAATAATTATCTTTTTCTAATCTATCAGATATCATAGCAATTATTGGTAACATATCTTTTTGCCTATTTAATTCAATTCCTTTATTTATATTTCTATTCATATGAATAGCTAAATTAGGAATAATTAATATAGGCTTTTTCACATTAACTAATCTTATTATGGGTTTCATAGGATTTTGATTTTTTAAAACTACTCTTCCAGCTAAGGATAATGGTCTATCCATCCAAGTATTCAATATAGGACCACCATAAACTTCTGTATTTAATTTTAGATAATTACCCTCTGCAAAAATTTCAGGTGAAGGTTTAATTTTAAAAGTTGGAGAATCTGTATGAGATGCTATAATTCTGAAACCATCCTTTTCTACATCCTTCTTACCAATATAAAAAGCTAATATTGCTGAACCATTTTTACAAGTATAATATTTTCCACCTTTTTTCAAATACCACTTTTCATTTTCTTCTAGTTTAAAATAACCATTTTGTTTTAATATTTCTTCTACATTTCTCACTACGTGAAAAGGTGATGGGCTATTATATATAAAATCTATAAGTTTTTGAGCTTCTATAAGTTTATCCATATAAAACACCTACCTTCATAAATTTTCTACTATAATCAATTATATCAAAATTATTATAAATAATTATTATAATTATTTATCTTAGAAGATAATAGTAATAAATGTGATATAATACAAATTATATTTAAATATTTTAAATGGTAGGTGTTGTCATGTTATCTAAATTTCTAGTAAGAAATTTCATAAAAAATTATAAAAATGTAACTGATAAAGAAGTTAGAGATTCCTACGGTTATCTAGCTAGCATAATAGGTATGTTAACTAATCTATTTTTATTTGCAATAAAGTTTATTGTTGGATTAATTTCTAATAGTATTGCTGTAACTGCAGACGCATTTAATAATTTATCTGATGCAGCTTCTTCTATAATAACTTTTCTTGGTTTTAAATTAGCTTCTAAACCTGCAGATAAAGAACATCCTTTTGGGCATGGTAGAATAGAATATATTTCCGGTCTTTTAGTATCTTTTATGGTGCTTTTAGTAGGTATAGAATTTATTAAATCATCTTTTAATAGAATACTTAATCCATCAAAGATTAATTTTGAAATAATACCATTTATTTTAATAATATTATCTATACTAATAAAAATATGGCTAAGCAAATTTAATAAATTTATAGGAAATACCATAGATTCTGGAGCACTTAAAGCGTCATCTTTAGATGCACTAAGCGATGTAATAACCTCATCTTCTGTAGCTATATCATTATTATTAAGTAAGTGTATTTCATTTCCCCTTGATGGGTATTTCGGTATTTTAGTCTCTATTTTCATTATATATTCAGGTATATCTTTAATAAAAGAAACTTTAGATCCATTACTCGGAGAAGCTCCAGATAAAGAGTTAGTTGACAGTATAATTGATGGTATTATGAAATATGATTTAATATTTGGAGTTCATGATTTAATAGTCCATAATTATGGTCCTGGAAGATGTATGGCATCTATTCATGCTGAAGTTCCATCTAATGAATCTATAATAAAAATTCATGAAATAATAGATAAAGCGGAAAAAGAACTATCTGAAAAATTAAATATAATTTTAGTTATTCATATGGATCCTATAAATGTGGATGATAAAGAGGTAACTTATGTAAAAGAAGAACTTTTAAATGTACTAAAAAACTTTTCAGTTATAAACTCCATGCATGATTTTAGAGTTGTAGGGAAAAATGAACATAAAAATCTAATATTTGATATAGTAATAGATCCATCTTTTAAGTCCGATAAAGAATCACTAGAAGGTTTGAAAAAAGATATCGACAATTCCATAAAAAAATTACATCCTAACTATAATACAGTTATAACTATAGATAGGGATTTCAGTAGTTAGTATCCAAAATATTCTTATTAGCATATTATATATAATGATTTAAGTTAAGGAGATGATTTTTTGATAAATTCGTCTATCCATGCTTTTGCAGGAGCCAATACTTCAGAGGGATTTTACTCTTTTTTTGACTACATTATAGATACCGATAAAGCTAAAAAAATAATTTGTTTAAAGGGTGGACCTGGTACAGGTAAATCCTCTTTGATGAAAAAAATAAGTAAATTTTTTGAAAATGAAGGATTTTTAATAGAATACTTCCATTGTTCTTCAGACACTGATTCCTTAGATTCTATAGTAATAAAAGATATTGGTGTATGTTTAGTAGATGGAACTGCACCTCATATAAGGGATCCTAAAAATCCAGGAATTATAGACGAAATTTTAAATTTAGGTAACTACTGGGATGCGAATAGTATATTACCTTATAAAAATGAAATTCTAAGTGTTAATGATGAAATTAGTGATAGCTTTAAAAAAGCTTATAGGTATCTTAAATCTGCTAAGTATATACATGATAATTGGTCTTATTATAATTCTAAATCCATAAATTCTACTAAATTAAATAAATTAGAACAGGAATTAAAAAACAACATAATTCCTAATAAAAATTATACAAATCCAGGATCCTTAAAACACCGTTTTGCTACAGCTTTTAGTCCTCAAGGTATTGTTACCTATGCAGATTCATTATCTAAACGTTGTAAAAATATATACGTATTAAATGGAGGACCTGGCACATTCAAATCTCATGTATTACAAAATATAGGTACGGAAGCTTATAAACAAGGTTATAATATAGAGTTTTATCATGATACTTTAATTCCATCTAGAATAGAACATTTAATGATTCCGGAGCTTAATTCTGCTATACTTACTTCTAATGAAGTAAATAATAAGACATTTGAAGGACAACAATTCTATATGGATAATATACTTGATTTATCAGTACTTAATAAATATAGAACTGAAATAGATGAAAATAAAAAACTATTTAAAGAAATATTAGAAAAAGCATTAAAATCTATAAAAGAATTCAAGAATCTACATGATAAATTAGAACAGTATTATATAAATAGCATGAATTTTGAATGTATAAATTCTGTAACAAATACTTTAATAGATGAATTTTTAAGTTATAAAAAATAGCTTTTAAAAAAGCTCCTATTTATAAGGAGCTTTTTTAAAATTTACTTTAATTTAAAATATTTACAATAATTATCCACATTGTTTATAATTATACTACTTCATTGTTAATAACTATTAATTCATGTAACGCTCTTGTGGCCATAATATAATTTAAATTGTTACTTTTCACTTCATCCTTTATAAGTAATATGGTAGCATCAAATTCTAATCCCTTTGCTAAATAAGATGGCATTATAACTTCTCCGCCAGAATATATTATGTTTTCTCTATCTATAAGACTTATATATCTGATACTTTTTAAATCATTTCCAATGTTTTTAGCCTCATCTAATGTAGTAGTAATAATAGCTATATTTTCATATCCTTTTTCTTTTAAGTACTCTAAATAATAATTAACTTTACTATAAATACTTTTTCCACTTTCTGTAGAATCTTCTATTACATTGTGTCCATTTCTTACCAAAGGTACTATTTTACTTTCATTTAGATACTTATTAGCATAATCCATAATCTGTTTTGTAGATCTATAACTCTTTTGTAAGTTAAAATATTCTATTTCATCTCTATCTAAGATTTCATCTAAGGAAAGCATAGGTAGTCTACCACTGTATGGAATAATTCTTTGATTTTCATCACCTACGACGGTAAAAGACTTACACCCTGTTAGTTCTTTTAGTATTATGAATTGTAACATAGAATAATCTTGAGCTTCATCTATTACTATATGTTTTATTTCTTTTTTAATCCTTATACCCTCTAATTTTATCTTTAAGTATAAAATAGCAAATAAATCATCCACTATTATATTTTCTTTTATAAAAAATCCTTTTTTATAAATCTCAAAAATACTTTCTCCATCCAAATATTTTAATTGCTTTTTAGTTTCCATAGATTTTTTAATTATTTCTCTTATTGCATTCTTTCTAATAAATTCTAAATTATTTCTCTCTAATCTAATTTCATCTTCTGATAAATTTTTTATCTTATATTCAAATTCTTTTTGAACCTTATATACATTTTTATCTCTTGCATCTTTTAATTTAGAGAATATTATTCTTTTTATCTTTTTACTTCTTTTAAATAAAGGCATATATTTAAAATAATCATAAAACATATCCTCTATTTCCTCTTTTGTTACTACTATTTCTCCCATAAATTCCACATTTTTAACTTTAAAATAGTTATGATCTAAATAATTTATAAATTCATTTAACTTATCCACAAACTCTTGTGATTGTTTATACCTAAGTTCTTTTATAAATTCTTTATCTCCAACTAATATTTTTTCATAGTATTTTTCGTAACTCATCACACTATTGGTATCTACAATTTTAGAAATAAATTCTAAAAAAGTAGTTTGAATTACCCCATTTTCTCCTAAACTAGGTAATATCTCTGATATATAATCTATAAATACACTATTAGGACCTAATACTAATAATTTATCTTGAATTAACTTTCTATAATTATATAGTAAATATGCTACTCTATGAAGAGCTACTGTGGTTTTACCACTACCCGCTACACCATTCACCACTATAACCTTATTTTTAGGCTGTCTTATTATATCATCCTGTTCTTTCTGAATAGTCATTACTATATCTTTTAATTTATTTTCTGAATTCTCACTTAACACTGATTGAAGTATTTCATCTTTTATATCCAACTCAGAATCAAACATACCTTTAAGCTTACCTTTTTTTATTAGATATTGTGTTTTAGATTTTACATCTATATCTATCTCTCCATCTGGCGATGTGTATGTAATATTGCCTAATTTTCCAGCATAGAAAGCTTGACATATTGGAGCTCTCCAATCTATTATAATAGGTTTATAATTTCCTTCTTCTGAAAATCCAAATCGTCCTATATATATTTGATCTTCATCATCTTCATAAGAAAATACCACCTTACCAAAGTAAGGTGTATTCTCTAATATAGTAAATTCTCTTAATTTTTTATCTATAAATTTATATAGTTGTTCCTTTAAATATCTTTCATGATCAAAGTATTCTGCGATTTTATCTTCATCATCTTTACATTCATCTATATTCTCTTTTCTATATTTAACTATATCTTCTACTATGTTTTTTCTTTTTTCTACATAATATCTAGTCTCTTTTTTTATTTTATTTATTACAAATTCTAAATACTCTTTTTCCATAGCAATCTTAATTTGCTTCTCTAAAGAATTTTCATTTTGTTCCATATACTCACACCTTTAGCATTCTTTTTCATATTTCTCTTCCTCATAACCTTCTTTATTTTCACTTTTAACTATTTGCATAAATTCATCTCCCATAAGGGTTTCTTTTTCTATAAGTTTTTCTGTTATTTTATTTAAAAGTTCTTCATTATCTTTTAATATTCCCTTAGCCTTATCATGACATTCCTTTATTATTTTTAGGGTTTCATCATCTATTATAGATGATGTTTCTTCACTACAATTCTGAACTGGTCTTCCATCTAAATATCTATTTTGTACAGATTCTAATGCCATCATATCAAATCGATCAGTCATACCATAAATTGTAACCATATTTCTAGCCGTTTGAGTAGCTCTTTCTATATCATTAGCCGCTCCTGTAGATATAGAATTAAATTTAACCTCTTCTGCAGAACGTCCACCCAACATAACTGTTATTTTATCTAACATTTCTTCTTTATTTACTAAATATTTCTCTTCAGTTGGTAACTGCATTGTATATCCTAAAGCTCCCATAGTTCTAGGTACTATAGTAATTTTATGAACTGGATCTGTATTTTTTAAAAGTGCTGCAACTAATGCGTGACCAACCTCATGAAAAGCTACTTGTCTTTTTTCCTGTGGTGATAAAATTCTATCTTTCTTTTCTTTACCTGCAATAATAACTTCTACAGCATCTTCTAAATCCTCTTGAATAACTTCTTCTCTTCCATTTTTAACAGCTCTTAATGCCGCTTCATTTATTATGTTAGCTAAATCTGATCCTACAGCTCCTGGAGTTCCCTTTGCTATAGAAGAAAAATTTACATCCTCTGATATTTTAACTCCTTTAGAATGAACTTTTAGTATTTCTTCTCTTCCTTTTAAATCAGGTCTATCTACTATTACCCTTCTGTCAAATCTACCTGGTCTTAAAAGAGCCTTATCCAATATTTCTGGTCTATTAGTAGCTGCTAATATAACAACTCCTTTAGAAGAATCAAAGCCATCCATTTCTGCTAATAATTGATTTAATGTTTGTTCCCTTTCATCATTGCTACTTAAATTACCATCTCTGCTCTTTCCTATAGCATCTATTTCATCTATAAAAATTATACAAGGTGCTTTCTCCTGTGCTTGCTCAAATAAATCTCTTACTCTAGCAGCTCCCATACCTACAAACATCTCAACAAAACTTGAACCTGATAAAGAGAAAAATGGTACCTTTGCTTCTCCAGCCACTGCCTTTGCTAAAAGGGTTTTACCTGTTCCTGGAGGGCCTACTAATAATGCACCCTTAGGCAATTTTGCTCCTATTTTCGTATATTTTTCAGGGTTATGTAGAAAATCTACAATTTCTACAAGAGATTCTTTTGCTTCATCTTGCCCTGCTACATCTTCAAAAGTAACACCGGTTTCACTTTCTGCATATATCTTAGCCGTATTTTTACCAAATGACATAACTCCACTGCCCATTTTCTTATCTAGCTTTCCAAATAAAATTCTACCCAAAAACATAAATATTAGTATAGGAATTACCCAGTTTACTATAAAACTTTTAATAACTGAGTTTTCTTGCGGTACTCTACCAAATTTAACATGAGAATCATTTAACTTTTTCACTAAATCTGGATCATATACTGTTTCTGTATACATTAACTTTCTTTTTTGTCCTGGTTCTACTTTTGGATATATAAGTAGTCTATCTCTAGTTATTTCTACTTCTTCTATTTTATTTTGATTTAAGTATTTCATGAAATCACTATATTTTATACGATCTGCTTTCATATTTTTTATATAATCATTCAACATAAAAACTATTATAGCAACAGCTATAGCATAATAAACAAAATATTTTATTTTATTTTTATCGAACTTACTATTTTTCGCCATATTTTTTCCTCCATACTATATTAAATAAATATTTATAAACTCATAGTATATTTTATCATAATTTTTTTAAAATAAGTATGTAAACTTATCTATAAATTAATTAAAACACCCTTATATTTTAATATAAATTTATGTAATTTTTATTAAACTTTTTATTAATATTATTTTAATAAATATATTTAAAAATGCCCCTTCATATAACAACATAAATTATATAAAGAGGCATTTTTAAATATTTTATTTTGCTAATTCATATATAGCATTAGCATAAATTTTTGCATTTAATATTAACTCTTCTATTTCTATATGTTCATTAGCTTGATGAATTAAATCTGGTCCACCAGGAAACATAGGTCCAAATGCTACTATATTAGGCATTTCTTTAGCATAAGTTCCCCCACCTATAGCTAATAATTCTGGCTCTTGACCTGTTTGTTCTTTATAAACCTTTTGTAAGGATTTTATTAATGGGTGATTTTTATCAAAATATAAAGGTTTTTGGTCAACAAAATTCTCTATTCTTATATCTGTACCCTCTAATTTATTATTGAATTTTTCCATAAGTTGTTCACTTGTATAAGTAACAGGATATCTTAAGTTTAATGTCATAGAAATCCTATCTTCATCCATAGAAACTGTTCCTACGTTAAAACTTAATTTACCAGATTGTTGATCTTCTAAATTAACTCCAAAAGATACTCCATCAGTTTCACTGCCTACATTATTATTAAAAAATCTTATAAACTGTAATGCATCACAATAACCTAATGGAAGCTCCGCTAAGAATTTAAACATTTGCATTATTGCATTTTTACCCATATGTGGTACGCTTCCATGAGCTGCTACACCTTCTGATGTAACTACAACTAAACCTTGTTTTTCTTCTGCTTTTAAATTTATTCCTGTTCTATTTGCAAAGAATTCTGCTGATCTTATAATCATATCAGTATCCACACATTCTATGCCAGCTTCACAATGTTCTGGAACCATGTTAGCTCTATGTCCACCCTTTATATACTTTATCTTCATATCCTTTGTACTTTTTGTCTTTAGATCTTTTACTACATTAAATATAGTTATACCTTTTTCAGCATATATTATTGGATATTCACCATCTGGTGTAAATCCTGCTATTGGTGCCTTTTCTCTTTCCATATAGTGTGGTATTTCTGTAGAACCAGTTTCTTCGTTAGTACCAAAAATTATTCTAACTTTTTTAGACAATGGGATTTTTGCTTCCTTTATAGCCTTTAATCCATATAAAGCTGATACTATAGGACCCTTATCATCCATAGTTCCTCTACCATACATTTTATTATCATGTATTTCAGCTTCATAAGGTGGATACTTCCATCCATCTCCTTCTGGAACTACATCTAGATGACCAAGCACTCCTACGTATTCTTCCCCACTTCCGTATTCAGCATATCCTACATAGCCATCCAAATTTACTGTTTTAAATCCTAATTCTTTAGATATCTCTAAAGCCTTATCTAAAGCACTAGCTACTCCTTCGCCAAAAGGTTTTCCTTCCCTAGGCTCATCCTGTACACTTCTTATTTTTACTAAGTCTTGAGTAGATTTAATAATTTCCTCTTTGAATCCATCTACTATACTATTTAATTCCAAAAAAATACCCCCTTAAGAATAATATATTGATTAAAATATCACACTATCACCATTATAATCCTATGGTTAATACTTTTACAACCTTATTAATGTTTTTTCTGAAAATTAATAAAAAAAACAGGTTTAATAACCTGTTTTTTTAATATGCTTTTCCCCAGAATACCATTTTCTTAGCTTTCTTTCCACAACATACACATGTATCTGAAATTTCTTCTTGTTCAAATGGTATACATCTTGAAGTAGCTCCTGTTACTTCTTTAATCTTTTCTTCACATTCCTTATCACCGCACCACATAGCCTTTATAAATCCGCCTTTACTTTCAACTATTTCTTTAAATTCGTCAAGATCTTTAGCTATATTAGTCTTTTGTTCCATTCTTTTCTTAGCTTTTTCATACATTGAATTATGAATTTCATCTAGTAATTTAGGAATTTGTACTTCTAACTCATCCATAGGTACTATTATTTTTTCTCTACTATCTCTTCTAACTAATACCACTTGATTCTTCTCTATATCCTTTGGTCCTACTTCTAAACGAATAGGAACACCCTTCATTTCGTATTCATTAAATTTCCAACCTGGCATCTTATCAGTATCATCAAGTTTAACTCTTGCAATTTTAGATATTCTCTCTTTTAACTCATTAGCTTTATCTAAAACTCCTTCTTTATGTTGAGCCACTGGTACTATAACTACTTGAATTGGTGCTATTCTTGGAGGAACTACTAAACCACTATCATCTCCGTGTACCATTATTATTGCTCCCAACATTCTTGTTGTTACACCCCAAGAAGTTTGATGAACATTTTGAAGTTTTCCTTCTTTATCTGAATATTGTATACCAAAGGCTTTAGCAAAATGATCTCCTAAATAATGAGATGTTCCTGTTTGAAGTGCCTTTCCATCATGCATTAAACTTTCTATTGTATAGGTTGCTTTTGCTCCTGCAAATTTTTCCTTTTCTGTTTTTTGCCCCTTAATTACAGGTATAGCTAGCACTTCTTCAACATGTTTTGCATATATATTTAACATTTGTTCTGTTTCATGTCTAGCATCTTGTTCTGTAGCATGAATAGTATGACCTTCTTGCCATAAAAATTCTGTAGTTCTTAAAAATGGTCTTGTAGTCTTTTCCCATCTTACTACTGAACACCATTGATTATAAAGTTTAGGTAAATCTTTATAGGATTGAACTATTTTAGCATAGTGTTCACAAAATAAAGTTTCTGATGTAGGTCTTACACATAATCTTTCTGTAAGTTTTTCTTCCCCACCATGAGTTACCCACGCAACTTCTGGTGCAAATCCCTCTATATGTTCTTTTTCTTTATTTAATAAACTCTCTGGTATAAATACTGGCATATAAACATTTTGATGTCCTGTATCTTTAAATCTTTTATCTAAGTCCTTTTGAATCATTTCCCACATAGCATAAGCATAAGGACGTATAATCATACAACCTCTTACACTTGAATAATCTGCAAGCTCTGCTTTTTTTACTATGTCTGTATACCATTGTGCAAAGTCCTCATCCATTGGAGTTATGTCTTCAACAAATTTCTTGTCTTTTGCCATACAAAAGTCCTCCTTTTAAAATATTTATTATTTCTAAAAATAAAAAACCTCGAATCCCTAAATAGGGACCGAAGTTGTTATCGGCGGTACCACCCTTGTTAATATGTCTTAAAAGACATATTCAACTTGAATTTTTTAACGGAAATATCTCCGCTGTATCCTACTAATATTTCAGTACAGTACTCCAAGGCTGGTTCAAAACTTATCTTTTAGGATTTCTCATCAACTATCCCTTTCTGTTAAAAGTTTAGGTTTTTACTATTCCTCTTCTTTGTATTAATAATATTTATTTATCCAATTTTAATTATTATGATAAATTATATTACCAACATTGTCAATAGGTTAACAAAATAAATAACTATTTTAAATTCCATATTTCTTTCAATTTATTTTTAGTATTTAAATCTGCAAAGGACGCATCAATGCCATCAAAATATAACTTTTTATAATCTTCATAAGTTATATTAAAATTTGATTTAATAACTTCATACTCCTTAGTTAAATTAGTATTGGAAACTGTTCTATTGTCTGTATTTATAGTAGTTCTTATTCCATCTTTATAAAAATCATAAATAGGATGATTATAAATCTTATCTACCGCTTTTGTTTGAATATTACTTGTGGGGCAAACTTCAAGGGTAATACCTTTCTCCTTTACCATATTATAAGCACTGTCACAATTCTTTATAAATATACCATGACCAATTCTTTCAGCTCCAAGCATTTCAATTGCATCAACTACATTTTCTCCTACTCCTGCCTCTCCTGCATGAATAGTCACTCTATATCCTAAATCTTTTGCAATCTTAATGGGCTCTATAAAATTTTTGCAAAAGCCAGCTTCCTCATTACCACATAAATCTACTGCTACTACCCCTCTGCCTATAAAGTTTTTACTTTTCTTTATCACATCAATCATAGTGTTCTTTGGCATATGTCTTAAAAATGAAAGAATTAAATTTGCCTTTATATCAAATTCATCTTCCGCTTTCTTTATTCCCTCTAAAACACTTTCTATTACTTCTTCTACTGTTAATCCCTTTTCAATATGTAATAATGGCGCAAATCTTATCTCCATATATTTTACATTCTCGTTATATGCATCCTCTAATAGTTCGTATGTAATTCTTTTTAAACTATATTTAGATTGCATAACCTGTACTGGTATATCAAATCTCTTAAGATATTCTCTAAGGGATTTGCACTCCATAGGCGCTATTAATAATTCTTTTACTCCTTCAATATTATAACTAGATATAAGTATATTTTCTTTTTTTGCTATATCTATAACTGTTTCAGGCCTAATACTACCATCTAAATGGCAATGTAATTCTACTTTAGGTAACTTTCTAAAATCCATGTTTACCTCCATATAAATGCACTGAAATAAAAAATCCTAATTATAAAGAAAACTAACATCTTTATAATTTTCTCCGCATTCAGAAATTGTAAGTTCTTGTAAGAACCTCAAAGCCCCATTATTAGGTTTATACGAAAATTATATTTTATAATTATTTTATCATAAGAGCATAAAACTTTCTATAAAAGTTATAATCCTTATAATTATTTCATCTTTTAAATCCATATATTAAAAATAAAATTTTATTTATATTCTATATAAATCCTTATTATTTAATATGATTGTTTAATTATCTCTTGAAGTTCTTCTTTAGTTCCAAAAGGTAAGAATCCTAATATTGGTGATTCTAAAACTTCTTGTAATTGTTCCTTTGAAACATTAAAATCTCTTAATCTCTTTTTTAATCCTAATTTACTTAAGAATTTATTTAACTCATTATATAGTTCCCCTGCTGCCTTCTCATCTTCTTCATTATTTAAATCATTATTAAATAACCTAGCTACCGTTGCAAATTTATTAATATAACTTATATAATATTTTTTTACAAATGCGGGAAATATCACAGCTAAAGCTTCCCCGTGAGGTATATTAATAATTCCTCCTATTATCTCAGATAGTGGATGTGGTGCCGCTGCCCCTACATTAGCTAAACTACTACCTGCCAAAGTATCAGCAATAGCTAAATTTTCCCTATATTTTATATTTTCTCCTTGATCAAAAGCACCTTGTAAATTATTTATTACTAACTCCATAGCTTTTAATGATTGAATTTCTGTAATAACTGAAGAATTTTTATTTATATAACTTTCAAAGGCATGGGTAAAAGCGTCAAATCCAGTAGACGCAGTTATTCTAGGTGGAAGTGTTTTCATAAGTTCTGGATCTACAATGCACTCTTTAGAAAAATTATCTGGATGAAAAATTGTATTTTTATTCTTTCCTATAGATATTACTGAAGCTTGAGTTACTTGACTTCCTGTTCCTGATGTAGTTGAAACTGCTATCAAAGGTAAACCTTTTTCACTTAAACTATCATACTTTATAAAAGGACTTGTATAATCTGAAAATAATCTTTCCCAATCTATACTCTCTAAACCATTAGTTAAAGCAATAATTTTACCTGTATCTATACTTGATCCTCCACCAACTGCTAAAACAAAATCAAAATCTTCTCTTTTTGCTATTTTAAATCCTTCATTAACAATTTCAATGGTTGGATTAGAAAGTACCTTATCAAAATGTATAACTTCTATATTTTCATTACTTAAAATTTCTTTTACTCTTGTATATAGCTTGTCTAAAGGTGTCTCGTTAGGAGTTGTTACAAGTAAACATTTTTTACCATACTTTGCAGCAACCTCACCTAATTCTTTTAATTTCCCTATTCCAAAATGAATTCTTGATGGTTGATAATAATTAAACATATATTATTCCTCCTATTTAAATAATATTTATAATTCTATACCTAAACTTTATTTTATTAATTAAAATTATAGGTTTTTAGATTTTTATGTTCAATACTATTATTAGTAACAAAAATTAACTAAAGCTTATGGAAAAAATTAAACAATACTTTTAAATAATTAGTCATTTTATACCATAACAATATGGTAATTTAATTAAAGTTTTAAGTTAGTAAATTTAATTAATTTCTAGTGTATAATAAATTTTAAATAACTATGCTTAAACTTTTTTAAACTTAAAATACAAGGAGGTTTCTCTATTGGATATAGATTTTTTAAATAAAAAAGCTACAGAAATAAGAAAAAATATAATAAAAATTATTACTGAGGCATCCTCAGGTCACCCAGGTGGTTCACTTTCTGCTGTAGAAATATTAACTTCTCTATACTTTAATGAAATGAATATTAATAAGGAAAACATATATGATAAATCTAGAGATAAGTTTGTACTGTCAAAGGGACATGCATCCCCGCTTCTATACTCAGTACTATCTGAAAAAGGGTTTATAGATAAAAATGAATTGGGATCATTTAGAAAAATCAATTCTAAACTTCAAGGACACCCTAATATGAATTATATACCAAGCATTGATATGTCTACTGGCTCCTTAGGTCAAGGAATTTCCACTGCAGTTGGAATGGCTTTATCTTATAAAATACATAACGATAAATATAGAGTATATACTCTTTTAGGAGACGGAGAACTTGAAGAAGGACAAGTGTGGGAAGCGGCTATGACAGCTACTCATTATAAATTAGATAATCTTCTTGCCATTATTGATTTTAACGGTTTACAAATAGATGGGGAAATAACTAATGTTATGAATCCTACTCCTATTGATAAAAAATTTGAAGCTTTTGGTTGGAATGTTATAACAGTAGATGGACATAACTTTGAAGAACTTATAAATGCATATAAAATTGCTAAAAATACCAAAGAAATGCCAACTGTTATAATTGCTAAAACTATAAAAGGAAAAGGTATATCTTTTATGGAAAATCGACCTGAATGGCATGGTAATGCTCCATCCAAAGAACAATGTGAATTAGCTCTCAAAGAATTAGGAGGTATTAAGTAATGAGTAAAATAGCAACAAGAGAAGCCTATGGAAATACTCTAGCTCAATTGGTAAAAGAAGATGATCATATAATAGTTTTAGATGCCGATCTTTCTAAATCAACTAAAACTTGTGAAGCAAAGAAAGCTAATCCTGCCAAGCATATTAATATTGGTATAGCAGAAGGAAATATGATGTCTATAGCTGCAGGGCTATCTACCTGTGGAAATACGGTATTTGCTAGTACTTTTGCAATATTTGCAGCCGGAAGAGCTTTTGAGCAAATAAGAAACTCCATATGCTATCCAAGATTAAATGTTAAAATATGTGCCACCCATGCTGGAATAACTGTAGGAGAAGATGGTGCATCACATCAAGCCATAGAAGATTTAGCTATTATGAGAAGTCTTCCAAATATGACTGTTATCTCCCCTTGTGATAGTGTAGAAACTGAAGCTGTCATTAAAGCCGTTGCAAAATATGACGGTCCTTGTTATGTAAGACTTGGAAGACTTGCAGTTGAAACTATAAATTCAAAAAATTATTCCTTTGAACTAGGTAAAGGTGTCATACTAGAAGAAGGAGATGATGTTGCTATTATTGCTACTGGCTTTATGGTTCAACAAGCTCTAAAAGCCAGTCATGTTCTTAGAAAACAAGAAATAAATGCATATGTAGTAAACATTCATACCATTAAACCTATAGATAAGGAACTGATAATAAATTTAGCTAAAAAAAGTAAACTAATAGTTACTTGTGAAGAACATAACGTTATAGGTGGATTAGGTTCTGCTGTAAGTGAAGTTCTTAGTCAATATGAACCTGTTAAGTTAGCTATGGTAGGAATTAATGATACATTTGGAGAAAGTGGTAAACCAGATGCTCTTATAAAAAAATACGGCTTATCTGTTGAACATATAGTTAATACAGTTAAATATAATTTATAATTGGGGGCGAATATTATGAAATATATAATAGATACTGCTAACTTAAATGAAATAAAGGAAGCCTTATCTTTAGGAATTTATGGTGTTACAGCTAATCCTTCTATGTATTTAAAAGAACAAATTAAATTTTATGATTTTTTAAGAGAAGTAAATTCACTAAATCCTAATTTTTTATCTGCTGAAGCTATGGGATCATCTTTAGAAGAAATGCTAAATAATGTAGATGGTATATTATCTATTAATCCTAATATTATAATAAAAATTAATTTTTCTTCTTTAGGCCTTAAGTTAGTTAATATATTAAGTAAAAAAGGAATTAAAACAGCTGTTACTTTAATATTTAATATAACCCAAGCAACTCTAGCTATAAATGCCGGAGCTGATTATATATTCCCATTCATAGGTAGAAATGATGCAATTGGTGTTAGTGGATTAGAAACTCTTAACAATATATGTACTATAATTAAAGAAAACAATTATAGTACTGAAGTTGTAGCTGCATCTATTAAAAATGTATATCATTTGCAAGAAGCTGCTTTAGCTGGTGCACACTATTCTGCTGTAAACCATTCCACATTAAAACAAGCTATTTTTCATGAGTTGACGGCACAAGGTGAGAAAAAGTTTATAGAAGACTGGCAAAACTTATGTAATATTAAATAAAAATTAGGAGGAAATTATGATAAATAAAAGGTTAGTGTCAATATGTGAAATTCTTTTAAGGGAAAATAAATACATAACTGTAGAATCAATTTCTAAAAGCTTAAGTTTTTGTAATAAAACTATAAGAAATGATCTTACAATAATTGAAAAATGGATGAATGAATTTGACCTAACCCTCGATAAGAAAACAGGTGTTGGGATTGCTATACAAGGTGATGAAAAACTAAAGCTTAGTGTTTTAAATGATATAATAGAAAGAGTAAACGTAGTTGAGTGTTTCTCACCTGAAGATAGAAGGATTTATATCTTAGAACAATTATTCACCTGTGAATATAATATTAGAATTAGAGAGCTTTCACAAGCTCTCTATGTTAGTCGTGCAACTATACATAAAGACCTAATATTTGTATCAGATTGGCTTAATAAATATAAAATTAAACTCATAAGAAAAACCAATCGCGGACTTGAAATACAAGGCAAGGAAAGAAATTATAGAAAAGCTATTTATTCTTTAATTCATTTAAATAAAACTTACTCTCAGCTAAAAAATTTAATGGACTGTGAGGATTCTGAAATTGATACAAAATCATTAAAAACTTTAAAAAGACTCATTGACATAGATTTTAAAATGTTACAAAAGATAGTTTTATCCCTAAACTCCTTTATTCAATATAATCTATCCGATGAATCCTTACTATCCTTACTCATTCATATTTCAATAACTATAAAAAGAATTTCTTCTAATAAATATGTAATATTATCAGATTCATTCTTATCACAACTAAAATCATTAAAAGAATTTATTATATCAGAAGAACTTTGTAGAAAATTAGAGGATTATTATAATATTAAATTCTCTGACCAAGAAATAGGATATTTATTAGTACATATTTTTGCTTGTAGAAAGGGTTCTACCAAAAAAAATAATGTGGAAACTAACAATTCAATAGAATCAAATAATGTAGAAGTTTTACCCATATGTAATGAATTAATAGATTTTTGGGGCAACTCTTTAAACATTTGTCTGAAAAATGATTATAAACTGCAAAATTCTCTAATTTCACATTTACAGCCTACTATAACACGTATTAAATATGGATTAAATTTAAATAATCCATTGTTGAATGATATAAAAAGCTTATATCCCAAAACCTATAATATTGTTAAAAATTCTTCATATATATTCTCAAAGTTTTTATCTTGTGACATTGACGAAAATGAAATAGGCTATCTTACTCTTCACTTAGCCAACGCAATAGATAGAATAAAACAGCCTCTTAGAACGCTTGTTATATGTCATTGTGGTATTGGTGCTTCCAATCTACTTACGACTAAATTAAAACAGGAGTTTAATTTAATCGAACTAAAAAATATGAAGTCTTCTACTTTTATCACTGATGAGGATTTAAAAGATATTGATTTAATTATATCTACAGTTCCATTAGATTTAGATAAAAAGGTTATTATAGTCCCCCCCCTTCTCCGAAAACAAGATATTCTTAGATTAAACTTAATAATAAAAAATTTATATGTAGAAAAAAATAGTTTATCATTAAAATGTGGACTGTAAAATTAAAATATTATACGAAGTATTATGTATTATTAGTAAACTAATAATACATAATACTTTTTTCGTAAATAACAACTTATTTTCTATTTTTTTCTATATCTATTTACTATAAGATTTATAGTATTTATTATTATAAATAATGAAATTAATGAATAAATTGATATCATATAATTTTTGCTGATAATTCCTGATCCTATAACTATACTACCATCTAATATAAATAATATTATAGGCATCTTTATAAATTTTATAATCTTATTTATAAGCATAGCCGCAAGATCTGTTCCACCTGTTGTGCAATCCCTTACTATAGCTATACCAATAGCTAGTCCTACTAATACCCCTCCTAAAAGAGCTGCCATAAATAAATTATTTGTGATATGAACTTGAGGTATTAACTTTAAAAAAATAGGCCCCATTATGGTTATATATAAAGTTTTTATACCAAAACTTTTTCCTAAAAATAATATCCCCATTATTAATAATGGTCCTGATATTCCTAACGTCATATACTCTACAGGAAAGCCAAAAAATTTACTTGATATTATAGCTAATCCAGTTATTCCTCCAGGTGCAAGCATATGCTCCTTAAAAAACATATTTACAGCAATAGCCATTAATATACTTGATATAGTAATTAAAATATAGTCCTTAATCAGTTCATTATTTTTCATATTTATACTCCTTAACTAACCTTAATATAAAAATCTCTCATTAATTAATGAGAGATTTTTAAAACAATTATTTTAAATTAAACTTCTCAGCTGCTTTATCTATTGCTTCTCTGCATTCATTAACTCCGCCAGCAATACCCTTTTCGTTTCTAAATATAGCTGATGAAAGAACAACTACATCTGGATTACATTCTATTAATTTTTCTAAATTATTAGCACGTATTCCTCCATCAATTGCTAATTCACACTTTGGATTTTTTTCATCTATCATTTTCCTTGCTCTTTTTATCATATCGATAGCACTTCTTCTCCAACCCCAATTTTCTTGTCCGTCTGTTTCATCTACTCCATGAACAACAAGATGCAATCTATCAATATCATATATTGCTTCTTCCACAAAACATAAAGGTGTGTAACATCCTATTGTTAAACCTACTTTTATTCCAAACTCCCTACAATAATTTATAATATAAGCAAGTGGGGCACCTAAGAATTGTTCTGCTGGTATTATAAGCATATTACAACCAACCTTAGCTAGTTTTTCAATAAATAATCTATCACATTCTCTCGTATATATATGACATTCTATAGGCTTATCTGTTATAGGTCTAATTCCTTCTATTATTTGATGCCCTCCCATAAGTTGCATATTTCTTAAATCATACATATCTGCAGCATCTGAATGTACATAATCTGCACCGGCATCAACTGCTTCCTTTACTACTGCTGCTATATTACCATAATTAACATGTGCTAATCCTGCTGCTATTTTTATATGTTTCATACTTTATTCCTCCTTAAAACTTTTTACACTACCATAATTATTTCATGAACTGAATTTAACCTCGATAAATTCATATTACACTCTCTAAAACCCCCTAGTCAATGGCTTAACCCTATCTTAAACTTACCTTTATATTATGGTAATTAATGAACATTTTATAACAGTATTGTTAGTTCATAAATTACCACTTTCTTATGGTAGTTATTGTACTTCTCTAATTTATTGAATTGCCGTTGCTTTGTACTTATAATTTTAATTAAAAGCAACTATCAACAAATAAAGGAGTGATTAAATGAGAAATTGTATCATTGCTCAATCAGGAGGTCCTACAGCAGTAATTAATTCATCTGTAGTTGGAATATATGAAAAAAATATGAAAGATAAATATTTTGATAAAGTTTACTTTAGCATTAATGGAATTGAAGGAATTTTAAACGAAAATATATTAGATACAGACTGCATTTCTAAATCTAAAATTTTAAATTTAAAGCTTACTCCCTCCTCTGGGTTAGGCTCTTGTAGATATAAATTATGTGATTTTAACCAAGATGATAGTGATTATAAAAAAGTATTATCAATATTGAAAAAATATAATATTGATACCTTTTTTTACATAGGTGGAAATGATTCTATGGATACCATACTAAAATTTTCTCAATATATAAAGAAAACACATGATAATATTAAGTTTATAGGTATTCCTAAAACCATTGATAATGATCTTTTAGGTACAGATCATTGTCCAGGTTTTGGTTCTGCAGCAAAACTCATTTCTACTATAACATTAGAAACATTTTTAGATACTTCTGTTTATATAGATAATGGTATTTTTATATTAGAAACTATGGGTAGAGATACAGGATGGCTAGCTGCCTCTGCTACTCTAGCTAAATTAAATGATAAATCAGTAGTAGATTTTATTTATTTACCTGAAATAGCATTTAGCAAAGAAAACTTTTTAAAAGATGTAGAAAATTTATATAAAAAAAAGAAACATGTTTTTATTGTTGTTTCTGAAGGTATCAAAGATAGTTATGGAAACTTTATATCAGAAACAATAGGTTTATCTCATGATAAATTTTCTCATAAACAATTAGGTGGAGCATCAAAGGTATTAAAAGATTTAATCATACAGTCGAAAATTACATCAAGAGTTAAAATTTTAGAATTAGGAATTATTCAAAGATGCTCAATGCATTGCGTATCTAAAACAGATCTGCAGGAAGCTTATAATGTAGGTGCCTATGGTATTGAACTATCTAAAAATAACTGTACAGGAGTTATGTCCTCAATTTCTAGAATTAATAATGACAACTATAAAAGCTCCATTGGATATGAGGATTTGTCTAACATAGCAAATAAAACTAAGTATTTTCCTGAAAAATGGATTAATTCAGAGGGAAACAATGTAACGGAAGATGCCTTTAACTATATTTTACCTTTGACTAAAGGAAATATAGATTTAAAATATATAAATGGGATACCTTACTATTCTAATATTTATAATAAATTTTAATATGGAAAGGATGTGAATTTTAAGTTTCTTTTGTAGAGGCTTAAATAAAATTATGTTTAATTTTTTAAAGAAAAATTTAGAATTATTATCTCCTACCGATGGTGTAACATTTGATTTATCTCAAATGCCTGATCCGGTATTTGCTCAAAAAATGTCAGGAGATGGTGTTGCTATAGACACTACCGGTAATACTTTTGTAGCTCCTGCAGACGGAGAACTTACATTTATATTTAATACTAATCATGCTTATGCATTGACTTTAGACAATGGTATTGAAATATTAGTACATATAGGTGTTGATACAGTAGAATTAGAAGGTAAGGGCTTTAAAAGACTTATAGAACCTGGTAAAAAAGTAAAAGCTGGAACACCAATTATTGAAATAGACAGAGACTTTATAACATCTAAAGGATATTGTTTATCTACCCCTATATTAATCACTAATGTAGAAAAATTAAAATCAATAACTCCTGTATTAAATACAAAAACAGTAGCAGGAGAAACTTCTGTAATAAGTTATAAAATAAAATAATTTTATTACTTAAATAAAAAAATCATCAGCTAAGCTGATGATTTTTTAGTTTATTCTCTCAATAACTTATAGTAAAGTATTATTTAGTCCATATTAAAGTGTGATTTTATCTTAGATACTAAAGTTATAACTCTAGGACCATATATAATTTGTAAAGATTTCTTCCTTCTAACAACTCCGCTGGCATCTAATTCATTAACCCATATATCATCTACAGCGGATTTTTCCACATCTTTTAATTCTACTCTTAATCTAGTTGCACAATTTGTTAAATTTTCTATATTATCAACTCCGCCCAAGGCATCTACAATTCCTAAAATTAATCCTAATTCACTGTCATTTTTATCTTTATTACCTGCTTTTTTATCATTTGAATGATTTTTGTTTTCTTTATCTCTATACTCCTTTTTTGAATATAACTTAACTTCTTTTATATCTCCACGACCTGGTGTTTTTAAATCAAATTTTTCAATTACAAACTTGAATATAAAATAAACTACTACAAAGAATATTGGTATTAAAAATACTAATGGCCAAGCATGTACTTTTTGCGGTTGTAAAAGATTAGGGAACATATTTCTAAAAGCCTCCCCCATAATTGAAACATTAAATGCCTCTGTTAAAACATATGTTAATCCTGATAATGGTACATATATTAAAAAATATACCATAGGGGCTACAAATAAGAAAGTATATTCTATAGGTTCAGTAATTCCAACTAACATAGCTGTTATTATTGCCGGTACCAAAATACTTGCTGCTTTCTTTTTATTTTCAGGTTTAGCTGTTCTATACATAGCTAAAGCTGCTGCAGGCAATATAGCAAAATGAATTAATAAACGTCCTGTTGTAAAGTTACGAGTTATATACCCCAAGCTATTTGGATCTCCCATTTGAGCCATCTTTATGTTATTAACACCTTCATAAACATGTCCACCAATCTTCATAACTCCACCTACACTAGTATATTCAATTGGAAATGCAATTAAATGGTGTATTCCAAAAGGTAATAATGTTTTATCTAAAGCTCCAAAAATAAATGTTCCAAACAATCCACTCTTACCTATAAACATACCTACGGCAGATAATCCTGCTCCAAGAAATGGCCATACTAAATACATAGCTATTCCTAATGGTATAGCTACAACAAACATCATTATTTGTGAAAATCTAGGTCCTGCAAAGAATGATAATGCATTACATAATTGTTTTTCACAATATTTATTGTGAACCATACTTGCCACAAATCCTGATATTATCGCACCAAAAATACTACAATCAAACGTAAATATTCCTAAGAAAGTTGTATATAAAGAACTTTGATTCATTGCTTTTTCTTGTGATAATCCTGCCTTTATAAAGGCATCTACTGTTGTAGTATCTGGATTTAATCCACTAATACCAAGTAAAGTACTAATTACTGTATGCATACCAATAAATAAAACTAGTCCTCCTAAAGCTCCCCAACCTTTTTCCTTCTTTGATAATCCAAAGGCTATTCCTACTGTGAAGAATATTGGCAAAAATCTCATTACCATAAATCCCAAATCATTTATTATTTTAAAGAAAGCATATAAGATGCCTCCCTTATATATAACTGAGGCTAATCCAAGTGCTTGTACATTTTCTGGATTTACAAATGCTGCCCCTAGTCCTATAAACACCCCTGCTACAACCAATAATATAACTGGTATCATCATTGCCCCTGCAATAACTTGCAACTTATCTTTCATAATATAATCCTCCTCTTAAGTTATTTACATGCTAATAAGTATATAGATTGACAATATATTTCTATAGCTTTATATAGTGTTTCTAATTTAATATTTTCATTAGATTTATGAGAATTAGGAGTATCCCCTGGCATTGTTGGTCCAAAAGCTACACCCTCATTTAAAACCCTTGCATAGGAAGCTGCTCCCTTTGAAAATAAACTTGGCTCTTCCCCTATAACGTTTTCATAAGCTTTTTTTAAACTTTTAATCAATTCACTGTTTTCATCAACATAAATAAAATCTAACTCTTTATCAGTACTTAATTTTAAATTATTTATTGTTGCTATTTCTTCAAATCTTCTTTTTATAAATTCTTTTTTTATATTCTTTGGATATCTAAAATCAAATTTAATTTCAAAATCAGTGTCACTGTAATATATATCCATTAAACACATTGTAGTACTTCCCATTTCTGAATCTTCTTTTTGTAATCCTACCTTTTCCCCATATATAGAATCAATAAAATATTCATCTAACAACTTTGCTAAACTTTTACCCTTATTATTTAAATTCTTTATTCTATTTAAATCTCTTCCAAACTTAAATAAAGCATTTATACCTTTATGTGGATTCCTAGATAATGAATTTTTTCCACTGTATATAGCAGTTACTTCTCTTTCTTTTACTCTAATATAATCCGCTTCTTTAAGATATTCTCTAAGTTCTAAAGCATTGTTAGTTAAAAAGCTTACTTTACAGTAATCACAAACAAATCCTTGTTTATTGTTTGTTTTTATATCTATAAGATTATGTATTCCATATAAGTCCGTATTCTTAAAAGATTTAAAACTATAATAAAATATGCCTTTTTCTCCATTTACTATTGGAAAGTCTCCATCGGGAGAGAATCCATATTTAGGTTGGGGATTTTTTGAAAAGTAATGCTCCATACATTCCCATGTAGTCTCTTCTGCTCCACCAATTATTAATCTAACTCTTCTTTTAAATTTTATATCTAACTCCTTAATAATTTTCAAAGCATATAACGCTGCCACTAAAGGGCCCTTGTCATCGTTTACACCCCTTCCATAAATATATCCACTTCTTTCTACCAATTGGAAAGGATCTGTATCCCATTCTTCTTTATCAAATATAGGAACTACATCTAAATGTCCAAGTATTCCTATAATTTCACTTCCTTCTCCACATTCAAGATGAATTGCATACCCATCAAAATCTTCCACTTTGAAATTATCTCTATTACCAAATTCAATAAATTTATCAAATGCATTTCTTATGTCTAAGCCAAAAGGTGCATTATAAGATTTTGTATTTAAATCTCTAATAGAAGGTATCTTGACTAATTCACTTATATCATTTTTTATATCTTCTTCTTTTTCTTTTATTAGACGTTTAATATTATGATTTTGCAAAATTATCTTCTCCTTCCTCTTAAAGATTAAAGAGGCCATTAAATTTTTGTTCAGTTCACCCTTTAATTATATTTGTAAAATAAAACCTTTTCAATGTTCCCATTATTTAAAAAAATTACCATAATAATATGGCAAAATGTTTCACTAAATAAAAATATTCTAAATTTTTATACATTTATATAGTTTATTAAATTTTTATTGAATAAAATCTGTTTATTCTATATATTATTGAGTTTTAGTCCTAATAAAATCATAAACATTGTTTTATAATGTATAACTTTGTAAAATTAAAAACAATTTATATTTAAATAAAACATAAAAAATTGTGAATGACTTTATTTATGTCATTCACAATTTTTTATAATAATTTTATTGATACTGTAATCAAAATTTGAATAATTAAATTAATCTCAAACACCATTACAAAATAATAATATGCCAACATATCTATAAAAGTATTACTATGTATAACATAATAAGTAACTATTGCAAACACTGTAACCAAACTAAATTGTATGTTATAAAAAATACTCTTTTTACTTTTTATAGCTAGAATTACAAATACTATAAATAATATGGCTATTATTAAAAGTATATTACTATGAAGATTTAAATTCGTAGTAGAATATATCCCCTGTTCATATTCATATCTTTTGTAATAAATATGGTGCGCTAATCCACCCTTTATCTCCGCTAAACTATTAAGTTTAAAAACAGTAAAAATAAGAAATAATTGTATTATTAATGCCATGGTATATAATATAGCTTTTATTTTTTTAAATTTCATAACTTCTACTTTCCTTTAGGGCCTCCTGTTTCTATAGGATTTTTAGGATTTTTAGGATTATTACTCCAACCAATCCATCCATCACTATATAAAGATGTATTATCAAATCCCATAACATTAGCATAAGTTAATACTTCTGATGCACGCCAACCGCTTCCACACATAAATGATAAATGTTTGTTGATATCTATACCTGCATTTTTCCACAAGTTTAATATTTCATCAGCATTTCTCATAGTTTTATCCACGTTACGATAATAATCTAAAGCATAAGAATCCCCAATTCCTGCATATCCATATACAGATCCAGGTATACGACCTTTCTTCTTATGATAACTATATCCAGTAATTTTTCCTATATGTTCTTCCCAAGTGCGATTATCTACCAATGTAAATTCATTAGGTTTTTTTAATCCTTCTTTTGCTTCTTCTACAGTATCAATTAAATTAGGATTCATTGGTATTTTTCCACCAAAATCATCAACTGGTGTAGCTTTATGGCTTTCCGTTTCAACTTTATATCCTGCTGAAGTCCAAGCAGTTAATCCACCATTTAATACTCTTACATCTTTTACTCCCATATAACGAAGTATTACTGCAAGTCTATATGCTGCCATAGGTTCTTCTCCTGTTAAAATTACAGCATCATCCTTTGTAAATCCATAATTCTTAGCAAATTGAGTAAGTTTATCATCACTTGCTAACATCCATGCTGGCGGATTTTTAGTTGGTGGTTCTATAATATCTGTATTCACATGAAAACTTGTTGGTACATGACCCTTTGCATAGGAAGTTTTTTCTTCTCCCCAACTTACCTCAACTATTTTAACCTTTTTTCCTTTTTCAAAAGTTTCTGGTGTTTTTCCATCTATAACATCCTTAACTACTTTTGCTGGTACTATCATTTCAAAATTCTTATATTTTTTCATTGGAAGGCTTTTATTTTTAGCCCACTCTTTTACATCATAAGTATATAATTTTTTATATCCTTTTTTGCTTAGATATTCTGCAACTTGATTTGCATCTTTACCATTAGAATCATATAATATTACATTTTTATTCTTATCGATTTTTTTAGTTTTAAGAACTTCATCTAATTTTTTATCTTTATCCTTATCATCCACCTTTAACCAATTAGCTGAGAAGTCAACTGCCCCATCTATATGTCCCCCTCTAGTTACTCCGTCTAATTTCCATCCATTAAAAGCATCATTAATTCTAGTATCTACTATAACCCATTGTTTATCTTTTAATTTCTTATTTAATTCATTTGTAGATATAGATTTTATTAACTCATTCTTATCTTCTGATTGTTTTCTTTCCTTTTTAGCACACGCGCTTAAAGTAAATATACCTATTATTAATACTAATAATAAACAAGAAACTTTTTTCATTTTTTTCACTTATTTTCTCTCCTCCGTTTTAAAAATTTACATTTTTCTACAAAACTAATTAATATAATATCATAAAAAATTTTTTCATGTTTGATTATTAGAATTTATTATATATATTATATTATCTATAGTTTTTTATAATAACTCTGCAGAATAAAAAATATATTATTTATTTATGGAATTATAAGAATATTGGAAATAATTAATTATATACAAACGTTAAAATTTTTGTTATACTTTTAACATAAACAAATTATTAACATTCTATTAATAATTTATAAACCGAATTAAAACAATATAGTAAAGGATGATGAAATTATGAAAAAAACAGCATTAGTATTATTATTAAGTGGAGTATTACTAGCTGCCCCTATATCAGCAATTAAAGCCTATGACAAAGATATTACACTTCCAACAGAAAAAGTTGCGGTAGTTGATGGTAAGATTAAATCTCAAATAACTATTGATAAAGACGTATCTTTAGTAGATCCTTGGTTATATGTAGATATAAAACTTGATGCTCTTAAATCTAAGCAAGGTAAAATCAACTATGCAGAGTTAGCATTAAAAAGAGCCTACGCATTTATGAACGATAGTTCCTTATCCTTAAAGGACGGAGATTTTTCAATTATATTAAATAATGGATTTGTTATAAATAAAACCAATTTTCATGATAAAAAAATAACTGATATGGCTAAAAAAGAAATATTAGATAAGGATTTCTATAGAGGAGATACATTATTTAAGGTAGCTTTCCTTTATAATAATAATTCCGTTGAAAGGACTACTTATTGGAAGCTTATAGATACTATAGATCTTCCTGCTGGTTCTAGTCATGTATTAAATAAAACTTACACTGTAGGTATTACTCAAGATGAAGAACTTGGTATGGGACAAGCTTTAGGATTAAAGCTTATAAGTGAGGTAAGTGCAGGAGCTGGTATAGATTACAAATTTGCTTCAGCTAAAATAGCTTCTAAATTAAATGCTGACTTAAATTTCAATATATCAAAGAATTTCAAGGATAATAAGCAAGTTAAATCTTCATTTGAAAGCACTACAAAAATTTCATATAGTCCTTCTGACAAGGATAAGGTAATTTTAAGATACCAATTAGTTGATAACTATAAAGTGGCTCCTAAACAATTTAAGGAGGGTACTATTAAATTAGAAAATCAAATGAATCAAGGTGGTATTAATATAGTAAAAGTAGCTCCATCTGCTGGTGATAAAGGAATTGATGCTCCTATAGATAAAATATTCGATATAACTTTATATAAATAAAAAATTTAAATCCCTATAAATAAAATTTATTAAAACTTTTAAATAAGTATTGGTAGCAATTAGATATTGCTACCAGTATTTTATTACTTATCAAAGAGTCCCCCACCATTACTACTTCTTCTTCCCTTTTGAGCGCAGCCCATACTTTTTTTAGGTCTATTATTATTTTTGGTATTTGATCCTTTTTTCTTCTTTTCTTCAATAAGTTTTCTCATCATTTCCATACTTTTATTCATGATTCATTCCTACCTTTATAATTTATTTATTCTTTCAATATTATCATAAATAAATTATACACAAAAATGAATTATCTTGCCGTACTTTTTTTATTTTTTAATTTTCCAATCCGTAAATATGTTTTACTATTATCTATCTTCTCTGAATTCATATTATAGTGCGTATCGAAAATGGATAAATATTAACAAGTGCATATAAATACCACATAACTATTTTTATTTTATGTTATCCAAATTCAAAACTTTAAGTAAAATATTATATTGAGCATTTAATCTTTTTTATATAGTGTATAAAGTTTAGTTAACTAAAAACATTAAAAATTAAAAAAACATCAAAATAAGGACTTTTGTTATTTGTTCATATATATATTGCAGTTTAATATATATATTAATGATTAAAGTAATCTATCGGAGGATATATGAAAAAATTCAATCTATTAGGCAAAGATTTTGTTAGAAAAGATGCAATTTTAAAAACAACTGGAAATGCTAAATATACTAATGATAGTATATCACCTGATTTATTATATGTTGCATTAGTTACTAGTAAGTATGCCCATGCAAATATAAAGTCAATTAATACAAAGAGAGCTTTAAATAGTGAAGGAGTTAGAGCTATTCTTATAGGAAAGGATTATCCTTATCTAACTGGTGGAAGTATTGAAGATAGACCAGTTATAGCTATAGATAAGGTAAGATATTTTGGAGAAGTAGTTGCTGTTATTGTTGCTAATACTTATGAAGAAGCTTTAAGGGCAAAAAGTTTAGTTGAAGTTGAATATGAACCTTTAAAGGTTGTTAATTCTATAAAAGAGGCTAAAAATCCTAAATATGCATTGGTGCATGAACATATTAGTGAATATAAAATTATATCACAAGTCTATCCTGAAAATAATACTAATATTGCAAATTTGACTAAAATAAGAAAAGGAATTATGGATAAGGGATGGAAAGAAAGTGAAGTCATTGTAGAAGAGAATTATTATATCCCTCAGTCAGATCATGTGGCCATGGAAACACATTCCTGTATTGTTGAAATAACTCGAGATAATAAAGTTATTATTGAATCATCTACTCAAGGTCCCTTTACTGTTGCTAAAGATCTTGCTTATGTTTTTAATATTGATTCAGGCAAAATAACTGTTAAAGCACCTTTTGTAGGGGGAGCCTTTGGAGGTAAAACACCTACTATGCTTGAATTTATAGGATATTTAGCATCTAAAGCAGTAGGTGGAAGAAAAGTTAAGATTACTAATACAAGAGAAGAGGATATGGTAACTTCACCAGATCATATAGGATTAGAGGCAAAGGTTAAGCTAGGATGTACAGAGAATGGACATTTAAAAGCAGCAGAAATTTCGTATTTTTTTGATGGTGGAGCCTATTCGGATAGAGCTGTAAGAATGAGCATGGCCGCTGCATGCGATTGTACTGGACCATACAATATTGAAAATGTTTATTGTGACTCCTTCTGTATGTATACAAATCATCCATATGCCACTTCTTTTAGAGGGTTTAGTCATGGAGAATATACTTTTGCCATAGAAAGGACTATGGATATATTAGCTAATAAACTTAATATGGATCCATTAGAATTGAGATTTAAAAATGCCATACAACCTGGAGATACAAGTCCAACTCAGCAAAAACTTACAAGAAGTAATCTAGGTTCTCTTTCTAAATGCATTGAAAAACTATAGACTATATTAGCTAATAGTGAAAATGATAAAGTAATTACAAAAAATAATAAAGTAATAGAAACAGGTATAAGCTGTTTTTGGAAAAGCTCAACAACTCCTACTAATGCGGGAGGAGGTGCCATTTTAACTTTTAATAGTGATGGTAGTATTAATATTAATTGTCCAGTTGTAGAAATTGGTCAAGGAACAAAATCAAATATAGCACAAATAGTAGCACAAAAATTTAAAATGGAGATTAATAAAATAAACATTATTATGGAAGTTAATACACAAAGTAGTCCAAACACTTGGAAAACAGCTGCTAGTAGAAGTATGCTATTAGTTGGAAGAGCTGTTTTAAATGCAGTAGATGATGCAATAACACAGCTTAAAAAAACTGCTTCTATAGTTTTAAGGTGTTTAGAAGAAGATTTAGACTTGGAAAATGGCAAAGTATTTTTAAAGGGTAATAAAAAAGTTTATGTTAATATAAAAGATATTGCATTAGGATACACATATCCTAATGGAAACGCAATTTGCGGTCAAGTTATAGGTAGAGGTAGTTATATATCAAGAGGACTTACTTATTTAAATCCTAACACAGGTAAAGGATCACCAGGAATGTCTTGGACAGTAGGAGCTCAAGCTGTGAAGATAGAACTTGATACAAGAACTTTCCAATATAGAGTACTAAAAGCTATTACGGTAATTGATGCTGGAAGGGTAATTAATCCTAAAATTGATAGAGGGCAAATTACAGGAGGAATGTGTATGGGTATAAGTTGGGCAACTAGAGAAAATTATATATTTGATGATAAAGGTATTGTTTTAAATCATGATTTAAGATTATATAAAACAATTAGGTATGGAGAGCAGCCAGAGTATATTGCAGAATTTATTGAAATACCTAATGATGAGATGCCCTATGGAACTAGATCAATTAGCGAACATGGAATACTGGGCATGCCTGCAGCTCTTGGTAATTGTTTTTCTAATATACTTCAAGTTAAAATAAATAAATTACCATTAACACCTGAAAATCTTTGGAAAGAAAAAATGGAGGTAAGAAAATGATCCCATTTAATTTTGAGTATTATAAAGCACATTCTATAAGTGAAGCTATAGAGATTTTTCAAAAATTGTATAAAGATAAAAAAGAACCAATATATTATAATGGTGGAACTGAAATTATTACCTTTGCAAGAAAGAATAGCCTTAAAACTAAAGGGGTTATAGATATAAAGGGCATTCCACAATGTAATATTATAAGTAATGAAAAAGACAAAATAATTATAGGTGCTTCATTGACTTTAACCAATATTGCAAATAATACTATATTTCCTTTACTTAGTAAAACTTCAAGGGGTGTTGCAGATTTAACGGTAAGAAATAAAGTAACTTTGGGTGGAAATATATGTGGAAAAATAGTTTATAAAGAAGCTATCCTTCCTCTTATGCTAAGTAATGCAAATATAACTATAGCCAGTAAAGGAGGTATACGATTAGAAAGCATTAACAAAAATTTTACAAATAAAATTAACATAGACAAGGAAGAGTTTATTGTTAATTTTGAAATAGATAAAACTTATATAAATCTGCCTAATACATCTAAAAAAATCACAAAAATAGGTAATGTAAATTATCCATTAGTAACAATAGCTGCACTAAAAAAAGGAGATGAAATTAGAGTAGCTTTTAGTGGTTTAACTAATTTCCCATTTTACTCAAGTGAAGTTAATAAAAATTTGAGTAATAAAGAACTCTCTAAAGATAAACGAATAAAAAATGCCGTAAAAGCTATTCCGCATAAAATAACTAGTGATATTGAAGGATCATCAGAATATAAAAAATTTGTTGTAACTAATACTCTTATGGACATACTGAATGAATTAGAAGGAGTGATCTAATGGTTAAGTATGGGGAATTTGTTAATTTAAAATTAGATATTAATGGTGAAAAAAGAAGAGTTATTGTTAGACCAGCAGATACTTTATTAGATGTTATTAGAAATAAACTTGGATTAACTGGAGCAAAAGCAGCCTGTGAAAATGGAGATTGTGGAGCATGTACAGTACTTGTAAATGGTCTTCCTATTAAATCGTGTATAATGTTAGCTGTAGAAGCAGTAGGTAAAAAAATAACAACTGTAGAAGGGTTAAAAGATACTCCGATTCAAAAAGCATTTGTAGAAAAAACAGGTTTTCAATGTGGATTTTGTACATGTGGATTCATTATGAATTGTCAGGGACTAATAAATGCTCATCCTAATGCTAGTGATGAAATTATAAAGGAATGGCTTTCGAGTAATGTATGTAGATGTAC
Source organism: Clostridium niameyense (assembly GCF_001243045.1). Classification (GTDB taxonomy): domain Bacteria; phylum Bacillota; class Clostridia; order Clostridiales; family Clostridiaceae; genus Clostridium_F; species Clostridium_F niameyense. The sequence continues at coordinate 152,198 of NZ_LN849007.1, read as the reverse complement.
AAGTTATGAGGAAATAAGTAAAGCCATAAAATATGTATTAAGAGGAGAAGAATAACATAATCTTTTTTATTATTAAAATGAAGCTTGATAAATTATAAAATATATTTAATTCTATAAAATATTACACTAGTGTTTAATTTTTAGAAAGTATTTCTATTAACAATTATATGATACTTAGTTTTTATAATAAATTTCCTAAATTAATATATTGTAAAATGATATTCCAGGGATAAAGGACAGACTTATCTGAATAGTGATAGCTTGCGGATTTTTATAGTTTTTAGTTATAATTATACATCTTTTTTGTCATATTAATATCTTCTGTACCAAGATAACAAACAATATCTTCAATAATATTTATAGAATTATCTAATAAAGTAACGTCAGAATAAGTTATTTCAAGGCTGCTTACTTCAGATATGCAGCATTATCTTTTAATCGTATAATAAATTGTTCCTTTATTACTAGACTCATCAAACTTTTTATAGTCAACATAGCCTTTATCAAAGACATATATACAGTTGTTTTCTGTAATAAGTTCTTTCATCTTAGTTCTATCATGAAGTTTAGTATTAGATACAATTATAATCTCTGGAACTCCTTTACTATATGATTGTAGTAATTATATTAAACACTAGTGATTTATCGACTTCTTTAAGGATAATTTTTTTTATAATACAAAGAGAATAAATATGCCATATTTATTTTTTCACAATCTTGCCAAATCAACTTTTTATTTTGCAAAAATTAAGTTATTTAGTCTTTTATTATAATTTAAACATTATTCCTGCCAACGTCATATACTTAATTATTCCTGTTATCTAAGTCATCTCCTCCTGATAAATATTCCCTTTGTTATTACATTGATAATATTTTTTCGTCTAAATATATTAAATGACTTGATTATTATATAAATAACTGATTTTATCGTTTGGATAAATTTTATAATTTTGATGATCACTTAAATTACTTTTCAGTCCATTTTTGTGTCATATGTTTATTTCCTTTTTTATCGTATCTTATTGCTTGTATTTCAGCTAGTATAGATATTGCTATTTCTTCTGGTTTATCACCACCAATATCTAATCCTATAGGTGCATGAAGAATACTTAAATCTAATTCTTTATTTAATTCTTTATTTAATTCTTTATTTAATTCATTCTTTAATTTATCAATCATGAAATTCCCCTTAACCTTTGAGGCTAACATTCCAATGTATTTAGGCTTACACTCTTTCTCATATACTGACTTTAAAATTTTATAATCTACTTCATGGGTATAGCCAGTAATTACAATATAGCTTCCTTCTTTAATATCTAACTTTTTTATTTCTTCTTCATAATCTCCAACTAAAACTTCATGGTTTTTATTAACCTCTTCTGCTATCTCCTCTCTATCATCTATAACTGTAGTTTTATAATCTAACCTAGCTAAAACATCTGCTAAACACTTTCCAACATGACCTGCTCCTAATATATATACTCTCTCACTTACAGGTATATATTCAAAATACAATGTAACAAGTCCTCCACAAATCATATCTGTGTTTATAACATCTTTAGCATTTACTTTTCCTGTAAAATCATAACTTTGCATGCAATGCTTTTTTGTTTTCATAACTGCTTTAGCTTTTTCTATAGCTAGATGCTCTAATTCTCCTCCACCAACAGTTCCTTTTTTTTCCCCATTTGGATAAACCAAAAGTTTTTTCCCTACATTTGCAGGCCCATGGCCCTTTCTTTGTATTACTGTTACAACTACTACTTCTTGTCCTTTTTCTTTCACTTTATAAATTTCTTCATATACGTCTATCACATTAAATCCCCCCTATTATAATTAATATATTTTATCATTTTCCCAAAATTAAATAATGATTAAGCAACAAAAATTAATTTATTTATAACTTAATCAATTAATATTAGATTGTTAAATAACTTTTATGAATTAAATGTTAAATAATACATTTATTTCCTTAATTAAATTATACAACAACCTAAGTTTATTCTCTACATTAAATTTTTCAAATAATATCCAAGTAAATTAATGCAAGCCTCTTTTCTATAATTAGCCTTTGATTTTTAGTATTTTTTTTCAAATTTCATTCCTTATAGAGTTATTGTTTTTAATATTACTTGCTTAACTTGGTTAATTTTAAAAATTGATTTTCCACAACTGAATATAACTTTAGATTAAGTAATTTATTTGAAGTAAATAATTAGCTTTATTCTTATTCTATCCCCACTATCAACTATTTCTAAAATAGTCCTATTTCTTATATAAAAAGTATATCCAAAACTACTACCGTCTCTAATTCCTTAATCTAATGATTTAGTATAATTTTCATTATTTAGCATAGTGATTTTAATTTTATAACTAGTTGAAACAGATTTACCATCATTTCTGTTTGTCATACTTACTTTAGATATTTTTTTCATTTATTCAAATAAGGTTTGAAAATTTTTTTGATTTTATGTTACTGTTAATTATTGAATAAATAATCAATATTATTAATGCTATTATAATAAAAATAAGGATTTCCGAATCAAAAGCCAACCACCACAAGATTGATAGTTTCACTTCTAATCTCAGAAACCCTTTATTTATCAGTGCTTTAAGCACTTTTATTTATCTATTCTTGACATCTTTACTACCGTCTCCACATGAGCCGTTTGTGGAAACATATCAACTGGTTGTACTTCACTTACTCTATAATTCATGCCTTCTAATATAGCTAAATCTCTAGCTAAAGTTGCTGGATCACAAGATACATATACGATCCTTTTAGGATTTACAGCTGCTATAGCTTCTAATAAATTTTTTTCACAACCCTTTCTTGGAGGATCTACTACTACTATATCTGGTATTATTCCTTCTTTTATTAAGTCTGGTATTATCTCTTCAGATTTTCCCACAAAAAACTCTGTGTTATTTATATTATTCTGTATTGCATTTTTCTTAGCATCTTCTATAGCTTCCTCTATTATCTCAACCCCACACACTTTTTTAGCTTTTTGAGACAGAAATAATGATATAGTACCTGTACCACAATAAGCATCAAAAACTGTTTCCTCTCCAGTTAACTCTGCAAATTCTAAGGCTTTTTTATATAAAATTTCTGTTTGAATTGGATTTACTTGAAAAAATGATAGTGGAGAAATATTAAATTTAAATTTATCTATATAATCTGTTATGGTATCTTTGCCCCATAAAGTTATACATTTCTTACCTAATATCACATTAGTATTGCTTGAATTAATATTTTGAATTATAGACTTTACATTGGTTAATTTATCTAAAACGTCCCTTATATACTCATCTTTGTGGGGCAAATCATGACAACTAGTAACTAACACTACCATTATCTCATTAGTCTTAAAGGCCTTTCTAACCATTATATGTCTTACTAGTCCCTTATTTTTTTCTTCATTATATGCAGAAATATTATACTTTTCCATCCAATTCTTTGTTATGTTAATTACCTCATCTGCCACCTTATCTTGTATAAAGCACTTATCTACATCCACTACTTCATGGCTTCTTTCCTTATAAAAACCTATTTTTAACTTCCCTTTTTCTTCTCTTACTGGCATTTGTATTTTATTTCTATATCTATAGGGATTTATCATACCTATAGTATCATTTATCTCTATTTTAGATGTATCTATTTTACCTATTCTCTCTAACACATCTATAACCCTTTGTTTTTTTAACTTAAGTTGAGCATTATAGGAATAATGTTGTATTTGACATCCACCACATTTTTTATATATAGGGCATACTTCTTCTACTCTTTCTTCAGAAGAAACAATTCTTTTTATAACTTTTCCAAAAGCAAATCTTTTATTTACTTTTACAATCTTTATAGTAACCCTTTCTCCCTTTAGAGCATAAGGCACAAATATAGTAAAATCATCTATTTTTCCTATACCTTCTCCACCAAAACCTACTGATGTAATTTCTAAAGTATATTCTTTATTTTTTTCAACTGGTATATTTTTTTTCATGGCATCTCCTCATTATAAGAATTTATTATAAACATATTACCCATTATAATACAAAGAAACATTAACAACAATTGATTTATAAAAGAACCAACAAAAAGGGTGGTTTTATTTAAATGAGATATATAAACATTTAAAATCTTAACCTCCCTTATAACATTTAATTTATACTAATATAAAACTATATATTACCTTTGTAATTGAAAAGTTTCACATTTTGTATCGGAGCTAGTCCCTGCCATATCTCCTATTATTTCAACATTATCAGCCGTACAAAGTCTATTAGAATTATATTTGCATTGATAAGCTTCACATCTTATATCTGGACTCATATCAGGAGATTGACCACTAAACATATCTTTATATCCCTCTTTTAAATTTACATTAAAAAATCTGCTTGTGGATTCCATCAAATCTTTTTGTGCAAAAGTTTTACACTCAGTATCCTTATCTGCATTTCTACTTTCAACTTCTATAGCTTCTGCTGTACAACATCCATCTAAATTATGTCTACAATTATTTGCATCACAAACTAAATTACCCATATATTCTCCTCCTGAGTTAATATAATAAATTTATATATTAGTTTTTATCAAGAGAAAAAATATATTCATAAATAAAAAAACACCCTTTAAAGGGTGCAAAAAAGATCAGTTGCCTATTATTTTCTATTTCTATTCTAGACACATATTTTTTTATTATACATCATTTACTATACTAATTGCAATATTTTTTTTATTAAATTATACTACATTAGCTCTTCCACTATAAATAGTACCTCTTGTTGTATCCAATGTTACATATGTTCCAGTTTTTAAAACTTCTGTAGCTCCGCCAGCACCAACTATAAATGGTATATCTCTAGCCATACATTCTACAGCCAAATGAGAAGTTACTCCACCTTCTTCTGCTACTATACCAGCTACTCTATCTAATACAGATAAATAATCTTTATCTAAATTTTTTATTACTAATATATCATCATTTTCTACAACTTCTTCTGCCTCTCTAGGGTTATTTACTACTTTTACTGTACCATAAGTTGGTCCGTTTCCTGAACCTCTTCCTTGAGATAATATATCTCCTACTATATGAACCTTAAGCATGTTAGTTGTTCCTGAATATGAAACTGGTATTCCTGCTGCTATTACAACTAAATCTCCCTTCTTTATGTAAGAAGATTCTAAAGCTATGTTGACTGATTTTTCTATAAGTTCATCTGTAGAATTAAATTTCTCTGTTAATACAGGTACAACACCCCAATTTAAAGCAAGATTTCTTGCTATCTTTTCGTTTGGAGTTACTGCTATAATTGAACATTGAGGTCTATATTTTGAAACCATTTTTGCAGTATGACCACTTTGAGTTGCTGTAATTATAGCTGTAGCATTTAATTCTGCTGCTGTAGAACAAGTGGCAAGACTTATAGCATTAGGTACATTTAATATATGTCCTTGTCTTTTTTTAGCTAATATTGCTTCATAATTTAATCTACTTTCAACTGATTGAGCAATTCTAGACATAGTTCTTGCAGCTTCTACTGGATACTTACCATTAGCAGATTCTCCGCTTAACATTATTGCATCTGTACCATCAAATATAGCATTAGCTATGTCTGATGCTTCTGCTCTTGTAGGTCTTGGATTTCTTATCATAGAATCAAGCATTTGAGTAGCTGTAATTACAGGTTTACCTTCTTTATTACATTTTTCAATTATTCTCTTTTGGATAATAGGAACTTCTTCTATAGGAATTTCAACTCCCATATCCCCTCTCGCAACCATTATTCCATCTGAGAATTTAATGATTTCATCTATATTTTCTACACCTTCATGGTTTTCTATCTTAGATATTATTTGTATATCTTTTCCGTTATTTTCTTCTAATATTTTTCTTATTGCTAATACATCAGATGCTTTTCTTATAAAAGATGCACTAATTAAATCTACTCCAATTTCACATCCGAATTTTAAATCATCTATATCTTTTTCTGTAACTGCTGGTAGTGATATTGAAACTCCAGGAACATTTACACCTTTATGGTTTGATACAAAACCTGAGTTATTAACTACAGTTTCTATATTAGTTCCTTCTACATTTTTAACCTCTAATTCAACTAGTCCATCATCTATAAGTATTTTGTCTCCAGCCTTAACATCTTTATATAAGTCAGTATAAGTTATAGAACATTTAGTTTCATCACCTAATATATCTTCTCCGCAATATACAGTGAATTTTGATCCTTCTTTTAACTCAACCTTGTCCTTTGAGAAATTTCCTGTCCTAATTTCTGGTCCTTTAGTATCTAACATAATAGCTATTGGCTTATTATATTTTTCTCTTAGTTTTTTAATCATCATCATTCTTTCTCTATGTTCTTCATGGCTACCGTGAGAAAAATTATGTCTAGATACATTCATACCAGCTTCTATTAGTTTTGATACAATATCTTCACTAGAACTAGCAGGTCCTATAGTGAATATCATTTTAGTTTTTTGCATATAAAAATTCCTCCTCAATACAATACTTTATTAATAGGACAGTACAGACGCTATTTCATAGAGTTTTTTATCAAATTTTCCCTTAATGGATAATGCCTCATTTATATCCATATCTGTAATTTGGCCATTTTTTATTCCAACTACTCTTGATGATTTTCCTTCCATTAACAATTCCACAGCATTATATGCCATTCTTGAAGCTAATACTCTGTCCATACATGTTGGACTTCCACCTCTTTGTATATGTCCTAATATTGTAGCTCTTGTTTCTATTCCTGTAACTTCTTCTACATATTTAGCAAGCTCATTAGCTCCACCAACACCTTCAGCTAATAATATTAGATTATGCATCTTTCCTCTTAATTTACCTTCTAATATTGTTTTGCATAATTCATCTGGATTATAGTCTTTTTCAGGTATTATTATGCTCTCTGCTCCACCTGCAACACCTGTATATAAAGCTATATCTCCACAGTTTCTTCCCATTACCTCTACTACACTTACTCTCTCGTGAGATGTAGATGTATCTCTTAATTTATTTATTGCATCTAATACTGTATTTATAGCAGTATCAAATCCTATTGTAAAATCTGTGTATGCTAAATCATTATCTATAGTTCCAGGTAAACCAATAGTATTTATACCTAATTTAGATAAAAGTTGAGCTCCATGGAAAGATCCATCTCCTCCAATAACTACTAACCCATCAATACCAAAAGCCTTTAAAATACTAACTGCTTTTTTTCTTCCTTGTTCTGTCTTAAATTCTTCGCAACGAGCAGTTCTTAATATAGTTCCGCCTCTTTGTATAATATCTGAAACACTGTTTCTATCCATTTGGATAATTTCTCCGTTTATAAGGCCATTATATCCTCTTTGTATTCCCATTACTCTTAAACCCTTGTCTAAGCCAGTTCTTACTACAGCTCTTATGGCTGCATTCATTCCAGGAGCATCTCCTCCACTTGTTAATACGGCTATTGTTTTCACGCTAAATACCTCCTATGACCGGTGGGACTATTTTAGTCCCAGTTATACTATAAACATAATATTTTTACCTCTTTTATATTTTTAATTATATCATAAGTTATATATTTTTTATACATGTTTATACATAAATAAAGTATTAGGATAATATCTATTTTTTCCTAATACTTATTTATATATACAGATTTAAAAGTTTTACTTATATAAAAGAATTAAATTATTTTGACATTTTCTTCTCCAAAATTTTGTTTTAAATAAGACAAAATATCACTATCTTCATTAATCCAAAGTTCTCTATCTAGTCTATATTTTTTTCTTCCCTGTTTAGTACAAAAATATACAGGAATGTTTCCTCTATTGTTAATAAGAAAAGCCTTTATATTCGAAATACCACTTTTCATAACTTTCTCATCCTCTACAAGAATATATAATTTTTTTGCATCTATTTTAATAAGTGGTTCTATAACTTCACATAATATTTTAGGTTGTTCTTCCTCTCTTATACTTACTCTACCCTTAAGTATAACAACCTCGTCTTCTGTTATTAAACTCTTATAATTTATAAATGTCTTAGGAAATACAATTACTTCTATACTTGAATATAAATCCTCTATGGTAATAAATGCCATCATATCATTATTTCTTGTTACCTTTTTATTTACAGAAGTAATTATTCCTCCTATTATAACTCTATCTCCATCTTTTATCTTAGATAAATTTTGTACTACTTCCCCTTCTAGAGATTCACTAGTTGTGATATCTGATATTTTAACAGAAGTTTGCATTTTGAGGGTTTGTTCATACTCCTCTAAAGGATGTCCTGTAAAATAAATTCCTGTCATTTCCTTTTCCATAAAAAGCATATGTTTTTTATCAAACTCTTTTATATCTGGATATTTTATATCTATATTAGTAATGCTGTCTTTCATAACATCTGAAAAAAAATTAATTTGCCCAGCTATATTCTTTCTTTTTTGACTTTGAATACCTTCCATTATTTTTTCATACACTGCCAGCATTTTAGACCTATATATATTAAAGCAATCAAAAACTCCTGCTTTTATTAAGCTTTCAACTAATCTTTTATTTATAACTGAAATATCAACTTTATTGAAGAAATCAAGTAAATCCTTAAATTTACCCTTTTCCTCCCTAGTTTTAGTTATATTTTCTATTGCTTTACTTCCTACATTTTTTACTGCAGACAATCCAAATATTATCCTATTATCCTTAACAGTAAATTTAGAAAAACTTTCATTTATGCTAGGTGGCACTATCTCAATGCCTAAACCTTCACCAAATCTTGTGTAAAAGGCTACTTTATCACTATCTCCCTTAACACTATTTAACATTGCAGCAATAAATTCTGTAGGATAATATTTCATTAAATATCCTGTTTCAAAAGCTACTACTGCGTAAGCTGCAGCATGTGATTTGTTAAAAGCATAGGATGCAAAATCCATCATGGAGTCAAAAAGGTTATTGGCCACATCTTCAGTTATTCCATTTTTTATACAACCTTTAACACTTTCTTTTTCGTTACCATATATAAAATTTTTTCTTTCCTTTTCCATAACATCATGCTTTTTCTTAGACATGGCACGTCTTACTAAATCACTACGTCCCATAGAATACCCAGCTAATTCCCTAACTATTTGCATTACCTGCTCTTGATATATTATACAACCATAGGTTACAGATAATATTGATTTAAGCTTTTCTGTTTCATATTTAATATTCTCAGGATTCTTTTTATTTTCTATATAAGTTGGAATTTCTGACATTGGACCTGGTCTGTATAAACTTATACCCGCTATTACATCTTCTAAGCAATCAGGTTTTAGCTCCTTCATAAAGGAAGTCATTCCGGCAGACTCTAATTGGAAAACCCCCACGGTTTTTCCTTCTCCTATCATTTTATATACTTCTTTGTCATCAAAGTCTATTTTATCTAAATCAATATCTATTCCCTTGTTTTCTTTAACTAAATTTACCGCATCTCTCATTACTGTAAGGGTTCTAAGACCTAAAAAATCCATTTTCAAAAGTCCTAATTCCTCTAATGTTCCCATGGTAAATTGAGTTACTATATTATCCTCATTTTTTTGAAGTGGCACATAATTTACTAAAGGTTTAGAAGCTATAACCACCCCTGCCGCATGAGTAGATGTATGTCTTGGAAGTCCCTCTAACGCTCTTGCTATATCTATTAATTCTTTTACTCTTTCTTCATTATCATAGGCAGCTTTAAATTCTGGATTTAATTCTAAAGCCTTATCTATAGTTACACTTGTATTTAATATAGTAGGTATCATTTTAGCTATTCTATCTACCTCAGCATAAGCATAATTCATTGCTCTTCCTACATCCCTTATACAAGCTCTAGCTGCCATCGTTCCAAAGGTTACTATCTGGGATACATTATTTTCTCCGTACTTTTCTACTACATAATCTATAACTTCTCCACGTCTTTCATAACAAAAATCACTATCTATATCTGGCATAGATATACGTTCAGGATTTAAAAATCTTTCAAATATTAGATTATATCTTATAGGATCTATTTTAGTAATACCTAAAGTATAAGCAACTAAAGACCCAGCTGCAGATCCTCTTCCTGGACCTGTCATTATATTTTTTTCCTTAGCAAATCTTATAAAATCCCATACTATAAGAAAATAATCTACATAACCCATTTGTTTTATTATAGAAAGTTCATAGTTAAGTCTATCTATTAATAATTTAGCATCTTTATTTTTTTCTCCGAAGCTAATGATTTTATTCAAATCATATGGTTTATTTAAAAATTGTCTAAAGATATCATATCTAGAAAATAAACCTTCAAAACAAATTTGTTCTAAATAAGCAAACTGATCTATATTTTCATCTAAGGGAAACTTAGGCAATTTGGATTCATGAAAATTATAATTAAAATTACATTTTTGAGAAATCTTAACTGTATTATCTAAAGCTTCAGGAACATATGAAAACATTTCATACATTTCTTCTGGAGATTTTAAATAAAATTGGTCTGAGGGATATTTCATCCTATTTTCTTCATCTACAGTTTTACCTGTTTGAATACAAAGTAATATATCATGTGATTTATAATCCTCTTTTTTTATGTAATGAACATCATTAGTAGCCACTAATGGTATATCTAACTCTTTAGACATTTTAACTAATTCATCATTAACTTTTAACTGTTCAGGAATTCCATGATATTGTAATTCTAAATAAAAATCCTCTTTAAAAATATCTTTATACATTAAAGCAATTTTTTTAGCTTTTTCTTTATTACCTTTTAATATATAAGATTGAATTTCTCCTCCTAAACAAGCACTAAGAGCTACTAAACCCTCGCTATGTTGTTTTAAAAATTCATGATCTGTTCTTGGTTTATAATAAAAACCTTCTATTGACGCTCTAGATACTATCTTCATTAAATTATTATATCCAACTTCATTTTTTACTAATAAGACTAAATGATAAGTATCATTGTCTCTATCTTGTTTTTTTATATATAAAGACTTTTGAGCTACATAAACTTCGCAACCAATAATAGGTTTTACCCCTTGCTTTATAGCCTCTTTATAAAAGTCCACACATCCATACATAACACCATGATCAGTTATAGCTATACTATCCATTCCTAGTTCTTTAGCCCTAGATATAATGTTAGGAATTTTAGCTGAGCAATCTAAAAGTGAGTATTCCGTATGTTGATGCAAACTTACCCATTTAGGTTTATTTTCATTTAAATTGTTATTCTCCATATAAACCATCCTCAAATGTTTTAAATTCCTTTTCTCAATTCTTCTGCTATTTTTTCAATTCTTCTAAGTCTATGGTTGACTCCTGATTTTCCCACTGGTGGATTTAACATTTTACCTAATTCTCTTAAAGATTCATCTGGATATTTTATTCTAAGTTCAGCTATATCTCTTAAATTTTTAGGTAGTCTTCCTAAACCTATCTCTTTCTCGATAAGCTTAATACTTTCCGCTTGCCTTACTGCCGCATTAACCGTTTTGCTTAGATTAGCAGTTTCACAATTAACTAATCTATTAACATTATTTCTCATTTCTTTCATTATTCTTATATTTTCAAATTCTAATAAAGAAGAGTGAGCCCCAATTATATTTAGTAAATCAACTATTTGTTCCCCCTCTTTTAAATAAACTATATAACTATTCTTTCTCTTTATTACTTTTGAATTTAAATTATATAGGTTTATAAGAGAGCTCAAATCCTTAGCATAGTCCTCATTATGAGTTACAAATTCTAAATGATAAGTCTTTTCAGGATTACTAATACTTCCTCCTCCTAAAAATGCACCTCTTATGTAGGCCCTTTTGCAGTTATCAGAGTCTATAATTTTATTAGATATTTTATAATCTAATGCAAATACATTTATACTTTCATTTATTATTCCTACTTCTTTTAACAGTTCTTTAACCCCTGCTTCTTCCGATATTAGAATAATGTATAAATTATTTTTCTTTAAAGAATTATTTTTTTTAATCATTATTTCAGTGTGAATACTAAAATACTTTTTTAATAATTTAAAAACTAATCTAGCTATTGCCGGATTTTCAGTAGTTATTTTAAAATTAAATTGCCTATTACTAAAAAGCAGTGTACCACTTACTTTCATAATAGCTGCTAATTCAGCTACAGCCTCTGTTTTGCTCATATTTATATATTTACATGCTTCATTTTTAACTTTTAGTGAAAAAGACATATTTCATTACCTCTATTTATCCTTATTTTCCTTTAACCTTTCAGACAAGTAGAAATACTCTATTATTTTTTTTCTATCGTATAATAATTTCTTATCCATAATAGTTTCTATAAGTATAGATGCAAGTTTTTCTGAATTATGCCTTATAAGCCCATCTTTTACTTTCATAAAATCTCCACCTATAATATTAACTCCTAATTGCTTTATATTTTCTTCATCTATTGCAACTAAATGAGATTTTTTTTCAGTATATCTTTCTTTTAAATTATCATCTATTTTACTTACATTTACTATTACATGATCAATAACTTTACCTCCACAATGACTGAAAATAGCTTTTATATGATCTGATACTTTATAATTATCCGTTTCCCCTGGTTGTGTCATTATATTAGATATATATATTTTTAGCGCTTTACTTTTCTGTAATGTTTCATTTATATCCTTTATTAGTAAATTAGGAATAACACTAGTGTACAAACTACCCGGTCCTAAAATTATAGCATCTGCTTCTTTTATAGCCTCTACAGCTTCTTCTAAAGCTTTTGCATTACTAGGTTCTATAAATACTTTTTCTATTTTACTATTACTTTTTAGACTTTCTTCTGGAATATTAGATTCTCCTTCAACAATTTTTCCATTTTTTAATTTAGCCTTTAATACTATATTCTCTAAAGTTACTGGTACAACCTTGCCCGTAACAGCTAATACAGAACTCACTTTCTGAATAGCTTCTTCAAAATTATTAGATATTCCATCCATAGCAGCAAGAAATAAATTACCAAAGCTTTGATTTTTAAGTCTACCATCTGTAAATCTATACTGAAGTAAATCCTCCATTAAAGGTTCTGTATCAGATAATGATAATATACAATTTCGTATATCTCCTGGGGGTAACATTCCAAGATCCTCTCTCAAATCACCAGAACCTCCACCATCATCTGCTACTGTAACTATAGCTGTTATATTTGATGTATAGTATTTAAGTCCTCTTAACATAGTAGACAATCCAGTACCTCCACCAATTGCAACTATTTTAGGACCTTTGACCAATAATCTTTTTTCATATATTAAGTTTTCTAACTTTTTAGAGTCTAAAGACATATTTAAATATCCCTTATTTATAAGTGCAATAATGGACTTCATTCCTTGCGTCACAGATACATATAGTACAAATATTCCAGATAATATTAAAAACACATAAAAAGCTATATAATAAACATTATAAAACTTATTTCTAACAAATTCTAACATTCCAAAAACTATTAGCAGTATTCCCATTACTGCTAATAGTATCCACCTTTTAACTTTTATTCCTGGCCTTAACCAGTCCATTAGCTTCATAGCTTTTTACCACCCTTATTTATATCTTCATTAATATCTCTATGGTCAATATTAACTTTATGTTCTTTATTTTTTAATCTTTCATATATAGCATTAGCAATGGCCACAGAACGATGTCTTCCACCAGTACATCCTATAGAAATAATAAGTTGTCTTTTACCTTCCTTTATATAGTTAGGTATTAAGAACTCTAACATATCCTCCAATTTATTTACAAAATTTTTAGTAACATCAAAACTCATTACATAGTCTTTTACTGGTGGTTCTTTCCCTGAGTATTTTTTTAATTCTGAAATATAATAAGGATTAGGCAAAAACCTAACATCAAAAAGTAAATCTGAATCTAATGGAATTCCATACTTGAATCCAAAAGAAACTACAGTTATTATAAGTTGCGTTTCAATTTGTCCTTCTTCAGCATATATTTTGCTCATAACTTCTCTAAGTTCCCTAGTAGCTAAATTAGATGTATCTATAATATTATCTGCTCTATCCTTAACTTCTCTTAATTTATTTCTTTCCATAGATATTCCATTTAATATTCTTCCGTCTGGAGATAATGGATGCTTTCTCCTAGATTCCTTAAATCTTTTTATAAGAACCTCATCCGACGCATCTAAAAATAATATCTCATATTTATAACCTTGTAGCTTCAGGTAATTTAATGTTTGAAATAAGTCATCAAAAAACTTACCTCCCCTAATATCAATAACTAAAGCAATTTTTTTAATCTTCCCCTCTGTTTGATAACATGCTTCTGCAAACTTAGGTATTAATGTAGGTGGAAGATTATCCACACAAAAAAATCCTAAATCTTCTAGACTTCTTATAGCCTGAGTTTTGCCTGCACCAGATAGTCCTGTAACTATAACGAACCTCATTTTGTCCCTCCATTTAAATTAGGTTTTTTACTAATTAATAAACATTATTTTTATACAATTATATCATATAGATCATCAACAATAAACTAGGGAAGCCATGTTAAATATGACCTCCCTTTTTATTCAAAATAATAAATTTAATTAAATTAGGACTACTTTATCCCCTATAAATTAAGTGAAGAAAAATAATTTATTCTTCCTCACCTATTATTCTAACTTCTGTATGAAGATCAATACCAAACCTTTCTTTTACTTTTTCTTGTACAAACTCTATAAGATTTAGTATATCTTTTGCAGTAGCATTTCCTTTATTTACTATAAAACCTGAGTGTTTCTCAGATACTTGTGCTCCACCTATAGTAACCCCTTTAAGGCCTGTATCATCTATAAGTTTTGCTGCAAAATATCCCTCTGGTCTTTTAAATGTACTTCCCGCTGAAGGATATTCCAATGGTTGTTTTTCTCTTCTTCTTTTATTTAAATCTACTATCCTATTTCTTATCTTATCATATTCACCATTATGTAATCTAAAAGTTACTTCTAATACAATGTATTCATATTTTTGAATAGCACTCATTCTATAATCTAATTCTAATTCTTCTTTAGTCAAAGTTATTATTTCACCATTTTTATCTATAACTTTAGCGCTTTCAATAACTTGAGATATCTCTCCGTTGTAAGCCCCTGCATTCATAGTAACGGCTCCACCAACACTTCCAGGAATACCACAGGCGAATTCAAGTCCTCCTAAATTATGTCTTAAAGCAAAGTTACAAACACTAGTTAGAGCTGTTCCACTATCAACAATTAGTTTGTTTTCTTCTAATCTTATATTTTTTAAACGACAAAATTTTATTACTGCTCCTCTTATTCCAGCATCCTTAACTAATAAATTAGAACCATTACCAATAATATAATAAGGTATGTTATTTTTCTTACACAATACTATACAATCCTTAACTTGCTGAAAATTTGTAGGAAGTATTAAAAAGTCTGCTGGACCACCTACTTTAAATGAAGTATGCTTCTTCATAGGTTCATCTATAAAAATATTATTAATTCCAACTATATTCTCAAAATCTTTACTAAAACTTTTATATTGGTTCATAACACATTCTCCTTGAATATTAGATTACTAATTTAAACACCCTTCTTAGTATAATGTATGCTTAAATGTTAATCAAGGTTTATATTTTTTAACTTTCCTTTTTTCTTTAGATACTTTAATATTTTTTCTTCGTTCGTATTCATTATAAGTTCTTCCGAAAAGCTTATCTCTTTCAACATTTCTTCAGCTTTAGGGAATCTTCCTATTTGAGAACAAAAGTGGGAATCTGTACCTAATATAACATTAACATTATATTTTTTACATAAAGTGGCTACTTTTCTGCAAGTTTTTTCACTGCCTTTTCTTGAAATAAAAGATCCATTATTTATTTCTATCAATACGTTCTTTTCCTTTGCTGTTTTAACTACCTCTTCTTCGTATATTGGAAAAGATGGATTACCAATATGACCTAATATATCTATATATGGATTTTCCATAGCTTTTAGGAGAGCTTTTGTGTTTTCTTCTCGACTACTAGGCTTTATACAAATATCATGAAGACTAGCAATAATAATATCTAATCTTTTCTGTATATAATCTGGTATATCAATCATTCCATTAAAATCTATAATATTTGCCTCACATCCATTCAGCAAAATAACACCTTTTAATTTTCTGGGTATAACTTTAAAATTTCTAAAATACATTAAATCTGGTGCCCCTTGCATACTTGGACCATGTTCTGTGGTTCCTAATACCTTTAATCCAATATTAGAAGCTTCCTGAACATTTTCTAAAAGAGTTGTATATGCATGACCACTTACTATAGTATGTGTGTGGGTATCTACTACGTATTTCATTTTAAAACCTCCATTAATAACTATCTATTAATATATCCAATCTATATCATAAATTTCATTAATATAATTTTTTATTTCGTATTCTTATTAAAAAAATTTATTATGCTACTAGCCGCTCTTTTATCTATAGAAGGAACTTTTAGAAGTTCTTCATAAGTAGCGCTTTTTATATTTTCTATACTTCCTAAGTTCTTCAGAAGTTGCTTTTTTCTAGTTATACCTATATTAGGTATGTCATCTAAAATTGAATGTATAGCAGTTTTATTTCTTAAAGTTCTATGATAGGTTATAGCAAACCTATGTACTTCATCTTGAATTCTAGTTATAAACTTCATTATACTAGAATATTTGTCTAATATAATTTCTTCATTATTGTATATAATTCCCCTTGTTCTATGATTATCATCTTTTACCATACCACATACTGGTATATGTATATTAAACTCATCTAAAACCTCTAAAGCTATATTAATTTGCCCTTTTCCGCCATCCATTAATATTAGGTCTGGAAATACACAAAATCTCCCACCACTTAAAGAAAGATTTCTATCTTGTATAGCTTTAACTTCATCTAAGCCATGTTGGAATCTTCTTATAAGCATTTCCCTCATGCTTTCATAATCATTAGGTCCCTCTACTGTATTTATTTTAAATCTTCTATAATCACTAGGTTTACTTCTTCCATCTTCAAATACTACCATGCTACCAACAGAATCCATTCCTTGCATGTTAGATATATCAAAAGCTTCTATTCTATTAGGTTCATTTTTTAAATTCAAAATATTTTGTAAATCCTTTAAAAGATTATTGTACATTTGTTTATCTTGTAAATATTTTATTTTAAAATTCTCTAAAGTTGTTTTTGCATTTTTCTCTACTAAATCAATAATTTTTTTCTTTTCCCCTTTTTGGGCTATTTTAATATTAACCTTACTATCTTTTTTCATAGTAAGCCATTGTTCTAGCAATTCACATTCATTAATATAAGATGTATATATAGATTTAGGAATAAAAGCTGTGCCACCATAAAATTCTTTTATAAAGTTAGATATTATCTCTCCTTTTTCTAAGTCAAAAGTATTTTCTATAATAAAGTGTTCTCTTCCAATAATCTTGCCATTTCTTAAGAAAAATACTTGTATGCACGTGTCCTTATGGTCACTATATAATGCTATATAATCCTCATTTTGAAAATTATTTAATATAATTTTTTGCTTTTCAGATATCTTATCTATCAAATATAATTTATCTCTTATAGATGCGGCTTTTTCAAACTCTAAGTTTTCAGCTGCTTTTTTCATATCTTTTTTTAATTTATCTACTACATCTAAATGTTTACCTGAAAGCAACTTTATAACATTATCTATAATTTCTCTATATTCTTTCTTACTTATATATCCTACACAAGGAGCTTTACATAAACCTATATGATAATTTAGACAAGGTCTAGTTATTTTTTCTCCTTCCTTTATAACTTTTCTACAATTTCTTATAGGAAATATCTTCTTAATAGTCTCTATTATTTCTCTAACAGAATATCCATCCACATAAGGTCCAAAATATTTATTGCCATCTTTTATTAATTTTCTAGTAGATATTACTCTTGGAAAATCCTCTGTTATAGTAATTTTTATAAAAGGATAATGTTTATCATCCTTTAACAAAATATTATATTTAGGTCTATATTTTTTTATTAGATTACATTCAAGAATTAAAGCCTCCATCTCTGAATCTGTAACTATGTATTCAAATTCACAAATATGACTTACCATAGCTTTAACCTTTTCTGAATGATTTTTTGATTTTTGAAAATACTGTCTTACCCTATTTTTTAAAACTTTAGCTTTTCCGATGTAAATAATTTCTCCTAAAGTATTTTTCATAAGGTAAACACCAGGTTTATCTGGAATATTCTTTAGCTGATATTGAAAATCGAACACATAATCACCCCTACTACTTTGGAAAAATTATAGGTAATTTATATATTGTAAAAAATAAAACACATGTAGTCAATATAGTTTCTATTAATGTACCTAATTTAGAATTAGTTTTATAGGTCAATGGTAATTTAAATTTTTTATTATTAAAAGGATACAATAAAGGTATACCTCTATTGGTTGCCATATCACAAAGTAAATGACTTCCATACCCTATCATACAGTAATATACTATATAATGTATATTATACATATTTCCTATGTATCCTGCCAAAAAAGAAAATAGAATCATCCCCATTAAACTATGGGTTAATCCATTTCTATGAGAAGATATTGCTACTAATAAAAGCATTATACCTAGTGCCTTTATACCAGGCTCCCTTGTATAAAGATAATCATACCATAATACTAATATTCCAGCACAACTATAGAAAGCTAATTTAGAAGTCTTATTTTTAAATAGTAATATATATTTATTAAATATACTTTTGGGATGATCTATATCTGGCAGTAAAGAAGCCACGAATACTATTAATACACCCATGTAACTAAATTTTCCAGGTATTTTGTCATATATAAGGAAGAATGTCGTAACCCCAACTGCCGCATGTGTTTTACCTTTCATAATTATCTCCTTTAAAGCTTTAATTATTGTATATATTATATCATTAAAACACTATTTTTTGAGGATTAATTGCAAATTTCGGCTAAATGCATAAAAAAATAAATCTTGTGATAAACACAAGATTTATTATATCTTATTCTCTATAGCATTTACTATTTGACTATCTATTATGTCAGCTGAATTTAATAATATATCCTCTATAGTTTTAGGCTGAAAATTACCAAATTCTCCATGATGGCATAATATTGAATAACAAATATCATCTAATTCTTCTTCTGATATAATATCTCCTAATTCTTTATTAATTTCTACTATATAGGAAGCTCCCATAACTAAATGATCTAATTTTATATGTTTCCTTTTAATTATGCCATTATATTCATATTCCTTTATTTTCATAATGTCATGAACAATAGCTTTAAGCATTAACCTATCTTTTACTATACAATTTTCAGCACTCATGTAAAAAGGGCTAGTTATATAATTTTCTATTATTCCTTCCATAGTTTTCATAACTCCTATAGTATGAAGAAATAACCCTCCTCTTTTATTACCATGAAACTTTTCTGCAGCTACACCAGTAATAAAAGCTTGCCACCTTTCTTCATTATATCCCATAGCTCCTGTAGCAGCTATAGCTAACTTTCTATACTTTTCCTCTAAATTATTTACTGTTTCATTAAAATAATCAATTAAATGTTGAGGTATACTATATTCTGGTACAAAGTCTGAATAATTCACCTTATCTGAATAAGCTTTAAAAACAGGATTTCTTATCTGAATATTTCCATTAAAAGTAGCTACAATACCATTAACAATTATAGGAGAATTTACTTTTAAAAAATTATTTAGATGGTCATAATGATCCCATACTGGGAAAGCTATACTTCCTGTATTATCTTGTAATATTAATAATATGTATGGATTCCCATCCTTTTTATAATTAGTTTTCTTATCGTTAACTAATGCACTAAACTCTACCATTTGTCCGTTATTATCACTAGTTATCTCAGCAATTTTCATAAAAATATGAATTTCACCTCTATTCCTCTCTAAAACTATTTTTTTAATGATTGACTTATTATATTTGAAGCTATATTAGCTGCAGCTATTCCTCCTTGTCCTCCATTTTCTACAATGACAGCCACAGCAACTTGTGGATTATCATAAGGAGCAAATCCTATGAACCAAGAATGAGCTGCTTCTCCTTTGTTAGTTCCATTATGATCTGCTGTACCTGTTTTACCGCAAACCTGTGCACCATCAACTGCTGCATTTCTGCCCGTACCTTCAGATACAACATCTCTCATAAGATCCTTTACTATATTTGCAGTACTCTTACTAATAACTTCTCCATTGGATTCTTCAGGAATTGTCTTTATTAAATTTCCTTTACTATTTAATACTTCTTTAACCAAATGGGGTCTCATCATAACACCATTATTAGCTACAGTAGATGCAACTAATGCCATTTCCATAGGAGTAGATAACACTGAACTTTGACCTATAGCACTTTGTGCAATACTTCCCTTATCATAAACTCTTAAAGATGGAAACTGACTTTTTTCTAAAGATATACCATCTGTTGGTGTTTCTTTATTAAAATATAGCTTTTCTGCTGTGTCTTTCAACTTTTTATTTCCTAATTCTAATCCTAAACTTCCGAAAACTACATTACTAGAATGTACAAATGCATTTCTAAAACTTATAGTTCCAAAGGATTCTCCATTATAGTTACTTAATGAATAATCTTTACCAATTTGGATACTACCATTATCTTGAAAAGATCTATAATTAATACCTTGAATATTTTCTAATGCACTTATGGCTGTAACAACTTTAAAAGTTGAACCTGGTGGATATAATCCAGATGTAGCTCTGTTAAGTAATGGTATATTTTTATCCTTATTAATATCTTTCCATATTTCTTCTAATTTATTAGGATCATATGATGGCTTAGATACTATAGCTATTACTTCACCAGTTTTAGGATTTAAAGCTACTGCTGCGCCTTTATTATCCCCCAAAGCATCATATGCAACTTTTTGTACATTATAATCTAGTGTAGTTTTCAACCCATGACCTACTTTTTCTTCAGTCTTTCCTTTAGATTTTATAAAATTTATTAAATTGTCTTGTATATCTGTAGACATTAATTCTGAATCATATTTTCTTTCAAGTCCAGTTAATCCATATTTTACACTCATATATCCTAACACATGGGAGAACATAGGTCCACCTGTATATTCTATTTTTTGAAATTCGCTGCTTACTCTTTCACTTTTAGTTAAGGGTTTCATATTTCTATCATAAATGGTACCTCTTAGTACTTCATTTCTTTTCACCCATAACCTTCTGTTATTGGGACTATCCACTATCTTTGGACCTATAGCCATTTCAAAATAAGTTATGTAAGATATAAGACCCATAAAGCAAACTAAAAATACCGTTAATACCTTTTTTATATTACTTGAAATATCTCTCTTCATCATTTTACCTACCCTCTTCTGATATCTTTTGAAGTATCCCTAAAGAAAAGAATATACTTAACATAGAGCTTCCCCCATAACTTATTAAAGGCAAGGTTATACCTGTAAGCGGAATCATATTTATAACTCCTCCTACTATAACTAAAACTTGAGAAGCTATCATAGCACTATATCCTACAGCTAATAACTGAGAAAATTTATCTTCAGCATACACAGCTGCTCTCATTCCCCTATAAAACAAAAGAAAATAAAATATTATAATAGCAAATCCCATTAATATGCCTAGTTCTTCACAAATAACCGCAAAAATAAAATCTGTAGTTTTTACTGGTACATACTCTGGATGACCAAGTCCTAATCCAGAACCTGTAAGACCTCCTGATGCTATAGAGAACATAGATTGAACTATCTGATAACTTTTTCCACTTGCATAAGGCCAAGGATTTTTCCATATCAAAATTCTTGTTCTAACATGATCAAAAAGTTTATAAGATATTCCCCCACCTGCTACAAATAATACTAAACAAGTTATAACGTATTTAAGCTTAGAAGTAGCTATGTATAGCATTGTTACTGAAATACCAAAAAATATTAGTGCAGAACCTAAGTCCTTTTGAAGTACCATAAAACCTAAGCACAACATAACTACTGCTGCAGGTTCTATTAATTTAAGGAAATTATTATCATAGTCTTTTAGTGCTGCAGCTAGATAAGCTACTAAAAATAATTTACCAAACTCCGAAGGCTGAAAAGTAACCCCTGCTATCTTTACCCAGTTTTTAGCACCATATATTTCTTTACCTAATAGTGTACCCATGGCCATAAATATAATAGTAATAATTAGATATATATATCTATGTTTACAAAATCTCTTTAAATCTGGTAGTAACACTACCATTAAAATAAATGTAGTAACCCCTACAGCAAACCAAATTATTTGCTTAATAGACGTACTTGTATCTATTCTATATAACATTACTATCCCAATTACAGATAATATGCTAGAAAAAATAAATATATATTTATCTCCATCAGAGAAAAACTTTCTTATTATAAAATAAGAATATCCAATTAATAAACAGGTTACTGCTGCAATTATCATAGCACCTGTATCAAAAGGTTGTTTTAATATAGCTAAATTTAGAAAACATATTATACATAAAAAATAAGTATGTCTTAAAAGTTTTCTTTCTCCCTTTACAGTATTCATTATATTTCACCATCCTATACAGAGGAATAAGTCCAAAATTATTATCCAATTACCTTAAATGCTGTACCACCTATTTTGATTTTATCTCCTGATGATAGGTAGTATTTACCTTTAATTTTCGTATCATTTACAATAGTTCCATTTGTACTTTGCAGATCCTCTATTATATACTTTTTATTTTTGGCATAAATTCTGGCATGACTTCCTGATACATATGGATCATCTAATACTAACATATTGCTATGTTTTCTTCCTATAGTTATTTCTCCTCTTATAGGTATGACTCCACCTTTTTTGAAGTCAGAATTTTCAATAGTATTTATTACCTCTAAACCAAAAGTCTTTCTTGAGGAAGTTCTTCTTTTAGTTCCACCTTTCATGTCTTTATACATTATCCTTAAAGCTAAGAAAATTATAATATATACTATTCCTATTATTACTATTTTAAAAATTAAACTTAACTTACTCAAATCCATATCTTCACCTTCTTTACCTTCCATATCCAATATACTTAATCTAGACTCTGTATTTAAAAGACTAGCACCAATATTCTATATGCTAGTCCTAAATAAATTATAACACCTTTTTTAAATATTGTCCCGTATAAGAATTGTCAATGCTAGCAATGTGTTCCGGTGTACCTGTATCTATTATATTTCCTCCTTTTTCTCCTCCTTCTGGTCCTAAATCAATTAAGAAATCTGCACATTTTATAACATCTAAGTTATGCTCTATAACTACTACAGTATTCCCTAAATCAGTTAATCTTTGTAGTATTTTTACTAATCTATTTACATCATCTACATGAAGACCAGTAGTTGGTTCATCCAATATATATAAAGTTTTCCCTGTACTTCTTTTTGATAACTCATAAGCTAATTTTATTCTTTGCGCTTCTCCTCCTGATAACTGAGTAGAAGGTTGCCCTAATCTTACATAACTTAACCCTACATCCATAAGTGTTTGTAACTTATTTTTTATACGAGGTATATTTTCAAAAAATTTAACAGCTTCTTCTACAGTCATATTTAAAATTTCTGAAATATTTTTTCCCTTATATTTAACCTCTAAAGTTTCCCTATTATATCTTTTTCCTCCACAAACTTCACAAGGCACATACACATCTGATAAAAACTGCATTTCAATTTTTATAATACCATCACCGTTACAAGCCTCGCATCTTCCACCTTTAACATTAAAACTAAATCTTCCTGGCTTATATCCCTTCATTTTTGCCTCTTTAGTGTTTGCAAAAACTTCTCTTATATAGTCAAAGACTCCTGTATATGTGGCTGGATTAGAACGTGGTGTCCTACCAATTGGACTTTGATCTATATTTATTATTTTATCTACATTCTCTATTCCTTCAATATTTTTGTGTTTTCCTGGATTTTCTTTAACATTATTAAGCTTTTTATGAATTCCTTTATATAGTATTTCATTTACAAGAGTACTTTTACCTGATCCAGAAACTCCTGTAACACAAGTAAATAATCCTATTGGAAACTTAACATTTATATTTTTTAAATTATTTTCTTTAGCACCTTTAATTGTTATATAATTTCCATTACTTTTTCTTCTTGTTGAAGGAATAGCAATTTTTTTCTTTCCACTTAGATATTGTCCTGTTATAGATTTTTCATTATTTATTATATCTTCTACTGTACCCTGAGCTACTATCTCTCCTCCATGTTCTCCAGCTGCAGGTCCTATATCTACTACATAATCTGCTTCTCTTATAGTATCTTCATCATGTTCTACTACAACTAAAGTATTCCCTATATCTCTTAAATCTTTTAGAGTTTTTATAAGTTTATCATTATCTCTTTGGTGAAGTCCTATGCTAGGCTCATCTAGTATGTACAATACTCCTACCAAACTTGAACCTATTTGAGTTGCCAATCTTATTCTTTGAGATTCCCCTCCCGATAATGTAGATGCATTTCTAGATAAAGTAAGGTAATCTAATCCTACATCCATTAAGAACTTCAATCTACTTCTAATCTCTTTTAATATCTGATCGCTTATTATTTTATCTTTTTCTGACAAAGATAATGATTCTAAAAAATTAATTTCTTTTTTTATAGGCATATTACAAAATTCAAATATATTTTTTTCACCTATTGTAATAGATAAAGCTTCTTTATGAAGACGAGCTCCTTTACATTTTGGACATGGATTATCACTCATATAATTTTCTATATCTTTCTTAATATAATCTGAATTAGTTTCCAAATACCTTCTTTTTAGATTATTTATTATTCCCTCAAAAGCATGATTAAACTCCATGTCTTTATCTTCTTTTTTATATTTAACTTTTATCTTTTCACCTTTTGTTCCATATAAAAGAATATCTACAATATCTTTATCTAATTTTTCTATAGGTATATCCAACTCAAATTTATATTTTTTTGATAGAGCTTTTAATATACTAAAAGTCCAAGAGTCTTCCCTCAAACTACCACTACCTAAAGGTACTATAGCTCCTCCTACTATGCTTTTGCTTTTATCTGGTATTATTAAATCCTCATCAATTTCTAATAAAGTTCCCAACCCGTCACAAGCAGCACATTTTCCATAAGGAGAGTTAAATGAGAACATTCTTGGTGCTATTTCTCCTATACTTATGCCACAATGTGGACAAGAAAACTTTTCACTAAATAGTATATCTTCTTTCCCTATAATATTTATTATAACTATTCCTTCTGATAATTTCAGTGCAGTTTCTATAGAATCTGTTAACCTGGCTTCTATACCTTCTTTTACTATA
Organism: Clostridium niameyense; assembly: GCF_001243045.1. Taxonomy (GTDB): domain Bacteria; phylum Bacillota; class Clostridia; order Clostridiales; family Clostridiaceae; genus Clostridium_F; species Clostridium_F niameyense. The sequence continues at coordinate 126,801 of NZ_LN849007.1, read as the reverse complement.
ATTCTGTCTACTACTGCCTCTATAGTATGGTTTTTATTTTTTTCTAATTTTATATCTTCTTCCTCTAAATCTATGATTTCTCCATCTATTCTTGCTCTTACAAAACCATTTTTCAATATGTTATCTAATACTTTTATATGCTCTCCTTTTCTTCCTCTTATTACAGGAGCTAATATTTGAATTTTTGTTCTTTCTTCTAAAGACATTATCCTATCTACCATTTGATCTACAGTTTGTTGAGTTATTTTATTACCACATTTAGGACAGTGAGGTATTCCTACTTTAGAATATAATAATCTTAAATAGTCATAAATTTCCGTAACTGTTCCTACTGTAGAACGTGGATTTCTACTAGTAGTTTTTTGATCTATGGATATAGCTGGAGATAATCCTTCTATATATTCTACTTCTGGTTTATTCATTTGTCCTAAAAATTGTCTTGCATAAGCAGATAAGGATTCAACATATCTTCTTTGACCTTCTGCATATAAAGTATCAAAAGCCAAAGAAGATTTACCGGAACCCGAAAGTCCTGTGAAAACTATATACTTATCTCTTGGTAATTCTAAACTTACGTCTTTTAAGTTATGAACTTTTGCGCCTTTTATTATAATTTTATCTTTCATAATTGCACCCCTTAAGTTTCCCTTACTTTATCTTTTTTTAATTTATATATCATGTCTCTAAGTTGTGCTGCCTTCTCAAACTGTAATTCTTTTGATGCTTCCTTCATTTGTTTTTCATATTGTTCTATTAATTTATCTATATTATTATTATTAACCTCTAAAGCTTCTTCTAAGCTATCATATTGTGTTTTCTCTTCTGCTATATCACTTATTTTTATTACATCTCTTATTTCTTTTATAATAGTTTTAGGGATTATTCCATGAGCTTTATTATATTCCATTTGAATATTTCTTCTTCTATTTGTCTCATCTATAGTTTTTTTCATGGATTTAGTTATAGTATCTGCATACATAATAACTTTACTTTCGGAATTTCTTGCAGCTCTTCCTACAGTTTGAATTAATGATGTTTCTGACCTTAAAAACCCTTCTTTGTCTGCATCTAATATAGCTACTAATGCTACTTCAGGTATATCCAATCCTTCTCTTAAAAGGTTTATTCCAACTAAAACATCAAACTCTCTTGCTCTAAGATCGTGAATTATTTTCATTCTTTCAATAGTATCAATATCAGAATGTAAATAACGAGTTTTTACTCCTATATCTTTTAAATAGTCTGTTAAGTCTTCTGCCATTTTTTTAGTTAATGTAGTTACCAATATCCTAAATCCATTACTTATAGTTTTCTGTATATTACTATATAAATCATCTATTTGACTCTTTATAGGTTTTACAATTATTTCAGGATCTAAAAGCCCCGTAGGCCTTATTACTTGTTCAGCTATATTATTTGAATGTTCTAATTCATATTTAGCTGGAGTAGCACTTACAAATACTACTTGATTTAGCTTTTCTTCAAATTCTCCAAAGGTAAGAGGTCTATTATCATAAGCACAAGGAAGCCTAAATCCATAGTTTACCAATGAATCTTTTCTTGATTTATCACCTGCCTGCATTGCTCTAACCTGTGGCAATGTTACATGACTTTCATCTATAAACAATAAAAAATCATCAGGAAAGTAATCAATTAAAGTTTGTGGTGGTGTACCTTTGGCTCTTCCATCCAATATACGAGAGTAGTTTTCTATACCTGTACAATACCCTACTTCCCTCATCATCTCTATATCAAAATTTGTTCTTTGTTTTAATCTTTGTGCTTCTAAAATTCTGTCATTGTCCGCTAGCTCTTTTACCCTTTCTTCTAGTTCCTCTTCTATCTTTTTTATAGCTATTTCTATTCTTTCCTTTGATGTAGCAAAGTGTGATGCGGGAAATATAGCTACATGTTTTAACTTTCCTATAATATCACCTGTTAAAACATCAAATTCTTTTATTTTTTCTATTTCGTCACCGAAAAATTCTATTCTTATAGCCTTATTACTAGACCCTGCTGGGAATATGTCTAACACATCACCCTTCACTCTAAAAGTTCCCCTAACAAAGTTTACATCATTTCTTTCATATTGTATTTCTACAAGTTTTTTAATTATTTCATCTCTGTCCTTTTCCATTCCCTCTCTAAGGGATATAGTTAATTTCTTATATTCTTCTGGATTTCCTAATCCATATATACATGAAACTGAGGAAACTATTATAACATCTTTTCTCTCAAATAAAGCCGCAGTAGCTGAGTGTCTTAGTTTATCTATTTCATCATTTATAGAAGCGTCCTTCTCTATGTAAGTATCTGTTTGTGCAACATATGCTTCTGGTTGATAATAATCATAGTAAGACACAAAATATTCTACTGCACTATTGGGGAAAAACTCCCTAAACTCAGAACATAATTGAGCCGCCAAAGTTTTATTATGTGCCAATACTAGAGTAGGTTTTTGTACTTTTTCTATAATATTTGCCATAGTAAATGTCTTTCCAGAACCTGTAACACCTATTAAAGTCTGAAATTTATTCTTATTATTTATACCCTCTGATATACTTTCTATGGCCTTAGGTTGATCTCCTGTAGGCTTGAATTTAGAAACCACTTTAAATTCACCCATATTATTCATCCTTATCTTTATTTTTAATTTTATCTAATATCTCCTTAAATTTTTTATCGTTTACTCCTATAACTGTAGATTGTTCTGGAACTGCCCTAGGTACAAATACAATACCTAGTTTGTCATAAGAGTTTATCCTTCCATGAGTTACTGTCTTTAATATTCCCATTCCACTTTTTATCTTAAAAGTTATATGACCATACATTTCTTCTATAGACTTGACTATGTCCTCTTCATTATTTATAGATTTATCATTTACTTCTAATAATAAATCTCCACTTTTTATTCCCATTCTATTTGCTACTGAATCCTTAGCTACATCTAAAACCATAATCCCTTCCTCCGTACTTACGTACTTGGGTTTTCCTTTAGCCTCCAAGTATTTTTGTATAATTATAACCCCTTCATGTCCTATTGGAGCAAATATTAAAACAAATACCTTAAAGAAAATATTTCTAAAGGCCAATTGAGAAAATATAAATAAAAGTAAACTATAAAATACTATAAGAAGACCAGAATTAATAACCTTTTGCCTTCTAGCTTTAGTAAATGTAACACCATTATATCCTACAACTCCGTAAAAAGGCAGAAGAGTTATAATTGCAGTAGCTAAAATTGATTTAGAAAAAGAAGTCCCAAGTATAGGCCACCAACGAGGCATAGTTTGTTTTAATACTAAGAAATTAGATGCTGTTTCAGGGTTCATCATAATAAATAAAGCTATAGGTAATATCCAATACCTTTGAAATGCAAACCCACCTATTATCTTATTTTCCCTTTTAGTAAATACAGGAATATATCCTCTATTACCATCAATCATAACTAGTATTCCCTCCACAAAATGAAGTATAGATATCATAGCCATTAATGATGGTATATCTATCTTTAAAACATCTAATACAGGTAGATTCAATGTTTTTGACAAAAGAGACATAATTAAACTAGTAATTCCTAATGCTGCCCCTGAATAAGAAAAACATATAAATCTAGGATTAAAAAACATAAAAATTAAAGATACTATAAAAATTAAATCTATAGAAGAATCTTCACTAAAAAATATGCCCAGATATGACATTATTAAGCTAGCTAAAACTCCCCCAAAAATCCCCATAACTATTTGAGATATGGTTAATTCTAAAGGGGTATTAACTTTTTGACCAATTATCATTTTTTGCATAATACAAGTTCTTCTATTTTTTCTATATAAAAATAACGCTACTAAAAACAATATTATTGCAAAATATGGTTCAACTAAAGCATAAGCTACTGTTCTTAAAGTATGCAGTAATATGTTCATTAAAATGATTTCCCCTCTCCATAATCATGGTTTAGTCAGAAAAAATCTGACTAAACCCTAAAATATAAAACAAAAATACTATTTGATTTTATCTTCGGCCATTTCTAAAGCTTTTTTAAATTGAGGATCTAACTTTCTATCATACGGTTTTTTTCTTAATTCATCTGGATACTTTATGTCTACATCTGGTTTAATACCTATATGATGTATGTTTACTCCTTTTGGTGTATAATATTTAGAAATTGTTACTTTAAGCGCTGTTCCATCTCCTGTTTCTAGTAAAGTTTGAACTACTCCTTTTCCAAAAGTTTTCTCACCTACAGCTGTTGCTAAGTTATAATCTTTTATAGCTCCTAAAAATACTTCTGAAGCACTAGCGCTTCCGCCATCTACAAGTACAGTTAATGGTATTTCTCCATAATTTCCACCTTTTGATTTATACTCTTTTTTATTCCCGTATTTATCTACTGTGGAAACTACAACTTTGCCCTTAGGTATAAAATTTGAAGCCATTTTTATACATTCATTTAGTACTCCCCCTGGATTTCCTCTTAAATCTATAATTAATGATTTCATACCTTTAGATTTTAAAGTATCCAACGCAGCTTTAAAATTATCTGAAGTTTTTTCATCAAACATAGAAACCTGAATATAACCTATATTATTGCCTATCATTTCCTCTTTAACAGTAGGTATATTTATTTTCTTTCTTTTTAATTTTACAGTATATTGACCTTTATCTTTTCTAAACAATTGAAGATTTACATCTGTTGCTTCTTTACCCTTCATTAATGTTATAGCTTTATCTATCTCTTTACCAGATACACTAGTACCATTAACCTTTTGTATTTCATCCTTAGGTAAAATTCCTGCTTCTTTTGCAGGAGATCCGTCAAATACTGAAACTACCATTATTTTATCTTCCTTAGCTTGTAGCTGAATTCCTACACCACTATAATTCCCTTCAGTTTGATCATTAAACTCTTTGTATTCCTTTGCACTCATAAATACAGTATATGGATCTTTAAGTGCTGCCGTCATCCCTTTTACTGCACCCTCTACCATATCATTTTCATTTATTTTTCCATCGTAGTATTTATATATCTGATTCCTAATTAAGAATACCCTTTGATACTTTACTATATCTTCATACTGTTTTGCACCAATTATAACCTTACCTTTAGGTAAGTATAACGGTATAAAATTACTTAATAAAAATGTACAAATGTTAGTTACTATTAGAACAACTACAGTCCACCATATCCACTTTTTCTTTTCTTTCAAATTATCCACCTCTTTAAATATGTTAATGTAAATACTATTATAAATATAATACATTAAGAAGTAATATAAAACAAAATTTCCTTATAAAATTAACATGCACAGTTTATAAGAAAATATTATACAAGTTTTTCTTAAACTGTGCATGCTTTTATTCTTAATTTTTACTAATGTACAATAATTATACTTGCAAAAACTTTCTTATAGATAATATACTTCCTATTGCTCCTATTACTATTCCGCCTAATATAAATATCCATAATATATTTGTCAAAACAAAATTTGGAGCTAATAATTTCATAAAGAATAGTCCTGCTGTTGCTTTATTATAAGCTAATTTATATAAGTAATAAAGTACTGCTATAGAAATTATTGAGCCTAATATACCTATAATCACACCCTCAAATATAAATGGCCATCTAATAAACCAATCTGTTGCTCCTATATATTTCATTATTCCTATTTCTCTTCTTCTTGAATAAACAGTTATCTTTATAGTATTGCCTATAAGGAATAAAGAAACTCCTATTAAAACTAAGAATAGCGCTACTCCTATCCATTTCATTGTTGTAGTTATTCTAGTTATCTTATCTACAATTTCTCTACCGTCTTTTATTTCATCTATACCCTTCATACCCTTAATATTCTTTACTACAGTGGAAACTATCTCTGGCCTTCCTACTTTAACAATATAAGAATTTGGTAATGGATTTTCCTTATCTAATCCTTGAACTAAAGATTTATTTTCTTCTCCCAATTGACCTTTAAACTTTTGTAGTGCATCGTTTTTAGTTTCATATGTAATTTTTTCTACACCACTTATAGAACTTATTTTTTCTTTTAATTCTTTATCTTGATCACGAGTTATATCATTTTTCAACACAATTCTAACTTCAACTTTAGATTCTACATCTTTAATAAGCTCTTTTACATTCATCATAGATAAAATAAATATACCAAAAATAAATAAAGTTGCTGCTACTGTAGCTGCTGATGCGGTGCTTAGTGTTTTATGTCTTTTAAGTCCTTTTAAAGAATCAACAACAAAATATTTAACAGTACTAATCTTCATATATATAAACACCTCTTTCTTTGTCACTTACTATGACACCTTTTTCTATGGCAATAACCCTTTTTCTCATTTTATTTACAATATCCTTTGCATGAGTAGCCATAACTATTGTTGTACCTGCATGGTTTATATCATTTAAAATATCCATTATTCCAAGAGATGTCTCTGGATCAAGATTTCCTGTAGGCTCGTCCGCAATTAATATGGAAGGGTTGTTTACTATAGCTCTTGCTAAAGATATTCTTTGTTGTTCTCCTCCTGATAACTCATGTGGAAAAGCTTTATATTTATTTGATAAACCAACTAGAGATAAAACAATTGGAACCTTCTTTTTTATTTCTCTAGGGCTAGCTTCTATAGTTCTCATTGCAAAAGCTACATTTTCATATACATTTAATGAAGGTATAAGCCTATAATCTTGGAAAACTACTCCTATCTTTCTTCTATAGTAAGGCACTTCTTTTCTCTTTAAGGAAGTAATTTCTGTGTCATCTACTATAATTTTCCCAGAAGTTGGGTCTACTTCCTTTAATAAAAGTTTTATAAAAGTAGATTTACCTGCTCCACTAGGTCCAACTAAAAATACGAATTCTCCCTTGTCTATATTTATATTTATATCTGATAGTGCATATTTATTTCCGTTATATACTTTATTTACATTCTTAAATTCAATCATCTATATCTCTCCTTATTTCGAGCTTTTTATTTACCTATAGTTATATAAAATTAACTATCAACATTATATCATAATAAAAGTAAAATTTAAAAATTAAATTATTGTAAAATGTAAAAAAAACTCCCTATTATAAAACCATTACAAAATAATTTACCTTATTTTGTCAGTTTCATATATAGAGAGTTTCCTTTATTGTTTAATTTAAGATTTAAGCTTCTTCTATAATATCCTTAAATCCTTCTCCTAATACTTCATGAGCATCATTTACTGAAATGAAAGCTTTATTATCTATTTCCTTTATATATGTTTTTAGTTTTATAAATTCTTTTCTATTTATTACCGTATATAATATATAACTAGGATCCTTTGTATAAACCCCTACTCCATGGAAAACTGTACATCCTCTGTTTAGTTCACTTATTATAAATTTGCTTATTTCTTCATGTTTCTTACTTATTATAATAATTTGCTTGGACATATTTAATCCTTCTATAACTGAATCTATTACAAATCCATTGATTATTACACATAAAAGAGAATACATACCTCTTTCTATTCCAAAATAAGCTGCTGCTGAAATAGTAACTAAAAGATCTACTGTTAATAATGCTTTTCCAATATCTATGTGGAAAAATTTATTAATTATTTTAGCTATTATATCAGTTCCACCTGTAGAAGCATTTTGATTAAATACAATTCCCATTCCTACTGCGGATATTAAAGTTCCAAATATAGATGTTAGTAATAAATCATTAGTTATTGGTATTGGATTAGGATTGATTTTCTCCAAAACCCATATGATACCTGCAAGGGTAAAACCTGAATATATAGTTTTTGCTCCAAATTTATTTCCTATAAAAATAAATGCTATTATATATAAGAATATCTCCATTATGATCATAATAAATCCTTTAGGTATTGCTGGGAAAAGAGCATTAATAATTATAGCTATACCTGTAGTTCCACCTGCTGCTATATCATTAGGTGCAAAGAAAAATTGTATAGCTATAGCTACCAAAATCACTCCTAATGTTATAAAAAAATACTCCTTAAATTTCTTCAATAGAATGCACCTCCAAATTAATATAAAATTATAGTTTCAACTAAATAAGATAATATTAAAGAGAACACACTCATAAACAATATTACAAAAGATAAATTTAATTTATTAAAATAATTTTTCCATTGATTTTCATAGTTAAGTGGTTTTAGCAAATCTTGCTTAGTAAAAGATATACCTGCTATAGCCATACCAAAAATTGATATATACTGTACAATCCGACAACCCCATAATAGTATAGAAGTAAAAGTTTTTGGGTGTAGTATAACCCCTATTAATATTCCTAAAACAAACCCTATTATAAATAATAAAATTGATAGTTTTAATGATTTTAAAATATCTTTTACATAGTCCCCCATAATACCATCTTCCTTTAATCCCTAAAAGTTATAAAAGGGAAGGTGAGATAGCACCAACCCTTTTAAAGATTAAACTTAAATTATTACTTAAGCTTTAGTCCTCTCTTTACAGCTTCTATAATATTTTCTGCTGTTAATCCATAAGCTTTTAATAATTCATCAGGTTTTCCGCTTTCTCCAAATGTATCTTTTATTCCTACTCTTAATACAGGCACTGGAGAAGTTTCACTTACTGTCTCACATACAGCTGAACCTAGTCCACCTATAATATTGTGTTCTTCTGCTGTAATTATTAATCCTGTATCTTTAGCAGCTTTTGTAATTATTTCTCTATCAAAAGGCTTAATAGTATGTATATTTATAACTGCTACATTTATTCCCTCTTTAGCTAAAAGTTCTGATGCTTGTAAAGCTTCATTCACCATTATTCCTGTGGCTACTATAGTGGCATCCTTTCCTTCTTTTAATTGAACACCTTTACCAAGTTCAAATTTATATTCCTTATTATCATTTATAACTGGTACCCCAGATCTTCCTAATCTCACGTAACAAGGTCCATTATATTCTGCTATAGCTCTTATTGCTGCTTCTGTTTCTACAGCATCACTTGGACAAACCACTGTCATATTAGGTATGCTTCTCATTAAAGAAATATCTTCAACGGATTGGTGTGATGCACCATCTTCTCCTACTGTGATTCCTGCATGAGTTGCACAAACTTTAACATTTAATTTAGGATAACAAATAGAATTTCTTATTTGTTCAAAAGCTCTTCCTGTAGCAAACATAGCAAAAGTACTAGCAAAAGGAATTTTATTACAAGTTGATAATCCTGCTGCAACTCCCATCATATTAGCTTCAGCTATACCCATATTTATAAATCTTTCTGGGCAAACCTTCTTAAATTCTGCTGTCTTAGTAGATTTAGAAAGATCCGCGTCTAAAACTACTATTTTAGGGTTTTCACTTGCTAATTTTGCTAATGTTTTTCCGTACGCTTCTCTTGTTGCTATTTTATTGCTCATTAGTTTTCACCTCCTATTTCAACAACGGCCTTTTCAAATTCTTCTGTGCTAGGAGCTTTTCCATGCCAGCCTACTTGATTCTCCATAAAAGATACACCTTTACCTTTTACTGTTTTACATATAATAATAGTTGGTTTTTCTTTTACAGATTTAGCCTTATCTATAGCTTCTAAAATTTCTTCAAAGTTATGACCATCTATTTCTATAACATTCCATCCAAAAGCTAAGTATTTATCAGCTATTGGAACCGCTGACATAACTTCAGTGCATGGACCATCTATTTGTAATCCATTATAATCAACAAATGCTGTTAAATTATCTAATTTATAATGAGCTGCTGCCATTGCTGCTTCCCATACTTGACCTTCTTCAAGCTCTCCGTCTCCTAAAAGAGCATATACTCTATAATTACTTTTATCTAACTTTCCTGCTAAAGCCATACCTACTGCTGCAGAAATACCTTGACCTAAAGATCCTGTAGACATATCTACTCCTGGAACATCATTCATGTTTGGGTGTCCTTGAAGCATTGAGCCTAACTTTCTTAATGTCTTTAACTCATCTACACTAAAAAATCCTCTTCTAGCTAAAGCACTATATAATACTGGTGCTGCATGACCTTTTGATAAAACAAACCTATCTCTTCCTAAATCTCTAGGATTTTTAGGATCTACGTTCATCTCATTAAAATATAAGGTAGTTAATATCTCTACTGCAGATAAAGAACCACCTGGATGACCTGAACCTGATTCAGTTAACATATAGACTATATCTTTTCTAATTTGTTTAGCTATTTCTTTTAGCTGTACTACGTTTTTTTCCATACTTTTACCTCCAAGTACTTTTTAAATTACCCATCCTTACTATATTATTTTAACATAAAAATATGTTTTTATATATACATTAAAAGCATATAGTATACATTTTATTAAAGTTAATCGCATTTTTTTATCATAAATATCAATAATTCTATAATATTTACATCATAAAAACTTAGGATAAGAGGAAAACCCCTTATCCCAAAGCTATACTTACTAAAAGTGCACTATTAACCTTTTCCATATCTTCATCAGACATATGTCCTATTTTTTCCTTTAATCTTCTTTTATCTAATGTTCTTATTTGTTCAAGTAATACTACTGAATCTTTATTTAATCCATATTCCTCTGAAGATATTTCAACGTGCGTAGGCAACTTAGCCTTATTTATCTGTGAAGTAATAGCTGCTACTATTACTGTGGGACTGTACTTATTACCAATATCATTTTGAATAATAATAACTGGTCTTACTCCCCCCTGTTCTGATCCTACTACAGGACTTAAATCAGCATAAAATATATCTCCTCTTTTTACTATATTTGTCATCTGGAAAATCACTCTCCGAAAGCTTCTGCTCATATTCTATTAAATCTTCTACATCTTCCATAAATCCTGCTTCTGAATAACTCCTATTTATTTCCCCCATATCTATATATCCTTTTTTCATTTGTTCTAGTTGGTTTAATTTTTTTCTTTCCTTTATATATAATATTATAGCTTCCCTAAAAAATTCACTACTTTTTTTAGAATCTTGTTTTAAAGCCTCATCAAATTCGTTATATAGTGTTTGAGATATATTTATAACTACTTTTTTTGCTGCCATATATTAATTAATACCTCCTAATTTCACCTTAGAATATATATATATAATTATACATGCGAAATTTTAAAAAGCATAAATGTAATTCATTGAAACTTCTTATAATTTATGTATAATATCTAAAATTTACTAGGTTCAAATATACTACTACCATCATCACTGTTAGGTACAAAATTTTTATAATTAACAGTAACCCTTATACGATTTTTTTTATCATATATTACAAGTTTTGTAGGTATATTATCTTTTTTATTTACAAACAGATCTGCTTTCTCATAATTTCTATTGTTGCCTGGTATAATAAGTGATATAACTTCGTAATTAATATCATTTACTGTACGTATATCTACCTTTATTTCCTCATTAGTATATAAAAGATTTATATATTCTCCTATAAAAGTTAATTTATAAAGTTTATCAAATTCTCTATCTGTATTATATTTTACTCCATTTACCAAATCTTTAACAAATATTTTATTTTTCTTATATAACAAAATTCTATCCTTATTTATTTCAAATCTATAACCTAAATCTTTATTGTAAAATTGTTTTCCTTTGAATTTGATATTTTGTTTATCATTTTTTATTTGTATTTCTACATTACATCTATAACTATCTAAATTTTTTAAAAAATCTATACTTTCACCATAACTTCCCTCTTTATTAAAATGTATAAATAGAAAAACAGATAGTGTTACTGCTATAATTGAACATATTAAAATTAACTTTTTCATGCAAGGCCCTCCAAATAAATTCTCTTTTAATTCATTAATAATATTATTCTTAATAATCTTTATATATTACAAAAGCCTTACATATATAAATTACACATTTTCAAATTCTTTTAAAACATAAGGAATATAATTTAAAATACTAGTAGCATCTACACAAAACATATCTTTAGATAACTTATCTCCACAATATCCATGTATGTAACTTGCTAAATAAGCTGCTTCTAATGGTTCATATCCTTGAGCTATAAAGGATGTTATTATACCAGTTAGACAATCTCCCATACCCCCAGATGCCATAGAACTATTCCCTGTTGGATTAACAAATAAAGTTTCACCGTCTGTAATTATTGTATTGTATCCTTTTAACACCAAGATAACTCCATATTTTTGGGCAAAATCTTTAGATATAGACAATCTATTTTCCCTTATTTCTTTTATAGTATATCCTGAAAGCCTAGAAAATTCCCCAAAATGAGGAGTTAATATCAATTTATCTTTAGCATAATTGGTAATACTTAAATTATCTTTTAATACATTAATAGCATCTGCATCTATAACCATAGGACAATCACATTTTTTTATAACTTCTAAGAATATTTCTTCTGTTTTTTTATTATTACCCATTCCTGGTCCTATAGCTATACAGTTACTTTTACTTACTAGATTGTTCAATCTCTCTTTTTCATTTATATTTATAGTCATTGCCTCCGTTAGCTTAGTACTTAATATGTTCTTAACATCCTCACTACAACATAGTGTGACTAGGCCTGCTCCTGACTTAACTGTTGATTGGGTTGATATGTACGCAGCTCCAGCAAATCCACTGCTTCCAGCAAAAATTAAAGCTCTACCATAGTCTCCTTTATGTGCATATTTATCTCTTTTTTTAATTTTATTCTTAATTATATATTCATCTATAATTGATTCATTGTTACAAAATTTATCAACTACTTCGTTAGGAATACCTATATCTTCTATAATTATATCCCCTATGTAGTCATCTATATCATAATTTAAAAAACCCTTTTTATATAATTGAAAAGTTACTGTTTTTTTAGCCTTTATACAATTTCCTCTTACCTTTCCAGTATCACTATCCATACCTGATGGTACGTCTATAGACAAAGTGTATCTACTATTTTCATTTATAATAGATATAGTGGAATCATATATGCCCCTAACATCTCTTTTAAGCCCTGTACCAAATATAGCATCAATAGTTACTTCTGAATTTTCTATACTATCTTTCATAATAGACAAATCTTCTATATTTTTAACTCTGTTTACTTTAATATTTAAATTCTTTAATATCTTATAATTAATTTTACAATCATCACTCATATTTTCATCAGAACCTATAAAAAACACCTCTATTTTTTTACCTAAGATATATAAATGTCTAGCTACAGCAAAACCGTCTCCACCATTATTACCTTTTGCACATACTATTGTAAAACTGTTCTTATCTAAAGATACATTTTTTATTACTTTAAGTGCTGCATTTTCCATTAAAATTACACCTTTTATTCCTAAATTATTTATACAATAATTATCTATATCTTTCATTGTTTCACATGAAGCTATTCTCATTTAAAACACCTCCATTAATGCATAAGCTACCGCATTATCCTCACTATGCGAAATACTTAGATGAATTTTGTATTTTCCAAAACTATTTGCTTTCTTTTGTGCATTATTTTTAAGATAAACTATTGGTTTTCCTAAATCATCATTTTGTATCTCTATATCTTTTAGACTAAATCCTCTAAAACCTGTACCTAAAGCTTTTGATATAGCTTCCTTAGCTGCAAATCTCCCTGCTATAAATTCCGTTCTCAATTTTCTTGACTTAAAATACTCTATTTCTTTATCAGTAAATAATTTATCTAAAAAATTTTTATTTCTTTTTATAGCAGAATCTATACGCCTTATTTCAATAATATCTATACCTACACCTAATACCAAATAAAGCACCTCCCTTATTTTATATATTAAAACATTGATTTATAATTTAAAAGAAAAAAGAGGATTTTTAATCCTCTCCAAATTTATATATGTGATACATTTTTAGAAACATAATCATAATCAAAAACATATTCATCAACATAATTTGAAACTATGTCTATTAAATGAATAGGTGATACTGAATTTTCGTAAAGCATTTTTAATAAATTATGTACTTTATACCTATATGGACTTATGTTTTTTATTTTATCTTTTTCTATATTTATCATATTTTTTCCCTTAAAGTCTTGCCTTTCAATTTCAATTCCATAGGATTGTAATTTTATATTGTCATATTCATACGAAAGGTAAATATCATTTTTTAGCAGTTTATAATAATACACATATTCCTTATTGTCAAAATGTTGTTTTTTAACTAGTACTTCAATTTCTCCTTTCATAACATATCCCCCTAACTGAAAAGTTTATAAGAATATGCTAACACATTTGATTTTAGAAATCTGTCATTTAATGATAATATAAGTTTTTTTTATATTCATTATCTTGACATTATTGATTATCTACTTTCATTTATAGTTATTTTTTTGTTTTCATATTTTTATATTACTATTAATATAAGAAGTTAGTTATATTTTTTTGTCATTAATAGTCGTTATTTGTCTTAACATTTATCATGCTATTTATGATTTTTTCTATGGTAATATAATCCAAATTAAATTGAAAACATATTTCTTCTAATATTAAAATAATCAGTACTATTATTGATATATCTTCTTTATTATAATTTACAAGATTATATTTTAATCTATATTTAACTATTATATCTTTTCTACATTTTAATTCACTGTATATTTTTATTAATGAATTATAGAAAACTTTATAAGAAACTTTTATAAAACTTTCCTTAATAATTTTATCTCCCATTAATAGATTTTTAATTAGTTTATTTAAAGAAGATATTCTATAATATAATCTCATTAAATTTTCGTAATCATTATATATAATTTTTGCTATTATAAATTCATCTATTATTGCTATATTTCCATCTGTATTAAACATTATAATTAAATCGATTTTTTCCTTTTCACTACCTTTCATTTCTTTAATCATTTTTTTCATATCTTCATTAAATTTTTTTTTAAAGCTGCCATCTAAAATGAATATTCTCATTTTCTCCACGATTACATCTGATAAAAAATCCGAAAAATTATTTGAAAATTTTTTAATACCATTTCCCTTACTCATTAAATCATCCTCTACTAACAAAAATTTAAATAAAAAAATTCTAATACTTGTAGTATTAGAATTCTTTTTATTTTTATTACTTATTAATCAATATTGCTAATAATATCTGTAGAATTTTTCTTAGTTAATCTAGGCAATCCAAAAGCTATAGCTATAAGAGCTGAAATTCCCATTAAGTATGGATAATATAGATAATGTATTATATCAAAAGGTGATATTTTAGCAACTCCCGCTGCTGCTAAAAGTTGAGCACCGTAAGGTATTAGTCCTTGACAAAAGCAAGAAAATGTATCTAATAAACTGGCACTTTTTCTTGGATCCACATCAAATTTATCTGCTATATCTTTAGCTATAGGTCCTGCCATAACTATTGCAATAGTATTGTTTGCAGTACATATATCTACTAAACTTACCAATAAAGCTATACCAAGTTCCGCTCCCTTTTTTGTTTTTATTTTGCTCTTTATTAAATTTAATATATAGTCTATTCCTCCATTATATTTAATCAGTTCAACCATACCTCCTATGATTAATGATATGATAACTAATTCTGTCATTCCTGCAATTCCTTTTCCCATAGATTGAAATAATCCTATTATATTAAATGATCCATAAACTAAACCTATGACACCTGAAAATACTATTCCTCCTAGTAGTATTGCTATTACATTTCCACCTAATAATGCAGATATTAAAACTGATATATATGGTAATACCTTCATTAAGGAATAATTATAATTTCCTTGCAGCACTGTACTTTTATTATAAGTTATTATAGCAAATATTATAGCTGTTATTACTGCTGCCGGTAATACAATAAATATATTCATTTTAAACTTATCTTTTAAATCACACCCTTGAGTTCTTGTCGCTGCTATAGTTGTATCAGATATCATAGATAAGTTATCTCCAAACATTGCCCCACTTACAACAGCTCCAAGAGCTAGTGCTAATACTATACCAGTTTTTTGCGAAATTCCTACTGCCATAGGTGCTAATGCAACAATAGTTCCCATAGAACTTCCTATAGATAAAGAAATAAAGCAAGCTATCACAAAAACTCCTGCAATTAATATATTACTTGGAAGTATACTAAGTCCTAAATTAACAGTGGAGTCTACAGCTCCCATATCTTTTGCTACTTGTGCAAAAGCCCCTGCCAAAATAAATATAAGACACATCAAAATTATATTTTGGTTTCCTGCTCCTTTGCAAAATACATCTAATTTTTTATTAATGGATTCCTTTCTATTCATTAACAATGCAAACATAGCTGATATTAAAAAAGGAACACTCATAGGTACAGCATAAAAATCTTTTGAAATTATTCCTATAATAACATACAAAACTAAAAATACTAATAGTGGTATTAATGCAAGAGGATTTCCCCTTAATAAATTATTTTTCTTCACAATTACTCCTCCATTCTATAAATAGCTAATAAAAAAACTTCCTGCAGATAAAAGGCAAGAAGTTGATTTCTTAACATCTTATCTACCAGGTTAAACCTGCTGGAATTGGCACCGTCTAAAATCTATAATAATTTTAGTGGTTGCCGGGCTTCGTAGGGCCAGTCCCTCCGCCTCTCTGGATAAGAAACAATATTCACTTTTGAGGATTATTATACAGTATAACTTCAAATAAAGCAACTTATT
Source organism: Clostridium niameyense (assembly GCF_001243045.1). Classification (GTDB taxonomy): domain Bacteria; phylum Bacillota; class Clostridia; order Clostridiales; family Clostridiaceae; genus Clostridium_F; species Clostridium_F niameyense. The sequence goes on along the minus strand of NZ_LN849007.1, from coordinate 110,167 downwards.
TTTAATAAAATTTTAAACTTAATATGTCTCTTTCTTTTTTAATGCATTTACTGCATTTATTTCTCCTCCCATAATAATTATTATAGAAGTTAAATAAAGCCAAACTAAGAATACTATTACAGTTCCTATACTGCCATATAGTCTAGAATAATTATTAAAGTGATCTACATAAAAAGAAAATCCTATAGATGCTATAATCCATGCTATAGTTGCAAATATAGCTCCAGGAAAAACCTCTCTCCATTTTAATCTTCTACTTGGTGTATAATAATACAATGCTGCAAAAATAAATGTAGTGGTTGATAACATTACTACATATCTAAATATATTCCATATTCTTTTAAATTCATAAGAAAATCCTAGCTTAAATAAAATTTTTTGACCTATAGCTCTGCCAAATACAAGAAAAATAATACTCATAATAAGTATTAAAGCTAAACCAAATGTACTTATGATTGTAATAAATAAAACTTTAATAAAAGATCTATGTTCCTCCACATCATAGGCTTTATTAAGCCCCCTTATAACAGCTCTAAATCCTGCTGAGGATGCCCATATAGTTATAATTAAACTTAAAGAAAGCAAATTTCCATTTTGGGTATCTACAATTTCTACTACTGTGTTATGTAATAGTACATATGCATTTTGTGGTAACATTTGCTTCATACCTATAAGCACATCTTCACTTTGAATAGGCAAAAATCCTACCAAAGTTATTAAAAACATTAAAAATGGAAAGACTGAAATAATAAGTCCATAAGCTAATTGTGAAGATAAAGCCAATACTTCATCATCAAAAAATCTATATATCAGAATTTTTATAGTTTTACCTATAGTCCATTTTTTCTTCTTCACTATTATAACTCCTTTTATTATTGTTATTAATATAATAATACATTAATAAATAATAATCCAACTAATTTGTATTATATGTGATAATTAAAACTATATAACATAAAATAGCAGTAATAAAAAATATTACTGCTATCTTATCAAAATTATTCACAATAGTAAACACATTCATATGTTTTATCCCTTACTATGAATATTTTTTCTATGTCATCTGTTATTATATTTTTAATATTCCCCTTATAAAATAACTTAACACCTATCCCACAATTAGAACTTAGTTTTCTTGGTACTGGCATAGTTTGATTCTTTATACCAATCTTATTTAAATATCTACTATATTTTATGGCTCCTGAATGAGTAAAAAATATTGCTATACATTCCATACAATTACTTCCTTGCAGACAAAATATAATCTTCTGATTTTTCTTCTATCTTAACATTATATCCACTTTTTTTCATGAATCTTTCCACATTCCCTTTAGCTGTAGCATTATCTACTATAACATCTATTCCTTCTGGATGTGCTCCTAATCCCTTTTTAGTCATTAAAACTGGTTGAGGACAAGATACTCCTCTAGCATCAATTTGCATCAATGTTAACATCCCCCTCTACTTTTAGTTTAATATCCTTATCTATATTAATGTAAGATACAGCAAGTACAAGTATAAATCCTAAAATTACAGCAATTTTACCGTTTGCAGTAGGTCCTTTAGGGCTAGCTGCCAAACTAAAATTGTGACAAAAAGCTGCTCCCACAAACATTCCCAATACAGCCATTACAGAATCTATATTTCCCTCTGCTGAAAGTATAAGCTGTCTCATTGGGCAACCACCTAATAGTATAGAACCCCATCCCGTAAGTACCATACCTATAAAATTCCATAAAGCATCTGTATGTGCAACAGTTTGTCCAGCTATTCCTAATTTAAATTTACCTATAATTAAGTTTCCCATTAATGCAAAAACAAATATTGATAAAAAGCCTGAAATTAAATAACTATCTTTAAACATTATAATATCTCTTATTCCACCAACCATACATAATCTAGTTCTTTGAGCTAATATACCAACAACTAATCCTGCAATTAGAGCAATAGCAATTGGTGCATGGGCAGCTCCTGGTCCTTTTTTACTAAAAAGTATTACAGCAGGTGCTGTTATTAATAATATAAAAAGTGCTATGTTTAATACTGGAAAAGCATAGCCTTCCATTTTAGTTAATTTATAATTTCTCTTTAAACTAAATCCTTTATTTAAGAATACAATTCCTATAGCAATCCCCACTATAAATCCTATAAGTCCAGATATAGCATTTAAATCTCCACCTGCTAGTCTTAATACCATTCTTAAAGGACATCCTAAAAACATTAACGCCCCTACCATTACTACAAAACCTAATATAAATCTTATGAATGGAGAAGATCCTCCCCTTGTGTCAAATTCTTTTTTAGATACAGCCATTACAAAGGCACCTAATACCATACCAATAATCTCTGGTCTTATATATTGAACAATTTTTGCTCTATGTAATCCTAATGCACCTGCTGTATCTCTTATAAAACAAGCAATACAAAAGCCCATATTTACTGGGTTACCAAAATAAACTAATAAAACTGATATGATACCAACTATAGCCCCAGAAAATATAATACCTTTTTTATTTTCCATTGTTTACATCCTCCTTTTTATTTGTTACTATGATATTGAATTATTGTACTATGCCAATTTCATTTTATCAGACAACCCATAATCTGTTAAATTAATTTTATTTATAATAGATCAATCAATTATAAAAAAAAATCATACACATTTTTAAATATTTTTATAAACACTTTAATAATTAAATATACTGTTAGGAGGATAATTATGAAAGGTATTTATTTGGATAACGGTGCTACATCTTTTCCAAAGGCTCCAGGAGTTGCTGATGCTGTCTGTACTTATATAAAAAATATAGGTTGTAATGTAAATAGAGGTGTCTATAGCAATTCTTTAATTGCAGAAAATATCGTCTTTGAAACTAGAGAATTAATCTGTGACTTATTTAATTTTCATAAACCTGAAAACGTTGTTTTTACGAAAAATATTACTGAAAGTTTAAATTTATTGATAAAAGGACTATTAAAAAAAGGTGATCATGTAATAGTCTCCTCTATGGAACACAATGCAGTAATGAGACCATTAACTTCCTTATCTAAAAATGGTATTGAAATCTCTCGAATTCAATGTAATGATAAAGGTGAATTAAATCCTAATGATGTAATTCCGCTTATAAAATCCAATACTAAAACTATAATTATGACTCATGCCTCTAATGTCTGTGGTACAACTCTACCTATTGAATCCATTGGTAATATTTGTAAACAAAAACATTTATTTTTTATAATAGATACAGCTCAAACAGCTGGCTTTTTTGATATAGATTTTAAAAAAATAAATGCTGATGCTATAGCTTTTACAGGACATAAAGGACTTCTAGGGCCTCAAGGTATTGGAGGTTTTATAATAAATGATAATTTATTACCTCTTGTAGATTCTTTAATAGAAGGTGGTACTGGGAGTCTTTCAGAGCATGAACTTCAACCTGAGTATATGCCTGATAAATATGAAAGTGGAACTATGAATATACCAGGAATTTATGGTTTGAACGCTTCTTTAAAATATTTAGGTACAATAGGTATAAAATCCATAAGAGAAAAAGAACTATATTTAACTAAAAAGTTTATAGAAAAAGCTAAAAATCTTAAAAATGTTAGAATTATAGGGTTGAATGGTGTTGAAAATAGAACTGCTGTGGTATCTTTAGACTTTATGAAAGAGGATAATGCACAAATAGCATTAATGCTTTCTAATGATTATAATATAATGACAAGATGTGGTCTACATTGCGCACCTTCTGCTCATAAAACTTTAAATACTTTCCCTCAAGGTACTGTACGTTTTAGTTTTGGTCATTTTAATACAGAGGAACAAATAGATTATACTCTAAAATCTATTAATAAAATATTAAATGGTATATAAATTTCTTTTATTTTTAACAATAAAAGAAATTTATCCACATCTTAATAAAACAACCATTAAGATGTGGAGATTTTATATTTTCTTGCACCATTTATGACAAAATCCTGTTCTTTTATTACATACCACATTACTCGAACCGCATTCTGGACAAATTTTTCTATCTTGTTCATATTTTATTTCGTATAAATTATTACAACTTAAACATTTAAATAAACAATGTTTTGTTGTATAGTTACCTCCATTTATATTTATAGCCTTACCTTCTGTTAATGCTATAGCTGATTTTTTTCGGGCGGCATCTATTATATTCTGAAAGGTTTGTCTGGATATACCCATTTTTTCAGCACATTCCTCTTGACTTAATCCTTCTATATCTTTGAGTCTCATAGCTTCTAACTCTTCTACTTTTAAGACTACCTCTTCTATTTCACATTTTTGTTTACCTAAAGGAATAAAATAAGTGCTTTGTGGAAAACGTTCTACCTTTCTTACTTTTATTGGCCTTGGCATATTTTTTCCTCCTTATATAAATAAGAAATATTATTTGTTATATAACATTATACTATTATATCGAATTTATTTAAAATGCTAATATAAAAATTTATAAAATATAAAAATAAATCCTATATAAGGTATCTCTATTTATAGAAATACTTTACATAGGACTTTAAATTAGTCTATTCGTTACAATGTCCTTCATGTTGATGTTCTGTACATATACTACCTGTAGATTTTAATTCTCCCCTTATATACTTTTCAATAATATCTTCACATAAACCTTCTGCTCCAACAACAACTTCTATATTATTTTGTGTGAATAAATCTTGTGCTGTTGCACCCATGCCTCCTGCAATTATAACATTTATTTCTAATTCATGTAAGAACTTAGGTAGAAATCCTGGTTTATGTCCTGGATTTTGTACAAAATCACTTTTCAAAATATTATTTCCTTCTAAATTATAAACTGTAAATCCCTCACAATGACCAAAATGCCCACTTACATATTTTCCTTCGCTTGCAATTGCAATTTTCATTTTAACTCCTCCTAAAATATTAATTTTTTTATATTACAATACATATTATTTATTGCATTATTAGCTATACTTTCTTTGTACTTAGTTATAGGTCTTAATTCATTTATAGACTTCATAACCATATCATCATATGGAATTTCTCCTACTAATTTTAATTCTTCCTTATCTATAAACTTCTTAATTTCTATACTGATTTGCTCATTTATATCATATTTATTTATGCACACCATAGTAAATATTCCAAAGTGTTTACATAATGAAACTACTCTCGTTAAATCTTCTAACCCAGACTTAGTAGGCTCTGTTACTATTAGTGCAGCATCACTACCTGTAATAGATGCTATAACGGAACATCCAATACCAGGTGAACCATCTATTATAGTTAATCTATTATCCTCATTAAAATCTTTACCAAGTTTTCTAATGGAAGTAATAAGTTTACCTGATCCATCACTTCCAATACCCATTTCTGCTCTTGAGATAATTCCCTTATCTATTTTTGTAATGAATATATCTGCTGCCTTTTCATCTTCTAAGGTTATGGCATTTGTTGGACATATTAATGTACACGTTCCACATCCTTCGCAAGCAAAATCGTCTATTTTCAAATTCTCTATAGCATTAAATCTGCATATACTTTCACACTTACCGCACTTTATGCACTTTTCTTTATTTATAAAAGCCTTTTTTCCACCTATAAAGTCTTGCTTCTTTATATCTTCTCCTTTATATATAAGAGAAAAATTAGGGGCCTCCACATCACAATCTATCCTTACTACATCTTTAAAAAGTTCAGATAATGCTGTTGATATAGTAGTCTTACCAGTTCCACCTTTTCCACTTAAAACTACTAGCTCCATCCTAGCACCTCCTTAGACCTTAACACTATAGAATCAAAAATATTTTTATATTTATCTTCTTTATAAAGCATCTCTCCATTAGAATAAATTCTTGCTACATCCCTACTATAGGGAATAGTTCCTATTATATTTATTTTCTCATTATGACAATACTTTCTTGTTATGTTTTCTTCTCCTGTATCTTTATTTATAATTATTCCGAAAGGTATTTTAAACATTCGTACAAGTTTTACTGCTAGTTTTAAATCATGTAATCCAAACTCCGTAGGCTCTGTAACTAATATAGCTGCGTCCACATACTTTAATGAATTTACCACATTACAAGAAGTTCCTGGGGGGCAATCTATTAAATTTATACCTTTAGGTAAATTTTTAAGTAACTGCCTAATAATAGGCACTGCCATAGGCTCACTTATATTTAATATACCTCTACTACAAATTAAACCTTTAATCTCGCCTTTATCAATAATTCCTATTTCTCTTTTTTTATAAGTTAAAGCACCATTTCTACAGGCAACTTCACAAGCACCACAACTATGGCATAACTTTTGAAATAACATAATGTCATTATTAACCTTTGCTAATGCATTAAACTGACAAGCCTTTGCACACTCCCCACAAGAAATACATTTATCATCTTCTATAAAAGGATATTCAACCATAACTTTTTCTTTATTTTTAATTTCAGGTTTTAGAAATAAAAATCCATTAGGTTCTTCTACATCACAATCTATGTAGTTTGCTTTTAAAGCTAAAGCAAGATTAGTTGAAATGGTAGTTTTTCCTGTTCCACCTTTTCCACTTAAAACTGCTATATTCAAACTACCTTCCTCCCTTAAATCCGTTTCCCATTCCATTATGTTCAGGTCCTGCTGTATCTAATTTACTTAATTCTTTATTTTTATATTTTTCTAAAACAGATTTGATAGAGATACCTTCACAACTATAAGCTTTAATATTGGCTGCATCTACTAATTTAAAAGCATTAGGCCCTAGCTTTCCTGTAATTATTACATCTACTTTTTCATCTATTAATTGCTGAGCTGCAACTATTCCTGCTCCGCCACCAGACATAGCACCTTCATTTTTAACAACTTTTAATTCATCATTATCCATATCATGTATTTGAAAATATTCACATCTGCCGAATCTTAAATCTAATAAATCTTCCATAGATTTACCCTTTGAAGAAATTGCAATTTTCATATTTTATTCCTCCTAAAATTATTTATTATTAATTAAAATTATTAATGAGTTATTAGCATTTGCCATTATTGTATCACCATATTTTGTTTATGTCAAATGCCAATAATAAAAAATACATCTTAAACATTAGCTTTTATAACTAACATTTAAGATGTACTTTTTATATCTAAAAATTTTAATTATTTAGTTCCCGTAGAACCAAATCCACCTTCACCACGATCTGAATTAGTTAAATCCATAGATTCTATTACGTTAACCTTTAATACTGGCTTTATTACCATCTGAGCTATTCTCATTGCTTTTTCTACCTTAAACTCTTTCTTAGAATGATTTATAAGTATAATACAAATTTCTCCTCTATAACCTTCATCTATAGTACCTGGTGTATTTAAAACTGTTATAGAATGTTTTAATGCAAGTCCACTTCTTGGTCTAATTTGTGCCTCTGTATCTTTAGGAAGTTGTATTGCTATTCCCGTATGTATTAATTCGCTTTCTCCTGGCAATATAATTTTATCTTCTATGGAATATAAATCCATTCCTGCATCACTTTTATGAGCATACTTAGGTATTATTGCATCTTCTGACATTTTCTTTATTCTTAAATCTAACATAATTTAATTACCTCCATTATTACTATAAATTCATTTTATTAATTCCTATAATTTATTATAAATATATTTTACTACTTAGTAAAATAATTAATTCTCCGTTATACAGTATGAGCATGACTATGATGAATATCTTGAGTATGTTTATGAAAATGAATACATTCCTCATGAGTATGATGACGATCATCATGACTATGACTATGTTCATGAGTCACATAATGGTGTATATGCTTATGATTATGCTACTCTGTGGATGCAAAATAAATTCCCATAAATCCAAATATACCCATTCCAACCCCTGCGCCTAAATATAAGAAAGCTGTCATTAGTGTAGGTGGAATTTCTTTTAAAAATAGTTTGGATATAGGTGAACTTATAGCATACAATAATGCTGCTAATATAGCAAATGAAATAGCTTTATATTCTTTATTTTTCATATAAATACCTCTCAAATATTATTTAATGAATTTATCAATAGCACTATTTAAATTTTCTAGCACTTTTTTATCTTCACTTTGTACTGCTTCTACTATACATTATTAATTCTCCTTTATATATCATTAACCATTTTCCTAGTAAACATTTTTGATATGATATTTTTTATAAATACCAATTATTAAATCTAATCTATTTATATATTTAAAAATACATATGTATATGCTATAGTAAATTTATATTTATAAATAGTTTTAAAGGAGAATTTTTATGAAAAAGATTATCACTGCTATAATAACTAGTTTTATGGTTATTGGATTAGTAGGTTGTGGTACTGCAAAACAATCTACGAAGTCTAAAGAATCAAAATTAACAGTTTCAGCAGCTGCAAGTTTAACTGAATCATTAAATGATTTAAAAGAAGGCTATGAAAAACAATATAGCTCTACTGTTAATTTAAATTTCGCATCCTCAGGACAACTACAAAAACAAATTGAACAAGGTGCTCCGGTAGATGTTTTTATATCTGCATCAAAAGATAAGATGGATAAGCTTCAACAAAAAGGTTTAATAGATAAAGATAGTAGAGAAGACTTACTTAAAAATAATTTAGTACTAATAGTTTCAAAAGAATTCAAAGATAAAATCAAAAATATTAATGACTTAAAAAATATCAGTAGTAAAGATAAAGTTGCTATGGGAGAACCCGAATCAGTACCAGCTGGTAAATATGGCAAACAAACTTTAGAATATTATAATTTATATGATAAATTAAAGGATAATTTAGTCTTTGGAAAAAATGTGAAACAAGTAGCTCAGTTTGTAGAGAACGGTGAAGCCGTAGCAGGAATTGTATTTGAAAGTGATTCAACAGTTTTAAAAGAAAGTTATGTTGCTGAAATTATAGAAGATAAAGCTCATAAACCTATTGTGTATCCTGTAGCAATAATTAATAATAGTAAAAATAAAGAAGCTGCCAAAAAATTAATAAAATACTTGAAAAGTGAAAATGGGCAAAAAACTTTTAAATCTCATAAATTTGTTCCAATAAAAAAGGCTGATAAATAAAAACTATGATTTTAAAACCTATAATATTATCATTAAAAATTTCAATTATATCTACTGTTTTTACCTTTTTAATTGGGACTTTTTTAGCAAGATTATTTACAAAATATAATTTTAAACTAAAAGATATATTAGAAAGCATTATAATATTACCAATGGTTATGCCCCCTACTATAACAGGCTACGGATTACTTATATTAATGAATAAAAGAGGTTTCTTAGGTAAGCTTTTACATAATATTTTTAATATTAATATTATATTTACACCTATAGCAGCTTGTATAGCTTCTTTTGTAGTATCATTACCCTTAATGTTTCAAAGCTGTAAGGCCGGTTTTTTAAATATAGATGTGGATTATGAAAATGCAGCTAGAACTCTTGGAGCTAATGAAATTATAATATTTTTCAAAATAAGCTTACCTTTAGCTTGGCCCGGTATAGTAAGTGGAATAGTTTTATCTTTTGCAAGAGCCCTTGGTGAATTTGGAGCTACTTTAATGGTTGCAGGAAATATTCCAGGGAAAACTCAAACTATCCCAACTGCAATTTATTTTGCAGTAGATAATGGTTATAAAAAAGTTGCAAATACACTTTTATTAGTAGTTACACTCTTTAGTTTTTCATTAGTATTTTTCTTAAACTCGTGGCTCAAAAAAAGAGATTATATTAAAAATCCTAGGAGATAATTATGTTATATTTAGATATACACAAAAGATTAGATTATTTTAATTTAGATTGTACATTAAAACTTAAAAATGAAGTTGTAGCCTTAAAAGGACATTCTGGTTCAGGTAAAACTACAATTTTAAATTGTATATCCGGAATAATAAACCCTGATAGTGGATTTATTAAGATACAAGATAAAGTGGTTTTTTCATCAAAAGATAAATTAAGCCTACCAATTAGAGATAGAAATATAGGATATGTTTTTCAAAACTATGCTTTATTTCCCCATATGACCATAGAAAATAATATTTTATTTGGAGTTAAAAATAAGAAAATATATAATCTTCAGTATGTAAATTATCTTATGGATATTTTTAAAATAGAGCATTTAAAAAAGAGAAAGCCAAATGAAATATCTGGTGGAGAAAAACAACGAGTAGCCCTTGCAAGGGCACTTTCAATAAAACCTGAAATATTACTTTTAGATGAGCCTTTTTCTGCTCTAGATGAAGATACAAAGGAAATAGTATATAAAGAGTTTTTAGATTATAAAAAGAATTTTAAAATTACAACCTTACTTGTAACCCATAATAAATATGAAGCAAAACTTCTAGCTGATAAAATAATTTCTATAAAAGATGGAGAGTTATCTAACAAAAATATAAAGGAGGATTAAAACCTCCTTTAGTAGATATTATTTTAAAAGTTCATTATTCATAATATATTTTTCTTGAATAATTTTATCAAACTTTTTTTCATTTAAGATATCATTAGTTATAAAATTCCCATTATAAAATAAACTATAGGTTGTAAATGGATTAGGAGCATTTTGGGCTTCTTTTGTTATTTCATATTTTATAACTTTCATAGGAATATTGTTATTCTTAGCTATTTCATAAATTATTGGAACATATTTAGCCGTAAAAGGACATTGATTTGTGTAATATAAAACAAATCCTTTCTCATCTATTATTCCTGTCTTTGTACAATCCTTAAAATAAGGTTTTGGTATATCTTTATAAAAAGGTAAATACATTAATTCATAATAAGGTTCCGCTTTATCTGCCAACAAAAAACCTTTATGTTCTAAATATTTTTTATCTGATAAATAAGGTCTTTTTTTATTTGAAGTTAAAATAACCAATCCTTTTTTTCCTTTATTTTTAGAATCTAAAATACACTCATTTAATAAAATATTAGAAATTCCTTGTCCCTTATATTTACCAGAAACCCATAAACAATTAATAAACATGTAATCCTTACCACTAATAGGGCACCAAGCTTTTTCAATTGGAATATACTCAATAAAAACTTTTCCTCTTATATTTGCCTTTTTAAAAACCAATCCATCTTTAAATCTTTCTCTCATCCAAGATTTCTTTGATGATACCTGACATTCTCCTTTTTTATCTGCAATAGCACAGCATATATGTTCCTTATTTATATTTTCATTGTCTACAGTAATAATATCCAATTTATTTACTTTCCTTTCTAGTTTAATTATATATATATTACTATGATTATACAGTATCTGTAATAATAAAATCTATAAATTCACAAATATATTTAATTAATTTACCCATTTATAAAAATAACTAAAATAAAAAGACTAAGTTTTTCCCTTAGCCTAAAAGTTACTAATATTAAATATAATTTATTTTTTATAAAAAAATTGTGCTATACATGCATATACTAATCCTAATATTATATAATTTTTCATATTAGTTCTTAACTTAAAAAATTTAAAACCTATAAAAAATATTAAAAGACATGCTAAATAATTTAGCACTATAAATTTTAATTCTCTTAAATCTTTTTTCATTTCTACCAACCTTTCCAAAACAAAAAGGAAAATTAGGATGCCCTAATTTTCCCTGATCTCTATGCTTTGTATATAATAATTTATATTATTCAACTGTTACTGATTTAGCTAAGTTTCTTGGCTTATCTACATCGCAACCTCTTTCTACTGCAGCATAATATGCAAGTAATTGATGAGGGATTATTGCAACTACAGCTTGTAATAAATCATCTGTTTTAGGTACATATATAACCTTATCTGATACCTTTTCTACTTCTTTGTTGCCTTCTTGAGTTATTGCAATAATATGTGCTCCTCTTGCTTTAACTTCTCTTATATTTGAAACACTCTTTTCAAATAAATTATTTTGAGTCATTGTAGCTATTATTGGAGTATTTTCTTCAATAAGAGCTATAGTTCCATGCTTTAATTCTCCAGCTGCAAAAGCCTCTGCATGCATGTAAGAAACTTCTTTTATTTTTAAAGCTCCTTCTAGTGAAAGATTATAATCTAATCCTCTTCCTATATAAAAAGCATGTTCGCTATCTTTTAAATCTTTAGCTATTTGTTTTATATCATCATGGTGATCTAATATTTGTTGTACCTTTTCTGGCATAGTCTTTAATTCTTCTATAGTATGATTATAGAATTCTTCTGTAATTGTTCCCTTTTTAAGAGCCATATCTAAAGCAATCATGTAGAAAGCTACAAGTTGAGTTGTATATGCTTTAGTTGATGCAACTGCTACTTCAGGTCCTGCCCAAGTATAGAATACATCGTCTGATTCTCTAGCAATAGAAGAACCTACGACATTCGTAACTGCAAGCACCCTAGCACCCTTTTCCTTTCCTTCTCTTAATGCTGCTAATGTATCTGCTGTTTCTCCTGATTGACTTACTACAATAATTAATGTCTTATCATCTATAAATGGTTCTCTATATCTAAACTCAGATGCTACATCTGTTTCTACTGGAATCTTTGCAAATTTTTCTATTGCATATTTTCCTATAATTCCTGCATTATATGCAGTTCCGCAAGCTATTATATATATTTTATTTATATTATCTAAATCTTCTTTATTTAATTTTATATCATCTAATTTAATCTTTCCATTTTCATCTAATCTTCTAATTAAAGTTTCTTTCATTCCGTTTGGTTGTTCAAATATTTCTTTTAACATGAAATGATCATATCCAGCTTTAGATGCTGCTTCTACATCCCACATTACATGGAAAGGTTCCTTTTTAATTTCTTCTTCTTTTTCATTATAAATTGTAATTTTATCTTTCTTTAAGCTAACTATTTCACCATTATTTAAGAAATATACATCCCTTGTATATTTTAATATAGCTGGTACATCAGATGCTATAAAGTTTTCATCTTCACCTATTCCAACTATTAATGGACTGTCTTTTCTTACAGCTATTAATTCATCTGGATTGTCTTTAGCAACAACACCCAATGCATACGCTCCTCTTAATTTCTTTACTGTTTTAAATACTGCTTGTAATAAATCTCCTTCATAATAATGATCTACTAAATGTACTATTACTTCAGTATCTGTTTCTGATCTGAATTCTACTCCTTTAGAAATTAAGAATTCCTTTATTTCCATATAGTTTTCAATTATTCCATTATGAACTAATGCTATAGTTTCTGACATATTTAAATGTGGATGAGAGTTTACATTAGATGGAGCTCCATGAGTTGCCCATCTTGTATGACCTATTCCTATTTTTCCTTCTATAGGTTTTTTTTCTAAATTGTCACTTAAAACATTTAATCTTCCTTGATATTTTTGATATTCAAGTTTTTCTCCATCATTAACAGCGATTCCAGCAGAGTCATATCCTCTATACTCTAACTTTGTTAATCCATCCACGATTACATCGCTAGCCTTTCTAAATCCTACATATCCTACTATTCCGCACATAAAAAAATCCTCCTTAAATTTAAGTTATTATATTTAAGAAGAAAGTTCTCACTAAAGCTTTTTTGTTCTTAGAATCACTTCTAATATTTATTATAGCTTCTTGGGCTGTGAGATCCCATAGGACATCCGCCGAATTTTCGATAATCCTATTTCCTCGTCAACTAAGCTATATGCTCAGTTCTGGCGCTTTTATATGTTTTAACTTTCTTTCTAGTACATTATATCATGTTTATATCTATTTGTTAACTTAATTGACCTTCTTTTTATAGCTATTCTATTGATTTTTTTGCTTTTTATAATAAAATTGAAAATGTAAACGGAATCATAAACTTTGTTAAAATAGGGAAAGCATATTCTCTATAAATTTTACATTTTCCTTAGAGAATATGCCTTTTATAACTTTTTTATCTACTTTTTAATTACTTTTTTATTTTATTAAACTCTTTAATAATCAATTTTACCTCATTAGAATTTCTATCAAGGCCTGTAATTTTTTCTATTGCTGATTCTATTCCATTTTCTTTTATAGTATTTTGAATTTCTATAGCTTGCTCATCACCATTAAAATCATAGCATAGTGCAGCTGCAATACCCTTAATTAAATTTTCATTTGAAGTTTTAAACTCTATAGTTCCCATAAGTGGTTTTATTAATCTATCATTTTTTCCTAATTTTCTAAGTGGTTGTCTTCCTACTCTAACAACCTCATCTTTTAAATAAGGATTTTTAAATCTTCCAAGTATCTTTTCTATATATTTATAGTGTTTTTCTATATCAAATCCGTATTTCTTAATTAGAACTTCTCCACTTTCTTTCATTGCTGATTTTACTACATCTTCTATAGATTTATCTAATATACTCTCTCTTATAGTTTCATATCCTTTTGAATAACCTATATATGCAGTTATAGCATGACCTGTGTTTAGGGTAAATATCTTCCTTTCTACATAAGCCATTAAATTATCTGTAAGTTCCATTCCTTCAATTTTAGGTATTTCTCCTTTAAATTGAGTTTTGTCTACAATCCACTCTTTAAATTCTTCTACAGTTACATCTGTAATTTCACCTTTTTCCTTGCTGGTAGGTGGAACTATTCTGTCCACTGCGCAATTTACAAAACCTATATATTTTTCTACAAAGTTTATTTCATCCTCATTTAACTTTTCTAAAACTTTTTCTTTCAAATGTTCTGAGGCTCCTACCATATTTTCACAAGCTATTATATTAAGATATTCCTTATTACAAGTATTAATCTTTTCTTTTATAGCTAATGCTATAGTAGGTGCTATTCTATCTAATATATTGGGACCTACTGCCGTAGTAATAATACTTACATTTTGTATTTCATTTATTAAATTATTATCTAGAGATGATATTGCTGAAACATTTTTAACACAAATATTTTCAACTTCTTCTCCTACAATATTTAAAAAGTATTCTTGTTTTTCATTTATCTTATTTATAATATCTTCATTTACATCTGCGAATGTAACATGATATCCTGAAAAAGATAATAAACTTCCTATAAAACCTCTTCCAATATTTCCTGCTCCAAATTGAATAGCTCTTTTCATAATATCACTCCTATTAGTAGCCACCTTTTGTTTTTTATTAAATTTTATCCTAAGGTAACAATATATTATATATTTTTTCTACATCTTTACTACTTGCTAGTTCTTTTACTAAAGCTTCATCTTCTAAAGCAGATGCTATATTAGCTAATATAGTTAAATGATCATTTCCTTTTCCTGCAATACCTATTACCATATAAGCTATATTTCCATCTCCATAGTCTATTCCGTCTGGATATTGTAATACTACTATACCTGATTTTAAAACTTCTTCTTTTGCTTTTGATACTCCATGAGGAATAGCTACACCATTTCCTATATAAGTATTTAAAACAGTTTCTCTTTCATGCATTGCCTCTACATAATTTTCTTTTACATATCCGCTTTTTACCAGTAATTTCCCTGCCGCTTCTATAGCTTCTGCTTTACTTACACTTTCTAATCCTAATTTAATGTTTTTCTTTTCTAATATATTTTTCACTTCTGAATTATCTTTTTTATTAGCTGATTCTGATATATTATTATTTGTATTTTGAGACTTTTTTAGCTCTTCTACTAACTCATCATATACAGGGGTTGCTATAAAATTATCTATAGATATATGCTTTTTGTTTGGAGCCTTTGCTTTTGCTCTATCAGTTAAGTTCTTATGAGTAATAATTATATCTGCATCATCTGGAATATCATTTATAGCATAGTTTATAACTTTTATATTTAATCCTACATCTTGTACCTTTTTTCTAAGTTTACTTGCTCCCATAGCACTTGATCCCATACCTGCATCACATGCTACAACAATCTTTTTAATAATACCGCTAACTGTTACATCTTCTTTTTCTTCTTTTTTATTTTTTAATTCTTTTACTTTTGAAGCTGCTTTTTCAAAATCATCGTTATCTTGTCTTTTTGCTGATGCTTTTACGAAGATAGATGCTACTAGGAAAGATACTATTGTAGCCACAGCTACCCCTGCTAATACTCCAAGGAAACATCCCTTTGGTGTCATTGCAAGTAATGCAAATATACTTCCTGGTGATGGTGTCGCAACAAGACCTACATTGAAAATCATGAATGTAAACATTCCACTTGCTCCTCCAGCCATTACTGCAAGAAGTAATACTGGATTCATTAAAACATATGGGAAATAAATTTCGTGAATTCCTCCAAGGAAGTGTATTATTATAGCTCCTGGTGCAGATTGTTTTACTGAACCTTTACCAAATACTAAGTAAGCTAATAATATACCTAATCCTGGTCCTGGATTTGATTCTACTAAAAAGAATATTGATTTTCCAACTTCTTTAGCTTCTTGTACACCTATTGGTGCTAAAACTCCATGATTTATTGCATTATTTAAGAATAATATCTTTGCTGGTTCTACAAATACTGATATTAAAGGTAATAATCTTGCTTTAACTATAGATTCAACAGCAGTTTTTAATACATGATTTAAACTTAAAACTACTGGTCCAATTCCCAGGTAAGCAATGATTGCTAAAATCATTCCTATGATTCCTGCTGAAAAGTTGTTAACTAACATTTCAAATCCTGGCTTTACTTTACCATCTATACTATCATCAAACTTCTTAATTACTAATCCACCTAAAGGTCCAACAACCATAGCTCCTAAAAACATTGGTATATCAGCACCTACTATAACTCCCATAGTTGATATAGCACCTACTACACCACCACGGATTCCTCCTACCATTTTACCACCAGTATAACCTATTAATAAAGGTAGTAAATAAGTTATCATAGGTCCTACCATTTTACCTAAGTTTTCATTAGGCATCCAACCTGTAGGTATGAAGAAAGCTGTTATCAATCCCCAAGCTATAAATGCTCCTATGTTTGGCATAACCATACCACTTAAAAATCTTCCAAATTCCTGAATTCTTATTCTAACGTCTTTTTTCTCTTTTATAGCATTTTCACTCATCTTTTTCCCTCACTTTATTTTAAACTTCTATGCTATTATAAAAATCCTTTAAAATATTATTTATATAATCACATATTTCCTTCTTACACATATTTTTTAGTAAAGTATCTTTAAAAATTTCTTGGTTTATTTTACTAATACATTCAATATATTCACTGTCAATTTCCTTAGGTGCAAATTCCATTATTACAAGCTCTATAAGACTTTCTTCCATAAAAAATGGTTCTTTTAATTTTATAAATCCTATATTAACATCCCTCACTGCATTACTTCTACAATGTATAAATATTGTATTAGTTTCCTCTAATATAAAATGTCCTAATTCTTCCCTTTTTCTTATATCATTATTTAGTTCCTTATAATTATCATGGTTGTTCATGTGCAATTGAGTTATTTTATCTATTAATTCATCAAGATTTTTAACACAAATATCATCATAATACTTTATATTATTTAAAATATTTATAATTGCATTTCCAAAGTTTATTTTCTTCTTTAAATCCACTTTAAAATCACTTGTTTTAACATACTTTTTACTATTGAAGTTTATATTTTTTACTTTATCCATAGTTTTAAGTATTTTTATTTTATCTTCTTCTAGCAATAGGGGATTTACTGTAATACTTGGTTTATCATTAAAAGAGTACTCTATAGTAGATACAATAAAATCACATATACTAAAATCTACGTTTCCTCTTTCTATATCTATTACTGAAACAGTATCCTCTACTTTCAAATTTGAAAATTCTTTTTCTAATTTTGATGATAGTAACCTAGATGTTCCTATACCACTTGAACATGCAACTATTACTTTATAATTATAAGTTTTTAACCTCTCTAAAGCTGCTCCTATGTGAAGCGCAATATACCCAATTTCTGTATCTAATACCCTAAATCCACATTCTTCTTCAATTATTTTACATGCATCTTTAGTAACATTAAATACATGGGAGTAATTAGTCTTTATCTGCTCTAACAATGGATTTCTTATATCCATGTTCATACTTAGTCTTCTTATAGCTGTTTCTAAATGCATTGATAAATCTATTAGTAATTTATCATCTTTCATAAGGTTTACATTCATAGCAGCTTGAACAAACTTTATAATCTTCCTAGATAACTTTACTATGCTATATTTTTCTATAAAAAAATCGTCTTCTGTTTCGTTTTCTTCTGAAAAATACTTTCTTGATCCTATAAGATGCATAGTAATATACCCTACTTCATCTTCTGGAAATTCAATATTGAATGCTTGCTTTATCTTATACACTATCTCTTGTGCTAATTTAAACTCTTCTTTTTTCTTCAGCTTTTCCAAAAAATCTTTATTGATAGTAATTGCTTCTCCTGCTTTAATTCTTTGAATTACAAGAACTATATGTACAATTAAAGCTATGTACTGATTTTCATTCAATTGATAATTATAGTCAATTTTTGTATCGTAAACTATTCTCTCTATTTTTTCTACAGTTTCTTTATCAACTTCATTTAACAGCTGATTTTTTATATTTGTAGTTATTGTTTCCTCATCTGTAACTTTTCTTTTTATAAGACTCCCTAAATTATCTAATACTTCTTTAGCAAAACCACTTTGGTATATAATTCTCATCATTACTTTTCTTAAAGACGATTCCCTACCTTCAATATAAACTCCTAAGCCTTGTTTTCTTATTAAATTTATATTGTATTCTCTAAGAAGCTTTTCAATATTATTAAGATCTACACTTATTGTTCCTTCAGTTACATTCAATTCGGATTTAAATTTATAAATCTTTATAGGCTCTTTGCTTTTTAATAGCTCTATTAATATATATAGCTGTCTTTCATCTTGGGAATATTTTCTTTTAAAGCTATTACTTTTTAATGATTTTATTAATTTATCCTTTTGCTCTGCAGAACCTTTAATCTGCATACCAAATCCCGGTTTTTTTATCAAATTTAAGTTATATTTTTTTAAATGTTTTTCAACTGAAGGTATTTTTCTTAAGACAGTTCTAGAACTAATATTTAATTTATCAGCAATATACCTAGTTGCTATTGGATTTTCTTGTTCAATTAAGAGAGTTAATATGTCTACTGTTTTACCATCTAACTCGTTCATTTATATCTCTCCTAGGTAATATTTTGTAGTAAAAAGTGCACTTTTGTTTCATATCTAATTAAATGATATAAGAAAAATGGCTTAATTTCAACGATTACTTAATGCTATACTGTCATTATGCATTAATGACATTTTTAAATATAAAAAAGAATTAAGATTTTTTCTTAATTCTTTTTTATATTTAAAATTTTATTTTTTTGTATGCATCCTATTAAATATCACAAGTCTTTACATTCTTTCCGTATTGTTTTTCCCAATCATTTATAAAATTATTTACGCTTGTATCTGTTAATGGATGATATATTAACTGTTTTATAATATTTTCATTTACAGTTACACTATGTGCCCCTACTAAGCAAGCATTATGAACTTGTTCTGTATTTTTAAAACTTGCAGCTAAAACTTTACAATCAATATGGAAATTATCAAATATAGTTACTATTTCAGAAACAACACCTATTCCATTTCCCATTATATTATCTATTCTATTTACGTAAGGTGCTACAAACTCAGCACCTGCTTTTGCTGCCATTAATGCTTGTTGTGCCGTAAATATAGCTGTAGCTGTAATTTTATAACCATCCTTGCTTAACATTTTCATAGCTTTTATTCCTTGCTCATTAACAGGTATCTTTATGTATAGATTCCCACCAATTTTCTCGTTTAAATATTTAGCTTCTTCTACAATATCTTCTGCTTTAGTACCTACAGCTTGTACATGAAGCATTTTTTTCTCCCCTATAGCAGACCTTATATCTTTTAATATAGTTAAAAAATCTTTTTTTTCTTTAGAAATTATAGTAGGATTTGTTGTTACTCCATCTAATGGATATATATCATTAGCGTATTTTATAGATTCCAAATCAGCTGTATCCAAAAGTATTAACATATTAATTCCCCCTCTTTAAAACTATATTATTAAATCTTCTATAATTTTATGTACTGCCCTTAAATCTTTTTCAAAAGATATTATTCCTTTTTCACTTTTATCTTCCCATATACTATTTACTGCAATAACCCTACAACCAGCTGCTAAAGCTGATTTTATACCGTTTACAGAATCTTCTAAAATAATACTTTCACTACTATTAGATCTTAACCTTTTCATAGCCTCATTATATGGCCATGGATCCGGCTTAGATTTTTCCATTTCATCACCTGAAAGAATAAATTTAAAATATTCTATTATTCCTAATTTGTTTAGCATAGCTTCAGCTATTTTTTTATCGCTACCTGTTACCACTGCACAATCAATATTATGAACTTTTATATAATCTAATAATTGAAATATGCCATCTATTGGCTTTGACTCTTCCATAGCAATTTTAGAATATACTTTATTTCTTTCTTCTAATAATTCATATACTTCTCCGGGTAAATTATAGTGATCTTTTGTCATTTTCATAACTTCAAACATACTACGTCCCATACACGTTTTATGAAACCCATAGGTATATTCTTTATTGTAATTTCCTACTAAAGTTTTACTTGCTTTATAAGATAACGGTTCCGTATCTATAATTACACCGTCCATATCAAATATTATTGATTTTAGCATAACTTCTCTCCTAAATATTCATTATTTTATCTCATTTCTTGTCCGCCTGTAATATTTATAGATTGACCAGTCATATATGCTGCTTCATTAGAAGATAAAAATAATACCATATTAGCTACATCCTCATAGGAACATCCTCTTTTTAAAGGTACCTTGTCTACATAAACCTGCCTAACTTCTTCTTTAGGTATATTTAATTTTTTAGCATATTGCTCGTATAAACCATTTACCCACATAGGTGAATCTAATAAATTTCCAGGACAAACTGCATTTACTCTTATACCATCTTCAGCTAAATCTAAGGCTAAACTTTGAGTTAATCCTATAGATCCAAACTTTGAAGCAGAATAAGCACAATTATGTAAGCTGCCTTTCTTGCCAGATTTAGAGTTTATCTCTATTATAACACCTTGTTTCCTATTAATCATTTCTTTTGATACTTCTTTTGCACATAAAAAATATCCTGTTAAATTTACATTTAATATATGATCCCATTTTTCTTTAGAAAACTCTGTTATTTTTGTACTATAAACTACCCCTGCATTACAAACTAAAATATCTATTTTACCAAAAGCTTTGATAGATTCTTTAACCATATTATGAACTTCAGGTTCCTTTGTTATATCTACCCCTATGGCTATAGCTTTAACCTTATGTTCCTTACTTATACTTTTAGCAACTTCTTGTGCTTTATTATAATTTATATCTGCAATTATCACATCTGCACCTTGCTTTGCAAATCTATTTGCTATATACTCTCCTAAACTTTGAGCTCCACCGGTTATTAGTACAACTTCACCTTTAAATTTCATGATTTTCCCCCGTTATCATTAAATTTTAATAAATATTATAATCTAATAACTTGTAACTTAGAACCTTCATTTATTGGTGTTATATCTTTCTTTTCTACATATAAACTTCCAGGTAATTCAGCACTTTCACTTCCATCAAATCTTATACAGATATGTCCTAAATCTTTTAAGTTCTTATAAACTTCATCACCTACAGCTGTAACCTTATATTCTGCATCATCAATTTTAAATATGTCTCCTGATTTTATCTCTTCTGACAATTCATTCCCACCATGAAGAACACAATAATCCGCTAATTCCTCTGGAGCATTGTCTTTAAATAAAATTATCATATTTTCCCCATAAAATTCTTCAACCATTATTCCTAATTTATTTACTACTGTATTATATATAGTTTTCATAAAATCTCCTCCAAATTTTAAATTATATTTTCTCTATATCAAATTAAAATTAATTTATTTTCAAATTTATATTAAATTAAAATGTTATAAAAGAGAATAAAAGAATTCAATCCTTTATTCTCTTTTCAATCTTATTATTTAGAATATAGTCCAAAGCTTGCAATCCATGCTATAAATACTGTTGTTGGACCTGTTAAGAATCTTGAATATAAAACGGCTGGTACACCAACCTCTACTGTTTCTGGTTCAGCTTCGGCAAGGCCTAATCCTACTGGTATAAAGTCACAAGCTGCTTGAGAGTTTATAGCAAATAGTGCAGGTAATGCCAAATGTGGTGGTATGTTACCTTTACCTATTTCAACACCTATTAAAACACCTATAACTTGAGCTATAACTGCACCCGGTCCTAAAAATGGTGATAAGAATGGGAATGAACATATAGCTGACAGTAATAGTAATCCTGGTAAGCTACCTGCTAGTGGTGATAATACTGATGCAAAAGCGTCACCTATACCTGATTTTAATATAATACCAATTAACATACATACAAATGCCATAAATGGTAATATAGTTTTTATAACAGTATCTATAGTTTCACGACCAGCTTGATATAACATTCCTACGAAATTACCAAGAGCCATTCCTATTTTAGTCATTATTCCTCTATCTGATTGTTGAGTTATTTTCTTTGTTGTGTCATATTTTGGTTTTTTAACTTCTTTTGTTTCCTTTACCTCTTTTTCTTCTTTTGCTGCACAAACGTTTTCAGAAACTTCATTTGAATCTGCTAATTCTACATTTTTAGCTTTTACTGAAGATACATATATGTGTGGTTTAATATATTGAGATAATGGACCACTTGGACCTGCTGGCATTAAATTTATTGTTGGTATTCCTTTTTTAGGATATAATCCACATCTTAAAGTACCACCACAATCTATTATTACACAGGCAATTTCTTCATCTGGTACTTTTGTTTTAAATCCGTCTATTAATTCACAACCTGTAAGTTCTTCCATCTTTTTAGCTACTTCTGATATAACTCCACCAGTTATAGTAACTATTTTATTTTTTTGTTCTGTTGGAACTATTGTAAGTGGTCCTCCAAATCCGCCATTTCCTGCATTAACTTTTACTGCTCTATAATTTGCCATTTAATTACACCTCCTAGAATTTAAGTTCAGTAGATAACTTAACCTTTTGTTGCTTTTCTACATAAGAAGTTGTAAAATCTGTTATCCATCCTCTGAAGAAATTTGTAACTATACCTACTAGAAAATATCTAACTGCTAAATCTGTTGTAGATAATCCTAATTGAGTTATTCCATTTGCAATACCTAAAAAAACAAATAATTCCGCTGGATTTATATGAGGAAATAAACCATTCATTGTATGACAAGAATATGATGATGCTGCATAATAACTTGGTTTATATTTCTCTGGTAAAAATTTTCCTAAAGATAACGTCATAGGGTTACAAAAGAAAAATGTTCCTATTACTGGTAATAATAAATATCTTGTAAGTGGATTAGCTGAACTTTTTCTTGCTAATTTCTCTATTCTTTCTTGTCCAACTATTCTTATTAAAGCATTCATAGCAACTAAAAGCATAATCAACGTAGGTATTATTCCTTTTGCCATTCCTACAAAAGTATTTCCACCCTCTTGAAATAAACCAATAAAACCTTTAGCTAGATTAGTTAAAAAATCCATAACTTCCTCTCCCTTTAGTTAAATTTTTTATTAAATTCATTAAAAATTTTATAGTTAAAGTTATATTATTGAAGAGCTACACCCTTATTTATCTCCTCCTGTTCTTTGTAGTAATTATTATAATTTTCAATTCCATTCTTAATGGATAAAATTATTTGTTTATCTATAGTTTCTAATATATCTGGGTTTATACTATGGAGATTCTCACCGTTTAGAATCTCCATAGTTTTAAATCTAGCCAAAATAGTAATGCCCTTCATGACTCTACTTTCTAATATACAACAATCTTCATCTATAGAAATAAGTATCATATATCCTCTTTTGAAACGGCCTTTATTTTTTCCTATTACTACTCTTCCTTTTTTACGCATTTCTTTAAAATTTTTATTAAAATCTTTAAATTGTAAAAAACCTAATCCTATTTGTAAAAGCCAAGCAAGTCCAATAACAATTACTATTTTTATAAACATAAATTCACCCTCTATTAAATTTCAACTAAAACCTTATTGTAGTTAATTTCTTTATTGAACATCTTAAAGAAATACTCTGGTAATTCTTCTAACTTAATTTTGTGAGATATCATTGGTTTAAACACTATTTGTCCTTTTTTCATGAAATCTAGTGTAGCACTCCAAGCAATTCCTGGGAATGGAGCTGAATATGAATTCCATGAACCTTGTAGTGTTATTTCTCCGCGCATTATTCTATCAAGTGTTTTAGCACTAAATTTTAATTCATCGTGAGAAATTCCAAGATAAATTACTCTTCCATGTTTTCTACACATAAGAACTGATTGTTCTTCTGTAAATTTAATTCCTGCAGTTTCTACAACAGCTTGTACTCCACCATTTGTAATTTCTAATACTTTTTCAACTGCATCACATTCTTTACTGTTTACTATAACGTCTGCTCCTAACTCCTTTGCTAATTGAAGTTTGTCCTCTAAAACATCTACAGCAATTACTTTAGATGCCCCAAATATTTTTGCCCATTGTATAGCAAATTGTCCTATTGGTCCACATCCAACTACTGCTACTGTATCTCCAACTTTTATATTTGTCTTACTAACTGCTTGATAGGATATTGATGCTGGTTCTATTCCTGCAGCTGTTTCTAAATCTAGTCCTTCTGGGATTGGTAATATGTTTGCTTTTGGCACTCTTACATATTCTGCAAATCCACCATCATTTCTTGAACCTAAGAATTGATAAGTTTCACATAAAGCAAATTCACCTTTCTTACAGAATTCGCATGTACCACATGGTATTAGTGGTGCTACTGTAACTTTTTGTCCTACCTTTAAATTTTCAACATTTTGTCCTAGTTCAGCAACTTCTCCTGAAAATTCATGTCCTGTTATTGTTGGATAGTGATATGCTCCACTTACCATAGCTCTTGGCATATCTGATCCACAAATACCTACATATTTTACTTTAACTAATACATCATCTTCTCCTATTTTAGGTATATCCACATCTTCATATCTTAAATCCTTAATTGCGTGTAATGCTACTGCTTTCATTTTTCCTTCCATTTTATAAGACTCCCTTCAACCCTTAAAAATTTATATTTATTTATTATTTTTTAATTGCTCATTTAAATCTAAAACTTTTTGTGCTGTTTCGTTATTTGTTATTAAAACATTTACAAAATTTCCTCTTAAAGCCCCTAATATTGACCAAATTTTTTCTTCTGACTCTGCTATACCTATTGAATATTCCATATTCTTTAATTTTTCTATTTCTATACTTATTATTCTATCTTTAATTTTGTCATCTACAGTATTTCCATTTATATCGAAAAATCTTGAACATATATCTCCAATAGCATTAACATCCTTAAGAAGCTTTATATCATCATCTCCAAAGTAACCACTCCAAATTAAGTTGTTACCTTTAAGTGGTGCTCCTATTCCTACTACTACTTTATTAACCCTATTCCACAACTCTAGTATCCCTTTTAAATTACTATCATGCATAATAGCTTCTTTAGTTTCCTTTTTAGCAGTTATTGCGGGAGCATATAAATAATATCCTTTAGCATTAAATTCACTGCTTACTTTAGATAGTATTGTATTAACATGATATCTACTTTCCATATCACTTGGGGGACCACCTACAAGAGGTATTATATTAGCTGACACCTTCTTGCAATCTCTTAATTCATTAGACATAACTCCCACAGAACGTCCCCAAGCAAACCCTACTGTGTCACCATCTTGTATTATCCTTTTTAAAAATTCACTTCCAGCTTGACCTATCTTTTTAAGTCTTATACTTTCAGCTTCATTTTTATCTGTTGGGACTACTATAGCTTCTTTTAATTTAAAGGTTTTCTCTAAAGCATTTTCAAGTTCAAAACATCCATCTGAACTATTTTTAATGCTTATGGTTACGATTTCTTCTTCTCTAGCCTTCTTTAACATTCTGCTTATAGTTGTTCTGTATTGTCCTAACTTTTTAGCAATTTCAGATTGTGTCATATTATCAATATAGTACATTTGTGCAACCTTATATAAAATTTTTTTATCATATTTCATAGTTTATTATCGATCCTTCCATAATTATTCACCCTAATTATAGATTCAAATCACTTGTTATATTATAAACAGCTTTTGCACATTTGTGCATTAAGTGAAATTTTGTTCATTTGATTTAATATAATAATATAATAAGGGTATTAGTTTATCAAACTTAGAATTTGTCTTTTTTTGTAGAAATACTAGTGATTAGCTTTTATTTTTATAATATTTTATGGTTTTACGCTAATTTTTAATATTTTTAATCATTTACATTTTTAATTTTCTTAATATTTTAATTTTTATTTAACTCCCAAACTAAAAAAATAAGGTAGTTTACAAATAACTTGAAACTACCTTTTAAAAATTATTGATTAGCTTTACTCTCTATTAATTTAGCTAAAGAATGTGCTATACTATCAATTTCCTTTTGATCTTCGCCTTCCAACATTACTCTTACTAAAGGTTCTGTACCTGAAGGTCTTATAAGTACCCTTCCACAACCGTCCATTTTTCTTGTAATTTTATCTATTTCATCTTTTATTTTTTCGTCTTTTAAGTATATATCCTTTTTGTCATTAGGAACTTTAGCATTTACCAATACTTGTGGTAACTCCTTCATTATTGAACATAATTCAGATAAAGTCTTTCCACTTTCTTTAACTACAGAAGATAAATGTAGTGCTGTTATTAATCCATCACCTGTTGTATTAAAATCAGTAAATATTATATGACCTGATTGTTCCCCACCTATGTTATAACCATGCTTAAGCATTTCTTCAAGTACATATCTATCTCCAACTTTAGTCTTTATAGTTTTTATACCTTGCTTTTTCATCGCTATATCTAATCCTAAATTACTCATAACTGTTATAACTATAGTATTGTCCTTTAATTCACCTTTTTGCTTTAATTGTTCCCCACATATGGCCAATATAAAATCTCCACTTATTAGAGTTCCCTTTTCATCTATAGCCAGGCATCTATCTGCATCCCCATCAAAAGCTAAACCTATATCACATTTATTTTCTACTACATAGTTCATTAATTGCTTCGGATGAGTTGAACCACAATTTTCATTTATATTAATGCCATCTGGATTATTGTTTATTACATGAACTTCTGCTCCTAACTCCTTAAAGGCTTCTACAGAAGTTATATAAGATGCTCCATTGGCACAATCTAATGCTACTTTAAGTCCTTTTAAATCTCCCTTTATAGTAGATTTAGCAAAATCTATATAATCTCTAATAGCTTCATTTTCATCTTCTACTTTTCTTCCTATGTTTTCACCAGTTAGAACAGGTACTCCTTGAAACTCACTCTCTATCAATGCTTGTATTTTATCTTCTAATTCATCAGATAATTTATATCCTTTTTTATTAAAAAACTTTATTCCATTATACTCTACTGGATTATGAGAAGCTGAGATAACTACCCCTGCATCTGCATTATACTTTCTTGTTAAATATGCTACTGCTGGTGTTGGTATTACACCCACGCATATAGCTTCCGCTCCAACGGATAATATTCCTGAAACTAAAGCAGCTTCTAACATATGTCCTGATATTCTGGTATCCATTCCCACCAATATCTTAGGTCTATGAGCACCTTCAGTTAAAACATATGCTCCTGCTTTTCCTAATTTATATGCTAACTCTGATGTTAATTCCTTATTTGCTACTCCCCTAACTCCATCGGTACCAAACATTCTACTCATATTAAAATCACTCCTATTTTTTAAATACACATAGATATTATATTATAGTTTAATACTGCTAACAATAGTTAAAGTATAGCATATATTAATATGAATATAAAAACCAGTGAAGATATATCAAATCTTCACTGGTCTTATAGAAGAATATATTAACTTATTTTCTATTTTGCGTATCCTTCTCCTACCTTAAGAGCAGCCTTATTTGATTCAAAGAATTTTTCTTTACCATGGTCTTTTAATGATGAAGTGATTTCATCCATAGTAACTATTCCTGTTTCTTTTACAAGAGCTCCTAAAAGAATCATATTTGCTATTTTTGTGCTACCTAATTTTTCAGCTTCATCTTGAGCTGGGATAGCTATAACCTTTATGTCTTTTCTTTCTGGCATTCTATCAACTAGGTTAGAATCTAATACAATTAGTCCACCTGGAGCTACCATATCTTCAAATTTATCTAAAGAAGGTCTATTCATTACAACTAATGTATCTGGTGCTGTTACTATAGGAGAACCTACTGGTGTATCTGATAGAACAACTGAACAGTTAGCTGTACCTCCTCTCATTTCTGGACCATAAGAAGGTAACCATGAAACTTCCATGTTTGAATCCATTCCTGCATATGCTAAGAATTTACCCATTGATAATATACCTTGACCACCAAAACCTGCAAATATTATTTGTTGTGATGCCATTTATTTCACCTCCCCAGTTATATCCTTCTTAACGCCAAGAGGATAGTATGGAATCATATTTTCTCTTAACCAATTTAATGACTCTTGAGGAGATAGTCCCCAGTTAGTTGGGCAAATTGATAATACCTCTACTAATGAGAATCCTTTTCCTTCTAATTGATTTTGGAAAGCTTTCTTTATAGCTTTTTTAGCTTTTAATATATTTGGAACAGTATCTACTGATACTCTTTCTACATAACAAGCTCCTGATAAAGTAGCTATCATTTCAGCTACTCTAACTGGGTATCCTGCATATTTTACATCTCTACCATATGGAGTAGTTTCTGTTACTTGTCCTGGTAATGTTGTAGGTGCCATTTGTCCACCTGTCATACCATATATACAGTTATTTACAAATATTGTTGTAACGTTTTCACCTCTGTTTGCAATATGAACGATTTCAGCTGTTCCGATTGCAGCTAAATCTCCATCTCCTTGATAAGTAAATACTACTGAATCTGGATGAGATCTCTTTATACCTGTTGCAACTGCTGGAGCTCTACCGTGTGCTGCTTCAAACATATCACACGCAAAATAATTATATGCTAAAACTGAACATCCAACTGGAGCAACTCCTATAGTTTTATCTAATATTCCAAGTTCATCTATAGCCTCAGCAACTAGTTTATGAATAACACCATGTGTACATCCTGGACAATAATGTGTAGGAACATCCATTAATGCTTTAGGTGGTTGATATACAATAGACATTATTTAACACCTCCTACTATAGCTTTTACTTTATCTAGTATATCTGATTGATCTGGAACCATACCGCCTGTTCTTCCATAGAAATCAACTGGTTTTCTTCCATTTGCTGCTAATTTAACGTCATAAACCATTTGACCACAACTCATTTCTACTGATAAGTAACCATGTTTTGTTTTATCTATAGTCTTTTCAAATGCTTCAAATGGGAATGGCCAAATTGTTATAGGTCTTATTAATCCTAATGTAATTCCCTCTTCTGCTGCTAACTTAACAACGTTTTTGCATATTCTTGAAGTTGTTCCATATGCAACTAATATTAAATCACACTCTTTATCGCAATTAAATAATTCATATCTAACTTCATTTTCTTTTATTGTATTATATTTTTCTTGTAAATGTTCATTATGCTTTTCTAATATTTCTGGTTGTAAATATAATGAATTTATTATGTTGTGTTTCTTTCTTCCATGTAATCCATTAGCTGCCCAATCTTTTTTAGGAAGATCTTTATGAGGTCTTTCCTTAAATTCAACTGGTTCCATCATTTGTCCAAGCATTCCATCACCCATAACCATACAAGGTGTTCTGTATATATCAGCAATATCAAATGCATCTTGTATTAAGTCAACCATTTCTTGTATTGAAGATGGAGCTAGTACTGGCATATTAAAATCACCATGTCCACTTGCTTTTGTTGCTTGGAAGTAATCTGATTGCGCAGGTTGGATACTTCCAAGTCCTGGACCTCCTCTAACAATATTGATTAGAACACATGGAAGCTCAGCTGCAGCTATATAAGAAATTCCTTCTGATTTTAAGCTTATTCCTGGTGAACTTGAAGATGTCATACATCTTACACCACTTCCTGCTGCACCATAAACCATGTTTATAGCAGCGATTTCACTTTCAGCTTGTAAAAATGTCTTATTTATTTTAGGCATCTTCTTTGACATGTAAGCTGCAACTTCTGTTTGTGGAGTAATTGGATATCCAAAGAAACATTCACATCCAGATTGGATGGCAGCTTCTCCTATAGCTTCATTACCTTTCATTAAAACTTTTTGACCCATTATATAACCCCTCCTTTTACTTTTCTACTGTTATTACACAATCTGGGCATATTCTTGCACATGATGCACAAGCTATACAATCATCTTTCTTTTCATCAACTATTGTTGCGGGATGATACCCTTTTATATTTAATTTATCTGAGAAACTTATTATTTTTTTAGGACACGCATTGATGCAATGACCACAGCCTTTACATCTTTCTTCCCTAAATATTACTTTTGGCATTTCAACCCCTCCTTAAGATTTAATAAGTAGTATATTTATTAAAATTTATGCTATCACTAAATTTTATTATAAAATAATTATCTCCAAGGTGGTTTCATATATATATCTACAGGCAATATTTCAGCATGAACCTTACCTTGTATATCGTTTACAAATTTCTTATCACAAACTACATACTTATATGGAACATTTATCTTTTCTGAAAGTTCTTTTACAAGCTTGTCTCCATTTAGAATATGATCCACAGTAGTATCATAGGATAAATTTGAATTTGATATAAGATAATTTACTTTTAATCTTGATGCATGCTCGATAGATTTAATATATTCGATTGTATCTTCAGTTGTAGATGTAAGAGGTCTATTATTATTTATTACAAAATACATATCATAGTCCTCTTCCCTAAAGTATCTGTTATATTGACCAAGTACCGTAGCACCTTGATCATCCCCACCAATGTCCATAACTACCTCATAACTTTTGTCATTAAATACAGCCATAACTTCGCTTGGAACTACCATTAGCTCTGCATTCATAAGATTTGGATCTGATGCTATAACCTTTATACCAAGCTCATCAAATTCTTTTTTTAAATTTCTAGAGCAAAAGTATGGATTTACAATGTCAATATCAACTATGGCTACTTTTTTACCTTGTCTTGCTAGTTTTTTTGCGTAATTTACTGATATTTCTGTTTTACCACTACCAAAATGTCCTGTGAAAACACTTATTCTGCTCATCTTACCACTCCAATTATGAGTTACCTCATTTTGTAATCATTTTCATAAGCTATAAAAAAATATATTGAGACCTATGTATAAAGATATAAAATGAAGTAACTCTTTCATTTTTCTGTTACCATAGAAATTTTTCAACAAATTTCTAAAATCATTATATCACAAATTTTATTGTTTTGGTAAGATTATTTTAAAAATTTTAATTGTTATAATTTTATCATATTTTGAATGTTGTTTTTATTAAAATTTCATTTTTCTCACTATTTATATTCCTTTGCCTTTTCTTCACCCTTTAGAACTCTTAATCCCCCTTGGGCTAAAGCTAGCAATTCATCTTCTCCAGGGTATCTAACAACTGGTGCTATAAAAGATACCATTTCTTTTATTCCATTTGATATAACCTTGCTATAAGCAATACCCCCTGTTAAAAGTATAGCATTTACTTTACCGCATAGACATGCTGCAGACTTTCCTATTTCTTTTGATACTTGATATATAAAGGAATCTACTATTAATTTTGCATCTTTTTCACCATTTTCAGCTTTTTGTTCTACTTCTCTAAAGTCATTTGTATTTAAGTATGCAACTACGCCACCTTTTCCACTTATCTTTTTCTTCATTTCTTCATAAGTATACTTTCCACTGTAGCATAGTGATATTAAATCTCCTACTGGTAATCCACCTGTTCTTTCTGGTGAAAATGGTCCTTCTCCATCTAAAGCATTATTTACATCTATAACTTTTCCTTTTTCATGAGCACCTACAGATACTCCTCCACCCATATGTGCTACTATTAAATTTAATTCTTCATAATTTTTATTGTTTTCTTTTGCATATCTTTTAGCTACTGCCTTTTGATTTAATGCATGGAATTTACTTTTTCTATCTATCTCTGGCATACCAGATATTCTAGCTAGATCCTTCATTTCATCTACAACTACAGGATCTACTATAAATGAAGGTATATTAAGTGATTTTCCTATTTCATTAGCTATTATTCCGCCTAAGTTAGCTGCATGTTGTCCTTGAACACCCTTTTTTAAATCCTCAATCATTAAATCGTTTACTTCATATGTTCCACCTTCTATTGGTTTTAAAAGACCACCTCTGCCCACTACTGCATTTAACTCATTTATATCAAAATTCTTTTCTTTTAAAACATTTAATATAACTTCTTTTCTAAATTCAAATTGGTCATATATAGTTTCATATTTTTCAATTTCTTCTGAAGAGTGTCTTAAAGTTTCTTCTAAGATTTGATTTTCATCTTCATATACTCCTATTTTAGTAGATGTTGAACCTGGATTTATTATTAGCAATTTGTAACCCATATAAACTTCCTCCCTCATAATATACTGTAGTAATTTATTTTTTTAATTGGCTAGCAACTAAAGCTGCCAATGCTATTGCATTTAATTTTGCTTCATGGCTGTCACTTCTTGATGTTAAAACAACTGGTGCTGCAGTACCAACTAAAAGACCAGCATTTTTACAATCTGCTGCATAGCTTAATGTTTTATACATTATATTTCCTGCTTCTATATTTGGCATTAAGAAAATGTTTGCATTTCCTGCAACAGGACTTTTTATTCCCTTATGTGCAGCAGCTTCTTCTGATATAGCATTATCTAAAGCTAATGGTCCATCTATAATACAACCTTTTATTTGTCCTCTATCACTCATTTTAGCAAGATTAGCTGCGTCTAATGTAGCTTGCATTTTAGGGTTGACCACTTCTACAGCACAAATAGGTGCTACTTTTGGAGTTTCTATTCCTATAGCATGAGCTACAGTAACAGCATTTTTAACAATATCTATTTTGTCTACAAATTCTGGATACATATTAAAAGCAGAGTCTGTTATTAATAACAACTTGTTAAGTTTAGGAACTTCAAAAACTGCTATATGCGACATTAATTTACCAGTTCTTAATCCTACTTGCTTATTTAAAACAGATCTTAAAAAATTAGCTGTATCAATTAATCCTTTCATAACCATATCTGCTTTTCCACTTGAAACGATTTCAACTGCTTTAAGAGCAGCCTTTCTCTTATCCTTTTCATCAACTATTTCATAATCATTTAAATTCATTCCTATTTCTTTTGCTATTTCTTCTATTTGATCTTTATCTCCTACAAGTATTGCATTAACAAGCCCTTGTTCTTTAGCATCTTTTATAGCCTCTAACACTGGTTTATCTTGGGCCACTGCTACAGATATTGTTCTCCTTTCTTGATTTTTAGCCATCTCCATAATTTCTTGGAAACTCTTAATCATTTAAAACACCTCTTCCTCGTAAATTTTTGCCTTTTCTTCAGAATTTAAAACTCGTAGTGCTCCCTCTGCTAAAGCCAACATTTCATCTTCTCCAGGAACTAACTCCACATTTGCTATAAATCCAACTTTTTCTTCTATCCATTTTACAAATCTTTTATTAAATGCAAAGCCTCCTGTCAAAATTATAGCATCTACTTTTCCCTTTAATACAGTAGCCATGGCCCCTATCTCTTTTGATATTTGATAGGCCATAGCCTGAAAAACTAATTCTGCTCTGTTATCATTATCTTCAATCATCTTATCTACTGTTTTTCCATCATTAGTTCCCAAATAAGCTATTAGTCCTCCTGAGCCTACTAATTTTTCTTTTAATTCTTTATAATTATATTTTTGGCTATAAGCCATTTTTACTAAATCTCTAACAGGTAGTCCACCCGTTCTATCTGGGGAAAATGGACCTTCCTCATTTGCATTATTTACATCAAGTATTTTACTATTATATATAGGGGATACAGAAATTCCACCACCCATGTGTGCAACTATAAAAGAACTATTATAAAAATCTTTGTCTAATTTTTTACAAACTTTTCTAGTTACAGCTTTTATATTTAGGGCATGTACTAAAGATCTTCTCTTAATTTCCGGCATTCCCGATATTCTAGCCTCTTCCTTTAATTCATCAACAGCAACAGGATCTACTATAAATGACGGTATGTTAGCTCTTAATCCAATATCATAAGCTATAACTCCTCCAAGATTAGAGGCATGTTGTCCTTGATATCCTGCCTTTAAATCTTGAAGCATTTTATCCGTTATCTTATATGTACCACCTGGCATAGAACGTAATAGTCCACCTCTGCCTACTACTGCACATAAATCTTGAACGTTAAATCCTTGTTTTTTCAGCCACTTAATAATTACAGCTTCTCTCATATCTTTTTGTGAATAAATAGTATTGTATTTTTTTATTTCTTCTACAGGGTGTGATAAATTTTCTGATGAAATACATTTTAAGTCCTGAAAAACTGCTATTTTAGTAGAAGTAGAGCCAGGATTAACTACCAATAATAACCCTCTTTTATTCATACTAAATCCCCCAATGTAAAACGTTATCACTCTTCTATTCTATCAGAAATTTTTGATAAAATAAATTTTTTTAAGAAATTTTTATAATGGAGCAAATTTTGTCATAATATTTTCCGCTACTTTTACTCCATCTACGGCTGCAGATACTATGCCTCCTGCGTACCCAGCACCTTCTCCCGCAGGGTATAATCCTGATAATGAAATACTTTCTAAATCTTCTGTCCTCTTTAATCTAACTGGCGCTGATGTTCTAGTTTCTATACCTGTTATTATAGCATTTTCATCTGTAAAGCCCTTTATTTTCCTATCAAAATTATCAAATCCCTCTCTTAAAGATTCAGATACATAATTTGGTAAACATAACGATACATCTGTAAGTTCATAACCTGGTCTATATGAAGGTTCTATTTTTCCTAATTTAGAGGATTTTTTTCCTTCTAAAAAGTCTTTTACTAGCTGAACTGGAGCATTATAATTGCTTCCTCCAACTTTATAAGCTAGATTTTCATACTGTCTTTGAAACTCTATTCCTTTTAATGGAGTAGTTCCTGAAAAATCTTCAGGTGATACTGAAACTACTATAGCAGAGTTAGAATTTCTTTCATCTCTAGCATAATAACTCATACCATTAGTTACAAGTCTATCTTTTTCCGAAGCTGCTGCTACAACTATTCCACCTGGACACATACAAAAGCTATAAACCGCTCTATTAGTATTTTTAGTAGTATAGGTTAATCTATAATCCGCTGCTTTAAGCCTTGGATGACCTGCATATTTTCCATATTGATTTATATCTATCATTTCTTTTAAATGTTCAACTCTAACCCCTATCGCAAATGGTTTGCTTTCCATATAAATAGAATTTTTATAAAGCATTTCATAAGTATCTCTTGAACTATGCCCTATAGCTAATATTAGATTATCACAAGGTATCTCTTCACTATTAACTATGATGGCCCTAAGTTTACCTTCTTTAATAATTAAATCTTCTAATTTACTACTAAATCTAACTTCTCCACCTAAAGAAATTATATTATTTCTTATGTTTTTAACTACTTGTTTTAATATATCCGTACCTATATGTGGTTTACCAGAATAAATAATTTCCTTGGGTGCACCATTTTTAACAAATTCATTTAAAATAAATGAACATCTAGTATCTTTAATTCGTGTAGTTAATTTTCCATCGGAAAAAGTTCCTGCACCGCCTTCTCCAAACTGTACATTAGATTCCGTATTAAGTTTTCCATCTTGCCAAAACTTCCCCACACTTTCTGTTCTTTTTTCTATACATTCACCTCTTTCTATTACAATGGGCTTATATCCATTTTGAGCCATAATTAAAGCTGCAAACATACCTGCGGGACCCATACCAACTATAACAGGTCTATGTTTCATTTTTTCTATACCAAATTTAATATTTTCTTCTAATGGTTGTTCTTCTAACTTTACATCTCTAGAATTTATTTTCTTTAGCACCTTTTTTTCTTTTTCGCAACTAACTTCTACTGAATAATTAAATTTTATATTATTTCTTCTGGCATCTATAGATTCTCTTAAAATATTAAATTCTAAAATACTATCCACAGGTATTTTTAATTTACTTGCAGCTTTCTTCTTTAATAAACTTATATCCTCATCTATAGATAAACTTATATTACTGATTCTTAACGGCATTGTTCTCCTCCTGTTTTGGTTTAATTGTAACATGTACATCTAATGGATCTGATGAAACTTTATATATGTTATCCGGTAATTGAACTACTACTGGTAAATTACTTTCACCTTCGTTTATATTTTTTAAATCCACAAAACATTTTATATCATTGGAATTTAAATTGTTTATATCACTACCATTTCCTTTAACCACAATTTCAACACTAGTTTTACTTAGTAAAACATCTTTATCATTTGGTGAATTTAATATATCAATATCTTTAACAAAATTTCTTGTTATAATATTCCCCTCTACACTTCCATTTGGCTTATTATTCTGATTATTTTTTTCAGCATTTTTGTTTTTTCTAAAAGTGATTTTTAAATTTACACTATCGTTTTTATCTACTAGTATTACTCCTTTAGGAAGCATTAACTTAGCCTTTATATATTCTTTTTCTGTTTTTATATTATTTATATCTATAATTTCTGTGCTTAAAAATTCAATATTATTTATTATAGAATCTTTACCTGTAATTTTCACTTCTGAAACTGTGGGTATAATAGATTCTATATACTTGTTATTATTTAAATCTCCATTTAAATTAAGCTTTACTTTTACACTTTTTACTCGTTCAATTGGTACTTCTACCTGGGCAAAACTAGGTTCTATATCTACATTTTTTACTATGTTACCATTAGAATCTCTTGCCTTTAATAAAACTTTCTTATTTATATAATTTGAACTTTCACTTATATTACAAACTGCTACCACATCTTTTACAATATTTACTGAACTTTCTGTACCACTAACTAATGCTGTTTTTAAATTAGCCTTAGGCGTTACTGGAAAATACCCTTCTTTTGTTTTTCCCATAAGTTTTATATTTACTTTAACATTTTTAGATTTTAATTTATCCAAAATTACTTTAGTCCATAAATTATCTTCATTTACTATTTTAATATTTTTAGGGCTTTTCTTTACCTGTACTGGTATCTTATTTAAACCTTTTTTCAAACTATAAGAACTTAAATCCGCTTCTAAATTAAACTGCTCTGGTTTTACAGAATATATATCTGATGCATTTCCTCTTATAGTAATTGACACTGTACTTTCTTCTTCTTGAACCATAGCTAAATCTAACCCTTTAGCATTAGTCTGATTTATAATTTTAACAGGTACTATGATATTACTCTCTTTAATAGGGTTTTCCACATTATATACATATAACCATAAAGCAAAAGAGGCTATAATACAGCAAATTTTCACTATTAGATTTTCTTTTTTACTTTTTTCGCCCATTTTACCACCTGCCCCTTAAAACTAATATCCTCAACTTTTCTTTTTTTCATTATTCTTATCATTATATCTTTTAAATTGTCCTTAGTATATCCTCTTGTTAATTGACCATTAACAGCTAAGGATATAATTCCTGTTTCTTCAGAAACAACTATAATTATTGCATCTGATATCTCCGATACACCTATGGCTGCCCTATGTCTTGTTCCTAATTTTTTATTTATATCTGTATTTTGAGTCAACGGTAAAAAACATCCTGCTGCTACAATTCTATCATTTCTTATAATAGTGGCCCCATCATGTAACGGTGTATTAACTACAAATATATTTTCTAATAAAGCAGATGATACTACAGCATCTAATCTATTTCCTGTCTTTATTATCTCTCCTAATCCTGTGAACTGTTCAATCACTATTAAAGCCCCTGTTTTATCTTTAGAAAGATTTTCTATAGCTAACACTATATTATCTATAACTTCCTCCATAACTTTTTCATCCTCTAATAAATGTTTATCATTAAATGCACTTCTTCCTATATGCTCTAATGCCCTTCGTATTTCTGGCTGGAATATTATTACAAAGGATAATACTCCTATCGTAATGGTTTTTGTTAAAATCCAACTTAACATAGTTAAATGTAATAAGCTACTAATAGGTATTAAAATTATAATAAGTATTATGCCTTTTAATAATTGTTCTGCTCTAGTTTCCTTAATTAAAATATAACTTTTATAAAAGATATATGAAACTACTAGTATATCTAGTATAGAGTACATACTAATGTTTTTAATTGAATTTATAACCATCTGTAAAAATTCCACCCACAGCTCACCCCTTAAAATTAATTATACATTCTAAATTATACACTATTTAATTATTTTTATATCACTTAAAATATAAATTTATTAATTTTTTAATTAATTTTTTAGTATTAAATAATAAAAATTGGGAATAATAGCAATAGCCTAAGTTTTTTACACGGGGAAACCAAATTTTGGGGTGAATCATATTTTTATGTAGGTTATGCCTTTTCCGAACCCGTCAGCTAACCCCGTCGGCAAAAGGAGGAATAAAATTGAAAAAATTTTTTACATTATTATTAACAGTTTTTTTATTAGTTTTTTTAGGTAAAACTAATTTTGTATTTGCTGCTTCATTACCAGTAAATACTGGTGATATAAATTCTTTTAAACTAAAATCTGATTCTGTTCAAGTAGTAAAATACACCAATAAAAACATACGTATTACAAAAGATGATATTTACTTAATGTCTCAAGTAGTTCAAGCCGAAAGTTGCGGTGAACCCTTTGAAGGTAAAGTTGCAGTAGCATCTGTAATATTAAATAGAACTGTAGATTCTAAATTTCCTAATACTATTGAACAAGTTATAAAAGAAAAAGGTGCGTTTTCATGTATTGATAAATACGGAAACATAAACAAGATTCCAGATAAAAACAGTTATGCAGCAGTGATGGAAGCTCTAAAAGGTAATGATCCAACAAATTATTCTCTATTTTTTTATAATCCTAAAATAGCTACTTGTAAATGGATGAAGAACGTATCAAAACATAATAAAAAGGCAATAGGAAACCACGTGTTTTTTAAAATATAAAATAAAAATAATCCCTAAATTTAGGGATTATTTTTATTTTATATTTAAGTAATTTACTGCACTTAAAGCTGCGACTTGACCTTCACCAGCTGATTTTATATATTGATAAGGCTTTCCAGTGCAATCTCCTGCAGCAAAGCACCCTCTTATATTAGTACTCATATCTCTATTAACTTTTATATGTTCTCCTTCCATCTCCAGACCTGGAACTAATTGTGATGGGGATATACTATCTTTTAAAACAAATACCCCATCTACTTTTAATTCTCCTTCATTAAGAATTAAGCTCTCTACACTTTCTTGTCCTGAAATTTCTTTAGGGGCATCTCTTACTATATCTATGTTACTTTTTAATGAATATTCTCCTTTATACATAGGTATATAATAAAGCTTTGAAACTAATTCACTAACAAAATTAGCCTCTTCCTCTGATTCTTTATTATATCCTATAATAGCCACAATTTTATTCTTGTAAAGTGGAGCATCACAAGTTGCACAATATCCTACACCTCTTCCTAAAAATTCTTCCTCTCCTTTTAAAGGTTTAGCATATTCCATTCCTGTAGCTAATATTATGGATTTAGCTTCATAAGTTTTTTCATTAACCATTAAAGCAAAATATTCTCCCATAGCATAAACATTATTTATTTTTTCATAAACTATATTTATTCCCATATTTTCTACATGTTCTTGAAATTTTACTTTTAGTTCTTTTCCACTGACGTTATAAAAACCTAAGTAATTATTTATTTTAGGTGCTTTAACTAATTTGGAACTTAATTCATGACTACCAAATACTATTATTTCTTTATTTCTTATTTTAGCATTTATAGCTGCCTCTAACCCGGCTGGTCCACTTCCTATTATGGCAATATCATATCTCTTTTCCATTCTCCTCACTCCTTATATAGAAAATTGAGAATAACATAACTTGTTATTCTCAATTCATCTTTTGCTAAATGTACTTTTCTACAACTGAAGCTATAGCTTCTTTAGGCCTAAATCCAACTAAAGTTTCTTCTGCATTTCCACCTTTAAATAACATAAGCGTTGGTATACTTGAAATTTTATATTGTGTTGATATAACTGGATTTTCATCTACATTTATTTTAACAAATTTTACTTTTCCATTAAAATCTTCAGAAATTTCTTCTACTACCGGTCCAAGCATTCTACAAGGTCCACACCAAGTAGCCCAAAAATCTACTAATACAGGAATATCGGAATCTAGAACCTCTTTTGAAAATACATTTTCATTTATTTCATTTACCATTATTATTCCTCCTATATACCCCACCAGGGTACTTATTTGTTTACATTTTAATATATTTATATATACAAGTCAATATATATTATTTCTCAAATACTCCTTTTTGTATAACATTTCCTTCTTTAACAAACACTTTACCCTTACACATAACCATATCTATATCTAAATTATTTTTATTTAATATTACAATATCTGCATCTTTATTTTTTTCTATATATCCTTTATTCTTTAATTTTAAATGATCTGCAACATTAGAAGTTACAACTTGAAGTGCTTGCTCAAATTTTATATTTTCTTTAGTTACACAATCTTTAAACTCTTCATATAGTGATTTTACTGATCCTATACCTAATCCTACAAATTGTCTTCTTTCATTAAATATAGGTAAACTTCCCTGACCATCTGAAGAAAACTGTAATTGTTTTATATCTACACCTTGTTCTAATGCCATTTTTAGTGCAGTACTTGCTTTGATTTCTCCTGCTTCTAAAGACTTAATATCAGAGCTTGTAGTAAAATCTATAAATCCACCCTGTTTTGCATATTTTACTCCCTGCTCAAAAAGTTCTTTATTTCTTCCCATGTGTGTAGGTATTATTTGACTCATTGGAATCTCAGTATTATTTATAGTCTCAAATAAATATTCTATGCCAGCTCTTCCTGCTCCAACATGAACATTTATTATACCTGCTTTTCCTGAAATCAATCCACCTACTCTACCTTGAGCACAGATTTTTATAAAGTCATGAAAACTTGGTTGTGATGACCTATGATCTGATATTGCTACCTCTCCTATACCTATAATCTTATCAATAAGTATAATATCAGACTTAGCATTTTCTGTGATACTATTAACAACTGGTATGCTATAGGAACCTGTATATATATATGATGTTATACCTTCTTCCTCTAAGCCATTAGCTTTTGCTAATAAGTTTCCCATACTCCTGCATACACTATCAGTTCCAAGACAACCAACCACAGTAGTTATTCCTGAACTTACTATTTTGGAAAGAGTTATTTCAGGGGTTCTCGTACTAAAACCTCCTTCTCCTCCTCCTCCTGTTATATGAACATGAGGATCAATAAATCCTGGAACTACTATATTATTGTCTGCATCTATTATATTAATATTACAAAAGTCCTTTGGTATAATTACGTTATCATATATTCCTTCTATTTTATTTGAAGCTATAACAATATCCTTTTTGCCTAAATATCTAGGAGAATATATGACTGCATTTTTTATAATTGTTATCACTTTAATTCTCTCCTATTAATAAACTACTATAATATAATTTTCTGCATTAAGGATAGAATTTATTCTTAATTATTATTTAGAACTCTCTTTATATTTGAATTATTATATATAGAACTTGGATATTGGTTAATTAATCTATTTGCGTAATTTTTTGATTTATTATTATCTATCTTTTCATATAGTATACATAGTTTATACAACACTACTTCTTCATAATTATCTTTATTAAATTTATTATCATATTGTTCATAATATTTTATAGCTTCACTGATATTTTCCATGGCTTCATAATTTGTTCCTAATAAATAAATTATATGTGGATATAAATAATTAATATACCCAAAACTATATGCTTTTAATAAACATTCATTACTCTCTTTGAATTTATTATCTTTTAATAAATTCAAAGCATTATTATACATATATTGTATTCCTTCTTCTTTTAATACATCCTCTACCTTTATTAATATAGA
Source organism: Clostridium niameyense (assembly GCF_001243045.1). GTDB lineage: Bacteria > Bacillota > Clostridia > Clostridiales > Clostridiaceae > Clostridium_F > Clostridium_F niameyense. Next base: position 67,936 of record NZ_LN849007.1, on the reverse strand, counting down.
TTTATCATTTATATTTAAATCTTTGTCTTTCCAATAATTATATATATTATATAATTTATTATAATCTTTTTTATTTAAGCCTTCCTTTGCTTCATCTGCATTAAACTTTAAATTTGATTCCTTTTTAATACTTTTATTTTCAACTTTTTTAGATTTATTTTGCGGAACCTGTTTTTTTGAAGTTACCTTTTTAGGTTCTTTTTTTAGCTTTATATTTCCTAAATATTTATTTTTAAATTCACTATTAAATGTAAACATTAATGTAGACGTAAATACGCTTATAATAAGAATAATACCAACAACTATTTTGCAAATTTTTTTTCTATCACTTTTCACTACTTTTCTCTTAGTTAAAATTTTTCTAATATTTTTTCCACATTCATTATTTTTATCTATAGCTATTACCTTGTTATTATATTCTAAAGCATCAGTGTACTTTCCTAATTTTAAATAACATTCAGATATATTATTACTTACATTTATACTATTAAAATCACTCTCTTCACACTGCTTAAATAAATCTATTGCTTCTCTTATGCTTGATTTTTTCTTTAATAATACTGCATCTGCATATTTTTTCAGAAGTTTTTCATCAAATTTCATTCCATTTAAGTATTTATGTGCAATTTCATCTTTATTGCTACTATAATTCATCTTCCATAGCTTTTTTGCGCTTATTAAATCACCCTTTAAATAGTATAATAATCCTTTTAAATTTATAGCTGAAGAGTTTTTTATATCAACAGCTATACTTTTCTCACAACAGTCTAAAGCCTTATCTATATATCCTTTATTAATTAATTCTAAAGCTTTAAAATATAATTTTTTTGATTTATTCGTTGTATCCATATTATTTTTCCTCACCTAATTATTATAAATAACTATTTTATTAGTTCCTTTATTTTATCATGGGAAAATTTAACTTCATCTACATGAGATTTTGTTAAATTATCATCTTCATAAACATTCAAAGATAATATTAAATCTAATTTTTCTAAAGAATCATTTTGTCTTTTTACAGATATAACTTCTTCCTTATGGTCATGTGATTTATATATTGTTGTTACCTTGTTAGTATTCATATTTATATTATATAAATTTCCACCTTTGTTAACAGTTCCATTAGCTTGTCCTATTATAACCATTAGATTTTCATTGTTTAACCACATTGTATACTTTGGTGTTTTACCAGGTTCTATATCCTTTAAATCCAAATTCCACATAACTCCTTCTGAATCTTTTATGTAAACTTCTCCAATTCCTTCTTCTTGCGCTGATTCCCCCTTTCCTTCTATAGTTACTGAATATTTTTTGTTCTCTGTTTGTTTCCATGGTGTATTAAAACTTGGATTAAAGTTTTTATCCTTAACTTGCTTTTTTCTCCCTGCAACCGCTTTACCACCATTTTCTTCCTTAGTTTCATTTTCTTGTTTATTATTATATTCATTTTTATTTTCCACTTTATTTTGTTTTTGTTCTACATTTTGTTCCTGTTTTTTATTATCTTCACTACCTGCATTTTTTGATGCTAAATTATTGTTTTCACATCCAGATAATAAAAATAATGAAATTAATCCTAACACTAATAAAGTATATGCTTTATTTAAATAACTTTTTTTCATTTTAAAACCTCCAAACTTTAGTATATATATTTAATTATATCTAAAAATACTATTTATGTATATTCATATAAACATTTCTTTCTATGAAATTCTATATAAAAATAGCCATGGATAATTATCCATGACTATAATAATAACTAGTTATTCATTATTATTTGCTTAGCTCTTAATATAGATGATGCACTCATAGAATACTCATCTAATCCATACTCAACAAGAGTTGGTACAGCTTTTTCATCTCCTGCCATTTCTCCGCACATACCACACCATTTACCTTCTTTATGAGCTGCATCTATTGTCATCTTTATCAATCTTAATACTGCTGGATGCATAGGATCATATAAATATGAAACTTTTTCATTCATTCTGTCTGCAGCTAGTGTATATTGAATTAAATCATTAGTTCCTATACTAAAGAAATCAACATGTTTAGCAAGTTCGTCTGCATAAACTGCTGCAGCTGGTATTTCTACCATTATACCCGTTTCTAAATTTGCATTAAATGCTTTTCCTTCTTTCTCTAATTCCGCCATGCATTCTTTTAATACATCTTTAGCTTGTAAAAATTCACTTAAAGATGATATCATAGGAAACATTATTTTTAAATTACCAAAAGCTGATGCCCTAAGTAATGCTCTTAATTGAATTTTAAATAATTCTTTTTTATCAAGACATAATCTTATAGCTCTAAATCCTAAAAATGGATTCATTTCTTCTGGAAGTTGTAAATATGGTAATTTTTTATCTCCGCCAATATCTAATGTTCTTATAACAACAGGTTTCTCTCTCATTTTTTCTACTACATATTTATAAACTTCAAACTGTTCCTCTTCGGTAGGCATACTGTCCCTATCCATGTATAAAAATTCTGTTCTAAAAAGTCCTATACCTTCTCCACCGTTTTCTAGTACAGCAGTTACATCTTGAGGCTTACCAATGTTACCACACACTTCAACATTCTTACCGCTTTTGGTAACAGTTTTAACATTTATTAATTTTTTTAATTCTTCTTTTTCTTTTTCAAATTGCTTTTTGTATCCTTCATATTTTTCTATAGTTGCTTTATCTGGATTTATTATTGCAACTCCTTCTACACCATCTACTATAATTATATCGCCAGTTTCAACTAAATTTGTTATATCCTTCATTCCAACAATTGCTGGTATTTCTAAAGTTCTAGACATTATAGCACTATGAGAAGTTCTACCTCCTATGTTAGTTAAAAAAGCTATAACCTTACTTCTGTCTAATTGAGCAGTATCAGATGGAGTTAAATCATGTGATACTATTATAGTATTTTCTTCTAGATCCTCCATACCATTTCCTACCTTGCCTAATAGATTAAACATTATTCTTTTACCTACATCTTGTATATCTGCTCCTCTTTCTTTTATATACTCATCTTCCATAGAAGCAAAGATTGAAGCATACATATCAATTACATCTTTTAATGCTTTTTCTGCATTTATCTTATTGTTTTCTATACTTGATTCCACTGAACCTACAAATTCTGGATCTTCTAAAAGCATAATATGACCATCAAAAACTGCTGCCTTATCTTTACCCATTTCTTTTTCTGCTTTTTCTTTTATATTTTCAAGCTGTTTTCTTGTATTATTTAAAGCTTCATTAAATCTTATTTTCTCTTCCTCTATATTATCTATATTTTTTGCAACTATATCTAAATCTATATCTTCCTTTAAAAAAACTTTTCCTATCGCATATCCCTTCGAAGCAGCTATACCTCTTTTCATAGTGTTTTCCTCCTTGTTTATCTATAAAATTATTATTCTCTATTTACAATTCAATATGTATAAATATTATTTAGCAAAATTCATGCCAATAAATTTATTGTTATTTTATCATTTTCTTATATTATACACTCTTTTTCCACTATCTTTATAATAGATATTAAATAATAAAAATAGGTATTGATAAAAAATATCAATATTTATCTTTATTATTTATGGTATATTATTATTTTTAAAGGTATAATATAATATAATTGATATTTTTTATCTAATTATAAACAACTTTGATACTTTTTATCAAGGAGTGATATATGTGTATAAAAATAGTATAGTTGTTCACGTTAAAAATGGAATACATACAAGAATTGCTGCTATGATAGTTCATAAAACTACAGAAATACAAACTAAATATAACGTTAATCTTTATGTTAAAAAGATAGATGCTAAAGATACTTTAGCTATAAGCATGCTAGCATTAGTTTCTTTAAAAATAAAAGAAGATGAGATTATAGAAATATCTTGTCCTGATAATTCATCTAAAGCTGAAAAAGCCGTGTTAGAACTATGTAACTTTATAAATAAAGATATTAACATTGATTCTCCTATTTCTAAATTAGATAATATTATAGAGGAAAATACAATAGCCTACGACCAAATTTTTTCTAATATACCTATAGGTATATTAATTGTGGATACAAATAGTAAAATTACTATGGCCAATGATTATGCTTTAAAAGTAATTGGTGAACCATTAAAAAATATTATAGGTAAAAATGTTACTGGAATAATACCTAGTTCACAACTACCAGACGTTGTAAAAAATAAAAATCAACAAATTGGTAAAACCCAACATATAAATAATAAAATAGTGATTGTAAATAGATGTCCTATTTATTTTAATGATAAAATGCTTGGAGCAATAGGAGTATTCCAAGATATTTCTGAATTAGTAGGTATAAAAGAATTAAATGAAAAATTTCAAAAAATATTAGAGGCATCTCATGATTTAATTTGTTTTTTAGACGAAAATGGAAAAATAAATTATATTAATCCATCCTATGAAAAACATTTTTCTATAAAACTTGAAAATGTTATAGGAAAAAATATTAATGAATTATCACCTAATGGTATTAGAGCTAATGTTTTCAAAACCAAATTATCCCAACAAAATATATTTCACTCTAAAGATGGCATAGATATGTTTTCTAATGTAGAGCCAATATTTATAGATAACGTATTTAAAGGTGTTATCTCTATGTCTAAAACTGTTGATGAATTGAAAGATTTATCTTCAAAACTTAGAGAATCGGAAGAAAGAATTAATTATTATAAAGATGAGTTGGATAGACATTTGCCTTTATGTAGTTCCTTTAAATCTATAATTGGTTGGAATTCTTCCTTAAAAGATTGTTTAATCATAGCTGAAAAGGCCTCTAACTCTACGTCCACTGTACTTATACGTGGTGAAAGTGGTACTGGTAAAGAAGTTATAGCTAAAGCTATTCATAATAATAGTAATAGAAAAAATAATCCTTTTGTAAGAGTTAACTGCGCTGCCATACCTGAGAATTTATTAGAAAGTGAACTTTTTGGCTATGAAAAAGGTTCTTTTACAGGAGCTGTAAAAAAGAAACCCGGTAAATTTAATATAGCTCATACAGGAACTATATTTTTAGACGAAATAGGTGATCTCCCGTTATCTATGCAAGTAAAACTGTTAAGGGTTTTACAAGAAAAAGAATTTGAAAGCATTGGAGGAATCAAAACTCAAAAGGTGGATGTAAGAATCATAGCTGCTACCAATAGAAACTTAGAAAAAATGATGGAAGAAGGTAGCTTTAGGGAAGATTTATATTATAGATTAAACGTAATGAATATATCACTCCCACCTTTAAGACATAGAAAACAGGATATAAATCTTTTTGTAGAAGATTTCATCAAAAAATTAAATCCTGTACTAAATAAAAATATAAGCGGCATAAATAAGGAATCTCTGATAAAGCTTCAACAGTATGATTGGCCTGGTAACATAAGAGAATTAGAAAATGTAATAGAGCGAGCTATGAATATGTGTGATGGATCTATAATAACTTGTAAGGACCTACCCTTTTATATAAATAATACAGATGCAAATGATGAAAATACTAATATTAATATTAGTGAGGGAAACTTAAAAACTTTAGAAGAATATGAAAAAGAAATAATAACATTAGCAATGAAGAAGTATAAAACTTTTAATAAGGCCGGAAAAGCTTTAGGTATAACTCATAGAACTGTGTCATTAAAATGTAAAAAATATAATATAACTGAAGAAATATATAAATAACAAAAGTATCCACAGATTGTTAATAACTTTGTTAATTATCTGTGGATACTTTCTTATTTAATAAGATCTTTAAATTCTTTAGAATCCCTAACATTGTCAAAATCTGCCTCATGTTTAGCCTCTTCTTTTACATCTGGACAGATTTCTATAGCCTTTTTTAAATATTTTACTGTATTTTCTACATCTTTACGCCTTCCATAAATACTAGCTTTTCCATAATAACTCCACTCATATTGTTCTATTTCTAATGCTTTATCATACCATTTTAAAGCATCATCATATTTATTATATAATTCATAGGCTAGTGCCTTATTAAATCTAGCATATCCAAAATTAGGTTTTATCTCTAGAGATTTGTCTATGTTCTTCATGCCTTCTTCAAAGTTACCCTTGTAACATAAAGTTATACCTTTTATATTATAAGCCTTATAAAAATTAGGATCTTCTTTTATAACCTCATTTTGCATTTTTATAGCCTGATCATATTTCTTATCAAAAAAAGCTTTTTTTCCTTCTTCACATTTTTGCTCTAACTTTTTAGTTTTTTCATCTTCCTTCTTAACATCTTTATTTTTTTCTTTATTATCTTTACTCATAGATTCTACATTTTTATTATGTTTAATATTCAAAGTCTTGTTATAAGCTATGCTTCCTATTGCCACTAAAGTCAATAATATAAAAATTATTATTTTACTTTTTATAGGTATTTTATTTTTCATTAATGTTCCCCCTTGGCAAAACTATTTAAATACTCTGCTCTACCCTTTTCATATAAATTATCGCCATTAGAATCAATTACCACTATGACTGGAAAGTTTTCCACCTTTAATTCTCTAATAGCTTCAGAATCTAAATCATCATAAGCTATAATTTTTGACTCTTTTATACACTTTGATATTAGTGCAGCTGCACCACCTATAGCTGCAAAATACACAGCTTTATTTTTTACTATAGCATTTATAACTTCCTTAGACCTACTGCCTTTACCTATCATAGCTTTTAATCCTAAATCTAAAAGTTTAGGTGCATAAGTATCCATTCTATAACTTGTAGTAGGTCCCGCTGCTCCAATAACCCCACCTTCTTTAGCTGGCGTAGGCCCTACGTAGTATATTGTGGAATTTTCCATGGCAAACGGTAATTTTTCTCCTAAATCTAAGGTATCTACTAATCTTTTATGAGCTGCATCTCTAGCAGTATATATAGTACCTGTAATTAAAACAGTATCTCCAACTTTTAAATTTTTTATTTTTTCCTCTGTAAAAGGAGTATGTATACTTTTCTCCATATATGGTCCTCCTATATAATAACTTCCTTATGTCTTGTAACATGACAACTTATATTAACAGCTACAGGGAGACCCGCTATATGTGTAGGAAAAGTTTCTATATTAACTGCTAAGGCTGTAGTTTTACCTCCAAAACCTTGAGGACCTATCCCAGTGCTATTTATTTCTCTCAATAATTCTTCCTCTAAATCCTTGTAAAAATCATGCTCATTTCTAATTTCTATAGACCTTAATAATGCTTTTTTAGCAAGATAAGCTGATTTTTCAAAAGTTCCTCCTATTCCCACGCCTACTACAATTGGGGGACAAGGATTAGGTCCTGCCTCTATAACTGTGTCTATTATAAACTTTTTTACTCCCTCTAAACCATCAGCAGGTTTTAACATTTTAATTTTACTCATATTTTCAGAACCAAATCCTTTAGGTGCTACTGTTATTTTAATATTATTCCCAGGAATTATATTATAATATATTACAGCAGGGGTATTATCTTTAGTATTTATTCTCTTTAGTGGATCTGATACAACAGATTTTCTAAGATAACCTTGTTTATAACCTAACTTTACCCCCTCGTTAATGGCATCCTCTAAATTTCCACCAGTTATATGTACATCTTGACCTATTTCTACAAATACACAAGTCATTCCTGTATCTTGACATAAAGGTATTCCATCATTTTTAGATATCTCGATATTTTCTTTTATTTTATTTAAAATATTTTTTCCTATTTTCCACTTTTCTTCTCTTTCACATTGTATTATTTTATTCTTTATATCCTCTGGTAAATAATAATTAGAATCTATACATAAATCTCTTACAATATTAGTTATATGATTACTACTTATTTCCCTCATTTCTTCCTCCTCATATCTTATATAAAATCTTGCTTATCCTTATTATAATTTAACAAATTAATAATTACCAGCTTATTAAAATATATCGACATAATAAAAATAAATCTACATATTTCCACGGAAATATTGTAGATTTATTTTCATTTATTGCTTAAAATACATGTTAACAGATTTTACTATAGCTTTTGATATTTTCTTCTGATATTCTGTATCTTTTAGCTTTTCTCTTTCTTGTAAATTAGATAAAAACCCACATTCTATAATTACAGAAGGCATATCATCATTACATCTCAATATCTTATAACTATTTTTAGCAGGTTTCTCTTTTCTTTTGTTATTAGAATCCAACTCTTCTTTTAAATTATTTTGCAGTATATTTGCAAATTCTTTGCTTTTTTCATTATTAGAATACCAAACTTGTGCTCCATAATATTGAGTCTGGGGAAACATATTTAGATGTATACTAATAAACATATCACAGTTAGTAGAACCTTTTAGTTTACATCTATTATTTAAATCTTCTATTTTTTTACTTCGCACTTTAGTATTCTTAGTTTCATCATATAAACCTTTATCCTCTTCCCTAGTCATAATAACATTATATTTTTCCTTAGCTAAATCTTTTTTTAATACCTTACTTATAGATAAGTTTATATCCTTTTCTAAAGTACCATCTTTAGCTACAGCACCACCATCCATGCCACCATGACCAGGATCTATTAAAATTATTTTCTTTTTACTATCTTTAAATGTTTGTTTAGTATTAAATATATTAATAGTTAATATAGAACCTAGTGATATAACTATTATACAAAAAGCACTTATTAATTTTTTATTGTATAATTTCAAAAACTTCTCTCCTTATACAAGTACTATATTAATATTTATGCTTATTTGTATGAAAATAGCCTAATTTTATAAATAAAATTTAATTTATATTTTTTATCTATTTATAATAGTCTGAGCCACGTTAGTTGAATGATCTCCAACTCTTTCAAAATTACTTATAATATCTAAAAATATTGCACTAGCATTAGCGTTACAAGTTCCTTTATTAAGTCTTCTTATATTAGTTTCTCTTAATTCTTTTTGTAGTTTATCAATTTTTTCTTCTACATAAATAACACTTTGAGATTTATCTATATCATTATTTTCAAAACCTTCTATAGTTCTGTTTAAAGCATCCAACGTATAATTAAAAAGATGCTTTAAATCATATATAGCTTCATCTGAAAAGTTTATCTTTTTTTCAATTTTCTCTCTAGTAAGTTCCCCTAAGTTCTCCGCATGGTCTCCTATACGTTCTATGTCATTAATCACATGAAACATAGATCCTACTATATCCAATTGTTCATCGGATAAAGTTGAATTAGATAGTTTAACCAAATATGTAGTTATGCTTTTATTTAATATATTTATAAGTTTTTCATTTTCATATACTTTACTTACCAATTCCATATTATCTGTTTCAAATGCTTCTACAGATAACTGTAAATTTTCTTTAGCCTTACCTGCCATTCTTACAACTTCTTTTATTGTTTGATTTACTGCAATAGCAGGATTTTCTAAAAGTCTTTCATCTATATATTTAGGCGCCATTTTCTCATATGTATCAGTACCTGGTATTACTTTATTAACAAAAGCAACTATATAATTAATAAACCATATTTGAATAAATGTATTAACTATATTAAATACAGTATGAGCATTGGCTATTTGTCTGCCCACATCATTGGGTGTCATATGTACAACAAATTTTACAAAAGGTGTTAATGGAACCAATATAAACGCAAAAATTATAGTTCCTATTACATTAAAGGTCAAATGAAACACTGCAGCTTTTCTAGCATTTTTAGATGCTCCTATACTAGCTAATAAAGCTGTTATGCAAGTTCCAATATTATCACCAAATAATATTGGTAACGCTGATGCTAAAGGTAATACTCCATTATTAGCAAGAGCTATTAATATACCTATTGTAGCTGAAGAACTTTGTACTATAGCTGTCATTCCCATACCAACTAGTATTCCTAAAAATACATTATGTGACAAAGCTAAACTTAAATTTCTAAAAGCCTCACTTTTACCTAATGGGGACATTGCTTCTTCCATTATAGTCATTCCCATAAATAATATACCGAAACCTAATATTATATGTCCTATTTCCTTTGTTTTTGTCTTTTTAGAGAATAAGACTATGGCTGTACCTACCCCAACAAATAAAGGAGCTACTGCTGTAAGTTTGAATGCAACTAATTGACCTGTAACTGTAGTACCAATGTTAGCTCCCATAATAACTCCAGCAGCCTGAGTTAAATTCATTAACCCAGCATTTACAAAACCAACTACCATTACCGTAGTAGCACTACTACTTTGAATAACTCCAGTTACAACTATTCCTGTTAGAACGCCTTTAAAAGGATTAGATGTTATTCTTTCAAAGAATGTTTTTAATCTCTCACCTGCTACATTTTGAAGTCCATCTCCCATTAAATTCATTCCATAGACAAATAAACCTAACCCACCTACAAGACCAGTTATCATTGCAAATACATTCATATTTGTCCTCCTAAATAAAAAAAATTATCCTTTCCCATACTTAATATATTATAGTAGATATTAACCAAATTTAAAATAGTTTTAACATATTCTTAACATAGAAAAACATTATAAACAGCATAAAAAAAGGGAGATAGAAAAAATATTTCCATCTCCCCTTTTGAATTCCATATTATCTCTTTGAGAATTGTGGTGCTCTTCTTGCTTTCTTTAAACCGTATTTCTTTCTTTCCTTCATTCTTGGATCTCTTGTTAAGAATCCTGCTTTCTTAAGTTCTGGCTTTAAGTTTTCATCAGATTTTACAAGTGCTCTAGCTATACCGTGTCTTATAGCACCCGCTTGACCTGATAGTCCACCACCGTGAACATTTACTAATACATCATATTTATCCTTTGTTTCTGTTAAAACTAATGGTTGGTTAACCACTACTCTTAATGTTTCCATTGGTAAATGAGTATTTATATCTCTTTTATTTATTATTACTTTTCCATCACCAGCTACAAGTCTTACTCTTGCTACTGAATTTTTTCTTCTTCCAGTTCCAATATATTGTACTTTAGCCATTTTTTATCCTCCCTTCAGCTTACAATTAATATCTTAGTTCTAAAACTTCTGGTTTTTGAGCTTCATGATTATGCTCAGAACCTTGGTAAACTTTTAATTTCTTTAACATTTGTCTTCCCAATACTCCTGTTGGAAGCATTCTTCTTACAGCTTCTTGGAATACAAATTCTGGTTTTTTAGCTAATGCTTCTCTGTATGGTATCTCTTTTAATCCACCTGGATAGAATGAATGGTGTCTTAATAACTTTTGATCTAATTTCTTACCAGTTAAAACAACCTTGTCAGCGTTTATAACTATAACAAAATCTCCTGTATCAACATGTGGAGTATATGTAGGTTTATGTTTTCCTCTTAAAATTGTAGCAACTTGGCTAGCTACTCTTCCTAGTGGCTTTTCAGCTGCGTCAACGATATACCATTTTCTTTCAACCTCTTGTGGTTTAGCTATATATGATTTCATCGTTTTCCCTCCCTAATTATTTTTACATTAAACTGTACGTTCTATATAAAGATCCGGGGCTAGTGGATCTATTATACTATTATACAAACAAAACTATTATAATACAATCTGCCCGGCGTGTCAATAGAAACAGTTAATAAAACACTCTATATAAACACAATCCATGGCCTGGAACACAAGGTCCCGCTTTTAATCTGTCTTTAGATTCTATAACATTTTTTATAGAATGAGGTTTTCTTTTTTCTATTCCAACTTCTAATAATGTACCTACTATTATTCTAACCATATTATATAAAAATCCATCTCCTGATACAATAAATTTTATATAATCTCCTTCTCTTGCTACCTCTAATCCTGTTATAGTTCTTACACAATTTTTTTTATCACTACCTGAACTTTTAAATGCTGAAAAATCGTGAGTTCCTATAAAATATCTTGCAGCTTCACTCATATTATCTACATTTAATTTATGTGCAAAATGATATGAATAATTTCTACCAATGGCAATAGGGCTACTTGTATTTAGCACTGTATATATATATGTCTTTCCCCTATTGTTAAATCTAGAATGAAATTCTAAAGATACTTCTTCTGAATCTAATGCTACTATATCTGATGGCAATTTAGCATTTATAACTTTTTTAAAGTTTTTTCCTGGTATTTTGCTATCTATAGTAAAATTACATATATATTCTTTTGCATGAACCTTTGCATCTGTTCTACTTACTCCTATTAATTCAATCTGTTCATTAGTAGCTTTATATATAGCTTCCTCTACAGTTTGTTGTATAGTCGTAGCATTTTTTTGCTTTTGCCATCCTGAATAATTTGTACCATCGTATTCTAATTTTAATCGTATATTTTTCATTAAGCCCACATCCTGCTCCATATAGAAATTCCAATTAGAAAAACAGTTATTACCGATGCTATATAGTCTCTCTTATCTAGTTGTAACTCCTTCATTCTAGTTCTTCCTTCTCCACCCCTATAGCATCTGGCTTCCATAGCCATAGCTAATTCATCGGCTCTTCTAAATGAGCTAATAAAAAGTGGAACTAATAATGGTATTAAACTTTTAGCCCTTTGAACTATGTTACCTGATTCGAAATCTGCTCCTCTAGCCATTTGTGCTTTCATTATTTTATCCGTTTCATCCATTAAAGTTGGAATAAATCTTAATGCTATGGTCATCATCATAGCAAGTTCATGAGCAGGAAGTCCTATTTTTCTAAATGGATTTAAAAGTTTTTCAATTCCATCTGTAAGCTCAATAGGCGAAGTTGTTAGCGTTAACAAAGAAGTACCTATAATTAAGAAAACTAATCTAATTACCATAAATGCTGCTAAATGTAAACCTTCTTTATACACTACTATAAATTTCCACTTAAATAATAATGTTTCTCCTTGAGTTAAAAATATATTAAGGAAAGCTGTTATCAATACTAATATGAGTATTGGCTTCAATCCTTTATAAATATATTTAAATTTAACTTTTGATATTAATATAGATAGTATTGTAAACAATACAACACATATATATCCCTTAAAATTATTAATTATAAATAAATTTATAATATATATAAGTGAAATTATAATTTTTACTCTAGGATCTAATTTATGAACAAAGGAATCTCCTGGTATATATTGTCCAATTGTTATATCCTTTATCATTTAACAATTCCCTCTCTTTTTAGTGCATTGAGTAACTCTTTTTTAGCTTGATCCATTGTATATACATCTTCTGAAATATTAAACCCTTTATCTTTTAGTTTCTTAACTAAATATGTAACTTGTGGAACTCTTAATCCTATATTCTCTAGTGTATCTACTTCCTTAAATATTTCAGATGGCTTACCTTGTAATATGCATTTACCTGTATGCATTACCAATATCTTATCTGCAAACTTAGCTACATCTTCCATACTATGAGAAACTAATACTATAGTCATATTATATTCTTTTTGCAATGACTCTATTTTACTATATATATCATCTCTAGCTTTTGGATCCAAGCCTGCGGTAGGCTCATCTAATATTAATACTTCTGGCTCCATAGCCACAACACCAGCTATAGCTACTCTTCTTTTTTGTCCTCCACTTAATTCAAATGGTGACTTATCTTTATAAGTGCTATAATCTAAACCTACTATACTCATTGCCCTTTTTACTCTAGTTAATACCTCTGAGTTTTCAAGTCCTAAATTATTAGGTCCAAAGGCAATATCTTTTTCTATAGTTTCCTCAAATAGTTGATACTCTGGATATTGAAATACTAAACCAACTTTTTTTCTAATATTGGTTAGTTTAACATTCTTTTTAGTTATATCCACCCCATCAAGTACAATTTTTCCTGATTCAGGTTTTAAAAGTCCATTAATGTGTTGAATTAATGTAGATTTTCCTGAACCTGTATGTCCTATTAAGGCGACAAATTCACCTTTGTCTATATTTATATTTATATTATCTAAAGCCTTTTTCTCAAAAGGTGTTCCTTTCATATACACATAAGTTAAATTTTCTATTTTAATTGACATAATTCATCCACCATTTCATTTATAGTTAATATGTCTGATGGTATATCTACATTCTGTTGTTGCAAATAATGCGCCAACTCAGTCATTTGTGGCACATCTAATCCTATCTTTTTCATCATATTTACTTCTTTAAAAATTTCTTTAGGTGTTCCTTCTTTAATAACTTTTCCTGAATCCATAACTATAACCTTATCAGCTTCTACTGCTTCTTCCATAAAATGAGTTATTAAAACTATAGTTATACCATATTTACGGTTTACTTCCTTTATAGTATTAACTACCTCTTCCCTACCTGAAGGATCTAGCATAGCTGTAGGTTCATCAAAAATAATACATTCTGGTCTCATGGCGAGTACACCTGCTATGGCTACTCTTTGCTTTTGACCTCCTGATAATAAATGAGGTGCATGTTTTTTATAAGCATACATATTTACTCTTTTTAATGCTTCACAAACTCTATCTCTTATTTCTTTTGGAAGTATGCCCAAATTTTCAGGACCAAAGGCTACATCTTCTTCTACTATTGTAGCTACAATTTGGTTATCTGGATTTTGAAAAACCATTCCTGCTTTATTCCTAATACTCCAAGTGTTGTCTAAATTAGATGTATCTAATTCATCCACATATACTTTTCCTTCTGTAGGTATTAGTAAAGAATTCATATGCTTAGCTATAGTTGATTTTCCTGAACCATTTCTACCTAATATAACTACAAAATCACCCTTGTTTATATTTATATTAACATTTTCTAGTGCTATTTTTATATCATTTGTATTATTACTAGGCTCATATACATATTTTACATTTTTGCACTCAATCATATTATTCATAAAAACACCCCATATGAAATCTTTATAACAAAATGGGGACTAAGCTAATCTTACTTAATCCCCAGTTAATTATACTAATTCTAGTATAACTACTTCAGCTCCATCGCCTCTTCTTGGGCCCACTTTATATATTCTTGTATATCCACCATTTCTCTCTGCATACTTAGGAGCTACATCATCAAATAATTTTTTAACTACTTCTTCCTCTGTTACAAAGGAAAGCACTTGTCTTCTAGCGTGAAGATCTCCTCTTTTTGCAAGAGTTATCATCTTCTCTGCAATACTTCTAGTTTCTTTTGCTCTAGTTTCTGTTGTTTCTATCTTTCCGTGCTTTAGTAAACTAGTAACAAGATTTCTAAGCATTGCTCTACGTTGATCAGTTGGACGACCTAATTTACGATATCCTGCCATATCTACTTACCTCCTTACATACCCATAGTCACTTAACTAGTCTTCACTTTTCTTTAAGCCTAATTCTAAAGCTTCTAGTTTTTGTTCCACTTCTTCTAATGATTTTTTGCCTAAATTTCTAACTTTCATCATATCGTCAATTGTTCTTTCACATAACTCTTGAACGGTATTTATTCCTGCTCTTTTTAGACAATTATAACTTCTAACAGAAAGATCTAGTTCCTCTATGGTCATTTCTAATACTTTTTCTTTTTTATCTTCTTCTTTTTCAACCATTATTTCCATATCATCTGCATGGTCTGTTAAAGTCATAAATAATTTAAAATGTTCTATAAGTATTTTAGCTGATAAACTTATAGCCTCTTCTGGTTTTATAGTACCATTAGTTAGTACTTCTAAAGTTAACTTATCATAATCAGTTATTTGACCAACTCTTGTATTCTCTATAGAGAAATTCACTCTTTTAACTGGAGTATAAATAGAATCTACAGCTATAGTACCAATAGGCATATCATCGGATTTGTTTTTATTTTGTGTTACATATCCTCTACCCCTATTAACGTTAATTTCCATATATAGCTTTCCATTTTCATCAAGAGTTGCTATATGTAGATCCTTATTTATTACCTCAACATCTCCATTAGATTTTATATCAGCTGCTGTAACTTCTTTTGGACCTACTTCATCTATATATATAGTCTTTGGTCCTTCACCCTCCATTATAAGAGCTAGAGATTTGATATTTAAGATTAATTCTGTAACATCTTCTCTCACACCATTTACTGTAGAGAATTCATGAAGTACACCATCTATTTTTATATGGTCTGCAGCTACACCTGGTAATGATGATAAAAGAATTCTTCTAAGAGCGTTACCAAGAGTAGTACCATAACCTCTTTCTAATGGCTCAATGACAAATTTACCATATGACCCATCTTCAGTACTTTCTACACATTCAATTTTTGGCTTTTCAATTTCTAACATCTATAACCCTCCTTATTATAAAATTTATATGTTTTGAGGGCAACTGATCCTTTTAATTTATGGATTATTTACTATATAACTCAACTATTAGAGTTTCATTAACTGGTACGTCGATGTCTTCTCTAGCTGGTTCTCTAACAATTTTTCCTTCAAACTTTTCAGGATCCGCTGATAACCATGCTGGTAAAGTCTTAGGATTTTCAGCAAAAGTCTTGAATTTTTCAGTAGCCTTGCTCTTATCACATACTGATATAACATCATTTACTGAAACTTGACATGAAGCTATATCAACTTTTTTACCATTTATTAAGAAATGTCCATGAGTTACTAATTGTCTAGCTTCAGTTCTTGAATTACCATATCCTAATCTGTAAACAACATTATCTAATCTCATTTCTAATAATCTTAGTAAGTTTTCACCAGTAATTCCTCTTCTTCTATCTGCCTCTTTATAATATCTTCTAAATTGACGTTCTAATACTCCGTATATCTTTTTAGCTTTTTGTTTTTCTCTTAATTGTAAGCCATAGTTAGACATTTTCTTTCTACTTTGACCATGTTGTCCTGGTGCATATCCTCTTCTAGCAAATGCACATTTATCTGTAAAACATCTATCTCCTTTAAGGAATAATTTTAATCCTTCTCTTCTACAAATTCTACAAGTTGCTCCTGTATATCTAGCCATTAAACTTTACACCTCCTATTACAATAATGTTTATTATACTCTTCTTCTCTTTGGTGGTCTACAACCATTGTGTGGGATTGGAGTTACATCCTTTATTAAAGTAACTTCTAATCCTGCTGCTTGTAAAGATCTTATAGCAGCTTCTCTACCTGCTCCTGGTCCTTTAACATAAACTTCTATGCTTTTTAAACCATGTTCCATAGCTGCTTTAGCTGCTGTTTCAGCTGCCATTTGAGCAGCAAATGGTGTACTCTTTCTTGAACCTCTGAAACCTAATCCACCGGCACTTGCCCATGATATAGTATTTCCTACAGGATCAGTAATTGTAACCATTGAGTTATTAAAAGTTGATTTTATATGTGCACAACCGTGCTCTATATTTTTTCTCTCTTTTCTTCTTCTACTTCTTTTATTTTTCATTCCAGCTGCCATCTTTTTCCCTCCTTACTATATTTTATTTCTTTTTCTTTCCACCTATTGCTCTCTTAGGTCCTTTTCTTGTTCTTGCATTTGTCTTTGTCTTTTGTCCTCTAACAGGAAGACCTCTTCTGTGTCTTATTCCTCTATAAGAACCTATCTCTACTAATCTCTTTATGTTTAGAGCTATTTCTCTTCTTAAGTCACCCTCAACTTTTATGTTCTTATTAACATAATCTCTTATTGAGTTAACTTCTTCTTCTGACAAGTCTTTAACTCTTATATCTGGATTAATTCCAGTAGCCTTTAATATTTCTTTTGAAGTTGGTAATCCAATTCCATAAATATATGTTAGACCTATTTCAATTCTTTTTTCTTTTGGTAGGTCTATACCAGAAATTCTTGCCATTAAGTTTACACCTCCTGAGTATATATTAATTAATCTTATTAAAATTTATATATAAGGTTTTAGGTCGATAGAATCAACTATCGTCAGCCGCTCCTAAAACTATTTTTTAGCCTTGTTTTTGTTTGTGTTTAGGATTTTCACAAATAACCATTACTTTACCTTTTCTTCTTATTACCTTACATTTTTCACATATAGGTTTAACTGATGGTCTTACTTTCATCAATAACCCCTCCTTACTATTTGGCTCTCCAGGTTATCCTTCCTCTAGTTAAATCATATGGAGAAAGTTCCACTGTTACTTTATCACCTGGTAAAATCCTTATAAAGTTCATTCTTAATTTTCCTGATATATGTGCAAGTATTTTATGTCCGCTTTCTAATTCAATTTCAAACATTGCATTAGGTAGAGCTTCTAAAACAGTACCTTGCATTTCAATTACATCATCTTTTGACATAAGGTATTAAACCTCCTTGTTAAATTGATGAGACTGTATGAATTTTCTTATGAAAGAATTATTGATCCTTGTTACCAATTCTTCTCTTTCTGACATTTCATTACAAAGAATGCTGGTAAAGACTAAATGCCTTATCTTCTTCTTTTTAGGATTTTCTATAGTACGCATATTGCCATCAGAAATATATACATATTTATCATCCAATACATCTACTATTATAAAGCATTTGTCTTTATCCCTACCAGCTTTTGAATAAACTAATCTGCCAACTTGGCACTTATAGCTCAATACATTCACCTCTATTGATTTAAAGTAGTTATTTCAGGTCCTTCATCCAATATGGCTACAGTATTTTCATAATGAGCAGATAAACTACCATCTGCAGTAACTACAGTCCAATTATTTCTTTCTACATTAACATAGTATTGTCCTATATTAACCATAGGTTCAATAGCTAAACACATACCTTTTACCAGTTTTGGCCCTCTGCCTGGTCTACCAAAGTTAGGGACTTCTGGGTCTTCATGCATAGACTTACCAATACCGTGTCCTACATAGTCTCTTACCACAGAAAACCCGAAGTTTTCTACATATTCCTGAATAGCTGATGAAATATCTGTCAAGCGATTACCTACTCTAGCTTTTTCAATTCCTTTGAAAAAGCTATTTCTTGTAACCTCTATTAACTTTGATGCTTCATCTGATATATTACCTACTGCAAAAGTCCTAGCTGCATCTCCTTGATATCCATTTAGAATAGCACCACAATCTACGCTTATTATATCGCCCTCTTTTAATATGGTATTTTCATTTGGTATTCCATGAACCACTTCGTTATTTACTGATGTACATACAGAAGCTGGAAAACCATAATATCCTTTAAAAGACGGCTTAGCATTTTTACTTAAGATAAAATCCTCAGCAATTTTATCTAAATCTTTTGTGCTCATTCCTGGCTTTATAGACTTTTCTAATAATTCTAAAGTATCAGCCACAACCTTACCTGCTTGCCTCATGTATTCTATTTCAGTATCATTTTTAATTATTATCATTTATATCGCTCCCTAAGATACTTGTGATAGACTTAAACACTTTTTCAATTGCTTTAGTCCCATCTACTTCTGAGAGAATACCATTGTCTTTATAATAGTCTATAAGCGGATACGTTTGTTTAGCATAAACTTCTAATCTATCTTTAACTGTTGCTTCAGTATCATCTTTTCTTTGAATTAACTGGCTACCACATAAATCACAAACTCCTTCTTTTTTAGAAGAATTAAATTTAATATGATAACTTGCTCCACAATTTGAACAAACTCTTCTTCCAGTCATTCTTTCCAATATAAAGTTTTCAGGTACATCAATTGATAGAACTACATCTAGTTTTCTTCCTATCTCACCTAAGAACTTATCTAAAGCTTCAGCTTGTGCAACAGTTCTTGGAAACCCATCTAGAAGAAATCCCTTTTCACAATCTTCTTTTAATAATCTATCTTTAACAATGCCTATAGTAACTTCATCTGGAACTAATTGTCCTTTGTCTATATACTTTTTAGCTTCAATTCCTAAAGGTGTTTCTCCCTTTATATTGGCTCTAAATATATCTCCAGTTGATATATGAGGAATTGAATACTTTTCACTTATTAATTTTGCTTGAGTTCCTTTTCCTGCTCCAGGAGGACCTAACAAAATTACACGCATCTACAATCATCTCCCAAACTTTTTTATTTCAAGAAACCCTGATAGTGACGCATAACTAATTGAGACTCTATTTGCCTTATTGTATCTAATGCAACTCCAACAGTAATCAATAGCCCTGTACCTCCAAAGGATATACCTTTAAAGCTAGTATAAGAAGATATTATTATAGGTAAAACAGCTATTATTGCAGCAAATACTCCACCTATTATAGAACTCTTAGTTAAGACTCTATCTATATATTCAGCTGTAGGTTCACCTGGTCTTATACCTGGTATAAATCCAGAAGATTTATGCATATTCTCTGCCATTTCATCTGGTTTCATAGTTACTTCAGTATAGAACCAAGTAAAAAATACAGTTAATATAAAGTATAATCCTGCATATGCCCAGCTATTATCCCTAAAAGGACTAAATTTATTAAGAGTTACAAATTTATAAAATGCGGACTCCGGCCAAAATTGTCCTATAGTCATTGGAAATTGCATTACTGCTATTGCAAATATTATTCCTATAACTGCTGAAGAATTAGCATTTATAGGTATATGAGTTGATTGACCTTTATACACTTTATTTCCTACCGCTCTACCAGCATAATGTACAGGTATTCTTCTTTCTGCCAAACTCATAACTACTACTGACAAAAACAATGCCAAAAGTATAGCTATGAATACTATAACTTGTATAAAGTTAACTGTTTCGGCCTTTTGAAGTCCTACTATTTGATATATTGTAGTTGGGAATCTAGAAATAATATTAGTAAATATTATTAAAGATATTCCATTCCCAACTCCCTTTTCTGTTATTTTATCACCAAACCACATTAAAAATGTTGATGCAGTAGTTAAAGTAACTATAACTATAAATAAGCTTAATTTCGAACCATCCCTAAGCGCTCCTGCACGAGCAATTATAGCATATGTACTAAATGCTTGAACAATGCCTAATATAACTGCACCGTATCTTGTATATTCTTGGATTTTTTTCCTTCCCTCTTCTCCTTCTTTAGAAAGACCTTCTAATGAAGGTAATGCAATAGTAAGCAACTGCATTATAATTGAAGAGTTAATATAGGGTACTACTCCCATAGCAAATATACTAAATCTACTAAAAGCTCCACCAGATATTAAATCGTAAAATCCAAATAATGATCCATTTTGAGTTAGATTTGCTAACTTGGATGTATCAATCCCAGGAACCGGGATAAAATTTCCCATCCTGAAAATTGCTATCATTAATAATGTGAATATTAATCTTTTTTTCAAATCAGGAACTTTCCAAGCATTACGTAGGGTTGATAGCACTTATATCACCTCAGCTTTTCCTCCTGCAGCTTCTATTTTTTCAATAGCAGTTTTAGAAAATTTAGCTGCTTTTACAGTTAGCTTCTTATCCATGTTTCCATTTCCTAATATCTTAACTCCGTCTTTTAACTTCTTAACTATCTTCTTTTCAACTAGAAGTTCAGGTGTTACAACTGTTCCATCTTCAAAACAGTTTAATCTATCTAAGTTTATAGTTGCATATTCTTTTGCGAATATATTAGTGAAACCTCTTTTTGGAAGTCTTCTGAATAATGGCATTTGACCACCTTCAAATCCTGGTCTTACTCCACCACCGCTTCTAGAGTTTTGACCCTTTTGACCTCTAGCAGAAGTTTTACCTAATCCTGAACCTGTTCCTCTACCCACTCTCTTAGGGCTTTTGTTTGCACCTTGTGGTGCCTTTAATTCATGAAGTTTCATACATTACACCTCCTCTTCCTATGCCTCTTCAACTTTTAATAAATAATTTACCTTATTTATCATACCTCTTATTTGAGGAGTATCCTCGTGTTCTACTGTACTTCTTATCTTCTTTAGTCCAAGAGCATTAACAGTAGCTATGTGATCTTTTTTTCTACCGATCAAACTCTTAACTAATGTTATTTTAACTTTAGCCACACTGATTACCTCCTAACCTAAAATCTCTTCTACAGTCTTGCCTCTAAGTTTAGCTATATCTTCAACTGTTCTTAGTCTTGATAATCCATTTATTGTAGCATTAACCATATTTCTTGGATTATTAGAACCTAATGATTTAGCTCTAACGTCCTTTAATCCTGCAAGTTCAAGTACAGCTCTAACAGGTCCTCCTGCTATAACTCCAGTACCTTCTTTAGCAGTCTTTATAAGAACTTCTCCTTTACCAAATATACCAGTTATATTGTGTGGTACAGTTGTTCCAACCATTGGAACTGTAACTAGGTTTTTCTTAGCATCTTCTATAGCTTTTCTGATTGCTTCAGGTATTTCGATAGATTTTCCCATTCCAACACCTACGTGTCCTTCTTCGTCTCCAACTACGACTAATACGCTAAATCTAAAGTTTCTACCACCTTTAACAACCTTAGCAACTCTGTTTATATAAACAACTTTTTCTTTTAAATTTAGATTGCTAGGATCCACTCTCATTTATTTCCCTCCTTTTTTTAAAATTCAAGTCCTGCTTCTCTTGCACCTTCAGCAAGTTCTTTTACTCTTCCGTGATATATATATCCGCCTCTATCAAATACCACTTTGTTTATACCTTTTTCAACAGCTTTTTCAGCTAGCATTTTACCAACTAATTTGCTCTTTTCTTTATTGCTACCTTCTCCATTAAATCCTTTTTCTATGCTAGAAGCAGCAACTAAAGTTATTCCTGCTACATCATCTATTAATTGAGCATATATATGTTTTTCGCTTCTATATACTGATAATCTTGGACGTTCACTTGTTCCAAAAATTTTCTTACGAACTCTTAAATGACGTCTAACTCTTGATTGAGCTCTATCATATTTTTTAAACATAAGCTTCACTCCCTTCCGTTATTTCTTACCAGTTTTACCTTCCTTACGTCTGATTACTTCGTTTTCGTACTTAATTCCTTTTCCTTTATAAGGTTCAGGTTTTCTCCATCTTCTTATATCAGCTGCTACTGCACCAACTAATTCTTTATCTATACCTTTTACTTTTATCTTAGTTGTTCCATCTAGCTCAAATTGAACTCCTTCAACTGATTCTATTTCTACTGGGTGTGAGAATCCAAGGCTAAGCACTAATTTCTTACCTTGTAATTGTGCTCTATAACCAACACCAACTAATTCTAGTGTTTTAACGTATCCTTCATTAACACCAGTTACCATGTTATTTATTAAAGCTCTAGTTAAACCATGAAGAGCTCTTACATCCTTATGATCATTATCTCTAGTTACAACTACTGAGTTGTCTTCAACTGCTATGTTTATTTTTTTGCTCATAGCTTTAACTAATTCACCTTTAGGTCCCTTTACAGTAACAACGTTGTCTGGTGTTACTGTAACAGTTACTCCATTAGGTATAGCTATTGGAAGTTTTCCTATTCTTGACATAATTGCACCTCCTATTCTCTAATTACCATATGTAGCAAAGTACTTCTCCGCCTACTCCTAATTTTCTTGCTTCTCTATCTGTAACAATTCCGTTTGAAGTTGAAACAATAGCTACTCCTAAGCCATTTAATACTTTAGGAATTTCATCTTTTCTACAGTAAACTCTTAATCCAGGTTTTGATATTCTCTTAAGACCTGTTATTATTCTTTCTTTATTTTTACCATATTTCATTGTGATTCTTAGCATATCAACAGAACCATCTTTATATTCTTCCAAATCTTTTATATAACCCTCTGTAAGCATTATATTTGTTATAGCTTTTTTTATATTAGATGAAGGTATTTCTACTACTTCATGTTTAACTATGTTCGCATTTCTTATACGAGTTAATAAATCTGCTATCGGATCAGACATCACCATTTATTTTGCCTCCTTTCGCCATTCAAATCTTACCAACTAGCTTTTTTGCATCCTGGTATTTGTCCTTTATACGCAAGTTCTCTAAAGCATACACGGCATATACCATATTTTTTTAATACTGAATGTGGTCTTCCACAAATTCTGCATCTTGTATAAGCTCTAGTTGAATACTTAGGTGTTTTTTTCCATTTTTCTACTAACGCTTTACGTGCCACAATCTTCCCTCCTTATTAATGAGCAAATGGCATTCCAAGGAATCTTAATAGTTCTCTTGCTTCCTCGTCAGTCTTTGCAGTTGTTACAAAAATTATATCCATTCCTCTAACTTTATCAATTTTATCATATTCGATTTCAGGGAATATTAATTGTTCCTTAACTCCTATTGCGTAATTTCCTCTTCCATCAAAAGACTTAGCTGAAACTCCACTAAAATCTCTAACTCTTGGTAAAGCAATGTTTATGAATTTATCTGCAAATTCATACATTGTTTGCTTTCTTAATGTTACCTTACAACCTAAAGGCATATTTTCTCTTATTTTAAAGTTTGCTACTGATTTTTTAGCCTTTGTTATTATAGGTTTTTGTCCTGTTATTTTTGTTAAATCAGATATTGCTGATTCAAGAACTTTTTGGTTTTCTTTTGCTTCACCAACACCCATATTTATAACTATTTTTTCAAGTTTTGGTATTTCCATTACATTCTTATATCCGAACTTATCCATTAAAGCTGGCATTACTTCTTTTTCATACTTTTCTTGTAATCTTGGCATCATGCTTTATACCTCCTTTCAAGAATTAAAATGTTTCTCCGCACTTTTTGCATACTCTTACTTTAGTTCCATCTTCTAAAACTTTATGACTTATTCTAGTTGATGATTTACATTTATTACAATATAGCATTACTTTTGAACTATAGATTGGGGCTTCCTTATGTAATATTCCGCCCTGCATATTTTCTCTATTTGGTTTTTGATGTTTAGTAACTACATTAACATCTTTAACAAGAACTTTTCCCTTTTTAGGGTATACAGCTAAAACTTCTCCGATTTTGCCTTTATCTTTACCAGATATAACAACAACTGTATCTTTCTTTCTTACATGTATTTTACTTATTGCCACTTTAGCCACCTCCTTGTATTATTATAAAACTTCAGGTGCTAATGATAGGATTTTATTGAACTCTTTATCTCTTAGCTCCCTTGCAACTGGTCCAAATATACGAGTTCCTTTAGGTTGCTTATCGTCTTTAATTACAACAGCTGCGTTTTCATCAAATTTTATGTAAGAACCATCAGATCTTCTTAATCCTTTAACTGATCTTACTATAACAGCTTTTACTACTTCGCCTTTTTTAACAACCCCGCCTGGTGTTGCACTTTTAACGCTAGCAACTATTATATCTCCTATGTTTCCCCATTTTCTGTGGGAACCACCTAAAACTCTTATACACATAATTTCTTTGGCACCAGAATTATCTGCAACTTTTAAAATAGATTGTTGCTGTATCATCTAAGAATAACCTCCCTTCAATGAACTATAAATTATTTAGCCTTTTCTACTATATTTACAAGTCTCCATCTCTTATCTTTAGATAAAGGTCTTGTTTCCATTATTAAAACTCTATCATTTATTCTTGCTTCGTTATTTTCATCATGTGCCTTAAATTTTGTAGTTCTGTTGATTGTTTTTCCATATAGCGGATGGCGTACTTTTGTTTCAACAGCAACTACTATTGTTTTTTCCATTTTATCTGAAACAACTCTACCGATTCTTGTTTTTCTATGTGTTCTTTCCACAGGATTTGCCTCCTTTCAGTTTTTACTGCTCAAATGCTCTAATTTCTTCTTGTCTTAAAATAGTTTTAATTTGAGCTATTGACTTCTTAACTTCCCTAATTCTCATTGGATTTTCTAACTGTCCTGTAGCTAACTGAAATCTTAAATTAAATAATTCAGCCTTTAAATCATTTAATTTTGATTTTAATTCTTGTGGTGTACCTTTTCTTAATTCTTGCAATTCTCTAGCCTTCATTTACTTCACCACCCATTTCTTCAAAATCTCTTCTTGTTACGAACTTAGTCTTAACTGGTAACTTATGTGAAGCAAGTCTCATAGCTTCTCTTGCTACTGTTTCGCTTACTCCTGAAATTTCGAATAAAACTCTTCCTGGTTTTACAACTGCTACCCAGTATTCTGGTGAACCTTTACCAGAACCCATACGAGTTTCTGCTGGCTTTTCAGTAACTGGCTTATCTGGGAAGATCTTTATCCAAACCTTTCCTCCTCTTTTAACATATCTATTTATAGCTATTCTGGCAGCTTCTATTTGGTTGCTTGTTATCCAACCGCATTCTGTTGCTTGTAAACCAAAATCTCCATAAGCAATAAAATTACCTCTGGTAGCTTTTCCTTTCATTCTACCACGTTGTACTTTACGACGCTTAACTCTTTTAGGCATTAACATGTGTTATTCCTCCTTCCTTATGCGTTTACTTCTTTCTTTTCCTCTTTATTTTTTCTTGTTGGAAGAACTTCTCCTCTATATACCCAAACTTTTACTCCTATTTTACCATAAGTAGTATCAGCTTCTGCAAATCCATAATCTATATCAGCTCTTAATGTTTGTAGTGGAATTGTTCCTTCATGGTATTCTTCTGCTCTTGCTATTTCAGCACCACCAAGTCTTCCTGAACAAGTTGTTTTTATACCTTTAACTCCAGTTCTCATTGCTCTTTGTATTGATTGTTTCATAGCTCTTCTAAAAGATATTCTCTTTTCAAGTTGTTGAGCTATATTTTCAGCTACTAATTGAGCATCTGTTTCTGGATTTTTAACTTCTACAATGTTTATTAATATATTTTTATTAGAAATAATGTTTTTTAAGCTATTTTTTAAAGCTTCTATTCCTTGACCGCCTTTTCCTATTACCATTCCTGGCTTAGCAGTATATATGTTTAATTTTATTCTTTTTGCCGCTCTTTCTATCTCTATTTTAGATATACCTGCTGCATAAGAATTTCTTTTAACAAATTTTCTTATTTTGTGATCTTCTATTAAGTTATCTGCAAAATTTTTCTTATCAGCGTACCATTTAGCATCCCAATCCTTAATTACACCAACTCTTAGTCCGTGTGGATGTACTTTTTGACCCATCGAATTCCCTCCTCTTCTTAGACTCTTTCTTTTACAACTAAAGTTAAATGACTACTTCTCTTTTTTATTCCAAAAGCTCTACCTTGAGCATGTGGTTGATATCTCTTTAATGTTGGTCCTTGACAAGCATATACTTCTGATATATATAAACTATTAGCATCTAAGTTTAAGTTATTCTCAGCATTAGCTACAGCTGACTTTAAAGCCTTGTAAACTACTTCTGCTGCATCTTTTGGAGTATATTTAAGTATTGCAAATGCTTCATTTACATCCTTACCTCTTACTAAGTCAAGAACAACTCCAATCTTTCTTGGAGACATTCTAACATATCTAACTATAGATTTAGCTTCCATTGAACGTTACCTCCTTCCAGCTTATCTTACACGAGATGATTTTTCTGATTTTATGTGTCCCTTATAAGTTCTAGTAAGAACAAATTCTCCTAATTTGTGACCTACCATATCTTCAGTTATATATACTGGAACATGCTTTCTTCCATCATGAACAGCAATAGTATGGCCGATCATTTGTGGGAATATTGTTGAACTTCTTGACCAAGTTTTTATAACTTTCTTCTCGCCTTGTTTGTTCATTTCATTTATTCTCTTTAAAAGTACTTCTTGTATATATGGTCCTTTTTTAACTGATCTACTCAAAATATTTGCCTCCCTTCGGAAATCATAGATTAATAATTTGAAGAGAATATTGATATTCTCTTCAAACTATTTAGAATTTCTTCTCTTAACAATAAATCTGTCTGAGTATTTCTTGTTCTTTCTTGTTTTGTATCCAAGTGCTGGTTTACCCCATGGAGTCACTGGACCTGGAAGTCCTACTGGACACTTACCTTCACCACCACCGTGAGGGTGATCGTTAGGGTTCATGACAGAACCTCTTACTGTAGGTCTTACACCCATGTGTCTCTTTCTACCAGCTTTTCCGATATTAACAATATCGTTTGTTTGGTTAGATATAACACCTAAAGTAGCTCTACATTCTACTCTTATATATCTAACTTCTCCACTTGGTAATCTTACTTGAGCGTATTTTCCTTCTTTAGCCATAAGTTGAGCTGAATTACCAGCTGATCTAACTAATTGAGCGCCTTTTCCTGGTGCTAACTCAATATTATGAATAATTGAACCTACTGGTATATTCTTTATTGGTAAACAGTTTCCAACTTTTATGTCAGCATCTGCTCCTGATACTATTGTATTTCCTACTTTTAATCCATTTGGTGCTATTATGTATCTCTTTTCACCATCTGCATATACAACAAGTGCTATAAAAGCTGTTCTGTTTGGATCGTATTCTATAGTAGCAACTTTTGCTGGAATACCATCTTTATTTCTCTTGAAGTCAATTAATCTATATTTTCTCTTAGCTCCACCACCAATATGGCGAACTGTTATTTTACCATTTGCGTTTCTACCACCACTCTTTTTTAAGCTTACAAGAAGTGATTTTTCTGGTACACTTGTTGTTATTTCTTCAAATGTACTCATAGTCATTTCTCTTCTTGAAGGTGTGGTTGGTTTAAAACCTCTAATAGCCATGTGTTTCCCTCCTCCGTTAGCTTATCTGGCCTTCTAACCAATAACTGCTTTATTACTTTTATAGTCCTTCAAAGAACTCTATTGTTTTGCTATCATCGCTTAATTTAATTATAGCCTTTTTGTAATCTGGTCTCTTTCCTATGTGGACTCCCACTCTCTTAGTCTTACCAGATATTCTTGCTGTCTTAACATCTTCTACTTTAACATCGAATATTGATTCAACAGCTCTCTTTATTTGTGATTTATTAGCGTGTATATCAACTATAAAGGTGTACTTCTTTTCACCCATTGAAGCCATAGATTTTTCTGTAATAAGAGGTCTTCTTATTATGTCATAATTATTAGTTAGCTTCATTATGCATACACCTCCTCAATCTTGGATACAGCATCCTTAGTAATAACAACTTTGTTATATTTTAATAAATCATATACATTGATGTTATTAGCAGGAATTACTTCTACCCCTTCAATATTTCTTGCTGATTTATAAACATTTTGTTCAACATTTCCAGTAACTATTAATGTTTTCTTTGCTTCGAATGCATTAAGCATTTTTACAATTTCTCTAGTTTTTGGTGCTTCTAAATTTATAGCATCAACAACTACCATTGAACCTTCATTAACTTTTTCAGTTAATGCTGATTTCATAGCTACCCTTCTCATTGATTTTGGAACTGATACTCTAAAGTCTCTTGGCTTTGGAGCAAAAACAACACCACCATGTATCCATTGAGGTGCTCTTATTGAACCTTGTCTTGCTCTACCTGTTCCTTTTTGTCTCCAAGGCTTAATTCCGCCTCCTGCAACCTCAGCTCTTGTTTTAGCTGATTGAGTTCCTTGTCTTTTATTTGCTAGCAAAGCTTTTACTACTTGATGCATAGCATATGTATTAACTTCTACACCAAATACGCTATCTGCTAATTGTAAATCTCCAACTTTTTCTCCGTTTTGGTTAAATAAATCTACCTTAGGCATTCTGCATCCTCCTTTCTACAAAAATTAAGCTTTCACAGTATTTCTTATTTGTACTAAACCTTTATTTGGACCAGGTACTCCACCTTTTATTAATATAAGGTTCTTCTCTGGAACTATCTTTACTACTTCAAGATTTAGGACAGTTGTATTAACATTACCCATATGTCCAGGCATTCTCTTGTTTTTAAATGTTCTAGATGGATCTGATGATCCTCCCATTGAACCAACTGCTCTATGGAATTTAGAACCGTGAGACATTGGTCCTCTATGTGCATTCCATCTCTTTATTGTACCTTGGAATCCCTTACCTTTAGAAACTCCTGATATATCTACTCTTTCTCCTGCTGCAAATACGTCAGCTTTGATTTCTTGACCAACTTCTAATTCGTTACAATCTTCTAATCTGAATTCTCTTAGAACTCTCTTTATTGCAACACCTGATTTTGCAAAGTGGCCTTTCTTTGGCTTATTAACTAATTTTTCTCTTATATCTTCAAATCCAACTTGGATTGCTTCATATCCATCTTTTTCTACTGTTTTCTTTTGAGTTACTACACATGGACCTGCTTCTATTACAGTTACTGGTATAACTTTTCCACTTTCGTCAAATATTTGAGTCATACCAAGCTTTCTTCCTAATATAGCTTTTTTCATCTTTGCACCTCCTCAACATATTAGCGGATCACATTATTTCTGCAATCATAATAGTTCGTAATAGCTACTCTATTACTTTTAATTAAAGTTTTATTTCTATATCTACTCCTGCTGGTAGATCTAATCTCATTAAAGCATCAACTGTTTTAGGTGATGGACTAATTATATCTATTAGTCTTTTATGAGTTCTTATTTCAAACTGCTCTCTTGAATCTTTATACTTATGTGGAGCTCTTAAAATTGTAACTATATCTTTTTCTGTTGGTAGAGGTACTGGACCTGCTACTTTAGCTCCTGTTGATTTAGCAGTTTCAACAATTTTTAAAGCTGATTGATCTAATATACTGTGATCAAATGCTTTTAATCTTATTCTTATTTTTTGTTTTGCCATTTCTGTTCCCTCCTTTTCTTGTACGTTTCACTTCTTACGCACAACAGCGGAAATATTCTATAAACTGTTCCGGGTGTTGCATGTTTTACTTAACACAAGGTACCCTATAGAATAACCGTCGCCAGGTTCATGACCTCGACATACTCCTTCAAGAATTTCCCGTAAGTTCGGCAACCTCTTGAGTCATCGCTGTTATTACATTACAACTTCTATAGTATACACTATTTTTTTTATTTTGACAAGTATTTTTATAAAATGTGCTTATTTTATATTAATAAAAGGAAAGAGGGCCCTCTTTCCTTTTATTTTCTAATACATAATTATAATTAAAATTAATTTAATTATTCAATTATGCTAGTAACAACTCCTGAACCTACTGTTCTTCCACCTTCTCTGATAGCGAATCTTAGGTTTTCGTGCATTGCTACTGGTGTTATTAATTCAACTGTCATATCTATGTGGTCTCCAGGCATTACCATTTCTATTCCTTCTGGTAAGTTGATTGATCCTGTAACGTCTGTTGTTCTAAAGTAGAATTGTGGTCTATATCCATTAAAGAATGGAGTATGTCTTCCACCTTCTTCTTTCTTTAGTACGTATACTTGACCTACAAATTTCTTATGTGGTGTTATTGAACCTGGTTTTGCAAGTACTTGACCTCTTTCGATATCATCTCTTTGAACACCTCTTAATAATGCTCCGATGTTATCTCCTGCCATTGCTTCTTCTAATATCTTTCTGAACATTTCGATTCCTGTACATACTGTTTTTGCTACTTCTTGTTTTAATCCTATGATTTCTAACTCATCTCCAGTATGTAATGTTCCTCTTTCAACTCTTCCTGTTGCAACTGTTCCTCTT
This sequence comes from Clostridium niameyense, assembly GCF_001243045.1. Lineage (GTDB taxonomy): Bacteria > Bacillota > Clostridia > Clostridiales > Clostridiaceae > Clostridium_F > Clostridium_F niameyense. Next base: position 36,686 of record NZ_LN849007.1, on the reverse strand, counting down.
CCTGTTATTGTGAAGATATCTTCTACTGGCATTAAGAATGGTTGATCTGTTGCTCTTTCTGGAGTTGGTATATAGCTATCTACTGCTTCCATTAATTCATGTATGCATTTTGTTTTTTCTTCATTGTCTGAGTTTTCTAGTACTTCTAATGCTGATCCTACTACGATTGGTGTATCGTCTCCTGGGAATCCATATTCATTTAATAATTCTCTTACTTCCATTTCAACTAATTCGATTAGTTCTGGATCATCTACTTGGTCTGCTTTATTTAAGAATACTACTATGTATTGTACACCAACTCTTGATGCTAGTAGTATATGTTCTCTTGTTTGTGGCATTGGACCATCTGCTGCTGATACAACTAAGATAGCTCCATCCATTTGTGCTGCTCCTGTGATCATGTTCTTTACATAGTCTGCGTGTCCTGGGCAGTCAACGTGAGCATAGTGTCTGTTTTCTGTTTCATACTCAACGTGTGATGTATTGATTGTAATTCCTCTTTCTTTTTCTTCTGGTGCTTTATCTATTTCGTCGTATTTTGTTGCGTCTGCCTTTCCCTCTTTTGCTAATACTGTTGTAATAGCTGCTGTTAATGTTGTCTTACCATGGTCTACGTGTCCTATTGTTCCTATATTTACATGAGGTTTTGTTCTTTCATATTTTGCTTTTGACATTTTTTGTTCCTCCTTTTATTAAGTTTCTATTATAATTAATTTTATTTATTACCAATAATTTTATCTTGTATACTCTTTGGAACTTCTTCGTAATGGTCAAATTGCATTACGTAGTTTCCTCTACCTTGAGTCTTAGATCTTAAAGTAGTAGCATATCCAAACATTTCAGAAAGTGGTACGAAAGCTCTTATTACTTCTGCACCTGCTCTTGGAGTCATTCCTTCTATTCTACCTCTTCTTGAGTTAATATCTCCAATTACATCTCCCATATATTCTTCTGGCACAACTACTTCTACCTTCATTGAAGGCTCTAATAATACTGCATCCGCCTTGCTCATTGCATTCTTGAATGCCATAGAACCTGCAATCTTAAATGCCATTTCTGAAGAGTCAACATCATGGTATGATCCATCAACTAACTTAACCTTGAAGTTAATAACTGGATATCCAGCGATTATACCACTTTCAGATGCTTCTTTAATTCCATTATCTATAGCTGGAATGTATTCTCTTGGTATAGCACCACCAACGATAGCATTTTCAAATTCATATTCACCTTCAGTTGGAGTCATTTCAATCCAACAATGTCCGTATTGTCCACGTCCACCTGATTGTCTAATGAACTTACCTTCAGCTTTAACTGGCTTTCTTATAGTCTCTTTGTAAGCAACTTGTGGTTGACCTACGTTACATTCAACTTTAAATTCTCTCTTAAGTCTATCAACAATGATTTCAAGATGAAGTTCTCCCATACCAGAAATTATTGTTTGACCTGTTTCTTGATCTGTATAAGTCTTGAATGTTGGATCTTCTTCAGCTAATTTACTTAAAGCTATACCCATCTTTTCTTGACCAGCTTTAGTCTTAGGTTCTATCGCTACAGAAATAACTGGTTCTGGGAATTCCATATTTTCAAGAATTACTGGATCATTTTCATCACAAAGAGTATCTCCTGTAGTAGTATCTTTTAAACCAACTATAGCACCTAAATCTCCTGCTTTTAGTTGTTCTACTTCTTCTCTGTGATTAGCATGCATCTTAACAAGTCTTCCTATTCTTTCTCTCTTACCCTTGTTTGAGTTAAATACATAAGTACCACTGTTCATAGTACCAGAATAAACTCTTGTGAAAGCTAACTTACCTATGAATGGGTCTGTAGCTATCTTAAATGCTAATGCTGCTAATGGTGCTGATGCATCAGCTGGTCTTGTAATTTCTTCACCGTCGCTTACTTTTGTTCCATTAACTGGTGGAATATCTAATGGTGAAGGCATGAATTCAACTATAGAATCTAGTAATAATTGAACTCCCTTATTCTTATAAGCTGAACCGCAAAGTACAGGTACTATTTCGTTGCTTATAACAGCTTTTCTCATAGCCTTCTTTATTTCTTCAGCTGTTATTTCTTCACCTTCTAAATATTTCATCATTAATTCTTCATCAGTTTCACAAACAGCTTCTAATAAAATTGTTCTATATTCTTCTGCTTGTTCTTTCATATCATCTGGAATTTCAGTTTCATCCATTTTAGTTCCTAAATCATCTTCATAGATTATTGCTTCATTTTTAATAAGATCTATGATTCCTGAGAATGAATCTTCTGCTCCTATAGGTAATTGAATAGCTACTGCATTAGCATGTAATCTATCTCTTAGTGTATTTACAGACATTAAGAAGTCTGCTCCTAATTTATCCATTTTATTTATAAATACCATTCTTGGTACTTTGTAATTATCTGCCTGTCTCCATACTGTTTCTGTTTGAGGTTCAACACCGCTTTTAGCATCTAGTATTGTTACAGCTCCATCTAGAACTCTTAATGATCTTTCAACTTCAACTGTGAAGTCTACATGTCCTGGTGTATCAATTATGTTTACTTGATGATCTTTCCAAAAACAAGTTGTTGCTGCTGATGTTATTGTGATACCTCTTTCTTGTTCTTGTGCCATCCAGTCCATTGTAGCGGCACCTTCATGAGTTTCTCCTATTTTATGTGTTTTTCCTGTATAAAATAGTATACGTTCAGTAGCAGTAGTTTTTCCTGCATCTATATGGGCCATAATTCCTATATTACGGTATTTTGCCAACGGATACTCTTTGTTAGCCACGATTTACTCCTCCTATCGTTTTCAAATTTAATTTGACAAAACTGTTTTGGCAAAGCCAAAACAGTTTTATACTAGTATCTGTAATGTGCGAAAGCTTTGTTAGCTTCTGCCATTTTATGTGTTTCTTCTCTTTTCTTAACTGCTGCACCAGTATTATTTGCTGCATCTAATAATTCTGATGAAAGTCTTTCTTTCATACTTCTTTCGCCTCTTTTTCTAGCCGCAGCTAATACCCATCTAATTCCTAATGTTTGCCTTCTTTCTGGTCTAACTTCCATTGGCACTTGATATGTAGCTCCACCTATTCTTCTAGCTTTAACCTCAAGTAATGGCATTATGTTGTTCATAGCTTCTTCAAAAACTTCCATAGCATCTTTTCCTGACTTCTCAGCCATTATTTCAAATGCGCCATAGCATATTTTTTGTGCTACTCCCTTTTTACCATCTAACATTAGATTGTTTATTAATTTTGTAACAACTTTACTATTGTACACTGGATCTGGTAATACATCTCTCTTTGATATATGTCCTTTTCTTGGCACTTTTCTTCCCTCCTTAACAATTGAATTAAGTTCATAGGTACTCGACATAATTTTATCGTAAAGTGCTGGACCTTCTGCTAAACATACAAATAATCTATATAAACGCTGAAGACTAGCACTGCTTATACCAACTAAATTATATCAAATACAGTTTACTATTTTTGCTTTGGCTTCTTAGCACCATATTTTGATCTAGATTGCATTCTGTTAGCTACACCTGCTGCATCTAAAGCTCCTCTAACTATATGGTATCTAACACCTGGAAGGTCTTTAACTCTTCCTCCTCTTATAAGAACAACGCTATGTTCTTGTAAGTTATGTCCTACACCTGGAATATAAGCTGTAACTTCATATCCATTTGTAAGTCTAACTCTGGCAACTTTTCTTAACGCTGAGTTAGGTTTCTTTGGAGTTGTAGTTTTAACAACTGTACATACTCCTCTCTTTTGAGGACATTGCTTTAATGCTGGTGAATCTGATGCTGATGATACTGTTTTTCTGCCTTTTCTTACTAATTGGCTAATTGTTGGCATATGTGAGTGCACCTCCTTCTTTAAATGCATAAAATAAAAATTTATTAAATGCCAAAATGGCTAGTTAATAACATATTTAATCTTTTAGTAAGGCTGCTATCGCTGCCCCTACATCAATACTACACATTTTGCCTAATTCTTTCATGCTGTCAATTTCTATAACTTCTAGGGAATTTTCATCTGCTAATTTCCTTAGTGGGGCCATTAAATCATAACTTGCGTCATTTGCTATATAAACAACTTTAGCAGTACCATTTTTAATAGCTTTTATAGTTTGTTTTATTCCCACAACCTTATTACCTTTAAGTCTGTCAATCATAATTGACTTCCTCCCTAAAATATCTATTAACAAGGAGACAAAGTTTAGAATATTAAAACTTTGCTCCCATTAAAAAATATAACAGATGTATTTTATCATTTTGAATCTATAATGTCAATAATTTATAAATTCTATATTTCTTCGGCTTCTATAGAAGCTTCTTCATTATCTTCAATTTCTGTATTTATTTTTATAGATCTATATCTAGTCATACCTGTTCCAGCAGGTATTAATTTACCAATAATTACATTTTCCTTTAATCCTAATAATGGATCTACTTTCCCCTTTATAGCAGCATCTGTAAGAACTCTTGTTGTTTCTTGGAATGATGCAGCTGATAAGAATGATTCTGTAGCCAAGGCTGCTTTTGTAATTCCTAGTAAAGTAATTCTACCTTCTGCAGGCTTACCACCTTTTTCTTCGATTTCTCTATTAGCTTCTTGGAAATCAAATATGTCTATCATAGTTCCAGGTAATAATTCTGTATCACCTGAATCTTCTATTTTAACTTTCCTAGTCATTTGTCTTACAACTACTTCTAGATGTTTATCATTTATATCAACACCTTGTAGTCTATAAACTTTTTGTACTTCTGATAGTAGATAGTTTTTAACTCCTTCTACTCCCTTTATTCTTAATATATCATGAGGATTTACTGAACCTTCTGTTATTTCATCTCCAGCTGAAATCTTTTGTCCATTGCTTACTTTTATTCTAGAACCAAATGGTATATCATAGGATACTTCTTCCCCTGAGTCTGTTACTACAAATATTGTTCTCTTTTTCTTTGTTTCTTCCATTCTTACAGTACCAGATACTTCACTTACAATAGCTAATCCCTTTGGCTTTCTTGCTTCAAATAATTCCTCAACTCTTGGAAGACCTTGAGTAATATCTGATCCAGCAACTCCACCTGTATGGAATGTTCTCATTGTAAGCTGTGTTCCAGGTTCACCTATACTTTGTGCTGCTATTATTCCTACAGCTTCACCGATGTTAATTCTTTGAGCTGTAGCCATATTCATACCATAGCATTTAGCACAAACACCATGTTTAGATTTACAAGTAAATACAGATCTTATCTTAACCTTTTTAATTCCTGTTTTTGCAACTTTTTCAGCTAAGTCTTCATCCATATAAGTATCTCCAGGAACTATTACTTCTCCAGTGTTTGGATCTATAATATCCTCTAAAGAATATCTTCCTGTAAGTCTTTCTGCTAAAGATTCTATAACTTCATTTCCTTCTTTTATTTCTATAACTTCAAATCCCTCGTGGGTTCCACAGTCTTCTTCTCTTACTATAACATCTTGAGATACATCTACAAGTCTTCTAGTTAAGTAACCTGAATCTGCAGTCTTTAAAGCTGTATCTGCGTTACCTTTTCTAGCACCATGAGTTGATATGAAGTACTCTAACACATCAAGACCTTCTCTAAATGATGCTTTTATTGGTAATTCTATAATCTTACCTGACGGATTCGCCATAAGTCCTCTCATACCAGCTAATTGCTTAATTTGACTCTTAGAACCTCTGGCTCCTGAATCTGCCATCATATAAATTGGATTAAATTTATCAAGGTTATCCATAAGGGCATTGGCTACATCTTCTGTAGTCTTAGTCCACATGTCTATTACCTTTTCATATCTTTCTTCTTCTGATATGAATCCTCTTCTATATATCTTTTGTATCTTTTCTACTTCTTTTTCTGTTTTTTCTAGCAATTCCCTCTTAGCGCTAGGAACTACCATGTCTGAAGTAGAAATAGTTATAGCTCCAATAGTTGAATAATGATATCCCTTTGCTTTTATCTTATCTAGCATTACAGATGTTTTTGTCGCACCATGTTTCATATAACATCTATTTATTATTCCACCTAAAGTTTTCTTAGTTACAAGGAAGTCTACTTCTAATTTTAATTTGTTTTCTGGTATACTTCTATCAATGTATCCTAAGTCTTGAGGAATTGATTCATTAAACAATATCTTTCCTGGAGTAGCTTGAATTATTCCTGTACATAATTCTCCATTAACTACTCTTGTTAATCTAACCTTTATCTTAGCATGTATATCAACTTCTTTTAATTGATATGCCATAATTACTTCTTCTGGTGATGAGAATACTTTTCCTTCACCCTTAACACCATCTTTATCTATAGTCAAGTAGTAAGATCCTAATACCATATCTTGTGTAGGAACTACTACTGGCTTACCATCTGAAGGTTTTAATATGTTATGCGCTGCTAACATTAAAAATCTTGCTTCTGACTGAGCTTCTACAGATAATGGAACATGGACAGCCATTTGGTCTCCATCGAAGTCCGCATTGTATGCTGTACATACTAAAGGATGAAGCTTTATAGCTCTTCCTTCTACCAATACTGGTTGGAAGGCTTGAATTCCTAATCTATGAAGAGTAGGTGCACGGTTTAATAATACAGGATGATCTAATATAACTTCTTCTAATACATCCCATACTTGCGGTTGAACTCTTTCAACCATTCTCTTAGCACTCTTTATATTATGAGCTAAAGCATTTTGAACTAATTTCTTCATAACAAATGGTTTGAATAATTCAAGTGCCATTTCTTTTGGTAAACCGCATTGATACATTTTTAATTCTGGTCCAACAACTATAACCGAACGTCCTGAATAGTCAACACGTTTTCCTAGAAGGTTTTGTCTAAATCTTCCTTGCTTACCTTTAAGCATATCAGATAAAGATTTAAGAGGTCTATTTCCAGGACCTGTTACAGGTCTTCCTCTTCTACCATTATCTATAAGAGCATCTACTGCTTCTTGAAGCATTCTCTTTTCATTTCTAACAATGATATCAGGAGCACCAAGATCCAATAGTTTCTTTAACCTATTGTTTCTATTTATAACTCTTCTATATAAATCATTTAAGTCAGAAGTTGCAAATCTTCCTCCATCTAACTGAACCATAGGTCTCAAATCAGGTGGTATTACCGGTATGACATCTATAATCATCCACTCAGGCCTATTACCTGATTTTCTAAAAGATTCTACTACCTCTAATCTTCTTATTATTCTTATTTTCTTTTGACCTGTACTTGTTTTTAAATCTTCTTTTAGTTCTTCAGAAGTTCTATTTAAATCTATTTCTTCTAAAAGTTTTTTTACAGCTTCAGCTCCCATTCCAGCTGTAAAATTACCTTCTCCATACTTATCTACACTCTCTCTATATTCTTTTTCGCTTAATAATTGTTTCTTTAAAAGAGGTGTTTCTTTAGGATCAAGAACTATGTAAGAAGCGAAATAAAGTACTTTCTCTAAAGCTCTTGGGGACATATCAAGTATTAATCCCATACGTGATGGTATACCTTTGAAATACCATATGTGGGATACAGGGGCAGCAAGTTCTATGTGCCCCATTCTTTCACGTCTTACCTTTGCCTTAGTAACTTCCACTCCACATCTATCACAAACTATACCTTTGTATCTTATTCTTTTATATTTTCCGCAATGACATTCCCAGTCCTTAATAGGTCCGAAAATTCTTTCACAAAATAATCCATCTCTTTCTGGTTTTAGGGTTCTATAATTAATGGTTTCAGGCTTTTTTACTTCACCCCTTGACCATTCCCTTATTTTTTCAGGTGAAGCCAATCCTATTTGTAGTGCATCAAAATTATTTAATTCAAACAAGGGTAAGTCCTCCCTTCAAATTAGTGTTCATCACTAAAATCATCTAATTCTAAATCATCTAAAGATAAATCTAAGTCAACTTCTGGTTCTTCTTCGTCCTCTTTTAATTCATCATCTTCTTTTTGATAGTCATCTTTTTGTGGCTTTTCTGATGATTCATTTTCAGCTTCGTTGCCTTCTATATTTACATCTAATTCATCTATATCATCTTCTACAGACTCTTTTAGTTTTATTTCTTGATTATCATCATTCAATACTTTTACATCAAGACATAACGCTTGTAATTCTTTTATTAAAACTTTAAATGATTCTGGTACTCCAGGTTCAGGTATATTCTCACCTTTAACTATTGCTTCATAAGTTTTTACCCTTCCTACCACATCATCGGATTTAACTGTTAATATTTCTTGAAGAGTGTGGGCAGCTCCATATGCTTCTAATGCCCAAACTTCCATTTCACCAAATCTCTGTCCTCCAAATTGAGCCTTACCTCCAAGTGGTTGTTGAGTTACTAGTGAATATGGACCAGTTGATCTAGCATGTATTTTGTCATCGACTAGATGAGCAAGTTTTAATATATACATGTATCCAACAGTTACTCTATTATCAAATGGTTCACCAGTTCTTCCATCATATAATACTGTCTTTCCATCGTCTGAATATCCAGCATCTTTTAAGCAATCCACTATATCATATTCAGTGGCACCATCAAATACTGGAGTTGCTACATGCCAGCCTAATTTGCTAGCTGCTAATCCTAAGTGAACTTCTAAAACCTGACCGATATTCATACGAGAAGGTACACCTAATGGATTTAAGCATATTTGAAGTGGTCTTCCATCTGGTAAAAATGGCATATCTTCTTCTGGTAACACTCTTGATATAACACCCTTATTACCATGTCTTCCGGCCATCTTATCTCCTACAGATATTTTTCTTTTTTGAGCTATATAGCACCTTACTAATTTATTTACACCTGGTGGAAGTTCATCCCCATTTTCTCTTGTAAATATCTTAACGTCTACTATTATTCCTGCTTCTCCATGTGGAACTCTTAAAGAAGTATCTCTAACTTCTCTAGCTTTCTCTCCAAATATAGCTCTAAGTAATCTTTCTTCTGCAGTTAACTCTGTTTCTCCCTTAGGAGTCACTTTACCTACTAATATATCCCCTGCTCTAACTTCTGCTCCGATTCTTATTATTCCTCTTTCGTCTATATCCTTAAGAGCTTCTTCACCTACATTTGGTATATCTCTAGTTATTTCTTCTGGTCCTAGTTTTGTATCCCTAGCTTCAGCTTCATATTCTTCTATATGTATTGATGTAAATACATCATCCCTTACTAACTGTTCAGATATTAACATAGCGTCCTCGTAGTTATATCCTTCCCAAGTTATAAAGCCCATAAGAATATTTTTACCTAAAGCTATTTCTCCTAAGTCAGTGGATGGTCCGTCTGCTAACAATGAACCTTTTTCAACCTTTTCACCCTTAAGCACTATAGGTCTTTGATTGATACATGTACCTTGGTTAGATCTTTTAAACTTCAATAACTTATATTTATCTATTCCACCATCGTTATCTCTTTTTACTCTAACCTCATCAGCTGATACATAAACTACTTCTCCCGCATTTTTAGCTTTAGGAAGAACTCCTGAGTCTATAGCTGCTTTGAATTCTATTCCTGTACCAACTATAGGTGCTTGTGGTTTTAATAATGGAACTGCTTGACGTTGCATGTTTGATCCCATAAGTGCACGGCTGGCATCATCATTTTCAAGGAATGGAATCATAGCTGTAGCAACAGATACTAACTGTCTTGGTGATACGTCCATATACTCAACTTCGCTTACTGGTGCAACTAAAACTTCTTCTTTAGCTCTTACTGTTACTTTATCATCAAGAAAATATCCATCTTCATCTATTGGTTCATCTGATCTAGCGATTACATATTGATCTTCTTCATCAGCTGTCATATATACAATTTCGTTAGTAGCTCTCTTGTTTTTAGAGTCTATCCTTCTATATGGTGTTTCTATAAAACCATATTCATTCACTTTAGCATAAGTTGCTAAAGAGTTTATAAGTCCTATATTAGGTCCTTCTGGAGTTTCTATAGGACACATTCTTCCATAATGTGAATGGTGAACGTCTCTAACTTCAAATCCAGCTCTTTCTCTTGAAAGTCCTCCTGGTCCTAAAGCAGATAATCTTCTCTTATGAGTTAATTCTGATAAAGGATTTGTTTGATCCATAAATTGTGATAACTGAGAACTTCCAAAGAATTCTTTTATAGCTGCTGCTACTGGTCTAATATTTATTAAAGCTTGTGGAGTTATTACTTCTTGATCCTGTATAGTCATTCTTTCCTTGACTACTCTTTCCATTCTCGATAAACCAATTCTAAATTGATTTTGTAATAATTCTCCTACAGATCTTAATCTTCTATTTCCTAAGTGATCTATGTCATCTATATACCCAATTGCATAGGCTAATCCTATCTCATAATTAATTGTTGCATAAATATCATCTCTTATAATATGTTTTGGAATTAATCTATGCATATTATTTTTTATTTGATCCCTTATACTTTCTTCATCTGAGTAATTATCTAGTATTTCTTTTAATACAGGATAAAATACATTTTCTTTAATGTTTAAATCACTTATATCAAAGTCAATAAAATTATGTATGTCTACAAAATTATTACCTATTATTTTTACTATTTTATCATCTATTCTTATATAAACCTCGTTTATACCAGAGTTTTGTATTTCTAGTGCTTTATCTCTGTCTATTCGTTGTCCTTTTTCTATTAAGATTTCTCCTGTCTGAGGATTAACTATGTCTTGATCTGCTATTTGATTTGCTATTCTTAATTGAATTGCTAGCTTTTTGTTAAACTTATATCTTCCAACTCGTGATAAATCATATCTCTTAGCATCAAAGAATAATGATTCTATAAGAGACTCTGCACTATCAACTGTAGGAGGTTCACCTGGTCTTAACCTCTTATATATTTCTAGTAAAGCTTCTTCTCTAGTCTTTGTATTATCTTTTTCTATTGTAGCTTTTAGTCTTTCATCTTCTCCGAAAAACTCTATAATTTCTGCATCAGTACCATAGCCTAATGCTCTAGCAAGTATTGTAATAGGTAATTTTCTTGTTTTATCTATTCTTACATAGATAATATTGTTAGAGTCTGTTTCATACTCTAACCAAGCTCCTCTATTAGGTATAACCGTAGATGAAAACAACTTGTTTCCAGTTTTATCTACTGACATGTTATAGTATACCCCTGGAGATCTAACAAGCTGGCTTACAATAACTCTTTCCGCTCCGTTAATTATAAAAGTTCCTTGTTCTGTCATAAGAGGGAAATCCCCCATAAACACTTCTTGTTCTTTTACCTCTCCAGTTTCTTTGTTTAGTAATCTAACTTTTACCTTTAAAGGCGCTGCATAGGTAGAATCTCTTTCCTTGCACTCTTCAACAGAATATTTGATATTATCTAGGTCTAATTTGTATCCTACAAATTCTAAATTTAGATTACCTGTATAATCTTGTATAGGATTAATATCGTCAAATACTTCTTGAAGTCCTTCTTTTAGAAACCAATCATAAGAATCTAATTGAACTTCAATTAAGTTCGGCATCTGAGCAAATTCTTTAATTCTAGAAAAGCTCATACGTGTTCTTTTGCCAACTTGGACAGGATGTACCATAAAATTTCACCCCTTGTATAAACTAAAATAACCAAAAACACTTTCTAAAATAATCTTTATATGGTGTTTTTGGATTTGATTACATTATTATCAAATTAGTATAACCATTTTAATGTAATTAATTCATAAAAATACATTTAATATATATGTCATAAATTAATCAATGCAATTTATTATGTTACCATAATATTATGCAGTTGTCAATATCTTTTATAATATTAAAAAGGGCACTTTAAAGTGCCCGTATGTAATAGCTTAACTATTATTTTAATTCTACTTTTGCTCCTACTTCTTCGATCTTAGCTTTCATAGCTTCAGCTTCATCTTTAGCTACAGCTTCTTTTAATGTTTTTGGAGCTCCATCAACTAATGCTTTAGCTTCTTTTAATCCAAGTCCAGTTATTTCTCTAACAACTTTGATAACTTTGATTTTTTGTGATCCTGCATCAGCTAATACTACGTCAAATTCGTTCTTTTCTTCAGCTGCTCCGCCAGCTGCTCCAGCTGCTCCTGCTACAGCTACTGGTGCTGCAGCGCTTACTCCAAATTCTTCTTCACATGCTTCAACTAATTCGTTTAATTCTAAAACAGTCATTTCTTTTATAGCTTGAATGATTTCTTCTTTTTTCATTATTTAGGCACCTCCAAATTTTATATTCATTACTTTTGTATTTTACTATTAAGCTTCTTCTGATTCTTTCTTATCCTTAATAGCGCTAATTAAGTAAGCAAAATTTGATACTGGAGCTTTGAAGCTTCCAAGTAATTTTGCAATAAGTACGTCTCTTGGTGGGATTGATGCGATTTTTTTAACCTTTTCTACATCACATAAGTTTCCGTTAATTAATCCACCTTTTAATTCTAACTTCTTGTTTGTCTTCGCAAAGTCATTAAGTACTCTAGCTGGAATAGTTACATCTTCATAACCAAAAGCTATTGAAACAGGTCCTTGTAATAATTCTAAGTAACCTTCATCATAACCTAGGTTTTTAGCAGCTAATGTTACTAAAGTATTCTTATATACTTTATATTCAACACCTGCTTCTCTTAAATCTTTTCTAAGCTTAGTATCTTCTTCTACTGTTAATCCTTGATACTTAGAAATAATTATTGATGTAGCTTTTTCCATTTTTTCTTGTATTTCTTGAACTTTAGCTTCTTTTAATTGTCTGTTATTTGCCACTGTGTGTCCACCTCCTCACAGTTAAAACGTGATTATAATCTAAAAGGGCCTCTCCGTAGAACAGAAAGGCCCAATAAATTCATTTTATATCGGACTCCTAAGTAGGCTAGTTTTCACTATTACGCTTTGTAGCACCCACTGTCTACGGAGATATATTCAATTTCACAACTATTATAAGTATATCAATTATTATTTAATATGTCAATAATTATTCTAATACTTTAGTTGGATTTACTTTTATTCCAGGTCCCATAGTGCTTGATACAACTACAGATTTAACATATTGACCTTTTGCTGCTGCTGGTTTAGCTTTTATAACTGCTTCCATTAAAGTACGGAAGTTAGTTAATAATTTCTCTTCTCCAAAAGAAGCCTTTCCAATTGGAACGTGAATTATAGATGTCTTATCTACTCTATATTCAACTTTACCAGCTTTTATGTCTGCTATAGCCTTAGCTACATCAAATGTAACTGTACCAGACTTTGGATTTGGCATTAATCCCTTAGGTCCTAATATTCTACCTATTCTTCCTACTACCCCCATCATATCTGGTGTAGCAACAACAACGTCGAAATCAAACCAGTTTTCTTTTTGAATCTTTTGTACCAATTCTTCTGCACCAACATAATCAGCACCTGCTTCTTGAGCTTCAGTAGCTTTATCTCCTCTGGCAAAAACTAAAACTCTTACCTTTTTACCAGTTCCATGAGGAAGTACAACTGCTCCTCTAACTTGTTGATCAGCGTGTCTTGGATCTACTCCAAGTCTAACAGCTAATTCAATAGTTTCATCAAATTTAGCTTTTGATGTTTTTGTTGCAAGTTCTAATGCTTCTTGTGAAGTGTATAATGCATTCTTATCAACTAATTTTGCACTTTCATTATATTTCTTTCCCATGTTCTTTCCTCCTCCGTGGTATTAACGGTATATACCTCCCACTATTTTCGTTGAAAATTATTCTTCTACAGTTATACCCATGCTTCTAGCTGTTCCTTCAATCATGCTCATAGCTGTTTCAACTGATCCTGCATTTAAGTCAGGCATCTTTGTTTCAGCTATTTCTTTTATCTGAGCTTTTGTTACCTTAGCAACTTTATCTTTGTTAGGAACACCAGATCCGCTTTCTATACCAGCTGCTTTCTTTAATAGAACTGCTGCTGGAGGAGTCTTTAGTACAAAACTAAATGATCTGTCTTGATATACTGTGATAACAACTGGAATTATTAATCCAGCTTGATTAGCAGTCTTAGCATTGAATTCTTTACAGAATCCCATGATGTTTACACCGTGTTGTCCTAATGCTGGACCTACTGGTGGTGCTGGACTCGCCTTTCCTGCTGCAAGTTGAAGTTTTATCATTCCTACTACTTTTTTAGCCATATTTTACACCTCCTCTATGTGGTTATACGGATTAAAATCCTCCCACGTTATTAAGACATAGTCCTAATAACTAATCAAGTTTTTCTATCTGATTAAAATCAAGTTCAACAGGAGTTTCCCTGCCAAACATGTTAACTAAAGCTTTTATCTTTCCTTTTTCTACATTTATCTCTTGTATAAGAGCTGGGAATCCTTCAAGTGGGCCTAAAACTACCTTTACATTTTCCCCCACTTCTAAATCAGGTTTTACCTGTTTTTCTTTTATTCCCATAGACGATACTTCTTCTTCAGTAAGAGGGACAGGTTTTGATCCTGGTCCAACAAAACCAGTTACTCCCCTAGTATTTCTCACTATGTACCATGAATCATCAGTCATTACCATTTTTACTAATACATATCCTGGAAATGTTTTCTTCAAAGTAATCTTCTTTTTACCGTCCTTCATTTCAACTTGCTCTTCCATGGGAACTTGAATATCATGAATCCAATCGTGCAAGTTTCTATTATCTACAGTTTTTTGAAGGTTTACTTTTACCTTATTTTCATAACCTGAATATGTGTGAACCACATACCACTTAGCTTTCTCTTCTGCCATAAGCGCTAGGGATTAGCATATCCCTGCTTCCCTCCTTTATACTTGTTTATAGACTAAAAATAAACTTAAACAAGCTACTAAATATATAATCAAACGCTCCTACAAGTACCATAAATATTATACAAAATGTCATTACAGTAATTGCAGCCTTTTTTACATCCTTTTTAGGAGCCCAAGTCATTCTTTTTAGCTCTAATCTTATTTCTTTAAAGAAACCAATTATACCTTTGTTATTAGAGCTTTGTATTTTGCTATTAGCACCCATTTTTTTCACATCCCTAAAGTTTTATAAAGGCTATACTTTGATTAAATATATAAATTATTTTGTTTCTTTATGAGCTGTATGTTTATGGCAATGTGGGCAATATTTATTCATTTCTAATCTATCTGGATCGTTTTTCTTATTCTTCATTGTGTGATAATTTCTTTGTTTACAATCTGTACAAGCTAGTGTTACCTTTACTCTCACTATCTACACCTCCTAGTACATAACCTTTATGTGAAAGTTTCTATTTATCTATATTATACTTTTTTAAAAATTTGCATTACTTAGATACTTTATCATAAGTTAAAGTATCTGTCAATGTATTTAACCTTTTATATATTACACTTTATGTAATGAAATTACATATTTATTATTCTTAAAAGGACTAGGTCTAGAAACCCAGTCCCTTAATATTACTAATTATTCAATTATGCTAGTAACAACTCCTGAACCTACTGTTCTTCCACCTTCTCTGATAGCGAATCTTAGGTTTTCGTGCATTGCTACTGGTGTTATTAATTCAACTGTCATATCTATGTGGTCTCCAGGCATTACCATTTCTATTCCTTCTGGTAAGTTGATTGATCCTGTAACGTCTGTTGTTCTAAAGTAGAATTGTGGTCTATATCCATTAAAGAATGGAGTATGTCTTCCACCTTCTTCTTTCTTTAGTACGTATACTTGACCTACAAATTTCTTATGTGGTGTTATTGAACCTGGTTTTGCAAGTACTTGACCTCTTTCGATATCATCTCTTTGAACACCTCTTAATAATGCTCCGATGTTATCTCCTGCCATTGCTTCTTCTAATATCTTTCTGAACATTTCGATTCCTGTACATACTGTTTTTGCTACTTCTTGTTTTAATCCTATGATTTCTAACTCATCTCCAGTATGTAATGTTCCTCTTTCAACTCTTCCTGTTGCAACTGTTCCTCTTCCTGTTATTGTGAAGATATCTTCTACTGGCATTAAGAATGGTTGATCTGTTGCTCTTTCTGGAGTTGGTATATAGCTATCTACTGCTTCCATTAATTCATGTATGCATTTTGTTTTTTCTTCATTGTCTGAGTTTTCTAGTACTTCTAATGCTGATCCTACTACGATTGGTGTATCGTCTCCTGGGAATCCATATTCATTTAATAATTCTCTTACTTCCATTTCAACTAATTCGATTAGTTCTGGATCATCTACTTGGTCTGCTTTATTTAAGAATACTACTATGTATTGTACACCAACTCTTGATGCTAGTAGTATATGTTCTCTTGTTTGTGGCATTGGACCATCTGCTGCTGATACAACTAAGATAGCTCCATCCATTTGTGCTGCTCCTGTGATCATGTTCTTTACATAGTCTGCGTGTCCTGGGCAGTCAACGTGAGCATAGTGTCTGTTTTCTGTTTCATACTCAACGTGTGATGTATTGATTGTAATTCCTCTTTCTTTTTCTTCTGGTGCTTTATCTATTTCGTCGTATTTTGTTGCGTCTGCCTTTCCCTCTTTTGCTAATACTGTTGTAATAGCTGCTGTTAATGTTGTCTTACCATGGTCTACGTGTCCTATTGTTCCTATATTTACATGAGGTTTTGTTCTTTCATATTTTGCTTTTGACATTTTTTGTTCCTCCTTTTATAAATTATAATTTTTAAAATTGTACTTACGTTCATAGCAGTAAACCCTGCCTGGTGTGTTGTAACTCCTTAAGTTTTGGAGCCCATGACCGGGATTGAACCGGTGACCTCCACCTTACCAAGGTGACGCTCTGCCAACTGAGCTACATGGGCAACTCCACTACACATCTGGAGCGAGAAACGGGAATTGAACCCGCGACAACTAGTTTGGGAAACTAGTGTTCTGCCACTGAACTATTCTCGCCAGTATTAATCATATACCAATTATTAATTATAGTAAAATCACATTTTATTGTCAATATGTAAATCATTTATTATTCAAGCATTTTTCAAGCTTTCTTTTAACTCTTTGCAATGCATTATCTATAGATTTTGCACGACGATCTAAATCGCAAGCAATTTCTTGATATGATTTACCGTCAAGATAGGACATCAATACTTCCATTTCTAAATCTGACAATACCTCTCCTATTTCATTTTGTATATGATTTAATTTTTCTCTACTTATAATTAGTTCTTCTGGATCTGCTACTTTAGCTTCTGATAAAACATCTAATAAAGTTCTATCAGATTCATCATCATATATAGGTTTATTTAAAGAAACATAAGTATTAAGTGGAATATGTTTCTGTCTAGTGGCTGTTTTTATAGCTGTAATTATTTGTCTAGTAACACAAAGTTCTGCAAAAGCTCTAAAAGAAGATAGTTTATCTGGTCTAAAGTCTCTTATAGCCTTATATAAACCTATCATGCCTTCTTGGTATATATCTTCCTTGTCTGCCCCAATTAAAAAATAGGACTTAGCCTTAGCTTTCACAAAATTTTCATATTTGCTTATAAGAAATTCCTGTGCTCTCCAATTACCGGATTTAGCTTCCATTACTATTTCCTCATCTACACATTCTTCAAAGGAGGAAACTTTCTTTTCAACTCTAACCTCATCTCCCAAGGTATCCCCTCCATCATAAATATAACCATATAACTTGATTATACATTAAAATTAATGGCTCAGTCAAGGTAGTTTAACGACTTCTTCTTATTTTTTCCAATTTTTCTAATAGATCCTCTTCTAACATATCATGTAACTTATTTCCTTTATTTACATTCTGCTTTTCTATATTTCTTTCTATGTTTTTTTCTATGTTTTTTACTTCATTAAAGAATTCCAAAGAAGACATTCTAGTAGCTCCCCTTTGGAATATTAACTGCTGCTCTAATAAGTCAGATGTAACCACAAGTACTTCTATCTTTCTTCCAATATTATTTACATGTCTTTCTATGAAACTATCTGCTGTTTCTCCTTCTTTTGTAAATACCACTATTAAATTTTTATTTATTTTGTCTATATTCTCTCTTCCATCTATCTGATGAGCATCAAATACAACATAGACTAAGTATTGGTTATATGATGCATAATTATTTATTATATCTAAAAGCTTCTGTCTTGATGCTTCTAAACTATATTCTTTTATCCTTTTTAATTTATCCCAACTATTTATAACATTATAAGCATCTACAAATACATGCTTCATAGTTATCTACTCTTTATTTTTTGTTTTACTATCTCATACATAAGCATTCCTGCTGCAACAGAAGCATTTAAAGAAGTTACATTTCCGAGCATAGGTATTTTAACTAATAAATCACATTTATCCTTAGTTAATTTGGAAATACCTTTTCCTTCACTTCCTATTACTAAAGCTAATGAGCCTGAAAAATTTACATTAAAGCAATAATCTTTTCCATCCATATCTGCACCATATACCCATATACCTTTTTCTTTAAGATATTCGATTGTCTGATTTATATTTGTGACTTTACTTATTCTTATATGTTCAGCTGCTCCTGCAGAAGTTTTGTATACTGTGGGAGTAACTCCTACATTTCTTCTTTTAGGTATTATAACTCCATGCACTCCTAGTACCTCAGCTGTTCTTAATATAGATCCGAAATTATGTGGATCCTCTATCTCATCTAGTATTAAAATAAAAGGATCTTCTTGCTTTTTTTCTGCTAATTCTAATATATCTTCTACAGAATAATACTTGTATGGAGTAGTAAATGCTATTACTCCTTGATGAGCACCCGTTTCAGAAATACTATCTAACTTTTTCTTATCTACTTCTTTTATAACAATTTTCTTTTCTTTAGCTAAAGATATTATTAAATTTATTGATCCCGATATGTTTCCCTTTGTTATCATTATTTGTTCTATAGTCTTATTTTTCTTTAATGCTTCTATTACTGCATTTCTTCCCTCTATTATGTCTTCCCTAATATTTTTTATATTATTTCTCTCCTGTTGGTTTTTACTCATTTTCATTATGAATTTCTCTCCCTACACATAAATTATTTATTATTATACTTTTCCCTAACTTCTACTACTTTACCACAGGACATTTTTCCTTCTGGACAAGAGCCATTTAAACAAGGTGGACCGCTATATTTAAATAATATAGGAGCTACTTCCTTAACCTCATCTAACATCTTATCCGCAAGGTTTCTTATCTCCCATTGTGCTCTATTACAACATCTGTGTCTGAAGAAATTCATTAAACTTCTAGCATTCATAGTAACTATAATTTTACTTGCACAGGCATTAGGAAAAACATATCTAGCATCTTCTATAGCCTTTTTTTCTGCAACAGATTCCTTCATCCCTTGCTCAATATATTTACCTTTTAATCTACTAGATATTTTATTATAAGTATCTTGGCTTTCTTCCATAGATTTTATAAATATTTTTTTAGCTTCTTCATCCTCTGCTATAGCTGTTGGGATGACATACTCAAATTGATCAAGCTTTACATATCTCTGGCTTTGCTGCGAATATGAAGCTATTCTATGCCTTACCAATTGATGTGTTAAACTTCTTGATACCCCTTCTATAGCAAAAGTAAAGCTAACATGCTCTATAGGGGATTCATGACCATAGGACATAAGCATATTTAAAAATTTATCTGTCTTTTCTTCATCTAAGTTATTTTGAATATCATCTATTCCTACAGAGCTATAGCATAACTTAGCAGCAGATGCTATTAATTTTTCTGCACTTGGTGTATACTCTAATAATTTAACTTTCATGTTCCTTATTTTTCCCACCTTTATTATAGTTTACTATTGTATTTAATATATAATTTAATCTATCTACCTGATTTGTTAAATATAAAAAACCTATAAGTGCTTCAAATCCTGTAGCAAATTTATACTCCTGTACATCAGCATTTTTAGGAATAGTACCTGATTTTGCATTTCTTCCTCTTTTAAAAATGTACATTTCATCTTCTGTTAAAGTAGGCATTATTTTTTTTATATATTCACTTTGTCCATGTGCTTTTACATGCTGTATAGCTTTTACATGTAATTTATGAACACTCATCTCTCTATTACCATCTACCATAAAGGTTCTTATAAATATCTCATAGGCAGCATCGCCTATAAACGCAAGTACTAAAGGATTTAACTGTTTAACATCTCTTTCTGTAAACTTATCCTTAAATAAATCAAATTCCATAATATTCTCCATTCAAATCTATATAGGTTTGTATTACATCTTATAACTTACTAAGCTTTTTTCCATCTAACTCCTTGTGGAGTATCTTCTAATACAATACCTTTATCCTTTAATTCATCTCTTATTTTATCTGCTAAAGCCCAGTTTTTTTCTTTTCTTGCTTGTTGTCTTTTTTCTATAAGTTTTTCTACCTCTTCTTCTAAACTAGATTTAGTAGATCTTTGTAATATCCCTAGTGGATAACCTAATTCCCTTATTAAATCTAAGGCATATTTTACTATTTGCTTTGAAGAGTTCACAGTTATATTAGTATTTACATCCCTTATCAAATCAAAGATAACTGAAATAGCGTCTGCTGTATTAAAATCGTCATCCATCTTTTCTATATACTTTTCTTTATAAGCATCTAATTGCTTTTTATATTCTTCTTCCTCTTCTTTAATGTTATCTAAAGATACTTCTTCTAATAAATTCTCTAAATTGTTTATAGAATTATATAATCTATCTATTGCTGATTTAGTTGAATCTAAAAGTTCTATACTAAAGTTTATTTGAGTTCTATAATGTCCTGAAAGCATAAACATCCTTAATACATCTGGTTCATATGTTTCTAATATTTCCCTAGCCGTGAAAAAATTATTTAATGATTTAGACATCTTTTGGTTATTTATATTTACAAAAGCTGAATGCAACCAATAATTGGCAAAAGGTTTCCCTGTTCTAGCTTCACTTTGAGCTACTTCATTTTCATGGTGTGGAAAAACTAAATCTGAACCACCCGCATGAATATCTATAGTTTCTCCAAGTAAATTATAAGCCATGCATGAACATTCTATATGCCAACCCGGTCTTCCCATTCCCCAAGGACTTTCCCATGCAGGTTCACTTGGTTTTTGATTTTTCCATATAGCAAAATCCATAGGATCTTCTTTACGCTCATCTATATTTATTCTAGCTCCCGCTTGTAACTCTTCTAAATTTTGACCTGACAATTTACCATATTCCTTAAATTTCTTAGTACGAAAATACACATCCCCATTTATTTCATATGCATATCCTTTTTTAATTAATTCATCTACAAATTCTATTATTTGATTCATATATTCAGTAGCTCTAGGATTCTTAGTTGCTCTTTCTATATTTAAATTATCTGCATCTTTGTAGTACTCTTGTATAAATTTATCACCTAATTGTTTTACAGTAATATTTTCTTCATTAGCTTTTCTTATCATTTTGTCATCAATATCTGTAAAATTTTGAATAAATTTAACTTTATATCCCCTATATTCTAAATATCTTCTTACTGTATCAAATACAACAAAAGTTCTAGCATTTCCTATATGAAAAAAATTATAAACTGTTGGTCCACAAACATACATTTTAACCTCTCCAGGAACTAAAGTAATAAATTCTTCCTTTCTATTGGTTAAAGTGTTATATACCTTCATTCAACTACCTCCTAATATCATAACTTACTGCAAATTATAAACAATTGTTAGTTTGTATATTATAACCTTTTTTCTTTAATTCTTTCAATAACATATCTCCTTGTTCTTCTGTTTGAACCTCTACCTCAAATATAACATTAGCAAAATCTAACCCCTTTTCACTCCAGTTACTCTCTTGCCTTGCTTTAACTATATTTGCACCTATAGAAACAATATTTGATATAACGTCTTCAAACTCTCCAACCTTATCTTTTAATTCTACAGTAAACCTTAGTCTTCTCCTAAGAAGTATAAGTTCTCTATCTATTATTTTAGAAATCATAGCAATATCTATGTTTCCACCACTTATTAAAGAAACTATCTTCTTTCCTGGTATTTTTATCTTATCTGCTAATAATGCAGCTACAGTTGAAGCTCCCGCGCCCTCTGATATTAGTTTACTCTTTTCCATAAGTTTGAATATACCATAGGCTATTTCATCCTCTGAAACTGTAACTACTTCATCTACATATTTTTTTATATAATCAAAAGTAATATCTCCTGGAGTTTTAACTGAAATTCCATCAGCTAATGATTTTGCTCCTGGAAGTGTAACAATTTTATCTTCTTTTAAGGATGCTTTAGTAGAGGCTATAATTGAAGGCTGAACCCCTATTATTTTTATATCTGGTTTTATAGCCTTAGCCGCTGTAGCTATTCCTGCTATAAGTCCACCTCCACCTATAGGAACTATAATAGCATCCGCATCAGGTAATTCTTCTAATATTTCTAGAGCTATGGTACCTTGACCAGCCATTACATCTATATCATTAAATGGATGAACAAAGGTAGCTCCACTTTCTTTTTGTATTTCTAAAGCTTTACTATAACATTCATCATATACTTCACCAAACTGAACAACCTCCGCACCATATCCTTTGGTTGCTTGAACTTTTGCTTGAGGAGCAGTTTTTGGCATTACGATTGTAGATTTGATTCCAAAAGCTGTAGCTGCATAAGCTACTCCTTGAGCATGGTTTCCTGCTGAAGATGCTATTACTCCATTTTGTTTTTCTTCTTGAGATAATGAAACTATTTTATTATAAGCTCCTCTTAATTTAAAAGCACCGGTTTTTTGCTTGTTTTCACACTTTAAATATATTTCATATCCTGTTTCTCTTGAAAAAGTGCTTGAATAAAATAAGGGAGTTTTTCTAACCACAGAACCTATATTTTTTTGAGCCTGTTTTATTTTTTGTAAATTTAATTCCATACTAAAATCTCCAATCTACAATAAATTATAATTTTATAATAAACTATATAAAGTTTTTATTCAATGTATACTATATAAATTTATATTTAATATTCCTTATATATCCATATGTGTTAACTAAAAAACAAACCCGCTCTTATGATTAGAGCGAGTTTATTTTTTAAGCCAAATTATCTAATATTTTCTCTCCTATTATTAAATCTTCTGGCGTTGTAATTTTTATATTATCATAACTTCCTTGATATAAATAAACTGAATTATTGTACCTTTCAACTACCATAGTATCATCCGTAACTTTTATATTATCCCTTCTTAGTTTCTCATGGCAGTCTAATATAATATCATATCTAAAACATTGTGGTGTTTGAACTATAAATAAATCTTCTCTATTTAAAGTTTGTGATGAAAAATTTTTAGAATTCTTAACTTTAATAGTATCTTTAGGCGACACGCCACAAGTACATGCTCCATACATTTCAGCATATTTTATGCCATTATTTATAATATCCTCACTTATAAAAGGCCTTGCGGCATCATGTATTAAAACTATATTACAATCCTTAGGAAGTTTTCTAAGACCACTATAAACGGAATCTTGTCTTTCTTTTCCTCCTGCAATAACATGAGTAACCTTATTTATATCATACTTTTCAATAATATTATTAACGCAATAATCTATTTTATCTTCTAAAGTTACTAATATTATTTCATCAATTAATTCGCTCTTTGAAAAAGTATGTAGGGTATAGTATAAAACAGGTTTTTCACGTAAATTTAAAAACTGCTTACAGATACTTGTTTTCATTCTTTTACCTTTTCCTGCTGCAACTATAATAGCACAATTTTTGCCCATATATTAGCCCTCTTTTCTTTTTGCAAATATCATTCTTCCTGCTGCAGTTTGTAATACTGACGTTACTATTACATCTGCAAACTCACCTATATGCCTTTTACCACCTTCTACTACAATCATAGTTCCATCATCAAAATAAGCTATTCCTTGATTAGCCTCTTTTCCATCCTTAACTATTTGTATATTCATTTCTTCCCCTGGCAAAACTACTGGTTTTACTGCATTAGCTAATTCATTTATGTTCAATACGGGAACTCCTTGAAATTCTGCTACCTTATTTAAATTATAGTCATTAGTTATAACTTTTCCATTTAGAACTTGAGCCAGTTTAAGCAATTTACTATCTACTTCCGCTATCTCTGGAAAATCTTTTTCAGAAATTTCTACATCTACTTTTAACTCTTTTTGTATTTTATTTAATATATCTAATCCTCTTCTTCCTCTATTCCTCTTTAAATTATCTGAGGAATCTGCAATATGTCTAAGTTCTGCTAATACAAAATTAGGAATAACTAATGTTCCTTCTATAAATCCTGTTTGACATATATCAAATATTCTCCCATCTATTATTACAGAAGTATCTAAAACTTTAGGTGTTGCTCTAGAACCCTTTGATTTCTTCTCCTTAGGATTAGAAGTCTTCTTAATATTAGAAAATAGAAGCATAATTTCTTCTTTCCTCTTAATAAGGATTTTAGCACCTAAACTTGCCATAAGTACAGCCACTACTACTGCTAAAATTATTCCTATAACAGGAATACGAGCTAATAAGTTTACAAATAAAGCCGAAATAATGAGTCCTAAAATTGCTCCTATCGTTCCAAATAGAACCTCATTGGCAGGTAATTTCTGAATACTTCTTACCACATAATCCATAACTTTTATTAATATGGAATTTATCCAAGGAGACATAATAAATAAAATTATTCCAAACACCAAAGAACATAAAATTAAAAATAAAACACTCTTGACGCTACTACCATTAAAATAATTTAATCTTCTAAAGTAGCTAGTGGCTATTACTGTTTTTCCTATTAGGTATCCTAACACTATACCCACTATTGTAAAAAGATACTTTAATATTTTATTTAGCATATCTTCACCTCCTCTTTTAATTCTTAACAAATATTCATGTTTTCAATCCTATTTATATCTAATATATATTAATAATTATTAATTTTCAATATCATCAAAAATAATTAATAATTATTTATTAAAAAACAACTAATATTTAACAGATATATCCCCCTATAAAAAAGTTGATTTTTAATTTATCATATAAATATAATATTCACTTTAACTTTACCTTTGTTGACAAAATAAACCGATGAAAATTATAATAATCTATAATGATATTATTAAATCTTTATAAGGAGTTGAACCTGATGAAGGATATAATCTTTGATGATTTTCAAAACACTGTTAATGAATCCCTTTTAAGACATAAAAGTGTATTAGATATTATTACAAAACTTAGTGAATCAAATGCAAGAATAAATAGAGCAGTAGCTAAATCTGTAACTAATTGTGGTTGCATAGAAATACAAGGTGAAAAACAAGATTTTCCCATAAATAGTAACATAACTATAAATGATTTAGAAAATTGTTTAAAAACTCATCTTGAAGGAAAGCTTTGTGATAATTGTAGAGACGTAATTGAAAGAGAAATTGGAAATAATTTATTTTATCTTACTTCTTTATGTAATTTATTAGATTTGAATTTATATGATATTTTATTAAAAGAATATGATAAAATGAACACATTAGGTAAATATAGTATGAGATAAAATTATAGCACAAAGTAATTAATTACTTTGTGCTATAATTATTATCTAACATAATTTGTTCTCTTAATCTTCTTAACCCATTTTTTATGGCCTTTGCTCTAGCTTCACCTATTCCTTCTACGTTATCAAGCTGTTCATAGGAAGCTTCCATAACACACTTTAATTCTTTAAAATTAGCCACTAAATTTTCTATAACATTACTAGGAATTCTAGGAATTCTATTTAACATTCTATATCCCCTTGGAGATATAAGTGTATCTACTAAAGGTACTCCATTGTAACCTATAATTTTTGATATGCCATCTAGATTTAAAATTTCCTCTGAAGACATATTAGTAATTTGTTTATGTATCTCAGTATAATCTAAATCACTTTTACAATAGTCTCTTATAAGCAACATACTATCTTCTTCTACACTCTTAACTAACTCATTTAATTGCATATCAATAAGTCTACCTTCGTTCCCTAATTCACATATGTACATCTCTATCTCTGATACTATTCTCATAACCATTTCTGATCTTTGAATTGCTGTAACTACATCAAATAATGTAGCTATATCTTTAAATTCTAATATATTTAGATTGTTTATTACCCTATCTAAAACTGCTACATATTTTTCTAAAGTTTGTAATGCTTGATTAGCTCTAGCAAGTATTATACTGCTATCTCTTAATACATATTTTATCCCCTCTTTATAAACTGTAATAATGTTTCTTCTTTGAGATATTGCTATAACTATGGCTCCTGTTTGTTTCGCTACCCTATCTGCAGTTCTATGCCTAGTTCCAGTCTCAAAAGTTGGTATAGAAGATACAGGTATTAATTGAGCATTAGCATATAATATTTTCTTCAAATCATTACTTAGAACAAGAGCTCCATCCATCTTAGCTAACTCATATACATAAGAAGGGGTATAATCTGCATTTATTTTAAAACCACCATCTACAATTTTTAATATTTGTTCGTCATCACCTAAAACTAGCAATCCACCAGTCTTAGCTCTTAATATATTTTCAAGGCCTTCCCTAAGTGCTGTTCCAGGTGCCATTATTTTAAGTATACTCATAAGTTCTTTATCTTTTTCAAATCTCACTTTGTTCTCACCCTACATTACTAAAATACTTTATTGATTGTTTCTTTTAAGGAGTTTACTCCTATTATATTAATATCATTATTCTTAATTGATATTTTTTCTTTATTTCGAGCAGGTATAATTATATTCTTAAATCCCATTTTTATACCTTCATTTACTATTCTATCGCAGAAACTTACGGGACGTACCTCTCCTGTAAGCCCTATCTCACCTATTACTAATAAATTAGGTAAAGTAATTTCTTTAGATTTTATACTAGATATCAACGCTAAAGATAGTCCTAAATCAGCAAAAGTTCCGTCTATACTTAACCCACCTACTACATTAATATAAACGTCACAATTATAAAATGGCATTTTCAGCTTTTTCTCTAAAACTGCCAAAATAAGATTTAGTCTAGCATTATCTACACCTACTGAAGTTCTTCTCGGCATAAAAGCCTTAGTCTCACTAGCTAAAGCTTGAACTTCAACTAATATAGGTCTAGTTCCTTCCATAATACCTATTACTGTTGAACCTTCTTTTTGGAGTCCTATATCTTCCAAAAAAAATCTTGAAGGATTATTTATTTCTAAAAGACCTCTTTCATTCATTTCAAAGACACCGATTTCACTAGTAGTTCCAAAACGATTTTTCATAGTCCTAAGTATCCTAAACTCTTCAGTTCGCTCTCCTTCAAAAGATAAAACTGTATCTACCATATGCTCTAACACCCTAGGACCTGCAAGTTCTCCTTGCTTTGTAACATGAGCTACTATAAATAGAGGAATATTTTCTCCCTTACTCATAGTCATAATATCGTTGGAGCATTCTCTTACTTGAGAAACACTTCCGGGTGCCGATGAAATACCATCTTTAAAAAGTGTCTGTATTGAATCTATTATTACAAATTCTGGTTTTACCTCATCTATATGTTGCTTTATTGAATCTATGTTTGTTTCCGACAATATATATATATTAGGAGATATTGCTTTTAGTCGATCTCCACGCATTTTTATTTGCTCCTCTGATTCCTCGCCAGATACATATAATACCTTACCATATTTTTCTGCAACATTCTGGGCTGTTTGAAGTAGTATAGTAGATTTTCCTATACCAGGAGCTCCTGATATAAGTGTTACGGAACCTTTTACAATTCCTCCTCCTAAAACCCTATTTAATTCCATTATTCCTGTATCCAATCTATCATATTCATTCCATTTTATATTTAGTATACTTTTAGGAATACTTTTAGGTTTTATATTATCCTTATTCTTAATATTTTGTTTTTGCTCTTCTATCATACTATTCCATGTACCACAACTAGGACACTTACCTACCCATTTGATAGATTCATATCCACATTGTTGACACACATAGACAGTTTTAACTTTTGCCATAAAACCAGCTCCAAAATTTAATATTAAGTCTTTAATTTCTATTATAACATTAAATTATAAAATAATTTAATAAAATGAAAAAATTCCCCAAAATAATATTGAATATTATTTTGGGGAGTTTTTTATAAAATTATATTCTATCAAATATTAAATCATCATCTTTTACAGTAACCTTTACAATATCTCCTTTTTCTACATTACCCTTCAATATTTCTTCTGATAATTTATCTTCTACTATTTTTGTGATAGCTCTTCTTAATGGTCTTGCGCCATAAACAGAATCGTACCCTTTATCAGCTAATTTCTTTTCTGCCTCCTCTGTGAAACTTACACTTATACCTTGATCTTCCAACCTTTTTGACACAGATTCTAACATAAGTTTTACTATCTCTTCTATATCTTTTTCAGATAACTTATGAAATACAATTATATCATCTATTCTATTTAAAAATTCTGGTCTGAAAGACCTTTTTAATTCATCCATTATATTATCCTTCATTTTTTCATACTGATTTTCTCTTTCTTTATCCGAAGGTATATCAAATCCTAATGATCTTTGTTTTTTTATAGTAGATGCTCCTACATTAGATGTCATTATTATAACAGTATTTTTAAAATCTACAGTTTTTCCTTTTCCATCTGTTAATCTTCCATCTTCAAGAATTTGTAGTAATATATTAAATACATCAGGATGTGCTTTTTCTATCTCATCAAATAATACTACTGAATAGGGATGTCTTCTCACCATTTCAGTTAATTGTCCGCCTTCTTCATATCCTACATATCCTGGAGGGGAACCTATCAACCTAGATACCGTATGTTTTTCCATATACTCCGACATATCTATTCTTACCATATTATTCTCATCATCAAACATAGCTTCTGCTAAAGCCTTAGTTAATTCTGTCTTTCCTACTCCTGTAGGTCCTAGAAATATAAATGAACCTATTGGTCTTTTAGGATCTTTAAGCCCAACTCTAGCTCTTCTTATAGATTTTGCTACGGATTTTACAGCTTCTTCCTGGCCTATTACTCTTTTATGCAATATATTTTCTAATTTTAAAAGTCTTTCAGATTCTTTCTCTGTAAGTTTATTTACAGGTATATTAGTCCACTTAGAGACTACTGCAGCTATTTGCGGTTCTGAAACTATTAAATTAGATGTTTCCTTTTCAGCCATCCAATTATTTTTATATTCATTTAATTTATCTTTTAGTTCTCTTTCTCTATCTCTTAAAGTAGCAGCTTTTTCAAAGTTTTGAACTCTTATAGAATCTTCTTTTTCTTTTGTTATTTTTTCTAATTCATCCTCTACATTCTTTAAATCTGGTGGTGTTGTCAGACTTTCAATTCTAACTTTAGCACCAGCTTCATCTATTAAATCTATAGCTTTATCTGGTAGAAACCTATCTGTAATATACCTATCAGATAAATTAACTGCTGCTTCTATAGCATCATCTGTAATCTTTACCCTATGATGAGCCTCATATTTATCCCTTAATCCTTTAAGAATTTCTATAGTTTCTTCTTTAGTAGATTCTCCTACAGTTATTGGTTGGAATCTTCTCTCTAATGCAGAATCCTTTTCTATATACTTTCTATATTCATCCAAAGTAGTTGCTCCTATACATTGTATTTCTCCTCTTGATAGTGCAGGCTTTAATATATTAGCTGCATCTATAGCACCTTCTGCTGCACCTGCTCCTACTATAGTATGAATTTCATCTATAAATAATATAACATCCTTAGCGTCTTTTATTTCTCCCATTATTCTTTTTAATCTTTCTTCAAATTCTCCTCTATACTTAGCTCCTGCTATCATGGAAGATAAATCCAATGTTATAACTCTCTTATCTTTTAATATTTCGGGAATATTTCCATCTACTATTTTTTGGGCTAAACCTTCTGCTATAGCTGTTTTACCTACTCCTGGTTCTCCAATTAAACAAGGATTATTCTTAGTTCTTCTGCATAGTATTTCTAAAACTCTTTGAGTCTCTTTTTCCCTTCCTATAACAGGATCCATTTTACCCTCTTTAGCCATAACAGTTAAATCCTTACCATACTGATCTAATGTAGGTGTATTGCTTTTTTTCTCTTTAGAATTAGAGTTATTGTTATTCACTGTCTCACCAGATAAGGATTTAATTAAATCCTTTCTAAGTCTTTCTAAATCAGTACTTAAATTATTAAGTATAGTAAAAGCTACTCCCTCTCCTTCTTTTATTAAAGCTAATAATATATGCTCAGGGGTTATATAATTGTGGTTTAAATTTCTAGCTTCTATAAGACTTATTTCTAATAATCTTTTTGTTCTAGGTGTAAGGGGAATTTCAGTTTTATAAAAATCAATATCTCCCATACCTTCATATTCTTGTATTAATTCTCTTACTTTTTCATCTGTTATATTAAAATTATTTAATAAATTTTTAGCTATACCTTCTTCTTTTAATATGCCTAGTAATATATGTTCTGTTCCTACGTATCCATGCTTAAATTTTTGAGATTCTTCTTGAGCATTCATTAATACCTTTCTAGCTCTATCTGTAAACCTTCCAAACATCATGTTAATCACCCTCCTATCTACTTTATCTAGTTAAAATTTCTTTCACTAACTTAGCTCTATAATATTTAATTTCCTTTTCCGATAAATCCTTTTTATATTTAATTTTTAAATTAGCTGGTTGAGTTTTTAAAAATAATTCATTTATTAAATTTTCATCCATATCTTCTATTATTGACATCTCTATACCTAATCTTACATTGGAAAGATAATTTAAGCATTCAGAATTTCCTAGTAATATTGCAGATTTTAACATTCCTAACGATCTGTATATTTTATCTTTTATTTCATATTCATAATTTTTCAAAAGTCTATCTCTGGAATTAATCTCCTCATTTATTACTTGTTTTATTATAGCTTTTAAGTTATTTATTATTTCCATTTCATCTAACCCTAAGGTTACCTGATTTGATATTTGATATATGTTACCTAAAGATTTAGAGCCTTCTCCATAAATTCCTCTTACTGTCATACCAACTTGACTTATAGCATTAAATAATCCTGTTATTTCATTATTAATTGTAAGAGCTGGAAGATGGATCATAACAGAAGCTCTCAATCCTGTTCCTATGTTAGTTGGACATGCTGTTAAATATCCTAACTTTTTATCAAAGGCATATTTTATACTATTCTCTATAACATCATCAATTTCATTTGCTCTTTTTAAAGATTCTTCTAGATTCAAACCTGGGGTTATACATTGAATTCTTATATGATCTTCCTCATTTATCATAATACTATTATTTTCAACGCTATCTAATATAACAGATGATTTTTCTTTATTGTTTATAAGATTAAAACTTATAACATGTTTTTCTAGTAATGCATTACTATCTTCTATATCTAAATTCCATAAATTTATACTTTTATATTTATCTTTATATTTTTCACAATAAAAAGCACCTTCAACCTTATTTACTATGTTTCTCCCATCCTCAATAGTAATTTTATTAGGGAAAGGTACTTTGTCTATATTTCTAGCTAATCTTATCCTACTACTTAAAACAATATTATCATTTAAATTTTCCATAAGATAACTCACCTCCTAATAATTTTTGTTCTCAAGCCCTTTTATTTTATCTCTTAATTTAGCCGCTTCTTCATATCTTTCTGTGTTAACACATTCTTGCAACTGATTTTTAAGCTTTAAAATTTGCCTTTCAAGTATTATACTTTGTCCTGCTTTTTTAGGAATTTTACCTATATGTTCTATATTCCCTTGAATCCTTTTTATTATAGGTTCTAATGTATTTTGAAAATTTCTATAACACTCGCTACATCCTAGTAACCCTTTTTCTTTAAACTCTCTATAATTAGTTCCGCAACTTGGACACCTAAAATCATTGGTAATTTGCTCTTCCTCTTGGTTATACATATAATCTAATATTCCGCTTAATATATTTTGAACAGAAAAAGGAGGGATAAACTCTAAACTAGTAGGTAAACTTAAACTTTCACTTTCTTTAGCACAATTTTCACATAAATTCATTTGTTCTTCTTTCCCATTAATAATTTTAATTATATGAACTGTTGCAGGATTATTTTTACACCTATCACATAACATAATATCACCTCTAAATCATTCTTATAATATGATCATTAACATACTTTTTAACATATTTGCTCTAAATTCATTTTTATTTTCCACAATATCACTAAGAACTCTGTCATTTACAGAAACTTTAATTAAACTACCTTCTCTTTCAGTTATAAATTCCGATTCTATTAATCCATCTATTATATTAACCACTCCGTCATAAGTTATACTGTTTCCTATTTTTGTATTCAGTACGTTCTTTAATGCATGACTATCATTAAATTCTACTCTTCTAATAATAATACACCCTCCCCCTCCTCTTTTACTTTCAATATAGTAGCCCTTATCTTTTGTAAATCTCGTAGTTAATACATAATTTATCTGTGAAGGAGCACAACTAAAATAGCTTGCTAATTCATTTCTCTTTATTTGTAATTCCGTTTCTTCATTTTCCAAAAACATTTCTTTTATAAAATTTTCTATAATATCAGATAATCTTGGCATTTGTAACATCCTTCCTTACTAATTCTGACTTTGCCTTTCCTTGACCTTTATAACATAATAATTAAAAACTTGTATATTTTCAATGATTGTAATTATTAATCAATTTAAAATAACTAACTATAAATCCTTATAGATATAATATTCTTTATATATCTTACCTTTTTATAAAAAATAATAAATCATATTATAATTTTATACTTTTTTAGCTTTAATATAATATTCACTTAAACCCATTTTTTTTTGTACATACAAATTTAAACTATTCCTTTTCAATATATCACATATTATTTCAAAATCTTCATTGTTTTTTAAATCCATATTTATAGTTATTTCATCTCTTTTATCTAATATATTTATATAATCATTTATATTACTATAATCACTTAATTCTATTTTTCCCTTTATGTCTAAACTATAATTTGACATATAAACTCCCCTTTTAAAAATAATTTCATATAAAATATTATTACTCATATAAATGATTTTATGACATCTTTAATAAATAATTTATAAATTTATAAATTATTTATTAATATTAATTATTAACTAATTGTAATTATTAATTTTTGTGATATAATATTCTTATAATATAGTCATAATATGATATAACTATGTTTATACTATGCTTATATTATATTTATTGGGGAGGTATTATACAATGAAGAATATATTAAAAGGTACAAAAACTGCTGAAAATTTAATGAAGGCTTTTGCTGGTGAATCCCAAGCAAGAAACAGATATACATTTTTTGCTTCTATAGCTAAAAAGGAGGGCTTTGTTCAAATATCAAATATTTTCATAGAAACTGCTGATAATGAAAAAGAGCATGCAAAAAGATTTTTCAAATTATTATGTGGAACTGATTCTTTAGTTAAAGATAAATATGGATCCGAATTAAACGGAACAAACTTAGAAATAACTGGAGCATTTCCTATAAATCTACAAGATACAAAAACTAATCTAGAATCTGCTGCATCAGGTGAACATGAAGAAAACTCTGATTTATATCCACATTTTGCAGATGTAGCTGATGAAGAAGGTTTCCATGAAATTGCACAGGTATTTAGATCTGTTTGTAGATCAGAAGAAGCCCATGAAAAGAGATTTAGAAAATTAATATCTAATATAGAAAATAATACAGTATTTAAAAAAGAGGAAAAAGTTATTTGGAAGTGTGGAAATTGTGGATATATATTAGAAGCTTTTGAAGCTCCTGAAAAATGTCCAGCTTGTTTTCATCCTAAAAGTTATTTTGAATTATATACTGAAAATTATTAATATAGAAACACCTAGATATCTAGGTGTTTTTATATTAATAGAAAGAACTGCTCGAAATTTTAATATTGTCTATTTTTTCTTTTCTCTACTATTATTTTAGCTTCTTCTTCAGGTACTTCCTCATATCTTTTAAAATGCATATTAAAATTACCTCTGGCTTGGGTTATTGATCTTAAATCTGTAGCATATTTACATAATTCTGATTGTGGAACTTCTGCAATAATCTTTTCCATATTATTATTCTGCTCCATTCCTAAAATTCTCCCTCTTTTCTTATTTATATCTGTTATAACATCCCCCATATATTCATTAGGTACTAATACCTCTAAGCGCATAATAGGTTCTAACAATACAGGACTTGCTTTAACCATTCCCTTTTTATAAGCTACAGATGCAGCAACTTTAAACGCCATTTCTGATGAATCTACAGGATGATAAGATCCATCATGTAGCGTAGCTCTTAACCCTATAACTGGATACCCTGCTAACACACCATGTTTTATGCATTCTCTAAGTCCCTTTTCTACTGCAGGTATATACTGTTTTGGAACAACCCCTCCCACTATCTTATCTACAAAATCTAAATCATCTATAGTATTACCATGTTCAAACTTTATCACTACGTCTCCATACTGCCCATGTCCACCAGATTGTTTTTTATATTTTCCACGAACATCATAAACCTTTTTAATAGTTTCTCTATAAGGTATTTTAGGATTTTCTAAAACTATTTCAGCCCCAAAATCATTTTTAATTTTACTGGCTATAACATCTAAATGTGTTTGCCCTATTCCTGATATTATAGTTTCTGCATTTTCAATATCTCTTGAAACAGTAAAAGTAGGATCTTGTTCCATTAGCTTATTTAACGCTAATGATATTTTTTCCTCATCAGTTTTGGTTTTAGGTAAAGCTGCCATAGATATAGCCGGCTTTGGAAAATTAATTTTATTATAGAGTATATTGGCTGATAAATCACATAATGTGTCCCCAGTATTAGAATACTGTAATTTAGCTACGGCACCTATATCACCAGCTATAATTTCCTTAGTCAAAATTTGTTGCTTACCCCTCAAAAAATAAATCGAGGTTATTCTTTCTTCTTTATTTTTATTAGCATTAAGTACAACAGTATCTGATTTTAAATTTCCACTCATGACCTTGAATATAGATAATCTTCCTATAAAAGGATCTACTACAGTTTTAAATATAAATGCTGAAAAGGGCGCATTGTCATTAACATCTACTTTAAATCTCTCTTCAGAATTTAAATTTTCACCTTCTATTAGCCTAATCTTATCTGGTGAAGGAAAAATTTCTATTATATCTTCCAATAAAGTTTCTATTCCTATTCCTTTTATAGCTGAACCACACATAACAGGACATATATCTCCATCTACAACCCCATTTACTAAACCTAAACAAATTTCCTCATCACTCAAATATCCATTAGAAAAATATTTTTCTAAAAGTTTATCATCAGTCTCAGCTACAGACTCCATAATCATTTCCTTATATTTATTTACGCTTTCTAATAAATCATCCGGTATTTCAGTAATCTCCATTTTCTTTGTTTTATTATTAAATATTCTGGCTCTTCTAGAAATAACATTTATTACTCCTCTAAACGAATCTCCCCTACCTATTGGATATTGTATTGGAACTACGGACATACCAAATTTAGATTGAATATCTTTAAGTAAATTATCAAAACTACTATTTTCCCTATCTAATTTATTTATATAAATAGCCCTAGGTATACATTTTTCATTAATATAGTTCCAAGCTTTCTCTGTCCCCACTTGAATTCCAGATGTTCCAGATGCCACTATTATAGCAATATCTGTAGCTCTTAATCCCTCTATACATTCTCCAACAAAATCAAAATAACCAGGCATATCTAATAAATTGATTTTGGTATTTCCCCAATAACATGGTAGTATAGACGTAAATATAGATATTTTTCTTTTTCTCTCATCTAAATCATAATCAGAAACAGTATTTCCATCCCCAATTTTTCCAAATCTATCAGTACAATTAGTGTAATATAGAATTGCCTCCGCTAAAGTAGTTTTACCTGATCCACTATGGCCAATTATTCCTATGTTTCTTAAGTTAACGGTCCTATAGTCCTTCATAAGTAATTCCCCCTTATTCTATATCATAACTTCAGAATATATATTCTATTTTTGGTAAAATACCTTTTAAATTTTTAAAATATTCTAAATAATTAGAATAATATCTGTTGTAAAATTAAAAGGTTACTAAATAATATATTATCATTTAGTAACCTTTATTACCTTATTTTTATAAAATTTCATCAAAAAATAAAATGGCTCCGCGAAAAGGATTCGAACCTTCAACCTATCGGTTAACAGCCGAGTGCTCCACCGTTGAGCTATCGCGGAATAAAAACACATTTTTATTTAATAAAATGGCTCCGCAGAAAGGATTCGAACCTTCAACCTATCGGTTAACAGCCGAGTGCTCCACCATTGAGCTACTGCGGAACATTTTATCTGGCAACGACCTACTCTCCCACAGAGCCTCCCCTGCAGTACCATCAGCGCTTTGAAGCTTAACCTTCGTGTTCGGCATGGGAACGGGTGTTACCTTCAAGCCATAATCACCAGATACAATTAAAATTATACTTGTTTTTTAAAATTTGTCAAGGATAATTTTAAACTTTTTTGAGATTATTCTCTCAAAATTGC
Source organism: Clostridium niameyense (assembly GCF_001243045.1). Classification (GTDB taxonomy): domain Bacteria; phylum Bacillota; class Clostridia; order Clostridiales; family Clostridiaceae; genus Clostridium_F; species Clostridium_F niameyense. Next base: position 136 of record NZ_LN849007.1, on the reverse strand, counting down.
ACAGTATATTTTTGGTCAAGCCCTCGACCTATTAGTATTAGTCAGCTAAACATGTTACCACGCTTACACCTCTAACCTATCTACCTAGTGTTCTTCTAGGGGTCTTACTGACTTATGTCATGGGAAATCTAATCTT
>NZ_LN849006.1 GCF_001243045.1 Clostridium niameyense | reverse complement strand
GCCAGGATCAAACTCTCAATTTAAAAGTTTAATCTTCTCAAAATCATTGACAAGGTTTTATACCTTGTTACTGGCTGTGTTACAAGAAAAATTTCTTGTTATTCTCTGTTTAATTTTCAAAGACCATGTCGCTTCATGCGACTTTCTTATAATAACATAAGTGTTTTTCTTTGTCAACACTTTTTTCAAATTCTTTTTTGTTAATACATTTTTTAATGTTTAATAACTAAAAAGACTTTGTATTGCTTGGCTCTCACCAGACAACGTAGATTATTGTATCAGAAATACTTAACCCATAAATCAATACTATGTATCACTTAACTAAAATAATTCTGAAATACTTTATTTTTCTACATATTTTTTAATATTTCTCACATAGACACACCAGGTTATGTTATTTATAAAAATAGTGCTTTAAGTTGAACTTAAAGCACTATTTTTAATTATTATCTTCTATATATTCATTATTATCTTCTATATATTCATCATCTTCATCGTTTTTTATTTTAGCTATAGCAACTATTTTTTCTGTTTGATCAGTTCTCATTAATTTAACTCCCATTGCATTTCTACTAGTTTGAGATATATCTGAAACATTTATTCTTATAGCTACATCGCTACTATTTACAAGCATCATTTCGTCATTTTCTTCTACTACCCTTGCACCAACTATTTTTCCTGTCTTTTCTGTTATCTTATAAGTTATAACTCCCTTTCCTCCTCTATTTCTTAAAGGATATTCTTCTATAGGAGTTCTTTTTCCGTAGCCATTTTCACTTATAGATAATAAATCCTCTCCATCTACAACTATATCCATAGATACCGCTATATCATCTTTTCTAAGTGTTATAGCCTTAACCCCTGATGCTATTCTTCCAACTGGTCTTATGTCTTTTTCACTAAATTTTATACAATATCCTTTTTCAGTAATTATAAGTACTTCTGCATCACCTTTAGTCATCTTAACACTCATTAATTCATCATTTTCTCTTAAATTTATAGCGTTTAATCCACTTTTTCTTATAGATGAATATTTTTTAATCTCAGTTTTCTTAATTAATCCATTTTTAGTACTCATTATAAAGTACTTCATGTCATCTATATCCTTTAATCCTATTATCGCTTGTATTTTTTCATTATTTTCTATAGGTATTAAATTAATTATATTAACTCCTTTGGCTGTTCTTCCTGCCTCTGGTATTTCATATCCCTTTAATTTATACACCTTACCTAAATTAGTAAATAGTAATATAGTACTATGTGTAGATGTAGCAAACATATTTTCTATGAAATCATCATCTTTAGTTGAAGTAGCTTGAATTCCCTTACCACCTCTTTTTTGAGCTGAATAAGTATCCATATCTAATCTTTTAATATATCCTCTATGAGTTAATGTAACTATAACCTTTTTATCTTCTATTAAATCTTCTATATTAATTTCTGTCTCATCTCTTCTTATTTCCGTCTTTCTCTCATCACCGTATTTTTGTTTAATTTCCAATAATTCATTTTTTATTATATTTAAAACTAGCTCATTGCTTGCTAGTATTTCTTTAAAATAGGCTATCTTTTCTTCTAACTCTTTATATTCTTGTTCTATTTTCTCTCTCTCTAAACCAGTAAGTCTTTGAAGTTTCATATCAAGTATTGCTTGAGCTTGTTTTTCTGAAAGACCAAATCTACTTATAAGACCTTCTTTTGCTTCACTTGCACTTTTAGATGATCTTATTAGTTTTATTACTTCATCAATATTATCTAAAGCTATTTTTAATCCTTCAAGTATATGAGCTCTATCTTCTGCTTTATTTAAATCAAATTGTGTTCTTCTTCTAATAATTTCTTTCTGAAAATCTATATAATTACTTAAAATTTGCTTTAGATTTAATACCTGTGGCTTATTATCAACTAGTGCTAACATTATAATACCAAAAGTATCTTGAAGTTTTGTATGCTTATAAAGTTGATTTAATACTATATTAGGATTTCCGTCCCTTTTAATTTCAATAACTATTCGCATACCTTCTCTATCTGATTCGTCTCTTATATCTGAAATTCCATTTATTTTTTTATCTTTAACCAGTTCAGCAATATTTTCTATTAACCTTGATTTGTTAACTTGATAAGGTATTTCTGTTACAACTATTCTATTTTTACCTTTTTCTTCTTGAATTTCAGCTTTTGCTCTTATTACTACTTTACCTCTACCAGTTTCATAAGCTTTCCTTATTCCATTAGTTCCAAGGATATATCCTGCAGTTGGAAAATCCGGACCCTTTATTTTCGTCATTAATTCTAATATTGTAGTCTCCTCATTTTCTATGAGCATTATTATGCCATCTATTACCTCAGACAAATTATGAGGTGGAATATTTGTAGCCATACCAACTGCTATACCTGCAGAACCATTAACTAATAGATTTGGGAATCTTGATGGAAGTACAGAAGGCTCTTTTTCAGTTCCATCAAAATTATCAATAAAATCTACAGTATCTTTATTTATATCCCTTAAAAGCTCTAATGTTATTTTGTTCATCTTAGCTTCTGTATATCTCATTGCAGCAGCTCCATCTCCATCAATGGAACCAAAGTTACCATGACCATCTACTAAAGTATATCTTATAGAGAAATCTTGAGCCATTCTAACTAAAGCATCATAAACTGCAGTATCTCCATGTGGATGATATTTACCTAAAACATCTCCGACGATTCTTGCACATTTTCTATAGCCTTTCTCTGGTGATAATCCTAATCCATTCATAGAATATAAGATTCTCCTGTGAACTGGTTTTAATCCATCTCTTACATCTGGCAATGCACGCCCTACTATAACACTCATAGCATAATCTATGTAACTTTTTTTCATTTCTTTGCTTATATCTACAGGTAAAACTTTTCCTTCATTCACCATCATTACACCTCTTTACAATACTATATGTCTAGGTTTACTACCTTACTAGCATTCTCTTCTATAAACTCTCTTCTTGGCTCTACTTTATTTCCCATTAAAATTGTGAAAACTTCATCTGCTGCCATAGCATCTTCTACAGTAACTTGTAATATAGTTCTTTCTTCTGGATTCATAGTTGTTTCCCATAATTGTTCTGGGTTCATTTCTCCAAGACCTTTATATCTTTGAATATCTGTATTTTTATCTTTACCAATTTCATCAAGTACTAAATTTAATTCCTTATCTGAATAAGTATAATATTCTTTCTTACCCTTAGATACTTTATAAAGTGGCGGTTGCGCAATATATACATGACCTTGCTCAACCAAGTCCTTCATGTATCTATAAAAGAATGTTAAAAGTAAAGTTCTTATATGAGCCCCATCTACATCAGCATCTGTCATAATTATTATTTTATTATATCTTATCTTTTCTACATCAAAATCTTTACCTATTCCAGCACCAAATGCAGTTATCATAGCCTTTATCTGCTCATAACCTAATATCTTATCTAATCTTTGTTTTTCAACATTCATTATTTTACCCCTTAATGGTAAAATAGCTTGAAATTTTCTATCTCTTCCTTGTTTTGCAGAACCACCTGCTGAGTCACCCTCTACTAAATAAATTTCACATTCTGAAGGATCCTTGGATGAACAATCTGCAAGTTTTCCAGGAAGAGCAGTGCTTTCAAGAACAGATTTTCTTCTTGTAAGTTCCCTAGCTCTTTTAGCTGCTTCCCTAGCTCTTGAAGCTGATAAAGCTTTGTCTAATATTATTTTACCTATATTAGGGTTTTCCTCAAGAAATGTACTTATACCATCTGAAACTATGGTATCTACAATTCCTCTAACCTCACTATTTCCTAATTTAGTTTTAGTCTGACCTTCAAATTGAGGATCTGTAAGTTTTACAGACACTACTGCTGTTAATCCTTCTCTTATATCATCACCAGACAAGTTTTTATCACTATCTTTTAAATAACCAAATTTTCTAGCATAATCATTTATTACTCTAGTAAGTGCTGATCTGAATCCCGATAGATGTGTACCGCCCTCAATTGTATCTATATTATTTGCAAAAGAAAATATATTTTCTGAATAACTATCGTTATATTGCATAGCAATTTCTACTATGTATCCATCCTTATTTTTTTCTAAATATATAGGTTCTGTGTGTAACTTTTCCTTATTTCTATTAAGATAAGATACAAAGGATTTAATACCACCTTCATAGTAGAAAATATCACTTTTTTCTTCTCTTTCATCAGTTAATGATATTTTTATTCCTTTATTTAAAAATGCTAATTCTCTTAACCTTTGAGATAATATGTCATATTCATAATTTACTTCATCAAATATTTCAGAGTCAGGCATAAAAGTTATCTTAGTACCATGATCTTCTGTATCTCCTACGATTTCTAAACCTGTTACAACTTTGCCTCTCTCATATCTTTGTTTCCATATATGTCCCTGTCTTCTAACTTCTACTTCGCAATACTCAGATAAAGCATTAACTACAGATGCACCAACACCATGAAGTCCACCTGAAACTTTATAGCCTCCACCACCAAACTTACCTCCAGCATGAAGTATTGTCATTATTACCTCTACAGCTGGCTTTTTTATCTTAGCATGTATACCTACTGGCATACCACGACCATCATCTATTACTGTAATTGAATTATCATTATGTATAAAAACTTCTATATGAGTACAAAATCCTGCTAGAGCTTCATCTATACTATTATCAACTATTTCATAAACTAAATGATGCAGTCCTCTTGAACTAGTACTCCCTATATACATTCCTGGTCTTTTTCGTACTGCTTCTAATCCTTCTAGAACCTGTATTTGACTTTCATCATATACTTGTTTACTTTCCTCTGACATTATTCTCCTCCTAACTCCTATATCTCATTGTATATAAACTTTGTTCTTTTTGTTAAGGTAGATGAAGAAATAGGAGATAAGTATATTTTACTTTTCTTTTCTACCTCAGCTATAACAAAAGATTTTGGCTTATCCTTAGTAATTCTCTCTACAAATCCGTCTTCTTCCGCCATTCTTAAAAATTGTATAGTATCTGAACTATACATAGAAGTTTCTATATCAAATATTCCTATTACGTCTTTTATTGGCACAACTACATTTTCCCCTAAATGAAGAAACATAATTAATCTCCTTTCAAAATTACACTCTTTTTATATTTCCTTTTGTAACTAAATACACTTGTGAATCTTTATTAATATATTTTTCTATTTCTTCCATACCCGTACAAGTTATTATAGTTTGTATGTTTTTTATAGAATTTAATACATATTTTTGTCTATTTGAATCCAGTTCCGATAATACATCGTCTAATAAAAGTACAGGATATTCTCCTATAGTTTCTTTTATAATCTCTAATGAAGCAAATTTTAAAGTTAAAACAGAAGTTCTCTGCTGACCTTGAGATCCAAAAGTTCTAGTATCTATATCATTTATAGTTACAAAAAAATCATCTCTATGAGGCCCTATATTTGTAGTAAATCTTTCAATATCTTTCTTTCTATTTTTTGCTAATTTACTAAGAAGTTCATCTTCTGCTAAATTAATATCCTCTACATTACACAAATATTTAAAATTTATTACTTCTGATTCATTAGTTATACCCTTATGTATATTTTTACCAATAAAATTTAATTTATCCAAATACTTTTTTCTCGTTTTTACTATAAAAGCCCCATATTTAGAAAGCTGCTTATCATAAACATCAAGCATGAGAATATTTTTATTATCTATTCTTTTTAAAAGATAGTTTCTCTCATTTAAAATTTTATTATATTGAACTAAAGAATGATAATAAATATTATTTATTTTGCAAAGCTCTATATCTAAAAACTTTCTTCTATTTGATGGGGATTCTTTTATTATTCTTAAATCATCTGGGGAAAACATAACTACATTTAGGTTACCCATAAGTTCAGATATTTTTTTTAATTTTATACTATTTACAGTAATTAATTTTTTTCCGTTTTTTAACACCTTAATTTCTATATTTTTATCTAATCTTTTTCGAGCAATTCCTAATTTTACATAAGATTCATTACTATCCCAATTTATAAGTTCCTTATCTTTATTAGTTCTATGAGATTTTCCTACGCTACAGTAGTATATACTTTCTAGTATATTAGTTTTACCTTGAGCATTTTCCCCTATGAATACATTAGTATTTGGATTTAATTCTAAATATATATTTTTATAACTTCTAAAATTTCTTAAACATAAATTTTTAATATGCATTACAAACACCTAAATCAATTATACCATAATATTATTTACTAACAATTTTTTTAGGATATATTTTATTTATACTATTTTGTATTGTTCATTATTAAATTCAACTATATCTCCAACTTTAAGTTTTCTTCCTCTTCTTAATTCAACTTCACCATTTACTTTTATTTCACCATTTTTTATATAAAATTTTGCCTCAGAACCTAAACAAGCTACTCCTGACCATTTTAGGAAAGAATCTAATTTTATTACTTCTGATTCTATTTTTATTTCTTCCATTTATTAAAACCTCTCTTTAATTATTTGAAACTCTTACTGGTAATACAAGATAAGTACAATTATCTAAATCTTTATTTTTTATAACACATGGACTTATACTACTTGAAAATTGTAAAACCACTTCTTCTTCCTCCATAATTTTCAAAACATCTAATAGATATTTAGAGTTAAATGCAATTTGAAGTTCTTGTCCTTGCAAAGTTATATTTAGTTCTTCTCTCACTTTTCCTAATTGAGAATTTGAAGTAATTATCATTTTATCATTTGATATATCAAACTTAACTAAATTAGTATTTCCTTCCTTAGCCATAAGAGATGCTCTTTCTATAGAATTTAAAAGTTCTAATTTTTTAGCAATTACCTCTAAGTTAAATTCCTCAGGAATTATAGAACTATAACTTATAAATTCTCCATCTAATAATCTAGATATTATTTTTGTTTTTCCAATGCTAAATAATATATGATTAGGAGTAAATGTTATATTTACATTTTCCTCTATGTCTTCTAAAATTTTCGAAACTTCATTTAGGGTTTTACCTGGAATAACAGCGTTTATAGTAGTATCTGTATCTACATATTCATTTTTTAAAGCCAATCTATATCCATCTAAAGCTACTAAATTCAAAACTTTTTCCCTTATTTGAAACAATACTCCTGTTAATATAGGTCTAGTTTCATCTTGGGCTGTTGCAAAAATTGTGCCTTTTATCATATTTTTTAAAGTTTTTTCAGTTATTGAAAATATCATATTTTCATTTATGATTGGTGGATTTGGAAATTCATCAGAGTTCATATAAATAAGGGTAAATCTAGACTTTTGGCAAATAATTTCTATTAAATTATTTTCTAAAGTATTAATTTCTATTGTGTCATTAGGAAGTTTTCTTATTATTTCTCCAAAAAGTTTTGCATCCAATACAATAGTTCCTTCTTCTTCTATGTTTGCTTCTACTTTAGTTTCTATACTAAGATCCATATCAGAACCAGTTAAAATTAATTCGTTATTATGAGTATTTATTAATATTCCTGATAGTATTGGTAAAGTGGATTTACCAGTTACTGCTTTTTGTACTATAAATATACCTTCTTGTAATTTGTTTTTTTCACATTTAATTCTCATAAAAATATCCTCCTTTATACACAGATAAACGGTTTTTATAGGTTAGATATAGATAATTATCATCTAGTAGTAATAGTAGTAGGGGCTGTTAATATGTTAATAACTCTTGAAACCATTGATATCATTGATTTTGTTGTATAAAAATAATTGTGGATAAGTTAAGCAAAAGTAAAAATCTTATCCACATAAAAAACAATAATTTAAATAATTTTATTTTATCAACATATAATCAATAGTATATTATAAACATATGTAAATAACTAGTTTTGTTCAATCCTTTTTTTCAATTCTTTAATTGCATTTTGTAAACTTTCGTCTTTTTTTAAATTAGTTGATATTTTTTCATAAGCATGAATTACAGTAGTATGATCACGACCTCCAAATTCTTCTCCTATTTTTGGAAGTGACATATCTGTTAATTTTCTAGATAAGTACATAGCAATTTGACGCGGGAACGCTATGTTTCTGGTTCTTCGTGCAGATTTAAGCTCTTCTATTTTTAAGTTATAATAATTAGCTACTATTTCTTGAATGATTTCTATAGTAACTTGCTTTGTTTGCTTGTTTGAAATTATGTCTTTTAATGCTTCTGAAGCTAATTCCACACTTATTTCTTTATTAGTTAATGAAGAGAAGGCTACTATTCTTATTAAAGCACCTTCAAGTTCACGAATATTAGATTTTATTTTAGTTGCTATATAAACCATGACTTCATTAGGTATATTAAGATTTTCTACATCTGCTTTCTTCTTTAATATGGCCATTCTTGTTTCAAAATCTGGGGCTTGTATATCAGCAATAAGTCCCCACTCGAATCTTGATCTTAGTCTATCTTCTAGGGTAGGAATCTCCTTAGGTGGACGATCACTTGATAGTATAATTTGTTTATTGGCTTCATATAATGCATTAAATGTATGGAAAAATTCTTCCTGAGTTCTTTCTTTTCCAGCTATAAATTGAATATCATCTATTAGTAATATATCAACATTTCTATATTTGTTTCTAAATTCAACGTTTTTATCATCTTTTATAGAATTTATCAATTCATTAGTAAATTTTTCAGATGAAACGTAAACAACCTTAGATTGAGGATTATGTTCTAATATATAATGACCTATAGCATGCATTAAATGTGTTTTACCAAGACCTACTCCACCATATATAAATAAAGGATTATAAGCTTTGGCTGGAGATTCAGCTACTGCAAGAGATGCAGCATGAGCAAATCTATTACTATTACCTATAACGAAAGAATCAAAGGTATATTTTGGGTTTAGCATAGTAGACATTTCATCATTAACTAATATGTTCTTACGTGAATTATGTATATCTTTTGTATCAATGTTATCTAAAGCTTTTTCTGATATAATAATAAAATCTATATTAAATTTTTTTGAGGTTATTAATTTTAAAGCATTTACTATAAGATCTTTGTATCTGCTATCTAATATACCTCTAGTAAAATCGTTTGGAACCCCTAATTTCAATATATTATTTTCTATAGAAATAGGAGTTATACTTTTAATCCAAGTATTAAAACTTACTTCTGTAAGTTCGCCTTTTATTATATTTATTGTTTTTTCCCAAATTTCCTTAAGGTGAGTATCCATATTTTAATCCTCCAGTCTTGATAAAAACTTAGATAATCACATATAAATAACAAGTTATATACATTATCTATATTAACTTGACAAATGTTAAAAAAAATATTCACATGTTAATAATTTTGTGAAATAAAAAATGCAAAAAAGGGTTATTAACATTAAAAAAATTAAATAATTAACATAACAAAAATATGTATAAAGTTAATAAAACAGCAAAAAATAAAATAAAAATAGAAAAATTTAAAAATAATTGAACAAGTTATGCACATAGTTATCAACAGGTGTGGATAAGTGTAAAATTTGTAAAGTTATCAACAGTCCTTTAATAATAATATCAAATCATATATAGGTATTCAAGAAATTATCCACAAAAAATATAAAAACATTTATATGTAATTACTTTTCTTGACAATATACTCATAGAAATATATAATTTAATAGTAAAACTTTAAATTAGGTATACAATGTACACAACAGTGAAAATCATCTTTAACATAAATAGATAAAGGTGTTGTTACTAATATCTCAAAAGGAGGTGTTATAAGAAATGTTTATGACATATCAACCTAAAAAGAAACAAAGAAAAAAAGAACATGGTTTCAGAAAAAGAATGAGTACTCCATCTGGAAGAAACGTTCTTAAGAGAAGAAAAAGAAAAGGTAGAAAAAGATTGACAGCATAAGGGCCGCTTTAGTGGCCTTTTTCTGCAGATGCAGAAATAAAGGAGAATATATTTTATGAAAGAAACTAAAATAAGGAAGAATAAAGAATTTAGGAATGTTTACAGAAGAGGCAGATCTTATTCTAATAAACTTTTAGTTTTATATATACATAAAAATAGGTATAATATAAATAGGTTGGGAATATCAGTAAGTAAGAAAGTCGGAAAAAGTGTAATTAGGAATAGGATAAAAAGACTAATTAAAGAAAGTTATAGATTAAGTGTTGACGATAGTACTATTAAACAAGGTTATGATTTAGTTTTTATAGCTAGAAATAGCTCTAATGATAAAAATTATGATGAAATAAAAGAGGCTATGTTAAATTTATTAAAAAAGGCAGGTCTTTATAATTGAAAAGATTTTTAATTTCAATTATAAAATTTTATAGAAAATATATATCAAAATTGAAAAAACCAAGCTGTAGATTTTACCCTACATGTTCTCAATATGCAATAGATGCAATTGAAAAGTATGGTGCTTTAAAGGGAACTTTTATGGCAATAAGAAGAGTATTAAGGTGCCATCCTTTTAACAAAGGTGGCTATGACCCTGTTAAATAAATGGTTAATCAGGAGGTTTAAAATTTGCAATACATAAATAATGCGTTTGTTCAATTTTTTAATTTGATACATGGGTTCGTAAGGTCTATAATAGCAAATCCTAATGTTTCATATGGCGTAGCTATAATATTAGTTACTGCTATAATAAGACTTTTATTACTTCCTTTAAATATAAAACAAACTAAATCTTCACTAAAGATGAACAAAATGCAACCAGAATTAAAAAAGTTGCAACAAAAATATAAAAATGATCCTCAAAAGATGCAAGAAAAGACTATGGAGCTTTATAAAGAAATGGGAGTTAATCCTTTAGGAGGTTGTCTTCCATTATTACTTCAATGGCCTATATTTATTGCATTATATTATGTTTTTAATACTTTAACAGGTATTAATGGTATTAGTTTTTTATGGATTAAAGATTTAGCTAAGCCAGATATTTTACTGGCAATTTTATCAGGTGCTACAACATATTATTCAGGTTCTCTTATGGCTCCATCAGACCCTGCACAAGCAAAGCAAACAGCATCAATGAATATAGGTATGTCTATATTTATGATAATAATAAGCTGGAAGTTAAAAGCTGCTTTAGTTTTATATTGGGTAGTAAATAACTTAATACAAATATTACAAACATTTTTCATGAGGAAAGCAGAATTTAACGATAAGTCTAAGGCTTAAGGGGGTGACTTTGAGGTATGAAAGTTATTGAAAGTACAGGCAAGAATATAGAAGAAGCTATTGACAATGCCTTACGAGAACTTAATACATCAAGGGAAAAAATTGAAGTAAATATTATAGATGAAGGTAGTAAGGGATTTCTAAACTTAATAGGGGTTAGACCTGCAAAGGTTAATGTAAAGTTAAAGAAAGATTATATAAAAGAAGCTAGAGATTTTTTAAAGAATGTTTTATATAATATGAATATAAAAGCTGAAATAGATATAAAAGAAGAAAAAGATATAATAAAAATTAATTTATGTGGTAAAGATATGGGTATAATAATAGGGTATAGGGGTGAAACTTTAGATGCACTTCAATATCTAGTAAGTTTAGTAGTTAATAAGGATCATGATTGTGATTATAAAAGAGTAGTTTTAGATACAGAAGATTATAGAGAAAAAAGAGAACAAACTTTAAAAAGATTAGCAAGACGTTTAAGTGAGAAAGTTAAAAGTACGGGAAAACTAGTTAAATTAGAACCAATGAATCCTTATGAAAGAAGAATAATCCATTCAGAACTACAAAATGATTTTTGTATAGAAACTTATAGTGAAGGTGATGAGCCTTTTAGAAAAGTTGTAATTGATTTAAAGAAAGCTTAAAGGCTTTCTTTTTGTTTATAATATGGAGGTGAAAATTTTGAAAGAGTTTGATACTATAGCAGCAATAGCTACGGCAGTAGGGGAAAGCGGAATATCCATAATAAGAGTTTCAGGAACAAAATCTTTAAGCATAGTTAATAATATATTTAAAGGTAAAAATAATAGAGATTTAATTGATATAAAACCATATTCAATGAGATATGGGTTTATTATAGAAGGAGAAAGTAAAGAAATAATAGATGAAGTTTTAGTAAGTTTTATGAAAGCCCCTAGAAGTTTTACTTCTGAGGATACGGTAGAAATAAATTGTCATGGAGGCATAATTCCAGCTAGAAAAATCCTTAAAGAAGTTATAAAATCAGGTGCGAGGCTTGCAGAGCCAGGTGAATTTACTAAGAGGGCTTTTTTAAATGGAAGAATAGATTTAAGTCAGGCAGAAGCAGTTATTGATATAATAACATCTAAAACAGAATTATCTATGAAATCAGCTATAAAGCAAGTAGGAGGTACAATTTCCAGGGAAATAAATAAAATTAGAAATGAATTATTACAAATCATAGCTCATATAGAAGCTACAGTAGATTATCCCGAAGAAGATTTAGAAGAAGTTACATCGGAACAAGTTGAAGGAAAATTAAGAATTTTGTTAAAAAAAATAGATGAATTGATAAGTACATCAGAAGAAGGTAAAATATTAAGAGAAGGCTTAAATATGGTTATAGTAGGTAAACCTAACGTAGGAAAATCATCTCTATTAAATTCTCTATTAAATGAAAATAAAGCTATTGTTACAGAAATACCAGGAACTACTAGAGATGTAATTGAAGAATACATAAATATAGATGGTATACCAATTAAAATAATAGATACAGCAGGTATTCGTGAAACAAATGATTTAGTGGAAAAAATAGGGGTGGAAAAATCAAAAGAAAAAATTGATGAAGCTGACTTAATAATTTTTATGATGGATTTAAGCAGAGATATAGATGAAGAAGATAAGGAAATTATTGATTTTATAAATGATAAAAAATACATAGTTTTGTTAAATAAATGTGATTTACAGAAAGATCAGAATGATAAATATAGCAAATTCATACAAAAACTTAATTCTAAGTTTATATTAAAAACTTCTGTAAAAAATAAAGAAGGATTAGATAAATTAAAAGAATGCATAAAAGAGTTATTTTTCAAGGGAGAAATTAAGTCTAATGATTTAATAATTACTAATGCAAGACATCAACAGGCTTTAATTAGGGCAAAAGAAAATTGCACTCAAGCTGTACAGGTATTATCGAGTAATTTATCTATAGACTTAGCTTCTATAGATATCAGAAATGCTTGGAAAAACTTAGGTGAAATTACTGGAGATACTCTAAATGAAGATATTATAGATAAAATATTTTCTGAATTCTGTTTAGGAAAGTAGGGGAAAAGATGAAATACTTAGCAGGAGAATTTGATGTAATAGTTATAGGAGCAGGACACGCTGGATGTGAAGCAGCATTAGCTACTGCAAGAATGGGATGTAAAACTTTAATTTGTACTATGAATTTAGATAGTGTTGCTCTTATGCCATGTAATCCTAATATAGGAGGTACTGCAAAAGGTCATTTAGTTCGAGAAATAGATGCATTAGGCGGGGAAATGGGAATAAATATAGATCATACTTTTATTCAATCTAGAATGCTAAATACATCTAAAGGTCCCGCAGTCCATTCATTAAGAGCTCAAGCTGATAAAAAAAGATATAGTGAAAGAATGAAACATATATTAGAAACTGAAGATAATGTTACATTAAGACAATTAGAAGTAGTAGAAATAGATGCTGAGGATGGTAAAGTAAAAGGTGTTTTAACTAAAAATGGAGGTTATTTTAAATCAAAAGCAATTATTTTATGTACAGGAACATATTTAAAAGGAAAAATAATAATTGGAGATATAAGTTACAGCAGTGGTCCAAGTGGTTTGTATCCTGCAAATGATTTATCTCAAAGTTTATTAGATTTAGGAATAGAACTTAGGAGATTTAAAACAGGAACTCCAGCTAGAGTAAATAAAAGATCTGTAGATTTTTCTAAAATGATAGAACAAGCAGGAGATAAAAAGATAATACCTTTTTCATTTACTAGTGGAAAGTTAGATAGAGATCAAATTTCATGTTATTTAACTTATACTAGCGAAGAAACTCGTAAAATAATACAAGAAAATATACATAGATCCCCCTTATATAATGGATCCATAGAAGGAATTGGTCCAAGATATTGTCCATCTATAGAAGATAAGGTAGTAAAATTCCCAGATAAAGAAAAGCATCAGATATTTATAGAACCAGAAGGTGAAAATACTGAGGAGCTTTATGTTGGTGGAATGTCAAGTTCACTACCTGAAGATGTACAAATAAAAATGTATAGGACTGTTCCAGGATTAGAAAATGTAGAAATTCTTAGAACTGCATATGCTATAGAGTATGATTGTATAGATCCTCAGCAGTTAAAATTAACATTAGAATTTAAGGATATAGAAGGATTATATGGAGCAGGCCAATTTAATGGTAGTTCAGGTTATGAAGAAGCGGCTGCTCAAGGTATTATGGCTGGAATTAATTCTGTTCTTAAGATTAAGGGATTAAATCCTGTAGTTTTAAAAAGATCTGAAGCATATATAGGGGTTCTTATTGATGATTTAATTACAAAGGGTACAAATGAACCTTATAGAATGATGACTTCAAGAGCAGAATATAGGTTATTATTAAGACAAGATAATGCAGATTTAAGATTAACAGAATTAGGTTATAAAGTTGGACTTGTTAAAGAAGATAGATATAAAAAATTTATAGAAAGAAAGAAAAATATAGATTTAGAGGTAGAAAGATTAAAAAACTCTCAAATTACAGGTAAAAAAGAAGTAAATGAATTTTTAATCTCAATGGGATCAGTGGAACTAAAAAAGCCTATTACTATGTATGAATTAATAAAAAGACCAGAATTAGACTATTATAAAATTGAAGCATTAGATAAATCTAGACCAGAACTAGAGGAAGATATAAAAGATGAAGTAAATATTATAGCTAAATATGAGGGATATATAAATAAACAATTAGAACAAGTAGAACAATTTAAAAAATATGAAAATAAATTAATACCTAAAGATATAAATTATGAAGATATAAAGGGATTAAGATTAGAGGCTATACAAAAATTAAATAATATAAGACCTTATAATATAGGTCAGGCATCTAGAATATCTGGAGTTTCTCCAGCAGATATATCTGTAATTTTAATTTATATGGAGAGAATAAAAAGACAAAATTAATAAGCCTTGGAGGTTATCTTATGGAGTATTTTGATATTTTAAAATCTTCTTGTAATGATGTTGATATAGAATTTAATGAAAAACAATACAATAGCTTTATTCTATATAAAAATTTAATTCAAGAATGGAATAATAAAATTAATTTAACAGCAATAATAGAAGATGAAGAAATAATAAAAAAGCATTTTATAGATTGTATAAAGATTTTTAAAGCATCTCCAATAAAAGATGCAAAAAATATAATAGATATAGGTACTGGTGCGGGTTTTCCAGGCATACCTATAAAAATATTAAGAGAAGATTTAGAGGTTACTTTATTAGATTCATTACAAAAAAGAGTTAATTTCTTAAATGAAGTAGTAACAAATTTAAAATTAGATAATATTGAATGTTTGCATGGTAGGGCAGAAGAGTTCGGAAGAGATAATATTTTAAGACAAGGATATGATGTAGCTGTTTCTAGAGCAGTAGCTAATTTAACGGTTTTAAGTGAATTTTGTATTCCTTTTGTAAAAAAAGGTGGATATTTTGTGGCTATGAAAGGTCCTTCAGTGGATGATGAAATAATTGAAGCTAAAAAGGCTATAGGAATATTAGGTGCTAAGATAGAAGATATAATTAAAATTAATATAGAAGGAACAGACTTAAATCATAATTTAGTTATATTAAAGAAAGTAAAAGATACTCCTAATACATATCCTAGAAAATCAGGTACAGCAAGAAAAAATCCTATAAAATAAATGTAAAAGAATGTCACATGAAAGCATGAAGAAAAAAGAGGAATTCTTATATTAATGAAGAAATCTAGAATGTAGATAAGTATATATTAGGAAGTTTAAGAGGGATGGTTTTTTTATGAATAAAATTATTAGTTATATTCCCACTAATGAAATAATTCCAAATACATATCAACCAAGAAAGTATTTTGATGAGGAAAGTATAGAAGAATTAGCTCAATCTATAAAAGTTTATGGAATAATACAGCCTTTATCTGTAAGACAGATAGATGATAAAAAGTATGAGCTAGTAGCAGGAGAAAGAAGACTAAGAGCTGCAAAGAAATTGGAACTATCAGAAGTCCCAGTTGTGGTTATTAATGTTTCAGATAGTGAATCTGCTGCCATTGCTTTACTTGAAAATTTACAGAGAGAGGATTTAAATTGTTTTGAAGAAGCAGAAGCTTATCATAATCTTATAAAGAAGCATTTTTATACGCAAGAAAAATTGGCTGGTGCAATAGGAAAGAAACAATCAACTATAGCTAATAAGATAAGATTATTAAAGTTACCAATTAAGGTAAGAGAAAAAATAATAGAAAATAATTTAACTGAAAGACATAGTAGAGCTCTATTACAAGTTGATGATGAGCATCTTCAATTGAAAATATTAGACATAGTTATAGAAAATAAATTAAATGTTAAAAAGACAGAAGAATTAATAAAGAAAGAAATTTTTAAAGAAACTGAGAAGGATTTAGCTAAGGACGGTAAAAAGAGAATTAAAGGTATTTTTACTCCAAGAGTATATATGAATACTGTAAAACAAGTTTTTGATAAGTATGGAGTAAAAGCTAAGTATAAGTCCAAAGATTTAGATGATAAAATACAAATTACTATAACTATACCTAAAAAATAGATGTTTCACGTGAAACATCTATTTTTTATAGTTAATTTTTTATAAAGTATCCATAAAGTACTTTAATTATTTAGCTTTAAAATATATAATTAATATAAGGTAAAATAAATATAGGGTGGTGAAGACTTGAAGGTAGTATGTATTTTTAATCAAAAGGGCGGAGTAGGAAAAACTACAACCAGTATAAATTTAACATCATATTTGGCCATGAATGGTTATAGAGTATTAAATATAGATATAGACCCTCAAGGTAATACTACGAGTGGTATGGGAATTGATAAAAGAGAGTTAAATTTATCAGTATATGATTTATTAGCATATGATGAAGTAACTATTAAGGATGTTATGAGAGAAAGTAAGCTTATAGAAAATTTCTATGTGATACCTTCAACCATGGAATTAGCTGGAGCAGAGGTAGAGTTAATTGATAAAGAAAATAGAGAGATGATATTACTAAATAAATTAAAGAATATTGAAGATGATTTTGATTATGTATTTATAGATTGCCCACCATCTTTAGGATTACTAACAATAAATGCGCTTACAGCTTCAGATAGTGTTTTAATTCCAATTCAATGTGAATTTTATGCATTAGAAGGAGTTGGACAACTAGTAAATACTATTCAGTTAGTTAAAAAGTCGCTTAATACTAATATAGATGTAGAAGGTGTAGTCTTATGTATGTATGATAATAGAAC
This sequence comes from Clostridium niameyense, assembly GCF_001243045.1. Lineage (GTDB taxonomy): Bacteria > Bacillota > Clostridia > Clostridiales > Clostridiaceae > Clostridium_F > Clostridium_F niameyense. Next base: position 111,032 of record NZ_LN849006.1, on the reverse strand, counting down.
TAGACTATGTAATGAGGTAGCAGAGGAAGTAAAGAAATACTTTAAGGATAAGGTATATAATACAGTTATACCTAAAAATGTTAGATTAGCAGAAGCACCAAGTTTTGGACTTCCTATAATTTTATATGATAATAAATGCAAGGGTGCGGAGGCTTACGATAAATTATCAAAAGAATTTATAAAAAACCAAGGATAGGGGGAGAAAGTTATTTGAGTAAGAAGATGGGCTTAGGAAAAGGTTTAGGTGCATTAATACCAGAAGAAGACAATAAATCTTCTATAAAAACTGTATCTATAAATTTAATAAAACCTAATGAAGATCAGCCTAGAAAGAAATTTGATGAAGATAAAATATTACAGTTAGCTCAATCAGTAAAAAAGCATGGAATTATTCAACCTTTAATAGTTAATAAAAAAAATGATATATATATCATAGTTGCAGGAGAGAGAAGATGGAGAGCAGCTAAAATTGCAGGTATAAAGGAAGTACCTGTAGTTAATATGAACTTAGATAATAAAAATGTTTTAGAAATTTCATTAATAGAAAATATACAAAGACAAGACTTAAATTGCATTGAGGAAGCTAAGGCTTATAAGAAATTAATAGATAATTTTAAAATAACTCAAGAAAATTTAAGTGAAAGAATAGGGAAATCGAGAACTGCTATTTCTAATTGTATGAGATTAGTTAATTTAGATGAAAGAGTTCAAAGTTATTTAATTGATGAAGTTATAACAGAAGGTCACGGTAGGGCTTTATTGAGTATACAAGATAATGATTTACAATATGAAACAGCAAAAAAAATAATAGATGATTCGCTAAGTGTAAGAGAAACAGAAAAATTAATTAGAATATTAAACAAAGATTCAAATGAAAATAATAAAGAAAAAGATAATAAAGAAAAAGATAATAAAGAATTATCACCATATTACACAGATATAAAAAATAAATTAGAGAATGTGTTTAATACTAAGGTTAATTTAAAAAATAAAAAAAACAAAGGAAAAATTGAAATAGAATATTATTCACAGGACGATTTACAAAGGATATTAGAAATATTAAAAATATAATGTTTCACGTGAAACATTTATGGAGGAGAAAAGAAAATGACAAACGTAATAAATGCTATAAATACATATATACCATATATTCTTATTGGATTAGTTGCAAGTATAGTAATATTATTAATAATGCTTATATGTGTTATTTCTTCTTTAAATAAATTGAAACTTAAATATAAAAAGTTTATGAGAGGAACTAATAATACTAATATAGAAGAATTAATAAATAATTATTTAGATAAAATAGACAAGGCTAAGGAAGAAACAGAATATGTTAAAGAATTATATAGTGATTTAGATAAAAGAGTTAAAGGCTGCGTTCAAAAAGTTGCAATTGTTAGATATAGAGCCTTTGATGATGTAGGAAGTGATTTAAGTTATTCAATAGCTTTATTAGATAGTAATAATAATGGTGTTATACTTACTAGTATATTTGGTAGAAATGAAAGTACAACTTATGCTAAACCTGTAGATAAGGGAATTTCAAGATATGAATTATCAAGTGAAGAAAATCAAGTATTAGAAAATTGTATAAATAGTATTAAAGAATAGTAGAATAAAAACCTCCTTTTACGAAAATAATAAAATGTAAAAGGAGGTTTTTTTATGAATATTTTTGTATCAAGCAGTTTAGGCAATATTAAAGAGGAATTAAAAAAACGTGGTCACGAATTTTCTAAGGATAATGATAGTCCTTACGATGCTATAATATGTAATTTAAAAAATGAAGGATTACAAAGCAATAGTTTTCCTGATAATTTAAAAGATACAGGAACATTAATTATTGATGTTGGTGGAAAAAGTATAGAAGAAATAGAAAATATATTAGATAATAAAATTTATAGTTCTATATTTTAATTTATATATTTTTTACTTCTTTTTTACTATAATAATTGTTATGTTTACCACCAAAAGTTTTTATTATGGAATGATATATTCCTTTAGATATATATTCAGCTAAAGTCATAACAGTATAAAGGCGAGTATTTTGTAATACCATAAATTCTAAAGCACCAGACATGTTTACTATTCCAGTTATACTTAAGTCTCCGACAGGGGGTAAATTTTTATTTACTGCTGAACCAGGAAATATAGGTTTACAATCTATTATAATTTTACCTATGTTTTGTATATTACCTAAACATGCATCTATAGCAATTATATATGGGTTATTATATTTTGAATCAATTTCAGAAATAACATTAGATAAATTTTTAGCATGAACAGGATTTTCTAAATTACCATACAATTTCACTTTTTCCCTAATTAAAAATTTTAGTTTTTCACCTACTAATGGTCCTAAACTATCTCCTGTAGAACGATCACTGCCTATACAAATAATAATTATTTCTCTATTTCTTTTAATAGCAGGATATATTTCATTACAGATTAAGTCCCTTAATGTAGAAATAGTTTCAGGACAATTACAATCCAAAATTGTTTTATTAAGCATATTAAAACCTCCCATTAGGAATTATATCCATAGTAGGAGGTTTTATACTGTTATATCAAAAATTATATTGCGTCTGATTTTGAAAACACATTATAAAAGACTACAAAAAATATACAGAAGAACATACCAGAGAATCCATTAGCTTTTAGTCCTATGAAAATAGCAGCCAATACTGATACAGGATGTAGTCCTAATGAAGAAGACAATAATTTAGGTTCTAAAATTTGTCTTATTATAGAAATTGCAGCGAAAGCTATAAGTAATCCTATTCCTACTAGATAATTTTTATATATAAAAATATATATTAAAGCTAAAGGAATATATATAATACTTATACCTATTAAAGGAAGTATATCTGCTATAGCTGCTATTATACTTAATATTATAGAATATTTAATTTTAAATATTAAAAATACAAATAATGTTTCAATAAAGGTTATACCTATAAGAAACATATAAGATTTAATATAACTTATAAGCATTTTTTTTGCTTCTTCATATAATATAAAATATTTATTAAATTTTTCTTTTGATATAATTGAATCGATAGTGTTTTTATGATTACTTAAATCTTTAGTAAAAAAATAAGTACATAACAATGTAAATAAAACTACCATTAGTATATATGGTACAGAAGAAACTAAGCTTACTATTGAAGATGCTGCTTTACCTGTTAAAACTACTGCTAATTTAGAGATTTTAGAAAAGGAATTAGTTAAGGTTCTTTTTATAGAAGATGTAATAGAAGGATCTAATCCAACATAATACCCATAAAGTTTATTTACAAAATTAGTTATAGAATCTTCATTAGAGTATAAATAAGATTGAGTGTTTTTTCCAAGTTCTATAAGTTCTCTAACTAAAGAATTTATTCCAAAAGTTAATAATATAATTATTATAGAAAAAAATATAATTGTAACCATTAAGGATGCCGTAGAATTTTTAAAATTAAATTTTCTTACTAAATATTTAGTAGGTGATTTTAGTATCATAGCAAATATAAAAGCTAAAACAAAAGGTAGAGTATAAGGTAGTGTTTTGAAAAAAACTAAAAATGTAATAGTATATATTATAAAGAATATTATTAGTTTATCTAGTTTATTTAATATTAAATCCATAAAATAAAAAATCACATCCTATTAAGTAATTTATTCAAACTATATAAAGTGTAGTTTATATCTTTCATGTCATTAAAAGCACCAAAGCTAAATCTTAAGGTTCCTTGTGGAAAAGAGCCAATGGTTTTATGACCTAGAGGTGCACAATGAAGCCCTGTTCTAACCATAATTCCAAATTCGTCATCTAAAATAAAACCTAATTCTGAGTTATCTATTTTAGATGAGTTTATTGATATGGTAGCAGTTCTTAAAGAGGCATCTAAAGGACCATATATTTTTACTGATTCAATATTTAAAAGTCCTTCAATAAAATTTTTACATAGATATTCTTCTCTTTCTTTTATAGTGTTTATTCCTTCTTTATTTATATAGTTAATTCCCGCTAATAATCCAACAATACCAGGAGTATTCATAGTACCACTTTCAAATTTGTCAGGTAAAAAATCAGGTTGAATTGTGCTTTCAGATAAGCTGCCTGTACCACCTTCTATAAAGTTGGTTGCTTCATTATTCAAAATATCATCAATTATAAAACCACCAGTACCTTGAGGTCCAAGTAAAGATTTATGACCTGTAAATGCCAAAGCATTACAATTAAGTTTATTAAAATCTAAAGGTAGTATTCCTGCAGTTTGTGCAGAATCTATTATAAAATAAATATTTTTTTCTTTGCATATTTTACCTATTTTTTCCAGGGGCTGAATAGTTCCAACTATGTTAGAGGCGTGACTTAGAACTACAAGCCTAGTATTTTTTTTAATAGCATTTTTAAAGTCAGTTACGTTTAAAAGCCCTTCTTTTGAGCACTTTAATATGTCTAACTCTATTTTTCCGCTGTTTTTAAGAGATACGAGGGGCCTTAAAACTGAGTTATGATCCATAGAGGAAGTTATTACATGCCAACCTTGCTTTATTACTGATTTTATTAATATATTTAATGAACTAGTAATATTATGAGTGAAAATTACATTTTCTATTTTATTAAAATTGAACAAATTTATTATTTCACTTCTGCAGTTATATACTAGTCTATCCCCGATTAATGCATTAGTATAACCACCTCTTCCAGGACTAGCACCAATATTTTTCATGTAATCTAAGATGTCTTGATAAACTTTTTCAGGTTTGGGATATGTGGTAGCAGCATTATCTAAATAAATTTTCATAAAAAAATCCCCCTTATGTATTTATTAATATTTAATATTACATAATAGTAAATATACTTTAAACAATGCAAATAGTTATTTATTATTATAAACTAAACTCATATAATTGTATACGCACTTGCAAAGTTTTATAATTGTAATGTAAAATGGATTAAAGGTAGGTGATAAGCATGAAAACTTATGTAATAACATTTAATAATACTCATAATGCTATGGATGGAGAAGCGGTTTTAAAAGATAAAGGAATTAAGCTAAGAATCATACCAACCCCTACATATATTACCAAAAGTTGTGGTATAAGTATAAGAATAGATGACAAAGAATATGAAAAAGTAAAGCCTATTATGGACTCTAATGAAATAAACATAAAAAATGTTTATTTGAAGGAGGGGGGTAACTACGAATTAGTATTATAATGATGTCATTAAATTTTAAATTTGATTTATTTAATGAAGGAATAAGAATAGGAAATATAGTTATAAAACCTAAAATGATAGAGAATTTTATATCTTCAATTATAAAAATAATATTTATATTAGTTTTAATGTTTATTTTTATAAAAGTAGGTAATGGAATAATAACTAGATTTGTAAAAAGACAAAGAAAAATGAAATATTCTTTAGATGAAAAAAAAGCATTAACTATTGGAACTATATTAAAAAGTTTATTAAAATATAGTGTTTATTTTTTCGGGATAGTAAGTATATTTGAGGTTATATTTGGTGGAGTAGGATCTGTATTTGCAGGAGTAGGTGGAGTTGCATTAGGTTTTGGAGCTCAAAATTTAATTAAAGATGTAATAAGTGGCTTTTTTATTTTATTCGAAGAGCAATTTTCTGTAGGAGACTATATAAGTATAGATGATAAATCAGGTGTTGTAGATAAAATAGAATTAAGAGTTACTAGATTAAGAGATTTTAATGGTGATATACATATAATTCCTAATGGATTAATTACTAAAGTTACTAATCATACCAAGGGCAATATTAGATTTAAAGTGGAGATTAATATAGCATATGAAGAAAATATAGATAAAGCTATAAGTATAATAAATAGTGCATGTGATAGGTTTAAAATAGAAAATTCAGATATAATAGTAGAAGGACCTAAAGTGTATGGAGTTACCTCATTAGGAAGCAGTGGAGTGGGTGTTACTATATATGGAAAGACTACTCCTATGAATCAATGGTCGGCAGAAGTTAATTTAAGAAAGAATATATTAAATAAATTAAAAGAGGAAAACATAGAGATTCCATATAATAAATTAAATATAATAAAATAATAAAGGAGAGATAATATGCCTAAAGAGTTTGACTTAGGAGATGTAGTAGAAATGAAAAAGTCTCATCCTTGTGGAACTAATAGGTGGAAGATAATTAGGATGGGAGCAGATATAAAAATAAAGTGTTTGGGATGTAATAGAATAATTATGCTCCCAAGAAACACTTTTGAGAAAAGACTTAAAAATATATTAGAAAAAAGTGAATAATATAAATACATAAGAAAAGCTCTATTCTTTTGGAATAGAGTATTTTTTGTATGCTTATAATGAAAACAAATATATAAAATAGTTGCTATAAAAAACAAATATATGTGTACATGATTTAATACATACTGTGTTATTATTGGGGTATGAAAAAATAATATAAATTTACTATGCTTAAGAAAAGCATTTATAAATAGATGAGATACCAATAAGTTAATAATGAAATTATGGGGGTATTGTAATGAATAGTTTACCACAAGAATTTGAAGAGTTCAGTGATGCTCGAAGAAAAGGATTTGTAACAGTTAAAAATTTAAAAGATAAAGGAAAAAATGTAGTGGGAGTATTCTGTACTTATACTCCATGGGAGATAATAGCAGCTTCTGGAGCATTGCCAGTAGGTTTATGTGGAAAAAATGATGAAACTATACCTGATGCAGAAAAAGTATTACCAAGAAATTTATGTCCACTTATAAAATCTTCTTATGGTTTTGCTTTAACAGAAAAATGTCCATATACATATTTTTCAGATTTAATAGTAGGGGAAACAACTTGTGATGGGAAGAAAAAAATGTATGAATTTTTAAATGATATAAGACCTGTTCATGTAATGCAGTTACCACAAGTACAAAATACTAAGGATGCTTTTAACTTATGGAAAAATGAAATTGTAAGATTAAAGGAAACTCTAGAAAATAAATTTAATGTGGAAATAACAGAAGAAAAAATAAAGGAAATGATAAAAATAAGAAATGAGGAAAGAAAAGCATTAAAAGAATTTTACGAACTTGGGAAATTATGTCCTCCTCCAGTTACAGGACTTGAAATAATGAAAGTATTAACAGGTTCTGGATTTAAGTGGGATAAAAATGAAGAAATAAAATCTTTAAAATCTATGGTGATTAATGCTAAAGAGGATTATGAATTAGGAAGAAGAAAAGTATCAAAAAAAGATAAAAGAATATTAATAACTGGATGTCCTATGGGAGAAGGTGTACAAAAGATAATAGAATTAATAGAAGAAAATGGTGGGGTAGTAGTAGTTTATGAAAATTGTAGTGGAGTTAAAGAAATAGGAAAGTTGGTAGATGAAAATAAGAATCCAATAGATGCTTTAACTGAAAAATACTTAAGTATACCTTGTTCTTGTATGAGTCCTAACTATGATAGATTTGAATTGTTATCAGAACTTATAGATGATTATAAAGTAGATGGGGTGGTAGATGTAATATTACAAGCTTGTCATACTTATAATGTAGAGACTGCAGCAGTCAAAAAATTTATTAATGAAGAAAAAAATATTTCTTATATGAGTATAGAAACAGATTACTCACAAACAGATATAGGACAATTAAAAACAAGAATATCTGCATTTATTGAAATGTTATAAAATTGTTTGTTGATTTATATATTAGACTGTGATAAAATTATTAGATGTATGAATAATCCCTGCTGTACAAAGTACAGCCGTTAGTCCGAGGGGAGGAGGTGAACATAATGAGAAAATATGAAACTGTATTTATATTAAACCCATCATTAGATGAAGAAGGTTACAAAGCCAACGTTGAAAAATTCAAAGGTGTTATAGAAAACGCAGGTGGAACAATAGAAAATGTTGACTTATGGGGTAAAAGAAAGTTAGCTTATGAAATTAATAAAATTAATGAAGGTTACTATGTTTTAATTAATTTCTTAGCTGATACTGAATTACCAAAAGAATTAGATAGAGTATTTAGAATCACAGATACAGTTATGAGACACATGATCATAACATTAGAACAATAAGGTGGTGCTTTTGTTGAATAAGGTTGTTTTAATTGGAAGGTTAACTAAAGACCCAGAATTGAGATTCACCCCGGGAAATGGTACAGCTGTTGCTACTTTTACATTAGCGGTAGATAGAAGATTCCAAAGAGATGGTCAGAGGGAAGCAGATTTTATTCCTATAGTAGTATGGGGTAAACAAGCTGAATCTACGGCTAATTATATGAGTAAAGGAAAACTTGTAGCAGTTAACGGAAGAATTCAAACTAGAAGCTATGAGGCTAAAGACGGCACAAGAAGATATGTTACAGAGGTAATATCAGAAGAAATCCAATTTCTTGAATGGGGTAATAAAACCTCAACTGACTCACCATATGACAATATAGGAAGTTCGAATTATTCATCAGAAAGTAATCATAAAGATCAATCTTTCGATGATGATGTTATTCCAGTAGATGATGGAGACATCCCATTTTAGTTTAAAGGAGGGATAAACATGGGAGCTAGAGAAGGCGGAAGAAGACAAAGAAGACCTAAGAAAAAGGTATGTGCTTTTTGTATAGAAAAAGCTGGAGCTATAGATTATAAAGACATAAATAAGCTTAGAAAGTATGTAACAGATAGAGGAAAGATTCTACCAAGAAGAATTTCTGGAAACTGCGCTAAGCATCAAAGAGAATTAACAATAGCTATAAAAAGAGCAAGAAATATTGCTTTATTACCATTTACAACTGAGTAATATAAAATTTACATAAAAAGCTGATTACAATTTCGTAGTCAGCTTTTTTATTAGTATAATGTATAATATACATGTATATATTAAATAATGCAGGTATGACATATAAAACCAATTTAATATATAATTTTAATTATTTAACAGTTTTACTATCATTGCATAAATAATAAATTATAACTAAAATATAAGTATAGCTTAAAAGAGGGGATGTATGTTATATGAAAAAAAATAATTTTAATATAATGTATAATGTTAAAATTATAGAGGAACTAAAGGCGGAACTATTATGTATAATTGGTGATTTTTTCAAACTCTTAACAAAAGGTAGCAATGTAGCACATGAAGCTATATTAGATTGTATTTCCGGGGCAATTATGATCTTATATTTATTGTCAGAAAAATTAGGATATTCTTTTGTAGCAGTAGATGAAAATATGAAGAAAAAGTTAAAAGTAGGGATAATTGAAGAAGACCATATAGAAAAGGAAGGTAAGAGTTTAAGTAAATTATATAATTATTTAAAAGAAAAAGAATAGTGGAGGAAAATATGTATAATAGACAGGGAAAAACAAAGTCATTAGTGGAGGCAGGACTTACAGTTGCTTTAATGGTAGTATTGGTATTAGCTAATTTATATATACCGGTATTTGGGACAATAGTAAGCTTTATATTACCAATACCCATAACTGTTTTATATTTAAGACAAGACTGTAAAAATACTATATTATCTATAGTTTGTACTGGTGTAATAGTAAGTTTGTTGAATAATCCATTAATAGGAATAAGTACAACTATATCTTTTGGCATTATGGGAATTGTATTAGGATACTGTATAAAAAAAGATAAGAGTTTTTTAACAACAATAATATATTTGGCAATAGGATTTTTAATATCTACTATAATAAAATTTTCAATGTATTTTTTATTTGTAGATAGAAGAGGTATAATCGCTTTTATAAATGATTATATAAAAGTTTTAAACGAAACTATGGATATGTATAAACAAATTTATACAAAGGCAGGAGTACCTCAGGAAAAAATACAATATCTCGAGAAAAGTATGGCAATTTTTAAACCTGAATATATAGTTAAGTTTATACCTGGAGTTTTAATAGTAGCTTCATTTATATCTGGCTTTTTAAACTATATAATAACAAAGGCAATATTAAATAAGTTAGGATATAAAAATATAAAATCTCCAATACCATTTTCAAAAATATATATTAATGTTAGATTAGCTGCGATATTGTCAATAATATTGTTAATAGGAATATTACTTAATAGAAAAAATTTATCTATAGGAGATTATTTAATGGTCTCATCTCAAATAATTTTACAAATCCTATTTATTATAGATGGGTTATCTGTAGCAATCTATTATTTAAGAAATAAATTTAATATATCTAAAGGTCTTTTATTTGTAATAATATTATTTACTATGTTTTCAAATTTAAGTATCATATATATTTTTATAGGATTATTAGATATAGTAATGGATTTTAGAAAATTAGATCCCTACAGATTAAATAATAATAAAAATGGGGGACTATAAATGGATAATAAATATAAGAAATTTATTAATAGCAATAAGATACATATGCTAATAATAGCTTTGCTTATAGTTATTCTATTTCTATACAATCATATTAAAGTTGGTGTAATATCTATATTTTTATATTTAGTATTAGTATTATATAATTTAAAAACTATGAAATATAAAGAACAGCAATTTAGCGAGTTCATAGAAGAATTCTCCTTTAAAATGGATACAATCTTTAAAGGAGCTTTTACGAATATTCCTTTTCCCATGATAATTGTATCCAATACTGGTCAGATAATTTGGTATAATAAGGAGTTATCTAATATATTAGGAGAGGAAGTAATAGTTGGTCATATAAATGAAAAATTAAAGGGGTTTAATTTTAAGCAATCTATAGAAGGCAAAAAAAATGTTTTTGAGAAAATTAAATTTAAAAATAGATATTACAATATTTATACTAATGCTATATCGGATACTCATATAGACGACCAAATACTAATTTTATATTTTTATGATATTACAGATATATTGAATATAATGAATAACATAGAGGCAAAAAAAGAAGGAATTGTATTAATAGAAGTAGACAATTTTGATGATGTCATAACAGGATTAGATAATGATAAAAAGCCATTGCTTATTGCAGATATAGAAAGAAATATAAATAGTTTTGCTAAAGATATGAATGCAATGATAAAAAAATATGAACCCAATAAATATATATTATCATCACAAAATAAATATATACAAAAGCAAATGGAAAAAAAGTTTGATATATTAGATAAAATAAGGGATATAGATACAGGAAATAGAATATCTGCTACTTTAAGTATTGGTATAGGTAAAGATGCAGAAACCCCTATAGAAAATTATAATTATGCTGTGACAGCTAAAGAACTAGCTTTAGGTAGAGGTGGAGATCAAACTGTTGTAAAAGATAAAGAAAAGCTTTATTTCTATGGAGGAAAAACTAAGGAAGTAGAAAAAAGGACAAAAGTAAGAGCAAGAGTTATAGCCCATGCTTTAGTAAATTTAATCAATGAAAGTAGCAGGGTTTTTATAATGGGTCATATAAATGCTGATATAGATTGTGTAGGTTCAGCAGTAGGACTTCATAATATTATATTACAATTAAATAGAGAATGTAATATAATATTAAATAACATTAATAATAGCACTAAGTTTTTATTAGATAAAATAAAAAAAGAAGATGGTTATGAAAAAACTTTTATAGATAGTAAAAAGGCTAAAGAATTTGTAGACAAAAATAGTTTACTTATTATAGTTGATGCTCATAATAAAAGCCATGTTCAAGATATAAACTTAGTAGAAGAATTTAATAATATAGTTATAATAGACCATCATAGGCGAGCTACAGATTATATAGATAATGCTATCTTAAGCTATATAGAGCCGTATGCGTCATCTACTTCCGAGTTAGTATCGGAAATGATTCAATATATGGTTGAGAAACCTAATATATCGCCTATTATAGCAGAGGCATTATTAGCAGGAATATATGTAGATACCAAGAATTTTTATTTTAAGACAGGTGCTAGAACATTTGAGGCAGCTTCTTTCTTGAAAAAGCTAGGAGCAGATACTATCGATGTTAAAAAGATATTTTCAAGCGATTTAGATACTTATATAAAAAAGTTAGAAATAATAAAATCAGCTGAAATTAAAAATGAAATTGCTATAGCCATATGTCCACCTGATATTCAGGATAATGTACTAGCAGCTCAAGTAGCAGATGAACTTTTAAATATTACAGGTGTTCAAGCTTCTTTTGTTTTTGTAGAAATAAAGAATGAAATATTTATAAGTGGAAGGTCTCTTGGTAAATTAAATGTTCAATTAATATTAGAAATGTTAGGTGGGGGAGGTCATATGACTATGGCAGGAGCTAAAATGCAATCTATTAGATTACAAGATGCTATTAATAAACTTAAAAATGCCATAGGCAAATATTTACAGGAAGGTGAAGAATAATGAAGGTTATATTATTAAAAGATGTAAAGTCATTAGGTAAGAAGGGGGACTTAGTTAATGCTTCAGATGGATATGCAAGAAACTATTTAATACCTAAGAATATAGCGGAGGAAGCTACTGATTCCAACGTACATATATTAAACAATAAAAAAGAAGCTGAAAGAAGAAAAAAATTAAAAGAATTAGAAGAAGCACAAAAACTAGCTAATTCTTTAATGGGTAAAGAACTAAAATTTAAAGTTAAAACTGGTGAAAATGGAAGGCTTTTTGGATCAATAACATCAAAGGATTTATCAGATAAACTAAAACAACAATATAAAGTGAATATAGATAAGAAAAAAATAGTTTGTGAAACAATAAGGCAATTAGGAAATTATGATGCAGAATTAAAGGTTTATCCTGAGGTTTCAACTAAAATTAAAGTTGTAATTGAGGAGGAATAGGAGGAACATTGTGAAGTCTAAAATGTTAGATGAATTAGAACAAGAAGTGATTAACAATTTAGAGCAAGATACCGTAGAGAATATATCTTTAGATGTTCAAGTGGATATATTGTTTGAAATATTAAAAAAACTATTAAAAGATTCTATAATAAGGTCTAGAATAGTTAAATTTAAACTACAAAAATATATAGATAGTGATGATATATGTGAAAGACTTTATGCTATAAACAGGATAGCTAGTAATGGTGAAGGCGTCCAAATAATTCCTACAGAAAATAATGCTACACAAGTGTTAAAAGAGACTAGTGATTTGATTGTAGATATGTTAGCTAGAAGATACGTGGAAAATAATATTGAAAAAGAAGTAGAAAAGTTTTTAATAGATAAACAAGAAAAATATATAGAAGAAATCAAATTAAGTGTTATAAAAAAACAAAAGGGGTCTGAAAATACTAAGACATTAAATAAATATGAGGAATTAGAAAAATTAGATTCAAAGAAATTAAATAATGATATACAATATTTGCTAAGACCAAATTCTTTTTCTCAAATTATAGGCCAAGAGAGGGCTATAAAATCTCTTCTATCTAAGATATCATCACCATATCCACAACATATTATATTGTATGGGCCACCAGGGGTTGGTAAAACTTCTGCAGCTAGATTAGCTTTAGAAGAAGTTAAAAAATTAAAGTATACTCCTTTTGAGGATGAGGCTAAGTTTATAGAGGTAGATGGAGCAACTTTAAGATGGGATCCAAGAGAGATAACAAATCCGTTATTAGGATCTGTACATGATCCTATATATCAAGGATCAAAAAGAGATTTAGCAGAAACAGGGATACCTGAGCCTAAAGTAGGACTTGTAACAAAAGCTCATGGAGGAGTTTTATTTATAGATGAAATTGGAGAGTTAGATGATATGCTCCAAAATAAGCTTTTAAAGGTGCTAGAGGATAAAAGAGTAGAGTTTTCATCTTCTTATTATGATCCAGATGATGAGAATATTCCTAAGTATATAAAATATTTGTTTGAAAAAGGTGCACCAGCAGATTTTGTACTTATAGGAGCTACTACTAGGGAACCTTCAGAAATAAATCCAGCTTTAAGATCAAGATGTACAGAAGTATTTTTTGAACCATTGTCCTCCAAGGATATTGAAAATATAGTAGAAAATGCTGCTGAAAAATTAAATGTAGAACTTGAAGATGAAGTTCCAAACATTATAAGTAGATATACTATAGAAGGTAGAAAAGCAGTAAATATACTATCAGATGTATATGGTTATGCTTTATATAACGCAAAAGGCGAAAATAAAGATAATTTAAAGATAAGCACTAAGGATTTACAGGAAATTATATCTATAAATAGATTATCACCTTATGATACCCTAAAAGATAAAGAAGAATTACAAGTTGGACATATATATGGACTAGGAGTTAGTGGTTATATAGGTTCTACTATAGAAATAGAATCAGTTGTATTTAAATCAAGAGATAAAGGAAAAGGAACCATAAGATTTAATGAAACAGCTGGTAGTATGGCTAAAGATTCAGTGTTTAATGCGGCTTCTGTAATAAGAAAGATAACTAATAAAGATATATACGATTATGATATACATGTTAATGTAATTGGAGGCGGTAAGATAGATGGACCATCTGCAGGTACTGCTATAACCATGTGTATAATTAGTTCTTTATTAAACAAGCCTCTTAAACAAGATATAGCTATAACAGGTGAAATATCTCTTAAGGGAAATGTAAAACCAGTAGGAGGCATATTTGAAAAAATATATGGTGCTAGAAGAAAAGGTATAAAAACTGTTATAATACCTAAGGACAATTTAAAAGATGCGCCAGTGGATTTAAAAGATATAGAAATAATTGCGGTAGACAATATAGAAGAACTTAATAATATTGTATTTTAGTTTAAGAATGTTTTAAGGAGAGATGTTTTAATGGATGCACCTATAAAAAGTATGCCACAAAGTATTGATGCCGAACAAAATGTATTAGGTTCTATGATTATAGATAAAACTTCCATAGCAGATGCTGTGGAAGTTTTAAACACTGGAGATTTCTATAAAGATGCTCATAAAATTATTTTTGATGCTATAGTGGATTTATATCAAAAGGATGTAGCTGTAGATACTTTAACTCTTACAGAAAATCTTAGATCAAAAGAAAAATTAGAAGCAGCAGGCGGAATCACTTACATAACAGAATTATGTAGTTCAATAATTTCTACAGCTAATATAGAATCTTATATAAAAATAATAAAAGATAAATCTATATTAAGAAATCTTATAAAATCTTCTATGCAAATAATAGATGATTGCTATAGTAAGCAAGATAACGTAGAGAACGTTATAGATTCTGCAGAAAAGAAAGTGTTTGATATATCTAATAGAAATACTACCTCTGACTTTGAACCATTAAGCAATGTACTGGAAAGAGGATTTATACAAATAGAAAATTTATTTAAAAATAAAGGAGAAACAACGGGGGTGCCTTCTGGTTTTAGAGAATTAGATGCTAAAACTTCTGGATTTCAAAAATCTGATATGGTATTAATAGCAGCAAGACCTTCCATGGGAAAAACAACTTTTGCTTTAAATATAGCGGAGTATGCAGCACTTAGGGAAGGAAAAAGTGTAGCAATATTTTCTTTAGAAATGTCTAAAGAACAACTTTCCTATAAAATGCTCTGTTCTCAAGCAAATATAGATATGTTAAGACTTAGAACAGGAAATTTGGAAGATAAAGATTGGGAGAATATTGCTAGGGTTTCTGGGCCTTTGGCATCTGCTAAAATATTTATAGATGATACACCAGGTATATCTGTAATGGAAATGAGATCAAAGTGTAGAAGGTTAAAAATAGAGCATGGAATAGATATGATTGTAATAGATTATCTTCAGCTTATGTCAGGTAGTCGTGGATCTGAGAGTAGACAACAAGAAGTATCAGAAATATCAAGGTCTATTAAAGCATTAGCTAAAGAAATGAGTTGCCCTATTATAGCACTATCTCAGTTATCTCGTGCTCCAGAGGCAAGATCAGATCATAGGCCTATGCTATCTGATTTAAGAGAATCAGGCTCTATCGAGCAGGATGCAGATTTGGTTATGTTTTTATATAGAGATGAATATTATGATAAAGAAACAGAGGATAAAAATATAGCGGAATGTATTATAGCTAAGCAGAGAAATGGCCCTACAGGTACAGTGAAGCTTGCATGGATTGGTCAATACAGCAAATTTGGAAATTTAGATATAGTACATCAGGAATAAAAAAAATCTGGAGTTTAAAAATTCCAGATTTTTTTATTAACAAATTATTTATTGAATTTCTATTCTTTTAATATTAGAATTATTTTTTTCAAGTTTAGGTAAGTTTAGTTTTAAAACCCCATTGTTAAATTTAGCAGTTATATTAGTATCATCTACGTTGTGTATATAAAAGGTTCTTTTAAATTCTCCATATCTTCTTTCACGTTTTACATAATTTTGATTATTATTTTCAATAGAATCTTCTCGTTTAGCAGATATAGTTAAATAATTATTATTAAACTCTATATTTATGTCTTCTTTATTTATTCCAGGCAAATCACCCTCTATTAAATAAGAATCTTCTGTTTCTTTAAGATCTACTCTAAAATTAGTTTCAATGCTATTAGCATTTAATAATGAAAATAAATCATCATTAAAAATTTCGCTTAAAAATTCATCAAAAGCGTCATTTTTTCTTATTAATTTATTACTTCTTCTAAAAGGAACTATATCAAACATTTAAGTGACCTCCTTTATATATAATTTATTTATATAATAACATTAAGGTCAAAGAAAGTCAAGGTCAGTAATTAAATTTATTTATCAAGTTCCATTATTAATATTAAATATATTATATTTATAAATAAGTATAGGTATTGTTGAAATATCGTGAATACTATTTACAATAATACAAAAAATAATATTAATTTTTATTTATAATAGGATTAAGAAGGATTTATAAATAAAATATTGAAATTAATAATTAATATACTAATTGTTATATGGGAGAGGAGATAAGGAATGAACTATAGAAAAATATATGAAGAATGGTTAAGTAGTGCTTTCATTGATGAGGAAACTAAAAAAGAGCTTAAAAGTATAGAAAATGATGATAAAGAAATAGAAGATAGATTTTATAAAGAATTAGAATTTGGTACTGCTGGACTTAGGGGAAAGATAGGTGCAGGAGCAAATAGAATGAATGTATATAACATAGCGAAAGTAACACAAGGACTTTCTAATTACATAAAGGAAAAGGGGGAACAATACGTTAAAAGAGGAGTGGCTATAGCCTTTGATTGTAGACATTTTTCAAAAGAATTTGCTAAAACTGCAGCATTAGTTTTAAATGCTAATGGAATAAAAACTTATTTATTTGAAGATTTAAGGCCAACTCCAGAATTATCTTTTACTGTAAGAAGATTAAACACAGCAGCAGGAATAGTTGTAACTGCAAGTCATAACCCTAAAGAATATAACGGTTACAAAGTATATTGGGAGGATGGAGCACAAGTATTATCTCATATTGCTAATGGAATTACGGAAGAGATATTAAAGATACATAGTTTTAGTGAAGTAAAAAGTATTGAAGAAAATGAAGCCAAAAATTTAGGACTTTTAAAAATAATAGGAAAAGAATTAGATGATGAATATATAGAAAAAGTAAAAGGTTTAAGTATAAGAGATAATATAGACAAGGATATAAAAATAGTATATACACCTTTAAATGGAACAGGTAATATTCCCGTAAGGAGAGTTTTAAAAGAAAGAGGATTTAAAAATATAATAGTAGTACCGGAACAAGAAAACCCAGATCCAGATTTTAAAACAGTGGGATATCCAAATCCGGAAGATACTAGAGCTTTTAAATATGCAGAAAAGCTAGGTAAGAATGTAGGAGCAGAACTTTTAATAGCTACGGATCCAGATTGTGACAGATTAGCAATTGAAGTAAAAGATAAAAATGGAGATTATGTAGCTTTTAATGGAAATCAAACAGGAGCTATACTTATAAATTATATAGTAAGTAGTATGAAGGAAAAAGGAATATTACCTGAAGGATCTGCTATTGTTAAGTCTATTGTTACAGGGGACTTAGGAAAAGTTATAGCAAAAGACTATGGAGTAGAAACTTATGAAGCTCTTACAGGATTTAAAAATATATGCGGCAGAATTCCAGAACTTAAGGAAAAGAAAAAAGAATTTATATTTGGATATGAAGAAAGTATAGGATATGTAAGAGGTACATTTGTAAGAGATAAGGATGGAGTAAGTTCATCAATGCTTTTATGTGAAGCAGCTGCCTATTATAAGTCAAAGGGGAAAACTCTTTTAGACATACTAAATGAAATTTATAAAAAGTACGGATACTATAGAGAAAAACAAATATCTTTAATATTAGAGGGTATAGAAGGTAAAAATAGAATAAATAGAATGATGGAAGTTTATAGGGGAGATTTTCCAAGGGAAATTAAATCTTCTAAATTACAAAAGTATATAGACTTTGAAAGTAGAATAGAATACGATTTAAAAGATAATATGAAAAAGCCATGTCAAATTCCAAGATCTAACGTTCTAAAATTTTTCCTTGATGATGGAAGTTGGTATGCAGTTAGACCTTCAGGTACAGAACCAAAAATAAAGATATATATTTATACAAAGGGTAGTAATTTAAAGGAATCAGAAGAAAAAATAAAAGCAATTGAAGAGATTGTATTAGATAAGCTTAATTCAGTAAAATAATTCATTAAAAAAGAAATCTATAAAATTATAGATTTCTTTTTTGTAAATATGAAGAATAAAATTAATATGTAAGGAGTGTAATATTAATGAAGGGAATAATCGATAGATTTGAAGAGGAATTTGCTGTAGTAGAATTAGAAAGTGGAGAAACTATGAATATACCAATTAATAAAATGCCAAAGGGTATAAGGGAAGGAGTTGTAATAAACATATTTGGTAGAAGAATAAGTATAGATGAAAGTGAAACTAAAAAATTATCTAAGGATATAGATAAATTTATAGAAGATATGTGGGATGAATAAATAGTATACAATTTTGAAATACGAACTATATTAAGAATAATAACATAAATATTCGTAAAAACTATTGAAAACCTTATTTTATTTTGGTAATATAAAAAGGGAGGTGCTTTATGAATAATTATGATGTAATTATAGTAGGATCAGGTGCTAGTGGCATATTTGCAGCTTATGAAATTATTAGAATAAATCCGAATATTAATGTATTAATGATAGAAAAAGGACATAGATTAGAAAAAAGAAAATGTCCTATTAATGGTAAGGATATAAAGACATGTATTCACTGTAAAGTATGTAATATAATGAATGGTTATGGTGGAGCGGGAAGCTTATCTGACGGAAAGTACAATATAACTAATAATTTTGGTGGAGAATTATATAAATATGTAGGATCAGAAAAATCATTAGAACTTATGAATTATGTAGATGAGGTTTTATGCAAAATGGGTGGATCAGATGCTAAACTATATTCTACAGCTAATTCAAACTTAAAAAGGAAAGCCCTTCAGAGTGATTTACATTTATTAGATGCTAAGGTTAGACATTTAGGTACAGATAGAAATTTAAGTATACTAGGAAATATATATGATGTATTAAAAGATAAATTAAATATGAAATTTGATTGTGAAGTTTTAGATGTTAAGAAGAACGATAATGAATTTAGGGTATATACAAGTAATGGGGATTTTATAGGTGAGGATTTAATTTTAGCAACAGGTAGATCCGGATCTAAGTGGATTTCAAATGTGTGCAAAGATTTAGGAATAAAAACAGAAAGTAATAGAGTAGATATAGGTGTGAGGGTAGAGCTGCCAGCAGATATATTTTCACATATAACTGACGAGGTTTATGAAAGTAAGCTCGTATATAGAACAAAAAAGTATGGAGACTTAGTTAGAACATTTTGTATGAATCCTTATGGAGAAGTGGTAAGTGAAAATACTAATGGTATAGTAACGGTAAATGGTCATAGCTATTCTAGCGAGGATCTCCATACAGAAAATACAAATTTTGCTTTGTTAGTTTCTAATACATTCACAGAACCGTTTAAGGATAGTAATGAATATGGGGAATCTATAGCTAAATTAAGTAATATGTTGGGCGGGGGAGTATTAGTCCAAAGATTTGGGGATTTAGTAAAAGGTAGAAGAACTAATGAACATAGAATGTCTAAAAGTTTTACTAGGCCTACATTAAAGGCAACACCTGGAGATTTAAGTTTAGTTATTCCTAAGAGACAATTAGATGGAATAATAGAAATGATATATGCATTAGATAAAATAGCACCAGGTACTGCGAATGAAGATACTTTATTATATGGAGTTGAAGTTAAATTCTACAATTCAAATGTAGAAGTAGATAGTAATTTAGAAACAAATGTAAAAGGACTTTATGTTTTAGGAGATAGTTCGGGAGTAACTCATTCTTTATCTCAAGCATCAGCTAGTGGAGTATATGTAGGAAGATTATTGGGGGATAAATATAAATATAAAAACTAATAATAAAAGTATTGTAGTTTAATCTACAATACTTTTATTAAATTTTGCGAACGATATTAAAAAAATATATGGATATATTCGTATATTTTATTGATATTTTATTGTTCATTTGTTAATATAATAAATGTGCAAAAAATATTAATTAAGTATAATAAGTTTCTTAAGTGAAAGTGAGGAAAATATATGTCAGCATTTATAGTTTTAGGCGCTCAATGGGGCGATGAGGGAAAAGGAAAAATGACTGATTATTTGGCGGAAAAGGCAAACGTAGTAGTAAGATTTCAAGGTGGAAATAATGCAGGTCATACTGTAGTAGTAGGAGAAAAGGAATATAAGTTACATTTAATACCATCGGGTATACTTTATGAAGATAAGTTAAATGTAATAGGTAATGGTGTAGTTTTAGACCCGAAGGCTTTATTTGAAGAAATAAACTATTTAGAAGGCTTAGGTGTTAATATAACTCCTAATAACTTAATAATAAGTGATAGAGCTCAACTTATAATGCCTTATCATAAAGTACTAGATGGCATTAAGGAAAAAGCTAGAGGTAAGAGGGATATAGGTACTACAGGAAAAGGAATAGGTCCATGTTATACAGATAAAATGGAAAGAAGCGGTATAAGAGTATGTGATCTTATGCATGAAGATGTATTTAAAGAAAATTTAAAAGAAACTTTGGATATAAAAAATAAAATAATTACAGAAGTTTTTGGTGGAGAAGCATTAGATTTTGATAAAATATGTGAAGAGTACTTAGAATATGCTAAAAAAATGAAGCCTTTCGTTAAGGATATTTCTGTTATAGTAAATAAAAAAATAAAAGAAAATAAAGAGGTATTATTTGAAGGCGCTCAGGGTACACTACTTGATATAGATTATGGAACATATCCATATGTAACTTCTTCTAGTACTATAGCCGGGGGAGTTTGCATTGGAGCTGGTGTTGGCCCTACTGCTATCAATAGCGCAGTAGGAATTGCTAAAGCCTATACTACAAGAGTAGGTAAAGGACCATTCCCTACTGAATTATTTAATAATACTGGAAGTTGGATAAGAGAAAAGGGCCATGAATTTGGAGTAACTACTGGAAGAGCAAGAAGATGTGGATGGCTTGATTTAGTTATATTAAAAACTTCAGCTAGAATATCAGGACTTACGAGCTTTGCTGTAACAAAAATAGATACACTAGCAGGTCTTGAAAAAATAAAAATATGTGTAGGATATAAATTAAATGGAGAAATTATTGATTATGTTCCAGCAAGTCTTGAAGATTTAGCTAAGTGTGAACCTATATATGAAGAATTTGATGGTTGGGATGATGATATAGCTAATGCTAGAAGTTATAATGAACTTCCAGAAAATGCAAAAATATATTTAAGAAGAATAGAAGAGTTTACAGAAACAAAGGTTTCTATAGTATCTGTAGGACCAAAAAGAGATCAAACTATGATGGTAACAGACATATAGTTTAGTGAATATTTAAACTTTCCATATAACATCTTTTAAAACAACCGATTTGTTGATATAATAATATAAATAAATCTAAGAAAAAAGTGAGGTATAAGTTATGAAGATCACTAAAGATATGACTATAGGGGAAATAGTTAGAAATTTCGAAGGCGCAGCAGAAATATTAATGAGCTTTGGAATGGGATGCGTAGGTTGTCCTTCAGCACAAGCTGAAACTTTAGAAGAAGCAGCTATAGTTCATGGAATGGATATTAACGCATTATTAGAAGCATTAAACAAATAATTATAAATAAAAATCCCATGCATTTTACATGGGATTTTTATTTATAAACTTTAAAAAGGTTATTTTAATTTACTTTAGTTGTTGCTATGATATAACTATAAAATAATAAATTTTTAAATGGGGGAGATATATATGGATAGAGTAGTAACAGATAAAAAGTTTGATGTAAACTATCATGAAATAGATTATAAAAAAAGGGCATTGATTACTAGCATTATGAATTATTTCGAAGACGTTTCTATGGAGCAATCTGAAAAATTTGGTGTAGGGTTTGAGTATTTAAAAGATAAAGGAGTAGCCTGGGTATTATATAAATGGCATATAAAAGTAAAGAGATATCCAATATTTGGGGAAAAAATAGTATCTAGGACTATACCATTGTCATCTAGAAAATTTTATGCATATAGAAAATTTGAAATAATAGATTCTGAAGGTAATGTAATAATAGAAGGTGATTCAGTATGGCTTTTAATAGATACAAATAAAGGTAGGCCTATAAAAGTAACAAAAGACATGTTAGATGCGTATAAACTGGATGAGATAAAAAAGGAACCATTTAAAATACCTAAAATTAAGTTGCCAGAAGAGTTTTCTTATAGAAAAGAATTTGATGTAAGATATAGTGATATAGATACTAACTTACATGTTAATAACATAAAATATGTAGCTTGGATTATAGAAACTATACCTTTGGATATAGTTTTAAATTATAATTTATATGAGCTTAGTATATCTTATGAAAAGGAAGTTAAGTACGGTACTAGAGTTAATATATATACTGAATTAATTGAAGAAAATGAAAATAATATAGTTTGGGTACATAAAATAGAAAATGAAGAAGGAAAAAAATCTGCAGTAGCTAAAACTTATTGGCACAAATAATAAAAATCCCTTAAGGGATTTTTATTATTTACAAGCTGATTTAGAAGCTATATACCCAGATGCCCAAGCCCATTGGAGATTAAATCCTCCGCAGTCTCCATCTACATCAAGTATCTCACCACAAAAGAATAAATTTTTAACTTTTTTAGACTCTAAAGTTTTATAACATACTTCAGTGGTATCTATTCCACCAGCAGTAACTTGAGCATTACTGAAGGAATTTGTACCGATAACCTTAAATTTCCATTGTTTTAAATTTGTATAAATACTTTCTTTCTCTTTCCAACTTAACTCATAACAAGGTTTATGAATATTTTCTATACCAGAACACTTTAACAATATAGGTATTATTTTCTTATTAAGTATACCTATGAATGATTCATGTACGCTTCTATAAGAAAAGGTCCCCCAATGATTTTCTAAAAAGTTTTTTAACTTTTTTTCATTTAAGTTTGGAATAATATCTACATATATGTTCATATTTTTATTTTGGTTTCTTGATACTATACTGCTTAATTGAAGAATAGGTGGACCAGATATTCCGTAATCAGTAAATAGTATTTCTCCAAATTCTTCATGCACAGATTTATTATTAACATATAATTTTGCTAAACCATTGAATTTAACGCCAGACAAGGCTTTTAAATAGTTAAAATCTAATTTTATTTGTACTAAAGCAGGAGTCGGGTCTATGATATTATGTCCTAAAGAATTAGCTAATTTAAATCCAGAACCATCAGAACCACTTTTAGGTGAGGATTTACCACCACAAGCAATTATTAATTTGCCACATTCAAATGTCTCATTTGTAGAGGTTTTTATTTCAAATTTAGAATTAAAATTTTTTATATTAGTAACTTTATTATCTAAGTATATAGGAATATTTCTATCTTCTAATGCTAGTTTTAACATATCTACAACAGAAGAAGCTTGAAGGGACATAGGATACATTTTTCCATGCTCTAAAGTAATTAAAGGAAGTCCTATGGATTTGAAAAATTCTTCAGTATCATCTACAGTAAATGATTCTAAAGTATGATTAAAAAAATTATTATTATTACTGTGGTATCTTGAAGAATCAATAAATTTGTTAGATATATTACATCTACCGTTACCTGTAGCTAAAATCTTTTTTCCTATCCTATTGTTTGTTTCTATTATGGCTACATCTTTTCCCATATCTCTACAAGTTATGGCAGCCATAATACCAGAGGCACCTCCACCTATGACTATTATTTCATGATACACTTAAATCTCTCCTTGATATATATTTTATTCTTTATGTATTTTTATACTATAATTGTAAATTTTAACGTGATATAATTATTATAAGACTATTATTAAGGAAAATATTCTGTATTTAAAATTGTTCTTACGTTTATAATAAATATTATAATAAAAAAACTGAAAAAGGGGAATCTTTAAACACCCTTATGGAAAAATATGGGTGTTTAAAATAGTAAATAAAACTTAGGGGAGTGATTTTAAGTGTTTAAAATATATGCGGTATCTGACTCTATAGGCGAAACAGCAGAACAAGTAGCAAATGCTACTGCTTGCCAATTTGACGATTTAGTTAAAGTGGAAAGAGTTCCTTATATAAAGACTTTTGAAGATGTTAATGAATTTTTGGGAAAAATAAAAAATCCAAAGGAGGTATTAATTATATCTACTGTTGTTTTAGTTGATATAAGGGAATTCTTAGTGGAAAGATGTGTAGAGCGAGGAATTCATATTTCTAATGTATTAGGTCCATGTATAAGTTTGGTTTCTAGAATATTAAATGCAACCCCTGAATATAAACCGGGCGCTGTTTGGGATATGGATAGAAAATATTATAAAAAAATAGAAGCTATGGAGTTTGCTATAAGATATGATGATAGTAAGGATCATTCAGGCATAAAATATGCAGATGTAGTTCTTATAGGACTCTCTAGAACTTCAAAAACTCCTTTAAGTATATATTTAGCAAACAAGGGAATTAAGGCATTAAATGTTCCTCTAATGCCAGAAATACCTGTACCACAAGAATTATTTGAAATAGATAGAAAAAAAATTATAGGACTTACTATAGACCCAATACATTTAATGGATATAAGAAGGCATAGAATAGATAGCATGATGAGGTTTACAAAGGATATACAGTATGCTAATGGGGAGAGGGTTCTTAAAGAGCTAGAATATGCAGATAAAATTATGAGAAGGTTAAAGTGCAAGGTTATAGATGTAACAAAACGTGCCATAGAAGATACGGCTCTTATTGTTATGGAGAGTATAAATGTTTTATAAATAAAATTTAGGGAAAATGTTGATTTTTAAACATTTATAAATAAAAGTAAAAAAAATTTAAAAAAAGTGTTGACACTTTATTATTTTTAATGTATTATAGTCTATGTTAGGTCGCAAGAGAGACCAAACAGATGAAAAATATTTAATAAGGCCCCTTGGTCAAGCGGTTAAGACACCACCCTTTCACGGTGGTAACATGGGTTCGAATCCCGTAGGGGTCACCACATTTTTATGGGCGCATAGCTCAGCTGGGAGAGCATCTGCCTTACAAGCAGGGGGTCACAGGTTCGAGCCCTGTTGTGCCCACCATAAAAAGTGGCCCAGTGGCTCAGCTGGTTAGAGTGCCGGCCTGTCACGCCGGAGGTCGAGGGTTCGATCCCCTTCTGGGTCGCCAAATGCTGGCATGGCTCAATTGGCAGAGCAGCTGACTTGTAATCAGCAGGTTGTAGGTTCAAGTCCTATTGCCAGCTCCATTGTGTAATAAAAATGCTATATATAAGGCCCCTTGGTCAAGCGGTTAAGACACCACCCTTTCACGGTGGTAACATGGGTTCGAATCCCGTAGGGGTCACCAATTATTTTTTATGGGCGCATAGCTCAGCTGGGAGAGCATCTGCCTTACAAGCAGGGGGTCACAGGTTCGAGCCCTGTTGTGCCCACCATAAAAAATGGCCCAGTGGCTCAGTTGGTTAGAGTGCCGGCCTGTCACGCCGGAGGTCGAGGGTTCGAACCCCTTCTGGGTCGCCATTATTTTTTATATAGCTTAACAAAAAAATAGCTAATGTAATATTAGCTATAAAATAATATTAAAATGGTGAGAATGAGGCCCCTTGGTCAAGCGGTTAAGACACCACCCTTTCACGGTGGTAACATGGGTTCGAATCCCGTAGGGGTCACCATTTATTTTTTTATGGGCGCATAGCTCAGCTGGGAGAGCATCTGCCTTACAAGCAGGGGGTCACAGGTTCGAGCCCTGTTGTGCCCACCATAAAAAATGGCCCAGTGGCTCAGCTGGTTAGAGTGCCGGCCTGTCACGCCGGAGGTCGAGGGTTCGAACCCCTTCTGGGTCGCCATAAATGCTGGCATGGCTCAATTGGCAGAGCAGCTGACTTGTAATCAGCAGGTTGTAGGTTCAAGTCCTATTGCCAGCTCCAGTAGAGAAGACTATGTACTTTCAAAATTGATTGTACGTAGTCTTTTTAATTTTTATATCAGATAATATAAAAATAATAGGCCATTTAAGCCTATTATTAATTATTTTATGTTATTTTGTATTCTTATATCATCACAATAAAATTTACATAAAGTAAAATTACCTAATAACCTAGAAGAAATTCTTTCAGAATAATTTTTTAATATCATTTCTATACTATAATTTGTAGATATTATCATGTTTTTATTCATTAGTAATTTTTTATTTAAGAAATTAAAGAATTCTGACTTAGAAAATTCATTTATAGGTTCTGTACCCAAATCATCAATTATAATAAGATCACAGTTTAGGAGTATATCTTCTAAATTTTTATCATTATTAAATCGTATATGTTTTAGATTTTGTATTAGTTCATCAGCTGTTCTATAAACTACAAGTTTCCCTCTATCTAATAATTCCTTTGCTATGCAATGAGATAAAAATGTTTTTCCAGTACCAGAATTTCCAATAAACATAAAATTTTCATTATTATCTTCAAAGTTTTCAATAAATCCCCAAGATTTAGACACTATTTTTTCAATGTTTTTTCTTGGTGTATCGCTATGAAAGTCCATTTGTATATTAGGATAGTAGTCAAAATTGAAGTTGGCGAAGTTATTAGTTTTTAGTATATATTTTAAGTCAGAATTATCATAGTATAATTTTACTAATTTTTGTTTATAACATGGACATCTTTTATTGTTAATGTATCCAGTATCCTTACAATTAGGACAAGTGTAATGAAGTTCTAAATAATCTAAAGGATATCCTTTACTTACTAATAGTTCTGATTTTTTTATTCTTAATTCGGTTATAGATTTTTTTACTTTTTTTATATATTCTTTAGAACGAGTTGGATCTTTTAAAATATTCATAGACATTTCTAAACTCAATTTTGCTATTTTTGTTTCTATATCAGAGACTTCGGGTAAAATTTTAGCTATTTCCTGTTTTCTATTTTTTAAAGATATTGTTTCTTGATCTCTTATTTTTTCATATTGTTTTAGGATTTGTGATTCATATTTTTTAATCATTATTATCCCATCCTAATAATTTTTTTTCTAATTCTTCAAAGTTGTAGTTTCTTTGTTCAAAATCATTAAATTTATCTACAGATTTATTGTTGTTGTAGTTAGAGGATTTACCTTTTTTATAATTAGATTTCTTTTTATCTTTTACTACTATGTCTTCTAAAGTTTTTATTCCATCTTTATACCAACTAGTCAAAATGCCGTCAATATATCTAAAATCTGCTTTGTTAATTCTCTGGAAGCAAATATCGCAAGCTTTATATATTATATCTAAAGGGAATTTGTAAATATTAATCCACTTATCTAATATATCTTCCTGGGGTTTCATAATATCAGCATTTTTTATGCCTAAATAATTTAAAATTTTTCTTATATTAATCCACTTATCTTCATGTTTTTTTATGTACATTTGGGCCTCATCCACTGACTTTATACTAGCATCAAACCAGCATAAAGCTATTTTTTCTATATACCTCCAATCTGTTTTGCCTTTTGATACACAATACTGTATTAGTAGCAGAATTATTTCTGGAGTAAAGTTGTATTCTTTTAGCCATTGGATGTACATACTCATTTCTTTTGAAGATAAAGGCCTTCCCAATAATTTTTCTATATCTTGTAACATATCTTTTATAGATTCATTATTTAGTTCTTCCAATAAATTTATATCATTGGAAGGGGCTGGGGCTGATTCTAAGTTTAAAAATTCTATGTTATAGTTACCCATGTTATCTATGGTGTTTATTTTTATTACACCTTCATCATTCCAATAATTCCAAGCATTCATTACATCAGTTTCTAGCAAGTGTAGAGTGCTAGATAGAATTTCTGAACTAACACCTATTTCGCCAGAAGTACAATATTTTAGCCCCAGAAGATATACTTTAACGAATTCCCCTCGGGCTTTAGGCATAAATTTATCTATGAAAACATTGCTTACAGGAGTATATTTTGAATTATGATTTTTGAAAACAAAAGTACTCAAAGGTTATTCACCTACCTTTTGATTTATATTATATAATATTAAAATTATATCAAAGTACAGAGCTTATTACAATAATCAAAGGATTTAGCATGTTTTTTAGATATATTTTTATAATCTTTATGGAAGAACAAAACAGTATGGCTATGTTGACACATAAATATTTTTATTATATACTTTGATTATCAAAATATTTGATAATCAAAAAGGAGTAATGATAATGAAATTGAACCCTTTAAAAATAGGCAACATTATTGCTAAAATTCCTATAATTCAGGGAGGAATGGGCATAGGGGTTTCAGGATACAGGTTAGCTTCTGCAGTGGCTAATGAAAATGCCATAGGTATAATATCTGCAGCACAAATAGGATACAAAGAACCAGATTTTAAAGTTAATCCACAAAAAGCAAATATTAGAGCTTTAAAAAGTGAAATAAAGAAAGCAAGAGAAATATCTCCTAAAGGAATAATTGGTGTTAATGTTATGGTGGCTATGACACAATATGATGAAATGATAAAGGTTGCTTTAGAAGAAGATGTAGATTTAATAATTTCAGGAGCAGGACTTCCAATGAATCTACCTAAATTGATTGAAGGTCATGATATAAAAATTGCGCCTATAGTATCGTCTAGAAAAGCTGTATCCATTATATTAAGATCTTGGGCTAAAAAATATAATAGATATCCGGATTTTATAGTGATAGAAGGACCAAAGGCAGGAGGTCACTTAGGATTTAATAAAGATAAATTAAGTAATAAAGAAGATATTTCATTAGAAAAAATATTACAAGATGTAATAGATGAAGTTAATAAATATAATAAGGATATACCAATAATTGCAGCTGGGGGAATATATGACAAAGAAGATATTAAAAGATTTTTAAATTTAGGGGCAAGTGGAGTTCAAATGGCTACTAGATTTATTGCAACAGAAGAATGTGACGCCCATATAAATTTTAAAAATGCGTTTATAAACTGTTATAAAGAGGATATAACTTTAGTAAAAAGTCCAGTAGGACTTCCAGGAAGGGCTATAAGGAATAACTTTTTAAATTTAGTTAATAATATAGAGAATTTAAAACCTAATATTTGTTATAACTGTATAAAATTTTGCGATCCTGGTAAAACACCATATTGTATATCAGATGCTTTAATAAATGCAGTGAATGGACATGTAGATGATGGTTTAATATTTACAGGTAGCAATGGGTATAGAATAAATAAAATTATTACAGTTAAAGAACTTATAAAGGAATTAATTGAATAAAGTGGTGATAGTAAATGAGTGAATCTATAAATATTTTAAATGAGCTTTTAGTGGATACATTTAATGATATATTGGCAATAGAACAACAAGCGTTACAATCTGGTATATTCAAAGATTTATCTGTTACAGAAATACATACTATAGCAGCTATAGGTATGTATAAGAGTAGGACTATGTCTCAGGTAGCCATTGATCTAAATATAACAGTAGGTACCCTTACTACAGCTATTAATAATTTAGTAAAAAAGGGTTATGTAGAAAGAAACAGAAGTAATAAAGACCGAAGAATTGTTGAAATAAAATTAAATAAAAGGGGTAAGTTAGCCTATAGAGTACATGAAAAATTTCATTCAGATATGATAAAAGCAACTATAGAGGGTATTACTAAAGAGGAAGAGAAGATTCTTATAAGTTCCTTAGATAAATTAAATAATTTCTTCAAGGAAAAATATCATTTAAAGGATAAAAAGGAGAAATAAAATGAGCAATATTCAGATTATAGGAACAGGAAGTTATTTACCTGAAGGTATTATTACAAACGATGATTTATCAAATATAGTAGATACTAATGATGAATGGATAACAGCCAGAACTGGCATAAGTAAAAGAAGAATATCTAAAGGAGAGAATACTGTATATATGGCATGTAAAGCTGGAAAAATGGCATTGGACAGTTCTAAGTTATGTTCTGAAGATTTGGATTTAATAATAGTAGCTACATTAACTCCAGATAATTTTATGCCATCTACAGCTTGTAGTGTACAAAAAGAGTTAAAGGCCAAAAATGCTATGTGCTTTGATATATCTGCGGCTTGTTCAGGCTTTGTATATGCTCTAGAAGTGGCATATTCCCTTATAAATTCTACAAGTAGAAAGAATGCATTAATTATAGGGGCTG
This sequence comes from Clostridium niameyense, assembly GCF_001243045.1. Lineage (GTDB taxonomy): Bacteria > Bacillota > Clostridia > Clostridiales > Clostridiaceae > Clostridium_F > Clostridium_F niameyense. The sequence continues at coordinate 80,383 of NZ_LN849006.1, read as the reverse complement.
AAACTTTATCAAAGATAGTAGATTGGAAGGATAGAAGTACTTGTATTTTATTTGGAGATGGTGCTGGTGCTGCTGTTATTTCTAAAAAAAATGAAAAGGGAATTGTAGATTTTTCAACAGGTTCCCAAGGAGAATTAGGAGAATTTTTAACATCTAAGGCACTACCGCTTAAAAATCTATATATAAGTAATGATAATGAGAGACACAATAGTTATATAAGTATGTCTGGTAAGGAGATATTTAAATTTGCAGTAAATTCTATAACTAATGTAGTTAAGGAATTATGCATGAAATCAAATTGGAAACTTGAAGATGTAGATTATATAATACCACATCAAGCCAATATGAGAATAATAGAGTATACTTCTAAGAAATTAGGAGTGCCTAAAAACAAATTTTATACTAATTTAAAAGACTGTGGTAATACATCAGCAGCTAGTATAGCAATTGCCCTAGATCATATTAATAAGAATGGTCTTTTAAGAAAGGGCAGTAAAATAATTTTAGTAGGTTTTGGTGGAGGATTGACTTATGGAGGAGTATCTATTTATTGGTCAATTTAACATATAAAAAATAAACTTTATTTTAGGAGGATTAAAATTTATGGTATTTGAAAAAATAAAAAATATAATAATAGAACAATTAGATTTAGGAGAGGAAGAGGTAACATTAAATACTTCTTTTGAAGAGTTAGGAGTAGATTCTTTAGATTTATTTCAAATAATAATAGAGATAGAAGAAGGATTTGGAATAGAAGTACAAGATGCTGAAAAAATTACAACAGTTGAAGAAGCAGTAAGATATGTAGAAAATAAGATAGAAAAATAAATTTTAGATATAAGGTAACATTATTAATATATACAAATAGGTTTTGTTTTGAGGAGGAGTAATAGATGAAGGATTCCATATTTTGCGATATGGTAGGTATAAAATACCCTATTATTCAAGGGGGAATGGCTTGGATAGCAGATAGTTCTTTGGCTGCTGCTGTATCCAATGCTGGAGGACTTGGAATTATAACAGGAAATGCTCCAGTGGAATGGGTTAGAAATGAGATAAGGAAGGCAAAAACTATGACGGATAAACCTTTTGGAGTTAATATAATGCTTTTAAGTGAAACATCAGATGAAATAGCACAAATGGTTTGCGATGAAGGAGTTAAAGTGGTTACTACGGGAGCAGGAAGTCCCGGGAAATATATAGATAAGTGGAAAAAACATAATATAGTAGTTATTCCTGTGGTTGCATCTGTTGCATTAGCTAAAAGAATGGAGAGATCAGGGGTAGATGCCATAATAGCAGAGGGATGTGAATCAGGAGGTCATGTAGGAGAGTTAACTACTATGACATTAATACCACAAGTTGTAGATGCTGTGAAGATCCCAGTTATAGCAGCAGGAGGCATAGGAGATGGAAGAGGAATAGCAGCTTCTTTTATGTTAGGTGCTTCGGGAGTGCAGGTTGGAACTAGATTTTTAGTAGCTAAAGAATGTACTGTCCATAAAAATTATAAAGAAAAAGTGTTAAAGGCAAAAGATATAGATACACAGGTTACGGGGAGACCTACAGGACATCCCGTTCGTATTATAAGAAATAAGCTGTCAAGAAAGTTTCAACTTCTTGAAAAAGAAGGAGCAAAACCTGAGGAATTTGAAAATCTAGGAAGAGGTGCCTTAAGTAAAGCTGTTAAAGAGGGAGATATAGAAAATGGTTCTATAATGGCTGGACAAATAGCAGGTCTTATAAATAAGGAGCAAACTTGTAAGGAGATTATAGATGAGATGTTTAGTGAAGTAGAAGATTTATTAAAATAATACCTTCGGAGGATATCTATGGGAAAAATTGCTTTTATATTTTCAGGACAAGGAGCACAATATAAAGGAATGGGAAAAGATCTATATGAAAATATAGATGAATGTAAAGAAATTTTTAGTATAGCGGATAAATCTTTAGGATTTTCTTTAAGCAAAATGTGCTTTGAAGATCCAGAAAATAAATTAAATGAAACAGAAAATACTCAACCAGCCATCTTAACGGTTAGTATAGCAACTTTAAAAGCTTTAGAATCTGAAAAAATTAAAGCAGATGTAGTTGCGGGATTAAGTTTAGGTGAGTATTCAGCTCTTGTATGTAGTGGAGTTATAGATTTTTCAACTGCAGTAAAGTTAGTTAGAAAAAGGGGAAAATATATGCAGGAGGCTGTGCCGTATGGTATAGGTACCATGGCAGCTATAATAGGATTAAAAACACAACAGGTTTTAAATATATGTGAGGAAGTTGAGGGCTTAGTGGAAATTGCCAACATAAACTGCCCAGGTCAAATAGTTATTTCAGGAGAAATAAATGCTGTAGAGAAGGCATGTGTTATGGCAAAGGCACAAAATGCTCTTAAATGTATACCTCTTTCTGTAAGTGGGCCATTTCATACATCTATGTTAGAAGAGGCTTCACACAAACTTTGTAAAGAGCTTGAATATGTAAATATAAGGCCTATGAATATTTCTATGGTTGCAAATGCTACAGGTGATTTCATAAAGGATGAAGGAGAAATAAAAAACTTATTAACTAAACAGATTATGTCTACAGTATTATGGGAACAATCTATAAGGTCTATGATAAGTTTTGGTGTAGATACATTTATAGAATTAGGACCATCTAAGGTTTTAAGCAGTTTTGTTAAGAAAATAGACAGAAAAGTAAAAATATTCAATGTGGAAGATATAAAATCTTTAAATAAAACAGTATATAGTCTAAAAAATGAAACCAGATAGGAGCGTTGAAATATAAATATGAAATGTTTAGAAGGTCAAACAGCTATAGTTACAGGAGCTAGTAGAGGAATAGGTAAAGCCATAGCAATAAAATTAGCTTCACTTGGTGCGAACTTAGTATTAAATTATAGAAAAAGTTCAAAAGAAATAGAGAATGTGGCATCGGATATAGAGAAATTTGGTGTAAAAACTTTAATAGTTCAAGGTGATATAAGTTCTTTTGAAGAAACTAAAATAATCATAGAAAAGGCTGTAGAAGAGTTTAAAGCTATAGATATATTAGTAAATAATGCAGGTATAACTAGGGATAGTTTAATGCTTAGGATGAGTGAGGAAGACTTTGATAGGGTTATTAATGTTAATTTAAAAGGAACTTTTAATTGCATAAAACATGTTACCCCTATAATGTTAAAACAAAAAAGTGGAAGAATAATTAACATTTCTTCTGTAGTTGGATTAGTAGGAAATCCAGGTCAATGTAATTATGCAGCATCAAAATCCGGTGTAATAGGTATAACAAAATCTTTGGCTAAAGAACTTGGAAGTAGAGGAATAACTGTTAATGCTGTGGCACCAGGTTACATAAAAACAGATATGACAGAGGTTTTATCAGATAGAATAAAGGAAAGTATAAAAGGCACTATTCCACTAAAAAAATTAGGAAATCCTGAAGATATAGCAGAAACAGTGGCTTTTTTATCATCCACAGGAGCTTCATATATAACGGGTCAAGTTATTAATGTAGATGGTGGAATGGTAATGTAGATTTAAGGGGGTAAATTAAATGAAAAATAGAGTAGTAATTACAGGATTAGGAGCGATAACTCCTTTAGGAAATAATATAGATTCTTTTTGGAACAATATAAAGAACGGAGTAGTTGGAATAGATTTTATAAAAGGATTTGATACTGCTAATTTCAAGGCAAAGTTAGCAGCGGAAGTTAAGGATTTTAATCCAGAGGAATATATAGAAAAAAAAGAAGCAAGAAGAATGGATAAGTTTTGCCAATTTGCTATAGCAGCTTCTCAGCAAGCTGTGGATGATAGTAAATTGGATTTAGATCATATTGATAAAAATAGATTTGGAGTAATAGTGGGTTCTGGTATAGGTGGTATAGGAACCATAGAAAAGGAAGAGGAAAAACTTTTAAATAAAGGACCCAATAGAATAAGTCCTTTATTTATACCTATGATAATAGGAAATATGGCAGCAGGAAATATAGCTATAAGATTTGGAGCTAAAGCTATATGTAATGCTATAGTAACAGCATGTGCTACAGGAACCAATTGTATAGGTGAAGCATTTAGGGTTATAAAAAATGGAGAAGCAGATATAATGATAGCTGGTGGAGCAGAAGCATCTATAACTCCTGTTGCTGTAGCAGGGTTTACATCTCTTACTGCATTATCAAAAAGTACAGATCCTAAAAGGGCATCTATTCCTTTTGATAAAGAAAGAGATGGTTTTATAATGGGTGAAGGCTCAGGAATTCTAATTTTAGAATCCTTAGAACATGCTAAAAAAAGAGGTGCTAAAATATATGGCGAGATAGTAGGTTATGGGGCTACTTGTGATGCATATCATATGACGTCTCCAGCTCCTAAAGGTGAAGGAGCCTCTAGAGCTATGAATATTGCAATAAAAGAAGCTGATATAAATAAAGAAAAGATATCATATATAAATGCTCATGGAACAGGTACTTTTTATAATGATAAATTTGAAACAGAGGCAATAAAAGAGGTATTTGAATCTCATGCGTACAATATACCTATAAGTTCTACAAAATCTATGACAGGGCATTTATTAGGAGCAGCAGGGGCAGTAGAGGCAATAGTATGTGTTAAGTCATTAAAGGAAGGTTTTATACCACCTACTGTAGGATATAAGGTAAAAGATGAAGAATGTGATTTAGACTATGTAATAGAAGGTGGAAGACAAAAGGATATAGAATATGCTATGTCTAATTCATTAGGTTTTGGTGGACATAATGCAATAATATTGTTAAGAAGGTGGAGTGAATAATATGGATTTCAAGGAGATTGAAGGCATAATAAAAGCTGTGAGCGAATCAAATCTCTCTTCACTAGATATTGAATGTGATGGCGTGTCTATAAAAATGAAAAAAGAAAAGGATATTGTATGCGACAAGATTATATCTAAAGATCAATTACCTCTCACTGAAGATAAATATAATGTAGAAGAAATTGTAGAGGAAGAGATAGAGGATGAAAATTATGTAACAGTTGTATCCCCAATAGTAGGAACTTTTTATGAATCTTCTGGAGTTGGAAAAGAACCTTATGTAAAGGTAGGAGATAAGATAAAAAAAGGGGATATATTGTGTATTGTAGAGGCTATGAAAGTAATGAACGAAATAGAATCAGAAATAGATGGAGAAGTTGTTAGTATATTAGTTAAAAATGAGGATATGGTTGAGTATGGTGAAGATTTGTTTAAAATAAGACCTTTATAATAATGTGAGTAAAGAGGAGATATTTATATGGGAAATAAAATATTAAATATAAAAGATATACAAAAAATTATACCTCATAGATATCCATTTTTATTAGTAGATAGAGTAGTGGAACTAGAAGAAGGAAAAAATGCTACAGGATATAAAAACGTTACTATGAATGAATATTTTTTTCAAGGACATTTTCCTGAGGAGCCAGTAATGCCAGGAGTACTTATAATAGAAGCATTAGCTCAATTAGGAGCTGTAGCTATTTTAAGTTGTGAAAAATTTAAAGGAAAGATAGCTTATTTTGGAGGTATAAACAAGGCTAAATTTAGAAAGAAAGTAGTACCTGGAGATATACTAAAATTAAATGTAGAGATAATTAAAATAAAAGGAAATGCTGGTATAGGTAAGGCAGTAGCCACAGTAAATGGTAAGGCAGCAGCTGAGGCTGAATTGCTTTTTATGATAGGTTAGTAGTTTTATAAAAAACTATAAATTAAGAATGGAGAAGATAGTAGTGTTTAGAAAAATACTAATCGCAAATAGAGGTGAGATTGCAGTTAGAGTAATAAGAGCATGTAGAGAAATGGGAATTGAAACTGTAGCAATATATTCAAAAGCGGACAAAGAAGCTTTGCATGTTCAAATGGCTGATGAATCAGTGTGTGTAGGAGGTTCATCTCCTAAAGATAGCTATTTAAATGTATATAACATTATAAGTGCTACAGTACTTACAGGAGCACAGGCTATACATCCTGGTTTTGGATTTTTATCAGAAAACAGTAAATTCGCTAATATGTGCAAGGAATGTAATATAGCATTTATTGGTCCTGATTCTAACATCATAGATAAAATGGGTAATAAGTCTAATGCAAGAGAAATAATGATTAAAGCAGGGGTACCAGTTATACCAGGATCTGAAGGAATAATAAAAACAGAAGAAGAGGCTAATTTAATAGCTTCAAAAATGGGTTATCCAGTAGTAGTAAAAGCATCAGCTGGTGGTGGTGGAAGAGGTATTAGAATAGTAAACTCAAAAGAGGAAATGAAAACAGCATTTAATACTGCAAAGACAGAGGCAAGAAGTGCCTTTGGTGATGATAGTATGTATGTAGAAAAATTTATTGAAAATCCTAGACATATAGAGTTTCAGATATTAGGAGATAACTATGGCAATATAATACATCTTGGAGAGAGAGATTGTTCTATGCAAAGGAGAAATCAAAAGATATTAGAAGAATCACCTTCCCCTAAAGTAAATGATGTATTAAGAAAAAAAATGGGTGATGCAGCAATTAAGGCAGCTAAGGCTGTTGGATATAAAAATGCTGGAACTATAGAGTTTTTATTAGATGATAATGGGCATTTTTATTTTATGGAGATGAATACTAGAATACAGGTAGAACATCCTATAACTGAAATGGTAACAGGAATAGATTTAGTAAAAGAACAAATAAAAATTTCTTATGGTGAAAGATTGAGTATAAAACAAGAAGATATAATTCTAACAGGACACTCTATGGAGTGTAGAATAAATGCAGAAGATGTAGAAAGTGGGTTTAGGCCTTGTCCTGGAACTATAAATAATTTATATGTTCCGGGAGGATTAGGTGTTAGGTTAGATAGTTCAGCTTATTTAGGATATACTATACCACCATATTATGATTCTATGATAGGAAAACTTATTGTACATGGAAGGGATAGGCAAGAATCTATACAAATAATGAAAAGAGCTTTAGGTGAATTTATAATTGAGGGAGTAAATACAAATATAGATTTTCAATTTAGTATATTAAATGATAAAAATTTTCTTCAGGGAAAATATCACACTAAGTATATAGAGAATTTACTTAATAAAAAGTAATCAGTCAGGGGGAATAAGAGTTGAAAGGATTTTTTAAAAAAACACAGTATATAACAGTAAACTCTGACAATTTAAATAATTATAAAGAAGAACAAAAGCCTGTAATACCTGATGGAATGTGGACTAAATGCTCCAAATGTGGAAAGATAATTTATAAACGTGATCTACAAAAAAATTATATGATATGTGACTTTTGTGGGTATCATTTTAGAATAAGTTCTAAGGAAAGAATTAATTATTTATTAGATAAAGATAGTTTTGAAGAATGGGATAAAAACATAAAAACAAAAAATCCTTTAACGTTTGAAGGGTATGATAAAAAAATAAACACTTTAAGAGAAAAAACAGGTCTGAATGAAGCTGTAACTACAGGTCGCGGAAAAATATGTGATTTGGATGTAGTTATATGTGTTATGGATAGCAGCTTTATGATGGGAAGTATGGGTTCCGTGGTAGGAGAAAAAATCACAAGAGCCGTTGAAAGAGCTATTGAGCTAAGACTTCCTGTTATAATTTTTACAGTGTCTGGTGGAGCTAGAATGCAGGAAGGCATATTCTCTTTAATGCAGATGGCAAAAGTTAGTGCGGCTTTAGCAAAATTAGATGAATCAGGACTCTTATATATATGTGTATTAACAGATCCAACTACAGGAGGAGTTACAGCTAGTTTTGCCATGCTTGGAGATATAATATTAGCAGAACCAGAAGCGTTGATAGGTTTTGCTGGTAAACGTGTAATAGAACAGACTATAAATGAAAAATTGCCAAATAACTTTCAAAAATCTGAATTTCTATTAGAACATGGTTTTATTGATAAAATAGTACCTAGAAATGAAATGAGAAAAGTGATAGCTAAGATTCTTTATATGCATAAGATTTAATGATTAAGTTGTAACTTAACCTAGATTGGAGATATGTTATGCAAATTAAAAAAAATAAAAAATTAATTCATAATATAAAAAAATATAAAGTGAAATCTGCTTGGGATAAAGTTACTCTGGCAAGATTAAAAGAAAGACCTACAGCATTGGAATATATAGAGTTAATATTTCAAGATTTTATCGAGTTTCATGGAGACAGAAATTTTAGTGATGATAAATCTATAATATGTGGTATTGGACTTTTAAATAATACAAGTGTAACTATAATAGCTCAACAGAAAGGAAGGAATACTAAAGAAAATATAGAAAGAAATTTTGGTATGCCTAAACCTGAAGGTTATAGAAAAGCTATAAGAATAATGAAACAAGCAGAAAAATTTAAAAGGCCAATTATATGTTTTATAGATACTCCAGGCGCGTTTTGTGGTGTAGATGCAGAAGAAAGAGGACAAGGGGAGGCCATAGCTAGAAATCTTTTAGAAATGTCTAGACTAAGAACTCCTATAATATCTTTAGTTATAGGAGAAGGAGGTAGTGGTGGTGCTTTAGCGTTAGGAGTAGCAGATAGAGTTTTAATGTTAGAGAACTCTATATATTCAATTTTATCACCAGAAGGATTTTCTAGCATATTGTGGAAAGATGCTAGTAGAGCAAAAGAAGCAGCGGAGGTTATGAAGATAACTTCTGAGAATCTAAAAGAATTTGGTGTAATAGATGATATAATAAAGGAACCTTTTGGAGGGGCTCATAAAAATTCTACAAATATGGCTCAAAATATAAAAGAAGTTATTATAAATGAAATAAATATATTAAAAAATTATAATATGGAACTATTATTACAAGAAAGATATGATAAGTTCAGAAATATTGGAATGTTTATGGAGTAAATAAGTTACTCCTTTTCTATTTGGGGTTTATTGAATTTTAAGTATATTAATGATAAAATAGGTAAACGAATAAAGTAGGGTAGGTGTAGATATATTTGGGTATAAAAGCTTTATTTACTTATGATTATGGCAAAGATAATATGAAAAAAATTCAGGAATTAGGATATGATATAAAAATTATACATGAGAAACAAATAACTTATACTAAGGAATTAGAGGATACAGAAGTTCTAGTTTGTTATAATCCATTTAATAATTTAGATATAAGTCTTATGAAAAATTTAAAATGGATACAATTGTCTAGTGCGGGTATAGATCAATTACCTATAGATAAAATCAGAAATGGAAATATAAAGGTTACTAATAATAATGGGTCTTATTCTATACCTATAGGGGAATGGATTGTTTTAAAAACGTTAGAACTTTTTAAAAATAGTAAAAAATTTTATGAAAAACAACAAAATAAAATATGGAAATTAGATACTGATATTTTAGAAATATATAATAGAACTATAGGATTTATAGGCACAGGGAGTATTGCTAAAGAAGCAGCTAAAAGGTTTCAGGGGTTTGGTGTGAAAATTTTAGGAATCAATACAAAAGGTAGGCCAGTTAAGTATTTTGATAAATGTTATGCTAAAGAAAACATGAATGAAATGCTTCCACAATGTGATGTAGTTATAGTAACGCTTCCATATACTAAAGAAACTGATAATTTTGTTAATAAGGAAGTTTTTAATTATATGAAAAATGATATAGTTTTTATAAATATATCTAGGGGTAATATAGTAGATCAAGAAGAACTTATAAATAATATAAAGGCTAGAAAAATAAAATCTGCAGCGTTAGATGTGTTTAATGAGGAACCATTGACACCAGATAATTATATATGGAGTTTAGATAATGTTATAATAACACCACATAATTCGTGGTTATCAGATAGAAGAAATGAGAGAAGATTTGAAATTATATATAAAAATATGAAAAGATATGTGGAACAAAAAGATCTTATAGGAGTTATAGATATAAATAAAGGGTACTAAATATACATATAAGGTTATTATATAGGTGATATTTATGAATGAAAGAAAACTTAGAATATTTTATGAAGTAGCGGAAAGGCTCAATATGACAGAGGTTGCTAATAAATTATATATAAGCCAACCAGCAGTAAGTCAAACCATACAAGAATTAGAAAATGATTTAGGGGTTAATCTTTTCGATAGAATAAATAGAAAGCTTTATTTAACTAATGAGGGAGAAGTTTTTTTAAATTATGTAAGAAGAATTTTGAATCTATATGATGATTCAATAAGAACTTTAAAGGACATAAATAATTTACAATCCGGAAGTTTGAAGATAGGTGCTAGTACTACTATAGGAATATATATTTTACCACGTATTATAGGAAGTTTTACAAAAAAGTATAAAGGTATAGATATATCTTTAGGCATAGAAAATACAAAGCTAATATCAAATATGATATTAGAAAATATAATTGATTTTGCTTTTGTAGAAGGACCCGTATATAATGAAGAAATTGTAAAAGAAGATTTTTGCTCAGATGAGTTAATAATAATAACTTCATCTGAACATCCATGGGCTAAAAAGAGAGTAATAAGTGCAGAAGATTTATGTAAAGAAAGAATAATTATGAGAGAAAAGGGTAGTGGTACTAGAGAAGTTTTTGAAAGTTATATGACAACTAATAATATAAATTATGAAATAGCTTTTGAACTTGGAAATACGGAGGCTATTAAGAAAGCTGTAGAGGCAGGGTTAGGGGTTTCTTGTATATCAAAACGATGTGTTATAGAAGAAGTTAAGTCTAATAGGATATCTATAGTTAAGTTAAGAGAATTTGATATAAAAAGAAGGCTATTACTTATATATCATAAAGATAAATTTCTATCAAGACTATTTAAAACATTTATAGTGTTTGCTAGGGAAAAAGTTTAAATAAAAGACCTGTAGTTAAATACAGATCTTTCTATTATGGAAGTAGTTTATTAATATCAATGACTCCAGATCCTTGTATCCATTTTGACATGTTCAAAAGTTTACAGGATATTTTTATAAGGGATAAGATATCATTAAAGGTTAGGTTTTCATTATTTTCTAATAATAAAGCACAAATACCACTAACATAAGCAGCAGCACAAGAAGTACCACTATAAGTTACATAAGGTTCTTCTAAGGGCCTTGGGTATATTTTTTTACCCATTCTTTCTGAAATATAGTTTGTATTAGAATTTAAAGAACATAAATTTACTGCAGCAGCACAAAGATTTGGTTTTTCATTATTTAAAAAGGGTCCAGAAGATGAAAAGATATATGGTTTCTCTTCTGTACTAGTAGTATCTATGCCACCTACAGTTATACAATTGTTTAAAGTAGCTATTCCAGTTATAGAGCCTTTCTCGTTACCATTATGCCCTGATGGTACAACTGTTATAATATTATTTTTACAAGCTATTTCAAATAATTTTGAAAAGAGACCTAATACATAATAATTATTAAAATTTATTTCAAAAGGAAGACATATAACTTTTATATTAAATTCTTCATGTTCCTTTAAAATACTTTCTATACCATATAAGATATCCGAAATGTAGCCTTTCCCCAATTTGTTAAAGGCTTTTACTGAATAAATATGGCTATTAGGGGCTATTCCTTTATATATTCCTTTAGATAGATTGCCATTACCAGATATTAATCCAGAGATAAAGGTTCCGTGTCCATTATCATCATAAGGGTATTTATATCCATTTATTAAATCTAAAAATTTTTTGATTCTATTCTTAGGACTTAACAAGTCTGTGTGTGGATACACTCCACTGTCCACAATTCCAATACCAATATTTTTACCTGAAAGATAATACTTTTCTGACACAATTACATTATTAGAAGAAATTACACTATTCCCACATAGGTATGCAAAAAAATCTAAAGTTATATATGAAACTTGAGGAAGTTCTAATAATCTTTCTATAGCATTTCTTGATACATACGCACAAACACAATTACATAAGCTTAAGGAATATAATATTTTACCTCTATAGATTTTAATTTTTTTTTCTATATCTTTTTGAAGGTTTGTACAAATAATAAGTACTCTATAATTTTTATAGTAGTTGTTTTTTAAAGAAATTTTTAAATTATTGTCTAACTTTTTTTTGAAAGAAAACATAAAATTTTAAAATACCTCAATAATGCTTACAATATATATTATAATAAGCTTATGTAAAATTGTGATTATATTAATCTATAAATTTATATGAATATTATTTAGAAGAATTATGTATATCAAAATAGTCTAAGGAAAAATCAAAGAAAGCTTTTGCTGTAGGAGTAAGGGTTCTTTTAGAACATACAGCTAAGTAAAGACTTCTCTTTAAAGGTAAGTCTATGATTCTACTTTTTTTAATACAGTCTATACCTAAGTAGCTATTATAAACCTTTTCAGATACTATAGAGATACCAACATTAGCTTTTATAAATTGGAATATAGTATCTAAATTATTGACTTCACAACATACATCTAAGCATGAGGGATCAATAGATTTTTTCTTTAAATTATTTTCAAAAGTTTTTCTAGTAGCAGAACCTTTTTTTCTTAAAACAAATTTATATTTAATTATATCTTCAGCCTTCACTTCATTAGGTAAATTTAAAGATGGATTTGATATTATCAATAAATTATCCTCTACTAATTTGTAGGTTTTTATTTTATCATCATTTATTAAATTACCTACAAGTCCTATTTCTGAATTGAAATTTAGTAAATTTTCTATTACTTCATCAGAACTTTGCTCTAAAATATTAAATGATACCTCTGGATATTTTTTTTCAAATTCCTTTACCATTTCTGGAATTATCGTATTACAGGGGGTACTACTAGCAGTTATGGTTAACTTACCGGATATTGTATTATTAAAGGTAGAAAGACATGAAATAGCATCATCCCTTGAACCTAATATTTTTAGAGCGTATTTTAAAAATGAATGTCCAGCTGGAGTTAATAAAACTTCTTTAGAAGTTCTATCAAAAAGTTGAACATTAAGTTCTTTTTCTAAGCTTGATATATGGGAGCTTATTGCAGGTTGAGACAAAAAAACTGAGTTAGCAGCTTTGGAAAAACTTTTATGCTTGGCTACGCTTATAAAAGCCTCTATTTGCTTAAAGTCCATTTATTTACCTCCTAAAATTGCTATAATAAATATTTATATATATTATAGCAATTTGAATATTTAAAGTAAAAGCAAATAAATGTAAAGAAATTGCTATTTAAAAATTTTATTAGATTTATAATTAAATATAATACTAATAAAATTTTTAATTAGCCCTTCCATTTAAATAGAATAATACCAGCTATCATCATAATTAATCCAATGATTTTACTAGTTCCAAATTTTATAATTTTTGTATCAAAAATACCAAATCCATCTACCAGTGCAGCTGATGATAATTGAGATATTAATATTATTGCTATAGCATAGGTGGGACCTAGGGATTTAATTCCTTTCATAACGGTATATATTATTATTAAACCTAATGCTCCTCCTAATAAGTAAAGTTTTTTGCAGTGTTTAATATTTTTAAAATTTCCATTACCAATTATAAGACATATTATAAGAGTTAATATAAATCCAGTGCCTTGAACAAAGGTATTGGTTTCCCATAAACCTATTTTTTCAGATAATTTAGTATTAAAAACTCCCTGTAAAGTCATAGCTAAGCCAGATATGATAGAGTATATTATTCCCATTTTTAAAACCTCCTTACGATTTTAGTGTAACCAAAATTAATTGTTATTATTAAATAAAAAAAGCTGCATTACTATAGAAACAAAATCTAATAGTAACGCAGTCTTGTTTATTTAATACGCATTTAACATATTTCATAATTCATAGTGTTTTTTTTCATATAATATTTTTCGACATCTTCTTCAGAAAATCCTAATTCCATACCAAGACTTAAAAAATCTTCAAATAAAGTTACATAATGATCTTTTGAAGAACAAATTATAAAATCATTTATATCTATATACAGATTTAAAAATTGTTCTGTTATATCAAAGTTTGATTTTTTAGGTTGTAGAGTTAAGTCATTAAATTTAGATTCTAATCCTAATGTTAAAATAAAGTGTAAACACCCTACATATTTTTCAAGGATAATATCTTTACGTGAAGAGGATTTAGTACTCCAGTATTTGAAACATCGGGTTTCATTAGCAAGTTCACCAAGTTCAACCTGTAGTGCGAGCATTTTCTTGCTTATTAGGGATTCACCTTCTATAGAGTGGTATTCTATTATATGTTCATCTAATTTTTCTTGTAATTCAAACAATCTATTTAAATTCATACCTAAAAGCCGCCTTTCCGTAGTTTTTTACAAAACACAATTTAGCTTTACTATATATATATTTTATCGAAAAGTAACAAATTTTAAAAGAACGTGGAATCGGTTACATGAAATTTTTTTAAAATTATTAAATATTTTTAATATTATAAACGGAGTTAAAGAATAAATTAGTATATTAATAAATTTTTTTTATAGGAATATCATATAATTATTAATATATTTAATAATACAACAAAAAAATATTTCAAATGATAATATTAATATGTTATTTATAGTATTTTAATTATGGAGGATTTTATGATAATAGATACTCATATACATGAAAGTAAGTATTCATTAGATAGTGAAATATCATTAACGGATATAGTTAAAAGAGCCAAGCAAATTGGATTAGATGGTGTATGTATAACAGATCATGAAAGTAATGAGATACAAGACGAGGCTCATAGATTATCTAAAGAAACTGGATTTTTGATATTAGTTGGTGCAGAAATTCTTACTTTTGAAGGAGATGTATTAGTATTTGGTTTAGAAAAATTACCTAAAGAAAAAATGCATGCTAAAGATTTATTAAAGATAGTATGTGAGAATAATGGTGTAGCCATAAGCGCCCATCCGTATAGAAACAACAATAGGGGAATGGGAGGCTATATAAGAGAAGCGAGTAAGATTGGGCTTACTGGAGTTGAATGTTTCAATGGTAGTACAGAACCATATGAAAATTTATATTCTTATGCTTTGGCTACAGAATTAAATCTTCCATGTATAGGTTCAAGTGATGCTCATGTAATAGAAAACGTGGGAAAGTATGCAACTGTATTTCCAGATGGAATAAGAGATGAGATAGATCTAATTCAGGCAATTAAAAGTGGCAATGTATATCCAGCTAAGTATGAGGGGGATTACTATAATCACATAAATATTTATAATGATATATGCGAATCTTATAAAAAAAATTATAAGATTTTTTAAAAATAAGCTGTATGATAAGTAAAAATAAACTTTACATACAGCAAAAATATTTTAATTAAATAGTGCTTCAATAGATTCAAAAGCGCTTTTCCAAGATTTATTTTTAATTGCGTTATTTAATTCATTTGACCAGTGAATAGAATTATGTATTTGATGTTTTATAGATTCACTTAATCTAGTTTCGAAAATTGGCAAGTCTTCTTCTACAGGAATATCAATATCTTTTAATTCAGGAAGAGGTACATACTTTATAATACCACTTTCATTTATGGTATTTCCCATCCATTCTTTTATGCCAGGTAAATCTGTACAAACAATTTTTAAACCACAGGCTATGGCTTCTATAACTACAAGAGGTAATCCCTCATAAAACGAAGGTAATATAAATAAATCACATTTTCTAAATACGTTCCCTAAATCTTTTTGGGAAATAGATCCTAAAATATGTATTTTAAAATTAAAATTTTTGTGTTTGCAAAGCTCTAGTATGTTATAAGCTTCCTCACCGGACCCAGAACCAGCAATGTAAAGATTAATATTTTTATGATATTTTTTTAATAGATCTATAGATTTAATTAATGAAATAACACCTTTTGAATAACTTAGTTTGCCTGCATAAACTATATTTATAAAGTTATGATTTCTTAATGAATTTTCTTTATAAAAAATATCTGGATTAAACCCTGTTCCAGCTATTTTCACAATATTTTTATTAACATTATATAGTTTTATAACTTCTTCTTGTTCTGCCTTATGAGAAACTATAATTGTTTTTAATTCACTACAATTTTCAATAACAAATTTTATTATTTTTTTTGAAAAATTACTAGAATTATTTTTAAAGGATTTTAATTGTCTTAAATCTGTACCATGACAAAATGCAATAATATTTCTATTAGGGTAAAGTTTTTTAACTAAGGCAGTTAAAATCCAAATGTGATGACATATTATTATATCAGGATTAAATTCATCAATAGCTTGTTTCAAAACTATGGAAAAAGCATTTTCCCATTTTATAAACATGTCTTCAGTTAAGTCTTTATATTTGGTACTTTTATAAGGCATAACATCGCTCATGCCTACAATAGAAAAAGGTATATTAGTGTTATTAAAAACTACAGGATAAAATTCAACCTTTTCTTTAGTATCAAAATATATATCATTATCTTCAGATGAAATTCCAGCAATGACAGCTTGTCTATAATTTTTTTTATCTGCTTCTTTAACTAAAGATTGTAGATATATGCCACTACCTGTTTTATCTGGTCTTTGAGCTATAATGTTTAATATCTTTTTCATAGAAATCCCCCTAGGGTTTTATTATAACTTATAATATAACAACATTAAAGTATTTGATATTATCCCATCAATTTACATTTAAAATTAAAAAAGCATGAAAATTATAAGTTATTTTCATGCTTTTTAATATTATTTTGTTTCAGGTATATTAGGTACGTCCTTTTTTCTTTTCTTTTTTGGATCTTTATTATTTTCAGAAGGTGAAGGTCTTTTCATGCCTTTTTTAGCCATATTGTATTCCTCCTTTATTTTTTGTACCTAATATTATTTTAGCTAATTTTTTTTATTTTATTAAATTTCCTATTAGTTATCCACAATGTTAATAAACTTATTAATATTCCTACGTAAATAGATTTTATGCTATCAAGTCCTAAGCAAATCCATAATATACTTGCTACTGGACCTGAAATTATGGAATATATTCCTGATTCCTTATTTATAGATTGCTTAAAGAACATAGCTGCTACTACAGGAATAAATATAGGAGTAGCTCTAAAACTCATAGATACAAATCCCCAATTAAGTATCATAGAATTTGTGTTGTTTATTACTATTATCAAGGTGAAAATTCCTATTACTATGATAGAAAGTCTTAAATATAGAATTTGTTTTTTATCTGTAAACTTTTTTTTCACAATAGAAGGAATAATATCTTTAATAAACATTGTAGCAATTCCTAAAGCAAGACCTGCGCCAGTAGCTACAGAAGATATTAATACTGTAGCTATAGATACACCAGCTAATATAGGGTTTAAATAGTTAATTAAAAATAATGGAAAGGCTTCTCTTGGAGCAATATTGGGAAAATGAATTCTCATATACATTCCTATAAATGTACATACTATTCCCACAGGAAAAACTAAGAATGCTACAATAAAAGCACTAATTTTTGAAGTCTTGGAATTCTTTCCGGCCATAATGGCTTGAAAATAAGTTTGGGTGGATAAAATACCTAAAATAGTTGAAAAAAATGATCCTAAATCTTTTGTTATTCCATTACTAAAAATATTAAACCAAGGGTTTTTTGGAAAGAAGTTTAAAATTTCTTTTGTAGCGTTTAATCTACATACTAATATAACTCCACATAATATAGTTGTACCGTATAACAATATAGTTTTAATAGCACCTACCATAGTGCTACCCCAGAAGCCACCAAATACAATATATAAAACTAATAGAAAAACAACTAAAGTAGAAGATATTTTTATATCTATGGAGAAAATAGCTGTAAAGAGGGCAGTACAAGCAAGTACTTGCCCACTTATATGTATAAACATACCTATAGATAATAAAATACTAGATGAAGTTCTGGCTTTTGACCCATAGGTATTACCTATAATTCCAGGTATAGTATAAGAGTCTTTTTTATCTACTTGTTTTGAATATAAAATACCTAAAATTATACTAGCAGAGCAAACACCTAATATAAACCAAATGGCAGATATTCCATGAGTATATGCCATTTGAGTAGTTCCAACGGTAGAGGCACCACCAATAATTACACCCATAAGCATACTTGTAACACCTAATATGCCAAATTTATTACCTCCACTTATAAAGTCCTTAGCAGTATTAATTTTTAATTTACCAAGATAACCTGCTATTGCTGTTAAAATTAATGTAATTATTATACTTGTTATAAGCAAAATATTCATCTCCCTAGATAGAATCGCTTTATATATTATATAAATAATTAAATATAAGTATGTAGGATGCTATAATATTATTACATCTCTACAGCCATTTTTAATTGCTATTTTTCTTAAGTTTTCCATGTAATCTTCAGAAGGAGATAGTATAGAAGGATCTATTTTATTTTCTCTAACTCCCATAGGTCTATATTTTATAATTTTATATCTTATGTTTGGATTTAAGGAGGAAATTAACCTACTTATTTCATTAACATTTCTTTCGTTATTTAATAATTCAGGTACAATTACAGTTCTTATTTCATATAGTTTATTTATACTAGCTAGATATTTAGCATTTTTAAGTACCAAGGTATTGTCTCTGCCAGTTAACATTTTATGTTCTTCATTATCAAAGGATTTAATATCTAACATAGCCTTATCTATAAGGTTAGTAAGTTGTTCATTTTTACTAAAATCAAGAGAACCATTTGTGTCTACAAATATAGATAAATTTAATTTATTAATTTTCTCAAATAAGTCTATTAAAAATTTATTTTGTAGAGTACATTCTCCCCCAGATACAGTTATACCAGATATAAATGGTTTTGATTTTAGTATTTCTTTAAGAATTTCACCTACGCTCATATATTTAGCTCTAGGTCCACAATTATTTTTACATTTTTTTATACATAATCCACAGTCCATACATTTATCTTCATTCCATTTAACTCTATCACCTAAAAATTCTACTGCATCATAAGGACATACAAAAGCACAAGTTCCACATGCTTTACAGATATTTATAGTTTCTGGATTGTGACAGTATAGGCAATTAAAGTTACATCCTTGAAAGAATATGGCAGTTCTATTACCAGGTCCATCTACAGAACTAAAAGGAATAATTTTACGTACAAGTCCTCTAATCATTATGTCTTACCTTTCTTTCTAATATTTTTGAGTTTTTTACTGCTCCTAAGCCTAATGCAACTGTATCTTGAAGTACTTGAGCACCATTGTCCAATTTTTTAATATCAGATAATTTAACTAAATAACCAGTTATTCTTATTACATCACTGTCAGAGGAATATAGAGAAAAGTATCTCATACCTTCATTAAAGGCACCATTTATTATATCTAATATAGACTGAGGATTTTTTTTAGATGTAGATTCAAAAGGAAATATATCACCTATACCAGATGGAAAATATTTATGAAATCTGGCACTTTGTAATAAGTGGTTAGGTAAATCAGGTTCTTCACCTATAGGAATTCTACAACCAGGGCTTATACCTTTATCAGAATCAATTCCCACTTGAGCGTGTAGTAGGAATTTATCATTTGTTATACTACAATTAGGATTGTGTCTTTTATTTAATATTTTATGCATTTCATCTATTATTGTAACACCTAAATCATCGGCTTTTTTATTATGGCCAAATCTATCTTTTAATTCAGTAGCTTTAAGTAGATTATTAACACATTCAGCTAAACCAAACATACCAAACATTGCAGTAAACTTATCCATATTTATAAGATTTTCTTTTACTAGAAAACTATTTTGGAAGAAACCGCTTTCATTAACTATGAAGTTTATTCTTTCATCTATATATTCACACATATTTTTCATAGCATAAGGAAGTATATTATTAAGAAAATCTTCAATATTTTTTGCTTTTTTGGACAAGTCAGCTAGGTTTAATCTAACTAATGTATAACTACCTCCACCTATGTATAGTCCATTATAACAACTAGCTATGGCATAATTATGAGTATCAAAATCCTTAGAAAAGATTTCATCATTAGCAAAGCTTGGTTTAGCTGTTACTAGAGCTGTATTTATACAATCTATAGCAAAATCTTTTGGTGTATCTTTGCTATATTTTACAGTTATATTTGGAGTGGCAGTCTCAAGTTCTCTTTGAACTTTTAATATAATTCTTCCTGCTTTAGTATCCATAGGACCTATGTTTGCGTGACAAAAAGAATCTGTAATAGTTCTATCTATATGTAATAAAAATAGTTTTATAGCTTTATAAGCTTCTTCTTCATCTTTTATAAAGGGATCTAATAATGTATCTATATTTCCTATATAAACAGGCATGGATGTAATGGATGGTACATGTTTATATAAAATAAGTAAATTATTAGTAGCTTCCCATATATCCTTTGGAGGATTTAATTGAAGAAAGTTGCTACCTTGTTTTATGAATTTTTCATAATCAGGCACTATGTATCGAGGTCTATACGGTGCATTACCCTCATTTAAATCACATATAATACCTTCATCTCTCAGCTGTTGAGTTTCTTTACTTATATTAAGTACGTTTAAAGAATTCTCAGCTGTACGAGCTAAACATAAGACTTTTTGTTCGTAAGTTAAGGAATTATTTTTTACTATTTCTAAAATATTATTCAAATTAATCAACTCCTGTATATGGATTTTAATATATATTAATAATTTTATCTTTAAATATTACATTATGCAAATTTTTAGTAGACGAAATTTATAGAGATGGAATGAATAAATGAAGAGCTAATTTATAGAATAATTTTTAAAGATATATCATATATAGAAAGATTAGTATTACAATTTAAGGTTTAAGATGTATAAAATAAATTACATCTTAAACCTTTTAAATTTTAAAGTATATGAATAATATTTAGTTATTTACCAATACTTTTATCAATTAAGTTTTTTACTTCTTCTGGATTTAATCCATCAGCATTTATTATTGGGGCTATAGTTGTGGTAGTTTGATCACCCATCATATTAATATTATAATCGGCTGCTACGATAGCATCAAAGTTATCTAAATTTGAATAATTATCCTCAATAAATTCACCTAACATTTTAACAGAATAGCCTTCTTTACTTAAAAAATCGGCTACATTTTTTAGACCTTTTTGTACTCCAATTTTTTTCATAAATAAATCACCTCATAGTTAGTGTACACTCCTATATATGATGCTATACCTTTTAAAATATTCCTTAGTTGTATAGGATTTGGTTGATAGATATACTTTTATAATAACTACGAAATTGAATAAAATCATTCTCAATAGCTAATATTATATTTATAAAAATGAGGTGATTATAATTGAATATAAAGGTTAGAAGGTATGTTTCAAGCATATTAATATTATTTTTAGCGATTTGCTCCATTTTTATATTAAAGAATAAAACAGTTAATGCACAAGATAAATACGTAAATTTAGTTTTAGATTCATTAAGATATGATGAGTTGCCAGATAATTTTCGCTCATCTTCTAATCTAACAAACATAAAAGGTAATAAAAGTCTAAATATTAATGGTTTAGAATCATTGAATATTTCAGGAAGTGAGCAATTTTCTAAATATAATCTCTCTATTATAAAAAAGAATATAAATACATCACTACCTATTACAGTGATTGATTTAAGGCAAGAATCTCATGGATTTATTAATGGATTTCCAGTTAGCTGGCAGAATAAAAAAAATAATGCTAATATGGGGTTAACGAAAGAGCAGGTACTATTAGATGAAGCTAATAAATTAAATAATATAAGATTAAATACTCCTTTTACCTTTTATAATTGTCCCGATAAAACTATAATACCAAAAGAAGTACAAAATGAAGAGAAACTTGTAAAGTCTAACTCATTGTCCTATGTACGCATTCCTGTTACAGATGGCAAGATACCTACAGATGATATGGTAGATTATTTTGTTAATCTTATAAACAATCAATCTGAAAAACAATGGTTACATTTTCATTGCAAACGTGGTATTGGAAGAACATCTACATTCATAATTATGTATGATATGATGAAAAATTATAATAAAGCTACTGCAGATGAAATAATAAAAAGACAATTGGCATTATCAAATTTAAAAGAAGATGATATTAAATCTTTTTATAGAAGTAAGAAGAGAATGACTTTTTTGCAACAATTCTATATATACTGTAAGGAAAGTGGAAATAATTTTAATATAAAGTGGAGTGAATGGAAAAAGACACATAGTAATGTGTCTTTTTATTTAAATTAATTATGCTAGGTTGGATTGATGAATATACTAATAAGTTATTTATAATTTATAATATGGATGATAAATTTATTGGTATGGTATGTAGAATCCAAAGTTATAATTCAAATAATATTAATATATGTGCTCTTTGTAATCATGTAGGTATAAGAGATGAGGTAGCCTTTGTTTCATCTCTATGCAAAATTCATAATTCTAAAGAGGAAGCTTATAAATCTATAGCATTTAATGTATGTTTAGATAGCAAGCAGTGTAATGAAAGACTTACATCTATAAAAAAACTTGAAGAGATCTTAAAATGTGTTAACAATATAAAATAATATCTATTAGTTAAAGAATTTAACTATTAACTAGCCTTAACAATTAATTTAATTACTAAGGCTAGTTTTTTATTCCAAATTAATATTTTATTAGTTAGCATGATGTTTTTAAAAATAGATATGGTTTTAGATAGATTATATCAATAAGTATATAAATCGTTCTTATTTATGGTATGGTTCACCACATATTATTCTAAAGCTTCTATAAATTTGTTCTAGAAGCATTACTCTAAAAAGTTGATGAGGAAATGTTAATTTTGAAAAAGATAATTTATAATTAGCTCTTTTAAGAATAGAAGGGTATAGTCCTAAAGAACCACCTATTATAAAATCTATAGTACTATTACCATTAATTTCACAGCCTTCAATTAAGTGAGATAGGTCTTCTGAGGATATTGAATTTCCTTTTAAATCTAAGGCTATTACAAAGTGATTATCCTTTATATGTTTTAATATTTTTAATCCCTCTTTTTCTTTTATTAGGTTTTGTTCTTTTTCAGAAGCTTTTTCCGGTGTTTTCTCATCAGGAACTTCTATTATATTTAACTTACAATATTTACTTAGTCTTTTAGAATATTCATCTATAGCAGATTTAAGAAATTTTTCTTTTATTTTTCCTACACATATTATTGATATATTCATTTTTACCTCCATATATAAGTATAGCCTTACACAAAGTGTAAGGCTTGTACATTAAGCGTTTTTTCCGCAACAATTTTTATATTTTTTACCACTACCACATGGACAAGGCTCATTTCTTCCAACTTTAGTTTTCTTTACTATAGTTTTAGTAGAAACCCATTCTTTATGAATTTCTTTTCTTTTTTCTTTTGAAAGAATAGCATCCCATTGAGGCAGATTGAATAAATAGTCAGCTTTAGCATCTAGCATATTGAAATATAATTTTTCAAAGTCAATATCTAATGTAATGTTAGAAGTTTCTTCTATGTTTTCAATATCTAGAGGAGTTTTTAAACTTTCATTTACTCCATCTAAGAATCCCATAAAGAATACTATAGATGTATCATATTTTTCTGCAAGTTCTTTTATAGAACCAGTTATAGTGTTGTTGTGAGATGCTAAAATTTCAGAGTATACCTTTTTTTCAATATATCCATATTCTTGCCAAAAAGCATCTTGTCCTTTAGTTTTTACATAATTAACAACCATGTCAGTCCATTGTTTATATAAACTCATAATTACATTCTCCTTTTGAAATAAAATTATAATAATTCTGATGGCCCATTGTTTTTAAATTTTTTTAATACATATAAGGCCTTTTTTTCACAATAACTACACTTTTTATTATCTGTTACTTTTTCTAAGTAAGGAAAGGTTTCATTACAGTTTATGAAGTCATCAAAAGCTATATCGGTATGATCTTCACAACAATAACTAATTCCTTTTGTCTTTTCGTTTTGCATTAGTTATATCATCCCTTCCTAATGGTTTTGATAAATCAAAATTTTTACTTATATTACTCATACTTTTATTATCTATAAGTATTTGTACCTTTTGGATAGAGGAAATCTCTGTTAGGGACCATATTATACTTTTTAAATAAGCTTCTTCTCTAGCTTCTGTCATATTATAATAAGCCTCTTTACTTAAATTAACATAGGCAATATTATCCTTTATTGAAAAACTTAAAAGTCTAGTTTTTTTAGGAAAAATAGGTTTAAGAGAACTATTTACAGAAGGTCCTTTTATTAATTCTTGAATTATCATTTCTGCAATAACTTCATCTTTTTTTAGAATACGTTCTTCTTTAACCATTTTTGAATTATTTTCATCATTAGAAGAATCAAAATACAATTCTAATTCTATATTATTATTTTTTTCATTGTCAAAAACTATTTTTTTTATTTTGTCTTTATTATTTACAGTAAGGTTATCCTTTTTTTCGCAACCTATAAACAATAAAAAGCATAAGACTAATAATGAAAAAGTTATAAGTTTAATATATTTTTTCAAATTTTATCACCTAACCCTAAATTTCTATATAGCTACTAGGTATATTTCTTTTGGCTATAGATAATGATATATCCTTACCAGGTTGTATACCATTGCCTTGCAATGTATTAAGGACTGTTTGATAAGCCAATTCTGGAAAATTATTGGTTTTACTAAGATGACCTAATATAATATTTTTATACTTATTGTTAGTAATATTAAGTATAGCTCTTCCACAATCTTCGTTAGATAAATGACCTATGTTACTTAAAATCCTTCTTTTTAATGGATAAGGGTAGGGACCAAATTTAAGCATTTCTGTATCATGATTACTTTCAAGTAAAATTATATTACAATCTTTTAAAATATCTTCTATTTCTTTGGAGAAATACCCCAAATCAGTTGCTACACTTACTTTTTTATTATCACATACAATTTTATAACCACAAGGCGATGCTGCATCGTGTGGAATAGGAAACGAGTTTATTTCCATATCATTTAAACACACTTTAGATGAATCCATTATCTTTATATTGTGGTCTTTAATCTTTCCTAGATTTTTTTCCATAGCCATCCAAGTTTTATAGTTAGCATATATAGGTATATTATATTTTCTTGATAGGACGCCTACTCCTTTTATGTGATCTGTATGCTCATGAGTTACAAATATAGCATCTAAATTAGCTCCATCTTTGTTTATGTAATTTAAAGCTTTATCTATACTTTTGCCAGGAAGTCCGGCATCAATTAATATTTGTGTTTTTTTAGAGGATATAAATATAGAATTACCACTACTACCACTATAAAGTGGACAAAAAATCATAATTGTTAACCTATTACTTAATCTTCGCTTCTAGATATATTAGCGCCTAATGCTTTAAATTTGTTCTCAATATTTGGATATCCTCTATCTATATGTTCAACACCTAAAACTTCAGTTTCTCCACTAGCAATTAAGCCTGCAATAACCATAGCAGCTCCAGCTCTCAAATCAGTGGCTTTTACTATAGCTCCTGTAAGGTTTTCAACACCATCTATTATAGCTGTTCTTCCTTCAACTTTTATATTAGCACCCATTTTCTTAAGTTCGTCTACATGTTTAAATCTACTTTCCCAAATACTTTCATTTATTATACTTCTACCTTTAGCTACAGTTAAAAGTGCGCTCATTGGCTGTTGAACATCAGTAGGGAATCCTGGATAAGGTTGAGTTTTTATATTAACTCCTTTAAAGTTTTTATTAGATTTTATTGTAATAGAATCTCCATTTTCTGTTACTTCAATGCCCATTTCAATAAGTTTTGCAGACATAGATTCTAAATGTTTAGGAATTATATTATTTATTGTTACTTCTCCACCACAAGCCGCTGCAGCTATCATATATGTACTAGCCTCGATTTGATCAGGTATTACACTATAGCTACATCCTTTTAATTCATTAACTCCTGTAATTCTAATAACATCTGTACCAGCACCTTTAATGTTAGCACCCATAGTATTTAAGAAATTAGCTACGTCTACAATATGAGGTTCTTTTGCAACATTTTCAAGAACAGTATTGCCTTCAGCTAAAGATGCAGCTAACATTACGTTTATAGTAGCTCCTACACTTACAACATCAAAAAATATATTTGTTCCAACTAATTTATCAGCTTTTACAATAACAGCACCGTGCTCTATTGTAACTTTTGCACCTAAAGCTTCAAATCCTTTTATATGTTGGTCTATAGGTCTTACGCCTATAGGACATCCACCTGGTAATTCAACCCTAGCTTCTTTAAATCTTCCAAGTAATGCTCCAATTAAATAATAAGATGCTCTCATTTTTCTTACATCTTCCGTATTAGCATCTGTACTTTTAACATTAGTACTATCTATATGAACTGAGTTATTATTCTTAGTAACGGTACATCCTAATGATTCTAATATTCTTTCAATACAATGTACATCTTCTATATTAGGTATATTATCAATAGTGCAAATTCCTTTACTAGCCATTATAGTAGCAGGTACTATAGCTACTGCAGCATTTTTAGCACCACTTATATCCACTTTTCCAAGGAGGGGGTTGCCTCCTTTAATTTTTAATATACTCATCCCCGCATCCATCCTTACTTTTGAATTTATATATATTTAAACTTCTTAGTTAATTTCAAAGTTACATAACAAGATATATTATATCATAACTATTTGTTTTTTTAATATTAAATTTTAAAATATTGGTCATTATATTAATAAATTTTTTAAAAAAATTGGGATAATATGAAAAACAAAAGTAATAAACAATATATTTTCTATAATTATAACCTTAAAGGCCTATTATATACTAACTTTATAGGCTTATATTTAAGATAGATACATTACATTAAAGTAGTGTATTTTACACTTGTTTTAAAGCCAAAGGTATTATGATATAATACCTATAAAATAAAAAATACGGGGGATTAGTTTTAATTATGAAATATTATTTGGTAGCATTATTTGATAAAGAGGATTATTCAAAACTAGAAAAGATTCAAAGGACCATATCCAAAAAATATAAAATATATAAGAATCTACCTATGCTTCATATAACACTTGAAGTTATAGATGATCCTAATATTGATAAATTGGAACAAATAATAAGTAAGATATTAAGTCCTTATAAAAAATTTAAAGTTGAAATAAACGGAGCTATATGTTTTGAACCTCCATATAAATCTGTAAATTTAAAAATAGAAAATAAGGGATATATAATTAGATTAGCTAGAGTTATAAATGAAACTTTAAAATTACATGGATTTAAGGTTAGAGGAAGTATAGATGATTGGGATTTACATATATCCTTGGCTAATACGAATTTTGCTAACAGGGAATGGTCTAATAAAGAATACTCTGCAGCGTGTAGTAATCTAAAGTCGGAAAATATAAAAGATATGGTAAGAGTTAATAGAATAGAGTTATGGAAGCCTATTAATAATAGACGAGATATGGTTATTAAAAGTTTTCCATTAAGAGATTTTTAATAGAGTCATAATAAAAACTACTTATACTTAAAATATAATTTTAAGTATAAGTAGTTTTTGTTATATATCTAATAGGTTCTTTTTATATGTAGAGTATATATATCTAAGTTCTTTCATTTTTTCTTCTAATTCTAATTGAAGTTTAGATATAGATTCTAAATCATTATTATTTTTAGCATCTTTAATTTTAGTAAATAATGATTTATTAGAATAAGAATCTTTCATTATATATTGTCTTAGCTTATTAATCCTTTGCCAATTAGCTACATCCAAATCCAATGCTTTTTCATTATGATGAAGTTGTTTAAAACTTCTTATTTCATTAGCATAACTAGGAATAATTCTATTAGTTATTTCAACTAACCATCTTTCTATTATTGCTAACTTATAACTATTTACTATTTGAGAAGTAAAAACATCGCCTTTTGCTAAGACATCTAATTTATTAGGAAATTTATCTAAAGCACTTATATTTTCATAAACAGTAGAAGGGGCTTTCCCAAATATTTTAGCTCGTTCTTCTTCACTAAAATATTCAAAGACATCTTCTTCGCTTCTATAGGATCTTCCTTCCTCTAGATAGTCCGATTTTTCTTCTGGTGATTTAGAAAGTTCTTTTAATAGATCATCCTCAGACTTATTATTTTCTAGTGCATAAGAAATACCATCTATCATGCACATACAAAGGGAGGCTATAGTTAAATAAGTATTACTACGAGGATTTGGGGATCTAAGTTCAAATCTAGTAGATAAAGGGTTATCCAAATCTCTTATAACACCTACAAGTACTGTTCTATTTCTTGAAGGAAGATCTACTGAGTGGCCTATGGAGGTTACACTACAAACTGGAGCTTCAAACCCAGGTTTTAATCTTCTTAATGAATCATTAGTTGATGAAACAAATGGATTTATAATTTCATAATTTTTAAGTATACCCATTATGGAAGCATAACCAAATGAACTTAAATAATGTTTTTTATTAGTAGAGAATATATTTATTTTTTTACCATTCTTAAGTTTTAATGCTACACCTAAATGGGTATGTTCTCCACTACCGGCAGCCTCATCTATAGGTTTTGCAAGAAAAGTAACATCTAATTGATTTCTTCTAAAGGTTTCCTTTATAATACTTTTAACTAGTAATTCGTTGTCTGCAGCTTGTAGAGCTGTAGAATACTCCCAATCCACTTCTAATTGCTCCATTATGTGGGTAAATGCACCAGCGTTAGTTAGCTTAGCTTTTACTCCACCAACTTCTTTGTGTCCCATTTCAGGTTTTAAGTTATGTGCTTCCATTATAAGAAGAGATTCTTCTAGAGCTGTTCTAACACTACCTTTAGTTCTATTCCAATATTGTTCATGTAAAACTTGAGAAGTTGATAGCTCTTCTGCTTCTGCTTCATCATTTGGAGTTTTTACCCAAAATTCTAGTTCAGTGGCACAGGTTACTGCTATATCTTCTATATCTTCAAATTTAATATTATAGTCACTTAATGAGTCTGGATGATTTTTTATTAAATTTAAAAGTGTAGATTTAAAATGTTTTATAGATTTTTTTAGTATATGTCTAGAATCTACAGGCTTATTTTCATGATAAAGGAAACAAGGAATTCTTAAAGTACCAATTGGTTTTTGAGTTGTTTTATCTAAAAGGTCATAGTTGTAATCTATGAACCAATTTATATCCATATCAGCAATCATATCAACTTTGGCATTATTAAGAGTTGCAATGCCAGGAAGGACAACAGAAGAACCATCTGTTTGGACACACCCCTTTATGTATTTGTCCATATCTTTTAAAAATAATTTAATAGGGATTTTTTCATCAGTATCATTACCAGATAGATCGATGCAAACAAGAGATACAAATTTTATTTCTTCATGCTGAGAAAGTATTTTAGTTAGTTTCTCTTTAGAATGGAGTTCTTTAGGAATTAAATAAATTAAATCATCTAACATAGTTTACCCCCTAATTTATTAAAAAACTATAAAATTAGTATTGATATATTCAGAATTTGATATATCCTATATATTATAATTAATATTTTTGTATGTCAATAGAAAAATATTTGATAGATTTATATAATATAAGTATTGATAATATAATGTTATTGTTAATGCTATTTAGATAATGAGGTGATATTTTGGACTTTAAAAATAATCCTATAGGTGTTTTTGATTCAGGAGTAGGCGGAATTAGTGTGTTAAGGGAGGCTGTTAAGTTATTACCTAAAGAGGATTTCTTATATTATGGAGATTCTAAAAATGCCCCTTACGGTACTAAAACTGTAGAAGAAGTAAAAAAATTATCTTTTAATGTAGCGGAATTTTTAATGAAAAAAAATATTAAAGCTTTAGTAGTAGCTTGCAATACAGCAACTAGTGCAGCTATAAATGAATTAAGATATGCTTACGATATTCCTATAATAGGTATAGAACCTGCATTAAAACCAGCAGTGGAGATAAGTAAGAAAGGTAAAATTATAATAATGGCCACGCCAATGACCCTTACGGAAAGAAAATTTAAAAAATTAATGAGTTTATATGAGTTAGAAGTAGATATACAGCCATTACCTTGTCCAGGATTGGTAGAATTTATTGAGCAAGGTATTGTGGAAGGAGATAAAATAACGAATTATTTAAAAGAAAAATTAAAAAAATATGAAGGTAAACCAATATCATCTATTGTATTAGGATGTACTCATTATCCATTTATAAAAAATACACTTCATAACATAGTTGGAGAGGATGTTCATATTATAGATGGAAGTTTAGGAACATCAAAAGAGCTAAAAAGACAACTTATCAACCACAATATACTAAGAGAAGATAACATTGAGAGAAAGGTAACTATATTTAATTCACAAAATGACAAAGAAATTATAAATTTATCCTATAAATTATTAAATTTAAGATAAATCAATATATTGCACAGTAGGTGATTAGAGTACATAATATTATGGTACAATAATGTTGTATATTTAAATTTAAAACTAATATAAATTGAAGGGAGAATTTTAATTATGAATCCAATAGTAACTATAGAAATGAGCAATAATAAAATTATTAAAATAGAACTTTTTAAGGATGTTGCACCTAATACTGTAAAGAATTTCATATCCTTAATAAAAAAAGGATTTTATGACGGAATTATATTTCACAGAGTTATTCCTGGTTTTATGATACAAGGAGGATGTCCTGATGGTACTGGTATGGGCGGTCCTGGTTATTCAATAAGAGGAGAGTTTACATCTAATGGTTTTAAAAATAATTTAAAACATACGGAAGGTGTAATATCTATGGCTAGAACAATGGATCCAAATTCAGCTGGTAGCCAATTTTTTATTATGGTAGCGGATGCACCTCATTTAGATGGACAATACGCATCTTTTGGTAAAGTAATAGAAGGACTTGATGTAGCAAAAGAAATAGTTAATGTGGATAGAAACTTTAGTGATAAACCTATTGAAGATCAAGTAATGAAGAAAGTTACAGTAGATACTTTTGATGAAGAATATGATGAACCTGAAAAAATTAACTAACTTTAAAGGAAGGTGGTATTATATTGAATAATGAAAAAATAATGCTTATCTATGGGTTTATAGAAGATGAGTTAAATATTTTTGATTATCTATGTAATGAATTTAAACTACCTAAATATAAAATAATAAAAAAAGATATGGCAAAAATGAAAGTTAGAGACTTACTAGAAGGTATAAATTTACCAGTGGTTAATAGTAAAATACCAGAGGAAAAGGTAGTTTTATTTAATAATTTTTCAGATAAAGAGTTACAAAAATGTATAAGATTCATTAAAAATAATTTAGAAAGTATGCCCATAATGGCTATAATAACTGATACTTCTATAAATTGGACATTTGAATATTTAATAGAACATTTAGTTGAAGAAAGAGAATGGTTTAAAGAACATAGAAATGGGGTATAAGGGATGAGTAGGGTTTCTGAAAAAATAAAAGAAGCTAGAAATAAAAAAGGATTAACCCAAAAACAACTAGCTAAAAAACTAGGAGTTTCTGAAAAATTTATTAGTGAGGTAGAACTTGGTAAAAGAATAATTAATCAAAATATAATGAATAGAATATCTAAGATATTAGGTGAAGATATAAATGATATAACTATGTCTTTTGAGGAAAAAATACTTCAAGAGAGTACTAAGAAAACTTCAAACCCAAATAATACTAAAGTAAAAGAGGTATGGAATGATGCTTTAAGTTCAGTATTAAAGAGTGTTCCAGTGTATAATTATAATCTAAGAAATATAATTACTACTAAACAGCTACCTATCATAGGTAATAAAGTTGAAGGACTAAATCACGATAAAGTAATCTATTTAAAAATTCAAGATGATGATATGATAGGATTTAGAATAGGTAAAGGCGATTTAGCTTTTTCATATATTACCCATGAAATAGAGAATAATGGTATATTCCTTATAGAGATAGAAAACGAAAGAGTTATAAGGCAGGTAAAAAGATTAGATAGTAATAAATTACTCTTGATAAATAATAAGGGAGAATTAAGGACTAAAACTGTTAATTTTAAAGAAGTAAAAATTATTGCTAAATTAATTAAAATAGAAATAACTTTATAAAAATATAAGGAGCATGATTATTAATGCTCCTTATATTTTTTATATTATTATAAATAATAAGGATTATTATAACAAATTAGATATTAATGGAGTATAATTTTATGAAAAACCTACCATGAACCTTTGTAAATAATACAAGGCTATTATATAATTATAAAATATAAGAATAATTTTCCTATAAAATTAATTAAAATATAAAGTAATAAAAGTAATAGTAAGGAGGGTTATATGTGAAAGGTACAGTAGTAGATACTTGGATGAAAACTTGTATAAATCTTTGTGGAGAAGGCGTTGTTAAAGATGCTATGAAAAAAGTTGGTTGGCAGGGCAAAATATTTTCTCCTATGGAGAATGTAGAAGATTCTAAGGTGAAAGAGCTTATAAAAATAATAGCAAAAAATTATGGTACAGACGTAAAAACATTATGGGGAAGAATAGGGGTAGACAATATAACATCATTTTTTAATGTCTATCCTGCATTTTTTAAGCATGAAAATCTTTATTCATTTTTAAAGTCAATGTTTGATGTCCATATAGTAATGACTAAAAAGTTTCCAGGAGCTAAACCACCTATTTTAATATTAGATCCTATATCAAATAGACAGGCTATATTTAGTTATAGTTCTAAAAGAGGAATGTTTGACTATTTTTTAGGACTAATACAAGGAAGTTCAGATTTTTTTAAAGAGGATATAAAAATAGAAGAAATAGAAAAAAATGAAGAATTTTTAAAGCTAAAGTTAACTTTTGAAAAGGATATATATTATAAGAAGGTATTTAAATTTAATAAAATATTATCTTTAGGATTTATAAAAAGTATTGGTGCAAAAGTAGCTATATTTACTTTTTTTATTAGTATATTATGTTCAATTCCTTTGCTTGGATTAAATAATATTGTAAAATCTATAGCATTATCTGTAATATCAGCAATAGCTTCTGGTATAATAGGTGAAGTACTTATGAGACCTAGACATATTATAGAGGAACAAATAAGTAGAATTAATAATAGTCATTATATAGAAGATGGAGATATAGTAACAGGAGATTTTTTTGAGGAATTATATAATAATATAAAATCACATAAAAGTAATATCAGAGCAGATTTTGTTGGCTTTAAAGGTGTAACTGATGAAATGAATAATTTTGTTGATAATATAAATATTATATCAGATTCAATGAATCATACTTCTAAAGAAATATCTGGTGTAGTAGAACAAGTTGCTAATTCCTCAGTAAGTCAAGCAGAAAATACGGAAGAAGCAGTTTCAGTATTAAATTGTAATATAGAAAATTTAAAGAGTATTGTTAATAGCGAAAATAATAATAAATCTGAATTAGAAAAGGCATTAGATAAAGTAAATAATAGTTATGATAGTGTTAATAATACAAGTAAAAATATATTAGACACTCTTAATAATTTTCAAGAACTAAAAGATACGGGTCTGAAGTTAGAGTCAAACGCGAAAGATATAACTAATATTGTGTCTATAGTATCGGGAATTTCAGAACAAACTAATTTATTAGCTTTAAATGCATCTATTGAGGCAGCTCGTGCAGGAGAGCAAGGAAAAGGATTTGCTGTAGTAGCTGGAGAAGTTGCAAAGCTTGCAGAACAATCTAAAGATGCAGTTCAAGAAATAAATACTAACCTTGTTAAGTTTGCAGAGGATGTAAAAGGCTTAGTAGATAAAATAGCTTCCCAATATAGTATACTTCAGAATGAGACTAAAAATTTAGAAACTGTAAGGAGTATAAGCTATGAGGCTACTACATCTATAAGATCAGTATCTTCTTCTATGATAAAAACAATAAATGAACTTAATAAGGAGGCAGATTCTATATCAGGTATTTATGGTAATATAGAATCCTTAGCAGCTATAGCAGAAGAAAACTCAGCATCTTCAGAAGAAGTTAGCGCCAATGTCTCAAGTTATATTAACGAAATAGATAAATTGGTTAAAAATATACATGCTTTTAAGGAAATAACAGAGACATTTAAATCAGATTTAAATAAATATAGGATATAAAGAACTAGCCATAATGAATTTATGGCTAGTTCTTTATATTCCTGTTAAATCAAAGTTAGGAACAAATTTTTTAGACGAGGTTCCTGATTCTTGAATAAATGCATTTTTAATTCCAAGTTCTAAACAATAATTTATCATAGAATCATAATGTTTAGGATTTAAAGTTTTATTTAGTTCTGGATATTTACTTAAATTATTTAAAGGAGTATATTGATTCATTAGGCTTATATATACATCATCTTTAAATTTACTATATATATAATCAATTACTTTTTTACTATCAAATAATAAGCCAGGTAACATAAGATGGCGTATTATGATTCCTCTTTGCATAATTCCTTCCGTGTTAAATACAGGAGTTCCTACTTGATTAAACATTTCTTCTATAGCCTTTGAGGTATGTTCAAAGTAATTATTGCAGCTTGAATATTTTACAGAGTATTTATTATTAAAGTATTTAAAATCTGGTAAATATATATCTATATATCCTTCCAACATTTTAATAGTCTCTATATTTTCATATCCATTGGAATTATATAATATAGGTATAGATAAACCATATTTTTTAGATAATTTTATAGCTTCTATAATTTCAGGCACATAATGAGTGGGCGTTACTAAATTTATGTTATGAGCACCTTCTCTTTGTAATTTAATAAATATATTAGATAAATCTTTTATAGAGATTTCCTTTCCATAACCTTCATGACTTATTTTATGATTTTGACAAAATACACATTGTAAGTTGCAATTAGAGAAGAAAACAGCGCCAGAGCCATTTCTTCCAGATATGCAGGGTTCCTCCCAATGATGAAGAGCTGCCCTACTTATTTTAATATTTTTTGTACTATTACAAAAACCCATTTGTCCATTCGCTCTATCTACACTACAATTTCTAGGACATAGTGTACAGTTACTTAATGAATTCATCTAAAACACCTCAATTGTTAAAATCTATAGTTTTAAATTTTATTTATCTTTTATATAGAAAATGATACATTGAATCATAAAAATAAAACTTATTACTGCAAAACTAGGATACAACACATTTATTAAATTTACAAATCCTAATTGTGATATAGGAATAGCTAGTAATATTACTATGAATATGGATTTTTTATAAGATATTCCTAGAGATTGTTCCATAGTTTTTCCCACACTGTATATATTTGAAACTTCAGTAGAGAACATTTCAAGCCAAATTATGCATAATAACATTATTTGAATTATAGTTCCAAATCTATTAGCTATATATAATAGGGGAATTTCATATTTAAAAATATATGGTATGTTAAGTAAAAGTAATAAATTTATTATGAAAGATAAAATAGTAAGACCTAAAGAACCTAAAATTAAACCAGATTTTAATGTAGTTTTATCTTTAATTTCAGTACTTAATGGAACTAAAACCCCGCTACAACAAAGAATGTTAAATCCACTATATATAAATGTAGAGCCTAGCCAATGTCTTTTATAATTAGGTATAGTTTTGATATAAGCTATACTTACATTTTTGGATAACGCTAAATAAAGTATAAATACGGTTATAATAACTATCATAAGGCTAGGAACTATAAATGAATTTATTTCTATAAGACCTTTGGTATTTCTAAGTAATACAATTAATGAAAAAAATATCATTAAACAAATGCCAATCCATTTAGAAATTCCAAAGTATTGATGAAGTAAAGCTCCACTACCTGCAAGTATTATAGCAGAACTACTTATAAGGAATAATCCTGTAAGTAGATCTATTGCTTTACCTAAAAAACCTGGACTTACTAAACCAATTAAACCATTATAAGAGTTTAAATTGTGTTTTATACTTATATCAATTATTATAGATCCCATGATGATATACACAAAAAAGCATATAGTAAGTCCTATAAAACTTTTATATCCGTATGTAGTGAAAAATTGAGTCATTTCTTGTCCGGATGCAAGGCCAGCACCAACTATAGTTCCTATAAAAACTGCCGCCATTTGAAAAATTAGATTTAATTTCTTTTTTATCATGATTCCTCCTAATTTCATTAATTATTCCTTTATATAAATATATATATAAAAATGAAAATAATGATTTTTAATTAAATTTTATTTTTAAGGAGAAAATAATTATATTAGATTAATATTAAAAATTAGATTAGAAAGGAGGACTAAAATTGAAATTTAATTATAGGGTAAAGAAAGTTATATGCTTAATTTTAATTTTAAGTAGTATATCTTTGTTTGGATGTAGAAGTAAAAAGGAAGAGGGCAAAATCGACAATGATTTCGATATGAAAATAGCCATGAATATAGTTGAAACCTATATGAATTATTTAATTGAAGGTAATGTAGAGAATATTAAAACTATGTATTCTAATAGACTTTCTAAACAAGGGGTGGAAAATAAGAATAATCAAGATTTAAAAATTAAAGGTTACACTATAGATGAAACTAATAATGTAGGAAAATCTGGTATATTTTCAGTTAAAACTGTGAGTATAAATTCACAAAATCCCTATACTTGTATAGAGGAGTATAGAATAAAAGTTATAAAAGAAAATAATCATTATAAAATAGATGCTATAAATATTAATATGGATAAAGAGGCATTTTTAGAAAAAAATAAAATAAGATACAGAAATAAAAATGAAATAAAAACAGAACTTATTTTGGATTCAAGCGGAATACCTGATTTTTCATATTCTAAGGATGATAAGGCTAATGTTAAGAAAATAGATATACCTAAAAAACATATTGGCACTATGAGTTTTGCATATAATGAAAATCTTATAGCTATATCTACTTATGATGAAAATAATGTTTTCGCTGCTATTATAACCATAGATGAGTCTAAAGCGGTACAAGGAGAGGCAGATGAAGGAGATCAAGAACAAGCACCTAAAGAAGGAGAAGAAAACCAGGGAGGCATGAATAAATCTAAAGAAGAACCTATAGGTAAGGAGGTATTACCTTTAGATATATTAAAGGCAAATAAAATAGATTTTATGGTGTTTTCTCCTGATGAAAAATTTATAGTTCTTCAATATGAAAATAGTGATAAAAGTAAAAATATTAGGATTTATAAAAGTGATAGTGGAGAAATAATTCCCATAAAATTTGAAGATAAGTATCCATTAGATAAAGTTAATGTGAAATTTTCATCTTTTAATAGAGATAGTGTAAATTTCGATGTAAGATCCAAAGAGAACAATAATAAGGCAGTATCTAAATTTATAGGAAAATGGCAATTAAATTTAAATAATTTTAAGTTAAAAAAACTATAATAATTTTGAAAAAAAGTATCTGTAAGTTATAATATTTACAGATACTTTTTTGGAGGAATTTATATGGAATTTAACTGGTATAATAAAAGATATCATAGTTTAAATTATTTTTTAAGGAATAAATTTGGATCTAAGGTATTTAAGATATCCTTAGATGGAGGTTTTTACTGCCCCAATAGAGATGGTACTATAAGTACAGGAGGATGTATATATTGTAGTGCTAAAGGTTCAGGAGATTTTGCAGGAGATAGGCATCGTTCAATACATGATCAGTTTGCAGAAATCAAAGAGATTATGAATAAAAAATGGAAAAGTAATAAATATATAGCTTACTTTCAGGCCTATACAAATACATATGGTCGCATTGATGTACTAAAGGAAAAATATGAAGAAGCTATAAAAGAAGATGGCGTTATAGCATTGGCTATAGCTACAAGACCAGATTGCTTAGGTGAAGATATATTAGATTTATTAGAAGAAATGAATAAGAAGGTATATTTATGGATTGAATTAGGACTACAAACTGTTAACAACAATACAGCAAAAATTATTAATAGAGGATATGAATTAGAGGTATTTGAGCAAGCAGTAAAAAATTTAAGGGAAAGAAATATAGATGTAGTTGTTCACACTATTTTTGGATTGCCAGGTGAAAATAAAAGACAAATGCTAGATACGGTTAGATATATATCTAAATTAGATATACAAGGAATTAAATTTCATCTATTACACTTATTAAAAGATACACCTCTTGTTAGACTTTATAATCAAGGTAAATTAGAATTTTTAACTCAAGAGGAATATATAGATTTAATTTGTACATCTATAAGTATGTTACCACCTGAAATGGTTGTTCATAGACTTACGGGAGATGCTCCAAGAAATCTTTTAATAGGTCCCATGTGGAGTTTAAAAAAGTGGGAAGTGTTAAATGATATAGACAAAAAATTGAAGGATGAAAATATATATCAAGGGTTAAACTATAATAAATTGTAGGGGGATTTTTATGAATATTGATATCATAATTTCTGCAGATTATGTAACACCAAATAAAATAAAAGATAAAACAGTAGTGGTTATAGATATATTAAGAGCTACTTCAGTTATTGTAACAGCTTTAAAAAATGGGTGTAAAGATGTTATTCCAGTATTAACTGTAGAAGAAGCTAAAAATATAGCTAACAAGAATAGAGATAATTATATACTTGGTGGAGAAAGAAATGCGTTAAAGATAGATGGGTTTGATTGTTCAAATTCTCCATTGGAATATACTAAAGATAGAATTTTAGGAAAAACCTTAATATTAACAACAACTAATGGTACTAAGGCTATAAATAAAAGTATAGGTGCAAAAAATATATTAATATCTGCTTTGATTAATTCTAAAAGCACTGCAGAAAAAGTTATGGATATAAATAATGATGTAATTATAATTAACGCTGGAACTTATGGAGAATTTTCTATAGATGATTTTATATGTAGCGGTTATCTTATAGATTGTATATGCAATATAAAAAAAGATATAGTATTATCAGATATAGCTAAAACAGCACAATTTATATATTTAAATAATAAAGATATAGTAAGTTTTATGAGGCAAGCTTCTCATTATAATAGAATAAAAAAATTAAATTTAGAAAAAGACTTAAAGTATTGTATGCAAAAGGACATAACTACTATTGTGCCAGAATATTTTAATGGTAAAATATTGAATGCTAACAAAGGTTATATAAGTTCTAAAGTATTTTAAAGATAATCTCTCTAATTTTAAAAAATTAGAGAGATTATCTTATTTATATAATATCTATACAATCTTGTTTTATCCATCCCTTGGTATTAATAACACCTTTGTAAAAGCAAGTAATTTCATACCACAATTTATTTGAAACTTCTGCACTGTCTACTATATATATATTTTCACCTTTAACTAGACTATTTATTGTTGGAGAATTCTCCATAGGATATAAATGTATATTACAATATTTATTTATAGTTCCACTATTAGCATCAGGATTAATGTATCTAATTTTGATATTTTTAATAGGATTATTATATTTCAATTCATTTTTCAAGCTTTCATTATGCTGCTTTAACAATAATACTTGCTTTTTTTGTAAATTTAATTTATTAGAAAAATAATAAAAAATATATCCATAACCACAAAGTAATATTAAGAAAAATAGTAATCCAAACAATAAAATACCTCCTTATATGAATAGTATAGTTATAGTATATTCATATAGGGATAAACTTTTACAAAAATTATATAATTAGATACTTATATGATTGTTTGTATTTCATCATAATCATTTATATATAAATCTGCTAAAGATTCCATTTGTTTTTTATACTTACTAGAATATGTATCGTATACAGCAATAACTTTCATGCCTGCAGCTTTAGCACCTTTTAATGCAGGTAATATATCTTCAAATACTATACAATTTTTGGGATCTATATTAAGTTTTTTTGATGTTAATAAATATATATCTGGAAAGTCCTTACCTCTGGACACTTCATCTATAGTAGTTATAACATCAAATAAATTTAAAATATTATTGTTTTTTAATACAGCATTAACTAATGGAGTTGTATTGCTTGTGGCTATAGCAATTTTTATCCCTCTATACTTTAACAAATTTAAAAAATTTTTTGCACCCTTTTTTAAATTTATATTGTGGGCATATTCCTTATAAGCCATGTTATTCCATTCTTCTAGTATATCTTCAATACTTTCAGTGAGTTTAAATCTGTTTTTAAAATATGTTGCACCTTCTTCAAAAGTCAGTGTTTCTATTTCTTCCTTTAAGTTTATTGGAACTTTTAAGTTTCTTTTAGTTAAAAAATCTGTATCTATTTTATTCCATATGTCCATGGAGTCTATTAAGGTTCCATCTAAATCAAAAATTGCAGCTTTTAAATTATTCATTATACCACCCCGCCTAGCTTTTATAATTTAAAAGTCTCTTTCAAATATTTTTATTTTATTGGGATCTTTGAAATCTTCTATAGAGTTTATCTTTATTTTTTTTAATATATTTTTCATACAAGGACTATCTATGGAAACTTTTATAGAGGATTTATTGGCAAAGGTATCTACATTTTTTTTTCCTATATCTTTATTAATTAATGCTTTGGGTCCACCAACACAACCACCAACGCATCCCATACCTTCTATAAAGTTTGAATCTATTTCTCCTTTTTGTGCTTTCGAAAGTAATTCTTTACACTCTAGTATACCATTACCTTGAGTAGATTTTAATAATGAAAGCTTTTGGGGGAATAATTTTTTCACTACGTCCTCAACAGCAATAGAAACTCCACCAGTTCTAGCATATAATCTACCACCTCTAGACGCATATTCTGAAGATAAATCTTCTTTAAGATTATTTAAATCTATATTTAATGAATCAAATATATCTTTTAGTTCAGAAAAAGTTAAAACAAAGTCTATGGCATCATTTATATCTTTATCTTTAGCTTCAGCTTTTTTAGCTATACAAGGTCCTATAAATACTACACTGCAATTTGGATTTATTTTTTTTATTACTCTTCCAGCAGCTATCATGGGAGATACAGAAGGTGAAACGTGTTTTATAAGGGACTTATAAACTCTTTTTAGCATTCCAACCCACATAGGACAGCAGCAAGAAGTTATCATTAAGTCATCCTCATTATGAACAAGATGATTAAATTCTATAGATTCTTTTAAGGTAAGCATATCAGCAAAAAAAGCTACCTCTATCATATCTGTAAAACCTATTTTTTTAAAAGCAGATCGTAGCTTATTAATGGTTATATTTGAACCAAATTGTCCAACAATAGCAGGAGCTACTGCTGCTATTACAGGTTTATCACTTTTTAATAATTCTAGTAGAGGAATAAACTGAACTTTATCTAATATACTACCAGTTGGGCAAGCTTCTACACAAAATCCGCAATCTGTGCATTTATCAGTATTTATATATGTACGATTATTTTTTTTGTTCAATAATATAGCATTGAAAGGGCATGAATCTTGACACGGAGTTTTACCGTTAATTTTATTACAATCCACGGAACAGTCTTTTATTTTATTTACTATCTTATGATTGGAGGAATAGTCTTTTATAGCTTTTTCTAAATCTTTTATAAAGGATTTAGAATCAGGATCTACTTCTACTCCACACAAAGACGGAATTACATTGCATAAGTCTTGTTTATTATTTGGATATTCTTTTAATAGTTTATTTATAGTACTATTAAAACTTCCCTCATTATAAGAGTTTACAATAGCCTTAAATAGATTACTGTATTGTTTTTTCATTAAATCACCTCTAAAAATTAAATATGAACTTAATTTTTAGTTTTACCTGTATTTATAATATTATAAATTATTATAAAAAAAAGAGTTACTTTTAAAGTAACTCTTTGGTCGGGGTGACAGGGCTCGAACCTGCGACCTCATGGTCCCAAACCACGCGCGCTCCCATCTGCGCCACACCCCGAAATAAAATCCGGACAACCATATTATACAATATATATATTAATAAATCAAGGAATGCCTTATGTAGTAAATAAGGTAAAAATAACTGTTTTGATTTTTAAAATCAAAACAGTTATAAGTTAATGACTATTGGATTCTTCAACTCCTTTAGTAGGAACTGTAGAAATTAGAAATCCTACTAATATAGAAACTAAAGCTGGAGCTACAATATTTAAATATATTACAAAACGAGTTTTGTATAATACTAAGGAAGTCACACCAGTTATTATTAAAGTTGCAACAAATACATAAATAACAAAACGAGAAAGAGAACTAAATAATTTTTCGTAAATTTTATGACGAGTAGGACCGCTTATTATATTCCTAAATAAAAAATAGGAAGTTAAAATTAGTACAATGTCTGCTATAGCAGAGATTAAAAAATTTTTCATAAAAAACACCTCCAAAAGGTTATACAAATATAGTATTTCCTAATTGAAGGTATTTTAAGCATATTATTTATGAGTTAAGATAATTTTCGCCTATTTTAAATACATCTCCAGCTCCCACAGTTAATATTATATCACCATCTTTAGCAGATTCTTTTAAATAATCCACAATATCGTGGAAATCATGAATATTTGTACACTTAACTTTTCTTTCCCTTATTTTATCTCCTAGCATATCTGAGTTAATTTCTCCTGTATCTTTTTCCCTAGCAGCATATATATCAGATAATATAAGTTCATCACATTCATCAAAGCAAGTTATAAATTCATCAAATAATTTTAGTGTTCTTGAATAGGTATGAGGTTGAAATACGCAATATATTTTGTTATGTGGGTAATTCTTAATTGCATTTAATGTAGCTTTTATTTCAGTTGGATGATGTGCATAATCGTCAATTACAGTAATACCATTTTTGCAACCTTTTAACTCGAATCTTCTATGAGTACCATAAAAACTTTCTAATCCATCTATTATTGAATCAGTATCTATATTTAATGCTATAGATGTACATACACTAGCTAGTGCATTTAGTACATTATGTTTTCCAGGTACATTTAAATTTAATGAAAATAACTTTTCACCATTTCTACTTATATCAAAAGAGGCACAAGCTTTTTCATTATATTTTATATTGGTAGCTTGTATATCTCCAGAGTTTATACCATATGTTAATGTATTACATGAAACATTTTTTAATACGTCTTTTACATTATTATCATCTATACATGCTACAAGATATCCATCATTAGGAATTAAATTTATAAATTTTGAAAAAGCTTTCTTTATATCATTTATATCTTTGTAATAATCTAAATGATCTTCATCAATATTTAATATAACTCCTATATAAGGGAAAAATTTAAGAAATGATGATTTATATTCGCAAGCTTCAGTAATAAAATAATCACTATTTCCGACTTTAACATTTCCATCTATTATATCTAAATTACCACCTACTAATATTGTAGGATCTACGTTGGCGTTTATAGCTATATGAGAGAACATGGAAGTAGTAGTAGTTTTACCATGAGTACCAGAAATAGCTACATTGTATTTATGGCTTTTCATTAATGATCCTAAAAAATCTGCTCTATCTATTAAAGGAATATTATTTTCCTTAGCAGCTATAATTTCAGGATTATCAGAAGGTATAGCAGCAGTATATACTATTAAATCTGCATCTTGTATATTATTTTTATTATGACCTATATAAATTTTGGCACCTTTTTTTTCAAGCTTTTGTGTCATAGGGGATGGGTTCATATCAGAACCAGATACGGTGAAATCATGATGAAGAAGTATCTCAGCTAGTCCACTCATACTTATTCCACCAATTCCAATGAAGTGAATATTTTTATCTTTATCTTTTATAAAATCAAATGACAACTTTATCATCTCCTTAATTAAGTACTATATTAAATAATTATATACAAAAACCGAATAAAAAACACATTAATAGGCTTATTTTATGGGAAAATTTATTTTCATATTGATATTGTTAGTTATTTATCTTAAAATGGGAATAATAAGATAAATATATTAAAAATAATTCGTTATATTAAAAATAGATAGGTGATATTATGCAAAAGTTTACTAGAAATCAAAGGATAGCTATTATTACGAAAACATTAATGGAAAATCCTAATAAAGTCATAAAT
Organism: Clostridium niameyense; assembly: GCF_001243045.1. Lineage (GTDB taxonomy): Bacteria > Bacillota > Clostridia > Clostridiales > Clostridiaceae > Clostridium_F > Clostridium_F niameyense. The sequence continues at coordinate 36,405 of NZ_LN849006.1, read as the reverse complement.
TTAAATAATTTTACTGAAATGTTTAATGCGGCAAAATCAACAATTAGTGAAGATCTATTTGTAGTAAAGGATATATTAAATAAAGTATCTATGGGTAAGATTGAAACTATTTCAGGGGCTGCTGGAGGTGTAAAATACATAAGCGGTATGTCAAAAGAAAAAAGTAGAAAGTTTGTAGATGATTTATGTATAAATCTAACAAAAGAGGATAGAATAATACCAGGAGATTTTTTATATGTCACAGATATTATGTGTAATCCACAAATAATACAAAGAGCAGCAGTAGTTTTAGCATCTTTTTTTACAAATGAAAATATAGATTATGTTTTAACAGTAGAAACTAAAGGTATACCTTTGGCTTTTGAAGTGGCTAAGCTTTTAGGAGTACAATTAGTAGTCGTCCGTAGAGAAAATAAACTCACAGAAGGATCTACTTTAAGCATAAATTATGTTTCGGGATCTAGTGGAAGAGTTCAAAATATGTATGTATCTAAAGGTGCAATTAAAAGAAATAGTAAATGTGTATTTATTGATGATTTTATGAAAGCTGGAGGTACGGCTTTAGGTATAATTAATATTTTAAAAGAATTTGACAGTGAATTATTAGGAATTGGAGTATTAATAGATAATACTAGTATACCTAAAAAATTAGTACAGGACTATGTCTCACTAGTTGAATTTAAAGGCTTTGACGAAGATGGGAAGATATTAGTTAAACCATCTGATTTATTTATATAATGTAATTTTCAAAATAATTAATACTTTTTTGAAAATTAAGGAGGAAAAATATAAAAAATAGAGAATATGTATTGTATATACATAAGCATCTTGGAGGTGGAATTATGCAAATTACAGATGTACGTGTTAGAAAAATTGCTACAGAAGGTAAAATGAAGGCAATAGTTTCAGTAACCTTTGATAATGAATTTGTAGTTCATGATATTAAGGTTATAGAAGGACAAAATGGGTTATTTATAGCTATGCCTAGTAGAAAAACACCAGATGGTGAATTTAAGGACATAGCTCACCCAATCAACACAGAAACTAGAGAAAAAATTCAAAGTGCTATACTAGAAGAATATGAAAAAGTTAAAAATGAAGAAATGTCTTTAGACAACAAAAAAGATGAATAAATGAAATAAAAAGGAGTATTTACTCCTTTTTATTTTTTTATGTTATAGTAAATATGACCTAATAGGTTGAAAATACTTTTTATATAAAATATAATATTATAGGATGTTTAAATAAAAAATATAAAAAATATATTATAATAAAACCATAAAGAGGTGCTATAATGTATAATTGTGCTATAATATTGGCCGCCGGAAAAGGAAAAAGAATGAAATCTTCCCTACCAAAGGTCATACATAAAGTTTGTGGTAAAGAAATGGTTAACCACGTAATAGACAATGTTAGAAAAGCAGGAATAGAAGACGTAAATTTAGTAATAGGTAAAAGTGCAGATAAAGTTAAAGAAAACACTAAAGATAGAGAAGTAACTTACTCATTTCAAAGTGAACAATTAGGAACAGGTCATGCAGTTATATGTGCTAAAGATTTTTTAAAGGATAAAAAGGGAGTAGTTGCAGTATTTACAGGAGATGCTCCTTTAATTACAGAAGAAACCATAAAAGAATTATTTAGCTTTCATGAAGAAAATTGCTTTAGTGCAACTCTAGTAACATCTACTGTGAATAATCCAACAGGTTATGGAAGAGTAATCAGAGAAGCTTCAGGAGAAGTAAAAAAAATAGTAGAACACAAGGATTGTAATGAGAAAGAATTAAATGTTAAAGAAATAAACAGTGGGATGTATTGCTTTGATATAGAAGAATTATTATTAAGTTTAAACCAACTGAATAACAATAATTCTCAAGGAGAATATTATTTAACTGATGTTATAGAAATAATGAAAAATAACAAGAAAAAAGTAGGTGCCATGGTTGTACCTTTTGATGAAATAATGGGAGTAAATTCAAGAGTGCAATTATGTGAAGCTGAAAAAGTTATGAGAAATAGAATAAATCATAAGCATATGATAAATGGAGTAACTGTTATAGATCCAGAAAGTACATATATAGATTCGGATGTAGAAATAGGTAATGATACTATAATATATCCGGGGAATGTAATACAAGGTAAAACAACAATAAAAGAAAATTGTACGTTATATTCTAATTCTAGAATTCTTAATAGTATCATAGAATCAGGAGTTAAAATTGAGAATTCTGTAATATTAGAAAGCTACGTAGGTGAGAATACTACAGTAGGACCATTTGCGTATATAAGACCAGAAAGTGTAATAGGAAAGTCTGCTAGAATAGGTGACTTTGTTGAAATAAAAAAATCAACTATAGGAGACAAAACAAAGGTTTCACATCTTACTTATATAGGTGATGCAGAGGTAGGTAGTGAATGTAATTTTGGTTGTGGAACTGTAGTTGTAAATTATGATGGACAAAAGAAACAAAAGACTATAATTGGTAATAACTCTTTTATAGGTTGTAACACAAATTTAATTTCACCTGTTAAAGTTAATGATAATACTTACATTGCAGCTGGTTCTACAATTACAAAAGAAGTTCCAGAAGGATCGTTAGCTGTTGCAAGAGCAAAACAGGTTAATAAAGAAGGCTGGGTATGTAGAAGAGGTTTATTAAAGAAATAAATTTTAAGGAGGACTATATATAATGATAACCCATGGAAAAAATATTAAAATTTTTTCAGGTAATTCTCATCCTAAATTAGCAAAAGATATTGCTGATATACTAGGAGCAGAAGTAGGAGATGCTCAAGTATCAACATTTAGTGATGGTGAAATAGCTGTAAATATTAAAGAAACTGTAAGAGGAACTGATTTATTTATTGTTCAATCAACTAATGCTCCAGTTAATGATAACTTAATGGAATTATTAATAATGATTGACGCTTTTAAAAGAGCATCTGCAGGCAGAATAACTGCAGTAATTCCTTATTATGGATATGCAAGACAAGATAGGAAAGCAAAAGCTAGAGATCCAATTACTGCAAAATTAGTAGCAGATCTTTTAACAGCAGCAGGAGCAGATAGAGTTCTAACAATGGATTTACATGCTTCACAAATACAAGGATATTTTAATATACCAGTGGATCACTTATTAGGTTCACCAATACTTGCAAGATACTTTGTAGAAAAAGGATTTGGTGATAGAGATGACGTAGTAGTAGTATCACCTGACCTAGGAAGTGTAACAAGAGCTAGAAAGTTTGCTGATAAATTACATGCTCCGATAGCTATAATTGATAAAAGAAGACCTAAAGCTAATGTATCTGAAGTTATGAATATAATTGGAGATATAAAAGATAAAACAGTTATATTGATAGATGATATGATTGATACAGCAGGAACTATAACAAATGGAGCTAATGCTTTAATTGATATGGGAGCTAAAGAAGTATACGCATGTTGTACTCATGCTGTTTTATCAGGACCTGCAATTGAAAGAATAGAGGACTCAAAGATAAAAGAGTTAGTTATGTTAAATACTATAGATTTACCTGAAGATAAGAAACTAGACAAGTTTAAAGTATTATCAGTAGCACCTGTTTTTGCTGAAGCAATTAAGAGAATATACGAAGATATGTCAGTTAGTAAGATATTTGAAGATTAATATTAAATTACATATAAAAACCTATAGACTAGTCTATAGGTTTTTTAATTATATAATTAATTATTTGTAAATTTTATAATATTGATTATATTTGAGCAAAATAATATGATAAATTAAATATATATTAATTATTATAAGTGTTAGTTACATTAATTGGAAGGAGGAAAATTTAATGGATGGTAGAATAGGAAAAGTTCTTATTGTAGATGATGATGAGAATATAGCAGAAGTGATAAAAATGTATTTAGATAGTGCGGGATATGAGACTAAAATTTGTTATGATGGAAAAGCAGCGCAAGAGGGTTTTAATGAATATAAACCAGATTTAATATTATTAGATATAATGCTTCCACATATAGATGGTGTAGATGTTCTTAAATGGATAAGAAGAGATAGCATGATACCAGTAATAATGTTAACAGCTAAGGGAGATACTTTTGATAAAGTTCTTGCTCTAGAATTAGGTGCAGATGATTATATAGTAAAACCATTTGAACCTAAAGAGTTACTAGCTAGGGTAAAAGCTGTTCTTAGAAGATATAATGCAGATAATGATAATAGAGAAGTTTTAAAATTTGAAGATTTAGTAATTGATGTTAATTCATATACAGTTTTATATAAAGATGAAGAAATAAAGATGCCTCCAAAGGAATTTGAGCTTTTATACTATCTTGCGAATAATAAAAATAGAGTTTTTACAAGAGAACAATTATTATGTGAGGTATGGGGATATGATTATCCGGGTGATTCTAGGACTGTAGATGTTCATATAAAAAGATTAAGGGAGAAATTAGAAGGTGATCCAAATTGGCAGATAGAGACAGTCTGGGGAGTAGGTTATAAGTTTGAGGTGAAATAAATGAAGAGAGGTTTATTCCAAAAACTTGTAGCTACATTTACTATAATCATTTCTGTAAGTTTTGTAATTATTGCAGCATTTTTATCCTATTGGTTTGAGGGATACTATTTTAACCAAAGGAAAAATCAGCTTATTACAGAATCGCAATTTATAGGTAATGCTGCAGTACAGTATATAGAGGGGAATATATCTTCTCAAAGGGTAAATGAAGTTATAACTTATATAAGTAATTATCTATCAGCTAATATATGGGTTACAGATAAATATGGATATGTATATGCAGTTTCTAATAAAAAACATAAAAACTTAATAGGAGTTCAAGTTTTAACTAAGGAATTAGAAGAACTTAGACATGGCAATAATATAGAAAATAAAGGTTTATATACAAATACATTTTCGACTCCAGTACACACGTTTGAAATACCTATTTTCCATAGAGGTAATTTTCGAGGTGTTATTATAATGCATACATCCATAGACGAAATTAGGGAGCCTTTAAAAAAGGTATATAATATTATATGGATTTCGGCTATTTTTGCAATTATTATATCATCTATTGTTATTTATTATTTTTCTGAAAGAATGATAATTAAACCACTTTCAAAAATTAATTACGTAGCAGATAAAATATCAAAAGGGGAAGTAGATAAGAGAGTAGATATAGAATCCCATGATGAAATAGGAGCTTTAGCAAAATCTTTTAATTCTATGGCGGATTCTATAGAGGAGATAGATAATAATAGAAGACACTTTATTTCTAATGTGTCTCATGAAATAAGATCTCCAATGACTTCTATAAAGGGATTTATAGGTGGAATATTGGATGGAATTATACCTCAGGAAAAACAAAATTATTATCTAAAGATTACCTATGAAGAGGTTCAAAGACTTACAAGACTTATAAATGATTTGTTAGATTTATCAAGTATTGAATCAGGACAATTACAGCTAAAAATAGAAAAATTAGATATAAATGAGATAATAAGAACTAGCGTTATAAAATTCGAAACAAAAGTAAAAGATAAGTCATTAAAGGTCAATGTAAGCTTAGAAGGGGATAGACTTTATGTAATAGCTGATAAGGATAGAATCATACAAGTGGTAATGAATCTTTTAGACAACGCTATAAAATATACTAATGAAGGGGGAAATATAAAAGTAGATACTAAAATAAAAGGTAGTAAGATTTTGGTTTCTATTTTTAATGATGGACCTAAAATACCAGATGAGGATATAAAGCATATATGGGATAGATTTTATAAAGCAGATAAAGCAAGATCTTCTAAAGTAAGCACAGGGTTAGGATTATCCATAGTGAGAAGTATATTAACTCAGCTTGGAGAAGATATATGGGTGGACAATGAATCTTCAGGGGGAGTAACTTTTAGTTTTACAATGAAAAGAGCATAAAATTAATTTAACTAACGGAGGTGCCCTATGGATAAAGATAGAGAAAATAATTTTGAAAAAAGCAACTTAAATAATAATTGTGGAGAAATAAATTTTAAAAGATCAAGAAGAAGAAAAATAATTACAAATATAGTTGTTTTACTTGTTGTTGCTTGTATATCGGCTTTATCAGGTGCTATTACTGCATCATATATTATAAAATCAAAATTAAGCCGAAACTTTTATGGACCTACAAACCAATCCCTGTTTGAACAAAGTGAAAATAATGATAAGAATAAAAAGGAAGAATTACCTAAAAATTCAATTACAAAAGTAGCAGAAAGTGTTGGACCGGCGGTAGTTGGAATTAGTAATAAGGCAGAAGGCTATTTTGGAGTAGCAGATCAAGGTTCAGGGTCAGGTATAATTTTTGATCCAGATGGTTATATTGTTACTAATAATCACGTTATAGATGGAGCGCAAAAAATAACAATTAAATTATCCACAGGAAAGGTTTTAGATGCTTCTGTAGTAGGAAAGGATCCAAGATCAGATTTAGCTGTAATAAAGGTTAATGCTAAAAATTTGCCTGTAGCTAAATTTGGGGATTCATCTAAAGTTAAGGTTGGAGATATGGCCATAGCTATAGGTAATCCTTTGGGAGAGGAATTTGCAGGTACAGTTACAGCAGGGATAGTAAGTGGAGTAAACAGAAAAATACAATATGGTGGAGCAATATATAAATTAATTCAAACAGACGCTGCTATAAATCCAGGTAATAGTGGAGGAGCACTATGTAACGAAGCAGGAGAAATAATAGGAATTAATAGTTTAAAGGAAAAAGCTGAAGGTATTGGTTTTGCTATATCAATAAATGAAGCAAAAGATATAATAAAATCATTAATGAACTATGGAAAGGTATCTAGGCCCTATTTAGGAATAGCAGGTAAAACAATTTCTTCAGAAGAATCAGGAGTATCAGGTGTATATGTAGCAGAGGTAGTGCCAGGTTCTGGAGCAGCAGCTGCAGGTGTTAAGCCTACAGATGTAATTGTAGAGTTAGACAAAAAAAAGGTAGAAAAATTTGAAGATTTAGCAGAGATATTAGATAAACATAAAGTTGGAGATGCAGTAGAAACTAAGATTTTAAGAAATAGAAAATATACAAAATTAAATATAATACTTTCTGAGATGAAGGAAAACAATAATAAATAATAAAGAGACTATTTAGTCTCTTTATTATTTATTATAGTATAATGTAATTAGTGAAAATTAAATAAAAAGTTAGGAGTGTAAATATGTACTTAGTAGTTGGTTTGGGGAATATAGGAAAAGAATATGAGAGCACTAGACACAATATAGGATTTGATGTGGTTGACGCTATTGCAGATAAGTATAATATTCAGTTAAATAGGCAAAAATTTAAAGGAATCTATGGAGAAGGTAGAATAGGACAGGAAAAAGTTGTCCTATTAAAACCAAGTACATATATGAACTTAAGTGGTGAAAGTGTAATAGAAGCTGTTAATTTCTATAAATTGGGCAAGGAAAATATTATAGTTATTTATGATGATATGAGTATTGAAATAGGAAAATTAAGACTAAGAAGTAAGGGAAGTGCTGGTGGACATAACGGAATAAAAAATATAATTAGTAATTTAAGTTCCGATGAATTCTTTAGAATTAAAGTAGGAATTGGACAGACTGATAAAGATGTAGTAAATTATGTATTAGGAAAATTTTCCAATGGGGAAAGAGAAATTATAAATAAAGTAATAGATGTAGCAGTGGATGCAACAACTAACGTAATTTCACAAGGAATGCAAAATGCCATGAATAAATTTAATGGAATAAAAATAGAAGATATATAAGGTGGTAGTTGATATGAGGCTAAAGGGATTATTGTCACCTTTAACGGAAAATATGAATTTTAAACAAATATTAAAAAATATTAATTTAAATAATTATCCTTTAGAGATACATGGAATATCTGATTCAGGAAAAAGTTATCTTATAGATAACTTGTTTGAGTCTATAGAAAAAAGTGTACTAATTCTAACTAATAGTGATATAGAAGCACGAAAATTATATGAAGATTTATCATTATACACTACTAATGTTTATTATTTACCTTCTAAAGAAATAGTTTTTTATGATATATATGCTATTTCAGGAGACTTAAGATGGGAAAGACTAAAGGTAATAAATGAGATTTTAAATAATGATAAAAAAATAATAGTTACTTGCATAGAGTCATTAAGTGCTTATTATATTCCTGTAGAGTTGTATAAAAAATATACTTTTGATTTATCTGTAGGAGATACTGCTAAAATAGATAAAATACAAGAACTTCTAGTAAAAGGTGGTTATGAAAGAGTAGAATTAGTGGAAAATAAAGGTGAATTTTCTACGAGAGGGGGAATTGTTGATATATATACTCCTATATCCTCTGAACCTTATAGAATAGAATTTTTTGGGGATGAAATTGATTCCATAAGGAATTTTAATGTGGAATCACAAAGGAGTATTGAAAAGGTTAATAAGATAAAGGTATTTCCTGCAAAAGAAGTTATACTAGAAAAGAAAAATATAGATAGAGGATATGAAAATATAAAAAAAGATTTAAAGTTTATATTAGGTAAATTAGATAAAGATCAAATACAAAAAGAGAAAATAACTAAAAATACAAAACAAAAGTTAGAATCTTTAAAGGAAAATTGGGGATTTGAGGCTATAGATAGTTTTATACCATATTTTTATGAAAGATTAGATACTTTATTAGATTATACTAAAGATTATTTAGTAATAGTAGATGGAATAAAAAGATGTTTAGGAAAATTAGATAGTGTAAATTTAGAGTTTATTCAAAATTATAATAATTTTTTAAGTAAAGGAGATATACTTCCACAACAAGCAAAGCTTATTATAGATAAAGATGAATTGATTGATTTATTAAAAGAAGAGCGAATAATAACTGTCGAAGCTATAGAAAATTCTATAAAAGAATTTAAACCAGCAAACAAGTTTAACTTTTCCCAACTAACGTTGCAAAGTTATCATGGACAGGTTGATATGTTAATAGAAGATATAAAAAGAAAAAAAGAACAAGGATTTAAAACTGTAATTTTATCGGGTACTAGAAGTAGAGGAGAGAGACTTGCAAAAAGTTTGCAGGAAATGGGCATAGAGGTTTTTTATAAAGATGTTATAAGAGAAATAGATGATGGAGAAGTATTCGTAACATTTGGTGAACAAATAACTGGGTTTGAATATCCTGATTTAAAGTTATGCCTAATATCTGATAAAGAGATTTTTGGTCAATTTAAAAAAAGAAAAAAACGTAAACATGATAAAAAGGGTACACAAAAAATCAAAAGTTTTACTGAACTTAAGCCTGGTGATTATGTAGTTCATTCAAATCATGGTATAGGTGTTTTTAAAGGTATAAAGCAATTGGAGGTTCAAGGTCATAAAAAAGATTACTTAGAAATAAGCTATGATTCTGATGATAAACTTTATGTTCCAGTAGAACAACTAGATTTAGTACAAAGATATATAGGTAGTGAAAGTAAAACTCCTAAAATAAATAAACTAGGTACCTCTGAGTGGGCAAAGACAAAAAGAAAAGTTAAAAAATCTATAGAAGAAATGGCAGAAGATCTAGTGAAATTATATGCAGTAAGATCTACCCTAAAGGGATATAAATTTTCTAAAGATACAGTATGGCAAAAACAGTTCGAAGATGAATTTCCTTATGAAGAGACACCAGATCAGATTTCTGCTGTAGAAGATATCAAAAGTGATATGGAAACCACTAAAGTAATGGATAGATTACTTTGTGGAGATGTAGGTTATGGTAAAACAGAAGTTGCTATAAGAGCAGCATTTAAAAGTATTATGGATGGAAAGCAAGTAGCTTTTTTAGTGCCTACTACTATATTGGCTCAACAACATTACTCTAATTTTAAAAAGAGGTTTTCTGGATTCCCTGTAGAAATAGATGTTATAAGTAGATTTAGAACAGTAGCGCAACAAAAGGATACTATTAAAAAAGTAAAAGAGGGAAATGTTGATATATTAATAGGAACCCACAGAATATTGCAAAAAGATATAAACTTTAAAGATTTAGGGCTTTTAATTATAGATGAGGAGCAAAGATTCGGTGTTTCTCATAAGGAGAAAATTAAAAAATTAAAAAAGAATGTAGATGTTTTAACATTGAGTGCAACACCAATACCTAGAACCCTTCATATGTCTTTAGTAGGAGTTAGAGATATAAGTGTAATAGAGACACCACCAGAGGAGAGATATCCTGTTCAAACTTATGTAGTCGAATATAATGATCAGCTTATAAGAGACTCTATATTAAGGGAAATTTCAAGGGGTGGACAAATTTATTTTGTTTACAATAGAGTTGAACATATACATGAAATGGCTTCAGCTATATCAAAACTTATTCCTGAGGCTAAAGTAGCTATAGCCCATGGTCAAATGAAAGAAAAGCAATTAGAAGGAATTATACTAGACTTTACAGATAAAAAATATGATATATTAATATCTACTACTATAATTGAAACTGGTATGGACATACAAAATGTTAATACCATGATTATATATGATGCAGATAAAATGGGTCTATCCCAGTTATATCAATTAAGGGGAAGAGTTGGTAGAACTAATAGAATGGCATATTGTTATTTAACTTATAGAAAAGATAAAATTCTTACAGAGGTAGCCGAAAAAAGGTTAAAGGCTATAAAAGATTTTACAGAGCTAGGATCAGGTTTTAAAATAGCGTTAAAGGATTTAGAAATAAGGGGTGCAGGTAATATGATGGGATCTGCACAACATGGTCATATGGCATCAATAGGATATGATCTTTATTGTAAAATGCTACAAGATACTATTAAATTAGTTAAGGGGGAAATAGAGAGGGAACCTATAGAAACTTCTGTAGAACTGAAAGTAGACGCGTATATTCCATCTACTTATATAAAAGATGAAACACAGAAAATTGAAATATATAAAAAAATAGCTGCCATAGATTCTAAAGAAGAGCTTATGGATGTAGAAGAAGAAATAGAAGATAGATTTTCTGATATACCAAATTCAGTATACAATCTTATAAATGTAGCTTATATAAAGAGCTTAGGCAAGAAGCTTGGTATAGAAAGTATAAAAGAAAGGGGACAGGAAGTTATCTTCCAATTTGAAAATAAAGATAGATTAAGTCAAAAACTTATAAGTTCTATATTGGATAAGTATTCAAATAAAGTGGCATTTAAGTTAAAAGAAAAAATAGCTATTGGATATAAAATAAAGGATATAAAGAGAGAAAACTTATTTTTAACTTTAAAGGAATTTTTAGAATACATGGTAGAAAATAATGATTAATTTTATGTTTTGTAGTATTATAACTTATATGATAAAATTACCTTAATTGTTGTAAAAATAAAACATAGTGGAGTGGAGGAATTAAAGTGAAACATATAAAAAAGATATTGGCAAGTGTCTTAATTGGAACTTTTGCATTATCATTTGCAGGATGTAGCTTAGTAGAAAAAACACCAGAAGCTAAACAGAAAAGTCCCGTAGTTAAAGTAAATGGAGAAAAAATAAAAAGAAGTGAGTTAGAAGAAAATCCTAGATATAAACAATTAGTTCAACAAATAAAGATGCAATATGGTGAAGATTTTGATAAAAACGAACAAGGAAAAGGGATTTTAAAAGAACAAAAAAATAAAATATTAGATGAAATGGTAATGGAAAAAATTATACTACAGAAAGCTAAAGAATTGAAGATAGAACCTAAAGAAGATGAATTAAATAAAGAAGCAGATAAAAAAATTAATGAAATAAAATCAATATATAAAAATGATGATAAAAAGTTTGAAGAAACATTAAAATCTACAGGGTTTACTAAAGAATCACTAAAAGAAAACTTTAAGAAACAAATAATAATGGATAAAGTAATAAATGAAGTAACAAAAGATGTAAAAGTGACTGAAAGGGAAGTAAAGGATTATTATAACCAAAATCAATACATGTTTACTGAAAAGCCAAATAAAATAAGGGCATCTCATATATTAGTTAAAACTCAAGATGAAGCTAAAAAGGTAAAACAAAGAATAGATGGCGGTGAAGATTTTGCTAAAGTAGCTAAGGAGGTTTCACAAGATCCAGGTTCAAAAGATAAAGGTGGAGACTTAGGACTTATGAATTACAGTGATCTAGATCCTACGTTTTTAAGAGCTGCTATAGCTTTAAAAGAAGGATCTGTATCTAATCCAGTTCAAACTCAATTTGGATTTCATATAATAAAAGCAGTAAAAAAAGAAGAGTATCCTGTTAAACCATTTGATAAGGTTAAGGGAGAAATTGAGAAACAATTAAAACAACAAAAACAAAGAGATACATTTACAAAGGAAATGGAAAAATGGCAGAAATCAGCTAAGATAAAGAAATATGAAAAGAATTTAATGTAATGGAGATCTATCCCAAAATGATGTGAAAATCATTTTGGGATAGTTTTTTTTATTTAAATAACATTTGTGCATAAAATTTCATAATTGGAAAGATAATATTAATACATAATAATTCTAATATATTTAAATTTTACTTAGAGGAGGTAATATTGTAATGAAAGCAACAGGAATTGTTAGAAGAATAGACGACTTGGGAAGAGTTGTTATTCCAAAGGAAATTAGGAGAACTCTAAGAATAAGAGAAGGAGATCCTCTTGAAATATTTACAGATAGAGAAGGAGGTGTTATATTAAAAAAATATTCACCAATTGGTGATTTAAGTGAATTTTCTAAAGGATACACAGATTCATTACATCAAAGCATTGGTAATATAGTTATTATTAGTGATAAGGATACAATAATATCTGTAAGTGGTGCTTCTAAAAAAGAATATGTGGATAAAAAAATAAGTTATGAATTAGAAAAGGTTATAGAAGATAGAAAAATAATTTCTATAAATAGTGAAGATAAGTTAATACCAATTTATCAAGATGAGGATGTTGATGGAAAATATTCTTGTGAAATTATAGCACCTATTATAGCTGAAGGTGATACTGTAGGTTCAGTTATAATAGTTTCTACAGAAAAAAATGAAAAATTTGAAGAATTACATGTTAAACTTATTGAAACAGCAGCTTCATTCTTAGGTAAACAAATGGAAGAATAACATGTGTATATTTATATAAGTATATGCTAAAATAAATAACAATTTATAAAAATATATTAATTAAAGTAATAATACCTTCGGATTCTAAATACTTATATTTATAGTAGGATTCCGGAGGTATTATTATGAAAAAACAATCTTTAATAAAAGGTACACTTATATTAGGATGTGCTGGAATTATTGCGAAATTTTTAGGACTATTTTTTAGATGGCCACTCCAAATGCTTATAGGGGATGAAGGTGTAGGATATTATCAAATGTCATATCCGTTATATATGTTTTTTATAGCAGCAGCATCTGGAATTCCTGTAGCGGTATCTAAGATGGTATCCGAGAGAAAAGCAGTAGGAGATAGTAAAGGAGTAGCTTTAGTTCTAAAAGAAGCTATGATATTTATGACATTAATGGGATTAGGCTTTAGTAGTATACTTATAGTTTTCTCTAAGAAAATAATATATTTCTTAAAGTGGGATAGTAAGTCTTATTATTCGTTAATAGGTATATCCTTAGCACCTTTTTTTATATCTATAATGAGCGTATTTAGAGGATTTTTTCAAGGCCTACAAAATATGACGTATACAGCAAAGTCACAGATTATTGAACAATTAGGACGAGTAATTATAGGAGTAGGACTTGCTTATGTGTTATTGCCTAAGGGAATCGAGTATTCTGCTGGGGGTGCTGCTATTGGTGCTGCAGCTGGGGGTCTATTAGGCGGATTATATTTGATTTCTAAATATTTTCATATAAAAAGAGAGTTTAATATATCAAAATCTAAAAGAAGTTCACTCATAATGACTAAGCTATTATATACAGCTATACCTATATCAATAGGATCAGCAGTAGGAACTATAATGAGTCTTATTGATTCTGCTTTAGTGCCACAAAAATTATTAGAAGCAGGGCTTACTTATAAGCAATCCACTATATTATATGGGCAATTAACAGGTAAGGCATTTACATTGGTAAACGTACCATTAACCTTATCAGTGGCGCTATGCTCTTCATTAGTGCCTATAATAGCAGAATCGTACATACTTAATAGGAAAATAGATATAATAAAAAAATTAGAATTGGCAATTAAGCTATCTATGATAATAGCAATTCCGTCTTGTTTAGGATTAAGCTTTATGGCAAGACCTATATTAAATTTGATATTTCCGGGTCAGGATGCAGGCTATGAAATATTAAGATATTTATCTTTGGTTATTCCTTTTATAGTCTTATCTCAAACTAGTACAGCTATTTTACAGGGTGTAGGTAAGTATATAACTCCTGTGATGAATTTAGCTATAGGATGCGTTTTTAAAATCTTTATAACTTTAATATTAGTTCCAATGCCTAATATTAATATATATGGGGCAGTATTAGGTACTATTGTAGGATATGTAGTAGCTGGAATTTTAAATTTAAAATGTCTGAAGAAAAAGCTAAATGTTTCTATAAATTATTATGATGTAATTATAAAGCCAGCCTTTGCCTCTATAATAATGATATTAGTTGTTGAATTTATTTACTTCTATGCCTATAATTATACCATAAGTAGTAGGATAGCTTGTTTAATAGCTATATTGGCAGGAATAATCATATATTCTTTTATAATCATTATAATGGGAGTATTGGATTATAAGTATATAAAAAATAAATTTATGCGAAGGTAAGGGTGAATAAACATGATAAAAATTGTAGGGTTAGGACCAGGTTCTCAAGACTCTATAACTTTAGGTGCAATAGAGAATATTAAGAAATCACAAAAGGTTTACTTAAGGACAGAGAAACATCCAACAGTAGATTATTTAAAAGAAATAGGAATAAAATACGATACTTTTGATAATGAATATGAAAAAGGGGAAAACTTTGATGAAGTTTATGAAAATATAGCCAAAGCTTTAATAAAAAATAGCAAGGAATATGAAAACATAGTATATGCAGTGCCAGGACATCCGTTAGTAGCAGAGAAGTCTGTAAGTATATTAATAAATTTATGTAAAGGGGAAAATATAGAGTTTAAAGTTATACCAGCAGTAAGTTTTGTAGATGCATTAATGGAAGGTTTAACCATAGATCCTGTAGAAGGATTAAAGATTATTGATTCATTTGACATTGAAAGTAAAACGTTAGATAAAAGGATAGGAACTATAGTTACACAAGTTTATGATAAGTTTATTGCATCAGAGGTAAAATTAAAGCTTATGGAGTATTATAAAGATGACACGGATATATATTTTGTTAGGGGTGCGGGCATAGAAGGTATAGAAGAGATAAAAAAAATACCTCTTTATGACTTAGATAGACAAGAGAATATAGATCATTTAACTTCGATTTATATACCAAAGGATTTAAAAAACAACTATGATTTTATAGATTTATTAGATATAATAGAAAAGTTACGTAGTAAAGATGGTTGCCCTTGGGATAAAGAACAAGATCACTTTTCTATTAAAAAGTGCTTAATAGAAGAATGTTATGAAGTTTTAGAAGCTATAGACGAAAATGATATAGATATGTTAATAGAAGAATTAGGGGATGTTCTTTTACAAATAGTGTTTCATAGCCAAATAGGATCAGAAGAAGGTTTTTTTACTATACAAGATGTAATAAGCAGTATTTGTAATAAAATGATTAATAGACATCCACATGTATTTGGAGATATTATTGCAGAAAATTCAAAAGAGGTTATTGAAAATTGGGATAAAATAAAAAAGAGGGAACAAGGAATAGAAAATTATACAGATGAACTTAAACATGTTCCTAAAAACTTACCCTCTTTAATGAGAGCATATAAAGTTCAAAAGAAGGCAGCAAAGGTAGGTTTTGATTGGGATAATATAGAAGATGCTATGAATAAAATAGTAGAAGAGTATTATGAAATAAAGGATGTATACAAAGGTGAAAAAGAGGCAAAAATATTAGAAGAAATAGGAGATTTAATATTTTCAGTGGTAAATGTGGCAAGATTCCTTGACATAGACCCAGAAAATGCTTTAAATTATACTATAGATAAATTTATAAATCGCTTTGAATACATAGAAAGTACTGCTTTAAGTATGGGACTAGATTTAAATGAAATGTCTTTAGAAGAAATGGATACTCTATGGGAAAAGGCGAAACAAAAATAAATTTTTCTTATCTTAACAAAAAAATATGCTTTAAAGAAGGATTTTTTTGATAAGTGAAGAATATGCTAGTATGCTAGTAGTAAGTATGTAGAAAATTCTAAGTAGGCAACTACTTAATATTAAGGAGGTAACAAAAGTGAATAAATCCGAATTAATCACAAGTATGGCAGAAAAGTCAAAATTAACTAAGAAAGATGCAGAGGCAGCTTTAAAATCATTTATAGAAAGTGTTGAAGATGCATTAGAAAGAGGAGAAAAAGTTCAATTAGTTGGTTTTGGTACTTTTGAAACTAGAAAGAGAGCAGCTAGAATAGGAAGAAATCCTAGAACTAAAGAAGAAATAACTATACCAGAATCAATAGCACCTGTATTTAAGGCAGGAAAAGAACTAAAGGAAAAAGTTAATAAATAGTTTTTTTACAAAAAACCTAGGTTTTAATCTGGGTTTTTTGTTTTATTAAAGAAGTTAGGGGGAAGTGCAATGCGTTTAGATAAATATTTAAAGGTTTCAAGGATAATAAAAAGAAGAACAGTAGCAAAAGAAGCTTGTGATAATGGCAGAATATTAGTGAATAATAAAATATCTAAACCTGGTATAGAGGTAAAAGAAGGAGATATTTTAGAAATCATCTATGCAAATAAATCTATGAAGTATAAGATTACTAATATAGCAGAGCATGTTAAAAAAGAAGAAGCAAGCAATATGTATGAGATTATTTCTAATAATTAAATTGATTTTTAATAATCTCTCCTAGTAATATAAGTTTTAATGCTAGCATATATTATTTATAACTGGGAGGGATATTTATGGAAAAGAAGAATATCAAATATGAAGATAGAAAAAGTAATTTAAGTTTGGAAAATAGAAAAAAATTAATATTAAGTGGAGTAAAAGAAGTTATAAGTTTTAATGATACAGAAATAATTTTAAATACTAATTTAGGAAATTTAGATATAAAAGGTGAAAATCTAAAGATGAATAAACTAGATGTACAAAATGGAGATGTAATAATAGTTGGAGTGATAACAGCTTGCATATATGAAGATAATGAAATAAAGAAAAATAAACAAAGTATTATATCAAAATTGTTTAAATAGAGGTAACTTATATTATGGTAATATCTATAAGCAAACAAGTAGGTTTATTAATCTTTAGTTTTATATCAGGAATACTAACAGGAGTTTTCTTTGATGTCTATAGAGTAATAAGAGGAAGTCAAAATGTAAACTTTATAGTTAAAGTTATAGAGGATATATTATTTTGGTGTTTAGCAGGAATATTAGTATTTTTATTTTTATTGTATAATAACTATGCTTTTATAGGGGCTTATGTATATTTATGGATTGCTATAGGTATATATGTTTATTTAATTTATATAAGCAAGCATATAATAAATATAATAAAAAACATTATAAAATATACAAGTAAGTTTTTTAGGGTAACGATAAATATTATAATTTATCCCATAAAGTCAATATTGTATAAAATAAACAAATAAAGTATTATAAAAATTGATATATTTTAAAAAATAGCTTGAAGAAAATTTTAAATATAATAAAATATAACTATAGGATATAATCCATAAAAGGAGAATGAACTATATTAATGAAAAATAAATTTAAAACTAAGAAAATTATATTAATTTTATTACTAGCCTATGTATGTTATATATTTGTAAGTCAACAATTTACTATGTATAATATAAAAAGACAAATGAACGAAAAAAGAATAGAGTTAGATAAGGCTAAGGATAAACACGAGAGATTACAGGATGAAGTCAAATTATCTAAATCCAATGATTACATAGAGAAGTTGGCTAGAGAAAGATTAAGACTTATAAAAAGGGGCGAGACTCCTGTAATAAACAATAGTAATTAGTTATGTTTTTAATTTAAATTTTTCAATATATTTATATTATTTATTAAGGAGGAGTCTTGTTAATATGACTTTAAAGACAGGTAGTATACTTGAAGGTACAGTAGTTAATATTACGAATTTTGGAGCTTTTGTGGAGGTTGAAGGAAAAACTGGTTTAGTTCACATATCAGAGGTTTCAAATAGTTATGTAAAAGATATTAGACAGTATTTAAAAGAGAATGACAAAGTTAAGGTGAAAGTTATTTCAATAGATGATAAGGGGAAAATAAGTTTATCAATTAAGCAAGCAGAACCAGTAAGAAAATCCTCAAAGCCAATAGAAATAGATTGGACTAAAGAAAAAAGTAAAAAAAGCGAAGGAAATTTTGAAGATAGACTATCTAAATTCTTAAAAGATAGTGAGGAAAGATTTCAAGATTTGAAAAAGCATCAAGACTCAAAAGGTAGAGGACATAAGAGAGCATAACATCATAGATGGTTAATGGATGAAAGATCACAAAGGTGGTCTTTTTATCTATTTTAAAAAATATATAAAAAAGTTTAAAAAAAGTGTTGACATGTTCTATATTATAATATATAATTAATCATGTCGTAAGGCAAGAGCACAAAACGTGCTGGAGTGGCGGAACTGGCAGACGCACAGGACTTAAAATCCTGCGGGCCCTTAAAGCCCGTACCGGTTCGATTCCGGTCTTCAGCACCAATATCGCGGGGTGGAGCAGCTGGTAGCTCGTCGGGCTCATAACCCGAAGGTCGTAGGTTCAAGTCCTGCCCCCGCAACCAAATGTGGCGGAATAGCTCAGCTGGCTAGAGCATTCGGTTCATACCCGAAGTGTCGTAGGTTCAAGTCCTATTTCCGCTACCATTATTTTAAAATAATTTTTAATGTGCTGGAGTGGCGGAACTGGCAGACGCACAGGACTTAAAATCCTGCGGGCCCTTAAAGCCCGTACCGGTTCGATTCCGGTCTTCAGCACCAATGTCGCGGGGTGGAGCAGCTGGTAGCTCGTCGGGCTCATAACCCGAAGGTCGTAGGTTCAAGTCCTGCCCCCGCAACCAAATCGTAATTAAAAGACTCATAGAAATGGGTCTTTTTTTATTTGTATTATTTTTATTAGCATAAAAGTTTATAATATGTATAAATAAAAAGCTTATTTCCATATATTAACAAAATTGATATATAAATGTTCCATTAGTGTATTATTTTTATATTGATGTCTAAAAAAAATAATTATAAAAAATAATAGAAAGAAATGTCCGAAAAAACTTTTAAACCACTTCAACTTATGACAATTATTTCCAGTAGCCTTTGATATAATGTAATAGTAATTTAACGGAGGTGGTGATGTAATGCAATACGGAGCTGATATTTTTCCATACCAAAGATTAAAAAGGATAGAAAAACAAAAAGAAAAGAGAGAAGTTAATTTTAATTTAATTTTTAAAATAACAGTTTTTTTTGTGTCCTCATTTTTAATGAGTAGAGTAATGTTTGTAAATTTTATAGCACCCTTTGGAATAGCATTTCTATTATCTATAGCTAGTCAGAAGAATTCTGAAAAAATATTAACAATTTCGTCTATAGGATCTTTATTAGGATATATATCCTTACATAATAATATAAAGAATTTAGCTATTTATTTAATAATAGTTTTAACTATACCACTTGCAAGAGGTATTTTTAAAAATACAAAGAATAAAAAAACTATAATAATAATGTATACGCTTATTTATGTAGAATTATTACTATATAAGGTAATATTTTTAAGATTTTCAGTTCCCATGGGTATATTAGAAACAAGTTTTAATATAGGTTGTTTATTTCCTATATATTTTATTATAAATTATTCTATTTTATCATTTCAAGATATAAATACTATGCATTTATTTGAAAACGAAGAAATAATAAGTATGGCAATAACATTATCTTTAGTAGTTTCAGGAACTTGGGGGGTTAATGTAGCTGGAATTTCCATAAGAAATCTTATAGCTTTAACCTTAGTTGTAATCATAGGGTATATAAAAGGAAGCACAAGCTCAGCAGCAGTAGGAGTTGCTATGGGAACTATAGTAGGATTAGGATCTAAGGATATGATAATGTTTATTTCTGTATATGGATTATGTGGACTTATATCCGGGGCTTTTAAAGAAGCGGGTAAATGGTTTACAGGAATTGCATATATAATTTCCTTTACTATTTTAAAATTATATTCTAATTTAAATTATCAATTTAAAATAGAAGAAGCTGTCATAGCTTTAGTTATTTTCTATTTAATTCCTAATAAAATTTATAAAAAGATGGAAGTAGAATTAGACTACGAAAAGAAACAAGAAAATATTCAAGACAACTATATAAATAAAATAAAGAACTTGGTAATTAAAAGGTTGGAAAATTTCTCTGATGTATTATATAGCATGTCGGATATATTAGAAAAATTAGTTGATAATGATAAATTAGCTATGAAAAATAAAAGTGGAGCATTAATAGAAAACTTAGCTGACAGAGTATGTAGCAATTGTACTATGAACAATATATGTTGGAAAAGAGAAAATTATTATACGTATAATGCTTTAGGAGAGCTTATAGAAAATTACCAGGGAAATAAAAAGGAAGTTCCTTATGAGATAGAAAGAAAATGTATAAAGAGGGGACAACTTATTAAAAATACAGAAGAATTAGCAAATAATTTTATAATAAATGAAATGTGGAAAAAAAGATTAAGTGAATATAGAGGGGTCTTGGCTAGTGGAGTAAATAATATGGCAGAATCCATAGGAGAGATAAGGGAGGAGTTTAATAGCAGTATAAAGTTTAGTAATATAATGGATAAAAATATAAGGAGAATTTTAAATAAAAATAACATAAGATATAAGGATTTATTTTGTTATAATAATGAAAAAGGTAGGCTTATAGTAAAATTATCTATGAATGCTTGTGGAGGGAAACAAAAATGTGTAAAAGAAATACTACCTTTACTAAATAAGGTGACAGGGAAGATTATGTGTATAAGTGATGATGGTTGTAATATGAATGTACAAGAGGGAACCTGCAATGTAGTATTTGAAGAAACACCTAAATATCATATAGCTACTTATGTTAGTAAATTATGCAAAGATGGGGAACAATGTAATGGAGATAGTTACACTTTTGGAAAATTAAAAGATGGTAATTATATAACTATAATAAGTGATGGAATGGGCTCGGGACCTCAAGCTGGACAGGAAAGCAAAGTGGTTGTTGAATTAATAGAAAGATTTGTTCAATCTGGATTTAGTAAAATTACAGCTATAAATACAATAAACTCTATAATGAATATTAAATTTACTGAAAGTGAAAAGTTTTCAACAGTAGATTTAGCTAGTGTAGATTTATATAATGGAAAAATGGATTTTATGAAAATTGGGGCTGTAGCTAGTTTTATAAAAAGAGGGAAAGATATAGATGTGATAAGTTCTAAAACTTTACCTATTGGAATATTAGACAAGGTAGATATAGATGTGGAAGAAAAAGAAGTAAAAAATGGAGATATAGTATTGATGGTTAGTGATGGTGTCTTAGATTATGAGACAAATGAAGCTGGTAAGGTAGATTGGGTGGTCAATTATTTAAAAAATATTGAAAGTAATAATCCAAAAGATATATGTGAAGGAATAATGGAAACAGCTAAAAAGCTTAGTAGGGGTAGAATAAAGGATGATATGACTGTAATAGCACAAAAAGTTTATAGCTTATATTAATATAAGAATAAGAAGGGAATATAAAATTAGGTCATGTACTTAATTTATTTAAATATTCTCTTTTTTATGTCATTATTTATATTTAGTAAACATATTTTAACTATTTTTTATGATATAATAAATTAATATAAAGATTTTAGGATGTGTTTTTATGAAAGATATAGTTATAGACACCATAAAACAATATAAAATGATTGAAGAAAATGATAAGATAGTAGTCGCAGTATCTGGTGGGCCAGATTCTATATGTCTATTAGATATTTTAAATTCTTTAAAAAATGAATTATCTATAAAAGAATTATATGTGGCTCATTTAAACCATTGTATAAGGGGAGTAGATGCAGATAATGATGAGAAGTATGTAGAAAATTACTGTAAAGCACATAAGCTATCTTTCTTTGGAAGAAAAGTAGATGTAATTAAACTAGCAAAAGATCAAGGGATATCTACTGAAAGTGCAGGCCGAAAAGCTAGGTATGATTTTTTCTATGAATTAAAGAAAAACTTAAATGCAGAAAAAATAGCTATAGCTCATAATGCTAATGATCAAGCAGAAACTATGTTAATGAGAATTATGCGAGGTACGGGACTTGAAGGTTTAGTAGGAATAAAACCCGTTAGGGATAACATATATATAAGACCTTTAATAAAAGTTATGAGAGAAGATATAGAAAATTATTGTTTAAATAATAACTTAAATCCTAGAATAGATAAAACTAATTTAGAAAACATATATACTAGAAACAAAATAAGATTAGAATTAATTCCTTTTATAAAAAATAATTTTAATGAAGATATAATAAATACTTTAGTTAGACTGTCTAATATTTTGTCAAAAGATAATAATTATTTAGAAAAAGTAACATTACAAGAATATGAAAGGTATTGTAGTAATAAAGGCAAAAAGGTTATAATATCTAAGGAAGCTTTTTATAAGGAAGATGCTATTATAACTAGGGTTATAAGAAAGGCTTTATCCAATATATGTGGCAATTTAAATAATTTTCAGAATAAGCATATTTATGAAGTTATTAACCTGCAAAATAATTCTACAGGAAAAAAAATACTTTTACCAAATAATATAAAAGTTGAAAATATTTATGGTAATATATATATAGGTAAATATAATAAATCTACAATATTAAAGAATGAAAAAAAACATTTATTATCCTTAGGAAATAATAGTATAAATAATTTAGAAATTCAAATTAACATTTTAAAAGAAAAGCCTACTTATATTAATAAAAGTAATAAATATATTCAGTTTTTTGATTGGGATAAAATATGCAATAAAAAAATATATATAAGAAATAGACAATCCGGAGATAGGTTTACACCATTGGGGATGAATGGAAGTAAGAAAATAAAGGATATTTTTATGGATTTAAAAGTACCTAGAGAAGAAAGAGATGCAATACATCTTATATGTTTCGGGGAGGAAATAGCTTGGATTGTTGGATATAGAATAAGTAATAAATTTAAAATAGATAAAAATACAAAAAATATTTTACAAATTATTATTAAGGATGGGGATAGAAATGAAGAAGATAAATAATGATATAGAGAAAATACTTATAAATGAAGAACTTATAAAAGAAAAGGTGGAGGAAATTGCAACAAGAATAAATAAAGATTATGCTGGTAAAGATTTAATATTAGTAGGTATTTTAAAGGGATCAGTACCTTTTATGGCAGATTTATTAAAGAAAATAGAAATTCCATGCGTGATGGATTTTATGGATGTCTCAAGTTATGGAAATTCTACTACATCTTCTGGAGTAGTAAGAATACTTAAAGATTTAGATTTTGAAATAGAGAGAAAAGATGTTCTTATAGTAGAGGACATAATAGATTCAGGTATTACTCTAAATTATCTATTAAAATATTTAAGTGGAAGAAATCCTTCAAGTATTAACATAGCTTGTTTATTAAATAAACCTGAAAGAAGAAAGGTAAGTTTGGATGTAAAATACTTAGGTTTAGATGTCCCTGATTATTTTCTTGTGGGATATGGTCTTGATTATGCAGAGAAGTATAGAAATTTACCTTATGTGGGTATATTAAAAGAAGAAATTTATAAATAATTAATAGTCAATTTATTGTAAACATATTTTGGATATGATACAATTTTACAGTATAAAACTAGAAAGAGAGGTTGGCTTATATGAAAAAGATGTCAAGCACAGCGGCGTGGATTGTTGTACTTTTGTTAGTAATATTTTCAGCTTTAATGCTTGCAAAAAATAGTGATACTTCTAGAGTAGTTAACTTTAGCGAATTTCAAAAGTATTGGGTAGAAAACAATGTAAAGAGTTTTCAAGTTAAAGAAGATAAAATGACTGTAGTAGGTACACTAAAAGACGGAACTCAATATGAAACAGTAGTGCCTTCAGAAAGATTATTTCAATTTATAAATCAACATCCTAAAAATGGAGACGTTAAAGAAGTATATACTAAACCAACTTCAGTACCAGTATGGGTTCAGTATTTACCAATGGTATTAATTGTACTTATGTTACTTGGTTTTTGGTTTGTCTTTATGCAACAGGCTCAAGGCGGCGGTGGAAATAGGAATGTAATGAATTTTGGAAAGAGTAAAGCCAAGATGGCTACTCCGGATAAGAAGAAAGTAAACTTTAATGATGTAGCTGGAGCAGAAGAAGAAAAACAAGAATTAGAAGAAATAGTTGATTTTCTAAAGGCTCCGAAAAGATATATAGATATGGGAGCTAGAATACCAAAGGGAGTGTTACTTGTGGGTCCTCCAGGAACTGGTAAAACCCTTTTAGCAAAAGCTGTAGCAGGAGAAGCAGGAGTTCCATTTTTCAGTATTTCAGGTTCAGATTTTGTAGAGATGTTTGTAGGTGTAGGAGCTTCAAGAGTTAGGGACTTATTTGAACAGGCCAAGAAAAATGCACCTTGCATAGTTTTCATAGATGAAATTGATGCTGTAGGTAGACAAAGAGGAGCAGGACTTGGTGGAGGCCATGATGAGAGAGAACAAACTCTAAATCAATTGTTAGTTGAAATGGATGGCTTTGGAGCAAATGAAGGAATCATAATGGTGGCTGCAACAAATAGACCGGATATTTTAGATCCAGCCTTATTAAGACCAGGTAGATTTGATAGACAGATAGTTGTAGCTGCACCAGATGTAAAAGGAAGAGAAGAAATATTAAAAGTACATTCCAGAAATAAAAAGTTAGCGGATGAGATAAAATTAGATGTTCTTGCAAAAAGAACACCGGGCTTTACAGGAGCAGATTTAGAAAACTTAATGAACGAATCTGCATTACTTGCAGTAAGAAGAAGAAAAGATTTAATAACTATGGATGAATTAGAAGAAGCGGTAACAAGAGTCATAGCAGGACCTGAAAAAAAGAGTAGAATAATAGATGAAGAAGATAGAAAATTAACTGCTTACCATGAGGCAGGTCACGCAGTAGTTATGAAACTTTTACCCCATGCAGACCCAGTTCATCAAATAAGTATAGTACCTAGAGGAATGGCTGGTGGATACACTATGCATCTTCCAGAAAAAGATAGTTCATATATGTCAAAGTCAAAACTACAAGAAGAAATAGTAGGATTATTAGGTGGTAGGGTAGCAGAGCAATTGATAATAGGAGATATAAGCACTGGTGCTAAAAATGATATAGATAGAGCTAGTACAATAGCAAGAAAAATGGTCATGGATTATGGAATGAGTTCTACTTTAGGACCTATTGCATTTGGCTCTGGACATGATGAAGTATTTTTAGGTAGAGACCTTGGTAAAAATAGAAATTATAGTGAGGATGTAGCATTTAAAATAGACGAAGAAATTAAAAAGATAATAGATAATGCTTATAATAAAGCAAAAACATTATTAAGTGAAAATATTAATAAACTTCATGCAGTAGCAGGAGCTTTATTAGAAAAAGAAAAGTTAGAAGCTAACGAATTTGAAGAAATATTTAATAATAATTAAGTGTAAAGGGCAAATGAGGAATCATTTGCCCTTATAAGTTGTATGATGATATAATTAATATAAATTTAGGGAGAATAATACGTATAAACTATTTATGGGGTTTTGAAAGGTGTGTTTAATGGTGAAATCTGATATTGAAATTGCTCAAAAAGCTCAAATGAAAAACATAATGAAAATAGCTCAAGAAGTAGGTTTGACAGAAGAAGATATAGATTTATATGGAAAATATAAATGTAAAATATCATTAGATGTATTAGGAAAAAACAAAGATAAGAATAATGGTAAATTAATATTGGTTACATCTATAAATCCTACACCAGCAGGGGAAGGTAAATCCACGGTAACTGTAGGTTTAGGACAGGCATTTTGGAAGATTGGAAAAAAAGCTATAATTGCTCTTAGAGAACCTTCATTAGGACCAGTATTTGGCATTAAAGGAGGAGCTGCAGGAGGTGGATATTCTCAGGTAGTACCTATGGAGGATATAAATTTACACTTTACAGGAGATATGCATGCAATAACTTCAGCAAATAATTTGCTAGCAGCAGCTATTGATAATCATATCCATCAAGGAAATAAATTAAAAATAGATTCACGAAGAATATTATTTAAAAGAGTTATGGATATGAATGATAGGGCATTAAGACAAGTAGTAGTAGGATTAGGTGGAAAAGTAAATGGTTTTTTAAGGGAAGATAATTTTATGATTACAGTAGCCTCAGAAATTATGGCTATATTATGTCTATCAAATAATCTTATGGATTTAAAAGAAAGAATGGGTAATATATTAGTAGCTTATGATTTTGAGGGTAATCCGATTTATTGTAAGCAGTTAGAAGTAAATGGAGCTATGGCTATGCTTATGAGAGAAGCTATAAAACCTAATTTAGTTCAAACATTAGAGAATACACCAGCCATAATACATGGTGGTCCATTTGCTAATATAGCTCATGGGTGTAACAGCATTTTAGCTACTAAAATGGCTTTAAAATTAGGGGATTATGCTATAACAGAAGCAGGATTTGGTGCAGATTTAGGAGCAGAAAAGTTCTTTGATATTAAGTGTACAAAAGGTAATTTATCTCCAGATTGTGTTGTTGTAGTTGCTACTATAAGAGCATTAAAACATCATGGCGGTGTAATTAAGGATAAATTAAATGAACCTAATGTAAAGGCTTTAGCTAAAGGTATAGAAAACCTAGGTAAACATATAGAAAATGTTAAAAAATATAATATACCTATAGTAGTAGCAATAAATAAATTTATTTCAGATAGTAATGAAGAGGTTGAATTTATAAAAGATTATTGTAGTAAGTATGGTATAGATGTTGCATTAACAGAGGTATGGGAAAAAGGAGGAGATGGAGGTATAGAGTTAGCGGAAAAAGTATCAAAAGTCTTGGAAGAAGAAAAGGCTAATTTTACTCCTTTGTATGATATAAAATTGTCCATAAAAGATAAGATTCAGACTATAGCAAAAGAAATATATGGAGCTATAGATGTTAAATATTCTAAAAATGCAGAAAAACAAATAAAGGAGATTGAAGCATTAGGATTACATAAAAAACCTATTTGTGTAGCTAAAACTCAGTATTCTTTATCAGATGATCCTAAGTTATTAGCAAAACCAACTAACTTTGATTTAAATGTTAGGGAGGTTAGGATATCTAATGGAGCTGGTTTCATAGTTGTATTAACGGGTGACGTTATGACTATGCCAGGACTTCCAAAACGACCTGCAGCAAATAACATGGATATATTGGAGGACGGAACCATAGTGGGTTTATTTTAGCTTAGGAACATAACTAACTTGACAAATTGCATATAGCTGATAAAATAAAGTTGTCAAATTAACTAGAACATACAATAAAGGACAGCAGAAGTTAGGCTGTCCTTTAATTATATTCACATTTTTCCGTATTTAAGGGTGGTGCTTTTAGTGATTTTAGTTTTAGATGTAGGAAATACTAATATAGTTTTAGGAATATATAAAAATAATAAGCTCATAGCTAATTGGAGATTAGCTACAGATAGTAAAAGAACAGCAGATGAGTATGGAATACAAGTGTTAGAACTCTTTTTCCATAATAATTTGTCTTTTTCCGATATAGAAGGTGTTATCATATCTTCTGTAGTACCTAATATTATGTATTCGCTTGAACATATGCTTTCGAAATATTTAAATAAAAAACCTATAATAGTAGGTCCAGGAGTAAAGACTGGTATTAATATAAAATATGATAATCCTAAAGAAGTAGGAGCAGATAGAATAGTTAATGCAGTAGCAGCACATGAAATATATAAAAGATCTTTAATAGTTATTGATTTTGGTACAGCTACTACATTTTGTGCTATAACTAAGTCTGCAAATTATTTAGGAGGAACTATATGCCCAGGAATAAAAATATCTTCAGATGCTTTATTTGAAAGAGCAGCTAAATTACCAAGAGTTGAACTTGTAAAAACTCCTGGAGTTATATGTAAAAATACTGTATCTAGTATGCAGGCAGGTATAATATATGGATATGCAGGTCAAGTAGATTACATAGTTTCTAAGATGAAACAAGAAATGATAGATTTAGGAGAAGAAGAACCGTTAGTAGTTGCTACGGGTGGTTTAGCGAAATTAATAAATGAAGAGTCAAATAGTATTGATGAGATAAATCATATATTAACATTAGAAGGACTTAGAATAATTTATGAAAAAAATAAATAAGGTGATAATATGAGGATAAACAACTTAATTTTGCACAACAATGTATTTTTAGCACCTATGGCAGGTTTCACTGATATAGCCTTTAGAGAAATTTGTAAAGAAAAAGGTTGTGAATTAGTTTATACAGAAATGGTTAGTGCAAAGGCTTTATATTATAAGAGTGAAAACACTAAAAAACTCTGTAAAATATCAAAAAAAGAAACCCCAGTGGCATTACAGTTATTTGGACATGAACCAGATATTATGGCAAAGGCAGTACAATATTTTAATGATAATAAAGATATATATATTATAGATGTAAATATGGGATGTCCAGCGCCTAAAATAGTTAAAAATGGTGATGGTTCGGCTTTAATGAAAAATCCTAAATTGGCTTTTGAAATTGTAAAGGAAATGAAAAAGATTTCTAAAAAACCTATAACAGTTAAATTTAGAAAAGGTTTTGACAAAAACAATATAAATGCAGTGGAATTTGCTAAAGTGTTAGAAAGCGCAGGGGTAGATGCTATAACTATTCATGGAAGAACCAGAGATCAAATGTATAATGGAGTTGCAGATTGGGACATTATAAGGGAAATAAAAGAAGCCGTTAATATACCCGTTATAGGAAATGGAGATGTGTTTTCTGTAGAAGATGCATTAAAGTTAGTAAATGAAACTAAATGTGATGCTGTAATGATAGGAAGAGGTGCTCAGGGAAATCCGTGGATTTTTAGTCAGATTAATGACAAAATAAATGGAAGGGAAGTAGTTTATCCTACAGAAGCAGATAGAATAGATACTTGCATTGATCATTATAAAAGGGCACTTGATTATTTAGGAGAGCCTAAAGCAGTTAGGGAAATGAGAAAACATACAGCTCTTTATATAAAAGGATTAAAAAATTGTGCAGAAATAAAGAACCAAATTAATACAGAAAAAGAAAGCTTTAAGGTTTTAAAAATATTAGAAGACTATAGAAACTTTTTAGAAGGAATTAAAAATACATATTAGCATAATTATATAATGATATTAATGCTATAAAGTTGATTATATGTTACCTATATTAAGTTTAAAATCTAATATAAATAAGCCTTATTATAAAAATAATTATTTATCTAACATTTTAGATAGGTGGAAGATTATTTTTGAAGGTAAAAATTATATAAAAGATTTAGAAGTAAATATATCAAATATAAGAATTCCTCCTAATTTTCACAAAGATGCTTATTATAACAATATAAAACATGGACTTAAGCTACTAAGAAAAAAAGAGGTTATATTATCACCTAGTACTTTTAGAATATTAGATTATAATATGTATAATGATTTTCAAAAAAGACTATTAGGTTATAGTGTGACAAAAAGTATACAGTTAGTATTAAGATTAAATAAAAAAAGTATAAAAAACAGCTGTATTATAGTTTATGATGCCTCAGATACTATAACATTTTACACCATATGTTATTTAGCAACTAAAGCAAAGCATATAATTTTAGTATCAAATAATTTAAATAGGATTGTAAGTATAAGTGACTATATAATATCTAATTACGGTATAACTCCTATAGTAACTAATGAATTATTTAATGCCATTAAGACTTCAGATTTTATAATAAGTTCAAGAAAGATAGATGTAATGATTGAAAAACCAATATGGTATATGGATAATATGTGTTCCCCTATGGGGAAAAGTAATATAGAAATTAATAATGTTTTATATTCTAATCCATGGAATATAAAGAACTTAGAAATTACTCCAGAATTCTTAGGATCAATTCTTTGCCAGATGGGTGAGAAGGATATAGAAAAATCTCTTAAGTATAATGGTATTGTTTTAGAAAAAATAAATTTTCACGATAAAGAAATATTTTTTTAGGTTATAATAGTAAAATGTTGACATAAAATAGAACTGATTTATGATTACTTAAATATTTATTTTATGTTATAATGTTAAGAATATAGTATATAAAACCAATAAAATGAAGGGGAGAAAGACATGAGTGAATCAAAAAAATATGTTATGACATATGAAGGGGTAAAAAAATTAGAAGAAGAATTAGAATTTTTAAAGACTGTAAAAAGAAAAGAAATAACTGAAAAAATAAAAGTAGCTCTTTCATTTGGTGATTTAAGTGAAAACTCAGAGTATGATGAAGCTAAGAATGAACAAGCTTTTGTAGAAGGAAGAATACTTCAATTAGAAAACATGCTAAAAAATGCTACAGTAGTTGATGAAAATGAAATACCAAAAGATATAGTAAGTGTAGGATGTGTAGTTAAGGTTAAAGATTATGAATTTGATGAAGAAGATGAATATACAATTGTAGGTTCTGCTGAAGCCGATCCTATAAATAATAAAATTTCGAATGAATCCCCTGTAGGCAACGGCCTTATAGGTAAAAAAGTTGGAGATGAGGTAGAAATACCTGTTCCAGATGGAGTGAATAAATACAAAATACTAGCTGTTAGAAGAGCTTAATAATATTGGAGGGATTTAATAATGTCAAAAGATGATAATATAATGAACGACTTTGAGGAAAATGCTAATGAATTAATGAAAGAAAGATTTCAAAAACTAAAAGACCTTCAAAGCAATGGAAAAGACCCATTTGACGTTTACACAGTAGAGAGAACACACACTTCAGAACAAGTAAAAGCTAATTTCGAAGAATTAGAAGGAAAAAGTGTCACTGTAGCAGGTAGACTTATGTCTAAGAGAGTTCATGGAAAAGCAGGATTTTCTGATGTATTTGATAGATATGGAAAAATTCAATTATACATAAAAATAAATGATGTAGGAGAAGAAAAACTTAAGGAATTTAAGTCATTTGATATAGGGGATGTTATAAGTGTAACAGGTACACCTTTTAAAACAAGAACTGGTGAAATAACTCTTCATATAACAGACTTTGAATTAACATGCAAATCTTTAAGACCATTACCTGAAAAATGGCATGGTTTAAAAGACCCAGATTTAAGATACAGACAAAGATATGTAGATTTAATAATAAATCAAGATGTTAGAGATACATTTATGAAAAGAACAGCTATTATAAAGGCTATGAGAGAGTACTTAGATAATAGAGGCTTTTTAGAAGTTGAAACACCAGTTTTATCACCAATAGCAGGTGGTGCAGCTGCTAGACCATTTATAACCCATCATAATGCTTTAAATATAGATATGTATTTAAGAATAGCTACGGAACTTTACTTAAAGAGATTAATAGTTGGTGGATTCGAAAAAGTATATGAAATAGGTAAAAACTTTAGAAATGAAGGAATAGATATAAGACATAATCCAGAGTTTACAATGATAGAATTATATGAAGCTTATGCTGATTATAATGATATGATGAGTATTACAGAAAATATGGTAGCTTATATATGCGAAAAGGTTCTAGGTACAACAAAGGTTGTATATCAAGGAACAGAAATAGACTTTACACCACCATGGAACAGAATAACTATGGTAGATGCTGTTAAGCAATATGCAAATGTTGATTTTAACGAAATTAAAACAGATGAAGAAGCTAGGGAAATAGCAAAAGAAAAGAATTTAGAATTAAAGAAAGAATTAAAAGATTGTACAAAGGGAGATATATTAAATCAATTATTTGAAGATTTCTGTGAAGAAAAGATGATTCAACCTACATTTATATATGATTATCCTGTTGAAATATCACCTTTGACAAAGAAGAAAAGAGGAAATGAAGAATTCACAGAAAGATTTGAAGGATTTATTTATGGAAGAGAAATATGTAATGCGTATTCCGAATTAAATGATCCTATAGTTCAAAAAGAAAGATTTGTACAACAATTAAGAGAAAGAGAATTAGGTGATGATGAAGCATACATGATGGATGATGATTTCATAAATTCTCTAGAAATAGGAATGCCTCCAACAGGCGGTCTTGGAATAGGTATTGATAGATTAGTAATGTTTTTAACAGATGCATATTCTATAAGAGATGTAATACTATTCCCAACTATGAAACCACAACAAACAAAATAATTTATTGACAAAATAAATTTATTTGGTAAAATTATGAGTAATAATTAAATATTGATAATACGATGATAAAGAGGAGTAATAATAATTATTTTAAAGAGAGGCTATGTTTGGTGTAAATAGTCAATGATTATTATGAAGGGCGCTTTAGAGTATTTTTTAAGAAAGTAGGGCTATAGCCAAAAAGGGTGGAACCGCGATTTTTTCGTCCCTTTGATGCTATAGCTTTTTTATATGAATTTTTATAAAATAATAACTTAAGGGAGGAACAAATATGAGTTTTGAAAAAACAATGGATAAAGTAGTTTCGTTATGTAAAAATAGAGGTTTTGTATTTCCAGGTTCAGATATTTATGGTGGACTTGCGAATTCATGGGACTATGGTCCTTTAGGTGTAGAATTAAAAAATAATGTAAAGAAAGCTTGGTGGAAAAAGTTTGTCCAAGAAAGTCCGTATAACGTAGGATTAGATGCAGCTATACTTATGAACAATCAAGTTTGGGTAGCTTCAGGACATGTAGGAGGATTTTCTGATCCACTTATGGATTGTAAGGAATGTAAATCAAGATTTAGAGCAGATAAATTAGTTGAAGAACATATGACAGAACAAGGTGTAGAAAAAGCTAGTGCAGACGGATGGTCTAATGAAAAATTAAAAGAATATATAATAGATAATGAAATAGAATGCCCAAAATGTGGAGCTAAAAATTTTACAGATATAAGACAATTCAATCTTATGTTTAAAACTTTCCAAGGGGTAACAGAAGATGCAAAGTCAGAAATATATTTAAGGCCAGAAACTGCTCAAGGTATATTTGTAAACTTTAAAAATGTTCAAAGAACAAGTAGAAAAAAATTACCTTTTGGTATAGCCCAAATAGGAAAGTCTTTTAGAAATGAAATAACACCAGGTAATTTTACTTTTAGAACAAGAGAATTTGAACAAATGGAATTAGAATTTTTCTGTAAGCCAGGAACAGATATAGAATGGTTTAATTATTGGAAGGAATATTGTTGGAATTTCTTATTAAACTTAGGAATAAATAAAGATAGCATAAGATTTAGAGATCATAGTCAAGAGGAATTATCACACTATAGTAATGCTACTTCAGATATAGAATTCTTATTCCCATTTGGTTGGGGTGAATTATGGGGTGTTGCAGATAGAACAGATTTTGATTTAAAGCAACATTCAAATCATTCAGGAGAAGAATTGAATTATTTAGATCCTATAACTAATGAGAGATATATACCATATTGTATAGAACCGTCATTAGGTGCAGATAGAGTTGTTTTAGCCTTCTTATCAGATGCTTATGATGAAGAAGAGTTAGAAAATGGAGATAAAAGAACAGTATTACATTTACATCCAGCATTAGCTCCATTTAAGGCAGCTATATTACCACTTAGTAAAAAATTATCAGATAAAGCTTTAGAAGTATACAGTATGTTAAGCAAAAATTTCAATGTAGACTATGATGAAGCAGGAAGTATAGGAAAAAGATATAGAAGAGAAGATGAAATAGGAACACCTTATTGTATAACTGTAGATTTTGATACATTAGAAGATAATACTGTTACTATAAGAGATAGAGATACAATGCAACAAATCAGAATAAAAATAGATGAACTAGATAGCTTTATAGCGGATAAATTAAATTTTTAATTAAAGTATGGCTTTAAAAGAAAAAACACTATAGTTATTAATTAACTTATAGTGTTTTTTCTTTTTATTTTTTGAAATAAAAAAATCAGGTGATTCCGTTCACCTGATAGAATGAAATAGGGTTTAATCATGGGGATATGTTATATGTTTAAATAAAACTTGGGGAATTATATTAGATTCTTACGGCACAAAAAAGATTATATCACTATTAATGATATTTTTCAACATATTATGATATTTTTTTTGCGTATATTAATAAAATTTATATTGGATTAGGTGTTATAATTAAAGTGTTATAATATTTAAAGAAGTTAAAAAACTTTGTGTTGGAGGTTTATAAATGAATAAGGAATTTAAAGAATTTAAAGAATTTATTAAAAATAAAAAGGTTGCTGTAGTAGGGATAGGGGTGAGCAATACACCTTTAATACATTTCTTAGTTAAGTTGGGAGCAAAGGTTACAGGTTTTGATAAAAAGGATAAAAATAAATTAGGTAATATTTATAATGAACTAAATGAGTTAGGTGTAGACTTAGTTTTAGGAGAAGATTATTTAAACAGTCTTAAGGGATATGATGTTATATTCAAAACTCCTTCTATGAGAATAGATATACCAGAACTTATTAAGGCAAAGGAAGAAGGAGCATATATAACATCTGAAATGGAGGAGTTCGTAAAATATTGTCCATCAAAGATTTTTGGAATTACAGGTAGCGATGGAAAGACTACAACTACAACATTAGTTTATGAAATATTGAAAAAAGAAGGATATAAAACATGGGTAGGAGGAAATATAGGAACTCCTTTATTTGCACAGATAGAAAAAATGACTAAGAATGACATGGTAGTATTAGAACTTTCAAGTTTTCAACTTATGACTATGGATACTTCAGCAGAGGTTGCACTTGTAAACAATTTGAGTCCTAATCATTTAGATGTTCATAAGGATTTTAATGAATATATAAATGCTAAGAAAAATATATTTATAAATCAAAAAGACAAAGATTTATTAGTATTAAATAAAGATAATAAACTAACTAATGAATTATCTAATGAAGCAAAGGGAACAGTCATTAAGTTTAGTATAAAAGAGGAGATAAAAAACGGGGCATGTATAAAAGACGATAATCTAACTATATTTGGAAAGGCTGTTTGTAATAAAAACGAAGTAAAATTAAAAGGTATGCATAATATAGCTAATTTACTAGCAGCATTTTGTATGGTTTATAAATATGCATCAATAGATAGTATGAGATATATAGCTACTAATTTTGCAGGGGTAGAGCATAGGTGCGAATTAGTTAGAGAAATTAATGGAGTAAAATATTATAATGATTCTATAGCATCTAGTCCAAGCAGAACTTTAGCAGGACTTAAGGCTTTTGAAAAACCAGTTATATTAATTGCAGGAGGGTATGATAAAAAGATTCCTTTTGAACCTTTAGCAGAGGAAGGATATAACAAGATAAAAATACTTATATTAATGGGAAAAACTAAAGATAAAATTAAACTTGCATTTGATAAGGTATTAGATGAAAGAAAAATAAATATTCCTATAATTATAGTAGATAGTTTAGAAGAAGCTGTGTTAGTTGCTAAAAAGGAAGCTCAAGAAGGTGATATAGTAACATTATCACCAGCTTGTGCTAGCTTTGATATGTTTTCTAATTTTGCAGTAAGAGGAAATAAATTTAAAGAAATTGTAAAACAGTTATAAGGCTATTTTATTTATTAGTATATAATCTTTTGTTGCTATAGATGAAGGATTATATACTAATAAAAAATAATTTATTTAACATAATATGTAGTGTATTATGTTAAATACCAAATAGAATAATGTTAACTGAACCAAGTGTGTCTATATAAGAAATTTGAATTATTTTTAAGTTATTGAAAGAAATTTATAAGATATTTAAAAAAAATGAACATATATGAACAAGCATTAATTTAGTAGTATGATAAAATAACACATGTCGTTTGGTGATGACCAAGCGAAACAAGTCTTTTTAGTTATTAAATATTGAAAGTATTACTAACTAAAAAGAATTTGAAAAAAGTGTTGACAAAGAAAAACACTTATGTTACTATAAGAAAGTCGCTTGAAGCGATATGGTCTTTGAAAATTAAACAGAGAATAACAAGAAATTTTTCTTGTAACACAGCCAGTAACAAGGTATAAAACCTTGTCAATGATTTTGAGAAGATTAAACTTTTAAATTGAGAGTTTGATCCTGGCT
>NZ_LN849005.1 GCF_001243045.1 Clostridium niameyense | reverse complement strand
GCAGGGGAAGCCCTGTGGAAGAGTAGGTCGTTGCCAGATAAGTTTTTTTGGCTGGATAGCTCAGTCGGTAGAGCAGAGGACTGAAAATCCTCGTGTCCCTGGTTCGATTCCTGGTCTAGCCACCAAAACACTCTTACATGAGTGTTTTATTTTTATATATATTGGTATATACAACATAACAATATAATGATATAATTATTAAAGATATATTATTTTAGGAGGAAAATAAATTTGAAAAAAGTTTCTAAGAATAATCCTTTACCACTGTATTATCAATTAAAAGAAATATTGCAGGAAATGATAGAGAATGAAGAGTTAAAACCTGGGGATCCTATACCTGCTGAAAGAGAACTTTGTGATTTTCAAAATATAAGTAGAATGACTGTTAATAAGGCTATAATGTCTTTAGTTAATGAGGGTTTTTTATATAGGGAACAAGGAAAGGGAACTTTTGTTTCAAATCCTAAGAAACATCAAAAAATAACCGAGCTTAAAGGTTTTACCGAAGAAATGAAATCTAGGGGTATAGATACAGAAACTGAGATTTTATCTTTTCAAGTAAAAAGGGCAACAAAAAAAATAAAAGAAATATTATTTTTGCCGGAGATTGAAGATAAGGTTATAGAAGTTATTAGGCTTAGGAAAACAGAGGGAAAACCAATAGGATTAGAAAATGTATATATACCTTTTAATTTATGCAAAGGTATGACAAAGGAAACTATAAATAATAAGTCTTTATATAATATTTTTAGAAATAAGTATGGTTATGAACCTAATGAGGCTAAGCAA
This sequence comes from Clostridium niameyense, assembly GCF_001243045.1. Taxonomy (GTDB): domain Bacteria; phylum Bacillota; class Clostridia; order Clostridiales; family Clostridiaceae; genus Clostridium_F; species Clostridium_F niameyense. The sequence continues at coordinate 2,710 of NZ_LN849005.1, read as the reverse complement.
ACAGTTGAGCCTATTATTTTAAATGAATATGAATGTGGATTTTTAGAACAAAATGAGAATTCTTTAGCATTAATGTTTAAGAGAACTACGTATATTAATGACTATACTCCTATTGAATATACAAGAGCAGTATATAGAACGGATATATATAAATATGAAATAACACTAAAATAAATATGAGGAGATAAAAATGAAGGCTATTATTAATTGTAAAATTATAAAAGAACATGAGATTTTAACAGATAGTGCAATATTATTTGATAAGAAAATTGTAAATATATTGACAGTTAATGAATTGAATGAATTACTAGATTCTAACAATATATATATAGAAGAAATAATAGATGCAAAAGATAAATATGTATCTCCTGGATTTATAGATACTCATATTCATGGATCTGGAGGAAAAGATTCTATGGATGGAACTATAGAAGATATTAAAGTTATAAGTGAAGCTATAGTTAAATATGGAGTTACATCATTTATTCCCACTACTATGACTATGAGTAAAGAAAAAATATATAATTCATTAGAAGCTATAAAAATGTCTATGGATGAAAATTTTGGAGCAAAAGTATTAGGAGCCCATATGGAAGGACCCTTTATAAATGAAAAGTATAAAGGAGCTCAGAAGGCAGACTATATAGTAAGACCTTCTTATGATTTTATAGATAAGTATAAGGATATTATAAAAATAATAACTATGGCACCAGAAAAGGATATAAATTTTGAATTTATAAAGAAAGTAAAGAAAAATACAAATATAGAAATATCTATAGGACATTCAGATGCCACATATGAGGAAGCTATGGATGCAATAAAAAATGGAACATCTAGAGTAACTCATATGTTTAATGCTATGACACCACTCCACCATAGAAAACCGGGAGTTGTCGGCGCTGTTTTTAATAGTAATATATATTGTGAACTTATAGCAGATAAAATACATGTGCATCCAGAACTTTTTAATACGGTATTAAGTATAAAGGGAAAAGACAAAGTAATATTAATAACAGATTCTATGAGAGCTGGTTGTATGAAAGATGGTATATGGGAACTTGGAGGACAAAAGGTTATAGTACAAAATGGGGTTGCTAGATTAGAAGATGGAACATTAGCTGGAAGTATTTTAACCTTAAACAAAGCTTTGAGTAATATAATAGATAAAACTAAATTAGAAATAAATGAGGCTGTTAATTTAATATCTTTAAATCCTGCTAAAAGTCTTGGTATAGATCATAAAAAGGGAAGTATTGAGATAGGAAAAGATGCAGATATGACTATATTTGATAAAGACTTTAATATCTTTAATACAATTGTTGAAGGAAATATATTTAAATTTAATATAAATTAAGATGAGGTGTTGTAAATGAAAATTATAGTTGTAGATAATTATGATGAAATGAGTAAAAAGGGAGCAGATATAATTGCCAGTCAAGTAATTTTAAAATCTAATAGCATTTTAGGGTTAGCTACAGGAGATACTCCTCTAGGAATATATGAAAGATTAATAGATATGCATAAAAAAGGTGATGTAGATTTTTCAGAGGTTAGAACATTTAATTTAGATGAGTATTATAAATTAAAAGAAGAAGATCCTCAAAGTTATCATTATTTTATGGATAATAATTTATTTAATCATATAAATATAAAAAGAGAAAATATAAATATTCCAAATGGAAATGCAGAGGATATAGAAAAAGAATGTGCAAATTATGATAATAAAATATATGAATTTGGTGGAATAGATGTTCAAATATTAGGAATAGGAGTTAATGGACATATAGGATTTAACGAGCCAGATAGTAAGTTTGAAGCAAAAACTCATCTTGTTAAATTAAAAGAAAAAACTATAGAATCAAATTCTAGATTATTTAATTCTATTGATGAAGTTCCAACTAAGGCTGTAAGTATGGGAATGAAAACAATAATGCAATCTAAAAAGATAGTTTTATTAGCAAGTGGTAAAGTTAAAGCTGAGGCCATTTTGAAAGCTGTTAAGGGTGATATATCTCCAGAAGTGCCAGCATCAATTTTACAATTACACAATGATGTTACTGTAATTATTGATAAAGAAGCAGCTAGTTTACTTTAGTATATTCAATAAAAAAGTTATGTTTTAATAAGAATTGATTTCTTATTTTAACATAACTTTTTTATTTATATAAAAATTAAAAGAGATAGATTTTAAATAAATAATTAATAAAGATTAAATATATAAATCTTTATAAGAGAGAATAAAGTTATATGCATCCTATGATATATTTTTTATAATAATTATTATATAAAACAAATGCTTTACAAGTAATTTAATTGATAGATATAAAAATAAAAAGTATACTAATCCAGGTGTATCTTTACCAGTAAAATAGATAAATGCTAAGAAAATTCACGATATATAAAAATACTTTAATTAAATAGGATATACGTGCAATATATTAGGAGAATGATATGATATCATATATTATGTTGTTTGAAAGGACAACAAATCAACGTAACAAATCAACATAAAAAATATGTTGACATGTGTTAGGAATTATGTTAAAATAATTAATGCATGAGAAAAATGATCTTTGAAAATTGAACAGAGAATAACAAGAAATTTTTCTTGTAACACAGCCAGTAACAAGGTATAAAACCTTGTCAATGATTTTGAGAAGATTAAACTTTTAAATTGAGAGTTTGATCCTGGCTCAGGACGAACGCTGGC
>NZ_LN849004.1 GCF_001243045.1 Clostridium niameyense | reverse complement strand
AGTCAGTAAGACCCCTAGAAGAACACTAGGTAGATAGGTTAGAGGTGTAAGCGTGGTAACATGTTTAGCTGACTAATACTAATAGGTCGAGGGCTTGACCAAAATATACTGTGCAATTTTGAGAGAATAATCTCAAAAAAGTTTAAAGTTATTCTTGACAAATTCCAAAAAACAAGTATAATTTTAATTATATCTGGTGATTATGGCTTGAAGGTAACACCCGTTCCCATGCCGAACACGAAGGTTAAGCTTCAAAGCGCCGATGGTACTGCAGGGGAGGCTCTGTGGGAGAGTAGGTCGTTGCCAGATACTTGGATCTTTAGCTCAGTTGGTTAGAGCAACCGGCTCATAACCGGTAGGTCCGGGGTTCGAGTCCCTGAAGGTCCACCATTTGGGGGTATAGCTCAGTTGGGAGAGCACCTGCCTTGCAAGCAGGGGGTCAGGAGTTCGAATCTCCTTATCTCCACCATAGAGAAGATACTTATGAGAAATCATAAGTATCTTATTTTTTTATATTTATAAAATTAATGTTCAGTGTTAATATGTATTTGTAGAATTACAAAGGGGGAATTAACATTTTATATAGAATAAAACAATTTTATTGGTATATTACAGCTAAAATTGATGATAAAGATATTAATTTTATAAATAAATATTTAGATGAAGAGGAAATTAAATTATTTTATAAATTATTTAAAGGAGATCAAAAACATTCTATAAGAGTAGCCTATGATATAGATAAAAATTATAATAAATTTAAATGTATAATAAGTAAGGATTTATTTATTAAAGTAGCTTTACTTCATGATATAGGTAAAATAAATTCTAAATTAAATGTTGTACAAAAATCAATTATGGTAATTTTAGATAAGATCACTAAGGGAAAAGTAAAAAAATATAGAAATATATCTATAGTTAATATATATTATTATCATGGAGATATAGGATATAATATATTAAAAAAATATGCTAAGTATAATAATACAATGTTGTATTTAATAAAAAATCATCATAATAATAAATTAATAAATAATGATTTAAATATACTTAGATATTATGACAATTTAAATTAGAATATTGCAAAGTGGTGATAAAAATGAATTCTATTGAAAGAAGAAAGTTTATTGAAAGTATACTGTATAAAAGCAATAAACCCATAAAAGGTTCTATTATAGGTGAAAAATTAGGCGTTACAAGACAGGTAATAGTTAAAGATATAGCTATACTTAGAGCGGAAGGTAAAGAAATAATAGCTACTCCAGAGGGATATTTAACAACAAAAAATAATAACCATTTAATTAGTAAGGTTATAGCTGTAAATCATAATTCAGAAAATATGCAAGATGAATTAGAAACTATTGTTAAGTTTGGAGCTATTGTAAAGGATGTAATAATAGATCATTCAGTTTACGGAGAAATAAAGGCTATGCTTATGATAAAATCCTTGTATGATATAGATAACTTTATTAAAAAAATTAATAAAAATAAAGCGGAACCATTATTGATACTAACAGGAGGATTACATTTACATACAATATTAGCTGAACGCCAAGACATAATAGATAATGTAAAAAAAGAATTACAAAATAAAAATTATTTAATAAATGGGGAATAATGTTATGGAAAAGGTGGCTCTTTTGAAATGTAATGAGTATGATGTAGAAAAATTAGAAAATAAGTTACGAGAAGGATTTGAGCTTTTAGGCGGAGACGATTTTTTAAAAAAATTAATACCTTATAATAGTAAAGTTTTATTAAAACCTAATATGCTAAATGTAGAAAAACCAGGATCAATTGTTATAACACATTATTCTTTTTTTGAGGCTGTTATTAGAATTATAAAAGATTATTCTAATAATATAACTTTTGGGGATTCTCCTGGATTTGGTGACTCTAAGAAAGCTGCAGAAAGTTCTGGGTTGTTACAAGTAGCTAATAAATATAATGTGAAATTTGATGATTTTAAAGAAAGCATAAATGTAAGTCTTAATGATTCTATACTTTGTAAATCTTGGACTATAGCAAAAGCTCCATATGATTCGGATGTTTTAATAACTTTACCTAAATTAAAAACACATGCTATGGCTTACTTTACAGGTGCAGTTAAAAATCAATTTGGTTGTATACCAGGAACTTTGAAAGCAAGTTGGCATACTAGGATGCCTAATGCAAATAATTTCTGTAAAATGTTATTAGATTTAAACCAATTAGTAAATACTAATTTTGCTATTTTAGATGGAATTGTTTCTATGGAGGGAAATGGGCCTAAAAATGGCACACCTTATAATTTAAATTCTATTATAATGGGAGAAAGTTTGACAGCTGTAGACTCTGTAGCTGTAAATCTTATAGGATATGATGACCCCTTGGATATACCAGTTTTAAAAGAAGCTTATGATAATAATTGGGGTACAGTGTTTACTAGGGATATAAATGTTTTAGGAGAAAAAATAGAAGATTTGAAGGTAAAAGATTATAAACTTTGTAGAGAAGGTGGTAATTTTTATTTTGTGAATCCTACAGTCACTAATTTTTTAAGAGATATTATAGCACCTAATCCGAGGTTAATAAAGGATAAATGTATATCTTGTGGGAGATGTTTAGAGGTATGTCCTGAAAAGCCTAATGTTATAAAAATGGTAAAGAAAAAGGATAAATTTATACCGGTATGGAACATGAAGAAATGTATAAGATGTTTTTGTTGTCAAGAATTATGTCCTAAAGGAGCTATAGAAACTAAATATTCTACATTAGGAAATATTCTTAATAGGAATAAGAGGTGAGTAAATGAAAAAAAATAAGTTTACAGCATTTTTTTCTATTATATTAATAATTATTTTTTTATTATTTTTAGATACAATAGTTAACTTTACCATAAACATAAAATGGTTTAAGGAACTCGGATATTTATCTGTATATTTTACTAAAATAAAAGCTATTTTAGCTTTAATGATACCTGTATTTTTTATAGTTTTTATATCTATATGGATTTATTATAAAAATTTAATTTTAAATATAAATAAAAATGTAAATAAAAATATAATTGATGTGGATCTACATAAAAAAGGACTGGGTAGAAAATTATTTTTAATTATTAATTTTATAATATCAGCTATTTTTTCTTATATTTTTTCATTTAATTATTGGTATAGTATATTACAGTTTAATAATTCATCAAACTTTAATATAAAAGATCCACTATTTTTTAAAGATGTTTCTTTTTATATTTTTAGGTTACCTTTATTAGAATCTTTATATAAAATATTTATGTCTTTATTAATATTTCTTGTTATTACTACTTTTATTTTTTATTTTGTTTTAAATTTAAAAGATAGGATTAATTATAAGAAGGATAATTTAAAAAAGATAAAAAGTATTAATATGGATATAAGAGAGTTTGCGGGTAAACAATTAGCAATCACAAGTTTTCTTATAATGATATTTTTATCTTTGGGATATTTTATAAAATGTTGGAATTTAGTATATAGTCCCAACGGAGTATCTTTTGGTGCAAGTTATGCAGATGTTCATGTAACTTTAATTTTTTATAAAATAATAATAGTGGTGTCTATTATTTCAGCATTAGTTATATTTTTCAGTATAATTAAGTCTAAATTCAAGCCTATAATAGGATGTATTTTAATAATTGTTATTTTAATAATTGGACAAGGAGTAACATCTTATTTAGTTCAAAATTTTTTTGTTAAATCTAATGAAAAAACATTAGAACAACCGTATATAGAAAATAACATAAATTTTACTAGAAAAGCTTTTTCTTTAGATAATATAGATATAAAAGATTTTAATATAAAAAATAATCTAAATAAAGAAGATATTAAGGATAATAAAGTTAGCTTAGATAATATACGTATTAATTCATTTAAACCTACTTTAGAATTTTACAATCAAGTTCAAATTATACGATATTATTATACTTTTAATGATGTAGATATAGATAGATATAATATAGATGGCAAAAGTAATCAAGTATTTTTAGCTGCTAGAGAAATTGATAGTGATGCTTTAAATCCAGATACATGGCAAAATAGACATTTAATATATACTCATGGTTATGGTGTAGTAATGAACAAGGTTAATTCTGTAACTAGTGAAGGACAACCGGATTTTGTTATTAAAGATATACCACCATATAATAAAACTAATATAGATCTTAAGCATCCGAGGATATATTTTGGAGAAAAAACTAATGATTACGTTATAGTTAATACTAAAATGAATGAATTTGATTATCCAAAGGGTGATGATAATAAAACTAACAAATATTCAGGTAGTGCAGGAATATCAATGAATATAGTAAATAAGATATTATTTACTATAAATAAAAGAGATTTTAATTTTTTATTATCTAAGGATATAAATAAGGATAGTAAAATAATAATAAATAGAAATATAGTAGATAGAGCTAAAAAAATAGCACCATTTTTAAGATATGATAGCGATGCATATATGGTTATATATAAAGGCAAAATATACTGGATAATAGATGCATATACTGTTACTGATAGGTACCCTTATTCAGAGCCTTATGGAAATATAAACTATATAAGAAATTCTGTTAAAGTGGTAATAGATGCAGAGGATGGAAAAACAAATTTTTATATAACAGATAAGAAAGACCCTATAATAAAAAGTTATTCTAAGATTTTCAAGGGATTATTTAAAGATGGGGATAATGTTCCAGAAGAATTAAAATATCATTTTAGGTATCCAAAAGATTTATTTAATATTCAAAGTAATGTATTAGGTAAATATCATGTTAAGGACTCAGGGGTATTTTATAATGGGGAAGATTTATGGGAAGTATCTAAAGATCAAAAGAAAGTAGAAGGAGAAAAAAATATAAATGATTCACCTTATGTAATTATAAAATTACCTGGAGAAGATAAAGAAGAAATGATACTTTTAAATTATTTTAATGTAATGAAAAAAGATAATATGATAGCATTGTTTGGTGCAAGAATGGATGGAAAGAATTATGGTAAAAAGGTGTTGTATAAACTTCCATCAGATAAAACTATATATAGTCCTTATTTATTTAAACAAAAAATAAATCAAGATACTAATATTTCTAAGGAATTGTCCCTGTGGAATAAAGAGGGATCCCAGGTTAATTTTGGGGATACTATTATACTACCTATAAAAAATTCTTTGTTATATATAGAACCATTATACTTAAGGGCTAGTGGAAAGAATAGTATACCCGAAATGAAAAAAATTATTATATCTTATAATGATAAGTTGATACTAGCTAATAATATACAAGATGGACTACAACAACTATTTGAATATGATAATTCTGAGAATAATGCTGCGGATAATAAGGAAAACAAAAAAAACAATTTTGATAATTCTAAATTAAAGGAAGCTCAGGATTTTTATAATAAGGCTATAGAATCACAAAAGAATGGTGATTGGCATAAATATGGAGAGTACATTAATAAACTTGGAAAAATATTAAATAATGAAAAATAAATATAACTACGTAAACATAAATATTTTATTTCTATGTTTACGTAGTTTATTTTTATTAAAAATAGGTTTAATTATAAAAATATATGTAAATAATAACAATACAACAATATATTGGAGTGATTTTGATGAAGAAAAAAACAATAATATATACTGTTATTTTTACTGTTATTTTCATAATTGCCCCTTGTTGTACTAGCAAGAAGGGTATAAAAAATCAAAATAATATGAAAAAGGTAGAGGTAAAAAAAATAGATAAAATAGATGATAATAAAAAATATAAAAAAAATGATGTGAATGTTTTTTCATCTAATACATGTTTTAAAAAAACTTATTATATAAATAAAAATAATGTTAATGTTTATGATAAAAATGATAATTATAGTAAGGTATTATTTAGTTTGAATAAAGATGATATAGTTATAGCTTATAAAGAGAAAAATGGATATTTATATTGCGAAGAAGGTAGCATTGGTAGAAAAGGATGGATTAAAAAAAATAAAGATAATATTAAAGGATTTTCATACAAAAATACAGAATATAAAATAGATGTGGACTTGATTGATCAGATGGTGAATGTATATAAAAATGATAAAATAATAAAGAAAATTAATTGTTCAACAGGCTTAGTTGGAAATCAAGATACGGAAACTCCAGTAGGTATGTTCTACATTATGGATAAAGGAAAATATTTTTATAGTAATAAATATAATCAAGGTGGTAGATATTATATTAAATTTTTTGCTAACTATTTGATACACTCAATACCGTTAGATAAAAACGGAAATATAATAAAAGAGGAAAAAGATAAATTAGGGTTTCCTGCTTCTCATGGGTGTATAAGAGTATCAATAGATGATGCAAAATGGTTATATAATAATGTACCAAAAAAATCGTTAATATTTATACACTATTAAAATTTGTCGAAAGGCTGATGTGAATGGATTATGATGTAATGATACTAGGAGGCGGAATAATAGGATGTTCCTTAGCCTATGAGTTATCTAAGTATAGTTTAAATATAGCTTTAGTTGAAAAGGATTATGATATAGCAGATGATGTAGCTTTTATAAATTCTACTATAGTGTATGATGGTATTGAATCTGAAGATGATTTAACGGCTGAATTGGAAGTAAAAGGCAATAAACTTATGGAACAAATATCTAAAAAATTTCATATACCTTTTAAAAAAGTAGGATCTTTAATTATTGCGCAAACAGATGAAGAGGCATCAAAGATAGAAAATATGTATGCGAGGTCACTGAAGAGAAATATAAAAAATATATATCTTTTGAATAAGGAAGAAGTAAGTAACATTGAACCAGAATTAAATATAGATGTAAAAAAAGCCTTATATTCTAAAAATACTATGTCTATAGCTCCTTTTGATTTGGCAATAGCTTATGCAGAGATAGCTTTTGATAATGGTGTAAATTTTAAGTTGGAAGAAGAAGTTTTAAAAATAGAGAAACTATCTAAAGGGTATAGGGTTATTACAAATAGAAATAAATTTACTTGTAATATTGTTTTAAACACTACTCCAGATGAAAATTTTAATATGGATTCTAATAGCAGAGATAATTATGGTATAAGCAATTTAAATTATTTTTTATTTGAAAAAAATAATACTAAAGGATTTAATAATATAATACAAAAATTAGAATATAAAGATACATTAAAGAGAATTTTAGTTGTACCTACTGTTCAAGGAAGTATGACGTTGGTAGTTGATTCTTATGATAAGATAAATTATAAAGATACTTTAAAATATTCATCTTTATTGTTAAATAAAACGGAAGAGATAGATATTAATACTTTTTATCAATTTCCTTATTATGATGACAATATAATAATAGATTATAGTTTAATAGATAAGGGATATGTAAAAGTTATGATAAATCATTATGCACAAGTTACAATAACTCCGTATGTATCTAAGATGATTAGTGAAATTGTAGTTAATAATATAAATTGCGTGCTAAAAAAAGATTTTATAGATAAAAGAAGAGAATACTATAAATTTAGGGATTTATCTTATGAAGAAAGACAAAAAGTTATAGCTATGGATAAAAGATATGGAAAGATAATATGTCCTTGTAATGAAGTTACTGAAGGAGAGATTATAGATTCTATAAGAAGACCTTTAGGAGCAAGGACAATAGAAGGAGTAAAAAGAAGAACGGGTGCTGCATTTGGAAACTGTCAGGGAACCTATTGTTTAAATAAAATAGCTTTTATATTGGCGAGAGAAACTAATAAAGTAATGACAGATATAGTAAAGGACTCTAAAAACTCTAAAATTACACCTTGGAGAATCAAGGAATTTGATACAATGTAATTTTCATGGAGGAATAAAAAGTGATTAGGGAATTTATTTGTAAAGGCTGTAACAAAAAATGTATTTTGACTATAGAAGATAATGATTATAAAAAAATTAAAGGAAATGAATGTAATTTGGGAATAGATTACGGCAAATTATACAATAATAGTACAAAAGGTATATTTACTAGTTTAGTAAGAGTAAAGGGATCAAAAAATAATATTGTACCTGTAAAGACTACAAGGCCCATAGATAGGAGTTTATGGATAGCTTGTTCTAAAGCTTTAAGTAGGCTATATGTAGGTGCTCCTATAAAAATTGGAGATATAATATGCAAAAATATTTTAAATACAGGTGTAGATATAGTATGCACTAAAAATATATATAAAGAATAGTGTAAATATAAAAGTTTACTTTCTTGGTATTGACATGTAATTATACTATTTGTATAATTTTAGTTAGTTATTGATTAAAACTAAATATTAACCGATGACGAGGAATAGTATCTTTTTATAGTTTTAAGAGAGTTAGCGTTAGGTGTGAGCTAATAACTATATTTTGAGAATCCACCTTTGAGGGACTGTGATAAGCAGTACGGATTTATTTCGTTAAAATAATTAAGAGGGTTATTATAACCAATTAGGGTGGCAACGCGGAGCTTTTCGTCCCTTGTACAAGGGAGAAGGCTCTTTTTATATTATAAAAAATGAGAGGAGGATTATTTATTAGACTATTGTCTAGTAAATAAAATAATATGTTAGATTTAAAAAGAATAAGAAATGACAAAGAACAAATAAAGGAATCATTAAGAAATAGGGGAGAAAATTTTGATACAAATATAATAGATGAAGTTGTATCTTTAGATGAGAAAAGAAGAAATATACTTGTAAAAGTAGAAACATTAAAAAGTAAAAGAAATAAGGTTTCTTCTGAGATACCAAAATTAAAAAAAGAAGGAAAAGATGTAGAAGGTATAAAAGCTGAAATGAAAAAGCTTTCAGAAGAGGTAAAGGCATATGATGCAAAAGTATCAGAAATAGATGACAAAATAGAATATATAATGCTTAGAATACCTAATATACCTAATCCTAATGTGCCAAATGGCGAAAGTGATGAGGATAATATTGAAATAAGAAAATGGTTAGATCCTAAAAGCTTTAATTTTGAAACTAAAGCTCACTGGGATATTGGAACAGATTTAAATATACTTGATTTTGAAAGAGCCGGAAAAGTTACAGGATCTAGATTTACATTTTATAAAGGGTTAGGAGCTAGACTTGAAAGAGCTATAATAAGTTATTTTTTAGATATGCATACAGATGAGCATGGATATACAGAGATACTTCCACCTTATATGGTAAATAGAACTAGTATGACAGGGACAGGTCAATTACCAAAATTTGAGGAAGATGCCTTTAAAATATCTAATAATGATTACTTTTTAATTCCAACAGCAGAAGTTCCAGTAACTAATTTATATAGGGATGAAATACTAAAGGGAGAAGAGTTACCAATTAAACATGTTGCATATAGTGCATGCTTTAGATCAGAAGCAGGTTCTGCAGGTAGGGACACAAGAGGACTTGTAAGACAGCATCAATTCAATAAAGTAGAGCTTGTTAAATTTGTTAAACCGGAACAATCTTATGATGAACTTGAAAAACTAACTAGTGATGCTGAGGATGTATTAAAAGGGTTAAAACTTCCATATAGAGTAGTTAGAATATGTAAGGGTGATTTAGGTTTTACAGCAGCATTAAAATATGATATAGAAGTTTGGATGCCAAGTTATAATAGATATGTAGAAATATCAAGTTGTAGTAATTTTGAAGATTTTCAAGCAAGACGTGCTAATATTAGATATAAAGAAGATTCTAAATCAAAGCCTAAATATATTCATACATTAAATGGGTCAGGAGTAGCCATAGGAAGAACTGTTGCAGCTATACTTGAAAATTATCAAAATGAAGATGGTTCTGTAACAATACCAGAAGTGATAAGACCTTATATGGGAGGAAGAGAACTAATAAAATAATTAACAACAGCTTATCATAAAAATATAGATTCTAAGATAATAAGTAAGCACTAATAAATTTATTATATTAAAATTAAATGGTGCTTACTTATTTGAATAAAATAATAAAATTATATTGACAAAAACTAATGGGAATGTTATAATAATTTCTGTTGCAAAGTTAAATATGTGGAGAGATGGTCGAGTTGGTTTAAGGCACCGGTCTTGAAAACCGGCGTACGGGTGACCGTACCTAGGGTTCGAATCCCTATCTCTCCGCCATTTTTATATAAAAGGTAAGGCATGGAGAAATACTCAAGTGGCTGAAGAGGCGCCCCTGCTAAGGGCGTAGATCGGGTAACCGGTGCGAGGGTTCAAATCCCTCTTTCTCCGCCAAGAAACACCTATTTCAGGTGATTTTTTATTGTTTATAACATTTTCATCTAAATATTTCATAATTTATATAAAAGCTAAAAAATATGTTGACATATATTATTTTTATTGTTATAATTTATTACGTAGTCAAGTAAAAATTAAAAAAAACGTGGAGAGATGGTCGAGTTGGTTTAAGGCACCGGTCTTGAAAACCGGCGTACGGGTGACCGTACCTAGGGTTCGAATCCCTATCTCTCCGCCATTTTTATATAAAAAGTAAGGCATGGAGAAATACTCAAGTGGCTGAAGAGGCGCCCCTGCTAAGGGCGTAGATCGGGTAACCGGTGCGAGGGTTCAAATCCCTCTTTCTCCGCCAAGGAACACCTATTTTAGGTGTTTTTTTATTGAAAATAATTGATTTATTTATTCTTTTGTGTTAATATATTATTGTTATATGCATCGGTAGCTCAGTTGGATAGAGTAGCTGGCTACGAACCAGTTGGCCGCGGGTTCGAATCCTGCCCGGTGCACCATTTAAAAATATCTTAAAATGATTTAAATCATTTTAAGATATTTTTTTATATCAGAAAAAAGTTTTTTATTAATAAGATCTTAATAAAAGAAAAAATATATCAAAATTGTATCATAATGTTTGATATAAGTTTTGTAAAGATATACAATATAAATACATTTACAAAGTAAATTTTATAAAGGGGATAGATATGAAAAGGGAAAATATCCATATAAGGGATAAATACTTTTTTATTTTTGATAGTATTCCAGAACCTATATTTTTATTAGATAAAGATAATAAAATACAAAATATTAATGAATCCACTAAGAAACTGTTAAAATCATCTAATGAAATTAATAAAATAATAGATAAAGACAATAAATTATTATGGATAAAAGAGGAGTTAAACTTTTTTAAAGATGGGGAATATACGGAGATAAGTTTTATTAGAAAATTTTTATCTATTAATGATGAACTGTATTTTAAGATTAAACTAAAAAAAATAAATATAGAAAAAACTATTTATACAATAGTAATATTAAGTGATATAACTTATTCTAGAAAATTAGAGATAGAATTAAAAAAAAATAAAAACCTATTTAAAGAAATTACTGAAAATATAAAAATGTTAAATGTAACTGTTAATAAGAGTATTGAAGATATACAGTTTTTATCTAATAATATTAACTCTAATAATTTAGAAAATAAAAAGTTGATTGAAGAGAAGTTTATAAAGGTATGCGAAGCTTTTATTCTTAATATGAAAAGTAATATAAAAAATTTTAATTTTTCCTGTTTAGAATTAGAAGTGGATAGTTTTAAAGAATTTATAAAGTATAATACACAATTTAACAATATATACTTAATTTCAAATATTATTAAATATAAAATTGTTAATCAGGATATAAATGGTATAATAGATAACTTTAATAAATTACAAGATGAAATAAGTAAAATAAAAAGTCAATTATAAAATCCCCTTATTTATAAATGAATAAGGGGATTTTTTTATATCTTAAATCCTATTTCTTCTCCTAAAATTACGTTACATTCATAACCTAGTTTTGTTTGATTTAAAATATCCTCATGTATTTTTATTGTATTTTTCTTAAAAAATAAAATTACAGTAGATCCTCCAAATTTAAAATAACCTTTTTCATCACCTTTTTTAACTTCTTTATTAGGAATATAAGACTGTATAATTGATCCAACGCAAGTAGCACCAACCTCTAAATAAATTACATCGTCAAAATTTGTTGTATGAAATATGGAGTACTCCCTTTTATTTTGACAAAAAAGCTTAGAAATATTACATAAGGCTATTGGATTTACAGAATAATAGAAGCCCTTAATTTTATTTGTTTTTTCACAAATACCATCATCTATAAAATGAAATCTATGATAATCAGTTGGACAAAGTCTTAATATTAAACAAGAACCATCTTTATATTCTTCAGCTAAAGACTTATTATCTATTAGTTCATATAAGCTATAAGTAAATCCTTTTACTTGTACTAATTTATCTAAATCTATATTATCATATGCTAATAGTTTTCCATCACCAGGGGAAATTAATATACTTTTATTAGGATTTATAGGTCTAGCTTCTTTTTTTAATTTTCTTGTAAAAAAATCATTAAAAGATTTAAATTTATTAGAAGGAATTTCACATAAAGACATATCAATTTTAAAATCTTCAATAAAATTTTGTATTTTATTTTTACTTATGCCTCTATCACAATACCAGCCATATATTTTAGAAAAAAGTTTCTTTTTTATTAATAATTCTAAAAAGTTTTTACCTATAGGAGAGGTGTATGTCCAGTTAAGATATTTTTCACCAGCAACTTTTTCTACTTCATATTTTTTTATTTTTCTATTATAATACTTTATAATTTAAGACTCCTCCTTTGCATAAATAAATTATTATAATTTTAGTAAATAAAATTTAATTGCAAATATAAAAATACAGATGTCAATAAAAACAATAGTTATATATTATAATTTGCCAGATTTTATTATGGATATAAGAAGCCATAATCCCATAAATGCAGCTATAAGATAACCAACTATACCTATTATAGAGATATTACAAAATTTAGGACCTATATTTGTATTAAGTATTAGTGAAGAAGCTATTATCATAGAGGATATAATAAGTGCAAATACTATTCTATTAATCATTCTATTTAATTCATTTATAGACTTATTTAAATTACTTATTTGTAAATTAAATTTTACTCTACCATTTAATATGCCATTAATTAATTTTATAGTTTTATTGGGAATTCTAGTAGAACTATCGATAATCTTATAACCTCTTAAAATTATATCATCAAAATTAATATCCTTAAATGTTTTAAATCTATTAAATGATTTAACATAAGGTATAGCTATATCTATTATTTTAATATCTGGAGAAGTTTTTTCTATTACTCCTTCTACAATAACTAAAGTTCGTATTAATAAAGTTAACTCTTTAGGAAGTTGAAGATTATTTTTATTGGCACATCGAAATATTTCTTGAAACATAACTGAAATTTTTATATTTTTTAGAGAAACAGAAATATATGTATCTAATAAATAACTAATATCTTCAAATAAAATATTTTTATCTATATAACCTTTTTTTATACCTATAGATAAAAGTATAGATACTAGTCTATCTACATCATTATAAGCTATAGCTATTATAGCTTCATTTAATGATTCTTTTAATGAATTTGAAAGCTTTCCTACTATTCCAAAATCTATATAGCATATTTTCCCTTCACTTATTAATAGATTGCCAGGATGAGGATCGCCATGAAAAAAACCATCTTTAAAAATCTGTTTTAATATAGATAGAGTTAGTTTTTGTGATAGATCTTCAGTATCATAATTAAGTTTTTTTAAGTTTTCTATATCTGTAATTTTAAATCCGTATATTTTTTCCATAGTTAAAACTTTTTTGCCAGATAAGTTATCTATAACTTTAGGACAATAAACAAATTTAATATTTTTATTTAGATTAGCAAATTCTTTCATATTTTTAGCTTCATTAGTAAAGTTTAATTCGTTATTAGTAGATTTTGTTATTTCATCAATAGCTTCTTTAGGATCTATTAATGTATTTATTGATTTCACTTTAGTAATAGATAATATTTTTCTTAATATTGATAAATCCATATTCATTTGTTCTAATATTTTTGGTCTTTGAATTTTTACTATAACTTTTTCATCAGTATATAATTTTGCACAATACACTTGAGATATAGATGCGGAAGCAATAGGAACTTTATTAAACTCTTTAAATACATCTGATACATTTTTATTAAATTCATTAAAAAAAATTTTATTAATATCTTCAAATTTTTCAGGAGGTACATTATCTTGAAGTTTTGATAGTTCATTTATATAGTTTGAAGGTAATATGTCTGGTCTAGTACTTAGAATTTGGCCTATTTTAATGAAGGTAGGGCCTAATTTTTCAAAAGCTTTTCTTAAATTTTTAGCAACTTTTTCTTCATTAAATTTTGAGTCTATAATATGACCAAAACCATAATAGGTCAATATTTTGATTATTTCTTTAAATCTCTGTACAGAATTTTTATACATGATACTGTAACTCCTTATTGTGGATTTAGAATTCATATAAATATAAGCCCTAACATTTGTTGGGCTTATATTTTAATTTACTTTTTTAAGTTATTTATTTTATTTTCTAATTCTTGTATCTTATTTTTTAATTCTTCTACTTCAGTTTGTTTTGCAAAATTCATTTCTTTTAATATATTTATTATATCTTCTTTAGAAAGTTTATCATATTTATAGCACTTATTTATATTACCTTTTTTCCCATATTCTACTGTTCGCTTTAATTCTTCAGATAATTCTTTTCCTTCACCAACAGTTAATTTACCCTTTTTAACCATTTCATCTATTAAATTAGAGGCTTTTTCATAAGTATAAGCTGCAGATCCAATACCTGCCAAAAGTATATTTTTAAATTGATTAATCATAATTAATACCTCCTATATATGTATATTTATAGTATATTACAATTGATAAAATATTATAAATAAAATAATTATTAACTTTAAAGATAATAAATTACAAATATATTGACATTATTAATATTTTGTAATAAACTATTGAAGTAAACGATGAGCGCTCGTAGCTCAGTAGGATAGAGCAGCGGTTTCCTAAACCGCGTGCCGGGGGTTCGATTCCTCTCGGGCGTACCAAAATAAAACTTTGCAAATATATAGTTTGCAAAGTTTTATTTTATTATAAGAACAATATAAAAATTTTTATAAAAAATTAATAAAAGATAGTTCAAACCAATGAACTATCTTTTATTTGGGATAAAATTTAATAGATTTGACATAATATAATGTTAGATATTATTAATAAAATAAAGGAACAAAGGAGGAAGTAATGAAAAATTTGTTAGTTAAGTTAAGTATAATTTTTAGTTTAATATTTTGCACATCAATTAATGGAGTAGATGCTTTAAATAACGAAGAAATTAAAGATAGTTCAAAAGAAAAGAAGATAATATATTTAACTTTTGATGATGGACCTAGCGTTGTTACTAATGATGTTTTGGATATATTAAAAGAGAATAATGTTAAAGCTACATTTTTTTTAATAGGTAATCAAATTAAAGGTAAAGAAGATATTGTAAAAAGGATTCAAAATGAAGGACATGGAATAGGATTGCACACTTATACTCATAAATTTAAAAAGATATATGCTAGTAATGATGCCTTTATTAATGAAATGTTACAATGCCAAGATGAGGTTTATAGGGTAACGGGTGAAAGACCCAAAATAATTAGATTTCCTGGCGGAAGTGTAAAAAGATTAACTAAAGAGTTTAAAAGTAGATTAGATGAGAAAGGTTTTAAGGTATACGATTGGAATATCGATTCTGGCGATGGGATAAGGCCTAAAACTCCACCAGATAAATTATTAAAACAAGCTACTCATGGAAATGTTAAGTCAGGACCTATAATATTGCTTATGCACTGTGATTGCATGCAAAAAAATAGTTGTAAAGCTTTGCCAAGTGTAATAAAATTTTATAAAGATAAAGGCTATGAATTTAAGGTAATTGTTGATAAAACTCCAGAATGCTATTTTCCCATAAGAAGATAGTATAGCCTATAAAAACTCTAAAGATTTAAATCTTTAGAGTTTTTATAGGCTATACTTAATGAAGTATTTCCTAAGAAATATAAAAATTAAAAACAGGTAATATAAATTTTTATAAAATGCCTTAAAATGTTTACAATATATTAAATTAGTTATAATATATAAATAAATTATATTATTTCTAATAAGGAGATTTTTATGGAAAAATTTATGCTAGAAGCTATAATTGAGGCACGGAAGGCCTTTAAAATTAAAGAGATTCCAGTGGGAGCAGTTATAGTAAAGGAGAATAAAATTATAGCTAGAGCATATAATTTAAAAGAAAATTTAAAAGATCCTACAGCCCATGCAGAAATTTTAGCAATAAAAAAAGCTGCAAAAATATTAAACAATTGGAGGCTTACAGGTTGTAGTATGTATGTAACCTTAGAACCTTGTCCTATGTGTGCAGGGGCTATATTGCAATCAAGAATAAGCAAATTATATATAGGAACTTTTGACTGTACTACAGGGGCTTGTGGTTCTGTAGTAAACTTAATTAATAATCCTTATTTAAATAGTAACCTATCTGTAAATTGGATGTATAACCAAACATGTAGTCAATTATTAGATAATTTTTTTTATAATCTAAGAAATAAAAATTAAGGAATGGTGGTTGAATGAATTAAGGCAACTGACTGGAAATCAGTAGTGGGATTTTTCCATCAAGGATTCGCATCACTTTTTTTCCATCATTTAATATATTTTTACATTTATAGAAATCAAAATATTTGTTGAAGGTGTTGAAGTTATATTAAATTCATAGTATAATACAATATGTTAACTATAAATTTAATATATTTAAACTACTGAGGAGAGATGTCCGAGAGGTTTAAGGAGCACGCCTGGAAAGCGTGTATAGGGGAAACTCTATCGGGGGTTCGAATCCCCCTCTCTCCGCCATTTAAAATTTCCGTGCTAGATGGGGAGTTAGCGGTGCCCTGTAACCTGCAATCCGCTATAGCAGGATTGAATTCCTTGCTTAGACTTTAATCTGTGGGGTCTGGCCTGTAAAAGTGGTGTTGATAGTTGGGTCCCACGCAACAGAAATTCATAAACTCCGTCAGATCCGGAAGGAAGCAGCGGTAAGTGAAACCTTCTGTGTGTCGTGGAATAACCTGATTTGAGCTAACTATATAGGTAACGCTTATAGATTAATAGTCAAAGCAAGGTGCACGGTTTAATATTAGAAATAAAAAGGTACTTATGTAAAGTACCTTTTATTTTTATAATCTGACTTATTAAATTAATAGTGATGTATAATAAAGTTAACATATATAATTAGTTATGTGATAAGAAGGTGGTAAATTTGGCTTATACTGCATTATATAGAGAGTGGAGACCTAGAATTTTTGATGACGTAGTAGGACAAAAACATATAACTATTACTGTTAAAAATCAGGTTAAAGAAAATAGAATAGCTCATGCTTATCTATTTTGTGGTACCCGTGGCACAGGAAAAACTTCTACAGCAAAAATATTATCTAAAGCAGTAAATTGTTTAAATCCTAAAGGCGGAGAACCTTGTAACGAATGTGAGATTTGTAAGAAAATAAATAATGGTTTATTAATGGATGTTATAGAAATGGATGCAGCTTCTAAAAGAAAATTAGAAGATATAAAAGATGTTATAGAAAATGTAAAATATCCCCCTCAAGAAGGAAAATATAAAGTTTATATAATGGATGAAGTTCATATGTTAACACAGGAAGCTGTAAATGCTTTTTTGAAGACTTTAGAGGAGCCACCAAGTAATGTTATTTTTATATTGGCTACTACAGATCCTCAAAAATTGCCTGTAACAATATTATCTAGATGTCAAAGATTTGATTTTAAAAGGATAAAGAATGAGGACATTTCTAATAGACTTAGAGATATAGTTTCAAAGCAAGGCATATTTGCAGATGATAGAAGTCTTAATTTAATAGCTAGAATGTGTGATGGGGCTATGAGGGACGCTTTGAGTATTTTAGATCAAGTTATATCTACAGGAGACGGGAAGGTAGAATATGATCAGGTTGTAGAAATGTTAGGGCTTGTAACCAATGAAAATTTAATAAGATTAACAGATAGTATAATAGAAAAAGATGTAGAAAAATCTATGAAAATTATAGATGATATAGTTCTAAGTGGTAAGGATATATATAATTTTATTAAAGATATAATAAACCACATGAGAAATCTACTTATGGTTAAGGTTAGTAGGAATCCAGATGATATTCTAGATATGTCTAGTGAAAATATAGATTTTGTAAAAGAACAATCCAAAAGGATAAGAATTGAAGAAATCATGAGGGATATAAGGATATTACAAGAGGCAGAAAAAGAATCAAAGTGGATAAAACAAAGTAGAATATATTTGGAACTTTCTGTGCTTAAGATGTGTAAAATAGAGTATGACACATCTAAAGAAGTCATGTTATTAAGGTTAAACAAATTAGAAGAAAAAATAAAATCAGGTAACTTTAATGTTTTAAAAGAAGATAAAGAAGTTAAGAGATTTATAAAAAAAGAAAATAAAAAGATGAAAGATAATGTTATACAAGAAGTTAGTAGTTATTATGAGGAACCAGTAAATAAAGAGTCTAAAATTACATTAGATATGGTGAAAAAAATTTGGAGTGATATATTAGAAGATTTTAAAGCAAAAAGGTTGATGGTATTATATGCAGCTTTAGTTACAGCTAAAGTGATAAACTGTAAGGATGGGATTATAACATTAATGTACAGCACTGAATATTCCTTTAATAAAAAAAGATTAGAGAAAGTAGAAAATAATAAAATAGTGGAAGAAATATTTTCACAGGTACTAAAAGAAAAAGTTAGAATAAGATATATTGTAGAGGAAGAATTTAAAGCAGGAGAAACAGAAGAACAAATAATTAAAGATACTTTTGGGGATAATTTAGTAGAAATAATTGACGATTAGTTATTTATAAAAGGGAATTGTGATATAATTAAAATCGAATTATTTATTAATATTAAGGAGGATAATATTTATGGCAAGAGGCGGATTTCCAAATATGGGTGGAGCTAATATGAATAATTTAATGAAGCAAGCTCAAAAGTTCCAACAACAAATGCAAAAACTTCAACAGGAAATGGAAGATAAAGAATTTCAAGTTACTGTTGGAGGAGGAGCTGTTGTAGCTGTTGCTAATGGAAAAAAACAAATTGTAGATATAACAATAAAACCAGAAGTAATAGATGAAGATGATATTGAAATGCTTGAAGATTTAATATTAAGTGCTTGTAATGAGGCATTAAAGAAAGCAGAACAAGATACTTCAAAAGAAATGCAAAAAATTACTGGAGGAATGAATATTCCAGGAATGTTCTAGTAGTTACTAATAACAGTTAAATAAATTGAGGTGAAGAATTTGGATTTTTATCCTATAGCTATAGAAAAACTAATGGAAGAGTTTGCAAAACTACCAGGTGTTGGTTATAAAACTGCTCAAAGACTTACTTTGCACATTTTAAATTTACCTCAAGATGAAGTAAAGGAATTTGCACAGGCTCTTGTAAAAGCTAGAGGAACCATAAAATATTGTTCAGTATGTGGTAACTTTACAGACAAAGATCCTTGTGCTGTATGTGGTAATCCTAATAGAGATAAATCTATAATATGTGTGGTAGAAGAACCTAAAGATATTATTTCTATGGAAAAGGTAAAAGAATATAATGGATTATATCATGTTCTTCATGGAAACATATCTCCTATGGCAGGAAGAGGTCCTGAAGATATAAAACTTAGAGAACTTATAAAAAGAATAAATGGTAGTGTAGATGAAGTTATAGTAGCCACTAATCCTAATGTAGAAGGAGAAGCTACGGCTATGTATATATCTAAGATAATAAAACCTTTGGGAGTTAAAGTAACTAGAATCGCACACGGGGTTCCTGTAGGTGGGGATTTAGAATATGCAGATGAGGTTACATTATCAAAAGCCTTAGAAGGAAGAACTGAATTATAATAAATTTAATGAATATAAATCCCATTTTGTGTCTATTATTAGAATAGGATATAAAATGGGAGGTTTTTTTATGATAAAAAAATCAAAAACTAAGGAAAAAGAAATATTGTTAAATTCTATAGAAAATGTAGTAGATGAAATAAAAAACATAAGAATATTATTTGAAAATGCAAATGATCCTAAGCTGATAGATTATGCTATATATACAGAAGAAGCTTTAAAAGCTAAGTATATGTATTTATTATCTCAAGCAAAACAGAAGGGAATAAAAGTTCAATATGAAGACATTGTAAAAGAAGTAGAAGTAGTTTAATAGAATTGACCACTAAAATTAACAATGATAGTTAATTTTAGTGGTCAATTTTCTGTAATAACATATATACTTTTTTATATTATAGAATATAATTAATATATAATATAAAATAAGGGAGGCATAAGTTTGCAAATACAATATATGCTATATTTTCTTGTAGCTATTTTTCTTCTAGTATTATTGGTGAAACTCTTTTCTTGGCCATTAAAGATATTATTTACGCTTATAGGAAATGCCATTTTAGGTATAGTTTTATTATTTATAGTAAATTTTATAGGAGCAAGCTTCAATTTTTATATTGGGATAAATATTTGGACGTCTCTTATAGCAGGTTTTTTTGGTATACCTGGAGTTATATTCCTTATAATTTTTAAACTTTTTTTATAAACAATGTGGATAAATATATGAATATTAATATCGAAGAGTTATCCACAGGGATTTTGTGGATAAAACCTAACCTCATGTGTATAATTAAGAATAATAAACATAATTTAATATAGATAGTATATATTATATTAAATTTATATAAAACATCATGTAAGGAGGGGACAATTATTGAGATATTTAAATATCTCAATAATAGAATTTTGATAATAAATAAAAAAATAATAGAAGCAAAATTTTTAAAAAGGCCTAACAGATTTCAAGCATATGTAGATATAAATGGTAAAATTGAAATGATTCATGTACCTAATACTGGTAGATGTAAAGAAATATTAATTCCTGGATGTACGGTGATTTTAAGAAAGGAAGACAATCCTAGTAGAAAAACAAAGTATGATTTAATAGCTGCATATAAAGGAAATATGCTTATAAATATAGATTCTCAAATTCCTAATAAAGTAGTAAAAGAGGCTTTAAATAATGGTAAAATACAGTCTCTAAAAATGTTTAATAATATAAAAACAGAAAAAACTTTTGGTAATAGTAGATTTGATTTTAAATTAGAGGATATGCAAAGTAATGAATATTATCTAGAGGTAAAAGGTGTGACTTTTGAAAAAGATAAGATTGCTAAGTTTCCAGATGCACCTACGGAAAGGGGGACAAAACATTTACTGGAGCTTATTGAAGCGAAAAAGCAGAATAAAGGGGCAGGAGTATTGTTTTTAATACAATTTGATGGTGCTAAAGTATTTTCACCTTATGATGATATGGATAAAAACTTTGGGGCAGCGTTAAGATTAGCCTATAAAAATGGTGTGGATATTTTAGCATATGATTGCTTAGTAGATAAAAACTATATAGAATTGAAAGATAAGATTGAAATTAAATTGTAATATAATATGAAGTTAATAAAGGGGGGAAAGGCTTAAAATTTATAGCTATAACTATGAAATTTAATTATTGTCCTTTATGTGGAAGGAAGTTAGTAGATAAATATAGCTTTGATGAGGGAGGAGTACCTTATTGTGAATTCCATGATAAGATGTTTTTTAACACTCCTAAGCCTTGTATAGTAGTTGCAGTTCTAAAAGAGGACAAAATATTACTATTGAAGCAGAGTTATATATTTGAAAATTCTAAGGTATTATTATCAGGGTATGTATCTCCTGGTGAAACTGTAGAAGAAACTGTGATTAGAGAAGTAAAAGAGGAGTCAGGCTTAAATATAGATCAATTAAAATATTTAGGAAGTGAATTCTTAAAAGAAAAAGATCTAATAATGCTTACATTTATGGCTAAATATAAGGATGGCATTTTGAATAAATCTTCCGAAGTTGAATGGATTGATTGGATACCTTTAAAAGAAGCATTAAATCATATGAAAGAAGATATAATAGGTCAAAACATAGTAAGAAAAGTTTTAAAGGAGTTAGGTTATTAGATGTTAAATGAAGGATATTAAAAATATATTAAAAGTATAATTTATAGAAGGTTTTTTAACTTACATATAGAATTAATTGTTTTAAATATAGCTTATTTTAAGGAGGAAAAAATGGTTAAAAGGGTTGACAAGGTACCTAAACATGTACCAGAAATAAAAGGTACATTAAGAAGTCATATGATTGAAATTCCTTCAATTATTAGGGAAGCTAGCGGAATTAGGGTATTTGGTAAAAGAATAAAATCTTTTGTGTATAGTACTGATGTAGCGGTAATAAAAAATACTAATGCAGATGCAGTAGTAGCTGTTTATCCATTTACGCCTCAACCTATAATAACTCAAGCACTTATTTTAGCTGCAGATATTCCTGTATTTTGCGGTGTAGGCGGGGGGCTTACTACGGGAAAAAGAGTTATTAATCTAGCTTTGGATGCGGAATTTAAAGGAGCTATGGGAGTAGTTTTAAATAACCCAACACCTAATGAAATTTTACAACAGGTAAGAGAAACAATAGATATACCAATAGTTATAACTGTTGTATCAGAATATGAGGATATAGAATCAAGAATAAAATCAGGTGCTACTATATTAAATATTTCAGGAGCTAAAAGAACTCCTTATATAATAAAAGAAATAAGAAAAAAGCATCCTGACTTTCCTATAATAGCAACGGGTGGACCTAATGAAGAAAGTATAAAAGCAACTATAGAAGCAGGTGCCAATGCTATAACGTATACACCACCGCCATCATCAGAAATATTTAGTGAAGTTATGGATAGATATAGATTAAACTTTAAAAAAGAACATGATAACGAATAATAAAAAAGAAGCTGACTAAAATAGGATTTTTAATTCAGCTTCTTTTTACATTATAAAATAAATAATAATTGATTAATAGTTTTAGAATATTTCCTTGGAATTAAATTATGTATATGTAATTTAATACATAAAATAATAAAAAATGTATTTCAATAGCATTTTTTTCAAATTTGTAGTAATATATTCTTGATTATATATAAAATCTATCACGCATAAGTTTGGGTATAGATAAATTTTATTTTAACTTATTTAAAGGTTAGGTAAAACTGTTTAAATAAGCTGGATTTATATAACTTACCTAATAAAAATATTATTTTTATAGGGGGATAAGAATGAAAGGGACATTATTTTATTTTAGTGGAACAGGAAATACTAAGTGGGTAGCAGATAGAATTAAATGTGAATTTGAAAAATCAGGACATTATATTGATATACTAAATATAGAAAATTTTGATGGAGATTTAAAAAGGATTTTTAATTATGATTATCTAATTATAGGAACACCTATTTACGCAGAGATGCAGCCTAAAATAGTAGATGATTTTGTAAAAAAAATACCTAAAACAGATAATGAAATGAAAGTTATAGTGTATTCAACTCAAGGAGGACATACATCCTGTGGATCAGAGAGTATTTCTAGGGCTTTAAGTAAAAAGGGATATAAAGTACTTATACAAGAAAATATAAAAATGATTAATAATTATTACTTTGCTGTAGGAAAAAAGCCAATTAAAGAAGATATAGAATCCATACTAGATGAAGCTGAACAAAAGATAGAGAAATTAGTTAATAGTTTCATACAAGGGAAAAGGAGTATAAATAATATATCATCTCTAAGACTATTATTAGGAAAGGCTGCATCTAAAGGCTTTAAGAAAATTTTGCCTAAATTATCTAAAAATATTATAGCGTCAAAAGAGTGTACCAAATGTGGATTATGTGTAAGGAACTGTCCAAAGGGTAATATAACTGTTGAAAATGATAGGGCTGTATTCCATAGTAATTGTATGTTATGTCTGAGGTGTATATATATATGTCCTAATAATTTAGTTAACTATAAGAATAAAAAAATATATAATGTTGTAAAACCAGTAATAAATAATTTGGATATTAAGTAGGGGGATTTTTAAATGAAATTAAATAACTGTGATAAATGTAAACAAGTATTAAAATTAGATTGTAATAAGAAAGTAGATAACTGTATATGCAAAAGGTGCCCTAGGAATATAGAAAAGTGCATAATTACAAGATATTGTAGTGAGACAGAATCAACATTAAATCTTTAAAATAGAGAATAGATAATTACAGAATATTGAAATAATACAAAAAATATGTTATTATAAATTTAGTAAAACAATAAAAAATAGGTAATAACAATTTATAGGATTTAGAATTATATAATTTTATAAAGCTTAGATGCGTTACTTTAAAGGCTTAATAAAATGGTATGATTCAAGTGAATTTTTTTACAATTTAAGTTAACGGATTTTATATTATGGTAGTAACTATATTGTAATTAAAAAAATTTATGTATAAACCCTATAAATTGTTTATGTTTAATAAACTTCTATTCTTATTTTTAGTTCGGAATTCGGATATAATTAAGAGTAGGAGTTTTTTTATAATTAATAATAGTAAACTAAGGAGGAAAAATAAGTGGATTGGTTACAAAGAACTAGTTTTTTAATAGGTAAAGAAGAGGTTTTAAAATTAAAAAATAGTAAGGTTATTGTTTTAGGTGCAGGAGGTGTTGGAAGTTTTGCTATAGAAGCTTTAACTAGAGCTGGTGTTGGAAATATAGTTATAGTTGATAAAGATACTGTAGATATAACTAATATAAATAGACAAATTCATGCCAGTGTAAATACTATTGGCAAAGATAAGGTAGAAGTTATGAAGGAAAGAATTTTATCTATAAATCCACAGTGCAATGTATCTATATTTAAGGTATTTATAAAAGAAGAAAATATAGAAGATATAATAGACAAAGATACAGATTATGTAATAGATGCTATAGACACTGTTTCATCTAAAATATCTACCATAGTTTGGTGTAAGAAAAATAATATTAATATAATAAGTAGTATGGGAACAGGAAATAAATTAGATCCTACAAAATTTGAAATAGCTGATATATATGATACAAAAGTGTGTCCTTTAGCAAAAGTAATGAGATATGAATTAAAAAGAAGGAAAATAAAGACCTTAAAAGTCTTATATTCACAAGAAAAGCCTAATACTAGATCTAATGTCCCATTGAATGAAAATAAAAGACCAATTCCAGCCAGTATATCTTTTGTACCACCTTGCGCAGGACTTATTATAGCAGGAGAAGTAATTAAAGATATTACAGGCATTAGTAGTTAATATATTATGAATCGAACAAATAAAAATTAAAATTAGAGGAGATATTATGAAGGAAAAGTTAAAGTTAAATTTAAATTTATTAGCCCCCATATTTTTAAGTATGATATTACTTGCAATATGTGACAGTGTAAGGGGGGTATTTGTACCTGTTTTACAAAATGAATTTTCTATAAATAATACTAAAATAGGAATTATGATATTTGTAAGCACTTTAGGATATAGCATCTTTACATATTTAGGGGGATTGTTTTGTGAGAAAATAGGTCAAAAGAAAGTTTATATAATAGGATTTATGATTATCTTTATATCCTTACTATTAATAAGTTTTAGTCCGAATTATTTAGTATTACTTTTAGGAATGTTTCTTATAAATACAGGACAAGCTTTTATAGCTATAGCTACTAATACTATAATTCCTATTGTTTTTTTGAGTATTGAAGTAATAATAATGAATATAGCACATTTTAGTTACGGTATAGGATCAGCTATATCCCAAAGGATAGCAGGAATACTTTTATATAGTGGTATTAGTTGGAGAAAAATATATTTTTATATAGCTATAATTACTTTATTTCAATTAATAATAATTATATTTACTAAAATTCCTAACTTATATAAGTTAGAACAAAATAAAAAAATAAAAAATAAAAAAATTTTTAAAGATAAAATTATTTACTTATATATTTTTGCATTAGGATTCTATGTTTTTTCAGAAATAGCTACAGGAAATTGGTTTGTTAATTTTATAGAAAAAACTTATCATTTTAATAAAAGCCAAAGTTCTTATTATATATCTTTATTTTTTACTGTATTTGCTGTAGGTAGATTAGCAGGAGGATTTTTATTACAAAGATTAAATTATTTAAAAACAGTATCAGTTTCTTTAAGTATGGCATTAATTATGTATACATTTGGTATATTTTTAGGGGTAAAAGGATTGATGCTAATATCTTTATCTGGATTGTTTTTTTCAATAACTTTTCCTACTATTGTGTTAACTGTAAGTAAAGTTTACACAGAAAATAGTTCATATGTGACGGGAATAGTTGTAACATTTGCTTCTTTTATAAATATGATACTTAATCTTTTTATGGGATTTTTAAATGATAAATTAGGCATTTACTTAACTTATTATATGATTCCTATAAGCTTAAGTTTTTCTTTAATTTTTGTACTATTAATATATAAGAATACAAATAAATTAAATGTTAAGTAAATAGAACATAGGAGTTTTAATAGGAGAGATATTAATGACAAATAAATATAATATAAGTATAGATTTAGTTAAAGGTACTTCTAATGAGTACATAATTAGAGATGTTTTAGGTATAAATATAGGGAGAATATTTATTTTAGAGCTTTCTAATATAGATAAATATTGTTTATTTAGGATGAGTTTTTATAAATCTAATGAAGAAAAGGAATTTTATTTAAAAGAAATAATTAGAAATTTTACTGAATATTTATTTTATAAAAAAGATATGTATAAGATAAATATTATTATTGATAAAAATATAGATTCCAACTTTATGTCAGATTTAGGATTTTATTTAGAAGGTATTATTAGTAATAGTAAGATAGTAAGTAATGTACGAGATAATGAATTCTTATATGGTATAGATCTAAATACATTTAAAAAGAATAGTATACATAAAGATTTTATATTAAGAGGGGAAAGCGTTAATTTAAGGATATTATCACCCAGAAATGCAAAAGAGCTATTAGAATACTATATAAGGAATAGGGAGAGGCTTCAGGAAGTAGAACCACAAAGAGAGGAAAAATTCTATACTTTAGATAAACAAAGAGAAATATTAGTAGAATCCTATAAACAATATATAAATGGAGATATTATAGACTTTGGTATATATAACAATAATAGATTTATAGGTAAGATAAAAGTATCTAATATAATTATGGGTGGATTAAAAAGTGCTGTAATTGGATATTCTATAGATAAAGATTTTGAAAGTAAGGGATATATGAAAGAGTCATTAAAAGTTGTAATTAAATATGTTTTTAATGAGATAGGGTTACATAGGTTAGAAGCATCTACATTAACTGAAAACATAAAATCTCAAAATCTACTTTTATCTTGTGGCTTTGAGAAACTAGGTATAAATAGAAAATATATATTTATAAATGGGGATTGGCAAGATTATAATACTTATTATTTAGTGAAATAAGCTTTATAATGATAAAAACTAAACCGGGTGTATCAATATAAGAAAAACCTTGATATATGGACAATATATTAGATATAATGATTTATTTCAGTTATATGATATATATTGTTCTAGTTAGGGGGCTATTATTTGATATAATAATCTACGTTGTCTGGTGAGAGCCAAGCAATACAAAATCTTTTTTAGTTATTAAACATTAAAAAATGTATTAACAAAAAAGAATTTGAAAAAAGTGTTGACAAAGAAAAACACTTATGTTACTATAAGAAAGTCGCTTGAAGCGATATGGTCTTTGAAAATTAAACAGAGAATAACAAGAAATTTTTCTTGTAACACAGCCA
>NZ_LN849003.1 GCF_001243045.1 Clostridium niameyense | reverse complement strand
CATGTTTAGCTGACTAATACTAATAGGTCGAGGGCTTGACCAAAATATACTGTGCAATTTTGAGAGAATAATCTCAAAAAAATAAATTAAAATATCTGGTGATTATGGCTTGAAGGTAACACCCGTTCCCATGCCGAACACGAAGGTTAAGCTTCAAAGCGCCAATGGTACTGCAGGGGAGGCTCTGTGGAAGAGTAGGTCGTTGCCAGATATATATGATCTACTAGCTCAGTCGGTAGAGCACATGACTTTTAATCATGGTGTCCGGGGTTCGATTCCCCGGTAGATCACCAAAAGCACTTTGCATGTTTGCAAAGTGCTTTATTATTTTAAAATAATTTTTAAATTAAAAAGCTTTAGATTAGATCTCATCTAAAGCTTTTTTTAAACTATTCCAATCATTTTCATAACTTCTAAGAAATTCATTGCTTCTATTATATATTAAGGATGAAGGATGATACATAGGAAATACATATCTATTTAAACTATCAATGAAGTATTTTTTTCCATGGCATTCCCCAATAGACTTAAAATTTGTTAGTGTCTTCAATGGTACATTTCCTAATGTTATTATTAATTTAGGATTAACTACATTAATTTCATCCATAAGTATAGAACTAAATAAAGAGATTTCTGAAACTTTTGGAGGTCTATTACTAATAGAGATTCTTCCATTAGTAGTTTCTTTAATTTTTATTGGTCTAAAAAAACAGGTATTAGTAATTCTTATATTTTTCCTTTGAAGATTTATAGAATTCAAGTATTTTTCAAAGTTTTTGCCTGCCATTCCTACAAAGGGTTTTCCTTCTTTTACCTCGTTTTTCCCAGGAGCCTCTCCTATAAACATAATATTACATGGTATAGGTCCATCACCAGTTATATATCCATCAATATTATCCCCCTTATATTTTTCAGTTATATCTTTAATTTTTTTTTCTAAATATTCTTCTATTTCCATGCTTATAGACTCCTTTCTTATAGTATTAAATTTTTTAAGATTTTTTATAGATGCTAATTTCTTAAATACAAATATTTTAACAAGTATTTGGCATAGTTTATTTTTATGTTTTTTAAATATAGTTTTTTAATATCTTATTAAAAATATTCTATTTTTTATATTAAGTATAATTTTATCACAACTATTTGTTATAATGTATAATTTAATAATAATAAATAAAATTTAGGTTTATTTATAATAACAACATAACCAAGAGTATCTGTATAACAAAATGAAAGATATATATATATAACAGGAGTAATATCAATATAATTATTAATATTAGTTATTAAACCTATATTACATTAAAATATAGATGATATAATAATCTACGTTGTCTGGTGAGAGCCAAGCAATACAAAGTCTTTTTAGTTATTAAACATAAAAAAATGTATTAACAAAAAAGAATTTGAAAAAGGTGTTGACAAAGAAAAACACTTATGTTATTATAAGAAAGTCGCATGAAGCGACATGGTCTTTGAAAATTAAACAGAGAATAACAAGAAATTTTTCTTGTAACACAGCCAGTAACAAGGTATAAAACC
>NZ_LN849002.1 GCF_001243045.1 Clostridium niameyense | reverse complement strand
GCAGGGGAAGCCCTGTGGAAGAGTAGGTCGTTGCCAGATAAGTTTTTTTGGCTGGATAGCTCAGTCGGTAGAGCAGAGGACTGAAAATCCTCGTGTCCCTGGTTCGATTCCTGGTCTAGCCACCAAATTAAAGCATCTTAGATTTTGATCTAAGATGCTTTTTTACTAACAATAAAATATATTTTTATATGTAAAGGAGAATTTTTATGGAGAATAAAGTAGTGGCGGTAGTTAATGGTTGTGAAATCACAGAAAAAGATGTGGATGCTACTATAGCTAGCTTTCCAAAAGATAGACAGGGGTATCTAAATACAGAAAAAGGCAGAGAAGATCTAATAAAGCAAATGATTGATTTTGAACTTGCATATAACTATGCAAAGGACATGGAAGTTGATAAGACTGAAGAATTTTTAAAGCAATTAGAAGCTACAAAGAAACAACTTTTGATACAAAGTACAGTTTCTAATATTTTAGCATCAGTATCAGTTTCAGAAGAAGAAGCAAAGGATTATTATGCAAATAATAAGAGCAATTTTAAAACACAAGATCTTATAACTGCAAGACATATACTAGTAGATACATTAGAAGAAGCTGAAAAAATTGCTAAAGAAATAGAAGCAGGATTAGAATTCTCAAAAGCAGCAGAAAAGTATTCAAAATGCCCTTCAAAAGCCCAAGGGGGTAGTTTAGGAACATTTACAAAGGGACAAATGGTACCTGAATTTGAAAAGGCTGTATTTGAATTAAAAACAGATGTATTAAGTAAGCCAGTAAAAACTCAATTTGGTTATCATCTAATTATAGTAGATAATATAAGAGAGAGTAGTGTAGAACCTTTTGAAAAGGTTAAGGACAAAATAATGGGATTTCTTCTTCAACAAAAGCAAAATGAAAAATATAATGAATTTGTAGAAAACTTAAAGAAGAAATATAAGGTTGATTTAAAGTAAGAGTTTAATATACTTTATAATAAAGTAAGGATTTTAATTTATTTTATATTTTCATATTTGAAGTGTAAAATAGATAAAATCCTTATTTTATGGTTAAAGTATATTAAAACATATCCAGGAGTGTCTTTGTGAGATATAATAAAAAAAACATAGAAAAATGAAGTATTGGCGAATTATTTTGGATAGAATATATATATAGTAAATTTATAGGTTAAGTATTTCTGATACAATAATCTACGTTGTCTGGTGAGAGCCAAGCAATACAAAGTCTTTTTAGTTATTAAACATTAAAAAATGTATTAACAAAAAAGAATTTGAAAAAAGTGTTGACAAAGA